>NZ_JARWMI010000003.1:2500-2425000 GCF_030758035.1 Rhizobium sp. AN68 | reverse complement strand
CCGAAACCGACACAGGTGGTCAGGTAGAGTATACCAAGGCGCTTGAGAGAACTATGTTGAAGGAACTCGGCAAATTGCACGCGTAACTTCGGAAGAAGCGTGACCCCATTTTACGCAAGTATGATGGGGTGGCACAGACCAGGGGGTAGCGACTGTTTATCAAAAACACAGGGCTCTGCGAAGTAGCAATACGACGTATAGGGTCTGACGCCTGCCCGGTGCTGGAAGGTTAAAGGGAGGGGTGCAAGCTCTGAACTGAAGCCCCAGTAAACGGCGGCCGTAACTATAACGGTCCTAAGGTAGCGAAATTCCTTGTCGGGTAAGTTCCGACCTGCACGAATGGCGTAACGACTTCCCCGCTGTCTCCAACATAGACTCAGTGAAATTGAATTCCCCGTGAAGATGCGGGGTTCCTGCGGTCAGACGGAAAGACCCCGTGCACCTTTACTATAGCTTTACACTGGCATTCGCCAAGGCATGTGTAGGATAGGTGGTAGGCTTTGAAGCAGGGACGCCAGTTCTTGTGGAGCCATCCTTGAAATACCACCCTTATCTTCGTGGATGTCTAACCGCGGTCCGTTATCCGGATCCGGGACAGTGTATGGTGGGTAGTTTGACTGGGGCGGTCGCCTCCGAAAGAGTAACGGAGGCGCGCGATGGTGGGCTCAGACCGGTCGGAAATCGGTCGTCGAGTGCAATGGCATAAGCCCGCCTGACTGCGAGACTGACAAGTCGAGCAGAGACGAAAGTCGGTCATAGTGATCCGGTGGTCCCGTGTGGAAGGGCCATCGCTCAACGGATAAAAGGTACGCCGGGGATAACAGGCTGATGACCCCCAAGAGTCCATATCGACGGGGTTGTTTGGCACCTCGATGTCGACTCATCGCATCCTGGGGCTGGAGCAGGTCCCAAGGGTATGGCTGTTCGCCATTTAAAGCGGTACGTGAGTTGGGTTCAGAACGTCGTGAGACAGTTCGGTCCCTATCTGCCGTGGGTGTAGGAATATTGACAGGATCTGTCCCTAGTACGAGAGGACCGGGATGGACGTATCTCTGGTGGATCTGTTGTCCTGCCAAGGGCATAGCAGAGTAGCTATATACGGAATGGATAACCGCTGAAGGCATCTAAGCGGGAAACCAACCTGAAAACGAGTGTTCCCTATCAGAGCCGTGGAAGACGACCACGTTGATAGGACGGGTGTGGAAGCATGGCAACATGTGAAGCTTACCGTTACTAATAGCTCGATCGACTTCTTCGTTCCCATTGTTCATGCTCATCAAAGATGAGCATCATCTGTTCTGTCCTGACGCGCATAGCGCTCCGGACGGGCCGCGCCACAGGGCGCGACGACCTCTGGTCTGTATGGCAAACATACGGGAAGGTCGCAGAAAGACGTGTTAAATTAAATGAAGCGCAAGCTTCCCAGCTTCTCGAAACAACACTCATGTGAAAACATGAACTGTGTTGCGTTTTGCCGACCTGGTGGTTATCGCGGGGCGGCTGCACCCGTTCCCATTCCGAACACGGCCGTGAAACGCCCCAGCGCCAATGGTACTCCGTCTCAAGACGCGGGAGAGTAGGTCGCTGCCAGGTCTGCAAAACGCAACAAATATCTTCTCAAGCAAACTCTTCGGCCCAGCCGATACAAAGGGCCGCTCAAAGCGGCCTTTTTGCATTGCGTAACATGAAAACATAAGGAAAACGCCTCGTGCGTCCCTTAAAGGAGACAAATCGCCTTCGGCAATTTGCTCCGGCAATATACATCACAGCCTCCCTGTGATGCAGTCGCGATAAATCCCATAGGGATTTACGCTGGTAACGCGGGGTGGAGCAGCCCGGTAGCTCGTCAGGCTCATAACCTGAAGGCCGCAGGTTCAAATCCTGCCCCCGCAACCAATATCTTCAAGACTATCAACAACAAAGCCCTCCCATCCCGGAGGGCGCCTTGCGTTTAGGGCCTTGGATACCGCAAATGAATTGCTCGCGGTATAGCCACGTGGGGCTATGATAGCGTGCAGCGGTCGATCCTGCTCGCGGAGCACTTTGCAACTATCTAACGATTGGTTCTGAAGACCACGTTCTGCTTTGGCGTATCCCGGTAAAAAACGAGGGCGCAAATCCAGAGTTGCTCGCGCCAATTCAAACCCCCATACTTTAGCTTTTCTAAACAAAAACCCATCTGTGGCGGGATTGTCTCTCTTTGTTGACGCGCAAATAATGAGATTTGTCAGAGGGATAAATTGAGGTGGGGCCTTGGGGCTGCAAATTGGTGAAGACCAAATTGCCAGCGAGTTTTTGAGGAAGTTCTGCCTCCCGCGAAAACCTTTGACCGTCTGCAGGTTGACGCAAGCCTTGAGCGATCTCACGGGGAGGGCTTTCGAGGCGATCTGTAGATTTCCGGCTATTGAAATCATCAGGACAAGCAAATCATGACGACCCGCCTGGATCCACGTTTTCGCCCGTTCGAGGTAAAGCGCAAGGTGCGCGAGAGTGCCACGATCACGTCTTTTTACCTCACGCCTGTTGATCCTGCGGATTGGTGTACTTTTGAGGCGGGCCAGTTTCTGACGATCCAGATACCTCATCCCGAAGGCAAAGAACCGCTTGTCCGGAATTACACGGTTTCGTCAGGACCAAATGAGATCGGGGTCTATCGTATTACCGTGAAACGGGAAGCCGCTTTAACGCCCGATATGGCCGATGGTCTTGTTTCGTGCTGGCTCCATGACGCCGTTGAAGAGGGTGCGGTCATCCATATTGACAGGCCGCGTGGTGCCTTCAAACTCGACAAGGCCAGTCAGCGACCGGTTATTCTCTTGTCCGGTGGCGTCGGGCTGACACCTACGATTTCCATGTTGAAGGTCTTGGTTGCGGAAAGCGATCGGCCCGTCTGGTTCGTCCATGCCTGCGACGGTGCTGCTACCCATGCGCTGCGTGAAGAAGTACGGGTGCTCGCTGAACAGCGCAGCAACGTCCATATTCATTACTGTTATCGTTTTCCGACCGACGAGGATGCCAATGCCGGGCTATTCCATTCCGCCGGTTTCATCACGCGGGAGACCTTGCAGTCGTTTCTGCCGCTGGACGATTACGAAGTCTATATGTGCGGACCACCGCCGTTCATGCAGGCGATGTATGACCTGCTCCTCTCCCTCGGCTTGGAGAAAAGCAAGATTGCCTACGAGTTTTTCGGGCCTGCCTCCCTGCTTTCGCCTTCGCAGCCGAAGAAGGGAGCAAACCTCAGCCTCCCTGTTGCTCCGGTGGCGTCAGAGTCTGAGTACTCCGGCATCGAGATCGTTCTTGGAAAGTCAAATGCCAGATTCGAGTGGGATTCAGCCTCGGAATCCATCCTGAGCTTTCTGGAGAGCCGGGGTATTGAGCCAGCATTCTCCTGTCGCGCGGGTGTCTGCGGCAGCTGTGTCCAAAACCTTGTGTCCGGCGACGTTGAATATGTGGAAGAGCCGCTGGATGACGTGCCGTCCGGGCAGATTCTCCTCTGTTGTTCCAAGCCCGTGAGTTCAGTCGTACTCGACCTCTGAAACCAGATTCCAGCGTTTATCCAAATCAGCGAGATCAACCCATGGCCGATACACTCAGACTCAACCCGCACGTTGCTGAACTCCCGCCTTATAATGCTGGAATGAATATCGCCGTTGCGCGAAGCAAGACGGGTTTGACCGATATTGCGGCCCTTGCCAGCAATGAGAATCCATATGGTTGCTCTCCGAAGGTAACCGCTGCGCTGGCCAGTCTCGACCCTTCACGCTATGCGGATCCTGCCTGTGTGATCTTGCGTGATGCGCTTAGTCGAAAGCTCGGCGTTGCCGGAAACCGGATTGTCATTGGAAACGGCTCCGAAGAGATGATCGCTGCCGTTTGTCGCGCGGTCCTGCGTCCGGATGCTAACGTGGTCGCGATGATACCTGGTTTCGGCCTTCACGAAATCGAGCCCAGAGCAAATGGTGCGAAAATCATCAAGATACCGATGACGAAGGATCTTCGGTTCGATCTTGAGGCGATGACGACCGCATTGCGCGAAAAGCCATCGATATTCTTCATCTCCTCGCCTTCCAATCCCGTGGGCCCTGCGTTGCGACAGGATCAGCTCTCAGGCCTCATTGCAGCTGTCCCGAAAGAGACGTTGCTTGTTTTCGACGAAGCCTATTTCGAATTCTGCGATGGGAATACGCCAGATGGGCTTAAGACACTGGCTGACAGCGCAATCTCCTGGGTCGTGCTCAGAACCTTCTCGAAGGCCTATGGGCTGGCTGGGTTGCGCGTCGGATATGCCGTGGCTTCCGATGAGCGGCTGGCACAGGCCATGTCATCTGCAAAAACACCGTTCAACGTCAATGCAGCCGCGCAATTGGCCGCAGTTGCCGCGCTCGATGACGAAAACTGGATGCGGGTTTCAGTCGAAAGCGTCGTCAAGGAGCGCAGGCGCATGGCTGCGGCAATCGCCTCGCTTGATCTTTTCGTTCCGGACTCTCAGACGAATTTTCTTTTCATCGATGTTGGTTGCGACAGTTCGATCGCTTTCGATCATTTCCTGTCCCATGGCGTCATCGTCAAACCCTGGAAAGAACCGGAGTTCGCCAGCTTCATTCGTGTGACCGTCGGGCTTCCTGCGGAAAACGACCGTTTTCTCGAAGCGTTACGCTCACTCAAAGATAAGCTTCCTGAGGCAAAAGTCGCGTCATGATCGAACACAATACCGCCTCAACACGGGATTTGTCCGCCGCGTTTCTCAATGAAATCGACCAGATTATCGGCCTGTCGAACCTGAAACGCGGTGATGCCGTTGCCAATCTCGATTATGGCGTAACGCCTGCGAATTTCGGTGCGGATGCGGTTGCTTTCCCTTCATCTCCGCACGAGGTTGCGTCGATCATAAAAACTGCGGTTGCCCATGGTATATCGGTTGTACCACAGGGTGGCCGAACCGGGCTTGTTGGCGGGGGTGTGTCCGTCCCCGGTCAAATCGTGGTGTCGACCGCCCGGCTGAACCGGATCGTGGAAATCTATCCAGATGAGCGGGTTGCCGTTGTGGAGGCGGGCGTTACGCTTCAAGCGTTGCAGGCGGCCGCATCGGAGCATCGTCTCGAGCCAGGCATCGACTTGCCATCGCGTGGTTCTGCCACGATTGGCGGAATGGTCTCGACCAATGCCGGCGGGATTTCTGCCTTTCGATATGGGGTGATGCGACATCGCGTGCTCGGACTGGAAGTCGTATTGCCTGATGGCTCGATATATTCCGACCTGACACGCGTGGTGAAGAACGCCGCAGGATACGATCTGAAGCATCTCTTCATCGGGGCCGAGGGTACGCTTGGTATTGTGACCAGGGTTGCCATCAAGCTTGAACCTGTTCCCGCAGCAACCGCCACCGCACTTTTTGGGCTTCCCTCCGTTGAAGCGGCTCTTGAGGCAACCAGGCTGGGGTTGTCCGTGAGGTATGGCCACATGTGTGCGGCGGAAGCGATCTGGAATTCGTTTTTCGCCCTGACGGCGGGCGAGCACCTTTGGTCGGCGGCAGATTATGCCCCTGACTATCCCGTCAACCTCATCATGTCTCTGGGCGGCGGTGACGAGGAACAGCTTCAGATGGAGCTCGGCCGGATTTACGAGGAGCTGTATGAAACCTATCCGAACGTGTCCGCTGTCGTCGCAACATCGAAGGCGCAGGAAGCAGAGTTGTGGCGTCTGAGGGAGGACACGGACCTTATCTATCGCAGATATCCGGCTGCGCCGTCCTTTGACGTCTCCGTCCCCTTGTCGCAGATCGGAGAATATGTGGCTCGCTGCGTACCGGAGCTTCGGTCAATCGCTCCTCTCCTCGATCCCTACCTCTTCGGCCACATTGCCGATGGCAATCTTCACATTGTTCTCAATGCAGCCGGGGCAGCTCTGACGCCCGCCAAGATTGCTGCCATTGAATCCGTTCTGTACCGCGACCTGACGCAATCGGGTGGTTCGTTCTCGGCGGAACATGGGATAGGCTCCAAACGCATTCATGCGTTGCGGGAGACAGCGAACCCGGTAAAATTTGCCTTGATGACGCAGATCAAGGCCGCAATCGATGGCGGATACACTCTTAACCCCGGCAAAGTCACCGGCTGACATGACAACGCCGCGCTCTTTAGGCGCGCGGCGCGGACACGATATGGGCGACTACGTTTCAGTTCGCCAGAACGCCATTTTTTTGGCTGTCCAGGCGGCGATATAGTCCATAAATGCGCGTGACAGGCAGTCGTAAGTTTCGAGACTACTGGCCTTCAGCGCGCTTCGTGACGCATCAGATGTGCCTCAAGCATGCGGATGAGCATGACGAGGGTGAGGTTGATGACGAGGTAGATGGCACCCGCCAAGGCGAAAACCTCGAAAATCGCGAATGTCTGGCTCATCAGGCGCTTTGCATATCCCGTGATCTCGAGAACCGTGATTGTCGAGGCAAGGCTCGTACCCTTGACGACGAGGATCAGCTCATTGCCGTAAGCCGGCAGAGCCTGGCGAATGGCGAGCGGGAATTCGATCCGGCGGAAACGCATAAATGGTGACATTCCCGTGGCTTTGGCCGCTTCCTTGAGACCCGCGGGAACCGATAATAATCCGCCTCGCAGAATCTCCGATGTATAGGCGGCTGTGTTGAGCGCCATCGCCATGACCGCGCAGCGCGCACCATCACTAATCACCCACCACGTTATGGCATTGCCTTTGATAAATCCAATTTGGCCAAGCCCGTAGTAAAACAGGAACAGTTGTACAAGCAGCGGCGTCCCGCGAAAGACCATGCTGTAATATTTTGCAAACCCGGCAAGGAAATGGTTTTCGGACAGCCGCATGAGCGCAAGACCAAGGCCGAGATTGAAACCGATCGCGACAGATATCGCGGTTATGGTCGCCGTTGTGGAAAGCCCTTTCAAGAGGAAAGGCATCGATGTTTTCAGGAATTCGATATCCATCGCGTTACTTCCTCGCCCTTAGTCTCACCAGGCGTTCGACCCTGTCGAATCCAGCCTGGCTTATGATGGTGATCGCGAAATACACGACGGCTGCGATAAGAAAGAAAATCAGGGGATTGCGGGTGCTACCGGCGGCAACCGAGGCGGCGCGCATCAGTTCCTGTAGCCCGACAACCGATACCAGTGCCGTGTCCTTGATGGTTGTCTGCCAGACATTGTTCATACCGGGGATGGCAATGCGTAGCATTTGCGGGATGATGATGCGCCTGAAGATACGGCGCCCGGGAATCCCCAGTGCGCGCGCAGCTTCTATGTGTCCCGTCGGGATGGAAGCCAATGCTCCCCTGATAACCTCGGTCGAGTAGGCGCCTGAAATCGTACCGATGGCAATGATGGCAATGATGAAGGCATATCCGCTGTCCGCAAGGGCAGCATATCCGAAAGCTGTGGCAACCTGTGTCACGAATTGCACGGAAGAAAAGAACAGCAGATAGATGATAAGCAGTTCAGGCACCCCCCGCACGAGAGAGGTATAGGCGTCTACCACAAGTGTCAGCGGGAATATCCGCGCCCACTTGATGACCCCGCACAAGGTTCCGATCAACGCACCGACAAGCATGCTGACCGTACCGACGGCAATCGTTATTGCGGCTCCCTGCAGAATGGCTCTTATCCAACCACCCTGCCAAACTAGGATCAGACTAGACTCCATTGGATTTGCCTTGGTTTTGCTGCGCACTCCCTTGCCTTTTTGGCAGCAGGCATCGTCAGCGTCTTCGACCGTGCGCAAGCTGTCAGGTTGCGATTGAGTGTTGCCCCGCACTTCTGGGAAGAGCGGGGCAGGCGTCTTAGTTGCAGGGTCTGGAGATATCCATCTTGAACCACTTCTGGCTCGCTTTGCCGATTGAACCATCCGCGACGAGCTCGCACAGTGCCTTGTCGATCTTCGTCTTCAGTTCGGTGTTCTCCTTGGCAATTCCGACGCCGATCCCTTCGCCGAGGGTGGAATCGAATTTGCTCTGAACTTTCACGTCGACAAACTGAAAGTCCTTGCCTTCGGGCTTGGCGAGAAAATCCTGAAGTGCAGAGGCGTCTGCAAATGCTGCCTCAACGCGGCCGCTTGCGAGATCGATCTGCATATTATCGAGCGTGTCGTAGGTTTTGAGATTGGCATTAGGCACCCGCTTTTCGATGAAATGGGCGTGCGTCGTGCCGGTTTGAACGCCGATCGTCTTGCCGTCCAAGCCTTTCAACAAAGTGTCGATATCCTTGATGCCGGCGAGATCGGACGTCTTGGGAACGAGGAACATGTTTGCCAGCTCAGCATATCCGACCGAAAAATTGATTTCCTTTTTTCGATCCTGGGTAATCGACATCCCGGAGATGATGACGTCGAAGCGCTTCGCCTTGAGGGCAGGGATCAGGCCATCAAAGGCCTGCACGACGAACCGGCACTTCACGGCGAGCTTCGTGCAGAGCAGGTTGCCGACATCGGCGTCGAAGCCGGTTACATTGCCGGCAGCATCGGCCATGCTCCATGGTGGATAGGCACCTTCGGTGCCGATCGACAATTCGCCTTCGGCAGCGTGCGCCGTGCTGACGCCTGCAAGAAGCAGGGCGAGTGACAGGACTTTCAGATTCATATGCGAATTCCCCTATTTGGTTATTTGTTAGGTTTGATTTGCCGGACACAGCGCCGGCACAGCGGATCACGTCATAACGTTCGCGACAGAAACTGACGCAGGCGTTCCGATCGCGGATTGGTGAACAATTCCGCCGGGGTACTCTCTTCCTCCACCTTTCCTTTGTGTAAGAAGAGAATCTTGTGAGATACCTCGCGCGCAAACTGCATTTCATGCGTCACGAGGATCATGGTATTGCCCTCTTCTGCCAGCTGACGGATCACGCGCAGGACCTCTCCCACAAGTTCGGGGTCGAGAGCGGATGTCGGTTCGTCACAGAGGATGACTTTTGGCCGCATGGCCAGTGTTCTTGCGATGGCCGCACGTTGCTGCTGGCCGCCGGAAAGCTGCCCGGGATATTGGGCATGCTTTTCCGACAGTCCCACTTTCTTCAACAACTGATGGGCATGGTCGACTGCATCCTGGCGACGCTCGCCAAGAACATGGACGGGAGCCTCGATGATGTTCTCAAGCACGGACATGTGGGGCCAGAGGTTGAAGTTCTGGAATACCATTCCCACGCGGGCGCGAATTCTTTCGACCTGGCGCATGTCTGCTGGCTGCGAACGGCCATTCGCTCCGCCCTTCATTCGTATTTCCTCGCCATCAACGACGATCGTTCCACTGCTGGGCTGTTCGAGCAGGTTTATGCAGCGCAAAAACGTGCTCTTGCCGGACCCTGACGAGCCGATCATCGAAACGACTTCACCGGGATCGGCACTCAGCCCTACGCCCGACAGGACTTCGTGCGTGCCGAAGCTTTTGTGGAGATCATGAACTTCAACGGCTGGCCGTTCATGGCGTTTGGTATTGAGAGGCACGGCAGGTGGCCAGTCGCTTACCAAAGCCGGAGCGGTCGCGCCCTTTGAAGCCGGGGGAGTAACCGAGGCAAGTGCGGTCAGCGCGCGGTCGAAATATCGCAAGCTTGTCCCAAGACAGTTCTGCTGCCATTCGGGATCGTCAGGAATGAACGCGGTTCTCAGCGTCTTCTTGATTTTCTGCCCAAGCGGAGATTCGATATTCCCGAAAAGATGCAGCCAGTTATCCGCCTGCACGGCGTCCATCACCACCGAGCCTTCAAGGGTTCCGCATTCGATTACCAGCGGCAATACGCGGCTCTCGGGCAAGGATTTGCAGACCGCTGCTGAAACGTAGCCCGTAGCCGTTGCCGCAATGCCGGTATCGGTCGTTGCGCCCTTGCCGGTGATCACGACCGCGAGTGCGTGCCCATAGGTTTTCCTGCCCCATTCTAGACCGGCATGGTCCTCTTCCGCCACGGATAGCAGTGCGGGATATCCGTAAGGGCCTGCACCGGTGTGAAGATCGAAGACGACGACATTCGACGCGCCACTGACGAAAGTGCTCAAGATATCGTTGAGGGTGCGGTTCGACCATGTCGGGCCGTTGCCGCCATAAAACAGTCCGTCTGGAAAGTCGTATTGGCCTGCTTCGATAATCGCGGCGATCCCGGCGTGACCATTTAAAGCGGCCTTGGCATCTCTCAGCAGTTGATCGGCACGGTCACGATCGGGTCCATCCCACTCGGCGCAGACAAATGCATTATGGAGTGGGGCGTATCGTTCGTTTCGTGGAACGGCTCTCTTCCAGTCAACGAAGTTTCGGTTGAGATCGACATTGTCCTCGTTGACCCGTCGGCTCCATGCTGTTCCCCACGGGTTGATCAGATGGATCATCACCACAGCCGTATCGGGAGGAAGCGGTAAAGGGTTATTTGCGGCAAGCCATTCAGCCTGGCTAGCCGATCCGAATTGCCCCTCAACTCCGTGCGTGCCGGACAAGATGACGAGTTTTTTTGACGCGTTGCGTTCGCCCAGATATGCAACATCCGTGAAAAGGTGCTCTCCACCTGGGCCATGCAATGGATGCTTATATTCGAACAACGCAGCATTCGACCGGCGCGCGGCGGAAAGAAAACGTTGCCGCAGCACATTATAGTCCACTGAATAGAGCTCAGGCTGCCTGATGTGGCGCATCAAGGATACTCCCGATTTGTGGCGGGCGTCGGCTTTTGCCGATCACCAGCTATGTTCCCGGTTATTATTTTTTTGCCATCTCCGCCTGACCCATTTGAGCAGGCGAAGACCATATCGTTAGTCATTCCGGCGCAGGCGCTTACTCCGCGGCAGCGACGACATTCATGGTCTCGCTATCGATCATCTGTGAAAGCTTGCGTCTGAACCGCAGCGGTCCGACATCGATCTTCAGATCGAGGTTTGGAGTCTTCTTGTTCGCGATCCCGTGGTGGACCGCCTCCAGCACGACACGGTCTTCCTCGAATGCGCCGCGTACGGATGTTGCGAAGCGCGCTGAAACGTCCGGGTCGTCGGGCGCGAAATTTCGCATCTGAAACCAGTAATACTTCGTGCGGTTCTCATCGACTGGCGTCATGAAATTGTAGCTGTCCATCAAGAACGTATTGGCTGGCAATTCGCGGCCTTCGCCACCGAAGCCTGATGGTGCAAAGATGGCCTTGATGATGGCATTGCTGGGGTAGCGAACCTCGTAATGCTGTTTTCGATCGCATTTCCCCTCAAATTGCAGGAACGGTGCGTAGAAGGGGGCTGGATCTGAATCCAGCATCCAGCGCCAGACGACGACGCCATCGCTTTTCACCGTTGTTTCCAATGGCGTTTCTTCGCAGGCGGAACTGGCGAACGAGCTCTGATGCACCCATGCGACGTGGGATGGGTCCAGCAGATTGTCCGTCATGTAGAGGTAATTGCAGTTGATCGTCATCGACTCGCCGCGATTGACGCCCCAGGACGGATCACCGAAATGTTCGACACGGAAAATCTCTGCGGGATCGGCTTTCGCGGCCTCACCCATCCAGACCCAGACGAGCCCGTAACGTTCCTCCACCGGGTAGGAGCGGACGCAGGCCACATGTGGAATACGCTCTGCACCCGGTACGCGGGTGCAGGCGCCGGAACAGTCGAAGGTCAGTCCGTGATAGCCGCATTCGACGTCGTCGCCCTTGATACGCCCCATGGACAAGGGGAGCTTGCGATGGGGACAGGCATCTTCGAGCGCTGCAAGCTTGCCATTCTGAAGACGATAAAGGACGATATTTTCGCCGAGCATCGTTACGGGTGTCAGGTCTCGTCCGATTTCGTGATCCCAGGTGGCGACGTACCAAGCATTCTTGAGAAACATTTTCTTCCCCCGTTCTCGCTTTAATCGGATCAGTATTTTCCTTGTTGCGATGCGGGACAAGCGGATTTTCGTTGCGTTTTTGTTTAGAAAAACTTAACAAAAAGCAGAACTGGAGATACTCTATTGGCTATGCCCCCACTCCATGCCCTGCAAGCTTTCGAAGCCGTAGGAAGGTGCGGCACGATGAGCACGGCTGCCAAAGAACTGGGCGTAACACCCAGTGCCATCAGCCAACAGGTGCGCAAGCTTGAGAACCATCTCGGCGTTACGCTCCTCGAACGTATCGGACGCCGTGTGGAACTGACGTCGTGGGGTGTTCTTCTTCACAAGGAAGTCGCCAAAGGCTTCAGCCAGCTCAATCATTCCGTCGATGTTCTCGAACGGGCGCGGAGCCAGACCGGCATCGTGCTGACTGCGCTCAGCTCGGTGGTGAACAAGTGGATCGGCCGCAAGATCTTCGAGTGGCAGGCTCTCTATCCGGAAGCCAATGTCCGTATCATCGGCAAGGATGACGAACCCAGCCTGTCGGGCGGCCAGAGCGATTTTCGCATAACCTATGGAAAGCGGGCAGAGGTGCACGCGCATTTCGTGCCGCTTTATACGGATTGGGTGGTTCCCGCATGTTCGCCGCGTTTGCTCGGGGGACGGACATTATCGGCGGCCGCCGACCTTCTCAAATTCCCTTTGCTCAATATCGAGTGGGAAGCCCATTACAGCCGTCCGCCACAATGGAGCGAGTGGGCGCAGCTGGTTGGCGCGACCGTGAATGAAAAACTCTCGAGCCTGTTTTTCGCGTTGTCGAGCAACGCAATCGACGCTGCGGTCAACGGACACGGCTTCGTGCTGGCTCAGGTCTCGATGATCGAGGACGAGTTGCAGGCCGGTACACTTGTTGTTCCTTTCGACATCCGCCTTCCGCTTCCCGAGAGCTACTATCTGGCATGGGATCGTTCCGTTTTCGATAAGCCCTACGGAAGAGAATTTCACATGTGGGTGATGGGGATCGCGAAAAAGCAGTCTGTCGCATCGTCCCCGAACCGCAGTGCGTGACTAAGGGCCTACCGCTCGGGATATCACCTTCTGATGTGTTGATATTCTCCGCGCCAGTACAGAAGTGGCCTGGCATCGTCATGTGTCCTTATCGACCGGACGAGGCCGATCAGGATCACATGGGATCGATGGATGATCGCGTCTTCGAGTTCGCAGTCCAGACTTGCCAGAGCGCCATCCAGCGCAAGGCCGCCTGACCCCATCGTGTGCCAGACGGCGCCATCGTAGCGGCTGGCACCCTTAAGGCCATTAAAACCCGAGAATGAGTGGGCGACGTTTTCCTGACCTTCAGCGACGACGTTGACGCAAAACCGTCTGGCTTTCTCGACGATTTCCCAGGACGAGGATCCACGATTGAGTGCGACCATCACAGTCGGGCCATCCGCAGAAAGTGCTGTGACGGATGTTGCGGTGAAGCCGGTTCGTGTTTCACCCGTGCCTGTCGTGATGACGCAAACGGCACCCGCCAGATTCCGCATGGAGGATTTGAAGAGGTCAGCGCCCGGAGACGGCACCTGCATTTTCATCTGGTCCACCATGATTGGCTCCTTCAGATGCGCTCTTTATCGCCTTTGGCGGCCGTGTAACGGTTGGCAGGCATCGAAAGCCCCAGGTTCTCGCGCAGCGTCGATCCTTCATATTCCTCACGAAACAGTCCGCGCCGCCGCAACTCCGGCAAGACAAGGCGGACGAAATCTTCCAGGCTTGCGGGAAGTGTCGGGAACATAAGAATAAAACCGTCGGCGGCACGGGTTTCGAACCACTCTTCCATGTAGTCTGCGATCTGTTTTGGTGTCCCGGTTATTCCGTTTCCGGTGTGGCGTTCTGCGTAGTGGCGGATCAATTGTCCCACTGTCTGTCCTTGTTTGACGAACTCGACGAGCTGGTCAAACATCTTGCGCGAGCCTTTCGGCTCGGCGGGCAGCCGGTCCATCGGAAATGGTTGATCGAGTGGAACGCCACGAAGGTCGGCTTCGAGGAACTCCGAAAGCATCAACCGACCCACGTCCGGATGCAGGCTGTCGATGAGAAAATCGACTTTTGCCTTCGCCTCGGCCTCGGTCTCCCCGACATTGACGACAATTCCCGGCATGACCTTGAGATCGTTGGGATCGCGACCGAATGCCGGCATACGTCCTTTGACGTTCTGGTAGAAAGCCCTGTTGCTCTCGATGTTGGATGCCAGGCTGAAGACGATTTCAGACGTCCGTGCAGCAAGGTTCATTCCGGCCTCGGAGCCGCCGGCCTGAGCGATAACGGGCCGCCCCTGCTCGGAAGGCGCAATGTTGAGGGGGCCGCGCACCTGAAAATGCTTGCCGACATGATTGAGGGTGTGGTGCTTGTCCTTGTCATAATAAACGCCGCTTTCGCGATCGAGCAGCAAGGCGTCGCGTTCAAAGCTGTCCCATAGGCCGAACACTACGTCGATGAATTCCTGCGCGCGCTCGTAACGGACGGCGTGAGGATCGAGACCCTGACGATTGAAGTTGTAGCCGGTCTCGTCATGATCGGAGGTGACGACATTCCAGCAGGCGCGTCCCCGGCTCAGCTGATCGATAGACGCGAAAATCCGGGCGACATTGAAGGGTTCGTAATAGCTCGTCGATACCGTCGAGACCAAACCCAGTCGTTCCGTCATCACCGAAAGCGCCGAGATGAGAGAAAGCGGTTCGAACCGGTTCTGCTTGGTCGGGCTGCGCGCCAGGGCGTCGGGGTCACCAACGGCAGCCGCAGCGGAATCGGCGAGGAACATGAAATCGAATTTGGCAGCTTCAGAAATTCTGGCCACATTCAACATGTGGCTGAAGTCGGTTGCTGCCGTTACCTTGCTTGCCGGGTGCCGCCATGCGGCTGCATGGAAGCCGAACGTGTAAACAAAGGTCCCGAGCTTGATCTTGTCCTGCCGTTTCGACATCGTTCCCTCTTTTGACTGATACCAATTCTGGTCTCAGGCTATTCGAGGATCAACGCTGCAACAATCGGCCGAAATCTTCTCCGTAGGTTAGAAATACTAACAAGGATTAGTGGCGCGTCTGCGCATCAGCCCGAGAGGCTGCGGCGCCACGCAAGGATCACATTCCCGTTGGAAGGCCTGATGATGGCGCTTCACTATAAGTATTCATAAGTCACACTTAAGTCGCTGTTAACCAACATCTGGTCAATTTATTCATATAAGAAGTTGTCTTCGCAGGCGAATTTCGCGCAGGCGCTTCATTTTCATGACCACATGACGCGGTCGTCTTTTCCCAAAAAAATGTTTCCAGATCCGTTGAATTCGCTCGGTGAAAGCCGAGGAGTTCGCGCGTCTATTCGCCCGCAATCCAATGATAGCGAGGACAAGTGCAAATCGTATTGGTCGATGACAGCAAGTCGATTCTTGTTGCCCTGAAAGCGACGGTCCGCGGGCTTCCGGATGTCGGCACCATCGTGGGCTTCACCGATCCCACGGAGGCGTTGGAATTCTGCCGCAACAATGCGGTCGATCTGCTTGTGGTGGATTATACGATGCCGAAATATAACGGCATACAGCTCCTCAAGGCACTGAATACATATGAGCATTTCGCGCATGTGCCTGTCATCATGATCACATCGGAAAGAGGCCGGCCTGTCCTTATCGAAGCGATAGAGAGCGGTGTCACGGAATTCATCCACAAGCCCTTTGACCCGGTGGAGCTGAAGGCGCGGGTGCGCAACCTTCTCGCCTTGCGCAAGGCGCAGCGCGATCTTGCCGGACAGGCGCGCAGCCTTGTGGATGAGGTGCGCAAGGCCACCCGGCAACTCGCGGCCCGCGAAGAAGAAATCATCTGGCGCCTGGCGCGGGCCATCGAATTCCGCGACGGCCACACCGGCGACCATATTTCCCGCGTCGCGCAAATCAGCATGCTGATGGCAAAGGATCTCGGCCTCGATGACGAGCATTGCCGCATGATCTATCTCGCGGCACCCTTGCACGATGTCGGCAAGATCGGAATTTCCGACAGCGTGCTGCTGAAGCCGGGTCGCCTGACGCCTGATGAGATCACCGAAATGCGAAAACATGTCGGTATCGGCGTGCAGATTCTCGAAAACGGTTCATCCGATCTGCTGCGCATAGCCGAGGCGATTGCAGGCGGCCATCACGAAAAATGGGATGGAACGGGATATCCGCACGGCTTGTCGGGCGATGGCATTCCGCTGGAAGCCCGTATCGTCGCCATTGCGGACGTCTTTGAGGCTCTCTGCTCCGAGCGTCCTTACAAGAAGGCGTGGTCGACCCAAGAGGCCTATGCGCATGTTGTCGCGCAGAGCGGCAGCCATTTCGATCCCGCTTGCGTCGCGGCGTTCCAGCGCCAATGGACGCTGATCGAGAGGCTCATGACGGGCCACGGCGTTCTGGAGATCGAAGTGCCGAGCCTCGAAACACCGGAAGAACAACCGATCAGGGCGGATGGCGGCATGCAAGCCGCAGCCGTTCGGGAGACTCCCCCATGTTTGATGAAACCACGAACGAGACACTGAAGATGCCGCAAGCGCTTTCCATACGGTCGATTGCGTCGGCACACAGTCTTCTTCTCGACCGTCTCAAAGACACCGACAGGCTGGTGGTCGAGGTGCCCAAGGATGCGGATGCGGATTTGAGCTTCGTGCAGCTGATGGAAGCCTCGCGCAATTTCGCGGCGCAGAACAACAAGACGATAACATTGAAAGAGCCGGCTGACGGTCAGGTTTTGCAGACATTGCGGCGGGGCGGTTTCCTGTCGCGGATGGATGAAGCCTCCCGCCAGTTCTGGTTGCATGGAAAGGACATATCATGAGCGCACATATTTTGACGGTCGACGATTCTGCCAGCATTCGCATGACGACGAAGATCGCCCTCACAGGCGCGGGCTACCAGATTACCGAGGCCGTTGATGGGCAGGACGGTCTTGCCAAGGCGAAGGCCGAGAATTTCGACCTCATCGTCACTGATCTCAACATGCCGAACATGAATGGTCTCGAGATGATTGAGGCGCTTCGGCAATCTCCGGCTCATACCGGCATTCCGATCATCTTTTTGACGACGGAATCCGATGCGGACATGAAGGCGCGCGCCAAGGCCGCCGGTGCCACCGGCTGGCTGACCAAGCCCTTCGATGCCGAACATCTGGTCAAGATCGTCAGAAAGGTCCTCGGAAAATGACGACGCTGGACCCTATTCAGGTTTTCAGAACGGAGGCTGCGGAGCTTTTCGAGCAAATCGAGGGTGGCCTTCTCGATCTGCTTCACGATTTGACCGATCAGGATCAGATCGACGCCGTTTTCCGCGGACTGCATACATTGAAGGGGTCCGGGGCAATGTTCGGGTTCGAGGCGCTTGCCGCCTTCACCCACCATTGCGAAACCGCCTTTGACCGGGTGCGCAAGGGCGAGGTTCCGGCAACCAGCGAACTGGTCGCAGCCGTTCTTGAAGCGCAGGATCATATGCAGGCGCTGGTCGACAATCCGCACGGTGTGCAGGGTGATGTTGGAGAGCAGCTGCTCGCCAAGCTTCGTGCGGCAGTCGGCACTCGTGGCGATGGCGGTGTCCTGACACATGTTCCGGCGCAGAATCTCGCCAGGAAGCAGGCAAAGGCAAAAGCTGCCACTTGGGAAATCCGGTTCCGGTTGCCCGTCAATGCCATGGCAAACGGAACCAATCCCCTTGGTCTGCTGGATGAACTGGCCGAACTCGGCGACTGTGAAATCGTTGCCGACACCTCGACGGTGCCGTCTCTCGATGCACTCAATCCGAGCGATCTCCATCTGGGCTGGACAGTCCGGCTGACGACCGAGCAGCCGCAATCGGCAATCGACGACGTTTTCATCTTCGTGATGGATGACATGGAGATCGATATCCGCGCAATCGAAGCGGTTGTCGAAGAAGAGCTCCCCGTTTCCGAAATCCTGCCGGAAGCCAGAAAGGTCGCCGCCGATCCGAAGGGCGGCAAGGCGGCCGAAAACGTACGGGTGCCTGCTGAAAGACTTGACGAGTTGATGGATCGGGTCGGTGAACTCGTCATTGCCCAGTCCCGCCTTTCGCAGCTGGCGGGTAGCAGCGTCGATATTCTTTTGCGCTCTGTTTCGGAGGATGTCGAACGTCTTTCCGGAGAACTTCGCGATACGATGATGGTCCTGCGAATGGTGCCGATCGCCCAGCTTTTTGGTCGGTTCCGCCGTCTGATTCATGACCTGGCGCGGGAAACGGGCAAACAGATCGAGCTGGAGACCGAGGGCGAAGGCACAGAGGTCGACAAGGCGGTTATCGAACGCCTGGCTGATCCACTCGTGCACCTTGTCCGCAACTCCTGCGACCATGGACTCGAAAAAAGCGATGAGCGTGTGGCGGCCGGCAAACCGGCGACGGGGCGGATCACCCTCATTGCCCGCCAGTCGGGCGGTGATGTGACGATCACCATCCGTGACGATGGCCGTGGCATCGATCGCCAGCGCGTCCGGGCAAAAGCTGAGGCTTCCGGCCTTCTGGCTCCGAACGCGCAGGTCAGCGATCAGGAACTGCTGCAGATGATCTTCCAGCCGGGCTTTTCGACAGCCTCTGAAGTTACCAGTCTTTCCGGCCGTGGTGTCGGCATGGATGTGGTGAAAAAGAGTGTCGAGGCCCTTCGCGGCACGATCAGCGTTACCAGCACGCCGGGCGCGGGCTCGGAAGTTTCGCTGGCGATCCCGTTGACGCTGGCCATCATCGACGGCCTTCTGGTGCGGGTCGGCAATGGTTGCTACGTCATTCCGCTGCCGGCGGTGGAGGAATGCCTCGAACTGTCGCCTGACGACGATATTCGTTCGCGGGGCCGGTCCTTCATTTCACTGCGAGAGAGCCTCGTTCCCTTCATTCGCCTGCGCGAATTGTTCAACACCGGAACCAAGCCGGATCAGTTCCAGAAGATCGTCGTCATTTCCACCGGCTCCGAGCGCGTCGGGCTTGTGGTTGACCAGATCATCGGTGACCACCAGACGGTCATCAAGGCCATGTCGAAACTGCACCATGACGTCGCGACATTCTCCGGCGCGACCATCCTCGGTGACGGCAATGTCGCCCTTATCCTCGATGTCGCACATCTGGTGATGGCGGGGCAACAACAGGAGGCGCGATTGCGGGCCGCGGGATGAACCAGTCTCTCTTGAAGCAGACGGACGAATTTTGGGGCGTGTCCGACGCCGTGGAAGTTCTGACCTTCAACATTGCGGGCGAGACCTTCGCCATCGAGGCGGTGAAGGTCCGGGAAATTCTGGATCTTCTGCCCGAAACCGCCGTTCCCGGTGCTAAAGCCTTTGTGGCGAGTGTTATCAACTTCCGGGGCAAGGTCATCCCTCTGGCCGATATCCGTCTTGCATTCGGCATGGAAGCCACCGAGCGAACCATTGATAGCCGTATCGTCGTCATAGAACTCCCGTTCGATGGCGAGCCGGCATTGATCGGCATCAGGACCGATAAGGTCAACGAGGTGACCACGTTCAGCCGGGCAGCCAGCGAACCGCCGCCGAGCGTCGGCATGCGGTGGCGGGCGGATTACATCCATTGCCTCATCAAACGCGGCAGCGAGTTCGTCATTCTTCCAAATCTGACAGCAATTTTCACGGGGCATCGCGAGTCCGGACCGGTTTCGTCCAGCGCGCGTGGCAACGTCATCGAACTTTCCAAGGAGCATTGAGATGCGATTTACAATCAAGATGAAGCTGGCGGTTGCCTTCGGCTTTCTGATCCTGATGCTTGCCGGAACGGCCGGCTACGGCATCTACAGCCTCGGTATCGCCAAGAATGCCATGGACGATGTGGTCGATGGCACTGTCGTGCGCCTCGACAAGGTTCACCAGATGAACGCACTGGCGCTGGCAACTGTCCGGTCGCAGAAGAATATCATCCTTGCTGCTTCGCCGGAGGAAACCCAGCTTTTCAAGGCGGCAGGTAACGAAAGTCGCGACCAGTTGACGGCCATGCTGAATGATATGGCAGCCACCGCCAGCGCCGAGACGCGTGCGTTCTGGACGGATCTGCAGGCCATCACCAAGGCTTTCGAGGCCAGTGATGATCACGTCCGGGAACTGGTTGCGCAGGGCAATACGTCGCTCGCCGCGTCGTACTCGTCCAGCAAGGGCCGTGACGCTGCCAATGCCCTGACCGGGAAACTGGGCGAGGGCGTCAAGATGAACCGCGACCGTCTTGAACAATCGAAGCAATTGGCGGCTGATGACTATGAGCAGACCCGCACCCTGCTGGTCAGTGCCTCGGTTGTTGCCGTACTCATCGCCATCGCGACAGCATTCTGGATCGCGCTCGGCATCAGCAGCGGATTGCGCAAGATCATGACCGTGGCGGAGGCGGTTGCGATCGGCGATCTCGATCAGAATGTCGAGATCAAGACCAATGACGAGATCAAGGATCTCGTTGCGCGCATCAACACGATGACGGGCAATCTGCGCAATACCGCAGGCATTGCCGACCGGATTGCCGATGGCGATCTTACCGTCATGCCGAAACCCCTGTCCGACAGGGATACTCTCGGCCTTGCGCTGGAACGGATGGTTGAGCGCCTGCGTGGCATTGTCGCCGATGCGCTTTCCGCTTCCGACAATGTGTCCTCCGGCAGCCAGGAACTGTCGGCCAGCTCCGAACAGCTGAGCCAGGGCGCGACCGAGCAGGCATCGTCTGCCGAAGAGGCCTCGGCCTCGATGGAAGAGATGGCTGCCAACATCAAGCAGAATGCCGACAATGCCGCGCAGACGGAAAAGATCGCGCGCCAGTCGTCCAAGGACGCCGAAGCCAGCGGTGAAGCCGTCAACCGCGCCGTGGTCGCCATGCGCACCATCGCCGAGAAGATTTCCATCGTGCAGGAAATTGCCCGCCAGACCGATCTTCTGGCGCTGAACGCCGCCGTCGAGGCGGCGCGCGCTGGGGAACACGGCAAGGGTTTTGCTGTCGTGGCATCGGAAGTGCGCAAGCTCGCCGAACGCAGCCAGGCTGCTGCCAGCGAGATCAGCTCGCTTTCCGGCGAGACCGTGCAGGTGGCAACCGAAGCGGGCGACATGCTGAACCGTCTGGTGCCGGACATTCGCAAGACCGCCGAGCTGGTCGCCGAAATCTCCGCCGCCTGCCGTGAGCAGGATATCGGCGCCTCGCAGATCAACGAGGCAATCCAGCAGCTTGACAAGGTGACGCAGCAGAACTCCGGCGCTTCGGAAGAAATGTCGGCGACTTCAGAAGAGCTGGCAGCGCAGGCCGAAGAGTTGCAGAGCAGTATCGCCTTCTTCAAGGTGGATGCCTCAAGCGTCTCGTCGCGCCCCGCACAGGCTGCACATCGGCCTGCCGCAAAGCCTGCTGCGACGCGTCCGGCGATGAAGCCGGCCCCGGTTCGCAAACCGCAGACGGGCAATACCGTCAGCGCCCAGCAAGCCCGCGTCAAAGGTTTCGCACTGGATATGTCCATGGGCGGTCCCGATGCTGACGACGCGGATTTCCGCGAAAGCGCCTGACCATGACCAGCACATCTTCAGAAGGCCAGTTCGTGACATTCAGCCTCGGTGAGGAGGTCTTTGCGGTATCCGTCGCGGTCGTCCGTGAAATCCTCGACTATGAGGACACGTTCAAGATTCCGCATAGTCCTGAATATCTGCTGGGTCTGAGAGATGTGCGTGGGCAGGGTGTGCCCATCATCGATCTGCGGCTGCGGCTCGGAATGAGCCGCAGCGTGCGGACACCCCATACCCGCGTGCTGGTGCTGGATATTCCGTTCCCATCCCGCACGCTAGCGATAGGTCTCGTGGCGGACAAGGTATTCGAGGTGACGCCGTTCCGTCGCGACCAGATGGAAACCGCACCCGATATCGGCGTTCACTGGAACTCCGACTACATTGCAGGTGTGGTTCGCCGGGAAGGTGATTTCGTCGTCATCATCGATCTTGCAAAGCTTTTCTCGAACGAAGAAAACGCCATTGCCCGGCAGGGCGGCACACCGGTTCAGGCGGCATGAGGAGAGCCCTTTCCGTGGATGCCTCCATTGCTGCCAACTCCGCGCATGATGGCCTGAGTCAGCGGGATTTCCGGCTGCTCGCCGAATACATCTACAATTACAGCGGCATAAAGATGCCGGACAGCAAGCGCACTATGCTGGAAGGGCGTCTGCGCAAGCGTCTTCGCGCCACGGGGCATGCCACCTTCGCTCAATATTGCAATTTCCTCTTCCGCGAAGACGGGCTGGAAGAGGAAGCGATCTACCTGATTGACGTGGTGACGACCAACAAGACGGATTTTTTCCGTGAGCCGAACCATTTCGACTACATGGAGAAATTCGCTTTGCCTGCACTTGCGGGTGAAGGCCATGGGCGTATCCGCGCCTGGAGTTCCGCCTGTTCGACGGGTGCGGAACCCTATACCATGGCGATGGTGCTGGCCGAAGCGGCCGAGAAACAGGTCATCAACAATTTCAGCATCCTTGCGACCGACCTTTCCACTGATGTGCTCAGGAAAGCCCATAGCGGTATCTATGCCCGTGAACTGCTCGAACCGGTTCCGGCCGACATGATGCGCAAATATGTCATGCGGTCGGTCGATGCCGGACGACGGGAGGTTCGTATCGTGCCGCGGCTGCGTTCCAAGATCGGTTTTGCCCGCCTCAACCTCATGGACCCGACCTACCAGATCGGCGATGCGGTGCACCTTCTCTTCTGCCGTAACGTTCTCATCTACTTTGATAAAAAAACGCAGGTGCACGTCCTGACCCAATTGTGCAAGCGCCTGGTGCCGGGCGGTTACCTTTTCATCGGTCATTCCGAAACGATAACCGGTATCGACCTGCCCCTGCGGCAGGTCGCCAATACCGTTTTCAAGAAGCAATAGCGGCAGAGAGCCATGTCGAAAAAAATCCGCGTTCTCATCGTCGACGATTCCGCCAGCGTCCGGCAGACCCTGACGGAGGTTCTCGAAAGCGATCCCGGCATTGAGGTGATCGGGGCCGCTGCCGATCCGTTTGTTGCGGCCAAGCGCATCCAGGAAGAAATTCCCGATGTCATCACGCTTGATGTGGAAATGCCGCGCATGGACGGCATCACCTTCCTGCGCAAGATCATGTCGCAGAAACCGATCCCTGTAGTCATGTGCTCGTCGCTGACCGAGGCCGGATCGGAAACCCTGCTTCAGGCACTGGAGGCGGGGGCGGTCGACATCATCCTCAAGCCGAGGATAGGCGCTGCGGATCATCTGGCGGAGCAGGCCACGCGCATCTGCGAGGTCGTCAAAAGTGCGGCGCACGCCCGCGTCGGCAATGCGCGGGCGGTGCTGCGTTCGGCTGCCGCAAGCGGTCCGCAGGCCAAGCTGACCGCCGATGCCGTGCTGCCGCCGCCTTCGG
Source organism: Rhizobium sp. AN68 (assembly GCF_030758035.1). Classification (NCBI taxonomy): domain Bacteria; kingdom Pseudomonadati; phylum Pseudomonadota; class Alphaproteobacteria; order Hyphomicrobiales; family Rhizobiaceae; genus Rhizobium; species Rhizobium sp. AN68. Next base: position 2,401,777 of record NZ_JARWMI010000003.1, on the reverse strand, counting down.
GCAAGGCCATGGCGCGCACCACTGAAATGGTGGTCTGTGTCGGTGCATCCACCGGCGGCACGGAAGCGTTGCGCGCAATGCTGATGAAGCTGCCGGCCAATTCACCCGGCATCGTGATCGTTCAGCATATGCCGGAAAAATTTACCGCCGCATTTGCAAAACGCCTGAACAGTCTCTGCGATGTCGAGATCAAGGAGGCCGAGGACGGCGATCCGGTGCTGCGCGGCCATGTGCTGATTGCGCCGGGCGACAGACATATGCTGCTGGAGCGGCAGGGTGCACGTTATCGCGTTTCGGTCCGCACCGGGCCACTGGTTTCGCGACACCGGCCTTCGGTGGACGTTCTGTTTCGTTCTTCCGCGCGTGCCGCCGGTGCCAACGCCATGGGCATCATCATGACAGGCATGGGTGATGATGGCGCACGCGGCATGCTGGAAATGCATCAGGCCGGCGCCTTCACGGTGGCACAGGACGAAGCATCCTCTGTTGTCTTCGGCATGCCGAAGGAAGCGATCGCCCATGGCGGTGTCGACAAGGTTCTGCCACTCGACAGGATCGCGCTGGAAATTCAGGCCGAAGACCGCCGCCGCTGATGGCGCGACCCTTTTTTACCCGGCATTAACCAAACTCGCCAATGATGGCGGTAACACCATGCGACAGGTGCGTTCCGCGAGGCATGACCGTCTCCGCCCAGTTTTCCGGATCATGCCATGCCAGTTATCACCTTCGCGAACACCAAGGGCGGCGCCGGGAAAACCACGGCGGTTCTTCTCCTGGCGTCCGACTTGGCGCGGCGCGGATCGCGGGTTTGCGTCATCGATACCGATCCACAGCGCTGGATTTCCCGCTGGCGTGAAAAGGCCGATGCGCGTGTCGATTTTTCAGTCATCACCTATGTGACGGCGGCGACGTTACAGCAGCATGTCATCGACAGCCGCCGTGCATTCGATCATGTGATCATCGACCTGCCCGGTGCGCAATCGCCCCTGCTCGCGACTGCGATAGGTCTCTCCAACCATGTGCTGATACCCGTTCAGGGCAGCACCATGGATGCGCAGGGCGGGGCGCAGGTGCTGGAGCTGCTGCGTTATCTCGATGAAAAGGCGAATATCCGGATCGACCATTCCGTCGTGCTGACCCGCGTCAATCCGCTGGTCACGACCCGCGCGCTTCTGGCTGCACGGGAACTGCTGGCGCAAAGGAATGTACGCGTTCTCGATACGCCGATTTTCGAACGTTCTGCGTTTCGCGATATGTTCGAATTCGATGGATGCCTGCATATGATGAAAGCCGGCCATGTCAGCAATCTCGACAAGGCTCTGCAGAATGCCGAAGCTTTTGCCGCCGAGGTTCTCCGTCTCCTTGAGGCCTCCAGCAAGAAAAGCCCTGGCAAACTGATGCAGGCGGCCTGACGCCGGGAACCCGGCGCAGTAAAAGCGCCCCATCGATCCCGTTTAGATCGGGTACGCTCTAGAAAAGCGCGTCGGCAAACAGATCGTCGTCATCTTCGACGGTGGCGGGTGCTTTCTGCCCGGGCGCAAGATCGACCGGCAAGTAGCGAAGATGCACATCGCGCTCCTGCGCCATCGTGTAGATCTTGTAGATGCGTGCCGAAAACGGCTGGATTTTCTCTGCGAAGCCGGAAATGTCTCCGGCGCCGCCGGCGGCCAGCCCGCTTGCCACCTGATGGCATTCTTTCAGGACATCGCCGAGTTCGCTTTCGAAATCGAGCTTGATCACGGCGGCACTGATGCGGCTGAAAACGGCCTGACCTTCCGTGGCGAGATCCTGAAGACCGGTTTCCATCTGACCCTTGGCGTGGCTTATGGCTTCCAGTGCTTCGTTCAATGGTTCCCGCAGGTCACCGGCGCTCCGGTTCTCAGCCGTCTTCAGATTTGTAATGACGCTTTCGATCCGGTGGAGATCGGCAACGATCGAATCCGCCGGGCTTTCCAGCTTGTCGGCAAAGACCCGCAGCTCGCCGCTGACGACATTGACCGACCGGCCTTCGTCGCCCAGTTTCGAGCAGCGCAGGTTTGAGTTCAGCGCCATATAATGGATTTCAGTCTTGATCGAGCGCAGCACTTCAATGCCGTGCAACAGGTCCTGTGCGGTACCGGTAACGGAAGCGACGACCGCATTGGCATCCGCCATGCCTTCCTGAACGCGCCCGGACAGATCGCACGCCTTTGCTATGTCCTTCTCAAGCAGCTGCAACGCGCTGCCGCCATCATTGGCAGCATCTTCCACCAGGGTGTCGCGCAGTGAAAGAATGGTTGCGGCATCGTCGGCGAAACTTGAGATGCCTGCAAAGATCTTGCGGCAATCCTGCTGGAAGGTGGTTGCCATCTCGTCGATCTGGGCGCTGACCATCTCGAAAACGGTGTCGTAAAGAGCGTCCATTTCGGCGGAATTTAACGCCTGCGCCTCTTCGGAATTCATATAATCGCTGAACAGGGCGAGTGTCGTCTGCACATGTTCGACACGTTGGCGGGTGATGTCGCCGATCTGGAGGGAGGACAGCGTTGCCGCTATCTTGCCCTGCACGCCCTGCGCGACGGATTTCACCTTGGCCGCCATGGCCGTCATGGCGCGATGCTGTTCGCCGATGCGACCGGAATTTGTCTTCAAACCTCCGACGATGCCTGGGATCGTTGCTTCGAAATCGGCGCCGATGACGGATGAGACGTCGCGCGCTCTGGCAAGCTGCTTGTCCATGAGATCGAGATATTGCGCGAATTTGCCGACTTCAGTACCGCCGAAATGGATGCGTTCGCGGATTTCCTCGGCAAAGGAGGAAAATTCGGCGATGCCTGCGCCGGTGATCTTTACCGTGACCGCAAAGGTTTTCAGGTAACGGATCGTCTCGCGGATATCATCGACATGGCCGTTTGCAGACTTGCAAAGGGAACTCATTTCAACGAAGGCGGCCTGTCGCAACTGTTCGGTTTCCGGCAGGCGGACCATGTCCTCAATGGTCTTTTGCATGTTGGCCATTGCCGCATCCGCGGTATCGCCGTCCATCGAACCCGTCATGCGGTCCAATATGGTGATGAGCTGGTTCAGGATGTCCATGACTGAAACGAGCACGGAGCCGCCTTCAAGAAAGGTCTTCTCGATACGAGACTGTGCGGTTGCAAGGCGCGCGGTCAGGTACGCTTGCGGATCACTGGCTTCAGCTTTTGGTTGATTTTTCACGACGGTACTGTTTCCCATACTCGGATGGCGTGATCCTAGAGAGCAGGAAGAAACGGACAGTGAATATTCTGAGTTGATCGGGAGTTAACAACTCAATTGGTTGACGAATTCCTCTCCCCCTGGAAGGCCTTCTCGGGGCTTATCAGAATCTGGAGGTGGTCGGTGCCTACCGGAAAAGTCAGTTGTACCCTTGCGCCATCGCCCGGCATCGAGCTGATATGCGCCTCGCCGCCGCTCTGCCGGACGAAGCCGTAGACCATTGCAAGGCCGAGGCCTGCCCCGCCGTGTTCCTGCCGGGTGGTGAAATAGGGCTCGAAGGCCTTGTCCACCGCCTCGGGCGTCATGCCGACCCCCTCGTCGGTGACCGCGATCACAAGTGCATCCTTCTCGGAAGCGGCGCTGATCGAGATCAGGCCACCATCGGGCATGGCCGCTGCCGCATTCAGGCAAAGGTTGAGGATGGACTGCTCGAGGAGGGCAGGGTCTAGCGCAATCGAGGGAAGATCCTCGTCAATCTCCAGCGCAATCCGGCATTTCGGGCCGACTGCAATCTCAAGGATATCGGCCATGCCGCGCAGCAGGTTTGCGACGTTGATGCAGCTCGGATGAATGGGCTGCTGGCTACCGATGGTCAGCATGCTGCTGGCCAGAGAACGGCCGCGATCCGCCGCCTTGCGGATACGGGCGATGTGGCGTTTCTGGCGATCGTTGAAACCAGTTTCGCGCTCCAGCAGGCCGAGGCTGCCGGTGATGATGCCGATCATGTTGCCCACTTCATGACTGACCTGATGGGTCATGCGCATGATGCCATCAAGCCTCTGGGCTTTTGCGGCCTCCGCCTCCTGACGATCGAGAGAAGTTACATCCCGCGCCAGCAGCACGATACCGCCATCCGGCTGGCGTGACATCGATATTTCGATCACTCGTTGATCTCCAGTGCGATGGCGCACCACTGCCCGGTCCATCAACTCGCCTCGGCCGCTCTCGAAAGGGAACAGTGCGGGATCGATCTCCGGTATCGGTTCGACAAAACGGCGAAGCTGCAGCTTACGCGACGAGCCGGAACGACCGACAAGTTCTATGATCCGGCGGTTCATGGTGATTGGCCGACCGGTCGGATCGAACAGCGCTATTCCCTCATTCATGTTGCGGAAGGTCGAGCGGATGGTTCGGGCCGCCGCTTCCGCCGTGCGCCGCAGGCGGGAGACACGATCGACGCTGTCATGGAAAGCCCGGAAAGCATCGAGCAGGCGGATCAGTTCCGTCTCCGATCCGGTATAGGATGGCGGGCCGACATCCTTTTCACCCTTGGCGAGCGCGTTCATGCCGTTGGAAAGCGTCGCGATCCCGCGTGAGACACGCATCACCGATCGAATCGAGAATGTTGCCATGACCAGAACCAGAAGCGAAGCGACTGCGACGATGACCAATAGCCGGCTCAGAGCGTCCGAGGTCGAGATCAGATCCTCGTTGAGGCTGCGGGCAACCGCATCGCTCTGGGTTTCTGTGACATGGGACAGATCGCGCGACACAATGTGAAGCCGCGACACCGAGGCGCGGATCGCAAACATTTCCAAGAGGTAACGGCTCTGCGCTTCAAAGACCCGCTCATAGGGTTGCAGCTCGGCCACGGGGAGCCGCTCTCCGGGATAACCTTCCTGGCGCGCGGTGGTTTCGGCAACATAGCGGCGGCGCAGTTCACCAAGCTGGAAGAGGCTGTCTGATGCGGATGCGGCCTGCACGATGCCGTTCATCCGCCGGCGCAGTTCGGGATCGGTGATGCCGCGACCCGTGGCAATTTCGCCAAGCGCGGCTGCCGCTTCCGCCTTGTGGCCCTGCGCCGCATCGGCATCCTTTGCCAGATCCAGCGTCTGTGTTCTGATCAATTCAAGGAGTTCGACGATGCGCTCGTTGGCAAAGCCGCGGGCGACCCGATCACCGTTGCCTGGCCCTGTCATCTCCAGCAGGATATCGACCTGCTGGACCACGGACCGGCTTTCGCTGGAGACGCGATAGGGCGAGGCGGCATTCATCAGGAAAGGTGCACTCGAGACGAGGTCGGAGACCTGCCGCGAAACCAGCGATGCCTTGGCAAGGCTGGAAAAGGCCTGCAGGCCGTAGGCGGCCATTTCATCGCGAGCGCGTTGCAGGCCGTAGATGGCGATGGCGGATAGGCTGAAGACGAGGATGCAGATGAAGACGATCGCAAAGGGCAGGCGAAAGGCGATCGAGGAAAGGAAGGAACGGCTGATCACGGAGAAAGCTCGCCCTCGTCGGTGTGGAGCACATAACCCCTGCCGCGCCGCGTCTTGATGTGACGCGGCAGATCGGGGTTTCGCTCGATCTTGCGCCTCAGCCGCAGCACCAGCACATCGACGTTTCTATCAATATAGCGGTCGCTTTCCGAGCCCAGCCTGTCGAGGATCTGGGAGCGACTGACGGGCTGGTTTGGCGTTTCGGCCAGAATTTCCAGAAGTGCGAATTCGGCACTTGTCAGCGTTCTGCTGCGATCGGTCAGGCAGACCGCCTGTCGGGCATTGAGATCAATCGCCCAGTCGCTGAGGAGCAATGCCGCCCGGCCGTGGTCGCGCTCACTGTCCTTTTCCTGCTTTAAGGAGGGGATTGTCCGACGCAGAACGGCCTTGATCCGTGCCGTGAGTTCGATCGGTTCGAAGGGTTTGACGACATAATCGTCGGCCGCTGTTTCCAGGCCGAGAACCCGGTCGGCGGCGCTGCCGGCAGCCGTTACCATGACGATGCCGATATCGACCTTGCTGCGTAGTCTCTGGGCAAAGGTGCGGCCGGAGGTGCCGGGCAAGTTGTGGTCCACGAGCACCAGCTGCATCACGTCCTTCGCCAATATCTCGTCCGCTTCCTCGGCGGAGCGCGCGCAGGTGGGCAGCCAGCCCTCGGCCTCGACGAGGTCCGAGATAAGCTCTGCCATATCCGGATCGTCCTCGACGATCAGAATGCGAACCTTCTGATTAAGCACTGCGTATTCCTCCCGCCATCATCATAGGCGCGGCAGACGCGATCTTCAAAGCCTAGCTGGTTATCCGCCCTGTCATATTTGTAATATCTGTAATCTTGTTCGGAAAGATTGGTAACCATTCTTCGATTGCGGTGCGGTCAGGATGTGACATGCTAATGGCGGAGATTGGAACGGGGAGGTTCCGAGCAGGGAGGCTCAGTTGAGAGCATTGACCGCACTTGCGGCGAGCATGGCCTTATGGCTGTGCGGCGCAGGGCATGGCATGGCCGCCACGAAGTTGAACGTCCTGTGCGGCGTCGACGAGGCTTGGTGCGTGACCATGCAGCGGGCTTTCGAAGCGCGGATGGGGGTCGAGATTTCGATGGTTCGCAAGAGCACTGGCGAAATCCTCGATCAGATTCGTGCCGAACGCGCCCATCCGACAGTCGACGTCTGGTGGGGCGGTACAGGCGACACTCATTTGCAGGCGGGTTCGGAAGGCCTTCTGGAAGAGTATCAGCCCGCGCATCAGCAGGATCTGCTGCCATGGGCGCAGAATTTCAATGCGATGTCGGGATCGAAATCGGCCGGAATCTATGCCGGTGCGCTCGGTTTTGCCTATAATTCGGAACTGCTTGCCAAGAACAATCTGCCGGCCCCGACATGCTGGAAGGATCTGGCGAAGGAGATTTATCGCGGCCATATCCAGACCGGCAACCCGAACTATTCGGGCACGGCCTTCACCATGCTTGCTACGCTTGTCCAGCTCTTTGGCGAGGAGGAGGCTTTCAGTTTCATGGGCAAGCTTAACCAGAATGTGGTGAGTTACACCAAGGTCGGCTCGGCGCCCGTAAAGGCGGCGGCGCGGGGGGAGGTTCTGATCGGGATTTCCTTCATGCATGACGCCGTGACACAGAAGATCGAAGGCTTTCCGCTGGTGATCGTCGCCCCTTGCGAGGGAACCGGTTACGAGATCGGGGCGGTCAGCATCGTCAAGGGCAACCACAACGATGCGCTGGCGCAGGCCTTCGTTGAATTCGCGCTGACCCCGGAAGGACAGGCGACCGGGGCAAAGGCGGGGCAGAACCAGGTGCCATCCAACGCCCGAGCGACATTGCCGCTGACGGCGCCCGATATATCGATGATCAAGATGGTGGATTACGACTTCGCCACCTTTGGCCAACCCGAAGAGCGAAGTCGATTGTTAAGCCGCTTCGACAACGAAATTCACCCGACCCAGTAGGGTCAGCAATCCAAGACCGAAAAGACAGACAGCGTGGCAGCACAAGATGCCGCGACCGGCAGCGCCATGTTTGTGGACTGCCGAACCATTCAGACGCAAGCTACAGGAGGATAACCATGCGACTGACGATACTTTCCACATTGCTTTTTGCCGGTACGGCACTCGGCACCACATCGGTGCAGGCGGCAGGCGAGCTTAACCTGATATGCTCTGCCGATGTCGTCATCTGCGAACAGATGAAGGGCGATTTCGAAAAGTCGCATGACATCAAGGTCAATATGGTTCGCCTGTCTTCCGGCGAAACTTATGCCAAGGTGCGTGCGGAAGCCCGCAACCCGAAGACCGATATCTGGTGGGCCGGCACCGGCGATCCGCACATGCAGGCGGCCTCCGAAAACCTGACGCTTGAATACAAGTCGCCGATGCTGGATCAGCTGCAGGACTGGGCCGTCAAACAGGCGGAAAGCACCGGTTACAGAACCGTCGGCGTTTATGCCGGCGCGCTGGGCTGGGGTTACAACACCGAAATCTTCAAATCCAAGGGTTACAAGGAGCCGAAGTGCTGGGCCGATCTGCTGGCACCGGAACTGAAGGGCGAAATCCAGATCGCCAATCCCAACTCTTCTGGCACAGCCTATACGGCGCTTGCCTCGCTCGTGCAGATCATGGGCGAAGACCAGGCGATCGATTATCTGAAGAAGCTCAACGCCAACATCTCGCAATATACCAAGTCCGGCTCCGCGCCGGTGAAGGCGGCAGCGCGTGGCGAGACGGCACTCGGCATCGTCTTCATGCATGATGCCGTGGCGCAGACAGCGGAAGGTTTCCCCGTCAAGTCCATCGCGCCCTGCGAAGGTACCGGCTACGAAATTGGCTCCATGTCGATCATCAAGGGTGCCCGCAACCTCGAAAATGCCAAGACCTGGTACGACTGGGCGCTAAAGCCAGAGGTCCAGTCACGCATGAAGGACGCCAAGTCCTTCCAGCTTCCATCCAACAAGACCGCGGAAGTGCCGAAGGAAGCGCCGAAGTTCGAGGACATCAAGCTCATCGACTACGACTTCAAGACCTATGGCGACCCGGCCAAGCGCAAGGCGCTGCTGGAACGCTGGGACCGCGAGGTCGGTGCAGTCGCAAACTGATCTGAACTCCGGCGATCGGCATCCCGGCTTTTGAAAGCCGGGATGTCCGCCGTTCTTTCATCGGCATGAAATAAGCGAGGTCGGCCATGACACGTGGCAATCGCAGGCTGAACATTGTCCTGGCGCTCGGGGCTTTTGCCCTGGTTTTTCTTCCCTGGTATCGCATTGAAGGCGGCTTCTTCAGCTTCCGCTGGCTGTCTGAGTTTCTCTCTTCCCCCAGCAATGCGCCCGGTGTGCTGCAAATATTGGTTTACGGAAAACCCTGGCTTGCCGGTGCCGGCCTGTTTTTCGTTGCCGGATGCCTTGTCCGCCCGATCGGCGATCCGATGCTGCGGGGCAAGCTGCTTGCGTGGATTGGTGCTGCCGGTCTCGTGGTTCTGATTTTGCAGGGATTGGCGATCGGCTTTACTGGCTGGACATGGAGTTTCAGTGAAAACCTGTTCGGCGTGCTTTCCGATGGCCAGCCCGCCATGGGCGCCGGTGCCGTCGTCATGTCGCTGGTCTTTGTGCTTTTCTTTGCCTTCGGGCTTGCCGAACGCGGCGTGATGAAGGGCGATGCCTTTGTCGTCGGCTCGATTTCCATTCTGGCCTTCCTCGTTACCGTTTTCGTGTTCTATCCGATCGGCAGCATGCTGATCGCATCCGTTCAGGATTTCGATGGCTCCTTCAACGCCGATGGTTTCATCCGCAATATTCAGGATCCCGGCATCTGGAGCCTTGGCTGTGTCACGGGTGAAGAACGCTGCGGCGTTGCCTGGCGAACGCTCTTCCTCGCCTTGATGACCGCCTTCGGCTCCACAGTGCTTGGGTTGGGTTTCGCGCTGGTCGCCACCCGCACCCGTTTTCCGTTCAAGAAGGGCCTGCGCCTTCTGACGGTTCTGCCGATCATAACGCCGCCTTTCGTCATCGGTCTTGCCCTGACGCTGCTCTTTGGCCGCGCCGGTGTCGTCACTGAATGGCTTTCCTATCTCTTCGGCATCGAACCCGGCCGCTGGCTTTACGGCATGACCGGCATATGGATCGCGCAGGTTCTCTCCTTCACGCCGATATCCTTCCTGGTGCTGATCGGTGTCGTCGAAGGTGTCAGCCCGTCGATGGAGGAGGCGTCGCAAACGCTTCGCGCCGACCGCTGGCGCACCTTCTGGCGCGTGTCGCTGCCGCTGATGAAGCCGGGTCTCGCCAATGCGTTTCTCATCGGCTTCATCGAAAGCATGGCGGATTTCGGCAATCCGCTGGTGCTTGGTGGCACGCATGGGGTGCTGTCGACGGAAATCTTCTTTGCCGTCGTCGGTTCGCAGAACGACCCTTCACGCGCCGCTGTTCTCGCCATTATCCTCCTGTGCTTCACGCTTTCGGCCTTCCTCGCCCAGCGTTTCTGGCTGGCCGGCAAGAACTTCGCCACGGTTACCGGCAAGGGCGACAGCGGCGCGCATATCGCGCTGCCACGCGGCCTGTCCATTGGTGTCCATGCCGTCGTCGTGCCGTGGATGGTCTTCACCATCGTCGTGTACGGCATGATCCTCGTCGGCGGTTTCGTGAAGACCTGGGGTCTGGACAATTCGCTGACGCTCGACCACTACATCCGCGCGTTCTCCGTCAGCTTCTCCAACGGCTCGATCGCCTGGACCGGTGTTGCCTGGAACTCGTTCTGGACGACCATGGAGATCGCGCTGGTGTCGGCGCCGCTGACCGCTGCCGTCGGTCTGCTGACGGCCTATATCATCGTGCGGCAGAAGTTTGCCGGTCGGAACATCTTCGAATTTGCCCTGATGATGAGCTTTGCCATTCCCGGAACGGTTATCGGCGTCAGCTACATCATGGCCTTCAACCTTCCGCCGGTGGAAATGACGGGATCGGCGCTGATCCTGATCGCCTGCTTCGTCTTCCGCAACATGCCGGTCGGCGTGCGCGGCGGCATTGCGGCAATGAGCCAACTCGACAAAAGCCTCGATGAGGCCTCGCTGACGCTGCGCGCCGACAGTTTCCGCACGATCAGGAAAGTGATCCTGCCACTGCTCCGCCCGGCGATCACGGCGGCTCTGGTCTACTCCTTCGTCCGAGCGATTACCTCGATCAGCGCCGTCATCTTCCTCGTCAGCGCCCAGTACAACATGGCGACCTCCTATATCGTCGGTCTCGTCGAAAACGGTGAATACGGTGTCGCCATTGCCTATTCCTCCATGCTGATCGTGGTGATGATCACTGTTATCACCGGCTTCCAGCTCATTGTAGGCGAGCGTCGCCTGCGCCGCGAAAACCGCGTCGCGGGACTGCCGTCCGCATCCTCCGTTCCTCTCGCTCAGGAGAAAACCGCATGATTTCCGTAAAGCCCGGCTCCGTCACCTTTCAGAATGTCCGCAAGACATTTGGCGCCTTCACCGCCATCCCCGACCTTTCGCTCACCATCGAACCCGGCACGCTGGTGACACTTCTCGGTCCCTCCGGTTGCGGCAAGACGACGACGCTGCGCATGCTGGCGGGGCTCGAACATCCGACGGCCGGTCGCATTCTGATCGGCGACAAGGATGTGACCATGCTGCCGGCCAATGAGCGCGATGTCTCGATGGTTTTCCAGTCCTATGCCCTGTTCCCCCACATGACGGCGCTCGACAATGTCGCTTATGGCCTGCAATCCTCCGGACTGCGCAAGGCGGAAGCACGGGAGAAGGCCGAGGAAGGTCTGAAGCTCGTGGGGCTGGCCGGCATGGGACATCGTCTGCCTGCCGAGCTTTCCGGTGGTCAGCAGCAGCGCGTGGCGGTTGCCCGTGCTCTGGTGCTGGAGCCGCAGGTGCTGCTGCTCGATGAACCCCTTTCCAACCTCGATGCGCGTCTTCGCCGCCGGGTTCGTACCGAAATCCGGGAATTGCAGCAGCGGCTTGGTTTTACCGCCGTTTATGTGACGCATGATCAGGACGAGGCGCTGGCCGTTTCCGACCGGATCATCGTGATGAAGGAAGGCGAGATCGCCCAGTCAGGCGCGCCGCGGGAACTCTACGAGGCGCCGGCTTCTTCCTTCATCGCCGACTTCATGGGCGAGGCGAATGTCGTCGGCTGCGAGGTGGTCAGCCTTGAGGGCGCCGATGCGTTGATCCGCGTTGGGGGGATCGATCATCGTGTTGCGGCACGCAACGCTAAACCCGGCCCGGCAAAGCTTGCGGTTCGTCCGGGTTCGATTTCCATCGCCCAATCGGGCGGGCAGGGACTTGCCGGGCGGGTGCTGCACAGTGCCTATCTCGGCGGTCACGTCGAATATGAAGTCGAGACCGATATCGGCACGCTCTTCATCATCGACCATGCCGTCGAGACCAGCCTGCCGCCCGAAAGCGATGTAACACTCGGGTTCAAGAACCGTGGCATTGCCTTGATCCAGGCCTGAGTTTCAAAGCGTATCGCGGCGGCCCTCTCAAATGTCCTTTGCGAGACGAAGCGCATCGTAGATCGCCGCATGTGTATTGCGTGCGGCGACCGCATCGCCGATGCGGAACAGCCGGTAGGCACCGCAAGGGTTGCGCTCGACGGTTTGGGCGGAGCCCTCCAGCAAGGCGTCGTAGGATATTTCGCCAAGGTTCTTGGAGCCCGGCTTGAGGTCGAAATAGAGATCGTCCAGCGGCACCGTGCCGTGATTGACGACGATCTGGTCCACGGTCCTTGATTTCGTCACGCCGCCATAATCGCTGCCGATGTGGGCGACGAGCTGGTTGCCGTTTCTTTCCGCCGCTTCCAGCCGATAGGTGACGGTGAAGGTGACGTCGAGTTTTTGCAGTGAGCGCATGTAAGGAACTAGGTTCATCGCCATGACTTCCGGCGCGAAGGCGCGATCCGGGGTCATGATCTCCACTTTTGCGCCCGCCTTTGCGAGAAATTCTGCTGCCTGCAAGCCCGCATGGTCGCCGGCATCGTCGAAAACCAGCACATTCGTTCCCGGCTTGACGTCGCCGGAAATGATATCCCACGAGGAAACGACCAGATCATTGCCGTTTGAAAGCACATCGGTATGCGGCAATCCGCCGGTGGCGATGATGACGACATCTGGGCTCTCCGAGAGAACCGTGTCCGCTTCCGCCCAGCTGTTGAAGTGAAAGGTAACGCCGAGCCTTTCGCACTGGCTCATGCGCCAGTCGATAATGCTGATCATTTCGCGGCGGCGTTCGCTTTGCGCGGTCAGGCGGATCTGGCCGCCCGGATCGTTTGCGGCCTCGAAGACGACGACCTCATGGCCGCGTTCGGCACAGACTCGCGCGGCCTCAAGCCCGGCCGGACCGGCGCCGACGATCACGACCTTCAGGCTTTCCGTCGCCTTGGTAATTTCGTGCGGCATCGTTTCTTCGCGGCCTGTCGCCGGATTGTGAATGCAGAATGCGAGGCCGCCCTGATAGATGCGGTCGAGACAGTAATTGGCGCCAACGCAAGGCCTGATATCGTCCTCCCGCTTTTCCATGATCTTGCGCACGATATGCGGGTCCGTCATGTGGGCGCGGGTCATGCCGACCATATCGACCTTGCCGGAAGCGATGGCGTATCTGGCGGTGGCGACATCCTGGATCTTGGCGGCGTGGAAGGTTGGGAAACGGGTTGCCGCGCGGATTTCGCCCGCGAAGTCCAGATGCGGCGCGTTCGCCATGCCCTGAATGGGAATGACGTCGGTCAGGCCGGGATCGGTGTCGATATGGCCCCTGATAACGTTGAGATAGTCGATCAGGCCGCTATCCCGCAACCGGCGCGAGATTTCGAGGCCTTCCGCCTTTCCGGTGCCGCCTTCAAGACATTCGTCGGCGGTATAGCGAACCCCGAGGATGAAATCGTCGCCGACACGTTCGCGCATCGCCCTGAAGACGTCGAAACAGAAACGCATGCGGTTGTCCAGCGAGCCGCCATAGGGGCCATCCAGCTCGTTGGTTAGCGGCGAGACGAACTGGTCGATGAGATGGCCATAGGCTTCAAGCTCCACCCCGTCCATGCCGCCCGCCTTCATGCGTTCCGCAGCGTCGGCGAAGTCCTTGATGATGCGCTCGATATCCCAATCCTCGATCTTCTTCGGGAAAGCGCGATGCGCGGCTTCCCGCTGGTGGGATGGTGCCAGCACCGGCAGCCAGTCGCCCTTGTCCCAGCGCGTGCGGCGGCCGAGATGCGTCAGCTGGATCATGATCGCTGCACCCTCTTCATGCACGGCGTCGGTCATTTCCCTGATCCACGGAACGATTTCATCCTTGTAGGCCAAGAGGTTGTTGAAGACGGGCGGGCTGTCTTTCGAGACGGCTGCGGAGCCTGCCGTCATCGTCATGGCGACGCCGCCCTTTGCCCGCTCGAGCGTATAGGCGCGGTAGCGCCCTTTCGGCATGCCGTCCTCCGGATAGGCGGGTTCATGCGAGGTAACGATGATGCGGTTTCGCAGGGTGAGATGCTTTAGCTGGTAGGGCTGAAGAAGAGGGTCATTCGACATGGCGACCGGGCTCCGAGAACGTCTATCGGAGAAGGCTAAGCGGGAATGTACATAGGTGTCAATTAATAAAACACTTGTGTTTATGCATTCGACATGAGTGGACATTCGCCTTGTCGCGACCAGACCGATTTGCTAGGAAATCATCATGGAAGCGACATTGAACGAGACCGGTTGGCGCGGATCGCAGGAGGGCTGGCTTGAGGCCGCCTACCAGGCACTTCTCGAATCCGGCGTGGATTCCGTGAAAATCCTGCCGTTGGCGAAAAAACTCGGTCTGTCGCGCACGAGTTTCTACTGGTTCTTCCGGGATCGGGAGGAGTTGCTGGCCGCACTCGTCTCCCGCTGGCGCGAAAAGAATACCGGCAGCATCGTCAGGCAGTCGGAGGCCTATGCGGAGACCCTGGCCGAAGCGATGCTGAATGTCTTCGATTGCTGGCTGGATGCTGGCCTCTTCGACAACAGGTTCGAATTTGCGGTTCGCAGTTGGGCTCTTCAGTCCGATGATATTCTTGCCGAGGTGCGTAAGGCCGATCAGACGAGAATGGATGCACTTTCGCGCATGTTCATGCGGTTTGGCCATTCGGAAAATATGGCGGATGTGCGTGCCCGCACCACCTATCTCGTGCAGATCGGCTATATCTCCATGCAGTCGGAGGAAGATATGGCCGTGCGCATGAAAAGGATCCCGGACTATATTGCGATCTACACCGGTGAGGTGCCGAAGCAGCGCGAGCTTGACCGGTTTTATGCAAGACATGGGTACAGGCCGGGATAAGGCATCCAAGGTGTGACGGTCGATTTGCGTCTGGCAGGAGGGTGAGAGAAGGATAGTCCGGCTCCTTGCCTGCAATGTAGCTGTAACATTCACCGACCAGTGGTGAGGACGGCAAGCATTCACCTTTGGGGAAAAGTCATTGCGGATCCTGCTTCTCGAGGATGAACCTGAAATGGCGCGGGCCCTGCTCGAAGCCCTGCGACGGCGTGATGTGCTTGCGGATCATGTCAGGACGATTGCCGATGCCGACGCGCTGGCGCGTGACGGGTCTTACGATGTGCTGGTTCTGGATCGTCGCCTTCCGGATGGTGAAGGGTTGAACCTTGTGTCTTCGCTTCGCAAAGCCAGGCATTCGGTGCCGATCCTCGTTCTGACGGCGCTCGGAAGTGTCGATCACCGCGTTGACGGTCTTGACGCCGGAGCGGATGATTACCTCGCCAAGCCCTTTGCGATCGAGGAATTGCTTGCCCGCCTTCGGGCGCTGCACAGGCGCGGCCCTTCGCTTTCCAGCCAATATGTGAGCTTCGGAAATCTGAGCATTGATCCGAAGAGCAATGAAGTCACGGTTGCCGGTGCCATCATCGAGTTTCGGCGGCGGGAATATCTGGCGCTCGAGGCTCTGATGCGACGCCCGAACCGCATCGTGACGCGTTCCAATCTGGTCGAAGCGGTTTACAACCTGGATGATGAGATCGAATCCAACGCTCTCGACGCCCATATCTCCCGCATCAGGAAGAAGCTCGCGCAGGCCGAAGCCACCGTCGAGATAAGAGCCGTGCGAAACATCGGCTATCTCATCCGAGCGAACACATGAAGCAGGAGCGCAACCGATCCCTGCGGTGGGCGCTGATGAAGCGTCTTTTCGCCTTGCAGGCGTTCTTGCTCGTTCTGTTTGTCATCCTCCTCGTCGGCTGGATCTGGATCATTGATCCACGGCTGGAGGGCGCCAATGAAGAGGCTGTCCGCATCGTTGCGGAAAGCGTGACAAAGGATGGGCAGGGCCGGGCGCAAGTTCTGCCCACGCCCGGATTGGTCGAGCTGAAACAGCGCTATCCGAATCTTTGGTTCTTGGTGCGGGACGCCGATGAAATCGTCCTGCGATATGGAGAAATCCCAGTACCGGCTTTGGCGGCAGTTTTTCCGTCAAGCATCGAAAGGGCGCGTCTGGAAGCGGGGGAAACAGTCCGGGCCACCATGGAAAACCGTAATACGCCTGCCGGGCGGCTGCAATTCATTGCCGGGACGGAAAAAGGCATCCCGAATGACGGCCTCAGCCTATGGATCAGTATGCAGTTAGATCTGGAAAAAGATGCCAACGGCGAGATCCGCTGGCTTACTGTCTTGCCGGGTGTGGGCTTCGTCATTCTTATCGCCGTCGTGCCCATGCTGATCCTGACTGGTATCGCGACATTGATCGTGACCCCGAGGGCGGTCGGCCGTTCACTTGGCGGCCTGATGGAAACGGTCAGCCAGGCGCAATCCATCAATTTCGAGAACCGGTCTGCCCGTATCAATCGTTCCAAGGTGCCCAGCGAAATCATTCCCCTGGTAAATGCCTTCAACGTCGCGCTCTCCAAGCTGGATGAGGGATATAATCGCCGTAACCGTTTCCTCGCCGATGCCGCGCATGAGTTGAGAACGCCGATCGCAATCGCGCGGATCAGGGCCGATCTTTTGCCCGATGACGCGCTGAGCCGACAACTCCGGGCCGATATCGATCGCCTCACACGCGTTGCGCACCAGTTGCTGGAGATGCAGGCAGTCGGCGTGGTGGA
Organism: Rhizobium sp. AN68; assembly: GCF_030758035.1. Taxonomy (NCBI): domain Bacteria; kingdom Pseudomonadati; phylum Pseudomonadota; class Alphaproteobacteria; order Hyphomicrobiales; family Rhizobiaceae; genus Rhizobium; species Rhizobium sp. AN68. The sequence continues at coordinate 2,385,233 of NZ_JARWMI010000003.1, read as the reverse complement.
ATTACCCGCCGAGCGGCAGGACCTGAACATCCTTGTCGAGCGCATCGCGACCGATCTCGCGCCGATTGCGATGGATGCCGGTTACGAGTTCGATTTCGAGCCAAGTGAAGGAGAGGCCGTATTCACGGTCCAGACTTCGATCATCGAGATGGCGGTCGTCAATCTCGTTCGCAACGCAATCGATCATGGCGGCGGCAAGGGTGCTATCACGATCCGGGTCGGTGCTGCGGGCTTCATTGACGTTTGCGATGAAGGCCCTGGCATACCCGTCTCGGAGCGCGAGCAGGTATTCGAGCCGTTTCACCGCGTCAATACGAACTCGCCAGGAGCCGGCCTCGGGTTGAACCTAGTCCAGAAGGCGGCAGAGATCCATTGCGGACGCGTTGTCTTCCTCGACCTCAATCCCGGGTTTTGCGTCCGGCTGGAAATTCGCTCGGTGGCTTCTAAAGATGCTGCGGCTGACACTGTCTAGCTGACGGGATTTTAAGCGATCAGGCATGTTTCCCCGGCCTTACCACCACCAAGTTCAAGGATGGAAACGGCGTCACCGGTCCCGACGGCTGGAAACAGGGCTATCGTTGGCGCTGGCGTCGAACGGAGCTTCGGCGGCGGCCTGTCGGCCAAGTTTGGCGAGCGGCAGGTCGACGACCGATCTAAATGATCACGTCATCAAGGCTGGCCTGAACTACCGCGTCTGACCGGCCCATCCGATGAGAAATCCCAGGGAGAACGTTCCAACGAAAACCGCCGCTTCGAGCATCAAAGCGGCGGTCAAAAATCTGGGAGGGCGGAGTTTGAAATCCGGAAACGATCACTCGCATTCGAGCGCCGGTTGCCGGAAGCTCGTGACATACCATTCGCCGCCGGAATTGCGTGTGTAGAAAGTATAGAAGCAGTCTATGCGCTCGACATAACCCGGCGTCTCGGACACTTCGTAACGCTCTCCGCGCCGTGTTGTCCGCACTTCGCCACTCGATGATCCGGCGACAGCCTGTGTCTTGTTCTTCCGCCACTGGTAGGCCTGCTGTCCACCGCCAAGGCTATAGATATTGTCCGGCGGCCCATAGTCCAGCATCACGCTGGTGATGGGTGCGCCGATGTAGCTTTTCATGACTGTCGAGGCGCAGGCCGAAACCAGGATCGATGCTGTGGCAAGGGCGAGCGTTGTCAGGTAGGCGGGTGACAATCTCTCGGACATGGGCAATTTTCCTCCGCTGTGGTGAGTTGCCACAGGGATAGGAACCAGCCATTACAAGTACATTGCACGCGAAGGTCGTGACGGGTCAGCGGATCCTTGGGGGATCAGAGACCGGCAATGTTGCGGCCGATGTGGCGCAGGATGCTTTTGAAAAGTTTCACTTCGGCCGGGTCAAGGCCTTCGATCGCGGTCTTTTCGAACATGGCGGCGATCGGCATCAGTTCCTCGGCAAGTTCTTCACCCTTTGGCGTCAGCGTGATGCGCACGATCCGCGCATTGTCGACCGGTCGCTCGCGGCTGACGAGGTTGCGTCTGACGAGCAAGCCAACAAGCCGGGAGAGCGTGGAAATCTCCACCGACACGAGGTCTGAAAGCTCGGTCAGCGTTTTGCTTTCCTGTTGTCTCAGCGTTGCCAGCACACGATACATCGGCAGGGTGATGTCATAGGATGCCAGCCTCAGTGAGAAGCGCTCTCCAAGCCGAACACCTACCCAGTTGAGCAGGTAGGGTACCGAGTCGGTGAACTGATAAGACACAAGCAAAACCCCGTTTTGAGAACCACGTGCGCGGGTGACGTGGCGCACCCATCGGCTGTACCGGCATAATCTATCAGTTTCAATAGTTTCGCTCCAGAAGACCGGGGACGGCGAGGCCATATCGCAGCTTCCCCCGCCATAAAACATTTGCATTGACAAATGTTGCAAATGAAAATATTTAGGAATGCAGGATTTGGGAGGATCTTATGACATCAGCACTGTTTGGCCTGAACAATCTTGCGCCTGAAGGCGTCGGCCAGAATTTCCGCACGACGATGCGCCGTTTTCCGGCGACCGTGACGGTCATTACTGCCTGTGCCACGGGTGATCAGCGCGATCACGGCATGACGGTTACCGCCGTCACCTCGGTTTCGATGGAGCCGCCCTCTCTTCTGGTTTGCCTGAACAACCGCACGTTTCTGCACGAATTGCTGCTCTGCCGGCCCGATTTCATCGTGAATGTGCTGACGCAGGACCAGATTGCCTTGTCTGATGCTTTCAGCGGCAAGGTTTCGCCGGAGGAGCGTTTCCGCAACGGCGAGTGGCAGCGTCATGACAACGGTGTTCTTTATCTGCCCACGGCCCATGCCGCCATCGCCTGCCGCCGTGTCGCGGCAATGCCATATGGAACGCATACGGTGTTTATCGGACAGGTGGTGTCGGCCGATGTAAGCGAGACGACACGACCGCTGCTTTACGAAAATGCCCAATATTGCGCCGCAAGCCCGGCAGGCCTGTCCGCCTGATATTTCCCGGCTAGACTATTCTCGGAGGAGACAATCATGAACGATATGAGCCATGCGCCACAGCCGGCGCAAACGAACCCGCACGTCCGCCTCGTCGGTCGCGTTGCCGGTGTAGCGGATCTTTTCCGGTCCAGCGCCCGACAAACAGAGGAGGCGCGCCGCGTTCCCGCCAGTCATATCGCGGCGCTGCGCGGCATCGGCTATTTCGATGTCGTCAAACCGCGGGCCTTCGGCGGGCATGGCGGTGAATTTGCCGAGCTTGTCGAAGCCAATATCGAGCTTTCGGCGGCCTGCGCGTCGACAGGCTGGGTTGCCGGCCTGCTTTCCGCCCATCAATGGCTGCTGGCGATGTTTCCAGAGGAGGCGCAGGCGGATGTCTGGCGCGAAAACTCTGACGCGCTTCTGTGTGGTTCCTATGCGCCGGTAAAGATGGCGGAGGCCGCTGACGGCGGTTACCGCCTGAGCGGCAAATGGGCCTTTGCCTCGGGCTGCGAGAATGCCCAATGGTCTCTCTGCGCCGCCATCCTGCCGCCGCAGGGCGAAGGCAGGCCGGTTCCGGCCTTCCTTCTCGTGCCTGCAAGCCAATATGCCATTGAAGACACGTGGCATGTGGTCGGACTGGCCGGCACGGGTTCCAAGACGCTGGTTCTCGATGATGTCTTTGTTCCCAAACATCGGGTTCTGACCTTTCCGGACGCGACCAGCGGCCACACGCCGGGCGGGCGGTTTTATGCGCAGGAAGGTCTCTTCAACATGCCGCTTCTTACCGGCATTCCTTCCTGTCTCGCCTCGACTGGCGTCGGCGCAGCCAAGGGTGCCCTGGCAGCCTATGTCGATCATGTCGGTGGCCGGGTGACCCGCGGTGCGGTGGCGGGCGGCAATAACCGCATGGCGGAATTTCCAACCATCCAGCTGCGTGTCGCGGAAGCCGCTGCGAGCGTGGATGCCGCTTGTGAAATCCTGTTGCGCGACGTTGCGCGGGCTCAGGCACTCTCACAGGCAAGGCTTGAAGGGCGGGCGGAATTTTCGGTGGACGACCGGCTATTGAGCCGTCGCGGCCAGTCCTTTTCGGTCTCTCTGGCGCTGCGCGCCGTGCAGGCACTCAACGATTCCACCGGCGGTGTCGGGCTCGATCTTTCCAATCCGGTCCAGCGGGCCTGGCGGGATGCGAATGCGGTGGGCCGCCATATCAGCATGAACTGGGATGCCGTGGGCACCATGATCGGCCAGAGCATGCTCGGCCTGGAACCCAAGGGCCAATATTGACCGCACACGTGGCGGCAACTGAACAGCGATTTTCGGAGGAAATAACATGCAAGGCAAGGTCGCTCTCGAAGAGCATTTCGCAATCCCGGAAACACTTCAGGATTCGGCCGGGTTCGTGCCCGGTGATTACTGGAAGGAACTGCAGCATCGCCTACTCGACATTCAGGATACGCGCCTGAAGCTGATGGATGCGCATGGCATCGAAACCATGATCCTGTCGTTGAATGCGCCGGCGGTGCAGGCTATTCCCGACAAGAAGAAGGCGATCGAGATTGCGCGCCGCGCCAATGACGTCCTGGCTGAAGAATGCGCCAAGCGGCCGGACCGCTTCCTCGCCTTCGCAGCCCTGCCGTTGCAGGACCCGGATGCGGCGACCGAGGAGCTTCAGCGTTGCGTCAACGATCTCGGTTTCGTCGGCGCGCTCGTCAACGGCTTCAGCCAGGAGGGCGATGGCCAGACACCGCTTTATTACGACCTGCCGCAATATCGTCCATTCTGGGGCGAGGTGGAAAAGCTTGATGTGCCTTTCTATCTGCATCCGCGCAATCCGCTACCGCAGGATTCCCGCATCTATGACGGCCACCCCTGGCTGCTTGGCCCCACCTGGGCGTTTGCGCAGGAAACGGCGGTTCACGCGCTGCGCCTCATGGCATCAGGCCTGTTCGACGAGCATCCGCGCCTCAACATCATTCTTGGCCATATGGGCGAGGGCCTGCCCTACATGATGTGGCGCATCGACCACCGCAATGCCTGGGTGAAGCTGCCGCCGCGCTATCCGGCCAACCGCCGTTTCATGGATTATTTCAACGAGAATTTCCACATCACCACCTCTGGCAATTTCCGCACCCAGACCCTGATCGATGCCATTCTGGAAATCGGTGCCGACCGCATCCTATTCTCCACCGACTGGCCCTTCGAGAACATCGATCATGCCTCCGACTGGTTCAATGCGACGAGCATTGCCGAGGCCGACCGGGTAAAGATCGGCCGCACCAATGCGCGCCGCCTGTTCAAGCTCGACGGAGCCTGAGCCATGCAGCCGTTCGTCTATACGACGGCCCCGGCCCGCATCGTCTTTGGCACGGGTAGCTCCGTGGGGGTGGCGGAGGAAATCCGTCGCCTCGGGCTGTCACGGGCGTTGGTGCTTTCCACACCCCACCAGAAGGGCGATGCGGAGGCTTTGGCCGCCCGGCTTGGCCCATTGGCTGCCGGTGTTTTTTCCGATGCGGCCATGCATACGCCGGTCGAGGTGACGAAAAGGGCGGTCGAGGCCTATCGCGCTGCCGGTGCCGATTGCGTCGTATCGCTCGGCGGCGGCTCTACCACCGGTCTTGGAAAGGCCATTGCCTTGCGCACCGATGCGCCCCAGATCGTCATTCCAACGACCTATGCCGGCTCTGAGGTGACGCCCATTCTTGGCCAGACGGAAAATGGAGTGAAGACCACCCTGCGCGGTCCGGAAATCCTGCCGGAAGTGGTGATTTACGACGCCGAGCTGACACTTGGATTACCGGTTGGTATCAGCATGACCAGCGGGCTAAACGCCATGGCCCACGCGGCAGAGGCGCTTTATGCTCGGGATCGCAATCCGATCGCCAGTATGATGGCGGTGGAAGGGTTGCGGGCGATGATCGAGGCGCTTCCCGGTGTGAGGATGGAGCCGCAAGATACCAAGGCGCGCGAAACGGCACTTTACGGCGCGTGGCTGTGTGGCACGGTGCTTGGCGCTGTTGGCATGTCGCTGCATCACAAGCTTTGCCATACGCTGGGCGGCAGTCTGGACCTGCCGCATGCGGAAACCCATGCGGTGCTTCTGCCGTACACCATCGCTTATGTGGAACAGGCGGTGCCGGATCAGCTTGCGCCGCTGGCCGCACTTGTCGGTGGCAGGGCAGGGACGGGTCTTTACGATTTTGCCGCCCGGCTGGGCGCGCCGGCAAGCCTTGCAGCACTCGGTGTTGGCGGGGAAGATCTCGACGCTATGGCCGAGCTTGCGACCGCCAATCCTTACTGGTGCCCGCGGCCAGTTGAAAAAACCGCGATCCGCGCCCTGTTGCAACGCGCCTTCGAGGGCGCAAGGCCGGAGTGATCCGGCAAGCAGGGAGCGGCAATGATGGGAGGAGGACATTATGGACATGAAAACAACCGGTGACGACGGCTATTTCGTCGAGGAACGTTCGGCCGAAACCGTGATTGCCCGTATGCGCGATTGTGACGATCCGCGTCTCAAGGAGATCATGGCGGTCGTCACCCGCAAGCTTCACGAGGCGGTGAAAGAGATTGAGCCGACTGAAGAGGAATGGATGAAGGCGATCCATTTTCTGACCGAGGTCGGCCAGATCTGCAATGAATGGCGGCAGGAGTGGATCCTTTTTTCCGATATTCTCGGCGTTTCCATGCTGGTCGATGCGATCAACCACCGCAAGCCGAGCGGCGCGTCGGAATCCACCGTTCTCGGGCCTTTTCATGTGGCCGATGCGCCTGAGATGCCGATGGGCGCCAATATCTGCCTCGACGGCAAGGGCGAGGAGATGCTGGTAACCGGCCGCATTCTCGACACCGACGGAGTGCCGGTCGCAGGCGCCCGCATTGACGTCTGGCAGGCCAATGACGAAGGTTTCTACGACGTGCAGCAGAAGGGCATTCAGCCCGATTTCAACCTGCGTGGCGTATTCGTCACCGGTGAGGACGGACGCTACTGGTTCCGGGCGGCGAAGCCGAAATATTACCCGATACCGGATGATGGCCCCGTGGGGCAGCTTCTGCGGGCCATGGGGCGTCATCCCTACCGACCAGCGCATCTGCACTACATCGTTTCGGCAGAAGGCTTCACCACGCTCGTCACGCATATTTTCGACCCTGATGATCCTTACATTCGTTCGGATGCGGTTTTCGGTGTGAAGGAAAGCCTGCTGGCCGATTTTCAGCGGGTGGAGGATGCGCAGAGGGCGCAGGAGCTGGGGTTCGCCAACGGCTGGTTCTGGTCGGTGGACCACGATTTCGTGCTCGCCCGATGACCCGCGGTAGCGACCGTCCCCGGCTCTATGTGCGTTTTGCTGAAAGTGATCCCGCTGCCGCTGAGCAAAGGTTGGCGCAGATGAGTGCCCACAAGGCTCATTTACGCAACGAAGATGGCGTTCCGGAAGGATTCAGAATTCTCGCATCCGGCCCGATGCAGGCGGAAAGCGGAGGGTCTGCCGCGGCCCTCATCATTGCTGAAGCCCGCTGTATCGAGGACGTCATGGCTTTTAGCGACGCCGACCCTTTTGTCATTCACGGCGTCTATAACCGCATTCGTATTTTGAACTGGACGCCGACTTTGTCGAGGATTTCGGGGCTGCAAGGCGACTGAAAACCACGCCTGCAATGGCTGTTGGCGATTGTTAATATTTCAATTGCAATTTTTGCAAACGCAACATTTAATCGAAGGCGGGTGATACCGGCGATATGTGTCTTGACAGGAGCGAGACGCACATCAGGGTGGAGCAAGCCGGGCACCCAGGGAGCAATCGCAGGAACGGGAAGACGTCGATCCATTCCGGGTGGCGCGTTCATGCGTGAAAGGGAGGAATATGTCCACGAACTATATGAGCGCCGCCTCGGTGCGGACGAAGAACCCGGCTGGCGTCATCGCGACATGCGGCCTGATGATCATGTTCGACGGTTACGATCTTGTCGTTTACGGCGCGGTTGCACCGGCGTTGCTGAAAGAAGGCGCATGGGCGCTCAATCCAGCCATGGTCGGGCGGGCTGCCGCCTTGACGCTGGTGGGCATGCTGCTCGGCGCGCTGTTTGCCGGCACCATGGCGGACCGTATCGGCCGCCGGAAGGTCGTTCTCATCAGCCTTGCCGGATTTTCAGCGATGATGATCGCCTCGGCCATGACGCCGAACTTTCTTGCTTTCGAAATCACGCGCTTCTTCGCCGGTCTCGGCCTTGGCGCGCTCCTGCCGACGGTGACGGCGCTGGTGCTGGAGTTCTCGCCGCCCAAGCGCAGGGCACAGGCAAACTCCCTGTCGTTCCTCGGTTATCTTATCGGCGGCATCATTTCCGGCCTCATGGGTATTTTGCTTCTGGAGAGCTATGGCTGGCGGCCATTGATGCTGATCGGCGGCCTGCCGCTTATTCTTCTGCCGATCTTCATGCGGTTCCTGCCGGAATCGCCGGAATGGCTGGCAAGCAAGGGCCGGCAGGCAGAGGCAGACGGGATTTGCGACACTTACGGCCTGCAACGCATTACGCCGCATGCCAAGATCCAAAAGGGCGGCGTGGGCGCCCTCTTCTCGGAAGGCCGGCTGCTTTCAACGCTGAATGCCTGGGGCATTCACTTTTGCTCGCTTCTGCTGACCTTCGGCATGGTCAACTGGCTGCCCACCATCATGAACAAGATGGGCTACGACATCAGTTCGGCGCTCAGCTTTTCCATCATGCTCAATGTCGGAGCCGCAATTGGCATTCTCATCGGCGGGCGTTTCGCCGACAAGGGTAACGTCAAGGTGGTTGTGGCCGTCCTGTTTGCCATTGGCGCGGCCTCGATCTGGGCGTTGACGGTAAACAAGGGGCCGTTGCTCTATCTTTTCGTTGCCCTTGCGGGTGCGGGAACGATTGGAACCCAGATTCTTGCAAATGTTCTGGTGGGACGGCTTTATCCTGTCCATATTCGCGGTACGGGTCTTGGCTTTTCCCTAGCCGTCGGGCGGCTGGGCGGCATCGCCGGTCCGATGATCGGCGGTCTCGTGCTGCAACGGGGCCTGGCTCCGGAGTGGAACTTCTACATTTTCGGCTCGATCGCGCTGGTCGGGCTGGCTTTGACCGTATTGACCCTGCTCTACCGCACTTCAGGCGACGGGCGGGTTTGACTAAGATGATGTTGGCCGCAGGGCAAAACCTGCGGCCAGCACTAATAGATGGTCTAACCTCTGCGGCGGCTGCGGAGTTGCCCCAACGTCGCGAGTGTATTGCCGCTGATGGACGTGCTGCCGCTGCCGAATAGAGCGAGACGCGGATCCGACGTTGCGTTGTTCGCTTCGAATGTCAGCAAAAAGCGATTGACCAGTTTTTCGACCTTCTTGGGGTCCTGCAGGTCCTTTATCTTCAGTTTCTTCTCGATCATCTTTGCCTGCGCATCCACCTTGGAGTTTGCGGTTTCTGCGGGAATTCCAAGGGCGGTGCGGGTGAACTCCGCAAGCGCATTGTCGGCGAGTATGTCGTAGGGATTGGAAATGCTGGCGGCCATGCGCTTGAAATAGAGCGCAAGGCGAACGCCGGAATTTTCTTCGCCGACCCGCTGTTCCAGCGTCTGCCGAACATATTTGTCGCGTGTTTCCATGAGGCTGCGGGTGTTCTGCACGCTCTGGCCGGCTTTCGCGACGATATTCCCCTTGGCGTCGAAATTGAAGGAGCCGGCAAGTGCGCGGAAGCGGGCATCTTTTTCCGTATTGGCGAAGCTTTTGGGGTCCTTGAGGTCGGACTTGAAGATCTTCTTGAGGTAGTCGGTGGTGACCGTTTTGGGGTCGATACGCTGCGCAATCAGCATGAAATCGAGAAGGCGGCGGTCGGAGAGCAATTGATCGACGGTTTCAATCGTTTCCATTTTCTGGCGATAGTAGGTGACCTCCTTTTCGCCTTTCTCCCTGACCTTTTTGTCCTTGTCCCAACGGGTAACTTCCTTCAGATAATTTCGTGATATTCGGGTGATCTCGTTTTCCGACTGGGCGAGCCGGGGTGAGCCGATCTTGCCCTCGGCATCAAAGTTGAAAGCCTTGGCCAGCCGCACGAAACGCTCGTCTTTCAAAGTGTAAACGTAACTTTTCGGGTCTGACAGATCGCTGGTAAATACCCGTTTCAGCGTGAAGGACGAGGCTTCTTCAGCGGTAATATCGAAGGCCTTCAGGGCGAAGTTTCGAATGATGACCGCGCCCTGCGCGTTCGACAGAAAATCCTCGAGATTTTTCGTCAGGCCGATATAGCGCTGGTAGTTCTTGATTGCCTTTTCGTCCGCTGCTTCGTCCTTGTCATCGTAACGGCTGAAGTAGAGGTTCATCATGGTGTTGAGCTGTTCGGCGGTCTGCGCGACCTTGCCGGTCTTGATCTTGCCATCCGCACCGAAATTGAAGGCGCGTGCCAGATCGACAAGACCTTTGTCCTTCTCCTTGTGGATAGGGCTTTTCGGATCATTCGGATCCTGCAAGACGGCCCAGCCGATTTTCTTGTCCGTTTCATCATTGTCCGTCAGATTGAAGCTGACGATGAGCATCGTTCTCAGGCGCGCAAACTGCGTCATCTGGCTGGCGTCGGTGATGGTTTTCATCTTGTCCGCGAAATACTCGCGGTTGAGAACAGCTCCGGCCTGCGTCAGGCGGGGATTTGAAAGAACGTAGGTTTCGTTAATCAGTCGCCTCTGCGCAGCCGTCTGCGCCGGCATGCCGTCATCTACGCGGCCGTCGTCCCGGAAATTAAACGCGGCCGCCATCTCGAACAGTTTGTTGGCATCGTTGATACGCTTGTTATATTGGCTGATCAGGTAGTCGATCTTTGCGAGCGCCGGTTTGTCGGTGGACGCGACGCCTGCACGTTCTATGCGCAGATCGGCCGCCTTTGCCTTCCACTCCGGGATCAATGACTTGTAGGTCTTGTTGATGTAGCTATCGGCATTGCTGATATCGCTCGTCAGAACGTTTTTGACGTGCTTGTAGCTGAAGGTCTCGGGGTCGATGCCGAAGGATTTGAAGATATAATCCCGAAGCCGCGTGTTCTTGAAGATATCGTCGACATGCCCGACCTTCTCGATGGCCATGTTGTAAAAACGGGTCTCTTCCTTTAATTCGGCGCCTTCCTGTTCGATCGTAGCATGATAGGTGGCAATCAACCGGTCCTGCTGGGATTTTGTCTGAACCGATTTTTCCGCTTTGATCGTGCCGAAATCGAAAGAGGCAGCAAAGTCGCGGTATCGCGTATCCTTCAGTTTGTTGGCGAAGCTGTTCGGATCGTTGAGATTGCTTTCCAGCACCTTTTTCATGAAGGCGGTGGCATAGATCATTTCCTCCAGTCCATGTGCCTTCATGGCGTAGGAATAGAGCCGGAAGTCCTTCAGGAACGCGTCGAGGTTTTTGACCTTGCCGATATTATCCGCATAATATTTGGCGTCGCGCGATACGACGGGGTCGTTCGCGACGCGTTTCAGCGACAATTCCATATCACGATTGTAAAGAGCGTAAGTCGTATATGCGGGCAGCACCATGTGTCTCCGAAAAAACTATGGCAAAATCTGTGCGTGAGCCAGTTATGAAGCGGATAATTGCAGTATAGTCTTGCGCGTAGCTGTATAATTAAAAGTAATATTTAGGATAAATATTTTGTATTATTAAATTAGTTGAGATTTATATTGATTGTTTGGTGCGTGGCTGCGTTCAGATCGCGTGCAGGCAGAAGCGGCCCCAAGCGCCAACGCCAACACCACGCCGGCAGACAAAGGGGGAAGACTTGGCAAAAGCTGAGGGCGGCACATTTGTCCGGGCTGTTGGGACAGACATGCGAAAATACCGCTGGCAGCGTGTTCAGCGCTATCCTGAGGCAAGGCCGGATTAGAGGCTTTTTCTAGTGCAGTTCCGGGTACCGCTACGGGTTCTTGCGGGAGGCGGGGGCGATGGTCGCCATCTGCAACAATGTGCGCTCATTCGTGCGTTTGGCTCGCGCCAATGCATCGTCGCGATCTTCCGGCAGCGTGTAGGTCATGTAGGACAGCGAGGTTTCGAGGTCGTTATTGTTGTGTCCGAGGATGGCCGCGAAATAGCTGTTCTTGGTGACATGGGGCGGCGCGAAATTGTGATACGCCACCTCCGCATAAAGGTGCCGCAAGCCATAGGGCTTGGGCAGTTCTTCCTTCGGCCAGAAATCCTCGAACAGATTAAAAACCGTGTCCCGAAGCAGCAGGCGGGTTTCCGATGAAAAATCGTCGATCGACATGCCGTGCCACAATTTTCCCTGCCCGCTTTCGCGCAGGCGCTGGTAGGCGGACAGGATGGTTGCGGAGCGTGCAAGGACCGGGATCTCGTAGGTAATCCCGAATTTCGTTCCTTCGCCCTGCTTCGTCTTGGCCTGGCCGTTAAACAGGATGCTCCATTTGGAAACGCCCTTGCCATAGGGGGCGGGTGAAAACTCGGCCTGCGTAAAGACCTCGTAGGGGCGTCGCCCCGTCATGCCGATCAGGCCGATGCCGATCATCAGCGGATCGCTGGACTTGAGACAATCCTCGCAAATCTTCAGAACCTGCCGGTAATTTTCGAACGTGATCAGCGCACCATGCTTATTGGCGATCTTCTCCATCTTGACCCGGCGCGCATCGTCGTACATCGCTGCATCGCCGGTGGCGATCTTCAGCATCGGATGGTCGTCACCGAAGGCTTCGCGGATGGCGTTACGATATTTGGTGATGTAGGAAATGATCGTCGTCTGGGCGCGGCCCTTCATGACGGCGATTTCGGCGTCCCACAAGGCCTGCATCTCTTCTTTCGAGCCCAGGCCGTTCATCGCTGCAATAAAATCCGCGATCCGCAAAAGCACTGTCGGCTTGCGGCCGGCGGTGTTGAACTCCGCCCGCTCGATCTTTTCGACAATGGAGGTCGCCACGCCGGTTTTCGGATAGTCGGCCCGCTCTATATAGGTCTTCAGCCGCTCCCGCAGCTTTTTCATGTTGCAGATGGCAAGTGGGGTGCTCTTTGCGCCAAATTCGGCCTTCAGGGCATAGCGATATTTCATGATGTAAAGTTCGAGCGTCTTTTCCGTGCGGCCATTGTCGAAATGGTAGCGGACCTCTGCGTCCCAAAGATCGCGGATTTTTTTGTTTCGCAACGCCTCGCTGCTTTTCATCGCCTCCCTGACCCGACCGACGAACTGGTCGATGCGTTCCACGAGAACTGGAGTTTTGGTCTTTCGTGCGAGCATGCGGCGGCCCCTGAACCGGTCGGGAAATATAAAATCTATGATTGGCAATCAACAGAAGCATGGTTGCGGAAATGCCATGGATATCCGCCGCCAGCATATTTCTTTTGAATAATAGTTTAATCGATTCCGCAAGTATGGCCGTGATGCGTGGAACCTTCAAGGAAGGTCTGCGAGCCGAGATCGGTAAGTCGGGGAGCCGACATCCTGCCGGCGGCGCTTCAGGTGATTGAATTCTGATGGAAGTATGGGCTTCGGGAATTCTCCCGAAGCCGCAGAGGTTGCGACAGCCTATTTCGGTAGCCGGGTTTTCAGGGAGGTCACGATGCGCTTGGCAAGCCCCTCATAGTCCTCATCGAAATGGTGGCCACCTTCGATGCCGACCGTCTCCACGCCCTTTGCCTTCAGGCCGGGGCAGGGGTCTTCATCTTCTTCCTCCGTGCCATAGACGCATTGCACCAGCTTCGGATCGATCTTGACGATGTCGTCGATGGTCTTGCCGCCCTTGCCTTCGCCGGCAACGCCGAGCCAGCCCTGGACGGAAATCTCGAAATCGACTTCGGTCGAAAGTCCAAGCAGCGTCAGCTGCACGACATGGGATTTCGCGCGTTCGGGCAGGAGATTATAGGTGGCGGGAATGATATCGGCGCCAAAGGAATAGCCGATCAGCACGACGTTCCGAACCTTCCATTCCTTGCGGTAGGTGTCGATGATGCGCGCAAGGTCATTGGCCACTTCCTGCGGTTGTTTTTCTTTCCAGAAGTAACGCAGGGCATCGACGCCGATCACAGGTATCCCCTGCTTTTGCAGCGCGCCGCCGACTTCCTCGTCCAGATCGCGCCAGCCGCCGTCACCGGAATAGATCACCGCCATGGTGTCCATCGCCGGGCTCGTTTCGAGAACCGTGATCGGCAGGCCTAGCGGGCTGCTGGTATCGCCCGCCGCATCGACCTTGTCGGACAGGGTCTGAGACAAGATCTCATCCGCCTTGCCTGTCACATCAGTCACTTCGATATCGGGATGAAGCTTCACCAGGGCGTTAACGTGGTCGCGGCCCTTCTGATCCGCATCGGGCGTGAACAGCACGCTGACAGGAGCTGGCAGCGGGCCATCGGTCAGGCCATAAACCGTTTCACCGTCCACCTTGTCCTTGGTGGCGGGGGTGCAGAGTATCTTCTCAAGCGGCAGGCCAGCCTTGGGGTCGACCGCGATGGCTTCCTGAACGGTGGAGACCGGGCTTTGCGCGATCATGGCGAGCGCCAGCGTTCCGCCCTTGCCGATGCCGGTGAGGATAGGCTGGCGATAGCTGGCGGTCCCGGCGGTGCGCTGGATCTGCTGCGACAGCGACTCGATGTCCGAGATCATATAGATACACTCGTCATCATCGGCCTCGAGTGCCTTAAGATATTCCTTGAAATCGATGCCGACCACCGCGGCACCCTTTTCCACCAGTGCTTTGGCGCGTTCTTCGTCGGTGCCGGTCCATCCGTCCGCATCGGAAATCAGGAAGACGCTGGCGAGAATTTCGCCATCAGGCACCATGATGTGCTCGGCGGGGATCATGCCGGTGTCATAGGCTGGCTTGTCCTGCGAAAAGGCGGCACTGGAAGCAAACAACGGGGAGAGGAACAGGGCGGAAGCGGCAAGCGCTGCCTTCAGCATGCTGTATTTTCTCATTTTCCGATCACTCCTCTGACACCGCCACTGATCAGAACCGTCGCGTCCATCAGCGCCAGAGCGGCGTCTGCGCCATTCTGTACGGCGAGGTAACGCGGTTCCCATTTCGGGTGGAACTTCGTCTTGAACGCACGAAGGCCCTTAAAGTTGTAGAAACGTTCGCCATGTTCGAAAAGCGTGCTGCCAATGCGGTCCCAGACCGGTGCCGCATCGCGCTTCGACATGCCGGACATGGGTGCCATGCCGAGATTGAAGCTTTCATATCCCGCCTCGCGTAGATGCTGCATGATGCTGACGAAGAGGAAATCCATCGAGCCGCGCGGTGCATCCGGTAAAAAGCGCATGAGATCGACGGTGGCTTCCTTTTTGGTGTCCGTCACCATCAGATTGGCGAAGGCGGTGATCTTGCCATCCTTGCGCAGCACGGCGACGGGCTGGGAGAGAATGTAGTTGGGCTCGAACGCACCGAGAGAAAATCGCTTTTCCCTTGTATTGTGGTGGGTGAGCCAGCCATCCGAGACCTGCTTGAGATCATCCAGAATATCGGCAACATGCGATTGCTCGACAACTTCGAAGGTCAGCCCGTCGCGGGCGCCGCGGCTCAGTGATTGGCGAAGGGTCGCGAGCTTGCCGCCCTTCAATTCGAATGCGGTAAGATCGACCAGCGCCAGTTCGCCAAGCTTGAAGGCACGCAGGCCCGCATCGGCGCAATGGGACAGGAGGAAGGGCGAAATCTGGTAGAAGGCGGCGCGCGCACCCGCCGAACGGGCGGATTCCACGAATTGCCAGACCAGATCGGGAAAATCCTCTTCGTTGCCGACGGGGTCGGCGAAGGCTATCCATGACCGGCCTTGAATGCCGTACATGATGAAGGCGCTGCCGCTTTCCGAGAACATCACATGCTTGTCGCCCATGCGCACCAGATTGGCATCGGCCGAGTCCTGCTGCATGACGATGTCGGTTGCACGTTCAACGTCTTCCGGCTGGATGGAGTCCGGCTTGAAGGTGACCGGCCGCATCAGGCTGAAAATTGCAATGGTCGAGGAAGCGAGCACCAGGCCGAGAAGGGCGCGCAGACCGCGCGGTGCTTCCTCGGAGAACTCGAATTCCCACCACAATGTGTGGCTGTAATCGGTGTCACGGTAGACGAACAGAAGGATCGTTGCCGCGCCGGCGATGATGACGGCCATAGCGGCGAGCCAGCTTGGTCCCAGCGCCTGTTTGACCAGCGAGGCATGACGGTTGAAGCTGCGCATATTGAGGGCGAGCGCCGCGATGAAGATGCCGAGGAAGATTGCCTCGAAAACGGCGATCGCCTTCACCAGCGACAGGATGAGCGCCAGCGATGCAGCGACAAGGGCAATCCACCACGCCCCATCCAGCCGCTGCCCGAGGCCGCGGGAGGCGACAACGAGGCCGAGGCCGAGAATACTCGTCAGAAAGTGCGCCGCCTCGATGATCGGCAGTGGCACGAAATTCGACAGGAAATCCAGATTGCTGCCGGGCGTCGGCGTCACGCTCGAAAAGATCAGCATGGTGCCGAGAATGATCGCGAAGGTCGAGAGCAGCGGCGGCGCCAGCCGCACGGCAAGCTGGCTGATATCGGAGACCACCGGCTTGGCCGCGAACTGCTTCATTTCGGAAACGATCATTACCAGAATGGCAACAACCAGCGGCAGGACGTGATAGATGACGCGATAAAGAACGAGGCTTCCGAGCAGCTGATCGACGCTGATCGCGTTGCCGAGCCCGGCTACCATGACCGTTTCGAACACACCGAGACCGGCGGGAACGTGGCTGAGAACGCCAAGGCCAACGGCGGTGGCATAGATCGCGAAGAATGTCGGCCAGCCGAGATGCGTCTCGGGCAGGAGCACGTAAAGCACGGAGGCGGAGGCGGCGATATCAAAGGCGGAGACGAGGAACTGGCGCGAGGAGGTGCGGCTGTCGGGAAGGCGCAGTCGCCATTTGCCAAGCCGGATCGCCTTGCCGTTGCGGCCGATATAGGCGGTGGCAACGAGAACGGCAATGACGGCGAGCGCTCCGCCCCTTAGAACAGTCGGGTCGAGACCGATGATGGCGGCGATGCGTGGTGCGACGATGAAGGTCGAAAGGGCGCTGACCGACAAAAGCCCCAGCCCGAAGGACAGCGTGACGAAGGCGATGACACGGGCGATGTCACCCGGCGAAAGTCCCAGCCTGGAATAGGCGCGAAAGCGTATGGCGCCGCCGCTCAAGGGGCCAAATCCAGCAGTGTTGCCGATGGCGTAAGCGGCAAAAGCGGTGGCCGCCATGGACGGGAAGCGCACCTTTTTGCCGACATATTCGATCGCGTTGGCGTCATAGAAAATCAGCGACAGGAAGCTCAGCGCCGTAAAGACCATTGCAAGAAGAATGGCCGGAAGCGAAGTGTCCAGAAGGGCTGCGATCACATCATCGTACCGCACTTCGGATGTGAGGCGGTAAATCGCAAACGTCATCATCACGAAGATGAGCGTGATGGCGATGGCCGTCAGATAGGGCCGGTTTCTGGCAAAGAAGCTTTCAACCGGGGATTCGGTAATATCGGTCTGTATAATTTCGCTCTTGTCTGCCATTTGCTTTTTCCAGCGCCAGTCCCTTGGTTGGCGAACCACAGGATTGTGTCGCTAATTCGTTTCGGTTGAGGAAATTTGCTTAGCAGAAATGCGTGACGTGTCGATGTGAAGTTTGGCGACAAACCAACGGGATTTTCGCCGTTAAAATGAAAAATGCAACCAAAAAGAGCGATGTTCAAATTTTAGATCAAAAACTCCGTGAATTAAACGTTCCGATTGCTTGGAGGCGATGTTTGATGTGATTAAACGCTTCTTTCAATTGAAGGAAATGCAAAATGAACATGCCTACAAGAATAGTAATTTCGCTGATCGCAGCCCTTTTGGTGGGCGGCGGCTACATGGCTTATGACAAGATGCGGGGCGCCGAATGGGTTGTCTCGCCGCAGCAGATCGCTGATGCGAAGGCCGGCGGGCAGGCCGGATATGAATCGCGTCCGGGAACAGTGACCGTTCTGCCGATCCGTAGCGAGACGGCGGATGTACTACCGATCAAATGGGCCATTGCTGGTCTGGTCGCAGGCCTGCTGGCGTTTCGGTCCACGGGCAAAAAGAAAGCGGCAAAGGCCTGAGGCCTGCCGCTTCATGTCTCCGGCACGGAAGTCCGGGGAGAATGCCAAAGTCGGGGCGCGTTACGCGCCCCACGTTTTCTCCAGCACGCGTACCCAGTTGCCATGGCAGATCTTGGCGAGTGCGGCGTCGTCATAACCGCCGTTGCGTAGGGCTGTGACCAGCAATTGCAGATCGGCCGCATCCTTCATGGCTGCTGGAATGGTGGTGCCGTCGAAATCCGAGCCGAGTGCGACGTGATCGATGCCGATGCGGTTGACGATATAGTCGACATGGCGGACCAGTTCGCCAAGATCGGTAGCCGGGTTCTTCACGCCGTCCTGGCGCAGGAACAGAACGCCGAAATTGATGCCGGCAAGACCGCCTGTGTCGCGGATCGCGTCCAGCTGGCGGTCCGTCAGGTTGCGGCTGTGGTTGCACAGCGCATAGGTGTTGGAATGGGACGCCACCAGCGGTGCGTCCGAAATCTTCGCGATGTCCCAGAAACCCTGTTCGTTCATGTGGGACAGGTCGACCATGATCTTCAGTTCGTTGCAGGTCTTTACCAGCCGTTTTCCGGCATCGGTGAGGCCGGGGCCGATATCCGGTGTCGACGGGAAGCGGAAGGGAACGCCGTAGGCGAAGATGTTCGGGCGGCTCCAGACCGGGCCGAGCGTGCGAAGGCCAGCCTCGTGGAGAACATGCAGCGCATCCAGATCGGCGCCGATCGCTTCTGCGCCCTCGATATGGAAGACGGAGGCAAAGGCGCCCTCTGCCATCGCGCTGCGGATCTCGGCGGCCGTGCGGCAGACTTTCAGCGCACCGCCTGATTGTTTCTCGGCGCGGAACAGCAGGGCCGCCATGCCAAGCGTCGCCTTCAGCGCGTCCGCTTCAGCCGGTGTCGTGAAGTCGCCGTTCGCGTCCTTCTCCATGCTGGGCGAGGGGACGTAGATGGCGCAGAGGCCACCGGCCAACCCGCCCTTCCTGGCGCGCGGCAGGTCGATGTGGCCGACCGTATCACCCTCGATGAGAAGCGTTTCGGGAGAGGTATTGCCCGATCGCCATAACCGCAGAAGCACGTCGTTGTGGCCGTCGAAGACGGGTACGGTTTTTTCATCGGTCATGGTCATTCACCTTTGGATACGGGCGGGGCGCGGGCGCGCGGTCGTCAGACTTTTGAGAATTGGTAGATGAAAGGTCAAGGTCGGAGCAAATGCAATCCGTGCATAGGCTCTGCCAAATTTGGAATTGGTCGCGCCTCGTTTGCTCGTGGTAATCGCGGGAAAACATAAAAAAAATGACTGGATTGGGGCGAACCCATACCGTTTCCGAAAAATAAGGTCCGAAAGGGGATTTTCGATGATTTCAAGACGCAACCTGCTGATTGCCGGCGCTGCCGTACCGTTCCTGTCCTATGCGCACATTCCGGCATTTGCTGCGACGCCCAAGGATATTCTGGTGGTCGCGCAGCAGCTGGACAACATGACGAGCCTTGATCCGCATGAGGGTTTCGAAGCCGTCGGCGGTGAAATCATGTCCAACATGTACCAGAAGCTGGTGCGGGCGAACCGTGAAGATTCCACCAAGGTCGATCCGGTCATCGCGAAGTCCTGGGAAGCCGATGCGGAAAGCAAGGTTTTCACCTTTGTGATCGGTGACGATGCGACCTTCTCGAGCGGTGCGAAAGTGACCGCGGAAGACGTGGCCTTTTCGCTGCAGCGCGCCATCAAGATGAACAAGAGCCCGGCCTTCATCATCGGCCAGTTCGGCTTCACGCCTGACAATGCCGAAACCACCATCGTTGCCGCCGACGAAAAGACAGTGAAGCTGACGACGGCAAAGCCGACCGCAATCTCGTTCCTGCTCTATTGCCTCTCCGCCAATATCGGCGCGATCGTTGAAAAGAAGGCCGTGCTGGCAAATGCCTCGGGCGAAGACCTCGGCAATGGCTGGCTGCAGAAAAACAGCGCCGGTTCCGGCGATTTCATGTTGCAGGCCTGGAAGCCGAGCGAGAGCGTAGCGCTCACCGTCAACCCGAATGGCCCCTACAAGGGTAACATCAAGCGCGTCATCCTGCGCCATGTCACCGATCCGTCTTCCCAGCTTCTGATGTTGCAGAAGGGCGATATCGACATTGCCCGCGACCTGACCTCGGAACAGCTGCGTACCGTCCAGAACGACGCCAACATCGAGTTGCAGCGCAAGAGCATCGCCTCGCTGGTGCTGATCTCGCTCAATCAGGGCAATGAGAACCTTGCCAAGCCACAGGTCTGGCAGGCCATCAAATGGGCGCTGGACTACAAGGGCATGCAGGAAAACATCGTGCCGCTGACGCACAAGGTTCACCAGAGCTTCGAGCCGGAAGGTTTCCCCGGCGCCGTCAACGACACGCCGTACCAGCGCGATGTCGAAAAGGCCAAGGCGCTGATGGCGGAAGCCGGTCTTGCCGACGGTTTCGAAATCACCATGGATCACTATTCCGCCCAGCCTTACCCGGATCTGGCGCAGGCCATCCAGGCAAACCTTGCCGATATCGGCATCAAGGTGCGTCTGCAATCTGCCGAGAACCGTCAGGTTCTGACCAAGATGCGCGGCCGCGAACACCAGATGGCGCTTTCCGCCTGGGGCACGGATTATTTCGATCCGCATTCCAATGCCGATGTCTTCAACATCAACAAGGACAATGGCGACGACGCCAAGTCCAAGCCCTTCCTGTGGCGTTCGCGCTTCAAGAACGACGACTTTGCCGCGAAGGCAGAAGCCGCCCGCGACGAGAAGGACCCGGCAAAGCGCATCGAGCTTTATGAAGCGCTGCAGCGCGAGCATATGGAAAACAGCCCCTTCGTCTTCATGTTCCAGACGACGAAGACTGCCGCGTTCCGCAAGGGCGTTTCCGGCTTTGAACTCGGCGTTCTCTCCGAGGGCAATTCCTACCACGATGCTAAGAAAGCGTAACATTGAACAAGCGCGTCAAAAGCATATCGTCGACACTGAGCAGCGTCATTCTGACGCTGTTCGGGTTGATGGTCATCACCTTCCTGATCGGGCGCGTCATGCCTGTCGATCCCGTCATTGCGGCAGTCGGCGACAACGCGCCTGAAGACGTCATTGTGCGGGTTCGGGCCGAAATGGGCCTGGACCAGCCACTGGTCGTTCAGTTTTTCCACTATGTGTCGCAAGTGCTGCACGGTGATTTCGGCAATTCCATTCTGACCCGCAACCCGGTCTGGATCGATATCAAGCGCGTTTTCCCCGCCACCTTCGAGCTTGCTACGGCAGCACTCATTCTCGCTGCGCTGATCGGCATTCCGCTCGGCGTATGGGCCGCCGTGAAGCAGGGTAAGTTGACGGACCAGATCATCCGCGTCGTCTGCCTTGCCGGCCATTCCGTGCCTGTCTTCATGCTGGCGCTGATTTCGCTGCTGGTATTTTACGCCACGCTTGGCGTCGCACCCGGACCGGGCAGGCAGGACATCATCTATGACGGCATGATCTCGCCGGTCACGGGCCTGATGACGGTCGATACGCTGCTTGCCGGCGACTGGGACGCGTTTTACGACGCCATCGCCCATATGGTGCAGCCCGTCTGCATCCTTGCCTATTTCAGCATGGCCTATATCACCCGCATGACACGCGCCTTCATGATCGATGCGCTGAAGGGCGAATATGTCATTACCGCCCGTGCCAAGGGGCTTTCGGCAATGACCGTTATCTGGGGGCACGCCTTCCCGACGGTTGCCGTACAGCTCGTCACGGTTCTCGCACTCACCTATGCCGGCCTTCTGGAAGGTGCCGTGGTGACGGAAACCGTCTTCAGCTGGCCGGGCCTTGGCCAATATCTCACCGTCTCGCTCATGAACGCGGACATGAACCCTGTCGTCGGAGCGACCCTGTTGATCGGCCTGATCTATGTCGGCCTCAACCTGCTCGCAGACGTACTTTACCGAGTAATGGATCCCCGCGTTCGATGATGTTAGCAACTTTCAGAAACTGGGCTCTGGATGAGACGCCGCATTCCCGCAGGCAGGCTGCCTGGGGAAACCGGTACCGCATCTGGCTGAACCTCAAGTCCAATCCGCTGGCGGTGGTCGGTCTCACGATCATCATCGTCTTCATTGCGCTGTCGCTGCTGGCGCCGTTCATCGCGCCTTACGATCCGGCCGCGCAGAACCTCGGCAACCGCCTTGCCTTCCCGAGTGCCGAGCACTGGTTCGGCACGGATGAGCTGGGTCGCGACATTCTTTCCCGCATTCTCTATGGTGGTCGCGTCACGCTTGGCATGGTCATTGCCGTCGTCGTTCTCGTTGCGCCGATCGGTCTCGCCATCGGCTGCATTGCCGGTTATTTCGGCGGTATCGTCGATACGGTGTTGATGCGGGTGACCGATGTGTTCCTGGCCTTCCCGCGCCTCATCCTGGCGCTTGCCTTCGTCGCGGCGCTGAAGCCTGGCGTCGAAAGCGCCATTCTCGCCATCGCGCTCACCGCCTGGCCGCCCTATGCGCGTCTCGCTCGCGCCGAAACAATGACGGTTCGCGGCAGCGATTTCGTTGCGGCCTACCGGCTGACAGGCGCTTCCGCCTGGCGCATCATCGCCCGTCACATCGCGCCGCTCTGCGTGCCGAGCCTCATCGTGCGCATCACGCTCGACATGAGCTCGATCATCATCACCGCCGCAAGCCTCGGCTTCCTCGGCATGGGCGCGCAGCCGCCTTCGCCGGAATGGGGTGCGATGATTGCGACGGCCAAGCGCTTCATCTTCGAACAATGGTGGGTCGCCACCATTCCGGGCATCGCCATCTTCCTCGTCTCGCTCGCCTTCAACTTCCTTGGCGATGGTCTGCGCGACGTGCTCGACCCGAAGGGACATTGAGCCATGCTGGTCGAAATCGAAAATCTGAAGATCGCGTTCCAGACCCGCACCAGCCGCTTCGAGGCGGTGCGCGGTGTTTCCATGAAGCTCGGAACAGAAAAGCTCGGTATCGTCGGTGAATCCGGTTCGGGCAAGAGCCTCACGGCGCGCGCGCTGATGAAGCTTCTGCCCTCCAATGCTGATATCAGGGCCGACAAGCTCTCCTTTGACGGTATCGACGTGCTTTCCGCCAGTGAAAAGCAGATGCGCCAGATCCGGGGAAAACGGGCAGGTTTCATCCTTCAGGATCCGAAATATTCGCTGAACCCGGTCAAGACCATGGGTGCACAGATCGCGGAAGCCTGGCGCGCCCACAAGGGCGGCAGCAAGCGTGCGGCCATGGAGGCGGCAATCGCTCTGCTCGATCAGGTGAAGATCCGCAATCCGCGCCAGGTCGCTTCGTCCTACGCTCACGAGGTTTCCGGCGGCATGGGCCAGCGTGTCATGATCGCCATGATGCTGGCGCCCGATCCCGAGCTTCTGATCGCCGACGAACCGACGAGTGCTCTCGATGCCACGGTGCAGGCGGAAATCCTGCGGCTGATCGAGGAGCTGGTATCGGAACGCGGCATGGGTCTCATCCTCATCAGCCACGACCTGCCGCTTGTCTCGCATTTCTGCGACCGCGTGGCTGTCATGTATTCCGGCCGGGTGATGGAGGAACTGAAGGCTTCCGAACTCCTGAAAGCACAGCATCCTTACACGCAGGGTCTCTTGAACTGCATTCCCTCGCTGACGCATCCGCGCGAGCGTCTTCCCGTTCTCAACCGTGATGCAGCGTGGTCCAGCCTATGATCGACGTCGAAAATCTCCGTATCAAGTTCGGCGACCGTGAAGTGGTGAAGGGCGTGTCCTTTTCGGTCGAAAAGGGCGGCAGCTTCGGCATCGTTGGCGAAAGCGGCTCGGGCAAGTCCACCATCCTGCGCGCCATGGCCGGCCTTAATGAAAGCTGGGAAGGCCGCATCGCCTTTGCCGGCAAGGATGCGCCGCTGAAGCGCACGCCGGAATTCTTCCGGCAGGTGCAGATGGTGTTTCAGGACCCCTATGGTTCGCTGCATCCGCGCCAGACCATCGACCGCATTCTCAGCGAATTGCCGTTGGTGCACGGCATGGACAATATCGAAAAACGCATCCAGCAGGCGCTATCGGATGTGGCCCTGCCGCAGGCGGTGCGCTTCCGTTACCCGCACCAGCTCTCCGGCGGTCAGCGTCAGCGCGTGGCGATTGCGCGTGCGTTGATTGCCGATCCGCAGGTCCTGCTGCTCGATGAGCCGACTTCGGCGCTCGATGTTTCAGTGCAGGCGGAAATCCTGAACCTGTTGCAGGATCTGCGGGCGGCGCGCAACCTCACCTATATCCTCGTCAGCCACAATCTGGCTGTTATCGCGCATCTGTGCCCACAGGTGGGCGTGATGCTGAATGGTGAAATGGTCGAGCAGCTGAATGCAGGCGATCTGCGCGAAGGCCGCACGAAACACCCGCATACAGAAGAGTTGCGCAGCCTGAGTATCCGGTTGGAAGAGCCGGCTTGAGCCCACGTCGCACATAGATCGAGCGGGTGCTGCTCGCTTCTTCTTCCCACCGGCGAGAAGGTCGCGGCAGCGGTATGAGGCTTCCCACAAGACCCACGAAGACACGAGACCGAACAATGTCACAGCAATTCGACTGGAACGCCGCTTCAACGCTTGCCGAGAGTTTCGTCTCGCAATGGGCCGGCAACGAGCCAGGCGGAGCAGTGATCGGTTTCGATCTCAATGGCATCCGTTTTGCCCATGCGGGCGGGGTTGAGAGCCTTTCGACGTTTACGCCGTTCACGCCGAAAAGCGTGGTGCGTTACGCATCCGTCACCAAACATGCCTTCTGCGCCATGGTGCTTGCCCATTCCGATCTGATCGGGCTTGACGATCCGCTCGGAACGCATCTGCCGGAGCTGCAATCGCCGCTCCGCGACGTCACTGTCGGGCAGGCGCTGGATATGAGCGGCGGGTTGCCGGACACGCGCGAATGCCTCTCGCTGCTTGGTCTTTCCGTCTACACCGAAACGAAGGCCGGCCCGCTTCTAGACTATCTGTCGCGGCTGACCCGGCTGAACTTTCCGGCCGGCAGCGAGGTTTCCTATTCGAATACCGGTTATCGTCTGGTCGAGGCGGCGCTGGAGCGCCATGGCTTCCGTTTTGACGATTTCGTGCAGACGCAAATTGCCGGACCGTTCGGTGTTTTCCTAAAGGCGCCGGACGTCTGGAACGATCCGGTGGACGGATTGGTGCCGGGTTACTGGAAGGCTGAAAGCAACTGGCAACTTTCGGCGGCGGGGCTGCATATTTCCGCTTCGGGCAGTCTTGCCGGCAGTGCCGAAGCGCTGACCCGCTGGCTGCAGGGGCTGATGCGCGGAGAGGGCAGCTTTGCCGCCGTTCTGGACGGGCTTTCCACCGAGCGGCGGCTCGCCGATGGACGGATGAGCGAATATGGTCTCGGCCTGCGCTGGTCACATCTCGGCGACAGACGTTTCGTCGGTCATGGCGGTTCGCATCCCGGCTACAAGACGTACTTCCTTCTCGATCCGGAAAACGGCACGGGTTTCGTCGTGGTATCGAACCGCGAGGATACCGACGGCTTCAAGATTGCGCTGGAAAGCATGGCGGCCCTGACCGGTTTGCCTTTACCCAAACCCGCCGCCAGCTTGCCGGAAGGCCTCTATGTCACCGAAAGCGGACCGTGGTGGCTGGAGATCAAGGGCAGTACCTCGACCTTCATCGATGGCGACGACACGCTTTATGAAGATGCCGATGGCTGGGTGTCATCGCGCTCCGCATCCTCTCCGATGCTTCTGAGGCTCGAGGGCGACGCGATCGTCGGCGAGGCAGGCCACGCCGCTCGTCGGTTCCTTCCGGTTGGCGACCATGCGGTGCCCGATGAGCTTTCCGGAACTTGGCGCTCTACCGAAGGGGCGGAATTTACGATTTCCGGTTCGTCGCTGACCATGGGTATCGGTCCCACGCGCCGCTCCATGCCTTTGACGGCGCTCGGCAATGGTCGCTTCCTCTTCACGCTCTCGGACGGGCCGTGGACGAAGCGCATCTGCCTCAATCAATTGAGCGACAGCCGGATAGAGCTTGTGGCGAGCCGGGCGCGAATGATCGAATATTCAAGAAGCCTTTAAGAGGGTTTCAATCAGCTGCTATTGCTCCTAATAAAGACCCTTGTTCCAGCTAAAGGCCGGTTCAACATCTTTGTGGGAGAACAGGCCCTTGGAAGTCAAATGGCTCGAGGATTTCCTGGCGCTGGCCGGAACGCTCAATTTTTCGAAGGCGGCGGAAGAGCGGCATGTGACGCAATCCGCTTTCAGCCGGAGGATCAAGCAGCTGGAAGCCTGGGTGGGCGCGACGCTGGTCGATCGCGCTTCCTATCCCTCACGGCTGACCGAGGCCGGGGTGAAGTTCGTTCCGGTGGCGCAGGAAACCCTGAAGCAGCTTTACCACGCCCGTCGCACCCTGTTGCAGGAAGACGGTGAGGATGCCAGAACAGTGCGGCTGACGGCGCTGCACACGCTGTCTTTCACCTTCTTCCCGGACTGGCTGAAACGGGTGAACGAGAAGGCGGGACCGCTGTTTTCGGTTCTGCGGCCTGATTCCGGCAGCATGGAGGAGAACCTCAATTCGCTGGTGGACGGGCAGAGCGATTTCCTTCTGACCTACGCCCACCCCGAAGTGCCGATGCTGCTCGATGCGCAGACCTTCGAATTCCGCGTGCTTGGCGCGGAAAACATCATTCCCGTTTCCGCCCCCACAGAGGACGGCGCACCGCTGCACAGCCTGACGGAAAGCGCGAAAAAACCCTTTGCCTATCTGGATTACGAAAAAGCATCGTTCTTCGGGCCGCTGTTGCGCGATCTCCTGAGTGCGCGCCTGCCGAAATTCGAGCGGGTGCATGAGGGCAGCATGTCGGTGGGGCTGAAAGCCATGGCGATGGCGGGATGGGGTGTTGCCTGGGTGCCGGAAAGCCTGATGCGGCACGAGCTGGATAGCGGCGCGCTGGTGCGTGCCGCCGATCACAGTTTCGATATTGCCGTGGATATCCGGCTTTATCGTTCCAAGGAGAACCGCCGTCCCGTTGTCGAGCGCATATGGGCGGTTCTCGAAGATTGATCCCGGTCAGATCGCGGTGCGGTGGGCGTTTTCGAGATAGAGCGCGCGCAGGCGTTTCACCATCGCGCCTGGTTTGCCATCACCCACCGGCTTGCCGTCGATCTTCGTCACCGAAACCACGAAGTTGGAGGCGCTGGTCAGGCAGGCTTCGTCTGCGTTCATCGCCTCTTCCAGCGTGAAAGGCCGTTCTTCCAGCGTGAAACCGGCCTCCTTGGCCAGTTGCAGGGCGGCAAGGCGGGTGCAGCCGGGCAGGGTCTTGTTGCTGTTGCCGCGGGTGATGATCTTCCTGTCGCCGGTGATGATATAGGCGGTGGAGGATGCGCCTTCGGTGACGAAACCATCCTCGATCATCCACGCCTCATCGCAGCCTTCAGCCTTGGCGATGCGTTTTGCCATGACCTGCGGCAGCAGGCAGACGGTCTTGATATCACGGCGCGCCCAGCGCTGGTCGGGAACGGATTTGACCGCAATGCCGGCCTCTTCCACGGCGGTGCCGACGAGTTTCTTGGCCTGCGTGAACATCACCAGCGTCGGCTTCAAATCGGCGGAAAACAGGAAGTTGCGGTCTTCCGCGCCGCGCGTCAGTTGCAGGTAGATCATGCCTTCGACAAGGTTGTTGTCGGCAATCAGGCGACGTTCGGCCTCGACGATTTCCTTTGTTGTGACCGGCAGCGGCACGTCGATTTCGCGGGCGCTGCGTTCCAGCCGCGCCATGTGCAGGTCGCTGTCGATCAGCTTGCCTTCGAGAACGGAGGTGACTTCATAAATGCCGTCGCCGAACAGGAAGCCGCGGTCGAAGATGGAAAGGCGGGCTTCCGCCTCGGGCAGAAATTCGCCGTTGAGATAAACGATGCGACCGGATTGGCTAGTCATGAAAACTCCGTCTGGAAAAGTCAGGCTGAAAGAAGGGTTTTAAGGGTATCGATGCAAATGGCCTCAACCGTTGCGGCCTTGCCGGTTCCAGCGTTGAAGCCTGATGTTGTTGTTGACGCGCAGAGCGAATTGAGGATCGCCTCCTCGGTTGCCTCTATTGCGGCTTCGAAGAGCGGCGAGATCGCATCGTTGGAGAGCTCAGGATAGTCTGTAACTGCCTTACGGCGTGCGGGCGTGCGGCGAAGGCGCTCGTTGGTCGAAAATGCCAGCGCGTAATCGCCGGAACCATTGCTCAGTGCCGCACCGGTGCGCGAGAGGCCGCCGAAGCTCCTAGCGGCCAAGCGCTTCAAATTGCGCGACGACAGCGGCGCATCGGTTGCGATGATGATGACAATCGAGCCGTCCTTGTCCTTGTGCTCCGGGCTCACATAGGCTTTGCCACAGACGAGAAGATGGCCGCCATAATTGGACTGCACGAGAACGCCGAGCGTATAGGCCTCCCCCGCGACGGTGACGATGCGGGATGCGGTTCCGATGCCGCCCTTCATGCCGAAAGCCACCGTGCCGGTCCCGGCTCCAACGCCGCCCTCGGCCACCGGGCCTGTGGCAGCGTTTTTCAGCGCGGCCGAAATTTCCTCGACGGTCGGGCGTCCAGCGCGGATGTCGTTGAGGCGGGAATCGTTGGTCTCTCCGACGACCGCATTGATCGACACCACTTTTTCGTTACCCGGCTGCGCCAGTGTGTGGCGGTTGATCGTCTCGATTGCCCGGCCGGTTGCAAGCGTATTGGTGAGGATGACAGGCGTTTCGAGTTCGCCGAGTTCCTCGATCTGGGTCGAGCCGGCAAATTTGCCAAAGCCGTTATAGACCGCAAAACCCGCAGGCACCTTGTCCTGAAAAAGATTGCCGCCATGCGGCAGGATCGCGGTTGCGCCGGTGCGGATCGTGTCGCCTTCGATGACGGTCGAATGGCCGATCGTCACGCCTTCGACATCGGTGATGGCATTGAGCGGGCCGGTCTCGAAATGGCCGGGCGGCAAGCCGATATCGCGCAGTCTCGGGCGGGTCGTCTGATGCATCGGGCGATCACTTTTGCGGAATGCAGGCTCAAGGTGGAACAAGCGCGGCTTGCGAAAAGCTTTGCTCTGACTTGACGTTAGCCTAGTTCGCCGGGAAACGGCATCGCAAAAATGGAATAGTTTTATGCGGGCAATGGATGCGCTCAGAAGGCGCGTAGCGCCGGTCCCGTTCACGCTCCAGCCATTGCCGCATCGCGTCTTCGGTCTCTTCGCGTGTGGGTGCGCCGATGCGGCCGCCGAAGACCGTGCATTTGAGCGCAGCGGCAACGGAGGAGAGCCGGATGGCGGCGCGGCTTTCCATGCCTTCGGCTATGGCAAGCGCAAAGGTGCCGTGGAAAATGTCGCCTGCCGCCAGCGTATCCACCGCCTTGACCTGCATCGTTTCCTGAAAATGGACAGTGGGATCGCCAGCTTCCGTCCACCAGCAGCCTGCCGGTCCGGCGGTGACGGCGATGAAGGTTTGCGGGTAGCGGGCGTGCAGCACCGGCAGCATGTCCTCTACCGTCTCAAGCCCCGTCAGCCGGGCGGCGGCGGGTTCGGAAAAAACGATGTGGGTCGCGGCGGGTGCGAGCTTTTCGAGGATTTCGACCGGCGCGACGTCGCCGTCGAGAATGGCGTGTTTGCCGAGCGCGCGTGCCACATCAAGAACATCGAGCGCCAGTTCCGGCCAGCGCACATCCACCAGCACGGCGTCGTAAGCGGCGAGGTCCGCTGGTGTGCAGGAGCGCTTTTTCTCATGCAGCCTGTGATCATAAAAAGGCACGATCAGCCGCTCGCCGCGATCATCGATAATGATCGTGGAGAGTGCGGAGCGTGCGCCGGCGGCGACTGTCATGCCTGTGGTGTCGATACCGCTTTCGGCGAGATCGCGCAGGATGCGGGTTCCGGTCTCGTCGTCGCCCACAGCACCCCAAAGGCTGGCGCGCCCGCCCATGCGGTGCACCGCATAGGCTGCGCTGGATGCCATGCCCTCGGCGATCTGCAACATTTCGTAGGGCAGGACCTTGCCTTCGCCCTTTGGCATGTCATGGACGCGAAACAGGGTGTCGAGCACGGCTGCACCCACGCACAGCACATGTTTGCGGCTCTCGTGTTGGCTGTCCATGCCCGTCACCCTATGTCTTTGTCTTACGCAATTTTACTCGGCATGCGCCTTAGATGCGCTTGCCGGTTGCCTTGTCGAAAAGGTGAACCATTTCCGGGTCGATGGCGATATGGATCTTATCGCCGAACCGCACGTCCAGCCGCTCGCGGAACAGGCAGGCAATCTCGTCGCCATTGCAGTTCAGCTTGGCATAGATTTCCGAGCCGGTGCCTTCGACCAGTTCGACCCGGCCTTCGATACCGCCGCTTGCTGCACGGATATGTTCCGGGCGCACGCCGTAGACGAGGTCGCGGCCGCCCGGTGCGGCGATGTCGCTGTTGGCGGGCAGGGGAAGGCTTAAGCCCTTCACAGTGCGGAACACGCCTTCTTCGACGCGTCCACGAATGAAATTCATCGCAGGCGAACCAATGAAACCGGCAACGAAGAGGTTGGCCGGACGGTCGTAAAGCTCGAGCGGTGCGCCGATCTGCTCGATCACGCCGTCATGCAGCACCACGATCTTGTCGGCCATGGTCATGGCTTCCACCTGGTCGTGCGTGACGTAGATGGTGGTGGTGCCGATGCGCTGGTGCATGGCCTTTATCTCGCCGCGCATCTGCACGCGCAGCTTGGCGTCGAGGTTTGACAGCGGTTCGTCAAACAGGAAGACCTGCGGATCGCGCACCAGCGCGCGTCCCATGGCCACACGCTGGCGCTGGCCGCCCGAAAGCTGGCGCGGATAACGGTCGAGCAGCTTGTCCAGCCCCAGAATGGCGGCGGCCTTGTCGACCTTGGCCTTGGTTTCGTCGGCGCTCACCTTCTTCAGCTTCAGCGCGAAGCCCATATTATCCTTCACCGTCATGTGCGGATAAAGGGCGTAGTTCTGGAAGACCATGGCGATATCGCGGTCGCGGGCAGGCAGGTTGCTCACCTCACGCGCGCCGATGTGGATTTCGCCGTCGCTGACTTCCTCAAGCCCCGCAATCATGCGCAGCAGGGTGGATTTGCCGCAGCCGGAAGGGCCGACCAGCACGACAAATTCGCCATCCTTGATATCGATATCGATGCCGTGGATGATATTGACCGCGCCGAAGCGCTTCTGGACGTTTAGAATATTGACCGGTGCCATGTTTTTGGTTCCCGTATTTTTAATTGGTTGATTCAGCCGCCCTTGACGGCGCCGGCGGTCAGGCCCGCCACGATCTGTTTCTGCGCGAACATGGTGAGCAGCAGCACCGGCAGCGTCACGATCAGCGCGGCTGCGGCAAGCGGTCCCCAGCTCACCTGTTCGAAGGACAGCATGTTGTAGACCGCCACCGGCAGGGTGCGCGTTTCACGGCTGGCCAGCACGATGCCGAAGACGAAGTTGTTCCACGAGAAGATGACCGCGAGGATAAAGGAAACGACGATGCCGGGCTTGGCAATCGGCAACGCCACCAGCCGGAACACCTGCCAGGAGGATGCGCCATCGATGCTTGCCGCTTCTTCCAGTTCCTTCGGCGTGGTTTCGAAATAACCGATCATGATCCAGACCACGATCGGAACCGTCACCACGAGATGGATGATGATCTGCGGCCAGAGTGTGCCGAGCAGGTTCAGCCATTGGAACAGCAGGAACAGCGGAATGAGGAAGGAGAGGCCGGGCGTCATGCGGGCGATCATGATGACGACAGCCGACTTTTCCGCCTTCAGCCGGGCGATGCCGTAACCGGCGGGCACGCCGATCACCAGCGCCAGAATGGTGGCCGCACCGGTGACGAGCACCGAATTCCAGAAATAGAGGAAGAAATTATTCTCCTCGAACACCTTCACATAGTTCGACCATGCGAAACGCTCGGGGATGAGGATCGGCGGATAGGCGCCGTTGTCGATTTCATATTTCAGCGATAGCGAAATCATCCAGATGAAGAAGAGGATGACAGGCGAAATCATCACCAGCGCCACGAAAAACAGGCCGATGCGGTCGAGGTTTTTACGTTTGAGCAATTGGCGAGCCATCAGCGATCCTCCATCTCGTTCCATTGCGCACGCTGGCGCACCATCAACAGCACAAAGGACAGCGCCACGATGATGATGAAGAAGACGACGGCCATGGCCGAGCCGTAACCGATATCGTAGTAGGAAAACGCCGTGTTGTAGAGGTAGATGTTGATGGTTTCCGAGGCCGTGCCGGGTCCGCCCTGCGTCATCGCGTAGATGATGTCGAAGCTTTTGACGGCATCGATGGAGCGGATGATGACGGCGATCATCAGGAACGGCGCGATCATCGGCATGGTCAGGTAACGAAACTTCTGCCAGGCGTTGGCACCATCGATTTCGGCGCTCTCATAGGGTTCGCGGGGTACTGCAGCCAGTCCGCCGAGCACGATCAGCATGACGAGCGGCGTCCATTGCCAGGTTTCCACCAGCACCAGCGAGGGGATGACGGTGGACTGGTTGTAGATCCATTCCAGCGGTCCGATATGGATGAAGGACAAGAGATAGTTCAGAACGCCGAGCTGCGGGTGGAACATCATGGTCCAGACGAGCGCGATGGCGACCGGGGTCGCCATCATCGGCATCACGAACACGCCGCGCAGAAAACCGCGCAGCGGAAACTGCGCATCGAAAACCAGCGCCGCCAATGTTCCCAGAAACAGCGGAGCGACGACGGACAGCACGGTATAGATGAGGGTGTGCCAGAGCGATTCCCAGAACCTCACGTCGCTTGCGAGCCTTATATAGTTATCGAAACCGATAAAGCTCTGCTCCTGTCCGAGCGTCCAGCGATGCACGCTCATCCACAGGGTGAAGACCCACGGAAAAACGATCACCGCCGAGATAACGACAAGTGCCGGTATAACGAAAGGCCAGTAGTTGGGAGCAAGCCTTGCGGGCCTGCTCCCTTCTTTCCGGCTGACGCCTGTTTTGGTGTTTTCGATGCTCACGGAGGCCATTATCCCTCGCTACGCGCCAGAACGGGTGCGAACTGTTCCGTCGCTTTTTTCAACTCAGCTGCCGGGTCGGCGCCGCCGATCATGTTGGTGAGGCCGACGCCGTAGATGTCGCGGAATTCCGTGACCGGAATGATGACCGGCAGGGCAAGCTGCGAGACCTTGCCGGAACCGACGACCGCATCCAGCCAGGCGGCCGGCATCTTCACGCCTTCGCGCACCTTCTGGTCTTCGAGGATGGACTGGCGGAATGGAACACCCGCACCTGCCTGCAGCAGGCGCGCACCCATGTCGTGCGAAATCGCCCATTGGCAGAAGAGGTAGGCCGCTTCCTTCTTGCTGCTGGCTTCGACGACACCGAGGCCATCGCCGAAGGTGCCGGCCGCCTGTACTGCCGGGCCCTTCGGCATGACACCGTAACCGACCTTGCCGACAACGCGGGATTTTTCCGGGTTTTCGATCGGCGGTGCAAAACCGACGCCATCGAACCACATGCCGATCTTGCCCTGAAGGAAGGCAGACTGCGCTTCGGCCCAGTTGAAGCCGGAAACGCCGGGAGGGGCGGCTTTGGTCATCAAGCGTTGATAGAGTTTCGCGGCCTCGACCGCTTCCTTGGATCGGTGTCGACCTTTCCGTCCGCGCCGATCGGCTTTGCGCCGTAACCCAGCATCAACGAAGTCCAGACCGGGGTGTTGGCGTTCTTCAGGCCGCGGGCGACGAAACCGTAGGTGTTGGTTGCGGGATCGGTGATCTTTTCCGCTGCCGTCACCAGTTCCTCGAAGGTCTCAGGGTATTTCAGGCCCTTGGCTTCGAAGAGTTCCTTGTTCCAGTAGACGATCCAGTAATCCACCGAGAAGGGCAGCGAGCGCAGCACGCCGTCGCTATCCTTGGCAAACAGCATGCCGGCTTCGGCAAAATCCTTTTCGACGAGGGACGGATCGGTCAGCGAAGGGTCCTTCAGGAAGCCGCTGATATCGGCCAGCCACTTGCCCTTTTCGAACTGTCTCTTCTGCACGTGGTAGCTCAGATGAACGACGTCGAAGCTCGGCTTGCCGGAGGAAAGCTCGATTACCACCTTCTGGCGCTGCTGCTGTTCAGGTGTTGCTTCGGCATTGACCTTGATGCCGGTCAGTTCCTCGAATTCGCCCAGATATTTGATCAGCGTTTCGCTGCGCGGGCTTTTGACCAGGTTGACTTCAAGCGTGGTGCCGGCGTGTTTTTTCCAGTTCACCGCCGCCGATGCGGGGCGGATGCCGAGCACCGCGCTGCCACCGATCGCTGCCGTGCCTGCCAGAAAGGCGCGACGCGTGGGGTTGAGCAATGAATGCGTCATGTCAGTTCTCCTCCAGTTAGCCGGAAATTCTCCTCACCTCCGGCTTGTTGCTTATTTTCATGCAATTCCGGGCAGGACCTTTCTTCTGCCCTACCGGAATTGCCCTATACTGCCAGCGCCCTGTCCCTTGCGTTGCGGATATGGGCGGTCAGCCGCTCCACAGCGTCTTCGACAGATCGCTTCTCAATGGCTTCGAGAATGGCGAGGTGTTCTTTCATCACCGATTTGACATGGCCTGCGATGCGAAAGCGCTCCTGATTGATGAGGCGCATCTTGATGGAGTTGACCCTGTAGGCGTTCGAGATGATCGAATTGCCGAGACTATCGATGAAGGCGTCGTGCATGCCCCAGTCCACCTGCTGCGCGTGCTGGTCCAGCTCCGGCGATTCCCCACCGTTTTCCGTCGCCTCGACGATATCGCGGTGCTGTTTCAACAGCTTGGCGATGGTCTCGTCCGAGGCCGAACGCGTAAAGAGCGCCACGGCCTCCTTCTCGAGAAAGATCCGGAACTGGAACGCCTCGCGGATGAGGTTGATGTCGATATGGGCGACCTGCAATCCCCGCTGCGGCACGGTCTTGATCAGACCTTCCGCCTCCAGCCGTGGAATTGCTTCCCGGATCGCGCCCAGCGGCAGACCCGTCAATTCCACGAGGCGGCGTTGCGAGATGAATTGCCCAGGGCGAACGTCGCGCGAGAGAAGGTGATGCGTAAAGCTTTCATACGCCCGTTCCCGCAATGTCTGTTCGCCGGTATCGTCCATGCTCAACCTTTCAAGGTCTGTTCAGGCGGCCTGTTTGCGAAACAGCGCGTCGAATGCGCCTTCGATCTGCCGCCGGCCCTCCGGTGAAATGGCAACGAGCGGCGCGCGCACGTCAGACCAGATATTTTCCCCTGTCGTGTGTGATACCAGCACCTTGACGGCGGGCGTAACCGGAAATTTCAGAAGTTCCACAACAAGATCGACGATGCGCGCATCGTCCTTGCCGTCAACGGCCATGGCGCGGACTTCCTGCGTCAGGAAATTGGCAACGCCGGAGATGGCTCCCTGACCGCCCAGGCGAACGCCCTTGGCCAGATCACGCTCATCGCCGATCAGAATGGCGAGATCGCCGTGTTCTTTCAGCAGGCGCTCTGTGTGGCTCCAGTTGCCTGAGGAGTCCTTCACGCCGGTGACGATGCCCGGAAACGCTTGTCTCAGCCGCCCCACCAGTTCGACCGACAGTGTTACCATGGTCACGGAAGGGATGTTATAGACGAGAATGTCGCGCGCGCCCTTGCCGATCTTTTCGAAAACTGCCGAGAACCAGGCAAACAGGCCGTCATCGCTGACATTCTTGAAATAGGATGGTGGGGCCAGAAGAATATTACGGGCACCTGCGTTCAGGGCCTCGGCGGACTGGTCGGCCGCATCCTCGATGGAATCCACGAGAACGCCGGTGACCAGACGGGAAGGCGCAATGCCTGCCTCGATGAAGCGGGAGAGAATGACCTGCCGTTCGCGGCTGCCGACGGAGCATCCCTCGCCGGTGGTGCCGAAGAGTGTCACGCTGTCGCAACCATTTGCAAGGCAACGGCGGGCATGCGCGATCATGGCGTCTGTATCGACGGTTCCGTCAGTTTTGAAAGGGGTCGTCAGTGCTGCCGAAAGGCCGAATTTCTGGGTCAATTAAGATGCTCCTCCAAGATGGCTGCAGATTGATGGCACACTGACATGTTAGTTGTAAAGCGGTAATTGCAGAATGATTGTTCAGGAGGCTGGAATGGGGGGAATTGGCTTCTAAAGCTGCCTCAGGATCGGTGTTGCGCCCGGTGGGGGCATGGAATGTTTACACCGGTTTACGCGAATGCCATTTTTTAGCGATGCACAGGAAAAATGCTAAAATAAATTTGACTGTTTAAGTAAAGATTTTTATCAGGCAATCTGAATATGGGATAAAGGGAAGCGTCATGACCATTGTGGAGCCATCAGCGCCTGTGGAAGAGATCGAGCAGAGCCGCGTGAAGCGCCTGAGGGCTGCCACGCGTGGCGCGCATGGTGGTCTCGACACATTCATCATGGCAGCGAAGCCGTTCGAGAGCCGGGAGAACTTCGGCAAATTCGTGGAAACGCAATATCTTTTCCATCGCGACCTCGATGCGTTTTTCTCCAATGAAACGCTTGATGGCCTGCTGCCTGATCTTAAGGGTCGTCGCCGTCTCTCCATGATAGAGCAGGACCTTGCCGATCTGGGACACGCCATTCCTGAAACAAACGAGCCGCGCTTTACCAGCGAAACGCCGTTCGATCTACCTGAGGCCATGGGCTGGCTTTATGTGGTCGAAGGCTCGAACCTCGGCGCGGCTTTCCTTCTGAAAGATGCAGCCAAGCTTGGCCTCACCGAAGAATTCGGCGCGCGCCATCTGGCCGGCGCTCCGGAAGGGCGCGGCCTGCATTGGCGTACCTTTACGGCCGCGCTCGATGAAATTTCGCTGACCATCGAAGAAGAGGAGCGGGTCGTCGCCGGCGCCGAAGCCGCCTTCAGGGCCGTGCATGCCTACGCGCAGCAACGCCTCGGTTGAGGTTTTGGCATAGCTTGTCGCTGGTTGTCTTCACAGCGCTTGAAATGCCTCGTTGCACATTCGTGCTGACCTCGTCTTAGCATCCTCACGCCGTCACCCCGGGCTTGGTCCGGGGTCTAGTGCGATCAAGTGTTTGATCGCGCGGGGCTCTATTGGCGGCGCGGACGGGCCGCGGCTGGATACAGGATCAAGTCCGGCGTGACGGAGGAGTGGTTTTCGGCTGTCGTGCAACGCTTCAGAACCATTGTGAGAGCCACTCATTTCCCGCACATTGCGTTCGATATTTGCCGAATAAACAGGCATGTTAATTTACCAAATGATAAAATTTTTATCTTTTGGTAAAAAGAAATTGGCCTCCAAAAAATTATCCAATTGATAAAATTATTTTTTTTCGTCTGGCACGGAACCTGCTACTCTTTCTTCAAATCAGGAAAACGCCTGATGCCAAAAAAGGGAACAGCGAGATGGAAGTTGGTGTTTTTATACCGATCGGGAATAATGGGTGGCTCCTTTCCGAGAACGCGCCGCAATACAAGCCAAGCTTCGACCTGAACAAGGAAATCACGCTGAAGGCGGAAAAGTACGGCTTCGATTTCGCACTGTCGATGATCAAGCTGCGCGGCTTTGGCGGCAAGACCGAGTTCTGGGATTATAATCTGGAATCCTTCACCCTGATGGCGGGCCTCGCCGCCGTGACCTCCAAGATCAAGCTGTTCGGCACCGCCGCCACGCTTGTCATGCCGCCGGCCATCGTTGCGCGCATGGCGACGACGATCGATTCCATTTCCGGCGGGCGTTTCGGCATCAACCTTATTACCGGCTGGCAGCGTCCTGAATACAGCCAGATGGGGCTTTGGCCGGGCGACGATTATTTCGGTGATCGCTATGAATATCTCGGCGAATATACCTCCGTGCTGAAGGAACTACTGACGGAAGGGCAGTCGGACTTCAAGGGCAAGTTCTTCCAGATGGATGATTGCCGCATGAAGCCGGTGCCGCAGGGGGATGTGAAGCTCATCTGCGCCGGTTCCTCCAATTCCGGCATGGCGTTCTCTGCCAAATTCGCCGATTACAGCTTCTGCTTCGGCGTCGGCGTCAATACGCCAAAGGCTTTTGCACCCACCAATGAGCGACTTCTGGCGGCAACGGAAAAGTCGGGTCGCGAGGTTAAATCCGTCGTGCTGACCATGATCCTCGCGGAAGAAAAATCCGAGGATGCCTGGGCGAAGTGGGAGCATTACAAGGCGGGCGCGGATGAGGACGCGATCAAGTGGCTCGGCCTGCAGAGTTCTGTCGACACCAAGTCCGGCTCTGATACCAATGTCCGGCACATGTCCAATCCCGTCTCGGCGGTCAACATCAACATGGGAACGCTGATTGGCTCCTATGAGGAAGTAGCGGCGATGCTGGATGAAATGAGCGAAGTGCCGGGAACGGGTGGCGTGATGCTGACCTTTGACGATTTTCTCGAAGGCGTCGAAAAATTCGGCAAATATGTACAGCCGCTGATGAAGAGCCGCCAGCATGTGCTGGCCGAACTGGAGGCAGCGGAATGAGTGAAGCCGTCGTGGCGGGTTACAAGGGGCCGGAAAGCCGTTCGGAAAGTGTCACACTTCCCGCAAGGCCGGAGCCGATTACCCTCAAGCCCAGCGAGACCGCCGTTGTCGTGGTCGACATGCAGAACGCCTATTCGACCGAGGGCGGTTATGTCGATCTTGCCGGGTTCGATATTTCCGGCGCCAAGGGCACCATCGCCAACATCAAGAAGACGCTGGATGCAGCGCGGGCGGCAGGTGTTCAGGTCATCTATTTCCAGAATGGCTGGGACAAGGATTATGTCGAGGCCGGTGGGCCGGGTTCGCCCAACTGGCACAAGTCCAACGCGCTGAAGACGATGCGCAAAAGGCCGGAATTGCAGGGCCAGCTGTTGGCCAAGGGCACATGGGACTATGCCATCGTTGACGAGTTGCAGCCCCAGCCCGGCGATATCTTGGTGCCGAAGACGCGTTACAGCGGTTTTTTTAACACCAATATGGACAGCGTCCTGCGCGCCCGCGGCATCCGCAATCTGGTGTTCGTCGGCATCGCCACCAATGTCTGCGTCGGTAGCTCGCTGCGCGACGCTTTCCATCTCGAATATTTTGGGGTGATGCTGGAGGATGCCACGCATCATCTGGGCCCGGACTACATCCAGCAGGCGACGGTCTACAATGTCGAGAAATTTTTCGGCTGGGTGGCAACTGTCAATGATTTCTGCGGCGTCATCTCGCAGGCCGCACCCGTCAGGGATTGATCCCCAAACACAAAGAGGAGAATGAAATGCCGAAGAAGATCGTCGTGCCTGCCGGTACAAGCAAACCCATCGCCCCTTTTTCGCCGGGAACCCTTGCCGATGGCGTGGTTTACGTTTCCGGAACGCTGCCATTCGACAAGGACAATAATGTCGTGCATGTGGGCGATGCCAGCGCCCAGACACGCCATGTTCTGGAAACCATCAAATCCGTTATTGAGACCGCCGGCGGCACGATGGAGGACGTGACGATGAACCACATCTTCATCACCGACTGGGCGAATTACCAGGCCGTGAACACGGTCTATGCCGAATATTTCCCCGGCGACAAGCCCGCGCGTTATTGCATCCAGTGTGGCCTCGTAAAGCCTGATGCACTGGTGGAAATCGCCACCGTCGCACATATCGGCAAGTAAGGCGAAACGGCAAAATGATGCATTTCGAGGTTCATGGCCGGGCCGAGCCTGAGGCGCCCAGTATCCTGCTGTCATCGGGGCTGGGTGGATCGGGCGCCTATTGGGCGCCGCAGATCGAGGCCCTTTCCAGCCATTTCCGGATCGTTACCTATGACCATCGCGGAACTGGCCGGACCGGCGGCGAGGTGCCGGCAGATGGCGGCATATCGGCGATGGCCGATGATGTGCTTGAGATCGTCTCGGCGCTGAACCTCGAAAAATTTCACTTCATGGGCCATGCGCTTGGCGGTCTGATCGGACTCGATATCGCGCTTCGCAAGCCCGGCCTCATCGACAGGCTTGTTCTTATCAATGCCTGGAGCAAGGCCGATCCGCATTCCGGGCGCTGCTTCGATGTGCGGATCGAGCTTCTGGAAAAATCCGGTGTCGAGGCTTTCGTGAAAGCCCAGCCGCTGTTTCTTTATCCGGCGGCCTGGATGTCAGAGCATCAGGAGCGGCTGGCACGTGACGATGCGCATGGCGTCGCGCATTTTCAGGGCAGGGCGAATGTGCTTCGGCGCATCGCGGCGCTCCGGGCCTTTGATATCGACGCGCGCCTCCGCGAGATCGGCAATCCGGTTCTGGTAGTGGCAACCAAGGACGATCTTCTGGTGCCCTATACCCGGTCGCTGCGTCTTGCGGAAGGTTTGCCGCAAAGCGAGCTTTGCCTTCTCGATTTCGGAGCGCATGCGGTCAATATCACCGATTCTGACCTTTTCAACGCGCGGCTTTTGCAGTTTCTGCTACCGGCAACACAAACATTCTGACGGGATTTGAGAGTAAAATGACGAGAGCATTGGACGACGCTGCATTGGCAACACTTTTCACCGAGGCACGCACCCACAATGGCTGGACGGACAAGCCAATCGGGGATGAGACGCTGACAGCGCTTTATGACCTGACGAAGATGGGGCCGACTTCGGCCAATTGCTCGCCGGCGCGTTTCGTTTTCGTGCGCAGCCCGGAAGCCAAGGAAAAATTGAGGCCGGCGCTTTCTTCGGGCAATCTGGAAAAGACCATGGCAGCACCCGTCACGGTCATCGCTGCCATCGACAGCGAATTTTACGAGAAGCTGCCGGTGCTGTTTCCCCATGCCGATGCGCGTTCCTGGTTCACCTCCAGTGCGGCGATGGCCGAGGAAACGGCATTCCGCAATGCCACGCTGCAAGCCGGTTATCTCATTCTTGCCGCCCGCGCGCTCGGGCTTGATACCGGAGCCATGTCCGGTTTCGACAAGGGCAAGGTGGATGCCGCTTTTTTTGCGGGTACGACGTGGAAATCCAATTTCCTCATCAATCTTGGTTACGGCGATCCGTCGAAGCTGTTCGGCCGCCTGCCGCGACTTGCGTTCGAAGACGCCTGTGTTCTGGCTTGAGGGCCTGTTAAGGAAGGATGGTTTAGATGCGGATGATGTCTCTTGAAAAGGAAGCGGAAATGGAGACGAAGACTGCACAGGAACGCAGCCTCGATTATAGAAATGCCATGGCGCGGCTCGGTGCGGCAGTCAACATCGTCACCACGGACGGTGCGGCAGGCCGTGCGGGATTTGCAGCGACGGCCGTTTGCAGCGTTTCCGACAATCCGCCCACGCTTCTCGTCTGCCTCAACCGCGGCTCTTCCGCTTATAATGTGGTGAAGGGCAATGGCGTCATCTGCGTCAACACGCTTGCTTCCAAGCACGAGGTGCTGAGCACCCTGTTCGGCGGCAAGACACCGGCGGAAGAACGTTTCGCTGCCGGAAGCTGGGGCGTGCTCGAAACCGACTCGCCTGTTCTGGAGGACGCACTGGTCTCCTTCGATTGCCGCATTCGCGAGGCACATGATGGCGGCACGCACGATATCCTGATCTGCGATGTCGTCGATATGAAGATCAATGAGGGCGACGAAGCACTGATGTATTTCAACCGGCGTTACCGGGTGCTTTGAGAGCGGTCTCTGGGGCCGGTTTACCCTTAACTCACGATCAGCTATTTGCGCGCCGTCATCCTCGGGCTTGTCCCGAGGATCTGCAACCGGGACAAGCCCGAGGATGACGGCGGAGCTTTCTTTTCACGTCAGTAAGAAGGGCGCTCCTGGAAACCGGAAACGCCCTTTTCATTACTTGATCAGCGGCAAAAGATCGTTGATCGACTTCTTCGCATCGCCGTAGAACATGCGGGTGTT
The DNA here is from genome assembly GCF_030758035.1 of Rhizobium sp. AN68. NCBI lineage: Bacteria > Pseudomonadati > Pseudomonadota > Alphaproteobacteria > Hyphomicrobiales > Rhizobiaceae > Rhizobium > Rhizobium sp. AN68. Next base: position 2,343,903 of record NZ_JARWMI010000003.1, on the reverse strand, counting down.
GTCCTTGTAGAACAGCGGGTTCTCGATGCCGGAATAGCCCGTGCCCTGGCCGCGCTTGGAAACGATGACCAGCTTGGATTTCCATACTTCCAGAACCGGCATGCCGGCGATGGGCGAGTTGGGATCGTCCTGTGCCGCCGGGTTGACGATGTCGTTGGAGCCGATGACGATGACAACGTCGGTATTGGGGAAATCGTCGTTGATCTCGTCCATTTCCAGCACGATGTCGTAGGGCACCTTTGCTTCGGCGAGCAGCACGTTCATGTGGCCGGGAAGACGACCCGCAACCGGGTGGATGGCGAAACGCACGGTCTTGCCGTCGGCGCGCAGCTTGCGGGTCAGTTCGGAAACGGCCTGTTGCGCCTGTGCCACCGCCATGCCGTAACCGGGCACGATGATGACGCTGTCAGCGTCGTTCAGCGCTGATGCCACGCCTTCGGCATCGATTGCCACCTGCTCGCCCTCGATTTCCATCGCCGGACCCGTCGTGCCGCCGAAGCCGCCGAGGATGACCGAGATGAAGGAGCGGTTCATGGCCTTGCACATGATGTAGGACAGGATCGCACCCGAGGAGCCGACAAGCGCACCGGTAACGATCAGGAGATCGTTGCCGAGCGTGAAGCCGATGGCGGCCGCCGCCCAGCCGGAATAGCTGTTCAGCATCGAGACGACGACAGGCATGTCTGCGCCGCCGATACCCATGATCAGGTGATAGCCGATGAAGAAGGCGGCAAGCGTCATCAGCACCAGCGTCCATGCGCCAGCACCGTTGCAATACATGATGAGCAGGACGAGCGACAGGATCGCGGCACCGGCATTGAGGACGTGTCCGCCCGGAAGCTTCTTCGCCTTGCCGTCCACCTTGCCGGCAAGCTTGCCGAAGGCGACGACGGAACCGGTGAAGGTGACGGCGCCGATGAAGACGCCGAGGAAGACCTCAACCTTCATGATTGCCAGTTCTACCGGCGTCTTGTGGGCGAGGAGGGCGGAAAAGCCTGTCAACAGGGAACGCGCCGTCTCATCGAGCGAGGCGACATGCGCTTCCTCGATATGGGCGTTGAAGCCGATGAAGACGGCGGCCAGACCGACAAAGGAGTGAAGTGCTGCAACAAGCTGCGGCATCTCGGTCATCTGCACGCGGTTTGCGACGAAGTAGCCGAGAACGGCGCCACCCGCCAGCATCAGAAGTACGATGAACCAGTTGCCGACATCAGGTCCGAAGACCGTGGCGACAATGGCAAGACCCATGCCTGTTATGCCGTACCAGACGGCGCGCTTGGCGCTTTCCTGCCCGGAAAGACCACCGAGGGAGAGGATGAAAAGAACGGCTGCGGCAACATAGGCCGCGGAAACGATACCAATGGTCATTATGTGTCCCCTACACGGCTCAGGACTTCTGGAACATGGCGAGCATGCGCCGTGTCACGAGGAAACCGCCGACGATGTTGATCGTCGCGATCAGGACGGAAAGTGAGGCGAGGATCACCACCAGCCAGTTGCCGGAACCGATCTGCAGCAGCGCGCCGATAATGACGATGCCGGAAATCGCGTTCGTCACCGCCATCAGCGGCGTGTGCAGCGAGTGGCTGACATTCCAGATGACGGAGAAGCCGATAAAGCAGGCGAGCACGAAGACGATGAAATGGCTCATGAAGCTTGCCGGCGCGTAAAGGCCGACGAGAAGCAGGGCCGCCGTACCGATGACGAGCAGACCGACCTGGCTTTTCGTCTGCGCCTTGAACTCGGCCCGTTCCTTGGCGTGCTTTTCCTCAGGCGTAAGCTCTTTTGCTCGTTCCTTGGGTTTCTGCGCGGCGATGGCCTGGATCTTCGGTGGCGGTGGCGGAAAGGTGATGTCGCCCTGATAGGTGACGGTCGCACCGCGGATGACGTCGTCTTCCATGTTGTGAACGACCTTGCCGTCCTTTGCGGGCGTCAGATCGGTCATCATGTGACGGATGTTGGTGGAATAGAGCGTTGAGGCCTGCGTGGCCATGCGGCTCGGGAAATCCGTATAGCCGATGACGATGACGCCATTGTCCGAGACGACGCGCTGGTCGGGCACCGTGAGATCGCAATTGCCACCGCGCTCGGCGGCGAGATCGATGATGACCGAACCCGGCTTCATTGCCGCCACCATGTCGGCCAGCCACAGCTTCGGGGCGTCACGGCCGGGTATCAGCGCCGTGGTGATGACGATATCGATCTGCGGTGCCAGCTCGCGGAATTTCTCAAGCTGCTTTTCGCGGAATTCCGGCGAGGAGGGGGCGGCGTAACCGCCGGTCGCTGCGCCATCCTGGCTCTGGTCGGCGAAATCGAGATAGACGAATTCGGCGCCCATGGATTCGATCTGTTCGGCCACTTCCGGGCGCACGTCGAAGGCATAGGTAATGGCGCCGAGCGAGGTTGCCGTGCCGATGGCGGCAAGACCGGCAACGCCGGCACCGATGACCAGCACCTTGGCGGGCGGCACCTTGCCGGCGGCGGTTACCTGACCGGTGAAGAAGCGGCCGAAATTATTGCCGGCCTCGATGACGGCGCGATAGCCGGCGATGTTGGCCATGGAGGACAGCGCGTCCATTTTCTGGGCGCGGGAAATGCGCGGCACCATGTCCATTGCGATGACATTTGCGCCCTTTTCCTTCGCCTGCTCCAGAAGGTCCTTGTTCTGTGCGGGATAGAAGAACGAGATCAGCGTCTTGTCCGAAGACAGGCGATCAATCTCCGACGTTTCCGGCGGACGAACCTTGGCGATGATGTCGGCACCGGTATAAAGCGCATCGGCGCTATCAACGATGGTGACACCGGCTGCGCGATAGGCGTCGTCGGAAAATCCCGCCGCCTTGCCCGCGCCTGTTTCGAGGATGCAATCATATCCGAGTTTCTGCAAGCCTTGCGCGCTGTCGGGCGTCATGCCGACGCGCGCCTCGCCATCATATAATTCCTTAGGCGTCCCGATTTTCAAAATGGCTCTCCCTTTTCCGCACGATAGGGCGTCATAGCCTATTTCGAGCGTTTTTGTCTTGTTTTTGGCGGTTTCTACCTGCGGCGGATTGACAGCCTGCGAAAGGCCAGTTCGGGCACTGGCGGTACTGCGGCAATAAAAAACCCGGCGCGTCAGCGCCGGGTCTCTATCGTCGGGAGCGAAACCGCTCACTCCATGGTGTGGATGTCGCGATCCTTGGTTTCCGGCAGGAACAGCAGGCCGATGACCAGCGTGATGCCTGCGAAAACGATCGGGTACCAGAGGCCGTAATAGATATCGCCCTTCGCCGCGCTCATCGCAAAAGCGGTGGCGGGCAGCAGGCCGCCGAACCAGCCGTTGCCGATATGGTAGGGCAGCGACATGCCGGAGTAGCGGATGCGGGTCGGGAACAGTTCGACCAGCAGGGCCGCAATCGGGCCGTAGACCATCGTCACGTAGATCACGAGGACGGTCAGGACCGCGATGATGACGACCCAGTTCACGGCAGCCGGATCGGCGACCATGGCGAAGGTACCACCACCGGCAATGCTGTAGACGGCCATTTCCGCCGCTCCGGCGGTCTCGGCCGGCGTCAGCAACTTGTCGGCCACCAGCTTGTCGGTCGCCACCATCTTCTTGTCGGCGGCGCGAACGGCTTCCGCATTGAGGTTGAGTTCCGGGTTGGCGGCAATGAAGGCATCCAGTTTTGCGTCCGGCACCTGTGCTACGCCGCGCACCAGCGGGTAGCCGCCGTCATGCAGCGCGATGTTGACCTGTTTCTGGAAGGCCCTGTCTTTTGCGGCAGCATCCGCGCCGGCTGCGATGGCGTCGTAGCTCGCAATGGTGGCGTCGCCGATCTTGACGCTTGCCGGCGTTCCAGCCGCTCCAGCAACGACGTCATAGGGAACGGAGTTGCGTGTCAGGAACGAGGTGGCGATATCGCAGGATGTGGTGAATTTCGCCGTACCTGTCGGGTTGAACTGGAATTTGCAGTCTCCCGGAGCAGCGGTCACGGTGGCGCGAACGCTGGCTTGTGCTTGCGCCAGTGCCGGGTTGCCCGCCCATGTGAGCGCCTTGAACAGCGGGAAGTAGGTCAGCATCGCGAGAACGAGACCCGCCATGATGATCGGCTTGCGGCCGATCTTGTCGGAAAGCCAGCCGAAGAGCACGAAGAAGCCCGTGCCGAGGATGAGGGCCGCCGCGACCATGATGTTGGCCGACTGGCCGTCCACCTTCAGAATGCTCTGCAGGAAGAACAGTGCATAGAACTGGCCCGTATACCAGACGACGGCCTGACCGATGACGGCGCCGACGAGGGCAAGCAGGGCGATCTTTGCGTTTTTCCACTGGCCGAAGGCTTCGCTGAGTGGTGCCTTGGAGGTCTTGCCTTCTTCCTTCATCTTCTTGAAGGCAGGAGATTCGTTCATTTTCAGACGAATCCAGACCGATACGCCAAGCAGCAGAACCGAAACGAGGAAGGGAATACGCCAGCCCCAGGCGGCGAAGGCTTCCTTGCCGAGTGCGAACTGCACGCCGAGAATGACCATCAGCGACAGGAAGAGCCCGAGCGTCGCCGTCGTCTGGATCCATGAGGTGTAATAGCCTCTGCGACCGTTGGGCGCGTGTTCGGCCACATAAGTTGCAGCACCGCCATATTCGCCGCCAAGCGCCAGACCCTGAAGCATGCGCAGGATGATCAGGATGATCGGGGCTGCGATGCCGATCTGCGATGCACCGGGCAGGACGCCGACGAGGAATGTCGAAACGCCCATGATGAGAATGGTGATCAGGAAGGTGTATTTACGGCCGACAATGTCGCCGAGACGCCCGAACACCAGGGCGCCGAAGGGGCGCACGAGGAAGCCGGCGGCAAATGCCAGAAGCGCGAAGATGTTACGTGTCGTTTCCGGATATTGGCTGAAGAAGTTCGCGCCGATATAGATCGCGAGCGAGCCGTACAGATAAAAATCGTACCATTCGAAGACTGTTCCGAGAGAAGAGGCGAAAATCACCTTCTTCTCCTCACCCGTCATGGGACGGGCGGCGCCGCTCACGGCTGCTACGTTTGCCATTGTCTGTCCTCCACAGATGTCAAATGAGCGCATTGCAGAGCCCTGTCTCTCCTCCGGACTCCCCCGTAAGGGTGCAATGCGCGTAATGTTAGAGTGACAGAAAATTAACCCCAATGAGAGCGATGCTTTCGGATTATGACTTTAGTCTAATGCATAACGTGCAAAAATATCGCGAGGTGGCATTTGCGCTTATGCGCCGGGTCGCTCGCAACGTGCCTTTTTTCTTGACACGAACACCAAACCTTCTAATAGCTTCTCGCGAAGAAGGAGCATCACCTTGCGCAGGCATGTTGCAGACATGATTGTCATGGAAGGACCGGCACAATCCGCCGGCGATGATCCGCGTCTTTCTTATTCTATCCGAATTACGGCCAAAACGACGATTAAAACCGTCTGACGTCTCTGGCCACCGCTCTCTCCCCGGTTTGGCTGGGGATCGAGGAAGCCGCAATGCGATGCGGGTTCCCCACCTCACCCAAAAGAGGAGAGACAGAAAGAGAGCTTGATCATGGGTTTCAAAGTTGCAATTGTAGGCGCCACCGGCAATGTCGGTCGCGAAATGCTCAACATCCTGGCCGAACGTGGTTTTCCGGCAGATGAAGTCGTGCCGCTCGCTTCCTCCCGCTCGCAGGGTACGGAAGTTTCCTATGGCGACCGCACGCTGAAGGTTTCCAACCTCGAAAACTACGATTTTTCCGACACGGATATTTGCCTGATGTCGGCCGGCGGCGAGATTTCCAAGAAGTGGTCGCCGAAGATCGGCCAGCAGGGTTGCGTCGTCATCGATAACTCGTCTGCATGGCGCTACGACCAGGACGTTCCGCTGATCGTTCCGGAAGTCAATGCCGACGCGATCTCGGGCTTCACCCGCAAGAACATCATCGCCAATCCGAATTGCTCCACGGCCCAGCTCGTTGTCGCGCTGAAGCCGCTGCATGACTTTGCCAAGATCAAGCGCGTCGTTGTCTCCACCTACCAGTCCGTTTCGGGCGCTGGCAAGGAAGGCATGGACGAGCTGTTCCAGCAGACACGCGCCGTCTTCGTGGCCGATCCGGTCGAAACGAAGAAGTTCACCAAGCGCATCGCCTTCAACGTCATCCCGCATATCGACGTCTTCATGGAAGACGGCTATACCAAGGAAGAATGGAAGGTTCTGGCCGAAACCAAGAAGATGCTCGATCCGAAGATCAAGGTAACCTGCACGGCCGTGCGCGTTCCTGTTTTCATCGGTCATTCGGAATCGGTCAACATCGAGTTCGAAAACGAGATCACCGCCGATCAGGCGCGTGATATCCTGCGCGAAGCGCCGGGTTGCCTCGTGATCGACAAGCATGAAGATGGCGGCTACATCACCCCGGTTGAATCCGCCGGTGAGGATGCGACCTATATTTCGCGTATCCGTGAGGATGCGACGGTTGAAAACGGCCTCAACATCTGGGTTGTTTCGGACAATCTGCGCAAGGGCGCTGCCCTCAATGCCATCCAGATCGCCGAACTCCTGGTCAATCGTGGTCTCATCAAGCCCCGCAAGGCGGCGGCTTGATACGATTTTTTAAGGTTCGTTAAGTATAACCCGTCTGTTCTGTGTGGGGCAGGCGGGTTTTCCAATTGGCTATCATCACGGCCAGTTTATTTGCAGGCCTTGCTGCCAAAAGGCAATTTAGGCGGCCAAAAAGCAATTTGGCACCCGAGCCCATACAGCAGCGACGTTTTGGTTCTCGGGATAAATTCCCCAAAGGATATCGAAGGCAGATTTTGATGCGGGCAATGAAGGCAATTCTGGCTGGTGTGGCCATGGTCTCGGTTTTGGCGGCGACGCCGGTTGTGGCTGCGCAATGCGGCAACACTTCGGCAGGGTTCGACGCCTGGGTCGGTGCCTTCAAGCAGGAAGCGGCGAGCCGCGGTGTCAGCGCCTCGGTGCTTGATCGTGCCTTCTCCGGCGTCTCCTACAATCAGCCGACCATCCGCGCCGATCGCGGCCAGCACAGCTTCAAGCTGTCCTTCGACCAGTTCATGCAGAAGCGTGGCGGCCAGACGATCATCTCGCGCGGCAAGACCATGAAGAAGAACAATGCGGCTCTCTTCGCCTCGATTGAAAAGGCCTATGGTGTGCCGGCCGGCCCGCTGCTCGCCATCTGGGGCATGGAAACCGGATTTGGCGGCTTCATGGGCAACCAGCACACGCTGTCCGCCGTGGCGACGCTTTCTTTCGACTGCCGCCGTTCGGATTATTTTACCGAGCAGCTTTATGCGGCCCTGAAGCTCGTCGGCAGCGGTTCGCTGAACGTTAACGCCAAGGGTGCTGCCCATGGCGAAATCGGCCAGACGCAGTTCCTGCCGTTGAACGTTGTGCGCTACGGCGTGGATTTCGACCGCGACGGACGCATCGATCTCGTCGGTTCGCGCGCCGATGCGCTCGCCTCCACGGCCAACTTCCTTGTCGGCCACGGCTGGCAGCGCGGTGCGGGTTATCAGCAGGGGCAGACGAATTACGCGGCCATTCAGGGCTGGAACGCTGCAAGCGTTTATCAGCAGGCGATTGCGTTTATCGGCAAGGCGATTGACGGCCAATAAGGCCGCTTTCTCCCAATTGGAACGTCCACTTCCGTGATGCCGGACTAGTTCCGGCATCCAGTCACGGCGCGTCTGCGCCGTGAAAACAATCCCAAGCAATCAAAGACTTGATCGCGCTTGGCCCCGGATCACGTCCGGGGTGACGAAGCTTTGAGAAGGTTTCGACAATCACAGGTCCGGGCGGCGAAAGTCGCCCGTTTTGCCGTCCATCACCCACAATTCGCCGGTGGAGATATCGAACCAGGCGCCATGCAGCTTCACCTTGCCGGCGGTTTCCTGCGCCTTGACGAAGGGGAAGCCGCGCAGGTTGGCGATGGAGTTGCGAATGGAAACGCGCTCCAGCGCCGTCTGGCGCTCGGAAGCGGTCATGACGTCGTTGCTCTGGATCTGCTCGGCGGCGGATTTCACCATGTTCATCCATTTGCCGATGAAGTCGCCGGGTGACAGAGGTTCAAGATTGGGGTCGAGTGCGGCCTGAATGCCGCCGCAGCGGCCATGGCCCATGACGACGATGTCCTTCACCTTCAGAACCTGCACGGCATATTCGATGGCGGCTGATGTGGCGTGGTACTGACCGTCAGGCTCAAAGGGCGGCACCATGTTGGCGACGTTCCGCACGACGAAAAGTTCTCCCGGTCCGCAGTCGAAAATCGTTTCCGGCGCCGAACGGGAGTCACAACAGGCAATGAACAGGGTCTGCGGTTTCTGTCCGGTATCAGCCAGAACGCGGTATCTTTCGCGCTCGTCGGCATAGCGGCCGCTCATGAAGTTCTTGTAGCCGTTGAGAAGGTTTTCCGGAAAATCTTTCATCTATCGCAGTACCGTTGTGCTTGGACCAAGATCAAGAGAAGAACTCGGTGCGTTGAAGACCAATCCTTTAGCCGCTATTTGCGCTTGCTGCGCGAAGGATGCAAGAGATGGCGCATCTGCACCATCGCCATGGGTGTGGAGAGACTTGAAGAATCCGTCTCCAGCGTCAATTCGTTCATGTCGCGTTTTTTGGTTCGCGCCAGAATTTCGAACACGCTGGCGGTGGCCAGTTGCAGCGCCTTCTCGTCGTCCATGCCTTCCAGCAGCCGGGCAAGGAACAGCGCCGCCATCAGGTCTCCGAGACCGTTCGGTGCGTCTTCTATGGCGCGGTGTTCCGCCATCAGCGCGTGCCGGCCGCTCAAATAGAGATTTCCCGTGCCGCCCGCCATCATCGACACGGCTGAGGTGACCAGCATTTTCGGCGGGCCGAGTGCGAGCGCGGCATCCATGATGGCATTGTTGGTCTCAAGCTCGGCGCCGCTCATCCAGGCCAGTTCATAACGGTTTGGCGTGGCGACGGTGGCAAGCGGAATGAGGTGATCGCGGATGGCTTCGGCAGTCTCAAGGGGAATGTATAGTCCGCCCAGATCGCCCATGACCGGGTCACAGGCATAAATCAGCGACGGGTTCTTTTCCTTGAGATTGCGGATCAGCCTTGCGACGGAGCGCACCTGCGACGCGCTGCCGAAATAACCGGTCAGGACAGCCTTGACCTCGCCGATCCATTTGGCGTTTTCGAGGTCCGTCATGGCCTTGTCGAAGTCGTCGTCCTGAAAGCGCATCCGGGTGGACGGGCCATGGCCGGGGTGCCAGGGCAAAACGATTGTGGGCACCGCCCATACCGGATAGCCAAGGGTCTCCAGCGCGAAGACTGCGGCACGGTTGCCGACCGATCCACGCATGACGTGGCTGGAAATGACGATGACGGCGCCCTGGGTATTTTCCTGCATCACGGCCTTCTTGTTTTCAAACGCCACAGAAGCCCGCAAGTGCCCCTGCTCACAGATCAAGATGCGCTCTCATGACATATCGCATCGTCACTTTCCACCGTTAATCCCGCAAGGGTCTATCCCGTAAAACGATGGGCGTCCGGTCTTCTTGGCCTTTCCGGTGCCGGTCCGTTATTGCGGGATCGGCGAACTGCCCTACCTTTTTGTTTACGCATCGGGTTTTCCCAAAACCGCGGTACACTTTTCGGCACGATGCCCTATAGTTGCATCATGCTCGATCTCGTCATCGCCTATTGGCCTCATATCCTTGCCGCTCTTTCCATTTTGATGGGAACCGTGGCGGCCGTACATGCCACGATGACGAAGGAAGAGGTCCGCTCCGCGCTTGGCTGGGTGGGCGTCATCGTTCTGTCGCCGATCGTCGGTGCAGTCATTTATGCGATTGCCGGCATCAACCGGATTCGCCGGTCCAGTATCAGGCAGCAGCGGTCTTTCATGCAGGACGAGATCATGGATCGCGTGGCGCGCCTGGATGCGAGCGGCGAGGTGATTGCCGCGCGGTTCGGACGCCGTTTCGAGGCGATGAAGACGCTCGGCGACCGGGTGACGCGCCACGCACTGACGACCGGTAACAGCATCGAGCCGCTTGTCACCGGCGACGCGGCCTATGCCGCCATGCTGGAGGCGATAGGCGAGGCGAAGCGGTCGATCATCCTCGAAACATATATTTTCGACAATGACAGGATCGGTGCTCGTTTTGTCGCCGCGCTGGAAAGGGCGAAGCTCCGGGGCGTGGAGGTGCGGGTGCTGGTGGATGCGGTGGGCGCGCGTTATTCCGTGCCGAGCATCCTGCCGACGCTCCGGGAAAAAGGCATCGTTGCCGATGTGTTCAACGGCAATGTCATCATGGGGCTGCGGCTGCCCTATGCGAATTTGCGCACCCACCGCAAGATCCTGGTGGTGGACGGGCGCATCGCCTTTAGCGGCGGCATGAATATCCGCGAGGGCTTCACCCTTGAATTCGGCGGCGAAAAACAGGCGCACGACACACATTTCAAGATCAGCGGACCGGTTGTCTCTGATTTTTTCTCCATTGCGGCGGAGGACTGGAGGTTCACGACGGGGGAGCTTCTGCACACGCCGGTCTGGGATATCGCCATTCCCGATGGTGTGCCGGGTTCACAGATCGTCGCCCGCGTTTCCTCCTCGGGGCCGGATAAGAGCATAGAGACCAATCACAAGATGCTGATGGGGGCGTTTTCCGTCGCCCGCTCCTCCATTCTCGTCATGTCGCCCTATTTTCTCCCCGATCGGGAGCTTATTTCAGCGCTCATTACCGCAGCGAGGCGGGGAGTCGTGGTGGATATCATCGTGCCGCAAAGCAACAATCTGGTGCTTGTGGACAGGGCGATGACGGCGCAATTCGACCAGATGTTGAAGAATTACTGCCGCATCTGGCGGGCGACAGGGCCCTTCAATCATTCCAAGCTTCTGGTGATCGACGAGCGCTGGAGCTACATCGGTTCTTCCAACCTGGACCCTCGTTCATTGCGGCTGAACTTCGAAGTCGATCTGGAAGTTATGGATGAGGAATTCGCCGCGACCATCGGAAACCGCATCCGGGAAGCACGGGCAACCGCTTTACCCGTGCGACTGAGCGAACTGAATGCGCGGCCATTCGTTGTCCGTTTTGTGGAGCGCGTCCTGTGGCTCGCTTCGCCGTATCTTTAGAGCGCCATGCGTCGGAAACGCTCTAAAACTTTTAATTTGCGCATCGGAGGCGTCGCAGCGTGAAGAAAAACAGTTTGCTGGAGCGTGGAAAAACGGCACTGGCGAAAAACAGCAGCCTGCCCGCCTTCGTCATGCAGTCACTGCGCGACCGCCACCAACGGAAGAATGCCGGGCAGGTGGAGAAAGATCACTCCTTCCCGGTCATCGCGTCCTACAACGTCCATAAATGCGTCGGACGCGACCGCAGGTTCGATCCTGATCGCACCAGCCGCGTCATTCAGGAAATCGGCGCGGATATCATCGCGCTACAAGAGGCGGACAGCCGTTTCGGCGAGCGCACGGGCCTGCTCGATCTTGCCCGGCTGGAGCGGGAAAGCGGGCTTGTCCCCGTGCCTGTTCTGGCGGGTGTGAAGGCGCATGGATGGCACGGCAATGTCCTGTTGTTCAAGGAAGGTGCGGTGCGGGATGTTCATACGCTGAAATTGCCGGGGCTGGAGCCGCGCGGCGCGCTGGTGGTGGAACTGGATTTGAAAAGCGGTGGCGCACTGCGAATAATCGCCGCGCATTTCGGTCTTTTGAGGCATTCCCGTGCCCAGCAGGCAAAGGCGCTTATCGGTCTTCTGGAAGCGCGAAACGAATGCGCGACCATCCTCATGGGAGACCTGAACGAATGGCGTCTCGGCAATGGCTCGTCGCTCAATACTCTGAGAGATGCATTCGGCGCCCTGCCGCCCGCAGTGCCCAGTTTTCCATCCAACCTGCCGGTGCTTGCGCTCGACAGGATCATCGCCAACCGCGAAGGGCTGATCGAGCAGGTGGAAGCGCATGACAGTGCGCTGGCGCGCATTGCCTCGGACCACCTGCCGCTGAAAGCCGCGATAAGGACCGATCTGCTTCCAACCTGATCCTGTGGCAGCATCGGATACGGCGACAGACTTCAGAGCCGCTGCGCTACCGTCAGATGGCTGCGCGAACGGGCCTCCAGCAGCGATGTGCGGATGGCTTCCATCAGCCGTTCACGGTTGTTTCTGGTCTTGCATCTGTCCAGATTCTGCGCGGCAAGCGCCAGATCGAGACCTTCATGCATTACTATCGAATAGGCAATGGTTGTCGCCCAGTTCTCGTATTCCTGCTCCATCATGTCACCCCTGAACTAAATCATTTAGCCCGAATCACCCTGTTCTTGAAATTACCACAAAATGGAAAGCATAAAATAGCATTGTTCCTTTACGTATCTGCTGCCTTATGCGGATATAGTGTATTCGTTCTTTCGTTATTGCGGCGCAACATGTATGTGCTTGCTGCTTAAGTCATTGAAACAGATTCTGTTTCAGGCGACGCACATGGACGTTCCCACCAACAAAAACGCCGCGCATCGTGAGATGCGCGGCGGGCTTTCGTCGAAGTTTGCGGTGGATTGGATAAGGTCTCAGCCGGCCTTTTCGAGCTTGTAGTCCGAATTGGCAGGTTCTTCCTGTTTGTGCTGGATGAGAGGACGGTTACCCGACAGCTTGCGCACCAGCACGTAGAATACCGGTGTCATGAAGATGCCGAAGAACGTCACCCCGATCATGCCGGAGAACACTGCGACACCCATGGCCGCGCGCATTTCCGCACCCGCACCGGTGGAGATGACCAGAGGCACCACGCCCATGATGAAGGCGAGTGAGGTCATCAGGATCGGGCGGAGGCGCAGGCGACTTGCCTCGACTGCGGCCTGAAGCGGCGTTCGTCCTTCGAATTCCAGCTCGCGGGCGAATTCCACGATCAGGATCGCGTTCTTCGCCGATAGTCCGACAAGGACGACAAGGCCGATCTGCGTAAAGATGTTGTTGTCCCCTCCCGTCAGCCAGACGCCTGTCAATGCGGCGAGAACGCCGAGCGGAACGATTAGAATGATCGCGATCGGCAGGGTCAGGCTTTCATATTGCGCAGCCAATACGAGATAGACGAGCAGCAGCGCCAGCGGGAAGACCACGAGGCTGGAATTACCGGCAAGGATCTGCTGGTAAGTCAGGTCCGTCCATTCGTATTCGATCCCGGCCGGCAGGTTTTCGGCAAGGATTTTCTCGATCGCTGCCTGCGCCTGTCCAGAGGAGAAGCCCGGTGCCGGACCGCCGTTGATATCGGCTGCAAGGAAGCCGTTATAACGGTTTGTGCGCTCCGGTCCTGTCGTTGCATCCACCTTCAACAGCGTGGAAAGCGGGATCATCTGACCGGTGGACGAGCGGACCTTCAGGCGGCCGATATCTTCGGCATGGGCGCGGAATTGCGCATCTGCCTGCACACGCACGCTGTATGTCCGCCCGAAGGCGTTGAAGTCGTTGACATAAAGCGAGCCCAGATAGATCTGCAGCGTCTGGAAGACGTCGCTGACCGAAACGCCCAGCTGCTCGGCCTTGGCGCGGTCGAGATCGGCGAAGAGCTGCGGCACGTTGATCTGGAAGCTGGAGAAGATGCCTGCCAGTTCCGGTGTCTGGTATGCCTTGGCGATGACCGCCTTGGCCGCTTCGTCAAGGGTCTGGTAGCCGTAACCGGCACGGTCCTCGATCTGCAGCTTGAAGCCGCCCGTCTGGCCGAGACCGTTAACCGGCGGCGGCGGGAACATGGCGATGAAGGCATCCTGAATGCCGGCAAACTTCTGGTTCAGCTGCATGGCGATGGCGCCGCCTGACAGTTCCGGCGTCTTGCGGTTTTCGAAGTCGTCGAGAACCGCAAAGACGATGCCGGAATTGGAGCCGATGGTGAAGCCGTTGATCGACAGGCCGGGGAAAGCGATGGCGTGGCTGACGCCCGGCTGTTGCATGGCGATATCGCTCATCCGCTTGATGACGCTTTCCGTGCGGTCAAGCGTTGCGCCGTCCGGAAGCTGGGCGAAGCCGATGAGATATTGCTTGTCCTGCGCCGGTACGAACCCGCTTGGGACCGCGCTGAACATGCCGTAGGTGGCAGCCACCAGCGCCATATAGACGATCATGACGAGGCTTTTGCGCATTACCAGCCCGCCTACGGTTTTGCCGTAACCGTTGGAGGCGGCCCCGAAGGCGCGGTTGAAGCCACGGAAGAACCAGCCGAAAATCCGGTCCATGAAGCGGGTCAGCCAGTCTTTCGGTGCGTCGTGCTCTTTCAGCAGCAGGGCTGCAAGAGCGGGTGACAGCGTCAGAGAATTGATCGCCGAAATGACGGTGGAAATCGCGATCGTCAGCGCGAACTGCCGGTAGAACTGGCCGGAAAGGCCGGAGATAAAGGCTAGTGGGACGAAAACGGCGACCAGCACAAGCGCGATTGCTATGATCGGCCCGGAGACTTCGCGCATCGCCTTGTAGGTGGCATCACGCGGAGAAAGCCCGTTTTCGATGTTTCGCTCGACGTTTTCCACCACCACGATGGCGTCATCCACCACGATGCCGATGGCCAGCACGAGGCCGAACAGGGTCAACGCGTTAATGGAGAAACCGAAGGCATACATGACGGCGAAGGTGCCGATGATCGACACTGGAACGGCGATCAGCGGAATGATCGAGGCGCGCCAGGTCTGGAGGAACAGGATGACCACCAGTACCACGAGGCCAACGGCCTCGAGGAGCGTATCAACGACCTTTTCGATGGAGGAGCGAACGAACTTCGTCGTGTCGTAGACGATTTCATATTTCACGCCATCAGGCATCGCCAGTTGCAGATTGTCCATTGTCGCGCGGACATTGTCGGCGATTTCGATGGAGTTGGAGCCGGGAGCCTGCAATACGGCGATCGCCACGGCGGGTTCGCCGTCGAGCAGCGAGCGCAGCGTATAGTCGGCAGCGCCGAGTTCGATGCGGGCGACGTCGCGAAGACGGGTGATCTGGCCGTTCGCGCCGCTCTTGACGATGATGTTGCCGAATTCCTCCGGCGTCGTCAGACGGCCCTGGGCATTGACGTTGAGCTGCAGGTCGACGCCGTTGGGGCTTGGCGATGCGCCGATGACGCCGGCTGCGGCCTGGACGTTCTGCTGACGGATGGCGTCGGATACGTCGCTGGCGGCGAGATCGTGTTCGGCCACCTTTTGCGGATCCAGCCAGACGCGCATGGAATAGTCACCCGCGCCGAAGACCTGCACCTGACCCACGCCTTCGATACGGGCGAGGCGATCCTTGACGTTCAGCGTCGCATAGTTGCGCAGATAGGTGATGTCATAGGCATCGGTCTTCGACACGAGATTGACGACCATGATGAAGTCGGGCGAGCTTTTGACGGTGGTGATGCCGAGTGCGCGCACTTCCGCGGGCAGGCGCGGTTCGGCCTGCGACACGCGGTTCTGCACCAGCTGTTGCGCCTTGTCCGGGTCGGTGCCCAGCTTGAACGTGACGGTCAGCGTCAGCACGCCGTCCGATGTCGCCTGGCTGCCCATATAGAGCATGTCCTCGACGCCGTTGATCTGTTCTTCAAGCGGCGTGGCGACGGTTTCGGCGATAACGGCCGGGTTCGCACCGGGATAGGTGGCGCGGACGACGACGGATGGCGGAACGACTTCCGGATATTCGGAAATCGGCAGGGCGCGCATGCCGAGAAGGCCTGCGACCACGATCAGGATCGACAGCACGCCGGCGAAGACCGGCCTGTCGACAAAAAATCTGGAAATATTCATATCCAGTCCCCTCTCCGGGTAGATTTGGAAATGCAAGGACCGTTCCGGCGGCATCATGGCCGCCGGTGAGGGCCGGTTCTTTGTGAAATGCGTCTCGCCGGAGGCGGGACGGCGTTATTGCGAGGCGGCGACCTTGTCTTCCGCCTGCGGTGCGATGGTTGCACCGGGGCGAATGCGCTGCAGGCCGTTGACGACGATCGTATCGCCGGCGGCAAGGCCGCTGTCGATGATGCGCTGGCCGTCAGCCGGTGCGCCGGGCTTGATCTGGCGGTAGCTCACCTTGTTTTCGGCATCGACGACAAAGACGAACCGCTTGTCCTGATCCGTGCCGATGGCGCGGTCGCTGATGACTATCCGGTTTTCCGGCTTCGGTTCACCCATGCGCACCCGCACGAACTGGCCGGGAATGAGCCTGCCATCAGGATTTTCGAAGACCGCACGCACACCAATGGTGCCGCTGGCGGAATCGACCTGGTTGTCGATGAGGTGCAGGGTGCCCTTGATCGGCGTGCCTTCATCCGAAAGCGTGCCGATTTCCACCGGGATCTGTTCGAGCGCGGGCAGGGCGTCGGTTGTCTTCGGCAGCTCGGAAAGCGCTTTCGCTACCGTTCCTTCGCTGGCGTTGAAGCTGGCATAGATCGGGTTGACCGAAACCAGCGTCGTCAGGGCAGGCGATGTCGAGCCGGCGGCAACGAGGTTGCCGGCGGTGATTTCGATGCGGCCGACCCTGCCGGAAACCGGTGCAACGATTTCGGTGTAACCAAGATCGAGCTGAGCCGTCGTCAACGTCGCGCGGGCGGCGCGAAGCTGGGCTTCGGCATCCGCAAACGAGCTTTGCCGCTGGTCGAGATCGCTCTGGGAGATCGTGCGATTGTCGGAAAGCCTGCGGCCACGGTCGAGTTCCGTCTTGGCAAGGCTGACCTTGGCTTCGGCGGAGGCGACCTGGGCTTCAGCACCTGCAACGGCTGCCTGATAGGGGGCCGGATCGATGGTGAAGAGGGGGTCGCCTTCCTTCACCAGCGCGCCTTCGCGGAAATGCACGGCCTTGATCTGGCCAGCGACGCGGGAGCGGATCTGCACGCGGTCGACGGCTTCGAGACGGCCGGAAAATTCTTCCCAGCGCATCACATCGCGGCTTTCCACCTTGGCGACGGTGACTGGGATAGCCGGCGTTTCAGCCGGGGTGGAGGCTGCCGTCGCATCACGGCTGGTGGGCAGGTCGAAAATGAGTGCTGCGGCTGCAACGGACATAGCAAGCCCGATACCGGCGCCCGTCAGGGCCGGCGCTTTGTGGTCAGCGTCATGGGTCTCTCCTTGGCTCGGATCAGGAGCCGGTCAGTTTCTCTATCTGTGTGTTTTGTCGCATGGTCCGGGCGTAAAACCGCTACGCACTTTTACTGGACATGCTCAAAATGCGATTTCATTGTTTTATCTGGTCAACGAAAGTCTTGAACTCCGAACAGACGGATGGGACCCATCCGCCGCCCTTTCCTTGATAAAGCCCCGTCCAGCCAATACCGGCGGGGAAAACATGCTGCCGGACGCTGACACCGGAGGCGATGAGCCTGTCGGCATAACCGACCGTTTCGTCGCGCAGAGGGTCGTCCTCGGCGGTAAAGATCAGCGCCGGCGCCACCCGGTTCAGCCGCGTACACTGGCAGGGCGCGGCATAGGGGTGAAAAAACCCGCAGGCCTTGGCAAGGTAATGGCTCCAACCATCCGCCCAGCGCTGGCGCATGCCGATCCTGTCCGCATCGCGGAAGGATTCCGTCGTCATCATCGGGTCGATCATGGGCGACAGAAGTATTTGACCGGCAAGCTTGCCCGGCATGCGGTCTCGCGCCTTCAGCGCAAGCCCAGCCGCCACATTGCCACCAGCCTCTTCGCCGGCCACAAACAGCAGCGATTTCGCGCCGCCATAATGCTTGCGGTCCCGGCTCAGGTGATCCAGCGCTTCGAAGGCACAATCGATCACCATCGGAAACTCGTTGCCGGACGACTTGCTATAGTCGGCCTCGACGACGATCGCGCCGCTTTCGGCGAGCGCGCGTGCCACCGGAAGCTCCGGGCAATTGCCGCCCTTTTCAAGAAACGAGCCGCCGCGCAAATAAAGGACCACAGGCGGGTTGGTGCACAGGCCGGCACTTTCATATCGGCGCACGGAAAGCTGGGACGCCGAGCCCCCACAGCCTTCTATATTTTCCCAGTGCGCTTTCATCTGATCCGGTCCCGTGCGCCGCCATCAGCAGCTCACCATATTTGCAAAATCTGAAATTCATATTATTGTTCGGGAGAAAACGATCAAGTACGTCAAAATGAAAACACTATTCCAAAAAAACGGATAATAGCGACATGGATCAGCTTTCCGCCATGCGGGTATTCACTCGCGTCGTCGAAACCGGCAATTTCAGCCGCGCCGCGACCGCGCTGAACATGCCCAAAACCACCGTCACCAACATGGTCCAGGCGCTGGAGGCGCATTTACATACCACGCTTCTCAACCGCACAACGCGGCGGGTGATGCTGACGACGGACGGCGCTCTCTATTATGAGCGGGCCTCGCAGATTCTGTCGGAAATCGAAGAGCTTGATGGTAGCATGTCCAGCGCGCAGGTGCAGCCGTCTGGCCGGTTGCGGGTGGAAATGGCCGGTGTCTTCGCGGACCTCGTGGTTATTCCACATCTTTGCGAATTTTACCAGCGCTATCCGCAAATCCGGCTCGATCTCGGCGTCGGCGACCGTTTGGTCGATTATATCGCGGAGAATGTCGATTGCGCGCTGCGGGTCGGCACGTTGCGGGATCAATCCCTTATAGCGCGTAAGGTCGGCGAGCTGAAATTCGAAACCTTCGCCTCTCCCCTGTACATCGAGAGTTTCGGCATGCCGCAACAGCCGGAAGATCTCGAAAACGGACATCATTCCGTGGGATATTTCAATGCCACCACGGGCCAGATCATGCCGATCTCATTCGACAACGGGCTTCGCAGCGTCGAGATTACGCCCAACTATGTCGTGTCGGTGAATGACAGCCGCACCTATCTCAACGCCGCGCTGGCGGGCATGGGCATGGTGCAGCTGCCCGTTTTCATGGTCAAGGATGCGCTTGCGCGTGGCGAGCTCGTGCCGGTTCTGCCGGAATGGCGGCGCGAACCCATGCCGATCTATGTCGTTTATCCGCAGACACGGCACGTCACCAACAAGGTCCGTGTCTTCGTGGATTGGCTGGCGAAGATGGTTCACAGCCTCGTCTGAGGCGGCTAGTCACCGCCCGACCTTTGCCGCGACAAAATCGATAAAGGCGCGTACGCGGGCGGCCAGATGATCATGTCCGGCATAAACGGCATGGATCACCTCCATGTCGCCCGGATTGTAATCCTCCAGCACCGGCACGAGCAGACCGGCCTCGATATCCGGCTCGACATGAAACTCTCCGACCCTTCCCAGCCCAAGGCCCGTCAGGCACAGCCTACGCATTGCCATGCCGCTGTTGACCGAGGCGTTGCCGGTCACGGGAAGGCGGTAGACTTCCGTCGTGCCGGGATCACGAAAAGGCCATTCGTTGAGGCTGCGACTGAAATTGAAGCTGATGCAATTGTGTTGGGCCAGATCCTGCGGCTTTTCCGGCATGCCATGTTTTTCGATATAGGCAGGGGAGGCGACGATGATCCGGCGGACCTCTTTCAGCTTTCTTGCCTTGAGGGACGAATCCGCCAACCCGCCGGATCGTATCGCAATATCGGTGCGCTCCTCGATCAGGCTGATGACGCCGTCGGTCAGCGAGATATCCAGTTCGATTTCCGGATAAAGAGATAAAAACTCCGGTGCGAGCGGCAGAAGATACCTTTCGCCGAAGCCCAGCGTGGCGTTGACACGCAGTAGCCCCCGCGGCACCACCTTGCCGCCGCCTGCTACGATCTGCTCCGTATCGGCGATGTCGGCCAGAATGCGCCTTGCCCGGGAAAGATAGATTTCCCCCTCCGGCGTCAGCGTCACCACGCGGGTGGAGCGAGCGAGAAGGCGGGTGCCGAGGCGGTCTTCAATGCGGGTGACAAGTTTGCTCACCGCCGAGGGTGAAAGCTTGAGCCTGCGCCCGGCTGCGGAAAAACTCCCCAGCTCGGCTGCCGCCACGAAGACTTCCATTTCTCCGGCCCTGTTGTCCATCGCTGCACCACTTGTGAAATTAATTCAAAGGCCTTTATCCAATCTTGCTGATTATCATGCAAGTCCCCTTCGCCCATATTGCAATCACATAGTTGATCCAACCGGACAGCACCCGCTGTCCATAACGCCCGCGATCCCGCTCCGGGCGAAGAGGTACTCGTCATGCCATTGGCCATATTTGCCTTGACGATCGCGGCTTACGCGATCGGAACCACGGAGTTTGTCATCGTCGGTCTTTTGCCGACGGTCGCCGCAGATCTCCACATTACCCTGCCGCTTGCCGGCCTTATCGTCAGCGTTTACGCGCTGGGTGTCACTTTCGGTGCGCCGATCCTGACTGCGCTGACCGGCAAGATCGAAAGAAAGCCGCTGCTGCTGGGTCTGATGGCGCTGTTCGTCGTCGGTAATGTCGCAGCCGCCGTGTCGCCAAGCTATGAGACGCTTCTGGTCGCGCGGGTGCTTTCCGCCTTCGCCCATGGCGTGTTCTTCTCCGTTGGTGCCACCATCGCCGCCGATCTCGTGCCGGAAAACCGCCGTGGCTCGGCGATTGCCATGATGTTCATGGGTCTGACTGTCGCCATCGTCACCGGCGTGCCGATCGGTACCTATATCGGGCAGATTTTCGGCTGGCGCGCCACCTTCTGGGCGGTTGCAGGTCTTGGTGTCATCGCCTTTGCCGGTATCGCGGCCCTGTTGCCGGGAACGCTGAAGAAAGCGCCGCCCGCCCGCCTTCTCGATCAGGTGCGGGTGCTGGGTTCCGGCCGACTAATCATCGTTTTCGCCATGACCGCACTTGGTTACGGCGGCACCTTCGTCGCCTTCACCTTTCTGGCGCCGATCCTTCAGGATGTCACAGGCTTCTCCGAAAAGAGCGTCGGCCTGATCCTTGTGCTCTACGGCATCGCCATTGCCGCCGGTAACATCGGTGGCGGCAAAATCGCCAACCACAATCCGGTCAAGGCGTTGATCGGCCTCTTTCTGGCACAAGCCATCGTGCTTCTGGTCTTTTCCTTCACCGCCGTCTCGCCGGTTCTGACCCTGATCACGCTGGTGGCGCTCGGCTTCCTGTCCTTCGCCAACGTTCCCGGCCTGCAGCTTTATGTGGTGCAGCTGGCCAAGGAACACCGCCCCGGCGCTGTCGATGTCGCCTCGGCGCTCAATATCGCCGCCTTCAATCTCGGCATCGCGATTGGTGCGTGGCTTGGCGGTCTGGTGGTGGAATCGCCGATGGGCCTTGCCGCAACCCCATGGGTCGGCGCCATCCTTGTCGCCATTGCCCTCATTCTCACCCTCTGGAGCAGTGCACTCGACCGTCGCGCCTCGCTCTCGCTGAAGACTGCCTGAGTTTTCATATAAATCCCGGCCACTGCCTAAGGGCTGGCCGGGCGTACCCTAAAAGGAGAAAATATATGTTTGATGTCACCGCCAACGGCGCATCGATCCCGGCGCTTGGCTTCGGTACCTTCCGTATTCCCGGCCCCGATGTTCTTCGGATCGTTCCGCATGCCCTGAAGGCCGGCTTTCGCCATATCGATACCGCGCAGATTTACGGTAATGAGGCCGAAGTCGGCGAAGCCATTGCCGGTTCCGGCGTGGCACGCAGCGATATCTTCCTGACCACCAAGGTCTGGGTGGAGAACTACAGGCACGATGCCTTTCTTGCCTCCGTCGATGAGAGCCTGAAAAAACTGAAGACCGATTATGTCGATCTCCTGCTTCTGCACTGGCCGAACGAAGCGGTAACGCTGGCCGAGCAGATCGGCGCGCTGAACGCGGTTCGCGACGCCGGCAAGGTTCGCCATATCGGCGTGTCCAACTTCAATACGGCGCTGATGGCTGAGGCGGTCAGTTTGTCAAAGGCACCGATCGTCACCAATCAGATCGAATACCATCCCTATATCGATCAGGATATGGTGATCGCGGCGGCCAAGGCTGCCGGCATGTCGGTGACGGGTTATTACGGTATGGCCGACGGCAAGGTTTTTGCCGATCCGGTTCTAAAGGACATCTCCGCAAGCCGGGGCAAGTCGGTGGCGCAGGTGGTGCTGCGCTGGCTCGTGCAGCAGCAGGGTGTGATTGCGCTTTCGAAGACGGTGAGCGAAGCCCGTGTTGACGAAAACCTTGCGATCTTCGATTTCACGCTGTCGGTCGCTGAGACGGATGCGATCCGTGCTCTTGCCCGACCGGATGGCCGTATCGTCTCGCCGGACGGGCTTGCACCGGTATGGGACGCGGCTGCCTGACAGTTGCCAACCGGTGTGGGTGGAATTCCTCCTGGTGCCGTCACCCGGGTCTAGCCCGGCATGACGGAGGAGCGGTTTTCACTGATATAGATAACCTTAAGACACCCGGATAAGCTATCCGGGTGTCTTCTGAGAGAGTGGATCAGAATTCGCCCCAGGTCTGATCTTTCGAGGCCGTGGATACGCCGAGCGCTGCGGCCACCTGGCCGATCATGCGACGCGCCGGGGATGGTCTCGGCTGTGCGTTGTCCGCAACGCGCACCGGCGCTGAAGGCTTATATGCGGATCGAGCCGTGCTGGTGCTGGCCATTGCGCCATCCAGCTTGAACTGGCCGACGATCTGGCGGAGTTTTTCGGCATCACCGGCAAGCGATGCGCTGGAGGCCGTCGCCCTTTCGACCATCGCGGCATTGTGCTGCGTGACCTGGTCCATCTGGTTTACCGCGCTGTTGACCTCGGCCAACCCGACCGACTGTTCCCTTGCGGATGTCGCGATGGCGTCGAGTTGTGTATTGATGGCGATGACGTGACTTTCAATGATCTTGAGTGCGTCGCCGGTTGCGGTCACGAGTTTCACGCCGTTCTGCACTTCGTCGGCGGAATTGCGGATAAGCTCCTTGATTTCCTTGGCCGCTTGCGCCGAGCGCTGGGCCAATTCACGCACTTCCTGTGCCACAACCGCAAAGCCCTTGCCTGCCTCGCCCGCACGGGCCGCCTCGACGCCGGCGTTGAGTGCCAGAAGATTGGTCTGGAAGGCAATCTCGTCGATGACGCCTATGATGTTGGAAATCTGGCTTGAAGAGCTTTCTATGCGCTTCATTGCATCGACCGCAGTTGCGACGACCTGACCGGATGTCTGCGCGGATCTGTTGGCCTCGACCGCCACGATCCGCGCCTCCTCAGTCCGTCTGGTCGAATTGCTGACGTTGCTGGTTATCTGGTCGAGCGCTGCGGCTGTTTCTTCCAGCGATGCGGCTTGGGTTTCCGTGCGTTGCGACAGGTCGCTCGCACTCGAACTCAACTCGCGAGAGCCGTTGTCGATCGTGGCCGTGACATCGGCAACGGACAGCAGTGTTTTGCTAAGCTGGTTTACGGCGATATTGAAGTCCGCACGCAGGCTTTCGAATTCTGCGGAGAAAGGCGTTTTCAGCTGGTAGGACAGGTCGCCATTGGCCATATGCTTCAGACCTTCGGCAAGGCCGCTGGTCGCTTCCGCCATTTCGGCGGCGCGCCTGCGATCAATTTCGGCGGTTCTTTGACGCTCTGCCTCGGACTGGTTACGCACCTGCGCCGCATCCGCTTCCAGCCGGCGGGCCTTCAATTCGTTATCCTTGAAGACCTCAACGGCCTTTGCCATCGTGCCGACCTCGTCGCGCCGGTCCGTTCCCTCGACCTTGACGGACAGGTTACCCTCCGCAAGCGTTTGCATCGTGCCGACAAGACCCCGGATCGGCGTGACAAGCCAGCTGCTGATCGCGAAATATCCGATGACGACGACGGTGATGAAGCCGAGGACGACCGCCGCGACGGTAATTAGTGCAGTCCGTTGGCTTATGTCGCTCAGATCATCGCTCTGCTTGGCGCTACGGTTCGAAATATCAGTGGCTATCTGTGTAAGTTTCGCGCCGATCTTGGCAAAGACTGGCTGACACTCGGTGCCAAACGCTTTTTGCGACGCAAGTGCCTCATCCACGGTTGATGCGGTTCGGCCCAGGTGCCAGGCGTTCTTGCACGTCACGTTATAGAGCGTCGTCACGTCGTCCTTGAGTACGCGCAGGCGGTTGTCTTCGGGGATATTGGCGATGGCTCCATCCATCGATACCATGAACTTGTCGCGTGTGGCCTTCACCTCAGCTTCGGCAGCGGCATTACCCTGTTCCGTAAAGGCGATCATCATATCGGCCAGAGCCGCACGCCCGTTCAGCAGTTCCTTGTTCGCGAGCGCCAAATTCAAGGCCGCTGCGCTGTCACGAGCAATAAGATCACTATAACTTCCATCGATCGATTTGATCTGTATGGCGGAGTAGGCCGCAATCAGGATTGCACATACGCCGAATAGCGCAAATACCGTCAAAAACTTTCCGACAACGGGAATATTTCTCATCGTTATGGCTCCCACAAGAAAATCGAGCCCTTCATGGGTCATATTTCGGCATCATGCGCTTTTCCGGTGATGATTAT
This sequence comes from Rhizobium sp. AN68, assembly GCF_030758035.1. Taxonomy (NCBI): domain Bacteria; kingdom Pseudomonadati; phylum Pseudomonadota; class Alphaproteobacteria; order Hyphomicrobiales; family Rhizobiaceae; genus Rhizobium; species Rhizobium sp. AN68. The sequence continues at coordinate 2,319,595 of NZ_JARWMI010000003.1, read as the reverse complement.
AATTACAAATTTAAGAAACAATTATGTATTATTAGTAATTACGTATCTTATAATAAGATACTGTAATGTTATATTAAATAAGAATAGTATTTAATACTGAATAATTCTAATGAGCATCTCAAATCGGTTGTCATGTCTTGCGCGTCCGCGAACGCCTTCCCGAAGCGAATAAGTTCGGTGTCTAGGGCACGGGACTGTGGTTGGGCGTCAGATCGGCCGAGAACATGCGGGTAGGCTTCGGTTGAAGAGGAGCTATCTGGGACCGACGGCAAAATCAGGCGGTGCCTGTAAGCGCTTTGACATTCCCGACGTTTTCCAGGGAAAACTGGAGCGGGCGAAGGGATTTGAACCCTCGACCCCAACCTTGGCAAGGTTGTGCTCTACCCCTGAGCTACACCCGCTCAAAAACCGCTGGTCCGGGGTAGTTCGCTGGACCGCGGGCCGCCAAAGCGTGGCGACGGGTGCTATATCGCTCAATCGTTTTTGGAATGCAACAGTTTCTTTTGCGGTTTCGGTGGAAATCCGTCTGGCCTGTGGGTTTATTCAAAACGGCCGGGCCGATGCGTCGTAAAAAAGGGTGTTGGCGGGCGAAGGTATTGTTTCGGCTGGCCTTTATTTGGGTGTAAAAGCACACAACCGGCCGGATGGCCAAAAAATAACCTGTTTACATTTGGTTAAAATCTGATTCGACAAGTGATTCGTTCGGGTGTACAAATTTCATGTCCACAAAAAAAGAAACGATACTTGGCATGTCATCATCGGGAGGATGAGCCTTGTCGTATGCAGCTTTTGAAAGAGTCGGCGCACAATTGTCGCCCCAGCAGATCACCGATCTGCAGAATATTTTCGACGGCGTATGTTTCGAGTGCCTTCAAGATCGCTGTAGCCACGTCGCCAACGAGTGCGCGGCGGTTTTGATCCGTAGCGCCCAGCGCGGCATTCTCGATCATGAGATGTTGCGCGACATCGGTCTTGCGGTTTTACGTCGGCACTGATTGCGCCATTTCATTAAAAAAGCGCCCGGGCATCTCGGGCGCTTTCGTGTGTGTGGTGGCAGTAGCAGCGTTGCGGCTCAGCTCTTTTCCTGAACGTGCGCCTCGAGGAACCACAGCGCCTTGTCGAGATCGCGCGAGGCGGCGGTGAAGATATCCGCTGTCGTCGGGTCGCCGGCCTCGTCGGAATCATCGATAGCCTTGCGGATCATGTTGGCCACGTCGCCATAACGGGCGATCAGTTCGTCCAAATGATCGTGGATCTTGTAGATATCGGTCGGATAGGCCTTGAGCTTGGTCGTCGAAGAGACGGATTGCAGGCTACCGAGCGCTGTGCCGCCAAGCTGCACCACACGTTCGGCAATGGTATCGCCGTGATTGTCGAGCTGGGCGCGGAAGGTGTCGAGAAGTTCGTGCACGGCGATGAATTGCGGACCTTTCAGGTTCCAGTGCGCCTGCTTGGTCACCAGTGCAAGGTCGATCACCGAAGCGAGCGATTCGTTCAGAATACCCATCACCGTTGATTTGGCGTTGGAAGGCAGGTCGTTCTTCGTCTTGTGCGTCTTCATCGATGTCTCCTGACGTTGCGGACGGAATGCCGTTTGGCAAAATCTCCCCCGATTAACGCCCTGGCCGGTTGCCCTGTTCCGTCGCTCGGACGGCAATGGCAAAAAACCTCCGCAATCGTCGTATCTCACTCATAAAACAGACAGATGCGTCGACCGTCTATGTTGTTGACACTGATGGTCATGTCGTAGATTTCCCGCAGAACCTCCGGACGGATAATCTGTTCCGCCGGTCCCTGGCGGCAGATTCGGCCATCACGCATGGCGATGATGGTGTCGGAGTACCAGGAGGCGAAGTTGATGTCGTGCAGCACCAGAACCACGGTCTTCTTCAGCTCGTCGGCGGCGCGACGCATGATCTTCATCATGCTTGAGGCGTGTTTCATGTCGAGATTGTTGAGCGGCTCGTCCAGGAGCACATAGTCCGTGTCCTGACACAGAACCATGGCCACGAAGGCGCGCTGACGCTGGCCGCCGGAAAGCTCGTCGAGAAAGCGGCCGGAAAGGTTTTCGAGATGGAGATATTCCAGCGCCCGGTCGATATGGACCTTGTCCTCGATGGTGGGACGGCCCTTCGAATAGGGATAACGTCCAAAACCGACGAGATCGCGCACCGTCAGGCGTGACGAGATGTGGTTGTCTTGCCTGAGGATCGAGAGCCGTTTTGCCAGCGTGTCGGAAGGGGTCTTGGTCACATCCAGCCCGTCCACAGTCACGGTTCCCGCATCCATGGACATCAGCCGTGCCACGATGGAGAGCAGCGTGGATTTTCCCGCCCCGTTCGGCCCGATGATGGAGGTGACGCCGCCTGCCGGAATGGCGACGGAGACGCCATCGACAACAACCGTGTCGCCATAGGATTTGCTGATCTGACTGGCGATGATCATCGCGCACCCCGCTTGAGAATAAGACCGATAAAGACGATGCCGCCCAGAAATTCGATGATGATGGAAAGCGCCGTGTTGAAGGCGAAGATCCGCTCCAGCACCACCTGACCGTCGACTAGGCAGATGATGGCGATGAGGATTGCAGCCGGCAGCACATAGGCATGTTTGCCGTTGCCTGTGAGATAATGGGCCAGCGCCGCAACCAGCAGCCCGAAGAACATGACGGGGCCGACGAGTGCGGTGGAAACGGCAACGAGAACGGAGACCAGCACGAGGATGATCGTCACCGTTCGCTTGTAGTCCACGCCAAGGCTGATGGCCGTTGCGCGGCCGAGCGAAAGAACGTCGAGCGTGTGCAGGAGCCGCAACCCGATAATCGTCACCACGCCGACGATGATGGCTGATACCGCAAGAAGGGTGGGATCGATGGAATTGAAGCTGGCGAACAGCACATCCTGCAGCACCGCATATTCATTGGGGTCCAGCACGCGCTGCATGAAGCCCGAGAGGCTGCGAAAGAACACGCCGAAGACGATGCCGACCAGCACCAGAAGATGCAGGCTGCGTTCCGCGCCGACGAAAAGCCAGCGGTAGAGCAGGGCGGAGAAGGTGACGAGCAGCGCGGTTTCGGCAAGAAACTTCAGCTGCGGATCGATCATCACCACGGTTGCCGAGCCAAACACGAAGATCAGCGCCGTCTGCACCAGCACATAGAGCGAATCGAAACCCATCACCGAAGGGGTGAGAATGCGGTTGTTGGTGACCGTCTGGAACAATACCGTCGAAACGGCGATGGCATAGGCCACCAACAGCAGCGATAGAAGCTTGATGCCGCGAAACGGCAGGATGAAGCTCCAGCTGCCCTTTGCACCGAGCGTCATGAAGGCAGCCATGGAGATGAGCGCCAGTGCGAGAAGCATCAGCAGCACGAGTTTCGCGCGCCGGTCGGGATGTCTCTCATGCATGGTGGCGTTTCCGGAGCAGGAGATAGAGGAACAACGCGCTGCCGATGACGCCGACCACGGTTCCGATCGGTATCTCATAGGGCGCGCGCACCGTTCTGCCGATGATGTCGCAGGCAAGAACGAAGACCGCGCCAAGCGTCGCCACCCAGGGCACGGAACGGCGCATGTTGTCGCCGATCATCAGGCTGACCACATTCGGCACAATCAGGCCGAGAAAGGGGATCATACCCACCGTGACGACGACGACGGCACTGACCAGCGAGACGATGGTGAGGCCGAGCGCCATCACCCGGCGATAGTTCAGTCCGAGATTGGTGGTGAAGTCGCGCCCCATGCCTGCCACCGTGAAACGGTCGGCGGCGAGATAGGCGGCGATGGCGAAAACGAAGCCGATCCACAGCAATTCATAGCGGCCACGCAGCACGCCGGAAAAATCCCCGGTCATCCACGCGCCGAGCGATTGCAGCAGATCGAAACGATAGGCGAAGAAAGTGGTGACGGCAGAAATGACGCCGCCCAGCATGATGCCGATCAGCGGCACCAGCAGCACATCGCGCAGTGGCACCTGCCGTAGAATACGCAGGAAAAGTGCGGTTCCGGCCAGCGCGAAAGCGGCCGCCACCAGCATCTTGCCGAAGATCGGCGTTTCCGGGGCAAGCAGGGTGACGGTGAGCAGGCCAAGGCCGGCGGATTCGGTGGTGCCAGCCGTCGAAGGCTCCACGAAGCGGTTGCGTACCAGCATCTGCATGATGAGACCGGCAATCGCCATCGAGCTTCCGGCCAGTATGAGCGCCAGCGTGCGCGGAATGCGGCTGACGAGGAGCACGCGCAGTGCATCCGCGCTCGTATCCGGCGCAAAAAGCGTCGCCAGCGAGATGTTGCTCACGCCGACGAACAGGCTGACGATGGCGAGTGTCAGTGCCAGAAGGAGGGCGAGGATGAGGGACAGGGATTTCACGTCAGTGGTTTTTCGAAAATGGTGATGGCTCGCTTCGACCTCGCAGATTGCCCGGAGGACTGAACCTCTCCTTCGTCATCCTCGGGAGAAGCCCGGGGATGACGTCGCGAAGGCAGTTTTTACGACTTCTTCTCGGACACGGCCTCGTAGACCTGATCAAGCAGGGTGGTGAGCGCCGTATAACCGCTGCTGACGATATAGGCCGCCTGCGGGTCGAGATAGACGATCTGCTTTTTCTTCCAGGCGTTGGTCTGGTGGATCAGTTCGTTGTCCAGCACCTGGGCGGCGGCCTTGCCTGGGTCCGTTGCGCGGCCGATGCCGGCATCGCGGTCGATCACGAACAGCCATTCGGGATTGACCTCTGCCAGATATTCGAAGGACACGACATCGCCCCGGTCGAAGCGGTCATCGATATCAGGAGCGACCGGCTTGAAGCCGATTTCCGTGTGCAGCCAGCCGGTGCGCGAGCTTGGGCCGTAAACACCGACCTTGCCGGCATTGGTGACGAGGATCATCGCCGTGCCGGAATTCGGCGCGATGGCCTTCAGCTTTGCGACCTTCTCGTCAATGGAGGCGTCGAGCTTCTTTGCTTCTTCCTGCTTGCCGAAGATTTCGCCGAGCTTGGTGATATTGGCTTTGACGCTCGCGATAAATTCCTTGGAATCGATCGACATGTCGATGGCGGGCGTGATCTTCGCAACATCGGGATATTTCGCCCGCGAACGGCCGCCGACGATGACGAGATCGGCTTCTGCCGCATTGATCGCCTCGTAATCGGGTTCGAACAGCGTGCCGACCTTCAGATATTTGCCATCGGCATATTTCTGGAGATAGGTCGGCAGGTTGGAACCAAGGACACCAGTTGGCTCGACGCCCATCGCATCGAGATTGTCGAGCGAGGGGATATCCAGAACCAAAACCTTTTTCGGCGCGGCTTTCAGAACGGTCTCGCCCTGCGCGTGCTTGATCGTCATTTCCTCAGCGCCTGCGGTCATCGCGCCAAGGCTGAAGGCTGCTGCTGCCAGCAGCCGAACGGGGAAGGTGAAGTTGATGGCCACGGATATGTCCCTTGCAATATGGTTCTTGACCCTGCGGAAGCGGATCCCGCAGGCGTAACTTGATGTTCGCTGTCAGCTTTATTGGCAAGGTATGCGGAAATCAAAAATATGTTTTAGAATAGTTCTGAATTGCCGTGAGCGGGAAATGTGTGTGGCATCGGAAGCAAACCCCGGAGCCACATCAGGGGCCGTATCTTTTCTCAATTCGGCGGCCAGTCGCCGACGATCTCGCGTCTTTCCAGTTTCAGCGACCGGTCAGGCTGGATGCGGTAGGTTTCAATCGCCAGCCGGCCGTCGCCCATGACGAATTCGTGGCTGAGCGTGCTGCCGATGGGTGACTTGGTCAATTTGGTGTGGGGTTGTCCGCCATAGGTGATGCTGCCCGGAATGGGTTGCACGTCGGGTGCCGCGGTGGCGCAGCCGGCAAGGCCCAGAACCAGCATGATCGCGATCTTGCGCATGTTTTTCTCCTGCGTTGGACAGGAATACTATCACGGCCGTGCCTGTGCCACACATCCCGTTGCCGTGAATAAAAAAGGGCCCCGCATCCGGAAGGAGACGGGGCCAGTTGCCTTGGGAGGCTGTTTGTTATCAGTCCTCGTTGGCGGCAAGCTGCGTCAGCACCTCGCCGCGGCCGCGGATGCGCATGATGAGCGGGACGATGAAGGCGGCGGCTGCGACAAGGAACAGGCCGACGGCAATCGGTGAGGTGAGCAGCACGGTCGGGTCGCCCTGGCCGATGGCGAGTGCACGGCGAAGCTGCTGTTCGGCAAGCGGCCCGAGGATGAGGCCGACCACGGCAGGCGCGATCGGATAACCGAAGATGCGCATGATGTAACCAAGGATACCGAAGGCGAGCAGCATGCCGAGTTCGAACACGGACGGGTTGGCGCCGATGGTGCCGAGCGTCGCAAACAGCAGGATGCCGGCATAGAGCCAGGGTTTCGGGATGGTCAGCAGCTTCACCCACAGGCCGATGAGCGGCAGATTGAGCACCAGCAGCATCAGGTTGGCGATGAACAGGCTGGCGATAAGGCCCCAGACCAGCTGCGGATTGGTGGCAAACAGCAGCGGGCCAGGCTGAAGACCGAACTGCTGGAAACCGGCAAGCATGATGGCAGCGGTTGCCGTCGTCGGCAGGCCGAGCGTCAGGAGGGGCACGAGCGTACCGGCAGCGGAGGCATTGTTGGCGGCTTCCGGACCGGCAACCCCTTCGATGGCGCCATGGCCGAATTCTTCCGGATGTTTGCTGAGCCGCTTTTCGGTTGCATAGGAAAGGAAAGTGCCGATTTCAGCACCACCGGCAGGCATGGCGCCAATCGGGAAGCCGATCAATGTGCCGCGCAACCAGGGCTTCCAGGAACGCGCCCAGTCCTGCGCACTCATCCAGACCGAACCCTTGACCGCTTCGACCTTCTCGTCGCCACTCTGGCCCTGCGCAACGATGAACAGCGTCTCGCCGATGGCGAACATGGCCACCGCAAGCGTCGTCACTTCCACGCCGTCGAGAAGGTCGGGAATGCCGAAGCTCATGCGGGTCTGGCCGGTCAACTGGTCGATACCGACGATAGCGAGCGCAAAGCCGATGAACAGCGAGGTAAGGCCGCGCAGTGCCGAGTCTCCGAAAGCCGAGGAGACGGTGACAAAAGCGAGCACCATCAGCGCGAAATATTCGCGCGGGCCGAAAACCAGCGCCAGCTTGACGATATAGGGTGCAACAAAGGCGAGAGCGACGGTGGCGATGAGACCAGCGACGAAGGAGCCGATGGCGGCGGTGGCAAGTGCCGGACCGCCGCGGCCCGCACGGGCCATCTTGTTGCCTTCGAGCGCAGTCACGATCGATGCGCTTTCGCCCGGCGTGTTGAGCAGGATCGAGGTGGTCGATCCGCCATACATGCCGCCATAATAGATGCCGGCGAACATGATGAGCGAACCGGCGGGATCAAGCCGGTATGTAACGGGCAGAAGCAGAGCGACCGTCAGCGCCGGCCCGATGCCGGGCAGAACGCCGACGGCAGTGCCGAGTGTCACGCCGATCAGCGCATAAAGCAGGTTCATGGGTTGGGCAGCAACCTCAAGACCGTGCAGCAGGAATTCAAACGTACTCATGGACAGATGTCCCCCAAGTCGAGCAGATGGGCGGGCGGAACGGCTGGCGTTTGCGTCATCGCGCGCCGGCGGTTTCCTGTGATCTCGAATTTTGGTCGGAATGGCTGTTAGAACAACAGCCGTTCCAGAGGCCCGGCAGGCAGAGAAAGCTGCAGCAGCCGCGCAAAGATGATCCAGATGACGAAGCTCAGAGCGATGCCGATGGGGATCGAATACCAGAGCTTGCGTTTGCCGAAGGCGCGCGCCGTAAACGCAAACAGGAGACCGGTGGCGATGGAGAAACCGGCGACGTTCAGCAACAGCATCTGCGCGGCAAGGCCGGTGACGACCCATATGACCGGGGCGACTTCCTGTTTGTCCCGTTCAGGAAAATCACCGCGCCAGGCTTCGATGGCCGTCCAGAGCGCAAGGCCGACAAGACAGAAGGCGATGGCGTAGGGGACCGTTGCCGGACCGACCGGCGAGTAGCCGGTGACGCTGGCGAGACGCGCACTGTCCCAGAAGATCACGCAGGCGATAAGGACGAGGGCTACGGCGATCGCCAGCGCCGCCCAGTCAGGGCGGCGCTCTTGATGTTGTGAAGGGTTGGAACCCTGGCTCATTTTACCAGTCCGATTTCTTTGAGGATGGCGGCGGTGGCGTCGGTGTCCTTGGCAAGCTGCGCCTTGAACTCGTCACCGGAAAGATAGGTATCCATCCAGCTCTTGGTCTTCAGCGTTTCCTGCCACTTTGCGGATTTCGCCAGCTTCTCGATATCGGCGCTGACGGCCTTTTCCTGTTCCGGCGTCAGGCCGGGAGGAGCAGCGACCATGCGCCAGTTCTGCACGACGACGTCGAGGCCGCTTTCCTTGAGCGTCGGCGCGTCAACGCCTTCCAGCTTCTCTTCGCTGGAAACGGCCAGCAGGCGCAACGTGCCCGCCTTGACCTGGCTTTCGAATTCGCCGTAGCTCGAAATGCCGGCAGTGACCTGCGAGCCGAGTATCGAGGCAAGAGCTTCGCCGCCGCCGGAATAGGCGATGTAGTTGATCTTGGTCGGATCGACGCCGGCCGCCTTGGCGATCAGGCCAACAGCGATATGATCGGTGCCGCCGGCCGAGCCGCCGCCCCAGGACACGCTGCCCGGATCTTTTTTGAGCTGGTCGACGAGGTCGCCGATGGTTTTCAGCGGCGAGGATGCCGGAACGACGATTGCTTCATATTCACCAGTCAGGCGGGCGATTGGCGTCACTTCCTTGAGGGTGACGGGCGCCTTGTTGGTGAGGATCGCGCCGACCATCACGTAACCGCCGACGATCAGGGCGTTCGGGTTGCCCTTCTGCTGGCTGGCGAACTGTGCAAGACCGATGGTGCCGCCGGCACCTGGCACGTTCTGCACCTGAACGCTCTTGGAAATGCCTTCTTCCTGCAGCACGGTCTGCAGGGAACGCGCGGTCTGGTCCCAGCCGCCGCCGGGATTGGCCGGCGCGATGATGGTGTAGTCCGCTGCGACCGCCGGAAGCGCGATCACGCCTGCCAGAAATGTGCCGATAAGAAAATGTTTCACTTAGAAAACCCTCCTCAGGATGCCCTTTTTGGGCGTCGTTTTTCGTTTATGCGGAAGGGAGTTTCAGGCCGTGCTTATCCTGACGCTGCCAGGGCAGCGCGGAGCTCTACGGTCCTCAAGATTTCCTCCCGCATCTTCTTCCGCCTCCACGGAATGAAGAAGGATTGCAGAGCATCATAAAAAGCTGTCATCTAACTGACGCACCGCAAGTCCTTGCGCATTTACTCTCTATTAATTTGTGCTTGCCGTCTACTATTGCGAGCGTAGCGCCTCGTTCCACCGCTCGATCAGGCGGCTGCGCTTGACCTGATCCAGATAGACCATCAGGCCCGGGCTGACGGGCACAGGGCGCAATTGTGCGCCGTGGATCGCCTGCATGGTGTTGGCGGTGTTTTCGCCCGCCACGTCAGGGCTGACGGCGGGGATCTGCAATTGCCGGGCCATGATCGTCTGGCCCTCCTTGGACATGAAGAATTCGAGATAGCGGCGGCCGAGCGCCGGATTGGCGGCGGCTTCCGGCACCAGCCCGATGCGAGACATGACCACGGTATAGTCCTTGGGCAGAACGATGCCGACATCGGGATGGCGCGAGGCCCAGCCGGCCGCGTAGGAACCGAGAATATTGTAGCCCAGCACGAAGCGCCCGTCGGAGACACGCTCCAGAATGGCGGATGACGTGGAATAGACCTTCACGCCGGCCGCGCCCATGGCCTTGATGACGCTCCATATATCGCCGAACTGCTCCTGATCGCGCGACATGAACAGGAAGCCGACGCCGGAGCGCTCAATGTCGTAGGTAGCGATGCGGCCATGCACTTCCTTGGCGTGGCGCTCAAGATAATCGACGAATTCGGCACGGGTGGCGGGCGGCTTTTCGGTGGTGAAGCTCGGCTTGTGATACACGAACACCGCCGGCTCGAAGGTCAGCGCATAGGCGGTGTTGCGCCAGTTGGCCCAGGTGGGCCAGCGCGCGCTCATGGCAAGGTCGGAGCGCTGGGCGTAACCGTCATTGCTCAACTTCACCTGCAAATCCATGGCGGATGAAAAGGCGAAATCGGCGGTCTTTTTGCCCGCATCGGTTTCTTTCACGATGCGATCATAGATTTCGCCCGTCAGCATGTCCTCGTAATGGACGGCGATATCGGGGTTGGCCTTCTGGAAACCCTCGATCATCGGCGTGGCCAGCGGTTCGTCCAGCGAGGAATAAACCACCAGCGTTTCCGCATCCGCCTTGCCTGATGGTGCAGGGAAAACGGCGACTTGTGCAAGCGCCGGTGAGGCCATGCAAAGACAGAGACAGAGAAAAACGGCGATACGCATGGAAAAGATCATGCCGCACGCGCTTGCCATTCACAAGCGCCAAGGGCTTGGATAAGCTCGGCAATGTTGCGGGAGGAAGAATTGCGTATTTTGCTGGTCGAGGACAATCAGGTGCTGTCGGAAGGGCTGTGTGCGCTTCTGCGCGGCAGCGGTTATGCGGTGGATGTCGTTTCAGACGGCGCTTCCGCCGACGCGGCGATTGCGGCGGAAAATTTCGATCTCGTCATTCTCGATCTCAACCTGCCGGAAATGGACGGCATCGAGGTGCTGCGCTCCATGCGCTCGCGCCAGGACAAGGCGGCGGTGCTTATCCTGACGGCGCGTGGCACGCCGGAGGAGAAGGTCAAGGGGCTCGACCTCGGCGCCGACGACTACATGATCAAGCCCTTCGACATCACCGAATTTGAGGCGAGGGTGCGGGTGCTGCTGCGTCGCAATGCCGGCCTGCGCTCTTCTACGCTCGGCTTCGGCAAAGTCCTGTTCGACCTCACATCCCGCACCTTTTCAGCCGATGGGCGCCCGCTCGATATTCCGGCGCGTGAAGTGGCGCTGCTCGAGGTGCTGTTCATGCGGGCGGGCAAGGTGGTTGCCAAGGAGGCGATCGTGCAATCGCTGACCGGTTTCGACGACGAGATATCAGGCAACGCCATCGAGCAATATGTCAGCCGGCTGCGCAAGCGGCTTGCCCCCCACGGGCTGACGGTGAAGACGGCGCGTGGCATCGGCTATTATCTGGAAAAGCTGCCGGAGATGGCTGAATGAGACAGGCCGCCTATTCGCTCAGGCGGCGTCTTTTAGGTTGGCTTCTCATCTCCACCGCCATCATCGGCTGCGTTGCGCTCACTGATACCTGGCGCGAGGCGGTCAATACGGCCAATGTCGTCTCCGACCGGGTGCTGTCAGGTTCCGCGCTTGCGATTGCCGAGCGGGTGGTGGTGGCCGAAGACGGCTCGCTGGAGGTCGATATTCCCTATGTCGCGCTGGAAATGCTGACATCGGCGGCGCAGGACCGGGTGTTTTACCGTGTCGACGGGCCAAACGGGCAATTTCTCACCGGTTACCAGAACCTGCCGACGGTGGAGAATCCGGCCGGAGAAACGCCTGCCTATCGCGATGCAGTGTTTCGTGACGAGCCGATCCGCATCGCCGCGATCCGCCGTTTTGCTTCCACCGGCATCAATTCCGTGCCCTTTTCCGTGACGGTGGCTGAAACGACGATCGCCCGCAGCCAGCTTGCGCAGGCCATCATCCTGCGCTCGGCCTTGCGCCTGCTGTTCATGATCGTGGGCGCGGCGATCATTGTCTGGATCGCGGTGACGATTTCGCTCCGGCCGCTTTACCGGCTCAGCGAAGCGATTGCCGAGCGCAGCCCCGACGACCTGCATCCAATCCGGCAATCCGTGCCGGTGGAGGTGGAAAATCTGGTGGAAACGGTCAATTCCTTCATGGTGCGGCTGCAATCGGCGCTCGATGCGCTCAGGCATTTCACCGGTAATGCCAGCCATCAATTGCGCACGCCGCTTGCCATCATCAGCACCCAGCTTGCGCTTTCCGCCCGCGCCGCAAGTCTCGAAGACGCGCAGGCGGCGGCGCGCAAGGGCGGCGCTTCGGTGGCCCATGCCGAACACATCCTCGCCCAACTGCTGCGCATGGCCAATATCGATGCAGCGGGTTCGAGCGAAAAACATGATTTTTCCGCGATAGACTTGGTGGCCGTCGCGCAGAACGTGACCGCCGATTTCGTGCCACGCGCGGCGGACGCCGGCATCGATCTCGGTTTCGAAGGCGAGGGCGAAGCGACAATTCTCGCCGAGCCGCTCCTTATCGGTGAACTGATCGGCAATCTCGTTTCCAATGCCATCAACTACGCGGGGCGTGGTGCGGAAGTCACCGTGCGCGTCGGCAGGCAAGCGGGCGCCGTCTGGCTGGAAGTTGAAGATAACGGCCCCGGCATACCCACGGAAAAACGCGCCATGGTGCGCCAGCGCTTCGCCCGCGGCGAAGCCAACGCCGCCCCCGGCGCCGGCCTCGGCCTTGCGATCATCGAGGAGATCGCCGGGCTGTTCGGCGGGCGACTGACGCTGGAGGACGGCGCGGGCGGGCGGGGCTTAAGGGCCCGGGTAGAGTTTTCCTGAGGCGGCACTGCTGCGCCGTCCCCTTGGATGAGACTCGCGGTCCTATTCGTTCATCTTGTCGATAATCTGCATCATGATGTCAGCGCAGGCCTTCATCGGCTCGTCATCGGCACATTTGACGTCGATTTTGCGCTCGCCGTCTTCAATCCTGAAATGCGCTGCCTTGGAGGGCGGGGGTGGCATTCTCTTGCCATGCGGGCCGTCCCGCCAGCCTGCTTCCCTCGGACCACCAGGGCCGGGCGGCGGAGGTGGCGGCGGCGCATCCGCCCTTGAACCAGCGTCCGCTGGTCCCGGCGGTGGTGGCGGCTGCTGGGCGAAGCTGGACCCCGCCGCGATGAGAAACGCGGCGCCGGCAATGACGAGTTTTTTCATGTGAGAGACCTCGCTGTTGGGCTACAGAGAAGAAACGGTCACATGGGATGCTCGGTTGCCGGTCGGTAAAAATAATTCCGCGTTGTTTTCGTGGCGTATTAGCCCATCCGTTCCGAAGCGTAGCTGCCCGGGCTTGGCGGGAAGACTACGGTGCGGTTGCCGTTGATGAAGGTGCGGTGGTGGATGTGGGCATGGATGGCGCGTGCCAGTACCTGGCTTTCCACATCACGGCCAAGAGAGACGTAGTCTTCGGCAGATTGGGCATGGGTGACGCGCACCGTGTCCTGCTCGATGATCGGGCCTTCGTCCAGATCGGCGGTGACGTAATGGGCTGTCGCGCCGATCAGCTTTACACCTCGGTCATAGGCCTGCTTGTAGGGGTTGGCGCCCTTGAAGGATGGCAGGAAGGAGTGGTGGATGTTGATGATCCGGCCCGACATCTTGCGGCACATGTTATCGGACAGCACCTGCATGTAACGCGCCAGCACCACCAGTTCGGTGCCGCTGGTCTCGATCAGGTCCATCAGCTGCGCTTCGGCCTGCGGCTTGTTTTCCTTCGTTACCTTGATGTGGTGGAAGGGAATGTCGTGGTTGACCACCACTTTCTGATATTCGAAATGGTTGGAGACGACGCCGACGATATCGATCGGCAGCGCGCCGATCTTCCAGCGGTAGAGCAGATCGTTGAGGCAATGGCCGAAGCGGGACACCATCAGAAGTGTTTTCATGCGCTGGCCGTCGCTATAGATGCGGGCTTCCATGCCGAATTTTTCCGCCACAGGCTGAAAGCCCTCGGTGATGGCCTGCATCGTCGCGCCCTCTTCGGAAATGAAGGAAACGCGCATGAAGAACTTGCCGGTCTCGAGGTCGTCAAACTGCGAACTGTCGACGATGTTGCAGCCCTTTTCCGCCAGATAACCGGAAATCGCGGCGACGATGCCGCGGGTCGATTTGCAGGCTACTGTCAGAACATAGGTTGTCATTCGTTTTCCCTCAAAGACTTTGCACCGGCGAGAACCGGCGCAGTTGGCGCGTTCCATAGCGCAGCTCTGTGGCGGAGCAAAGCGCCAAGACGAGTGCAGCAAAGTCATAAGACGGGAAAAGGGGCCGCGCCGTGCCGGAAGCGACATGGAATGTTCCACGGCCAGCACGGCGGCGGCAGGCGTTGCCGCCTGCCGTTACCACTCTCAGGCGCGGCGCAGGCGCATGGCCGGGCGGCCGCGGCCGTCGATCAGCTCCAGCGTGCCGCGGCGCGGCTCGAGCCGGAAGGAGCGGGCGCCTTCAAGCGCTTCGATGAACTGCCTTTCCTGGCGCATGATGTCAGGAGCGCAGGCCATCTGGGTGGAAATCATCCGGCCGAAATCGACGCGGTTGCGGCTTATCTTCACCTCGCCGCCGATGCCGTTGCAGCCGGCATTGCCGGAAACGCGGCCCTCGCGGGAAATTTCCAGCGTTGCCTCGCGGCGGCCGCGAACCCTTTCGCCACGGATTTCCTGCACCAGCCAGCGCCCCTCAATGCCAGCCTGCGGCTTCGGCCTGCCTGGAGCCGCCGCCACCCGTTCCAGAACGAGATCGGTGTCGTCACGCCCACCGGCCAGAACCGAGTAACGGCGCGTGGTGGTGAAGAGCAGCCGGTCGCCCTCGCGGATTTCGGCGCTGAGCGCATAGGAACGGCGGCCACGGATGTCGCGGTCGTCATAACGCAAAACGAAGGGTACCGGCACCTGCCCACGCGGGCGTATGGTGGTTTCGGCGATCGTCTGCGAAGGCGCGTCCGCCAGCGAGACGTCGATGAGGCGCACCGTAACAGTCGCGCCCGGCGGCAGGGCGATCCGCTCGCGATAGGAAACGCTGCCGCGCAGGCTTGCGGGTGCGGCAGCCGCACCGCCCGCTGCAAAAAGCGGTGAAAGCGCGAGGAGCCCTGCGAAATTCCGGCGCGAAAGAAGTGGCTGGCGGTCGTTCATGGTGCTTGCTCCGTGCTGCTGATCGAATTTCAGCGGATGATAAAAAACGGCACTGAACGGGCGATGAACCGGTGAATGTTTCCTCACGAGTGGGGCTGAGCCATCGCGGACTGATGAGGAAGGAGGGAGGCCACCACCAGCAGCCTCCCATTCACTTAGCCACGGAAACTGTCCCGCAGCGCTTCGAACTTCGCCAGCTGATCGCCACGCAGTTCCTTGTTTTCGTCGCGACGGACGAAAATCTTGAACATGGCGCCGCCGGCGGCATTCATGAACCAGACGGAACAGGAGCGTCGGCCATGAAAGCCGCGATCGACGAAGGTGATGCCGGCGCAATTGTCCTTCTTGATGTGGCCGCCGATGGGGCTGTCCCCGTGGATGTTGAACCAGCCGTGGCTTTCGCTGCCCTCTGGCAGGTCGCCCGGCACTTCCAGCACGATATCGCCGGTCTGGACGATCATCAGGACTTCGCCCCAGCCGCGCATCTCGTTCCAAATCGCGTCGAACTGATCGGAACCAGCCGAAACGGCCGCACCTTGCGGCAGGATCGCCAGAACCTCGGCTGATGTCACCTCTGCCTTGGCGGCAATGGCTTCCACGATGCCGTCAGGCTTTTCGGCAAGTGCTGCGGCAGCGCGGGCCTGCCGATCATCGGTCTTTTGTGCTGCAATGCTCATAGGCGAGCCTCAGGCGGCAATCGAACGGCGTTCGCCATTCTTGTCTTCGTGGATGATGACGTCAAAACCTTCGAAATGCGGGCCGGAAAGATATTCGACCTTGCCACGGTTCTCACCGGCCTTGGCATGGGCGGCGCGGAACTGTTCGGATTTGGTCCAGCTCAGGAAATCGTCCTTGGTGGCCCAGACGGTGTGCGAGGCATAGAGCGTGTGGTCATCCGCCTTCGGGCCTTTCAGCATGTGAAATTCGATATAGCCCGGCAGCTCGCTCAGGTGCGATTTACGCTCGCGCCAGATGGATCCGAAGGTATCCTCATAGCCCGGTACGACGCGAAAACGGTTCATTGCGATAAACATGGAAGTCTCCCTTTAAGTTTACAGTTGCAGTCAGGATATCCAGCCGAAGCGTGGATGGAAAGAGGCTGACGATAAAGCGAACAATTTTACTCCACTTATCGATTGCGCCTTCTATAAACATGTGCAAATAACTCAAGTTAAATAAGATGGGCAATCCCGTATCCGCCCGTGCCAGCTTGTGTTTCAGGATAGCGTCATGTTGAATTTAAGCCTTCGCTCGTTCGTTTTCGCCGCCCTCGTGCCCGCCGTCATCGCCGTTGCCGCGCCCGGAGCTAGAGCTTCGGACAAGGGCAATCCGGAGGCGAAACGCATCGTTGCAGTCGGCGGTACGGTAACGGAAATCCTTTATGCGCTCGGCGCGAGCGACCGCATCGTTGCGCGTGACAGCACCAGCAGCTATCCGGCGGACGTGCTGTCCAAGCCCGATATCGGCTATATGCGGGCGCTCTCGTCGGAGGGCATTCTGTCGCAGAAGCCCGATCTCATCCTGTCTGAAGATGGGTCCGGCCCGGCGGATGTCGTTGCCATCCTCAAGGCCAGTGCGGTGCCTTTCGTCACCGTCGATACCCCGCCGAGCGGCGACGCCATCCCCAGGAAGATCGAAGATGTCGGTGCGGCAGTTGGTCTTGCCGACAAGGCAAAGGCATTGGCCGCGGAAACCAAAGCCGGGCTTGATGTGCTCGCCAAGGACGTCTCAGCCGTGCCGGAAAAGAACAGGAAGCGTGTGCTCTTCGTGCTCTCCAGCGCCGGCGGTCGCATCATGGCGGCGGGCAAGGGCACCGAAGCGGCGGCGATCATCGAAATGGCCGGCGGCATCAATGCCGCGCAGGAAATCAGCGGGTACAAGCCGTTGACGGATGAGGCGGTCATCGCCTCCGCGCCCGATGTGGTGCTGACCATGGCGCGCGGCGACCATGCCGGCAAGGCGGATGAGATTTTCGCGCTGCCCGCGTTCCAGTCCACGCCGGCTGCTGCGGAGAAGGCGCTGATCAGCATGGACGGGCTTTACCTCATCGGTTTTGGCCCGCGCACGCCCGCCGCCGGTCGTGAACTGGCGCACAAGCTCTACCCTGATGTGGTGAAGCCGTGAGCCTTGCTGCCTTGAGTTCCACGGAGGGCAGGGTTGCCGGTGACAGATCCCGTCAGGGGGTCGTTACCCTTGCCGTGCTCGTTGGCATCCTGCTGTTTGCCTGCGGCGTGTCGCTCGTCAGCGGGCCCACGGGTGTGGGCATTTCCGAACTCTGGGCCTATCTGACTGGCAGCGCGGATCAACTCGATGCGCGTGATAAAGTCATTCTTGAGGCGGTGCGATTGCCGCGCACGGCGCTCGGCATGTTGATCGGTGCTGGGCTTGGCGTCTCGGGCGCCATGATGCAGGGTCTTTTCCGCAATCCGCTGGCCGATCCCGGCATTGTCGGTGTCACCTCGGGTGCAGCACTTTTTGCGGTTGCGGCAATCTCTCTTGGGGAAGGTGCGCTCGCAACGGTCGCCGTATTTTTCGGCCCGCATTTTCTGCCGCTGATGGCGTTTTTCGGCGGGCTTTTGAACACCTGGCTGCTTTACGTCATTGCCACAAGGGATGGCGCCACCTCCACGACGACGCTTATTCTGGCCGGCATTGCGGTTGCGGCGATTAGCGGTGCGCTGACCGGCCTGATGATTTTTGTGGCCGATGACCGGGCGCTCCGCGACATCACCTTCTGGTCTCTCGGTTCGCTTGGTGGGGCCACCCCTGCCAAGGTTCTCGCCACCTTGCCCTTCATCATCGTCGTGCTCGCCATCATTCCCTTTGTCGCAAGGGGGCTGGATGCGCTGATCCTTGGCGATGCGGCGGCCTTTCACATGGGCATTCCCGTGCAGCGGCTGAAGCGAGTCATCATTCTGGCCGTTGCCGCTGCCTGCGGGGCGAGCGTGGCGGCTGCCGGCTCCATCGGTTTTGTCGGTATCGTCGTGCCGCATCTGCTGCGGCTTGCCATTGGCCCATCGCACCGCTTCCTGCTGCCGGCCTCTGCACTTGGCGGGGCCGCACTTCTGCTTCTCGCCGACAGTTTTGCCCGCACGGTTGCGGCACCGGCGGAATTGCCCATCGGTGTGGTCACCGCGCTGATCGGCGCGCCGGTCTTCCTGTTCCTGCTGCTTGGCCGCGGCGGATTTTCCATGCGGAACATGTCATGATCCAGGCCGAAAACCTCACCCTCATCCGCTCCGGCCGCCGTCTGCTCGATGAGGTCTGCGTCGATCTGAAGCCCGGCAAGGTCAATGTCATTATCGGTCCGAACGGTGCCGGAAAATCGACGCTGATGAAGGTTCTGTCCGGCGAGATGCGTGCCGAGGCCGGTTCAGTGACCTATAATGATGTTGCCCTGCCGTTGTTTACGCCGGTTCAGCTTGCGCGCATCCGCGCCGTGCTGCCGCAGAATACCCAGCTTGCCTTTCCTTTCACCGCGCTCGAAATCGTGCGAATGGGCGCTGTCGCGCAAGGGTCGCGCGCGCCGGAAGAGCAGGCCCGCCGGGCGCTCGCCAGGGCCGGGCTTCGCGGGTTCGAGCAGCGCTCCTACAACATGCTGTCTGGCGGCGAGCAGCAGCGCGTGCAATTTGCCCGCGCTCTCGCCCAGGTGCCGCATCCCGTGGAAAACGGCGAGGTGCGGGCTCTCTTTCTCGACGAGCCGACGGCCAGTCTCGATATCGGCCACCAGATCGCGGTGCTGGAAACGGCGCGGGATTTCGCTATTGGCGGCGGTCTCGTGCTTGCCATCCTGCACGATCTCAACCTTGCGGCAGAATTTGCCGATCAACTTATCGTCATGCATGGCGGCCGGGTAACGGCGAGCGGTCCATCGCTGGACACGATCAGCGACGAGACGATTGAAAGGGTCTATGGCATTGGCGGCGTCGTCGGACGTCTGCCGGCGCGGCATATTCCTTATGTGCTGCCGCAGTCGAGGCATCGCTAGAGCATTTCCAGGAAAAGTGGAACCCGGTTTTCCGTCAGGAAATGCGACAAGGCTCTAAAGGTGATGTCGCCTCAGCTTTCCGGCCGGGTGACGATGAAGAGTGCAGAGCCGAGCATGACGGCGGCAACGATTGCCGCGCGCAGAGCCGGCGGGTCGCTGAGGAACCAGAAGGCGGCATAACTCGCACACATGGCCGACAGGGCCGCAATCTTTGCCTTGCGGGCAATTGCGCCGCGTTCGCGCCATTGCCGAAGCGACGGGCCGAATCGGGGGTGGGTCAGAAGCCACGCCTCGAGTTTCGGTGAGGAGCGGGAAAAGCACCAGAGCGCCAGCAGCAGAAATGGCGTGGTGGGCAAAACGGGAAGAAACGCGCCGACGATGCCGGTCGCGACCATAAGCCAGCCAAGACAGAGGTACAGAAGGCGCATGGATATGCCGGTATCATGAGTTCTCTACTCAGGATAGAGCGGCGGGGCGAAATGTGAGGGCCATTTTGACCGGAAAGCCCGCGTGTCCAGGTCATGCGCCAACTGTTTCGCCATCACATTTGCCGTGATCGGGCGGTTTCCCTGCTCCTTAATCCGTCTTTAGGGTTGAAAGCACGGCACTCTGTCTTTATCCCCTTGGTCCGCAATGTCCGGAGCACAACCGGACGACGACGAGATAAGAAGCAGAAGGAAAACACCATGGCCAAGCTGATCCACTCGATGGTCCGGGTGCTGGAAGAAAAGCGTTCGGTGGAGTTTTACAAGCAGGCTTTCGGGCTTGAGATTGCGGAACGTGCCGAGTTCGAAAATTTCACGCTGATCTATCTCAGCAATGCCGAAGGCGATTTCGAGCTGGAGCTGACTGTCAACCGGGGTCGCGAAGTGCCCTATGCGCTGGGTGACGGCTACGGCCATCTCGCGGTCAGCGTTGCCGATGTGGATGCCGAACATCAGCGTTTCATCGAGCTTGGCCTGTCTCCGGGCAAGATCATCGAAGCCGACCATAAAGGTCAGCCTTTCGCGAAATATTTCTTCATTTGCGATCCGGATGGCTACAAGATCGAAGTGCTGCAGCGCGGCAACCGGTTCAAGTAACAAAGAGGCACATCATGGCAGAGGCAGGCGTCAAACTCGAAGACAGCTGGAAACGTGTTCTTTCCACCGAATTCGCCAGCCCCTACATGCAGAAGCTCAAAGATTTCCTGCTTGCCGAAAAAACTGCTGGCAAGCACATCTTTCCCAAGGGTGTCGAATATTTCCGGGCGCTGGATCTGACCCCGCTCGACAGGGTCAAGGTCGTCATTCTGGGGCAGGACCCCTATCATGGAGTTGGCCAGGCACATGGGCTTTGCTTTTCGGTGCAGCCCGGCGTGCGCATTCCGCCCTCGCTCGTCAATATCTACAAGGAATTGCAGAGCGATCTGGGCATCCGCCCCGTCAGTCACGGTTTTCTGGAAAGCTGGGCGAAACAGGGTGTGCTTTTGCTCAACAGCGTGCTGACGGTGGAAGAATCGCGCGCTGCCTCGCATCAGGGGCAGGGCTGGGAAAAGTTCACCGATGCCGTCATCCGCGCCGTCAATGACGAATGCGAGCATGTGGTGTTCCTGCTCTGGGGTTCCTATGCCCAGAAGAAGGCGGCTTTCGTGGACCAGAAAAAACATCTCGTGCTGCGCTCGCCGCACCCTTCGCCGCTTTCGGCCCATAACGGCTTTTTCGGCAATGGCCATTTTTCCAAGGCAAACGCCTTCCTGGTATCCCATGGCCGCGAGCCTATCGACTGGCAATTGCCGGAAACTGCTTAAGCAACCTTCCAGCCTCCTCCGTCATGCCGGCTCAAGACGGGCATGACGGGGAGTGCAGCAAACATCTTTACAGCGCAGTCGGGTCCGGTTTAAGAATACTCGACTACAAAGTGAAGGATTTGTGCCCGTGTCTCTCCTGTCTGCAGAAACCTCTGTCTCGCTGCCCGATCCCGCATCGATCGTCGATGCTTTCGAGGATCATTTTTCGGAGCATATGGAGATGGAGCGGGAAGGGACGACGGTGCGTTTCAAGGCGGAATATGGCCATGGCAGCTTCAGCGCCGAAGGTGGCCGGTTCGCCGCCCGGGTAAGCTGCGTTTCGGAACATATATTGACTTCGGTCAAGGCCATGGTGGCTGAGCATATCGTTGAGTTTTCCGGCAAGACGGGACTCGATTTCCGTTGGAGCGGACACGGCGCCTATCAGCGCGAGCTACCCAATCTCTTCGTCGGCAAGGTTGCCCGCGCCTATAATCTGACGCCGCATATGCGCCGTCTCGTGGTGTCCGTCGAAAGCGGTATTGAAAGGCTTGTCACCGGCGGCATGCATGTTCGCCTGCTGCTCGTTCCCGATCAGGCGCGCGCTGCGGTCTGGCCTTACCTCGCGCCCACCGGCGCGATCGTCTGGCCGGCGGGCGACGATCTTCTGACGCGGCGCGTCTATACCATCCGCTCCGGCGATGTTGGCCGCGGTGAGGTGGATATCGATTTCGTCATGCATGAGGGCGATGACATGCCGGGCGCAAATTTCGGCGCGACGGCAAAGCCGGGCGACGTTCTCGGCATCATCGGTCCGAGCGGCACTTGCCCGGAAGCGGAGCGTTACGTCTTTGCCGGCGACGAGACCGCGCTGCCGGTGATGCTGCGCATGGCGGCGGAAATGCCTGTTGGCAAGACGCTCAGCGTCTATGCCGAGATCGACAACGAGGCGGAACGGCAGGAGATCGTCTGCGCCGCCAATGTCGAATGGACATGGCTTTATCGTCGCGGCAAGCCCGCCGGCACATCGGGCCTTATCGAACAGGCGTTGCGCGGCCATGCCTGGACGGGCGAGCATGACGGCCTGCATGTTTTCGTCGCCTGCGAGAAGTCCGAGGCGAGGGCGGCGAAATCCTTCCTCACCGATGAGATTTCCTTCCCGAAAGCGTCGCTGCGCGCCGTCGGTTACTGGAGCATGGGCCTCGCCGACGATCATTGAGGCATGCCTCTATCGACTGAGTTGAACAGTCGGTTTTATCGTTCACCAATCGGGAACAATCCGTTCCTGTTGCCGGTCTATGCCCGCAGCACTTCTTACCCCATCTTCACGCCATGAACACGGCTGGCCCGATTGACGGGCCGCCAAGGCGAAAAGGGGTTTATCATGTTGAACCAGATCAAGGGCCTGCACCACGTCACCTCCATGGCCGGTAGTGCGCGCCAGAACAACGGCTTTTTCACCGATACGCTCGGCCTGCGCCGGGTGAAGAAGACGGTCAATTTCGATGCGCCGGATGTCTACCATCTCTATTATGGCGATGAGGTCGGCACGCCCGGCTCCGTCATGACCTATTTTCCGTTCCCGCACATTGCCCGTGGTCGTCCCGGCACCGGCGAAGTGGGCACAACGCTGTTTTCCGTCCCGGAAGGCTCGCTCGGCTACTGGCAGGATCGTCTTTCCAAGGCGGGCGTGGACGGTCTGAAGGCTGACGAGGCATTCGGCAACAAGCGCCTGCATTTTGCAGGTCCCGATGGTGATGGTTTTGCGCTGGTCGAGATCAAGGATGATGCCCGTTCGCAGTGGACCGGCAATGGGGTCAGTGCGGATCAGGCGATCCACGGTTTTCAGGGCGCCTCCTTGCGCCTTCGTGACGAAGGGGCAACCGCCGAGCTTTTGAAGTTCATGGGTTATGAGGAAGTGGACCGCCAGGATGGCGTGCTGCGTCTCGGCATGCCCGGCGGCAACGGTGCTGATGTCATCGACATCGAAACCATGCCGAACATCTCCGGCGCGCGCCTCGGCGCGGGTTCGGTGCACCACATCGCCTTTGCGGTCGAAAACCGCGAAAAGCAGCTCGAAGTCCGCAAGGCGCTGATGGATACGGGCTATCAGGTGACCCCGGTGATCGACCGCGATTATTTCTGGGCGATCTATTTCCGCACGCCCGGCGGCGTGCTGTTCGAAGTGGCCACCAATGAGCCCGGTTTCGACCGCGACGAGGACACGGCGCATCTCGGCGAGGCGCTGAAGCTGCCGACCCAGCACGCGCATCTGCGCGCCCAGCTGGAAAAGCAGCTGGAGCCGCTGGGTGACGAGAAGGCGGTTTAGCCTTATCGAACCTGGCCATCCTTTGGCAGGACGTTAGCCACTCTTTTCTTCTCCCCGTCCGGGGAGAAGACGACACGCTGAAACCTCTCGCTCGACATGTGATGCCCAATGCCTTGCGGCAGAGTGAGTTCGGTATCGCTGAATTTCTCCTTTCAGAAAGGATTATCCAATGACTAAAGACACATATTTCCACAAATCCCGTGCCGGCGTTGCGGGTGCACCGCTTTTCGTCGTGCTGCACGGCACCGGCGGTGATGAAAACCAGTTCTTCGATTTCGGCTCGGGCCTGTTGCCGAATGCCACGATTGTCTCGCCGCTCGGCGATGTCGCCGAACATGGCGCTGCGCGGTTTTTCCGACGCACGGGTGAGGGCGTTTACGACATGGCCGATCTAGAGCGGGCAACAGCCAAGCTGGCGGATTTCGTCAAAGCCAACCGGGAGCACTATCAGGCTGGTCCGGTTATCGGTCTCGGTTTTTCCAACGGCGCGAATATTCTCGCAAATGTGCTGATCGAACAGCCGGAGCTTTTTGATGCCGCCGTGCTGATGCATCCGCTCATCCCGTTCGAGCCGCAGGCGGCTGCGGCCAAATCCTCGCGCCGGGTGCTGATCACGGCCGGAGAACGCGATCCCATCTGCCCGGTGCCGCTGACGAAGGCGCTGGAAAAGAGCCTTGAAGCGCAGGGCGGCACGGTGAAAACGGTGTGGCATCCGGGCGGGCATGAAATCCGTTCGAACGAGATCGAGGCGGTGCGGGAGTTTCTAGCGCCTTATGGAGGGTAGCTTTCTGCCCGGCCTCCTTCCTCACCGGCATGCCGGATCTAGTCCGGGGTGACGGTGAGGGTAGGTGATCCGCCTTTCCGCATCGCAGCCAGGCAGAACGATCCTGCTACCCCCGCCTTAGCGATATCCGCATTGCTGCAACTGCGCCTCGTAACGCAGCGCCATGTTGGCGGAGCGGCGGGCGGCTTTCTGGACGGTGGAATTGTTGCGCCAGCTTCCCTTGGCGTAACCGGCATGGCCGGAATAATAAGCGAGGTAGAGGTTATAGGGATCGTTCAGCGCAATGCCGTTTTCGCGGCGGCTCTTGGCGTGATACCAGCCGACGAAATGGATCGCGTCGGTGAAATCCGTGCGGCTTGCCGACCAGCGGCCGGTTTCACGCTTGTAGACTTCCCATGTACCGTCCAGCGCCTGGGCATAACCGTAAGCGGTAGACTGGCGCGTCCAGGGAATGAAGCCGAAGAGTTTGGTGCGCGGCGGGCGGGCATAGGGGCGGAAGGCGGATTCGGTGTAGATCGTTGCCATCATCACCGGCACCGGCACGCCGAACTCCCGTTCGGCTGCCCTCGCGTCACGTCGCCAATTGTTGAAGAGGCCGTTCCGCTGCTCGAAAATCGCACAGGCATTGGTGACCTGCGACGGTGCGGTTGCGCAACCGGCCAGAACAGTCATCAGTAAAACAACGGCAAATACGCCACGCATCGCGGAACCCTTTCGTTCCGCTATTCTTAAATTGCTAACCATTAACGTCGGGTTTTAAGACACGGTTAATTCAAATGCCGCTGATCAAGCGCCTGTTAACCCGCTGAAAATTCCTGTGTCCGGGATGCGGCAAAACCATGGGGTAAGTGGCGTTTTTTTCCGGAAATGGCATTGCCGGCATCCCCGCACATCCCCGGTCTCACAAAGCCGCTTATCCTTATCCCATCCCGGTCATCCAGCGTGCGCGCGGCGCAAGGTGGGCGGGGCAGGCGGCCAAAACCGGGGAGTTTCCCGATGTCACGGTTGAGGCGGCCGGCATGTGCCCATCCTCCAAACAGGAACCGGTTTGGCGGGCGGGTCACATGTTGAAGCCGGGGCCGCATCGTCTGCAAAACCCTACTACACCATTTGATACTCCCGCAGCGATGCGGCCCCTTTATCACTTCTAAGCGTTGCCTCGGTTTCGGGGCGACGGGCGCGGGCTATGTTTCCGGAGAGCCTGCCCCCTGTACAAAAATGAAAACCGATAAAATTGTAGCAATCGGCTTAAAGCGGCTGAAAACAGTGCTGTGCCATTGTGGGATCACAGACAAGGAGCGGACAACCTGCAAGGACGGGGCCGCTGCGGAAAACAGAAATCGAGACCGGCAGAAGCCGGCGGATCGTCAAACGGGGTATGAAAATGCTGAAGAAGATTATTGCTGCCGCCATCTGCGGAATTGCCATTGCTTCCATGTCCACTCATGCCGATGCGGCTGGTGCCGCCGGTTTCGCCCGCAGCTTTGCCGCAGCCGAAAAGAGCGCCGTAACACAGATCGGTATTTCGGCGCCCGGCGGTTTCGATGGCTGCGTTCTGTCCGCCGGCCAATGCGTTTCGACGATTGCCGCGCCGCTGACCGGCGAACGCCGCGATGAACTGCTGCGCGTCAACCGCGATGTGAACGCCACCATGGGCGCACTCGATGATTATTTCTCCGGCTTTTCAGCCGATGTTCCGGCAACGCCTTCGGTAAGCGCCAATGATTGTGGCGATTGTGCCGCGATCAAGCGCACGGCACTGGCCGGTGCCGGCTGGTCTTCCGCAGCACTGCGCCTTGCCTTTTTGCTTGATGATGACGGATCGCTCGAAAAGGTGCTTGTTGTCACCACAGACAAGGGCGATATCGTGCTCGGCAACGCCGCTTTCTCTCCGGTTGAGCGCGAAACCGCGCTCTAACCCGAACTTTTCATGCCTGCCAGACTGCGCCGGTTTTCCAGACCCTTACGGGATCAGGAAGCCGGCGATTTTTTTCGTTCCGCCACGGCAATGCCGGCCAGCGCCATCACCAGCGCCGCGATCTGGTAGGGATGCAGGGTTTCGCTGAGGACGATGACGGAGAGAAGCGTGCCGAAGACGGGGACGAGGTTGATGAAAAGGCCGGCGCGGTTGGCGCCGATCTGCTCCACGCCCTTGATGTACAGGATCTGGGCGATGAGCGACGCGAAGATGGCGGCATAGACCACCAGCACCCAACCCTTCTGATCGGGCCAGACGACGTTGTCGCGTGAGATTTCCCAAAAGACCAGCGGGACTGAGGTTAGGAGGGCGAAAAAGGCTGGGATCGCCATCAGCGTGCGCCAGTCCACGATTGGTTTCCAGCGCAGGATGACGGTGTAGATGGCATAGACCAGCACCGCCAGCAGCATGATGGCGTCGCCGGCATTCATCTCCAGTTGCAGCAGCGAGACCGGATCACCATGCGAGGCGAGAAGCGCCACGCCGGCAATGGTGAGACAGAAACCGGCGATCTGGCCGAACAGCACGCGAGTGCGGAACAGGATGAAGTTCAACACGAATATGACCATGGGAATGCCCGCCTGGATGACGGCGGCATTGATGGCGGAGGTGTGCTGAAGCGCGGTATAAAGAAAGACGTTGAAAGCGGTGTAACCGACACTGCCGAGCGCGAAGAAGTAAGGCAGGCGTTTTTTCACCACCGGCCAGTCCTTGATGAGCTGCGGCACGGAAATGGCGAAGATGATGGCGACGGCCAAAACCCAGCGCAGGAAGGTAAACGCCATGGGGCTGATGTGGCCGACGGCGAGCTTTCCGGCAACGGTATTGCCACCCCAGCAGAGCGTGGCGATGATGAGGGCGAGATAGGCTTTCGAAGGCACGCTGATGTTTCGCTTCTTCAAGGGGCGGGAAAAGGCTAAGGGGGTGAATAGCGGCCTTGCGTCCGCGCTTGTCCCCCCACGGGGCGAGATAATGCGGAATTCGACGTTTTGTCACGGAAAAAGCAAAATTCACCATAAGAAACAGGGTCGCTTTCCGTAAAACAACGCAGTATACATTCGCGGGTTTGGGTTTCCCATCGGGTTATCGGGCGCGCAAGCGCCATGAGCAGGAAAGCAAGAAATGACGAATGTTGTGGTGGTCGGCTCGCAGTGGGGCGACGAAGGCAAAGGCAAGATTGTCGACTGGCTGTCCGAGCGGGCAGATGTCGTCGTGCGGTATCAGGGCGGCCACAATGCCGGCCATACTCTTGTCATCGATGGCATCAGCTACAAGCTTTCGCTTCTTCCTTCCGGCGTCGTGCGTCCGGGCAAGCTCGCCGTCATCGGCAACGGCGTCGTGGTCGATCCGCATGCGCTGATCGCTGAAATCGGCCGTCTGGAAGTGCAGGGCGTAAAGGTTACGCCGGAAAACCTGCGCATTGCAGACAATGCCACGCTCATTCTTTCCCTGCACCGCGAACTTGATGGCATGCGCGAAGACGCCGCCTCCAACAGCGGCACCAAGATCGGCACCACGCGCCGCGGTATCGGCCCGGCCTACGAAGACAAGGTCGGCCGCCGCGCCATCCGCGTCATGGATCTGGCCGACATGGAGGCGCTGTCCGCCAAGGTCGATCGCATCCTGACGCATCACAATGCGCTGCGTCGCGGCTTCGGCGCTGCTGAAGTTTCGCATGAAACCATCATGGAAGAGTTGAGCTCGGTTGCAGAACGCATCCTGCCGTTCAGCGAAACCGTATGGCTGCTGCTCGACAAGAAGCGCCGCGCCGGTGCGCGCATCCTGTTCGAAGGCGCGCAGGGCTCGCTGCTCGATATCGACCACGGCACATACCCCTATGTCACCTCTTCCAACACGGTTGCCGGTCAGGCCGCTGCCGGTTCGGGCATGGGTCCGGGTTCGCTGGGTTATATTCTCGGCATCACCAAGGCCTATACGACCCGCGTTGGCGAAGGTCCTTTCCCGACCGAGCTGCATGACGAAATCGGCCAGTTCCTGGGCGAAAAGGGCCATGAGTTCGGCACCGTCACCGGCCGCAAGCGTCGTTGTGGCTGGTTTGACGCAGCGCTGGTGCGCCAGTCGGTCGCCACCAACGGCATCACCGGCATCGCGCTCACCAAGCTTGACGTTCTCGACGGTCTGGACGAGCTGAAAATCTGCGTCGGCTACAAGCTCGACGGGCAGGAAATCGATCATCTTCCCGCAAGCCAGGGTGCACAGGCTCGTGTCGAGCCGATCTATGTCACGCTGGAAGGCTGGAAAGAATCTACCGTCGGCGCCCGAAAATGGGCGGATTTGCCTGCTCAGGCAATTAAATATGTCCGTCAGGTGGAAGAACTGATCGGGGCGCCTGTCGCGCTTCTGTCGACAAGTCCGGAGCGTGACGACACCATACTTGTGACTGATCCGTTTGAGGACTAATGTCCTCGGCGATCTAGATTCATAAACCATATCGGGCCGGTACGTCGCCGGTCACGACGAGAAAGTGCTTATGGCGGATTTTGTAGCAGTCATTCGCAAGGCCGTGGATGGCTTGGCGAACAATACTCCCGAAAACCGGGCGAAGGTTTACGACAAGGCGCGCAGTGCGGTTGTGCGCCAGCTCGAGAATATGAAGCCACGTCCGCCGGAAGAATTGTTGCGCCGGCAGATCGCCAAGCTGGACGCTGCCATAGCCGAGGTGGACAGTGAATATGCCGAGGCCTTACCGGCACTGGAGGAGGATGATGCTTTCTCCCCCGTGGCGGAGGAGGCGGATGCTGTCTATCATCCGCAGGATGTTGCCGAAGAGCCTGCCGTTCATGCCGCCGAGCGGTACGAGCCGGTGGAGGAAGAGCCTGCTCCGGTTGTGCCCGCACATTCGGAGCCGGTTTATCCTGTCCAGCCAGAGCCGGTTTATGAAGAACCGGCCCGCGAAGAGGAGCCTCGCCCCGAGGAACCCGTCGCCGCTTTAATCCCGCATGAGGAGCAGCATTACGGCGCGCGTGAGCCGGAGGAGCTTTACGACGCACCCGAACCGGCCCGTGTCGCGCCGGTTCATGAAGCCGGTCCTCACGAGGAAGCCGGTACCTATTTCACCCGCGCGCATGAAGAGCCGGCCTATCAGCCGGAGGACGAGCGCGTTGATGATGTCGCGCCTGAAGCGGCGGCCCCCCATGCCGATGATTCTGTGCCGCCCCATTGGGCGCAGCCGGTTGACGAGGATGACTGGCGCAAGCTCGAAGAAGCGCAGGACGAGGATGTTCGCCCGGCTGCCGAGGCCGAAGTGCGCCACGAGAGGGACGACCATTCCGTCGTCGCCGGTTATTCCGCGCAGCACTATCAGGCCCCGGATGTCAGCTTCGAGCCTGAGCGGCGCGACGGGAACGAGCATGCCGGTTACCGCGCTGCTGCCGATCACGATCCGATTTTTGGCGGGCACGACGATTTTTCCGAACCCCGGCAGACCGAAGACACGGCCCCGAAAAAGGCTGCTGTCGTCGAGGACTTCTCGTCCTATTTCGATGATACGGATCTCGCGATCCCGCCGAAGGCCACGCCTGCGTTGCCGCGCGCCGATAACGATCCCTTCGATGACCGTGCTTCCAAGGACAACAAGGAGCGCACGCCCTGGGACGATCTGGACGAGCTGATCGGTTATGACGGCGCATCGTCTTCCAGCCGGGCAACGACGAACGAAATGCCCGCTCTCGGTGCTGGTGCCGCGACGCCCGCTTACATGGTCAAGAAGAAGCCGCGCCGGAATTATGCCTCGCTGGTACTTGCGCTTGTGGGCGCCGGGCTTCTTGCCGGTGGTGGTTATGCGCTGTGGTTGAACCGTGATGCGCTGAACGACATGGTCGGCGGCCTGGTGCAATCGGCACAGAAGGATGGCGGCACCCAGACGCCTCCAGCCAATACGGCGCAAACGCCGACATCCACACCGCCAGCTGCCCAGCAGCCGCCCGCCAGCGGGCAGCAGCCGACGACAAGCCCCACCAATCATCAGGCGCAGCCGCATGCCGATGACGGGTCCGTCACCGGCACGAAATTCACCCAGCGCCTTCTGGCCGACGGGACCGAGCGCGACGAGGGGCCGGCGCCGGGCGCCAATGGCCAGCCCGTCACGGCGGAGGGCCAGTCGGTCTATGAGCAGAATGTTGCGCCGCCGCCTGCAGGCGAGGCTCCGGCCAATACGGCTGCGGGTACTCCGGCTGGTACGCCGCCGGCACAGCCGCCTGCTGCGGCCGCTGCCGCCACGGGCGACCGCATGTTCCTCTACGAGGAAGTGCTGGGCCAGACGGTTCCGACCGCCATTCAGGGCAGCGTTTCCTGGTCCTTGCAGCAGGAAAACGACAATGAGGGTCGTCCGTCCGCAACGGTGCAGGGCCAGATCACGGTTCCTGGCCGTGGCCTCAGCGCGCTCATCACCTTCAAGCGCAACACCGATCCTTCGCTTCCGGCAAGCCATCTGATCGAGATCGTCTTCTCGGTTTCGCCCGGCTTCGAAGGCGGCGCGATCGACAGCGTCCAGCGTATCGCGATGAAGAGCACGGAGCAGGATCGTGGTAACGCCCTGATCGCGGTTCCGGCCAAGATCACCGACGATTTCCACATGATCGCGCTTAACGACTTCCCGGATGCGATGAAGACCAATCTGGAGCTGTTGAAGAGCCGCAACTGGATCGACATCCCGGTTTCCTACCGCAACGGCCGCCGTGCGCTTCTGACCTTGCAAAAGGGCAATGACGGCATCGCCGCCTTCGACACGGCGCTACGCGAATGGGCGGCTGCAAAGCCCGCGACCGGTCAGTGATGATCTTGGGGATCGGCTAAAGCCGGTCCCCTCATTTCTTCCTTATGTCTTGCAAATAAAAAGCCCGCAGATCTCGCGATCTGCGGGCTTAGAAATTTACTGGCAACGAATCTCACTCTCTCGTCACGCCGGACACCAAGGGGAGTGAGATGGGATGGCAGTCGAGCCAATTACTTCGACGTCATCCTCGGGACAGGCCCGAGGATGACGTAGCCGATAAGTTCAGCCCCACTCTCTTAAAAAGACCGAGCCTTACGCATCCACCACGCGCAGCGCGCGGGCGGCTTCGAGGGCTTCCTTCTGCACCGCTTCCTGAACCTTCTCGAAGGCGCGAACCTCGATCTGGCGCACGCGTTCGCGGCTGATATCGAACTCGGATGAGAGTTCTTCCAGCGTCACCGGGTCTTCGGCAAGGCGGCGAGCCTCGAAGATGCGGCGTTCACGATCGTTCAGCACGCCCATGGCCTTGGCCAGCATGCGGCGGCGGGTTTCCAGCTCGTCCTGCTCGATCAGCACGGCTTCCTGGCTTTCATGGTCGTCCACCAGCCAGTCCTGCCATTGGCCGGATCTCGCCTTCAGATGCCTTGATGGGCGCATTCAGCGATGCGTCGCCATGCAGGCGGCGGTTCATCGAGATCACTTCTTCCTCGGAAACCTGCAGCTTGGTGGCGATTTCCTTGACGTGTTCCGGCTTCAGATCGCCATCGTCGATCGCCTGGATGCGGCCTTTCAGCCGGCGCAGGTTGAAGAACAGGCGTTTCTGGTTGGCAGTCGTACCCATCTTTACTAGCGACCACGAACGCAGGATATATTCCTGGATCGAAGCCTTGATCCACCACATGGCGTAGGTGGCCAGACGGAAACCGCGTTCCGGATCAAACTTCTTCACCGCCTGCATCAGGCCGACATTGCCTTCGGACACGACTTCGCCAATCGGCAGGCCGTAACCGCGGTAACCCATGGCAATCTTGGCAACAAGGCGCAGGTGGCTGGTGACGAGCTTGTGAGCGGCGTCGCGGTCGCCATGCTCGGCGTAACGCTTGCCAAGCATGTACTCTTCCTGCGGCTCCAGCATCGGGAATTTACGGATTTCGTCGAGATATCTATTGAGACCGGCTTCGCCGGCCGTAATTGTAGGCAAACTATTGCGGGCCATAAAGCACCCCCTTATCTATGGTCTGGAACGGCACCCTCATCGATTGGCGATTACTCGCCCAAGGCACACCGCTAGTGGCGGGTCGTTACCGACCCCGCACGAACCCACGTAACAAATATGTATGCACCCGCCGCGTTTCAAGCGAACACAGCGTTCACACATGCGTTATGTCCCGGCGACACCTTCTTTGACCTGTTTAACTTTCGAACGGTAAATTCGTTCCGAAAAACCACCGAGACCGGAGCGCACCATCAGCTCATACATTACCCGCCGGCGGGTGGGGTTATGCAGGCGAACGACCCGGGAGCCGAGAAACTCCGTTTCGACATGATCGAGTGTCTGCAAGTCGGGGCCAGAGGCAATCGCGTCCGCGTAGACAGCGTGAAATTCGCGGCGGCAGACATAGGTCTTGTATTTCGTCATGGCGAAGCAGGCGAGGCTGTGGCCGTGGGTGCGCAGAAAATCGGCGACGCCAACGGTCACTTCCGGCCATGCGGGGTTGAAGGTATCGTCGAAGACGATGACGCCGTGCGGGGCGATCACCTCCAGCGCCAGTTTCGCGTCCGCCAGCACATGGTGCAGGTGGTGCCCGCCGTCGATGCTGAAGAACCTGACGGGACCAGTCCGCGACGTAATATCTGTGGGTGCGAGCCGGGTGCTGTCGCCCTTGATGATCAAGTCCTCATCCATCGCAAAACCCAATCGCCTGCCGTTTTCCATCAGGCGCTCATATTGGTCGAGGCTTCCGTCCGAGGGTGGGTCGAGTTCGAACAGGTCGACGCCCAAAACCTTTTCCTGCGGCTGCGCGAATTTGCGCAGCAGAAAATAGGAGCGGCCATAATAGACGCCGATCTCCGCCATGCCGCCCTTCAGGCCGTCCCTTGTCTGCGCCTGCAGCAGCGCCTTGAAGACAAGCGCGTCGGGTGGGTCGATATAGCCTTCGACGCTTCGTAATCCCTGAAAGATAAACTGGCGTTCATCGGTGTTCATGCGCGATAGATCCCGTCGTCATGCCGGTTCCGTTCAGCTCTGCGGATAAAACGGCGTTCCTTGCAACGTCTGTCTTTCGGCAAGCCAGAGGTCCGGCCACGGCATTCGCGGTGACGATTTCAAGCTTTCCGGGGTTCGAAGAGGTGCGACGATTGAAGCGGAATTGGGGCGGTCTACAAGAAAGACCATGTGGGGAATATCGCTATCCGCTAATCTCTTTTTATTTTCCGTGGCTTCCGGCAAGATGCACGGCGTGGTTTTTTTGACCTCGCCGTGCGGCATTTTCAGCTCCGCAGGGCGATGAGCAGTTCTTCCATATCATCAGGCATGTCTGTTTCGAATTCCATCACCTCGCCGGTGCGGGGGTGTTCGAAGGCCAGGAGATAGGCATGAAGCGCCTGTCGCGGAAAGCGGTTGACGGTGCTTCTCGCCGGTTCCTCAAGCAGGTTCGCCTTGGTGCGAAAGGCCGCGCCATATTCGGGGTCGCCGATCAACGGATGGCCGATATGGGCCATGTGCACGCGGATCTGATGGGTGCGGCCGGTTTCCAGGCGGCACTCCACCATCGAGGCGAGGCAGGACGCATCCGCCTTTTCATGGAAACGTTCCATAACCTCGTAATGGGTGATCGCCTCGCGGGCATCGTCCGTGTCCTCGCGCTTGACGGCGCGTTTGGTGCGGTCGGCGCCGCGGCCGAGTGCGGCGTCAATGGTGCCGCGCAGCGTGCGCGGTCGGCCCCAGACGACGGCCTTGTAGGCGCGTTCCAGCGGGCCGGTGCGGCCGTGATCGGCAAATTGCGCGGCGAGATGGCGGTGTGCGTTGTCGTTTTTCGCCACGACCATGACGCCGGAGGTTTCCTTGTCCAGCCGATGCACGATGCCGGGGCGCTTCACGCCGCCAATGCCGGAGAGGCTGTCGCCGCAATGATAGATGAGGGCGTTGACCAGCGTTCCGGTCCAGTTGCCGGCGCCGGGATGCACGACGAGACCGGCGGGTTTGACGAGCACGATCAGGTCGTCGTCCTCATATTCCACATCGAGCGGGATATCCTCGCCCTTGGGTTCGGGGTCTTCCGGCTCCGGCATGACGATCTCGACGCGGTCGTGCGGGTGCACCTTCTTTTTCGGCTCGGTCACCGGCGTGCCGTTCAATAAAACGGCACCCTGCTCGATCAGGGCTTTCAGGCGGCTGCGCGACAGATCGCCGCCAACTTCGCCCGCCAGCCACACATCGATGCGGCCTTCGGCGTCTTCGCCGGCAATCAGGACTTTCCTTGCGTCTCCGCCTTGTTTAAAGGGGTCGTTCATTCTTATTTTTCCGATCAATCAGCATTCTAGGGAACCCGATGACGCACATCGAGCAAGACGAACAGGAAGACAAGCCGCTTGATCCGGCCATGGATAAAGTTCGCCGCAAGATGATCCGTTTGCAGATCGTGTCGGGCTCCGTGATGTTCATCAGCCTTATGGCTGTGTTCGGCGCGGTTGTCTACAAGGCGGTAGGACCATCGAAAACCGTTGTAACGCAGAGCGTACCGCAAAATCTGGCGGTTCCCACCGGCAACGGACCGCTTGCCGTGACCGCCAGCCTGCCGCAGGGCTTTACAATCGACAATGTCAGCTATTCCGGCGGTGACATGCTGTTTTACGGCAAGCTTGCCAACGGCACCCGCAAGGCGCTGGTCTTCAACGTCGCGGCCGGCCGGTTTCTCGCCGATGTGACGGTCGATGCCCAGTGAGGATATTGATCCGGCGGGCGCGCATGCGCTCCTGGGCGGTCGGGCTCTGATCCCGGTCGAAGACCCGGCCGATCCGCGCATTGCCGCCTTTCGCGATATTCGCGAGCGTGATCTCACCGGTCGCCAGGGCCGTTTCATCGCGGAAGGCACGGTTGTGTTGCGCATGCTGGCCGCCGCCCACAAGGCGGGTGGTGCCTTTGCGGCGGAGAGCATTCTCATCCTCAAGAACAGGCTTTCCGGCGTCGCGGATATCCTAGCCGATTTTCCGCCCGATGTGCCGGTCTATGTGGCGGAAGCGCCGGTGCTGGATAGCATTGTCGGTTTTCACCTGCATCGCGGCATTCTGGCGCTCGGCCGCCGGGTGCGTGACATTACGCTGGACGGGTTGACGGACGCGCTTCCCGCCTCGTCGCTGGTGCTGGTGGGCTGCGGCATTTCCAACCACGACAATCTGGGTGCGATGTTCCGCAACGCCGCGGCCTTTTATGCCGATGCGGTTTTTCTGGACGAGACTTCATGCGATCCGCTCTATCGCAAGGCGCTCCGGGTGTCCGTCGGTTCCGTTCTCTCGGTTCCCTATCATCGCGGCGGTGGTGCGGTGCAGATGCTGGAGCGGCTTTCGCAGGCCGGTTTTGCGATCTGGAGCCTTTCGCCGAATGGCGAGACCGAGATTCGCGATATTCCACGTTCGGATCGCATGGCGCTGGTCATCGGCACGGAAGGCGAGGGGTTGCCGCAATCGGTACTGTCTCGGTTCCATACCGCCCGGATTGCGCAGTCGCCGCAATTGGACAGTTTGAATGCGGGGACGGCTTCGGGGCTGGCGCTTTATCAGATGGCGGGGGCGATAGGGCGGGTTTAGGTCTTCGCGATGTTACTCGTGACGAATGCCGCTCACCCCCCTCTGTCCTGCCGGACATCTCCCCCACAAGGGGGAGATCGACCTGAGGCTAGGTCTCGGCCATCTCGATGTTTGCGAATGAAGTGACGTAAAGCTTCTTGCCGATCTCCCTCCTTGGGGGGGAGATGCCCAGCAGGACAGAGGGGGGTAAACCACACCCACCGAAGGGAATATCAACCCTTCCGCTTCTCCATCAACACACTCGCCCGCTTCGCAAGGCTCTCACGGCCGGTCGAGGCGGTGGCTTTCGCAAGCAGCCCCGGGATCGGCGATTTCTCGCCCTCCTGCGCTGCGGTGAGCGCGATCATCTGGGCGGCGATGCGGGCGATTTCGCGACGGATCGGTTCGTCGTTGCCGGTGCCGCGCACATTCAGCAGGCGTTCGGTGAGTGCCGTTCCCTGATTGCGGATATCCTCGATCTCCTGCTCCAGACCTTCCGGCGGCGTCGCTGCCGGTTCCATGGCGGTTGAGGCCGGTGCAGTGTCTACCGCGACCACGGGCGCGATTTCGGGCAGGACGGGCGCCTTCTGTGGCTGGCTTGCGGTTTCCCCGTTCAGTACGGCGGGGTTGGGCAGACGGATGATCATGTCGTCGGCGCGGCCGCCGGTTGCGGCAAGCTGTTCCTTCAGGCGGGCAACCTCCTGATTGCGCAGAGTCAGCATGGTGTCGAGATCGGCATTTTTTGCCATGACACTGGCGATCTGTTCTTCCAGCCGGGTGACCTTGCGGCTTTCGCGCGCAACCGCCGTCATGGCCTCCTTGTTGCGGGCAGCGACATCCTGCAATTCGCGGGTCGCCGTTTCGCCCTCCTTGCGGAAACGCGAGGCGGTCTGTTTTGCCTGC
The DNA here is from genome assembly GCF_030758035.1 of Rhizobium sp. AN68. Taxonomy (NCBI): domain Bacteria; kingdom Pseudomonadati; phylum Pseudomonadota; class Alphaproteobacteria; order Hyphomicrobiales; family Rhizobiaceae; genus Rhizobium; species Rhizobium sp. AN68. The sequence continues at coordinate 2,283,456 of NZ_JARWMI010000003.1, read as the reverse complement.
TCGGCCTCCAGATCGCGGGTGGCGGCGAGGATTTTCGAATCATCCAGCTCGCGGGTCAGATTGGTGAGGCGAGCGGTGATCTCAGACATCTGGCCGGCACGCGCATTTGCGGCCTGTTCCTGCTCCAGAAGGTTTGCCTGTATTGCGCTCGCGCGTTCCTCGCTGGCGTCGAGGGCGCCTCGCAATTCGCCGATTTCCAGCGTCAATTCCTCGATTTTCAGCAAAAGGCCGCGGTTCTGCTCGCCGAGGCGATAGGCGTCGCTGGATGCTGCCTCGTTGGCGAGGCGGAGCGAGGTGTTCTTTTCCCGTTCGGTGTCCAGTTCCTGACGAACCTTGGCGTTTTCGGCGGCATAGAGCGCGCGTGCCATATCCTTCTGGGCGCGAACTTCCTGGGGGCTGATGGGCATTGTCGCGCGCAGCCGGTTTTCCGTATAGGCAACGATGCGGCGATGGATCGCGGGCGCGATCAGCAAGGCCAGCAGGGTTGCGGTGAGAAAACCCAATCCGAAAAGAATGGCATATTCAATCACGCGAGACAGTCTCCGAAACTCAGATACGCGCGCATTCGGAAAGAGGAGCGCGAGAGCACGTTACGCTATTATTGCAACCGTTGGCAGGGGTATCGCCAAGGCAATTGCGCGGGGAGCCGCAAGAGTGCATCCCCATCTCAGCGTCAGAAGGGGTTCCAGGTCGGTTCCTGGGTAAGCTTCAGGTAGCCGACATTGATGCCGAGGCGCGCGCCGATGCCGGTGCGAATGGGTGCCAGCGTGACATCGCTGCTTTTCAGATAGGTCATGCCGACGCCGGCGACGATGAAGGCCGAGCCGCTGACGCCGCCGTAACGGCGATAAAGCGAATCGACCGAAGGCAGATTGTAGACCAGCATCATGGCGCGGGTGCCTTGGCCGCCGTAATCGAGGCCGAGCGACGGGCCTTGCCAGAAGACGGGATGCTGGCCGGCATTCTTGGTATAAAGTGTGCCTTCGCCATAGGTAAGGCCCGCGACGAAAGCGCCGGAGCCTTCCTGCCCCAGAATATAGCCGTTCGGAAGACCGTATTGCTGGAAGGCGCGTTCCACCACCTTGGCGAGGCCGCCGGTGGTTTCACCGAAGAATCCGTGGCCTGCATCCACGACTTCCTGAAAAGAATATTGATCGCTGTTCTGGGCCGAGGCCGGTGCGGCCCACATCAAAAGGCTGGCAAGGAGCGCAAAAATCTTTCCCAGTCCGAGGCGTGCAATGGTGCGGGTTTTCGTAAGGCGCATCGTCATGTCCGTCCGTCTGTTCGTTGGTGCATCAGCCCGAAAATCCGAATCGATTTTCGGCAGGGCCCATGCGAAGATTCAAAGTTCCAGAGCATCCTTTATACGTCCGAACGGACGCGGGGCGCTCCAGGGTGGCCTGTTAAGGCATTTGGCATTTTGAAACCATCCTATTAACAATCGGTTTACCAAATATGGTGTCATTATGGCTTAACAATTTCCACACCGTCCGCGCCTCCCTTGCGCAGGAGAGAATTTTATGACGAGCAAACTCAATATCACGCTGTCCGGTCCCGATCTGGCAGCTCTTCTGTGCAGTCGTGTGTGCCATGACGTGATCTCTCCTGTCGGCGCCATCAATAACGGCCTCGAATTGCTGGACGAGGGCGGCACCGATGACGATGCGCTGGATCTCATCCGCACATCCGCTCTTAACGCATCCGTGCGGCTGAAGTTCGCCCGCCTTGCTTTCGGCGCGTCCGGCTCCGCTGGCGCTTCGATCGATACCGGCGAGGCTGAAAAAGCCGCCAAGGATTTCGCTGCCGCCGAAAAGAAGGCCGAAGTGACCTGGAACGGCCCGCGCGCCATCGTCGCGAAAAATCGTGTCAAACTTTTGCTCAACCTCTTTCTCGTGTCCTACAGCGCGATCCCGCGCGGTGGTAACGTGGATGTGGTGCTGGAAGATCCGGAGGGTGACGCCAAATTCGAAATCACCGTCAAGGGCAAGATGATGCGCATTCCGGCCAAATTCGCCGAGATCTACGAAGGCAGGCTGGAAGAGGCGGTCGACGCACATTCCGTACAGCCCTATTACACGCTGCTTCTGGCGGAGGAGGCCGATATGGCCGTGGAATACAAGGTGCATGAGGATCGCATCGTGTTTACCGCAAAGACGGTTGCCGCGTGATCGTTCAGTTGCAGAGGTAGTTTTGTGAAAGGGCCGGGTAGCGTTTTCCGACGCGCCGGCCTTTTTTGCTTTTGGGGAAGAGGTTCATGACACGTCTGACAACCGCGCGCCTCGTCCTGCGGCCGCACGCCATCACGGATGAAGCGCTTTATTGTGCGTTCTGGAGCGCGGATGTCCGGCCCATCGAAGGGGTCACATCGATTACGCCGCTGGACCCCGAAATCTCCTTTGCCCGTCTTTTGCGCTTCATCGGCCATTGGTCGGTCTTCGGCTTCGGTCCCTTTGTCGTGGAGGAGGCAAGCTCCGGGCGTATCGTCGGCGAGGTGGGCTTTGCCCATATGCGCCGTGGAAACGGCACCGATTTCGATGGCGTGCCAGAAGCGATGTGGAAAATCGATGCTGATCTGAACGGCAAGGGCGTCGCGACCGAGGCGGTGGCGGCGGCAACAGGGTGGTTTGATCGCAGCGGAATTTCGCAGCGGACCGTCTGCATGATTGATCCACTCAACACCCCCTCGCTCGTCATCGCCGCCCGTTTCGGCTTCCGCCTGTTTCGAGATTCGACATTCCGGGGCAATCCCATCCGGCTTTTCGAGCGGGTGGTGGGGGTTTAGTACTGCGCATTCCCACCGGGCCGTCTCAATCGCGTTTCAGGGCGTCCTGAAACCTGTTCGAGGTCTCGGACGGTGGCGGTTTGAACCAAGGGTTGATCCAAGATCAATTTTTGGAGCTTCACATGCGCTATTTTCTTGTGGTCGCCATCGCCATCCTCTCCACCGCTGCGCCCGTGATGGCGGAGAACGCGATTGGTTTCAGACAGCTGGAATTGCCCGATGATTCGGGCACGCGAATGCTGAACCTGTCATTGTGGTATCCGTCCGCACCATCGGGAAAAACTGAGACGGTGGGCGAAAACGCTGCCTTTTATGGTCTCGAGGTTCAACCTGATGCGTCGTTTCTGGCCGGTTCCCGTCCTTTGGTGTTGCTGTCACACGGATTTGGCGGAAGCTGGCGCAATCTGAACTGGATCGCCGGTGAGCTTGTTCAGCAGGGTTATATCGTGGCCGCGCCGGATCACGCGGGCGAATCATTCACTGAAGAGAATGCGATGGAGATCGTGCCGTTATGGGAACGCCCGCGCGACATCAGCCGAACGTTGACGGCGTTGCTCGATAACGATCAACTCGCTGGAAAAATCGACAGGGCACGCATCGCGGTCATCGGCCATTCTCTCGGAGGCTGGACCGCTATGGAGCTGACTGGCGCCCGCTACAGCGCCGATCTCGCGCTAAAAGACTGCAATGCGGAGAAGGTTCTGCCGCAATGCAAGGCACCACGGTTGCTGGCCAAGGTCGGAATCGTTAACGGCGGCAAGGCCGATCCACGCCTTTCGATGGATTTGCGCGATGCTCGCATCCGCGCGGTGATTGCGCTGGACGCTGGCCCGGCCGCCGGTTTCCTGCCGGAAACACTGAAACGTGTCAATGTACCGGTTCTGGTTCTTGCCGCCGGTGTGGAAACGCCCGAGATTGCCGCCATCAAGGCCGATTCGGAATATATCGCCCGCAATCTGCCAAAGGCGACCACGGTTTATCGCGAAATACCGGACGCCAGCCATTTCAGCTTCATGCAGACATGCAAGCCAAACGGCGAAAAAATCGTCGAGGAGCTTTCGCCGGGGGAAGGTTTCGTCTGCCGTGACGGCGGGGGCAGGGACCGCCTGGCCATCCACCGGCAGATCGCGGAGGCGATTGTCGGCTTCCTGAACGTGGAAATGCATTAAGACAGGTGTTCGGGACGTCTCGGTGAACCGTTGCGCGACGTCCCGATCCTTCAGGTCACTTTTTGCGGATGATACCGATAGGCAAGGTCTTCGGGATCAGACCGTGGTGCCGATGGGTCGATAACACCGCCGAGGCGCTGTGCAACTGCTGCTGATTTGCTGTTGCGCGGCGAGACATAGCTGACCAGCGTCTGCAATTTCAGGGTCTCGAATGCCCAGTCGCGCAGTGCAGAGGCCGCTTCCGCAGCATAACCGTGGCCTTCCTGGCCGCCATAAAGCAGCCAGCCCAGTTCCTTTTCGGGAAATAGCGGGCCGTGATTGATGCCGACCTGGCCGATACATTGCCCGGTTTCGCCAAGTTCGATCATCAGCGCCCCGTGGCCGAAAAAATGCCAGTTGGCGAGATCGTGACAAAAAACGCCCCAGGTTGACGGCAGGTCATATGGTCCGCCGACGCCGATGGAGCGGGTTGACGCCATAAAGTCGCGATAGGCGGGGAAATCCGCCATGATCTGCAGGCGCAAAATCAGGCGTTCCGTTCTGAGGGTGGGGATAGAATGGTCCATGGCACTATCCAATCATGAAATCGCAACAAAAAACCCGCTGTCGCCAGCGGGTCTTTTAAAAACTGCCATATCCTGAAGGGGATCAGGCGGTTTCGAGAAATTCCGTGGCTCCATCAGGCTCGCGCAGGACATAACCGCGGCCCCAGACGGTTTCGATGTAGTTTGCGCCGCCTGCAGCATTTGCGAGCTTCTTGCGCAGCTTGCAGATGAAGACGTCGATGATCTTCAGTTCCGGTTCGTCCATGCCGCCATAAAGGTGGTTCAGGAACATTTCCTTGGTCAGCGTCGTGCCCTTGCGCAGCGAAAGCAGCTCAAGCATCTGATATTCCTTGCCGGTCAGGTGAACGCGCTGGCCGCCCACTTCAACCGTCTTGGCATCGAGATTGACGATCAGCTCGCCGGTGGAGATGACCGATTGCGCATGGCCCTTGGAACGGCGGACGATTGCGTGAATACGGGCAACAAGCTCGTCCTTGTGGAACGGCTTCGTCATGTAGTCGTCTGCGCCGAAGCCGAGACCACGAACCTTATCTTCGATGCCGGCCATGCCGGAGAGGATGAGGATGGGTGTCTTGACCTTGGAAAGGCGCAAGGTTCTCAAGACCTCGTAACCCGACATGTCGGGCAGGTTGAGATCGAGAAGAATAATGTCGTAATCGTAGAGTTTACCGAGGTCCACGCCTTCCTCGCCGAGGTCGGTCGTGTAGACGTTAAAACTTTCCGACTTGAGCATCAGTTCGATGCTCTGCGCTGTTGCGCTGTCGTCTTCAATAAGTAGAACCCGCATAATTATCCCCTTTGCCGCCCGCAGATTGGTAAATCATTGCCTCGCGCGATGCGGATCCAGACGTTGCCTGATTTGCAGGCTGCCACCAAATGGTTAACAAATTCTAATTGCCTTTGGCAAGGTGTATCGAATTTATTAAGCAAAGTTGGCATTTCGCTGTTTTTGCACGTGAATCCACCATCGCCAAAATTGAAGCTTAACGTGAGGATATCTCGCTAAGTGATTCAATCGACTCTTACATCGTCGGGCCCGTTTTTTTGGACCTGGCATTTACCGACCCTTAAATGATCGTGTTTATCATTAACGATGCCCGTAAACGAAAGGTTAACGGCGGCGTTTTTTTATTAACGCCGGGTAACTTTTGGGAATCATTCCGGCACAACGGGTTAACCGGGCCGGTTGAGCGGGCGGGTTAAACGGGCCGATCGAGGGGGCATAGTGCCTTTTTGATCCGGGTCTCGCTATCCATGGAGTATTGCGTATGAAGTCGCGTGACAGCCTGGTTCGCCTGAAAGAATTTCAGGTTAATGAAAAACGCCGGCAACTTAACCAGTTGCAGCAGATGATGTCCGAGTTTGAGCGGATGGCAAAGGAACTGGTGCATCAGATATCGCTGGAAGAGAGCAAGTCCGGCATTACCGATCCGACCCACTTCGCATATCCGACCTTCGCCAAGGCCGCGCGTCAGCGTGCGGACAATCTTCAGGTCTCGATCCGGGAGCTGAAGACCCAGCAGGAAGCCGCAGAGGCTTCTCTGGAAGAGGTGCAGGCCGAATATGAAAAGGCGGCGGCACTGGAAAACCGCGACGGAGCGATCCGCGCCCGCGCCTAGGTATTGGCGCAAGATCATATAAGGATCGTCCTCATTGACGGCTGCCGGTGGATCAGGAGGCGGCTTTCAATGACGGGATGCCCATGCTTTTTTCTGGAAGGCCGCCTCTCGTTGGCGGCCTTTTGCTTTGGTGCACCGCAGCGCCTTGCCCGGCTGGTTTCTTGCGGGGCAGGGATGGAGGGAATCCCTGCGTTTTCCATTGTCCGGGGCCGGGGAAAGGCGTAATTTGGTGAAGTTCCGACCAAGAGCCGGAGGCTTGTCCCACGCGCGCCCTGCGCGGACGCGGGTGGGCCAGAAGCGGGGAGGAAACAAATGGCCCGCCAATATATCGATTGCCGCGAATTCCCGAGCGACAGCAAATGCTCGATCGCCATCTCAGCCGATACGCCGGAGGAGCTCATGGAAGCGGCGGTTCAACATGCCGTGGCAGTGCATGGCGCCGAGGATACGCCGGAATTTCGGGCCGAAGTTCGAAGGAGCATACATGCAGGAACACCGCCGCTGAAGGTGGCGTGATTGCTGGCAGCCTGAAACCTATCCGTCGACATGCCGGGCCTGATCCGGCATCCAGCCGACGCGCGTCTGCGCGGCGGAAGATTCCCTTAAGCTCAAGGATTTGAGCTGGCTGGACCCCGCCTCTTGGCCGGGGTGACGGAGCGTGTGGGCTCCGCTTTCGCTAAAAAACAAACTTGAGGTTTTGTCCCGAGCCTCAGCCCGTCTGGCTAGTTACCCCTTGATAACATCTGCCCAGTCAGGGTGGCGTAGCGTCTGAGCCTTGAAGAAGGGGCAGAGCGGAATGATTTTCCAGCCGCCCTTGCGCGCTTCATCGATGGCATGGGCGGCGAGCGCCTGGCCGACACCCTTGCCCCGCAGTGCATCGGGCACGCCGGTATGGTCGATGATGATGAGGGAAGGGGAGGTGCGCGAATAGGTCATCTCGGCCTTGTGGCCGTCGATGGTTGCCGAATATTCGCCGCGCGATCCGGTTTCGGTTGTCTTGATATCCATGATCTCTGCCTTCGCATTGCTTTTCGTTTTTTCCACTGTAACGGCCTGCGCCTGAATTGAAACAGCGGGATAGCGAACGCAGTGGACACAAACCGGTGACAGTCACCGGCTGTGTCTGGCAATTTTCAGGGGAAATCCAAAATCAAACCGAAAGCCCCGTCGATGCGACGGGGCGTTTTGGAAGTTCGGTTTGGGCGCGTTGCCGCGCCGGCGCACTGGTTTAGTGGCGATATTGCTGAATGCGCGTGGTGCGCAGGCCTGCAAGGCCATGATCGGCAATCGACGACTGCCAGGACAGGAATTCTTCGACGGTGAGCGTATAACGCTCGCAGGCTTCCTCAAGGCTCAGAAGTCCTCCGCGCACGGCGGCGACGACCTCTGCCTTTCTGCGAATAACCCATCGACGGGTATTTGACGGCGGAAGATCCGCAATCGTCAGAGGGCTGCCATCGGGGCCGATGACATATTTAACTCGTGGGCGTATCATTTCGGTCATTGGACACTCTATACAAACTCAAGACCATATGACGGGAACTTTAGCCCCGTACCTTTAAAAATTGCCTAAGCAGTTCGTGACAATTTATTAAGAATTTGAACGGTTTCGCCCGATTTGTTCGAGTCGCCTTATTTTGTCGGGAAAAAATTTTTCCAAAAATCGTGTTTCTATCGTCCATCGGTTGTTTTCCTCACAGCGCCGCAAGCGAAAGGCACGTTTTCCCGCTGCCGTGGGCGAATTCCGCGGTTCCCTCATGCAACAGCCGCAGGCGATCGCCGGCATTGAGGGGCAGGATAAGGGTCGTCGACTGCGAGGTGCCGGCATTGGAGGCGTTGCCCGCTACAGTGAGGCCGCCAGCCGCGCCGTTGACGGCAAGCAAAACCTGGTGCCCGGATGAGTACACCACGGCAAGCGACAGGGTGGCCAGATAGAGACCTTTCACGGGAACGACGAGTTCCCTTCCGCCGCCTGTGCCGACCGCGTCGCCGAGAACGAAACCACCCTCATCGATGAAGAGCATGGAAAACCCCGAAGCCGAGCCGTTGGCCGGCCTCGTCGTGCCCGAAGGCAGACTGGCCAGAACCACGGGCCGGTTCGGCATCGTGACCCTGCCGTCGCCGCTGCACAAAAGGGCAGTGTGCCAGGAAATGCCGTCGGCGCTGGTCTTGATCGAAAAACCGTCATTGCCTGCAAGGCCCATTTCCGCCCGGCCGCTCCAGCCGGACTGGAACAGCAGCGAGGCGGTATCGGCCTTTGCCGCCTTGTTGATCGCCATGCGGTGGTTGCCGTTCTCTTCTGTGTGGGTGAAGAGGCTGGCGGGGGCGGCAAGCGCCAGACGGTTGGTGGCATCGGCCTGTGTGCCAATACCAAGCTTTTCGAGGGTCGCCGCGGCAGGCAGCGGCACGTCCCGCCATGCGCTGTCCCGTAGGACGCGATGTTTACCCTCGCTGGAAAACCATGCCGTCCAGCCGGACTGCGGCGCTATCAGCAGCCATGCACCGTCCTGCCGGAAGGCAAGCTTCCCGCCCTTTCCCGCCCCAGTCGCCAGCGGCGTCAAGCGAGAGCAGGAAGCAGTCTCCCTCCGGCGCATTGTCGGGCGGGGCGGCGACCACGTCCTTGACGACCAGCTGGACGATCGCGTCCAGCCGCTGCAGCGCCTCGTTGTGGGTGACGTGTTTCTGTGCCTGCGAGGGCAGGATATAAGGAAGCCTAAGTCTCGCCGTCTGTTCAGTCATGATGTCTCTTCCGCGCTCCGTGGCCGTTCGCCGGCGATTGTGATGCGGCGCGGCGGGGCGGGGATGAGCGGGGATGAAATTATTTTCCGAAATACCGGTTCAACGCCGGTATGATCGATATGGAGGAACTGATTTTGGGGCTCGGCGTATGCGGCTTACCCCCCTCTGCCCTGCCGGGCATCTCCCCCACAAGGGTGGAGATCGGCAAGCGGCTTTACCGTCGCTTCATTCTCAAACATTGAGATCTGCGAGACCTTGCCACGAGTCGATCTCCCCACCTGTGGGGGAGATGCCCGGCAGGGCAGAGGGGGGTAAGCCGCAGACACCGAAGCGAACGCCTAAAAACGCCTGATCACCTAAGGAGGTCTAGCGGTCTCCTCGCAGGCTTATGTCGCAATTTCCACCGTCGCTGCCATTGCGCCCTCGGCAATGAAATCCGGGTTGGCGAGTGCATCCTCACCATCGCCTCTCACCTCATAGGCAAGCAGCCGGCCCTCGCAATCCAGCGTTCTGCCACCGGCGGCGCGTAGTACGGCGTCGCCTGCCGCCGTATCCCACATCATGGTGCGGCTGAAGCGGGGATAGATATCGGCAGCACCTTCCGCCAGCATGCAGAATTTCAGTGAGGAACCAACGGAAATGCAGTCTTTCAGGCCGTGTTCGGCCACGAAGGCTTCCGTTTTCGCGGTACAGTGCGAGCGACTGATCAGCGCCACGGGGGAGGCGCCGCGCTGGCGTGCCCGGATGGGGTGGCGCGCGAGGATCGCGCCTTCGCCGGATATTGCGAGCTTTTCGGCGCTGTTGTCCTTGCCGGTCCAGGCCTGGCCGCGGCAGGGGGCGTAAACCACGCCTGCAACCGGCACGCCGTTTCTGATCAGGGCAATATTGACGGTGAAATCATCCTTGCCGGAAATGAATTCCTTGGTCCCATCCAGCGGATCGACCAGAAAAAATTCCGTGCCTGTCTCCGGCAGAATGCCGTTCGAGACCGCTTCTTCGGCAATGACCGGGATTTCGGGAAAATGCGCAGCCAGTGCCTGCAGAATGATCACCTCCGCCCGCTGGTCTGCCTCGGTCACGGGTGAGCAATCGTCCTTGTACGATACGTGTGGCCCGGCGCGATGGACCGCCATGATTGCCTGCCCGGCGTCCAGCGCCGCTTTCGTCAATATGTCGATCATCTTGTTGCCGTTGCCATTTCGTGCCGGGGATCCTTTACCCCTCTATTTCGCTACTCTTTTGCCCGCCACCCGTCAAACAATGCGTCAGGCAACACTGAAATAAGCATTCGAACGCCATTTTTTTAGCACTTACTGCCGAAATCCTGGCTATTCTGATCGGGAAAACGGCAACGAATGTGGAAATTCCAAATTTTGTGCAGGATCGCCCGTTTTTGACTTCACATTTTTAGCGAACACGATATGCATTTTGCAGGTGGGGGCTAATCGAAAAGGTTCCCCCTATAATTAACATAAACGAGGCGTGGCTCATCAGAGGTCATGCCCAGGGGAAAGACATGGAGTATTTTATCCAGCAGCTCATCAACGGGCTGACTCTTGGATCGATCTACGGCCTCATCGCAATTGGCTATACGATGGTCTACGGCATCATCGGCATGATCAACTTCGCCCATGGCGATATTTTCATGCTTGGCGGTTTCGCCGCGCTGATCGTTTTTCTGATCGCAACATCGTTTTTTGCCGGTATTCCGGTGGCGCTTCTTCTGATTTTGATGATGGTCGTCGCCATGCTGATGACCGGCCTGTGGAACTGGGTGATCGAGCGCGTGGCCTACCGTCCGCTCAGAGGCTCGTTCCGCCTTGCGCCGCTGATCACCGCCATCGGCATGTCGATCGCGCTGTCCAACTTCATCCAGGTGACACAGGGTCCGCGTAACAAGCCGATCCCGTCAATGGTGACGGACAGCTACCATTTCGGCTCCATCACCGTCTCGCTGAAGCAGTTCATCATCATGGCGGTGACGTCGGTGCTGCTGTTCGCCTTCTGGTACATCGTCAACAAGACTCCGCTCGGCCGGGCGCAGCGCGCCACGGAACAGGACCGCAAGATGGCGGCCCTTCTGGGTGTGGATGTCGACAAGACGATCTCGATCACCTTCATCATGGGTGCCGCACTCGCGGCGGTCGCCGGTACGATGTATCTGATGTATTACGGTGTCGCATCGTTCAACGATGGCTTCATTCCGGGCGTCAAGGCGTTTACCGCAGCGGTTCTCGGCGGTATCGGTTCGCTTCCGGGCGCCGTTCTCGGTGGTCTCCTGATCGGCCTCATCAGATCTCTCTGGTCCGCCTATTTCTCCATTGCCTACAAGGATGTCGCGGCATTCGGCATCCTGGCTTTCGTGCTGATCTTCAAGCCGACCGGTATTCTCGGTCGTCCGGAAGTCGAGAAGGTGTGATCCCATGACCAATATCGCTTCCGAAAACGACACTTCCAGCCCGAGCCTGATGGCAACGGCGGTGAAGGAAGGCATCTTTGCGGGCATCGTCTCGCTCGGCATGTTCATTCTTTACGTCGGTATCGTCACCTATCAGGACATCAACAACCAGCTTATCTGGGGCACCCGCTGGGGGCTTCTGTCGATCTTCGTCGGCGTCGCCGCCATCGGCCGTTTCCTGATGGTCGGCTTCATCCGGCCGTCGATGGATCGCCGCAAGCTTGCCAAGGCTAAAAGCGGCATTCTGGAAATCTCCGAGGAAAAAGGCTTTTTCCACAAGCACTTCCTGAAGCTCGCGCTTGTCCTGCTGCTGCTTTATCCCGTCGTCGCCGTGCAGCTGTTCGGTTTTCAGGGCTCGCTGAAATTCGTCGACAATTTCGGCATCCAGATCCTGATCTATGTGATGCTGGCCTGGGGCCTCAACATCGTCGTTGGCCTCGCGGGCCTGCTCGATCTCGGTTATGTGGCATTCTATGCGGTGGGCGCCTATTCCTACGCGCTGCTGTCAAGCCATCTCGGCCTGTCCTTCTGGGTGCTTCTGCCGGTGGCCGGCATTCTCGCGGGCTTCTGGGGCATCATTCTCGGCTTCCCGGTGCTCAGACTTCGTGGCGACTATCTTGCCATCGTCACGCTCGCCTTCGGTGAAATCATCCGTCTCGTGCTGTTGAACTGGACGGATGTGACCAAGGGCACCTTCGGCATTTCCGGCATCGCCAAGGCGTCTATCTTCGGCATCTGGTCCTTCGATGTCGGCGCGCCGAACAATTTCGCCAAGGCCTTCGGCCTGACGATGTCGTCGGCCTATTACAAGATCTTCCTGTTCTACGTGATCCTGCTTCTGTGCATGCTGACGGCTTACGTCACCATCAAGCTGCGCCGCATGCCGATCGGCCGGGCGTGGGAAGCTTTGCGTGAAGACGAAATCGCCTGCCGCTCGCTCGGCATCGATACTGTCATCACCAAGCTTACCGCTTTTGCGACAGGCGCGATGTTTGGCGGTTTCGCCGGCTCGTTCTTCGCCGCCCGTCAGGGTTTCGTATCGCCGGAAAGCTTCGTCTTCCTGGAATCGGCCGTCATCCTTGCCATTGTCGTTCTCGGCGGCATGGGTTCGCTCACGGGCATCGCCATTGCCGCCCTCGTCATGGTCGGCGGCACGGAGCTGCTGCGCGAAATGGAATTCCTGAAGCATGTCTTCGGGCCTGATTTCACGCCGGAACTCTACCGCATGCTGCTGTTCGGTCTCGCCATGGTCATCGTCATGCTGTTCAAGCCGCGCGGCTTTGTCGGCTCACGAGAACCGACGGCCTTCCTCAGGGAACGCAAGGCCGTCTCGGGCAGCTTTACCAAGGAAGGTCACGGTTGATGGCTTCCGGAACGACAAACATGACACCCAATCTAACTGGCGATACGATCCTCAAGGTCGAACATCTCTCGATGCGGTTTGGCGGCCTGATGGCCATCAATGACTTCTCCTTTGAGGCGAAGCGCGGCGAGATCACGGCGCTGATCGGTCCGAACGGTGCTGGAAAGACCACTGTTTTCAACTGCATCACCGGCTTCTACAAGCCGACGATGGGCATGATCACCATGCGTCAGCAAAACGGCGAGGCGCATCTTCTGGAGCGCCTGCCGGATTTCGAGATCACCAAGAAGGCGAAGGTGGCGCGTACCTTCCAGAACATCCGCCTGTTTTCGGGTCTGACGGTTCTGGAAAACCTGCTGGTGGCGCAGCACAATGCGCTTATGAAGGCGTCGGGCTACACCATTCTCGGTCTTCTCGGCCTGCCCGCCTACAAGAGGGCGGTCAACAGTTCGATCGATAAGGCCAAATACTGGCTGGACAAGGCCGATCTGACCGACCGCGCCGACGACCCGGCCGGCGATCTGCCCTATGGCGCGCAGCGCCGCCTGGAAATCGCCCGCGCCATGTGCACGGGGCCGGAACTTCTGTGCCTAGATGAACCGGCGGCCGGTCTCAACCCGAAGGAATCGCTGGCGCTCAATGCGCTGCTGCGCGGTATCCGCGACGAAGGCACGTCGCTGCTTCTGATCGAGCACGACATGTCGGTGGTTATGCAGATTTCCGATCACGTCGTGGTTCTCGAATACGGCCAGAAGATTTCCGACGGTTCGCCGGACCATGTGAAGAACGACCCGAAGGTCATCGCCGCCTATCTGGGTGTCGAGGATGATGAAGTGGAAGACGTGATTGCGGAAGAACTCGACGGAGGAGTGGCCTGATGTCCGGTGAACCGCTTCTCAAAGTACAAGGTGTCGAAACCTACTACGGTAACATCCGGGCGTTGGCCGGTGTCGACGTCGAGGTCAACAAGGGCGAGATCGTCAGCCTTATCGGCGCCAACGGCGCCGGCAAATCGACACTGATGATGACCATCTGCGGCAGCCCGCAGGCGCGCACTGGCCAGGTGACGTTCGACGGCGAAGACATTACCCGCCTGCCGACGCACCTCATCGCCCGCAAGCGTATTGCCCAATCACCCGAGGGCCGCCGGATTTTCCCGCGTATGACGGTGCTGGAAAACCTGCAGATGGGCGCCAATCTCGACAACCTCAAATATTTCAAAGAGGACGTCGAGAAGATTTTCGTCATGTTCCCGCGGCTGAAAGAACGTCAGAGCCAGCGTGGCGGTACGCTTTCCGGCGGCGAGCAGCAGATGCTCTCCATCGGCCGCGCGCTGATGGCACGGCCGAAACTGCTGCTTCTCGACGAGCCGTCGCTGGGCCTTGCCCCGCTGATCGTCAAGGGCATCTTCGAGGCCATCAAGAAGCTCAACCAGGAAGAGGGCCTGACCGTCTTCCTCGTTGAACAGAACGCCTTTGCGGCACTGAAGCTTTCCGACCGCGCCTATGTGATGGTCAACGGCAAGGTGACGATGAGCGGTTCGGGCAGGGAATTGCTGGCTGATCCGCAGGTACGCGCGGCCTATCTCGAAGGCGGCCGGCACTGAAAGATTTTACTTGCGCCGGAAATTTTGCGGCGCAAGATAACGAACCGCCGCCGGCCGTTTTCGAAGGGGAAATTGCCGGTGGCAAACAATAAAATGCCTGCCGGAAAAACGGCGGGACGACAAACAAGGCAGGGCCGGACATTTGCATCCCGGCGCTGATGGGGAAAGAAGATGCAGGGCCTTTTATTCGAGACCGATAGCGGCGTGCGTTATATTCTGCGCGCATTGGTTGTTCTTCTTGGTTTCTGGACGGCGTGGCGCACGGGCAGATCCGTCGCCGATGGCTGGGGCGATTTCCCGCGTGTGGTGATCTATACGCTGGCTTTGGGGCTCGTGATGCGGTTTCTGCATTTCGCGCTTTTCAACGGGCCGTTCATCAACGGCTTCTACTACGTGTTTGACGTCGTTCTTCTTCTGGCTTTTTCCAGCATCGGTTTCCGAATGCGCAGGACGAGCCAGATGGTCAATAACTACTATTGGCTCTACGATCGGACGTCGGCATTTTCATATAAAAAGAAAGATTGACAGCCGGATTCCTCCGGCTGCACGATACTCGCGTGAGTGGAACGTTTCCTGTTCGGTTAAGGTGGGTACTGAACAGGTCCTGGTAGTCAACCCATCCAAAGGAACTGGGAGTATAGTAATGAAGAAGTCTCTTCTTTCCGCCGTTGCGCTGACCGCCATGGTCGCCTTCAGCGGTTCGGCCTGGGCCGATATCGTGATCGCTGTCGGCGGCCCGCTGACAGGCCCGAACGCCGCATTTGGCGCTCAGCTTCAGAAGGGTGCTGAACAGGCTGCGAAGGATATCAATGCTGCAGGCGGCATCAACGGCGAGCAGATCAAGATCGTTCTCGGCGATGACGTTTCCGACCCGAAGCAGGGTATATCGGTTGCCAACAAATTCGTTGCTGATGGCGTGAAGTTCGTCGTCGGTCACTTCAACTCCGGCGTCTCCATTCCGGCTTCCGAAGTTTATGCCGAAAACGGCATTCTCGAAGTAACGCCTGCTGCGACCAACCCCGTTTTCACCGAGCGTGGCCTGTGGAACACCTTCCGTACCTGCGGTCGTGACGACCAGCAGGGTGGCATTGCCGGCAAGTATCTGGCCGACCACTACAAGGACGCCAAGATCGCCATCATTCACGACAAGACCCCCTATGGTCAGGGCCTTGCCGACGAAACCAAGAAGGCAGCCAATGCGGCCGGTCTGACGGAAGCCATGTATGAAGGCGTGAATGTCGGCGACAAGGACTTCTCCGCACTGATCTCCAAGATGAAGGAAGCCGGCGTTTCCGTTATCTACTGGGGTGGCCTGCACACCGAAGCCGGTCTTATCATCCGCCAGTCGGCTGACCAGGGTCTGAAGGCGAAGCTCATCTCGGGCGACGGTATCGTCTCGAACGAACTTGCTTCCATCGCCGGCGACGCCGTCGAAGGTACGCTGAACACCTTCGGTCCCGATCCGACGCTGCGTCCTGAAAACAAGGAACTGGTAGAGAAGTTCAAGGCCGCCGGCTTCAACCCGGAAGCCTACACGCTCTACTCCTACGCCGCCCTGCAGGCGATTGCCGGTGCTGCCAAGGCTGCCGGTTCCGTTGAGCCGGAAAAGGTTGCCGAAGCTCTGAAGAAGGGTACCTTCCCGACAGCACTCGGCGATATCTCCTTCGACGAGAAGGGCGACCCGAAGCTTCCCGGTTACGTCATGTACGAGTGGAAGAAGGGCCCGGACGGCAAGTTCACCTACATCCAGCAGGGGACGTAAGTCTTACTGGACTGCAATATGGAGGCCCGGTCGCAAGACCGGGCTTTCTGCTTTCTGGTGCGGGGCATTTCCGGCGTCAGCATCCAGCCAGCCCAAGTCCTTGGTCTAAAACACTTTCCGAGCCGCACGTCAGACGGATTCCGTCACAAAGACGGAATGACGGTGGTGGGAAAGGCTCGAAACACTTGGCTCCGATCGCGCCTTCAGCCAGCTTCAGCCGCCAGCCTCTCCAGCACAATATCGGCACGTTCCGTGACGGGGGCTTTCGGCAGTACAATCGTCTCATAATCCAGACGGGCATAGTCGTGCAGCAGGCGTTGATATTCCTCCACTGCCACCTCGAAACCATGCTTGCGCTCGCTGTCGCCTCGGTAGATCTCCGGCCAGGGCGGGGTGAGGAAAACCAGCGGGTTATAGCGGTGCGCGTGCCGCAGCGTTTCGATGAATCCATCGCCGCTTATATGGTGAAGTGCTGAGGCGGCGTCGATCAGGCCTCGGTCGAAGAAGACGAGGCCTTCCGCTGGCGCCTTTTGCCGGTCCTCCAGCGCCATGGCGATCGCCCGGCGGGCAAAGGCTTCCAGGTCGATCCAGGGGAGGGCGGTGCCGTTATTTCTCGTTTCCTCAATCGCGATGCGCCGCCCCGGTTCCTCGACGGTCGCGAAACCACGGTGAGCAAGCTCGGCAAGCAGGGTTGATTTACCGCCGCCGGAGCAGCCGGAAAGAATAATGAAATGGTGCATGGGAACCTCCCTGCGCGGGGTTTGGGTTGGATGGAAGATGATGTTTTGGGGGGCTTGGATTGCGGCGTTGCCGCTTGTTTCTTTCCTCGAGGGGAGAAGAAATGTGCTGCACTCGCTCGGCGAATAAGTCGATGCTCTACGCTTAAGCGGAAAATATATGTTTTTCCAACCGTATCACATCAGTTGCAGCCGTCACCCCTGATGCAAAATATGCGCGGCCTTGACGGCGGCGGAGGCGCGGTTTTCGACACCGAGTTTGACGTAAATCTGTTCCAGATGTTTGTTTACGGTTCTGGCGGAAAGGCCGAGAATATCGCCGATATCGCGGTTGGATTTGCCTTTGGCAATCCACAGCAGAACTTCCGATTCCCGCGTTGTCAGGGCAAAGTGGTCCTTTAGCAGGTGGTCGTCGGATTTCTCGTTGGCGGCTGTCAGACGGAAGAGATATTCGTCCGGTCCCATTGCGCCGAGGAAGGAGAGCTGCAAAGCGGGCCGCCCGGCCTCGGTGATCGTCAGCGGTGCATCGCGGGCGGAATCCACTGTTGTCCTGTCGGCCAGCCAGCCGGAAATATGGGTAACGACAATCTCCAGCCCATCATCACGGCCGGTGGCGGCGTTGACCAGCCGGGTTGCCTGTGGTGTGGACCAGTGGATCGCGCCGTTGGCGCGCACGGCAAGCAGGTGGCGTCCGGCGGCATCAAGCGCCACGCGGGCGCTCTGCGCCGAGCGGGCATTGGAGAGATGCACACGGATGCGGGCGCGCAGCTCATCGATGTTGATCGGCTTGGTCAGATAGTCGACACCGCCGGATTCGAGCGCCCGCACCACATGTTCGGTCTCCGTCAGCCCGGTCATGAAGATGACAGGCACCTGGGCCACGGCGGCGTTGGCCTTCAGGCGGCGGCAGGTTTCGAAACCGTCCATGGCCGGCATGACGGCATCGAGCAGGATGATATCGGGCGTGATGCGTTCGGCAATGTTGAGCGCGGCCTGACCGGATGTGGCGATCAGCGCCGAAAAGCCTGACTGTTCCAGCGCATCGGTGAGGAACCCCAGCGCTTCCGGGCTGTCATCCACCAGCAATACAATGTCTCTCGGCAGTGCTGCGCCTTGCCCGCTCATGCCTTGCCGTCTCCCCTGTCGCTCTCTTCAAACCGCTTTAGAAAATGGGCGTAACCGGCCAGATCGAAGGCCTGCACATAGGTGCCAAGCTCTTGCGTGAAGGGCAGGTTGTTCGTGTTGCGGGCGAGATCTGCGAGTTTTGCCTCTATGCCGCGTATGTAGCCTATTTCGCCGAGCCTCTGCAAATCCTTGATATGAATTGCGCCGGGATGAACGATCTGCGCCGGCGGCTGGGGGATGGGTGCCGGGGGAAGGTCGGTATCGTAAATCCATTTCAGGCCGAGATGCACCGCAAGCCTGTCGCACAGGTGGCGGATATCGACCGGCTTGGCGATGGCGTCGTTGTGATTGTCTTCTCCCGCACCCGCTACGATGCCGTCACCGATATTGGCCGAGAGCATGATGAGCGGAGCCGTCTGGCCTGCTTCACGCAACTTTGTCACAAGCTGCCAGCCGGACATTCCGGGCATGGAGATATCGATGAGAAAGAGGTCGGGCTGCACGCCTTCGATGAGTGTCAGGCATTCCGGTCCGCTCTGGGCGGTCAGCACCACGAAATCGAGCGGCGAAAGCACCTGACGCATCAGCTCGCGGTGATCCTCGTTATCATCAACCACCACTATGGTGCGGCGTGGGCCGGAATAGGAGCGAATGGTTTTTTCCGGCGCAGGTGCGGTACTTGGCCGGTGCACAGCCGACAGCATGAGACGGACGCGGAAGGTGGAGCCGTTGTCCTTTTCGCTGGAGACGGAAATCTCGCCGCCCAGCGTGTTGGTCAGAAGCCTCGTGATGGTGAGGCCGAGGCCAAGTCCCGGCATGGGGCGCACGCTTTCGGCCTCGCCGCGCTGGAAAGGCTCGTAGATGCGGGCGAGGTCTTTTTCGGCAATGCCGCGCCCGGTATCCGACACTGTGAAGCTCGCAACCTGGCTGCGATAGGCGACATCGAAGGTGACGCTGCCCTCGTCGGTGAACTTGATGGCGTTGGAGAGCAGGTTGACGAGGATCTGGCGCAGACGCTTTTCATCCGTGCGGACATATTGCGGCAGGGAATGGGCGCGTTCATGCCGGAATTCCAGACCCTTGGCCTGCGCCTGCGGGCGGAACATATCGACGATCTGGTCGAGGAAATCCTGAATATTGATCTCGTTGGAATAGACCTGCAGGCGGCCAGCCTCGATCTTGGAAATATCCAGAAGCCCGTCGATCAGGCCGGAGAGATGGTCGGCGGAACGGCGAATGACCTTGATGGCCGATTGCCGCGGCGCGGGAATGGTCTCATCGCGTTCGAGGATCTGGGCGTAGCCCAAAACAGCGTTGAGCGGCGTGCGCAATTCGTGGCTGAGGCCGACCACGTAGCGGCTCTTGGCGCGGTTGGCGGCCTCAGCCGTTTCCTTGGCGTCCTGAAGGGCGGCGTCGGTCTTCTTGTGGGCTGCGATTTCCTTCAACAGCAGCGTGTTCTGGCGTGAGGATTCCTCTTCCGCGACCACCCGGCTGTCATGGGCAAGAACCAGAAACCAGCAGACGATGCCGGCAATGACGGCAAAGACGAAAAACACGATGAGGATGGTGCGGTTGACCACGTCAGCCGTTGCCGGCGAGGCGGTGCCGACCTGATGGGCGATGAGCGCCAATATGCCGCCAATGGCGGTGACGGCGATGGCCGCCGCCATGCCATAACGTCCGAGCCGTGTGGCGAGTTTTGCCACCAGTTGGTGGGGCAGGAAAGATTTTGCGACCGTCGCGACCTGATAGTTGAGTTTGGCCTTCGGCTTGCACATGTCATGGCAGCGGCTGTCCAGCGAGCAGCAGAGCGAACAGATCGGCGCCGCATAGGCTGGACACCATGCCATGTCTTCCGGCTCGAACGGGTGTTCGCAGATGGAGCAGGTGATGGCGCTCAGCTCGCGCCATTTCTGGCGCGGCTTGCGGGCCAGATAGAATTTGCCCTTCGTGCCCCAGGCGATCAGCGGCGAGGCGATGAAGGCGACGATGAGGGTGAGATAGGGCGCAAGCGAGGCAGCGAGTGCGCCGAAGGTGCCGAAATGCGCCATCAGCGCAATGGTGGCCGAAAGCGCCATGGAGCCGACGCCGACGGGATTGATATCGTAGAGATGGGCGCGCTTGAACTCGATGCCCGGTGGGGCAAGGCCGAGCGGCTTGTTGATGAACAGATCGGCCGAGATGGTGCAGAGCCAGGCCATGGCGACGATGGAAAAAATGCCGAGCGTTTCTTCCAGCAGGCGATAGATGCCGAGTTCCATCAACAGCAGCGCGATCACCACGTTGAAGACCAGCCAGACGACGCGGCCGGGATGGCTGTGGGTGAGGCGGGAGAAGAAGTTGGACCAGGCGAGCGAGCCCGCATAGGCGTTCATGACGTTGATCTTCAGCTGCGAGACCACCACGAAGGCGACCATCAGCAGCATGGCTGCCGTATGGTTGGGGATCATGTAGCCGAAGGCGGTCAGGTACATCTGGGCCGGATCGGCGGCGCGGTCCACCGAGACGCCGGAACTGAAGGTCAAGACCACGAGGAAGGAACCGGCCAGCAGCTTCGGCACGCCCACGACGACCCAGCCAGCACCGGCCAGAAAGACCGCGATGCGATGGCGCAGACGGCTCTGGCCCTCGGCGGGCAGGAAGCGCAGGAAATCCACCTGTTCGCCGATCTGCGACATCAGCGCGAGGATGACGGCAGACGCCGCGCCGAATTCCACCAGATTGAAATGGGCCACGGTGCCCGGCGGACCGGAGGCGTGATGAATGCCGGAAAAGGCCCGCCACAGATCGTATTTTTCCCAGTCCATCAAAGCGATGAAGATGAAGGGCAGGACGTTCAGCACGATCCAGAAGGGCTGGGTGATGATCTGGAAACGGCTGATGAGGCGCACGCCATGGGTGACGAGCGGAATGACCATGACGGCGGAGATGATGTAGCCGATCCACAGGGGAATGCCGAGCGCCAGCTCCAGCGCGCCGGACATGATCGACGCCTCGATGGCGAAGAGCATGAAGGTGAAGGCGGCGTAGATCAGCGAGGTGATGGTGGAGCCGATGTAACCGAAGCTCGCGCCGCGTGTCAGGAGATCGATATCGACGCCGTGACGGATGGCGTAACGGCTGATCGGCAGGCCGACGGCAAGCATGGCAATGGCCGCGACGATGATGGCATAAAAGGCGTTGGTGGTGCCGTATGACAGCGTGATCGCGCCGCCGATGGCTTCCAGTGCCAGAAAGGAAATAGCGCCGATGGCGGTGTGGGAGATGCGGTTGGACGAAAATTGCCGGGCGCTTTTAGCGGTGAAGCGCAGCGCATAATCTTCCAGCGTCTGGTTGGCGACCCAGCGGTTATATTCGCGCCTGACGGGGATGATGCGTTGCCGTGCGGCCATGCCTAGGATCCAGCCCCTTTCCGCAAAAGGTGTTTTGCCATTCTCACAGCCGCACCGACATGCCGCCATCCACCGTCAGCACATGGCCGTTGACGAAGGAGGACGCGTCGCTGGCCAGAAACAGGGCTGCACCGGCGATTTCATCCGGCCTGCCCCAGCGTTCAAGCGGCACGCGCAGCTTGGCAAAGGCGACCATGTCAGGGTTTTCGGCAAGGGCCGCATTGGTTTCCGTGGCGAACATGCCGGGTGCAATGGCGTTGCTGGTGATGCCGCGCGCACCATATTCGACAGCGATTGCGCGCATCAGCCCTGTCAGCCCCTGCTTGGCAACGGGATAGATCGCATCGCCCGGCCTGACGATGTGGCCGAGAATGGAGGTGATGGTGATGATGCGGCCGTAACTGTTGGTATTCATGGCTTGCGCGGCATCTCGCGACAGCGAGACGGAGGAGGTGAGGTCGGTGCGGATAAGCTCCAGCACGTCCTCGTCGCTGAATTCGGAAAGTGGGCGGCGGTCGCGTGCGCCGACATTGTTGACAAGGATATCGAGATGGCCGAATTCGTCCATGATGCGGTGGACGAGGGCAGTTCCGGCGGCGGTATCGGCAATGTCGAAAGCGGCATAATCGGCTTTTCCGCCGGCTTGCCGAAGTATGCCTGCTGCCTGTTCCAGCGCCTCGGCGTTACGGCCGGTCAGCCACACATGGGCGCCAGCCTCGGCAAAGGCCCTGGCGATTTCGAAACCGAGGCCGCGGCCGCTGCCGGTGATGATGGCGATGCGGTTTTCGAGAGAGAATTTTTTGAGAATGCCCATCGCTCACCTTCTTGCTTTAGAGCATCGGACCGAAAACCGTGTCGCGGTTCGGAAAAGCCGATGCGGTTGGTCAAAGCCACGCAACGTCTTCGAGTTTGCGCATAGGCAAGAATATTCCACGCAGGGCAGAGGGCGAAAGGTCGACTGTCCGGTCCGGCCGTTCGGTGGACATAAAAATGGCGTCGCCCGGTTGCGGGCGACGCCATGTCTTGGGTTATCAGGCAGCAGCCGACTTTGCGAGCGGCACTTCTGCAATCGTCTTCAGAACGACGGAAGCGATCTGGTAAGGGCAGCCCTGCGAGTTCGGACGACGGTCTTCGAGGTAACCACGGTAACCGTTGTTGACGAAGGAGTGCGGAACGCGGATCGAGGCGCCACGGTCGGCAACGCCGTAGGAGAACTTGTTCCACGGAGCGGTTTCGTGCTTGCCGGTCAGGCGCAGGTGGTTGTCCGGACCGTAAACGTCGATGTGCTCCTGCCAGTTCTTGGCGAAAGCGGCCATGAGGGCTTCAAAATACTCTTTGCCGCCAACTTCACGCATGAACTTGGTGGAGAAGTTGCAATGCATGCCCGAACCGTTCCAGTCGGTATCGCCGAGCGGCTTGCAATGGAATTCGACGTCGATGCCGTACTGTTCGCAAAGACGCAGCAGCAGGTAACGGGCGATCCAGATCTGGTCGGCGGCGCGCTTCGAGCCCTTGCCGAATACCTGGAATTCCCACTGGCCCTTGGCCACTTCGGCATTGATGCCTTCGTGGTTGATGCCAGCTTCGAGGCAGAGGTCGAGATGTTCTTCAACGATTTCGCGGGCAACCGAGCCGACGTTCTTGAAGCCGACGCCGGTGTAATACGGACCCTGCGGAGCCGGGTAACCCTGCTCGGGGAAGCCGAGCGGGCGGCCGTCCTGGTAGAAGAAATATTCCTGTTCGAAGCCGAACCATGCGTCCTCGTCGTCGAGGATGGTCGCGCGGCTGTTCGATGCATGCGGGGTGACGCCGTCAGGCATCATGACTTCGCACATGACCAGTACGCCGTTGGTGCGGGCCGGATCGGGGTAGATCGCGACGGGCTTCAGCACGCAATCCGAAGAGTGGCCTTCGGCCTGCTGCGTGGACGAGCCATCAAAACCCCAAAGCGGCAGCTGCTCGAGCGTCGGGAATTCATCGAATTCCTTGACCTGTGTCTTGCCGCGCAGGTTGGGGACCGGCTTATAACCGTCAAGCCAGATGTACTCGAGTTTGAACTTAGTCATTACGAACCTCTCATAGGTAACAATGCGAAGCCTTGAGGCTTGCCGTGGCTTTCGCCACCGGAAGCACATTCGCGTTCAAGGGCTGGCGATATAGATGCATGCCGCGTGCCAGATTGGCGATGTTTTGCGAATTCTTCGAAAAATCTTTCAGGCATGCTCAGGGCCGAGGGGGCCGATATGGCCATTAACCGCTCATGCTGCACTGCGGCAGGTAAATCGAACCCTAATGTTTCGTCAGTGATTCCTAACAGATAGCGGGTGGGATCGCTCAAAATGCCCTGTTGCGGTGCAATGTTTTCGATTGCGAACGACGGATCGGCATTTGCCCCAAAAACCGGCGCTTCCGGAATGGTTTTTCTTGCTGAATGACCATTTAATGCCTATATTTTTCGCAACGTGATTTTTTTTTAATCAGATGGAGCTAAACCAGAGCTAACGGGTTTGCTTCACAACCAAAGTGCTTCGATGCAAACAAAGTGAGATGTTCGATATGGCAACTGGCTTTCATCGTGAAACGGCAACGATCTTTCAATTTCCGGTCGGCGGACGCGCGGGGCTCTCAAAGTTCCGTAACATCGGGCTGAGCGATCTGGAGCGCGAGGCACGTCAGCCGCATGTCGATTTCGGCTCCTGGTATCATGACGATGCGATCCGCGACGAAGAGCGGGACGACAAGCCGCACGCCTGATGTGAAGCGTTGCTGATCGTTTCTTCTCCCCCTCCGGGGAGAAGGTGGCGCGAAGCGCCGGATAAAGGGACGACTTCTCAGTCTGTCTCCGACCTCGCACCCTCGACCCGCTGCTGCTCTCGTCTTCCCTGCCGGAAAAGAAGCAAGTTGAAACGCCAGGTTTCACATCGGTTGCCCCGGCCGGGATTTCCCTCTCCCCAACACCCCCTGCAGCTTTCGCCACCCCGCCTACGTCAATTGACGTATACGGTTTCTCGCCCGCGAGATCGATAGTCCCTTCCAGCAGCGGTCAACGATGCCGCTGAAGCCCCATGAGGGCTAAACAAGGAGAGGGGTTCTTCCGATGACATTCCGCAAGACGCTTAGCGCCGCGCTGCTCGGCGCAATCATGTCCACCACCGCCTTCCATGGCGCATTTGCCGCCGACGATACGATCAAGGTAGGCGTGCTGCATTCTCTTTCCGGCACCATGGCGATTTCAGAGACGACGCTGAAGGACGCCATGCTGATGCTCATCGACGAGCAGAACAAGAAGGGCGGCGTTCTCGGCAAGAAGCTCGAAGCCGTCGTGGTCGACCCGGCCTCCGACTGGCCGCTGTTTGCCGAAAAGGCCCGCCAGCTGATTTCGCAGGACAAGGTCGCCGCCGTTTTCGGTTGCTGGACATCTTCGTCGCGCAAGTCCGTGCTGCCGGTTTTCGAAGAGCTGAATTCCCTGCTGTTCTACCCGGTGCAGTATGAGGGTGAAGAATCCTCCCGCAACATCGTCTACACGGGTGCAGCGCCCAACCAGCAGGCCATTCCGGCCGTCGATTATCTCGCCAAGACCGAAGGCGTCGAGCGCTGGGTTCTGGCAGGTACCGACTATGTCTACCCGCAGACCACAAACAAGATCCTGAAGGCCTACCTGATGTCGAAGGGCGTCAAGGAAGAGGACATCATGATCAACTACACGCCGTTCGGCCAGTCCGACTGGCAGACGATCGTGTCCGACATCAAGAAGTTCGGCTCGGCCGGCAAGAAGACCGCCGTTGTCTCCACCATCAACGGCGATGCCAACGTGCCCTTCTACAAGGAGCTGGCGAACCAGGGCATCAAAGCCGAGGACATTCCGGTCGTCGCCTTCTCGGTCGGTGAAGAAGAGCTTGCCGGTCTCGATACCGCGCCGCTGGTCGGCCACCTTGCCGCCTGGAACTACTTCCAGTCTGTCGATACCGAGGTCAACGCCGAATTCATCAAGACCTGGCATGCGTTCACCAAGAACGACAAGCGCGTGACGAACGACCCGATGGAAGCCGCCTATATCGGTTTCAACGCCTGGGTTAAGGCCGTCGAAACCGCAGGCACGACCGATACGGACGCGGTTCTTGACAGCATCATCGGCGTTTCCGTGCCGAACCTTTCTGGTGGCTACTCCACCGTCATGCCGAACCACCACATCACCAAGCCGGTGCTGATCGGTGAAATCCAGGCCGATGGGCAGTTCGAAATCGTGCAGCAGACGCCACAGGTCGTGGGTGACGAATGGTCGGATTACCTGCCTGACTCGAAGGATCTGATTTCGGATTGGCGCAAGCCAATGTCCTGCGGCAACTTCAACGTGGCCACGGGCAAGTGCGGCGGCAAGGGTAGCTGATAGGGACTAGTGGTTTCCGCCCCCTCGTTGGGGGCGGTTTTATCATTCGAAACTGAACAAGCATGCCCCCCTCTGCCCTGTCGGGCATCTCCCCCACAGGTGGGGAGATCGACTCGCGGCAAGGCTCCGCCCTTTCTCATCTGTAGAGACAGAGCGACGCAGGCGCGTCTTGCCGATCTCCCTCCATGTGGGGGAGATGCCCGGCAGGGCAGAGGGGGTAAGCCACTTACTCATCGCCAGATAAAATACACCGCCGCTCCAAGGAACCCGACATGACGATCCGATCTTTTCTCGGAGCCATCTTCCTCTGGCTCACCCTGGGGATCGCCGCCCAGTCCCTCGCGCAGAGCGATCCGAAGGCGCTGATCGACCAGCTCGGCACGGCCGACTTCAAGCAGGCCGAAACATTGATCGGCCAGATTGCTGCCACCGGCGACGCGCGGGTGGTGCCGGCGCTTGAGGCTTTTGCATCAGGCGATCTTTACGTGCGCAAGGCCGACAATCTGGTGTTCATGACCAAGCCGTCGGGTTCCAATTTCACGCTCATCGATCCGCTGACCGGCGAAAGCGCTGGCGAAGCGCCGAAGGCGGCGGTTACCAAGATCAGGGTCAACAACAATCTGCGTCGCGTCATCCGCGCCGCGATGGGCGGCCTGACGTTGCTCAGTCCGGAACGCTCGGTGCGGCTTTCCGCCGCCGATGCGGTTCTGAAAGCCCCCAGCGCCGAAAATCTGGAATTGCTGGAAGCGGCCATATCCAAGGAAACCGACAAAGAGGTGCGGACGCGGATGGAGGAGGCGCGGGCTGTCTCGCTGCTTTCCTCCGACCGCCCCCTTGAGGTGAAGAAAGAAGCGATCGCCACCATCAAGGCGCTTGGCGGGCGCGATGCGATCAGCATTCTGATGGCGGCGACGCCCACGGTTGATCCGAGCCTGAAGCCGGATGTGGACGAGGCGATTTCGAGCATCGAGAGTTCCCTTGCCTTCTGGGATTACGCACAGAATGTTTGGTACGGCCTGTCGCTCGGCTCGGTGCTGCTGCTCGCCGCCATCGGTCTTGCCATCACCTTCGGCGTCATGGGCATCATCAATATGGCGCATGGCGAGATGGTGATGATCGGCGCTTACTCCACCTTCATGGTGCAGGAGTTGATCCGCAGCCATTTCCCCGGCCTGTTCGACTGGTCACTGGCGATTGCCCTGCCGGCCGCCTTTCTTGTCACAGCCTGCGTCGGCCTCATCATGGAGCGCGGCGTCATCCGCTATCTCTACGGGCGACCGCTGGAAACGCTGCTCGCCACCTGGGGTATCTCGCTGATCCTGCAACAGGGCGTGCGTTCCATCTTCGGCCCGACCAACCGTGAGGTCGGCAGCCCGAGCTGGATGTCCGGCTCCTTCAGCGTCGCTTACCTCAACTTCACCTGGAACCGCGTGTGGATCGTCTGCTTCTCGCTTTCCGTCTTCTTCGCGCTGCTGGTGCTTTTGAAGCGCTCCGCCTTCGGCTTGCAGATGCGCGCCGTGACCCAGAACCGCCGCATGGCCTCTTCCATGGGCATCCGCACGCCCTGGGTGGATGCCTTCACCTTCGCGCTCGGTTCCGGCGTTGCCGGCCTTGCCGGGGTAGCGCTGTCGCAGATCGACAATGTCTCGCCCAATCTCGGCCAGAGCTACATCATCGACAGTTTCATGGTGGTGGTGTTCGGCGGGGTCGGCAATCTCTGGGGAACGCTCGTGGGTGCGCTGTCGCTCGGCGTGCTCAACAAGTTCCTTGAGCCGACGGTGGGCGCCGTGCTCGGCAAGATCCTCGTGCTCGTTCTCATCATCCTGTTCATCCAGAAGCGGCCACGTGGTCTCTTCGCACTCAAGGGAAGGGCGATCGAAGCATGATTACCGGCTTCCTCCTGCGCGCGCTCGATCGGCGCATTTCCATCGCCATCGGCATCATCCTGGCCATCGCCGTGCTGGTGCCCGCCTCCAATCTGCTGTTGCCGGCTGACAGCGCGTTCCGCATCCCGACCTACATCATGTCGATGCTCGGCAAATATCTGGCCTACGCGCTGCTGGCGCTGGCGCTTGATCTGGTCTGGGGATATTGCGGCATTCTCTCGCTCGGCCACGCCGCCTTCTTCGCGCTCGGCGGTTATGCCATGGGCATGTATCTGATGCGGCAGATCGGCACGCGCGGTGTTTACGGCCATCCTGTGCTGCCTGACTTCATGGTGTTCCTCAACTGGAAGGAACTGCCGTGGTTCTGGCACGGCTTCGACATGTTCTGGTTTGCAGCACTGATGGTGCTGGTGGTGCCCGGCCTGCTCGCCTTCGTGTTCGGCTGGTTCGCCTTCCGCTCGCGCGTCAACGGCGTTTACCTCTCTATCATCACGCAGGCCATGACCTACGCCCTGCTGCTTGCCTTCTTCCGCAACGACATGGGTTTCGGCGGCAATAATGGTCTCACCGATTTCAAGGATATTCTCGGCTTTTCCGTGCAGGCGGATGGCACCCGTGCCGTGCTGTTTGCGATGACGGCCGTTATGCTGGCGCTTTCGCTGCTGATTGCATCCGGCATCGTCAATTCCAAATTCGGCAAAGTGCTGGTGGGCGTGCGCGATGCCGAAAGCCGGGTGCGCTTCCTCGGTTTCCGGGTGGAAAACATCAAGCTCTTTACCTTCGTCGTCTCGGCCATGATGGCGGGCATTGCCGGTGCGCTGTTCGTGCCGCAGGTGGGCATCATCAATCCCGGCGAATTCTCCCCCGCCAACTCCATCGAGGTGGTGGTTTGGACCGCAGTCGGCGGGCGCGGCACGCTGATCGGGCCGATCATCGGCGCGCTGCTGGTCAATGGCGGCAAGAGCTATTTCACCGGCGCTTTCCCCGAATTCTGGCTGTTTGCACTGGGTGGGCTGTTCATCGCGGTGACGCTGTTCTTCCCCAAGGGCATCGTCGGCACCGTGCAGCATTATCTGGTCGGCCGGCGCGAAAAGCGTGTTGCGCGGGCGGCAAGTGCGGCCGGACAACCGGGCAATGACAGTGCTGCAACAGCGGCGCAACAGGCGGCGGAGTGAGGCTGATATGAACACGGTTTCCGAAAACAGAACCAAAAGCCTGCTTTATCTCGACGGTGTTTCCGTTTCCTTCGACGGGTTCAGGGCGCTCAATTCCCTGTCCTTCGTGGTGGAGCCGGGCGAGCTGCGGGCCATCATCGGTCCGAATGGCGCCGGCAAGACGACGATGATGGATATCATCACCGGCAAGACCCGGCCGGATACCGGCACGGTGCTGTTCGAAGACAGCATCGACCTCACGAAAAAGGACGAGGCGGATATTGCCCAGCTGGGCATCGGGCGTAAATTCCAGAAGCCAACGGTGTTTGAAAGCCATACCGTCTGGGACAATCTGGAACTGGCGTTGAACCGCAAACGCGGCGTCTTCGCCACGCTGTTCTACAGGCTGACAGCGGAGGACAAGGCGCGTATCGAGGAAATCCTCGCCACCGTGCGTCTCAGCCACCGCCGCGGCGATCTCGCGGCCAACCTCTCGCACGGCCAGAAACAGTGGCTGGAAATCGGCATGCTGCTCGCGCAGGAACCGAAGCTGCTGCTGGTGGATGAGCCGGTGGCGGGCATGACGGATGCGGAGACAGCCGAAACCGCCGTGCTTCTGAAGGAAATCGCCAAGACCCGCTCGGTCGTGGTGGTGGAGCACGACATGGGCTTCATCCGCGAGCTGGGCGTAAAGGTGACGTGTCTTGCCGAGGGCTCGGTGCTGGCCGAAGGGTCTATCGATTTTGTGTCCAGCGATCCGAAGGTGATCGAGAATTATCTGGGACGGTGATGGAAGCGTCTGCGGCTTTACCCCCCTCTGCCCTGCCGGGCATCTCCCCCACAAGGGGGGAGATCGGCAAGCGGCTAACACCCTGCCCCAAGACCAGTAGGCGATGGGACGAGCGGGAACGGCATCTGATTTCCCTCCTTGTGGGGGAGATGCCCGGCAGGGCAGAGGGGGGTAGCGCCGCCCACCAAAGCATCAATGGAGTTGCACCATGCTGAACGTCGAAAACATCAACCTCCACTATGGCGCAGCCCAAGCCCTGCGGGGCGTGTCTCTGAAAGCGGAGATGGGCAAGATCACCTGTGTTCTCGGCCGAAACGGCGTAGGCAAAAGCTCGTTGTTGCGCGCGGTCACCGGCCAGCATGCCATCAGTGGCGGGTCGATCAGCTTTGAAGGGGCAGCACTGGATGGGCTGGCACCTTACCACCGTGCCAAGCGCGGTGTCGGCTACGTGCCACAGGGGCGTGAAATCTTTCCGCTGCTCAGCGTGCAGGAAAACCTTGAAAGCGGTTATGCGCCGCTGCCACGCAAGGAGCGTTTCATTCCCGACGATATTTTCAGCCTGTTTCCGGTGCTGCAATCGATGCTGGGCAGACGCGGCGGCGACCTGTCCGGTGGCCAGCAACAGCAGCTCGCCATCGGCCGGGCGCTGGTGACGCGGCCGAAAATCCTCGTTCTCGATGAGCCGACCGAAGGCATTCAGCCGTCGATCATCAAGGATATCGGCCGCGCAATCAAATATCTCAGGGATTCCACCGGTATGGCGATCCTGCTGGTCGAGCAATATCTGGATTTCTGCCGTGAGCTTGCCGACTATGTCTACATCATGGACCGGGGCGAAATTGTGCATGAGGGGCTTGCCGAAACGCTGGATACGCCCGAGGCGCGTCGCCATCTGACAGTATAAATCGAGACTAGAAGCCACGCCTGCCGATCACGGCGTGCAAACGGCCGATTAATATTTTGAAAGTCTATGCGTGTCTGCATGGCTTTTATGCGCAATTTTAGCATTTCATTGAATAAACGCCTGTGATATTGGCAGCGGAAATGCTGCATGCGAGACACAGACGAAGTCTATTCGCACGCCGCGACAGTTGATCCCTTACATTCCACGCGCGTCCGACGTATCGTCGGGGAAACCGTGCCCAATAAAGGCGTGTCAATGCATCAAGACTTTGCCCTTGGCCGGGCTGCCCGGCTGTTCCGCTCCGCCCGCACCCTGTTTCTGGGTCTTGCGATCTGCGCGAGCGCGAGTGTCGCAGCGTCAGCCTCGACCTGCGGTCAGCTTGCTCAACCCGGCGTGGAACCGGGCAGGCATGATTTTTCCATTCTCTCCAGTGGTCAAAAACGCGAAGGCGTTTATTTCGTTCCATCGGCCTATGACGGAAAAAAACCGGTGCCTGTGGTGTTCGATTTCCACGGCTCCAACAGCAATCCGCACGGCCAGCTGAACCGCAGCGGCTGGGACAAGCTTGCCGAGCGCGACGGCCTGATGGTGGTGGCGCTGGCGGGCAGCCTCAATGGCGAATTGCCCGGCACCCATGCCTGGAATGTTCCTGGTGTTACCACCCGTCCCGGCGGGCTGGATGAGGT
This sequence comes from Rhizobium sp. AN68, assembly GCF_030758035.1. Lineage (NCBI taxonomy): Bacteria > Pseudomonadati > Pseudomonadota > Alphaproteobacteria > Hyphomicrobiales > Rhizobiaceae > Rhizobium > Rhizobium sp. AN68. The sequence continues at coordinate 2,252,331 of NZ_JARWMI010000003.1, read as the reverse complement.
GAGCTTCATTCGCGATGCAATTGCCATGGTGAAAGGCAAGTTCTGCGTGGATGAGGAGCGCTTTTACGGTTCCGGTTATTCCGGCGGCGGGCGCATGCTGTCGCAATTCATCTGCAATGGTAGCGCGGATTTCACCGCTGCCGGCTTCGTTGCATCGTTGCGCGCGGGTTATCCGTTGGAGACAGAGGGCAAATGGGGACCGGATGCGGCAAGCTGCAAGCCGGCGCGGCCGATGTCGATCATCGCCTTTGCGGGTCTGAAGGATCCGGCCAATCCCTATCAGGGCGGTGGCAAGTCCTACTGGCAATATGGCGGCGAGACGGCGCTGAAACGCTGGGCGGAAATGGACGGCTGCAAGGGCGGCGCGAAAACCAGACCGGGCGAGAGCTTCACCGTCAATTCCTATGACGTCTGTAAGGGCGGGGCACGTATCCAGTCCTATGTCATTGACAATTGGGACCATGCCTGGCCGCGCGCCACCATGAAGGCGGAAGTGCTGGCAGCGTCGGCGGTCCTTACCCGCAAGCCGGGTGGCGAGCAGACGCCGAAGGCGGAACCTGCCGTGGAGCGCAAGATGCCCACAGGCGAAGTGACGCGCACGGTTGATGCGGCGGAAAGAATGTGGGATTTCTTCCGCAACACGGAAGGACAGATGGTAGTGGATGCCGTCGTCAAAAAAGATTGCGGCGCCAAGGCCGGGTCCGCTTCCGCAACCGTTTCGGAGACCGCGTGCAGCCAGAACAGCAAGCCATCCGCCCTTCCGGTCTCGAAGACGGCGAACCTGCCCGGCAGCAGCGCGCCCGTGGCAGAGGACGCATTGTAACCAAGGCTGTCGAAGGTCGCAGCCGGCTGGACCAATTATTCCAGGAAGGTTGCGCCAAGATCCGCCTGCCGGATACGTTTTCCAACGAGATCGAGGCCATCCTCATCAACTCCTCCGGCGGATTGACCGGCGGAGATGAAATGGAATGGCAGGCTGTTGCCGGAGCCGGCACCTCGCTGGTGGTGACGACGCAGGCCTGCGAGAAGGTCTACAAGGCATCCTCCGGAACCGCCACCGTCACCGCCCGCGTTTCCGCAGGGCCGGGCGCCCGGTTGCACTGGCTGCCGCAGGAAACCATTCTTTTCGACCGCGCGTCGCTGACCCGCAGGCTGGAAGCCGATCTCGACGCAACCTCCGAATTCATCGCCGTCGAAGCCGTGCTGCTCGGGCGTCAGGCCATGGGCGAAGCGATGCAGCATGGCCTGTTCCGGGATCGCTGGCGCATTCGCCATGGCGGCCGGCTGGTACATGCCGAAGAGCTGCTGCTTGCGGGAGAAGTGGCGGAGCTGACTGCAAAACCGGCGGTGCTTGCCGGGCAGGTGGCCTTTGCCACGCTTCTTTATATCGGACCTCTGGCCGAGGCGCTTTTGCCTAAAATCCGGGCTATTGCCGGGGAAAGCGGCGGCGCCAGCGAATGGCAGGGCAAGCTTGTCGTGCGCGTGTCCGCCGCGGACGGCTTCTCCCTTAGAAAAATACTTTTTCCGATCATTTCGCTCTTGCGAAACGGCGCGCCAGTGCCGAAAGTCTGGAATCTGTAAAGCTCCGGATCGCCCACGACAGGCGACCTTCCGGGGTCTGTCAAACAAGTCGGATCAGCCCCCGAAACACTGTGTTTTGCGGGGCAGGTGCGAAAGCTGCGGGACGACGATGAACCTTACTCCGAGAGAAAAAGACAAGCTGCTGATTTCCATGGCCGCCATGGTGGCGCGCCGCCGGCTGGAGCGTGGCGTGAAGCTGAATTACCCGGAAGCGATTGCGCTGATTACCGATTTCGTTGTCGAGGGCGCCCGCGATGGTCGCGCGGTGGCCGACCTGATGGAAGCCGGCGCGCATGTCATTTCCCGCGATCAGGTTATGGAAGGCATCGCCGACATGATCCATGATGTGCAGGTGGAAGCAACATTTCCCGACGGCACCAAGCTTGTGACCGTTCACGAACCGATACGCTGAGGGGGGACGATATGGCGCTGGAGCTTCGGCCCAATTGCGAATGCTGCGACCGTGATCTTGCCCCCGACAGCCGGGTTGCGATGATCTGCTCGTTCGAATGCACCTTTTGCGCCGATTGCGCGACCGATGTGCTCAAAGGCGCCTGCCCGAATTGCGGCGGCGAGCTGGTTCGCAGGCCCATCCGCCCGGCGGCCAAACTCGTCAACAATCCGGCATCGACGACACGGGTGCTGAAGGCTGAAGGCTGCGCGGCAGCCACCGCTGCTTGAGAGAGACAAAGGGGAGCACCATGAAACCAGGCGAAATCATTGCCGCAGAGGGCACCATCGAACTCAATGCCGGCCAGCCGACGGTGACGATCGAGGTGGCCAATACCGGTGACCGGCCGGTTCAGGTGGGCAGCCATTACCATTTCTTCGAGACCAATGCGGGTCTTGTCTTCGACCGCGACAAGGTGCGCGGCATGCGTCTCGATATTCCGGCTGGTACTGCGGTTCGTTTTGAACCCGGCCAGAAGCGGGAAGTGACGCTGGTGCCGCTTTCCGGCAAGCGTGAGGTTTACGGGTTTCGTCAACAGATCATGGGGAGGTTATGAGATGGCGACGGCACATTATCACGGAAGTTGCCAATGCGGCGACGTGAGCTTCGAGGTCGACGCCGATCTCGACCACACGGTCGTGTGCAATTGCTCGCGCTGCAAGCGCTTGGGCTCGACGCTTGCCTTTGCGCCTCGCGAAAAATTCACCCTGCTTTCCGGCGACGACAAGCTGACGGAATATCTCTTCAACAAGCACAAGATCCATCATCTGTTCTGCTCCACCTGCGGCATTGAGAGTTTTGCCTATGCCGATGGGCCGGATGGGACGCCGATGGTGGCGGTGAATACCAATTGCCTTGATGGTGTCGATCCGCGTGCGCTGAAGCCGCAGGCTTTCGATGGCGCGGCTGCCTGAGTGATGGCCATGACTTTGAAAAAATTCTGTTTCGGTGCGGCTGTCCTGCTGTCTCTTGCGGCGTCTTCCGCATTTGCCGATGACGCGCCCGATTGCACCTCGCCGCAAACGCAGGCCGATATGACAATCTGCGCCGGCAAGGATTACGAAAAGGCCGACAAGCAGTTGAACGCCGCCTACCAGAAGGTTCGCAAGCAGCTTGCCGAGCGTGACAAGACGGCAGACGAAAGCGGCAAGGGTGCCGTGGATGCATTGGTTGCCGCCCAGCGTGCCTGGGTGGCGTTTCGCGATGCCAATTGTGATGCCTTCGGGTTTCAGGCGCGTGGCGGCACGATGGAGCCGATGCTGGTTTCCTCATGCCTGGCCGATATGAGCAACAAGCGCGCTGATGAATTGCGCCAGTTGTCCGAAGGTTTCTGAACGGTATGGGGCGGCGGATCATGATTGTCGGAAACGGAGAAATGCCGCAGGGCGTGGCCGATCTCATCGACCTTTCCGACATTGTCATCCGCTTCAACGATTGCCGTTCGCTGGGCGCTGGCGGCAGCCGCACGGATGTGGTGGCCGTTTGCAACACCGGCCGGCCCGGCCGCGAGATGAGCGAAGGGGCCGCGTGGCGCGACAATGAGGGGGTGCAGCAGGCTTCCGCCATCTGGTCGGTGCGCGATCCCGCGAAATTTTCGCAGATGGAGCCGGATATCCGCGCTCGCTGGCCCGAACTGACCGATTTTTGTGCCGATTATACCGCCGGTTTCGCAGCATTAGCCGAAGATACCGGCAAGAGCCACCTCGTCATTCCGCGCGGGGTGCATGAGCGGCTTGATCACGCATTGCAGGTCTATGCGCCGGCCCCTTACGTCTGCCCGAGCACCGGGCTTCTTGCCATTGCCCATGTTCTGGAGACCGTGAGCGGCGGTGATGACGAGGTGGCGATTGCGGGCTTTGGTCATCATGGCTGGAACGGGCATCCGTTTGCCGCCGAAAAACAGCTTGTAGAGGCCCTTACACACGAGGGCCGGCTGACACGAATTTCTCCCATATCGATTTTCTCCGCGTCCGAAGGAGCCTGAACCCATGCCTTACAAGATTTCCCGCGCCGCCTATGCCGGCATGTTCGGCCCGACCGTCGGCGACAAGGTGCGTCTTGCCGATACCGAACTCTTCATCGAGATCGAGAAGGACTACACGACCTATGGCGAGGAAGTGAAATTCGGCGGTGGCAAGGTCATTCGCGACGGCATGGGCCAGAGCCAGGCGACGCGGGCCGAAGGCGCTGTCGATACCGTCATCACCAACGTCGTCATCGTCGACCATAGCGGCATCTACAAGGCGGATGTGGGCCTGAAGAACGGGCGCATCCACGCCATCGGCAAGGCGGGCAACCCCGATACGCAGCCGGGCGTGACAATCATTGTCGGCCCTTCGACAGAGGCGATTGCCGGCGAAGGCAAGATTCTGACTGCCGGCGGCATGGATGCACATATCCACTTCATATGCCCGCAGCAGATCGAAGAAGCGCTGATGAGCGGCGTTACCTGCATGCTGGGCGGCGGTTCCGGCCCCGCGCATGGCACGCTTGCCACCACCTGCACCGGCGCGTGGCACATCGAGCGGATGATCGAGAGCTTCGACGCTTTCCCGATGAACCTCGCATTGGCGGGCAAGGGCAATGCTTCGTTGCCCGCGCCGCTGGAAGAGATGGTCCTTGCCGGTGCCTCATCGCTGAAGTTGCACGAGGACTGGGGCACGACGCCCGCCGCCATCGACAATTGCCTGACGGTGGCTGACGAATATGACGTGCAGGTGATGATCCACACCGATACGCTGAACGAGAGCGGTTTCGTGGAAGACACGGTTGCCGCCATCAAGGGCCGCACCATCCATGCCTTCCACACCGAAGGGGCAGGCGGCGGCCATGCGCCTGATATCATCAAGGTCTGCGGCAATCCGAACGTCATCCCGTCTTCCACCAACCCGACGCGGCCCTACACCATCAATACGCTGGCCGAACATCTGGATATGCTGATGGTGTGCCACCACCTGTCGTCGTCCATCCCTGAGGATATCGCGTTCGCAGAAAGCCGTATCCGCAAGGAAACCATCGCGGCGGAGGATATTCTCCACGATATCGGCGCGTTCTCGATCATTTCCTCCGACAGCCAGGCCATGGGCCGTGTCGGTGAAGTGGCGATCCGCACCTGGCAGACGGCTGACAAGATGAAGCGCCAGCGCGGCCGCCTGAAGGAAGAGACCGGCGAAAACGACAATTTCCGCGTCCGCCGTTACATCGCCAAATACACCATCAACCCGGCCATCGCGCAGGGCGTCAGCCATGAGATCGGCTCCATCGAAGTCGGCAAGCGTGCCGATCTGGTGTTGTGGAACCCGGCATTCTTCGGCGTGAAGCCGGAAATGGTGTTGCTCGGCGGTTCCATCGCCGCGGCACCGATGGGCGATCCGAATGCCTCCATTCCCACGCCGCAGCCGATGCATTACCGCCCGATGTTTGCCGCCTATGGCAAGCTGCGCACCAATTCCTCGGTTACATTTGTCAGTCAGGCGTCGCTTGATGCCGGCCTTGCAGGGCGTCTTGGTGTTGCCAAGAAGCTGATGGCGGTGAAGAACGTGCGCGGCGGCATTTCCAAGGCCTCGATGATCCACAATTCGCTGACCCCGCATATCGAGGTTGACCCGGAAACGTATGAGGTGCGCGCCGATGGCGAGCTTCTGACCTGTGAACCGGCGACGGTGCTGCCGATGGCGCAGCGTTATTTCCTGTTTTAACGGCGTTTCGTGGTGAGATTTATCACAAGGTGGATCGGCGGTGGCCTGCTGCTGATCATCCTGCTTCTTGTGCTCGGCACCGTCGTGCCTCGACCCTTTTTTGCCGATGAAACAAGCGGCGTGAGGGATCGCGAGATATTGCTGTTATCCAATCCGATCCATACCGATATCGCCCTGCCTGTTGATGACGATCTGCGGCGGGTCTTTTCCGAATTGCAGGAGGGCGGTATCGCGGTCAACCATCCGGCTGCTGCCCATCTGGTGTTCGGCTGGGGTGGCCGGTCGTTTTACATACAGACGCCGACATGGGCCGACCTGAAGCCGATGCCGGTCGTGCGCTCTCTGACACTCGACCAGTCGGTGATGCATGTGGATGTGACTGGGGATTTTCCCGCCGACCTTGCCGGGGTGAAGCGCCTTCGCATTTCTGAAGCGGGATATCAGCGACTTGTGGCGGGCATTCGTGCGAGCTTCCTGCGGGACAATGGCAAAGTTCAGCTTATACCCGGTGCTTCCTACAGCCTGACGGATGGATTTTTCGAGGCGAATGGCTGGTTCAATGCGCTGGCCGGCTGCAACACGTGGTCTGCCGCCATGCTGCGGCAAGCCGGCATTCGCACCGGCTGGTGGACGCCGTTGCCGCCACTGTTGCGCTGGTCGGTAGCGCTGCACAATTGATCTTCCCGCGGTGCGACGTTTCGTTGATTTGACGTCTGGTAATCCGATTTTTATGCTGCACCGCAGCGCATCTTGCGCTAAAGAAACGGCAAAAGAATTCCGTGCGGATCGGTCCCAAGCGATCCGTGCAAAACGCCAGAAAATTGAAGACAGATCAGGAGACAAGACATGCTCGGCAAAAAAGTGCCCGCCGTTACCTTCCGCACGCGTGTTCGCGACGAGGCCGTTGGTGGCCCCAACCCTTTCCGTTGGCAGGACATGACCTCCGACGATTACTTCAAGGGCAAAAAGGTCGTTCTTTTCTCGTTGCCCGGCGCTTTCACGCCGACTTGCTCGACCTACCAGCTTCCCGATTTCGAAAAGCTCGCGGGCGAATTCCGCGCGCTCGGCGTCGATGAAATCTATTGCCTGTCGGTCAACGATGCCTTCGTGATGAACGCCTGGGCAAAAGGCCAGAACCTCGAAAACGTCAAGGTCATTCCTGACGGTTCGGGCGAGTTCACCCGCAAGATGGGCATGCTGGTCGCCAAGGACAATCTCGGTTTCGGCATGCGCTCCTGGCGTTACGCCGCCGTCATCAATGACGGTATGGTGGAGCAGTGGTTCGAGGAAGAGGGCTATTGCGACAATAGCGATACCGACCCTTACGGCGTTTCCTCGCCGCAGAACATTCTCGAAAACCTTAAGAGCCGCGCTGCGGCCTGATTGCGGTTTGCTTTTTTTGACAAGGCCCGGCAGCGATGCCGGGCTTTTTCGTTTTCCGAGACGCGTTCGACCTGAAAACACGCCTTGAAATCGGCCGGGCTATCCGTCAACAATCGGAACCCCAAGACTGTTTCTGAAATGGATCATCCCATGCTGCGCGTCACGTCCTATCACCCCGCCGGAACTCCAGCCGACGAACCTTCCGGTTATGTCACTCTCGCGCATGACCAGCGGCATCTGCGCCGCAAACTTCTGCATTTGCAGAATGACGAGATGGTGATGTTGGATTTGAAGGAAGCCGTGCTGTTTGCCCATGGCGACCTGCTGGTGGTGGAGAACGGTGATCTGGTGGAGGTTCGCGCTGCGGACGAAAAGCTGTTCGAAATCAAGGCGAAGGACCGTCTTCAGCTGATCGAGCTTGCCTGGCATCTGGGCAACCGGCACCTTTCGGCGCAGATCGAGGAGGAGCGTATTCTCATCCTGCGTGACCACGTGATCCGCGCCATGCTGGAAGGCCTTGGCGCCACAGTGCGTGATGTGGAAGAACCTTTCCAGCCGGCGCGCGGTGCTTACCACGCCCATGGCGGCCATTCCCACGGTCACGGTCACGGGCATGACCATGGTCACCATCACGACCATGGCTGAGGCATGAGCGAAGATCGCGGCGTTGCCGCGCTGCTGCGGCTCATGGCCTGGATGTCGCCGGCCTTTCCTGTCGGCGGCTTTTCCTATTCTGGCGGACTTGAAAAGGCGGTGGAGGACCGGCGCGTCAGTGATGCCGCCGGTCTTTACGGCTGGGTGGAGGTGCTTCTGCGTTCCGGCAGTCTGTGGAACGATGCGGTATTTCTGGCTGATGCCTGGCGTAATGGAACGGACGCCGTCGCCCTGAAGGAAGCAGCGGATCTGGCTCGCGCGCTCGCCGGTTCTGCGGAGCGCTACCGCGAGACGGTGCTCCTCGGCGATGCCTTCGTTTCCGCCGCCGGCGCCTGGCCGCACGCGGTTCTTGAGCTGTTGCCGAAAGAGGTTCCTTATCCTGTTGCCATAGGTGCGGTGGCGGCAGGGCATGGCGTGCCGCTTCGGGAAACGGTTGCCGCATTCCTGCATGCCGGTGTTTCGCAGATCGTCTCCGCCGGTATCCGCCTCGGCGTCGCGGGGCAGAAGGACGGCGTTGCCATTCTCGCCGCAAGCGAGGCGTCGATCGGCGAAATGGCGGCACGGGCCGTGCAATCCACGCTCGACGATCTCGGCAGCGCCACTGTTATCGCCGACACCGCGACCATGCGGCACGAGATGCAGGGAACGCGGCTTTTCCGCTCCTGAATATCTCGCCGCAATGCAGCATTGTCGCCCTTGAAGCGGTCGTGCGAAGCGTTATGGTGGGACAACATCAAAGCATATTGAAGGGAACATGGTTGTGACATCGGGCATGAAATCGGGCAACGGTCCGCTGCGCGTCGGCATTGGCGGGCCGGTCGGTTCCGGCAAGACCGCGCTGACGGAAAAGCTTTGCAAGGCTATGAGCGCCGATTACTCCGTCGCCGTCGTTACCAACGATATCTACACCAAAGAAGATGCGGAAGCGCTGGTGCGCATGCAGGCGCTGCCGTCCGAGCGTATCGTTGGAGTGGAGACGGGCGGATGTCCGCATACCGCCATCCGTGAGGATGCGACGATCAATCTGCAGGCGATTGCCGGTCTCAATGCGCGCTTTCCCGATCTCGATGTTGTCTTCATCGAATCCGGTGGCGACAATCTTGCGGCGACTTTCTCGCCCGATCTTGCCGATATCACCATCTATGTAATCTCCGTCTGTCAGGGCGAGGAAATTCCGCGCAAGGGCGGGCCGGGCATCACCCGCTCGGACCTGCTGGTCATCAACAAGAAAGACCTTGCCCCTTATGTCGGCGCTGATCTGATGGTGATGGACAGTGACGCCACCCGCATGCGCAATGCCATGCCTTTCGTCTTTACCGACATGAAGCGCGGCGAGGGTGTCGATCGCATCGTCGGTTTCCTGAAAGAGCAGGGCGGTCTCTGAGATATGACCACGCCCCTCCGTTTTGGTTCCTATGACGTTTCCCGCTTTGTCGATGGTGTCTACAAGGCGCCTGTCGGCCACCTCATCCACCGGCAGGGCGCGGATGCGCTGGCGGCGGCGCTTGCCGGGCATGAGGGCGAAACGGTGGATATGGACGTCAACTGTTTTGTGCTGTCAGGGCCTGATGGTATTTCGCTGATAGACACCGGTTGCGGCACGGCCTGGGGGCCGACCTACGGCCATGCCCGTGCGGGGATGATTGCCGCTGGGATCCAGCCTGATGATGTCAGCCGTGTTATCCTCACCCATATTCACGGCGACCATGCGCTGGGACTTATCGAAGGCGACCAGCCTTATTTTCCCAATGCGGACATATGGGTGCCCGAGGCCGATCTTGCCTTTTTCACCAGCGAGGATGCACGCAAGACATTGCCGCCTGCGAGGCAAGGCGCCTTCGATATTGCCGCCCGGCTGCTCGACATTTGTGGGGCCATGCTGCGACCAATCCCAACTGGCAGGATTGCCGAGGGTATGGAAGCCATCGCCATGCCCGGCCATACGCCTGGCCATACCGGCTATCTCATCGGTAACGGCGATGACCGGCTGTTATTGTGGGGCGATGTGCTGCATGTGAGCGCGTTGCAGGCGGACGATCCGGGTATCGGTTTCGTCTATGATATCGATTCCGAAACCGCATACTCGACACGTCTCGATGCGCTGACCCAGGTTGCCGATCACGGCTGGCTGGTTTCCGGCGGCCATCTTGGCGGGTTTTTCCGCGTCGAGCGAGAGGGCGATCGCTTCCGCTTCGTGCCGCAGCCGGTCTGATATCCTGCTCGACAAAAAATTAGAGGACGGGATACCCGTAGGCGTCCCGTCCTCTTCCTCTCCCCGGTACTTCTTCAAATCTGCTTCAGCGCCGCGACATCATTGACCTGCACGATGCGGCCGCGAACGGTGACGCCCGCCTTTTTCAGTGCGGAGAAAGCGCGCGACAGCGCTTCCGGCGCAAGGCCGAGCTTGCCGGCGAGCAGGCTTTTCTGGAACGGCAGACGCAGCGAAAAGGACGTAGCGTCGCGAGGCCCCTGATTGATCAGGTAATGGGCAACGCGTTGCGGCGCGGTTTGCAGCCGGTCGTTGGCAATGCAATCCATGGTGCCGAGCAGGCTGTTGGAGAGGCAGCGCATCACGGCCTTGGCGATTGCCGGTTCCTGATCCACAAGGTTGCGGATTCTTGCCAGTTCGAAACGCGCCACGGTGCAGCTTTCCGCCGCCTGCGCGCTGTAACGATAGCTGTCGCTGCCGAAGATCAGGCATTCGTTGAAGGTATCGCCCGGACCGCTGACACGCACATCCGCCTCGCGCCCGTGCCTGTCCAGCCGGTAGAGGCGGACATAGCCCGACAGCACACAGTAGAAATATTGCGCTGCCTCGCCCTCCTTGAAGAGCACATGGCGGGCATTGAGATTGGTGACGGTTGCCGCCTCCATCAGTTTCAACGCCGCCGCTTCATCCGCAATCCCTATCAGGGGCACGCGCAGCAGAATGTTCCTGTCCCTGTTGCTCAGCTTTACGGTCTTGTTCACGTCCATCCGGCTCCCGCTCAAACCTTTTGCCGGGTTGTCCGAAGCGATACGAAACCGGGGATGTTCCTTTTCCCTCACGCCTATCTGAAAAGAGCTCATCGCATTATCCTTCGACCGGCAATTCCCGATGCGAGGGAGATTAGCAGTTCACCTGAAAAGCGAATTGATTTCGATCAAATGGGTTTGGCGTTGTTGTGCGGGGAGCAGGGAAATGTGGAGCGAGTGGGTGCGACCTATCTCTTCTCCCCGACGTGGAGAAGAAGCCAGCCGCAACGCAGTCGCGACCAAGCAAACTCACCACAAAAGGAAACGCCGGGCGCTGGACCCGGCGTTTCAACTTTCACTCGGCTGCGAGCGGCGGCAACCGCAATATATTGCTGCCCTTGTCACCGGATTTTTCACCGGAGCCTTTTTCCATGCCGGCGACGCGCGCTTCCAGCGAGGAGAGCGCCAGGCTGTTTTCGCGGGCGATCTCCGAGAGTTTTTCGTTGGAGAGCGACTCTTCCTCCTCTTCCTTCTTGCCGACGAAGCGGCCGAAGAGGTGGGCGAGCAGGCGCGACAGGTCATCCATGATCAGGAAGAAGGCGGGGACCACGATCAGAGACAGCACCGTGGAGACGATGATGCCACCGATCACTGCAATCGCCATCGGCGCGCGGAAGGAGCCGCCTTCGCCGACGCCAAGTGCCGAGGGCAACATGCCCGCCGACATGGCGATGGAGGTCATGATGATCGGGCGGGCGCGCTTGCGGCCGGCCTCGACCATGGCATGCACCCGTTCCATGCCGTGCCGGCGCATTTCAATGGCGAAGTCCACCAGCAGGATGGCGTTTTTCGTCACGATACCCATCAGCATCAGAATGCCGATGAGAACGGGCATGGAAAGCGCGTTCTGCGTGATGATGAGCGCCACAGCCACGCCGCCAATGGCGAGTGGCAGTGAGAACAGGATGGTGAAGGGCTGGATGATATCCTTGAACAGAAGGATAAGCACCACCAGCACCAGCAGCAGGCCGAGCAGCATGGCGTTGACGAAGCCCTGCTGCATTTCGCCCTGCACCTTGGCATCACCGCTTTCGGCAAGGCGAACGCTTGCCGGCAGTTCGGTTTCCGAAACGATCCGCTTGAACTCCGCCGTCGATGTATCGAGCGCTGTGCCGAACGGTACATCGGAGCCGATGGAGACGACGCGGTTGCGGTCGTTGCGCTTGATCGAGCTTGGACCTTCCGAATAGTCGATATCGGCAACACTGTAGAGCGGCACCAGCGACCCGGATGCGGTCTTGATCTTCAGCGCGCGGATGGTGGCGAGGTCACGGCGGGTATCGATAGATGCCTGCACGCGGATCGGGATCTGCCGGTCGTCCAGCGAGATTTTCGTCAACTGTGCGTCGATGTCACCGATGGTGGCGACACGCACCGTCTGCGAAATCTGCTGCGGCGTGATTCCGAGGCGGGCGATCTCGTCCTTGCGCGGGCGGATTTGCAGTTCAGGACGGGGAAGCGCTCCCTCCGAGCTGACATTGGCAAGGATGGGCGAGGCGCGCAGGCGGCTTTCGAGAATGCCGACGGCGTCGTTCAGATCCTTCTCGTTGGACGAGAGGAAGTTGAAGCTCAGTTCGCGTTCCGCGCGGTCGTTCAGCTTGATGATGCGCACATCCGGAATGCTGTGGACCTTGGCGAAGATATCCCGCTCAACGTCCCACTGCGGACGGACACGACCCTTTTCCTCGATCTTCGGAAGATATTGGCCGACAAGCGGAAGCGAGCCGAGACCCTTGTTGACAAGGGTTTTCAGCAGCGAATGGTCGATATGCTGGAGAATGACGTTGACGGTGGCGCGGCGAAGCTCCAGATCGCCCTTGGGCGAGGCGCCGCCGAGGATGAAGACGCTTTCCACACCGTTGATATCGCGGATGGCGTGGAAGATTTCGGTCGTCGTCCGGTCTGTCTCGTCCAGCGTCGCATTCGGCGGCAGTTCCACCGAAAGCGTTACGCGCGAGGCGTCGTCCGGCGGCAGGAAGCTGCCCGGCACCTGGCTAAGAAGCATGACGGAAGCAATGAGGAAGCCGATGGCGCCGACCAGCGTCAGGTAACGCGCCCACCATTTGGAGGTGGTGGCGGAAACCATGCGCGTATAGGCTTTCATCAGCCAGCCGTCATTGTCGGCATGGTCGTCCATCGCGTCTTCGGCGCGCATCAGATAGGCGGCCATCAAGGGCGTGATGAGACGGGCGACCGCCAGCGAGAAGAACACCGAGAAGGCGACCGTCAGACCGAACTGGATGAAGTACTGGCCGGGAATGCCGGGCATGAACGACACGGGCACGAAGACGGCGATGATGGTGAAGCTGGTGGCGATGACGGCAAGGCCGATTTCGTCTGCGGCTTCCAGCGAGGCGCGATACGGCGTCTTGCCCATCTTGATGTGGCGGGCGATGTTCTCGATTTCCACGATGGCGTCGTCCACGAGAATACCCGTGGCGAGCGTCAATGCGAGGAAGCTGACGAGGTTGAGCGAGAAGCCCATGATGTCCATGATCCAGAATGTCGGGATCGCGGATAGCGGCAGGGCCACGGCGGCAATCAGGGTGGCGCGCCAGTTCCTGAGGAACAGCAGAACCACGATGACGGCGAGGACCGCGCCTTCGATCAGCGTATCGAGCGCTGCCGTATAGTTGCCATAGGTGAAGTAGACGGCGTCATCGACCATCTGGATCGCGACGTCGGGATGGTCCTTGCGGACCTGATCGAGGCTTTCGGCCACGGTTTTGGCGACCGAAACCTCGCTGGCGCCCTTGGAGCGGAACACCGCAAAGGTAACGGCCGGGTTGCCGTTGAAGCGCGAGAAGGACTTCTGCTCCTCATAGGTGTCCGTGACGGTGCCGAGTTCGGCGAGCTTTACGAAACGGCCATTGGAGAGCGCGATGGTGGTGTTGGCAAGCTGGGTGACGTCGCGGGTGTCGCCCAGCGTGCGGATCGTCTGTTCGTTGCCGCCAACCTGGCCGCGGCCGGAGCCGAGGTCGATATTGGTGCCGCGCAGCTGGCCGTTCACTTCGCTTGCGGTGATGCCGTAGGCGTCGAGCTTTTCGGGGCTGAGCGAAACGCGCACTTCGCGGTCGGCGCCGCCATAACGGTCGACCTTGCCGATGCCGGACTTGCCCTGCAGCGAACGCTTGATGGTGTCATCCACGAACCAGGACAGTTCTTCCAGCGTCATGTTCGGCGAGGAGACGGCAAAGGTCTGGATTGCCTGGCCTTCCACGTCGATCTTGCTGACAACAGGCACTTCGATGTCGGATGGCAGATCGCTGCGGATCTTGTCGATAGCGTCCTTGACGTCCTGAACCGCCTCTTCCGTCGGCTTTTCGATGCGGAAGACGACTGTTGTCAGGGATTGTCCGTCGGTGACGGTCGACTGGATTTCGTCGACGCCGCTAATGGCAGCGACGGCATCTTCGATCTCCTTCGTCACCTGCATTTCCAGCTCGGACGGCGAAGCGCCGCTCTGGGTCACGGTGACGGCAACGACGGGAACGTCGATATTCGGAAAACGGGTGATCGGCAGGGCGTTGAAGGCCTGGATGCCGAGGAACATCAAAAGCGCGAAGCCGAGAAGCGGCGCAATCGGGTTACGGATTGACCATGCGGAGAAGTTCATTTCATTCCCTCAGTCAGTTGGACGCAGCCGTCTGGGCTTCCACCGGTCTTATCCGGTCACCATCACGCACGAATGCTCCAGCTTTCTCGACAACCTTGTCACCAGCGGCAAGTCCGCTGACAATCTCGATGAAACCGCTGTCTTCAATGCCGGTCTCGATCTTCACCTGCTTGACGATGTCGCCTTCCACCTTGCGGGTGGTCGAGCCTTCACGCCCGGAGGTGACGGCCGAAAGCGGCAGGGCAAGCGCGTTCGTCTCTTTTACGATGATCTCCGCGCTGGCATACATGCCCGACCGTGCCGGGCTGTCCGTCGGCAGCACAACATGCACGGAACCAAGGCGCGTTGCCGGATCGACGGTCGGCGAAACGAGACGCACCTTGCCCTCAATTTTTTTGGCTCCGCCGGCAACCGTCAAGAAAGCTTTCTGGCCGGCCTTCACCCGCTGGATGTCAGTCTCGGAAAGATCGGCGACAAGCTCGATCGCGCCGTCCTTGATGATCGTGAAAAGCGGGTTTCCGGCGCCGCTGGCGATGGCGCCGACCTTGGCATTCTTGGCGGAAACGATGCCGGTGACGGGGGTTTTCACACCCGTGCGCGTCAGTTTCAGATTGATGTCGTCAATCTGCGCGTCCACGACCTTGATGTCTGCCTCTCCGGCGGAAACGGTCTGCTTGGCGGCATCAAGGCGTGCCTGCGCAACCTGGGCAGCGGCCTCGGTTTTTTCCGTCTCGGAGACGGAACCGGAACCGCTCTGGCCGAGCTTGGCGGCGCGGTCGCGCTGGCGAAGGGCATCGGCCTTGTTGGCCTCAGCCTCCAGAACCTGCGCCTTGGATTGCGCAACGGCGGCCTGCGCCTTGGCCCTGTTGGCCTCAAGCTGGCTTTTTTGCAGGAGAAGACTGTCCGAGGAAAGCACGGCCAGAACCGCATTCGCCTCGACCCTGTCGCCGATATCGACGTTCAGTTCGTCGATCGACAGGCCGTCGACCAGCGGCTGTACATAAATTTCGTCCACGGGCCTGATGGTGCCGGTGGCGATGATGCGGTCCACGAGATCGCGTGTTGCGGCGTGCGCGACGATGATGGAAGGCAGGTTCTGCTGTTTGACCGGTTCCGGCACCTCTCCCTCGGCCACGGCCGAAAATGGCAGGGCCGTTGCGGAAAGAAGAAGGAAAACAAAGCGGTTAAACGTGACTTTATGCTGCATGTGTCTTGGCTCGCGCAATATTCGATCGCATGTCCTTCAGCCTGAAGGCGTGTTTTAAAAGGTCATGCGGCAACGAATGTGAAACAAGGGATCACAATACTTCCTTCTCGATCCTCCCGATTCAAACGCCCCTCAACGCGAATCTTAAGCACCTTTGCCTCGTGCTTTTTTACAAGATCAAATTCGGCAGTCTTGTTGGCGGGGACTCTAATTGTTGTTGTTATACAAATCAATCCGCATAGCCTCGAGGGTTGATATACATTTTTGTATATGGCCGAGTGTTGTAATTCATCAAACGGGTCACCAGCGCGCAAAAAACGCGCGGTGATGGCCGCGCGTTTCCATGTTTTCGGCTTCGACGTGACTATTTCAGCGCCGCATCGGTGATTTCAGTGGTGTAGGCGCCTGTCGGCTCCTTGGTGATGACGGGATCGGAACCGCCGCCGAGCAGCGTCTTGACGGTGCGCTCGTAATCCGCCTTGTCCAGCGCGCCCTTCGAGCCTGCGGTCAGCTTGGCGACTTCGCCCATCATGCGCTTCTGGTGCTTTTCGGTCTGGGCGCCGGAGGCGTCATTTTCAAGAACGATACCTGCTGCATCGTCAGGGTGTTCTTCCGCCCACTTCCAGCCCTTCATGGAAGCGCGGACGAATTTCACCATGTCTTGCTTGAACTTGGCGTCCTTCAGCTTGTCTTCGAGAACGTAGAGCCCGTCCTCCAGCGTTGCCACGCCTTCGTCCTCATATTTGAAGGTGACGAGTTCCTCCGGCTTGATGCCGGCATCAATGACCTGCCAGTATTCATTATAGGTCATGGTGGAAATGCAGGCGGCCTGCTTTTGCAGCAGCGGATCGACGTTGAAACCCTGCTTGAGGACGGTGACGCCATCCGCGCCGCCGGTGGTCGGGATTTTCAGGTGCGCCATCCACGACAGGAACGGATATTCATTGCCGAAGAACCAGACGCCGAGCGTCTTGCCCTTGAAATCTTCCGGCTTGGTAATGCCGGTTTCCTTGAGGCAGGTCAGCATCATGCCTGACGTTTTGAACGGCTGGGCGATGTTGACGAGCGGCACGCCCTTTTCGCGGGTGGCGAGTGCCGATGGCATCCAGTCGACGATCACATCCGCGCCACCGCCGGCCAGAACCTGCGCAGGCGCAATATCCGGTCCGCCCGGCTTGATATCGACATCGAGGCCTTCGGCTTCATAAAAGCCCTTGTCCTTGGCGACGTAATAACCGGCGAACTGCGCCTGGGTGACCCATTTCAGCTGCAGGGTGATCTTGTCGGCGGCCTGAGCCTCAAATGCGCTCAGAAGTGACGCGCCGGCAAGAAGCATGGAGGCAAGTTTCATTTTCATCGCTGTTCCCTTTTTCGTTATTTACGTTCGTCCCCCACGGACGGACGGATGCCAGAAGGTGACGGCGCGCTCGATGAGCGCCACCAGACCGTAAAATCCTGAGCCTGCGAGCGCCGCCACGGCGATTTCTGCCCAGACCATATCGACATTGCTGCGGCCCATTTCCGCCGAGATGCGGAAACCCATGCCGACGATGGGCGTGCCGAAGAATTCCGCGACGATGGCGCCGATCAGCGCCAGTGTGGAATTGATCTTCAGGGCGTTGAAGATGAAGGGCCAGGCGGCGGGCAGGCGCAGTTTCAGCAATGTCTGCCCCCAGCCTGCGGCATAGGTGCGCATCAGGTCGCGTTCCATGTGGCTGGAGGCGGCAAGCCCTTGAACCGTATTCACCAGCATCGGGAAAAACGTCATGATGACGACGACAGCCACTTTCGACTGCCAGTCGAAACCGAACCACATGACCATGATGGGAGCAATGCCGACGACCGGCAGGGCGGAGACGAAATTGCCGATGGGCAGCAGCCCGCGCTGGAGGAAGGGTGAACGATCGATGAGGATGGCGACGATGAAACCGAGGCCGCAGCCGAGCACATAACCTGTCAGCACCGATTTGAGGAAGGTCTGGCGGAAATCCGCCCAGAGGATCGGTAGCGAGCCGAGAAGGCGGGCGAGGATGGCGCTCGGGGCAGGCAGCAGGATGGGCGGGACGGAGAAGCCGCGCACCACACCTTCCCAAAGCGCGAGAATGGCCAGCCCGAAGAGAAGCGGTACGGCCATGCGGCTCATTCGCTTTGCCGACTGTGATGCGAAGGTGTGGCGCACCAGCCATTCGTTGGAGGCCCAGGCGGCAAGCCAGAACAGGATTGCGCCAATAAACCAGACGGGATTTGTCATGGCCGCGCTCCCATTCTCTTGAGGACGGCTGCGTGAGCGATGCCGATGATCGAGACCAGAATGGCGGCCACACCGGCGGCCATGAACAGCGCTGCCCAAATCTGCACGGTCTGGCCGTAATAGGAGCCGGACAGCAGACGCGCGCCGAGACCGGCGACGGCGCCCGTCGGCAATTCGCCGACGATGGCCCCGACCAGCGCAATCGCGATGGCGATCTTCAGCGAGGTGAAGAGATAGGGCAGGGCAGACGGCCAGCGCAGCTTCCAGAAGATTTGTGCGGGCGAGGCATTATAGGTGTGCATCAGGTCCAGCTGGATGGTTTCGGGGCTTCTGAGGCCCTTCACCATGCCGACGACAATCGGGAAGAACGAGAGATAGGTGGAAATCAGCGCCTTTGGCAAAAGCCCGGAAATGCCGATGGAATTCAGGACGACGATGATCATCGGCGCGACAGCAAGGATGGGGATGGTCTGGCTGGCGATGATCCACGGCATGACCGAGCGGTCCATGGCGCGATTGTGGATGATGGCGACGGCAAGCAGGATGCCGAGCACCGCGCCGATGGCGAAACCGAGGAGCGTGGCCGAAAGCGTGACGCCCGCGTGATAAACGAGGCTGCGCTTGGAGGTGATCGCCTTGTTGACGGTGGTGTCCCACAGTTCCGCGATGATCTGGTGCGGGGCGGGGAGAACCGGGCGCTCCTGTGCGAAGGTTTGCGGCAGAAGCTCCATGAAGCTCGGCGTCTGGCCGGCGCGGTTTGCCTGATCGCGGACGAAGGGCATGTTGAGGTAGATGACGCAAAGGTGCCAGACGATGAGGATGGCGAGGAGGACGGTGAGGATGGGGAGGACGCGGTGGCGGAGGAGGGTCATCGGGTTGCCCTCGGTTGATGGGGGGTAATGCTGGCGCTGACCTCACCCCTCATAGCTATGCCCCGCCTTCAATCCCTCACGCACGCGATGCGCAATTGCCAGAAATTCCGGCGTCTCCCTGATCTCAAGCGGCCTTTCCCTTGGCAGCGTGGATTCGATGATATCCGTCACGCGGCCGGGCCGTGGTGACATAACGACGATCTTGGTCGAGAGATAAACGGCTTCCGGGATGGAGTGGGTGACGAAGCAGATGGTCTTGCCGGTCGTATCCCACAGTTTCAGCAGCTGTTCGTTCAGATGGTCGCGGACGATCTCGTCCAGCGCGCCGAAGGGTTCGTCCATCAACAGCAGGTCGGCATCGAAGGCCAGCGCGCGGGCGATGGAGGCGCGCTGCTGCATGCCGCCGGAAAGCTGCCATGGGTATTTCTTGCTGAAACCGCTGAGATTGACGAGATCGAGCGTGCGATCGATGCGCTCCCTCTGTTCGGCCTTCGTATAGCCCATGATTTCGAGCGGCAGTGCAATGTTCTTTTCGATGGTTCGCCAGGGATAGAGTGCGGCGGCCTGAAAGACATAGCCGTAGGACCGGTCCTTGCGGGCGTTTTCCGGCGTGGTGCCATTGACGGTGATATCGCCGGATGTGTGCTTTTCGAGATCGGCAATCACCCGCAGGAACGTGGTCTTACCGCAGCCGGAAGGGCCGATGAAGGAGACGAACTCGCCCTTGCCCACTTCCAGATCGACATTGGAAAGCGCGTGCACCGGGCCATCGCCGGTTTCGAAGGTGAGGCCAAGATTTCTGGCGGAAACGACGGAATAGGACGAGGCTTGGTTCATCGTGGCTTGTTTCCACTTTCCGTCAGGGCTGCGCGTGCCAGCGGCAGCATACGTGTTTCCGTGAGTTTGGCGATCGGCAGATTGGAGGCCGCATCCAGATCGAGCCAGCGCACCTCCTCTATCTCGGCCTGTGGGGTAACTTCGATATTCAGTTGGGCGACGAAGGCATGGGCCACGACCTCCGCCCCTGTCTCATTGGCGGCCTCCTCCCGAAAGATGCCCTCATATCGCGCGGCATTTTCAGGAAGCGTGAGGCCGATTTCCTCGGCAAGTTCACGGTGAAGCGCCTGCTCCGGCGTTTCACCCGGATCGATCTTGCCGCCCGGCTGCATGAAATGCGTGGTGCCGCGCTTGCGCACGACAAGCATTTGCCGCCGCGCATTCAGGAGAACGGCGGCAGCGATGACGATTTCGCGTTTCGGATCGGTGCTCAAGGTCATACACCCGATGCCGGAATGCCGCTGCGTTCTACCTTGCGTGGCGCGACGAGCTCTTTCCATGTGGACAGCGCCTTGCTGACGGCGGGATAGGGATCACGGGCGACGAACGTGCCGTGACCTTCCTGCGTCTTGACTGTGCTTTCCTCGATGCTGACGATGCCGCGCGACAGGGTGAAGCGCGGCAGGCCCTTGACCTTCTGTCCTTCGAACACGTTGTAGTCGATGGCCGATTGCTGGTTTTCCGCGCGGATGGTCTTTTCCCGCACTGGGTCCCAGACGACGAGATCGGCATCGCTGCCGACGAGGACCGCGCCCTTTTTCGGATAGATGTTGAGAATCTTCGCAATGTTGGTGGAGGTGACGGCGACGAATTCGTTCATCGTCAGCCGGCCGGTCGCCACGCCATGGGTCCAGAGCAGCGGCATGCGATCTTCCAGCCCGCCGGTGCCATTGGGGATCTTGCGGAAATCACCGAGGCCGAAGCGTTTCTGGTCGGTGGTGAAGGCGCAATGGTCGGTCGCCACGCATTGCAGCGAGCCGGAGGCGAGACCCGCCCAGAGGCTATCCTGATGCTGGCGGTTGCGGAAGGGTGGCGACATGACCCGGCGGGCAGCATGGTCCCAGTCGGCATTAGCGTATTCGCTTTCATCGAGGATCAGGTGCTGGATCAGCGGTTCGCCATAAACGCGCATGCCGTTCTGACGCGCACGGCGGATGGCTTCATGTGCCTGCTCGCAGGATGTATGAACGACATAAAGCGGCGCACCGGCCATATCGGCGATGATGATGGCGCGGTTGGTCGCTTCACCTTCGACGGAGGGCGGCCGGGAATAGGCATGCGCTTCCGGCCCGACATTGCCTTCCGCCATCAGCTTTTCCTGCATCTGCGCAACGATATCGCCGTTTTCCGCATGCACGAAGGGAATGGCGCCAAGCTCGGCGCAGCGCGAGAAGGAGGCGAACATCTCGTCGTCATTCACCATCAACGCGCCCTTGTAGGCCATGAAGTGCTTGAACGAATTGATGCCCTTTTCCTGAACCACAGTCTTCATCTCGTTGAAGACCTGCTCGCCCCACCAGGTAACGGCCATGTGGAAGGAATAATCGCAGTTGGCTCGCGTTGCCTTGTTGTCCCATCTTTGCAGGGCATCGAGCAGCGACTGGCCGGGATCGGGCAGACAAAAATCCACCACCATGGTCGTGCCGCCGGCAAGGGCGGCACGCGTGCCACTCTCGAAATCATCGGCGGAATATGTGCCCATGAAGGGCATTTCCAGATGCACATGCGGATCGATGCCGCCGGGCATGACGTAACATCCCGTGGCATCGAGCACTGTGCCGCCGGTCAGATCGGGTCCGATCTCTGTGATCTTGCCGCCTTCGATTTTAACATCGGCCTTGTAGGTCAGGTCGGCGGTGACGATGGTGCCGTTCTTGATAATGGTGGCGGTCATTGCACGATCTCCGCAGTTTCCAGCACCGCATGCAGCAGCACGTCGCAGCCCGCGGCGGCCCATTCGGAGGAGATGTCTTCGGCTTCGTTGTGGGAAAGACCGTCCACGCAGGGGCAGAAGATCATGGTGGAGGGTGCAACCCTTGCCGTCCAGCAAGCATCATGGCCCGCGCCGGAAATGATGTCCATATGGCTGTAGCCCAGCTTTTCGGCAGCAGCGCGCACGCGGCCCACCAGCACCGGATCGAAGGTGACGGGATCGAAATGGCCGATGGCCTCGATTGAGCAGGCGACGCCGAGTTCTTCGGCAATAACTGGCACCTCGCGTTCGAAGATGGCGCGCATGTTGTCGAGTTTCGCCTGCGAGGGGGTTCTGAGGTCGATGGTGAAAACCACCTTGCCGGGCAGCACATTGCGGGAATTGGGCGTAAAGATCATCTGGCCGACGCCGGCGACGGCGCCCGGCTGGTGGGCCATCGCCGCTTCCTGCACCTTTTCGAGGATGCGGGCGGCGGCGAGGCCGGCATTGACGCGCATGGCCATCGGCGTCGAGCCGGTATGCGCTTCCTTGCCCGTCAGCGTCACTTCCAGCCACCACAGGCCCTGACCATGGGTAACGACGCCGATCTGCTTGCCTTCCGCCTCGAGGATCGGTCCCTGTTCGATATGATATTCGAAATAGGCGTGCATCTTGCGGGCGCCCACCTCTTCCTCACCCAGCCAGCCGATGCGCTTCAGTTCGTCGCCATAGGTCTTGCCGTCGGTATCGGTGCGGCTATAGGCGTAATCGAGATCGTGAATGCCGGCGAAGACGCCGGAAGCCAGCATGGCCGGGGCAAAGCGAGCGCCTTCCTCGTTGGACCAGTTGGTAACGACAACAGGGTGTTTCGTCTTTATGTTGAGATCGTTCAGGCTTCGCACGACTTCCAGTCCAGCCAGCACGCCGAGAACGCCATCGAACTTGCCGCCGGTTGGCTGGGTGTCGAGATGGCTGCCGATATAGACCGGCAGTGCATCCGGGTCCTCGCCGGGGCGGGTGGCGAACATCGTGCCCATCTTGTCGACGCCCATCGTGAGGCCGGCCGCCTCGCACCAGCGCTTGAACAGGCTGCGGCCTTCAGCATCTTCATCCGTCAGCGTGCGGCGATTATTGCCGCCGGCAATGCCGGGGCCGATTTTCGCCATGTCCATCAGACTGTCCCACAGACGGTCGCCATTGACCGTCAAGTTCTTACCCGCTGCCATGAAGTGTCGTCCTCACCTGTTTTGTTTTTATCGAAGCAAAGCTTGTGCCGTTCCCGTTTTTGCCGGTTAAGATAACAGCCATTGCCTTGTGATGGCGATGGTGGATAAATTGACCGGCTGGTAAACATTGCAAATTCGCCATGACGTCAGCAAGGGATTTTCGTGACGAATCGCACTAATTTTGCCTAAACTGTACGCGGCGATTATTTTTTAAGCATACTGTAGCGGCAATTGCACCGAAAAGAAACACAGAGAGCAGAGTATGGCCATACCGCGCGCAGCGAAAACACAGAAGCGGACCCGCATTCAGGAAGAAAAGCAGGAAGCGATTCTTGAGGCCGCGCTGAGTGTGTTTTCCACCAACGGCTTTCGCGGTTCCACCATCGACCAGATTGCCGAGGCGGCCGGCATGTCGAAACCGAACGTACTTTATTATTTCCGCACCAAGGAGGCGATGCATCGCGCGTTGATCGAGCGGGTGCTGGATACCTGGCTGGATCCGCTCAGGGCTTTCGATGCCGAGGGCAATCCTGAAAGCGAAATCCGCTCCTATATTCGCCGCAAGCTGGAAATGTCGCGCGATTTTCCGCGCGAGAGCCGCCTGTTTGCCAATGAAATCCTCCAGGGCGCGCCCCATATCGAGGATGAGCTGAAGGGTCCGCTGAAGCAACTGGTGGATGAAAAGGCGGAGGTAATCCGCGTCTGGATCAAGGCCGGGCGGATGGCGAAATGCGATCCCTATCACCTGATTTTCTCGATCTGGTCGACCACGCAGCACTATGCGGATTTCGACGTGCAGGTGCGGGCCGTGCTGGGCGACAA
Organism: Rhizobium sp. AN68; assembly: GCF_030758035.1. NCBI lineage: Bacteria > Pseudomonadati > Pseudomonadota > Alphaproteobacteria > Hyphomicrobiales > Rhizobiaceae > Rhizobium > Rhizobium sp. AN68. Next base: position 2,228,806 of record NZ_JARWMI010000003.1, on the reverse strand, counting down.
GAACGGTGGCGAAGGCCGGTTTGAGGATGCAGCCCGGCACCTGGAGCAGCTTTTCATGGGTGGATTGAAGATCAACAACTGATCTGGTGAGGTTATCGCGAATATGTGATCGATTCTTTATGTCAAAACATGAGGAAAATTATCACCTTTATACTTTACTCCAAAACTCATCTTTATTATGGTGCCGGCATCCCGAACGTCGGGGCATGAAAAAATCAACCGGCAGGTGAGGGAATGGCACGCAAGGAAAAGAAGAAAGCCGAACGCGGCGGCAAGCAGGGCAAGGGCGCGCCTCAACCTGAAAAGGATGTGGCCGAACAGCAGCTTTCCGGTCCGAAGAGCTTTCTTTATGTTGGCGGCCGTGACTGTCAGGTTGCCCATCTTCGCCAGATCGCCAGCAATTTCGGCGCCGAGCTTATCCATCACGATGGCGGATTGCGTGAGGCGGTCTCGCGTATCGACACTGTTCTTCCCTCCGTCGACTGCGTTTTCTGCCCGATCGACTGTATCAGCCACGATGCGTGTCTGCGGGTGAAGTCCGGTTGCAAGAAATTCGGCAAGACGTTCATTCCGCTGCGCAATGGCAGCAAATCCAGTCTGGAGCGGGCGCTGCAGACGATGAATGAACGGACCTTAAACGATGAGCGACGAGCGCAATAATTTCAAAGATGCAGAGCAGGCGGTGGCTGAGGCCTGCCGCGTGGAGCTGCACAAGATGGCCGACCAGGGCGCCGATCCGGCCCTGACGGAGATGTATGAAGTCGTCGGCGAACGCGAGCGGCGCAACCGCGCCGCAGCTGACGGCGGCAATGTGCTCGCTTTTCCCTATTTGCGCACCCGCCAGCCGGGCGAAAAGCCGTTCTTCGAGATCGGTGACGCGGCTCAACGTGGCGGCAACATCCTGTCGTTTCGCTGGAAACGGCGTTGATGCCGATTTAGCCCCTCGGCTTCAAAAATGCACCGGCGCAGAGCACCAGCCATCCCGCGATCATGCCGAGGCCACCCAGGGGGGCCGCGTAGGGAAACAGGCTGTGACCGGAAAAATGTCTGGTGACGAGATCACCAACAAAAACCGCCGTGCCGAAGCCAAGAATCAGCCCTGCCGGAATGGCGGTTCTAATGCGGTCCGCGCCGATATGCAGTGCCACAAGCACCGGCGCATGGGCGAGCGCCATGGCCGAGGCGTTGCCAAGCATATAGGTTTCGCCGGTATGGGTGGCGGCGGCGGCAAGCATGACGCCGGAAGCACCCAAAAGGCTGCCCAGCAGCAAAATCAAGGCGCGCAATCTTTCCGTCGTCATGGGTTATTCGCTTCCTGATTTTGCATGTGAAAGGCCAGCCGCTCCACCGGTCCCCAGATGATGTCCCGGAGCTGTGGGTTGTCGATGGTCTCGTCCATCGCGCGGCGAAAGCAGAGCAGCCATTCGTCCCGCTCGGCGGGTCCGATAGGGGCCACGAAATGACGCCTGCGCAACATCGGGTGGCCGTGTTTTTCGACATAGACCGGCGGTCCGCCAAGATATCCCGTCAGATAATCGTAGAACTTGCTTTCGCTACCGGAAAGATCGGCTGGATGGATGGCGCGGCAATGCACCGCCTCTGGCAGGGTGTCCATTAATTCGTAGAAGCGCCGGGTCAGTGCTCTGACTGTGGCATCGCCGCCGATCGCTTCATAAAGGGTAATGGTCTCGCCGCTCACATCCCGCCTCCTTGAACCCTGCGGCCCTTATCGCTTTCCGGAGCGGGAAGAGCAACAGGCAAAGACGGGATGCGACATTTGCGACACTGGGACATTCATGGTGGCCGTCCGCTTCAAGCGTTCAGCGCCATCCACTCATCCAAAGTTGCGGATGAGATCGAGGCCCTTGCTGAGCAGCGTTTCGGCTTCGTCCTGATTGGCGGCCTCGACGTAGCAGCGCATTTCCGGAGCATTGCCGGACGGGCGGAAATGGATGGTGCTGCCGTCTGTGAGCGCCACGCGCAGGCCGTCAATGTCGCTCAGCGCCTTGACCGTGCCCACGGGGGCGAGGAAGGTTTCGAGATTATCCCGCGAGGCGCGCAGATGCGTCATCAGGGCAGCGCTTTTTTCCTGTGCGAAGTTTTCCAGACGATCCGCAGCCGCGACCGGCAGGTTATAGGCGGCGGCAATCTGCGATAGCGGCTTTTTCTGCTCGGCGGAGAGAAGCAATACGGCGAGGATGGGCAGGAAGCTGTCCCGCGTCGGCAGCGGCGATAGCGGTTTGCCGTTCAATGTGAAGGTGGAGGCTGTCAGAAGGCCGCCATTGGCCTCGAAACCCATGACGCCGTTGTTTCCTTCGGCAAGGGCCTGTGCCATGCCGGCGATCACGAAAGGGGAACCGACCCTGGTGCGGATGACCTTGAACGAACCGCTCGCCTCAATGCCGGAATTGGAGGTGACTGGGGTGACGACCACGCCGGCATCGAGAAAATTCGCCGTGATCAATCCGATCAGGTCGCCGCGCAGCGGCACGCCGTTTTCATCGGCAAGCAGGGGCCGGTCGCCGTCACCATCGGCGGAAACGATGGCATCGAGGCCGTGTTCCGGTGCCCATTTTTTGAGAAGCTCCAGCGTTTCAGGGGAGACCGCCTCGGTATCGACCGGAATGAAGGTCTCGGAACGGCCGAGCGACACGACATCGGCGCCATAGTGGGCGAGAACATCGACGAAGAGATCGCGCGCCACCGTGCTGTGCTGGTAAACGCCGATCTTCAGGCCCGACAACGCCTTTTCCGGCAGGAGTGCAGCATTACGCTCATAAAAAAGCTCGGCTGCAATTGCGGAATGGTCGTCCGCCGTTGCGGCCTCGTCGTTAATCCCTTCAGCCTCGACTTCGGCTGCGAGTGCGGCGATCGCCGTTTCGTCCTGTTTGTCGATCTCGCCGTCCGGGCGGTAGAACTTGATGCCGTTGCGGTCGGCCGGAATATGCGAACCGGTTATCATCAGCGCGCCGGCCTTGAGGGAAAGTCCGTAAAGCGCCAGTGCCGGTGTCGGCACGGTGCCGCAATCGAGCGGTGTGAGGCCGGCTTTTTTCAGCGCGGCGATACAGGTTGCGGAAACATCCGGGCTCGAATCGCGGAAATCGCGGGCCACGAGAATGGGGTCGCCCGCCTTTGCCTGACCCGATGTGAGAAGGTGCCTTGCAAATGCCGTTGCGTAGACGGCCGAGGCCTTTCCTTTCAGATCGACAGACAGGCCGCGAAGGCCGCTCGTTCCAAATTTCAGGCTCATTCCAAACTCCGTTTCGATAAAATCTTTGAGGTTCAAATGGATAATACAAAAATATAACGCCAGAAAGAACCGTATCGATCCATTCAAGTCAATCATCTCTTTCATGGACGCGGCGAATAGGTGATGATGGCGGGGATGATGCGGGTAACCTAAAATTCACCCGTTATATCTAGACTTGCCGGTTAATAGTGGTTCTGGCGACGATGAAAACCATCTGTTGCAGGCCTTTTTTGTGGTTCGTTCAAGTTGGATTGGCTGATGTACAGGCTTCAAAAGGCGGGACATAAGCAGGCACGTCCGCTGGATGAAAAAGCGGCGCCCGCCGCCAGACCCCACGGTTCCCTGCTGGACGATCTGGTGGATGAGGATGAGGTTTTCGAGCGCACGGTGCTGAAAGAGCATCTTGAGCCGAAGCCGGCGGCTGCCGTTGCCGAACCCGCTCCGGCTGAAAAGCCCACAAGGCCGACATCGCCAAGCAACAGTTTCGCGGCCACGCTGCCGGGCCTGAAATATATCGACCGGATCGGTGTCGACGAGGTACTCGGCTGGCTGCGTGCCGGGATCGTCTGGATTGTGCTTGCGATCATTCTCTGCGTCGCCGCTGCACTCGCCTATGCCTACATGACGCCGCCGCGTTACACCGCCTATACGGATATCGTCGTCAATCCCTCCAACCTGAATGTCGTCAATGACGGGGTGTTTTCGCCCAACCAGCAGCGCGACACCCAGATTCTCGAAGTGGAGAGCAAGCTGCGCACCGTCACGTCGCGCAACGTGCTGGCGCGGGTGGTGGACGAGCTGAAACTGGATGAGGACCCGGAATTCATATCCCCACCGCCTCTTGCGCGGCTGAAAGCATTTTTTTCACCCAAGCCGGAAGATGGTGACAACAAGGTCGGCGCGCTTCGTTCGCTGGGCGAACGGGTTGCGGCGGAACGGGATCCGCGGTCCTTCGTGGTTACGCTTGCGGTCTGGACCAATGATCCGGACAAATCCGTGACAGTCTCGAAGGCGATGGTGAAGGCTTTCGAAAGCGAGTTGTTCCAGACGACCTCCGACAGCAGCCTGCGTATCGTCGATGATCTCAAGAAGCGGCTTGAGGAAATGCGTCAGAACGTGACGGTTGCCGAAAAGCGCGTCGCCGATTTCCGCCGCGAAAACGGCCTGCAGGAGAATAACGGCCAGCTGGTCAGCAATCTGGCGTCCGGCGAGCTGAATGCGCAGGTTCTTGCCGCGCAGCAGCGCGTCATTCAGGAGGAGTCGCGCCTCAAGCAGATGCAGGCGGCGATTGCCCAGAACCGCACCCAGAGCGACGCGATCTTCGACAGCCAGACCATGAACACCATTCGTGCGCAATACAGCACCTTGCAGCAGCAGATTGGGGCGATGACGCTGACCTATGGCGCCCGCCATCCGCGTCTGGCGACTGCCGGGGCGGAACGCGACATGCTGGAACGCGGCATTGCGGATGAGGCGCAGCGGATTTTGCTGGCGGCCAAGACCAATGTCGCCGAGGCCCGCTCCTCTCTTGATGCCCTGCGGCTGAAGGCGGTTGCGGAACGCGCCAACGTCTTCACCGACAATGAGGCGCAGGTGCGGCTGCGCGATCTGGAGCGAGACGCCAACTCAGCTGCCGCGATCTACGAGACCTATCTCAATCGCTCACGTCAGATCGCCGAGCAGCAGACAATCGATTCCACCAATGTGCGGGTGATTTCGCAGCCGGTAGCGCCCAATTCCAGAAGCTGGCCGCCCGGCAAGCTGATCTTCCTGATCGCCGGTGGCGTGGGTGGTCTGTTCCTTGGTCTCGGAATTGCCATCGCACTGGGGCTTTTGGGTTTTCTGCGCCGGACAGACCACGCGGAACGCTACGCCTGAGGGCTGTGACCGCGCGCGCTTATTCCTCGGACATCAGGCCGTCATAGACTTCGAGCAGGGCGGCGGCGATGGCAGCGCCCAGCGCATTACCCGCATCGCGAATGCCTGTCTCGTCGCCGTCACGGACCGAAACGGCAAGATCGGACGCCTCGTTGGCGACGATTTCTTTTGCCCGTTCGATGGCCCAAAGGCCGAAATCGCCGCGGTTGTCGATCGATATGGTTTCCATGGCCGGGACCTTTTCTATGGTGTGGTTTCGTCGTCCCTTAACCCATCAGCCGCAAAACCGGAATAGGTGGAGGAGAGGTTGGAGTGGTCACTCAACCCCCGGGCGTATAATTGTTTGATTCAAGCGTCAGATTTATAAGAATATTAATGATAGTTATTCGTAGTGTTTGAAGCCTTATACCTTAATCCTATGCGTGAATATAACAGTGAAACGATGCCTATCTTGGACACCGGACAGAATATGACAGGGAGAGATGTCCCGCATGCGGAAGGGCCTGGCACACACTGGCCGGTTGTTCCGCTTGCGGCTTTGCCCATCACCGATGCGACCATCGAAGAGACGGCGCAGGATTTTATCCTGCGGGCGGAACGTGAACGCGCGGCCGGCGCAAAGCCGTTCTATTCGACATCGGCGAACGGTCAGGTCATCGCACTCTGTCACCAAGACAAGGAATTCGAAGCCCTGCTGCGGCAGGCGGACCAGATTCATGCCGACGGCATGTCGCTGGTGATCTTTTCCCGCCAGTTCTGCGTAAGGGCGCTGCGGGAACGTGTGGCGACGACGGATCTCGTTCATGCGGTGGCCCGGAGGGCTGAGGCGACCGGCACGCGGTTCTATTTCCTCGGCGGTTCCGAAGAGGTGAACCGCGCGGCAGTCGAGGAAATGCAAAAGCTCTATCCACGGCTTGTTTTTGCCGGTCGGCGCAATGGTTATTTCAGACCCGGCGACGAGGAGGCGATCCTTGCCGATATCGTCGCATCGCAGACCGATATTCTCTGGGTGGGCTTCGGCATACCGCTGGAGCAACGTTTCGTCGCGCGCAATCTCGACAGGCTTTCCGACATTGCGGTGATCAAGACCTGCGGCGGTCTGTTCGATTTTCTCGCGGGCAAGAACAGCAGGGCGCCACAATGGATGCAGGATATGGGGCTCGAATGGCTCTACAGGGCCATGCTTGAGCCGAGGCGTCTCGGCAAGCGCTACCTGCTGACCAATCCCATCGCCATATATTCGCTGCTGAAGCACCGCTACGGGTTCGGGGCCGGCAAGGTCTGAAATCTGCGCATTCTCATTGATTCTTTACGGAATTGCCCCTGACCGTCCGGCCGGTTCAGGATCGATATCATGTGAGCGGCATCTGCCGGCGCATGCAATCATCATATGGAGTCGCGCTATATGAGGTCGCTCTAACGTATCGGGGTGGAGGCGTCTTTCCGCGGAAAATCGTTGCAAGTGGGCGTAACGGCGGTACACTGAGCGGATATTACATATTTATTCGAATCAGAAATATATTGAGGACAGCGATGGTAATTACGTCCATTTCTCTTTTCGTATATGGGATTGGCACCGTTACTTCTCTTGCCATGACCTATATAGAAGGCGCCCGCCGCGACAAGGATTGGGACTTTTACCGGGTGACCGGTATCATCCTTTGTTTCTTCTGGCCGGTTCTTGTGCCGCTTCTCATTCTTGCAGCCGTTTTTTCGTCATTCGCTTCCCAGAAACGGCATGTGAATGGGATCTCTTTGCGCAGGGAAAAAACCCTGAGCTGAAAAGCTGATATTAACTGCCGGACGAGCCCGCGTTCAGGCCTTTTTCGCCGGCGCCTTATAGGGCGTGAGCGTAATACCGAGGCTCGCCATGACGCGGCCGATGGACATCAGCGGTGGATGCGTGGCGGGCAGCAGCGCACCGGTTTTCAGGAATGCGGAAACGGCGCGGACCAGTGACAGGCACAGGCTGACGACGTTTTTGGCGGCAAGCAGCAGGCCGCCCTTCAGGCCGGGGCGACGGGCGCGGTCGATGCTGTAATTAATGATCCCGGTTCGGAGCGAGCGCTCCATGATCCAGCGCGGCGCCATGCGGTTTTCCGGCACATATTCGATGATGAGGGCTTGAGCGTTCCAGGCGAATTTGAAATCCGCCTTTCGGCAACGGGTGAAGAAATCCATGTCGCCGCCGCCAAGGAAGTTGAACCGTACATCGAATTCCGGCTTTTCCAGCGTTTCGAAAACTCGCCTCGAGATCAGGCAATTGCCAGACCCATGGATTTGATTGACTACGCCGGTGGGTGCCTCGATGGAGCCGAACAGCGGGTGTGCCAGAACCGCCTTGGGTGCGGGGGCATCGAATTCGCGATCGACCGGCCCGCCGACGATATCGACGCCGAAGGATTTTGCGGCAGAGACCATTTCAGCGAGCCAGACGGGCGAGGCCGCTTCGTCGTCATCGATCATCAGAAACCACTGCGCGGATGGATAGTTCTGCCGCGCCGTGCGGAATGCCGTGTTGATGGCGTAACAATTGCCCTGCGTCGGCTCGACCAGCGTCTGGCCCATCATTTCGCTCTCGGAGAAAAACGCACGCGCGACCGCCAGCCCCGCCTGGCCCACCCCGTCATTATCGACGACGACGATGGCGAAGCGGAAATCGACCTTCTGGGCTGCCAGCGAGTTCAGCGTCTTCTGCAAACCTGCAGGCCTGCGGAAACTCGGAATGCACACCACCGCTTCCGGCATGATTTCGGACATGGACACTCCTAAATTCCGGCAAGGGCTGCGGCGGAAAACACGACGGCGCGCAGGCTTTGGCGCGGGCGATTGACAAATGTATCGGCAAGCGCCGAAAAGGCCTCACGATAGCGCCGGGCGCGAAAGGCCTGCGCCACGGTATAGGCATTCATGTGATTTTCGGATTTGCGGCGAAGCCGGCGCAATTCCTGCGGCGCAATGGCGGCGACGATGGCGGGATCGGAAAACACCGCTTCGATCGCCGGTTCGCAATCCCGGAAGGTCAGAAGGCGGTTCATCATCACGCTTGTCCGGTGCACCCGGTAATCCAGCACGTGGCGGCCGGGCAGATAGGCGAAACGGCCGGAGGCAGCCAGCCGGCACCAGCCATACCAGTCTTCCGCATAACGCAATGTCTCGTCGAAACCGCCAAAATCCTGAAAGATGCGGGTTTTAACCAGCATGATGCCGCCATTGACGATGAAGTTTCCGCCCAAAAGCGGCTGGAGGATGAAACCATCAGGTTTTTCCCGCCGTCTGATGAGGTTGCGCCGCCCGATCTTGGCGCCATTCTCGTCAATGCGCTCATAATCACCGTAGACAGCAACGACATCCGGTCCGGAGATGCCGGCGCATAGGGCGGCGATCGCGCCCGGCTTCACGCGGTCGTCGGCATCGAGAAACATCGTCCATTCACCGCGCGCCTGCGACAGGCCGAAATTGCGCACGGCGGAAACGCCCTGCCGTCCCTGCGGCCGGGCCAGCAGTTTTACGCGGGGATCGGCGAAACTTTGCACCTTTTGCGCCGTTGTATCGGTGGAGCCGTCATTGACGACGAGCACTTCGCAAACGGTTTTCCCCTGAGACAACACGCTTTCGATCGCTTCCACGATGTAACGCTCGCCGTTGCGAACGGGAATGACAATCGAGACGGAAACCAATATTTTTACTCCATCAGGGGCGGGTCAACAATTCTCACACTGAAGTTACTACCGGATTAAGCCGGCTTGCGCCAATTGTGACGTGGTATAGCGTCAGTTAACCTTGCAAATCTTTAATATCCTTTTGGCATGATCAAGATGTTATGTTTTGAGAATTAGAGCGCCGTGCGGCCATTGGGACGCATCAGCGACGTTCTGACAGTTGTGATATGCGCATCGTCCCTTTCGAAAATCGCTTTCGATTTTCAGGCCGATGCGCCGGGGTTGTGGAGGCGGGCGAATGCGGATCGGGCGGCGGAATTTTCTGGGTGGCGCTGCAAGCGCGGGCCTGTTGCATGCCATGGCCGGGCAGGGCGTTGCCGCGACCAGGAAAACGTCGACAAAGATTGCCCCTTACGGTGCGGCCATCTATCTGCCGGACCTTACCGCCGATAGCCGCATCGGCGAAGCGGTGGTCAAATATTGCTCGCGCATCACACCCGTTACTGAAATGAAATGGGAGGTCATGCGGCCTTCGGCAGACGTTTTCGATTTTGCCGCTGCCGATGCGCTTGCGAACTTCGCGCGCCAGAACAAACTCACCATGCATGGTCATCCGCTTATCTGGTACGCTTCCAACGCGCCCTGGCTTGCCAGCATCGGCAGCGGCGCGAAGGTCGAGAAGTTGATGGAAACCCACATCGTCAAGGTGATGGAACGGTACAAGGACGTGATACACAGCTGGGATGTGGTCAATGAGCCTATCCCCGACGTGCCCGGCAATGTGCGCTCGCGCCGCGACGCCTGGTATTATGGCGCAGGCCCGGACGCCATCAAAAAAGCCTTTGACATCGCCCATTCCGTCGATCCGAAGGCCCAGCTCGTCCTCAACGAATATGATGTGGAATTTGCGGTCGAGAAATCGCCGGCCAAGCGCGCGGCCTTCCGCAATCTCATCCTCGAGCTGCTAGAGAAAGGCGCTCCGATCAATGCTATCGGCCTGCAGGGGCATCTGCGCGGTGGCTGGCCCATTGCGAAAGACGAGCTTGCCGCCTTTACCAAGGAAATGCGCAGTTATGGTCTTGCCGTTCTGGTGACGGAACTGGATGCGATGGACCAGACGCTTCCCGCCCCGGAAGCCGAGCGCGACATGCTGATAAACGGTCAGGTCCGCGATTTTCTCGAAGCGGCGTGCGAAGGCGGCCCGCTTTCCTCCATCACCACATGGGGCATTTCGGACCAATATACCTGGATTCGCTGGGCCTATCCCCGCCGGGATGGCACCGCGAACCGGCCGCTGCCGCTCGACTGGAGCTTCAACGAAAAACCCATGATGGCCGTCATCAATGAATTCCGGAACCGTGGTGCGTAATTATGACTGCTGAAATGCCGCTTCCTCCCGTACAAAAGGCGCTGCAAATCAATCTGCATCCCTTCGACGCACCGCATGCGGCCCTGACCGTTCCGCATCAGCTGCGGGTCTGGGGCGGGCAGGTGGACCGCATTCTCCTGACGGTGGATACCGGCCAGGTTGGAGCCGGCCGCTACAAGGGCAACGGTTTCGAGGCCGCCAGCAAACGCCTGTTTGACATGCTGGAGGAAATGCAGGCCAACTATCCGCATCTGTATGTGGATATTGCCGACTATAGCGATGCGGCGCGCAGTGCGGTGGCGGAGACGTTCTTTTCGCGCTCGCCGGTTCCTTATCCCGCCAAGGCTTTCGACGGCGGGCCTTTCCATGTTTATTTCCACGGGTTGAAACGTGCCAACGCCCGTTATGTGCTGCATATGGACAGCGACATGATGTTTGGCGGCGGCAGCCAGAGCTGGTTCAACGAAGCCATTGCGCTGCAGAAGGCCAACCCGGACGCGCTCTGCATCACGCCGTTTTCCGGCCCGCCCACCGTGCGCGGCGATCTCGATATCTCCCGCCATGTCGGCATGCCGGGGGTGAAGAACATTCCCGAACCGCGCAAGCTGCCGAGCCGCGTTCCCACATGGCGGTTCGCCACCGTTTCCACCCGCCTGTTCATGATCGACATGGACCGTTTCGCCAAGCGTATCGGCTCGCTCGAACTGCTGAGACCCGACGTCAAACGGCGCATCCGCTCCTATGCCTATAATCAGCAACCGGTCTCGATGCCTGCCGAAGAGGTGCTGAGCGACAATATGATGCGCATCGGCGTATACCGGCTTGATTTTCTCGGCACGGGCGAGGGCATGTATTCGCTGCATCCGCCCTATCGCTCGCCCGAGTTTTACGCGGCGCTGGGCTCCATCGTCGAGCGCATCGAAAAGGGTGACGTTCCCGAAGGCCAGCTCGGAGATTTCGATATCAACGGATCGATGGTGGACTGGTCGAGCGCCCTTGCGGCCAAGACGCGCTCCAAACGTTACGCGAAGGCGCTGCGTCACCTGATTTCAGCGAATGTCCAGCGCTTCACTGGGGCATAGAAGGCTCGGCATTTTCTTCACAACCGGCGCATGTGCCTTAGAAATCTGTGATGAGCTTGCTCCAGCTTTCCGAGCTTAGCCCGCCAATATAGATATCGCCGGCAAGCGCCCGATCCCGGAGGGCTTCATCCCGGGTGGCCATGCAGAAATAACCGCGATGATGGAAGGTCACGTGGTTCTGACGGTAGAGCGCGTTCATGAGAAACGGCTGCGACATGCCGGTGACATGGGCATAGTTCTCATCATCGAAATGGCGGAACAGCGCACCGAGTACGTCGTTTTCGCGACCGGCATCGCAGACGAGGTTCAGCACATAGGCGGTCCGTCCCGCCTGTCCGAAAAACAGGGCAGCGCCGATGATGCGGCCTTCGGCATTTTCGATCGCCAGGCTGCTCAATTCACCAAGGGTGCCGTTGGTTTTACTCATTTCGATCAGCCAGTGGAATTCCTCGTGGGACCATTCCGGGCGGACGGAAAAACGCTCGATCATTTTCAGCGCGTTGCGTCGGAACGTCTCGAAATCCACCGGTCTGACCGTGGTGCCGGCAACTTCATTGGGCCTTATGCCCTTTTTCCACGATCGCAGGATACGGTCGACAAATCCAAGCGCCATAAGTCCGGGCCTGGATTTGACTACTTGCGAACGGCGCGGCATGCGCAGGGCAATCGCGCTGAAAGGCTTGAGCGCCTTGTGCCATTGCAGGCTTTCCATCGGCAACATGCTGCCGCCGATTGCAAGCCAATGATCGGCGCTGACGGGGGAGGCCGTGTCCGAAAACAGCATATCGTGTTTCGTCGCGCGCATGCCGCGGGACAGGCGCGCGGCGCCGAGTGCGCCGAGTTTTCCTTTCGACGCGAAAGCACATAACAACCTTGCGGTAATGGGTTTTCCATTCGCGACAAACCGCATGGGGACGGCAAGGATAACGCTGGTAACGCCGCTCTCTCCAGCATCGTAGACAACGCTACCGTATTCGGGATCAAACACAGGACTGCTGAAAAACAATGTTTCGACGTAAGCGCCGAAGTCGAAGTTTCTATCAAGCCCGGTCTTTTTGAACGCGCTGTTGAGCACAACCTCGACAGCCGGAAGATCGTCCCTGCGCATGGGTCGAACGCCGGGCGCAGCTGGCTGAACCGGGCGTTGTGTCGCCCCTTCGTTGTTGCTATCGTCCATATTGGTGTGTATCGGAACGTCCACCGTCGGTTTCCAGCTATTTACGCGTTTATGAAATCAACAAGCCAAAGATATATCCAGAGTTGTTAATATACGTTAAACAGAATTTCGGATCATCACCCCAGTATATCCTTAACGTAGCGAAATATCTCTGTCGTCAAATAGATATAAGCAACCTTTACGAGGGCGTATGTCTAGCCAATAATAGGGAAATCAGCAACTTAAATTTGACAGATGAAGTTTGATATGGTCAAGATTCTACCCTTATCCATATGTTGACTTCGAAAATCAGGTTCCGTTTCAATTTCCCGGGCTTCATTCCTCGATAATGGAATTACTATTCCTCCGTGTATTATGGATAACTAAAAAATAGGGTTTTGACGGGATATTCATTTTACCGAGACGAAGCATCGGGTACGATGTGAGAAAGTATGGAAAAAGGTAGAGAAAATTACCTGATGGATGCAGCGCATGATGAGCAGGCGAGTGTCGCCTGGCGGAATGCACTGTTTTATGTGACGTTCTTTTATTTCACGGTCGGCTTCTCGCCTTATATCTCGCTTTCCTCGACCTATCTGGGGTCCGCCATGGCGGCCGGGTCCAACCTCCTCAACCAGCTCACCGCGATCATCCTGCTCATCAGTTTCGTGGCGTTCATGGCAAAGGAGCGGTCGTCTTCCATTGTCTTTACGCCGCGTTTGCTGATGCTCGCGATCTTCGGCTGGTATATCTTCACCTCAGTGGTGGGCGGCGCGCCGGTGTTTTCGCTGCGGCGGCTTGCCATGTGCGCCATCATCTGCGTGCTTGCCAGCTGCTTCCTGCAATTGCCGCGCACCGAGCGGCATTTCACCACGCTGCTTGCCACATGCGTGCTGATCATCCTGTTCCTCTGTTATTTCGGCGTTGCTGTCCTGCCGTCGCGGTCGATCCATCAGGCAAGCGATGCGCTGGAGCCGCTCCTCGCAGGCAACTGGCGTGGGGTCTTCCGTCACAAGAACGAGGCAGCCTCGATCATGGCGGTGCTGATGATCGTCGGGATTTATCTGTGCAAGCGCTGGTCCCTTATCGGCGGCCTGGCGGTTCTGTTGCTGTCGTTGATCTTTCTCGTCAAGTCGGGTGGCAAGACCGCGCTCGGCCTGATGCCGATCATCATCGCCACGGGCTGGTTCATCGTGGGCTGGCCAAGATGGCGTTACGCTGTTGTGACCGTGCTTCTGGGAACCTTCGCCGTGGTGATCGTCGGCACGACCGTTGATCCGGTCTTTTCACAGATGCTGACGAAACTGGGGATCGACGCCAGTTTCACCGGCAGAACCGATATCTGGACCGTCTCCATAGATTATATCCGCCAAAGCCCGATCGTCGGATACGGCTACCAGGCCTTCTGGCGCAGCGACACCCTGATGACGAGCTTCACCGAGAACAATACCTGGGCAACGACGGCGCCGGATTCCCACAATGGCTATTTCGACCTTGTGCTTGGCGGCGGCGTGCCAGGTCTTATTCTGGTGCTGACGTGGATTTGTCTGATGCCGCTTCGCGATCTCGGCAAGATGGATGAGGCCACGCGCAAAAGCCCGCTGACGAAGCTCTATGTCGGCGTCTGGCTTTATGTCCTGCTCTACGGCTTTCTCGAAACGATGTTCTTCCTCAGTACCGGTTTCGTCTGGTTTTTCCTCGTCGTTGCCGTGATGGGCCTGCGTTTGCAGGCGAATGCCAGCCTTGTCGAGGATGAGGCGCAGGCGGAACCGCAATTGGCCCTGACTGGCAGTAACGCGGCCAGCGTGGCGAGGCGCATCAGGGGCAAATCGCGCAGATCGTTGCTCGCAGATGATATTTTGAAATGATTTTTCGTTTCAAATGTGTAAAAGAGCCTGATATTGCGCGCGTTTGCAGCGGGTTTCGCTAAACATGCGTGGCTTAAGTCTTTGTTGTTATGCATGTCCTGTCGCAAAACCGCTCCGCATTTTGCTCGACACGCAATGAACCGGATCGGCAAGGTCAATAAATGGCAGATACAGGCGCCTGTGCGCTCGAAGCGGATGACATCCACAAGAGCTTCGGCGCACACGAAGTTTTGAAGGGCGTTTCGCTGAAGGCCCACAAAGGCGATGTCATATCGATCATCGGCTCGTCCGGTTCCGGCAAGAGTACCTTCCTGCGCTGCATCAACTTTCTCGAAACGCCGGATCGCGGCCGGGTCATCGTCAATGGCGAGGAGATCGCCATGAAGATTGGCAGGGACGGCAAGGCTGTGCCGAAAAGCTGGCGGCAAGTGGAAAAGCTGCGGACAGGGCTTGGCATGGTGTTCCAGAATTTCAATCTCTGGGCCCACCGCACCGTTCTGGAAAATGTCATCGAAGCGCCTGTTCACGTTCTCGGCGTCAAGCGGCAGGAGGCGGTGGAAAAGGCCGAAGCCCTGCTGAACAAAGTTGGCCTTTACGACAAGAAAAATGCCTATCCGGCGTTCCTCTCCGGCGGGCAGCAGCAGCGCGCCGCGATTGCGCGCGCGCTCTGCGTGGAGCCGGCGGTGATGCTGTTCGACGAACCCACCTCGGCGCTCGATCCGGAACTTGTGGGCGAGGTGCTGAAGGTCATCCGCGATCTGGCCGAGGAAGGCCGCACAATGTTGCTCGTTACTCACGAGATGGGCTTTGCGCGCGATGTTTCCACCGAGGTGATGTTTCTGCATCAGGGCCGTGTGGAGGAAGCGGGGCCACCGGCGCAGGTGTTCGGCAATCCGGTAAGCGCCCGTTGCAGGGAATTTACCGGCGCGCTGGCGTGATGGCCGTTTCGCTTCGCCGTTTGTTTTAACAGGAGAGACTTTAAATGAAATTCTTCGCCACGCTGCTTGCCGGAACGGCATTTGCGGTTTCCGCCTTCACCGCCAGCGCCGATGTCCGCTTCGGCATCATGAACGAATCCTACCCACCCTTCTTCGCCAAGGATGCCAGCGGCAAGTGGCAGGGCTGGGAAATCGATCTCATGGACGCCGTCTGCGCGGAAATGAAGGAAAAATGCTCGATCGTCGAGCTTTCCTGGGATGGCCTCATCCCGGCGCTGCAGACGAAGAAGTTCGATGTTATCTGGTCGTCCATGTCCAACACGGAAGAACGCGAGAAGGTCATCGATTTCACCAACAAATATTACAACACGCCGAGCAAGCTGATCGGCGCCAAGGATGGCAAGCCGGGTGCGGCGCCGGAAGACGTCAAGGGCAAGACCATCGGTATTCAGGTCGCGACCATCCAGTCTGAATATTACAAGAAATATTTCGCTGCTGTCGCAGACGAAAAGACCTATCAGACGCTGGACGAGGCGTTTCAGGATCTCGCAGCCGGCCGTATCGACTATGTGTTCGGCGACTCGCTCGTTCTCGATGCCTTCGTGAAGAGCGATGCCGGCAAGGATTGCTGCGCCGACATGGGCAACGTTGCGGATGACAAGGAAATCCTCGGCCTTGGCGTTTCCGGCGGCCTGCGCAAGGACGACACCGAACTCAAGAACAAGCTGAACGCTGCTCTCGCTGCCGTTCGCGCCAGCGGGAAGTATGACGAGATCACCAAGAAATACTTCAGCTTCGATATCTACGGTAAGTAATTTCTCCTGACCGGTCAGATAAATGGCAAGCCTTGAAACCACGCTGCAACTGCTGTCACCCTATCCTCCGGGATGGGGCGGCACCCTTTTGAAGGGTGCGGCGTCGACGCTTGCCATTTCCGCCGGTGCCTATCTGATCGGCATCGTCATCGGGCTTGCCGGTGCACTTGGCAAGCTCTCCGGCAACAGGCCGCTTGGCCTTCTGCTCAATATCTACACGACGGCAATCCGCGCCGTTCCCGAACTGATCCTCATCGTCGGGCTTTATTACGCCGGCACTGATGGCCTGAACCGGCTGCTACAACTGGCAGGCCTGCCGCCTTTGGAAGTGAACGGTTTCGTTGCCGCTGTTGCGGTTCTGGGTTTCGTGCAGGGTGCCTATATGACCGAGGTGCTGCGCGGTGCGATCCTTGCCATTCCGAACGGGCAGATCGAGGCGGCGCGCGCCTTCGGCATGTCGCCGGCCTTGCGTTTCCGCCGTGTGGTCTTGCCGGCACTGTTGCCGAACGCCCTGCCGGGCCTTGCCAATCTCTGGCTTGCGGTAACGAAGGATAGCGCGCTGGTGGCGGTTGTCGGTTATCAGGAGCTGGCGCTTGCGACACGGTTGGCGGGCGCCAGCACCAAGCAATATTTCCTGTTCTTTCTTGCCGCAGCCCTGCTTTACCTTGCCATTACGCTGGTTTCCAACCTCGTCTTTTCGCTGCTGGAGCGCCGTGTGCGGCGCGGCCAGCCGGCCTTGGCATAAAGGGGCCGCGGCATGGATTTTTCATGGATCGCCAAATATTGGCCGCTGCTTATGTCCGGTGCCTGGCAAACGCTGGCGCTGCTCGTCATCTCCGTCAGCATTGGTTTTCTTCTCGCTATAGGGCTTGCCTTCGCGCAGGTCAGCGGCGGGCGTGTGACAAAAATTCTGGCGCGCGCCTATTGCACCTTCTTTCGCGGCACACCGCTTCTGATCCAGCTCTGGCTGCTCTATTATGGCGTCGGCTCGTTTCTGCCGATGATCCCCGGCTTACGTCAGAGTTTCATGTGGCCGGTGTTGCGCGAGGGCTTCTTTTTCGCCGCCGTCAGCTTCACACTGAATTACGCGGCCTATGAGGCCGAGGTTCTGCGCGGCGCGTTGCTGGCTGTGCCAAAGGGTGAGCTGGAGGCGGGCCGGGCTTTCGGCATGGGCCGTTTCACCCTTATTCGCCGCATCTGGCTGCCGCGCGCCATCCGCATCGCGCTGCCGACAATTGCGGGCGAGGTGGTGATGCAGCTCAAAGCCACGCCGCTTGCCTTTACCGTGACGGTGATGGACCTCTACGCCGTGGCCTATAAGGTGCGGCAGGACACGCTGCTCGTCTATGAGCCGCTGATCGTCGTCACCGTCTTCTATCTCATTCTCACCGCCATAATTGCCCGCTGTTTCGGTCTTATCGAACAGCAGGTGCCGGTCCGGCGGTAAACCGTTCAAGGAGCATGAACATGGGCACTATCCGTATTCTCGACGGCGGCATGAGCCGCGAATTGCAGCGGCTCGGCGCCGAGCTGAAACAGCCGGAATGGTCGGCGCTGGCGCTCATCAATTCACCTGATATCGTGCGGCAGGTGCATCAGGAATTCATCGAGGCCGGTGCCGATGTCGTCACCACCAATTCCTATGCGCTGGTGCCGTTCCATATCGGCGAGGAGCGTTTCCAGAAGGATGGCGCATCGCTGATCGCCCTTTCCGGCAGGCTGGCACGCGAGGCTGCGGACGCCTCCGGCCGCGACGTGCTGGTGGCCGGTTCGCTGCCGCCGATCTTCGGCTCCTATGAGCCGCAGAACTTCGATGAAACGCGGGTGCAGGACTACCTGAAGGTGCTGGTCGACAATCTTGGGCCCTTCGTCGATGTCTGGCTGGGTGAGACGCTGAGCCTGATCGCCGAAGGCGAAGCGGTGCGGGAAGCCGTGGCCGCAACCGGCAAACCGTTCTGGATTTCCTTCACGTTGAACGATGATGCGGCTGCGACAGGCGGCGGCGAGCCTGCGCTGCGCTCTGGTGAAACGGTAAAGGCGGCGGCCGAATGGGCCGCGCAATCTGGCGCTGCCGCCCTGCTGTTCAATTGTAGCAAGCCGGAAATCATGAAAGCCGCCGTGGAAACGGCATCCGCCGTCTTTGCGGAAAAGGGCGTTTCGCTTGAGATCGGCGTTTATGCCAATGCCTTCGAAGGTGAACAGGGCGATTCCGCCGCCAATGAAGGTCTGCACGGCACGCGCACCGACCTGACCGACGATGTCTATTCGCGGTTCGCCTGCTCCTGGGCGGATGCCGGCGCAACCATGATCGGCGGCTGCTGCGGCATTGGCGCTGCCCATATCCACACGGTTGCAACGGCATTGCGGCGCGCGGCCGCCTGACGCTACCGCGAGCGCTCCCAGCGACATTGAGTTGAAAGCGGCAGGCTCAACGCCTGCCGCTTTTTTTCGTTGCGGCCATTGACCTCAACTATAGTTGAGGAATTATCAGGGAGTGGAACATTACTGAAGGACGTTCCATGAGCGATAATACACTCTCCATCCGGATCATTTTTGGCAGTGCCCGCAATCCGCGGTTCTGCGATGTCATCGGCAAATGGCTGCAGGAGCAACTCGGCGCATTGCCGGGGATCGAGTTTGCGGTGCTCGACCCGCGCGAACTTGATTTGCCGCAGGGCCACACGCCCGACCGCGCCTCCGTGCGGCAACTTCGTGAAAGCCTTGATGCCGCCGATGCCTTCATCGTCGTCACACCGGAATATAATCGCAGCTACCCCGGCGCGCTGAAGGTCCTGATCGATTCCGCCTATGACGAATGGGGCGCCAAGCCGGTGGCCTTCGTTTCCTATGGCGGGATTTCCGGCGGCCTGCGCGCTGTCGAGCAGCTTCGCCCCGTGTTTGCGGAACTGCATGCAACGACGATCCGCGATGTCGTCAGCTTTGCAAATCCCTGGGACCGTGTCGATGCCGCCGGGCAGTTCGACCCCGGAGCGCCAGCGGCAAGCGCGCTGGAAACGATGATGGGCAAGCTGGGCTGGTGGGCGCATGCGTTGAATAAGGCGCGTTCCGCAACACCCTACAAAGGGGCTTGAGAATGACTGACAATTCCCCGTCGCTGAAACTCACTCTTCTGTTCGTCGCCACACTCACCATCATGGCCGGAACCACGGTTGCGCCCTCGCTGCCCGCCATCGAACAGAGCTTCCTGTCGACGCCGAATGTCGAGATCATGAGCCGCATGGTGCTGACGTTACCATCGGTTTTCGTGGCTCTTTGCGCGCCGGTCGCCGGCGTGCTGGCGGATCGGTTCGGCCGCAAGCGGCTGCTGCTCGGCGCGATCCTGCTTTACAGCCTTTCCGGCATGTCCGGGCTTTTTGCCGATAGTCTTGCGGGCCTGCTCGTTGGCCGGGCCTTTCTGGGGTTTGCGATCGGCGGCATCATGACGATCGGCACGGCGCTGGTGGGCGATTATTTCGAAGGCCCGGCGCGGGAGCGTTATCTCGGCCTGCAACAGGCCTTCACCCAGCTTGGCGGTGTCGTTTTCGTGGTGGCGGGCGGCTTGCTGGCGGATGTTCACTGGCGCGCGCCCTTCGCGGTCTATGCCGTGGCGCTGCTCATTCTGCCGGCGGCACTGTTGTTTTTGCGGGAGCCGGCAAGAAACAATAGCCACGTTAAAAACGGCGGCGAACAGGCTTTTGCGGTCAACTGGTTTCTGGTGGCCGTGCTGGCACTGGCGGCATTTCTCGTCAACGCCCTGTTTTACACCATCCCCTCGCAATTGCCGTTTTTCCTGCGGGAGCTTGGGCTGTTTTCCGGCAGCGTTGCCGGATACGCCATCGGCATCTTCAATCTGGCGGGCGCGCTGATGGCGCTCAACTTCGGTCGGTTGGGGGCGCGGATTGGCGTGACCGTTATTCTGGCGGTCGGGCTGGTGTTGATGGCAACGGGTTTTGCGCTGCTTGCCGCGGCAGACGGGTTGGTTTCCATGCTTTCGGCGCTTGCGGTGGTGGGCCTTGGCCTCGGTGCTGTGATGCCGGCTATCATGTCCACGACGATCATGCTTGCGCCGCTGCGGTTGCGCGGGCGTATTGCCGGCGTCGTTACGGCATCGATGTTTCTCGGGCATTTCATATCGCCGCTGGCAAGCCAGCCTTGGATCGCCCGGTTCGGTTTTGCCGTGACCTATCGCGATATTTCCACGGCGTTCACCGTCATGGCCGGTCTTGCCGTCATGGCTTCCATAATTCAGCGATGGGCGGCGGTGCGAAAGCCACGGTCTTTTGCCCGGGGTGGATGACACGCTCTCTTTGACGTTGTCACTGATCGATGGGGACGGGGGCAACAGCCCTCGTCAATGTTTTGCCGACTGACATTTCCTGTAGCCGGCATGAATATTGTAAGAAAACCAACGAAGCGCGGCTGTGAGACGATCAGCCGTTTTCCGTTCTTTTCCCTCGAAATGTGGCCCGGGGTTTCCGCTTGCTGGCGGACGCGTGCCGCCCGCATAATGGTGACCTGTGTGCATCTGCGCGTTAAATGCGTAAAATGGCGCACCCGACAGGATTCGAACCTGTGACCTTTGGAATCGGAATCCAACACTCTATCCAGCTGAGCTACGGGTGCAGCGGTCACGCTTGAATCGCGTGCAGCGGTTGGTTCATACCCCAGCTTTCTTTCCGCATCAATGTCTAAAAATCAAAGATTTACGAAATGGGGCCTGTTTTCCGGTGAAGGGGAGAGCGTGGGTTGCTGTGAGGGCTGCTGTCTGCATGTTTGCGATAGCAGGGCGGTATGTTGTTTGCGGTATTGCGTTTCTTCCTGATAAGACGTTTCCCTTTTAAGTAGTATTTTACGGCCGCATCCAGCGGCTGTCCTGGCGCTTTTGTACACAGGCGGGTTGATTGTCGTATCGCCTTTCAAACAAGGCGGGGGAGAAGGTTTTTGACCCTAAAAATCGGCGGGTAAATAATCATACTTTTCTTTTGCGCCCGATGGTGATTACGAGACAGGGGTTGTCGCAATGGGTATTAACTGTCAAATTATTATACAATATTAGTATCATCTACATTTATTTGGGATACAGTTTAGTCCTGTTGTCGGTTATCATTCCGGCAGGGTTAAGGAACGAATCAGGCGGGGGATCGGATGGCTTTGCAATTGGCACATAGCAACGGGCCACGGGCGGAAAAGGCCGAAAGCGGCGGCACGCAGGCGGAACATTTAAACGCTATCGACTATGGATTGTTGACGACCGCGATCGGTTATCATTTGAGGCACTCGCAACTTGCCGTGGCAAACGGCTTTTCCGACGTGCTGGCGGAGATGGGATTGCGGCCGGCCGATTTTTCCGTTCTCGTCATAGTCGGCGGCAATCCGGGCCTCAAGCAGAGCGATGTGGCCGAGGCGCTTGGCATACAGCGTGCCAATTTCGTCGCGATCGTCGATAGCATGGAAAGCAAGGGATTGCTTGCCCGCCGCAGGTCGGAAGAGGACAGGCGCGTTCATTTCCTCGACATGACGGATGAGGGCAGCAGCCTTCTTGAGCGCCTTTCCGATGCATGGCGTGACCGCGAGGAAAAGCTGATCGACCGGATCGGCGGCAAAAAAGCCCGTGACCAGCTGCTGGCTCTGCTTGGGCGCCTGCGGGACTGAGCGGTATCGGTCAAGCCGGTCGGCAATCCCTCTGCCCCTGCCTCTCCCTTTCACGAGGGTCTGATTGGTAGCGGGTCGATTTGCGTTGCAATTTTCCTGCGAAACGGCCAAGACGCCTTGGACGTGCCGACGCCTTTGGCGTCGCGTCATGCAATGTTCTGGAAAGGCCCGAAACGGGAACGCCATGCTGATTATCGATACGAGCCATCCGCTTTATCGCCGCTTGTGGGTCAGATTGCTCATCGTCGGCTTTTGCGCCGCCTGGTCCGTCATCGAATTCGTCAATCGCGAATTTTTCTGGGGAACGGTTGTCGGCGGCGTGGCGGTCTATGCGGCCTATGAGTTGTTGCTGAAGTTCAAGCCCGCCAGCGAGGAGAACGCTGGAGGCAAGGCTGACGCGGCCAGGGACGATTCAGACGAGCCAGTGGAAAGCGCACCCACGGATAGAAGCGACGCCGGCTGAGGCGAGCTTTCCGGGCGTAAAACCGCTACCTGCCTCTACTGGAAATGTTCACGGGTTCGCAGCATCCGTATCGCCTGGTCAATCAGGAGATTTGCCGCTGTCATGCGCAGCGTCGCATTGTGCCGGAATTCCGGTCTCACTCCGTCGGGATGATTGAGCCTTGCGAAGGCGCGGCGCTTTTCCGCAAGCGTTGCGGCGGTGTCGGTTTCATGGATGGCCAGTTCTGCTGAAACATCCGCGAGCGAGGTCTTTTCGAGATGGGCCGGCATAGGTTCGGGTTGGGGTTCCGGCTGGGGCTCGGCAAGCGCGACGGGCTCCGGCAGAAAGGCCAGATAGGCGTCGAGACTGGCGTTTCCCGGTTGCGGTGCATCCGGATAGGTATCCATGACGAAGCCAGAGCTGAAACCCACAATACGATGACCGGTGGGCGGCGTCGGCTCCGCGCTTTCGTCTTCTTTTTCCTGTCTCAGTCTTTCAACGACCGACTCGAAGACGGATTGTCCGAAAAGCATGCGGCTATTCCCTGGGCAAGTCCCGATAAATCCGGCCTCTATATACAATGAAGTTGGCGTCTGGCTTGCCTTCCTCAAAAGCCCGTCAGTTTGCGGCTTTCATCAAGAACCAGATCGTAGAGCAGCCGGGCGCTGGGCGGCAAAACGCGGCCTTTGGTGGTGATGATGCTGTAAGGCTTGACGACAAGCTCGAAATCCGTCGGCAGGATGCGGGTGCGGCCGATATCGGCCTGCTGGCCGGCCACGAACTCGGCCATGTCCTGCGCGATTGGCGCAATTGCATCCGTGTTGCAGATAAGGGCAAGCGTCAGCACCACGGATGGTGTGTTGATGACGTTGCGCGGCATGGCGACGCCGTGAGTGAGGAACACGTCTTCCATCGTTCTGCGCAAAAGCGCGCCGGGCGGCTGGAAGACCCAGTCATAACCGGACAGATCCTGCAATGTCACGGGCTCGCCGTGGAGCAGGGGGTGGCCCTCGCGAACCACCAGACAGGCGCGCTCGATGCCAATTTCATGGATGGAGAACAGGCCGGGGTCGAAATCATCGGGGATGCGGCCGATGATGAAATCGTGACGTGCGGCCAGAAGTTCCCGCGCCAGCACGTTGCTACTTTCCACCTGCACGTTGATCTCGATACCGGGATAGGTGTCCATCGCCCGTCTTATGGCGGGCACGACCAGGCTGATGGCCGGTGCGGTGACGGCGCCGATATAAACCGATCCGCCGCTGCCGGATTTCATCTGGTTGAGTTCGCGGCTCGCCTCACGCAGCTCCAGCAATATGGTGCGGGCGCGTCGCGCCAGCGCCTCGCCGAACTTGGTCAGCACCACACCGCGCGACGCTCTCTGACAGAGCGGGCTTTTGACGATTGCTTCCATTTCCGAGAGCATGCGCGATGCCGCCGGCTGCGTCATGTTCATGGCGGCGGCGGCAGCGCTGACCTGCCCGTGCTCCTCGATCATGACCAGCATGCGCAGGTGGCTCATCTTCAAGCCGGCGCGCAGCAAAGGGTTGTCTTCGAAGACGAAGAGCGCATCCGCTGTTTGCGTCTGCTCATACACTTTTTGGTTGCTCATTCGCCGGTTTATACCCCTCAATGGTTATTGTATCGATTTAATATATCATAATTGATATACATAAACTGATTTATTCTATTTGACAGTTATATGGATTCAGAACAATTTGCGGAATGCCGGGGAGGAGCGGCATCTGTTCCATTTCGCAGTTGCGAGATCGGAACGGGCGCAATGCGGCTTCTTCCTCTGATGGCATGAATTTTATGGTGCAACGCAACAAGCGGGTACCAAAGAGGGTTCAAGGGAGAGAGTTAATGAAGTCCATTATTTCGCTGATGGCGGCTTGTGCCATCGGTGCTGCTTCCTTTGCAGCGCCGGCTTTTGCGCAGGACAAGGGTTCTGTCGGTATCGCCATGCCGACAAAGTCTTCCGCGCGCTGGATCGATGACGGCAACAATATCGTCAAGCAGCTGCAGGAAGCCGGTTACACGACCGATCTGCAATACGCCGACGACGATATTCCGAATCAGCTTTCCCAGATCGAAAACATGGTCACCAAGGGCGTTAAGGTCCTCGTGATTGCTTCGATCGACGGCACGACCCTGTCGGACGTTCTGAAGCAGGCTGGTCAGCAGGGCATCAAGGTCATCGCTTATGACCGTCTCATCCGCAACAGCGGCGACGTCAGCTACTACGCCACTTTCGACAACTTCCAGGTTGGCGTTCTGCAGGCAACTTCGATCGTCGACAAGCTTGGCCTGAAGGACGGCAAGGGTCCGTTCAACATCGAGCTGTTCGGCGGTTCTCCTGACGACAACAACGCCTTCTTCTTCTACGATGGCGCGATGTCGGTTCTGAAGCCTTACATCGACAGCGGCAAGCTGGTCGTAAAGTCGGGCCAGATGGGCATGGACAAGGTCGGTACGCTGCGTTGGGATCCGGCAACGGCCCAGGCTCGCATGGATAACCTCCTGTCGGCTTATTACACGGACGCGAAGGTTGACGCTGTTCTGTCGCCCTATGACGGTCTGTCCATCGGCATCATCTCCTCGCTGAAGGGCGTTGGTTATGGCACGAAGGACCAGCCGCTGCCGGTCGTTTCCGGTCAGGACGCTGAAGTTCCGTCGGTCAAGTCGATCATTGCTGGCGAACAGTATTCGACCATCTTCAAGGACACTCGCGAACTCGCGAAGGTTACTGTTGGCATGGTCAACGCCGTTCTGCAGGGCAAAGAGCCTGAGGTGAACGACACCAAGACGTATGAAAATGGCGTCAAGGTTGTTCCGTCCTACCTGCTCAAGCCGGTTGCCGTGACCAAAGACAACTACAAGCAGGTTCTCGTCGACGGTGGTTACTACACCGCAGACCAGCTGAAATAAGCCTGCAACACATGCGGGGATGGCTTGGCGCCGTCCCCGTTTTTCCATAAAAATAAAAACGCCTGAATTAATCGGGCGCTGGATTGCGATATGGCCAATACCATTCTCGAAATGCGGAACATCACCAAGACGTTTCCGGGCGTAAAAGCGCTTGAGAACGTCAACCTTAAGGTAAAGGAAGGTGAGATCCACGCGCTCGTTGGCGAGAACGGCGCTGGAAAGTCGACCTTGATGAAGGTCCTTTCCGGTGTTTATCCCGCTGGCACCTATGAGGGCGAGATCCACTATGAAGGTGCTGTGCGAAATTTTCGCGCCATCAACGACAGCGAAGATATTGGTATCATCATCATTCACCAGGAGCTTGCGCTTGTGCCGCTCCTGTCGATTGCCGAAAATATTTTCCTTGGCAACGAGGTCGCTTCGGGCGGCGTGATCAACTGGCAGCAGACCTTCAACCGTACCCGCGAACTTCTGAAGAAGGTGGGCCTGAAGGAATCGCCGGAGACGCTGATTACGGATATCGGCGTCGGCAAGCAGCAGCTGGTCGAAATCGCCAAGGCGTTGTCGAAGAGCGTGAAGCTTCTCATCCTTGATGAGCCGACCGCCTCGCTCAACGAGAGCGACTCCGAGGCTCTGCTCAACCTTTTGATCGAGTTCCGCAAGCAGGGCATGACGTCGATCATCATCACCCACAAGCTCAACGAAGTGCGCAAGGTGGCCGACCAGATCACCGTGCTGCGCGACGGCATGACGGTGAAGACGCTCGACTGTCATCAGGAAGAAATCAGCGAGGACGTCATCATCCGCAACATGGTGGGACGCGATCTAGAAGATCGTTATCCGCCGCGCGACGTGCCGATCGGCGAGACCATTCTCGAAGTGAAGAACTGGAACGCCTATCACCAGCAGCACCGCGACCGGAAGGTCCTGCACGACATCAACGTCACCGTGCGCAAGGGCGAAGTCGTCGGCATTGCCGGGCTGATGGGGGCAGGGCGCACGGAATTCGCCATGAGCGTGTTCGGCAAGTCCTACGGTCACAAGATCACCGGCGACGTTCTGATCGACGGCAAGCCCGTGGATGTCAGCACCGTTCGCAAGGCAATCGATGCCGGTCTTGCCTATGTGACCGAAGACCGCAAACATCTCGGTCTGGTGCTCAACGACAACATTCTGCACAACACCACGCTTGCCAATCTGGCCGGCGTGTCGAAGGCCAGCGTCATCGACGACATCAAGGAAATGAAGGTGGCGAGCGATTTCCGCACACGCCTTCGCATCCGCTCTTCAGGCATCTTTCAGGAAACGGTCAATCTTTCGGGCGGCAACCAGCAGAAGGTCGTGCTCTCCAAGTGGCTCTTCTCCAATCCTGATGTCCTGATCCTCGACGAGCCGACACGCGGTATCGACGTTGGCGCGAAATACGAAATCTACACCATCATCAACCAGCTCGCTGCCGACGGCAAAGGCGTTCTGATGATCTCATCGGAAATGCCTGAATTGCTCGGCAATTGCGACCGCATCTACGTCATGAACGAAGGCCGCATCGTCGCTGAATTGCCGAAGGGAGAGGCGAGCCAGGAAAGCATCATGCGCGCTATCATGCGCTCAGGGGAGAAGAACTCATGAGTTCGGCAAACACCACAAACGAAGAAAGCAACGTCATCTCGGTCGGGTCGTATATTCGCTCCAATATCCGCGAATACGGCATGCTGATCGCGCTCGTCGCTATCATGGTTTTCTTCCAGTTCTATACCGGCGGCATTCTGTTCCGGCCCGTGAACCTGACCAACCTCATCCTGCAGAACTCGTTCATCGTCATCATGGCGCTTGGCATGCTGCTGGTCATCGTGGCCGGACATATCGACCTTTCGGTCGGTTCCATCGTCGCCTTCGTCGGCGCGATTGCGGCCATATTGACCGTGCAGTGGGGCATGAACCCGTTTCTCGCGGCGCTGATTTGTCTTGTCATCGGCGGCATCATCGGTGCTGCCCAGGGTTACTGGATCGCCTATCATCGCATCCCGTCGTTCATCGTGACGCTGGCGGGCATGCTTGTGTTCCGCGGCCTCACGCTTTTTGTGCTCGGCGGCAAGAACATCGGCCCGTTCCCGACGGATTTCCAGATCATCAGCACCGGCTTCCTGCCTGATATCGGTGGCATCGAAGGTCTGAACACGACGTCGATGATCCTGACATTGGTGATTACGGTCGTGCTGTTCTATCTGGCGTGGCGCCGTCGCGTGGTGAACGTGAAGCACGGCATCGACGTGGAGCCATTCGGTTTCTTCATTGTGCAGAACCTGCTCATCTCAGGCGCTATTCTGTTCCTTGGCTACCAGCTGTCCACCTATCGTGGCCTGCCGAACGTCCTGATCGTGATGCTGGTTCTGATTGCGCTTTACAGCTTCGTGACGCGCCGCACGACCATTGGCCGCCGCGTTTACGCCATGGGCGGCAACGAGAAGGCGACCAAGCTTTCCGGTATCAACACCGAACGCCTGAGCTTCCTAACCTTCGTCAACATGGGTGTACTGGCCGGTCTGGCCGGCATGATCATCGCGACACGCCTCAACTCGGCAACGCCGAAGGCAGGCGTTGGCTTCGAGCTTGATGTGATCGCAGCCTGCTTCATTGGCGGTGCCTCGGCCTCCGGCGGCGTTGGCAAGATCACCGGTGCTGTTATCGGTGCCTTCATCATGGGCGTCATGAACAACGGCATGTCGATCGTCGGCCTCGGCATCGACTTCCAGCAGATGGTCAAGGGCCTCGTGCTGCTCGCTGCCGTGTTCTTCGACGTCTACAACAAGAACAAGGGCTGATTGCCCAGCCAATATAGCAAGTCAAAAAAGTGGCCGGTTTCCGGCCACTTTCATAAGGTGAAGGCGCAACGCGCCGAAGAAGATAAGGCGCGTTGCGCCGCAGGAAGGAAATCCCGTGCTCATTTCACAGATCAAGGATGCCAGTGGCAAAATCACCGTCGCCGTTCGCGAAGAAGGCGGACAGGCGCACGCCGTCAACGGCGCTCAATCGGTTTACGCGCTGGCCATGGAAGCTGCCAATAGTGGCAAGAGCCTTGCCGATGTTGTGTCCGCCCATGGTCTCGGCGATGCCGTCGATCTTGAAAAGGCTTACGCTGAAGGTCGCTTTCTGCCACCGATCACCCATCCCGATCCGGCGCATCTGCATCTGACAGGCACGGGCCTGACCCATCTCGGTTCTGCTGCTACCCGCGACAGCATGCACAAGAAGACCACGGAAGCCGCCGAGGAAAGCCTGACGGATTCCATGAAGATGTTCCGCATGGGTCTGGAAAATGGCAAGCCGAAGGCTGGCGAAAAGGGCGTTCAACCCGAGTGGTTCTACAAGGGCAACGGCTATGTCGCAGCGGCACCCGGTGCTGCTCTCATCTCTCCGTCCTTCGCGCTTGATGGCGGCGAAGAGCCGGAAATGGCCGGCATCTACGTGATCTCCGATAAGGGCGAACCCGTGCGCATCGGCTTTGCCGTGTCGAACGAATTTTCCGATCACGTCACCGAGCGGATCAACTATCTCTACCTCGCCCATTCGAAGTTGCGCCCGGCAAGCTTCGGCCCGGAAATCCGCGTCGGCGTTGCACCGTCGGATATTCGCGGCACCTCGCGCATCCGTCGTGGCGACAAGGTCATTTTCGAAAAGCCGTTTGTTTCGGGTGAGGACAACATGTCCCACACTTTCGCGAACCTCGAATATCACCACTTCAAATACGGCCTGTTCCGCGCACCTGGTGACGTCCATGTGCACATGTTCGGCACCGCGACGCTCTCTTTTGCGGAGGGCATCAAGCCGGAAGCGGGTGACGTGTTCGAGATCGAGGCCGCTGGTTTCGGCCTGCCGCTGAGGAACCCGCTTGCGGTTAATGCGGAAGAAGAAATCACGGTTCGGCAGATCTGATCTACCGGGGCTGCACGTTAAAAACGGATAGAGGGAGGGGGTCGCTCAGCGTCCCCCTCTCGACGTCATCCCCGGCTTGTCTTCAGGTGGGACACATCCGCCAAAGCGATAACGCCGCGGTTTTGCCAGTAATCGTCTTGTCTTAGGTGCGTAATGCTGCCGGAAGACGCGGGAAAGCTGACATAACCGACGCTGTCGATCGGCATTTTGATCCATGCCGCGATGACGAAGGTAAGAGCAAAGCCATGGGTAACGATGATCTGCGTGGGGCAAGGACGCGATATAATCGTGTCCACGGCGCGGTACACTCTTTCGGCCAACTCTCGTCTCGTTTCGCCATCAGCAATTCCGCCACGATGATCCATCCGGTCGTGATGGGGGGCCGGTATCTGACGGGCGTCGAGCCATTCCTGCGGCATACCACCCGCCGAACCGTAGCTGATTTCCCGCAGGCCATCCGTGGTTTCAAAAGGGGACTTGAGGTGTTCAGCAATGATTGCCGCAGTCTGGGAGGCCCGCAGAAGATCGGAACTGAAGATTTCGACTGATGCGTTGCCGATCAAGGCCACAAGTTTCTCGGCCGTCGCCTGCGCATCGGCTTTTCCCTTGGGTGTCAGTTCGGTATCATACCAGCCACCAACCTTGTTCTCGACATGATGGACGGACTGGGTGTGCGTGACGACAAAAATGTTCTTCATAGTGTTCTTCCGGGTAACTGGGGCCTACTCGAACCCCCACAGCCTGCTTTCGCCCACCTCCACGGAATTGCCGGCCGGGTCGCGGATGTAGACGGAATAGCTGTCATTCGGCCAGCGGTGATAGTGTTCGATGGGAATTCCAAGCTCCTCGAAGCGGGCTTTCCAGTCGTCCACTTCTGACTTGTCTTTCGCATAAAAACAGAAATGGCCTTGTCCGGGTGGCGCCGTGGCGCGGGATCGGATTGTCGGGGGTGGCCTTGCGCGATTGTTGCGGATCGAAGACCAGCAGCATCTGCCGGCCACATTTGAAGAACACGAACTGGCCCGGCAGCCTGCGCACCACCTCCAGCCCGAAGACATCGCGATAAAAGGCCTCAGCGGCGTCGAGATCGTTGGCGTAGATCGCCGTTTCCATAAGGGCGGCTGGCGGTTTCATGGTTCCTCCCCGATGTCTGGCAACGGATATAGCGGACAGTCTATGTTTTCGTGCTGTAGGTCAGCACCGTCAGGTCGTGCTTACCAACACCACGCTCCAGAACGGTCCAGCCGCAGTTCGTATAATAGGTTTCGAGACGGCGCTGGCAGCACAGGTAGCTGATGTCGTGACCAAGTTCGGCGGCCCGTTGTGTTGCGGCCTGCATCAGCGCCCGGGCGACACCTGAGCGTCTGCTGTTTTCCTCCACCCAGAGTGCGGCAACCCATGGCAGATATTGTGGCCGCTCCTCCAGATCGCAGTGGATAAGGAAGGCGGAGCCGACGTAACCCTTGTCGTCATGGGCGACGAAGCCGGTTGGCAGGGCATGGGGGTTCACCATGTCCTTCAGATGTTCAGCCACATCGCCGACCTGGAGGCCACTATCCTGCCACCATGCCGTCCAGACCCGTTCCGCAATGATGGGTCCATGGTACTGGCAGTCGCGATAGTCGGAAATACTGTACAAAAAGCCCTCTCCCTGATCGGTTGCTGCGGCGATTTAACCGGTCACGGCGGGCTTTCGCAACCCACAGGTTGTTGAAAGCGGATCAGGGTTTCGTTGCCGTCACATGCAGCCAGTCGGTCGGCAGCTTGTCGTAACCGCTGCCTTGCCGTGCTTCTATTTCCACCCCTGCCCAGGCGAAATGCCCGTACAGGTCCTCAAGCCAGGTTTTCGAAGGATAGTTGTAATAGCGGCCGAACGTGTCGCGGCCTTCCGCTTCCCCGGCCTTGAAGCTGGCGTAAAAAACACCGCCCTGTTTCAGCGCCGTATGGATGCGGCGGATGATGCCGGGAAGGGCAGGGCGCGGCACATGCAACAGGCAGGCATTTGCCCACACGCCGTCATAAGTCTCCACCTCGCCGATATCTTCGAAAAGCAATGTTGCGACGGGAATGCCGAGCCGCGTTTCGGCCGCCTTGGCGATTTCGGGTGTGCCGTCCGTCGGGCGCACGTCGAAGCCTGCAGCGAGCATGAATTCACTGTCCTGCCCGCCACCGCACCCCAGTTCGAGGATGGTCGCGCCTTTGGGCAGGCGCGACAGGAATTTTTCCAGATGGGGAAGGTCCGCCGTCTGCCCTCTCGACGTATAGACTTCGGCATTATCCGTATAAAAGCCGATCGTTTCGTCGTCTCTGCCGGCCATTGTCTCAGCTTTGCGATTGGCTCTGCGATTGCTGCACGGTCACCGAAACGTTCAGCGTTTCGCCGGCCGGGCCGATCCGCATGCCCGATATCGGCGCGCAGTCGCGGTAGCAGAGGCCAAGGGCAATGCGCACGTAGCGATCGTCAGGGCAGATATTATTGGCGGCGTCAAAGCCAACCCAGCCGAGCCCCTGCAGATGCACCTCGGCCCAGGCATGGGTTGCCGTCTGCTCCGCCACGTCTTCCATCATCAGATAACCGGAAACATAGCGGGCGGGCAGGCCCATCAGCCGGGCGGCGGAAATGAGGATATGGGCATGGTCCTGGCAGACGCCCTTGCCGGCTTCGAGTGCCAGTTCGGCGGTGGTTTCGGTGTCGGTCGAACCCGGCACATATTCCACCTTGCTGTTGATCTTCTCCATCAGGTCGTGCAGGCGCTCGAGCTCGCTGTTGCCGGTGCTGGCCTTCGCCAGTTCGCGCACGAGTTTGCCGGGCTTCGTCAGCGGCGTCTCGCGCAGGAACAGCCATAGCGGCGCACTGCCGGTATGGGGGCCGACCATGCCGGCCCTGTCTTCGGTTATGACGAGGCCACCAGCCACGACCTTGACCCTGCGTTGCGGGCCTTCGGTCTCGACCAATGCGACACGGTTGCCGAAATGGTCGTCGTAGCTCACTTCGACGGTGGCGCCGTCGACCGATACATCCCAGTCCTCCACCGTCTGGCACGGGCCGGTCTGTGGCGTCAGGCGCAGCCGCTGCAATGCATAGGGCATCGGCTCGTCATAGACATATTCGGTCGTATGGGTGATTTTCAGACGCATAAGCTGTCCCCGTCCACGCGCTTACAGATAAAAGCGGTAGCCTTCCATGATTTCCTGCCCCAGCTGCCCGTTCCGGTTGACAAATCTCTCCAGAAACTCGTGCAGGCCTTCATCCATGACGCGATCGATCGTCGTCTTGCGCAGACTGTCGCGAATGCTTTCCGCCGTTTCATGCGCCTTGTGCTTTTCACCGTAATCCTCAGCTATGTAATTGAGGTTGCTGGTGATCTTCTCATAGCAATAGGCGAGCGAGCGCGGCATGCGGCCGTTGAGAATGAGGAAGTCGGCAATGTTGGCGGGCTTGTATTCCGCATCGTAGACCCAGCCATAGGAGCGGTGCGCCGAGACCGAGCGCAGGATGGATTCCCATTGGGCGTTGTCCAGCGAGGAGCCGACATGCGCCACGGCCGGCAGCAGCACGTAATATTTTACGTCTAGAATGCGGGCGGTGTTGTCGGCGCGCTCGATGAAGGTGCCGATGCGGGAGAAATTATAGAGATCGTTGCGCAGCATCGAGCCGTGGAAGGCGCCGCGCACCAGACCGGCGCGATGCTTGATGACATCGATGGTCTGCGGCAGTTCGGCATGGCTGAGCTTGCGGCCGAGGATGTTCTTCAGCTCGATCCAGAATTCGTTGGTAGCTTCCCATGTCTCGCGCGTCAGCGCGGTGCGCACCATGCGGGCATTGTTGCGGCCTGCCTCGATGCAGGACATGACGCTCGAAGGGTTTGCCTTGTCCCGCAGGAGATAATCGATCGCGTTGGCCGCGGTCACCTTCTCGCGCGTTTCGAGAAAGGCTTCGTGCACGCCGGCACTCTGCAACACGCCGTCCCAGTCCTCATCGCCGCTGCCGCTGCGCGTCAGGGAAACGCGCAGGCCCGCATCGATAAGCCGGGCGATGTTTTCAGCGCGCTCAATATACCGGAACATCCAGTAGAGCCCGTTTGCCGTTCTGCCCAGCATGGCTTAGTCCTCCAGTACCCATGTATCCTTGGTGCCGCCGCCCTGGCTGGAATTGACCACCAGCGAGCCCTGCTTGAGGGCAACACGGGTCAGTCCGCCGGGAATGATCTTCACCTTGTCTGAAACCAGCACATAAGGACGCAGATCGACATGGCGCGGCGCGATGCCGTTTTTCACCATGATCGGCACGGTGGAAAGCGATAGCGTGGGCTGCGCGATGTAATTGGAGGGGCGGGCTTTCAGCTTTTCGGCAAAAAGCGCCCGTTCCTTTTTCGACGCGGTGGGGCCGACCAGCATGCCGTAACCGCCCGAACCGTGAACTTCCTTGACGACCAGTTCCGCAAGGTTGTCGAGAACGTATTTCAGGCTGTCCGGCTCCGAACAGCGCCATGTCGGCACGTTTTCCAGAAGCGGCTTGCGGCCGGTGTAGAACTCGACGATCTCAGGCATGTAGGAATAGATTGCCTTGTCGTCGGAAATGCCGGTGCCCGGCGCATTGGCGATGGTGATGTTGCCGGCGCGGTAGACATCCATGATGCCGGGTACGCCGAGCGCCGAATCCGGCCGGAAGGTGAGCGGATCAAGGAAGTCGTCGTCGACGCGGCGGTAAAGCACGTCGATGGCCTCGTAGCCACGGGTAGTGCGCATCTTGACCTTGCCGTCCATGACGCGCAGGTCGGACCCTTCCACCAGCTCCACGCCCATCATGTCGGCCAGGAAGGAATGTTCGTAATAGGCGGAATTGTAGATGCCAGGGGTCAGCACCGCGACGCGCGGCTTGCCGGTGCAGCCTGGGGGTGCAAGCGAGGCGAGCGATTGGCGCAGCTGATAGGGGTAGTCCTCCACCCGCTGCACCCGGTTTTCATGGAAGAGTTCCGGGAACATCTGCATCATCGTTTCACGGTTTTCCAGCATGTAGCTGACACCTGAAGGCGTGCGTGCGTTGTCTTCCAGAACATAGAACTGGTCTTCGCCTGTGCGGACGATATCCGTGCCGACAATGTGGGTATAAACGCCGCCGGGTGGCGTGAAACCGATCATTTCCGGGAGGAATGCGACGTTCTTCTCAATAATTTCGCGTGGAATTCGCCCGGCGCGAATGATTTCCTGCTTGTGGTAGATATCGTCGAGGAAAGCGTTGAGAGCGAGAACGCGCTGTTCGATACCCTGGGCCAGTTTGCGCCACTCGCGCCCGGAAATGATGCGCGGAATGATATCGAAGGGGATCAGTTTTTCTGAACTGTCGGCGTGGCCGTAGACTGCGAAAGTAATACCGGTTTTTCGAAAGATGTTTTCCGCGTCTTTAGACTTCTGGATCAGGTGTGCCCTGTCCTGCCGGCTGTACCACTCGTTATAGTTTTCATATGGGCTTCGCGGCGCGTTGTCCGCATTTATCATTTCGTCAAATGCCAACTTCGATGTCCCCTTTTTTGCCATATGAATACAACGACAAATGCAATGCAAGAACTATGCGGAGGCCTCCGTGAAGATTTTTTACCGCCCTAGAGTTTTAAAAAAGAAGCGTTTTTTCGCTTTCAGCCTATAAATGCGGCATTGGCAAATTGGTTGCAGGGCAAGGTGGGGTGGAACGGGGTGGTGGCACTGTGTGCGCCGTGGGCGAATGCACAAATTTTGTTCGTTCGCTTTCGGTTGATGGGTTTTGGGTGTGGCATCAGAAAATCTGAAAGATGCGATCACCAAAACACTTTTGACCTTTTGCGGGGATGGGGATACCGGCTAGCTTGGACGGCTGTGTTTCGCCAAGGGGTGCGCGCCGAGATCCGGCCGGGTAGTTCACCGGTTGCTTCAAGTCGTAAAAATGTCAATTCGCCGCATGCCTTATGTCCCGGGCCCATGTCCGGTTGCGGGGCATCACGCGGCACAGGGGAAGTTCCCATGTCGCTCGACCGTCTGGCTCCGGCCATCTTCGTCTTTCTCTGGTCGACCGGCTGGGTCACCGCGAAATATGCCGTTTATTATACTGGTCCGCTGACCTTCCTCTGTCTGCGTTACCTGTTGGCGGGTGCGATATTGTGGGCGATCTGCCGGTTTTCCTCCATTCAATGGCCTGAACGGCGCATCGATGTTTTCCGGGCAATCTTGTCCGGCGTGTTCCTGCACGGCCTTTACCTTGGCATGATCTGGTGGGCGATAGGGCAGGGCGTGCCGGCGGCGATCGGCGGCATTATTGCCGGTTTGCAGCCATTGATGACGGCGGTTGCCGCCCGTTACATGATCGGCGAAAAGATCTCTCCGGTGCAGCGTGCCGGCTTGCTTCTCGGCTTTGTCGGCATTGCCATCGCCGTGCTGCCGAAGGTCATGGCGTCAGGCGCGCTCGGCCTTTCCGTGCCGCTTTATGCCGTGGCGGTGAATGTGCTGGGCATGACGTCCGTGACCTATGGCACCCTTTACCAGAAGAAATACGTCCATGGCGGAAACATCATGGCGGTCGCCACGCTGCAATATGTCGGCGCCCTCATCGTCACCGTTCCCTTCGCGCTGTTGCTGGAGGATGGTCATGTGGACTGGAGCCTCGGGCTTGCCGCCACGCTCGTCTGGTCGGTGGGCGCGATCTCCATCGGTGCGGTGGCCCTGCTGCTCTATCTCATCCGGCGCGGGCAGGTCTCGCGCGCTGCCTCGCTGATCTATCTCGTGCC
This sequence comes from Rhizobium sp. AN68, assembly GCF_030758035.1. NCBI lineage: Bacteria > Pseudomonadati > Pseudomonadota > Alphaproteobacteria > Hyphomicrobiales > Rhizobiaceae > Rhizobium > Rhizobium sp. AN68. The sequence continues at coordinate 2,193,072 of NZ_JARWMI010000003.1, read as the reverse complement.
GCCGCTTGCCGCCGTGGAAGCGGCCCTGCTTTTCGGGGAAACGCTGACGCCGGCCATGATTGCCGGCACGGTCCTGGCGGTAACGGGGGTTTATCTGGCCAACCGCCGGCCTGCAGCGCCGGTTGAGGCACGTTAATTCCTACAACCTCATATTAGAGATTTGTTAACCATAAAATTATACCTCTCGTTAATCTAGAGATTTGGCGGGGGTTACATGTCTATTTCACGTCGTGGTGTTCTGTTCGGATTGCCGCTGTTGCTGGCCGGCTGCGCAAGTTCCGGCATCGGGCAGCAAAGGCTTAATTATGCGGCGAAGCCGGACGAGAAGTTTCCGCTTCCGGAAATGCATCTCGACAAGGTGAAGCCCGAGCTGCGCCGGCAGGAAGTGGCATACGATACCGCGCATCCGGCTGGAACGGTGATTGTGGATACGCCCGCGCGGCGTCTTTACTACGTACTGGGCGATGGACGGGCAATGCGTTACGGCGTCGGCGTCGGTCGCCAGGGGCTTGCGCTGAAGGGCGACGCCTATATCGGCCGGAAGTCGGAATGGCCTTCCTGGACGCCGACCGCAAACATGATGCGCCGTGATCCGCGCAATCTGAAATACGCCGGCGGCATGGAGGGGGGGCCCGAACAACCCGCTCGGCGCACGGGCGCTCTACCTCTATCGCGGCGGCAACGACACCATGTTCCGTCTGCACGGCACCAACCAGCCGCAATCCATCGGCCACGCCATGTCAAGCGGCTGTATCCGGATGCTGAACCACGACATCATCGATCTTTACAGCCGCGTGCCGGTTGGCTCCAGGGTCGTGGTGTTGCAGGCCTGACGGAGAGGCGGATTTTTCCGCCTTTGCCACTCGAAAAAATGCCTGTATCCTTGGGTTGATTTTTTCCACATGAGTCCAGTTTTATGGTGGAAAATCAACCATGTGTAGAATGACTCCCTTTATGTATTTAAGGGAGTTCTGCTATATCGGAAATGTGATTTTCGGTGTTCGAGACGTGTATCCATAAAGGCATGATTGCGCTGTATCGAGCGTCGCACCACTTCAACGGGGACACATGAACATGGCAATTTTAGACAATCTCTCCCGCTACCGCCCGCAGGCACTCGGGGCGCTGCGCATCATGACGGCGCTGCTTTTCATTTCGCATGGAACGCAGAAGCTGTTCGGTTTCCCGGCATCGCAGATGGACGGCTCCCTGCCGACGATGCTGCTGGTGGCGGCGCTTCTGGAAGCCGTTGGCGGCATTCTCGTGCTGGTCGGCCTTTTCACGCGTCCGGTTGCCTTCATCCTGTCCGGCCAGATGGCTGTTGCCTATTTCATTGCGCACGGGCCTAAGAGCTTCTTCCCCGCGCTCAATGGGGGCGACGCCGCGATCCTGTTCTGCTTCATCTTCCTTTATCTCGTGTTTGCCGGTCCGGGCGCTTTCTCGGTGGATGAACGCCGGGCCTGATCGGCCGCTGCAATCACCGGTCTGTCATTGAAGCCCCGCATGGCTGGTACCGTGCGGGGCTTCATGCTTTTGAAGCGGTGGAAACTTCGGCCGTCACCGAAGCATAGATGCTTGTTTTCGGGTTAGGAACGGTTCATCCTGAACGCAGTTGGAAAATTGATCCGTGACCAGTCAAAACCCTATCGCCCGCGAATTGCTGCTGCTTGCCCTGTTGTCCACTCTGTGGGCAGCATCCTACACTTTCATCAAGATCGGGGTGGAGACCATACCACCGCTGACCTTCATTGCCGCAAGAACCCTGATTGCCGGTCTGTTGCTGCTGGCGGTCATTCGCCTGCGCGGGCTGCGGTTGCCGCGGGATTTCGCGACATGGCGGCTCTTCTTCGTTCAGGCCTGCATCAACAGCGTGTTGCCTTTCACGCTGATCGCGTGGGCGGAGCAGAGCATCGATGCCGGTCTCGCCGTCATCCTCAATGCGACGACGCCGATCTTCACCTTTCTTCTCACCGCGCTGATCATCCGGCATGAACAGGTCAGCGGGCGCAAGCTGTTCGGCACCGTTGCGGGCATGACAGGTGTCTGTCTCATCATCGGTCTGGATGCGTTGAACGGGGCGGGTGAGGCGCTGTGGAGCCAGATTGCCGTGCTGACTGCAGCCTTTTCCTACGCCTGTGCCGCCATCTTCAGCAAAAACTTCAGGGGTCTCGATCCCGCTATGCCTGCCGCCGGCTCGCTGATCTGCGGCGCCGTGCTTCTGCTGCCGGTGAGCGTGATCGTTGACCGGCCCTGGACATTGTCGCCATCTCCGGCGTCGCTCACCGCACTTGTGTGCCTCAGCGTCTTTTCAACCGCGCTCGCCTTCATGGTCTATTTCCGGCTGATGCAGACGCTCGGTTCGGTCGGTACCACGTCGCAGGCGTATTTGCGGGTTCCGATCGGTGTCGCCATTGGCATGGTGTTTCTTGGAGAAGTGCCGACGCCTGCAATGTGGGTGGGTCTTGTCTGCGTGATTGCCGGGGTGCTGGCCATGACCCTGCCGTCGCGGCGCAGGTCTTTGGCGCAGGGCGGTTGAGAGCAAAAGAAAACCCCGCAAGCCTGCGCTTGCGGGGTTTGAAGGTAAACACGCGATACCGGGGAATCGGCTCGCGCAGAGTTAAGTTACTTAGCGGTTACGGCCGCGATTGCCGTTTCCGTTGCCGGAAGCGCGCTTTTCCTGACCGTTGCCGCCAGCAGGAGCGTGACGGTTGCCACCGCTGCCGCCGGGCTTGCGGGCAGGGCGGCGCTGCTTGCGAGGGCCGGCCGGGCGACCTGCGTCACCTTCCGCCGTCTTCACGCGCTTGAAGTCTGACGTGACTTCCAGATCATTGTCCGCATCACGCGGGGCGTGGTGACGCGAGGGACGGGGCTCGCCATTGTGGCGTCCGCCTTCGCGGGGTCCACGCGGCTGGCCGCCATTGTTGTTGCGACCACGGTTGTTGTTGTTCGGGCGCGTCGGGCTGGCAAGACCGGCCGGACGTTCACCGGATGCAACCGGGATATCGATCTTCATCAGCTTTTCGATATCGTGCAGCAGACGTGTTTCGTCCGGTGCGCAGAACGCGATGGCAATGCCGTCGCGGCCGGCACGGGCGGTACGGCCGATGCGGTGGACATAGGCGTCGGGCACTTCCGGCAGGTCATAGTTGAAGACGTGCGTCACGGCCGGAATATCGATGCCGCGGGCAGCGACGTCGGTTGCGACCAGAACCTTGATCTCACCGTCCTTGAAGCCCTTCAGTGCCCGCTCGCGCTGGCCCTGGCTCTTGTTGCCGTGGATGGAAGCGACCTTGAAGCCGATATGTTCCAGATGCTTGTAGAGCTTTTCCGCGCCGTGCTTGGTGCGCAGGAAAACGATCGAGCGGCCATCCGGGTTTTCGTTGAGCGACTTCTTCAGAAGGTCGGTCTTGTCGTTCTTGCCGGCGACGAAATGCACGTACTGCTCGACCTTGTCGGCGGCCTTGCCCGGAGGTGTTACCTCGACCTTGATCGGGTCCGTCAGGAAGTTGCTGGCAAGCTCGGAAATCGCCTTCGGCATCGTTGCCGAAAACAGCAGGGTCTGGCGCTTGGCCGGAACCATCTTGGAAATCTTGCGCAGATCGTGAATGAAGCCCAGATCGAGCATCTGGTCGGCTTCATCAAGCACCAGATAGGTGACCTTGGAAAGCGAGATCGCGTTGCGGGCGATGAGGTCCAGCAGGCGACCGGGTGTCGCCACCAGGACGTCCGTGCCTTTTTCGAGCTGAAGCTGCTGCTTGTTGATCGACGCGCCGCCGACAACCTGGTTGATGCGCAGCGGCGTCTTCTTCACGAAGGAGCGCAGGTTTTCGCCGATCTGGTTCACCAGTTCGCGGGTCGGTGCAAGGATGAGGGTGCGGGTGGTGCGGTTTGCCGGGCGGTCGGCTTGCTTCATCAGCATTTCGATGATGGGCAGGCCGAATGCTGCCGTCTTGCCCGTGCCGGTCTGTGCGAGGCCGATGAGATCACGGCCTTCAAGCAGCAGCGGAATGGCCTTTGCCTGAATGGGGGTGGGGGTTGTGTAGCCGAGCTGGGTAACGCTGGCCACAATCTTTTCAGAGAGGCCGAGTTCGCTAAAACTGGTCAATAGTAATGCCTTTCGGGGCGCCAAAAACCAATCGTCCGGAGCAGTTGCTGCTGTCCGGCGGTTTCGGCGTCAAGAACCCCGCGTGAATTGGGAACTTGTGGGTTGGAATAACTTTCTGCGCATCAGTGCGGCAAAACGCCGTCTTCTGTATTCGTTGCGCTTTTCCTTCATGCGGGCCAAGTCATCTTGGTCATGTGCTGCAGCTCACGCGGCTGCCGAAGGTGAAAGCTTGACCGGCATGTGGGCGTTTTATGGCGTAAAGTCAAGCAATAGTTTTGTAACGCTGCCGTCTCGCGGCGCATGGCTGCCATGCAGAAGGCAGGCTGGCGATTACCGGCGCGGCGCGGAGGCTCGCGAATAATTATGGTTAAAAAAGGGTAAAGCGACCATTCCGCACATAGCAAATAGCGGTTTTCTCACATAACGTTTTTGCAACGACGTCTGGAAATATTTGATTCGACAAGGATGGAACTGCACGGTGTGGAGTATCGCTTGACCCAAGGATGCGGGTTGCTGGAAAAAGCTTACGGGGCAATCGCCGCCCTGGATTTGCCCGCGTGCATCAAGGACAGCGAGCTTCGCTACCTCATGGTCAATGCAGCCTATGGCCGGGTCATGGGGCGTCCGCCCGCCGCGTTCACGGGCCACACGAGCCTTGCCCTTTCCGCCGATATTCGCGATGCCGAGCGTGAGGACAGGGAGCGCCGCTCGCTGGTCTTTGCCACGGACGAAGTGATTTCATGCCATGGTGCAGCGTCTTCAGGGCCTTACAAGCTGCGTTGCGAACGTTTCACCGGCGATGACGGCAGTCTGTTCCTGTTTGAGGTGTTCGAAGAGGCGCCCTCTGTCGTGAAGGGTGTTTCGGACGGCGGCAGCGCCGACCTGCTGTTCGACAGCGGCGTTATCGACCTCATCGATGCCGGCATCGTGATTTATGACCGTGAAAACCGGCTCGTCTATTGCAATGCGCGTTTTGTGGAATTCTACAGTGATTTCAACCTCCAGCTAAAGCCGGGCACCCGGCTTGAGACGCTGATGGAGGCGGTCTATTTCTCGAGCGGCTACCGCAGCGTGAAATCGGACGATCCGGATTACCAGGCATGGCTGCAGAAGCAGTTGCGGGATTTTTCCCTGCCCTATCTCGAAAGGGTGGAGCAGTTTGCCGATGGCCGCTGGGTGCGTATGGTCAACAAGCGGCTGGAAAACGGCATGCTGGTGGGGCTTCGCGTCGATGTGACGGAGTTCAAGGCGCATGAGACCCTGCTTAGCAAGCAGATCCGCGAGACCTGGCTGCTACGCGCCGCGCTTGAGCAATTGCCCGTGGGCGTGTTCCTGCGGGACCAGGACAGGCGGCTGACCTTTGCCAATGCGGCCTTTGAGAAATTCCGGGGCGGCAGCCTCGCCGACTATTTGGGCAAGACCGAATGCGAGATGTTTCCGGAGGAGGGCGCAGAGTTCCAGCGGGAAAACGAGCATATCCTGCAAACCGGAGAGGCGATTGAAAAGACGGGAACCATTCCGCTTTCGGATGGCGGCGCCGTTCCGGTCATAACCCGGCTCGGCCGGGTCACGACGCCCGATGACGAATATTATCTGGTGGGTTCAGTCACCGATGTCAGCCTGCTGAAGGAGCGGGAAAATGCGCTGATCGCGGCGCAGGCGCAGGCCGAAGCGCTGCATCGCCAGTTCGAAACGGTTCTTCATGCCCTGCCGGTTGGCGTACTGCTCCTCAACGCGGATCTCGTCATCGAATATGTCAATCCGTGCTTCGAGACGTTATGGGGCGAAATCGGCGGCGAGAAGTCGCTTGTCGGCAAAAGCTATCGCGAATTCATGGAGGCGAATTTCGAAAGCGGCCTTTATGACTATGGCGATATACCCTTCGAGGAGCTCTACAACCAGCGCGCAGAACGGCTGCTCAACGACAAGGTCTTCACGCCGCGCGAGGTGCGCAGCAAAAGCGGCAAGGTCACCGTCATTTCCAAGACCCGCCTCGACGGCGGAAAAATCCTCAGCACCTATGCCGATGTGACCGACGTGCGCATGCGCGACGCCGAGATCAGTGAGGCAAAGGCCGAGCTTGAGCGTGTCGGCGAATATATGCAGGGTGCCACGCGCGCCATGGCGCAGGGGCTGGTGCTGGTCGAGCAGGGAACCATCATCATGTCCAACGAGGCTGTGGCGCGAATGTTCGATGTGCCGCCGCAGCTGTTGGAAAAGGGCTGCAACTGGTCGGGGTTCTTTGCCCATTGTGCCGGGCGCGGAGATTTTGGCACCAAAGAGGAGGCGGCCGCGACGCTGACCGCCTGGAGAGAGCACATAGCCGCCAACAGGCCGTTCTCCTGGCTGATCCATATTGCCGGAAAGACGTGGCTCAATCTGGAAGCGACCAACAGTTCCGGCAATTACTGGCTCATCATCGTCACCGACGTCACCGAGATGAAGATGCGCGAGGAGGAGTTGCAGCGGCTGCTTTCCCGCGCGGAAGCGGCAGATCGCGCCAAATCTGAATTCCTTGCCAATATGAGCCATGAAATCCGCACGCCGATGAATGGCGTGCTCGGCATGGCGGAACTTCTGGCCAAATCCAATCTGGATACACGCCAGAAAACCTTCACCGATATCATCGTCAAATCCGGCAATGCGCTCCTGACGATCATCAACGACATTCTCGACTTCTCCAAGATCGAGGCCGGGCAGATGAAGCTGCGCAGCGTGCCTTTCGATCCGCCGGAAGCGGTGGAGGATGTGGTTTCCCTCCTGTCCTCAGCGGCGCTGGAAAAGAACATAGAACTTGTCGTCCGGATCGATCCGTCGGTTTTCGGCAAGGTCATGGGGGACGCCGGGCGGTTCCGCCAGGTCGTCACCAATCTTGTTGGAAACGCCGTCAAGTTCACGGAAATGGGGCATGTGCTGATCGAACTTTCGGCGCAGTCGGCGGAAGCGTCGGAGACCATTCTGTCGCTGCGCGTCGAAGATAGCGGCATCGGCATTCCCGCAGACAAGCTCGAAACCATCTTCGACAAATTCAGCCAGGTCGACGGCTCAGCGACGCGGCGGCACGAGGGAACGGGATTGGGACTGGCGATCACGGTCGGTCTTGTCGGTCTTTTCGACGGTACGATCAATGTGGTGAGCGAAGTCGGCAAGGGATCGACCTTCGAGGTCAATATTCCGTTTCACGTTACGGAAAAACGGCGCGACGCTCCGCTTCTTGCCATGGCGATCGAGGATATACGCGTACTCGTCATCGACGATAACGACGTCAATCGCCGCATATTGACGGAGCAGTTGAAGACATGGGGTATCGACGGCCATGCTGTGCAGGACGGGCCATCAGGCATTGCCGTGCTGCAGGAGGCTGCATCCCTCGGTTTTACCATCGACGCCATCATTCTCGATTATCACATGCCTGTTATGAACGGGCTGGATGTGGTCGAGCGGATCAGGGCGGATAGTCGTTTCGACGATATCGCAATCGTGTTCTTGACGTCTATGGATGTCGTAGGTGACGAGAGCCTTTTCACCGATCTCAGCGTGCAGGCGCATCTGATGAAGCCGGCGCGGGCGCGTCTGTTGCGTTCCACCCTGTTCGATGTGGTGCGGGATGTGCGGCAGAAGCGCGCCCGGCAGGATCCGCAGGGGCTGGGCTCAGGTGGCAGCGATGCGCCGGTGCGGCCAGACAATGGCCCCACGGACAAGAAGCGGCGGGTTGTGTCACCTCCGACGATGGTTCCAGACCGACGCCGACCCTGCCTTGTGGATGTGCTGGTGGCCGAGGACAACGACGTCAACCAGATCGTCTTCACCCAGATATTGCAGCAGGCGGGTTTGCGGTTCCTGATCGTCGGCAATGGCAAGAAGGCCGTTCAGGCGTGGGAGGAGCACAATCCCGCCGTCATCCTTATGGATGTGTCGATGCCGGTGATGAACGGGCATCAGGCGACAATGGCAATCCGCTCCGCCGAACAGGCGGCTGCCGACGGCCGGCATGTTCCGATCATCGGCGTTACCGCGCATACACAGGACGCGGACCGCGAGCTCTGCATCGCAGCAGGCATGGATGATTATCTGTCGAAGCCCATCAGCCCCGAAATTCTCGAGGACAAGATCGCGCAATGGCTGGGAGACGCGATGCCACGCCGCGACGTGCCGACCGCCTGACAGTGAAGGCCGGTTGCTGCTGTGGGAGCCGCCTCAGCGGGATGGCTTGGTGCCGCACAGCATCTCACGCTTTCCGGCAAACCCTTTGCGGCGCTCCAGTTCAAAACCGGCGGCGATGAGGTTGCGGCGGACGAAGCCAGCGGCGGCATAGGTGGCGAATGTGCCCCCCGGTACCGTTTTGCCGAACAGCGTCTGCATGATTTCCAGCGACCACATGTCGGGATTGCGGGCAGGGGCGAAACCGTCCAGAAACCAGGCGTCGAAGCCTTCGCTTCTGCCGGAAATGCCGGTGAGCGCTTCGCCGCACACCACTGTCAGGCGCGTCTGGTCGTCCAGTTCGATATCGACCTCGCCTTTCGGGTCCGCCGGCCAGCGGGCGACCAGTGCCTTGCGTTCGGTATCAACTTCCGGCCAGCGGGAAAGCGCCCGGTCGATCTCGTCCGCCTTCATCGGGTAGAGTTCGAAGGACATGAAATGCAGCTTGGAGTGACCGTTGCGCACCTCTTTCCATTGACGCCAGGTCTCGCAGAGATTGAGACCGGTGCCGAAGCCAAGTTCGCCGACGCGGAAGATGCTCTCTCGCTCAAGCCAGCGCTGCGGCAGGCCGTTTCCGGACAGGAAGACATGGCCGCATTCCAGCCTGCCATCCGTCTGGCAATAAAAATGATCGTCAAAGGCCAGCGAATAGGGCATATCCCCCTCACGCCAGTCGAGCGCGGCGGGCGGATTGTCGGCTGCCGAACCGATATCTGCGGTGTTTTCCTTGGAATGTGTCATGACTAATGCCGATAGTCCCGCTTTCAGATCTGGTCAATCACCAAGATTGCGGGCACCAAGATTGCCTGGCTCGGTGCCGCTCCTCATCGTCGGTGGCGGCATCATGGGGCTGTGGGCTGCCGTCAAGGCAGAGAGGATGGGCATAAACGCCCTGCTGCTGGAAGCGGGCCGTCTTGGAGATGGTGCAAGCGGCGGGCTGTTGGGCGCACTGATGCCGCATATGCCGGACCGCTGGTCGGACAAGAAGCAATTCCAGTTCGACGCTCTCGTTGCGCTGGAAAAACAGATCGCCGAGTTGGAAGCCGAGACCGGGCTTTCCGCCGGTTATCGGCGCTGCGGCCGGATCATTCCCCTGCCGAAACCACATTTGCGCAGCATTGCCGAACGGCACGAGCGGGATGCCGGGGAAAACTGGGTTTCAGACGGGCGCCGGTTCCACTGGCATGTCGGTGACAGCCCTTCCGTTACCGGATGGGTGGACGATGCGGCGGGACAAGCGGGCTTCGTGCTGGATACGCTGGCCGCACGGGTTTCTCCCCGGGCGATGATCGCCCTTCTGTCGGCTTTCCTCCGCAACGCCCGGTATGTGCGGGTGGCGGAACAGTGCCGCGTCGTCTCGCTCGATCCGGATAAAGGGCGGGCGGTGCTGTCGTCGGGCGACGAGGTCGCCTTCGATCATGTCATCGTCGCGAACGGCCATGGTTCCTTCGCGCTGATCCGCGATGCCATCGGTCTGGAACCCGGCATTGTGCTTGGACAGGCGGTGAAGGGGCAGGCCGCCCTTCTGGATGCTGCGGCCGATCCGGCCATGCCGGTCGTGTTTCTGAACGGTCTCTACATCGTGCCGCATGAGGATGGCACTGTCGCCATCGGCAGTACCAGCGAAGATTGTTTTTCCGATCCATTCAGCACCGACGAAAAGCTGGAAAAATTGCTCGCGGATGCATGCGCCGTGGTGCCGTCGCTTGGCCGTGCGCCGGTGATCGAACGCTGGGCCGGGTTGCGGCCGAAGGCGGTTGGACGGGACCCGATGGTGGGTACACTTTCCGAATATCCGCGGCTCGTGGCGTTATCGGGCGGCTTCAAGGTCAGCTTCGGCCTTGCCCACTATCTTGCAGATGCTGCGTTGCAGGCCGTGTGTGGCCACACGCCGGACGTGCCTTCCGGTTTTCGCCTTCAAGAACACGTGAGTATTGCCGTCCGGACTTTAGAAACTTCTGATTAGTTTGGTCCACGTCGTTAATCTGTCACGCAAATCGCTTACTTGCTGGCCTGCAAAGAGCCCCGTTTGGCCGCATTTGCGGCGAGGTGATAGCGCATGCGATACGCCATCCATTTCACGCCTTCCCCCAACGACCCGCTGACGCAGGCGGCTGCCGCGTGGCTGGGACGCGATGCCTATTCAGGCCATGCGGTGGAGCCGCCGGGCACGATCGATCTCGGCATGCAGGAGATTTCCTACCATACCGCCCTGCCGCGCCGTTATGGTTTCCACGGCACCATAAAAGCCCCGTTCCGTCTTGCCGAAGGTCATTCCGAGGCCGCGTTGTTGCGCGACCTGATGTATTTTTCCGGCAGGCAGGACCCCTTCACGCTGCCACAACTTATAGTAGCGCGGCATGACAATGTCTTCAGCCTCGTTCCCGAGCGTCCCTGCGAAGTGCTGAATTTTTTCGCAGCCCGTGTGGTGCAGGAATTCGACCGCTACCGCGCGCCGCTCTCCGAGGCGGAAATCGAGCGGGCGGATCCCGACCGGCTTTCGGCTTCGCAGCTGACCAATCTGCATCGCTGGGGCAGTCCGCATGTGATGGACGAGTTCCGTTTTCAGATGTCGCTGACGGGCGGTGTCGAGCCTTCCAGCAGCCAGAGGATCGAGCGTGCCGTGCGCAAGGTTTTCGAGCCGCTGCTCACCCGGCCTCTGTCATTTTCCAGCCTTGCGCTTTTCATCGAGGATGAACCCGGCGCGCCTTTCCGGGTGCATTCGCTGCATCCCATGGGTCGTGTTTCCGCCCGAAAGATCGCCTGAGAAGCGCCCCACAGAAATCGTACACAAAAAAGCATCGGAATGTCGGCAAAATTGCTCTCGACATTCCGAATGCGGATGCTACCGTCCGTGCATCGCATGTCTGAAGCGTGTCGTGTTTACCCGTTCCGGGCAGACACCTTCGGATGGTTGTTTTGCTCATGTCTTCCAGAAGCGGGTTCCGCGTCGGGAGAGGTGTTTTGGGTGGCTGAATGATTTCCGAGAATTACTCCCGCAATCTGGTGGGCTACGGCCGCAATAGTCCCGATCCGAAATGGCCGGGCGGCGCACGCATCGCCGTGCAATTCGTCATCAATTACGAAGAGGGCGGCGAAAGCTGCATTCTCGACAATGACAAGGCGTCGGAATCGCTGCTGTCGGAAATCGTCGGCGCGCAGCCGTGGCCGGGCCAGCGCAACCTAAACATGGAATCGATCTACGAATATGGCTCACGCGCCGGTTTCTGGCGGCTGTGGCGCATGTTCACCGATCTTGGCGTCACCACAACTGTTTATGGCGTGACCGCTGCCATGGCGCGCAACCCGCAAGCCGTTGCGGCAATGAAGGAAGCGGGTTGGGAAATCGCCAGCCACGGTTATCGCTGGCTGGAATACAAGGATTTTTCCGAGGAGGAAGAGCGCAAGCATATTGCCGAAGCCGTGCGCCTGCATACGGAGCTGACGGGCGAGCGCCCCTTTGGCATGTATCAGGGCAAGCCTTCCGACAATACGTTGCGTCTCGTCATGGAAGAGGGTGGTTTTCTCTATTCGTCCGATTCCTATGCCGACGATCTGCCCTATTGGGTGAAGGGATTGCAGGATGAACCGTTCCTGATCATTCCCTACACGCTCGACACCAATGATATGCGTTTCGCCACGCCGCAGGGTTTCAATTCCGGCGACCAGTTCTTCGCCTATCTGAAAGACGCTTTCGACGTTCTTTATCAGGAAGGGCTTGAAGGCGCGCCGAAGATGATGAGCGTCGGCCTGCATTGCCGTCTCGTCGGCCGTCCCGGCCGCGCCGCAGCCCTTCGCCGTTTCATCGAATATGTGCTGGGCCATGAAAAGGTGTGGATCCCGCAGCGTATCGAGATCGCTCGTCACTGGCATGAAAACCACAAGCCGGGAACGCTCTGATGCTGACGCGGGATGAATTTGTCAGCCGTTTCGGCGGTGTGTTCGAACATTCGCCTTTTATCGCCGAACGGGCCTATGATGTTGGAGGCGCAGGTCTGGAGTTAACGGCGAAGGCGGTTCATGGCGGATTATGCGCGCAGTTTCGTGCCGCCTCCGAAGCGGAACGGCTGGGTGTTTTGCGCGCGCATCCTGATCTTGCCGGCAAGCTCGCAATAGCAGGTGAGTTGACCGCCGATAGCCGCAATGAACAGGCGGGCGCAGGGCTCGACCGGCTTTCGCCCGAGGAGCATGCGCGCTTCACCGAGCTGAACTCCGCCTATACGCAAAAATTCGGCTTTCCATTCATCATTGCAGTCAAGGGGCTGAACAGGCACGATATTCTCTCCGCCTTCGAGACGCGTATCGGCAATGATGCGGCGACAGAATTTGCGACGGCGACGGCGCAGGTGGAAAAGATCGCCTGGCTGCGCCTTTCCTCGATGCTGCCCGAGGGTTGAATTGGCGAGCGGCGGTCGTTCCGCTATACTCGTGCTATCTGGAGATTGAGGCCATGAGACCCTCCGAGGTGCTGGAAAAGAACAGGGAAGCGATCCGCGAAGCAACGAAGCGCTTCAACGCGGCAAACCCGCGCGTGTTCGGTTCCGTCGCCCGTGGCGAAGACAGGCCGGACAGTGATCTGGATATTCTGGTGGATGCGTTGCCGGGGACCACTCTGTTCGATCTTGGCGGATTGCTGGAGGAACTGAAGACTATCCTCGGTGTCGAGGTTGACGTCGTCACCTCAGGCGGCCTGCACTCGGATATCCGGGCGCGTGTTCTGATGGAAGCCAAAGCAGTATGAGTACGGATCGACTTCTGCTCTACCTGAAGGAGATGGATGTTGCCGCCTCCCGAATACGGGATTTCATTCAGGATATGGATGAGGCCACTTTTTCTTCCGATACGCGAACCCAGATGGCGGTGATGATGTGCCTTGCCCTGATTGGCGAGGCGGTCGCAAAACTGGACAAACATTACCCCGCGTTTTTACAGCAGCACCCGGAAATCCCCTGGATAAAGATGAAGGGTATGCGCAACTTGATAGTGCATGATTATTTCCGGGCGGAACTCTCGGTGGTCTGGAAAACGATAACGCAGAGCATTCCGGATTTGCAGGCGCGTCTCTCACTCCTCCGAAACTGGCATGCCCAAGGTGAATGACATTTGACTGATTTTCTCGAGATCAAGCCTCTCACCAAAGAGGCGTTCGCATCCTTCGGTGATGTGATCGAAATTACACCCTCTTCCATGCGCCACATCAATGGCGGCCAGACCGAACGGCATCATGCGCTTGCGGCACCCGAGGCAGCGGGCGAGGGTGCGCGCATCATCCTCAATATTTTCCGCGGACAGCCGCGTACCTTTCCCCATACAATCGAGATGATGGAGCGGCATCCGCTCGGCAGCCAGAGTTTCTCGCCGCTGTCCGGCAGGCCTTTCCTTGTCGTCGTTGCCGAGGACGAGGGCGGCAAGCCTGGTCGGCCGCAGGTTTTTCTGGCGTGCGGGGATCAGGGCGTGAATTACCGCCGCAACGTATGGCATTACCCGTTGATGCCGTTGCAGGCGATTTCGGATTTTCTGGTTGCCGATCGCGAGGGGCCGGGCAACAATCTGGAAGAGCATTTTTTCGATGCGCCCTACATGATCGCGGAGCCCAGCCTATGACCGGTTTGACCACTCACGTCCTCGATGCCGCCCATGGCACGCCCGCCGAGGGGCTGACGATCGAGCTTTACCGGCTCTCGGGTGATCGTCGCGAGAAGATTAAGACGGTTAAGACCAATAGCGATGGCCGCGTTGATGGCGGGCCGCTACTTGTGGGCGACAGTTTCAAGGCCGGGGAATACGAGCTGGTTTTCCATGCGGGCGATTATCTGCGTGGCAAGGGCGTCACCCTGGCGGAACCCGCCTTTCTCGACATCATCCCCATCCGTTTCGGCATTGCCGACGAGAGCGGCCATTACCATGTGCCGCTTCTGCTTTCGCCCTATAGTTACTCCACCTATCGAGGAAGCTGACCGCCATGATCTTTGCCGCCATTGCCGATATTCATGGAAACTGCGCCGCACTGGAGGCCGTGCTTGAGGATATCGCGAGGCTGGGCATCAAGGACATCGTCAATCTCGGCGATTGCTTCAGTGGTCCGCTGGAAGCGGGTTTTACCGGCGATGTGCTGGTTGGCAACTGGATACCCAGCGTTCTCGGCAATCATGATCGCGAATTGATCGAGCGCGCGCCGGAAGAGATGGGCAGCTGGGAGAGGCCGGCGCATGCGCAGCTGACCGCCGCGCATCTGGACTGGCTGCACACCCTGCCGTTCAGCATGGTGTTCAAGGACGTCGCCTATTGCTGCCACGGCTCGCCGCGCGGTGATCTGGAGTACTGGCTGGAGACGCTTTCGACGGAAGGGGTGCTGAAATTGCGACCGCTTTCCGAAATCGAGGCCATGGCTGATGGCATCACCCAGCCGCTGATGCTTTGCGGCCACACACATATCGCCCGCACCGTGCAGCTCTCCGATGGCCGCCTGATCGTCAATCCCGGCAGCGTCGGCTGCCCCGGCTGGAAGGATGGCACGCCGTTCGACCATCATGTCGAAGTCGGTCATCCGCTTGCCAGCTATGCCGTGCTGGAAGAAACCGCACGCGGCTGGCAGGTCTATTTCCGGCAGATACGCTACGATAATCTTGCCATGGCCGAGATGGCGAAGGTCAACGGCATTCCGTATCTGGCCGATGCGTTGGAAAACGGTTGGCTCAAGCGGTAGAACTTACCCTTCGCTGTTCATGACAACGCAGGCATAAGACTGCGCCTTCAACTCCTTACAGGCGGAAACCGCCGAAGACTGGTCTTCAAAGCCGGTAAAGCGGGCGCGGTAGAGCGTTGCCGATCCGCTTTGCACCGCTTCGGTATAGGGCGCGATGCCGGAGTAGCTGCCGGCGATGTTGGAGCGCGCATTGGCGAGCAGCGAGCGGGCGGCAGCTTCGCTGTCGGTGGCGGCGATCTGTACTTCCCAGCGGCTGCGCTGGCCGGTCATTTGTGCAGCGGGTGCGGGTTTCGGAATGGCAGAGACCTGGATCATATCCGCCATCTGGCTGTTCGCCGTGGCGATCTGCATGGCGATCGGATCGGCGCGACGCTCGGCAAACATCGGTAGTGGTACTGCTGCCGGAGGGACGGCTGCGGGCGGCACATCGAAGGTGCGGCTGACATTGGTGCTTGCCACCAGCTGTTCGGTATTACGGTTTCTCGAGGCCTGCGGCATCGCCTTGTCCAGCAGAGCAGCCATCTGCGCATCGCGGCTGCGCGCGGTCTTGCCGCCCAGCACGACGCCAACGACACGGCGGCCATTGTGATTGATGGCGCTGACGAGGTTAAAGCCCGACGCATTGGTGTAACCGGTCTTGATGCCGTCCATGCCCTGATAGCGATACATCAGATTATTGTGGCCACGGATGCGCTTGCCCCGGAAGCTGAAGGATTCCATGGCAAAGAGGCCGTATTCTTTCGGAAAGTCGCGCTGCAGCGCAAGTCCGAGTTTCGCCATGTCGCGCGCCGTCGTCACCTGCGATTTGCTGGGCAGGCCGGAGGCGTTGCGGAAAACCGTCTTGGTCATGCCAAGCTGGCGGGCCTTACGGGTCATCATCTGCGCAAATTGTGCCTCGGACCCGCCGAGATGGTCGCCCATGCCTTCCGCCATGTCATTGGCGGATTTGACGATCATGCCGTAGACGGCTTCGCGCACCGTAAACGTCTGGCCCTCACGCACATAAAGCTTCGAGGGGATGACGGCTGCGCCGTTCCTGGACATCCTTATCTTCTGGTCCCAGCAGAATCCGGCCGGCGTGCAACGCCTCGAAGGTCATATAGAGCGTCATCATCTTGGTCAGCGATGCCGGGTGGTTCAGCACATCGGCGTTCTGCGCGGCGAGGACCTTTCCGGTATTGGCATCCATGATGAAATGGGCATAACCGGCCTGCGCAGGCGATGCCTGCAATGAGAGGATCGCGCAAAAGAAGGCGAGTGCGAATACCCATGCGCCCGCCATTCCCCGTTTGATCGTTCCCGACATGGTCCACCCCTTTATGTTCGATCGCCGCGATGGGCGAAGTTTTACTGACACTTTCCGGCAACAAAACCGCTAAAACTTTAGAGATCGCTTTCATGCTTAATTAAGTATGAAATTCAAGTCGGCCGTCGCCCTCACAATTTCCTTGCAAAGAAACCAACCATCCGGTATGTTTTTGACCATGACAAATGCACATGAACGCAAAAAGCAGCCTGAGATCGTGCGCCGCAATCTTCTCGATTGCGCGGCGAAACTCGCTGCCGAGCAGGGGGTTGCGGCGCTTTCCGTGCAGGCAGTGGCCGATGCCGCCGGGGTGACGAAGGGTGGGTTGTTTCATCATTTTCCCTCCAAGCAGGTGCTGCTGGAAGCGGTGATGACTGACCTTCTGGCGGCTCTGGACACTGAGATCGACGACCTCATCTCACAGGATTGTGAAGCTTTTGGGAGCTTCACAAGGGCCTATGTGAACGCGGTTTTCTCGGATCGGGGCAGGGATTCGGGCAGGCAATGGGCAGCGATCTCGGTTTCCATGGTCGGTGAACCGTCGCTTCGGCGCATGTGGAACAGCTGGATTGAGGGGCGCCTTGCCCGTCATAAAGAAACGGATGACGGGGTGGTCCCGGAGATGGTGCGGCTTGCGGCTGACGGCATCTGGTTTGCCGATCTACTGGCCGACGACGGTAAAGCGGGTGGCGACAGGGCGGCTCTGAGGGCCCGGATGATCGCCCAGACGAAAAAGGAAGTGGAACGATGAACGCGGCTGTTTTGACTTATGGGGCGCTTGTCGCGGCTATCGTCTGCGAGGTCATCGCAACTTCCTTTCTGCAGCAATCGCAGCAATTCACCAAGCTGTTGCCGACGGTGCTGATGGCTCTGTTTTACGGTGCGGCCTTTTATCTCCTGTCGTTCACGCTCCGGGCGCTGCCGGTCGGCGTTGCCTATGCGATCTGGAGCGGGCTTGGCATCGTACTCATTTCCAGCATTGGCTATTTCGTGTTCCGCCAGACGCTCGATATTGCTGCGGTGGTTGGTCTTGGGTTCATCGTGACCGGGGTGGTGATCGTCAATGTGTTTTCGAAGACGATTGGGCATTGAGCGGACTTCTCCACCTCATTCCTGTGCTTGTCACAGGAATCCAGCGGGCGCGCGTCTGCGCGACGAGAATAGTCATTTCAGCCCAAGGGCTTGGGCTCGCTGGATCCCTGTGACAAGCACAGAAATGAGGGAGGCGACGTAAAGGCGATATTCTTACCGAAGCATCGGCTTCGATCTTTACGTTGTATGCCGTGTCGTCACCATCACGCCAGAATGCTGCGGTCGACGTCCGTAATCAGCCGCTTCCCGCAAAGCGCCATGCTGATATCCATTTCCTTGCGGATGATCTCGAGCGCCGTCGTCACGCCCTGCTTGCCATCCGCGCCGAGGCCGTAGAGGAACGGGCGGCCGATGTAGGTTCCCTTGGCGCCGAGTGCTACCGCCTTCAGCACGTCCTGGCCGGAGCGAATGCCGCCGTCCATATGCACCTCCACCCTGTCGCCAACGGCATCGACGATCCTCGGCAGCATGGCGATCGAGGAATGCGCGCCGTCGAGCTGGCGACCGCCATGGTTGGAGACGATGATGGCGTCCGCGCCGGTATCGAGCGAGGCGCGCGCATCTTCCTCGTCAAGGATGCCCTTGAGTATGAGCTTGCCGCCCCAACGCTCCTTGATCCATTCGACATCCTTCCACGACAAGCGCGGATCGAATTGCTCGGCCGTCCAGGAGGAGAGCGACGAGAGGTCGGAGACGTTCTTGGCGTGGCCGACGATATTGCCGAAGCTGCGGCGTTGCGTGCGCAGCATGTCGAGGCACCATCTTGGCCGTGTCGCCATCTGCCAGATGTGTTTCGGGGTGAATTTCGGCGGGGCGGAGAGGCCGTTTCGCAGGTCCTTGTGGCGCTGGCCGAGAATTTGCAGGTCGAGCGTCAGCACCAGCGCCGAGCATCCCGCTGCCTTCGCCCGGTCGATCAGATTATTGACGAAATCCCGGTCCTTCATCACGTAAAGCTGGAACCAGAAAGGTTTGGAGGTGACGGAGGCGACATCCTCGATGGAGCAGATGCTCATGGTGGAAAGCGTGAAAGGGACGCCGAATTCTTCCGCCGCTTTTGCCGCCAGCATCTCGCCATCGGCATGCTGCATGCCGGTTAGTCCAGTGGGGGAGAGCGCCACCGGCATCGAAACCTTCTGGCCGATCATTTCGGTGGCGAGCGACCGGTCGGTCATATCCACCAGCACACGCTGGCGTAGCTTTATCTTGGAAAAATCCTCCTCATTGGCGCGGTAGGTGCCTTCCGTCCAGGCGCCGCTATCGGCATAGTCGAAAAACATCTTCGGCACACGGCGCTGAGCCTGTTTCTTCAGGTCCGCTATGGTGAGGATTTTGCCCATGGATAAAGCCTTCACATTTGAATGATGGCTTCACATAACATGGTAATCGCGTTTACGC
The DNA here is from genome assembly GCF_030758035.1 of Rhizobium sp. AN68. Classification (NCBI taxonomy): domain Bacteria; kingdom Pseudomonadati; phylum Pseudomonadota; class Alphaproteobacteria; order Hyphomicrobiales; family Rhizobiaceae; genus Rhizobium; species Rhizobium sp. AN68. Next base: position 2,174,268 of record NZ_JARWMI010000003.1, on the reverse strand, counting down.
GATGGCAATCGTCTTTGCAGCAGTGCTTTTTGCACTCGCAAATGGCTAGGAATTATGCTTGAAATATACTGTATTTTGATAATAATTCAGATGGTTTCTCAAGTAATATCGTATTTTAATATGTTAAATTATTTACTCAGATTATTTAGCGCAGTTCTTATTTCGCCCGCGATTGTTTTCGCCGCCGAGTGCCCCTCCGGTAAAAATGATGGAGATGAGTTTGTTCTTGCCCACGGTCAGGTGCGCAGCGAATTCAGGCGATCCGGACCGATCGTCTTGGTGGAGAATGATTTTCAAGGCGCAGGCAAACAGAGGCTTTTTCTCTTTCGGGGGTTAATCGAGCTGGCGCGTTCGGGCGATGACGGCAATTACAGCCAGCACTTTACGTCAAATCTGGAAGCGTTCTGGCCTCTGAAAGTTGGCGCTCGACGCACTTTTGAATTTCTGCCGCTCGAAACTACCAAAATCGAGGATAAGTGGTCACTGACCCTTGCAGTTACGAAGCGGCGCGCCTTTCCGATTAAATTCTGCAATTATGAGGTGTTTTATGTGACCTACGACATTCGTAAAAACGGCAAAGAGGAAGAACGATGGACAGCGGTTTATTCGCCGGATCTGCGCGCCACGGTGGCGAAGATTTACGATGAGGGGACGGAAGACGAAGAAATTGTCGCCTATAATTTGATTGCGCCTCTGAAGCGGTGACGGTTCGACTGCGCTTGAATCAGCTCCAGAATGCTCGCAAAAACAGCTCAGCCCCAAGCAATAGCAGGCAGATTAGGAACCAGCGCCTGAATGTCGCGGGAGTGACGATGCGGCGGATATTCTGACCAAGCCACATGCCGAGAAGCGCTGGCAGGACGGCGAGTGCGGAAAGCGACATGTGCTCGACGCGGAAGGCGTCCTGAGAGGCAAGGCCGGCGGCAAGCGCAACGGTGGAAACGGTGAAGGACAGGCCAAGCGCCTGCACGAGATCGTCGCGGCTGAAGCCAAGCGACTGGATATAGGGCACGGCGGGGACCACGAAAATTCCGGTGCCGCCGGTCAGAAGGCCGGTCGCCAGCCCGACGGCCGGGGAGAGTTTCGGTTCCAGCCTTGCGGGAACGGCGAAGGGCTTTGCAAGAAGGCTGTAGGCTGCGTAAGCCGCGAGGCACAATCCGAGCGCCGAGGTGGTCCAGACGCCGGTGCCTGATGTCATCAGCCGGATGCCGAGAAGCGTGCCGACGGCAATGGCGATCATCATCGGCCATAGTCGCGAGACGATCGCCTTGAAATCGGGTCCGGCCAGCAATTGCCAGATATTGGTGATGAAGGAGGGCAGAATGAGCAGGCCAGCGGCAACGACCGGCGGCATGAAAAGGCCGAGAACGCCCATGGCAACGGTAGGCAGGCCCATGCCGGTGACGCCCGCGACGATGAATGTGGCGACAATCATGAGCGTTGTGGTTGTCTCAAAATCCGGCACGGCGCACTCCAGAGGTCATTCGCATTTCGGCTGACTTGGGCTGTCAGGCGATCATATGAAGCGGGCGAGTGCGGCCTGTTTCTTTTCCCGGCGGGGAGAGAAAAACAGGCGACGCCCGCTCGTTTCAATATGTACTGATATAGATGAGGCCACGACCTGATGTTTCGGCCTAAACCGAACTATGCAAGCGCGCTTTTCATCGCCTTGCCGGTGACGTAGGTCTCGACGACTGTGCGGTCGTCGCCCATGGTCAGCATCAGGAACAGTTCTTCGGTCAGGCTTTTCACCACTTCCATCTTAAGCGCCATGGCGGGCGTGGAAGAGGCGTTGAGAACCGTGATGTCGGCATCCGTGCCGGCGTCCAGCGTGCCGATGCGGTCGACCATGGAAAGCGCTTCGGCATTACCGCGCGTCATCAGATACCAGCTTTCCAGCGGGTTCAAACGCTCGCCCAGCAATTGCTGGATCTTGTAGGCCTCATCCATGGTGCGCAGCATGGAATAGCTCGATCCGCCGCCGATATCGGTAGCAACCGCAATACGAACAGGCTTTTCGCGCCGTTGCAGCTTTTTCATCGGGAAGAGGCCGGAGCCGATGAAGAGGTTCGATGTGGGGCAATGCACGGCGACCGCACCGGTTTCCGACAGCACGTCCGCCTCACGTTCCGAGAGGTGGATGGCGTGGCCGAGCAGGGTCTTGTTGCCCATCAGGCCGTAACGCACATAGATGTCGGTGTAATCGGTCGCTTCCGGGTAAAGCTCGCAGGTATATTTGATCTCGTCCAGATTTTCGGAAAGATGCGTCTGGATGAAGAGATCGGGAAATTCCCGCGCCAGCGCCTGGGCTGCTTCCATCTGTTTCGGCGTGGAGGTGATGGCGAAGCGAGGCGTGATGGCGACGTGGTTGCGGCCCTTGCCGTGCCAGTCGGCGATGACGGCCCGGGTCTCGTCATAGGAGGTTTCCGGCGTGTCCAGCAGGCCCTGCGGGGCGTTGCGATCCATCATCACCTTGCCGCCCACCATCAGCATGCCGCGCTTCAGGGCCTCAGTGAAAAACGCATCGGCTGAGGTCTTGTGCACGGAGCAATAGGCGACAGCCGTGGTGGTGCCGTGGCGCAGAAGCTCATCGTAAAAATGTGTGGCGATGCGCTGGGCATGCACGCTTTCGACGAAACGGCATTCTTCCGGGAAAGTATAGGTATTCAGCCATTCCAGAAGGTTCGCGGCATAGGAGCCGATGACCTGCATCTGCGGGAAATGCAGGTGCATGTCGATCAAGCCCGGCACGATGAGATGAGGGCGGTGGTCCTTCTCCTCGATGTCATCAGGTGCCTGCTTGCGAATATCGGCATAGTCGCCAATGGCGGCGATCTTGCCGTTTTCGATAAGCAGGCCGCCATCCTCGATGTAGAGATAGCTTTGCGTATCGTCGATTGCGAGCGGCGCGCGGCGGAAGCTTAACAGGCGGCCACGCAGCAGAACCATGCTCATTCGGTTTTTTCCTTGGCGTCTTTGCCCGCAGAAACGGCGCTTTCATACCATGCGGTCAGCACTTTGCGCTCCTGCGGGGTGATGGCGGTGATGTTGCCGGGAGGCATGGCATGGCTGCGGCCGGCTTGCAAATAGATTTCGCGGGCGTGTGCGGCGATCTGCGCGTCGGTTTCGAGCTTCACCGATTTCGGCGTGAAGGGCACGCCTTCCCACACCGGCTCGGCGGCGTGGCACATGGAACAGCGGCCCTGAACGACATCACGGGCGCTCGCGAAATGGGCGTCGCTGACGAATTGCTGCTGCATCGGCGAAAGCGTTGCCGCCTTCTGTTCTTCTTCGCCAGTCAGCACCTTCGGCACGGTGGAAAGCCACATGATGACGATGAAGATGAGCGCGGTCAGCAGCCAGGTCCATGTCGGCTTGCCCTTGCGGGCATGGGTGGTGTTGAACCAGTGGCGAATGGTGACGCCCATCAGGAAGACAAGTGCTGCGATGATCCAGTTGAACTCGGTCGCAAAGGCCAGCGGATAATGGTTCGACAGCATGAAGAAGATGACGGGCAGCGTCAGGTAGTTGTTGTGCAATGAGCGCTGTTTGGCGATGCGGCCATATTTCGGGTCCGGCGTGCGCCCGGCGATCAGGTCGGCAACCACGATCTTCTGATTGGGAATGATGATGAAGAACACATTCGCCGACATGATGGTGGCGGTAAAAGCGCCGAGATGCAGGAAGGCGGCGCGGCCGGTGAAGACCTGCGTATAGCCCCACGCCATCGCCACCAGCGCGACGTAAAGCACCACCATCAGGCCCCAGGTGTTGTTGCCAAGCGGCGATTTGCAGAGGAAATCGTAAAACAGCCAGCCAACAGCAAGCGATGCCAGCGACAGACAGATGGCCTGGAACTGGGTGAGCGCCAGCACCGAATGGTCGATGAGGAAAAGGTCGGCGCCGCCGTAATAAACGATGCACAGCATGGCGAAGCCGGACAGCCAGGTGATGTAGCTTTCCCATTTGAACCATGTCAGGTGTTCGGGCATCTGGGCCGGGGCGACCAGATATTTCTGGATGTGGTAAAAGCCGCCGCCATGCACCTGCCACTCCTCGCCATAGGCCCCCGGCGGCAGATGCGGCCGTTTGACCAGCCCAAGATCGAGCGCGATGAAATAGAAGGACGAGCCGATCCAGGCGATGGCGGTGATGACGTGGAGCCAGCGGACGGCAAAGGCCATCCATTCCCACGCAATGGCATATTCGTACATTCGGTTCCCCTGATCCTTGTGCAGCGCACCTTGCGAGAAATTTGACCGTTAGGAAAGGGAAAAGCAAACACCGCACCATGATTGTTCACAATCCCGTACGCTCGTGTCCACAACTTTGGCGCAGGCGCGGCGACGCCCCGCTTCCGGCCCCGTCCAATCGTCAAGGAGCCGTTCTGCCGCTGAGTTTGTGCTTAGCTGGCTAACGCGACTCAGCTATTATCCGCTGAGCAGTCTGCTGATGTGCAAAACTATTGGGCTGCGGGGCCTTGGAGCGACCTGCGTCCGAAAGGACGCTTCGAAGGGCACTCTGACACATTTATGTTGCGCATGTTCTTTCCGGTTTTCGGTCAGAGGCGCAGGGCTTCAATGACATGTTTTTCGCTGGCGGTTCATTCCGAAAGCGGGTGCTGCGAACCCTGGGGGCGGGGGGCAGATCAGGGGCAGGTGTTGCAGTTCCCGGTGCCGTTGCGTCCGGGTATGCGTTGATGCTTGGATTTTGAATGAAGTGACGCAATGACCTTCCGGCAGCCGCCGTTGTTTTCAACGGAGACCGTGCCGATGCGCCTTGTTCTGACAGTTCTTTTCCTGCTGATGGCGTTTAACGCCACGGCGCTTGCGCATGAATCCCACAAGGGGTTCAAATATGAAAGCTACTGCTGCAATGGCGACGCCGAAACCGGCGATTGCCAGATGATCCCTACGCGAAGTGTTCGTGTCACGCAGGATGGTTACGAGGTCTCGCTTGCGCCCGGCGATCATCGTCTGGTGACGCGGCGCCATGTCTTCAGCTGGTCGCAGCGTGAGGCAAGACGATCCGAGGATGGAGAATATCATCTCTGTCTGTTCCCGGACGAGGACACGCCGCGCTGCTTTTATGCGCCTGATATGGGGTATTGAGATGTTTGCGGCCGGTTTTCGTCGATCCGCTTCAGTATCCAGTCGCGAAACAGCCTTATCTTGCGAATGTTCCTGCGGTTTTCAGGGTAGACGAGCCAGTAGTTCTTACCTTCGTTGCTGAGGTGCTCGAAGGGCTGATAAAGGCGGCCGAGGGCAATCTCGTCCGCATAAAGTTCAGGGGTGAGCATGGCTACCCCCTGGCTGGCAATTGCCGCTGCGGCTTCGAAAGCCTGCACGCTGAGGCGGCTGCGCGGATAACGGTCGAGGCCCGGATTTTCGATGCCGACTTCCCGGAACCATTGGCTCCACCAGATGTCACCCGGATCGATGATGCGCAGGCGCAGAAGATCCTCCGGCTTTTTCAATCCACCGATGCTTTCGGCAAGGTTCGGATGCAGCATCGGCGTGTAAACGCCCCGCAGCAACTGATGATAGATCAGTCCTTTGCCATCGTCGCTGCTCCAGCGGATGGCGACATCGCAATCGGACTGCGTAAAATCGATCAATGCGCTTGATGTGTCGAGCCGCACGGCGATCGAGGGATGTTCAAGCTGGAAAGCTCCCAGATGCCGCGAAAGCCAGCGCGATGCGAAGGTCGCGGTGGAGTGAATTGTCAGGGTGGTGTCAGAGGTGTCACGGACATTGTCGACGGCCTCCCGTAAAGTGTTGAAGGCTTCCGCAACTTTCGGCGCCAGTTTCTGCCCGGCCTCGGTCAGCACAACCTGCCGCGCCTTTCTGATGAACAGCGGCTCGCCAACATTCTCTTCCAGCAGTTTCACCTGATAGCTGACCGCCGTCTGCGTCATGCCCAGTTCCTCACCGGCCTTGGTGAAGCTGAGATGCCGGGCGGCGGCTTCGAACACGCGCAGGGCATTCAGGGGGAACTGGCGGGACATTTTCATGGATAAGTTCTCTTTATGCCAACTGCCAAAGGTTTCATTGGTTTTTATCCGGAAAACAGAGCATTTTTAGCTCAATTCATCAACTGAGCTTCTGACATTTTTTAAATGGAGACGAACATGCGCACAGCACTCTTGCGCGCGTGGTCCCGCCTGCGCGCGGGTCTGCGGACCGCGGAACGGTTTTCCCTTGAAAGCCTTCGACCGGATAATCTGGTAGATGAAAGCCTGCCCGACGGGATCAGGCGTGATCTTGGTCTTGAGGATGGCCGCGCTGATTTTCGGTGCGACGGGTTTCGGCAGCGGAAAATGCTTGCAGCAACTCGGCTGCCACAAGGGCCGCTATGACGGCGGGGCGCTTGTCCTTGACGCTACTTCCACCGATCGGCAGGATGAGTTTTTGAAGGCGGGTAGCGGGTTCTCCCTCTCGCTCCAGCCAATGGGCGAAGGTGGCGCGTTTGGTTTTCGAGCCGATCATGCCGACATAAGCGAGATCGTCGCGGGCAAGCGCTTCCTTTGCAATCAGGAAATCGAGTGCGTGATCGTGGGTGACGATGATCGCAGCGCCGTTTGCGGGAATTTTCGCGATCAGCGCTTCCGGCATGGGGATCAGCACGGATACGACACCGGCTGAAAGATCGCGCAACTCGTTTTCACGGGTTTCCACCACGGTCAGTGTCAAAGGCAGAAGCGACAGAGCATCTGCCAGCGCCTTGCCGACATGGCCCGCCCCGAAAATGAAGACGGCCGGCTGCTGCTCGGTTTCAGCCTTAAGCCTTGCCTCGAGTGCTGCCGCGATGTCCGGCGTTACCAGCCGGAAGCGGAGCAAGGTGCGGCCGCCGCAGCATTGGCCGATTTCGGGGCCGAGCGGAATATCCATGCCGTCTTCGGTCGTACCGTTCTTCAACATGGCATGGGCATGGTCTATCGCCATATATTCGAACTGCCCGCCGCCGATGGTCTCCCACAGCGCCTTCCGGCTTACCAGCATGAAGGTTCCAGCCTCGCGCGGCGATGACCCTTTCACGGCCTCGATTTCCACGAGGATTGCAGGTCCGGAGCTGGCGAGGAAGCGGGAGAGGGACGTCATTGTGTCTCCCCTCACACCTTCTTCAACCGTTCCACCGCCATCAGCACCCGCTCGGGCGTTGCCGGCGCATCGAGGCGTGGGCAGACCTTGTAGTCGGCGATGGACGCGACGGCCATGGAGAGTGCTTCGAGAACCGAGATCGCCAGCATGAAAGGCGGTTCGCCCACGGCCTTGGAGCGGCCGATGGTGGGCTCGGCGTTTTCCGACCATTCCGCCAGTTGAACGTTGAAAATCTTCGGCCGGTCGGAGGCAAGCGGGATCTTGTAGGTGGAGGGAGCGTGGGTGCGCAGCCGCCCCTTGCCGTCCCACCATAATTCCTCCGTCGTCAACCAGCCCATGCCCTGTACGAAGGCGCCTTCCACCTGGCCGATATCGATGGCCGGGTTTAGCGACTTGCCGACATCGTGGAGAATATCGGTGCGGTCCATCATGTATTCGCCGGTCAGAGTATCGATCGACACTTCCGAACAGGCCGCGCCATAGGCGAAATAATAAAACGGCGTGCCGCGGCCGGCGGCACGATCCCAATGGATTTTCGGCGTCTTGTAAAAACCGGCGGCGGAAAGCTGGACGCGGGCGAAATAGGCTCGTTTGATGAAATCGTTGAAGGCGACTTCCTCAAGCCCGATGCGCACCCGGTTTGGCAGGAAGACAACCTCTTCTTCCGGCACGTTCCAGTTCTCGGCGGCGAATTTGATGAGCCTTTCACGGATCTGGCGGGCAGCGTCATAGGCCGCCATGCCATTGAGGTCCGTACCGGACGAGGCGGCCGTGGCCGACGTATTGGGCACCTTGCCCGTGGTCGTGGCGGTGATTTTCACCCGGCCAATATCCACCTGGAAGGCATCGGCCACCACCTGCGCCACCTTGGTGTAGAGGCCCTGGCCCATTTCGGTGCCGCCATGGTTCAGGTGGATCGAACCGTCATTATAGATATGCACCAGCGCGCCCGCCTGATTGAAGGCGGTCATGGTGAAGGAGATGCCGAATTTTACCGGGGTGAGCGCAATGCCCTTGCGGATGATCGGGCTGGTCTTGTTGAACTCGACAATTGCCTGCCTGCGCGCGCGGTATTCGCTGGAGGCTTCCAATTCCTCGACGACGCGGGCGATGACGTTGTCCTCGACCTCCTGATGGTAGGGGGTTGTGGTGCGGCCCGAACCGGTTTCGCCGTAGAAATTGAGCTTGCGGACATCGAGCGGGTCCTTGCCGACGGCATAGGCGATTTCCTCGATGAAACGCTCAGCCCCGAGCATGCCCTGCGGGCCGCCGAAACCGCGAAAGGCGGTGTTGGAAACCGTGTGGGTTTTAAGCGGCCGGGAGGTCAGATGCACATGCGGATAGAAATAGCTGGAATCGGCGTGAAACAGCGCGCGGTCGGTTACCGGGCCGGACAGGTCGGAGGAAAAGCCGCAGCGGGCCGCATAGGTGGCGTCGACGGCGTGGATGCGGCCTTCCTCATCGAAGCCTAGCTCGTAATCGACGCGGAAATCGTGGCGTTTGCCGGTGGCGGTCATGTCCTCGTCGCGGTCGGGGCGGATTTTCACGGCCCGGTTCAGCTTCTTGGCGGCAATGGCGCAAAGGGCTGCGAACTGGTTTCCCTGGGTTTCCTTGCCGCCGAAACCGCCGCCCATGCGCCGCACCTGCACCGTGACGGCATTGGATGGCACCTGAAGGATGTGGCTGACAATGTGCTGGATTTCGCTCGGATGCTGGGTGGAGCTCCACAGCGTCACCTCATCGTCCTCGCCCGGCACGGCCATGGCGATGTGGCTTTCGAGATAAAAATGCTCCTGCCCGCCGATCCGCATCGTGCCGGTCAGGCGGCGGGGTGCCACGTCCATTTCGAGCTTCGCATCACCACGCTTCAGCGTCATCGGATCGATGACGAGCGCGCCGCCATTTTCAATCGCCGTGTCGATATCGGTGAAATGCGGCAGGTCCTTGTAGACGATTTTCGCCCTGCGGGCGGCCTTGCGGGCAATATCGCGGCTTTCAGCGAAGACCGCGAAGATCGGCTGGCCGTGAAATTCAACCTTCGTTTCGGCCAGCAGCGGCTCGTCATGACGCCCGCCGGAGGAGACGTCGTTTTCGCCGGGCACGTCTTTGCCTGTCATCACCCATAACACGCCCGGCGCAGCTTCCACTTCCGAAAGGTCCATCGAGACGATTTCGGCATGGGCCCGGTCGGAAAGGCCAAGCGCACCGTGAACGAGGCCGGCGGGTTCGGGAATATCGTCGATATATTCGGCGCTGCCCGTCACATGTTTATGGGCAGAATCGTGCCTGAGCGAGGCGTGTACAGGGCCGTCGATTTCGGTCTTGGTCTTATCGAAGCTTGTCGTGTCCATGGTTCAAGCCTCCTCCAGCGAGAAGCGGGCAAGTTCCTGCTTTTCCCCTGATGTCTCGAGGAAAAACCGTGTCAGCAAATTCTTGGCTGTGAGTTGCCGATATTCGGCGGTCGCGCGCCAGTCGGTCAGCGGTGTGAAATCCTCGTCCAGCACATCGCGCGCCGCGTCGATGGTATCCTGCGACCACGCCTTACCGAGAAGCGCTGCCTCGAGATGTGCAGCGCGTTTCGGCGTGCCGGCCATGCCGCCAAAGGCGACGCGGATGTCTTCGACCGTGCCGTCGGCCTCGAGCGTCAGATGGAAGGCGGCGCAGAGAGCGGAGATATCCTCGTCGCGCCGCTTTGAAATCTTGTAGACGGCATAGTGGCTTTCGGGTTTCTGGAATGGAATAAAGAGCTTTTCGACGAATTCGCCGCTCAGCCGGTCCTGTTTGCCATAATCGATGAAATAGCTTTCCAGCGGCAAGGTGCGGCTGCCGGAAGACGAGCGCAAGGTGAGCGTGGCGCCGAGCGCGATCAGGGCCGGGGGCGTGTCGCCGATGGGCGAACCGTTGGCGATGTTGCCGCCGATTGTTCCCATATTGCGCACCTGTTCGCCGCCAAGACGATCGAACAGCCGGGCAAGCGCCGGGAAATGTTCTGCAATGGTCTTGAAGGCCTGGCTGTAGGTGACACCGGCACCGAGCGTCACGCCGTTCTCATCCACGGCAATACCCTGCAGATCGCCGAGGTTGTTGATGAAGATGACAGGATTAAGCGCCCGCATCTGCTTTGTCACCCACAGGCCGACATCGGTGGAACCGGCAACGATGGTAGCCTTCGGCTCGGCGGCATAGATATCGGTCAATTCAGCAAGCGTTGCCGGGATGATGGTCCGATCTTCGCCGCGGGTGACCGTAATGGTCTCATTGGCGCGGATCGCCCAGAGCCTTGCCATGATATCGGTGCGGTCGCGTTGCAGCGGGTCGAACAGCGCACTCGGGCGGGCGGCTGCAATCTTTTCGGCGGCCCGCACAATCGGCTCGTAACCCGTGCATCGACAGAGATTGCCTTGCAGCGCCTTTTCAATATCGGCGCGGGACGGGTTTTCGCTGGCAAGCCACAGGCCGTAGAGCGACATGATGAAGCCCGGCGTGCAGAAACCGCATTGGGAACCGTGGAAATCCACCATTGCCTGCTGCACGGGGTGAAGCGTGCCATCGCGGCCGGCCAGATGCTCTACCGTCACGATATGGGTTGCATGCAGCGAGCCCAAAAAGCGGATGCAGGCATTGACGCTTTCATAACGCAGCGAGCCATCAACAAGCCGCCCGACCAACACCGTGCAGGCGCCGCAGTCACCTTCAGCACAGCCTTCTTTCGTCCCGGTCAGCCGTCTTTGAAGGCGGAGATAATCGAGAAGCGTGTCTGTCGGTCCGAAACCCTTAAGCGAAATGGTTTCGCTGTTGAGGATGAAGCTGATCGCGTCGTTCATGCACTGCCTTGCTTTTTGTCCGGTTGAGCCGGTTCCCAATCTGCTATCTATGCACGCCCGCGCGCGCATATCGATTTCCGTTTTGGCAATTCATTGTTTCCAAAACGGAAAGAGATGTCATCGATTATTGCGCTGTCCAGCCGCCATCGACGGAAATATGCGTGCCGGTAATGTTGCTGGCGGCATCGCTTGCCAGAAAGACGGCCGCTGCCGCCACGTCATCGATGGTGACGAATTGCTTTGTCGCCTGCAATTCCAGCATCACGTCGTTCTTCACCGCCTCTTCGCTGATGCCGCGCACCTTGGCCATTTCCGGTATCTGCTTTTCGACGAGCGGCGTCAGCACATAACCGGGACAGATGGCGTTGACGGTGACGCCCGTCTGCGCAAGCTCGAGCGCCGCCGTCTTCGTCAGGCCCATGATGCCGTGCTTGGCTGCCACATAGGCAGATTTGAACGGCGAGGCGACGAGACCGTGGGCAGAGGCAATGTTGATGATACGGCCTTTGCCGGCCTTCTTCATCAGCGGTATCGCAACGCGCATCGTATGGAAGGAACTGGTCAGATTGACGGCGATGATCCAGTCCCACTTTTCCGTCGGAAACTCCTCGATCGGAGCGATGTGCTGAATGCCGGCATTGTTGACGAGCACATCGACCGAACCAAGCTTCTCATGCGCGGAATTGATGAGATCGGCAATCTCGTCCGGTTTCGTCATATCTGCCGGGTGGTAGAGCACACGCCCGCCACTTTCGGCTTCCAGCAAAAGGCGGAGTTTTTCAATTTCGTCTTCGTCGCCGAAGCCATTCAGCACGATATTCGCGCCCTCCCTCGCAAATCTCTGTGCGATGCCAAGGCCGATGCCACTTGTGGAGCCTGTCACGATAACTGTCCGATGCATGCTTTCCCCTTTTTGCATTACTTCGCACATATTTAAGCAGGTTATGCCCAAAGGGGGCGGGCTGGCAATCGCGATTTCGGGCGCGATTTCGGGGGAGGCCGGCATGGGGCATAATGCGCCGGCGCCCATCCACTTTTTCGAAGCTAAGCATCCAGATTTTACGCCAGATTTTGCATTTGTCTGAAGGGCCGTCCGTGCCTATCTCTCAGACAATCAAACAGAGGTATCGTCTATGGAACTCGGTCTTTACACTTTTGCGGATGTCAATCCCAACCCCGCCGATGGCCGTGGGCCGGAAGGTGCGCGCCGGCTGCGCGAACTGCTTGAGGAAATCGAGCTTGCCGATCAGGTCGGACTGGATGTGTTTGGGCTGGGTGAACATCACCGCCCGGACTATGTCGCGTCCTCACCCTCCACCGTGCTTGCGGCGGCGGCGGTGAAGACGAAGAATATCCGCCTGACGAGCGCTGTCTCGGTTCTGAGTTCGGATGATCCGGTCCGGGTCTTCCAGCAATTCTCCACCGTCGATCTCCTGTCGAACGGCCGAGCCGAAATCATGGCCGGGCGCGGTTCCTTCATCGAATCCTACCCCCTGTTCGGTTACGACCTCGAAGACTATGACGTGCTGTTTGCGGAAAAGCTCGATCTGCTCCTGGCGCTGCGCGAGAACGAAATCGTCACCTGGTCCGGCACCAAACACCCCGCCATCAATGGGCGCGGGGTCTATCCGCGTCCTCTTCAGGAGCGTCTGCCGGTCTGGATCGCGGTTGGCGGCACGCCGCAATCGGTGGCGCGGGCCGGCGCCATGGGGCTGCCGGTGGCGCTTGCCATCATCGGCGGCGAATATCGCCGCTTCGCGCCGCTGTTCGATCTCTATCACGAAGCTGCACGCCGGGCGGGGCAGGAAAAGACCAGGCTGCGCACCAGCATCAACGTGCACGGCTTCATTGCCGACACCACCGACAAGGCAGCGGACCAGTTTTACGGACCGCAGGCTGAGGTGATGAATCGCATCGGCCGCGAGCGCGGCTGGGGTCCGACAAACCGCGCGCATTTCGATGCGGCGCGTGGGCCGGAGGGCAACCTCTTCCTTGGCGAACCTGAGCTGGTGGCGGAAAAGATCATCAAGGCGCATGGCGTTTTCAAGAACGACCGTTTCCTGTTGCAGATGGCAATCGGCCTGATGCCGCATGACCAGATCATGCGCGGCATCGAGCTTTATGGTACGAAAGTCGCGCCTGTTGTCAGAAAAGAATTGACGGGGAGTGCCGATCCGGTGAAAGCCACGGCCTGATTATTACCAAGGCGGGCGTCTTCAGACCCGCCATTTAGAACGACGGACAGAAACATGGTCATCTCCACCGACGAAGAACTGGTTTTGCTAAAGGATATCGGTCGCATCTGCGCCGTGGCCATGCAGACCATGGCGGATGCGCTGGAACCCGGTATCACCACGGCCGAACTGGATGCGATCGGCCGAAAGGTACTGGAGGATAACGACGCGCAATCGGCGCCGGAGTTCTGCTACCAGTTTCCCGGCGCGACCTGCATCAGCGTCAACGAAGAGGTTGCGCATGGCATTCCCGGCCCGCGCATCATCAAGGCGGGCGATCTCGTCAATATCGATGTCTCGGCGGTGAAGAGCGGTTTCTTCGGCGATACGGGTTCGTCTTTCGCCGTGCCGCCGGTGAAAAAGGAGATCGAGCGGCTGTGCCGCGATGGCAAGCGCGCCATGTGGACGGGCTTGCAGCAGGTGAAAACCGGTCGGCCCTTTGCCGATATCGGCAATGCCATCGGCTCCTTTGCAAAAAAGAACCGCTACACGCTGATCACCAATCTGGCGAGCCACGGCATCGGCCGCTCCCTGCATGAGGAGCCGAAGGAACTGGCGACCTGGCCGGACAAGGGTGAGCGGCGCATCATGCAGGAGGGCATGGTCTTCACCGTTGAACCCTTCCTGTCGACGGGTGCCTATTGGGCCGAAGATGGCGACGACGATCCGTGGACGCTCTATAGCGATCCGAGCGCGCCGACCGTGCAGTATGAACATACCGTGGTTGCTACGAAGAACGGCCCGCTGGTGCTGACGCTGGTTGAGTGAGTGGTGAAGACCGCCACTTTACGAGACACCAAGTTTCGTAGCTGAGTGCGCCAATTACGACGTTTGCCGCATTCGTTGACCTTTCTCCTCCCTCATCCCTGTGCCTGTCACAGGGATCCAGCCAGCCCAAGTCCTTGGGCTGAAAGGACTTCTCTCGCCGCGCGGACGCGCGTCGGTTGGATTCCTGTGACAAGCACAGGAATGAGGGTGGATAAGGATGCGCAGACAACAAGGTCCTTGCATCTCGTACCAACAAAGACGGCTTATGCTGCCGATCAAAATAACTCGCTTGTTCCGTGGCAGTGCGGTTGCGATAAGCCGTACATGAGCATCGACAAGCCACTTTCCCCCAAACATCTGACTGCACTCGGTTTCGCCGGCGCCTTGATGATGGCGTCCGCCATGGGCTTCGGCCGTTTTTCCTTCACCCCCATTCTTCCCGGCATGATGGCTGATGTTCCGCTATCGGCGGGGGATGCGGGTATCGTCGCGGCTGGAAATTTCGCCGGTTATCTCGCGGGGGCGGTTCTCGCCGCCTATTCATGGGGCTCGGGACGGGAACGGCTGGTCGCCCTTTGCGGCTTGTTTTCCACGGGCGCGTTGCTGCTCGCCATGGCCGCATTCAACTCCGTTGCGGCCTTCACCCTGATCCGGTTTTTCGCCGGCGTTGCCAGTGCGATGACCATGATCTTCACGTCGCAGATCGTCATCGGCCACGCCATGAAAGCCGGCAAGGACCATATTCAGGCGCTGCATTATGGCGGCGTCGGTGCCGGCATCGCGATTTCCTCGCTTGTGGTCTATCTCATCGGCGTCGTTTTTGATGGCGGCGGTGCCTCCTGGCGGGAGGAGTGGATTGCCGGTGCCGTCTTTTCCTTCGCTACGTTTCTTCTCGTCTGGCGGGTGATGCCCGCCGGGCCACCCCGGCATGCCTCTGCGCTGTCGGAGCCGCCGCTCAAATGGACGAAGCCGCTCTTTCTGACGACGCTCGCCTATGGGCTGTTCGGCTTCGGTTACGTCATCACCGCCACCTTCATTGTTGCGATTGCCCGCATGGCTGCTGCCGGCGCTTTCGTGGAGTTTCTGGTCTGGTTCGTGACGGGATGTGCCGCCGCCATTTCGCTTTTCCTCTGGAAGCCAGTCTTGAAATCGCAGGGGCTGAAGCGCGCTTTCGTGATCGTGCTTGCTGTGGAAGCCGTCGGCGTCTTCGCTTCCGTCATGCTGCCACCCGTTCCGGGCGTGCTTGCCGGCGGTCTGCTTCTGGGGCTGACCTTCATGGTCATCACCGCCTATGGCCTTCAGCTCGGCCGGGAATTCGCAGGCCCAAGCCCACGCCGCGCCTTTGCCCTGATGACGGCAGCCTTCGGTACTGGACAGATCGTCGGACCACTCGCCGCCGGCTGGATTGCCGAGGTGACGGGAAGTTTTACTGCACCAAGTATTCTCGCCTCTGGCGTGCTTGTCGCCAGCATTCTCCTGATGCTGCCGGTTCTCGCCACGGAGCGGCGGCGCTAAATCCGCCCGGGCATATTGCGCCTCACAAGGGGCGATTTCAGGGGTTCCTTGCGGGATCGATCCGCCGTTTGCGCCTTACATCTTGTTAAGGTCGTCGCTTCTTCGTTGCTGTGCACAAATTTCTGCCCTAGGTTCGGGCCATCTAGTGCTTCGCCAATAATGGCTGACTTCAAACGCGCGTGAGTTCGAAACGTGTTTCATTCTTTCTTTCCCAAACCGAAATTGTTCTTCACCTCCGCCATCGTCTGGGCTTTTGTCGCCATTCTTGGATGGTACTTCATCGTTGAAGGGCTAGGCAGGTCTTGGGGCTACGTGATGCCCGAGCAAGAACCTTACGATCTCAGCTATTTTCTGGTTCCCGCCAATCTGTTCTTCTACGCCTATCTGGCATTGTGCCTGGTGTTGTTCGGGGCTGTCTGGACCGTTCTCGCCAAGGATCACCCCTGGAAGTTCTGGTCCATATGGGGATCGCTGCTGATTATCGCGGTGACCTATTTCGGCGTTCAGATTTCCGTCGTCATCAACAATTTCCGGCGGCCTTTCGGCGATCTCCTGCAAAATGCGCTGTCAAAACAGCCGGGTATCGAAGTCTGGGATTTTTACAGTCTTCAGATTGTCTTCGCCAAGATCGCCTTTCTCAGCATGGCTGTGTCGATCCTCACGGATTTCTTCACCAGCCATTATATCTTCCGCTGGCGCACCGCGATGAACGACTTCTACATGTCAAAATGGGAAAAGCTGCGCCACATTGAAGGTGCCTCGCAGCGCGTTCAGGAAGATACGATGCGGTTCTCCTCCACGCTGGAGGGGTTGGGTATTACCCTGATCAATTCGGTCATGACGCTTGTTGTGTTTCTGCCGATCCTGTTTGCGCTGTCGTCCTACGTCTCCGAATTGCCGATCCTTGGCGAAGTGCCGCACGCGCTGTTCTGGCTGGCGATTGTCTGGTCCGTGTTCGGCACCGTGCTTCTGGCGACGGTCGGCATCAAGCTGCCCGGCCTGAATTTCCGCAACCAGCGTGTGGAAGCGGCTTATCGCAAGGAACTGGTCTACGGTGAGGATCACGCCGACCGCGCCCAGCCGCCGACTGTCAAGGAGCTTTACTCCAATGTGCGGAAAAACTATTTCCGCATGTATTGGCACTACCTCTACTTCAACGTCGCGCGGTATTTCTACATTCAGGCCGATGCCGTGTTCTTGCTCCTGATGCTTGTTCCCACCATCGTGGCGGGCAAGATCACCTATGGTATCTACCAGCAGATCGCCACGGCCTTCGGTCAGGTCAGTAATTCGTTCCAGTATCTGGTCAATTCCTGGACCACGATCATCGAGCTGCTGTCCATCCACAAACGTCTTGTGGCTTTCGAGGCCGCGATCGATGACAAGCCCCTGCCTGAAATCGACGAGCGTTATCTTCAGCGGGAAGCGGAAGCCGGAGAGCTGGCGGCCAACAAGCCCTGACGGAAAACAAAAAGGGCGGCCGACTGGCCGCCCTTTTGCATTGTATCCGGGGACCTTAGCCCTCTGTCTTCTGCTTCCTGCGCGCCTTGATGATCGGCATGGCCTCGGCGTAACTCACGCAGGCGACATCGTCGCTGCGGCAGACTTCGCGCAGCAGCCGCTCATAGGCGTTCCAATAGGCGCCGCCATTCATCTTCACGAAATGGAAGCCCATCTGCAGGGGGATGCGTTCGCCATTATACTGCTTGTCGAAAGCGGTGCGGAACGCCGCATAGGCGCGTTCCTCGAATTCCTGCGCGCGGTCCGGCGTCTCGATGCCGATGGAGTGGCGGATGAAGAGGTTGTAGTCCATGGCGATGATCGGGCGATTGCCGGGGCCTTCCGGAACCAGCGGCAGACCGAAATGTTCGATGCCGTCGCGCTCCACCGGCCATTCCGGTCCCTTGGTGATGCTGGTGGCGTCATAAACGAAGCCGTGTTTCTTCTGGGCTGCGGTCAGCGCCGGCCCCTGCGAAAGATAGGGCGCGCGGAAACCGTTGATGTTTTTCACCATGTCGCGCCAGCCTTCGGGTTCTTCACCCTTCTTGCCAATCATCTGCCAGGCATTTTCCAGCGTGCTGGTGAAGGTGGTAAACTCGCCGTCCCATTGCTCGGCGGTCCATTGGCCGCCATCGAAATGCCCACAGGTGTGATTGCCGATTTCGTGACCTTCGCGATAGGCCGACCAGATGTTGCGCAGCCGCGTCTCCACCTCTTCCGGCGACTGGCCAAATCCGACATTGGAGCGCCCGGCCTTCTGGCCGGGGCCCTGATAGGTCTTGGCGCTGGTCTTGCGGTCCATCACCAGCGTGCAGGCAAGGAAATAGGTGAAATGCGCGCCGACCTCCTTCGCCGTCGCCCGACTTCTTTCCCACAGCGAATTGTCGCCCGCACCGTCGAAAGAAACGATGACGAGCTGCTTCGGCTTCTCTGCATTTTCGGCAAAAGCGGGAAGGGCAAGGCATAGCGACAGGGAAAAAGCAGTCAATGGGCGAAACATCAGGCATCCGTCATGTGAAACACCGCTGCCTTTTGCGGGTGGAATAAGGCGAAGCTTTGAATAAACTGGCTTTTTTACGTCTTTCAGCCTAATTCCTTTTCTGCGTCGCGGTAATGAGGCCGCATTCCGTTCCACCGGGGGACCGTGTTCCATGCTTTTTCTCGTACTCTGTCTTGCCTTGTTTTTCCTGACGCATCTTTTGAAGGTGTTTGCGCCGCGATTTCGCGCGCAGATGATCGCGAAGATGGGAGAAGGACCGTTCAAGGGCGTCTATTCTCTCGCAAGCCTCATAACGCTCGGTCTCGTCATCTATGCGTTTGGCGAGGCGCGACAGGAAACCGGCGTTCTGTGGAACCCGCCGGTCTGGACGAGCCACCTCGCCGTGACCCTGATGCTGCCCGCGATGATCTGTCTTATCGCCAGCCTCATCCCGGCTGGCCACATCGCAACCAGAACCAAACATCCGCTCATTCTGGCGGTCAAGATCTGGGCGCTCGCCCATCTTCTGGCGAATGGAGAGACCTCTTCGATTCTTCTCTTTGCATCGTTCCTCGCCTGGGGTGTGGTGATGCGGATTTCGCTGAAGCGCCGGGAAAGAGCGGGTGAAAAAGTGGTCCGTCCCTTCGTCTCGGGCCGTTACGATCTGGTGGCCATCGTCGGCGGCATCGTTCTCTGGGGCGCTTTCATCCTGAAACTGCACGAATGGTTGATCGGCGTTCAGCCCATCGCCATGTAGGAAATCAACGTTTCCCCCTTACATATCAGGCAAAATAGGCTAGAAGGCCGACCATGACCCGTCGGCTGGACTTTTGCTGACCCGGGTAAGCGGCTTGGTATGTCTGCGAACGGATGGATCGGCGACGATCTCCGCGCGGGTAACGGAGAATTTGATGGCAAACGAAAATGATACCTTTATCCGCGAAGTGAACGAGCAGATCCGTTCCGAGCAGCTTTCCCGTTTCTGGGGCCGCTACGGTATCGTGGTCGTTGGCGCCGCCGTTCTCGTGGTTGTGGGCGCCGCCGGTGCTGGCATCTACGAATACTGGAACACCAGCCGCGCTTCCAATTCCGGCGACCAGTTCATTGCGGCGCTGAAGCTTGCTTCCGACAACAAGACGGACGAAGCGCTGAAGGCCTTTGCCGATCTTGAAACCTCCGGTCATGGCAATTATCCGGTACTGGCGAAGTTCCGTTCTGCGACGCTGCTTTCGCAGAAGGGCGATGCGGCCGGCGCCATCGCTGCCTTCACCGCGATCGGCAACGACACGTCTGCCCCGCAGGTCTTCCGCGATACGGCGAAGGTGCGCGCGGCGTGGCTGCTGGTTGACAACGGCACGTATGATCAGGTCGTTGCACTAGCGGAGCCATTGAGCGGCGAAGGCCAGACCATGCGTGCATCGGCTCGCGAAGCCCTTGGTCTTGCCGCCTACAAGGCTGGCGATTTCGCCAAGGCCAAACAATGGTTCGAGCAGATCGTCAGCGACGCGCAGGCGCCACGCAATGTGACGAACCGCGCGCAGATCATGCTCGACAATATCACTGCTTCGGGCAAAGCTGTCTAACACGGCTTTCCCACCTCCAAGGATTAACAATCAATGAGCTTCACCGTCGCCATAGTCGGGCGCCCCAATGTCGGCAAGTCCACGCTTTTCAACCGTCTGGTCGGAAAGAAGCTGGCGCTTGTCGACGATACGCCGGGCGTGACCCGTGACCGCCGCCCCGGCGACGCGAAGCTTGTCGACCTTCGTTTCACCATCATCGATACCGCTGGTCTGGAGCAATCCGGGCCGGAGACGCTTCAGGGCCGCATGTGGGCGCAGACCGAAGCGGCGATCGACGAAGCCGATGTGACGCTTTTTGTCGTTGACGCCAAGGCAGGCCTGACGCCCGCCGATGAAACGCTGGCCGAAATGCTGCGCCGTCGTGGCAAGCCGGTGGTTCTGGTGGCCAACAAGTCCGAGGCGCGCGGTTCCGATGCGGGCTTCTACGATGCCTTTACGCTCGGTCTTGGCGACCCTTGCGCCATCTCGGCCGAACATGGCCAGGGCATGATCGACCTGCGCGACGCCATCGTCGAGGCGATTGGCGAAGACGTTGCCTTCCCGCCTGAAGTGGATGAGGCAGAGACCGATATCGTTCTTCCGCGCACTGAACCCGGCAGCGAGGAAGAGGAAGAAGAAGAGCCTGTTTATGACGAGACCAAGCCGCTGCGCGTCGCCATCATCGGCCGACCGAATGCGGGCAAGTCCACCCTAATAAACCGTTTCCTTGGTGAAGACCGTCTGCTAACCGGCCCGGAAGCGGGCATTACCCGCGACAGTATTTCCGTCGAGTGGGACTGGCGCGGCCGCACCATCAAGATGTTCGACACGGCCGGCATGCGCCGCAAGGCCAGGGTAACGGAAAAGCTGGAGAAGCTCTCGGTCGCGGATTCCCTGCGCTCCATTCGTTTCGCCGAAACGGTGGTGATCGTGTTCGACAGCACCATTCCGTTCGAAAAGCAGGACCTGCAGCTGGTCGATCTCGTTATCCGCGAAGGCCGCGCCGCCGTGCTTGCCTTCAACAAATGGGATCTGGTTGAAGATCCGCAGGCGTTTCTGGCCGATCTGCGTGAAAAGACCGAGCGGCTTCTTCCGCAGGCCCGCGGCATTCGCGCCGTGCCGATGTCCGGCCAGACGGGCTATGGCCTTGACCGGTTGATGCAGAACATCATCGATACCGACAAGATCTGGAACCGCCGCATCTCGACCGCCAAGCTCAACCGCTGGCTCGATGCGCAGACCACGCAGCATCCGCCGCCGGCCGTTTCCGGCCGCCGCCTCAAGCTGAAATACATGACGCAGGTAAAGGCGCGCCCTCCGGCCTTCATGATTTCCTGCACCCGACCGGAAGCCATTCCGGAGAGCTACACGCGCTACCTCGTGAACGGTCTGCGCAAGGATTTCGACATGCCGGGCGTGCCGATCCGCGTGCATTATCGTGGCTCGGACAATCCATTCGAGAGCAAGGCGAAGAAGAGGCGGTAATCGGCTGCTGAAAACCTCTCCTCCGTTATTCTCGCGCTAGTCCCGAGAATCTGCAAACTTTCGATTTTGCGACTCGGGAGGTAGATCCTCGGGACAAGCCCGAGGATGACGTCGCGTGGGGCCGAGGTCTCACCAACATCGAGATCGACGGTGAACCGGTCTCTCCCGTTGCCTTCCGATAATCATAAAACTGGCGAGTAAAAAACCATGTTGATCAAGCAGACCGACTATCACCGGATTTACCGCGTCATCAACAGCCTGCTCGTCAACGACAATGCTGACCCGGCTACGGCCTGCATGTATTTCAGCACCTTCGGCGCCTTCATCCTTCAGCAGCATTACAAGGTGAAAGCTGTGCCGAAGGGCGGGCTTGCCGCTTATAATCTTGGTGGAACGGTCATGCTTTTTGCGGACCATCGTGACGATGGTTACGTAACGGGCGCTGGCGATAATTTCCATTGCTGGGTCGAAGCGGACGGATGGGCGATCGATTTCATGGCGCCCGCTTTTTCGCAGAGCGCACGCGAACTTTCCGTGCCCCCGAAGATGTTTCAGCGTCCGCTATCGGCCATGGCGGCTTCCATCAACGATCTCGATCATTCCGGCGATTTCTTCTACCGCTCCGAGCCGGAAGCCACCGCGCGGCGTTTTGCCGACTGGCACAAACAGGCGATGATCGGCGATCTGGCAAGCGTCGCCGCAAACTGGTTCCGCAAGTCGCCGAAACAGATGTCCCCGTCGCTTTCGGTCACGGAGCGGAACGGCAAGGCGCGGACGGTGCCGCTTTCCGGCCAGGCGCTCGTCGGCGTGTGGTGATCTAAGACGGGATAAGTCTTTGTGAAATTAGGACGGCCAGCGTGATCTCGCGGCAGCCGCCTGACGTCAATCAGCAGCCCGACCCCGTTCTAAAGATAACGGCGGTCGCGTCCAGATCGTCTTGTGACACTCCTGCTTTGTTTCGTCCACCGTTCCCCGATAAAATGTCGGGGATCAATGTGTCTCCACGTCAGGCAAGTCGTGAGCGGGACAAAAGCGGCAGGGATTTTCCGGCGGCGTGGATGACATTGTCGAGGAATTGCCGCGACGCCTTTTCCCAGCTGTAGCTTTTGGAAAGCGCCAGGGCCTCCTGCGATGAACAATGGAGCGCTGCAAGACACGCGTCGCGAAGATTGTCATTCAGCGCGCCTGCCCCGGGATTGCCGCCGAGGATATCGATCGGCCCGGTAACGGGGAAGGCGGCCACCGGCACACCGCTCGCCAGCGCTTCCAGAATGGTGTTGCCGAATGTGTCGGTCTTGGACGGGAAAACGAAGACATCGGCCTGCGCATAGGCAGCCGCGAGTTCTTCCCCGGTCTTGATGCCGGTAAACAGCACGTCCGGATATTTTTCCTGCAATTCATGGCGGGCCGGGCCATCGCCGATCACGACCTTCGATCCGGGCAGCTCGAGGTCGAGGAATTCAGGCAGGTTCTTTTCCACCGCCACACGACCGACCGTCATGAAGATCGGTCTCGGCAGATCGAAAGGCAGCGACGTTTTCGGACGTGGATGGAAAAGTTCGGCATCGATGCCGCGGCTCCAGCGCTTCAAGTTGCGAACCCCGCGGGCCTCAAGCTCGGTCTCGAGGCTTGGCGTCGCCACCATGCAGGTGTTGCCACCGTTGTGAAACCAGCGCACGAAAGCGTAAAGCCAGCTTTCCGGGACGGGGAAGCGCGCCGCGACATATTCGGGAAAGCGGGTGTGATAGCTGGTGGAAAAACGCATCCTGTTCTTCACGCACCAGCGCCGCGCCATGAAACCCAGCGGACCCTCGGTGGCGATGTGGACGAAGGAGGGCTGGCTTTTTTCAATCTCCGCCGCGACACGGCGATAGCCGGCGACTGACAGGCGGATTTCCGGATAGGTCGGGCAGGGGATGCTGTAGAAACTCTGCGGTGTCACCATGTGCACATCCACGCCCAGCCGCGCGAGTTCCGTATTGGTATTTTCGATGGAACGAACCACGCCGTTGACCTGCGGGTGCCAGGCATCTGTGACAATCGTGATTCTCGTCATGAAACACCGATCCTGCTCGACTGCGCGCGGGCGATTCCCCACCACCCGGCTTCCGCCCGTATATGCGGCGTGCGTGTTACAGGATCATGTCAGGGCGGATAAGGGTAGAGAAGTGTCCTTTGCACACACAAGCTGCTCTTGTCCGTAATGCACGCTCCTGGTCATCCCTGTGACAAGCACAGGTGTCAGGAAGCCGGTTCCGTCTGGCATCATCCGACCAGCGGAAGAAGCTCGGGGCTGATCAGCGCGCCGTGATGGCCGATGACGGTTGCCGCTGCCCGTGCGGCAAAGACGGCGGCGTCATGCGGCGAACTGCCGGTTACATATCGGGCGAGAAACGCGCCGTTGAAACTGTCGCCTGCACTTGTCGTATCCACCACATCCACGGCTTCTACCGCCGGAGCGTGGCTGCGTGCGCCGCTGAAATCGAGTGTCGCACCCTTTGCGCCATCCTTGACGACGATGTTGGCGACGCCGAGCGCACGGTAACGCTCGATTGTGGCCTCGACGGATGTGTCACCAAAATGGCTGGCTTCGTCATCGAAACTCGGCATTACCAGCGTTGCGGCGCGTGCGCCGTTGGTAATCGTCTCCAGCATCGTGTCCTTGTCGGACCAGAGGCGCGGGCGGATGTTCGGGTCGAAGACCACGGGCTTGCCCGCTGCCTTGGCGCGGCGCAGTTCCGCAAGGAAAGTATCTACATCGTGGGGCGAAGCGAGAATGGCGAGCGTGATGCCAGAAAAATAGATGACGTCGGCGCTTTCCACCGTCTTGCGCAGGTGGTCCGCATCTGCTGCGAGTTGCCTTGCTGCGGCGGCGTTGCGCCAATAGCTGAAGGTGCGCTCACCATCCTTGAGGTTGATGAGGTAAAGGCCGGGTGTGCCGCCCTTGATGCGGCGGATTTTTTCCGTGCCGATACCGGCATCTGCAATGAAGGCCAGCATGTCCTGCGAAAGAGGATCGTCGCCGAGTGCCGTGAAATAATCGACGGACCAGTCTTCTGGCAGACAGGCACGTGCATACCATGCCGTATTGAAGGTATCACCGGCAAAACCCTTGCGCAGCAGCCCGTTTCCGGCCTGCGACAGTTCCACCATACATTCGCCAATCGACAGAAACCGTCCGCCCACGCCGTCATCCTCCACTTACTTTACCTTCGGGATTACGACGACAGGAGGTGCCTGACAAGCCCGCTTCGAGGTGATTTTGGGCATTTGCGAAGTTCCGGTTTACGCAGGGACAGCTGCTTTATATTCTCGGACCAACCCTCATCAGGAGATCGCTCATGCCGACAACCCATGCCCCGGTCCACAAATCCCAAGCGCAATCGGACTGGTGGAAGGGGGCGGTGATCTATCAGGTATATCCGCGATCCTTTCAGGATACGACCGGGGACGGTTACGGCGATCTTGCCGGGGTGACGAAGCGGCTGTCCTACATCGCCTCGCTCGGCGTCGATGCCATCTGGCTCTCGCCTTTCTTCACCTCCCCCATGGCCGATATGGGCTATGACGTTTCCGATTATTGCAATGTCGATCCGATGTTCGGCACGCTTGCCGATTTCGATGCATTGATGGCCGAGGCGCACCGGCTGGGGCTGAAAGTCATCATCGACCAGGTGATTTCGCATACATCCGATAAGCATCCCTGGTTCGTGGACAGCCGTGCAAGCCGCATCAACAGCAAGGCGGACTGGTATGTCTGGGCCAATCCCAAACCGGATGGCACGGCGCCCACCAACTGGCTTTCCGTGTTCGGCGGGCCGGCATGGGAATGGGATGGCGTGCGCAAGCAATATTACATGCACAGCTTTCTCGCCTCGCAGCCGGATCTCAATTTTCACAATCCGGATGTTCAGGATGCGCTTCTGGAAACCGTACGGTTCTGGCTCGATCGCGGCGTGGACGGTTTTCGTCTCGATACCGTCAATCACTATTTCCACGACAAGCTGTTGCGCGACAACCCGCCGCTTTTGGACGACGAAAGCTTTGGCCTCGATGCGTCCGACGTCAATCCTTACGGCATGCAGGATCATCTCTACGACAAGACGCGGCCGGAAAACGTGGCCTTCCTCCAGCGCTTCCGCGCGCTTCTCGATGAATATGAGGGCCGCGCCACCGTGGGCGAGGTGGGGGACGGCGCACGCTCGCTGAAGACGGTCGCGGCCTACACATCCGGCAACGACAAACTCAACATGTGCTATACCTTCGATCTGCTCGGCCCGGATTTCAGCGCAAAACACCTGCGGGGCTCGGTCGAGACCTTTGGCAAGGTGGTGACGGATGGTTGGGTGTGCTGGGCCTTTTCCAACCACGATGTGGTGCGCCATCTGAGCCGGTTTTCCGAAGGCTCCGAGGAGCAGACGCGGGTTGCGAAGCTCGCCATCTGCGTTCTCGCCAGCCTACGGGGCTCGATATGTCTGTATCAGGGTGAGGAGCTGGGCCTGACCGAGGCCGAACTGGCCTTCGAGGATTTGCGTGACCCCTACGGCATTCGCTTCTGGCCCGCCTTCAAGGGGCGTGACGGGTGCCGCACGCCGATGGTGTGGGAAACCGGCAAGCCGAATGCGGGTTTTTCAAGCGCGGAAAAGCCGTGGCTGCCGGTGCCCTATGTCCACGCCATGCAGGCGGCGGATGCGCAGGAGCGCAAGCCGGACTCGGTTCTTAACCACTACCGCGCGGTCTTGTCCTTCCGCAAAACCCATGGAGCATTGCGCGACGGCGATATGGACTTCATCAAGACCAATCTCGATGTGCTGGCCTTCACGCGCCACAAGGGTGACGAAAAACTGCTGTTCGTTTTCAACCTGACGCGTGAGGCGGTGGAATTTCCTATCCCGAAGGGTATGGAGGTCACGGATATCCTGCCGATGCCGGGTTTTGAGCCTTTGTTCGACGCCGGGATCGTGAAGCTTGAGGGGTTGGACGTGTTTTGCGGGGTCGTCGCTTGAGCCTGCAATTTTCCATCAGGGACGCCGCAGCATCTCTGGATGACTGGTCCCTTTTGCGCCACCGTTTATGGCCCGATGCCTCTGTTGCCGACCACAGGGCGGAATTGCAGAACCTATCCGACAACGACGCCGGTTTCATTGCCTATGATCTGGTCGGAATGGCCATCGGTTTTGCCGACGTCAGCCTCCGGCGGGATTATGTCAACGGATGCAATACCTCGCCTGTTGCGTTTCTCGAAGGCGTTTATGTGGAGGAGGAATTCCGCGGTCAGGGCGTTGGCGCGGCATTGATCGCCGAGGTCACCCGCTGGGCGATCAGCAAGGGTGTGAGCGAACTTGCCTCCGATGCCAATATTGCCAATGTCGATTCACACCGTATGCATGCGGCGCTGGGGTTTGAGGAGACCGAACGGGTGGTTTATTTCCGCAAGCTGCTGCCATCGCATTCATGACTTGCCGATGCTGTAAGTCAGCCGATTTAGCAATCCGTCCGTTTCGCCTTCTTTTTTATGCGGACGTCGCTCGGCTCATTTATTCTTATTCCGGTAACTTGCGCCACGCCTATTTTGGCAGGGTCGCGGGCAAATATTATTACGTGACCTGGCCTGCAGAAACGAAAATCTGAGACGGCTCGCGCCGTCTCAGAAACGCGGCATAAGCAGATTACGCTGTTTCCAGCCGATAAACTCCGTCGTCAGATCAGTGCAAACCGATCCACATCCACCATGCCCATGTCGGAAATCTTCAGGTGCGGGATGACGGGTAGCGGCAGGAAAGCCACCTGCAGGAAGGGCTCCTCGAGCGTCGTGCCGAGCGCATAGGCTGCCTTTCGCAGGGTGTGGAGCGTGTCTCGCACCGTTTCGTAAGGTTCGAGGCTCATCAACCCGGCGACCGGGAGCGCAATCTCGCCCGTCACCTTGCCGTCTTCGACTACCACGAAACCGCCCTTGATTTCGCCGAGCCGGTTGGCGGCCAGCGCCATGTCGTCCTCGTTAACGCCGACAACGCAGATATTGTGGCTGTCATGACCGACAGTGGAGGCGATGGCGCCCTTCTTCAGCCCGAAGCCCTGCACGAAGCCGTTGGCGTGGTTGCCGTTCTTGCCATGGCGCTCGATGACGGCGACCTTGATGATGTCGTTTGCGAGATCGACAGTCGTCTGGTTGCCGTCCGTCGGCAGCGTGTAGCGGCGATGTTCGGTGATGATCTTGCCGGGGAGCACGCCCATCACCGGGGTCTCGCCTTGCGCGACCGGCACGCCGAAATGGGCGGCGAGCACTGGTCTTGCCTTGACGCTGTCAAGACCGACGGGCGCGACCGGCTTGCGGGTGGCAAACAGCGCGTCATCGACGATACGGCCGCCGGAGAAGACCATGCCGGCCTTGCAGTTCTGCAAGGTGTCGATCACCACGAGGTCGGCACGCCAGCCCGGTGCGATAAGACCGCGATCACGCAGGCCGAAGGCCTTTGCGGCGGAAATCGAGGCGGCGCGGTAGATGGCGAGCGGTTCCACGCGGTTGGCGATTGCAGTGCGGATCATATAATCGAGATGACCCTGTTCGGCGATGTCGAGTGGGTTGCGGTCATCGGTGCAAAGCGCAAGATAAGGCGACAGACGCTCGGTGATAACAGGCATCAGGGCGTGCAGGTCTTTTGAGACCGAGCCTTCGCGCACGAGAATATGCATGCCCTTGCGGATCTTTTCCAAAGCCTCGGCAGCACTGGTGCACTCATGTTCGGTGCGGATGCCGGCTGCCAGATATCCGTTCAGCGCCGTTCCCGACAGAAGCGGCGCGTGTCCGTCGATATGCTGTCCCTGAAAGGCTTCGAGTTTTGCCATGCATACCGGGTCTTTGTGGATGACACCCGGAAAATTCATGAATTCGGCAAGGCCGATAACCTTCGGATGATCACGGAACGGCAGCAGTTTTTCGATCGGCAGATCGGCGCCCGAGGTTTCCAGATGGGTTGCGGGCACGCAGGACGAGAGCTGCACGCGGATGTCCATGATGGTTTCCATGGAACTGTCCAGGAAGAACCGAAGCCCCTCCGCGCCCAGAACATTGGCGATCTCATGCGGGTCGCAGATGGCGGTGGTAACGCCGTAGGGCAGAACGCAGCGGTCGAATTCGTGCGGCGTCACCAGCGATGATTCGATGTGGAGATGGGTATCGATGAAACCTGGAACGACGATTTTCCCCGAAATGTCGATTTCCCGGCGACCCTTGTAGCTTTCGCAAGTTCCAACGATGGTATCGCCGCATATGGCGATGTCGGAGGCAACAAGTTCTCCAGTTACGAGGTCGAAGAATCGTCCGCCCTTGAGAACTATATCTGCCGGTTCACGGCCCGTACCCTGATCGATGCGCGTTTCAAGTTTCGAATTCATGCGGCTTTTCTTCGGCTCCTGGTTTACGTCGTTCGCGAGAATTTTCAGTATTTACATTCTTAGGTTGTTTCTTGACTTAATCGAATTGATTCTTTGCGTTTTAAATATATCCAGAGTAAAAAATTTTCATATTCGTGCTATCTTATGTTTAAGTTCCAAAATTGAACAATGTTAGGAATGCGTAACTTACCCTTGGAGGGATACCGGTTGGTCCCGGTCTTTTCAGCAATTGCCAGCGGAGGTTACCATTCCCGGGAAGGAAAATAAAAGCGTCTGATGCTCAAACGAATTTCTACCCAGCAATTGACGGTTGGCATGTTTATCGAAGCGGTCGAGGGAGCGCTTTCGAACAGCGAATTTTTGCAGCGATATCGATTTCTTCTGCGCCATGAAGAGTTGATGCGTCAATTGAAATTGAGCGGCGCTGAAAGCATCATCATCAATACGGCCAAGGGAAACGATATCGAGGGTAGGCCGTACTCTGGAACCGTCCCGCCGCGATTAAACAATGGCCCCGAAACCATGGCTGCCATCACCCATGCCGTGCGCTCTGCCGCCGATGCCATTGCCGAGACATTTGCCGTTGCCGAAGCCGGTGGCTGCGTGTCCCTCAAGGGCAT
Organism: Rhizobium sp. AN68; assembly: GCF_030758035.1. Lineage (NCBI taxonomy): Bacteria > Pseudomonadati > Pseudomonadota > Alphaproteobacteria > Hyphomicrobiales > Rhizobiaceae > Rhizobium > Rhizobium sp. AN68. Next base: position 2,145,286 of record NZ_JARWMI010000003.1, on the reverse strand, counting down.
GACAGCGGCGGCCGGCAAGATTTCCGATGCGGTCCAGTCGAACCCGGCGATTTTCATCGGCGTTACCCGGTTGAAGTCGAAGGACGAGACGACCTTCGTGCATTCGGTTTCCGTCAGCGGGTTGATGATCCATTTTGGCAATTATCTCGGGCTGGACAAGGAAACGGTCGATCTGCTCGGCATCAGCGGCCTGCTGCACGATATCGGCAAGGTGGAAATTCCTTCGTCGATCCTCAACAAGGCGGAAGGGTTAAGCGCCACCGAGCGGGAAATCATCAATCTTCATCCAACGTTTGGCCGGGATATCTTGTCTCGCAACGAGCAGATGCCGGCCATGGTTCTGGATGTCTGCTTCAATCATCACGAGCGCATTGATGGCGGCGGTTATCCCAGCGGCTGCGCCGGAAACGAGATCAGTCTTTACGCGCGCATTGCGGCGATCTGCGATGTCTATGACGCCGTAACCTCGGTTCGGCCCTACAAGAAGCCGTGGACGGCAAACGAAGCGCTGACGTGGATGTTGCGCCGGGAAGGCCACTTCGACATGCAACTTTTGAAGAAATTCGCGCTGTGCATTTCCACATCGCTGCCGCGTAGCTAGGCAGCAGGCGATCTCGAAGTCGCGCTGTTTGAGGCTTGCCCGGCGGCGCCGAAGTGACGCCGCCGATGCAGGATGTTTACGCTGCCTTGGTTTTCGCCTTGCGGGTGAGATGCACCACGACGTTCTCGATCATGCGCATGCCGGCATCCTGGCCGAGAGTCATGATCGATTCCGGGTGGAACTGAACGGCGGCTACCGGTTCCTTGGCGTGTTCGATGCCCATGATCGTGCCGTCTTCACTTTCCGCGGTGATGATGAAATCACGCGGAAGGGTGGAAGGGTCGGCGAAAATCGAGTGGTAGCGACCCACGGTCACTTCCTTGCCGAGACCGGAGAAGACCAGGCCTGGCTCCAGCACGCGGATGCGTGAGGGCTTGCCATGCATTGGTACCGCAAGTTGACGAAGTTCGCCGCCATAGGCTTCCGCCAGCGCCTGAAGACCGAGGCACACGCCGAAGATCGGCAACTCGCGGGCGCGGGCGGCCTTGATCGTCGCCTTGCAGTCGAAATCCGTCGGGCTGCCCGGTCCGGGCGAAAGCACGACGAGATCGGGCTGGAAGCGGTCGAAGACCTCCGCTGCGACCGGCGTTCTGACGGTGGAAACCGTGGCGCCCGTCTGGCGGAAATAATTCGCCAGCGTGTGCACGAAACTGTCTTCGTGATCGACCAGCAGGATCTTGACGCCGGTGCCCACCTTGGCGGCATCGCGCTTGGTGGCGGCCGAGTTTGTGGCTTTTGCATCGCGAATGGCCGCGATCATGGCGGATGCCTTCAGTTCGGTTTCGGCTTCTTCTTCCTGCGGATTGGAATCATTGAGAAGCGTCGCACCGGCGCGGACTTCCGCGATGCCATCCTTGATACGGATGGTGCGCAGCGTAAGCCCGGTATTCATGTCGCCGTTGAAACCGACCATGCCGATTGCACCGCCATACCAGGCGCGCGGGCTCTTTTCATGACTTTCAATGAAGCGCATGGCCCAGAGCTTCGGTGCGCCGGTGACGGTGACGGCCCAGGCGTGGCTGAGGAAGCCATCGAAGGCATCCATGTCGTCGCGCAGACGGCCCTCGATGTGGTCGACCGTGTGGATGAGGCGCGAATACATCTCGATCTGGCGGCGGCCGATGACCTTCACCGAACCCGGCTCGCAGACGCGGCTCTTGTCATTGCGGTCCACATCCGAGCACATGGTCAGTTCGGACTCGTCCTTCTTCGAATTCAGCAGCTTCAGGATCTGCTCGCTGTCGGCAATCGGGTCGTCGCCACGCTTGATGGTGCCTGAAATCGGGCAGGTCTCAATGCGACGGCCGGAGACGCGCACGAACATTTCCGGCGAAGCACCGACCAGATATTCCTGATGACCGAGATTGATGAAGAAGGAATAGGGCGAGGGGTTTATCGCCTTCAGGCGGCGGGAGATCGCCGATGGATTGCTTTCGCAGCGCTCCATGAACTTCTGGCCGGGAACGACCTCGAACAGATCGCCGCGTCGGAAGCTTTCCTTGGCTTTCACCACCAGCTCGGAATATTCGCCGGGACGGTGATCGCCCTTGGGCGGGATCGTGTCGGTGGTCTTGAAGGGATCGGGCGCGATCTCTGAGGACTTGCCGTCCGTCGTTACACCGTCCTTCTCGAAATCGTAACGGTCGATCCAGGCCTTGGCGGAATAATGGTCCACGACGAGAATTTCGTCGGGCAGATACAGCACCATGTCGCGCTGGTCTTCCGGGCGCGCGAGCGAAAGCTTGATCGCGTCGAACTGGAAAGCGAGATCGTAACCGAAGGCGCCGAACAGGCCGATGGCCGAATCCGCATTCGAATAGAACAGGTCGACGATGGCGCGCAGCGCCGTGAAGACGGTCGGGATTTTCGAGCGTTCTTCTTCCGTAAAGACGCGGTCCGGCTCGTTGACCGTGAGGTCGAGACGGCGGACGGAGGATGCGCCCAGCGTCAGATCGGGCGTCGCCTTCAGCTTTTCGGTGATGAAGTCGAGCAGTACTTCGCCGCGACCGTTATAGGCTTCGATCCACATCTGGCGACCGAAGCAGGAAATGCCGAGCGGCGGATCGATGATGGCCGTATCCCAGCGCGTGTAGCGGCCCGGATATTCGTAGTTGGACGAGAAAACCGCGCCGCGATGGGCATCGAGCTTTTCGATGTAGTTGTCGATGGCGCTGGCATATTCGGCGGCGCGACGCTTTCGGCTGACCTTTATGCCGCCTTTCGTCTCGTAGGTTTCCGCTCCGTCATCCTGAATGATCGTTACCATTTCTTTCGCACTTCCCGTTTTTCAGGCCCGATGACAGGCGGCAGAATAACAAAAAAGCCGCCTGAAAATTCGGGCGGCTTGGACTTTGTCTGAAGACATGACTGGTCAAGGCCGCGTAAAGCTGCTCCACCACCAGTTAGCAATGTTCATAGACACGATGTTCATGCGAAAATTGTTAGCCTGCACAATTCGCCTTGGCAAGCGGATTCCGGCGACGGAATGAACCTTACCGGCGCGAGTTGCGTTCCTGTCCTGCTGAAACAGTCAGGAGTGCCCCGGAAAATGCTTCATCGCCTGTGTCTTCTGATGACGAGTCTCGCTCTTATTTCCGCTTCCGAACCGCCGCCACAGGTGCCGGTGCCACAGCCGAAGCCTGGCGAACAGCAAGCACCTGCCACGACGGAAAAGCCGGCCGATAAGGGCGCGCAAACGCCCGAAGACACACCGAAGCCGACCCCCAAGCCGCAACCGCCTGAAGAAGGAAAATCCGACGCGGAAGGGAAGGGTGCCGAGGACAAGAAGAAAGATGACAAGGGGCAAAACGGCGGCGAGACGGTAACTCCGGCTGTCGAAGCAACGAAACCCGAGGAAAAACCGCCGGAGCCTGTGAAGCCGGAAGACCCGGCAGAGCTTCAGGCCTGCCTTGGCGCATTGAAGGAAATCGGCGCGGAATTCAAAGAGCTCGAGCCGATCCGCGACGACGAGCAGGGGTGCGGTATCGAAGCGCCGATCGAGCTTTCCGTGGTGCTGCCGGGCATCAAGCTTGAACCATCTGGCACCATGCGCTGCGAAACGGCCCTTGCGCTATCGCGCTGGACAAAGGAGATGATGCTGCCGGCTGCGGCTCTCGCCCTGCCGGACAAAAAGGTAACGGCGATTGCCAATGCCTCGACCTATATTTGCCGCAACCGCAACAGTGCCGAAACCGGCAAGATTTCCGAACATGCCAAGGGCAATGCTGTCGATATTTCCACCATCGCCTTTGACAAGGGCGATCCGCTGGTGATGAAGCCGCGCGGCGAGGATGGAACGGTGGAAGGTGCCTTCCAGCGGACGATCACAGCCGCCGCCTGCCTGTTCTTCCGAACCGTTCTTTCCCCCGGCAGCGACGCGACCCATCAGGATCACCTGCATCTCGACGTGCTGGAGCGAAAGGGAGGTTATCTCTACTGCCGCTGATAAAAAGGGGGCGACCCGAAGGCCGCCCCGACTGGAGATGATGTTCCGACCGGGTTCAGAATTTCTGGGTCAGAGAGATTTTGAAGGTGCGTCCCGCTTCCGTATAGAAGTCGACAGGCTGGTTGACGGTGCTGACGGCATTGGGGTTGACGTCACGGACGCCGACGGCGTTCCAGTATTGCTTGTCGAACAGGTTGTAGACGCCGGCCTGAATACGCAGGCCCTTGGTCTGTTCCGGTTCCCACCAGCCGGTCAGGTTGAAGATGCCGTAACCGGGTGCGTCGTAGGTTGTGGCCACCTTGTCGTCACGCATATGCGAGGAGAAGATGCCGGTGAATTCCGTGCCCCATGTCTCCTGTGCGTAGCCGACGCCGAGGACGGACTTGAACGGCGCCACCGTGCGGATGAATTCGTTGCTGTCTGTGTCTTTGCCATAAGCATAAGCAAGCGACGCATGGGCGAAGAAGCCGTTTGCGAGTTCCTTGCGGACCTTGGCTTCCACTCCGGAGATTTCAACATTGTTGCGGTTGCGATAGGTAAAGAGCGATCCGTTGCCCCTGCCGCCGAAGCCGGGGAACAGCGTCGTCGAGGTCGTGTATTGCTCGATGAAGTTCTTGTACTTGTTGTGGAACAGCGTCAGGCTCCCCGTCAGATCGCCGGATGCGTAATTGGCGCCGATTTCAAAGCCGTTGCTGGTTTCGGGGTTGAGTGCGGAGTTGCCGACCACGGCATAACCGGAGCTGATATTCGAGAAGTTCAGATAAAGCTCGTTGATGGTCGGAGCGCGATAGGCCATCGACCATTGTGCGAAGAGCTGCAATTCCGGCGTCACGTCGTATGTCGCGAGCAGCTTCGGCGAGAAGCGCGAACCGCTATTGCCGCTTGGCAGGCCGAAGGTGTTGTAACCGCTGTTGCTGGATACCGAGCCATCCGGATCGTAATCGTAGGAATCGAAGCGCAGTCCGGGGGTCAGCCTGAAACCGTTTCCAAACGCGATTTCGTCATCGAGATAGAGGCCAAGGCTCTTGCCGCTCACGTCAGGCATGTCCGACTGTGACGATGAGGTCACTCCGCCTGTGTTGGCATAAAGTGCCTGGCTGAAATCGGTTGTCATGGCGTTGCCGCCGAAGCGCACGGTGTGCTGCACGCCGCCGAGTTCGAAGCCGGATTCAAGGCCGCCGACTATGCCGAAAGCGCTGTTGCGCATGCTGTCTTCGCGGATATAGAGCGAGTTGTTGGTCAGCCGGTTGCCAGCGCCAGATTCTTTGGAGAGGCGCGTCCAGTAGAGCGACAGATTGGCTGCATCGATCAGGCTGTCTGTCGACGGCGCTTCATATTCGTAATCAAGCGATACGCGGTCGCGCTCCGTATCCTCGTAGCCGCTGTAGTCGCCAATACGGTAAGTCGATCCCGAGACGCTGACGCCTTGCAGGGTTCGCATGTCGCTGCGATCTCTCAATGAATAACGCTCGGCCGTAAGTCCGATGCGGTGGCCGCCTTCCAGATCCTGGCGGATCTTGAACATCAGGTTGCTTTCGTAGGTATCTGCCGGGTTGGGCTTGGTGCGGCGGGTTCCGTAGATATCGGCGAAGCCCTTATTGTCCGTTTCGTTGCCGCGCTTGTAGGAGCCCTGGAACAGAACCGAGGTGTTTTCGATCTTCTTTGCAACGGCGAGCGATCCGCCGACGCTTCTGTCCTCGCTGTCATAGGTGGTCTTGGCAACACCGCCCCAGTCCTTGCCTTCACCGATCAGGTCTTCCGGTTCAAGCGTGCGCAGAACGAGTGCGCCGCCAAGGGCGCCGGAACCGATGCGGCTGGAATCGGCGCCGCGTACAACGTCAACCGTGGAAAGCGATGAAAAATCAAAGCTCGAACTGGTATCACTCAGGGTCGTCGTCGCCTGTCCCTGACGGGCGAAATTGTTGAAGTAGGGAACGGGAATATTGTCGATCAGGGTCACGACACGGGCGCCGCCCAGACCGCGAATGAACAGGCCGCCGGGCCTGCCGGGCTTGGCATCCACATAATCGACGCCCGGCTCGGTGGAATTTCCGAGGTCCTTGATGCTGCCGATGTCTTTCTTCCTGATGTCTTCCGCCGTCGTCTGGCTTGCAAGCGGTGTGTCGGCGGCTGCATTCGCGCTTTTGACGCGCTTGCCCTTGACCACGATCTTCTCCAGCGTGGTGGTGTCGTTCGTCTGCGACGCGGCATCCTGCGATTGCGCAGGTCCGGCAAAGGGCAGAAGAGACATGGCAGTGCACAAAAACAGCGCCGAATGTGTGCGCGAGATGGACATTAAATACCCCCGGATAAGGCGCGCGCAGAAGCTATGGCGCGCAAAAACGCGCCGCGCTTGCTGTCGCGGCTGAAACTGTTTTGAATTGTTACGGGCAAGCCGATAGCTGAGGACTAAAAAACATGATCATAACTGTCAACATATTATATATGACTTTTATCATCATGTTTTAAAGCATAACGGTGCGTGGCAAAAATGTGACGCTCCGTGAGACTGCATCCGGACCGGTGGAGAGGCCCGAAAATGCCGGGTTCCGGCCAAAGTCCCGACATTGACGCTTGCTAGGATATTCGCAGCCAGTTTAGATGGCGGAAGAATGCATGCTCCAACAATATACAAAAAAGTAATCGGATACGGAAATGAAGTCACTTGAACTGCTCGTCGAGCGGATCATTCTCTCCAGCCGCTGGCTGCTTGTCGTGTTTTATCTCGGGCTCGTTGCGGCGCTGGCGGTTTATGCATTTTCCTTCGTGCTGAAGTTCCTGAAGGTCGCCAAAAACGTTTTCACTTACGACGAGATCGGACATGATCCTCGCCATGCTCGGGCTGATCGATGCGGCGCTGGTCGCGAGCCTTATCGTCATGGTGATGATTTCCGGCTACGAGAATTTCGTCAGCCGTTTCGATGAGGCGGATGACGAGGTTTCGTTTCTGGGCAAGCTTGATGCCGGCAGCCTGAAAATCAAGGTCGCATCGTCGATTGTGGCGATTTCGTCGATCCACCTGCTACAGATATTCCTCAACGCCAGTCAGTATACGGATAGCCAGTTGATGTGGTTCACCATCATCCATCTGGCCTTTGTCGTCTCGGCGGTCATGCTCGGTTTCCTGGAGAAACTGATGGCCAAGCCGAAGGATAAACCCGAAAAACCGGCACTTTAGTCAAGGTGGTCCGCCCGATATGAAGGTTGCAACACTGTTTGCCCATGCCGCCTGGTCGTCGCTTCTGGGTGTCCTGCGCCCACCGCCGGGTGGCGCCTGAATGCCAAAGACGGAGCGCCAGGCCAGACTTTGCCGCGACCTTTCGGCTGCCATTGACAGACCCCAATGGCTGGCGGCGCTGCAGCAGGTGATGCAGGCGTTCAGTTATTCCTACGTGACCTTGCTGAAGCTGCCGAGCATTCGCAATGCCTATGCCCTGCCGATAGTGGTGGAAAGCAGCCTGCCGGTGTGGGTGGTGAATGCGATGACCCGGGACGGTGAACTTGCAGATTGCCCCGTCATAAAGCGCGGCGCTTCATCGATGATGCCGCAATACTGGTCTCTTGACGATAAGGACATCAACTCCGGCTCGCTGTTGGAAGTCTCAACCTTGCTGCGCGGCATGGGAATCACTTCCGGTCTTCTGGTGCCGGTGAACGGCATGGACGGAAACCGGCATCTGATGAATTTCGCAGGCGATTGCGATGTCCTGTCGCAGGGTTCGCTGAACGAGCTGTGCATGATCGCCCTTCACGCCCTGGAGGCCTACGACCGGCTTTGTCGTGCAGGCTCAAAACTCCCCTCACCACTGACGAAGCGGGAACTCGACGTGGTTCGCTGGACTGCGCAGGGCAAGACCTCCGTGGAGATTGCCGAGCTTCTGTCCATCTCGGAGCACACCGTCAATACCTATATGAACAACGCCATTCGCAAGCTGGATTGCGTCAACCGCGCGCAGCTGGTGGCCAAGACAATACGCCTTGGCCTGATAAGCTGATTTTCATGCCGGTCCAAGCCGTTGACTTACCTGTCGAGAACGGAGCGGAGCTCAACGAGGTTGGAGCGAACGCGCAGAACGTAAAATCCCATGGTGGCAAGGTGCGAGGGCATGATCCAACCGCTTTCGTCGCCGTTGGAAATGATTGCCGGCTGGATGCGTAGCGCCGCACGGGTCTGCCCCAGGGTGTCATTCCACAGATTGGTCAGATTGCGTTCGCGAATAACCTGCGCGAAGTCCGATCCGGCTGCCGACAGCACGCCGTAATAACCATAGAGCTGGCCATAGGCGAACCAGAAACGGTCGTCCGCGCGAGTGTCGAACCAGCCGCCATTATAGTTTTCCGAACGCTCGCGCAGAATGGCCGATGTCGAGCCAATATCGCCGGCAATGCGGTCGATGAACTGGATGAGGTTATCGGCGCGTGTATCGAAGACGGCCTTGCAGGCGGTCAGTTCACCGTTAAATGCCTGGAAGCTGCGGATGGCGGCGCGATAGTAGCTCGGTGTCGGTGTTTTGGGGCCAAACGGATCGAGGCCGAAATACCAGGAATATTCGCTGAACTGCATGTTCCCGCGCGCTTCCTGGAGATTGTTGTTGATACCGGAGGTTCCACGAACGCGACCGAGCGTATCCACCAGTTCCACCGCGGTGCGGCGCACCGCCTGGTTCACGCCGCGCTGGAAGGACGCCTTGTTGTCCAGAAATGGCGTGCTGTCCCAGTCGATGCCGAAGAGGCCAAGACGATAGAGCAGCATGGAGGAAATCCATGCATTCTGATTGACGTTGAAATCGGTGAGATCGGCGGCAGCATCGACGATAGCCGAGCGCTGGCATACCGGTGCGGAGGTGTTTGCGGCAGCACCGGTGGCGCCGGCGGCGGCCGTGGGTGTCGCAGCCGGCAATTCCTGCCCGGGCGGCACCGTGCGCTCGGCAAGCTTGTAACGGGAAATATAATCCGGGTCGAAATTCGTCCAGACCTGCGTTTGCCAGAAGAAGTATCCGTAAAAGCCGGCCAGAAGGATGAGCACCAGAGCGATCGGACCCTTGATGATCCAGTTGCGGTCGCGATACCAGCCGTGGGCGGCCATGAAAGGCCACAGAAGCCAGGCGACGACCAGACCGGCGGCCTTGCCGATGGCGTTGAAGGCTGCCTGAATCAAAGCGGTTATCCGGTCGATCATGTCGTCATAGTCTCCTCTGCCCGTGGGGCTGAACGCCGGAAGGAACAACCGCGGTTCGGCCATGCGCCTTTTGGCGCTTCGCAACAACCGCGGTCGTTTACTGTCTTCCAGATATGTCCCTACCCACCGGGATACAACATGATTGCGAAACTTTTCTCAACCTGCGGTCCGCGCGGGTCGTTCCCGTGTTCCGGAACTACGCGTGGAGCATGTATCGCCTTAACAAGGTGACAGGCGGTTACAGACCGAGCTTGGCAATTTCGGCGTCCAGCCGCTCCGCGCCTTTTTCGGCAGCTTGCCGGTCTTTATGGCATCCAGATTGGCCGGTGCGGCATCGCCGACCACAACGAGGGCGACCATGCCCATGCCGAGATGCGGCGTGCATTTGACGACGTATGCGCCGTCCTTCTCGACGGTCAGTTTCACCGTCTCGTTCATCTTGCCCTTGAAGTCCGCAACGCCCTCGGGAAGCATTTCCTTGACGGCAGCCGCATCATGACCCTTGTCGACGGGCACGAAGGAAATGACGTCGCCGACAGCTGCCTTGACGGTTGCCGGTTCAAAGACCATCGCCTGACCGTCGCTGCCCTTGTTGAGCATCTTCACCTCGATTTCGGCCGACAGGGCGGGAAAGGCGAGGAGGGCAGCAGCGATGGCAAGGCTGGCGACGGTGGCAGTTTTGTTGTGCATATCTTTTGCTCCTGAGAGAAAGCACATCCCACGCGAATGTGTCCGCATGGTCTTAGCGCAGGAGCAGGGGAGCCATCCTTGCGAAAAATCAAATGCGGCAACCGGCCGCAGACGGTCAGTCGCCCTTGACCGTTTCGACCCAGTGGCGGCGGCAGAAGGAGACGTATTTTTCGTTGCCGCCGACATCGATCTGCGCGCCTTCCTTGACCACATTTCCTTCATTGTCGAAACGGGCGACCATCGTCGCCTTGCGGCCGCAATGGCAGATGGTGCGGATTTCGCGAAGCTCGTCGGCAATGGCGAGCAGTTCCCTGGAGGCCGGGAAAAGCTTGCCCTGAAAATCCGTGCGCAGGCCGTAGGCCATCACCGGAATGTTCAACCGGTCGGCAATACCGGCAAGCTGCCAGACATGGTGTTCGGACAGGAAGTTGGCTTCATCGATAAAAACGCAGGCAACGGGCGCTTCGGCATGCAGGGCCTCCACTTCGGAGAAGATATCGGTGTTTGCGTCGAAGGTCCGTGCGTCGGACGACAGGCCGATGCGCGACGCGACCCGGCCGAAGCCGGCCCGGTCGTCAAAGGCGGCCGTGAAAATCAACGTGCGCATGCCGCGCTCGTGATAATTATAGGATGCCTGTAACAACATGGTCGACTTGCCGGCGTTCATCGCCGCATAATTGAAATAGAGTTTTGCCATCGTCCACTCCCTGTACACCTTCGCGTCTTTTGACGGCGAAGGGCCGGGTTGAAAAGTGCCGCAACGGGAAAAACACAGATTTCCGCATGCCGCAGCTGTCCGTATCGCGGACTAAAAAGCCGGAGATTTTCATCGTCGTGTCGCAAACGGCGGGCCAAAGCACGCAAATGCACGCGAGTTGATTGTGTCCGGCAGATATTGATAATGGCAAGGGAACGAAAAAAGGGAGCAAGCGATGTTTGCAAATAGAAGTCGCTGTCTGGCTTTGGCCGCAGCAATCTCCGTCATGACGTTCAATGCAGCCGGCGCTGCGGAGCCGGCAAGTTGTGGCAAGGTTCGTTTTTCCGATGTGGGCTGGACCGACATCACTGCCACCACAGCGACTGCCACGGTGCTGCTGAAGAGCCTCGGTTATGAAACCGACGTCAAGCTTCTCTCGGTGCCCGTTACCTATACATCCCTGAAAAACAAGGACATCGACGTCTTCCTCGGCAACTGGATGCCGACCATGGAAGGCGATATCGCGCCTTACCGCGACGACAAGTCGGTTGAAACGCTGCGTGAAAACCTGACCGGCGCGAAATACACGCTGGCGACCAATGCCAAGGGTGCTGAACTCGGCATCAAGGATTTCAAGGATATCGCGGCCCATAGCGGCGATCTCGGCGGCAAGATCTACGGCATCGAGCCCGGCAATGACGGCAACCGCCTGATCCTCGACATGGTCGCCAAGGACACCTTCGGGCTGAAGAGTTTCGAGGTGGTCGAATCCTCCGAACAGGGCATGCTGTCGCAGGTTGCCCGCGCGGGGAAATCCGGCGAACCGATCGTGTTCCTCGGCTGGGAACCGCATCCCATGAATACGAATTTCAAGCTGACCTATCTGACCGGCGGTGACGAGGTTTTCGGCCCCAATCTCGGCGGTGCGACGATCTACACCAATGTCCGCAAGGGTTACACCGAGGAATGCCCGAATGTTGGCGTCTTTCTCAAGAACCTGGAATTCTCCCTGCCCATGGAAAACGAGATCATGGGCAAGATCCTGAATGATGGCCTCGAGGGCGAAGCGGCGGCGACTGCCTGGCTGAAGGCCAACCCGGCCGCGATCGAACCCTGGCTTGCCAACGTCAAGACCAAGGATGGCAGCGCTGACGCCTTGCCCGCCGTCAAGAAGGCCTTGGGCCTCTAGGTTGCAGACAACGCATGTATCCGGCCTAACCTTTTAAACAGGCCGGATACTGCAGGAATTACCATGTCCTTTGCATGATCTCGGTCCGCGAATTTTTCTCGCATCCGGGGTCACGCGCGATCCCGGTGTCCGGCAATGCTGTTGCCGGCCGTCGTTTCTGCATTAGCGGCATTTCCGGTGAAACGGGATCACCTTCAATGCCTGTTCTTCTTATTTTTTTGCAATTCCGGGCCCAAAACCGTTACGCATTTTTACTGGAATTGCTCTGGTTCACGAAAGGTCTTGTCTTACCGTGGAATGGCTCAGCGCTCCTGAAAACCGCCTGCCCGTCGGCCGATATGCCAAGGAGGCCATTGACTGGCTGACCGGCAATCTCGCTTTTTTCTTCGATTGGCTTTCTTTCATTTTCCAAAGCGTCATTAACGCCCTGCTTTACGTTTTGCAGGCGCCGCATCCGCTGGTCATCGTCGCGATTGTGACGGCTCTTTCAGCCTGGACGAGGCGGTCGGTCGGCATGCCGGTCTTTACGGCGCTTGGTCTGCTGTTCATCATCAATCTCGGGTACTGGAAGGCGACGACGGAAACGCTGGCGCTCGTCCTCGCCTCCAGCGCGGTCTGCATGATCATCGGCATACCGCTTGGAATACTGGCGGCGCGGCGCAAGTGGATCTATGCCGGCATGCGCCCGGTGCTGGATTTGATGCAGACCATTCCGACCTTCGTCTATCTCATTCCGGCGCTAGTGCTGTTCGGCCTCGGCATGGTTCCCGGGCTTATCGCCACTGTCATCTTCGCAATTCCCGCGCCCGTGCGCCTGACCCGTCTCGGCATCGTTTCGACGCCGCCGGCGCTGGTGGAAGCGGCCATCGCCTTCGGTGCCACGCCATCGCAGGTTCTGCGCAAGGTAGAGCTTCCCTTCGCTGCGCCGCAGATCATGGCGGGTCTTACCCAGACGATCATGCTTTCGCTTTCGATGGTGGTCATCTCCGCCCTCGTCGGCGCCAACGGCCTGGGGGTGCCGGTGGTACGCGCCTTGAACACCGTCAACATCGCCATGGGCTTCGAAGCTGGGTTGTGCATCGTCATATTGGCGATCGTTCTCGACCGACTTTTCCGCCTTCCCGGCACGGAGCATGATCTATGAGTGATGCAATCATCTTCGGAAATGTCGATATCGTCTTCGGCGACCGGCCCGAGGCGGCGCTGGCGCTGATCGACAAGGGCAGCACGCGTGACGAGATCAACGAGCAGACCGGCCTGGTCCTCGGCGTTGCGAATGCCTCGCTTTCGGTAAATGAGGGCGAGATACTCGTGCTCATGGGGCTTTCGGGCTCCGGTAAATCGACGCTGCTCAGGGCCGTTAACGGCCTTGCGCCTGTGGTGCGCGGCAATGTCAGCGTGAAGACGGCGTCCGGTTTTGTCGATCCCTATCGGGCGACGGCGAAGGCGCTGCGCGATCTGCGCATGCATACGGTTTCGATGGTCTTCCAGCAATTCGGCCTGCTGCCCTGGCGAAACGTTGCCGACAATGTCGGTTTCGGGCTGGAGCTTTCCGGGACGCCGGAAGCCGAGCGCAAGCGCATGGTGGCCGAGCAGCTTGAGCTGGTGAACCTGTCCGCCTGGGCTGACCGCAAGGTGGGGGAGCTTTCCGGCGGCATGCAGCAGCGCGTAGGGCTGGCGCGCGCCTTCGCAACCGGAGCGCCCATTCTCTTGATGGACGAGCCGTTCTCGGCGCTCGACCCGCTCATCAGAAGCCGCCTTCAGGACGAACTTCTGGAGTTCCAGAGCCGGTTGAAGAAAACCATCCTCTTCGTCAGTCACGATCTGGACGAGGCATTCCGCATCGGCAACCGCATCGCCATGATGGAGGGCGGGCGTATCATCCAGTGCGGCACGCCGCAGCAGATCGTCAAGCAACCGGCTACGCAATATGTCGCGGATTTCGTGCAGAACATGAACCCGATCTCCATGCTGACCGCCGCGGACGTGATGAAGCCAGGCGTGGACGAACAAAACGGCCGGTTGAACGTGGCCGCCACCGCCCGTCCGACATCGCCGCTGATCGATATCCTCGATGCGCTCTCGAAACATTCCGGCGCGATCGGTGTTGTCGATAATGGCGCAATTATAGGCACGATTTCCGCAGACGAAATTGTGACAGGCCTCACTCGCCACCGCAAGAAATGAGAAACACTCGCATTGGTCGAGAAAACGAAAGGCCTTCCTCACCGGAAGGCCTTTTTGTATTACCTAATGCTGGTATAAAGAAAAAGAATACCCAAGACATTATAAGTTATGCATTAAAATAATTACGAATAAAAAGCATATTGCAAACTTTGAGAAAATTGCGCAAAGTAAAACTAGATTCTGTACCTCCTTGCTAAATTTAAGGTGGTGTAAGGTAGTGGTCACGAAGCCAGACATTGGAAGACAAGATTTGTGTGCTCAATTTTTGATTGTTTTTTGCTCCAAATACTACTGAGAATGTAGCAGTTTGTTGCTAAAATGACGAAAAACAGGCGAAAGTCTGAAAATTTGATCAAGATGTCCAGGTAAATGATCAATGAAGAATAGTCTTGGAGGGGGACACGATATAAGCAAGATTTAGGTATATACAACGTATCGACTGAATTATAAAAAACACCTTTTGGACCACCTATAATAGCCACCATGACGGTCTTTCCGACTGTCATCAGGAGACTTGAGCGTATGGATAACCAATCTCTGTCGGAACATAGCATCGCCGCTGCAGACTTGCTCTCAGCGATGGCAAATCCCAAGCGCCTGATGATCTTGTGCACGCTGGTGGATACGGAAGTGCCGGTCGGTGTTCTCGCCTCCCAAGTTGGTCTCAGCCAGTCCGCGCTCTCGCAACATCTTTCGAAATTGCGTGCCCAGCGGCTGGTGAAAACAAGACGGGATGCTCAGACCATCTATTATTCCAGCAATTCCGAATCCGTCAAAAAAATCCTCGCTTCCCTCGAGGAGATTTATTGCCAGGTGCAGAAGAGCAGCAAGACTGCTGCCGCTTGATCTAACGGCCATCCCACGGCCCGACGGTGCCATTCCGTTGAAACCGGCGCATGACGCCGGTTTTTTCTTTTTTTGGCGTCTGGCTCGCATGTAATGCGGTGAAAAGTCGCCCGCGCCACTCAGGGCGAAGACGCAGCCTGTATCTGTTGCTTTAGGCGGCTTGCCGCAGCCGCATATCCACCGTCGGCACCATCGACGAAATGCATATGGTCCTTCGAAAGCGGGGAGGGCACGATACAGGTCATCAATGCGGCGTCCTGCTCGTGCAGGCCGAAATAGCAGGTGCCGGAAAGGCGCCCCAGCTCCAGCCGCGCACGGATTTTTTCGAGCCTCTCGGCGTCGATATCAACCGTCATTTTCAGGCCATCGTCGAATTTCCGGAAATCGGTGTTGCTGGCAACCGAGCGACGATAGCGATCCGCATTAAACCGTCCGAGCGACAATCCCGTCATGCCGAGGAAATTCACGAGGAAGCTCTCGCCGAGAATGCGCAGCGAACGGCGCACCTTGCCCCAGCTATCGTGATAGGCCGCACCTGCCCTGGCTTCCAGACCGAGGCCTTCCCGCACGAAGCCCAGTTTCGGCCCATCCTCCGGCACGGGGTGGCCTTGTCTTGCATCCTGCGTGGCCAGATCGACGAGATCGATGACCAGCTGGCGGAATGCCGGCATATCCAGTGAGGGTCCCGGCATGGCGATGATCGACACCACCTTGCCATGGGTTGCCGGAATGGGGTTCCAGCGGCACGAAAGGCCGGTCAGGTCCGGCCGCCCGCCTGTCGCAACCGTAGGCAGGGCATATTGCCCCTCCTTCATCCGCGCCTCGGCCCAGCTGTTGCCACCGCCCGAAAACATGGCGTAGGAAACATCCTCGCTTGCCTGAAAGCGCGCGACGCGCACATCGAAACCGTTGTTGCGTATGTCCTCCACCGGAACAAGCGCCACACGCATCGAAAGGTCGAGATCGTCCTTCACCCAGCGCTGCACGTTCGAAAGGGCGGTGCGCGCAAGGGATATCCCGTTCGGTGGCACCGCGACGGCGGCTCCATCGCCACCGAACACGAAGGGCAGGTCGTGACGCCCGAGGCTGTTCGATATGCCTGAGATGACCGCAGCGCCCGCCATGTTGACGGACTTATATCTGCCGGTGCCGATCGCCCCTGTCGAATCGATGATATCGGCAATGGCCAGCGCCCATCCCGGCGGCAGGGCGCGATAAAGCGCCGGGTCGGCCACGTCCTCGAAATGTCGGAAGACGGGCAGACCCGTCAGAAATTCGTCATCTGCTGTTATCATGCCGCCATTATCCTCCTGCGGCGACCAAACGCCAAGCGTTTACGCCGTTGCGCTCGCCCGTTTCGATGACACGATCGAGGCTGGCCTGACGATAGATTTACCGCGAATAGACCTTATCCAGCAAAGGTGACTTGCATAAGCCATCAAACCTTCCGTATGAGTTGAAATGAAGGCTCGGAATTCAAAAATGGAACGGGTTTTCGCCGGGAGGCGTCCGCGAAGTTTCATTCGGTCGGCGCCCAAGGCGCTCATCGGGGCTGAGACCCCATTTCCAAGGAGACACCAGGATGAAACTGAAGACATTGACCAGCGTGACGCTTGCAGCGTCCTTCGCATTCGCACCGCTTGCCCATGCCGAAATCGTCATCGGCCTGATTGCGCCGCTTACCGGTCCCGTCGCCGCCTATGGCGACCAGGTCAAGAACGGCGCTCAGACGGCAGTCAATGAAATCAACAAGAAGGGCGGCATTCTCGGAGAGCAGGTCGTTCTGAAGCTTGCAGACGATGGCGGCGAGCCGAAGCAGGGTGTGTCGGCCGCAAACCAGCTGGTTGCCGAAGGCATCCATTTCGTCGTCGGTCCAGTGACCTCCGGCGTTGCCATTCCGGCATCGGACGTGTTTGCTGAAAACGGTGTCCTGATGATCACCCCCACGGCGACCTCGCCGGGCCTGACGAACCGTGGCCTTACCAATGTTTTCCGCACTTGCGGTCGGGACGACCAGCAGGCAGAAGTGGCGGCGAAATACGTTCTTGCCAAGCTTAAGGACAAGAAGGTCGCCATCATTCACGACAAGGGCGCTTACGGTAAGGGTCTGGCGGATGCCTTCAAGACCACGCTGAATGCCGGTGGCGTTACCGAAGTTCTCTATGACGCGCTGACACCAGGCGAAAAGGATCTCGGCGCGCTGACGGCCCGCCTGAAGTCTGAAAATGTCGATATCGTCTATTTCGGCGGTTACCATCCGGAAGCCGGCCTTCTGGTGCGTCAGTTGAACGATATCGGCGCCAAGGCTGCCGTTATCGGCGGTGACGGCCTGTCGAACAGCGAGTTCTGGAACATCGGTGCCAAGGCTGGTGAAGGCACGATCTTCACCAACGCCTCCGACGCCCTGAAGAACGAGGATTCCAAGGCTGCTGCCGAAGCTCTAAAGGCCGCCAACATTCCTGCGGAAGCCTTCACCCTTAACGCTTACGCTGCCGTCGAAGTGCTGAAGGCCGGCATCGAGAAGGCTGGAAGCGCAAAGGATTCCGAAGCGGTCATCACGGCTCTGAAGAGCGGTGACGCTTTCGCCACGGCGATCGGCAAGGTCACCTATGGCGAGAGTGGCGACCTGTCATCGCAGGCTTTCTCGCTCTACAAGTGGCAGGACGGCAAGATCGTCGCAGCCGAATAAGGATCAGGCGTACCGGCCGCATCCGTTGCGGCCGGTACCATCTCCGTTGCGTGACTAGGGGCAAGCAGAATGGGCAGTGACGTGGACGCCCGGGATGCAAGCGCGGCGGGCGGGGAAAACCTTCCTCACATTGGCTTTGCGCGGATATTCCCGATTCTCAGAGTTTTCGATGAGGCCAAGGCGCGGGAATTCTATGTTGATTTTCTCGGTTTCAAGGTCGACTGGGAACACCGCTTCGGCGAAAACTTCCCGCTCTACATGCAGGTTTCGCGGGCCGGAATGGGGCTTCACCTCAGCGGCCATCATGGCGACGCGACGCCGGGCTCCAATATCTTCGCCACCATGCACGGCGTGCATGCCTTCCAAAAAGAGCTGGCGGGCAAAGACTACCGCTTCCTGAAGCCTGGTGTCGAAGAATTGCCCTGGGGCGATGTCATGGAAGTCATCGATCCATTCGGCAACCGTATCCGTTTCTGTGAGCAGAAAAGCGAGGGGTGACGTCTTCGACGTGACCTCATGGGTCTTGACCTCGGCTGCGGTTTGAACGATAGGAAGCGCAAATAGCGAGCCGCGTGCACGGAGACCCCGTGCGCGCGGTTCGTGCGTTTTGGCGGTCAGTTCTGCAATTCGTTCGCATCCGCACGGGGGCAAAAAATGAACACTGAAGGCAATGCACTGGTAAGGAAGCTCGCATTCTGGGGCATTCCACTTTCTTTCGGCGTGCTTGGCCTCAAGCTCGTGGCCTGGTGGGTCACAGGGTCGGTAGCGCTGCTGTCGGACGGTCTGGAATCGACCGTCAACGTTGTTGCGGCCTTCATTGCCTATTTCGTCATCCGTTATGCGCAGAAGCCCGCAGATGACGATCACCAGTTCGGCCATCACAAGGCGGAATATATCTCGGCTGTCGTCGAGGGCGTGCTGATCGTCGTCGCCGCACTTCTGATCGTGCAGGAAGCCTGGGGTGGTCTCTTCAACCCGAAGCTGCCGGAAGCGCCGGTTCTCGGTCTTGCCATCAACGCGTCAGCGGGCGTCATCAACGCCGTCTGGGCGACAATCCTCATCCGCGTCGGCCGGAAATACGCTTCTCCCGCCCTCAAGGCGGATGGTCATCATATCATGTCGGATGTCGTAACGTCCGCAGGGGTTCTGGTCGGTCTGGTTCTGGCGCTTCTGACGGGTTACGCCATTCTCGATCCGCTGCTCGCCATTCTGGTGGCCATCAACATCCTGTTCCAGGGATCGAAGGTCATTTTGCATTCGCTCGGCGGGTTGATGGACCGGGCGGTGGAACCGGAAGAAGACGAGGCGATCAAGAAGGCGATCGCCGAAAATTCCGTCGGCATCATCGGCGTGCATGATCTTAGAACCCGCCGCGCCGGTTCGGCCGCCTTCATCGATTTCCACGTCGTTGTTCCCGCCCCGATGACGGTGCGCGAGGCGCATGATATTTGCGACCGCCTTGAAGATGCCATAAGGGAAGTCATACCGGGTGCCAGCCTTGCCATTCACGTCGAGCCGGAAGGCGAAAAGGCGCATGGCGTCAAAGTGATCGTTTGAATAAGCAGGAGTTTTCCATGTCCGTGACGGATGTTTCCAGCCTGTCGCAGCTGGGCGCGAAGGTCGATATGCCCGAGAGCCCTGAAAAGGCCATTCTCGAAAAGGTGCCGAACGGCAATGCCGGTACCGATTATGTGGTGCGGTTCACAGCACCCGAATTCACCTCGCTTTGCCCGATGACCGGACAGCCGGATTTCGCCCATATCGTCATCGACTATATTGCCGGTGATTTCCTGGTGGAATCGAAGTCGCTGAAGCTGTTCCTGCAATCCTTCCGCAACCACGGCGCATTTCACGAGGATTGCTCGGTCTATATCGCCAGGCGGCTGGTGGAGTTGTTGCAGCCGAAATGGCTGCGCATCGGCGCTTACTGGTATCCGCGCGGCGGTATTCCGATTGACGTTTTCTGGCAGACCGGACCGGTGCCTGAGGGCGTGTGGTTGCCGGATCAGGGTGTGCCGACCTATCGCGGCCGCGGCTGATCCGGCTTTTCACGGTTGAAAACGTTCAGGCGAACGACCCGTCGTCGCCTTGATCGAAATCGTCATCGGCGCTGTCGTCGTAGTCGGCCTGCTGGACATCGTTACTATTGTCCGGCTGGGAGGAACTGTCGCCGTAGTAGTTGTTGATGACGGTTTCTTCGACCGGTGCATTGTTGCTCAGCGGATTGCCGCTGCCGAATGGCGAGCCAATGCCGAGCGACGATGCGTGGTTGCCGAAAATACCGCTCAGCGAATTGGCGAGCAGCATGCCGCCGGCAACACCTGCAGCAGCGCCGAGCGCACCTTGCAGGAAACCGCCGCCGGAGCGTCCGGCTGCTGCGGGTTGCTGGCTCCAGAGGCCACCGGGCTGCTGATCAGGTGCGCGGCCGGCTGGTGAGCCCCAGGGACCGGCTGTCTGGCCTGCGGTATCGTTGCGCCATGATGTCTGGGGCGGTGGCGAGACGGGCGCCGGAGCAGGTGATTGCTGTTGGCCGGTGCCGAAGATCGAACTCAGAAAACCACCCTGTGCGGCTGCTTGCGGGGCCGCATTACCGCTTTCCAGCGCATGGATGCGGTCTTCGAGCTGTTGGATGTGTGCTGCTGCCGCTTCCAGACCCTTTTCCTGAACAATCACAGCCTGGGCGAGATAATAGGGGGCTGCGGGCTGATCGCGCACGGCATCTGCGATCAATATTTCCGCCTCGCGGTCGCGCGGAGTGGCGGATGCGGCTTTTGTCCTGTCGAACAGGGCCTTGAGAAGTTGGCTTTCTTCCGGTGACATATGATGCCTCCTTACCGTGAAGCGGAAATCAACGATAAGGAGGTAAGTCCAAATTCAGGCTTTTCAAAGCGGTCGAAACTTTAAATTTCGGTAATGATCGTCACCCGCCGAAGGCAAGCGAAAGGCCCGCTATTGCCGTCAGCGCGCCGGCGGTACGGCTTGCGGCCGAGCCGAAACGGGCAATGCGCAGGCCAAGCACGATGCCTGCGAGATGCAGGATCGCGGTTGCTATCATGAAACCGATGCCGAATTGCAGGGCGCCGGCGCTGCCGAGTTCACCGCCATGGGCATGGCCGTGGAAAAGGGCAAAAGCGCCGACCACGGCCGCAGCGGCTGCCGTCGGCAGCTTTGCAGCAATCGTGACCAGCAGGCCGAGGCCGATGACGGAGGCCAGGATGGCCGGTTCGACAAACGGAAGGCCGATGCCATAAACGGCCATCAGGAAACCAATGGCCATGGTGCCGACGAAGGCGGCAGGCACGATCCACAGCGCCTTGCGGTCATTCTGCGCCATGGCGATCTGCGATGCCCAGAGACCGACGGCAACCATTGCAAGAATATGATCCGCACCGAAGAAGGGGTGGGAGACGCCAGCCATGAAGGAGCCGTGTTCTTCGGGGTTCAAATGGGCGAAAGCGGGCAAGGCGGTGGCGCCGAGCGCTGCGGCAGCAAGGCTTAGTCTTTTCAGCATGATTCCCTCTTTTGATTATCGCCGCCAGCAAGGGGATCTTGGGGTTCCCGCAATCGGCGGCACTGCAATGAGGACCTGACGATACCGCGAACCCGGAGAGGCTGTCCATGCGTCATCTGCCGGGGGCGATGTTTATTGTTGGGGCGCAAACCTTGCCTTTTTTGCTCATTGCCTTACGTAACAAGTCGCACTATGTCCGAAGGGCATGCATGAATTACGCTGGAGAGCCGCTGATGAACGAAGACGAAGACGACAAGAGCAAGGAACTGCCGATCGGCAAGGAAACGGAAGCGAATCTTTTCAAGTCGCGTTCGATCTTCATCTATGGTGGCATCACGCAGGAATTGGCGCAGAAGGTCTGCACGCAGCTCGTGGCACTTGCCGCCGCCAGCGACGACGACATTCGCGTTTACGTCAATTCGCCGGGCGGCCATGTCGAGATCGGGTGATTCGATCCATGACATGATCAAGTTCATCAAGCCGAAGGTTTATATCATCGGTACGGGCTGGGTCGCTTCCGCTGGCGCGCTGATCTATGTTTCGGTGCCGAAGGAACGTCGCCTTTGCCTGCCGAACACCCGCTTCCTGCTGCACCAGCCCTCCGGCGGCACGCGCGGCATGGCATCCGACATCGAAATCCAGGCCCGCGAAATCATCAAGATGAACCAGCGCCTGATCAAGATCTTCGCCAAGGCCACCGGCCAGAGCGAAGAAAAGATCGCCAAGGACATCGATCGCGATTACTGGCTCGGCGCTGAAGAAGCCAAGGGCTACGGCCTCGTCGGCAAGATCGTCGAGAGCCAGTCGGAAGTTTAAGGTTTTGATTTTTAGTTGAGAGAGCCCGTGCCGGTGGAAACCGGCACGGGCTTTTTTCATTCAGGCCGGATGATACGTGCCGCTCTCGGTCATGTGCATTGAATGTTCGGCCGGCATCACTTCATCGTGTTGCAGGCCTTCATCATGTCGGCTTTTTTCATCTTGTTCATTTCCATGTCAGCCTTGTGCATGCAGTCCTTTTTGGATGCCATGGACATGTCGCCTTTTTTCATCGTCTGCGTCTTCATGGTGTCGTTGTGCATTTTCGTCATATCGGTCTTCATGCCGTCGGCATGGGCGATGCCTGCGAAAGAAAGAACAGACAGCATGGAAGCGGTGGCGATGGTGGTAAAAATGCGGGTCATGAAAGATCTCCTCTGGACGTCATTAAATGTCCGCCGGCGTTGCACCGGGGCTCACGATTGTCCATTCGGTGGGGATCCGTGTGTCGTTACACGCTCACGCGTTTGTGACATCATATTCGGGCGAGATTCTTTTCACGCCATTATGTAACAATATCCCGCCGATTGCGAATAACCCGATAGTGACGATGACAGGCAGCCTTTCGGAAGAGACATTAAAAATGCTGATGCTGCGTTCCCTCGATGGGGACGAGGGCGCTTACAGGCATTTGCTCCATGCCCTACGCAGGCTGCTGACAGCCTATTTCGACCGGCGCATGAGGGCCGCTTCACGGGGGGATGTGGAAGATCTCGTTCAGGAAACCCTGTTGTCGCTTCACGCCAAACGCGAGACCTATGATCGAGCAAGGCCGTTTACCGCCTGGTTCTTTTCGATAGCGCGCTACAAACTCATCGATCACTACAGGGGCAGGGGTGCGCGCCAGCTTTCGGAAGTGGAACTTGATGAGACGCTGGAAGCGGGATCGTCCGTCGATCAGGTCACGGCACGTATGGATGTGGAACGGTTGCTCGACGAGTTGCCGCAGCGGCAACGCGACCTCATTCGCAGGGTAAAACTCGAGGGTCAGTCAATCGCCGAAGCGGCCCAAAAATCCGGCCAGACCGAGCTTGCGGCGAGGGTCGGCATTCACAGGACGCTTAAAATGCTGGCGGCAAAGTTGCGAGGCGAAACGTGAGGAAGACGGAAGACATCATTGAACAACTGGCAAGCGGCCTCAAGCCCGTGCCTGCCTTGTCACTGGAGCGCCGGCTGGCGCTGGCCGTCCTGCCCGGCCTTGGCGTTTCGCTGTTGCTGATGCTTGCAATTCTCGGGCCGAGGGTCGACATGCACGACGCCTTGACCGAGCTGGGATTCTGGATCAAGTCCGCCTATAACGCCCTGCTGGCCCTGACTGCGTTTTTCGCGGTCGGCCGCCTTACCCGCCCCGAGGGGAACAGCGGCTGCCTTTTCATTTGGCTTGCGCTAATTTTCGTTGTGATGGCGGCGATAGCGCTCGTACAGCTGGGGTTTGCCTTTCCGGACAATTACAGGACGCTTGTTCTGGGGTCGTCCGCGCTGCATTGCCCGTTTTTGATCGTCGCTTTCGCGCTTCCGGTATTCCTGGCGAATTTTTCAGTTCTCAAACGCTCAGCCCCGGCTGATCCAGCCCTGGCAGGTTTTGTGGCTGGCATTGCGGCGGGTGCAGCCGGAGCCTGGGTTTATTCCTGGTTCTGCACCGAAAACGGCATGGCTTTCGTGCTGATCTGGTATTCGCTTGGCATTTTCATCACCGGCCTTATCGGCGCTTTTGCCGGTTCGCGTTTTCTGCGCTGGTAAAAGGCGTACCTGTTCAGCCTGCGGGCATCTTGCCAGCGGTTGGGTTTTTTGATCTTCAAGGGAAACAGAAGATCCGGGAACCGCCATGTTGATGAAAGATTTTTCCGTACAGAGCCTGTTCATGGGGTGCCTGACCGCCTTTGTCGGCTTTGCCAGTTCTTTCGCCGTCGTGTTGCAGGGCCTGAAGGCTGTCGGTGCGACGGATTTCGAGGCAGCGTCAGGGCTGATGGCGCTTTCGGTGGCGATGGGGGTTTGCGCGATAGCGCTTTCAGTCGCGACGCGGATGCCTGTCAGCATCGCATGGTCGACTCCTGGTGCAGCCCTGCTGGCGACCACAGGCGTGATCGAGGGCGGTTTTCCGGCCGCCGTGGGCGGGTTCATCATCTGCGCCATATTGATCATCATTGCCGGCCTGTTCCGGCCGCTCGGAAAGGCGGTGGCCTCCATTCCAGCGCCACTTGCCAACGCCATGCTCTCCGGGGTCATCATCGGCCTGTGTTTTGCGCCGATCAAGGCGATCGGCTTTAACCCGGCGCTCGGATTGCCGATCATTCTTGCCTGGATCGTGGTGGGAGCCTTTAAACGACTTTTCGCCGTGCCTGCGGCACTTGCCGCTTTCGTGCTGGTGATGATCTTCGGTGTCGATATTCCGGCGGGGGCGCTTGACCGTGTGGCGCAATCGCTGACGCCTCCGATGGAGTGGGTGACGCCCGTCTTCAGCCTGCACGCCGTCATTTCCATCGCGCTGCCGCTCTTCATAGTCACCATGGCGTCGCAGAATATTCCCGGTATCGCAGTGCTGAAGGTCAATCACTACGATCCGCAGCCCGGACCGCTTTTCGCGGCGACCGGCTTCTTCTCACTGCTTTCCGCACCCTTCGGCGGCCATGCAGTCAATCTTGCCGCGATTACGGCGGCGATGTGCGCTGGCGAGGACGCCCATCCCGATCCGAAACGGCGCTATTGGGCGGCGATCATCGGCGGTGTGGGCTACATCGTCTTCGGCCTGCTGGCGGGCGCGGTCACGGCTTTCGTGGCACTGGCGCCGCCTGTCCTCATTCAGGCGGTGGCGGGGCTTGCACTGGTGGGCGCCTTTTCCGGCTCTGCCGTTGCGGCTTTCAGGGATCCGGAAACACGCGAGGCAGCGGCGATCACCTTCCTCATCACCGCCTCCGGCCTTTCCTTCGCCGGTGTCTCCGGTGCCTTCTGGGGGCTGATCGGTGGCGGGTTGATGATGGCTTTGACCGGTTTTGTAAAAGGATTGAAGAGACAATAGCCCTTGCATCCAAATATTTCGCCGATTATAAGCTTGCCCATGAGCAACAGCATCGCAACCATTTCCGGCATGAGCGCGCAGATTTCTGCGATTGCCTCTCCGTGCGGTGCACTCTCGCTTCTTAGCCTCGACCTTACACGCGGTTGCCGGGTCCAGTGAGGAGCGCCCGGCGGCCGAAAGCCCGCTGGCGCAAACGCTCCTCATCTCGAAATCTCATTTTATACTGGATTTAGGCCCTTGAGGGCCGCGCATCCGCCGATGGCTCGAGAAGCCCGCGGAATGCGCAAGGAGGAAGCGAAATGGACGGCAAGATCACCAATATTTCCAAAGGCATGTCGGACGCGAACGTCAAGTATCGCCCTTACCCGACCATCAATATTCCTGACCGCACGTGGCCGGGCAAGACCATCACCAAGGCACCGATCTGGTGTTCGGTGGACCTGCGTGACGGCAACCAGTCGCTGGTCAACCCCATGGGCCATGACCGCAAGGCCCGCATGTTCAAGCTGCTGCTCGAAATGGGCTTCAAGGAAATCGAGATCGGTTTCCCCTCCGCTTCGCAGACGGACTTCGATTTTGCCCGCTGGTGCGTGGAGCAGGGCAATGTGCCTGAGGATGTTTCCCTGCAGGTGCTGGTGCAGTGCCGTCCGGAACTGATCACCCGCACCTTCGAAGCGCTGGAAGGCGCCAACAAGCCGATCATCCACTTCTACAACTCCACCTCGGAATTGCAGCGCCGCGTGGTATTCGGCAAGGACGTGCACGGCATCAAGCAGATTGCTGTCGATGCCGCCAAGATGATCACCGACATGGCGGCCAAGGCCGGCGGCGGTTTCCGCTTCGAATATTCTCCGGAAAGCTTTACCGGCACCGAGCTGGAAGTGGCGCTGGAAATCTGCAACGCGGTGGTCGAGGTGGTGAAGCCGACGGCGGATAACAAGCTGATCCTGAACCTGCCTTCCACCGTCGAAATGGCGACACCGAACATCTATGCAGACCAGATCGAATGGATGTGCCGCAATATCGACAATCGCGAAAACGTCATCATTTCGCTGCATCCGCACAACGACCGCGGCACTGGCATCGCTGCGACGGAGCTGGCTCTGATGGCCGGTGCGGACCGTGTCGAGGGCACGCTGTTCGGCAATGGCGAGCGCACCGGCAATGTCGACGTCGTGACGCTGGCGCTGAACATGTATACGCAGGGCGTCGATCCGGAGCTGGATTGCCGCGATATTGAGCGCATCAAGGCGGTCTACGAATATTCGAACGAGATGACCATCCCCGAGCGCCACCCTTATGTCGGCGAACTGGTCTATACGGCGTTTTCCGGCTCGCATCAGGATGCGATCAACAAAGGTATGAAGGCGATCAAGGTTGCCAATCACCCGGTATGGGAAGTGCCCTATCTGCCGATCGATCCGAAGGATGTCGGCCGCTCCTACGAGGCGATCATCCGTATCAATTCGCAGTCCGGCAAGGGTGGGATCGCCTATATTCTCCAGCAGGATTACGGCATCAACCTGCCGCGCAACCTGCAGGTGGAGTTCCGCGAAGACATCCAGCGCATCACCGATGAAGAGGGCGTGGAACTGCCGGCCAAGCGCATCTACGAGCGCTTCATGGAACGTTACGTGACGCAGCCAAATGCGCGCATCAAGTTCGTCGATCACCACACCTATCCGGCGGGCGATTTCAAGGGCGTGCGCATTGTCGCCGCCGAAATCACCGATAACGGTGAGGTGAAGCGCATCGAGGGCAAGGGCACCGGTCCTATAGACGGGTTCATTAATGCGCTGTCGGTCTATCTCGGCATCGATCTGTCGGTGAATGACTATTCCGAGCATTCGCTGCAACACGGGTCCAATGCTTCCGCCATTGCCTATGTCGAGATGGAGCATCCGGGCGGAAAATTGTTCGGCGCCGGGGTGAATACGAATATTGTTGGCGCTTCGCTAGAGGCGATTGTTTCGGCGGCCAATCGGGTACTGGAAGAGCGAGCTAGGTAAGTTCGCTTCTTGGGAGGGGCTCACCCCCCTCTGCCCTGCCGGACATCTCCCTCGAAAGGGGGAGATCGACCTGAGGCACGGTCTCGACCATCTCAACGTTCAGAATGAATTGACGAAAGAGCGTCTTGCCGATCTCCCCTTATGGGGGAGATGCCCGGCAGGACAGAGGGGAGTGAGCCACAGACCCTAACCTCAACACTCCGGTGTTTATCCCCCCAGCCGCGAAAACCCCAACGGCCTACCATTCTCATAAAATACCCTGATATCTTCAAGCCCGATACCCGTTCCGGTATCGTTGAGGCTGTGGCGTTCACAGGCGACGTTCCAGGTGCCGGGGCCACCGGAAATATGGAAGAGATTATAGGCCGCGCGCGGTTTTTCACCGCCCGGTCCCTGGCTGGCGGAGGCGATGCCGACGACCGGGATGTGCTCTTGCCCGTGGTGAGTGTTCAGCCAGTATACGGTGTTCAAATGGGTGTGGCCATGCAGTACGAGCTCGGCGCCGCCAACGCCAAGCGCTGCCGCGAAACGGCGAATGCCGAACATGCGCTTGTGGGCAGCCGCCGCACCGCGGATCGGCGGGTGATGGATCATCACCACGCGGAACAGCCCCTGTTCACCGGCTTTTTTAAGAAGTTCCGCGGTTGCGCGTGCTTGACGGTTGCCGAAATAGCCGGTGGCCGAGAAGGGCGGCGTTGCAATCGAGGTGGAGCAGCCAATCAGTGCGACGGGACCGCGCACGCGCATATAGGGGAAAATCTTGCGGTCATCGTCCCATTCCGCCGGGTCGCCATCGCCCCGCACATAAGGATACCAGGCGCGCATGGCCTTGTCGTGCGCGCCGGAAACATAGGCGTCATGATTGCCGGGAACGACCGAGATCTTTTTCAGGGTCGCCGACTTCTTCCAGCCAGTCGGCGGCGGCGCGAATTTCAATGCCTGTCGCAAGATTGACGAGATCGCCGGTAATAGCCAGATGATCCGGCGATTTGGCCTCGAGATCATCGAGCAGCTTTTCCAGCGTGTCGGTGAAAAGGTGCTTGCGGCGGTTGCGGTGCCAATTGACGAAACCGGTGATACGCTTGGATGCAAGTTCCCGGAAAGTGAGTTTTGGCAATGGCCCGAGATGGACGTCTGAAATATGCGCAAGTTTGAACATGGCGGCAGAGATAACCTATGATATGCGGCACGTCCAATAAAAGCCTGCCGACAGGGGGAAACCAGGGTGAATGACGAGAGAACCGAGCGGCAGGCACGTCCGTTCCACACGCGTATCCTTATCCGCCTGCTTCATTTCGTTTTTCTGTTCACACGCGGTGCCACCCTCGGTGTGCGTGCGCTCTGCTTCGATGATGCGGGGCGGATTTTTCTGGTGCGGCATACCTATCTGCCCGGCTGGTATCTGCCTGGCGGCGGGGTGGAACGCGGCGAAACGCTGCTGATGGCGCTCAACAAGGAAATCCGCGAGGAAGGCAATCTCGAGGCTGCGTCGACCCCCGAGCTTGTCCATGTCTACCTTAATCTGGAAGGCAGCAACCGCGATCATGTGGCGCTCTACCGGCTTCAGGTTACCCAGACCACGCCGAAAAAACCGGATCACGAAATCACCGAAAGCGGTTTTTTCGATCTCTCGGACCTGCCGGAAAATGTAACGCCCGCCACCCGCCGCCGCCTTGCCGAACTTTCCGGCAAAGCGGCGATTGCCGACTACTGGTAGCGGCGGCGTCTCTGCCGTCAGGCAAGCGTCTCACGGCCATGGGCCATGGTCAGGTCCAGTTCCGGGCCAACGGGCACGATACCTGTCGGGTTGATGGTGAGGTGGCTGCGGTAATAATGTTCCTTGATGTGGCGGATATCGACTGTGTCCGGCACGCCTGGTGTCTGGTAGAGGTCGCGGAGGTAACCCGTGAGATGCGGGTAATCGTGAATGCGGCGGATGTTGCACTTGAAGTGGCCGACATAAACAGGGTCGAATCGCACTAGCGTGGTGAAGAGACGCCAGTCTGCTTCCGTCTGTTCTGCACCGAACAGGAAACGGCGGTCCTTCAGTCGGTCTTCCAGCATATCAAGCGTTTCAAACACCTTCACGGCATTTTGCTGATAAGCATCCTGCGTGGTGGCGAAACCGGCCTTGTAGACGCCGTTGTTGACGGTGTCGTAGATAACGTCGTTCAGCGCATCGATGTCGGCGCGCAGTGCTTCGGGATAATAATCCGCAGCCGATCCGGTAAGGTCGTTGAAAGCCACGTTGAACATGCGGATGATTTCGGCCGATTCATTGGAGACGATGGTGCCGCGTTCTTTGTCCCACAGTACCGGCACGGTCACCCGTCCCGAATAGTTGGCATCCGCTCTGGTATAGACCTGCCACAGTGTGGAAAAGCCGAAGAGGTGGTCCTCGGTTGCACCCGGAGTGCGTTCGCCTTCCGGTCTGAACTCCCAGCCGTTTTCCAGCATCAGCGGATCGACGACGGAGACGGAAATCAGGTCTTCCAGCTTTTTCAGCTTGCGGAAAATCAGGGTGCGATGCGCCCAGGGGCAGGCGAGCGACACATAGAGGTGGTAGCGATCCTTCTCGGCCTTAAAGCCACCTTCGCCGGAAGGTCCGGGCGCGCCATCCACCGTTACCCAGTTGCGAAATTGCGAGGCGCTGCGCTTGAAGTGCCCCTTGGTTTCCTTGGTGTCGTACCAGACGTCTTTCCATACGCCTTCCACCAGCATGCCCATGACGATCTCCTTGATTGTTTCCTTGACCGCAATTCTAACCGTTTAGCGCGGTGCCGCGAACCCGTAGTGCATTGAACAATGCGTTTCCGGTCTCGCATGGGCTGAATGGAATAGTGCCGAGATTTGTTCTGGACGGGTGGGAATTTTCCTGATAATTGCGATTTTCACAAATCTGAGGAAATTGTAGATTATGATCGAAACACGGATGCTCCGACGACGCTGACGCTCCTGAACGCCTTTACCGGCGCAGCCGTCATCTATTGTCGCATCCGCATTTTGGAAGTTTCGGTCTCTTCATGTCCAAGCACGATCTTGTCTACCTCACCGAGGACGCGTCGCACGACGCCATCATCGAAATCATCAACGAAGAAGCATTCGGCCCCGGTCGGCACACCCGTGCCGCCGCGCGCATTCGCGAGCAGGGTCCGCATGACCGGTCGCTGTCCTTCGTCTGCGCCGATGATGGTGAGACGATCGCTTCGGTGCGCATGACGCCGGTTCTGGCCGGTGGGGTGAAGGGCCATATGCTCGGCCCGCTTGCCGTGCGGCCTTCGCACAAGAACATGGGCATCGGCCGTGAACTCGTCCGGATTGCTATCGCTGCCGCCCGGCGGAAGGGTTCGGAGGCCGTCATTCTGATTGGCGATCCGCCCTATTACATGCCGCTCGGTTTCGAAAAGGTAGGCTACGCGGCGCTTGATTTTCCAGGTCCGGTGGATCCGAACCGGGTGCTGGTCGTGCCTGCTGGTGACGACGTGCACCAGCGGATGAAGGGCAAGATCGGCTGGCGCAAATGCGAGGCCGCCATGCCTGCCGCCCAGGCGGAAGACGACGGCTTCGAGGAGCCTCTTCGGGTTTACGGCTGACGGATTTCTTTACGTCGGATTTCCCGCCCCTCACCAGTGCGTCCTTTTCCCTCATTCCTGTGACAGGCACAGAAATGAGGAACGGGGCGTTGAGTCGCCCATACACTGGCCGGTTATTTCGCTAAAGATGACGGGATGGTGTTCTGCCTTGAAACCATGCATCCGACTTCGCAAAATTCAATTCCGTTTCTTTCCCCTATGCGATAGCACTCGATAGTCGATTTCGGCACGGGGGCGAGCATATGACGGCAATCACCATGAACGATGCGCTGGAACGCGCAGGTGCGGGCGCCTATCAGCGGCGGTTGATGGGTATTTTCGGCCTCGTCTGGGCAGCGGATGCCATGCAGGTGCTGGCGGTCGGCTTCACCGCCGCCTCGATTGCCCTAACGTTTGGACTGACTGTTCCGCAGGCCCTGCAAACCGGAACGGCCTTCTTCTTTGGCATGCTTTTAGGTGCTGCCGGTTTCGGGCGTCTGGCGGACCGTTACGGTCGCCGCCGTGTGTTGATCGTCACCGTGGCCTGTGATGCCGTGTTCGGTGTACTTTCCGTCTTTGCGCCGAACTTTGCCATTCTTCTTGTCCTACGCTTTTTAACGGGTGCGGCTGTCGGCGGCACCCTGCCGGTGGACTATGCGATGATGGCGGAATTCCTGCCCGCAAAGAACCGGGGCCGCTGGCTGGTCATGCTGGAAGGCTTCTGGGCCATCGGAACCCTGATCGTGGCGCTTGCAGCGTGGGGCGCCAGCCTTGCCGGTGTTGCCGATGCCTGGCGTTATATTTTCGCGGTTACGGCTTTCCCAGCCGTTGTGGGTCTGGGTTTACGGTTCATGGTGCCCGAATCGCCGCTTTACCTCGTGCGGAGAGGCCGATCGGACGAAGCCAAGGCCATCGTCAACCGCATGCTGGTGGTAAACGGCCGCGCGCCACTTGATGCCGGGACAGGGCTTTTTCAGCCGGAGGTGTCGAAGGGGCAGGGGATATTTTCGCCGGCGCTCAGACAGCGCAGCATCATGATCCTTGCCATCTGGTTCCTTGTTTCCGTTTCCTATTACGGCGTCTTCACCTGGATGCCGGCAAAACTGGCGGGAGACGGTTTTGGCTTCGTGCGCGGTTATGGTTTCCTCGTGCTGGTGGCACTGGCGCAGATACCCGGCTATGCGCTTGCCGCCTATGGCGTTGAAAAATGGGGCCGCAAGCCGACGCTGATCGGTTTCTGCCTGCTGTCCGCCCTCGGTTGCCTGCTCTTCACGCTCGCTACAGGCGGAGCAATGATCGCCACTTCGCTTCTGATCATGAGCTTTGCGCTGCTCGGCACCTGGGGTGCGCTTTATGCCTTCACGCCCGAATTGTATCCGACGGAATCGCGTGCGACCGGCATGGGGGCTGCGGGCGCCATGGCAAGGCTGGGCGGCCTTCTGGCGCCGTCGTTCCTGGGTTATGCCATCGCGCAGGGCTTCGGTTTCGCCATCGGCATTTTCGCTGGGCTGCTGGTGCTGGCTGCGATTGCCGCAACGATGATCAATGTCGAAACGCGGCGGGTGGCGCTCTCCTGACACTGCTGCGCCAACCGCTTTCTTTCGAACGGATTAGAAACGCTTTTCAAGCCATGTGATCGCCTGGCCGCTGGAGAGGGGGGCAAGCGAGCCGATCTTGGTGAAACCGCAGCGCTCATAAAGCCTCAGCGCATCCGGGTTCATCGTGTCGATGTAAGCGCCGATGCAGCCGCGCTTTTTGGCTTCTTCCTCCGCCATCGCCAGCAGCTTCGGGCCAGTGCCCTGACCGCGCAGGATTTCCGGCACGAAGAGAAGCTGCACATAAAGCCAGCCGCGGCCGGTATAGCCGACAAGACCGCCGGTGACGGTGTTCTCATCGTCGCGGATGGTGATGATGAGTTCGCGTTTGTCGCTTTCGCCAAAACGGGCGAGATTATAGGCCACCAGGGGATCGCGGATGGCCTTTTCGGCTTCTGCATCCGCGATGTCGCTCAAAACGAAATTCATGATTATCTTTCCCGGGTCGCCGAGCGGCGGCCGTTTCTCGTTTCCACTGCGAGACGTGAAAGCGCCTGAGCTTCCACCGGAAAGTTCCTACCGGCCCTCACGCCACCAGAGCGCGGAGAAGGCAAGGAGCAGGGCGGCAAGCCCTGCAAAACCGGCAAACAGCGGTAGGGTGTTGACACCTTTCAGCACCGTCTCATCGGTCATGCGTATCAGCATGCGATCCTCATCGGCAACCCTGATATCGCCTCTGACAGGCAGGATATCGGGCAGCGCCACGCGGCCCGAATTGTCGGCGACACGGTGCACGCTGCCCTTGGTGGCGTCGGCCAAGGGCTTCAGAGTTTCGGTCGTCGAAATCATTGCCTTGAATTCCGGCGCATCCACCGCGCCGACATGGACGAGCGTGGTGAAATCGCCGTTCTTGATTTCGAACAGGCCGGTTTCGTCCATGCGACGCTCGATCTTGTAAAGACCTGGCTCGGTATTGTTGAAGGCCATGTTTTCGGTTTTGCCCGAGGGGAAATGCACGCTTGCCTGACCGGGGTCGTCGCCGATGGTCTGGCGGGTAATTTGCAATGTGCGACCGTTGGCGCGTGCCGTCAGCGCCTCTTCCTCAAGCTCCGGTTCCTTCATCAGCCAGTGGGCGATGCGGCGGTAAAGCGCCACATGCGGGCCGCCGCCTTCGTAACCCCGCGCCCAAAGCCAGCCCTGATCGGAAAGCAGCATGGCGACACGGCCTTCACCCTGGCGGTTCAGCACCAGCAGCGGGTCCTGCCCGTCACCCAGCATCACGGTCTGGCCCTGCGGCGGCTCGACGCTGACGGTGCGGAACCAGCGGCCCCAATGCGGCGGCTCATCGCCCGACCCTTCCAGCCCGCGGGTAACGGGGTGTTTCTTGCCCGCTTCCGAGAGGCGGGGATAAAAGGCGGACTGATGCACCTGGCCTGTCGGCTGGGCCGGCAGCACGGATGCAAGCGGCGTCATGGCGATCGAATCCTGACCGGCATGTTCCGGGCCGGCTGCGATCAATAGCGCGCCGCCCTTTTCGACATATTGCGCGATGTAATCGTAATAGAGGATCGGCAGCACGCCGCGATGCTGGTAGCGGTCAAAGATAATGAGGTCGAAATCCTCGATCTTTTCCACGAACAATTCGCGTGTGGGGAAGGCGATCAGCGACAGTTCGTTGATCGGCGTACCGTCCTGTTTTTCCGGCGGGCGCAGAATGGTGAAATGCACCAGATCAACCGAGGCGTCGGATTTCAGGAGGTTGCGCCAGGCGCGCTCGCCCGCATGCGGCTCGCCGGAGACCAGCAGCACGCGAAGGTTCTGGCGGATACCTTCTATCAGGTGAACCGCACGGTTGTTCGCGGCCGTCACTTCGCCGGGAAGCTCGGCGACGGAAAATTCCATGACATTGTTGCCGCCGCGCGGAACCTTGAAAGTAAAGGGGGTCGGCTGGCCGGGTGTGGCCTGCAAGGTGGCGATTTCTTCGCCGTTCATCTTCACGGTTACTTCCGCCGAACCACCGCCTGCGGCTGCACGGCCATCATCGAAGACGCGCAGCGTCAGTTGCTGTTCCTCGTTGACGATGCCAAAGCGCGGCGCGCGGACGATCTCGATACGGCGGTCGAATTCATCGGCCTTGCCGGTGATCAGCCCGTGGAGGGGAGCGCGGAAACCAAGCGCCTGTTCGGCATTGGGCAGAGCATTCGGAATATCATGGATCTGGCCATCGCTGAGGAAAATCGCACCGCCGACGCGGGAGGGTGAAACATCCGAGACGGCGGAGGAGAGGGCCGAGAAAAGCTGCGTCGAAGGTGAATCGCTCTCACCATCATCACGCACTTCCACGATGCGCGGTTCGATGCGCGGGAAGCGCGACAGCCGGTCTTTCAGCGCGGCAAGCGCCATATCCGTCATCTGCGGTCGGTCCTGCACGTCCTGGCTCTGCGATCGATCGACGATAACGGGGACGATTGTGGAGAGAGGCTCGCGTTCCTCCTGCGTCAAAAGCGGATTGGCGATGGCGGCAAGCAGGGCGACAAGCGCCAGCCCGCGCAGCCATGCGCCGCGCACGCCGCGCCACAGGCCGATGAGGGAGAGAAGAAGGGCGGCGACGGCCAGAACGGCAATAACGATCCACGGCAGGAAGGGGGCGAATGTCAATGTCATGTCACTGCCCCAACCGTTCGAGAAGTGCGGGAACGTGTACCTGATCGGCCTTGTAGTTGCCGGTCAGCATATACATCATGATGTTGACGCCAGAGCGAAACGCATGTTCGCGCTGCAACTCGTCCGGCGGCACAGTGGGCAGCACCGGTGCGCCCTGCGCATCGACGGCCCATGCGCCGGCAAAATCATTCCCTGTTATCATGATCGGCGTCACGCCATCGCCGGAGGAGGAGAGGCCGGATGTCGTCTTCGCCGCCCCCTGGCGCGATTCCACCCAGAGCGGCGAGCCGTTGTAACGGCCGGGGAAATTGGTGAGCAGGTAGAAAGACCGCGTCAGGACGTGGTCTTCCGGCACGGGCTCCAGCGGCGGAATATCGATATTGGCGAGGATCGCCTGCAAACGTTCGCCATTGGGGCTGGTCGCGCCAGTGTCGAGCGACGAAAACTGATCGCGCGTGTCGAACAGAACGGTGCCACCGGCGCGCATATAGGCATCGATACGCGATATGGCAGCGCTCGACGGCATGGGGGCGGAGGCCGACACCGGCCAGTAGATGATCGGGTAAAAGGATAATTCGTCCTTGGATATATCGAGGCCGACCGGCTGGCCGGGCTCCAGCGTCGTGCGCCATGTCAGGAATTCGCTCAATCCCTGCAAACCCTGTTCGGAAATGCGGTCGACATCGTCCTCGCCGGTGCGGACATAAGCGAGATGCGTCGTGTCCAGCCGCTCGAAAATCTGCTCGTCACCGGGTTTGGGGTCGTCGGCGCGCGCATCGCTCGGGGACATGGCTGCAAAAGCGCCAATGGCCAGCAGCACGGTGGCAGCCGTAGCGCTGCGGGCTTTCGGCAGGCGTGCGAAGGCGCCGTTCATGAAGAGCACGATGAGACTGTCGGCAATCAACATCAGGAAGGCGGCGATGAACAAGGCCGGGCGCAGCGATTTCGCCGTTTCGCCGATCAGTGCCTCGCTGGTGGTGTTGACACCGGCGAGCGAGGTATCGAGCGGGCGAAGCGTGGCGCCAGCCGGTAGAAGATTGAGAGCCACGAAACCATCCTCTGTGCCATAAAGGCCGGGGGGATTGTCGAAACC
Source organism: Rhizobium sp. AN68 (assembly GCF_030758035.1). Classification (NCBI taxonomy): domain Bacteria; kingdom Pseudomonadati; phylum Pseudomonadota; class Alphaproteobacteria; order Hyphomicrobiales; family Rhizobiaceae; genus Rhizobium; species Rhizobium sp. AN68. The sequence continues at coordinate 2,109,547 of NZ_JARWMI010000003.1, read as the reverse complement.
GGTGCGGGGAGCCTGACCGGGGCGCATTTCCAACGGCCGGGCGGAGCCGACATCGGCTGACAAAGCACCTTCGGCCGTCAGTAGCCGGAAGGGCGGTAATGCTGCGGCCGGGGCATTCGCGGAGGTGGAAGCACCGCCTGCCTTGGACAATTGCACGATACGGCGCAACATATCTACGAAGTGGCCTGATATCGGCAGATCGGACCAGCTTGCCTCGGCGCTGACATGGAACAGCACGATGCGGCCCGCTTCGACATTGCGGGTGGTGACGAGTGGCGTGCCGTCGGCAAGGCTCGCCCAGGTGCGCTCGGCAAGGTCGGGTGTCGGTTCGGCAAGAACCTGCCGTTTTACGAGCACGCCATCGGCCTTCGGCATTCCGGCAAAGGCGCCGAAATTCGGGAAATCGGCAAGCGGCTGTGGCTCGGCCCATGAGAGCGCGCCGCCAAGTGCGCGTTCACCCTGCCGCAACGTCACCGGCACCAGCGGATCATTGGTGGGGGCTGCGGCAAGGCGCGGTCCGGCAAAACGGATCAGCGTGCCGCCGGCGGCAAGCCAGCGCTGCATCGGCTCATAGGTCTCCTGCGGCAGACGTCCGATATCGGCCATGACGATGACGGAAGGATTGGATTGCAGGATTTCCGGGATCGCCTGCGCAAGATCTGCCTGTCGTTGCGGGATGAGATCGACAAAAGGCTGAAGGGCGCGGCTGATGTAATAAAGCGGCTGCAGAAGCGGCTGGAAATCATTGCCGGTTTCACCGGCCAGCAGCGCCACGCGGCGGCGGCGGAAACCGTCATCCAGAAGATGCACCGCGCCCGCCGTCGAAACTGCCTCGATGGAGAGGCGGGCGAAGTCGTTGCGCAATTCGAAAGGCGCTTCCACCGTCGCCGTCGTTTCCGCTTCGCCGGGGGCGAAACTGGCGGTGCCAGTGGCAAGGATGCGGCCCTGGCTGTCCTGCGCATTGACGGTCAACCGGCTGGGGGAGGCTGTGTCGAGCCGCGATAGCGTGACGCTCATCGCATCGGCATTGTTGGCGGCGCCGGTAATGGCGGCGATGGATTTCCCATCACCCGTGACGATGCGGAACTCGGCAGCTGAGAGGCTGGTCAGCGTTTTGAGTGCGCTTTCATCCTGCGCGGTGGCAACGCCGTCGGCAATATAGGCGAGCGTGCCGGGGGAGGTGCCGTTCAGCGCCTCGGTAATGGCTTCCGCCGTGCGCACGCGGTCGGGCGCAAGCGGCTTCGGCTTGGCGGCGGCGAGCTTGTCCAGCGCCCCCGCCGTGGTGGCCGGCACGGCGTCGTGTTCGGCATCTGCGGTGAAGCTGATGGAAACGGGGCGATCAGCCCGTTCCGCGTCGCCGATCAGGGCCTGAGCGGTTTCGACGCGTCTCTGCCAATCAGTTGCGGAGGCCCAGCTATTATCGACCACAAGCACCAGGGGACCAGTGCCGGCAATGCTGTTGTTGCGGGGGTTCACCACCGGATCGGCCAGCGCGAAAATCACGGCGGCGGCGAGCGCGATGCGCAGCAATGTCAGCCACCACGGGCTTTTCGAGGGCGTTTCCTCGCGCTTCAGCACGGTGGCCAGAATTTTCAGCGGCGGAAAAACCTCTGCCTTGGGGCGCGGCGGGGTGAGCCGCAACAGCCACCAGATGGCTGGAAGCGCCAGAAGGCCGAAGAGAATATAGGGGCTGGTGAAGACGAAGGGCAATGCGCTCATCGGTTGCCACCGCCTTGCGCGGGCGCACCGGATAAATACATGTGAACAGCCACAAGCGCCTCGGAGGCGAGATGATCGGTGCGGTGAAACACGAAATTCCAGCCTAGACGGCGCAGCGAAGAAGACAGCGCTTCGCGGCGGGCGAGATAGGCGCGGGTATAATCCTCGCGAATGGTTTCTGCGCGGCCGGAGACGAGTTTTTCACCGGTTTCCGGGTCGGTAAATTCGGTGCGGCCCGAATAGGGGAAGGTTTCTTCGGCCGGATCGGCGATTTCCACCACATGGCCGCGCAAGCCGCGCCGTGCGAGTGGCGAAATCCGCTCCATCACATTTTTCGCATCGTCGAGAAAATCGCCTATGAGGACGATGTCGCTTGCACCGCGGATCATGCCCGTTTCCGGCATGCCTGTGGTGAGCGGCGCGTGCATGATGGCGGCAGCCAGACGTTCGGCGGCGTTTCTGGCCGAGATGGGCTCCATGATACCGGGACAACCGATACGCTCGCCCGAGCGCGCAAGGATTTCCGCCAGCGCCAGCATCAGCACCAATGCGCGGCTTTCCTTGGAAACGGAGCCGAGGGTGGATTTGAACATCATCGACGGCGACATGTCGGCCCACAGCCAGATGGTGTGAGCGGCTTCCCATTCCCGATCGCGCACATAGGTGTGATCGTCGCGGGCCGAGCGTCGCCAGTCGATGCGCGACAGGCTCTCGCCTTCGGCATAGGGGCGGAACTGCCAGAAATTCTCGCCGATGCCACGCTTGCGGCGGCCGTGCCAGCCGGCGGTGACGGTGTTGGCGATGCGCTTGGCTTCGACCATGCAGTCCGGCACCAGTGCGGCACGCTGGCGCGCGCGCGCCAGGACTTCGCTACCCGGTGTCTTATCTACGATCTGGCCGATGGATGCCACAGGCACTCCTTTCGAGAAAGCTTAGGCAGATGTCAGAGCGGCGGGCCGCTCCGAGTTTTTGTCGAGTATCGGATTTTCCGAAAACAGCGTCACACTTTTCGGTCCGATGCCTTAGTTCTTCGCCTGCTCCACAAGGGCTGCGATGACATCGCGCACCGACATGCCTTCGGCGCGGGCGGCGAATGTCAGCGCCATGCGGTGCTCCAGCACCGGTTCGGCCAACGCATAGACATCGTCCAGCGACGGCGCGAGCCTGCCTTCGTAAAGCGCACGGGCGCGTGCCGTCAGCATCAGGGACTGGCCGGCGCGGGGACCCGGGCCCCAGACAACGTGTTTGTCGGTCAATTTGTTGCCGTGGCCGGGGCGGGCAGAGCGGACAAGCGAAAGAATCGCGTCCACCACCTTGTCGCTGACTGGCATCTGGCGGATGAGGGCCTGGATTTCCATCATGCGTTCGGCGTCGATAACCTTGCGCGCCTCGCCCGATGCGGTGCCTGTCGTGTCGAGCAATATCTGGCGTTCGGCGGCAAGCTCGGGATAGCCGACATCCACCTGCAGCAGGAAGCGGTCGAGCTGCGCTTCAGGCAGTGGATAGGTGCCTTCCTGTTCCAGCGGGTTCTGGGTTGCGAGAACGTGGAACGGTTTCGGCAGGTCGTAACGCTGGCCGGCCATGGTGATGTGATATTCCTGCATGGCCTGCAGCAGTGCGGACTGCGTGCGCGGGCTGGCGCGGTTGATTTCATCCGCCATCAGCAATTGCGCAAACACCGGACCTTTTATGAAGCGGAAGGAGCGCCGCCCGTTTTCATCCTGATCCATGACTTCGGAGCCGAGAATATCCGATGGCATGAGGTCCGGTGTGAACTGGATGCGGTTGGCATCGAGCCCGAGAACCGTTCCAAGCGTGGTGACGAGCTTGGTTTTGGCAAGGCCAGGAACGCCGACAAGCAAGGCGTGGCCGCCCGAGAGTATGGCGAGAAGCGTGTTCTGCACCACTTTTTCCTGGCCGAAGATGACCTTGGATACCTCCGCGCGGATCGCGGCAATATCCGAAAGCGCCTTTTCGGCCGAGGCGACGATGGCTTTTTCGTCGAGGGTTTCGCCGGTATTCATCACGCCCATGTCGCTCTCCTCATACCTTTGCCGCCGACCCATTCCTGCCCCGATCTTGATGGCCATTGGCCGGGGCGGATTTCGCGCTGCAACTAGCTTATTGCTCTCTTGGCCGCTGACAAGCGCCATTCGAATGACTATGTCGTGACTTAGTATTTCCTTATCGGCAAAGCGAGACTCGAATATGGCAGCGGAGACGATAAATTCGGCAAGCGATGCAGCAGGGCTGGCGGCGATGATTTCACGCGCCGCCGAGCAGACCGGCGACGCCAAACGTGGACCTGCGCCGGTGGAGCGCTGGAATCCCCCTTTTGCGGCGATCTCGACATGGAAATCCTCGCAGACGGCACCTGGTTCTATATGGGTACGCCCATTGGCCGGGCGCCGCTTGTGCGGCTATTTTCCACGGTCCTGCGCAAGGATGACGACGGCAAGACCTATCTTGTAACTCCTGTGGAAAAAGTCGGCATCCGCGTGGTGGATGCACCTTTCGTGGCCGTCGAGATGAAGGTGACGGCGGGCGAGAAGGATGGCGGACCGCTGCTGACCTTCCGCACCAATGTCGGCGATGTGGTGGAGGCCGGGCCGGAGCATCCGCTACGCTTTACGATTTTCGGAGAAAACCGCGAATTGAAACCCTACATTCTGGTGCGCGGCAGGCTGGAGGCGCTCGTCTCGCGGGCGGTGATGTATGATCTCGTGGCACTCGGCGAGGTGATCGATGTGGACGGTGTCGAGATGTTTGCCGTGCGCTCGGGCGGGGTTGTCTTTCCCGTGATGCCCGCCAATGAACTGGAACGGCTTTCGCAATGACAATGACGACAACCCGCCTTGAAACTTTTACCGCCGCCGATTTCCGCCGCCGGGTGCTGGAGGAAGGCGAGGGCGTGGCGGAACGCGAGAATGGCGATCATCTGCTCAATCCGGGCGTGGTGCTTTCGGGAAACGGCATAAGGCTAAAGGACGCCGCCGTGCTGGTGCCTGTCATCGACGACGGCAACGAAGCGCGGGTGATCTTCACCCAGCGCACCGCAACCCTGCGCAAACATTCCGGCCAGATTTCCTTTCCGGGCGGTGGCATCGATGCCGGGGACCGCACACCGGAAGAGGCGGCCCTGCGCGAGACGGAAGAGGAGATCGGCCTCTCGCGATCTTTCGTGGAAACGGTCGGGCGTCTGCCGGATTATATTTCCGGTACCGGTTTTCGCATCAAGCCGGTGCTGTCGGTCGTTCGTCCCGGCTTTGACCTGACGCTCAATCCCACGGAAGTGGATGAGGTTTTCGAGGTGCCGCTGTCTTTCCTGATGGACCCAGCCAATCACGGGCGCGGCAGCCGCATCTTTCAGGGGAAGGAGCGGTTTTTCTACGAAATGCCCTATGGCGAGCGCTACATTTGGGGCATTACGGCGGGCATCGTGCGGACGATTTACGAGAGGTTTTATTCATGAGCAGCCTTGCCGGGCGGGACTGGTTTGAAAAGCCGTCGCTGAAGCGCATCTTCGCGCTGTTGAACGCCGATGGCGGCGAGGTGCGGATCGTCGGCGGCGCCGTGCGCAATGCGCTGATGGAACAACCGGTCGTCGATGTCGATATGGCGACGACGCTTACCCCCGATGTGGTGGTTGAGCGCGCCAAGGCGGCGGGCATCAAGGCGGTACCGACCGGCATTGAACACGGCACGGTGACGCTGGTGATCGACGGCGAAGGTTTCGAGGTGACGACGCTGCGCCGCGATGTCGAGACCAATGGCCGCCATGCGCAGGTCGCTTTTGGCACAGACTGGCAAACCGACGCCGAGCGGCGCGATCTCACCATCAACGCACTTTACGCTGACGAGAAGGGCAAGATCATCGACCTCATCGATGGCCTTCCCGACATTGAAACAGGAACCGTGCGTTTCATCGGCGATGCGGCAATGCGGATTTCGGAAGATTATCTGCGGATTCTTCGCTTCTTCCGCTTTTTCGCCCATTATGGTTCCGGTCGTCCCGATGCCGATGGCTTGCGCGCCAGTGCGCGAGCCAAGGACAAGCTGGGGACGCTCTCGGCCGAGCGGGTGTGGAGCGAGCTGAAAAAGCTGCTTTCCGCGCGCGATCCCTCCCGCGCCTTGCTGTGGATGCGGCAATCCGGCGTGTTGGCGGAAATTCTTCCCGAAACGGAAAAATGGGGTATCGACGCCATTCACGGGCTGGTGGCAACCGAACAGGCGCTTGGCTGGACAGTTGACCCGATGCTGCGGCTCGCTGCGATAGTGCCGCCCGACAGGGAGAGGCTAGCGGCGCTTGCTGCGCGGCTGCGGCTGTCCAAGGCTGAAGCTGCATATCTCGCCCACTGGGCTTCCGCGCCGGTGATCGAGCCGGAGATGAAGGAGACGGCGCTCGACCGGCTGCTTTACCGGCAGGGCGTTGACGGTGTGAAGACGCGGCTGAAACTGGCGCTTGCCTCGGCCCGCGCCGACCTTTCAGGCGGTGAGGCGGCGATGCAGAAAGTCGCGCGGCTTTCGACGCTGCTGACGAGAGCGAACAAGTTCCACAAACCCGGCTTTCCGCTGAGCGGCGCTGATGTGATGGCCGCGGGCGTGGAGTCCGGTCCGAAGGTAGGCGAGGTGCTGAAAAGCCTCGAAGAAAAGTGGATCGACGTCAATTTCTCGCTAGACCGGGCAGCGCTGACCGCCCGGCTGAAGGATATGCTGGAGAATTGAGATCGCAGTGCCGGAGGCGTTGCGGCTCAGGCCGCGTTTGCCTCGTCGCGGATGCGGGATTTGATGTTTTCGATCATGTTTTCGCGGATGATGGTTTCGCCGTGGGCCGATCGCATATGTTCCACGGTGCGGCGTACGACTTCCGCGTCGTCATCCGCGCGGGTGTGCCAGGCACAGCCGGGCACGAGCGTTCCACATTCAAACAGTCTCATGGTCTTGCCTCCCTGTTTTAGACAGAGGGACAGCCTGCAAATGCCTGCTGTCCCTCTGACAAGAAACGAACGGTCGCCGCTAATGTTCCAGAGCGGCGTCCGCTGACCCTGTTCAGGCCCTATTCGGGCATCGCCCAGCACTGGAAAACAGAGGATGTGCCGGCTGCCGGGATTTTTGTACGAGGCATTTCGTCATTGTCGGCCCGCGTCACCGCTTTTCCGGCAAGCGTGCGTTTTACTTGTTCGACATAAAAGGAATGCGGCAGTTCGCGATCGCCGGTGGCACGCATTTCCGCTGCCATGCGGTCGATCAAATCAGGGGTATCGATGGAATGCGAGGCTCCCTCAGCGGAAGCGGATATAGGCATGCTGTTCGAAGTAATCATGACGATAGCTCCTCCAGTACGTCTGCACGCAGGAGATTATCATTGCCTTTATTTTTCCATAAGTCCTAATTTGCGCGATTTGCGCCCAAATTCCTGACGGGCGTCAAATTTACGTGAGTATTTCAGGGCCAGCGGACCACGGGCGGCAGGGAAGACAGAATCGATTCGACATTGCCGCCGGTCTTGAGGCCGAAGATCGTGCCGCGGTCGTAAAGCAGGTTGAATTCCACATAGCGGCCACGGCGAATAAGCTGCTCGTCGCGGTCCTCTTCCGTCCAGGGCTGGTTGAAGTTGGACCGCACGATTTTTGGGTAGACCAGGTTGAAGGCGCGGCCAACATCCTGCACGAAGGCGAAATTGGCGTCCCAGCCGCCCTTTTCCTCTTCCGGGTGCAGCCAGTCGAAAAAGATGCCGCCGGTGCCGCGCGGCTCGTTGCGGTGCTTGAGGAAGAAGTACTCGTCGCACCACGACTTGTAGCGCGGATAGTCGGCCACGGGATGGCGGTTACAGGTGATCTCGAAGCCGCGGTGGAAAAGCTGGGTGTCCGGATCCTGTTCCGTCCGCCGGCGTCCAAGCACGGGCGTCAGGTCCGCGCCGCCGCCGAACCAGTGGCTGGTGGTGACGACCATGCGGGTATTCATATGAACAGCCGGCACATTGGGATTGACCGGATGGGCGATCAGCGAAATGCCCGAGGCCCAGAAGCTGGGGTCTTCTTCCGCACCCGGTATCTGCTGGCGGAATTCCGGCGAGAACTCACCATAGACGGTGGAGGTGTGGACGCCGACCTTTTCGAAGACGCGGCCCTCCATCATCGACATCTTGCCGCCGCCGCCCGCGCCATTGTCGCGCAGCCAGTCCTTCTGCACGAAGCGTCCCGGTTCCTGATCGGCGAGCGGGCCGCTCAGCTCGTCTTCAAGGGTTTCGAAGGAGGTAACGATGGTGTCGCGCAGATGCTGGAACCAGGCCTGGGCGGCGGCCTTCTTGTCTTCTATGTCCTCGGGCAAGCCCTTCGGCAAAGATGGCCGTTCCATGCATGTTCTCCTTTGGTGAAGTCGATTCCCTGTCGCATCTAGCAGGTGCTGGCCTTGCGCACAAATTCGACTCGCCAAGTTCACATGCGGGCACTATCTTTAGCGATGTAGGTGCCAGAGGTGAATATCATGACGAAATTTGCCGGACCGCCGCCCCTGGACGGGCTGAAGCGCAGGATCGCCAATCACCGCAAGGCGCGTGAAAGTGACGGCGGCGATCCGATGCGCAACGGCATGTTCGTGCGGCAGACCTTTTGTCTCAACCGTGAAGAAGCCCGTGCCAAGGCGCGCGAGTGGTTCGACAGTTTTCCGAAGGCCGCCTATTGGACCGAAGTGGAAAGCTGGCGGCAGCTGGAAGGCGACCGCATCGAATTCACCATGCGGCGGCTTCCTTCGGCAGACTAAGCTTTAAGCACGCGGTTCGGCGTAACGCAGGCGGCTTTCGATCAAAACGCCGCTTTCATCCAGAATGGGATGCGCCACAGACACGATATGGGCGTTTATGCGCTTCAGGTCGCGCAGCATGTCGAGATGCAGTGAACTCGTCTGCATGCTTTCCGTCAGCCCATCGCGCAGCCGCTCCAGATGGCGGTTGGACGACTGTTTTTCGAGGCGGCGTATATCCACCTTGCTTTCCATCAGCCGGCGGGCGAGATCGAAATCGCCGGTCACCAGAATGCTCTGGGCGGCCCGCAGATTTTCGATTGTCATGTCGAACAGCGTCTTCAACTCCTCATAACCGTCGTCGGAAAATTTGAAGCTGTTCAGCACCTTCTTGCGGATCTGCTCGCAAATGCCTTTTTCGATGATGTCGCCGATATGTTCGAGATTGATCGCGTAATCGATGATGGCGATCGAACGGCGCGCTTCGTCGTCTGCAAGCCCTTTGCGCCCCAGTTGGGAAAGATAGACCTTCACCTCCTGCTGACGGCGATCGACCTTCTTTTCGAGCAGGGACACTTCCTGAAGGGGTGCCAGATCATTATGCTTGAAGGCGTTTTCGGCGCGGATCAGCATGCGCTCGATAGCATCGCCGACGCTCAAGACCTCACGCGTGGCATTGGCGAGCGCCACAACAGGCGTATCCAGCGCCTGCTGATCGAGGAAATTCGGGCCATCTTCGGCTTTCGGATCGCCCGGCACCAGCTTTGCCATCAGGTCGGATATGAGGGCTGAGAACGGCCAGACAACCGCTGCCAGAATGACATTGAAGATGAGATGCGCATCAACAGGCAATTTGGCGGGCGAAAGCGGCAATTGCTGCAAAAGCGTTGCGCCATAGGATGCGAGTGGCATGGCGATGAGGCAGCCGATGGTGCGCACCACAAGGTTGCCGATGGTGATGCGCCGCGCCGAGGCCGGGCCGGAGAGCGTGGCGATGACCGGCGGAATGGCGCCGCCGAGATTGGCGCCGAGAATGAGAACGATGATGAGACCGGCGGACAGCGTGCCGGTAGCAGCAAGCGACAGGATAAGCACCACGACAGCGAGGCTGGAGGAGGAGACGAAGGCCAGCACGGCGGAGAAGATCAACGCGACGGGCCATGCGCCATCAAGCAGACCGATGAAGACGCCAAGGGCTGGCGAGGCACGCATCGGTTCGGTCGCGCCGCTCAACAGATGCAATGACAGAAGCATCAGGCCGATGCCGATGACGGCGGTTCCGCCACCTTGTCGGGCGTTTGAGCTACCCTTTTTGAGCACGATACCGGAGAGGATCAGCAGCGGCGACAGCCACTCCACACCGGCCGCGACAATCCAGGCGGTGACGGCGGTGCCGACATTGGCGCCGAGCAGCACGACCTGCGCCATGCGCGGCTTTATGAGATCGCGTTCTGCGAAGGAGGCGACGGTAAGCGCGGTTGCCGTCGAGCTTTGCAGCGCGACAGTGGCGAAAAAGCCGGAAAAGAAGGAACGCGGGCCGCTCTGGGTGCCGGTCGCCAATACACTTCGCAGTTTCATGCCGAAGGCACGGGTAACCCCGTCCTTGACCTGGGCAAGACCAAAGAGCAGCAGCGCGACTGCGCCGAGAAGGTTGACGATGACAATGGTGGATTGCATGCGACGTCTCCTCACACCCGCCGGCGGATGGCTGCGGCGAGGGCGATTTTTGTTGTCCGGCTAATAAGTATAGGAGCCTGAACGCCTTCGGTACAGGCCGGGTTGCGACAGTTTTGAAGCAAAAACGGTCAATTTTTGTATTTGCACGAAAAAATGGCGCTAAAAAAGGCGCTTAAGACCATGCAGTCTGGCGCAAAGCCTCGCCGGTGATCATCGCGGCGGACATTGCGACGTTGATGGAGCGCTGCCCCTCGACCATCGGGATGATGATTCGCTCCTGCGCCTTCTCATGCACGTGGTCCGGCACACCAGCACTTTCACGGCCGAAAAGCAGGATATCGTCGTGGCGATAGGCGATTTTCGTATAGGGCAGGGCGGCCTTGGTGGAGGCGAGAACGAGGCGGCGGCCGGTGGTTGCGCGCCACTCCTCAAACCGGTCCCAGCTGACGTGGCGTGTCAGCGCCGCCGCTGCGATATAATCCATGCCTGCCCTTTTCAGGTTTCGGTCGGAAATATCGAAACCTGCCGGCTCGATGATATCGACGCCGAGGCCGAGACAGGCCGCCAGCCGCAGGATCGTGCCGGTATTGCCGGGAATATCCGGCTGGTAGAGGGCAATCCTGATTTCGGGTCTGATGTCGCTCATTGTCTTCTCACCGCGTTTGGAATGCCGGAGCGCTTATCACGGGCGGCGGGTTTGTGACAGATGCAGCCCGAGAGGACCGTTTCGAAGAGTGCCGTATTCATTCGCGTGACACACAGTCGGGCTACCCATTAACCATCGTGTCGTCAGGCCGATCCGGCATATCCGGTTGCGTCGGATCGGCGTTGTTTCGATCCGGATCCCGCGCAGCAAAAACAGGAAGATATCATGTCCGAACGGGCGAATTTCGTCCATTTGACCGACCTGCATGTGGGCAATCTGCAGGTGCAGGACGATGATCTTTATTCCGACACCTCGGCCACGCTGGCCGATACTCTGGCGCAGATCAAGGCGCTCGGGCAGGCGCAGGAAGCCGCCGAGTAAGCTGTGCATCCAGGCATCACGACGGGCGGAGACCTTCGCGGGTCATCTCCGCCCGTTCGGCAGAATTGGTCGCAATCGAGAGCTTTTCTGACGCGTTCGGCATCTTTGCGGCTGGTCAACGATTAATTTTTGCGCTACAAGGCGACATCTTCAACACCAGCTAGGGAGGTTCTGATGCAAAATGACATTCGTATTCGCCTCCCGGCCCCAGTAGTGCTGCTGCTGGCCTAGGTGTTACCCCCGCGGTTCGACCGCGTTTCCCATAGTCTGATTCGTCATGTGGCTGTTGCGGCCATATCCAATACTTTTCTGTTCCGTCGTGAGCCATATTTGCGTTTGCTCACGTTTCACGATGGGGCGATTGCTTGCCGGAGCTTGGCCTATGTTTGGCTGGTTTGAAAAACGCCTTGATCCTTTTCCCTCTTCGGCGCCGTCTGTGCCGCCGAAGAAGCTTTTGCCGTTCGTGTGGCATTATGTGCAGCCCGCATGGCCGTGGCTCCTGCTGCTCGGCCTGATGTCCATGGGTATCGCCGTTGCGGAAGCCATGCTCTACAAATTCCTCGGCAGCATCGTTGACTGGCTTTCCACGGCCAATCGCGAGACGTTTTTTGCCGATGAGGGCTGGCATCTGATGGTCATGGCTGGGCTGGTGCTCTTCCTGCTGCCACTGATGGGCGCTATCCACACCATGACGATGCACCAGACGCTTGCCGGCAATTTCGGCATGATCGCGCGCTGGAAGATGCATCGTTTCCTACTGCGCCACTCCATGAACTTTTTCGCCAACGAATTTGCAGGCCGGGTTTCGACCAAGGTGATGCAGACGGCGCTGGCGATCCGCGAAGTGGCGCTGAAGGTGATCGACGTGTTCGTCTACGCTATCAGCTTCGTCGTCTCGATGCTGTTCATGGTCGCGGCCGCAGACTGGCGGCTGGTCATTCCGCTGCTGGTATGGCTCGGCATCTATATGGGTATCCTCACCTATTTCGTGCCGAAGCTCGGCCGGCTCGCACAGGAGCAGGCCGATGCGCGCTCGATGATGACGGGGCGTATCGTCGACAGCTATACAAACATCTCGACGATCAAGCTGTTTTCGCATGCGGGCCGCGAGGAAAGATATGCGCGTGAGGGCATGAACGTGTTTCTCGGAACCGTTCACCGCCAGATGCGCAAGATTTCCGGCTTCAACATCCTGATCGACCTCAACAATGCGGTCGTGCTGTTTTCCACGGCCTCGCTCGGTCTTTATTTCTGGATGCAGGGCTCGGTCACGGCCGGCTCGGTTGCCATTGCCATCAGCCTTGCCATGCGCGTCAACGGCATGTCGCAATGGATCATGTGGGAAGTCACCTCGCTGTTCGAAAACATCGGCACCGTCTATGACGGCATGTCGATGATGACGAAGCCGCACGATATCGTCGATGCTCCGAAGGCGCCGCAGCTTGCGGCACCGCAGGGCGCGATCCGTTATGATAACGTCCGCTTCCACTACGGCAAGAACAAGGGCGTGATCGACGGGCTGACGCTGGATATCAAGTCGGGCGAGAAGGTCGGTTTGGTCGGGCGTTCCGGTGCGGGCAAGACGACGCTGATGAACCTGCTCCTGCGTTTCTACGATCTGGAAGCGGGCAAGATCACCATCGACGGGCAGGACATCTCCAAGGTGTCGCAGGACAGCCTGCGCGAGTTGATTGGTGTGGTGACGCAGGATACTTCGCTGCTGCACCGTTCGATCCGCGACAACATCGCCTATGGCCATCCCGAGGCCACCGACGAGCAGGTGATCGCGGCGGCAAAGCGGGCGAATGCCTGGGACTTCGTGGAAACGCTTGTCGATATGCATGGCCGCCAGGGTCTCGATGCCCAGGTGGGCGAACGCGGTGTAAAGCTGTCCGGTGGCCAGCGTCAGCGTATCGCCATTGCCCGCGTGTTCCTCAAGAACGCGCCGATCCTGGTACTTGATGAGGCGACCTCGGCGCTCGACTCGGAAGTCGAGGCGGCGATTCAGGAAAATCTGTTCTCGCTGATGGAAGGCAAGACGGTGATCGCGATCGCGCACCGCCTGTCGACGCTGACCGAAATGGACCGGCTCATCATCCTCGACAAGGGTCAGATCGTGGAATCGGGCAGCCATGCGGAACTGGCGGCGATGGGCGGTATCTATGCCGATCTATGGCGGCGCCAGTCCGGCGGCTTCATAGCCGACCACGAGGCGGAAGTGGCTGCCGAGTAAGGAGAGCTCGACGGGCGGGAAGCATGGTTTCCCGCCCTTTCGTTTGCGGTTCGCGTTTATCTATGTAGGCGAGTTAAACCTCTCCTCCGTCATACCGGCCTTGAGCCGGTTTCCAGTCACGGCGCGTCTGCGCCGTGACTGGAGTCTCCCGCGATCAAAGACTTGAATCGCGCTTTACCCCGGATCTAGTCCTTGGTGACGGAGTGAGGATGCTGCGAGTGCGCAAAATCCAGGTGGATCTATCCAGAGGCCGGTGGAACATTCTTCGCCCTTTTTCATTTCCCGAACGTTACCGAAATATAATCTCTTCCCGAACGCTCTGCGGCTGTTCCCGCTCCGGGAATCCGCCTATATCCGGATCATGGTCATTACCCGCATCTTCGAGTTTTTCGAGAACTGGATAAAGCCCTTCGCCCGAAAGGACGATTTGCGGCCGCCGGAAAAGACGTCCGGTTTCATCTGGTTCTATATCTCGCAGGCCAAGGCGCCGTTTCTTGCCATGCTGGTGCTGGGCGGGTTGACGGCTGCCATTGAGGCTGCGCTTTTCTGGTTCGTCGGGCGGCTGGTCGACATTCTCTCGACCGTCAAGCCGGAAGAGGGCTGGGCTGGACTGCTGGCAGCCCATGGCGGCGAACTCGTCGGCATGCTGGTGTTGATCGGCATCGTGCGTTTTATCGTCACCATGGTGACCGCGCTGGTGGACCAACAGATCATCACGCCCGGCTTTTACAATTTGGTGCGCTGGCAATCCTATATGCATGTGGCGCGGCAATCGCTGACTTTTTTCCAGAATGATTTTTCCGGCCGCATCGTTACCAAGGTCTGGTCGGGCGGGCAGGCGGCAGGCGATCTTGTCACCTCGCTGATGGAAAGCGTCTGGTTCGTCGGCATCTACTCCGTCTCGATGCTGCTGCTGATCGGCGGACTGGACTGGCGGCTTGCCGTCGTCGTCCTCGTCTGGGTGCTGATCTTTTCGCTGCTGGCGCGTTATTTCGTGCCGCGCATCCGCTCCCATTCGAAAGAAACGGCGGAGGCAGCCTCCATGCTTTCCGGCCGGATGGTGGATGCATACAGCAATATCCAGACGCTCAGGCTGTTCGGGCGCGACGATGCCAATGACCGCTACATGCGGCAGGGCTTCGATATCTTCCAGAACGCAACGATGACGTTCACGCGGTTCATCACCGGTGTGCGCGCCTCGATGGCGCTGCTGTCTGGTGTGATGATCACGTCGATGGCGGCGCTGTGTATCGACCTTTGGCTGTCCGGCAAGATCAGTTCCGGCGCTGTCGCCTTCACGCTGGCACTGGTTCTGCGCCTCAACTTCCTGCTCGGGCGATTGATGACGCAGTTCAACGGCATCATGCGCAATTTCGGCACGGTGCAGAATGCGGCGGAACTGATTTCGCAGCCGATCGGCCTTGTGGACGCGCCGGATGCGACAGTGCTGGACGTGAAAAGTCCAAGTATCCGCTTCGAAAACGTCAGCTTCCATTATGGGCGGGCGAACGGGGTCATCGACAATCTTAATCTCGATATCAAGGCGGGGGAGAAGGTCGGCATCGTCGGACGCTCCGGCGCGGGCAAATCCACCCTCGTCAATCTGCTGCTGCGGTTTTACGATGTCGAGAAAGGCCGCATCCTCATTGATGGGCAGGATATAGCCAAGGTCACCCAGGAATCACTGCGCGCCCATATCGGCATGGTCACGCAGGATACATCGCTGCTGCACCGTTCTATCAGAGACAACATCATGTTCGGGCGCACGGATGCCACCGAAGCGCAATTGCTGGAGGCGACGCGCCGGGCCAAGGCGGATGAGTTCATTGCACGGCTGGAAGACCAGCGCGGCCGCACGGGTTTCGACGCGCATGTCGGCGAACGCGGCGTGAAATTGTCCGGAGGCCAGCGCCAGCGCATCGCCATTGCCCGCGTGATGCTGAAGGATGCGCCGATCCTCGTCCTCGACGAGGCGACGTCTGCGCTTGATTCGGAAGTAGAAGCGGCGATCCAGAGCAATCTGGATGAGTTGATGCAGGGCAAGACAGTGCTGGCCATCGCCCACCGTCTGTCAACAATTGCTGCTCTCGACCGGCTGATCGTCATGGATCAGGGCCGTATCGTCGAGCAGGGCAGCCATTCAGATCTCGTCTCGCAGGGCAGACTTTATTCGGAACTCTGGGCGCGACAGTCGGGCGGCTTCCTTGCTGTGGACGAGGCGGCCCAATAGGGTCTTTCGGCAGCTATTTCCCGATCATGAAATCCGCCATCAGGCCGAAATGATTGGAACCGAGGCTGTCGGGGAGACGGGTGGTTTTCAAGAGCGTGGCCGGTTCGCGGGCGAAGATATGGTCGATGGCGATGCCGAAGCGACCTGCCTTCGTCGGCCATGTGGCGGGTTCCCATGGCGCTTTCTTCAGGTCGTTGGCGGCGAGGAAGTCGCGCATGTCGGGAGCGATGCTGGCCGAATTGAAATCTCCGGCCAGAATGAGCGGCCCGGTAACGCGAAAGAGAATTTCGCTGACTTCGTCCAGCTCGTCCCGGTGATAGTCGTCGAAATAGGGTTTGGTGATGTGACCTGCGGCGAGCGTCAGCTTCGTGCCGTCGAACTCGATGCTGGCGATGGCGAAACGGTCGCGGCGCAGGTCGCTGAGGCTATGGAAACGGCCCTCCAGCAGCGGCCGCTTTGACAGGATCAAAAGATCACAGGTCGGTGTTCCCGCATAGCAGCCAAGCCTGTGGGGGTAGGTTTGCTGCAGACGCGGCAGAACCGATTCCAGCGCAGCCGCCTCGAACAGATAGACAGCATCCGCGTCTGATTCGAGAATCCTGTCGGCAATCGCATCCGCATTGGCGGCGTTATCCATCAATACGTTGAAGGACAACAGCCGGAAGGGTCTGGCGCCAGGTGCCGCATTGGCGCTTGTCGAGAATTCCATGAGCATGGCGACGGCGTGGATGGCGAGTGCAAGCGACCAGATGATGAGGAAAGCGGAAATCGCGTCACGCGTCAGCCAAAATACCAGGCATGACAGCAGGATACAGACGAAGGCGATGTGAAGCTGGAAACTGGTGACGAAGGCTAAAAGCCAGAAATCCGTCACATAACGCAGGCTGGCGATGAAAAGTACGGCAGCCACGACCGTGGAGACCATGCACGAGAGCTTCGCCGTCATCCGAATCCCTGCTTTCCAAGCTCTCCCTTGATGTCTCGTAACATGCCGCAAGGGTGGGCACAATGTTGCCCGCTTGCCGGGGCTCAGGAAAAAATGAGAAACAAATCCGCCCCTTCTGGCAGAATTACGGCAGCTTTGTGTGCTTTGCTCTTGCCAAGTCAGTCAATATTTTGCGATCAAACAGAATGACGCGGTTTCTCAAACGCCGCGAGGATGACCGAGACGGTGGGACGGAGATTGTCTTGGATCAAATCATAGCGGGAGGACTCATGCGATTTACGGCAAAAACAGCGCAGAGGATGGTGTAGCGGTGAGCGAGCACGTAACCAATCACGACGCCTCGGGTGAACCGACCCGTCGCGATTTTCTTTATCTAGTAACCGGAATGACGGGCGCCGTTGGTGCCGCCGCAGTGGCATGGCCCTTTATCGACCAGATGCGTCCAGACGCATCGACGCTGGCGCTTGCCTCCATCGAGGTGAACGTCGCGGCGGTCGAGCCGGGCATGTCGCTGACCGTGAAGTGGCGCGGCAAGCCGATTTTCATCCGTAACCGCACGGAAAAGGAAATCGGCGAAGCCAATGCGGTCGCTCTTGCCGATCTCAAGGATCCGGTGGCGCGCAACGCCAACATTGCCCCCGACGCGCAGGCGACGGACATTGACCGTTCCGCCGGTCAGGGCAAAGAAAACTGGATCGTCATGATCGGTTCCTGCACCCATCTCGGTTGCGTTCCGCTCGGCCAGGCCGGCGATTTCGGCGGTTGGTTCTGTCCCTGCCATGGCTCGCATTACGATACGGCGGGCCGCATACGTAAGGGTCCGGCGCCGCAGAACCTCGCCATCCCGACATTTGCATTCACATCCGATACTGTGATCAAGATCGGATAAGGGGACAGATATTTATGAGTGGTCATTCCAGTTATCAGCCGTCCACCGGCATCGAGAGGTGGATCGATCTCGCGGCTTCCCTTGCCGCGCATGATCTATGACAGCTTCGTTGCCTATCCTGTCCCGCGTAATCTGAACTACGCCTACACATTTGGCGCGATGCTGGCTGTCATGCTGATCGTGCAGATCCTCACCGGCGTCGTGCTTGCCATGCATTACGCCGCTGAAACGACGGTTGCCTTCAATTCCGTCGAAAAGATCATGCGCGACGTCAACCACGGCTGGCTGTTGCGCTACATGCACGCCAACGGTGCATCGTTCTTCTTCATCGCGGTTTACCTGCACATCGCCCGTGGACTTTATTACGGCTCCTACAAGGCGCCACGCGAAATCCTCTGGATTCTCGGCTGTGTGATCTATCTCTTGATGATGGCGACGGGCTTCATGGGCTACGTGCTTCCCTGGGGTCAGATGTCCTTCTGGGGTGCAACTGTTATCACCGGCTTCTTCACGGCTTTCCCGGGCATAGGTGAGTGGATCCAGCAGTTCCTGCTCGGCGGCTTTGCGGTGGACAATCCGACGCTCAACCGCTTCTTCGCGCTCCACTACCTGCTTCCGTTCATGATTGCGGGTGTCGTCATCCTGCATATCTGGGCGCTGCATGTGACCGGCCAGACCAATCCGACCGGTGTGGAAGTGAAGAGCAAGACCGATACGGTGCCCTTCACGCCCTATGCGACGCTGAAGGATGCGCTCGGTGTTTCGGTGTTCCTCATCGCTTATGCGTGGTTCGTCTTCTACATGCCGAACTTCCTCGGCCACCCTGATAACTACATCATGGCGGATCCTTTGAAGACACCGGCGCATATCGTGCCCGAATGGTATTACCTGCCGTTCTACGCGATGCTGCGCGCTGTCACCGTCAACATCGGGCCGATCGATTCCAAGCTCGGTGGCGTTCTCGTCATGTTCGGCGCGATCATCGTGCTGTTCTTCCTGCCCTGGCTCGATACGTCGAAGGTTCGCTCCGCCGTCTATCGTCCCTGGTACAAGCTGTTCTTCTGGCTGTTCGTGGTCAACGCCATCATACTTGGTTGGCTGGGTTCGCGCCCTGCGGAAGGTAGCGGCCTGCTCGGCCTGCTCTTCGGAGGCGATATCAAAGGCAACTACGTCGGCTTTTCGCAGCTTGGTACGTTCTATTACTTCGGTTTCTTCCTCGTCATCATGCCGATCCTCGGTCTGGTCGAAACGCCGCGGCGTATTCCGAATTCGATTACCGAGGCCGTTCTGGAAAAGAACGCCGCCAAGAAGACTGCCGCGCCAGCGGCCGCCCAAGTCTGAGCGCGAAGGAAGGATGACGACAATGAAGAAGCTTGTAACGAGCATCGCGCTTATCGCTGCCATCGGCTGTTCCGCCGCCGCTTTTGCGGCGGAGGAGAGCCACGATCTCGCCACCAAGACCGAGCATGCGATCGCCGGCGGTCACTTCCCGGTCATCAAGCCCGAGGAGCAGAGCTGGTCTTTTGCCGGACCTTTCGGCAAATACGACAAGGGCCAGCTGCAGCGCGGCCTGAAGGTCTACAAGGAAGTCTGCTCTGCCTGCCATTCGATGAGCCTCGTTTCCTTCCGCACGCTGGGCGATCTCGGTTATTCGGAAGAGCAGGTGAAGGCCTTTGCTGCGGAATATGAAGTGCAGGACGGGCCGAACGCCGACGGCGAAATGTATAATCGCAAGGCTGTGCCTTCCGACCATTTCCCCTCGCCATTCCCGAACCACGAAGCGGCTGCTGCTGCCAATGGCGGAGCTGCACCACCGGACATGTCGCTGCTTGCCAAGGCGCGCGGCGTGGAGCGTGGCTTTCCGCAGTTCGTCATCGACATGATTCCGATCATCGGCGGTTATCAGGAAGGCGGCCCGGACTACATCCATGCGCTGCTGACCGGATACCAGGACGCGCCTGCCGGCGTTGAAGTGTCGGAAGGCACGCATTTCAACCCGTATTTCGCCAGTGCCGTGGCGCTGAAGATGGCGCCGCCGATCAGCGCCGATCAGGTGACTTACGACGACGGTGCGCCGCAGACGGTGGATCAATATTCCAAGGACGTGTCCGCTTTCCTGATGTGGGCCGCAGAACCGCATCTGGAAGCACGCAAGCGCACCGGCTTCATGGTCATGGTGTTCCTGTTCATCTTCACGGCGCTGATCTATCTCACCAAGAAATCGGTCTACGCCAACAAGGAACATTGACCGGCTTCAAATGCCTGCAATCATTGGCCCCCATGGTCTTGCCCTGGGGGCCTTTTCATGTGTCGAAGGAGGATGAGAAATGGCGAAAGTCCGGAGCGGTGGCTGCCTGTGCGGTTCCGTCCGTTTCGAGGCCACGGGTGAACCCGGCAATCCGCACAGCTGCTCCTGCGATATCTGCCAGCGGCACTCCGGCGCTTCCAGCCTTGCCTGGGTGGAGTTTGCGAGCGATGCAGTGGTCTGGACGGGAGAGCGCGGTGCGCCCATGGTTTTCCGGTCTTCCGATTATTCCAGCCGTGCGTTTTGCGCAGTCTGCGGCAGCACGCTTGGCGCCATCGACGATGCACCGACTGTCGCCCTCGTTTCCGGCTCTTTTGACGACAGAAATGACGAGGCGCTACGGCCTCTGTCGCATTCCTTCGCGGATGTATGCCCGGTCTGGGCGCGGATCGAGGGAATGTCGGGGCAGGAATGAGCGACGGTCCTTTTTAGTTGGTCCGCAGCCACCAAGTTGATAGGGTGGCCCGAACCTTCTGATCCATTTCCCAATCTAACTGGAAATACCATGACCGTTATCGCTTCGGAGCTTTCCGCTGCCATCCGCTCCATTCCCGACTATCCGAAGCCGGGCATCATCTTCAGGGACATCACGACTCTGCTTGGCAATCCGCGCGCTTTCCGCCGTGCCGTGGACGAGCTTGTGCAGCCCTATGCGGGGACGAAGATCGACAAGATCGCTGGCATGGAAGCGCGTGGCTTCATTCTGGGCGGAGCGGTGGCGCACCAGCTTTCCGCCGGTTTCGTGCCCATCCGCAAGAAAGGCAAGCTGCCGCACACCACCGTGCGCGTGGCCTACAGCCTTGAATATGGTGTCGACGAAATGGAAATGCATGTGGATGCCGTGCAGCCGGGCGAAAAGGTGATTCTGGTCGACGACCTGATCGCGACCGGCGGCACAGCCGAAGGCGCGGTCAAGCTCTTGCGGCAGATGGGCGCGGAAATCGTTTCGGCCTGCTTCGTCATCGATCTGCCCGATCTCGGCGGCCGCAGGAAGCTGGAAAACCTCGGTGTCGAAGTGCGGACACTGGTGGAGTTTTCGGGGCATTGAGGCCGGTTTCCGGCTAGGAATGTTGCGACAGGCCGGCGTTTTTTCCGGTCTTTCGTAGTGCGATCCATGTCCAGTGGACGCCCATGGCGCGATTACCCGCCTGAATGGAAGCAACTTCTACCTGTCGTATCAACGTGAACCCCAGACGGGCTGCATTGCCCGTCGTTTCCGCTGGTGAAATGGGAAAAGCACGGCGGCCTTCGGGTGCGGGGCCGTGACGCAGGGACATGATCAGCAATCCGCGCTCTGCCGTCATCTCCGAGAGGCTTTCCATGGCGGTCTGCCGTGCCTCGTCATCGATATGGTGCCAGACGCCGCACAGCGTAACCAGATCGAACGGTTCGTGGCGGCGCGCTTTCATCAGATCGGGCAAACAGTCGTCAAGCCAGGTTATCTTGTGCGAGAGGTGCAATCTCTTTCCGGGTTCACGCAGTTCCTTGACCGGCTCTATCGCCAGAACATCATGGCCGCATTCGGCAAACCAGGCGGCATCGCGACCGGTGCCGCTGCCAATATCCGCGACGCGGGCCGGTGTGACCGGCAACAGATCGATGACCGGTGCGTAGATTTCCCGGCAATCCAGTCCATCGAACCTGGCAATCAGGTCCGGCGTTGCCGCTTCAGCATAACCCTGTAGGATATCGTTCATTCTTGCCTTCCGCCGCGACGCCGATTCCGAGGGTATCGCGCGCGGGCTATCTCGGCCAGCCGCTATTCGAACTCCAGAACCCCGCTCTGGAAGGTCATCACGGTTTCTCCGGACTGGTTCACGCCCTCGTTGAAGGTGGTGTTCAGCCAAACCCCGGCTCTTGATTCCAGTGGTCGGGCATCGAGCAATGTGACGAAATAGGTGACATCGTCTCCGGCGAAAACCGGCTTTTTCCATTTGAGTTCACGAAAGCCGGGGGAGGGGCCAAGTTTCGGTGGTTCAAGGCCAAGTTGTTTCAGCCTCTTCACTTCCTTGCCCCAATGGGAAAGGAAACATTTCATCCAGCCAGCGCCGGTGTGCCAACCGGAAGCGCAGAGCGCGCCGAAGACGCTGTTTTTCGCCGCTTCGGCATCGAGATGAAAGGGCTGCGGATCGAAATCGCGGGCGAAACGGACAATGTCTTCGGCGGAAAAATGCAATGTGTCGAGGGTGACCCGTTCGCCGATCGGGGAAAGTTCTGCCAGTCTCATGCCGCAAGGCCTCCGTCCGCACGCATCAGGAACATCACGGTGTTTTCGCCGTGCGATACCAGAACGCCGCGCTGGTTATAAAGCTCATGGCGAAACTTCACGAGGCCGATGCCGGGGCGTGAGCTGGAGGTGCGCTGTTCCAGAACAATGGATTTTCCCGAAAGCGTATCGCCAGCCAGAACCGGCTTTTTCCAGTCGACATAATCGATGCCGGGGCTGCCCTGCGATGTCAGAATCGCTGATATAGCTCTCCGCCATCATTCGCATCAGCAGGGCGCAGGTGTGCCAGCCGGATGCCGCCAGCCCGCCGAGAATGCTCTGGCGGCCAGCCTCTTCGGACAGATGCATGGGCTGGGGGTCGAACTCGCTGGCGAATTCGATGATTTGTGCTGCAGAAATCGATTGCGGTCCCAAGGGAAATTCCCGTCCAACGGAAAAATCCTCATAGGCATATGTCGCGACCGGCGCCATGGCTTCCTCCCTTGCCTAGTCGATGTCACCGGCATCTAAAATGATTTTTCCCTTTACGTAAAGGTCAAATCGAGAGTGCGTTTGCGGCGTAGGGAGATCCTATTGAGAGAGCGAGTGCGGCATACTGCCTTCTCCCAGAGGGGGAGAAGGTCGCGATAGCGGAATGAGGGGCAAGGGTCGTGAGATTCGCCAGCCTTGCCTCCTCATCCGATCCTCCGGGCTATCTTCCCCCGCCGGAAGAAGAAACAAGCCACAGGTCTGTGTCACTTCGGTTAGCGCGTCAAAAGACGCGATGTGACCGCCGCCGCGCTCAAGGCCAGATCAGGTATTAAAGCGGAAGTGGATGACGTCGCCGTCCTGGACGACATATTCCTTGCCTTCGTCGCGTCCCTTGCCGGCTTCCTTGGCACCAACTTCGCCCTTGTAGGCGATGTAGTCGTCATAGGCGATGGTAAAGGCGCGGATGAAGCCGCGTTCGAAATCGGTATGGATGACGCCGGCGGCAGCGGGCGCTTTGGTGCCGCGCACGATCGTCCAGGCGCGCGTTTCCT
The DNA here is from genome assembly GCF_030758035.1 of Rhizobium sp. AN68. Taxonomy (NCBI): domain Bacteria; kingdom Pseudomonadati; phylum Pseudomonadota; class Alphaproteobacteria; order Hyphomicrobiales; family Rhizobiaceae; genus Rhizobium; species Rhizobium sp. AN68. The sequence continues at coordinate 2,086,531 of NZ_JARWMI010000003.1, read as the reverse complement.
TCGGGCCGACGGTGAAATAGGTGATGAGGTCGAGCAGGTGGTAGCCGGCGCGGATCAACCGGTCGAGACCGGCTTCGGTGAGCCCGAGGGCCGAGAGGAATTCTTCGGCTTCATCGGCCGGAAGCTGCGCGACTTCGGCCTCGATCGCCGCCGAGATGATCACGCATTCGGCGCCCTGTTGCTTTGCCATCTCCGCGACAGCCGCGGTGTGCTCGTTGCCGGTGGATGCGTCGGCTTCAGAGACGTTGCAGACATAAAGCACCGGGTGCGACGTCAGGAGATTGAGGCCCTTGAGGATTTCGATTTCCTCGTCCGCCAGTGTCTTCAAAAGCAGACGTGCCGGTTTTCCGTCGTTGAGCAGGGCAATTACGGCTTCCATCACCGGCAGTTGGGCCAAGGATTCCTTGTCCTTGCTGGTGGCGCGCTTGCGCGTCTGCTCGACGCGGCGTTCCAGGCTTTCGAGGTCGGCGAGCATCAGTTCCGTCTCGATCGTGTCGGCATCGCCAACCGGATTGATGCGGCCTTCCACATGGGTGATGTCGTCGTCCTCGAAGCAGCGCAGCACATGCACGACGGCATCGACTTCGCGGATATTGGCGAGGAACTTGTTGCCGAGACCTTCACCCTTCGATGCGCCGCGCACCAGGCCGGCAATGTCCACGAAGGAAATGCGGGTCGGAATGATTTCCTTCGATCCGGCAATGGCCGCGAGCTGCTGCATGCGGGGGTCAGGCACGGCAACTTCGCCGGTGTTGGGCTCGATGGTGCAGAAGGGATAGTTGGCGGCCTGCGCGGCCGCCGTTTTCGTCAGCGCGTTGAAGAGGGTGGACTTGCCGACATTCGGCAGCCCGACGATACCGCATTTGAAGCCCATGGCTTGAAACCTGTCCGTTTGAAAGAATTCGTTGAGGAGCCTTTTGCGGAAAGGGCAGGGCAAGGTCAAGCCCGGGGGCCGATTTGGGCGGGCAAAGCCCCGCGAATGGCGCGGAATTTTGCGCGAGTGCGGGGCCGGGGTTGTCGATGCTGCGGTTGCGGCGCAATATGCGCCGGTCGAGCAACCGATCTTTCGTCATCAACGGGGATTTTCCCCATGGGCTACAATTGAGTGACAATCACGGGCGACAATGATGAGTGACAGTCCTGTTGATCTCAAACCGAAACCGAAAGTCAAACCGAAGCTGGAGCGGCCTAAGCTCTACAAGGTCATTCTGCTGAATGACGACTATACGCCGCGCGACTTCGTCACCCTGGTGTTGAAGGTCGTCTTCCACATGGGCGAGGACACCGGCCACCGGGTGATGATGACGGCGCATCGCTTCGGAAGCGCGGTCGTCGTTGTCTGCGAGCGCGACATTGCCGAGACCAAGGCCAAGGAGGCGAACGATCTTGGCAAGGAGGCCGGGTTTCCGCTGATGTTCACCACCGAGCCGGAGGAGTGACGGCTTTATGCTCAATCCCGCCGGATCTGAAAACCCGTCTTGTTCTGAATGAAACCGCAGCTTTCGTAGAAGGCATGCACCTCAGGACGCTGCCGGCCGGTCAGCAGCATCACCTTGTAGCAATTTGCGGCAAAGGCGGTCTCGATGGCGTGGCGCACGACTGCGCGGCCATATCCCCGGCCGCGACGGCTTTCCAGCGTCACTACATTTTCGATGAAGGCATAGGGACGGGCAGCGCGCGTCAGGTTCGGGATGACGAGAAGCGTGGCGGTTGCAACGGGTTCCTGGTCTTCCATGGCAAAGAACACGGTGAGGCAGGGTTGGCCGAGCATGGCGGCGAAAACCGTGCTTGCCTCTTGCGCCGTCAGTTGCGGGTCCGAAGGGTTCAGCGCCTGGTAAAGTTCGAGCAGTTTCGGCAGATCGTCCGGGCCAGCTTTGCGAAGGCTCATGGTCTCTGAAGACATCTGCGCTCAATCCTTCTTGCCGAACATCCGCTTCAGCATCTCTGCCATCGGTCCGGTTTCCGGCAGTTTTTTCGGTTGGGCGTTGTTGCGCGCCTGATGGATGTGGGATTGCGCGGCGGGCTTGGCCGCCTTGGCCGGTTTTTCCGTTTCCGGCTTGCTGCCGGTGGCAAGCGCCAGCTTGTTCATCAGCTGCGAATCCTCTGATTTCACCAGCATGGCGGCATTGTCGGCAATGGCGTCCAGCAGCGGATCGAGCCAGACCCGGTCGGTCTTGGCGAAATCACCGAGAACGTGGCCATGCACCCGCTCCTTGTCGCCGGGATGGCCGATGCCGAGGCGCAGGCGGCGGTATTCCTTGCCGCAATGGGCGTCGATCGATTTCAGGCCATTATGGCCGCCATGGCCGCCGCCGGTCTTGATGCGCGCGCGGCCTGCAAGCAAATCGAGTTCATCATGGATGACGATAATGTCTGCCGGTGCAAGCTTGAAGAAACGCATGGCCTCGCCGACGGATTCACCCGACAGGTTCATGTAGGTGAGGGGCTTCATCAGCAGAACTTTCTCACCGCCTATTTCGCCTTCGGAAATCTCCGCCTTGAATTTCCGCGCCCAGGGCGAGAAGGAAGGCAGGCGCTGCAGCGCATCCACGGCCATGAAGCCGATGTTGTGACGGTTTCCCGCATATTGGGCGCCGGGGTTACCAAGGCCTGCGATGATCTTCATGGGGCATGTCCGCTTTTTTGCCTGACGATGCTGTTGTCACCACCCCGAAATGTTCCGGCTGTCAATCTTTTTATGGATTTTTTGATGTCGCGAGCGGGCGCTCAAGGGCTGACGAGTTTGTAGCGGTCGAATATGCTCTGTTGCGTTCCATCGGCGATCAGTCTGTCCAGGCGCGCCTGCAATTTTGCAATGACCTCGTCTGGAACGCTTTTGTTGCAGGCAAGACCCAGCTGTTGCCGCGCCAGCGTTATCACTTCCCTGAACTTGCCTGGGGGTTGGCTTTTGAAAGTGCTTTCCGACATCGGCATCAGGTCGATGCGGCCTGCGTTCAGCTTGTGAAGCGTGATCTGGAAATCAGCACCGACATCCACATGCTCGAAACCGAGGTTGCCAAGAAGGACCTCGGTGTAGTCGCCACGCTGGGTGCCGACCCGGTATTTTCTCGCGTCTTCCAGACTGGAGACGTTGATATCCGCATTCTGGCGCGCCACGAGGACGTTGCGGTCGCTATGGATCGGCGAGACCCATTTGAATAATTTTTCCCGTTCGGACGTTCTCGCCGTGGCAAAGACGCAATGCATGGCCTTCGTTGTGGCCAATGCGATCGCCCGCGCCCAGGGCATGACTGCGACCTCGTAATCGGTGCCGGTATCCTCAAGTACGATCTTGAGCTGGTCGATATAAACACCCGCCACGCTGCCGTCGTCGTTTTGCAGATTATAAGGTGGGTAAACCTCGGTGGTCAGGAAAAGCTTGGCTGCGCTGGCCGGGCCGGCAAGAGCAAGAAAGATCAGACAAAAGCGGATCAATCCCATGGCTGCTCCCACCCGTTTACGCCTGTCGCGCCGCGGCGCGGTCTGCGCCGTTATCCGCATTCAATGCAGCGATCAGCCTTTCTATGGGCTGCGGTCGCGCAAAATAATAGCCCTGTCCGTAATCCGCACCTATCACTGTCAGAAGCTCCTTCTGCTCTTCCGTCTCGACGCCTTCGGCGATGACGGAGCAATTCATCTTGTGTGAGATTGCGGCGATACCCTCGACCAGCATGCGGCTGCGCTGCCTTATCTCCACCGTGTCGTCGCAGATCGAGCGCGTGAAGGACTGATCGATCTTGACGATGTCGACCGGAAAACGGCTGAGATAGCTTAGCGACGAATAACCGGTGCCGAAATCGTCCAGCGCGATGCGGCAGCCCAGCTGGTGAATGGCATTGAGGATCGCCCGGATTTGCGGATCGTCCTTCATGATGACCGCCTCGGTTATCTCGATAATCAGCCGTTTGGGGAGAATGCCGTAGCGGTGAAGGACGCCGGCGATACGGGTCGGCAATCCCGGTTCGAACTGCAGCGGCGAAAAATTCACCGCCACATAGGATTGCTCCATGCCGGGCAGGTGCGACAGTCTGGCCAGATTGGCGATTGACTGGTCGAGGATGACATTGCCGATGCGATGGATGGTGCCGTTTTCTTCCGCAAGGCTGATGATCGTGGCGGGAGAAAGCAATCCCTTGTCCGGATGGTTGAGACGCAACAGTGCCTCGAAACCCGCCGTCTGGCCCGTTGCAAGATCTTGAATCGGCTGGAAATAAGCCTCGAACCAATTGTCCGAAAGCGCCTGCGCGATATCCCGTTCCAGTTCCGCATGTTCGCGCGCCCGGTCCATGATCGAGCTGTCGAAGATCTGCGAGCCATTCTTGCCCGTTCTCTTGCGGGTATACATGGCCATGTCGGCATTCTGCAAAAGTTCGGATGCGCTTGCGGCATGCAGCGGGTAGATCGCCATGCCGATGCTGGCGCTGAGACGGATGCTGTTGCCTTCGATCTCGAAGGGCGTGTCCAGCATGGTGCAAATCCGCTCGCAGAACAGCTGGGCGCGCTCCTCCACCTTGTCGCCGGCAAGCAGAATGGCGAATTCGTCGCCGCCCAGACGCGATGCGCTGTCCAGCGGTGTCAGCAGTGGTTCGATTTTCAGCGTGAATTCCCGCAGAACCGCATCGCCTGCCGCATGGCCGAGATTGTCGTTGATGGCCTTGAACCGGTCGAGGTCTATGAAAAGGCATGCCAGTTCGCTGCCGTTCCTGTCTGCGTCACGGATCTGCACGTCGAGAATGGCCTCGAAACCCTGGCGATTGAAGAGGCCGGTCAAATGGTCGGAAATGGCCTGCTGGCGGTTGCGCTTTTCCGACTGGCGCAACTCCGTCACATCAGTCATGACGCAGAGATATGTGCCCTGATGTGCGTTGCCGGAATCAAGGGCTTTTTCAAGGATGAGGGCGTCCATAACGCTGCCATCCATGCAATGAAAACGCACCGTTATACCCGCATGTGCGGCGTCGGGCGAATGTTGCGCCGCCTTGCGCTGCAGGAAAAGGGACCGGTCATCCGGGTGGATGAGGTCGGCGAAATTCAGGCCGAGTATTCTGGCCCGATCATAACCGGTCGCCTGCACCCAATAGTCGCTGACCGCGGCAATCCGGTCGTATCTGTCAAGCGAGAACAGCATGGCGGGTGTGCGATTGTAGATTTCCGTCTTCCGCTCATGGGCATGCTTGATTTCCAGCTCTTCCTTTTCAAGCTGGGTCTGCATTTCGTTGAAGCTTTTTGCCAGCCTGCCGATCTCATCCTTCGAGCGCCAGTCGACATGGTGGCGGGAGCCGACGCGGCGCGTCGCTTCTATCGCTGCCGCCAGCCGCATCAGCGGACGGATGACCATGAAGCGGTTGCCGGCGATGGCCGCAAGAACGGTGGTGAGAATGGCGAGAATGAAAATTGTGATGAACGCCAGTTCGGTGCGGCTGAGAGAGGTCAGAAGACCGATATCGTCGTAATAGACTGTCAGTTGCCCGACGGTGACGACACCGTTTGTGGTTTTGTAGGTCACTTCGCGGGTCGTGGAGGCTGCATCCTGAATGATGTCGCTGCCGGCCGTCTGGATGATGTCCAGCTGGCCAGAGGTATCCTTGACCTCGACCATGCGGATCACGGGGTCGGAAACGAGGGTGCCGGTAATCTGATTTATGGTGTCGTCGTCGAGATCCCATAGCGGGCGGGCAAGCGCCTGCGCATTGGTTGACAGCAGAATCTCAAGGTGATTGCGCTGGCTACGGATAGCCTCGTGATAGGAGAGGGTCAGCAAAAGGGTGAAAAGCGGGGCGACCACTGTGAGAAGTGCACCGGAAACAATCGCGATAAAGCGACTTTCGACGGAATGAGCCATGTTCTATTGCAGTACCCTCTACCCCAGATAACTGCGCCCCGTTTCCGCCCCGTCCGGAGAGACATCCTTGAGGTTTTCGGCAACGGCCTTGTATCCTCACTGTATTTCTTCAACCCGTCCGGTGTTTTCACGATAACGCAATGGGCATCGTTTCATGGAATTGTTAATTCACGCTGAAACGGGACCGGCATCCTGCACGCGGCGAGAGGTTTTTGCTTTTAAAGTTCATAAAAACTAAAAGGCCCGTTCCGAAAAACGGAACGGGCCTTTTAGCTCAAATCTATCTGGCCTTATGGCCGCAGATTATTATTCAGAAGCTTCGCCGGCTTCTTCTTCTTCTTCAGCAACGCCGCCAGCCGGAGCAACGATCGTTGCGATCGTGAAGTCACGGTCGGCGATTACAGGCGTGATGTTCTTCGGCAGCTTCACATTCGAAATGTGAACGCTGTCGCCGATCTTCAGACCGGAGAGATCAACCGTGATGAATTCCGGAATGTCGTTGGCCGGGCAGTGGAATTCCACCGTGTGGCGAACGATGTTCAGAACGCCGCCGATCTTGATTTCCGACTTTTCTTCGTTTTCGAAGTGAACCGGAACTTCAACGTTGACGAGCGTGTTGCCCGAAACGCGCAGGAAGTCGACGTGCATGGTGAAGTCGCGGACCGGATCAAGCTGGTAGTCCTTCGGCAGGACCTTGATCTTCTTGCCGTCGACGTCGATTACCGCCACAGTCGTCATGAAGCCGCCAGCGTGGATACGCTTGGTTACTTCGTTGGTCGACAGAGCGATGGAAATGGGGGCCTGCTTGTCACCATAGATGACAGCGGGAATCAAACCGTTGCGGCGAAGTTCACGAGAGGACCCCTTACCAACTCGTTCGCGCGCCTCGGCCTTGAGCTCATACGATTCTTTGCTCATGGCAATTCCTTTCGAGGTTATATGGAGAGTTCATGCCCGCGGGCGCTGAACTGGAGAGGCTAAAAGCCATCTCGCCCGCGTTGCCTCCAAGGGTGTCTACACGGGTGCGGGCGCTATAATACAAACGGAAGACAAAGACAAGAGCGGCCGTTTTCCACGGATGCTATGCTGTGATTTTATTAGACTTGTCTAATTCACTCGTGCATTGCAACTTTTAATATATGCTTATCCATTCATATAAACCGGCTGCAAACTTGGCAAGTGATAAGGCTGCCTGGAATTCCAATTGCGTAGATGACAATGCTTAAAGTTCTCCAGTGCCTTACCGTCGATCATGACTTCCGATACACCACAGCAGCGGTCCTCGTCTGCATGCTGGGGAGCTTCGTCACGATGCGTCTTTTCTCGAGGGCGCGTCAGGCGAGGGGTTGGCAAAAGGTCAACTGGCTGTTTCTGGCTGGTGTCAATGGTGGGTCGGCGATATGGACCACCCATTTCGTGGCGATGCTGGGTTATGTCGCTGCCGGGGAGGTGGGTTACGATCCCTATCTGACCGGGCTTTCGCTTCTTATCGCCATTGCCACAACGACAACCGGCTTTGCCATTTCCGCCTATGGCGGACGCACGGCCCTGGTGGAAGCGGGTGGTGCGACAGTCGGTCTCGGTATTGCGGCCATGCATTATACCGGCATGGCTGCCTATCAGATTCAGGGCATGATTTTCTGGAACCAGACCTACGTCATCGCTTCGCTGGTCCTCGGGGCTGTATTCGGCGCGCTCGCGGTCAATCGCATCGCGCGCCCAGTCAACCGGTTTTGCCAATATAGCTCGGTTGCGTTCCTCATCCTGGCCATCGCCTCCATGCATTACACCGGCATGGCCTCGATGTTGTTCGAGTTCGATCCGCGCATCGTCATTTCGGAAAGTCTGCTGCCGCCCGCCATCATGGGTGGGGGCGCCATCGCCGTGACGCTTCTCCTGCTGGCGCTCGGGCTTTCCACCTATGTCATCGACGCCCAGTCCACCCAGCAGGCGGTCGCCCGCTATCGTCATCTTTCGCTCCACGATCCGCTGACGGGCATTCCGAACCGCGCGGCATTTATCGAACATCTCAACCGCCGCACGCGCCATCTCTCCATGGGCGCGCACACGGCGCTTTTGTCCATCGATCTCAACCGCTTCAAGGAAATCAACGACGTTCACGGCCATGCGGCGGGCGATGCCGTGCTGCGCGCCATTGCCGACCGCGCAAGTTCCGTTCTGAAAGCCGGGGAGTTTCTGGCGCGTATGGGCGGGGATGAATTCGTGGCGATGACCCATTCCTATTATACCCGCGCCGATGGTGCGGAATTCGCCCAGCGGCTGATCGAGCAGATCAGCAGGCCGGTCGAATGGAATGGGCAGACATTTTCGGTCGGCGCGAGTGTGGGCATATCGGTGCGCAATACCGGCGCCATTGACGCCGACACGCTGATGGCGCAGGCCGATGTCGCCATGTATCGGGCAAAAGGCGGGAATTCCGACACGATCTGCTTTTACGACAAGTCCATGGATGAAGCCGCACGCGAACGCAACGCGCTTGCCGTGGCCATGCGCAGCGGTCTCGCCAACAGCGAGTTCGAGCTTTATTACCAGCAGCAGAATGATACCAAGAGCGGCAGCATCGTCGGTTTCGAGGCACTGTTGCGCTGGAAACATCCGGAACGCGGTATGATCTCGCCCGTCGAATTCATTCCGATCGCGGAGCAGACCGGCTTTATCGTCGAATTGGGCGAATGGGTTCTGCGCGAAGCCTGCGCGCAGGCGGCTCTCTGGAAAAAATCGCTTTCCATCGCCGTCAATGTTGCCCCGCAGCAGCTTGCGGACAATGATTTCCCCGAGAAGGTCGAGAAGATTCTTAGGGAGACGGCGCTTGCGCCTGAGAGGCTTGAGCTTGAAATCACCGAAGGCAGCATCATCGCCGACCACCGCCACGCGCTGATTACGATCCGCAAACTCAAGGCGCTCGGCGTCAAGATCGCCATGGACGATTACGGCACGGGCTATTCCTCCCTGTCGACCCTGCAGAGCTTTCCCTTCGACAAGATCAAGATCGACCGGGCCTTTATCGATGGCCTGTCGACCAATGTGCAGTCGGAGGCGATCGTTCGCTCCACGCTCATTCTGGCGCATAGCCTCAATATTCCGGTGCTTGCGGAAGGTGTCGAGACGAAGGCCCATATCGAGTTCCTTCGCCGCGAAGGCTGCCTGCAGGTGCAGGGCTTCTTCTTCGGCAGGCCCGGTCCCTTGACCTCCATCGCCAATCTCGTCGACGACACGTTCCTCTCGACGGAGGACGAGCCGGAGGTCACCACCACCGGCCAACGCTATTTCAAGGCGGTATGATATCAGGCGCAGCCCGCGGTTGCGCTGACGGATGCAGGTCGCAAAGTTTTTAGTTGAAACGTGAACGCTTCCAGCGCACCATTGCCGAAAAGCTTTGGGAGGAGCGAATGCCGACAGACATCGCCCATGCGGACCGCGTGTATGAAACAGCGCGCCAACGTTCCGCAGCCGCAAGTTCTCCGATTATCGCCTCATGGCGCCGTTGCATGGTCACGCACCGTCTTGCGCCGGAGGAAAACCGCAAGCCGATCTTTCTTACCGACGTCGAATTCCGCCGCGCACGCGAAAGTGCGGCGGGCCTGATTGCCGAAAGCACGGATGAACTCGACCGCATTTTTCACAGTGTCGGCAAATCCGGCTGCTGCCTGCTTTTGACCGACGCCCAGGGCGTCGCGCTGGAGCGCCGGGGTGCTGCCGGCGACGATCGTGATTTCCGGGCGCTTGGTCTCTGGTCCGGCGCCGTCTGGAGCGAAGCGAGCGTCGGAACCAACGGTATTGGAACGGCACTTGCCGACGAGCGTTCGGTGGTGGTCTATCGCGATCAGCATTTCTTCACATCGAACACGGAACTCTGCTGCACCACGGCCCCGATCCGCGACCATACCGGCCGGGTGACGGGCGCTCTCGATATTTCCACGTGCCGCGACGACATCAACGAAATGACGTTTTCTTTCGTCACGCAGGCGGTGCGGGATGCGGCGCAGCGTATCGAGGGCAATCTCTTCCGCCGGGCCTTTCCCGGCGCGCGCATCGTTGTGGTGCCTACGGGTTTCAGTCCGGCACTTTCCTTGCTTGCCGTCGATCAGGACGATCTCGTGCTTGGGGCGACGCGCGCGGCGCGCCTTGCGCTGAAGCTCGATGACCATCGCATTGCGCAGGGGCTGCCCGCCGCCGATGTGTTGCAGGAACAGCGTCACGACGGCGGTTCCGATCTTGAGGAGGCGGAACGTTCGGCTTTGCGCCGGGTTCTGTCGCGCACCAATGGCAATGTCACGCAGGCCGCGTCCCTGCTCGGCATCAGCCGCGCCACGCTTCATCGCAAGATGAAGAAATTCGACGTGCATTGAGGCTACCTGAGACGATACCCGCTCAATTCAGCGGGATCGGAGCGGGTTTGTCGCAGATGTGAGACAATGTGCGCTGCGGAACCGCGCCGTACCACTACCCGCCACGATCATCTAGGCCCACCTTCCTGTCATGCGGTCCGTCGCGGATCGTTTTCATCAGGGAGGATGAAATCATGAATATTCAGGTTCAGCACAAAGCTGGCGAAGCGCCCTTCAAGCTGAAATACGGAAATTTCATTGGCGGCAAATGGGTGGAGCCGAAATCCGGCCGCTACATGGACAATCTGTCGCCGGTAACGGGTCACAAGATTTGTGAGGTTCCGCGCTCCGATGCGGCCGATATCGAACTCGCACTGGATGCCGCCCACCAGGCGCGGGAGAAGTGGGGCAAGACGAGCGTTACCGAACGTTCCAACATCCTGCTCAAGATCGCCCAGCGCATCGAGGACAATCTGGATCTCATCGCACGGGCCGAAACCTGGGATAACGGCAAGCCGCTACGCGAGACCACCAATGCGGATATTCCGCTGACGATCGACCATTTCCGCTATTTCGCGGGCTGCATCCGCGCGCAGGAAGGCACGATCGGCGAAATCGACAATGACACGGTCGCTTATCATTTCCATGAGCCTCTCGGTGTCGTCGGCCAGATTATTCCGTGGAACTTCCCGATCCTTATGGCCGCATGGAAACTTGCACCGGCACTCGCCGCCGGCAACTGCGTGGTACTGAAGCCGGCGGAACAGACGCCTGCTTCTATTCTGGTGGTGATGGAGCTTATCGAAGACCTGCTGCCGCCGGGCGTGCTCAACATCGTCAACGGCACTGGTGTTGAAGCGGGCAAGCCGCTGGCGCAGAGCAAGCGCATCGCCAAGATCGCCTTCACCGGCTCCACCCCCGTCGGCAAGGAAATCATGCGTTATGCGGCCGACAATGTCACAAACATCACGCTGGAACTGGGCGGCAAGTCGCCGAACATCTTCTTTGCCGATGTGATGAATGAAGACGACGCCTTCCTTGACAAGGCGCTTGAAGGTTTCGCCTTCTTCGCGCTCAATCAGGGCGAAGTCTGCACGTGCCCGTCGCGTGCGCTGGTGCATGAATCGATCTACGACCGCTTTATGGAAAAGGCGATCAAGCGCGTTCAGGCCATCAGCCAGGACGACCCGCTCAATCCGTCGACCATGCTGGGTGCGCAGGCCTCGCAGGAACAGTTCGACAAGATCATGCGCTATCTGGATATCGGCAAGAAGGAAGGCGCAAAGGTTCTGACCGGCGGTGACCGCAAGACGCTCACGGGCGATCTTAAGGACGGTTATTACATTCAGCCGACGGTCTTCGAAGGCAACAACAAGATGCGGGTTTTCCAGGAGGAAATCTTCGGTCCTGTCGTTTCGGTCACCACCTTCAAGACGGTGGAAGAAGCGCTCGAAATCGCCAATGACACGGTTTACGGTCTTGGCGCTGGCGTCTGGAGCCGCGATACCAATATCGCCTATCGCGCTGGTCGTGGCATCGAAGCGGGCCGCGTTTGGACCAATTGCTACCACGTCTATCCGGCCGGTGCCGCCTTTGGTGGTTACAAGCAGTCAGGCATTGGTCGCGAGACCCACAAGATGATGCTCGATCACTACCAGCAGACCAAGAACCTGCTCGTATCCTACAGCCCGAACAAGGTTGGCTTCTTCTGAGTTCCTCCCCGGAAGCCGGCGACGGACCGTCCTGATTTCCGGCCGCCGGCGAGTTCCCAGGGGCTTCGGTCCCTGGGAACCCGGATGAAGTTCAGCAAAATAAAAGGCCGGAGGTTTTGCCTCCGGCCTTTTTTTACTGCGGACTATGCCGCGTAACGCTGGTCGCGGTTTCGGGTGGCACCTACGGAGAACTGGCCCACCTGTTTGGTCAGGCCATCAGCTTCGCTTGCGAGCGAGAAGGCCGCAGCCGTCGTTTCCTCCACCATCGCCGCGTTCTGCTGCGTTACATGGTCGAGTTCGTTGACGGAGGCGTTGATTTCGCCGAGGCGGCCGGATTGTTCGCGCGAAGCTGTGGCGATTTCACCGATCTGATCGTTGACCGACTGGATGCGTTTCTGGATCTGCTCGAGGCTTTCTCCGGTTTTCAGCACCAGTGCCACGCCGCTTTCCACATCGCCCGCAGAGGTGGCGATGAGCGTCGTGATATCCCGTGCGGCAGCCGCCGATTTCTGCGCGAGTTCCCGCACTTCCTGTGCCACGACCGCAAAGCCCTTTCCGGCCTCACCGGCGCGGGCGGCCTCAACCCCGGCGTTCAGCGCCAGAAGATTGGTCTGGAAGGCAATCTGGTCGATGACGTCGATGATCTGGCGGATCTTGGACGACGACGTCTCGATCCGCTCCATGGCGACGATCGCTTCTTTGACGACAGCGGTGGATTTATGGGCATCCTGCATGGTTTCCGCCGTCGTTCCGACTGCGACGTCGCAGCGGGAGAGGGAAACGTTGACGGCCTGCGTCATGTCTCCAAGTGCGGCGGCTGCTTCTTCGAGGGCGGCCGCCTGGCGTTCCGTGCGCCGCGACAGATCTTCCGATGCGCTTTTCAGCTCGCCGGAGCCGGAGCGGATGGCATTGGCGCTTTCGCCGATGCTGGAGATCGTCGCATCCAGCCCCGCTATGGAGTTGTTGAAATCGACGCGCAGATGGTCGAGCGACGGCACGAAGGGTTTTTCAATGCGAAGATCGAGCCTGCCCGCAGCAAGATTGGCAAGGCCGGTCGCAAGCGCATCGACTGCTTCTTCCAGTTCCTTTGCACTTCTTGCCTTTTCCATCTCACGCTGGGCACGTTCCTCGTCCAGTTCTTCGCTTTTGCGATGGGACTCGGTTTCCATGCGCTGCTTGTCGAGAATGCCCTGGCGGAAGGATTCCAGTGCGCGCGCCATGGTGCCGATTTCGTCACCACGGGAAACGGCCTTGATCTCAATATTATGGTCACCACCGTTCAGACGTTCCATCAACCCGGCAAGGCCGGTCAGCGGCTTGGTCAGGCTGGCGGAAACGAAAATGCCGATGAGTGTCATGACGGCAAGCACCGCAAGTGTTGCAAGCGTTGCCCAGAAGGCGAGATCATTGGCCGCTGCCAGCACCTTGCCCTCCTGCTGGCCGATGGCCAGAAGATGCTTCTGTCCGAAAACGGAGACCGGACGATAGGCGTAGAAGATGCTGCCCGCAGGGGTCTTCGCCATGACCGTTCCGGCTTCGCTGGCACCTGTAAGTGCCGCGAGACTTTCGGAAACGGCGACACCAGCCCCACCGGAGAGCACGCCCGCGCGAAGTTTGCCTTCAGCGCTCAGAAGAACGGCGTCGTCGATGGACTTGCCGGTTTCCTCAGGTGTTACCACCGCACCGATACGGTCTGCGGAAATGCGCATGATGACGGCGCCCTTGCGCTGCAACTGGCCCCAGTTCGAGACCGCAAGCGGCATGCCGATCAGGGCCGAGTCATTGGTGCCGCCATCGCTGAACCCAGTTGTGCTGATGACACCGTCCTTGCCGGCCTCGATGCGGTCGAACAATTCCTTGATCGTGCTGTTTTGCGGTTCCGTCACATTGGTCAGGAAGTTCTTGCCCTTGGTCACGGAATAGATAATGAGGCCTGCCTTGTCGATGACGTAGATGTCGCTGACCCGGGTGTTGCGCCAGACGCTGGCAATGGCCGCGTTGATCGTGGCGTGGCGAATGGCATAGAGCAGCCGCAAGCCTTCACCGTTGAAGGAGGCGCGCTCCTCCTCGGATACGCCCTCGCGGCGGAATGCCTGAATGATCGCATCCTTTTCCGTCGGTACGACCGTGGTCATGGTTTCCAGCGCCTGAGCGATCGCAGCGTTCTGCGACAGCTCGGAAATGCTTTGTTCGACGCGCAGCGTATAGGCATCAAGCTGTTTGGACTGGTTTCCCGCAACCGTCTCGAGCCTGATCTTGCTGGCGTCGATCAGGCCGGACTTGCCCATTTCGTATGACAGCAGCCCAACGGCCAGGCACGAAACCAGCGTCGCGCCCGTGACGAGTGCTGCGAATTTGGCCTTTATTGACAATGATTTAGCTTTGACAGCAGTCGGATTTGCACCCGGCATCCTGTTTCCTCCCCCCAAAAGAACGTTGCGGTACCGTCGCAACAATTGTTTACGGTCGCGTTAAGCTTGGCGGGGAATTGTATGATTATTTCCCGCATACCGTGAAAAAATCCAAGGCCCTGGCCGGCCATTCTCCGTAATAAAACTGCAATGGAACAGGCGCATACCGTGCGAAGTTCAACGGCTGTTCATATTCATGCAAGCTTTTCGCGCTCCTGCTCTTGCCACTATCGACGATGTTTGCGGAACACCCGCGGCTGGATATGACGGAGCCCCTTTGAGATCGATCCCGGATTTCGCGGTTATCGTACCCATGCACAATGAGGAAGCGAGCGTTGAAACGCTTGTCGCTGAGATCGTTGCTGCCTGCCAGCCGGTCGGTCCGTTCGAGATTATCGTGGTGGACGACGCATCTTCCGATCGCACGGCGGATGTGGCGCTTTCGCTTGCCGGGCGTTATCCGATGCTGCGGCTGGTGCGGCATGACCGGCAGGGCGGGCAATCGGCTGCGATCCACAGCGGTGTGCAGGCAGCGCGCGCGCCGGTTGTCTGTATGCTTGACGGAGACGGGCAGAACCCGCCGGACAATCTGCCGGCGCTTCTTGCGCCGCTTCTTGCCTCGAACGCGCCGAGCCGGCTTGCGCTTGTGGCCGGGCAGCGCGTCGGCCGGCGCGATACGCTTGCAAAACGTCTTTCCTCCCGCTTCGCCAATGGCTTGCGGGCGCGGATATTGAAGGACGGCACGCGGGATACCGGCTGCGGCCTCAAGGCTTTCCGTCGCGACGCCTATCTCGCCTTGCCCTATTTCGATCACCACCACCGCTATTTTCCGGCGCTTTTCAATCGCGACGGCTGGCAGGTTGCCCATGTCGACGTCACGCACCGGGCGCGCCTGCATGGCAATTCCCATTACACCAATATCGGCCGCGCGCTTGTCGGCATCCACGACCTGATCGGGGTTGCCTGGCTGTTGCGGCGGCGCAAGCGGGCAAGTTGGGCCGAAACCTTCAAAACGGAGACATCGCCGTGAACGCACCGGCCTTATGGTCCATGCTGCATGTGAACAGCTGGAAGGAATTTCTCTGGGTCTGCACCGGCTTTATGGGCCAGATGCTGTTCACCATGCGTTTTCTGGTTCAATGGATTTCGTCGGAACGGGCGAACCGCTCGGTCATTCCGGTAGCCTTCTGGTATTTCTCCATCGTCGGCGGCCTTGTGCTGCTATTATACGCGATCTGGCGTCGCGATCCCGTTTTCATTCTGGGACAGGCCTCCGGCCTGTTCATTTATGCCCGAAATCTCTGGTTGATCCATGCAGAACGCCGCCAGCATGCATGAGGCCGCAGCTCTGCCTTACGCGCAGGCGAATGAACAGCGCCAATGGATGACGTTTGCGCTTGCGGCAATCGTGCTCGTCACCGTGCTGCGCGTCCTCGGGCTTGCTTTCAACCGCACCGATCTTTTCGTTGATGAGGCACAATATTGGCTGTGGGGCCGGGAGATGGCGTTCGGCGCCTATTCCAAGCCACCGCTGATCGGCTGGATCATTCGCGCCGCCACCACTCTGAGCGGCGGCGAGAGCACCTTCGACGTCCGGCTCGCCGCGCCGGTCATCCATGGCATAGCGGCCGCGGCGATCCTTGCGCTCGGGCGCATGATCTATGATGCGAAGCTCGCCTCGCTGGCTGCCGTCATCTATCTGACGCTGCCCGCCGTGACGCTCGGCAGTCTGCTGATCTCGACCGATACGCCGATGATGCTGTTCATCGTGCTGTCGATGATCTGCGTGCGCAAGCTTGCGGAAGCACGCGCTGCCGGTGTGTCCGCGATGCTCTGGAGCATTGCGCTCGGTCTAAGCTTCGGCCTCGGGCTGATGTCTAAATATGCGATGATCTATTTTCTGCCCTGCTTCATCGCTGCCGGCTGGCTGTGCGTGGGCTGGCGCATCCGTTGGCGTGACGCCGGTATTGCTGTAGTTGTCTGCGCCGCAGTCGTCGCTCCCAATCTGTGGTGGAATGCCGCACATGATTTCATGACCGCGCGCCACACGGCGGACAATGCCAACTGGCATGGCGTGAAGCTGAAAATCGGTCCGGCGCTCGAGTTCTTCTTCTCGCAGGCGGGTGTTGTCGGGCCGTTCGTCTTCATCGGCATGATCGTCGCGACGTTCAGGGCCAAAACCGCTGAAACCCGGGCGCTTGTCGCCCTTTCGGTGCCGATCGTGCTTCTGATAACGGCACAGGGGCTGATGTCGCGGGCGCTCGCCAACTGGGGCGGTGGGGGCTTATGCCGCGGGCGTGCTTCTGGCGGTGCCTGTCCTGGCATCCCGGCGCTGGCTTACCGTCTCCACCCTTGTGCTCGGCGGCATCGTTGCCATCGCACTGCCGTTGATGACGATTGCCGGAACGGAATTGCGCTTGCCGAATGGCGACCTGGCGATGAAGCGTTATCTCGGCGGCTCGGAGCTTGTGTCGACCGGCCTTTCAAGGGCACGAGAGGCGGGGGCGGATGCAATCGTCGCTGCAGATCGCTCCATTCTGGCCGAGCTTTTTTATCAGCTGCGGGACGAAAAGCTGCTCATGCCGCGCGCTCTGCCTGAAACCGGCGTTCCTTCCAGCCACTACGCGCTTCTTTACCCGCTGAAAGCCGGAGAGGCGACAAATCCCGTCTATCTTGCGAGGGCGGACAGCCTGCCGGGCTGTCTCAATGGCCAGGCGCCGCTGTCGACCTGGGTTGCCGGGCCGGGCTCGTTCGAGGGCAAGGAAATCGGTCTCTGGCGTCTGCCGCCACAATGCATCCCGAGGGTTGCCGATGGACAATGATCTTTCGCATATGCGGATCACGATCTGGGTTACGTTCGCCACATTGGCGCTCGTCATCCTGTTCGCGACCTTCCCGTCCATCGACCTCGAGTTTTCTTCCCTGTTTTTCTCGCCCGAAGCGCGCCTGTGGGCTGGAAGCCTGCCGGTTCCGGAATGGTTTCGCGATACGTTGCGGGAGTTAACGGAACTGGCCGCACTTCTGGCCTTCATCGTTCTGGTCGGCAACATCAGGCTGGGGGCGCTGCAGCGCACGGGCTGGCGCGTCTGGGCCTTTCTCTGCGGGCCTGTGGTGCTCTGCGCCGGGCTTCTGGTAAACGGGGTGCTGAAGGCCAATATCGGCCGCGCCCGCCCGTTCAGCGTCAGCGATTTCGGTGGACATCAGCTTTTTACGCCGCCTTTCCAGTTCAGCACGCAATGTTATTCAAACTGTTCGTTTTCCTCCGGGGAAACGGCGCTCATAGCGAGCTTTTTCCTGCCGCTCTGCGCGCTTGTCTGGAACCGCCTGCAATGGGGCGGGCGTCTTTTCATGGGCAGCACTGCCGCCGGCGCCATCATCCTCATGTCCGGTCTGCGTATTGCAGCTGGCGGGCATTTTCTCAGCGATGTGGTGATGTCCGTGCTGTTTTCCGCACTGACGACGCTGTTCCTTTACCGGGCGCTGGCAATTGCCCGTCATCGTCATCTATTTACCGGCGATGCCGTTACGGCCGATGCCATCAGCCTTTGGCGCAATGGCAGCCATGCTGTTCGCACCCGCGCTCGGCGCTGGTGGCCGAAAATCAAGGCCGCCGCCACACGGCTGCAACGACCGCCGGATGCGGGCACGGCATCTTCCTGAGTGGTGCAGATGGAGTGCTGCGATCTCTGCGGATGCTGAGATAGCTGGCAAAATTGATAAGCTTTCTTCTCATCATGCCAATCTTTAACCAGCATCCAGCCACGGCGCAGACGCGCCGTAAGAAAGGATCTCACGCGATCAAAGACTTGATCGCACTGGACCCCGGACTAAATCCGGGGTGACGGTATGCGGATGCAGTGATTTTGCAGATGTGCGAGAGAAACGATTGCTTCAGTCGAACAGGCCGGAAACCGACTGTTCCTGCGCGGTGCGGTTGATCGCTTCGCCCAGAAGGCCTGCAGTGCTGATCACACGGATATTGTGCGCGGACTGGACGCTGGTGGTCGGCTGGATGCTGTCGGTGATGACGAGTTCGCGCAGCTTCGATGAGGCCACGCGGGCAACGGCGCCGCCGGAAAGCACGCCGTGCGTGATATAGGCAGTGACGCTGGTTGCGCCCTTTTTCAACAGCGCTTCGGCAGCATTGCAGAGCGTGCCGCCGGAATCGATGATATCGTCGATCAGGATGCAGTCCTTGCCGGATACGTCGCCGATGACGTTCATGACTTCGGATTCACCCGGACGGTCACGGCGTTTGTCGACGATGGCCAGCAGACAGTCCAGACGCTTCGACAGGGCGCGGGCGCGCACCACACCGCCAACGTCGGGCGAAACGACCATGACGTTGTTGGTGTCGTAGTGGTCCTTGATATCGCGGGCCAGAATGGGCGCTGCGAAGAGGTTGTCGGTCGGAATATCGAAAAAGCCCTGGATCTGGCCGGCGTGAAGATCGAGCGTCAGAACGCGGTCGGCGCCGGCTTCGGTGATCAGGTTGGCGACGAGCTTGGCGGAAATCGGTGTGCGGGGGCCGGCTTTGCGATCCTGGCGGGCGTAACCGAAATAGGGAAGTACTGCCGTGATGCGTTTTGCCGAGGAGCGGCGCATGGCATCGATCATGATGAGCAGTTCCATCAGATGATCGTTTGCCGGAAACGAAGTGGACTGGACGAGAAAAACGTCCTCCCCGCGTACGTTTTCACTGATTTCTACGAAAATTTCCTGGTCAGCAAACCGCTTTACGGTGGCATTTCCCAAGGGAACGTTGAGATACTTGCAGATCGCTTCGGCAAGGTGCCGGTTCGAATTGCCTGCGAAAACCTTCATTGCGCCCGCCTGTTTCCATGCAATCGCCTTGCGCCACGGGAAAGTGTCTGCCGTAACCAAGCGTCGTTCAAGGGGAGGAACATCCGGCTGAAAAGCCTTTGCCGGATACGCCTTGTTGCCATGCGCGCCTTAATAGCGTTGTTGCTTCCGATTGCAAGAGGACTCCGTGCTTTCGCAATGATTTTCATGAAATCTCTGTGACTTCTCCCGCCGTTTCATCTCATCCCCTTTGAGACTGCTTCCATGACGAATACTCGTTGAGCGTTTTTGCGGCGATATCCTGCATGACCCTGTCGGTCGCGGCGGCCCAGGGATCGCTGCCCTTGGCTGTCACCGTTTCCTGCCCCTGCAGGCGATGGAGCCTGACACCATTGGCATCCAGAACGTCCCAGACGTAGATGATGTTGACCTTGCTGCCATCGGCGAAGGCGGAGAAATATCCCTTGAGGATGTTCTCTGCCGAATTGTCGTTCGAGGCGCGGATTGTCAGCCCCTTTGCCCGCGCCTCGGCGCCCAGTTGCCGCGAAAGCGGCGTGACGGCCTGAACGGGCGCGCCGATGATCGGCAGGAAGCGGATGGTGTTGCCGGAAGCGGCGGGGGCAAGTGCAGCCGTCTGCTGTGGAGGCGGCGGCTGGGTGCTGGCGGGTGAGTGGCCTGCAGATTGTCCGGTAGACTGGGTCTGACCAAGAGGTTCGCCGTACTCATTGCCGTTGGAAAGCGCCTGTGCCTGCGCCTGCAGGGAGTTCTGCGGTGCGTAAGCGGGCACGGAAGAGGCGGTTGCCGGTGCGCCTGCGGGCGCGCGGTCGGCGGCGGCAGCCATCTGGTCGAGATCGCCCTGCGTCACCGGTGTCGATTGCGAGCTGTTGTGCCCGACATTCACCTGCGGCGTCAGCGCCTCCGTGGTGTTGCAGGCCGACAGGGTCAACGCCAGCGCCGGAATGACGAGGACCGAAACGACAAACGTCTGGAAAGGGCGGGTAAACCCCGTCCGGCTCATGCGACGTTTCCTCTCATGTTCCGCTCCTTCTTGCCCAAGGTGGCGGCAATGTAGGGCCGGTTTTCCCGCTCTGTCAAACCCGGTGCAGATTTAAGCTGTGAGAAGATCGAGGCTATGGCGCGAGAGCGGTTCCGGCGCGCCTTGCGTGGTAAGGTAGGTCTGGCCGAGGGTCATGGCGGTGCCGGAATCAGAATCCATCACGATCATGTGCACGAACAGGGTCATGTCGCTGGCGATTTCCTGCGCGTTGCCGGCATGGAACATCTGATGCTCCATCCATGACGGTGAGAAACGCGCGCCCAGCGAATAACCGCAGGAGTTCAGGCGATGGCGGGTCAGTCCACGCTCGTCCATGACGCGGGCGTGCACGTCGAAGACATCGCCGAAGGTCTTGCCGGGCCGCAGCACTTCTTCGATGTCGGTGAGGTTTTGCAGGCAGGCGCTGTAAAGCTCCTTCTGGCGGAAGTCCTGTTCGCCGATCACCACCGTGCGCATCATGGCGGCGTGGTAGTGGGCGCTGACACCTGCCCATTCCAGCGTCAGCTGATCCTTGTCATCGAGAATACGGCGCCCGGCCTTGTAACGGCACAGCAGCGCGTCCGCGCCGGAGCCGATGATGAATTCATTGGCGGGATAGTCACCGCCGCCGGCCAGAACCGCTCCCTGCATTGCCGAGAGGATCGCGGCTTCGTCCGCACCGGGCTTGATGAGCTCCAGTGCAGCGTCCAGAGCCTCGTCCGCAAGTCTGCCTGCCTTCCTCGCATAGGCGATCTCGGCTGGGCTCTTGATGAGCCGCAAGCTGCTGACCAGATAGGAGGCGTCGATCATCTGGCAGAAGCTGGCAAGCTGGTTGTCCAGCAGGCGGGCAACGCGCCCGGTCATGCCGTGGGTGTCGTATTCCACGCCGATCTTGGCGCCAAGGAGATCGAGATCGCTGAGGAGGTTCTTAAGATCGAGCGTCGGGTCGGCATTGGGCCGGTCGACCCAGACGAGAATATTCTCGATCGTCGAAGTATTTCGGGCCTGCCGCATATCTGCCGAACGGGTCAGAAGCATCATGGAGCCGTCCGACTTGACCACCAGCGTCTGGAAGAAGCAGTAGCCGAAGGTGTCATAGCCGGTAAGCCAGTACATGCTTTCCTGGGCGAAAAGCAGAATGGCGTCCAGCTTCTCTTCCGCCATCTTCGCAATCAGCCGTTCGCGGCGGGCATCGAATTCCGAGAGCTCGAAGTGCAGGGCCATTTAGTCCTCCAGAATTGCGATTGCGGAAATCTGCCGCCCGTAGTCGGGCTCGGCACGGTGGGTCGTGCGGCGGTAGGAATAGAAGCGTTCTTCATCAGGATAGGTGCATAGGCCGAGGTTTTCCGCTCTCACGCCCGCATTGACCAGCCGGTCCACCGTAAATTGCTTGAGGTCGAATAGCGCATGGCCGCCTTTGTCCGAAGCGGTGAAATAGGCCGCATAGGCAGGATCGAAATCGGTGAAGCGCGCCATATATTCAGGCCCGACCTCATAATTGGCCTGGCTGATGGAGGGGCCGAGAGAGGCGGAGATGCGCTCGCGGCTGGCGCCCAGCTTCCTCATGGTCTCGATCGTGTTTTCGAGCACGCCGAACAATGCACCCTTCCAGCCGGCATGGGCGGCACCCACAACGCCCGCTTCAGCATCAGCAAAGAGGATCGGGCCGCAATCGGCGCTCAGAACGCCGAGCACGAAACCCGGTGTCGCCGTTACCATCGCATCGGCCTGCGGGCGGCTGCCGTCATAGCTTTCATCGACCACAAGGACATCAGGAGAATGGACCTGATGCACGGTGGCGAGACGTTCCGGAGACAAGCCGAACCATTGCGTGACGCGCCGGCGGTTTTCCTGCACCAGTTCCGGCTCGTCATTCGAACCGAGGCCGACATTGAGGCCCTGATAAAGCCCCTCGGAGACACCGCCTTGCCGGGTGAAGAAACCGTGACGGACACGGTTTTCACTCAAGGCGGCAAGCAGGGGGCTCTGGATGGGGAGCGGCAGCGTTTCGTTCTGCATGGTGCGGGAGTTCCTTGGAGAATGTCGCTGTTGGCCAGTGGGATGCGTTAAGCGAGATGTTTCCTGTTGCCGCGGCGTTGCGCGGCGTTTGTCTGGTGCAGTGTGTCTGCGTTCGCTTGCTTCGTTCTGGGCCGATGTTGGCCCAGAGGTGATTGCACTGTCAATCCACCGCGCGAAACGGCATGAGATGGAGCGCGGGACTTGAAACGGCGATGACCTTGAAAAGTTCCCCCATCCTGCCAGCCCCTTCGCCAGCGAGACGGTTGACCGCTTCGGCGATTTCAAGCGTCTGGTCGGGTATAGCTTTTGCGGCAAGGGCGGTTGCCCGTTCCTTCAGGCCAAGACCATAAAGAAAGTCGCCCTGCCTGATGCCGCCGTTGACATGAACGCCGTTTGCCTCAGCCGTCCTGATGAGGCTTTCGAAATCGACATGGCTGGTCAGATCGGCTTGCCCGGGATGAGAAAGCGGCGGGTCGAAGGCATGGTTGCGCATGGCCTGCAATGTGTCGCCATACCCGGCGACCAGATGGCCGTAGTCGATCGCGAGTGCGGTGCCGCCATATGCGGACAGGCGCTGGCAGATTGCGGTCATTACGGCTTCGCGGGCGGGTGCGATCTCGAATATGCTGCCAATCGGCTGCCGTTCCGGGCCGGGCGGCAGCAGCGCCGGGTCGATGCCGGCAAGCCCAGTCGAGAAGACCAGTTCACCATCGGTACCAAGACTGACCACCCGTTCGCGGAAACCCTGCGGCGTTTTCACGAATTGGCGGATTGGGATGGCGTCGAAAAGCTCGTTGGCGACGAGGAGCAGGAAACCTTCCGGCACCGCATCGAAACTGTCATGCCATGTCAGCCGTTCGGCATGCGCAGCGAGCGTCTCTTTCTGGATGGCGCAAAGGCGAGGGCTGGTCTCCACCAGATGCACCCGCATCGTCTCGTAAAGCGGTGGGGCGATGCGGCGGATGACGCGCAGCATGTCAGACATCATGGTGCCGCGGCCGGGGCCGATTTCCACCAGACGAATATCTGCGGGTGCGCCATGGCGCTGCCAGGCGTGAACCACGAAAACGCCGAGCATTTCGCCGAAAAGCTGACTGACTTCCGGAGCGGTGATGAAATCGCCCGATCGGCCGAAAGGCTCGCGGCTCCGGTAATAACCGTGTTCAGGATCGGCCAGGCAAAGCGAGAAGAAATCGGTGACGCTGAGCGGGCCGTTCAGGCGGATGAGGGATTTGATGCGTTGCGCAAGCGGTGTCGTCATGGCAGGCCATTCCGCTTAAGCGCGTATTTTCGCGCGTCGCGCACGCAAGACGGCCCAGAGGCCAAGAAGGAACATCGGCGTGGAGAGTACCATGCCCATGGTCAGCCAGTTGCCCGCGAGATAACCGATCTGGGCGTCCGGCTCGCGGAAGAATTCCACGAAGATGCGCGACAGCGCGTAACCGCAAACGAAGATGCCGGTTACGATGCCAGGTGTCTTGAGCGCCCTGAAAACGTAGATGGTGACCGCCAGAATGACGAGGAGAACGAGGCCTTCAAGTCCCGCTTCGTAAAGCTGGCTGGGGTGGCGCGCAAACGGCCCGCCGGTCGGGAACACGACGGCCCAGGGAACGTCGGCGATACGTCCCCACAATTCGCCATTGATGAAATTGGCGATGCGTCCGAACAGCAGGCCGACAGGTGCGACGGCTGCGATGATATCGAACATGCTCCAGACAGGGATGCCGTTCTTGCGGGCGAAGAGGATCATGGCGATGGTCGTGCCGATCAGGCCGCCATGGAACGACATGCCGCCGTTCCATATCTCAAGTGCTCTTATAGGGTTTGCGGCGACGGCGCCAAGATCGTAAAACAGGATGTAGCCGATGCGCCCGCCAAGCACGATGCCGCCGGCTGCCCACAGGATGAAGTCGTCAAGATGCTGCGCCGAGATTGGCGATGTATCGTTTGGCCACAGGCGAGGCGTAAGCGCAAGGCGGCGGGCATAAAACCAGCCGAGCATGATGCCGGCGACATAGGCAATGCCGTACCAATGGATCGCCAGAGGCCCGAGAGACAGGGCAACCGGATCGATATTCGGAAATGGCATGATGGCAAGTTGGGTGGGAGCGGCTAACAATCCGTATATTCCGTCATCGTTGCTGGGCGGACAACAGAATGACCCATTGCCTCAAGGAGCCGGGCGATGATGCTCTCCGGTCTCTTTACGCGAGGAAAATGGCGATTGCCGCAGCGCCGGTCAAGATTATTCTTCAAGGGACGCTTTGCGATGCCGAAGGCCATTGCAAGCCATGTGGATTTTTCGATTTTGCTTGCAAGGCGGCTGTCGAGTGCCTACCTGAAAGGCATCAACAGCAGGGAACGGAACGCTCCCTGAACCGACGAAGGAACAGGGCCATGAGCACGACAGGCACCAATCGTTTTCTGGATGAATTCGCCAAGCTGATGACCGATGCGGCGGGCGCTGCGCAGGGAATGCGCAAGGAGGCCGAGGCTGCCTTGCACGCACAGGCGGATCGCTGGCTGAACAGCCTCGACGTGGTCAAGCGCGAGGAATTCGACGCGGTGCGCGAGATGGCGATCAAGGCGCGCGATGAAAACGATGCGTTGCGCGCTCGCATCGAGGCTCTGGAAGCAAAGCTTTCTGCTGCCAAGGATTGATTCTTTTCGCGCTTTTTCATCAATAGGTCCCGGATCGCCTGCGGTTCCGGGACCTTTTGTTTGCGGGCCATGCAACCCGAAATTATTCCCTGTCGATCCGGACCTGCCTCCATCGTTAATTTTTTGAGGCCTGTGGACACTTCCAAAAAACGCAATTGCCAGAGTCGCTTATGTATCTCGCCTGAGGTGATGGGGGAGAAGATATCCACTGTTCAAAAAGTAAAAATGCTGCCCGAGGGGTGGCAGCAGGACTCGGCCATTATACACTGATTTTAAATGATGATTCGAAACGAACCTGGTAAGCTCCACACAGGGTGAATGTGTAACTCTGTTGGTGTCGGGCAATCGTCTCAAGTGTTGAATCCGGTTTGTGTGTGCGTTTTGTGCCCGGCGTTCAAAACAGAACATCCATACCGGATGAGAAGGTGCCGCATGAGCCTGATAGAATTTGAAATTGAGCGCCAGTCCAATCCCGTGGACATGATCGAGATTGTCGCCGCCTCGAACGACTGGTCGTTCGAACGTTCCGGCGAAGATGAGATCGCCATGACGGTGGCGGGCCACTGGGGCCGATTATCACGTTTCCTTTTCCTGGATGGAAGATTTCGAGGCACTGCATCTGGCCTGCGCCTTCGACATCAAGGTGCCCGATCAGCGCGTCAACGAAGTCATTCGCCTGTTGTCTCAGGTCAACGGCCAGATACTGATGGGTCATTTCGATCTGTGGCGGCAGGAAGATGTTGTGATCTTCCGCCAGTCGCTGCTTCTGGCTGGCGGTGCGGAGCCTAACAACCAGCAGGTGGAAGTGCTGCTTTCCAGCGCGCTTGAGGCATGCGAACAATATTATCAGGCATTCCAGTTCGTCGTATGGTCGGGGCTGGATGCGAAAAGTGCAATTGAAGCGGTCATGTTCGAGACCGTCGGAGAAGCTTGAAAATGGTCTACAGGGCTTCCGGTCCTCTCGTCCTCGTTGGGGCGGGCAACATGGGCGGCGCTTTGCTTTCGGGCTGGCTGAAAAAAGGCGTGCCGGGTTCGCAGGTTATCGTCATCGATCCGCGCCCCTCTGATGCCATGCGCACGACAATTGCGGAAGCGGGCGCCACGCATAGCGAAAGCGTGCCTGACGGCGTGAAGGCGAGCATTCTGTTTGTCGCGGTAAAACCGCAGATGATGGAAGCAGTGCTACCCTCCCTCAAGCCCTTGCTCGGACCCGAGACCGTCGTGGTTTCGATTGCGGCCGGCACCACCATCGGCACTTTCGTTTCGCATTTCGGCTCGGTCGCCGCCGTGCGGGCCATGCCGAACACGCCGGCCATGGTTGGCCGTGGCGTGACGGGCGCCTATGCCAACGAATTGGTGACGCCGGCACTTAAAGCCGTGGTGGATGGATTGCTGAAGGTCAGCGGTCCGGTCGAATGGGTGGAAACCGAAAGCGATATCGACGCGGTTACCGCGGTTTCGGGAAGCGGTCCGGCCTATGTCTTCTATCTGGTGGAATGCATGGCGGAAGCCGGTCGCAAGGCCGGTCTGCCGGCGGATATAGCCATGCGGCTGGCGCGTGAAACCGTGGCCGGTGCTGGCGAACTCCTGCATCAGTCTTCTGACGAGGCGGCGCGCCTGCGCCAGAACGTGACCTCGCCGGGCGGTACAACGGCCGCCGCACTTTCGGTGCTGATGGCCGAAGACGGTATGCAGCCCCTGTTTGACAAGGCGATCGCTGCGGCGAAAAATCGCGCCGAAGAACTGGCTGGTTGAAGACGAGCAGGCTGGCGGGAGCAGGGCATGAGCAGTGAAATTTCCTATGCCGATTTCGAGAAGGTCGATATCCGTGTCGGCACGATCGTTGAGGCAGAGCCTTTTCCGGAAGCACGCAAGCCGGCGATCAAGGTGAAGATCGATTTCGGCCCCGAGATCGGCATCAAGAAATCCTCGGCGCAAATCACGGTGCATTATACCCCGGAAAGTCTGATCGGCCGGCAGGTGCTGGGTGTGGTGAATTTTCCGCCGCGCCAGATTGGCCCGTTCCGCTCCGAAGTTCTGACACTGGGGTTTGCCGATGGCAACGGCGACATCGTGCTTGCCGCGGTCGAGCGGCCAGTGCCGAACGGCGAGAAAATGTGCTGAGAAAGCGCAACAACACGCAACCCGAAGATTGCGCAGGCTGAACATTCTTTCTCCGTCGTTCCGGTTCAAGGCTGGAATGACGGATGCGGGCGAGCCGCATCACATTTTTCTCTCCGCTGCTCTACGCCGGAATTTTGACGATTACCCGCAATCCGCCCATCGGGCTGTCGTCCAGCGATACGTCACCGCCATGGCTGCGGGCGATGTCGCGGACGATGGAGAGGCCGAGCCCGGTGCCAGAGGCGTTGAGGTTGCGTGCCTCGTCCAGCCGGAAGAACGGCTTGAAGACATCCTCCCTTGACGCTTCCGGAATACCCGGCCCGTCATCATCAAACGTCATGATGATGGAGCGTGGCGCCTTGCGGATGTCGATATGGAGCTTGCTGGCATAGCGCCGGGCATTCTCCGCGAGATTGGCGACGAGGCGGGAGAGGGCATTCGGGCGCGCGATGATCTGGTCGATATTATAAAGCTCATAGCTGAATTTTTTGCCGTGCAGCTCGAAATCATAGTCGATTTTTTCCAGAAGTGCCGGAAGCTCCAGCGTGCCGACATCCTCCTCGACATCGGTGCGGGCAAAGGTGAGGTAGGCCTCCAGCATCGACTGCATATCCTCGACATCCTTGTCCAACCCTTCCAGATCAGGATTGTCGCCGGCAAGCGCGAGTTGCAGCTTGAAACGGGTGAGGATGGTGCGCAGGTCGTGGCTGACACCGTTCAGCATGGCAGTGCGCTGTTCCATCTGCCGCTCGATGCGTTCGCGCATCAATATGAAGGCAAGTCCCGCCCGCCGCACCTCGTCTGCGCCGCGTGGGGAATAGGCGCTGATCTTCTGGCCCCTGCCGAAATTTTCGGCCGCCTTGGCAAGCGCTTCGATAGGCTTGATCTGACCGCGCAGGAACAGGATGGAAATGGCGATCAGAACCAGCGATGCACCGACCATCCAGACAAGGAAGATATGCGTGTTGGAGGCATAGGCGGCGCTGCGACTGGTAAAGACGCGGAGTGTCTTGTCTTCGAGCTGGACACGTATTTCAACCAGGGAACCGTTGCCATAAGTATCGATCCAGAATGGCCGGCCGATTTGCTGGGTCAGCTGATTGGCGAGGATCGTATCCAGAATGGAAAACAACGGTTCTGGTCTCGGGGCCGGCAAATCGGCCTTCGGCTCGATGTAGATGCTGAGACCCAGCTTCTCGCGAGCGATGCGGATGACGCGCTGATAGTCGTCTTCTTCCTCATCAGTTTGCAGAAGCTCGATGATCGCTGCGATATCGCGCGTTACGGCGGAGGAAAGGCGCTCGGTAACCAGCTGCCAGTGACGCTCCATGAAAACGGCCGCGACAACGCCCTGAAGCAGGATCATCGGCAGGATGATGATAAGCAGCGAGCGCGTATAAAGCCCGGTGGGCAGCCAGTGGCGAAGCCATCTGGTAAATGCGCGCCAGGTCTTCGCTACGCCGCTGTTCCTGACAGTGATTAGAAAATCGAGGCTCGCCATGGCTGTGCGCCCGCCTTTCGTTTGTCCTTGTCAATCCACGCTCAGGCGGTAGCCGATGCCACGCACCGTTTGCAGATAGACCGGGTTGGCAGGGTCGTCCTCGATCTTGCGGCGAAGGCGGTTGATCTGCACGTCGATTGTTCTTTCGCCCACTTCGGATTCCGCCTCGACCAGCTCGTGCCGTGGAATGGTATCGCCGGCGCGAAGCGCAAAGAGCAGCATGATCTCCTGTTCGCGATCCGTCAGGCGGATCGTTTCAGCGCCGCGCCGCAATTCCTTCCTGGGGATAGAGAAGCTGTAGGGGCCGAACATGATCTGTTCGATCTTGGGCGTATCCGGCGAAGTGTTGCGCCGCAGGATGTTGTTGATACGAAGGACAAGTTCGCGCGGATCGAAAGGCTTCGCGAGATAATCATCCGCGCCGGCTTCCAGCCCAGCAATTCGCGAATCCGCCTCCGAGCGGGCGGTCAGGAGAATGACCGGCACGGATTTGTTCTCATTCAGCGACCGGGTGAGCGAAAGCCCGTTTTCCCCCGGCATCATCACGTCGAGAATGAGAAGGTCGAAACGGATGCCGACCATCTTGCGCCGGGCTTCTGCCGCATCGGCTGCGACGGAGATGCGGTATCCCTTGTCGCCGAGGAAACGTTGCAGAAGATTGCGAATGCGGGCGTCGTCATCGACGATCAGAAGGTGGGCCGCATCGTCATCAGCGGGGGGAGTTTTGTCGTTGCCGTGGCCATCGTCAGTCGCCTTCCCCCGGTGTCGGGCTACGCATCTGCGCCAGAAACTTGCGAACGCAGGCGCGGGCGTCGGGTCCAAGCCCTTCCAGCGCACGGTCGATCCGCCGCGACTGCGGCTCGCTCAGCGCCAGCGCCAGTTCGCGCCCTGTCAGCGTCGGATAGAGCCTGCGCTGGCGGCGGTCTTCCGGGCCAGCCATCTGGCGGATATAACCGTCGTCGATCAATTGCTTGAGCACGCGGGCAAGGCTCTGCTTGGTGATCTGCAGTGTGTCGAGCAGATCCGCCACCGTCATGCCGGGCTGCCTGCTGACGAAATAGACTACCCGGTGATGCGCGCGCCCATATTCCAGTTTCGAAAGAATGACATCTGGATCGGAGACGAAATCGCGATACGCGAAGAACAGCGCCTCTATCGTATCGAAGTCGATCTTGCCGTCGTCAACCTTCGGGAGTGCCGGTGTCTGCCTGGCGGCTGCGGTTTTGAGCGATTGCGGTGGCACTGCGGTTCCTTCATATTCTGCGGCTGACATGCGTCGATGCGCCAATATTCTGTAAACATAGCCGAAAATGCGTCCGCTCGGGAGGATGCCGCGATCATTTTCTGTTGCGGTGGATAATATGCTGCGGGTGCCGGTGCAACTGGAATCCTGACTGCCATTACCGGAAATAGAAAAGAGCGCGGAAAGCCCGCGCTCTTCATTGGTTTCATGCTGCCGGTATCGAGTTCGCGTCTACTGGTAGACGTAGACAATCCGGCGCGTCGATGGCTCCACCAGAACAGGCACGTCGTTCACCTGAACGTAGCGGTACTGGTAATCAGGGATTTCCACGAGCCGGGTATCGGAGGGCAGGGTGCTGCCGACCGCTACCTCGCCATCAAAGGTGACAGTGTCCGCAGGGTGCTCGTCAATATAGGAGATGACTGTTTCGGGCGGATTGACTTCACCGACGCGGCCAAGGTTTGGGTCGCCGGGGTTGGGTTCTGCCTGTACGCTCGAGGTCTTCTCGTAAGTCACGACCGGCACGCTGATATCGGAGCGGCGCTGTTCGAGAATGACGGGAGAGCCCTCATACATGACATTCAGATAATCCGCATGTGCCCAGCCGCGCAGGCCGTTGACTTCGATTCGGCACCAGCTGCTGCCGTCCATGCAGCCATCGAGAACCGCATTGCTGCCACGGGTGGCAAGGCCAAGCTCGGGATAATCCTCGCCTGGGCCCGAACGAACGGAAACGTCCGATGCTGTTGTGGCGACCATGGCGGCGTTTGCGTAACCGGCCATCAGGGCGAAAGCGCCGCCAGCCATGAGCATTTTAAGCGTCTTGTCCATGTGTCTCACTCCTTTTAAGACTGGACCTACAACGTCGCAGCCTTCAGGGCGTTCCACATTTTTCACAGATACCTCCCGTCTCGGGCGGGAACATTTCCGATATCTAATTGAATTAGCTCATATTTTTTGGGAGTGGCAAGGTCACCGGAAACCGTTGCTTTTTCCTCCGCCATTGTGCCGGAACCGGCCGCAGGCTATAGGAGGCCGGATTTGTCAGACAGGGAGACACGGGATATGGGAAAGTTGCAGGCGGGCATTATTCCGGTCACGCCGTTCGAGCAGAACTGCACCATTCTCTTCGATGAGGATACGAAGGAAGGCGTTATCGTCGATCCCGGTGGGGATGTGGATGTCATTCTTCAGGTGGTTTCCGAAAACGGCATCGCGCTCAAGGAAATCTGGCTGACGCACGGCCATCTCGACCATGCCGGCGGCGCCAAGGAACTGCGCGAGAAGCTTTCCCTGCCGGTGATCGGCCCGCATGAGGACGATCGGCCGCTGCTCGAGAGGATCGAGACCCAGGCCGAGAAATACGGCATCAGCGGTCTTCAGAACGTTTTGCCGGACAGGTGGCTGAATGAGGGCGACATGGTATCGTTCGGGGATCATGTCTTTGAAGTCTACCATTGCCCGGGTCACGCTCCAGGTCACGTCATCTATTATAATCGCGACCAGCAATTCGCCCATGTCGGCGATGTGCTGTTTGCGGGGTCGGTGGGGCGTACCGACCTGCCGGGCGGAAACCACGAGCAATTGATGGCGTCCATTCGCGACAAGCTGCTGCCGCTGGGTGATGATGTCGGATTTATCTGCGGCCATGGCCCCGGTGGGCGGCTTGGCGAGGAGCGGCGCACCAACCCCTATCTCAAGGGGATCTGAGTTTCCGGGCGCGTATTGGCGCCTCCGGATTGGGCATAAAAAAACCCGGCATTCCTGCCGGGCTTCAACTAGAAATGAAAGCCGTTTTAGGGTTAGCCAGCAATCTGCAGATTGACTGCCTTCGGGCCCTTGCCGCGACGATCCGGTTCCGTGTCGAAGCTCACTTTCTGATTTTCTGAAAGTCCGGACAGGCCGGAAGCCTGTACGGCAGAGATATGAACAAAGATATCAGCGCCACCATTGTCTGGCTTGATGAAGCCGAAGCCTTTGTCTGTGTTGAAGAATTTTACGGTGCCAGTTTCGGCCATGCATCAGGTCCTTTTCGCTCTGCCCGCGTTCAGCTACAGGCAGCATTACAGTTTTGCCCCGCGAGGGCGTTGGCAGGCAGCTCTTGACTATTGAGAAAAAGGACCTTCACAGCGGGAAGTAATGGCGTTCTCATCCAACGTTTTTCGTCCCACCGCCCGAGGTTTATAGCGTCCCCAGTGCGCAAATTTATAGGCCTTCCCATGCTCGCAAATTGCCCGAACCGCATTAGATTGCTGCGTTTATGGAAAATTGGCAAGCAAAAGTTTTCACGGGCTTTTTGTCGGATAAAAACCTGCGGTAGAATTCCTGCGCGTAGTCGCACATTTTTTCCGCATATTTGATAATTGATGAAATAATTGCCGGTTGCCTTCGGTTTCCGGGCAAAATTTTGAATGCGGCGGTACGATTTTTCCTCGAAACAGAAAAATCAGTTCTTTCTGCGTCAGGCCGTTCCAACGACGGTTTTTTGCCGTTTACGCGTCAGTTCCGGCACCAGTTCGACGATCAATATAGCGGCGAAAATGATCACGCAGCCGATATAACCGGCGTTGGAAATGGTTTCCTTCAGGAAAATCGACGCCAGCAAGGCACCGAAAAGCGCCTCTGAAGAGAGAAATATCGCAGCCTGCGGCGCGGTCGTATACCGCTGGGCGACGACCTGCAAAACGAAGGCGAGGCCGGAGGATACGAGGCCGACGTATAGAATTTCCGCCAGCGACCCTTCTATGGACGCCATGCTGATGGGTTCTACCGCAAGGCCGATCATGCAACTCAAGAGAGAGCAAATCGCAAACTGAGTGCATGAGAGCGCAAGCGGCCGTCCGCTTTCGGAAACGAAACGACCTGCAAGCGTAATCTGGATTGCCCAGAAGAAGGCGCAGATGATGCTGAGAATATCGCCCTGCGTCAGCGCCTCGAATGCGCCGCCGGAGAGCAGGAATATTCCACCCAGCATCATCAGGGCGCCGGGCCAGACGATCCAGTGGGGATGGCGCCGGTAAAGAACGACGGCGATCACGGGCACGAAGATGACGTAAAGTCCCGTCAGGAAGCTGGAATTCGTGACGGTCGTAGTCAAAAGCCCGACCTGCTGCGTCGTCGCGCCGCCGAACAGGGCGAGGCCCACAAGGATGAAGCCGCCGATTTCCCTGCGACGTGGCGGCGATTTTTTCGAGCGGTTTTCCATCAGGGCGAATGGCAGCACGGCGATGGCGGCAATGGCGAAGCGTAAACCGACGAACCAGAATGGCCCGATCGAGGCCATGGCGGATGATTGTGCGACGAAACCGCCTCCCCAGATCGCCGCGGCGAGCAGAAGCAGCATGTTGGCCTGAATACGCGTCATTGATGGCACCAGCACAGCAGGGGCCCGAAGATCATTCCGTCGCGGCCTTGGCATTTCGGGGATTTTTGAAACGTCGTTCTGACGACTTCCCCTGTGCTTTAGCAGCAACACGCCGATGCCGCAAGTCGAGGAGAGGGCGGCTTACTTGTGGCGGCGGGCCTCGTCCTTCAGGCTTCGCCGGGTGAGCGCGAGGCCGCCTATGCCGAGGCTGATGAAGGCTGCAGCCGAGAAGATAACCAGCAACAGGTGCCCTCCCGCCCGCGCGGTTGCCGTCACCTGCGGAATAGAGGATGTCTGCAGGGTGTCGACTGCCTGAGGGGCTGCATTGGCCGAGGTTGCGATCCCGGCGGCCATGGTGACGACGACAAGAAAGGCGGCAATGGCCATCCAGAGGGAAAACAGCGTTCTCTGCGCCCTTAACCGTTCAACTGATGTCCTGTCGTTGGTAAACATGGCGATCGCCTCTTGTCCCTGTTCTCAAAGGATAAAAGAGGCTTCGAAATGGACGGCTTGGAGACCGAATTCAGGCGTTCCGCAGTATTTATTGTGGCAATATCGTGGCAAAGCCGATTTCAGGACAATTTCGCTGTCAACGGCCTCAAAGGCCGCGTTTTCCGAAGGTTCTGGTCTGGCGCAGGGTATGCGGCTCGGCTGGGCGGTCTTCACGCGGGAATGCCGGTGTCGCAGTACTTCTATCCGACCTTGGCGAGGGTGAAAAATATCCGCTGCCGAGTTCGGGAAAGCGAGCGTCGAAACTCGTCGGCGCTAGTTCGGGTTTTGCCAAAACGTATCCCTGCATCAGCAGGACGCCGAGGTCCTCGCAGATATCCACCTGCCTGCCGGTTTCCAGTCCTTCGAACACCGGCTCTATCCCATCGTCGCGAAACTGGCTGACGATGACGCGCAGAAGGGCGGCGCCTGCCGGAATTCTGCATGAAATCACGCACCCAGCCTGCCTCGAATTTCACATAGTCCGGCTTGATGAGTTTCACCCGGTCAATGTCGGAATCGCCCGCGCCATAATCGTCCAGCGCCACGCGAAAACCGATGTCGTGCATATGATAGGCGAAGTCGGCGACCATCTGCGTATCGGAGACTTTTTTCTCGGAGATTTCGCAGACGATGCGGTCTGCCGTCATGCCGGCCTCGTGGGCGGTAAGGCGCATGCGCTCCACTTCCTGACGCATCTTGGCCGGGGTCTGGAACAGGCCCGGATGGAAATTGACGAAGACGCGGGCGCGCGAACGATTGAGCCTGCCGGTATTGAGAATGTGGATCGTGCGCAGAATACTGTCGATATTCTCTATATCTTCTGGTGCCACCAGCGAGAAGAATTCACCGGGTGTCACAGGTTCGCCGTTGCGATGGGGACGCACCAGACCCTCGAAGGAATCGATGTCGAGAGCGCCGTTCATCGTTCGGCGAAAAATGGGCTGCAGTGCGGATTTCAAGTTGAAGGTGCCATAGGCCGTGGACCATGTGCCATCGACCTCGCGGACAAGACTGGAAAAGATGCTTTTGGGCGCCATTTT
This sequence comes from Rhizobium sp. AN68, assembly GCF_030758035.1. Taxonomy (NCBI): domain Bacteria; kingdom Pseudomonadati; phylum Pseudomonadota; class Alphaproteobacteria; order Hyphomicrobiales; family Rhizobiaceae; genus Rhizobium; species Rhizobium sp. AN68. Next base: position 2,051,934 of record NZ_JARWMI010000003.1, on the reverse strand, counting down.
TCAACCAGCTACAGAGACACGACCTCTAGCCGGAGAATATAGCGCATCAAGCGTTACTTCCGGGTTAAGGAAGGTTTAAATTCTTCCCCGTGTCACATATGCTGCTTTTGACCTTGAAAGAGCGCCTGTCTTTCGACATAGAAAATGCCGCAGAAGACAGGATTTTCCGCCTCTGCCGATGTCAACCACAACAGGACCGATTAAAAATGGCCTTCCTTGCCGACATTCTCTCCCGCGTAAAGCCATCCGCCACCATCGCTGTTACCCAGAAAGCCCGTGAGCTTAAAGCGAAGGGCCGCGATGTGATCAGCCTTGGCGCCGGCGAGCCGGATTTCGATACGCCCGAAAACATCAAGGAAGCCGCCATTGACGCCATCAAGCGCGGCGAAACGAAATACACGCCCGTTTCAGGTATTCCTGAACTGCGCAAGGCGATTGCCGACAAGTTCAAGCGCGAAAACGGTCTGGACTACAAGCCGGAGCAGACCATCGTCGGCACCGGTGGCAAGCAGATTCTTTTCAACGCCTTCATGGCCACCCTCAACCCGGGTGACGAAGTCGTCATTCCTGCACCTTACTGGGTCAGCTATCCCGAAATGGTGGCGATCTGCGGCGGTACGCCTGTCTTCGTCGACACGACGCTCGAAGACAATTTCAAGCTGAAGCCGGAAGCGCTGGAAAAGGCGATCACGCCGAAGACCAAGTGGTTCGTTTTCAACTCGCCGTCCAACCCTTCGGGCGCTGCCTATTCGCATGACGAGCTGAAGGCATTGACGGACGTGCTGGTCAAGCATCCGCATGTCTGGGTGCTGACTGATGACATGTACGAACACCTGACCTATGGCGACTTCAAATTCGTCACGCCGGTTGAGGTGGAGCCTTCGCTCTATGACCGCACGCTTACGATGAACGGCGTCTCCAAGGCCTATGCCATGACCGGCTGGCGTATCGGCTATGCAGCCGGCCCGCTGCCGCTCATCAAGGCCATGGATATGATCCAGGGCCAGCAGACCTCGGGCGCCAGCTCGATTGCTCAGTGGGCGGCTGTCGAAGCGCTGAACGGCACGCAGGATTTCATTCCGGCCAACAAGAAGATTTTTGAAGGCCGCCGCGATCTCGTCGTCTCCATGCTCAACCAGGCGAAAGGCATCAATTGCCCGGCTCCGGAAGGCGCATTCTACGTCTATCCGTCCTGCGCCGGCATGATCGGCAAGACCGCGCCGTCCGGCAAGGTCATCGAGTCGGATGTGGATTTCGTCTCCGAGCTTCTGGAAGCCGAAGGTGTTGCCGTCGTGCAGGGATCGGCGTTCGGCCTCGGCCCGAACTTCCGCATTTCCTACGCCACGTCGGAAGCACTGCTGGAAGAGGCCTGCAAGCGCATCCAGCGCTTCTGCGCCGATTGCCGCTGATCGGTCTAGGATATTGAATAACAAAGCCCGGCAGCGATGCCGGGCTTTTTTGCGGCTAAAGCCCGAGAAACAACAGCATGATGAAGGTTGCGAAGAGGATGAAATGCGTCATTCCCTCGATCGCGTTGGTTTCACCGTCATTGAGGTTGATGGCGGCGGCGATGAGGGTGATGAAGACCATGACCGTCTGAACCGGCGTCATCGCCATGATGAACGGCTGACCGGTGTAGAGTGCGATGCCCTCCATCACAGGGACGGTGAGGATGACCGTCGAAAGCGATGCGCCCATGGCGATATTGACCACGGCCTGCATGCGGTTGCGCAATGCGGACCTGAGCGCGGTCAGGATTTCCGGTGATGCTGAGATCGTCGCGACCACGACTGCCATCAGTGCCGGTGGCGCGCTTGTGCCCTCGAGGCTCTGGCTTAGGAAGGCCGCCATGAATTCCGCCAGCACGCCGATCAGCACGACGCCCGCGACGATGAGACCGATGGAGAGGGGCACGCTGCCCTCTTCCTCGTCCTCCGTGTGATCGCCGGATGGATGACCGCTGGGATGAGCCTTGCGGGGATAGGCGTAGCTGAAGAAATAGCTGTGCGGACCAACCTGCATTTTCAGGAACAGCGCATAAAGCGCGATCATTGCAACGATGGTGAAGGCGGAATAGACGTGCCAGCTTTCCTTGGGGATGAATTCCGGCACGATCATCGAGATGCCCATGGCAGTCAGGATCATGACGCCGTAGGTTTTGCCTGAATCGTCATTGTAGGGCTGCTCGCCGTGGCGAAGGCCTCCCAGCAGGGCGGCCAGTCCCAGAATGCCGTTGATGTCGATCATCACGGCGGAATAGATCGTGTCACGCACGAGCGTCGGCGAGTTGGATTCGCTCATGATGATGGCAAGGATCAACACTTCCACCGCCACGGCAGACAGCGTCAGGATCATCGTGCCATAGGGGTCTCCGACCTTGGCGGCGAGGATTTCGGCGTGGTGGGCAACCCGCATCGACACCAGAACGATCATCCCTATCAGGGCGATCGCGGCAATCAGCGACGCCGTTTTGCCGGCCTCGAATATCGCATGTTCGGCCATATAGGCGACGGCTGCCACCGGTATTGCCAGCAGCAACATGCGCTCCTGCTTTAAAATAGAACCCGCCATCGATTTCCCTTCCCCTGAGAGTGTGAGGCTGTGACGTATCGTCGTTAAGATCAAGCAGGATTTGCGCTTGAGTGCTTTTGGTAGGATAGTGTTACGGTCAAGGACATGCTGCTCATGCCGTGTTGTCCCCCGTTGGGTGCAATGCTTGAAGCGCGGTTGTGGTTGCGATGTCGCCTACTGAAACAGGAGGAACATGCATGACAAAAGTGGTATATGAAGTCGTGGAACATGACGGTGGCTTCGCCTACCGCATGAACGGCGCTTATTCCGAAACATTTCCTACCTATGCCGATGCGGTCGAGGCCGCGCGCATCGTTGCTGCCGAACAGCAGGTGGGCGGCGATGATGAGGAAATCAGCTATCAGGACGAACGCGGCCAGTGGCATGAGGAATACAGCCAGGGCGGCGACCGGCCGGAGGCGGAAGTGGTCGACAAGATTTCACCGCCGGCCAGACCGTTTTGATGGAGTGCGTCAACATTTCCGGTGAGAACAGCATCACCATCCATGCTTCGCCGGTATGTCTTGCGGATTTGCGGGCGCAAGGCCGTGCGGCATCGATGCTGTAATGGCGCTAGCGTCGTTGCGGCGGGGCGCCCGGATCGGTTTCCTTCAGGTGGGCCTTCAGGCCGTCGACAAGGGCGCTGAACACGGCACGGCATCGCGGCGAGGTCTTGAGATTTTCATGCATCGCGACCCATGCGTGCAGCGGGATGTCGGTTTTCGGAAGGACCTGGACAAGCCGCGGATCCTTGCGCGCCAGGCCGATCTGACAGACGCCGATGCCCGCGCTGGCGCGGATCATGGCAAGCTGGGCGAGGTTGCTGTCGGCGCGAATTTCGAAGGAAATTTCTTCGATATCGGGTATTTCCGGATCGAGCGAGCGCATGCGCTGGATCGCCGCCCTGATGAAAGGCGTCTTGCGGTCGAAACCGATCATACGGTGGTTGTTCAGTTCTTCCATGTTTTTCGGGGTGCCGGCTCTTGCCAGATAGTCGCGTGTGGCATGAAATCCCAGACGGAAATTGCCGATATAGCGCATGACGATGGCATCCTGCTGCGGTTCGGTCATGCGGATGGCGATATCAGCCTCGCGCCGCAAAAGGTCTTCCAACGTGTCGGAGAGTGAAAGTTCTATTTCAAGCCGGGGGTGAATCTCCTGCATGGCAGCGATGATCGGCGGCAGCATTTCAACGCCGATGATGTCCGATGCGCTGATACGAACGGTTCCTTCGATCTTGCCGACCTCGCCGGAGGCCGCCCGCATAAGGGCTGCGGCCGTCGCCGCCAGATTTTCCGCATAGGGCCGGAGCGCCAGCGCCGCTTCCGTCGGCATCAGCCCGTGCGGCGAGCGGATGAACAGCGGAAAGCCGATGGCCTCTTCCAGCGCTCCGATATGGCGCCCAGCTGTCGGTTGGGTAATGCCGAGTTCGCGAGCGGCGGCGGAAAGCGAGCCGTCGCGCAGCACGCTGAGGAAGGTGCGGTAAAAATCCCAGCTGACATCGCGGCTTCTGATTATAAGATTTTGTATAGCGGCTCCACTCATTTGGACAATTTCGTATATCGCCTGATGGCCCGATACTCCAGCCCAGAAGAAGGAGTAATGGCAATGATATATGAAATCCACGCAAATACAGCAGAGAATAACCGGCCTCTGGCGCTGATTGTTGGGGCGAATGGTGGCGTCGGCAGCCATGTCTCGAAGATGTTGTTGCAGCGCGGCTGGCGGGTGCGGGCGATGACTCGCCGATCGGCACCAGTTGATGCCGTCGATGGCATCGAGCGCGTGACCGGCGATGCCATGAACCGGGAGGATGTGGTGAAGGCGGCAAAAGGCGCCGGGCTCATCGTCCATGCGGTCAATCCTCCGGGGTATCGCAACTGGGACAGCCAAGTGCTGCCGATGCTCGACAATACCATTGCCGCTGCCGAGGCCTGCGGGGCAAGGATCGTGTTTCCAGGCAGCATCTATAATTTTGGCCCGGATGCCTTTCCGCTTCTGACGGAGGACAGTCCGCAAAAGCCTTTCACCCGCAAGGGCGGCTTGCGCGTTGAAATGGAGCGGCGTTTGAAAATGGCGTCGATGCGCGGCGTGCCGGTCCTGATCGTCCGCACCGGTGATTTCTTTGGTCCTGACGCGAAGAACAACTGGTTTTCGCAGATGCTGGTGCGACCGGGTAAGCCGGTTCGCAGTGTTCAGAATCCAGCAGTACCGAATGCCGGGCATCAATGGGCCTATCTGCCGGATGTTGCGGAGATAATCGGGCGGCTGCTCGATCGCTCGGACGAGCTTCAAACGTTTGCCGTCTACCACATGGAGGGTGTCTGGGATTTCGACGGGCTGCAACTGGTTGGGGCAATCGAGCGAGCCGTCGGTCATCCGGTCAAGATGCGGCGGCTTTCGTGGTTAGCCGTCGGGCTGGCTGCACCGTTCGTTCCACTGTTCCGCGAAGTCATGGAAATGAAATATCTGTGGCAGATGCCGATCCTGATGAGCAACCGCAAGCTTGTCGAATTCCTCGGCGCGGAACCGCGAACGCCGATCGATGCGGCAGTATCGGAAACACTGGCGAGCCTTGGGTGTCTCGCCGAGGTGCAGCAACCGGCGGGCCTTCATCATGCGACCGATGCCGGGGGTAGGGTGTGATGGTTACAGTGGCTAATGGATTTTCCCGGCGGCGCCGTATGTTCGCCGTGATTTCGGCAGGCGTGCCGGTGTTGATTTTCGCGCAGGTGCTGCTGGCCGGGCTGTCGATCTATCATGACGGATCGCTGCTTGTGGTTCACAAAGGGCTTGGCATGCTGATCGCCGTTCCCATTGTATCTCTAGTCGTGCTCGCCCTTCGTCATGATGACCTCCGGCCAAACCTTGGGCGCGCGCTCGTGCTGCTCGCTCTCTACTGCCTTCAGGTGGCGTTGATGAGCATCGGTCGGGAAACGGGCAGTGGCTTTCTGCAGGCGCTGCATGTGGCCAACGCCTTCGTGATGGGCGCATTTTCAGACTTTGCTGCGCGGCAGGCGCGAGGCCTGTCCTGAAACGGCAAAACGCCGCACCGCTGTGGAGCGGTGCGGCGTTTCAAGTTTAGCACTGATCAGCCAAGAGCCGGGTAGTCGGTATAGCCTTCAGCCCCGCCACCATAGAAGGTCGGCTGGTTCGGCTCGTTCAGCGGCGCGTTGTCCTTGAGACGGCGCACCAGATCCGGGTTGGCGATGAAGGCCTTGCCGAAGGCCACGGCATCAACCTTGCCGCTTTCCACCGCCTCGATGGCGCTCTCACGGTCGTAGCCATTGTTGGCGATCCACAGGCCCTTGCCGCCCGCATTGCGATAAGCGGCCTTGAAGGCTGCGTAATCGAAGGGCTTGTCGCCCTGCTTGAAGTCGCGCGGACCACCTGTCGCACCTTCAACAACATGGATGAAGGCGAGATTGCGTTTGCCGAGTTCTTCCGCAACGTAATTATAGAGTGGCTGCGGGTCGGCCTCGAAAATGTCGTTGGCGGGTGTGACGGGTGACAGGCGAATGCCGGTGCGGCCTGCGCCAATCTCTTCCGCAACCGCATCGACGACTTCGAGAAGGAAGCGGGCGCGGTTTTCGATCGAGCCGCCATATTCGTCGGTGCGCTGGTTGGTGCTGGATTTCAGGAACTGCTCGATCAGATAACCGTTGGCGGCATGGATTTCGACACCGTCGAACCCGGCCTCAAGTGCGGCGCGCGCGCCGGTCCGGTAATCTTCAAGGATAAGACCGATATCGTCGATGGTCAGTGCGCGTGGCTCGGAGGTTTCCGCAAACGCGCCGGTGCCGTCATCATTGATGATATAGGTCTTGGACTTGGCGATAATCGCGGAAGGGGCGACCGGCTGTCCGCCATGCGGCTGGAGCGAGGTGTGGGAAATGCGTCCCACGTGCCAAATCTGCGCGACGATCTTGCCGCCGGCGACATGCACGCCATCCGTGATCTTTTTCCAGCCCTCAACCGCTTCCTTCTTGTAGAGGCCCGGAACATCCGCGTAACCCTGACCTTGCTGGGAAATCGGCGTGCCTTCGGTCACGATCAGCCCGGCTGTTGCGCGCTGCTCGTAATAGGTGGCGTTGAGATTGTTGGGAATTGCTCCCGGCGAGCGGTTGCGGGTGAGGGGAGCCATGACGATACGGTTGGCGAGTGCGATATCGCCGGCCTGTGCCGGTTCGAAAAAGACTTGTCATGCGACTTCACTTTCTGGTCGGTTGGCGAAACTGCGCGGCTGGCGCGCTTTCCTAATGTATGGGCATCGGAGAGAAAACCGCCTTGCAGTTTCCGGTCCGACGCCCCGGTCTTATAAGCTTGGGAGGCTCAAAGATTGGCTTGCAGATAATTGCGGAAGGCGTCGATGGTTTCCTCGTTGCGTTCGAAAAACACCCATTGCCCGACTTTCTTTGACCTTATCAGGCCAGCTGCCTGCAAAACCGCCAGATGTGAGGAGACCGTCGATTGCGACAGGCCGCTGATCTGGAACTGATTGGCGCATACGCCCATGCTGAGCGGATGGTCCTGACAGAAGTGACTTTCAGGGCTCTTCAGCCACTCGAGGAACTTCAGCCTTGCGGGGTGTGAAAGGGCTTTGAGGATTTCCTCCGGGTTCATCTGCGTTTCTCTAATATCTGACATGTCCGATATTTATATCGATAGTTTCCGATATACAATTCACGTCTCTGTGAGGTTGTCGCCCGGGCCGAGAACAGCGCGCAAAAAAATGGCCGCCGGATTTCTCCGCGGCCAATGAGTTTGAAGGTTAAAACCTCCAGAGGGGAACAGCTGTCGCGTGCATAGGCAGGCGTGACAGCTGATTGAAATATGGGAGTGGCAAGAATGCAAAACAAGGTTGCATCATGCGATATTTCGCCAAATTGGAGAAAATTCTTGCGGGTAAAAAAAGAGGGCCGCCGGATAAATCCAGGGCCCTTTAAGTGTGAAGGTCAAAAACCTCCAGAGGGGAACAGCTGATGCGGTGGAACTGGGAGGAAAAGCCACCGTGTGCATCAACTGAGAGCGATATGGTGCTTTTTTGTGCACGAAACAACTCTTTTTTGTGCAGGTCAGGCATGCGTGCGATGCAGGTCTGGATATTTCCGGTATAATTTATGTGCAAAGCTGAAGCGCGGCGCGTCTGGCGCGCCGCCATCTTGGGAAGGCCAACTCCATGAATTAGTATGATATTTTGTGGCGCTGGCCTATTTAAACGTCAGAAGTTCCAGTTCCGTGCCTTGGCAACGACGAAGTCGCGGAAGGCTTTCAGTTTTGCAGCGTTTTTCATCTCGTCCGGGTAACAGAAGTAGGTGTCGAACGAGGGAATATCGGCGGCAAGCGACAACTGAATCAATCCCGGATCGCGCCCGACGATGTAATCCGGCAAACAGGCGATACCTATTCCCAGCAGGCAGGCGCGCTTGATCGAGGTCTGGCTGTTGATCTGAAGATGCGGAATGCGGGTGTTGTCCGACGAGCGTCCCGCATTTTCCAGCCAGTTGACATCAAGCAGATAGTTGGGTGCCGGTTCGCCGAAGGAGATGATGCGGTGGTTGTCCAGATCCTCGATCGACTGCGGCTCGCCGTGGCGGTTGATGTAGGACGGCGCCGCATAGACGTGCATGTGCACCGTGAACAGCTTGCGCTGGATAAGGTCGGACTGTTGCGGCTGACGCAGGCGGATGGCGCAATCGGCGTGGCGCATGTTCACATCCAGCTCCTCATTGTCGAGGATGAGCTGGATCGACATTTCCGGATAGAGCTGCAGGAATTCCTGCACCTTGTCCGTCAGCCAGCCCTGGCCGAGACCAACAGTCGTCGTCACGCGCAGCTTGCCGCTCGGCTTCTCCGTCGTTTCGGTCAGTTGCATCTTGACGGTTTCGAGCTTCAGCAACACGTCGTGGGCGGTGCGATACAGCAGTTCGCCCTGCTCGGTGAGGATAAGACCTCTGGCGTGGCGGTGAAACAGCTTCACGCCAACATCCTGTTCCAGCGCGCTGACCTGGCGGCTGATGGCCGACTGGGACAAATGCAGCTTGTCGGCAGCGTGGGTAAAAGACCCCGCTTCGGCTGCGGCATGAAAAATGCGCAGTTTATCCCAGTCCAATGGCATTGCCATGCCTATCCTGCCTTTCGGTTATTCGGCTGCTACCGCAAGCGGCTGCTGCGCGGTGAGGTACCGTTCTGCTTCAAGGGCGGCCATACAGCCCATACCGGCGGCGGTGATGGCCTGACGGTATATGTCGTCGGTAACGTCGCCGGCGGCGAAAATACCTTCCACGTCGGTAGCGGTGGAATCGGGCGCGGTCCACATGTAGCCATTGTCCTTGAGCTTCACCTTGCCCTTGAACAGTTCGACGGCCGGCGCGTGGCCGATGGCGACGAAGACGCCGTCGATGGGCGTATCGCTGATCACACCGGTCTTGGTGTCACGCAGTCGCACACCCGAAACAGAGGGTGGCATTGGCGGCTTGGCGGGAGCGCCGGTGATTTCGGCGATTTCCGTGTTCCACAGAATCTTGACGTTTTCCTTGGCGAAGAGCCGTTCCTGAAGGATTTTCTCCGAGCGGAAACTGTCGCGGCGGTGTACGACGGTTACGGACTTGGCGATATGGGCGAGATAGAGCGCTTCCTCCACGGCAGAGTTGCCGCCGCCGACCACGATCACATCCTTGTTGCGATAGAAGAAACCGTCGCAGGTGGCGCAGGCGGAAACGCCGAAGCCCTGAAAGTGCTGCTCACTCTCGATACCGAGCCACTTGGCCTTCGCGCCTGTTGCGATGATCAGCGTGTCGGCGGTCCAGACCTGACCGGAATCGGTCTTGACCACGAAGGGGCGCGTGTTCGTTTCGACTTCGGTCACGAGGTCGCTGACGATTTCCGCACCCACATGCGTCGCCTGCTTCAGCATCTGGTCCATCAGCCAGGGGCCCTGGATCGGATCGGCAAAGCCCGGATAGTTTTCGACATCGGTGGTGATCATCAGCTGGCCACCCTGTTCCATGCCGGCAATCAGCACGGGTTTCAGCATTGCGCGGGCCGCGTAGATCGCCGCGGTATAACCGGCGGGACCGGAGCCAATGATCAATACCTTGGTATGGCGGGCAGACATGGAAACAATCCTTTTTAAAGTAGCGGGGCCTTTCGGCAGCAGAACATTCCAGCCGCAGCACGGTGGACAGGCCGCAACCCCTTCGTTGCCCGGTATTTAAGGTTGTCTAGTGCCTTTATTCAAGGGCAGCCTTGCGTTACCAACAAGGCAGTTGTGGATGCGCGCGCAATTTTGTGACCGGCCGGCGGCATATTGTTGCGAATCCTGCGCCTGGTAGTACAAGGAAGTTCTCCGGCTTAACGAGGAACCTCTCCGTGACCAGCGTCGAACTCGATGCCATCGATCTGAAAATCCTGCGCGAATTGCAGCGCGACGGGCGCATGACCAACGTGGAGCTGGCCGAAAGGGTCGGTATTTCCGCGCCGCCGTGCCTCAGGCGCGTCCGCAAGCTGGAAGAAGCCGACGTGATCGAGGGTTATCACGCCATGTTGAACGCGCCGAAGCTCGGTTTCGATCTCGTTGCCTTCTGCATGGTCGGCCTCAAGCGCCAGTCGGACAGCAATCTGAAAGCCTTTGCAGCGGCGACGGCCGGATGGTCGCTGGTGCGCCAGGCCTGGATGGTATCCGGCGAAAGCGATTTCCTTCTGCATTGCATCGCCAGAAACCTGACCGAGTTTCAGGATTTCGTCATCGAGGTTCTGACAGCGGACGAAAACGTCGACACCGTGCGCACCATGCTCACCATCCGTCAGGTCAAGCGCGTCGGTCTGGTGGAAATCTGATCGGCGGACCTTTGAGTGATTGCGCCGGCGCTTACCCGCGCCGCAACGCGTCGTAGATATTGCCGAGGCTCGTCGCCTCTTTTTCCAGCGGAAATGCAGTGCGCACATGCGAAAGTCCGGCACGGGCATGGTCCCTGGCGAGAGCAGGATCGGCAAGATAGGTTTTAATGGCATCCCGCAGGGACGCGTAGTCGCCGGCCTCAACAACCATGCCGGTCTCGCCCTTGACGATCATTTCCTCATAGGCGCCGGCATTGCTGGCAACGACAGCCGTCTCGGACGCCATGGCTTCCAGTGGTGTCAGGCCAAAGCCCTCGTTGCGTGACGGTGCGACATAGAGGGTTAGCCGCCGATACCAGGGCTTGATGTCGTCCACCTCGCCCTGAAACGCGATGCGGTCCGCAAGACCGGCTGCTGCGACATCGGCCACGAGCTTGTCGGCGAAGGCCTTGTGCTCTGCGGTCACGCGGCCGGAGATGACGGCCGTCCATTCGGGATAGTCGGGCAGAAGTTCGATCATGGCGCGCACGAAAAGGTCTGTTCCCTTCTGGTGGCGCACCCGTCCGAAACATCCGATGAGAAATTGCCCCGGCAGGCCGGTCGAAGCGATCGTATCCTCCGGGCCGGTTGCGGGATGAAACAGCTCGGTATCGACGCCATGCATGACGACGCTGTGTGGTACTTCCAGAAACGAGCCTGAGCGGCTGCTTGTCGCGACGACCGCATCCATTTTTGAAATCAGAAAGCGGGTATAGGCGGAATGTCGCCTTTGCGCCGCCGAGGTGAACATCAGCTTCAGCTTCATGCGCAGCACGTCACGCATGAGAATGCCCGGCAACATTTCGAGATTGCGGCGGGCGTGCCAGATGCGCGGACCGCTGAGCGGGCCGTTTTGCCAGAGCCGCCACAGATCACGGAAGCGCACATGTGGCAGATGCTGCGGCAGGCCGGGGCCGATGACGGCCACTTTCTGACCCAGCCGGTTTTGTACCGGAATAAGCTGCACGATGGTGGAGGTAACGCCGGAGAGCCTGCGCTTGAAGTTCGGCGCAAGCACCTGCACATCTTTCAGACTGGCGTGGGACAAGATGGGCTTCCGTCTTTGCGGCTAAGGCAGGATGTTCAGTTCAGGATATCAATGCAATGCGCCCGAGGGGCGCATTGCATGAAAGGGCAGATCAGCCCCACTGTACGGCGAGAATCTCGTAACCCTTGGCGCCGCCCGGTGCGTTGACTTCGATGCTGTCACCGACTTCCTTGCCGATGAGGGCGCGGGCGATGGGCGAGGAAATGGAAATGCGTCCCGCCTTCACATCGGCTTCCTGGTCGCCAACGATCTGATAGATTCTTTCCTCGTCGCTATCCTCGTCGATCAGCTTGACGGTGGCGCCGAACTTGATCTTGGAACCGGACATCTTGGAAAGGTCGATGACTTCCGCGCGTGCGGTCAAGTCTTCGAGTTCAGTGATGCGGCCTTCGTTATGGCTCTGGGCTTCCTTGGCAGCGTGGTATTCGGCATTTTCCGAAAGGTCGCCATGGGCGCGCGCCTCCGCAATTGCCTCGATGATACGGGGGCGCTCCTCCTGCTGGCGAAAGCGCAGCTCCTCCTGCAGCTTGATGAATCCACCGTGCGTCATCGGTACTTTTTCTACCATTTTTTTATCCTTCGCAGTCCTGTCGCTTTACTTGCAGACACAAAAAGAAACAGGTTCCGGAGGGGAACTCCGGAACCATGCCAAAATCATAACTAAGCCGACTATATCAGAAGACGACAACGAAATGCCAGCAAATTTGAGACGGGCATTTTCTTGCATTCGTTCAGGGCTTTAACAGATGAGATTGACATTTTTCAATAGAACATATAGTGAACATAACCATGAAGAAGTCAATCAGGCAACGGCTTGCCATTCTTTCCGATGCGGCCAAATACGATGCGTCCTGTGCCTCCAGCGGCACGACGAAACGCAGCTCTGCTGCATCCGGCGGACTTGGCTCCACGGAGGGGTCGGGCATATGCCATGCCTATGCGCCGGACGGGCGCTGCATTTCGCTCCTGAAGATTTTGCTCACCAATTTCTGTATCTATGATTGCGCCTATTGCATCAATCGTTCTTCGAGCAATGTCGAGCGGGCGCGGTTTACTGCCGAGGAGGTGGTGTGGCTGACGCTGGAGTTCTATCGGCGCAACTATATCGAGGGGCTGTTTCTCTCTTCCGGCATTATCCGCTCTTCCGATCATACGATGGAAGAGATGGTGCGGGTGGCGCGGGAACTGCGCGTCACGCATGGTTTTCGCGGCTACATCCATCTGAAATCCATTCCCGAAGCATCGCCAAAGCTTATTGAGGAAGCGGGGCTTTACGCCGACCGGCTGTCGATCAACATCGAATTGCCGACTGATAGCGGCGTCAGCCGTTTTGCGCCGGAAAAGCAGCCCGCCAATATTCGCCGCTCGATGGCTGATATCCGCCTGAAGATCGAGGAGGCGGGGGAGCCGACTGTCAGGACGCGAAAGACCAAACGTTTTGCGCCTGCCGGACAGAGCACGCAGATGATCGTTGGGGCGGATGGGGCTGATGACAGCACCATTCTGTCCACCAGCGCCCGGCTTTATGGCAGCTATGGTTTGCGGCGCGTCTATTATTCGGCTTTCAGCCCCATTCCGGATTCGTCGAAGAACCTGCCGCTCATCAAGCCGCCTTTGATGCGGGAACACAGGCTTTATCAGGCCGACTGGCTTTATCGTTTTTATGGGTTCGACATTGGTGAAATAACCGCGATCGGCGGTAACGGAATGCTCGATCTCGATATAGATCCGAAGCTTGCCTGGGCGCTGAAAAATCGTGACCGTTTTCCAGTGGACGTGAACGTGGCGGATCGCGAAATATTGCTGCGCGTGCCCGGCTTCGGTACCAAGACGGTCGCCTCGATCCTGTCTTCACGCCGGATTCGACGGTTGCGGCTGGAGGATATTGCCCGCTTCGGCGTTTCCCTGAAAAAGGTGAAGGCCTTCATCGTTGCCGAGGGCTGGACGCCGGGCAAGCTGACTGAACGGCCGGATTTGCGAGCGATGTTTGCTCCGCAGCCCGAACAATTATCGCTGCTGTGATGTACGGCCCGGTTCTGGAAGGGCGGGGCGATTTCGGCGAGTGGCGTGATGCGGCGCGCGCGGCTCTCGCCGCCAATGTGCCGCCGGAGGCGATTGACTGGCGGTTGCGGGATGAGAAAGTCGGGCTTCTCGATTTTGCCGGAGAGCCTTTGCCGGCGGCCCGTGCGGATGACGTGCAGGTGTCCGTTCCAGCCTCCTTCGTGACGTTGGCGCAAGCGATTATCTGTCATAGCGATCCGGGTCGTTTCGCACTGCTTTACCGGTTGCTGTGGCGGCTGAAGCGGGATCGCGCCCTGCTGCAGTTCAAGTCCGATGCGGATGTTTCCGAAGCCCGGCAGCTTGAAAAATCGGTCCGCCGCGATTGTCACAAGATGACGGCCTTTGTTCGCTTCAAGGAATTATCCTTGCCGCAGGGGCAGGGCGGGCGGCGGCGCTTCGTCGCATGGTTCGAGCCGGATCACTTCATCGTCGAGCGCACGGCCCCGTTTTTCCAGCGGCGGTTCACGGATATGGACTGGCTGATCGCGACACCGAACGGCTCCGCGCGGTGGGACGGAAACGTGCTGGAGACATCGCGGCAGGCCGCGTCCAAGCCTGAGCTGACGGATGAAACCGACGAGCTGTGGCGAACCTATTATGCCAACATATTCAATCCGGCGCGTCTGAAGATAAAAGCGATGACGGCAGAGATGCCAAAGAAATACTGGAAAAATTTGCCGGAAGCCGAGCTTATTCCAGGTCTCGTTCTCGGTGCCGAGGCGCGGGTGCTGGAGATGGCGGCGAAGGCTGCTAGCCAGCCGCAACCATTCCATCACCGCCTGCAGGCCGCGGCCTCGGCGCGTGAAGAGCCGCCAGCGGCGCCAGACGGTACGCTCGCTTCATTGGCGCGGGAGGCTGGCCAATGCACGCGCTGCGCCCTGCATTGCAAGGCAACGCAGACAGTGTTCGGCATGGGACCTGAAGATGCGAAAGTGATGATCGTCGGGGAACAGCCGGGAGATCATGAGGATCTTGCCGGAAAACCTTTCGTCGGTCCCGCTGGTCAGCTGTTCGACCGGACGTTGGTTGAAGCCGGTATTGACCGCAAAAAGCTTTATGTCACCAACGCCGTCAAACACTTCAAATACGAGGCCCGCGGCAAGCGGCGCATTCACCAACGACCGGATGCGGGCGAGGTGCAGCAGTGCCGCTGGTGGCTTAACAAGGAAATCGAGCTGGTACGGCCGAAGCTTATCGTTGCCATGGGTGCAACTGCGCTTTATGCGCTGACAGGCGGAAAGGAAAAGGTCTCCGAGGTTCGGGGTCGCCCGATACCGATGCAGGAGGAGCGGACGCTTTTTGTCACGGTGCACCCTTCCTATCTTCTTCGCCTTCCCGACTCGCAGCAGAAGAAGGAGGAAATGCAGAATTTCAGGAATGAAATTGATTTTATAAGATTATTCTAATATACTGTTTTGTGTGTTGCTATGCTATATTGGATGATCATCGATGTCTTCATCGATATGATTAAATTTTTGTTTATTGGTTATTTTTATTGAAATTTTATACTTGATGCCATAATTCAGATATTTATATTTATTCATTGCGTGGATGTATGATGCTCGGCGAACTAGATCTTGCAACAGTGATACTGATGCAAAAGTGTTCTTACATTGTTGGAATGCTGAGTTTTATATATCTGAAGCTCACAAATCGTGGTTTGCACGGCCCGACAGCTCTTGCAGCAGGCTTCGCAGCCATGGCTGCCGGCTCCACGCTCGCTGGGTACGGCGAATGGGGAATAATGTCTCCGGCCTTGTGGCAATTCGGCAGCATCGTATTCGGTATCGTGGGTTATGCGCTGATCTGGCTTGGCCTGAAAATCGTGAGCGATGGACGTGCTGCCAGCAGGGGGACAGTATCAGCTGTCTGTTTGATTGCCTTGCTGGCAATTGTCCTTGCACAGCAGGTGGCTGACAATAACGCTTATCGTGCGGCCCTGTTCAACGGCTGTGCGGCTGTGGCCTATCTTGCGGGAGCGGGCGGGCTTTTTGCGCGGTGGCGCAAGGAGCCACTCCTGTCCCGCTTCGCGCTGGGCGCGATTGCGGGTATTTCCGGCCTGATTTCGTTGTCGGTGGCAAAGAGCGTGCTTTTGCCCCAATACGCCGCCATCGATCTGGTCAATGCGTTTTTCTTGATCATCATGTTGAACTTCGCCATTGCGCTGTTCGTGATGATGCTGGTAGCCGAGCGGTCAGAGCGGAAATTGCTGGTTCTCGCCAACACCGATCCTTTGACGGGCGTCAAGAACCGTCGTTTTTTCTTCCAGGCCATGCCGGCGGTGCCGGGTCCCCACGATGCGGCGATGCTGCTCGATATCGACCACTTCAAATCAATCAACGACCGCTTCGGCCACGCCGTCGGCCACAGCGTTCTTCAGGAAGTCGCGAAGCGTATCGGCGGCAGCATACGCGGTGGTGACGTGCTGGCGCGTTACGGTGGCGAGGAGTTCATCATCTTCCTGCCGGGTGCCGGTGTTCAAAAGGCTTGCATGATCGGAGAACGCATTCGCGATGCGATTGCGATAACCGAAGTCGATTGCGGCGGTTTGCGTGTCGGCGTGACGATCAGCATCGGCGTCGCAACCAGCGGCGATATGCGCTGCGATCTTCAGACCCTGGCGGAAATGGCGGACCGCGCCCTTTACCGCGCCAAGACGGATGGGCGCAATTGCGTGCGCGAAGCCCTGGCGGCGTGAGGCTTTTGAGCTTTTTGTGAGACAATGCAAAACGCCGCAGGCATGACCCGCGGCGTTTCCATGATCTTTGTTGTCGGCTGATTTTACAGGAAGTAGCTCTGCAAGGGCTTCACTTCCAGGTTGCCGGCCTTAAGCGCCTTGATGGCAAGGGCTGCTGCTTCCGCACCGGCCATCGTCGTGTAGTAGGGCACCTTCTGCATCAGCGTTGCGCGGCGCAGCGACTTCGAGTCGGAAATCGCCTTGTTGCTGTCGGTGGTGTTGATGACCAGCTGGACCTGACGGTTGCGGATGGCGTCTTCGATATGCGGACGACCTTCCTGCACCTTGTTGATCTTCTCGGCGTTGATGCCCTGTTCAGCAAGGAAACGCTGGGTGCCGCCGGTTGCCAGTACCCTGAAGCCACTCTCGACCAGAATACGAATTGCGGGCAATACGCGGTCCTTGTCGTCGTCGCGCACCGAGACGAAGACGGTGCCGGAGCGCGGCAGGTCGACGCCGGCGCCGAGCTGGCTCTTGGCGAAGGCGAGTGCGAAATCGGTGTCGAGGCCGATGACTTCGCCGGTCGAGCGCATTTCCGGTCCGAGCAGAATGTCGACGCCGGGGAAGCGGGCGAAGGGGAAAACGGCTTCCTTGACGGCGATGTGCTTCAGGTTGCGCGGGTCGGGTTTCTTGCCGTAAGCGGCAATCGCCGCATCAAGCTTTTCGCCGGCCATGACGCGGGCAGCGATCTTGGCGATCGGCGCACCGATGGTTTTTGCAACGAAGGGCACCGTGCGGGAGGCGCGCGGGTTGACTTCGAGAACGTAGATCGTGCCGTCCTTGATCGCGTACTGAACGTTCATCAGGCCACCGACGTTGAGCGCCTTTGCAAGCGCCGTCGTCTGGCGTTCCAGCTCGTCGAGGGTTTCCTTGCTCAGCGAACGGGACGGCAGCGAGCAGGCCGAGTCGCCCGAGTGGATACCGGCTTCTTCGATGTGCTCCATGATGCCCGACACGAAGACGTTTTCGCCGTCGCACAGTGCATCGACGTCGACTTCGACGGCGTTGGTCAGGTAGCTATCGAACAGAAGCGGGTTCTTGCCGAGCAGGGTGTTGATCTGGCCGGTCTTGTCGTTCGGGTAACGCTGCTTGATGTCCTCTGGCACGAGGCCCGGAACCGTGTCGAGCAGATAGGTCTGGAGCTGGCCTTCCGAATGGATGATCTGCATGGCGCGGCCACCCAGAACATAGGACGGACGCACGACCAGCGGGAAGCCGATTTCCGAAGCGACGAGGCGCGCCTGTTCAACCGAATAGGCGATGCCGTTGTTCGGCTGGGCGAGGTCGAGCTTCATCAGCAGCTTCTGGAAGCGGTCGCGGTCTTCGGCAAGGTCGATCATGTCAGGCGCGGTGCCGAGGATCGGAATACCGTTCTTTTCCAGCGCTTCGGCCAGCTTCAGCGGCGTCTGGCCGCCGAACTGCACGATGACGCCGACCAGTTCGCCCTTTTCCTGTTCGGCGCGCATGATCTCGATCACGTCTTCGGCCGTCAGCGGTTCGAAATAGAGGCGGTCGGAGGTGTCGTAGTCGGTCGAAACCGTTTCCGGGTTGCAGTTGATCATGATCGCTTCGAAGCCTGCATCCTTCAGCGCGAAGGCAGCATGGCAGCAGCAATAGTCGAACTCGATGCCCTGGCCGATACGGTTCGGACCGCCGCCGAGGATGACGACCTTCTTGCGGTCGGAAACCTGCGCTTCAGAGCGGGCGGCGCCGACGAAGGGGATTTCATAGGTCGAATACATGTAGGCGGTGGGCGAGGCGAATTCTGCCGCGCAGGTATCGATGCGCTTGAAGACCGGGCGAACATTGAGGCTGTTGCGCAGTTCGGCCACTTCCTTTGGGCGCTTGCCCGTCAGAATTGCCAGGCGGGCGTCGGAAAAGCCCATGGCTTTGAGCATGCGCAGGTTCTCTGCGTCCTGCGGCAGGCCTTGCTCACGGACACGGGCTTCCATGTCCACAATTGCCTTGAACTGGGCGATGAACCAAGGGTCGATCTTCGAGTTTTCGTGGACTTCTTCTTCCGTCATTCCCATGCGCAGCGCCTGGGCGACCATGCGCAGGCGATCCGGCGTCGGCGTGCCGATGGCGGCGCGGATGGCGTTCTTGGAGCCTTCGCCCTCTTCGAAGCCGGGGATTTCGATTTCATCGAGACCGGTGAGGCCGGTTTCCATGCCGCGCAGCGCCTTTTGCAGCGATTCTGCGAAGGTGCGGCCGATGGCCATGACTTCACCGACGGACTTCATGGCCGTGGTGAGGATCGGCGAGGCGCCCGGGAACTTCTCGAAGGCGAAACGCGGGATCTTGGTGACGACGTAGTCGATCGACGGTTCGAACGAGGCAGGCGTCGCGCCGCCGGTGATATCGTTTTCCAGCTCGTCGAGCGTATAGCCGATGGCGAGCTTGGCGGCGATCTTGGCGATCGGGAAGCCGGTCGCCTTGGAGGCGAGAGCAGACGAGCGCGAAACGCGCGGGTTCATTTCGATGACGACGAGGCGGCCGTCTTTCGGGTTGACGGCGAACTGCACGTTCGAGCCGCCGGTTTCCACGCCGATCTCACGCAGCACCGCAATCGAGGCGTTGCGCATGATCTGGTATTCCTTGTCGGTCAGCGTCAGTGCTGGCGCAACCGTGATCGAGTCGCCCGTGTGGACGCCCATCGGATCGATGTTTTCGATGGAGCAGATGATGATGCAATTGTCCGCGGTGTCGCGGACCACTTCCATTTCATATTCCTTCCAGCCGAGAACAGATTCTTCGACCAGCACCTCGGTGGTCGGCGAAGCGTCGAGGCCGCCCGAGACGATGTCGAAGAATTCGGAGCGGTTATAGGCAATGCCGCCGCCGGTGCCGCCGAGCGTGAAGGACGGGCGGATGATGGCGGGCAGGCCGACATGGTCGATCGCCTGGGCGGCGATTGCAATCGCATGCGCCATGTAACGCTGCTTGCGGTCGGTCTCGCCAAGGTTCCACTGGTTTTCCAGATCGTCCAGCGCCTTGTCCAGTTCCGCACCGGAAAGCTTCGCCTTGAGTTCGGCGCGGGCAGCTTCGTGCTTCTTGCGGTCGGCGTCCTTGATTTCAGTGGCGTTGGCCAGCATGGACTTCGGCGTTTCGAGGCCGATGCGAGCCATGGCCTCGCGGAAGAGGGCGCGGTCTTCGGCCATGTCGATGGCTTCGGGCTTGGCGCCGATCATTTCCACATTGTAGCGGTCGAGAACGCCCATGCGCTTCAGGGACAGCGCGGTGTTGAGCGCGGTCTGGCCGCCCATGGTGGGCAGCAGCGCGTCCGGGCGTTCCTTCGCGATGATCTTGGCAACGACTTCCGGGGTGATCGGCTCGACATAGGTTGCGTCGGCAAGGCCCGGATCGGTCATGATGGTGGCCGGGTTGGAGTTCACCAGAATGACCCGGTAACCCTCTTCCTTCAGCGCCTTGCAGGCCTGGGTGCCGGAATAGTCGAATTCACATGCTTGGCCGATGACGATCGGTCCTGCGCCAATGATGAGGATGGACTTGATATCTTGGCGCTTCGGCATGGCTCTCTCGTTCCGCGTTTTGGTTGCGCAAAACACCAGCCAGGGTGAAAGATCACCGGCCGGGGCGCGCAATTCAAAGTTTTCAGGCTAGAAGCGGCTTATAGGCAAATGTTTTTGAGAACGGAACCCCATAAATTCCGGAATCGACAGAAACTCTTAACCCGCCGGTGTATGCGCGGCGAAACGGGCCTGCACGGCCGCGCTATGGGAGCGGCTGACGGGTATTTCCGAGCCGTCTCTTGTAATGACGTGCAGACGGCCAGCCTGTTTACGCAACGAGACGACGTCGGAAATGGCAATCCAGTGGGAACGGTGCACCTGCAAGCCTTCCGTGAGGCCTATTTCTTTCAGCGCATCGGCAAAACGCAGCAGAACGAGCTGATGGCCGCGCGTGGTGACGATTTCGGTATAGTGGTCCTGCACCGACAGCCGCAGCAATTCTCCGCGCTTTTGCGGCGGCAGCCGCTCCAGCAGCGGCGCGATGCTTTTCACCTCACCTTTGGCATCTCCATTCGGGTCCGCAACGGCATCCGTTGCCGTTGCGCGTGACTGGCAGGCCGTGAGGTAGCTCAGCAGGCAAAAGATGGCGCAGAGCGGCAGGGCCGACAGGCTGCTTTTCAGAAAGGCAGCGAAACCCATTTCCCTGCCGGAAAAGATTTGGTTCATGATGGAAAGCAGCAGCCCGATGGGCAGGGCTGCCGTCAGCGAGCCGATCATCATGCGTGTCAGCATATTTTCAATGCTGCCGGCAAGGATGGTGTTGGCGAGGATGGAAAAGGATATTGCGAACGTCCATGCGCCAGCCTGAACGATTGTCCAGTAAAGCAGCCGGTCGGCGAAACTCATGGTCTCACTTGTCCCGAAAGGGCCGGTCAGAATGAAGATCGCCAATATGGCAAGGAAGGTCAGCCACAGTCTGCGCGATTGCAGGATGGCGTGCATTTCACGAAGCGTGGACTGCAAAGAGAGGTGATCCACGAAGTTTTCCTGCGGTTGACGCCAATGCGTTTTTCTTTCGCGCATGTTTTGCCGAAGTTAGCGATAATTTCAACCGGGTCAAAACGCTTCACCATGTCACTCCAGCCTTTGCTAGACGCACCGCTTGCCGTGCAATTCCATGTCGCCACCGTTGTTCCGGCCGCGATTCTCGGTGCCTTCATTTTCCTTCGCCCCAAAGGAACCGCCATCCACCGGCTCCTCGGCAGGATCTGGGTGACGCTGATGGTCATGACGTCCGTTTCGACCTTCTTCATTCATGAATTGAGGGTGTTTTACGGTTTCAGCCCGATCCATCTTTTATCGGTTCTCACCATATATGGCTGTCTGCAATCGGTCCTTTTTGCGCGCAGGGGCGAAATCAGGCGCCATATGAGGATCATGCAGAGTGTTTATCTCGGCGGTATCGTCATCGCAGGCGGTTTCACCTTCGTTCCGGGGCGGATCATTCACGAGGTTGCTTTCGGTGACGGTCAGCCGGGTCTTGTGGTGCTTTTCGCGGGCGTGTTCGTGTTTGCCCTGCTGTCTCTGACCGTCTTCACGCAAAGGCGGCGAGCCTCCTGAACGAATGCACCCACCTCCGCTTTCTTCCGGAACAAGATGTATTATAGTGCCGTTATAAGGTTGCCTGTTGAGGCGACGTTTGCGGAGAGAAAAGCATGGAATGGAGAGGGCGCCGCCAGTCGGACAATATCGAGGATCGGCGCGGCATGTCGGCGGGATCGGGGCCATCCGGCAACGATCCTTTTTCGCGTGGCGGAATGCGCGTGCCGATCGGGCGCCGCGGCGGCGGCATCGGCATTGGCGGTCTTCTGCTGATCCTGCTGATAAGCTGGGTGCTTGGCATCAATCCGCTGACGCTGCTTTCGGGCGGAGACATTTCACTGGATGGGGGCGGTACCACGCAGCAATCCGGCCAGCAGGCGGGCACTCGGCCGCAGGGCCAATCGTCCGACGAGACGACGGCTTTCGTGCGCACCGTGCTGGCTGAGACGGAAGATACGTGGAGCGGCATTTTCCAGTCCGCCGGCGAGACCTATCAGAAACCGACCCTTGTGCTGTTTTCCGGGCAGGTTGCGTCTGCCTGCGGTTCTGCCTCTGCGGCCAGCGGCCCGTTTTATTGCCCTGGTGACCGCAAGGTCTATCTTGACACCAGTTTCTTCAGTGAACTTGACAAGCGTTTCGGCGCGTCTGGCGATTTCGCGCAGGCTTATGTGATTGCGCATGAGGTGGGCCACCACGTCCAGAACCTGACCGGTGTCCTGCCGGAGTTCAACCGCCGCCGCCAGTCCATGAGCCAGGTGGATGCCAACAAGATGTCGGTGCGTGTGGAGCTTCAGGCCGATTGTTATGCCGGCATCTGGGGCAAGTTCACCGAACAGAAGGGAATTCTAGAAACCGGTGACCTTGAGGAAGCGCTCAACGCTGCCCACCAGATCGGCGACGACACCCTGCAGAAGCAGACTCAAGGATATGTTGTGCCTGACAGTTTCAACCACGGTACGTCGGCGCAGCGCATGGAATGGTTCAAGCGCGGCTTCCAGAACGGACGCGTCGAGGACTGCGACACCTTTTCGGCGAATATCTGATAATCAAATGAACGAGGGGGCTTTTCAGCCCCCTTTTTTATTCAGCGCATCAACAGCGCCACGGCATACATGCCAAGCGCGAAGATCGTATGTGCAACGAGGTTGAGAAAGCGAACCTTGTTCGGGTTCGGCGTCTTCGATGCCGCCCAGCCGATGCCGAGGCCAGGTTGCAGCAGGAACCAGCCCGCGCCGACCGTGACGATGCCCACGATCCAAGGCTGAATGAAGGACGGCTCTGAAAACCACGAGGCCGGCACTATCAGGGCGAGAATGATGCCGTAGAGAATGCCGACGGCATAATGCGAGACCCAGCCGAGCGCCAATTCATGCTCGTAAGGTGCGGCCGTCGCTATAGTATCGTGGAATATCCGGCCCTTCGGCAGATGCCAGAACCAGCGGCCGACCGGCGCCCCAGTTCGGGGCGGATTGGCCGAAAAACCGGTGCAGCACAATCGCCCATATATCCATAAACACGGTGCCACCCACCCCCATGGCAATACCGCGCCAAATCAAATCCAGCATAGATCCCTCCGCAAATCATGATCGACCAAGCTCTAGCTGATCGTGTGAGTGGCGGGAACAGGGTTTTTCGCGTGCTGAGAGCGGACAAGAAAAATGGCCGGATCGCTCCGGCCATAATGAAGACTGAAACGTCTCCTCCGTCATGCCGGACTGGATCCGGGGTAACGGTGCGATTGTCTCACCAGTGAGCTATTTTAGGTCTACGCAGCACGCCCATATTCAGCCTGCCGCCGCGTTGCCGTGGCGAGCTGGAACTGCGCAAGCAATTCGTTGAGTGCCGCCGCTTCCGAGGCTAGGCCGTGGCTTGCCGCAGTCTGTTCTTCGACCATGGCGGCATTCTGCTGGGTGCCCTGATCGATGGTGTTGATGGCGGTGTTGATTTCCTGAAGTCCGGTGGACTGCTCGCGCGACGACGTTACGATGGCGTCGATGTGGCGGTTGATCTCCTGGACTTCGCGGACGATGGTTTCCAGCGCCTTGCCGGCATTGCCGACGAGATCGACACCGGATTGCACCTGCGATGTTGAGGCGTTGATCAGCGTCTTGATCTCCTTCGCGGCATTTGCAGAGCGCTGGGCAAGCTCGCGCACTTCCTGTGCGACAACGGCAAAACCCTTGCCTGCCTCACCGGCGCGGGCGGCTTCCACGCCGGCATTCAGCGCAAGCAGGTTCGTCTGGAAGGCGATTTCGTCGATCACACCAATGATGTTGCTGATCTCCGACGACGATTTTTCGATGCCTTCCATGGCGCGAACAGCGTCCTCGACGATGATGCCGGACTGCTCGGCATTGTTGCGCGTGCGGTCTACCAGACGGCCTACCTCTTCGGCACGGCGGGCGGAATCCTTGACCGTCGTGGTTATTTCCTCAAGCGCGGCCGCAGTCTCCTCGACAGAGGCGGCCTGCTGCTCGGTGCGCTTGGCCAGATCGTCGGCAGACTGGCGGATTTCTCCAGCACCGGCATCGATTGCGCGTGCATTCTGGCCGACTGTGCTCAAGGCAACGTTCAGCTTGGCCACGGAGTTGTTGAAGTCGTCGCGCAAGCGGTCGATGCGGGTCACGAAAGGCGTCTCGATCCGGTAGTTGAGGTCGCCGTTCGAAAGGTGCGTCAGTCCCTTTGCCAGCGAATCGACTGCGAACTGGATGTCGGCCGCGTCTTTCGCCGCCAGTCTTTCGCGGTCGTTGCGCTCCTGTTCGGAAAGCGTGCGGTTCTGTTCGGCGTCGCCTTCAAGACGCAGACGTTCCGTGGCGTTCGATTTGAATACGGCAACCGCCGCAGCCATCGAGCCGATCTGGTCACTGCGCTCCTGGCCGGGAATGGCGACATCGAGATTGCCGGCGGCAAGCCTTTCCATGGCAGCAGTCATCTGCGTGACGGGGCGAACAATGAAACGGCTGAGAACGGTTGCCAGCAGGGCGATCATGATCGCGGCGGCAAGGATTGTCGCGATGGTTGCCGCGAGGCGAAATTGGCCGATCGCGCTGTAGGCGACGTCGGAATCGACAACGAAACCGAGATACCAATCGACCGAGGGCAGACCGGCGACGGGAATGAAGCTGGTGATCTTGCCCTTGCCGTGGATCTCGGTTTGCGAAATCGCGGAAGAAATTGCCGGTGTATCAACCTTGAAGAGATCGGTCAGCGGTTTGTCGACGAATTTCGCATCGGGATGCATGAGGATCTTGCCGTCCTTGCTGACGAGGAAGGCGTATCCATCCTTGCCGGCATCCACCGACTTGATCATCGTTACCAGCAGAATCCAGCGAGAAGTCGCTACCCGTCACGCCGGCCAGCTTGCCGTCGATGGACACGGGAATGGCGGCAGTGATGATAAGGCCGCCAGTCGACGCATCGCTATAGGGCTCGGTCAGTACTGGCTTGCCGGCCTTGACGGCGTCCAGATACCAGGGGCGCTTGCGCGGGTCGTAGCCTTCCGGCAATGGCAATTTCGGGAAAGTCGTGAAACTGCCGCTTTCGGCATCGCCGAAATAGGTGGACATGAACTGAGCCGTCAGCACGTCGTTCTGGAGGAACTGCAGTTTGGCGTCGTCATCTGGGAGCTTGGCGAGCGTCTTCGCAACCGTTTCGGTCAGCATGATGCGGCCGTTCAGCCAGTTGGCGATGCTTTGCGCTGCCTGCTTGCCGGACGAATCGATATTTTCCGCCACGGCTTGCGTTGTCACCTGGTGTTGAAGACTGTCGATATAGAAGGAAAAGCCGGCAAAAGCGGCGACGACAAGCGATGACGCCGCAAACAGAATGCGCGTCATGAGATTGGTTTTTTTGGGCAAGCTACACGTCCTTGGAACCAGATGTGCCCATTCGGCTCATCTTGGAAAATAATGGGAAAGACATGCCTCAATGGCGGGAATATTCTGCGTCATGCAGCTTATGGTTTGAAAGAACTTCGCGATATTCTAATGCGTAAAGTGAAATGGTAAAATTCGGCTAAATTTGTTTTATGTCACGCCGTTTCGGCCCAAGTGGACGTAAAATTGCCGTTCTGCGTAAATTTTGATCATTGATCCGCAAAGGTTGCGTGCAGGAAGGGAATATTTTATTCATCACCTGCTGCCATTGCGCAATTCGCGGGCAATGGCCAAAATTCAGGTGAATTACAATGTCTTCGTCGGTTGTTGCAGAAACCGTTCCCTCTGGATCGGGGTCGTGGCTTTCGCATTTCAAGGCTACGCTTGCGCTTGGAATCCCGCTTGTCGGTGCGCAGCTCGCGCAGCTTGGCATCCACACTACAGATATGGTCATCGTCGGTCAGCTCGGAGCTGAGAAGCTGGCGGCCATGGTGCTGGCCGGGCAGTTCTTCTTCGTTGTCTTCATTTTCGGCTCGGGATTTTCCGTGGCCGTGGTGCCAATGGTAGCGCAGGCTTACGGGCAGGGCGATGCGACGGCTGCCCGCCGCTCGCTGCGCATGGGCATGTGGGTTGCAATCGCGTACTGGATTCTTGCCTTGCCGATATTCTTCAATGCCGAGCGCATTCTGGTCTATCTCGGGCAAAACCCCGAAGTTGCGGCGTTGACCGGCCATTATCTCGCCATCGCCAAGTTCGGCCTTTTGCCGGCGCTGCTTTTTTACGTGCTGCGCGGGCTTGTCAGTGCCATCGGCCGTGCGGGCATCATTCTGTATGTCACCATCATCATGTTGGTGCTGAACGGTTTGATGGCCTATGCGCTGGTCTTCGGCCATTTCGGATTGCCGGTGATGGGTATGAACGGCGCGGCTGTCGTTGCCGTCATCGTCAATGCCTTCAGCTTCATCTTCATCGTCGCTTATGTGCAGACGCGTGAGGAAACCAGGAAATACGAGCTGTTCGTGCGCTTCTGGCGGCCGGACTGGCATGCGCTGTTCGAAGTGCTGCGCCTTGGCCTGCCGATCAGCATCACCATCCTTGCCGAAGTGACGCTGTTTGCGGCGGCTTCGATCCTGATGGGACAGATTGGCACCGTGCAGCTTGCGGCGCATGGCATCGCTCTGCAGCTTGCCTCCATCGCTTTCATGATCCCGCTCGGCCTGTCGCAGGCGGCGACCGTGAGGGTCGGTGTCGCGTTCGGTCAGGGTGATTTCAGGAACCTCGTGCGCGCCGCCATCATGGTCTACGCGATTGCCTGCGGCATTGCCGTTTGCGGCGGCATCCTGTTTGCGGCTGTTCCGGAATTTCTGGCGAAGTGGTTTCTTGACGCGAAGTTGCCGGAAGCGGCGGAAGTGCTTGCCTACGCAAGCAGCCTCGTGGTGATCGCCGGCATCTTCCAGCTGGTCGATGGTATCCAGGCCGTGACAGCAGGTTTGCTGCGCGGATTGAAGGATGCGCGCATTCCGGCGATGCTGGCGCTGATTTCCTATTGGCCGATCGGGCTGGCGCTGGCCTGGACCATGGCCTTTCCGCTCGGCTTTGGCGGACGTGGCGTCTGGTTCGGTTTCGTGATCGGCCTTTCGACGGCGGCCGTTCTCCTGACTATACGTTTCGTCATTCTGGTGAAGCGTGAAATGAAAACGGCCCGCTGAAAGCGGGCCGTATATTTTTCCTGATTTTTCGAAGATGTCTCAGCGCTCGGCGAGCGCTGCCTCACCTTGTCTCTCGCGCAGCAGGTTGACGAAGCGGCGGAAGAGATAGTGGCTGTCCTGCGGGCCGGGCGATGCTTCCGGATGGTGCTGGACGGAGAAGACCGGCTTGCCGACGATGCGCAGGCCGCAATTGGTGCCGTCGAACAGCGACGTGTGGGTTTCTTCGACGCCATCAGGCAGCGACTTGGCGTCAACCGCAAAACCATGGTTCATGGAAACGATTTCCACCTTGCCGGTGGTGAAGTCCTTGACCGGATGGTTGGCGCCGTGGTGGCCCTGGTGCATCTTTTCAGTCTTGGCGCCGACGGCCAGGCCAAGCATCTGGTGGCCGAGGCAGATGCCGAAGATCGGCAGGTCGCTGTTGATGAGGTTCTGAATGACCGGTACGGCATATTCGCCTGTCGCGGCCGGATCTCCCGGACCGTTGGAAAGGAAAACGCCATCCGGCTTCAATGCCAGAATGTCTTCGGCGGATGTCTGGGCCGGAACCACCGTGACCTTGCAATCGAGACCGGCGAAGAGGCGCAGGATGTTGCGCTTGACGCCGAAATCCACGCAGACGACATGGTACTTCGCATCGGCTTCATTCAGCGTGCCGTAACCCTCGTTCCAAACCCAAGGCGTTTCCGTCCAGGTGGAGGATTGGCCGGATGTGGCTTCGATGGCGAGGTCGAGGCCGACGAGACCGCTCCATGCCTTGGCTTCCGCCTTTAGCGCCTCAATGTCGAACACGCCGTTGGGATCATGGGCGATCACCGCGTTCGGTGCACCGTTTTCGCGTATCCATGCCGTCAGCGCGCGCGTGTCGATGCCGCAAAGGCCGATGACGCCGCGGGCTTTCAGCCAGGCATCCAGATGTTTGGCGGCGCGGAAGTTCGAAGGGTCGGTGATGTCGGCCTTGAAGATGACGCCGACCGCGCCGCGGCGGGCGGCTGGCGTCAGGTCTTCGATGTCTTCCTCATTGGTGCCGACATTGCCGATGTGCGGGAAGGTGAAGGTGACGATCTGGCCGAGATAGGACGGATCGGTCAGGATTTCTTCGTAACCGGTCAGTGCGGTGTTGAAGCAGACTTCGGCCTGTACCTTGCCGGTTGCGCCGATCCCCGTTCCCTCGATCACTGTGCCATCGGCAAGAACAAGCATTGCGGTCGGTTTGCGGGTAGTCCAGGGCGCTGTCTCGGTCATCTCGTTCCGTTTCTGCCGCTTCGCACCCCGCCTCTTGAAAGGCAGGGGGAGAGGGGCCATTTTTTGTCGCAGGCTTCGTGACATAAAGGGGCGCGCGAAAAACTCGCGTTTTGACCCTTCGTTAAAATCTCGTGCAGGTGCCGGAAAATAACGAAAGCTGCTTAAACGGTCAACCGCAGGCTCGAGATTTACGCGGAATTAAACCTTCGCACATTCAAAGGCTTATGCATTTGATTTGCTTGAGCGGGTTTGCTCGGTTATGTCGTTTCGAAAAATAAGGTGGAAAGTTTCCGTGTCGAGAAGCTGCGGAATGCACTTTCCCAAGGAGAAGAAGAAATGATGCGCGACACGTTCGCTAATACTCTGAAAGACGCGCTGAAGGCTCGTGACGCCCGGCGTACATCGACCGTGCGTCTCATCCAGGCGGCCATCAAGGATCGCGATATTGCCAATCGCGGCGTGGGCAAGGACCCCGTCACCGACGACGAGATCATGCAGATCCTGACCAAGATGGTGAAGCAGCGGGAAGAGTCCGCCAGCATCTATGATGGTGCCGGTCGCGCCGAGCTTGCCGCTCAGGAGCGCGAGGAAATCGTCATCATCAAGGAATTCATGCCGGAAGAGATTCCGGCCGAAAAGGTGCGCGAATTGTGCCAGGCCGTCATCAGCGAAACCGGCGCCTCCGGCCTGCGTGACATGGGCAAGTGCATGAATGCGCTCAAGGAGCGCTATCCCGGCCAGATCGACTTCGCGAAAGCCTCCGGCGTCGTCAAGGATTTGCTGAAGTAGGTTTCGCCCGTTCGGAAAAAGTAAAGGCAGGGCAGCCATGGCTGCCCTGCCTTTTTGCTGCCGACGAAGGCGCATTTCGGCGGATCAAAATGCGGTCACGCGCAGGCGTTTTTCGGGGGACGTGCCTGCGGGCGTCAGCAGCTTTATGAGAATGTCCGGGCGCTGCCTTTGAATATGTTTTATACCTCGGCGACGGTTGGCTCAAATTACAAAAACATAATTTTTTGTGATGATGCGCTGCCATAAATTTGCCCGAAGCGGGCGACAGCGGCGATGCGGTTTTAGTGCGATGGCCTGTGAATATCGGGTATTCCGGTTCTTTGGGTTTGGTACTGACCCCTTTCTGCGCTTATATGAAAGACTGGCCTCGAACAGGTAACCCATGCGATTTTCCAATTCTTTTCTCGATGAGATACGCGACCGCGTGAACATCTCCGATGTGATCGGCAGACGTGTGTCCTGGGATAAGAAGAAGACCAATACGCCGCGGGGCGATTATTGGGCCTGCTGCCCGTTCCATGGCGAAAAAAGCCCGAGTTTTCATTGCGAGGATCGCAAGGGGCGATACCATTGTTTTGGTTGCGGTGTTTCCGGCGATCATTTCCGGTTTCTCACCGATCTCGAGGGGTTGAGTTTCCCCGAAGCGGTTCAGCAGATCGCCGACATGGCCGGCATCTCCATGCCGCAGCCCGATCCGCAGGCTGAGAAGCGCGAGCGCGAGCGCACCTCTTTGCAGGACGTCATGGAAATGGCGACGCTGTTCTTTCAGGATCAGTTGCAGACCGCGCTTGGTGCGCGGGCGCGGGCTTATCTGCGCGATCGCGGACTGACTGGGCGCACCATCGAGACATTCAGGCTCGGTTTTGCTCCAGATAGCCGCAATGCGCTAAAGGAGCATCTGGCGAGCAAGGGTGTGGCGCGCGAACAGATGGAAGCCTGCGGGCTGGTGGTGCATGAAAACGTGCCGGTTTCCTATGACCGCTTCCGCGACCGCATCATGTTCCCGATCCTGTCGTCGCGCGAAAAGGTGATCGCTTTCGGCGGCCGCGCCATGGCGGCGGATGCAGTGGCCAAATATCTGAACTCCAACGAGACCGAGCTTTTTCACAAGGGCAATGTTCTCTACAATTTCGCCCGCGCGCGGCGCGCCTCGCAGGCTTCCGGTGGCACCGTCATTGCCGTCGAAGGTTATATGGATGTCATTGCGCTTTATCAGGCGGGTGTCGAAAATGCTGTCGCCCCGCTCGGCACGGCGCTGACGGAAAGCCAGCTTGAGCTCCTGTGGAAAATGTCGCCGCAGCCGATCCTCTGCTTTGATGGCGACGGCGCCGGCATTCGTGCCGCCAACCGCGCAGCCGATCTCGCCTTGCCGCATATCAAGCCTGATCGTTCGGTCAGCTTTGCGCTTTTGCCCGACGGAAAAGACCCTGATGATCTCGTGCGGCTGGAGGGGCGTGCGCCTTTTGACCGTGTGCTTTCCGAGGCAAAACCGCTCGCGGCGATGATCTGGAGCCGCGAGACGTCTTCGGTGACTTTCGATACGCCTGAAAAGCGTGCCCAGCTTGAAAGCCGGCTGCGGCAGATCGTTGCCGTGATCGGCGACGAGGCGGTGCGGCGTTTTTACCAGCAGGATATGCGCGACAGGCTGAATGCCTTCTTCCAGCCGCGTTTTCAGCAGGGCGGTTCGCAGGGTGGAAATTTCCGCCGCGATGGCCAGCAGGGTAATGGGCGCGGGTTCCAGAGGAACGCTTCCGGACGGGGTGGAGCCATGGCTGCGCCGGCCAGCAACATTTCCGACCGGCTTACCCAGTCGGGTCTGGTCAGGGGCCACCAGACCAAGCCTTCACTTCGTGAAAGCGTTCTCGCCATCACCATCGTCAACCATCCCGAACTGCTACTTGAGGAATATGACGAGATCGCCGCGATCGATTACGAGAACCGCGATCTGCAACGCCTGTGGTCGACTGTGCTGACGTTTGCTGCGGAAAGTGCGGCCGAGATTTCGCGGGCAGGGCTGATCGAGCGCCTGTCGCAGCAGGGTTTCGAGGTGCTTTTGAAAACCATGGACCAGCAGGTGCGCAATGCGCGCCTGTGGACGGCCACGGAACAGGCGGCGCTGGAAGATGCGCGTGAGGGATATGTGCAGGCGCTTTCCCTGCACAAGAGGACGAAATCCCTGCTCTGGCAGAAGCGCGAACTGGAACGGGAAATAGGCGAGGCGACGGACGACGAACGCGGCACGCTTCTGGTGCGGGCGCTGGCCGAAGTTCAGCTGGAAATCGGCCGAATGGAAAATCAGGAAGCGATCATCGATGGTTTCGGCGTCATGTCCGGCCGGGTAAAGGGTCCGGCTGTCGGCCATGGCTGAGGACTGCGGCAAAGAATAGAAAGACGTGTGGGGTTGCCTTTTGCTGCAAGCGCCCTAAATAGGGGGTAGTCTGGTGATAACTCGCAAAATGCGGCCCTTTTTATGAATTTCCGTGGCTGTCTCGCCCTCAAAGGCTTGACGGGGCGGGAAATAGCGGGAATCACCAATTCAGGAATAGTAAGGTGGAATGAGCCTTGGCGGATAGAAATTGCATGAGCAAGCATTTTCGGGTGCACTGTCTTTGCATTCTGCCTGAGGCTGCCGTGGTTAATCGGCAATTAAAGATCACTCCGTTAGGTGTCTGACAGTGATTCGCTGTTATCAGCCGGATGCTCTCAAGGCGAACGGCTATGCGGCGGAACAGGTGTTAGCGTCAGGGAAAGCGACGAGATAGATGGCAACCAAAGTCAAAGAAAACGAAGAAGCAGAAAACGAACGCGACGGTGCGACGGACGGTCCGCTTCTCGATCTTTCGGATGACGCGGTCAAAAAGATGATCAAGGCCGCCAAGAAGCGCGGCTATGTGACGATGGACGAGCTGAATTCCGTCCTGCCGTCCGAAGAAGTGACGTCCGAGCAGATCGAAGACACGATGGCGATGCTGTCCGATATGGGCATCAACGTTATCGAGGACGAGGATGCCGAGGAAGCGCCGGGCGAAGCCGAAAGCGACGATTCCGATAACGAAGAGTCCGAAGGCGGCGAACTGGCACCTTCCGGCGGTACCGCGCTTGCGACCGCGAAGAAAAAAGAACCGACCGACCGTACCGACGATCCTGTGCGCATGTATCTGCGCGAAATGGGTTCCGTAGAGCTTCTGTCGCGCGAAGGCGAAATCGCCATCGCCAAGCGCATCGAGGCCGGCCGCGAAACGATGATCTCCGGCCTTTGCGAAAGCCCGTTGACGTTCCAGGCGCTGATCATCTGGCGCGACGAACTCAACGAAGGCACGACGCTTCTGCGCGAGATCATCGATCTCGAAACCACCTATTCCGGCCCGGAAGCCAAGGCTGCCCCGCAGTTCCAGAGCCCGGAAAAGATCGAGGCGGACCGCAAGGCCGCCGAAGAGAAGGAAAAGACCCGCAGACTGCGTGCGCCCTCCGGTGACGAGGATGTGACTGATGTGGGTGGCGATGGCCTGCCGCCGGAAGAGGAAGAAGAGGACGACGACGAGTCCAACCTTTCGCTTGCCGCGATGGAAGCCGAGCTGCGTCCGCAGGTCATGGAAACGCTCGACACCATTGCCGACACCTACAAGAAGCTGCGCAAGCTTCAGGACCAGCAGGTCGAGGCTCGCCTTGCCTGCACGGGGACCCTGTCCTCCGGTCAGGAGCGCCGCTACAAGGATCTCAAGGACCAGTTGATCACGGCTGTGAAGTCGCTGTCGCTGAACCAGAACCGTGTCGACAGCCTTGTCGAGCAGCTTTACGATATTTCCAAGCGTCTGATGCAGAACGAAGGCCGGCTGCTGCGCCTTGCCGAATCCTATGGCGTAAAGCGCGACAGCTTCCTCGAGCAGTATCACGGTGCGGAACTCGATCCGAACTGGATGAAGTCGATTGCCAATCTGGCCGCCCGCGGCTGGAAGGAATTCGCCCGCGAGGAAAGCAACACGATTCGCGAGATCCGTCAGGAAATCCAGAATCTGTCGACGGAAACCGGTATTTCCATCGCCGAATTCCGCCGTATCGTTTCCATGGTACAGAAGGGTGAGCGCGAAGCACGTATCGCCAAGAAGGAGATGGTCGAGGCCAACCTGCGTCTCGTGATCTCCATCGCCAAGAAATACACCAACCGCGGCCTGCAGTTCCTCGATCTCATTCAGGAAGGCAATATTGGCCTGATGAAGGCAGTGGACAAGTTCGAATATCGCCGTGGTTACAAGTTCTCGACCTATGCGACATGGTGGATCAGACAGGCGATCACCCGTTCGATCGCTGACCAGGCGCGCACGATCCGTATTCCGGTTCACATGATCGAGACGATCAACAAGATCGTTCGCACCTCGCGCCAGATGCTGCACGAGATCGGCCGCGAGCCGACCCCGGAAGAGCTGGCGGAAAAGCTGGCCATGCCGCTTGAAAAGGTGCGCAAGGTTCTGAAAATCGCCAAGGAGCCGATTTCGCTCGAAACCCCTGTGGGTGACGAAGAGGATTCGCATCTCGGCGACTTCATCGAGGACAAGAACGCGCTGCTGCCTATCGACGCCGCCATTCAGGCCAACTTGCGCGAGACGACGACCCGCGTTCTCGCCTCGCTGACGCCGCGTGAAGAACGTGTTCTGCGCATGCGTTTCGGCATCGGCATGAACACCGACCATACGCTGGAAGAAGTCGGCCAGCAGTTCTCGGTCACGCGCGAACGTATTCGCCAGATCGAGGCGAAGGCACTGCGCAAGCTGAAGCATCCGAGCCGCTCCAGAAAGCTCAGAAGCTTCCTCGACAGCTAAGCCTTTGCCTGCGTTAAAATTGAACCCGGTCAGTCACCTCTGGCCGGGTTTTTTGTTTCCCGCACTGGCGATCTCTGCGACAAGCCTTATGTGTGAAAACAAAGCATTCCGCTTTTTCGGAAATGCTCAGGTTCGATTTGGCTCGATAACATGCAACAGGTTTCGGCAAGCAGATGGCGAGGGAAGGGATGGGCGGTGCCCGTCTCCGTGTTGCTGCATCTGGCTGTGGTCGCGATCTTTCTTTTTGAACTGCCCGAACGCATAGCCGAACCGCAGGAGCCGGAAAGCATCAGCGTCGATCTGGTGCCGCCGCCTGAGGAAAAGAAGCCGGAAGAAGCCAAGCCTCCCGCCGCCGAGCAGGCAAAGCAAGAAAAGCCGCAGCCTCCACCGCCGCCGCCCGCTCCGCCGGCAGAGGAGCCGAAACCTTCGCCGCCCTTGCAGGCGACGCTGCCGGCGATCGCCATGCGGCCGGAGGAGACGCAGGCGGACCCAGAGGACAAGCCAGGTAAGGCGGAGGAAGCGGACAAGACCGAGCCTTCCAAGGAGCCTGAAAGCCAGCCTGAAAAGACGGCTGAGGACAAGCCCGCGCCATCTGCCGCCAACGGCGATCTCAAGGCGTCCGCCGAACAGGGAGAAATTGCGGTTTCACCCGTCAAGCAAGAGGCTGAGCCGGAGAAGGCGCCTGTGCCGCAGGAGAAACCGGCTGCCGAAAAACCTGCCGAGGTGGCAAAGGAGAAGCCCGCGAAACTTCCGGCCGCGAAACAATTATTGTCTTCGTCGCTGCTTTCTCCGGCCCAAAGACGCCAGATGTTTGGTGATCTGCCGCCCCGCCGCCGCATTGTTCAGCTTTGCAGCACGGAGGCTCTGGCGCAAATTCAGGGCGCGGGTTTTGCCGCCCGTGGCATGATACCCTATTCGGATACGGGCGGGAGGATATCGGGGAATTCGATTGATGCTTCCGGCGGCGCATTCAACACCGGCAATAGCTGGCACGATGTGTCTTTTCAGTGCGAGGTCGATCTGGATAACTACGCCGTAACGGCCTTCCGGTTTAAAATTGGGAACGCCTTAACACCGGATGAGGCGAAAAAGCGGGGCTTCACCCGATTTCAATGAAGGCTAGTTTTTTTAACTTTCGGTTTGCTGACGAAGGTTTCCGTCCGCCACTCCGTCGTCCTCGGGCTTGTCCCGAGGATATGCAACCGACTGATTTTGTAGACGTGTTTAAATCCTTGGGACAAGCCCAAGGATGACGTCCAGTCTGGACATATCTCGGTCAGCAGGGCTGGGAGCTTACACCCTCTCCGTATCACCGACCAACAGCCCGATACCCGCCATCAGCGCATCCTCGTCGTACGGCTTCCTGATAACAGGCACGTTGCCGAAGTCGTCAGGCACCATGCTGGCATCGGCATAGCCGGTGGCGAACAGGAAGGGGATGCCGCGGCGGTGAAGCTCGCGTGCGACGGCGATGGAGGTGTCGGAACCGAGATTGATGTCGAGGATAGCCACATCCGGCACGTAGCTCTTCAGCTTCTCGATGGCCATTGCCGAGGAGGTCGCGGTTTCGATTGTCTTGATGCCGTTGTCTTCCAGCATGTTCTCCACATCCATGGCGATCAGCATCTGGTCTTCTACGAGCAATATTTTCAACGTTTCCTCCCGGTTGGACCGTCTGGGTTGTGGTACGGTGTCATCCTCCGTCTTCATCTCGGAAGCTGTCATGACTGCTGAGATATGGCGGGAGGGCAGGAGAATTTCCGCCTCCAGCCCATCAGGCAAATACCGGATGGTGCTGCGTCCACCCAGATCGTAGGGGATGCTGCGGCTGATGAGCGCCGTGCCGAACCCGGAGCGTGATGGTGTGGGCAGCTTGGTAGGCAGAGTTTCGCGCCAATGTATCAGGCAATCGCGGTTTTCGTCGACTTCCCAGCGCAGATCCAGTTTTCCGCCGGTCTGCGCAAGCGCGCCGTATTTGGCAGCATTCGTCGCCAGTTCATGCAGTACGAGGGCCATGACGGAAAATGCGCGCGAATCGAGCGTGACCTGTGGTCCGGCGAGATCAACAATAGCCTCGGCTGAACGGTGCGGCGACAATTCGGCGTCCAGCAGGTCGCGCAACGACCCGCCGCCTTCACCGCGAATGATCTGGTCATGGGCAAAGGACAGTGCCTGGATACGACCCTTCAGCGCACCGACATATTCCTGCAGGGTTTTACCCTCCTGCGAGGGATTGCCGACCAGCGATTTGATAATGGCGAGAACGTTCTTGACGCGGTGGTTGAGTTCCTCGTTCAGCATGCGCTGGCGCACTTCCGCGCGCTCCCTTTCGCCCGCCATCAGCTCGCTGTGATGGAATGCGACCTCGACCAACGCTATTCTTGCGGCTTCGGCAATTTCCCGGTCCGCATCTGACCATGGCTGCGCCTGCAGGCGCACGGTCTCCTTCCAGATCGCGAAGCTCTTGCGCGGCGTGAGACGATCGCCGAGCGGACCGGTCTCATAGGATTTTTCCGGGTTGCCGGCCCAGTTCAGGTTCTGCACGATCTCCCTGCGGAAAAACAGCAGATAGTCGTTTTTGACCTGCGACAGCGGAATGGCGAGCATTCCGGCTGCGATATCTGCATAAATCTCCGCTTCCGGTATGGCTTGCGAGATGGCATGGGTTGCCCAGACCCTTCCCTCACTGACAGAGGTTACGAAGCGCGCCAGCCTTGGAATGGCATCCGCGGGCGGCGTTGCGCCGTGGCCGTGCCAGTTGTTGTCCACCCAAAGCCCGACGCCGTCGCATGGCATCAGATCGGCAAAATCCTGGAAACTGTCGATCAGCAGTTCCTCGATGTGCGCGTGATGGGCGGCGAGCCGCAGGAAGCGGTCTAGAGCGGCATGGGCGTGGTTGACGGTATCGAGTTTGCGCTTCTGCTTAAGGACCTGCAAATGCATGGAGAAAAACTCTCCAAACATTTCTGCGGCGATTCTGACCGACATCGTCAGAACGCGTGGCGAATAATGGTGGCAGGCGATAAGACCCCACAGGGCGCCATCGACGATCACCGAAATCGACATGGAGGCACCAACGCCCATATTGCGAAGATATTCGCAATGGATGGGAGAAACGCTGCGCAAATGCGCGAATGACAGATCAAGCGGTTCACCAGACACATCGATGGCGGGCAATACGGGAACT
Source organism: Rhizobium sp. AN68 (assembly GCF_030758035.1). Lineage (NCBI taxonomy): Bacteria > Pseudomonadati > Pseudomonadota > Alphaproteobacteria > Hyphomicrobiales > Rhizobiaceae > Rhizobium > Rhizobium sp. AN68. The sequence continues at coordinate 2,014,942 of NZ_JARWMI010000003.1, read as the reverse complement.
CGTATTCCGCTGGCGTCGGAGATGATGCGCAGTGTGTTTTTAAGATAGAGCGTGCGGGCCTGCTGCGGTATGTCGCTTGCCGGAAAATATTGTCCGAGAAAGCTTTCCAGTTCCGGCTGCTTTGCCTCCGACACGACCTTGCCTGCACCGTCATCCTCGAAACGGTAGATCATCACCCGGTCGTAACCCAAGGTCGCCTTTACCAGCCGGGTTGTTCTCGAAATCAGGCTTTCGACCGTGTCTGCCTCGCGAATGCGGTCCACCATCTTACGTGCGGTGCCAAGCGGCTGGGTCTCGCTCCCCGACGGTTCGAATTCGATGATCGTCGTGGATTTATAGCGGTGGAGCGCAATATCGAAGCTGCGACCATCGCGCAGTTCCATATTGGGCAGCATGGCAGGGCGGGTGGTTCTGCCAGTTACCGTGAGTGCGTTGCGAAGGTCATGGACGAGATTTTTACCAAGCACTTCTTCGGCGGTTCTGCCGTTGATATCGCCATCGACGCGCAAAATCTCGCGACAGTTTTCCGAGTGTCGCAGGACCATGCGCATGGCGTTATCGCAAGCGATCAGGCAGCCGTGCGATTGAATATAACCTGGAATGTGGATGGGTTCGCGGTCGCAATTTGTCAGGTCGACATTATAATCAGTGGATGCCATGAATCTATCTCTCGCACCCTCTGCCTGTCTTGCACTGAAAATAGTTTAGTCGTCCGCAGACGGGAAAGCCTGAATGGTTCATTCTGATAGTGCCAATCCTTCCCCGTTTTTTGCAACCGTGACGCCGGTATTCCGTTCTATTAAAGGCAGCCGCCATGTCATGGAAGCACGCCTTTTCGCCATCAGTTACAATTCGACATGGTCCAACGTTTGCAGTGCCTAATTTGTTCCGAATTTTCTAAAGGAAATAACGTGCCGCAGAAGAAAATGACCATTACCACCACCCACGGGCAGGGGCTCTACGAATTTACGTCCGAGGCCGAGCGCTTTGTGAAGGAGGCAGGCGTGAACGAAGGCCTTTTGACCGTCTTCGTCAGGCACACATCCTGCTCCCTGCTTATCCAGGAAAATGCCGATCCGGATGTCCGGCGTGATCTGGCGGTATTTTTTTCCCGCCTCGTGCCACCTTCCGACGATGTCTCCATGCGCTGGGTCGTCCACACGCTCGAAGGCCCTGATGACATGCCTGCTCACATCAAATCGGCCCTGACCGCGGTTTCCATCGGAGTACCGATCAGCGATGGCAGGCTTACCCTTGGCACATGGCAGGGCCTTTATCTTTTCGAACATCGCGACCGGCCGCACCGCCGTGAAATCGTTCTGCATATCTCCCCATGATTCCCGTCAAAAGCCCTGCCTTTTCCTTTCGTTTTCCCGTTAATGTCTCTGAACGTCTGCTGAACATGCGGTTCTGTCGGCGTTCAGGCGGGCGGGTCTAGGGTCTCGTCAATCGCCGGGGGACGTCCCTGCCGGCGCAGAAACAAACGGAGTGAGTTCATGTTCAGTACCTTCGCAAAAGCCGGCCTGGCTGCCCTCATCGCCCTTGGCGGAATTTCCGTCACCGCTCCAGCTGCTTCGGCTGGCCCGGATGTTCAGCTCAGAGTTCAGGTTCAGGATGGATACGGTCATGACAGAGGCCGCGGCCCGGGCTGGGGTCGTCCCGATCGTCCTGGTCCGGGTTGGGGCCGTCCTGACCGCCCGCGTTACGGTTGCTCGCCGCGGCTTGCGGAGGAAAAGGCTAGCCGCATGGGTCTTCGCCGCGCGCGCGTTGTCGATGTATCGCCGCGCCGTGTCGTGGTTGCAGGCTTCGACCGTCGCGGCCCTGACCGCATCTTCTTCGCCAATGAGCGTGGTTGCCCGGTGATCCGTCGCTAAACGGCTGATATTGATCCGCGGAAATCCCCCGCCCTTCGCGCGGATCAAAAAAAATGCCCCTCGCTTGTTAATGACAGGCGGGGGGCGTTTCTTTTTGTGGCCTCTCGGGTGGCGGTTGCGCGCAGCCGTTCGGCAAATGCGGGCGGCGGGCAATGCCGCCGCTCCGACTGTTTTATTCGCCCAGGGCGAAGGTGACGTTGACAACCACGCTGTAGCTGTTCTCACCCGAAGCGATCGGCACGCTGTCGGCCTCCTTCGCCATCGAAGCGCGCATCATGGTCTGCGGCACCGGCATGGGGCGCTGCATGTTCTCGCTGATCTGGATCACGCGTCCAAGCTTCACGCCCGCCGCTTCCGTCAGCGTTTTTGCCTTGGCCAGCGCATCGGCAACCGCCTGCTTGCGAGCCTCGGTCACGGTTGCTTCCGGCTTGTCATTGGTGAAGGTAATATCGCCGCCTTGGTTGATACCGAGCTTGACGGAGGTATCGAGTATCTCGCCCAGCTTCTTCAGGTCGCGTACGCGCACGGTCAGTCCGTTGGAAACCTGATAGCCGGTAATTTCCGGTGCAACGTAAACGCCGTCTTTCGGTTCATAATGCTTATAAAGCGGCTGCACGGAGAAATTGCTCGTCTGCAGGTCGCGGTCTTCGATGGCGGACGCCTTCAGCGATTTTAGAACCTCGGCGAGCGCCTTGGAATTCTCTGTCAGAGCCGCAGCCGCCGTTTCCGCCTGCTTGACGACACTGAATGACAGGATCGCCATATCGGGCGCGATTGCCGACTGACCTTCGCCGGAAACACTGATGGTTGCTTCGCGCGGGGTGGCATCCTGCGCAAGGGCATTACCGGCAAGCGGCATCATTGCTGCTGCGGTCAATGCACTAAGTGCGAAAAGGCGGGCCTTTGTCGTCGTCATGGTGTTTCCTCGTTGATTGTGTCCCTTTGCAGGGTATTGCCTTAGATTGTGAAGCTAATACGGCAACGGCAGCTTGCGATAGCATCAATGGCTTGTCGGGCCGTAAAAATTACGTTAGAGCGTGACCCACCGGATTCGAACCATTGCGAAGCCGGTGTTTCGGATAATTTTTCCGAAAGGGCCTGTAGCTCAATGGTTAGAGCCGGCGGCTCATAACCGCTTGGTTGGGAGTTCGAGTCTCTCCGGGCCCACCATTTTCCTCTAGCTCGTCAGACTAGATGATTTTTTCGTCAATTCGATTGACCTGAAGAGCATTGATTTCATTGATTAAATTCCATTGTCACCGTTGGGTGAGCCGGCTTTTCCCGAGAGTTGACCAAAACCGCTATAACGCCCTCCGAGGTTCATCGTTCGCCATTACGGGTATTTCCTCTCCTCGATCCTCCGGAGCAACGTCGAAGCCATGGAAAGATGGTCCAGGCATTGGTCGATGGAGTCATGAATTATCTCATGGCCTCTCGGGTTTCGTATCGCCGACATCGAGCCCGCGAAGATGAACTTGTAACCGCTCTGTTCGTCCTGCTCACTCTGAGAGACCATGTCCGTCAGCTTGATCTTGGTATTTTTGTCCCCAAACGCATTCATCATAAGGCCGTAGCCGCTGTCGTTGACGCCAGAGAGTTTCTTCACGTGCGTGTCGAGGAATTTGAAGGCTTCGAACGTCGCCTGCGAATAGTGACCGTCGTCGAACAGCGTCTTGGACACTACGATGATCGCAGAGTGGATGTTTCGCTCATCGAAAGGATGGACGTCGGGCGTCGACGGCGGGGATATGCTCTGGAAATTCCGCGCTGTTCTGGCAATCCGCTCGAACCGGATCAGGTTCTTAAACATCGATCAGATTGGCCTTTATACTCTTGAAGATGTTGTCGTAGGTCTCCTGCGACCCTTCCGCGGGCAGGTTGATCTCGATGCGCACCGTCAATGCCATGTCTCTTCTCGATGACGTGTGAACGGAAACTGGAGCAGTGGTGGCTTCCGTTGCTGTCTCCGCAGGCTTCACCTTCGCGGGTTTGGGCTTGATGGACTTCGAGTTGCCGTTGGATGATGCCGCACGAGGCTTGGCGGGTGTCGTCTGCTGCTCGTTGCCCGCAAGGACGCTGAAGACCTGAAAGACCCCGGCCTGTCTGCCGCCGATGACTTCACTGGTCTTGTCGTTGGTACGGAAATACGCAGTGAGCTCGGCCTTGCTTAGGGTCCAGGCCTCTTCGCCCCTTATTTCGAAAAGGTCAGTGTAAGCTTCGCGTACCAAAGACGCGAACGCGCTTTCGAATTCACCTTGAGGTAAAAGGAGAACCTCGTGTCCTTTATCGGTCCGCTTGCCTTCTTCGTCGATGATGCCGATGAACTGCAGTGCGTTTATGACATAACTTTCGTTGTTTGAAGCAAGTTGGTACTTCTTGACGGTGTCCGAACTCACGGTTGCGGGGAAATTCTTCCGCAGGAAACCGATCATCTGCGTGATGTTTCCCGGGCCAGAGATATACGGATGCGATGCCATAGATTTCTCCTCGAATCGAATGACCTATAGATCACGCGAGCGCAGGAGTTTCGTCAACTGAAGCAAGCCGTGGTTGCGAAAATGAGGCTGAAGAAACACTCTTCATAACCAGAAATTTCTTGCGGCAATTGAGCCGGTTGGTATTCACGCTCGTAGGTCCAAGCACTCTCGGGTTTAGGACTTCGTTCTGTTTGTCATAAACAGCACTTTGAAGACATGGCACTCCCACATCGATATGCTGAACGAACTTGCTCTTCGACGAGCCAACGATCCTGCGGGCCTCGGTGCAAGAGCCTTCGACTACACGGGGCGTCGGCGCAGAACAGCTGTAGCGGCCGCGCTTCGTGGGTGACCTCGAACGTCAGTTTCGTCGGTCCGTTCAGACTGACATGCTCGGAGACCTTGCGAACGATGGCCGCCAACTTCCCCGCCACCCTGCGTGCGGCCAATACGCGCCAAGGTGTAGAATGACTGGCATCGCTTGTCACTCGGGCGTAATTCGGCAAAATCCTACCGAGGCCATGAGTGACTCGAGGCCATGCGTATTGGGGGCAGATTTGACAGCTCTAAATTTTCTGAACTTGACTGATAACGAACTAGACAAGCCAATCTATCGCATAATGAAGCAGCAGCACGTTATCGACCTTTTCACCGAAAAGCAGAACGTTCTCAGCCAAGTCCATAACTGGAAAGATAAATTTGAAAACTTTCAATTGGCGCTAGGTGGCATCTTGAACGGCGAACGATTTGATTTCGCCCTCAAAAACGACTTTGTAGGCCAGTGCTGGACTAGGGACTATCTGTCGGAGGCCATGTGGGGGATATACGCCAATGATCCCAAGCATCGTTTTCTCCGTATCCGCTCGACCCCTCGTAAACTGCTTACCGCGCTGTCTGACGCACACCGTACGATGCCACAGGACACCTGTTTCCTCGGCAAGGTCGCGTACCGGAAAGAGAAGGACCTGAAAGCGTTCCTTGGTGGAGGCGGATCGCTGTCTATATCGGCTGTGGGATTTGCCCGCACTCTGCTCCTGAAGCGATACACCTTTAAGCATGAGAGCGAAGTGCGGCTGCTCTACTTTGGTAACGCCACCGATTGCGACGAGCGCGGTCTGTACCGATACCCGGTAGACCCCCACGCACTGGTCACGCAGATTATGGCTGACCCAAACAGAAACCGTGCCAACTGGGTGGCGGACAAGGCAGCGATCAAATCCGCAACGGGTTTCACTGGCGAGATAAAAAGATCGAAGGCCTATGACCCACCGGATTGGGCACTGCCAGTTTACACATCTGGCGAGTAGCGGAGAATGTAGTCCTACCAGTCAATCAGGCTTTCGAGATAATTTTTTGGAAGAGGCGACGGATGTATCAGCAGTACAGCCCAATGTTAAAATACAACCTGACCAATTGACTGCCGCTAAAGTAAAGATACTCTGGCTCACCTGCAAAGGAGGAGCTACGAAATGTCTGGATCAGGCCCCAGTAACAGCGATAATAATGACCCGAGGTGGACACCGGCATCGACGACGCCCTCCCTGGGGCAAGGAGGTGGTGGTGGCGGAGCTGCCGCGCCCAACCCTTGCATGTTTACGGAAGAAACCATTCTCGCATCTCCGAACATGGCTGTAGTTAGTACCCTTTCAGTCGGGGCTATTCTGACGGTACTTCAAACTGGGCCACGTGTCGTCGCCCAAGCCCCGACGGGCATAGCAGGTGCAATTACGTCGACTCGCTTGCCAGTCATCATCCAATGCCTGAATGCCGGACAGCAATACCTCGCCCGGGTGACGCAGATCAATGGTGGCGCAGTAACCGTGGAAATCTATCCGGCATGAGCGTGATTGATATTGTTGGTGGTATTTACCGAGAGGAATGCGCCTTTCCATACTGGGATCAGTTGTACGGCTCGGCAGGCCGCGCGACGTCTGCGTTAACCGGACACGTCTCGCGGATTAATCTCCATAGTGCCTTGGCGAATGAGGAACTCGTAACCGCGAACGCAATCTTTACGTCCGAGGAAATCAATCTCCGCATTACTCCCCGGAGACAATCGATCGGTTTCGAATATCTGCATTGCCTTTCGGTGCCAAAGATCAAACCGGGGCGGAATGTTCCGCAAGTGAGCATGCCCCCTGTTTCGGGCGACGTAATCATAAAGTTCGGAATGCTCGAGAGCGATCCAGTCGTGTCAGGTGGTCACGTTATTTACGACCCGCAGTCGTCTCTTAACCCAATACCTTTCTCGGCGTCTGGGTCGGCGGCCGAGCATCTCGCAATCATAGCCAACCGCGGGGAGATACTCGCCCTTGCGAAGTCGGCATCTATCGATGCTGCGATATCCTTCTTGTTCGAAGCCGAAAAGGCAGAAGTGATCGTCGTCAAGGACGGTATAAACGGCGCGTCCGTCTACGAGGCTGCAGGTTCGAACCACGTCCCCGCTTACGTAACGCAGAACGTTTTCACAATTGGGTCAGGTGACGTCTTTGTTGCTGCGTTCGCGCTCGCTTGGGCGATAAATGGAGCGTCACCAGCACAGGCTGCGGACTACGCCAGCCGTTCGACAGCGGACTATGTCGAAACACGCATGCTTCCGATCGGTCCGATGAACTTTGAACCTACTGCGCGTAAGCCTGCGGCAAAGGCAGGCGGCCATATTTATCTCGCCGGACCGTTTAGGGAACTCGGTCAGCGGACGATGATCGACGACGCGAGAGACCAGCTTCAAGGGTTGGGAATGAGCGTCTTCAGCCCCATCCACGATATCGGACCTGGTACAGCGGACATAGTGGTAAAGCAAGACCTTGCCGCGATCATTCAATGCGACGCTGTCTTCGCAATTTTGAACGGGAGCAGTCCCGGAACCGTATTCGAGGTCGGCTACGCGCGCGCCCTTGGAAAACCCGTGTTTTGCGTTGCCCAGAATATGCGTGACGTTGATCTCAAGTTGCCAAAGGGATCGGACGCACATCTCCATCAAGACTATGTCAGCGCGCTTTTCCAGATAGCGTGGCGCTCATGAGGCGGGCCCTCCTCCTGTCAGGCGGCATGGATTCCACATCGATTGCCTACTGGCGTAAACCCGATCTCGCGATCACCATCGATTATGGCCATAAAGCAGCAGCTGGGGAAATCCGTGCAGCCACCGCTGTCTGCGCGGCGCTTGCTATCGAACACAAGATCATTCATTGCGATCTCTCGGCACTCGGGAGCGGTGACCTCGCTGGCACCGCAGCCGACCCCCATGCACCAGCCAGCGAATGGTGGCCCTACCGAAACCAGATGCTAGTCACCATTGCGGCAATGGAGTGCATCAAGCACAAGATCAATGTTCTCGAAATCGGAGCGTTGCGAACCGATGGGTTCCACGTCGATGGCCGTCAGGAGTTTGTGGACGCGTTAAGTGCACTATTGTCGATGCAGGAAGGTGGACTGAGACTGGAGGCCCCCGCGGTCGCCTATTCCGCCGAGGAACTCGTGCAAGTTTCGGGGATACCTATGAATATCCTCGCCTGGTCGCACTCCTGTCACAAGAGCGATTATGCGTGCGGCTACTGTCGGGGTTGCGAGAAGCACTACCTCACAATGAAGGCGATTGGCGTTGTCCCCTATTGATCCGAGCCCTACAGGTAAGATTCCCGTGGTCTCCGAGCCTAGCTGGTACGAACCCAGAAAGCTTGCGATACTTGGCATGGATTGTCAGCCACGGGACTTTGCCGACGTCCTGCGCTCGCGGCGCTCAACCCGACAGATGCAGGTCGCCGCATTGTCTCGGGTGGCATCGGTGGTTCGGGAAGCCCTAAAAAGCGATTTCATCGGGACCGGATCGCATATGGGACGCAAGCTGAAACGCGTGATTTCCGCTGGCGCGCTTCATCCCATCAAGTCTGTCATCATCGACCGCGATGGATATACGGTCTCATACGACGACAACAATGACGCATTCCTCGCTATCAAACCGCGCAAGCTGGACCTCCTCTCAAAGGGGTTGAGGGATTGCGCAACCGTACTCCCATCAGCACACGGTCACGCCATCGCCCTGATGGCCGATGTCCACCTAACATCCACAATATACGAGAACCCGGAGTCATTACTTTGGCGCGACGCTGGCGCTGTTCTGCAAACGCTGGCGCTGGCGAGCGAAGCATACGATCTCGGCTTCTGCCCCCTCGGCATCCTTGGGCAAGACTTCGCTGACGCACTTCTTCCCGAAAACCACCACTATCTCGGTGTCGGGGTCGCACTGATAGGACAGCGCGGTCCAGCGTGAGAAGTCAGAGCGCGAGTTGGAGTTGAGTGGGTGCGGCGATCTTCATCGGCCTTGCAGTCGGCCCGATCCGTCTCATGAAGTCCCAGATGACAGCATCAAGAACACTGGCTCGCACTTTTATAGCCTGCGCGAATTTCAGGAACAGGTCTTCGAGACCGAAGTAGTCTTTAGCGGGATGGGAGTCCGCGTCGAAAACGTTCATCATCACGCAGGCACGATGGAGATGGACGTCTATTATGGCGACTTCGTCCGAATTCAGATGATTTCGGACAACCCACGAAGCGGTCTTTGGGCCGATTCCCGGTAAACCGAGCAGCTGCTCCTCGAGTACGCGCTCAGGGACGGCAATGGAGAAGCTCTTCGCTGTCGCCAAAGAACGGGCTAGGTATGAAGCTTTCTGACCAGCGAACCGGTAGCGTCTCAACTTGCCTTCAACACTGAAAGGTTCGAGCAACCCGTCGAGAATGTCCTGCTCGCTAGCGTGACCATCAAGTAGCCCGTCCTTGCGAAGGCGTTCGAACGCGACCATTCCCATCTCGGCAGGAATTCCATAGCCGCCAAGGAGGCACACTGCGATCTCTTCAAGTAGCGTGTCACCGAGCCGATGATCACGATAGCGGTTGCAACGCATCTGGGCTTCGGACTGGTATTTCCAGAACGCAGGCGTGAAGAGCTCGTCCGGACCGCCCCAGCAGACACCAGGCATAACCTCGTCGATGCTTTCAGGAACTGTGTGTTCCTCAATGTTTCCGTCGATGTTGATCCAGAACCGCTGCATGTTGTTCCCCTCGCGGCTGTTCCCAAAGCATTCGGTGGAACCTCTGTCCATGGAAACTCGCAACATTTCGTTTGCTATCCACGATAACCACAGGAAGCTTGCGCGAGCGGTTCGACCGAAATCGATCCTGCAGGAGGAGGACGCAAGCCACAATCGTATCAGGAGGTCCCTATTGTCGTTACTTTGACTCCGCCATCTTTTCCGCATGCGAAGTCACGAGCATCGCAATCAAATGGACAGTATTGCGGGCACCATACCTGATCTTTAAACGTTCAACTCGGTGTTCTACTGTTCGTGGTGATACGCCGAGAGTCTCCGCGATCTCCCTTGCCGTGGCTCCTTCAATGAGAAGCTGGACGATGGCTTCGTCGGCGACATCCAGTTTCTCGTGTTGTTGAGGCGGGCTAAGTAGGAACTGCGCGTAGGACGATGAGATGACCCATTGCGGTCTCGCCGTATTTTTCTGCGGTATCAGAATACGATCATAACCAAGGTTGACGCCGAATAGCCGCGTTTTCACCAGTTCCATGGATGGCTGCTGCCATTCCATGACCTGGCGAAGTCTCGGAATAACCGCATCCTCCATGTATTTCTGGTCTTTGAAATCCTCGACATAACAGTCGGCGAAAATCTTGTTGATGTTCAAAATACGAGAAGTAAAGCCCGAATGGCGGATGGCTTTCATGTGCCATTTCTTCGGATTGTCGCTTGTTACGGTGAACAGGGTCAGCCGCATCTTGATTGAAAGATGGCCGAGGATATCGTTGTAGACCGTCTCCGGTCTTGCGGCATCTTTGGGGCTGGTTTGGAGCCAGTTGTCTATCATCGTGCGCGTAACCGCACTGAACGGTGTCTCTTTGGCCATTGTCGAAAATATGAAATCCATAAATTGATGTCTGCCAATAGTCGGATTCCATGATGCCGCACAGGGTATTTTTACCCTGGCCTATCAGTGCCATGTTGACGATGTGCCGAAAAACGAAGTCCTGAATTTCGTCGCAGGGTAAATTCCCCCTCGGAAATTCTCTCATCGGTAAGGCGGCTCCCCGATTGTCCGCGACGGGGCGATTTCGGCCCCATCGTATTATCTACAAGGGGCTGGTTTTGACACATACGCATGAAAACCCGATTCCGTCCGTGGACAGGAACAAAGTCGTAATTTCGGCAGTACTGGCTGCGCTCTCGGTTGCGGCAATTTCACTTCCGATCGCCAATCTCAAGGTCATGGGTTTCAGTGGCGGCCTGGCGCTTCCTTCGCCTCATCTTCTTGGCGGCGTCGCATACCTCCTGCCGTTGGCCTTTTTCGCTGGCATCGGCAGCCGACTGGCACCGCAGTTGCGACCATACCAACGGCTCGTCGAGATTGTAGCTCTGGCGGTCGCCGTAGGGAGCGCGATCTACGTCATCGCAACGCTGCTGAATGGCATGAATGAGATGACTAACGCGAATAGGCAAATGTCGCAGATGCTGGGCGCAGCGGCCGCGCGTCAGTTTTCGATGTCTGGCGGACTATCACTGGGCAGCGGTAGCGTCGCACTTGGACTGCTTGTACTCGGCAGCGTGTGGCAGGCCTGGACTGGTCGTCGATAATCGCGAAATCCGCGTTTCTTCTGGAGCATCAAATGAAAAACATCATTTTATCGGCCCTGCTTTTAAGTGCGGCGACGGCGGCTTCCCATGCCGCAGAATTCGACATTAACGGAATGGCGCTCGGCATGAATGCCGATCAGGTTGTCGCCAGGTATCAGGAACTGCGTCCAGACGGCCAATACAGCTTCTCGAAATGGAAGCTTCCGGAAGGCACTGAGTGGGTTGCGAACGGACGGACCTTGTACAATGACCTGAGCCGTCCTGACGACATGGAACACGAACGCATGCAGTTTGCCTTCACGGGGCCCGGAAGCGGCAACAAACTCTTCGCTGTTCGTCGTGAACTGAAATTCAGGCCATCGGAACGTCCCTCCACGGACGCGGTCTATGCAGCAGCCGTGGAAAAATACGGCGAACCGTCATATGCGAACAAAGACGGGAACAGCATCTGGGCGGCTTGGAAATTCACATCTGCCGATGCGCCTGCTGAGAAAATCAAGTCATCGCTCGGCTGTATCGGGACGAATGACTTCCCAGTAGGACTGGATGACCATACCGCGGGAAAAGCCAAAAAGAGCGCGGCCTTCTGCGGCTTGTACATTGAGTTTTCAGTCCGCGGGTCCGAGACCGGTCTCGCAACTGAACTCGACATGGGTATGATGAACCACCTTGATCTCGTCCGTGATTTCGACGTCGACAACCAGGATGCCCGAAAAAGGATAGATGCTGCGAGGGCGAAGAACACGAGTAGCGCCGCTCCCGCACCCAAGCTCTGACAGAGCCCACACTTGAAACCACGTCATGATTTGCGCGGTCGCCTGCCGCCCATGCCGCGCGACACGAGTGCCGACCGCCTTTCCACGGTGGTCGGTATCGTCAAGATCACAGGAGTTCGCTGCATGCAATCGACCGTCATCACATCTATCATCCTGCTGTCGATCTCGGCTTCGACCGCCGCTGCGGACAGGGTTGCTAGCCATGAAGAGTTCCGGGGGCGCTGGTCACGGGACTGCGGCAATGACCAAACCTGCCACCTCGATATCGATGACATGAAATCGAGAACGGTGGTGCGGATCACCTTTTCAATCGAGGGCAAGGGGTCAGCGTGCACATGGTCGGTTGATGCGGTCTTTGACAAGGGGTTCGGAGGCCCTGTGGCTAGAGACCCCTACGGCAACTACTATTTCTATCTGACGCGTCAAAAAGACGGTCGCCTCTATTCATCCGGCACGATGTTGCCGGCCTGCGGCCCTCAGCCGACCGATCAATACTTCACCTCGGACGCGCAGACGTCGGTCGACAACCGTGAAGTCTTCGACCACAACGGATCGGCGGTGATCGTATCACCCAGTAAGGGAACCATCATCTATCGCGATCCCAAAAAGTCGATCGCTGGCACCGTCAAACCAGGTGCTTTACTATTCAAAGCCAACGCGCCTTGGGACCCGTACAACGATAATGCTGTGATCCGCGGAAACGCTTATGTCTTCAAGGATGGCTGCGATCCTGCTCAGTATAGGGTTTCTGGCCATCAGCAAGGATGGCACACCCTTGTTTTAAAAGGGGCTGCGCCTGTGCGGGAGAAAAACGGGTGCAGGGTTGTCGACTACAATATGAACAGTAATTCCACCCTCAAGTTTGTCAGTTGGGGCGACTGATCCGTCACGAGATGCGGCCGTCACATTCTCATGGTCAACAGCGGAACAATCGATTTCACCCCGGCGCGAGCCTTCATCCGTTCAATACGGTGTTCCACCGTCCTCGGCGACAACTCTAGCAGATTGCCGACCTCGCGCGCGGACAGCCCTTCTCGCAGTAGCTGGATAATTGACAGATCAATGTCGTCGAAACGAACGTCTTGCACGACGGCTGAGATGGAGTGGACCTCACAGAGAATGACACACCACGCCTTTTTTGCCGACGGATCGGGCACGACGATGCCGCTGGCGACAACCCGTGCATCCTGAAATACTCGATCGATCCTTCCAGTAATCGGTCGCCCGTCTCCGACCGCCTTTTCGCAGGCTTCAATAATGTGTCGCTCGAGACCCCTCGAAACGTCACGGAGGCTACCGGCCGCTTGGAGACCTATGGCGTCTACCAGACTCGTTGGAATCCCATATTGTTGGACGAAATCCATGTACCAGTCGGGCGGTGCTCTCGCCATGTCAACGACGATTAACGCCATGTTGACTTTGAGGAGGTCTTTCACGGAGCGGCAGATTACGTCTGAAGAGACCGATTGGCTCGAGCTTTCCAGCCACGCGTCCGTGAGTCGCCTCACGAGATCGGAAAATGAGACATTAGGCTTCAATTGATGTCCGTCAAAGCGGACAGAAACGAACGGTTTTGTCACGACGGACGGGAGGTTGTCGTTCTACGCGTAATTGCCTCTCATTGTTAAATTCAAGACTTGAACGAGAGACTGAATGCCCCTCCCGCGAAACCGTTCGTTTCTGTCAAGTCGTGATCTGGAATGTGTGAAATGGAAGGCTTCATCGGCAACATGACAAGGATCGGTTACGCGCGCGTTTCAACTGTTGACCAGCATCTTGATTTACAGAGAAACGCACTACGTCTGGCGGGATGTAACCGTATATTCGAAGATCACGGTGTGTCGGGGAGCAACGAACAACGTGGTGGCTTGTCTTCGATGCTGAAGGCGCTTCGACGCGGAGATATTCTGGTTGTATGGAGACTTGATCGTCTCGGACGATCAATCATTCACCTGATCTCCATGGTCGAATCCCTGAAGCGCCGTGGGATAGGCTTGGTTTCCCTGACGGAGAGCATAGACACGTCGTCGGCGGGAGGTCAGTTGATATTTCACATTCTCGCGGCCCTTGCGGAATTCGAGAAGTCATTGATCCGGGAGCGAACGATCGCCGGCATTGCGGCTGCGAAGGCGCGAGGGAAATTACCCGGGCGGCGTCCCGCGCTAACCGAGGTGCAATGCATGGAAATCCGTGCTACGCTAAATTCTGGTGTATCACTCCGGGAAGTTGCTAGAAATTACAACGTCCATCCTCGGACCGTGCTCAGAGGAATCAGCCGCTTGGCTCGAAGTAAACCACAGGCCCGTGGCGAAACCATCTCGGGATAGCCAGATTATCAAAATAGCGATTGATGCCGCCAATCGTTTGTTACGCTGCCTTCCGAAGATCGGCGATCTTCTGAAATTCGGACAAGATGTCCGGGTGGAACTGCGCAAGATATCTCACCACACGAGCATTCCCTAGCAATTTTCCGAGATAACCAGAAGCGAGAACAAGGTCTAGGTGATCGGCTCCGTAGTCCTGTTCTATGGTTTTGAATTCCCGGTCGAGCGTCGCGGCCTCGCGTTCCATAAGCTCAATTTGTTGTTCGCTTAATCCGCCAATTTTTTTCTTCGGATTTAAAAGCATGTTGTCTGGCGTCGAGGCCACAAGTGACTTTGCATACGTTACCGTGAATTTGTTCATCGCGATCATCAATTGGGCGGCCTCGAGCTGACGCATCGACTTCATCTTTTTGAGTTCACCAATCGTGTTTAACGGGACGTGCTTTTCCTTCAGCATATCTACGACTTCGTCGCATAACCCACCAATCAGAGTTTTCTTGTGGCGGATACTGGAAATATTAACGTCCAGTACTCGTGCCAAACGCTCCTCGGGAACACCTTTCTCGATCGCTTTCAAAATCATCTTGTGTTCCTGTATGGTCGCCAGACGGCTGACGCGGCGATTGTATGTGTAGGCCTCGTCTTCGGTACCTACCAAGCACACCACTTCTGTTTCGCCATTTCTGGCCAGGACATCTACTCGGATATGACCGTCAAGAAGATGAAACTTGTCAGGAACCTCCCTGTCCCGAATTACGACCGGAGGCTCAATGATGCCCAACTCGGCAATCGAGGCTGCGATCTGTGCATATTTGACCGATTTCAGAGTTGATGCGCTGAGCTGCTTGAGAGGCATAATTTCATCGATAGGAATTCTGAGGCTCGTGTTCTCGAACGATAGTGATACGAGAGGTTTTCGAGAGGTGGGACTCACGAGAACGTTCCTTCTTGGTGTTCCAGTTTCGAAGCCAGGGCTTCCGGAAGGGTGACCAGGTGTTCTTCCGACAGTATGCCGGTGAACTGTGTGTCGGCGAGGAGTTTTCTCAAGGCTTCCGTTATGAACGTAAGGCGCGCCTTGGCGGCCTCAGCTCTCCGGATCAGCATCCGCTTGCGATCAACATCTTCCTGAAAAGCTTTAACCAGCGCTTCGGACGACAGCGGTTGAGACCTTGATTTGATACTAAACTTCAGACCTTTGCCACGTCGGCGGCGTTGTTCGACAATGCGCTTCGCGGCCATCAATTTTTTACCGCGTAGCAATTTGTTTTCGTACGCGTTTTGGAGGGCGGCCTGTACTTCGTGTTCCTCGGCTTCGGCAATTTGAACAGCGACACTGAAGGGTATCTGGCCAGTCTCGACCGACCGCAGCAGTCGCTCCTCACCTTTTTCCATGAGCCGAACAACGGCGTGGACGTATTCCGGCGTCAGACCTGTCAGGCGGGCAATCTCAGGTATGCTGTGACCTCGTCCTTTCATCGCGCCAATGTCATGGAGATAATCGATAGCACGATGCTGACGCCGAGCGCAGTTCTCCACAATACTGGCAATCAGGCAGTCCTCTTTGTTCGCGCTGACGACGAGCGCCGGAACGTATTCCTGACCGAGTTCCTGGAAGGCTTCCAGGCGTCCCTGACCACACACAAGGTCGTAAAACGGGCCGCCGGCCTCCATACGACGGGTCACTGTAATCGGCCGTTTCAGACCGATCTGTCCAATGTTGGTGACAATTTCTTTGAAGTGCTTTCTGTTTCGAATACGCGGGTTCACGACCGTGATGCGGTCAATGGGGATCATTTCCACCTTTTGTGCAGGAACAGCGGTCATCGAGCTACCTCCATAAATGGGCGTCGCTTTGCCATCGCGTAAAATTTGGAGAGGCCGTCGCAACGATATGCGTCAAACGACAGCCCATTGAACTCGCATAGTCTCAACACGGCGTCGCGTATGTCCAGCAATGGCAGCAGGTAGTAATCTCGCGCATCGACATTGTTGAGGCCCATGCGGACGACCACGGTGATGTCGGGTCGGAGGGCACTGTCGAGGCGCACCTTCCAGCGTAACGCCCCAGACGCGGTTTGAATGCATCGAACAATTACGATCGAGGCGGAGAACTCCTGGTTTATTGTCAAAAGGTCCGTTTCCGCTGCCTGCTGAACGATACCCCCAGCTAGACGAATGCCATCGATCACCTCTTTTAGTACCAATGGATGCATTCTTCGGAGTGCTCGGTTGATTTCAAGATATCGGTAATCACGATCAGGCACGAAACCGACCAGCGCGTAGGCTCTTAGCAGGCTGCCGAAGCGATGGGCATATGAACTACTTGATGGGCAGTCCTCTGCCTCGTCAATTATCAAGCCGGAGAGATAGCCTTGTTGACCGAGCACCGTAGCGAGTTTCCGCAGCATATCATCGTCGGAAAGGCGGTCAGATCGAGATGCGATGATTGTCCTTGCTTGTAAAAAAACACCTTTCGAAACGATGTTGGTGAAAACATCGTCGGCACGTATCCAAGCCTCCTCGGGATTGTGGACGTGCGCCTGTTTGAGCTTGAAAGAGGTGCGTCCCCAGACATTGTTGCCGACGTACTTCTCGTTGATCAGGACCTGATGGATGGTACCTCTTGTCCATTCACGATCCCAGTCTGTTAGCACCCCTTCTTCGTTGAGAATGGCTGCAATTTCGGCTTCGGATTTTTCGTGATTTACAAAGAGATCGTATATCCTTCGGACAATTGCCAATTCCCGCTCTGGACCGGGCACGAGGATGACGCGGTCAGTCGCGATGCTTTTATGCTGTCCGCGAGCGAGTTCGCCTTTGCTGTTGCCACTCTGGTCGATGAGCTGGCGGCGAAGACCGAAGCCTGGCGCGCCGCCTTGTCTGTAACCCAGGCGGATGAGATTTGCTTGACCGTTGAACACCTTGACGGACAGCTCGCGGCTGTACTCACCTGCCATCGCCCGTTTCACGGTTTTGATAATAGATGACCCCATACTGCCGTCGTTTTCAAACTGCTCCGCGCAATAATGGACGAGAATGCCGTGCCGCTTGCAGCGCAATTCCACTTCGGCTGCTTCATCGGGGTCTTGAAAACGTCCCCATCTGCTCACGTCGTAAACGAGAATGACCCTGTAGTTCGCACGGCCGCCTTCGACGTCCGAGAGCAAATTTTGCAATGCGTCGCGTCCTACTAGACGAAGTCCACTTTTTCCTTCGTCGGCATAGGATCGAACGATCTCGAAGCCGTGTTTTTCGGCATAACGCCGTATCACCGCCATCTGATTGTCAGTCGAGTACTTCTGATGTTCGGTGGACATACGAACATAAGTTGCGGCAGGAACCTTGCTGGTGTCGGACGTCGCCGTCTGGCCGCCCTTCTGACTCCAATCAATGACCATCATTTGTCACGAATTCTCGATAACGGTTGCTGGGGGCAACAGAAGTATATCTCGAAGAGGTTGGAAACATGGTTCGGACAACGGGCACAAATGTTCCGCCTAATGCGGCGGAGATTCGGCGCGAATATACGCTTGCTATAGCTCGGGCACTTCGCACCGAACTTGGTAACAGCGCTCGCGCAGCAAAAACGATCATGAAATGGACCGGAGCAAGTGAACGGGCCGCAAAATACTGGCTTGCTGGCGCTCGAGCGCCGAATGGTTCGCAACTTGTTCTTCTTGCGAAAAATTCCGACGCAGTTCTTCATGAGTTCCTGAATTTATCCGGCCGTGACTTGTTCAAAATCTCTATCGAGCTGGAGGCGGCGGAGGTTGCTTTGGCGAGGGCTAGCGCCGTTATCCGAGCGTTGCGACCCGATAGCCAGTAGCTTCTCCGTGGCAACCAAATTGAAAGCTACGGACTTGGTGAAATGGAGGAAGTGCACGGGAAATCTTCGCGAGAGGGTATTTCTACCTTCCTGATTTGCCGCAGTTGTTAACGCCGATATCCGAAATCTGTCATTGAAGCCGGCATACGGCTTCAATGTTCCAAATTGCAGATACGGATATTGAATGACGAGCATCCTGACAAACGTTTCGGCAATGACGGCGTTGAGTACGCTTCGCGGGATCGGCGAGCAGCTCTCCAGCGCGTCGCAGCAGATGTCGTCGGGCCTCCAGGTGGCAAAGGCGGCCGACAACGCCGCCTATTGGTCGATATCGACGACGATGCGGTCGGACGTCAAGGCGATGGGTGTCATCACCGACAGCCTCGGGCTGGCCATGGGGATCGTGGATACCGCATATGCGGCGATGGAAACCGTCAGGCAATCCTTCGTCGAGATCAGGAACCTCGCCATCACCGCCAGCGACATGCCTCAGCCTGGAATGAAGGATGCCATCAAGCCGACCTTCAGTCTCGATCCGGAATACGCCCAGCCGGATGTCTACAAGATCGACGTGAGGATACAGCAGCTTCAGGACCAGGCGAGGGCGGCGATGCTGTCGGCGTCTTTTGCGGGCGTGAATATGATCTACCACGGCAAGAACGAGGACGTTAAGGCGAGCGAGCAGGTATTCTCCTTCGTCATCGGATACGCGGATGGCGGGGTACAGACGATGGACGTCAGTGCCATGGACACCCTGCTTCTGAACGACGACTTCGGTAGCTTTCCGACAACCTATCCAGGGGAGTTTAACCCGGAGCAGACCCTGTTCGACGGCAGCGACATCATCGACGCGCCGGGATCGTTCACCCCTGCGGCGATCTACTGGTTCAACATCCCCGTCTCAAATCCCGCGGGTGATCCGGAAGCCTACCCGGTCAGTCCCACCTACATCCTCCAGTCGATCGAAAACCATGTCGCCCGCTTCGGATCGGACAGGCAGGGCCTCTACAGCAACCTCGTCGCCGGCATCGACAGCAAAATCCAGCAGCTGACCTCCAAGATGGCCTACGTGGGGTCGGTGCAGTCGTCGCTTGACTTGTACGACGAGAACAACAGGAAGCGGATCGACGCCGCGACACGGGGCATCGGAAGGCTCGTGGATGCTGACATGGAGGTGACGGCGGTCAAGCTGAGGGCGCTGGAGACCCAGCAGCAACTGGCGATCAATGGACTGCAAATCGCCAATTCCCAACCATCGACACTTCTACAGCTTTTCCAATAGCAATTTTCGACGCAATAAAAATCTGAAGGGACGTATTGACCTTTCGATGTTTGTTCACTAATTGTTCTCGCATGCAAAAGATGACCCACCTCATACGAATAGGTTGATTCCGTTTCGCTGCGACAATCGCGGCGATGATCAGCCACGTTTAGTCTGAGGTTTTTAATATGGGTATCGCACAGCGCGCGAGATCGGTTCGCGCCAGCCGTCAGTCGGCGTCCATCCGTACATTTGCTCCCGCCGCCACTATCAAATGCGAGGGTCCATCGATTTTTCGGTCCCAAGTTGCGCGTGACACCGCCTGTCTGCTGGATGTCAATCCAGCCGTCGTTTCGTGGCACTGCATGCCTGTTTCTCTGGATTGTGGCACAGTAGCTCACGTCCCCGATTTCGGCATCGTCAACTACGACGGTGGAAGGATGCTTGTCGACAGTCCGGACAGGGTGTTGCCTATCGACACCGACGGAATTGCGGCGGCTGCCGAGACAGCGGGCTCGCATTATCGCCGTCTGCTTGCCGATGAAGTCTACGAGGGGCCGCGCCTTCAAAATGCCAAGGACCTGCTGTCCTACGGCGGTCACGGTCTGGCGCTGGGAGACCGGCTGCGGGTGCTCGCAACCCTAAACGATTACGGCAATCTAACAGTCGCCGAGTGCCTGACGATTTTTACCGAAACCAAGCCAATCGCCGGACTGGCCCAGATGATCCTGCACGGTTTCGTCGAAGTCGATCTCGACACGGAATTACTCGGCCCGGAGACCATGGTGCGGAAAATACGGACCTGACCGTCTCGTCAGCGTCACCATTATTCTCCGTGTTCCGAGGTATCCAATGCAGTCCTATACAGCCAATCTTATGGGCAACCGCGATCCGTACTACCGCTCGAAATACGAGCTGACCCTGCCGACACATCTTGCGATCATCGCAATGTCGCGATCAATCCGATGGTTTCTGAGAAGGCGTTCGTCGTTCGTGGCAGCTTTCATCATGCCGCCGAAAGCGGATGTTCATGCTTACAAGATGGCCGCAAAGTGGTTGCTTGAGGGGACAGTGCCGGAGAGTGGCGAACACGGCAACAACTATGTCCTCGTCGTTGACGAGGAGACTGACCTTGCCGATGATTTCGAGGCCTTCAGGAAACTGCGAGAACTCAAGCGGGCAATCATTCTTCTCCAGGACGGCGACCTTGTCACCGATGAGGTCCGCATCGCCGCTGATATCGTGGTCTCTTTGGCCCTGCCGGCTCCAACCGATTACCAGATCGCGGGCCGACGGATGGGGTTCGGGAATATTACGGAAGCGGACGCCGAGTTTTTGGCAAATCAATCCCCTAAGCGTACCGAACTCGGTTTGCGACGCGGACGATCCATCGCCGCCAGCCTTGGACGTCTTCGCCGGTATCCGCAACCCGAAAAGGAAACACGTTCTTCTGACGCTTCATCGTCTGGTCCGACACTGCACGATCTGTCCGGATACGGTGATGCAAAAACATGGGGCCTCGAACTTGCCGAAGACTTGGCGGCGTGGAAAGCGGGCAACCTTGCGTGGGATGCCGTTGATCGCGGCATTCTGCTTTCGGGCGCACCCGGGTCCGGCAAGACGTCCTATGCAGCGGCGCTTGCAAGGACTTGCGGCGTGCCGTTGATCCTCGGTTCCGCGGGACGATGGCAGGCAACCGGTCATCTCGGCGACATGCTGAAAGCAATGCGGAAAACATTTTCAGAGGCTGCAATGCAAGCGCCATCGGTCTTATTGGTTGATGAATTCGACAGTTTCACCAGCCGTGATGACAGAACCGGCAGCAGCGACAACTACCATCGTCAGGTGATCAACGCGCTTCTGGAACTGTTGGACGGAGCACAGTCACATGAAGGCGTTGTCGTCATCGGTGCGACAAACTATCCGGACATCATCGATCCAGCGCTTCTTCGAGCGGGGCGGCTGGAACGTCACTTCTCCATTCCTTTTCCGGATGCGATGGCGCGCCACGACATCCTTCGCTTCTATCTCCGGGGAGACCTTGTCGACGACGTACTGGACGGCGTGGTGGCAGCAAGCGACGGCTGGTCTGGTGCCGACATCGAACGGTGCGTCCGGGATGCTCGCCGTATTGCGCGACGGGCAAGGCGTCTGATGGTGCTTGCTGATCTCATCTCCGCCATGCCGCCAGTCGTGCCGGTTCCGATGACAATGCAACGGTGCGTGGCCGCGCACGAGCTCGGCCATGCGATCCTCGGTGTTTTGCTCGAGGCGGACCCACTCGTATCGGTCTCAATCGAGAGAACCATTCAGGTTGGCAGCCTATCACAATCTTTGGGCCACACGAAGTTCGAGGAGCGGTTATTTAGTCGGAAGACTTCAACGTACTTCCGAAACAAGATTGCTACACTGCTGGGTGGCATCGCGGCCGAAGAAGTGCTGTTCGGTGAATATGGAAATGGGGCCGGCGGCGATCCCTCGGCGGACCTCAACCGTGCGACTGATCTAGCGACCATGACGGAGATCAAGTGGGGTCTCGGGAAGACTTTGTCTGTCGAGCCCGGCGACAGCCCTCGTGAGTTGTCGGCATTCCGTCATCGCCGCAAGGGTCTCCACAAGTCCGTCGAAGCCACATTGCAGACAGAGTTTCGGCGCGCGAAATCCCTGCTTGAGGAACACCGGGATATCCTTCTTGATCTTCATGCCAGTCTTTTGCGGAAAGGTAGTTTGCAGGCTGACGTGATCAGGGCTGCAATGGGGCTTACCGGGGATCGTAACCCCGTGAATGGCAGTACCATGGCTATCGAGAAACCAATTTCGAAGTCTAAAAATATGTGCCTCTCCGCCAGAATTTTGGGCTCGGTCCCCTCAGAAGGACATTGAGCGACAGGATAATTGGAAGACTTCGAATATGGTTAATATTTCTCTTCAATCGTCCGTACCGGCATAGGTTGTAGATCAGACGTTGTTGCGATTTTCCCGTCGCAGAATTCGGTAAGGATTTAATTCAAGTATTCGACCACGCGAGTTCTTGAATTGTCGCCATCAGGGAATTTCACGGGAGTTCCTTGCGATCACAGTACACGAGATGTGCTCGAGAGGAATTGCAAAGGATTCGACATGTTGCTTACAGACAGGATTTCGAAACATCGGCTTGTGCACTTCGAAGGCAAGATTTGCTTTCACCGCTTTCCTTCGGACCAGGCTGAAGCGCTGCTCCGGTGGACATTTGGCGTTTCGTCCGCTGATGCCCCAACGAACGTTGCCGCGATGCCGCGGCAACGTTCGAATCCTTGGTCTCGATCTCTGGTCTCCTTTGTCGGCACCCCAAATGCTTTGCGTAGGTTGCAACGAAAAACCGAAGGCATGCAGACAAGGATTCAGCAAGGAGTTCTAGGATTTCTCTTAAAAATCAACCTCGTCTGCGAGTTCTTGAATTTCCTTAGGCCGCTGAAGAATACTAGAAAGCAACCAAAATCGAGTGGACGCGTAATGGTTGAAATCAGAACGATCTGGGGCCGATCCACTCATCTGATGCGTTTTTAAGGGAGCTTGTACATGCCCTGCAGTCACGCTTATATCGCTTTCAACGACGCCACGGCGCACTCTCACAAGTGCCTCCTTGCACTGTCGGAAATGAAAATGGGCCGCCCGGCAAGGCGACCCATTTTAGAGTGGCTGGACCTGTTACAGCAGGTGTCAGCCAAATGGCTCCAACTAGAAGGAAAAAAGCCATGGCGAACAGTTACCCCGGCTAGCGGGTCAATTCAACAGGAAAACCGGCAACTTGGGCTGATGACGCGTAAAGCGTTAATGGCGCTGGCAAAGCCGTGTCTTCCAGCGGATCGCCTGTTGGTTTCCGGAGCACTTGTCGCGGAAACCGGAGACGTGGCGGAGGTCCAGGTGACGGTACGAATAGACGGGCGGCGCAGGCCGCTTGCTTCAGCTCCGTCCTGATCCCCGCCACCGCGCGGTAACGCTCGAAGCTTCACCGAAATCGCGGCGAAAGCCGTATCTTATTCAACCCGTCGTCGCCGACGAACGGGCATGGAAGGACTTTGCCATGTATCTCGTAAAGAAAACTCTCAACGAATGCCTCCACCTCGGTTCCATGGACTTCGATCTCGAGGGTCTCGCTCAGATCAGCGCTGTCGAACTCGAAGAAGAACTGCGCCGCATGATCTGCTCGGTCTCTGATCGTCCGGGCCGCAACGGTTTGTAATCCTAACTCAACAGCAATGGCAGCGCCGGAGCGGGTATGCGATTCCCGCGACCGGCGGAGCTATGGAAAGCGCAGATGAAGCATATCTTCACCGAACCCTACGAATCGGGGCGCACCGTTAAGGATCGCGCACGCCATCCAACCCTTCCGGGTGTCTTCCCGACAAGGAAGGCAACGACGCCTTGGGTTAGGACCAGACTACCTCTTATGACGGACGGTCTGATCCATCTCGAGACCGATCCGCGGGTTGTCCGCATCGCCGTCTACCCGCCCAAGCTCGAATATTCCGTCTGGCACGATATCTCCCTGCGCTCGAAGGTCAGGACTGTGTCTCCCGATGTTGCCGTCCTTGAAGATGACGGCCATGTCACCGTGATCGAGTACGTTCCCGTCGCCATCCAGGACGAGCGCGCGGGCTTCGCAGAACGTGTCCGTGTCCTCAAGCAAATCTACCGGGAGGAGCACGATTGCGGCTACGCCGTGCATTCCGAGCTTTCGATCCGCATCGAACCGAGAATGACGAACCTGCGCCGCCAGTACGAGCACAGCTTCGTGGATGACCGACCAGCGCTGGAAGCTGTCCGAGACGCGCTCTATCGGCACGGTCTTCCGTCGACGATCGGCGCTGTCCGCAGCGCAGTGAGCCTGCCGCCGCCAGTGTATCAGGTGCTCGGAAGGACCAACGAGGCCGTTTTCACGCGGACACTTGAAGAGATCGACCGCCACTTCACCGCCCTCATGCAACTCGCCCACCGGGGCGAGATCGAGATCGACCTGTCACGTCACTACGACGACAGTTCCGTCGTCCGCTGGCCGCGCTACGGCCGAAAGGAGCCCGCACGATGAGTATTTACGCCAGGCCAGGCGATTTCACTAACTTCGGAAGCCTGCCTGTCGCTATCACAGCAGTTGAACTTGAGGTTCCGAAGCACGACTTTGCTGCCCCGCTATCTCAGCCAGTCTCGATCTCCGTCGACGAGAAGTACATGATCTTCAGTCCCGGCCGCCGCAAGGTCGGGCACTATGCTGTGCGTTCGTGGGATGCCGACGATCACCATGGGGCGGTGGCAACCCTCGTCAACCTATTCGGCGGCGGTACGCTCTATCTCACAAACTATCAGCTTGTGACTCTCGAACAGCAGGGCCGCTTCAAGCCTTATAAGTCGTCTGGCGGCGTCGTAAACGATGGGCAGACTCTTGCACTCAAGGACTGGCAGCGTGAAAGCGCCGAGAAGTGGCTTGGATACGTTACCGAGATTGCCGAAGCAGCCCAACGGCTGGGTCGCCCGGCGGATAAGCCCCTGATCCTCCAGGTTGCGGCTGACCGCGCCGACCGTGTAGGCGACAACCCGCCACCATCCTACAGCCGGCTGAGGCAAAAACTCGCGGTCTATTACGAAAACCACTATGATCCGCTGGTAGCGCTCGCGCCACAGGTGCCGCCGGGCAACAGGATCACGACATACTCGTCTTTGACGGAACAGTTGCTGGAAGACGCCGTCCATCAGGTCAGCTTGCAGACCGAAGGTGACTGGGACGACGTGAAAGCCCTGTTCTCGAAGTGGGCAGCGCTGCCTGAAAACGATGCCGTTGGCCGTGAGGTCTTCGACGGGAGCGGCAAATACCGGGGTCCCTCCGACAGCACTATCCAGCGCCGTTGGGGGAAGGTTGACAAGTTCGTCAAGTACGCAAACACATACGGCCCTGGTCCCGCGCAGGAGAAGTTCGGCATCTATATCCGCCAGGTCCTGCCGGACAGCGCGCTCGACACGGTGGACGTGGACTGGACACAGGCCGACGTCACGGCCCTCGACGACGTCTATCCCGTATTTTGGGAGCGCCCTTGGCTCTGTATCTTCCGCGATCGCTGCACCGCGGCGGTTGTGGGATTTGCGATCTCCTTCGAAGGACCAAGTTATATCGGCACTCTCGCCGCGCTCAAGCATGCGATCTATCCCAAGGACATGTCTGCATTCCCTGGACTGGTCTACCTTCCATATGGCCTGCCAGCGAACGTGGGTGTCGATCTGGCGATGGAAAACCTGTCGGAAAACATGCGTTCGGCTGCCGCTCAGCTGGGCTTCAAAATCGTGGAATACCGCGGCTCCCACGGGTGGGAAAAAGGCGGCGTCGAGCGCGCGTTCAGGGTCATCAACCAGGACGTCCTCCATATTGCCCCCGGCTCGACGTTTTCCAATCCTCAGCGCCGCAAGGAATACGACGACGCCAAAAATGCGGGTTTGCCGGTTCTGACACTGTCGGAGCTTGAGGCCTGGCTCTTGACCTATTTCGCGACGAAGTACCACACGCGCCCTATCAAAGGCATCGGCGTGCTCCGATCGATGAAAGCAATCCCGAACGACAAATGGGCCGCCACAATCAAGCATGCTCCGCCGCGCCGCCCGGTCGACCCGCTCGTCTTTGCGCGCCTCGCCGGCGATTTCACCTACAGGACCATCCAGAACGATGGCATCCTTTGGGATTGTCTTCGGTACGCCGATCCGGGTCTTGCTGTTTTCACTGCCGACCCGAAGCACCGCATGGCGTCGGATCGCTCGGAAACGACACGTTACAAGTGCGTTCGTGATCCAAACGATCTCGCCCGCATCTGGGTTGTCAATCACCACGTCAATCCGCCGACCTTCATCGAGGTGCCTATCTCCGGAGCGGATGCCGCATACGCCATTGGCATGACGCTCTCACGCCACCGCGCTATCAAGAAGGTCTACCGCGACCGTCTGAAAGAGGATGCGGCCTCGGTGACGGACCTTGTATCCCTGCGCGATACGATGACAGATGAGATCAGGGAGCTGAATGAGCGCCGCAAAACCATGCGCGTGAAGCACAGCTTTGAGCGCTTCTTCGCGGGCCTCAAGCGCAAATTCGCGCGCAGCCGCATCGTCGATCCCGTTCATAGCGCTGCCGCAAGCGCCGAGCGTATCCGCATCGACGAGCCGTTTGAGCCCGCCCCGGCAAACAGGTCCCGCATCGATGCGGAATCCCGCCGAGGCAGCACGCCGTCGGAAATCTTCAGCCTCGGCCCGGAGGTGAACGGCGACGGTCATATCGTCCCGATCTCTGGTGATCCGTTCGCGGGAAACGCCGCTGATGTCGAGCCTCGTGCCAGACATGCTCAGGCCGCGCCACCGGCAATTTCTGATCGCACTGACACCGAGGCCCGCACGTCCGCGGCGGACCTCTTCAGCAAGTTCCACAGCGAAGGAGAAGACGAATGAGGGTATTCCCGCAGTTCAACGTTACCCCCATGGTGACCCCCGAGCAGCGTGCCGAGGCAGCATCCCGTTCGCCGGCCGAACGCCAGGCCATGGTCCGCGACGTACTATTCCGCAGCGACGATTTTCTTGCGCGGTTCAAGGACGTCAAGCGGTTCCATCTGCCTGTGGATGGTGGCACCCCCGATGTCGGTCAGGTCGGTGCGATGCTGGGAGACTACCGTAGTGGCAAGTCCTTTGTCCTCCAATACTTCGCGAGCAAGCATCCTCCGGTGCAGACAGAGACCGGCTACCAATACCCGGTGCTTTACGTCGAGGCGCGGCGCGATTGGAACTCGATGTCGCTGGGACGGGAAATCTACGACGCGACGGCCGCCGCCGCGATCCCCAATCTGTCCGCTGCGACCATCAACAAGATGGCGACGACCAGACTCATGAAAATGGGTGTCAGGCTTCTCATCATCGATGACGCCCACGCGATCCTAAACGACCGTGGCCAGCGCAGAACCGTTGCGATGTCGCTGGTCAAGTATGTTGCAGACCGTCGCTTCTGCAATGTCCTGCTCGCCGGACATCCGTCGATCGAGAAGGCGATGATGGAAATTCCGGAGATCGAGGGGCGTGGCGGTCTTCCTCGTTTCCGTATGCGTAAGTACGACCAGAATAGCGTGGAGGACCGCGAGAGGCTCCAATACTTCCTCTACGGCGTGGACCGTCTCCTGCCTTTCCGCGAACTGTCGGGTCTCGGCGAGAACGACTATGTCGCCGACTTCTTCCATATTTGCCGCGGCACCATTGGGTGGCCAATGAACGTCATCACGGCCGCCGCCTTCTTCGCCATCAACGACGACAGTCCCCGCATCACTCTCCAGCACCTGCGACGCGCGGCTGCCGAGCGCCTTTCGCTGGATGCAGATTATGTACCATTCGGCCGTGGAGGCGACCGCCATGCTTGATCGCTTGACGATGCCGTTCAGCAACTGGTCCATCGAGCCTGGGGAAACCGAGGGCGCGCTGGGTTACTTCGCCCGCTTGGTGGACAACGAGGGACACGACAGTATGCGGGTCTACTCGAAATGGATCGAAGTCAACGGCCGCAACATCGTACCTGCGTCGTTGCTGGAAGTCGTGTGCGGTCTTCCGATCTCCGACGATCGCCGTCGTCGGCTTGCACATGCTACTCCGGTGAAACGGGACGGATCGTATTGGCTCGGCGGCCAGCGCTTCACGAAACGTGGTCTGTCATTCAGTCGGCGGCGCTGGTGCGCGGCCTGCCTCGCCGAGAAAGCTTATCATCGGTGCTGGTGGGACATCGTCGCGGTGCGTCGCTGCCCCTACCACGATCTTGAACTCGCCGACCGCGATATTGATAACCGCCCCGTTGGCTGGTGGTGGCCAAGGTTCGACGTGACCAAAAGCGGAAATGAACTGGTAGGCGATCGCCGTCCGAACGTGCTTCGTCGGGGGACGTTAGCGGCCTACCTTCTGATGCGCATGGGCTACGAGGATGCGTGGGAAGCGCCATTGCTTGACGGCCTCGACGCGACGGTCGTGATCGACCTTTGTCATCTCGTCGGCCGCCTGGTTTCGAACTCGAAAGTCGACGCTATCCCCGAACTGACGAGTCGCATGGCGGATGTTGGTTATCGTGCCCTGAGTAAAGATCGTGTCCATCTGGTCAACGTCGTTGCCCACTGGGTAAAAAACAACCTTTCCAGCGCCGAGATCGATCGATCCTATTCGATCGTGTTCGGCTGGGCGTATGATCAGGCGCGTTCCCTGCCGGATGCCTTTGCAAAGCGGATGCTGCTATCGGCCTTCCGGAAGGCGCACGTCACGGCCTTGACGGGAAACCGTGCGGTCGACGCCGATGAGGACGGTATGGTGAGCCTGACTGCGCTGGCTGCCGATCTCGATATGGACCGTCGCGGTCTCGCCAGTCTTGTCAGCGCTCTCGGTCAGGTCGGTGGTGGGCAGCGTGGGAAGCGCCGCGTCTCCTTCGATACGACCCAGATGGCCGAAATCAGGCGCGAGATCGACGCACTGCTGAGCAGGGTCGAAGTTGGCGAACTACTCGGAATCCGTAGCTGGGAAGTGTCGCCGCTGCTGTCTGCCGGTTATCTCACCCCTATTGCGTATGTATCGGGTGATGCTGGCAGAGGGGTGAAATTTCTGCGTCGCCAGGTCGACGACATCCTCCGCTCCATCTCAATGCTCCCCCGGGTATCAACGGGGACATCGAGGAAATTCCGCGCCTACTGCTGCGCCGAAAGACGTCCCGTAGGCGACGTAGCGGTTGCGATCCTGAAGGGGGAAATCAGTGTCAGGCGCATTGATGGCCGCACGGGCTTTCGAGGGATTCATATCGCGCTGGACGGTGGCTATCGAGCCGCCAAGCGTGATCAGTCGGTGATTTCAGATTACGAGGAGCGCTGCGAATGAAGCATAGAAAGACCATCCTTATGTCGACAAGGTCTGTTGCTGTGGAGAACTCGAAACGCCCGGTAGCCGCAAACGAGGCAAGGTCACCGAGGGGCGGGCTCGATAGCTGGAACGACGAGGTGCTGACAATCCTCAGGAAACCAGCATCTCGCGAAGTCTATTGGATTGCGGCCGCCAAGGGCGCGCGTAAACCGGAGTTCACCGATTATCACCCAGGGGTAATCCTGCGGCCTCCAGTCTCTATGTCGCCGATGGATGGCGCAGTCGTGTTCGTACCATTGACGAGCGAACCGCCTCGTGAAATCGAACTGGGTCTTCCACTTCCACCATATTGTCGCCAGCTCTCGGAAAACCCGGGACCGGACAAGGAGCGCACAGTGTGGGCAATCTGCGACAAGGTCATGACCGCCGGCATCTGCAGACTTGAGCGTTATGTCGATTTCAATCGGGGTGGCCTGCACATGGTGCCGAAGGTGTCACAAAGGGACTTCGAGGCGATCCTCGAAGGTGTCGCAAGTGCCATTGTCCCGCTGCGTTCGTTCATCGAAAACCGGGCTGGGGAAAGGCATGCCGCCGAAATGGCTGCACTCATTGTTGAACATGAGCGCCGTGTCGCTCTTGTCGAGGAAGAAATCCTCGAACGATTGACGGCTCCGGAAAATGATCGCAGGGCCGTTGACGGCCATGTTGGTACCCGGTAAACGTTGGGTCTGACCTGCGGGTCGGCAGCCATCTTGGAAACGGGATGTAGTCTCTTTTCTGGCCTGCGGGCCAGCATAAAAGGCAGGGGAAACCCTGCCTTTTAGATTTGCAATCATTTCAATTGCGAGACGAAAGAACTGAGTAAGCAAGCTAAAATGCATACATCAGTCAGATTTTAATGAAATACCCACATCAGCCCATGCAGACCAGTCGAAACGAAAGCTCCGCATCGCATAAAGGGGCGAAAAACCCAATACTGCGAAATAGGCGAATTGACCTATCGCATTCATACCAAAACCCGATACCCAGATTGCTTCGCGAAAGGGCATCCGATTAATGCATGGAGCATTAAGCTCCGATATCGTCGCCAAATCTCATTAGATTCTCCTTCGTTTTCTCTACTTATATGTTGTTAAACGTTAATTTTCAACATCCATGGTAAAATGAAATGTAAAATCCGTGTCGTTTTTGCAGGGATGGACATCCAGATTGTTCACAACTATTGCCGTCTCTCCACATTCGATCACGCCGTTTTGACCGCTCCCAACATGATGGGTCACCTTGATTTTTTGGGTCCCAAGCTGATTGTTAATCTTGACGCACATCTTCCGAGTGAAGCGAATTGCCAATTGTCTATTTGCCTCGTCGACTGCCACCCAATAGACCATCCGATGCTTCACTACGCATTTTGAATGGGGCTTGATTGTGATTTCAAATGGACGAGTGATCTCAGAAGTGAAGGTTTCGCTTCCGCCGAAATCCTTTCCATCAACACGGAGATATGCAAGACAGCAATTGTCTCCACCAGGTGGCGGTAGTGGTGCGTTTTTGTATCCGACCCTAGATGGAAAGGTCACATCAGCGTCCAAGACGTACGATCTGTAAGCGATCTCGGTGTCTTGATTGACCAAGAACATTTTGTGGGCGCTATCGTATTTAACTACGTTCAGGGTTCGCTCAACGCATTCCATATATGGCTCAAGAAGCCCGACCAGCTTTTTAGAGATGTAGTCTATATGAGGTCCCTGCTGGCGCTGCAAAAGGTTGTGGATACGAGTATTGATTAGGTCTTGTTCAGGTCGGGGAAGAGTTACGGCCGCGATAATTAGACCGGTGGCGACAAACATAAGAAGTCCGGCCAGCCAAGAGGCATACACCGCTCCCCAGAAGGTACTTACATCTCCGAACTTTGGAAAAAACAACGGCAATAATACCGTTATGAAACATATCCCGAGGACGCTATAAATAATGAGCTTTCCTCGCCAGTCTCCCCCAAAATACTAACAAATTGTGTTTCAACGAATTCAGAAACAACGATTAACCCCACCAGCCCGAGCGTAACACAGCGACGCAATTCACTTATATTCAACAGCGCACAATTTAGCGTTGTCTTCGCTTCTTGAAGCCCGCTACCCAGCCATGTCAAGCCGAAACGTATGGCTCTGTAGCGTGAAAATTCTTGCATGCAGAATTAGGCGTTGTTTTCTACATAGTTCGGGGCGAGGTGTAGTATGTTTTCTGACGTGCGGGCCAGCACCTAAGGCAGGGGAAATGGTTAATCACCTGGGCGCACGCAGGATAGTAGTCCACAAAATCACCGAAGAATTGGATGACCCAGGTTAGCTTGGTTCACCCAAATCCTTTCTTTCCGCATCGCCATCAAGCAACTTATGTTGCCCAATTACCATGGACACTCTAACGATAAAGTATGCCCCGTCGCGGTTGGTACCAGAAACACCACGAGCAATCAGATCGCCGAATTTCTTCGCCAACTCGACAAGATATTTTGTTTCCTGCTCTTCTCGTCCGTTTAGACGCCATATGAAAGAACTCAGTCTGAATAGGTTCAACAAGCTCGCTGCATCGCCATCATGGGAGAACAGCTTCCAAAGCGCTGAATGGCACCTGTCAAATAGATTGAACATGCGCTCGTGAAAAAGATAGTGGTAAGCGCCGATGAGATTCGCACGATCTGTCGCCGTAAGTCGTTCGACAGCGCCAGACTCTCCTGCGAGATCAACGATGGCCCGCGCGGCATTGTAGAAATCGCCGGTCTTCTTTTGTGTCGTCACGATTTGCTTTAAGACGTCGTCGGTCGGCAATCCCTTTTTGCGGCGGTCTTTAGCAAGGGACAGATTGATCGTATTCGCAAGCGAATGGTTTCCGTTCTTCTGCGCCTTTATGAGGATTTTCTTTAGCTCGGCGATCCGCTCGTCATTATCCTGAAACTGTTCGGCAAGGATCAATCGAGCGTGCAACGCGCGGGATGAATGCCGATCAATCGTTATAGCCCGTTTCGCGGCTTCCGCCGCGCCGTCTTCATCCCCTTGGCTGTCGAGGCAGAGCGCAAGTCCGAGCTGAACGCTTTGGCGTTGCTGTTTACTTAGGTATGTGTCGTCAAGAGCCTCGAAGTTTGTGATAGCTTCATAGTGGCGGCTCGTCATGCGCAGACTGCGTGCGTATTCATATCTCAGCGTATTTGCTTCTCGCTCAAAACGATTGTCATCCGCGATCGCAGCGAGCATGTCTTCGCAAAAGCCCGATACACTGCGGAAATGGTCACCGTCTTGCAACGCATCAACAAATCCTAGCGCAAGTCGGATCGCACTTTCTGCTGAAGTCGAACCAATCCCGTCGAGCGACCGCCTAACGGTCCTCAGTATCAGCGTGCTGGCGTTATGAATTTCGTAAACATCACACAGCGCCTGCTGCACCCGTCTGACCGTCGGTGAGGAGTGGATATCTCCAGCCGACCATTGCCTGCCGAAGTGAAGCTCCAGTGCCTTGAGGTCTATATCCTCCGCCGTTTTATCGTCGATTATATTTCTAACGTATTCCCTCACCGAGCGAGGGACCACCAGCGTCCGGTTCGACTCGGTTTCAGCTCCTTCGAAAGTTGCCAGAGAAACGGAGTTGATCAAAGAACGGTCGGCCAGCGCGTGTGCGTGGGGTACGTCAATTGGATGGGGACCGAGAAACCGCTTCAATCGTCCAAGCTGTTCACCATGAGGCAGGGCACTCAGCGCCAAAAGCAGATTCCAGGCTCTCTGCTCTTGCCTGTCGTCCGACGCTCTAAGTTCTGATACCGTTGCTACGAGAGCGGGTGGCGCTTCAATCAACGCACCGCCCGATGAACTGAAGTCGGGGTTCGACTCCATCAGTTCGTTAAGCGATATCAGTTGCAATCCACGCAACGCGACGTCAATTCGATTTGGGACACCGTCCGTATGACGGAAGAGCTTGGAGGCAATCTCGGGCTTGGCGTATTTCTCGCTTCCGATCTCACTCGCGGCGGCGTAGACGCCGACGTCAGCCTCATCAAGCGCCCTCAATTCCACTTGTTCAAAGGTGGCAAACCGCGTGGTTCGCCGTGAGCGAATGAAAATCAAAGTCTCCGTCGCAAAAGCAGACACAGTTTGCGCGAGGGCTTCGACTTCAAGTTCGAAGCCGCCGTCCATGCTGCTGCTCGAAGAAAAATCAAGGTCATCAAAGATCAGGACTGAAGGTCCAGCGTCAGCGATCGCCTCGCAAATCTCTTGAAAGCTCGTTCTGTAAAGGGTTTGAAGACTTTCGAAGAAACTCTCTCTGGTTCGATAGCCGCTGAAATCAAGCACGAACACAGACAGTGACGGTATACCAAGCCTATCGCGGATGGATGAAACGAAGCCCTCGTGGCCCATTCCCCAGTCGGAAGCAACCCAAACGATGCGGTCCCGGGCCAATCCAGCAAGAACGACGTCCCGTTCTAATTGGCGGACACTTTGGTGAGCTCTGCTGACGATAGTGGTGGAGCGTAGAGTTTCCAGGTCGAATTTAACCGGTCGGCTAAGGTCGACAACCTCTGCAACGGATAGACTTCGTTCAGATTCACTGAGGTTGGTGACCACGTGCGGTGGAGATGCCTTTTTTTTCTGTTCAACGAATAGGGCATTGAAAAGCTGCCCGTATCTTCATCGGCCCCTTGGCTGAGGTCTCGGGCGAGTATCATGTCGCCTCCAGCCACCTCAATCATGGTTCGCGGCCAGACGGTAAGCTTCCTAGTCTGATCCGCGATCTCAATCTCGCAAAGGGAATAGCCTTGGATTCGCTCAATCGCCGCTCCGTAGATTTCCAACCCAAACAACGACGCTGCCTGCAGGCTCCGTCTAGCATGCCCCCCACCATGGGCCACAGTCGTAGTGTCTGGCTTGTGCATGTGTCCGTACAGATGCAGGTCGAAGCGTCCAGCAGGATTGATGTCGTTTTCCCAAGTTGTAGGTTTGTTTGCGTGGAGCCAACTTGGCGGCTGGTGTGTCACGAGAAGGCTTACGTCATTTGAATTGACCCAGTTGTCCGGATTTGAATCCGTGATTGCCAACAGCTGTCGAGCGTCGACGTGAAGACGACCGGTATAGTCGCCGCCCTCAAGTTGGAGCCAGGTCGAATTGAGAGCTGCCACGCCTAGCGCCCCTCGGGGCGTGTCCAAAATGTAAGCGGCGTCGCCAGGCAAAATTCCTGTCTTCTGCGGACGAATGTGGACCCCGGTGTCGATGGCTCGTTTCTGCCACGAACTGAAGTTTTCGAACGCTTTTCCGATGAACGTTCGATAATCGTCACCTTTCTTGTCCCAGAATCGATCTCGTATGTCTGGCCGATCCCAATAGCTTGAGAGAGTAATGGCGTGGCTATCGAGTGAGTCCGGTCGTACGAGATCGTGGTTCCCAGGAAGTGCGATCATTTGCGGGCGGTCTTGGAATTCCGAGACTCGGTCCATTATCCTAGCCATGATTTCATCGAACTGATCAAACTCTTCAGCCGCCCCTTTCTGAACCAAGTCGCCTGAAAATATGATCAGGTCGATCTCGCCAGCGCGTCGCAAGACCTTCTCGAGGTCTGCATCCAGTAAATGTCCAGAGCGTGGCCAAAGATGTTCCTGTCCTTTTACTCCGACGTGGATGTCGCTGAAATGTAGCCAGCGAAAACGGTTGGGATTGTCGGAAGAGGACATGCGATTTCCATGCAAGATGACGTTGTATAAACAAGTCTACGTTCTCAGAAACGGACGTGCAATCTCTGATCGAGATCATCACTGCCACAACTCTTTTCTAAGCAGATTTAGTTCCGACGCAACCTTTTGTCATTAATCATCGCGTCCGTCCGCCTGATCTGCGCCGTCGAAACCGTATTCTCTCCGATCCATGCCGTTGGCAACAGTTTGATCACGGGCTCCTCGGAGCCATTGTAGACGACCGTGCCTTTGAGGTTCAAAAATAGCGGACGTGTTGGTTTCTTCGGATAATCGGCAGTTCCGACGCTGGAGTCGACGGTTAATTTCCCATGATCGTAGAATTCGCCATCCATCCAGACGTTTTGACATCTACCTGGACACGGCTCCATCCACCTTTAGTTTCCATGACGGAAACCTGCCCTCCTTTAGGGACAACGATCATCACAGCGAATTTGGTGCCAGGTCCCTCGCGCAGATTAGCGTCGGTCTTCGTATAGCGGATTGCGGCGGGCTCCGCTTTGTCACTGGTGGACGGCCCCGACTGAACCATTTCGGTTTTGTTGACCGTCGGCACTTGAGGCGTGGGTTCAATTTTGATTTTCTCGGGCAGCGCCCCATCCTTTTCTCCTGCGGCCAGCGTTTCGGTTGTCTCCGCAACAAAATTAGGTGGCAATCCGGCATCCGCCTCCTTGTGACGGGGGCCGAAAAAGATGGCAAGTGCCGGAATTCCGACCAGAAGCGCGAGAACTGTCAGTAATGCTCCCTTGAGGAAACTGCCTTTCCTTTCCGTGGCCTTGACGGGAGCGACATCCACGGCATCGTTCGCAGGCGCTGGTGGCAACGCGACCGCAGGTTTCCGTTCCCGAGGCAGCGCGGCGAGCATCCGGCATCCATCCACAAAAGCGGCCACCACCCCGGTCCTGGAAAACTCCACGAGTTCGTTAACGCCACTGTTGCTCGTGAGGTGCATTGTTTCGTACAGGCAGATTGGAATCTGCCTGTTGTCTTTGAAACGCCTGTCGGGACCGCCGCTCTTGTTCGGATGCTTCCAAGTGTGATCTACGATCGTGGCGTCGCTTGGGACGCGCTCTGTCTCGATGAACATGGAGTCCTGCCAACGCACGTTCAAGTCGGCGTAGCTAACGGCACCTACCCGACTACCGTCCTGCACAAGCACAATATCGGGCATGAAAAACATGACCTGCCGGCCCACATGCAGAGCAGGAGGCGTGACGTTGCTCTTGATAACCGACGGGAGGGTATAGGCGAGCTTGGTCGATTTCCTGTTTACGAGGTGGGAAGCTCCTGCATTGCGCTTCCACGCTGCTAGACTTTGGATAGCGCCTCCGGCCTCGATATGCCATTTGGCAGCACACCCGTTCAGGCCGTCATACCCTTCTGTCAGCCGCCCGTAGGCTGTTTCCGCGTCACCTTCTAGGTCATAGTAGAGTACGGTTGTCCTGCGATAAGAATCCAGCCAACTGCCGATCGCCCCCGCTGGTAGCGCCACAGCGCAAATTAGCAATCCAGGTCCGCCCGTAGCGAGGGCCGCCACCGCACCTATTGCGAGAGCGGTCAACGAAAGGGCCACTGACATGCGGGTCTGCTGCGCCTTGGAGTTTATCTCGTCAAGGAGTTCCGAAAAGGAAGTGTCACGCATGTGCATGACATCGCCGGAATCGATCTCGATCATTTCGACATCACCGTTGTCGAAAGTAACCTTCGGCAATGCTTGTTGTTGTGGCAAAACTGGCGATTGCAGACTTCCTCCAGCATTACCAAGCGTCGCCCGATAGTAGAGGCCGCCGCGACCAGCATGGATGTAGTGTCCCCGAGGACCGGTTCCTATCCGTAGGCCTTTCACGCCTACAGAGACACCGACCCCAGACTTGGAGAAATTGAAGCGGAATGGACCCGCCGAAACCGATTTTCTAACGTAGAATGGCAATTGCGCCCCCGCACCAAAGCCTCCCCATGCTTTCGCGAGAAGACGCGTTCGTCGTGCAGAGGTTGAGCGCAACTATCGATTAGGTAGCGAGAACAAGCAAGTATATTGAAGCCTTTGATTGCAATCGGAGGAAAGGCTTCGCTTGGGAACTTTCAATACGATCGCGTGGGACCGTTCCAGCACCGGGGTAGGCCTCAGGATTATCGATTGTGAGAAAAGGGCTCTGCAGGAGCAACGAATGTGACGACAGTGTCAGCCATTGGTGACGACAGCCCAAGGAAAGTTCAATGTTTTCAAAGGTGCGAAAATCGTCGCATGTGACGAACTACATTTCCTTATATTTTGAACGAGTTGGTGCGATTCCGTATAGCAAGTCGATACATCATCGATCATTGCGCATTCCTTGGATTTTGCTCATCCAACAAAAAATCCGACCAGCCATTAAGACTGGTCGGATTGTTCATTACGGATTTTCAGCTATGGGGTCAGTCGCAGACCCGCATGCTTTCGGTGTGCCAGCCGCCATCATAGGAATTGGGAACGCGGCGGTCTTCGAACCAGCAGCGTGGGCGGGGCGGCGGTGGTGGCTCGTAGTAGCGGGGACCGCTGTTACCGCCGTTGGCGATTGCGCCGCCGATCAGGCCGCCGATAACGCCTGCAGCCAGTCCGCCGGCAATCGCAGCACCATCATTGTGGCGGCGGTGTTCGCGATAGGGCGGTGGGGGCGGGCCGCCACGGTCGTAGCGCGGACGATAGGGATAGTCCTGCGCGGCAGCGGTGCCGTAGGACGCGAAGACGCTGCCGGTGGCAACCAGCGCGGCAAGGGTTGTAAGAATGATCTTTTTCATCGAGGGCTACTCCATAAGCCTGCTTCGGGAGATAGAGGCTCATTATGCCCGCATGATGGCACGGGCCGGCTGAACGGTCCGTGAATATCTCATTTTTGCGATGTTCACATTTTCCACGTTTTTAGAGTCTCAGGGCGAAGCTGGTGGGGCGTTCCGACAAAGAAAAAGCCCGGCACTTGGCCGGGCTCTTTTGCTGACGTTTGTCGACGCTATCAGAACTTCACACCAAGGCCGACCTTGACGGTGCTCTGGTCGAAATCGGTGTTGACGCCGAAGATGTCCTTGTCGCCATAGTCATTGTAGCGATATTCAATCCTGCCGAACACATTGTCGGTGAAGGCATAGTCCAAGCCAGCGCCGACGGTGTAACCGTTGAACGTGGTGCTATCCTTGCCGGCGCCAGGCGTTTCGATGAAACCGCGCGTCGCTGTCCAGCCGGCGGTACCATAGATCAAGGCACGGTCGAAAGCGTAACCGACACGGCCACGAACAGAGCCCTGCCAGTCGGTGCCGATGTTCACGCCGGCATAGTCATTGTCGTTCCAGTTATAATCGACATCGCCTTCGATACCGAGGACGAAATTATTGTCGAACTGGTAATTGTAACCGGCAAAAGCGCCCAGAATGCCGCCATCGAAACTATCCGACGCGACGGGGCCGCCAGCCGAAAAATCGCCGTTCGCCCAGCCAGCGCCGCCTTGAATACCAAGATACGGACCAGACCAGGTAAATACCGGCAGGGTTTCCTGCGCGACCGGAGGCGCCGGGGTTTCGTAGACGGCATCCGCAGCCATCGCGGTGCTGGCGGACAGGGCCAAGAGTGACGTTACGATCAGCGTTTTCATCGTTTTTCTCCCTGAGCTGATTGACTTCTATAACATATATTAGGTGCATTTAATATGGGTTGGAGATCGGCGGTTCCAAGGGGCAGATTGTTCCCTCGAGTTGCCGGCCTTCCTTGCCCAAATCGCGACGTTTTTTACCGCCCCGTCATGCTGTTCTGATGCGGCGAACGCCTTCAACGGCGTTTGGTTCCTTTCGCCGCCTTGTCAAAGCAACGGAAGCGGGGTCACGCTTGGTTGTCTTGACAGCGAGGGGCACGACCATAGAGTTGTGCCTGTCTGCGGCAATGCCGGTGCTTCGACACCTGGATAGGGCTGATGTTGCGGGCAGGAATGGGCAAGGGAGGACAGGATCGCATGCGGGTTAGTTTTTATGGGGGAGGGGCGACGTGATTGTCGGAGCCGTTCTCAGTGCCATTCTTCTTCTCACCCTCATCGCGTTTCCGCGGCACCTCAAACCGGTCGTCATCTGCCTGCTGTTGATCTGGGGGACCACCGCCGCCTTTGTCATTTACGACTGGCAGCGCGGTAGCCAGCGGCTCGACCATGTCATTGCGACGGCTAGCTTCGATGCGGCGTGCACGGATGCGGCATTGCCGATCCGCGTCAGCTTCCGCAACGACAATAATGTTGCCGTGCAGCGCCTGACCTATACGCTTGAAGGGTTCGAGCCTGCCTTCCGCGCCTCCGTCGCCTTTGATCCCTATCAGGTGAGTGAAAGGCGGATCGAGGCTGGAGAGACATTTGCCGCGTGCCGCTCTTTCCGACTGCGCAACAATGAAACGGTAGATCCGCAACGGCTGGAATGGCGCGTCACCATCGTTTCTGCGGAATTCGATTGAACGGCTGTCGCTGCTTCCGACCCTCACGGTTTCTTGAACATTTTCGTGCTGTCGCCTGAACCCCTTGTTTCGCAAGGGGTTCGTAAAGGTGCCCGCGTCGTTGCCGGCCACGCCGAGGCCGCTTTCGCCGTTGCGGGACTTGTTTTCGCCGATTTGCAATGCCACCTGCCCACCCGTCCGATGAATGTTGCGGGTTTAGGTTTTGCGTATAGTTCTGAAGTTTCTGAAAATTGCCGCCATTGGCCTGGTGGCTCTGCCGGTTCTGGCCGGCGCGCATATGGGCATTGGCCAGCTGACCGGAAATTTTCACGAGGTCATCCCCGGCGAACTTTATCGTTCGGCCCAGCCGAGCGGTAAGGACATCACGGCCTATGCCAAGGCCTACGGCATCAAGACGATCATCAATCTGCGCGATGAAAAGCGTGAAGGCTGGTATGACGCCGAAAGCCAGGCAGCGAAAAACAACGGTGTCCGGCTTGTCGATTATCCGCTGAGTTCAAGCGAGAAGGTCTCGGTGGAGGAAGCGGAAACGCTCGTCGCCGTGCTGCGCAACGCTGAAAAACCGATCCTCATCCATTGCGAACACGGCGCCAACCGAACCGGGCTCGCCTCCGCGATCTATGTGAGCGCCGTTGCCGGCAAAAGCGAGGCTGCCGCCGAGTTCCAGCTTTCACCCTATTACGGACATGTGCCGATCCCGGGTATCGGCCGTTATGAAATGTACCAGTCCTGGGATGATTTCGAGGAAACTATCGGATTTTGAGGCGCCTCGATATGCCGACACCCCGGATTTGATCCGGGGTCCAGCATCATCACGTCCGGTATGACGGAGCGTGTCAGATGCTTCATTCTTGCAGCGGCCTCAATAGGAGCCGCCGCCTTCCTTGATCACTTTCGTCAAACTTCCCGTTGCCGGAAATAGCGGGATCAGGCAGGCCTGAAGCGCGTGGTAGATGTCGCCCTTGCCGGGGAAAAGCGTGTTGGCTGGAATCAGATTTTCCGTCAGCTCCTCGTGCCAGCCGCCATTGTCGTGGTCGATGAAATTGTTGGCGATCGTGCTCCAGATGCGGCGGTAGCTGTCTTCGTAGAATTCGTCCGCCGGCAGATTTTCGTTGAGGAAGTGGGCTGCACCCGCCGCCTCGCACATGGGCCACCAGAGCTTTGCCGTCTTGTCGGGATTGTCGTGCCAG
Organism: Rhizobium sp. AN68; assembly: GCF_030758035.1. NCBI lineage: Bacteria > Pseudomonadati > Pseudomonadota > Alphaproteobacteria > Hyphomicrobiales > Rhizobiaceae > Rhizobium > Rhizobium sp. AN68. The sequence goes on along the minus strand of NZ_JARWMI010000003.1, from coordinate 1,974,507 downwards.
TCGAGCGTATAAAAGAAGCCGCCTTTTTCGCGGTCCCAGCCAAGCGCCATGGATTGCACGAAGAGCGATTTTGCCGCCACCGGCATCCAGTCGTGGCGGCGTTCGCCCAGCACCCACAATTGCAGGATGAGGCGCGCCCATTCCAGCCAGTGGCCGGGAGTGGAGCCCGAGGGGCGGAACATTTCGTTGCCACGATACTCCTTGTCGAGCGTCCAGTTCTCGTCAAAATGCTCCGGCACGCGGAAATCCAGCTCACCGGCGCGGCGACGGATGACGAGATCGGCGATGCGTTCGGCCTTTGTCAGGTAATTGCTGTCGCCGGTCGCCTCATAGGCGGCCATCAGCGCTTCGGTCAGATGCATGTTGGAATTCTGGCCGCGATAATTGTCGATGGGTGACCAGTCGCGGTTGAATTCCTCGGCGATAGCGCCGTGTTTTTCTTCCCAGAAACGCGTTTCCAGAACCTCGGTGATGTCGGCCAGCATCTTGTCAGCAAGCGGGTGGCCGACAGTTTTGGCGGAGGAGGCGGCCAGAAGCACGAAGGCGTGGCCATAACCCTGTTTGGTGGCGTCCACCGGGCCGCCATCGTTGACCTGCCAGAAATAACCGCCGTGCTCGCTGTCACGATGATTGTTCCAGAGGTAGGTCATACCGTGGTCGACGATATCGCCGCAGCCCGGCCGTCCGAGCAGGTGGCCGATGGAGAAGCAATGCACCATGCGTGCCGAGGCATGGATGCCGCGCACAGGATCGTTTTTCTGCAGCGGCGCACCCTTGGCATCGAGATCGAAGAAGCCGCCGGCCGGATTGACGGCGCGGTACTGGAAGAAGTCGAAAAGCCCATCGGCCTGTTTGACCAGCCACTGGCGATGCCATGGCAAGGTGTTCCAGTTCCGGTTGTTGTGGTCGTCCTCGGGCATTTCGTCCTCCATACGGTTTGCTGCTTCGGCTTATATCCTTGCTGCATAAACCTGTCATCTGTCAGTGAAATTTCGTAGTCTGCCGCAACGACGCAAAGCCATACCTATACCTTGAAGATATATTGACATAAACATATCTTTATGTGACTTGACGGCTTGCGATCTTGCAAATCGAAATGAGGAGTGCGCCCGTGTTTGACGATCTGTTCGGCCCTGAAGGGGCAAAGCGCGACGGCGCGGAAATTTTGCGCGCGCTGCGCCAGGCCGCCAGCGAACGTATCCTCATTCTCGATGGCGCAATGGGCACGCAGATTCAAGGACTGGGGTTTGATGAAGATCATTTTCGCGGTGATCGTTTTATCGGCTGCGCCTGTCACCAGCAGGGCAATAACGACCTTCTGATCCTGACCCAGCCGGATGCCATCGAAGAAATCCATTATCGCTATGCGATGGCGGGTGCGGATATTCTCGAAACCAACACGTTTTCGTCGACGCGCATCGCGCAGGCGGACTACGAGATGGAAAATGCCGTCTACGATCTCAACCGCGAAGGGGCGCAGATCGTCCGCCGTGCTGCCCAGCGGGGTGAGCGCGAAGATGGCCGCCGCCGTTTCGTTGCGGGCGCTATCGGCCCGACCAACCGCACCGCCTCGATTTCGCCTGATGTCAACAATCCTGGTTACCGTGCCGTCAGTTTCGACGATCTGCGCATCGCCTATGGCGAGCAGATCGACGGTCTGATCGATGGCGGCGCGGATATCATCCTCATCGAGACGATCTTCGATACGCTGAACGCCAAGGCCGCAATCTTCGCCTGTGAGGAGCGTTTCGAGGCCAAGGGCATCCGTCTGCCGGTGATGATATCAGGCACGATCACGGACCTTTCCGGCCGCACGCTGTCCGGCCAGACGCCGTCTGCTTTCTGGAACTCGGTGCGACACGCCAACCCCTTCACCATCGGCCTCAACTGCGCTCTTGGTGCAGATGCCATGCGTCCGCATCTGCAGGAGCTTTCGGATGTGGCCGACACCTTCGTCTGCGCCTATCCGAATGCCGGCCTGCCGAACGAATTCGGGCAATATGACGAAACACCCGAGATGATGGCGCGCCAGGTGCAGGGTTTTGCCCGCGACGGTCTTGTCAACATCGTCGGCGGTTGCTGCGGCTCGACGCCCGAGCATATCCGGGCGATTGCCGAAGCCGTCAAGGATTACAAGCCGCGCCCCATTCCCGAGCACAAGCCCTTCATGTCGCTTTCGGGTCTCGAACCCTTCGTGCTGACCAAGGACATTCCCTTCGTCAACGTTGGCGAACGTACCAACGTCACCGGCTCGGCCCGCTTCCGCAAGCTGATCACTGCCGGCGATTACACGGCGGCGCTGGCTGTCGCCCGCGATCAGGTGGAAAACGGTGCGCAGATCATCGACATCAACATGGATGAGGGCCTGATCGACTCGCAAAAGGCGATGGTGGAGTTCCTGAACCTCATTGCCGCCGAGCCTGATATTGCCCGCGTGCCTGTGATGATCGACTCATCCAAGTTCGAAATCATCGAAGCCGGTCTGAAATGCGTGCAGGGCAAATCGATCGTCAATTCGATTTCGCTGAAGGAAGGCGAGGAGAAGTTTCTCCAGCAGGCGCGGCTCGTCCACAATTACGGTGCTGCGGTCGTGGTCATGGCATTTGACGAGGTCGGGCAGGCGGATACCTATCAGCGCAAGGTGGAAATCTGCACGCGCGCCTACAAGCTTTTGACTGAAAAGGCGGGCCTGTCGCCGGAAGACATCATCTTCGATCCAAACGTGTTTGCGGTAGCCACGGGTATCGAGGAGCACAATAATTACGGCGTGGACTTCATTGAAGCCACAAAGACCATCCGCGAAACCATGCCGCTGACGCATATTTCCGGTGGCGTTTCCAACCTGTCCTTCTCCTTCCGCGGCAATGAGCCAGTGCGTGAGGCGATGCATGCCGTGTTCCTCTACCACGCCATCCAGGTCGGCATGGATATGGGCATCGTCAATGCCGGGCAGCTTGCGGTTTACGACAACATCGATGCGGAATTGCGCGAGGCCTGCGAAGATGTGGTGCTGAACCGCCGCGACGACGCGACGGAGCGGCTGCTTGACGTGGCGGAGCGTTTCCGCGGCACGGGTGAAAAACAGGCGAAGGTGCAGGATCTTTCCTGGCGCGAGCTTTCCGTCGAAAAGCGGCTGCAACACGCGCTGGTCAACGGCATTACCGAATTCATCGAAGCCGATACGGAAGAGGCGCGCCAGCAGGCCGCCCGCCCGCTGCACGTTATCGAAGGGCCGCTGATGGCGGGCATGAACGTGGTCGGTGATCTGTTCGGTTCCGGCAAGATGTTTCTGCCGCAGGTGGTGAAATCCGCCCGCGTGATGAAGCAGGCCGTCGCCGTTCTGCTTCCTTACATGGAAGAGGAAAAGCGCCTGAATGGCGGTGAACAGAACAAGGCCGCCGGCAAGGTGCTGATGGCGACCGTGAAGGGTGATGTGCACGATATCGGCAAGAACATCGTCGGCGTCGTTCTTGCCTGCAACAATTACGAGATCATCGATCTCGGCGTGATGGTGCCGACGACGAAAATCCTTGAAACGGCGATTGCCGAAAAGGTCGATGTGATCGGTCTTTCCGGTCTCATCACGCCGTCGCTTGATGAAATGGTGCATGTGGCGGCGGAAATGGAGCGGCAGGGTTTCAACATCCCGCTGCTGATCGGCGGCGCAACAACGAGCCGCGTGCATACGGCGGTGAAAATCCATCCGCGTTACGAACAGGGCCAGGCGATCTATGTCACCGATGCCTCGCGTGCGGTGGGCGTCGTCTCCGCACTTCTCTCCGCCGAGCAGAAGCCAGCCTATATCGACGGCATCCGGGCTGAATATGCCAAGGTGGCGGAGGCGCACGCCCGCAATGAGCGCGAAAAGCAGCGTCTGCCGCTTTCCCGCGCCCGCGAGAATGCGCACAAGATCGACTGGTCGACCTATAGTGTCGTGAAGCCGCAATTCTTCGGCACCAAGGTGTTCGAGACCTATGACCTTGAGGAGCTGTCCCGTTACATCGACTGGACGCCGTTCTTCCAGACCTGGGAGCTGAAGGGCCGATATCCCGCTATCCTTGAAGACGAGAAGCAGGGTGAGGCTGCGCGGCAGCTTTATGCCGATGCGCAGGCGATGCTGAAGAAGATCATCAAGGAAAAATGGTTCCGGCCGCGGGCTGTTATCGGCTTCTGGCCCGCCAATGCGGTGGGAGACGACATCAGGCTGTTCACGGATGAAAACCGCTCCGAAGAACTGGCGACCTTCTTCACGCTGCGCCAGCAGCTTTCCAAGCGTGACGGACGCCCCAATGTGGCGCTTTCCGATTTCGTCGCGCCTGTCGATAGCGGCGTTGCCGATTATGTCGGCGGCTTCGTCGTCACGGCGGGTATCGAGGAGGTGGCGATTGCTGAACGCTTCGAGCGGGCTAATGACGATTATTCGTCGATTCTCGTCAAGGCGCTGGCCGACCGTTTTGCGGAAGCCTTTGCCGAACGTATGCATGAGCGGGTGCGCAAGGAATTCTGGGGTTATGCGCCCGAAGAAGCTCTTGCCGGCGATGAGCTGATCGGCGAGGCCTATGCCGGTATCCGCCCTGCGCCCGGTTATCCGGCCCAGCCTGATCATACCGAAAAGAAAACCCTGTTCTCCCTGCTCGACGCCACCAACGCGGCGGGCGTGGAGCTGACGGAGAGTTATGCCATGTGGCCCGGCTCCTCCGTCTCCGGCCTCTATATCGGCCATCCCGAGAGCTACTATTTCGGTGTTGCCAAGGTGGAACGCGATCAGGTGCTGGACTATGCGCGTCGCAAGGACATGCCGTTGGTAGAGGTAGAGCGCTGGCTCGGACCCGTGCTCAACTACGTACCGGTAAACGGTGCCGAGGAGATCGACAGCGCGGCCTGACGTTTCGGCCACCGTTGTTGCAATAAAAAGCGCGGGTCCTGCCCGCGCTTTTTTGTGTCGTCGTTGGGCTTACGACCTCAAGGCCGCCAGTTCCTCTATGCCGACATGGCTTTCGATCTCGCTGCCGCGGAGATGGAGGTAAACGCCGATGCAGAAGGCGAGGACGGCGATGAACACCAGATACCACGCATGCGCCATTGGATTGACGGCCAGCGCCATCGTTACGCCAATCGGTGTCAGCCCGCCGAAGATGGCATAGGAGACGTTGTAGGCGAAGGAGAGGCCCGAGAAGCGGACCGAGGCCGGGAAGGCGCGCACCATGACATAGGGCACCGCACCCGCCATGCCAACCGACAGGCCCATCACGCCGTAAAGCACGAACATGGTTTCTAGCGATGTGCCAGCATAGCTGTAGAAAGTGAAGGTGGCGATGCCGAAGAAGATGCTGGCGGCCATGAAGAAAATGCCGGAGCCGACACGATCAATCAATGCGCCGGCGATGATGACGCCGAAGATGAGGAACAGCGTGCCGAAGCTGGTGCCTGCCAGCGCCTGCGTCGGTGTGTAGCCATAGAGCTTCTGCAGGAAGGTTGCTGTCATCAGCGTGGTAACGACGATGGCTGCGGACAGAACCCAGGTCAGCAGCGCGGAAATGATCACGCCGCGCATATGGTGCTTCAGCACAAGGCCAAGCGGAAGCTTGTCCGTCAGCGACTTCGACTTTTTCATCTCCATGAAGATCGGAGTCTCTTCCAGCCAGCGGCGCAGATACACGGCAATCAGGCCGAATATGCCGCCGAGCAGGAAGGGAATGCGCCATGCATAGGCCGCCACATCTTCTGCTGAGAAGAGGGAATTGATGGCAAAGGCAATCAGCGAACCGAGCATGATGCCGAAAGAGAGGCCGGACGTCAGAAAACCGCAGGCGAGCCCGACGCGGCGAAAGGGCACGTGCTCCGCAACGAAGGTCCAGGCACCCGGCACTTCGCCGCCGATGGCCGCACCCTGCAGCATGCGCAGGACGATGAGCAGGATGGGGGCCGCAACGCCGATGGTGGCATAGGTCGGCATCAGCGCCATGCCGAGCGTCGAAAGCGCCATGAGCAGGATGGAGAAGGCGAAGACGCGTTTGCGGCCATAACGATCGCCATAATGCGCGAGAACGATGCCGCCCAGCGGCCGCACCAGATAACCGGCGGCGAAGATGCCGAAGGTCTGGATCATCACCAGCCAATCGGGCATTTCCGGCGGGAAGAACAGATGGCCGATGACGGTGGCGAAAAACACGAAAATGATGAAATCGTAGAACTCCAGCGCGCCGCCGAGGGCCGAAAGGCCGAGAGTTCTGTAGTCCTGCCTGTTCAGGGGCCGGGCAGCTGCCGGTGTGGTGGTGGGAGACATAAGCCTGCTTCTTTTTCTAATTCACATGTTGCTAATGGGCATGAGGCAAGCGATGCGCGATTTCAAGCCTTATCAGCTCCTAATCGCTCATGAATTTTGATGGACGATCAAGAAAGCGCCGCAGGAAACTGATGTTTTCCAGCTCGTCATAAAGACGCCCGGTGATGCCGTTCTCGTCGAAGTAATAAATCGTCGCTTCTGGAATGGCCAAGAGCACTGGCGAATGGGTTGCGATGATCAACTGCCCACCACTATCTGCCGTGTGACGGACGAGGGCTGCAAGCTCCAGCTGCTTTTGCGGTGAAAGAGGACTTTCCGGTTCATCGAGAAAATAAAGGCCGGCGCCGTGCAGGCGCTGCTGCATGATATCGAGAAATCCCTCGCCATGCGAACGCCGGTCTATGCCGTTGCTTCTAACGATATGCCTGAAAGTGTCCGGTGTTTCCTCGGGAAAATCTTCGCCTCTTTTCAGGGCTTTTTCCCGCTCCCAGCGAAAGTCATCCAGGATCTCTTCATTCTGCTTGCGGATGTAGCCAAGCACGTCTTCGGCGCGCATGAACATGCGGATTTTCGGGTATTTCTTGCGGGCGAAATAGAATGCCTTCGCCACGGTTTCCGCATGCTGAAGATAGAGGTCGCCGGCAACCTGTCCATGATTGCCGATGGCATAGGCCGTCATTCCGGCCGCCAGCCCTTCCAGCAGCGTGGATTTGCCGGAGCCGTTATTGCCGGCGAAAAAGGTGATCGGCGTCTTGAATTCGAGGCGTTCCAGCTGGCGCAGCGCCGGAACGGTAAAGGGGTATTCGTCCCTTCGGTCCGGAGTTTCCTTCATGGTCACGCTGTCGAGAAACAGCATTTTCAATCCTCTTTATCGATGCTTCTTTTTCTGTGCGTCCGTTTCCCGCGGAAGAGGAGTATATTATATTGGTGTATATTATAAGTATCAAAATTACATCTGTGTATTTTCAAAGTAATTAAATGAATAGTCATCGATTAAATTTTATATTAAGGCGATTGTAGAAATATATCCCGATATTTTTGTATTGCGGGGAAGATATGAATCAGATTGCGCTGGTTTACGTCGCCATCATATTTTTGTTCGCGTCTGCTGTGGATGCCGATGCCAAGCGTTTTCGGTTTTTTGCGGTGCCTGGCTTCAGTCGCGGTGAGACGATCGACAGGGTCTACGACTTGCCCAATCAAACGACTTTCGTGGTGGAAGGGAAGTTCTTTGACCTCGGCTATCTGAACAGCAGTAGTGGCGACGCTTATGTTCTTTATAATGGCGACCAATACGTGAAGTTGGACGAGGTTGGCCTTAAGGGCATTTCCAGTATGCTTGGATTTGACCCTACCGTCGAGGACCGCAAAAAACGTGCGGCGGCTTCGGAGGCGGCTGAGCCTATAGGGAGACTGATAGGTGGGTTTGTGCTGCTCGTGGGCCTGTTCGTGCTCCTGCGCAGGGGTATTCGCTGGTACTATCGGTCGGGTAGCAGAAACGCTCGTCTCGAGCGGGAAGATATCGAGGCGGTCGTCGAATTACCGGAACCCCGTCCGCCAACCATACGTCAGCAACGTGCGGCAGTTACCCAGGATTATACGCCCGCTCTCAATGAGGTTGCACCGCCGACCAGAAGACCGGAGGCCGCGCCGAATCGCGCGGGGATGGCAGTCCGGCCGTTCGGACGCAGGAATGCCTGATGCCGTCTAGACAAACGGCATTTTCCGGGACGTTCCGGCTGTGACTGTTATTCGAACCGGTCGATGATGCTGATGCCACTTTCCTGGAAACGGTCCATGGCGGGAAGGGCGGTGATGGCATCGGAAAGGGTGATGTGGCGGCCGATCAGTTTTTCGGGCGCGAGCTTGCCGCTCTCGATCATCGCCAGCATGTCTTCGTAGCGCCATGCCTGCATGCCGTGGCTGCCGTAAATCTCCAGCTCGTGGGCAATCACCCGGGCCATGGGGATGGCTGGCATGGCGTGATCGGCCAGCATCAGCCCTACCTGAACGTGGCGCCCGCGCCGGCGCAGGTTGCTGATGGAATTGCAGCAGGTCTGCGGGTGGCCAAGCGCGTCGATAGAGACATGCGCGCCGCCGCCGGTCACTTCGCGCACCGCCTCCGTGACGTCGGCAACCGAGCGGCTGTTGATGGTAGCGGTTGCGCCGAGTTGGCGGGCAAGTTCGAGCTTGTCTTCCGCAATGTCGATGGCGACGACCTGAGCGCCGAGGCCTGCGCCAATCATGATGGCGGAGAGGCCGACGCCGCCGCAGCCATGTACCGCCAGCCACTCGCCGCCTTTCAGGCGACCCTGGTCCGTCACAGCCCGGAAGGACGTGGCGAAACGGCAGCCGAGACCGGCGGCAGTGGCGTAGCTCATCGTATCAGGCAGATGAACAAGGTTCTGGTCCGCGTAATCGATGGCGACATATTCGGCGAAAGAACCCCAATGGGTGAAGCCGGGCTGGAACTGCGTTTCACACACCTGTTGATTGCCGGAGCGGCATTCATGGCAACGGCCGCAGCCGGAAACGAAGGGAACGGTGACACGGTCGCCTGTCTTGAACCTGGTAACGTTCTTTCCGACCGCAGCGATAACGCCGGCGAATTCGTGGCCAGGGACATGCGGCAGGCGAATATCCGTATCGTGGCCCATCCAGCCATGCCAGTCGCTGCGGCAGAGGCCCGTCGCCTTCACCTCGATGACCACGCCGCCGTCGGTCGGTTCCGGATCAGGCAGGGATGCCACAATCGGGGTCTCGCCGAACAGTTCGTAAAAAAGCGCGCGCATCCTGGCCTCACATCGTCGGTAAGCAGATTTGAATTATACCTGCTCTATCTGCTTCCGACGCTGGAGAAAAGCCATTTAATCTTTGATCACCATAAGATCACCAGCCGCGAATTTAAGCGTTACTTGTTCGCCCAGGGCGGGCGGTGCGGTGCCGGGATCGTTGAACATGTCGAAAGACAAGGTCGAGCCGCCGAGATCAAGACGGGTTCGGATGACCGAACCCAGGAACTGGCTTGAGGTCACGATACCGGAAATAGCCACGTCTCCCTTCGCGTCAGCGCCGAGAGCTCCTGCTTCCGGGCGCAAGGCGAGGGTGATTTTTTCACCGTTTGCAACATCGACCGGCTTGTGGAGCGTCACGTTCTGCTCCCCGACACGGATTGTGCTGGTAGAGGAATCGACGACGGTTGCGTCGATCAGGTTCAGCGTGCCGACGAAGGAGGCGACAAACCGGGTCGCGGGCTTGTTGTAGATATCGAAGGGCGAACCGATCTGGTCGGCGCGGCCGGAATTCATGACAACGATACGGTCGGAGATCGACAGGGCCTCTTCCTGATCGTGGGTCACGAAAATTGTGGTGATGCCGAGCTTTCTCTGGATCTGGCGGATTTCTTCGCGCAGCGATACGCGGATCTTGGCATCGAGCGCGGAAAGCGGCTCGTCCAGCAGAAGCACTTCCGGCTTCGGGGCCAATGCGCGGGCAAGCGCCACGCGCTGCTGCTGGCCGCCTGACATCTGGTAGGGGTAACGATCCGCCAGATGCTCCAGATGGATGAGCTGAAGCATTTCCTTCACGCGTGCATCGATCTCGGCTTTCGGCTTGCCGGCGACTTTGAGCCCGAAGGCGACATTTTCGTAGACGTTCATGTTGGGGAACAGCGCATAGGCCTGAAACACCATGCCGATATTGCGCTGGTTCGGTCTGAGCGTCGTCTGGTCCTTGCCGTTGATGACGATCGATCCGCCGGTCGGGATTTCGAAACCGGCGATCATGCGCAGCACGGTGGTCTTGCCGCAGCCCGACGGTCCGAGAAAGGAGACGAACTCGCCCTTTTCGATGGCCATGTTGAAATCATGGACGACCTGTACGGAGCCGAAGGATTTCTTGATATTGCTAAGTGTCAAAAAGCTCATGAAAATCTTGTCCTCAGGCCTTGGGAGGCGCGCCCTTCTGGTAGCGTGAAACGAGTTGGATCAACCCAAGGCAACCCCAGGTGATGCCGAAGGATATCACGGCAAGTGCAGCCGGTTCATAGGCGCGGTTGGCGCCAAGCAACTGCATATAGGGGCCAAAGGCCGGGCGGTTCAAAAGGGCGGCCATGGTGAATTCACCGATGACGATGGCGAAGGTCAAAAACGCACCTGACAGCACGGCGACCAGAACATTGGGCAGGATGATGCGCGACAGAATGGTCGTCCACCCCGCGCCAAGGCTCTGCGCCGCTTCCGTCAGCGTCGAGACGTCGATGGTCCTCAGACCAGTATCGACGGCGCGGTACATGTAGGGCAAGGCGAGCGTGGCATAACCGAACATCAAAAGCAGGTTGGTGCCGAAGGTCGTGCCGGTCAGCGGAAGCCAGCTAGAGGTGTTGTAAAGCCTGATATAACCGAACACGATGACGATGGCCGGGATGACCAGCGGCAGGAGCGTGATGAATTCGATATAGGGGCGCAGGCCCGGCAGTTTGAGGCGGACCCAATAGGCCGTGGGCACCACCAGCAGCACACCGAAAACGATGGTGAAGAGAGCCATCACCACAGAATAGCTGAAGGTTTCCTGGAAACGCGGGTCGGTGAGCACCTTGCCATAGGCGTCGAAGGAATATTCACCGCGGCGCATTTTCAGCGAGAAGTTGGTCATGCCGATCAGCGGCAGGGCGAAATAGAGCAGGCCAAAGATCAGCGCGCCCCAGGCGAAGAACTTCTTCATTTGAGCCACCTTTCGCTACGGGCGCGCAGCCAGATGTAAAGCGCATTGGCGATGCCGGTGACGACAATCATGCCGAAGGCGAGAGCGTAACCGAGATGCGGATTGCCGAGAACGTCGCCGCGGATCTGCGCGAAAAGCAGGATGGGCACGATGTTGAGCGACGAGCCGGTAAGCGCGATCGCGGTGGCCACCGCACCGAATGCATTGGCAAACAGCAGCGACATGGTGCCAAGCAACGATGGCAGGAGGATGGGGAAGGCCACCATGCGCCAATATTGCACGCCGGTCGCGCCAAGGATTTCCGCAGCTTCGCGCCACTCGCGCTTCAATCCGTCAAGCGCCGGCGTGATGATGAGGATCATCAGCGGAATCTGGAAGAACAGATAGGTGACGGTCAGGCCCCAGAAGGACAAGATGTTGAAGCCGAGGAGTCTCAGATCAATACCGATCTGCGTCTTCAAAAACACGGTGAGTAGGCCGACAGGGCCGAGTGTGGCGATGAAGGCGAAGGCGAGCGGCACGCCGGCAAATTGCGATGCGACGCCCGAAAAGGTCAGGAGCGGTCCGCGAATGCGCTGCGGCAGACCGCCCAGGACCACGGCGGCGGCGACGGCAAAACCAATCAGGCAGCCAAGAGCGGCCGAGGCGAGGCTGATCTTGATCGAAATCCAGTAGGCCGCGAGGATGGACGAGGTGAAAAGCCCGGCGACGTTTTCCAGCGTCAGGCTGCCATCGGGACGCTGGAACGCGCCGACCACGATTTTCATCGTCGGAAAAATCAGAAACAGCAGAACAAAAACAGCAAAAGGTACGACGCCTAACCAATGAAGCGGCAACTTTCTGCCCGCATCGGATGGTCCGCCGGTGTTGGTTGATGGCATGCCTGGTCCCCAAACGCCGTTTTCAAACGGTCTGTCTATAAAGTTCTTTATTATCGCACGTCCGGTTAAAACGGAATCGTCAGACGCACTTTCGATCTTTGTTTTGTGCAATTTCCGGGGGTAAAACCTAGGGAGTTTTACCTGAAATGCTTTCAAAGAAGCACCCCGGCTTTTTGAAAAGCCGGGGTGTATTTTTCAAAGGTTACTTCACGTTCGCGCCGACGACGCTGTCCCAGCCGCCGGTAACGGCGGCCTTGTTGGCGTCGACGTCTTCGAGCGTCGGGAAGATTGCCTTTTCATAGGCTGCTGCCGGCGGCAGGCTGTCGATCAGTTCCTGCGGAACCTTGCCGGCCTTGACCATCGCGTTGAAGCGGATCGGGTGGCAATAACCCTTCAGCCAACCGAGCTGACCGTCGTCTGAATAGAGGTGTTCCATCCAGAGCTTGGCAGCGTTCGGATGCGGGGCGTAAGCGGAAATGCCCTGAACGTAAACGCCGGCCAGAACGCCTTTTTCCGGAACCACGACTTCCGTGGGCGGGTTGTCGTTCAGCGTCTTCTTCCAGGAGAGCGCGTTATAGTCCCAGGCGACGATGATCGGGGTAGCACCCTGTGCCAGCGTGCCGGCCTTGCCGATGACTGGCAGGAAGTTGCCAGCCTTGTTGAGCTCGGCGAAATATTTCAGGCCTGCCTCACCGGCTTCCTTGCCGGACTTCGCACCGCTGGCAAGACCGGCGGCGAGAACGCCGAGGATAGCCTGGTTGGAAGCGCGCGGATCGCCGGCAAGCGCTACCTGACCGGAATATTCCGGCTTCTGCAGGTCGGCCCAATCCTTCGGCACGTTCTTGACGAGGTCCTTGTTCACGAAGAAGGACATCACGCCGTAATAGTCGCCGTACCAGTAACCTTCCGGATCCTTGACGTTGTCAGGAATTTCGTCCCAGGTGGAGACCTTGTAAGGCTGCAGCAGGCCTTCGGCCTTCATCTGCGGGCCGAAAGCGAGACCGACGTCGACAACGTCAGGAGCCTGCGGGCCCTTGTTGTCCTTGTTCGCCTTTACCGCTTCAACTTCATCGGCAGAGCCGGCGTCGGGGTTGAGTTCGTTGACGGTGATTTCCGGATATTTCGCCTTGAAAGCGGCGATGACGTCGCCGTAACCACACCAGTCGTGCGGCAGCGCGACGGTGGTCAGCATGCCTTCCTTCTTGGCGGCAGCGATCAGTTCGGCGCTTGGCGCAGCGGCAGCGATCGCGGTGGAGGCCATTACCAGAGCGGTGGTGGCAGCAAGCAGTCGACGGCAATGAGAGATCACTTTTTTCTCCTCTTCGTGTTCTCGTATTACGGACGCTGATACGGATTCTGGATGAAGCTAATGTGACGGCTGGATTGCAATTTATTTATCCGGATTCCGTCACTTTACGCCCATTTTCCGCCATCACCCGGCTTTGTGCCTGCAATCGCGGGGTAATCCCATCATCATTCGTGTTGGACAGATATGTTCCCCAGCTTGTTTTTATCCCGCTTTATCGCGCTGGTAGCGATTTCGGGTATCCAATCAGCCGGCGGTTTCCGCGTCAAGCACTGTGCCGGCTACTAATGTTCATGTCCGGTCCGGCCTGCGGAACAGACGCGTCTGCTCGAACAGGCCTTCCAGCGCGTTCATGCGCTCCTTGGTTTCATCCCAGGTACTGCTCTGCACTGCTTCGATCAGCGCTTCGACGACAAACAATGTAACGACCGATGAATCCCATGCCGAGGGGGCTTCGATCTTCACACGGAAGGTGTGCAGCGCGTGGCGCGCCACCGGCGATGTCCACTGATCCGTGAAAAGAATGATCTGTACGCCGTTTGCCTTCGCCACCTCGCCAAGCGTCGTCATGTCGTGCTCATAACGGCGGATGTCGAAGATCACCAGCACATCGCCGGCGCTCATATTCAACATATATTGAGGCCAGGCGCTGGAGTTGGACGACATCAGCGTCGTCTTTGGCCGGATCACCTGCATATGCGTGAAAAAATATTCGGCAATCGCTCCGGTGATGCGCCCGCCGACGAAATAGATGCTGCGTTTGCGGTCCGAGAGCAGCCTTGCGGCATTGTCGAAGACCGCGGTGTCGAGATCGCTCAAAGTGTCGCGCAGATTGCCCGTTATGGCGTCGGCGAAACGGTTGAGAATATGCAGACCCGGCGCATTGGTGGCCCAGCGGTCATGTTTGGCAACCGGGCCGGAGATCGTCGCTTCCAGTTCCTGGTGCAGATGGGCCTGAAACTCCGGGTAACCTTTATATCCGAGCTTCTGCACCATGCGCGCTACCGTCGGCGTCGAAACACCGGCATTTTCGGCAATCGTGGTGATGCTGCCGAGACCCGAGACGGGGTAGTTGCCGAGAAGGCTCTCCGCCAGCCGTTTTTCCGAACGGGTCAGCGCGTCATAGTGGGCATGGATGACATCCGACACGGTGGCCGTCGTACTGCGCAAATCTTTCCCCTTCCGGTCTTTTTGCCGGTGTATGGGCGAATATAAGCATCTGTGCCAGCTATCGAGTCAATGGGGAAAATGAAGAGAAAATTTCAAAATTCCATTTGACACTCGCGATAATGTGAAGAATTCTTTTCGTCATCGGCGGGATGGCAGGTTTCGGGGCGGGATGCGTGCATGACGGTGCGTTCACGGTTTTTCACGGAAGCGGAAGGACAGGCTGTCGGCGTCGAGAACGCCGCAGCAAAGGGCGACGTCGTTCTCGTCTGCGAACATGCTTCAGCCACCATCCCGGAAAAACTCGGTACGCTCGGTCTTTCGCCGGACGTGCTTTCGAGCCATGCGGCCTGGGATCCGGGCGCCTTGGCGGTTGCGAGGCTGCTTTCGCAGAAGCTCGATGCCACGCTCGTCCATCAGCGGTTTTCGCGTCTGGTCTATGATTGCAACCGGCCGCCGGAATCGCCTTCTGCCATGCCGGTCAAAAGCGAGATTTACAATATTCCCGGCAATCTCGATCTGAGCGATGCGGAACGGTTTGCCCGAACCTCGGCGCTTTACGTGCCGTTTCACGACCGTGTCAGTGAGATTATTGCTGAGCGGCAGGACCGCGGCCGCAAGGTGGTGGTAGTGACCATTCACAGTTTCACGCCGGTCTACCACGGTCAGTTCCGTGAAGTGCAGATCGGCATCCTGCACGATACTGACAGCCGGCTGGCCGATGCGATGCTGGTGGGCGCCGAGGGTTCTGCGCTCACGGTAAAGCGCAACGATCCCTACGGTCCGGAAGACGGTGTAACGCATACATTGCGGCTGCATGCGCTGCCGGACGGACTTTTGAACGTCATGATCGAGATCCGCAACGATCTGATCGCCAATGAAGGAGACCAATCGGCAATTGCCGATTTTCTCCACGAGCTTATGGGGAAGGCGCTCTCATCAATCGATGAGTGAGGGAGCAATGGGGCGGCTTATGGTGAAAACACCGCGGCCGACCGTCAATGAGACTGCCGCAATCGACAAAAGCCGGAACGGCATGAAGCGGCAAGGGAACAGCAGATGCGTGCGGCGCAGTGCGGGAAACCTCCCGGGCGATGCCGGAAACTGGGGGCACAATCGGCCAATAACGGCTGGCTGGCTTTTTTTTCTATTAAGGAGAGAAGGGCATGGACGGTTCATCATCAGGCGTCAGCTACAAGAAGGCTGATGCATCCTATTTCGAAAAACGCGGACTATCCCGATACGCGGGCGTGTGGTCGCTGTGGTCGCTTGGCGTCGGCGCGGTCATATCAGGGCATTTTTCCGGATGGAATTTCGGCTTTTCCACCGGCGGCTGGGGCGGCATGCTGGTGGCGGGCATCATCATTGCCATCATGTATCTCGGGCTGACATTCTCGATTGCGGAAATGAGCCCGGCGCTGCCGCACACGGGTGCCGCCTATTCCTTCGCCCGCACGGCCATGGGCCCGTGGGGCGGTTTCGTCACGGGACTTTGCGAGAATGTCGAATATGTGCTGACGCCGGCGGTCGTCGTTACCTTCATCACCGCCTATGTGAACTCCATTCTCGGCCTCGATCCGGCCTATTCACCTTTCGTGTGGATAGCCTTCTACGCGATCTTCCTTGCTCTCAACGTCTTCGGACTTGAGCTTTCCTTCAAGGTCACCCTGGTCATCACGCTGATTTCACTCGGCGTTCTGGTGTTCTTCTGGGTCAGCGCCATTCCGAACATGGATTTTTCGCGTTACGCGCTTAATATCGGTGTCGGACCCGATGGCAAGGCTGTGGAGCTGCCGGAAGGCAACGGTTCCTTTTTCCCATTCGGTTTTTCGGGCGTTCTTGCCACGCTGCCTTTTGCGGTCTGGCTGTTCCTCGCCATCGAGCAGCTGCCGCTGGCGGCTGAAGAATCCGTTGATCCGAAACGCGATATGCCCAAGGGTATCATTCTCGGCGTCATCACGCTGATGGTTTCGGCCTTCATGATCGTGCTGCTGAACCCGTCACTACCGGGCGTCGGCGCCTTTCATCTCAGCTCGTCGCTTGAACCGCTGCTGGATGGCTTCAAGGCGATCTACGGCGATGGCGGCGTGGTGCTGCTTGGTCTCGTGGCGCTGACAGGCTTGATCGCCAGCTTCCATACGATCCTCTATGCGCAGGGCCGCCAGATCTATTCGCTGTCGCGTGCGGGTTACTTCCCGACAGTGCTGTCGATCACTCATTCGAAATACCGGACGCCATACGTTGCCAATATTGCCGGCGCGCTCGTCGGCCTTGCGGTCATGCTCGTCATCTGGTTCTCGCTAGGTGCGGAACAGGGCGGCAGCATCATCGGCAGCGTGCTTTTGAACATGGCCGTGTTCGGTGCGATGTTCTCCTACATCCTGCAGGCGATTTCCTTCATCCTGCTCAGGAAAAATCTGCCGCATATCGAGCGGCCGTTCCGCTCGCCCTTCGGCATTCCGGGCGCGGTGTTGACAATCATCATCGCCATCGTGACGCTGCTCTATCAGATCCAGGATCCGAACTTCACCAAGGGTGTGCTGTGGGTAGCCGTATGGTTTGCGGTTGCCATTGCCTACTTCGCCTTTGTCGGACGCCATCGCCTCATCCTGTCGCCGGAAGAGGAGTTCGCGCTGGAGCACAAGCAGGCTGCCATGGCAGCGGCGGCTGCAAAGGCCTGATGCTCGAACTGACGGGCGGCCGCATACCGGCCGCCTGCTCGCCACATGAAAAGGGATGGACAAAATGACGAGCTATACATTCGACGCGCTGAAGATGGATGTGGCCGAAGGGCGCATCGACACGGTTCTGGCCTGCCTTGTCGACATGCAGGGGCGTCTGATGGGCAAACGGTTCCAGGCGGAGTTTTTCGTTGAAAGCGCCTTTGAGGAAACCCATAGCTGCAACTATGTGCTTGCCACCGACATGGAGATGGAAACCGTTCCCGGTTACAAATCCTCAAGCTGGGAAAAGGGCTATGGCGACTATACGCTGAAGCCCGACCTTTCGACGCTGCGGAAGGTGCCGTGGCTGGAAGGCACGGCGCTGGTTCTGTGCGATGTGCTCGATCACCACACCCATGAAGAAGTGCCGCATTCGCCGCGCGCGCTGCTGAAAAAGCAGGTGGCGCGGCTGGAGGCGATGGGGCTTAAGGCCTATATGGCCACCGAGCTCGAATTTTTCCTGTTCGACCAGACCTTCGATGCGGCACGCGCCAGCGGCTACAGGGACCTGAACCTCGCCAGCGGCTACAACGAAGACTATCATATCTTCCAGACGACCAAGGAAGAGGACGTCATGCGGGCGCTGCGCAAGGGCCTGCAGGGTGCGGGAATTCCGGTCGAGAATTCCAAGGGCGAGGCGTCTCCCGGTCAGGCGGAAATCAATGTGCGTTATGCCGAGGCGCTGACCATGGCCGACCGGCACGCCATCATCAAAAACGCCACCAAGGAGATTGCCTGGTCGAAGGGTAAGGCGGTGACGTTCCTTGCCAAGTGGAACTACAATGCCGCTGGCAGTTCCTCGCATATCCACCAGTCGCTTTGGAGCCTGGATGGCAAGCCGGCTTTCCTCGACAAGGACGGCGAACACGGCATGTCGGATGTGATGCGGCATTATGTTGCCGGGCTTCTGGCGCATGCCAGCGACATCACCTATTTCCTGGCGCCCTACATCAATTCCTACAAGCGTTTCATGGCTGGCACCTTCGCGCCGACCAAGGCGATATGGAGCCTCGACAACCGCACGGCAGGATACCGCCTTTGCGGCGCGGAAACCAAGGGCATCCGTATCGAGTGCCGTGTCGGCGGGTCGGATCTCAATCCCTATCTCGCCATGGCAGCTCTTCTTGCGGCGGGCATTGACGGCATTGAAAATAAACTCGAACTTGAGCCCGCTTTTGTCGGTGACGCCTATGGCGGGAAGGACGTGCGCGAGATACCCAAGACATTGCGCGACGCGACCGCCTTCCTGGACGGATCGAAAATGCTGCGTAAGGCCTTTGGCGACGACGTGGTCGATCACTACGTGCACGCCGCAAGGTGGGAGCAGGAAGAATACGACCGCCGCGTGACCGACTGGGAAGTGGCGCGCGGTTTCGAGAGAGCCTAATCATTACGGGAAAACATCATGACCATGATCCAGAATATCTCGCCCATCGACGGCTCGGTTTATGCCGAGCGGGAGGCGATGTCGCTGGAAGCGGCGCGCGCCGCCGTTTCGAAAGCGCGCAAGGCGCAGAAGGACTGGGCGCGACGTCCGCTTGAGGACCGCATTCAGCTGGTTCTCAAAGGTGTGGCGCGCCTCAACGAAATGGTGGCCGAGGTGGTGCCGGAACTGGCGCATATGATGGGCCGCCCGGTTCGTTATGGCGGCGAGTTCAAGGGCTTCAACGAGCGCTCCAATTATGTCGCCTCCATTGCGGCGGATGCGCTGGCGCCGCTCGTCATCGAGGAAAGCGGCAATTTCGAACGCCGCATCGAGCGCGAAGCACATGGCGTGGTCTTCGTCATCGCGCCGTGGAACTATCCCTACATGACGGCGATCAATACCGTTGCCCCGGCTCTGATGGCCGGCAACACAGTCGTCATCAAACATGCGGCGCAAACGCTTCTCGTCGGCGAGCGGATGGTGCGGGCTTTCGTCGAGGCGGGCGTGCCTGACGATGTCTTCATCAATGTCTTCCTCGATCACGGCACAACCTCGGCGCTGATTTCCGAGGGCCTGTTCAATTTCGTCAACTTCACCGGTTCGGTGGAAGGCGGCCGGGCCATCGAGCGCGCCGCTGCCGGCACCTTCACCGGTCTCGGGCTTGAACTCGGCGGCAAGGACCCCGGCTATGTGATGGAGGATGCCGATCTCGACGCTGCCGTCGATACGTTGATGGATGGCGCGACCTATAACTCCGGACAATGCTGCTGCGGCATCGAGCGTATCTACGTCAACGAAAACCTCTATGACGCATTCGTCGAGAAGTCCGTGGCGTGGGTGTCCAACTACAAGCTCGGCAATCCGCTGGAACAGGAAACGACACTCGGGCCGATGGCCAACAAGCGTTTCGCCAAGGTGGTGCGCGCACAGATCGCTGATGCCGTCTCAAAGGGCGCCAAGGCTTTGGTCGATCCCAAGCTTTTCCCTGCCGATGACGGCGAGAGCGCTTACGTCGCTCCGCAAGTGCTCGTCAATGTCGATCATTCCATGGAGTTCATGACCGAAGAAACCTTCGGCCCCGCTCTTGGCATCATGAAGGTGAAGAACGACGACGAGGCCATCGCCCTGATGAATGACAGCAAATATGGCCTCACCGCCTCGCTCTGGACGCAGGATGCAGCGCGTGCCGGGCGTATCGGCCGTGAGATCGAAACTGGCACCGTGTTCATGAACCGTGCGGATTATCTCGATCCCGCGCTCTGCTGGACAGGCGTGAAGGAAACGGGCCGTGGCGGCTCGCTCTCCGTTCTCGGTTTCCAGAACCTGACCCGACCGAAATCCTACCATCTGAAGAAAGTCACGAAATGAATATCGTCGCCAACTGGAGCTATCCTACCGCCGTCAAGCTTGGCCGTGGCCGGATCAAGGAACTGGCGGAAGCCTGCAAGACGCTCGGCATCAAGAAGCCGCTTCTCGTCACGGATCGCGGCCTTGCCAATATGGCGATTACCGCGCATGCGCTCGATGTACTGGAAGAGGCTGGGCTCGGCCGGGCGATCTTCGCCGATGTCGATCCGAACCCCAACGAAATCAACATGGAAGCCGGCGTAAAAGCCTATCGCGATGGCGGCCATGACGGCGTCGTCGCCTTCGGCGGTGGTTCCGGCCTCGATCTTGGCAAGACCATCGCATTCATGGCCGGGCAGACGCGCCCGGTCTGGGATTTCGAGGATATCGGTGACTGGTGGACGCGGGCGGACGCCTCGAAGATTGCGCCCATCGTCGCGGTTCCGACGACGGCGGGCACCGGTTCGGAAGTTGGCCGCGCCAGCGTCATCACCAATTCGCAGACCCATGTGAAGAAGATCATCTTCCATCCTAAGCTTTTGCCCGGCGTCGTCATCTGCGATCCGGAGCTTACTGTCGGCATGCCGAAGGTCATCACGGCAGGCACGGGCATGGACGCCTTTGCCCATTGCCTCGAAGCCTATTCGTCGCCGTTCTTCCATCCGATGAGCGCCGGCGTTGCGCTTGAAGGCCTGCGTCTGGTCAAGGAATTTCTGCCGCGCGCCTATAAGGACGGCACGGATATCGAAGCGCGCACCAATATGATGGCGGCGGCTGCGATGGGGGCGGTTGCCTTCCAGAAGGGTCTCGGCGCCATTCACTCGCTCTCGCATCCGATCGGCGCTGTCTATAACACCCATCACGGCATGACCAATGCGGTCGTGATGCCGGCCGTGCTGCGTTTCAACCGCCCGGCCATCGAAGACAAGATTGCCCGCGCTGCCGCATATCTCGGCATTTCGGGCGGTTTCGATGGTTTCTATGATTATGTGCTGGAGCTTCGCAAGGAACTCGGCGTGCCTGATAACCTGACCGCCATGGGTATCAAGCCTGACCGCATCGACGAACTGGCGGCAGAAGCGATCAAGGATCCGAGCTGCGGCGGCAATCCGGTGCCGATGACGCTGGAGAATACCAGGAAATTGTTTGAGGACTGCTTTTAAAGGGTAGTTATGGCAGCCATGAGATTTTCAGTTTTTTCGCCATTGCTCGCAGTGGCGTTTCTAAGCCTGCCCCTTGTGGCGCAGGCCGCTTCTTTCAGGGAACTTTCCGGTCAGGGTTACAAAGTCGGAGCTCTGTCGAGCAATAAGGCGGGAATCCGGGGATGGAATTTGTCCAGGGGTTCAGACCGCTATTTCTGTGAAATGCGCGCGACTATGGCGTATTCTGGAAAGAACGGCATGGTGTCCTTCACCAGCGCCGGACGCATGATTACGCTTGATCGTGCAACCGTTGAGAAAAGGCTGGGCAGTTCCCTGAACTTGCCGAAGTACGAGGATCTAAAAGCCGGCCGCCTGCGCGCGGACGATGTGGGTTCCTGCCGAAAGCTGGCGTGATCAATCAGATGGCAAAAGTCCGCGATTTATCGCGGGCTTTTTTGTTGTCCACACAAACGATCTTAGTCTTTTCTTAACCATGTTCGTTAAGGTTATGGAAAGCACCATGATTGGTTCGGTGCATGAATGAGCATGAAACGGCTCTGATCATCAGGGGATATCATGCCTGTCATTACTTTTGCCAACACCAAGGGCGGCGCGGGAAAAACAACTGCCGTATTGCTTCTGGCAACCGAACTTGCCCGCAGCGGCCACCGCGTAACGGTTCTGGATGCCGATCCGCAATTGTGGATTTCCCGTTGGCACGAATTATCAGGCGAGATTGAAAATCTCTCGGTAATTTCGCATGTCACGATGGCGTCCCTCGAGGGGCATATCCGCGAAAACAATGCCAATACCGACTGTTTCATCATCGATCTGCCGGGAGCGAAAAACCCGCTTCTGACCATGGCGCTTGGTATTTCCGACCATGTGCTGATACCGGTGCAGGGCTGCGCCATGGATGCGCGCGGGGCTGCCGAGGTTCTTGACCATATCGAGTTCCTGAACTGCAAGATGGGCAAGGCGATCGCCCACTCCATCGTGCTGACGCGGGTCAACGCCATGGTGGCGACCCGCTCGCTGCTGCTCGTCAAAATGCTGCTGGCCGAGAAAAACGTTTCGGTTCTGAATACGCCGATTGTCGAAAGAGCGGCCTATCGCGATATCTTCGATTATGGCGGCACGCTTCTCTGTCTCGACAAGGACAAGGTCAGCAATATCGACAAGGCGGTGGAGAATGCGAAAGCATTCGCGAGCGAGGTGCTAGGCCTTTTGCCGAAACGCCTGTCGCGGTTCGGCACGCAACCCGCACGCTTTTTCACCCGCAAGGCGGCTTGAGAACACTGCCAATGCCCGGACTGCTGGAGGTGCGGGCATTATTTTTGCTTGATTTGGAAATGATCATTTCCTATATTGCGATCATGACCGATACCAGCCACACCAATTCCCCGGAACAACGCCATCGCGGCAGGCCGCGCGAGTTCGATATCGACCGCGCGCTTGATGGAGCAATCCGTGTTTTTTCTAGGCGCGGGTATCACGCCACCTCTGTCGGTGATCTTACCGATGCGATGGAACTGGCGCAGGGCAGTCTCTACAAGGCTTTCAAGGACAAGAAATCCATCTTCATCGCGACGATGGAGCGCTACAGGACCTTGCAGACGGAGCGGTTTGAAGCCGCCGTTGCCGGTTACGATACCGGTTACGAGCGTTTGCGAGCCGGCCTGATGTTTTATGCGGAACGGTCGCACGGTGCCACCGGTTCGGATGGATGCCTCGTGGTTGGCGCCGCCGCCGATCTCGCCGCACTAGACGACGATATCGCTGTCGTGGTCGAGCGGGCGGTGAAGGCGAGGGAGCGGATCGTTGCCCGACTGGTGGCTGAGGGGCAGAGGGACGGTTCAGTGCAGTCGAAGACCAATCCCGATGATCTCGCCAGAGCGATGTTGTGCATGATGTACGGCATGCGGGTGGTGGGAAAGACCGGGCGCAGTCTGGAAGAGATGACGGCCGTGGTGGATATCGCCCTGAAACTTGCCGAATAATTTTGTGGCTATTTAGGAAACATTCGTTTCCATATTGGAGAAAATGATGACGACGCGTGTAGTTGAAGGGGAGGATGTTTACGAAACATCCATTTCCCCGGCCCTGACTTTTCTGCTGGCTACCGCCTGCGGACTGATTGCGGCTAATCTTTATTATGGCCAGCCACTTGCCGGCATCATCGGGGCGGAGCTTGGCCTGTCTGCCGGCGCAACCGGTCTGATCGTGACCCTGACGCAGATCGGCTACGGCGTCGGCCTGCTGTTCGTCGTGCCGCTTGGCGATCTGGTCGAGAATCGCAGGCTGGTCGTCAGCACCGTTTCGATGGCGGTGCTTGCGCTCCTCGCGGCGGCTTTTGCCCCGCATGCGGCACCTTTTCTGATTGCGGCCTTTCTGGTCGGTATCAGTTCGGTCGCGGTGCAGGTTATCGTTCCCTATGCGGCGCACATGGCGCCGCACGCTGTTCGAGGGCGGGTAGTCGGCAATGTCATGAGCGGATTGATGGCGGGTATCATGCTGGCGCGCCCGGTCTCCAGCCTCCTGTCGGAAGTGGTCTCCTGGCGCGGTGTGTTCCTGACGTCGGCTGGCGTCATGGCAATTCTCGCCGTTGTGCTCTATCGCCTTTTGCCCGTTCGCGTGCCTGAGGCAAGGCTGGGTTATGGGGCGTTGATGGCCTCCATGGGCAGGCTTGCCGCCCATACGCCTATCCTGCGGCGGCGGGCGATCTATCACGCCTTCCTGTTTGCTGCCTTCAGCCTGTTCTGGACGACGACGCCGCTTTATCTGAGCGGGCCGCATTTCAATCTCAGCCAGGGCCAGATCGCGCTGTTTGCCCTTGCCGGTGCAGCAGGCACCGTCGCCGCGCCGATTGCGGGGCGCATGGCTGACCGGGGCTGGACCTATGCCGCTACTTTTGCCGCGATGGTGGCAGCGGCGCTGTCATTCGCCGTCACGCATCTTGCACCCGAAGGATCGCATCTGGCACTCGGCATTCTCGTGGTCGCCGCCATCGTTCTCGATTTCGGCGTCACCACCAATCTGGTGCTCGGTCAGCGCGCCATCTTCACGCTCGGGGCGGAATTCCGCAGCCGTCTGAACGGCGTCTACATGGCGACATTTTTCATGGGCGGTGCGATCGGCTCTGCCGTCGGCGGCTGGGCCTATTCCGTCGGGGAATGGGGTGCTGCGTCCTGTGTCGGCTTTGCTCTACCAGCGGCGGCGCTGCTTTACTTCCTGACCGAAAAGCGCGGATAACATCCATCAACGAAAAAGCCCGGCGGAATGACATCCGCCGGGCTTTTGCAATTCGTCTTCGCGGTCAAACCTATTCCGCGAATTCCACCACGACGCCGGGGCGGACCATTTTTGCCAGCTCCGTCGCATCCCAGTTGGTGAGGCGGATACAGCCGTGGCTGTTAGTCTTGCCGATCTTCGAGGGTTCCGGCGTGCCGTGGATACCGTAGGTCGGTTTGGAAAGGGCAATCCAGACCGTGCCAACTGGGCCGTTTGGACCGGGCGGAATTTGCAGGATCTTGTCGTTCTGGCCCTGCCTGAAGTTGATCTTCGGATTGTAGGTGTAACCCGGATTAAGCGCGACGCGCTCGACGGTGTGCGTGCCGCTTGGCGAAGGCGTGTCCGTAGAACCGATGGTGGCGGGATAGGCGGCGATCAGAGCACCATCCTCTCCATAAGCGAAGACCTGCTTGATGCCCTTATGCGCGACGATGCGGGCCACCTGTCCCTTTTTGGGTTCCCCCGGATTGACAACCTTGATGATGGTGCCGGGCACGGAAAAATCGATGCCGGGGTTCAGTTCTTTCAGATAGGTCTCGTCCATGTGGAAGCGTTCGGCCAACGCCTCCGACGTGGAGGTGAAGGAGAGGGCGGGTAGCTGCGACTTCTCCGCATAGTCATCCGGAATGGAGGCGACATAGGGGCCGGCTGCATCGGCTGCGGTGATCGTATAATCGACGATCGGCATGCCGCCGGAGGCGCGCAGACGCTCGAGAATGTCCTCGGAATTGTTCGGGTCGAGCTTTTCGCCGGTCATGTCCTGCCAGGCGGCAATCGCCTTGTTGACGTTGTCGCCCATCTTGCCATCGATCACGCCGGGCGAGATGCCTTCGCGGTCGAGGAAGGTCTGAAGTGCCACGATCTCCTGGCGAGACCGGTTGACCGGTGTGGTGACGGGCGTGTGGCGCTCGATCAGGTGCTGCGGCTGCGGAACGGCAGCCGTGGTGCTTTCTTCGGGCATCGGCTGGTTGAGCGGCGCGCTTTCGACAGCGCCCGGGCCGGGAACCGAGCCGGTATAGACATCATCGCCGGAACCATTGCCGCGATATTCGCGGTAATCGCGCACGCTTCCATTATCCTGATAACCGTAATCTCGCTGCGGCTCACGATATTCACCGCCGGGGGCGGGGGTAATAGGTTGTGTCGCGCTGCTGTACCTGTTGCCGCTGCTGATAGCCTGACGGCATTTCAGTGGCCAGCAGGTTGCCGTACCGGTCATAAAATACCGTGCGGCCCATATTGTCGCGACTGATGACGATGTCGCCACGTTGGGGCACGAAATCGAGAACACGGCCATCCGGCGTCACCAGAACCGGCTGTTCCTGATAGCCATAACGCTGCTGCGCGCCAGCCTGTAAAGGCGCGCAGACCGCCGCCAAGGCAATCGCCAGACCCAGAGCTGCGTTAACAAACTGTTTCACGATTCTGCTATCCCTTACTTCGTTCACCGATAAACACACCGTAATCTTGACCCTATTGTGAAAAAGGTGAATTCACGGTTAAAGCAATCTTAATTTACGTCACGGTCAGTAGCGTTTCCGTGATTATTGCGCTTTTACTGCCACAGGGAGGTTGTCTTGCGTTCGTTTCAGGCCGGCAAATCGCCATGCATTTTCCTCGATGAAACCTCCGTTTTCGATATTGGCGCCTGTGTTGTCGATGGTATCGACATCGCGCCCGGCCGTGCCATTCCAGATGATGGCGATCCGCGCATCGACCATTCGCTGGAAGGCTTTCTGTTCACCTGCGGTCCCGATCATATCCGCCATCCCGAACCGATCGGCGGTGAGGGCGAGGGGCGTCGATATCCTTTGCATGGGTCCTTCTCCGCGCATCCCGCCAAGATAGTTGCCTTCGACGTTCATGAGTCCAATGCATTGGCGCGTGCCGAGGTTCCCGTGAACCTTGCCGATGGCGGCACGGCCCTTCTCGAGCGGACATGGCGCATCGATGGCGGAAGCGGCGAAGTCAGCCTCGATGACCGGATCGTCAATACGAGTTCGCGGCCGATCCCGGTTTTTCTGATGTACCACATGAATGTCGGCGCGCGGCTGTTTGACGAGGCCGTTCGGCTGGAAGGTGCCATGCTCGATGGCGGTGGTCATGGCTGGCGCTTTGGCGAGGAGCCAGGCACGGTGTTCTGTGTTTCCGCCGGTCAGGACGAATGGGCGGAACTAGCTCTCGGTCCGATTGCCGCAATTGGCGGCAAGACGCTGAAAGTACGTTTCGGCACGGAGACGTTGCCCCATCTGCAGATGTGGCGGAACCAGAAGGATCCGGCCAATGTGCTTGGCATCGAACCGGTTTCGCACCGCTGGGTGGGGCGCGGCGAGCTTGAGGCCGCCGGCGAGTTCAATATGCTGCAGCCGGGCGAAAGCCGCTCCTATGGTCTTCGCTTTTCCATCCTCTGAATAGGCGACTGAATGGTGTACCGAATGAAGGCGCCGCATCATTGACGCAAGAGTTTTGAGCCCTTACATCGGATGCGGATTTCAGACAGTGGCGACAGCGTGCCAGCGGCGCCAAGGCGCCGGTTTAAGCGGAGGCATTAATATGGATATCAGGCGCATAGACGACGAATATTCGGTCACGGGACAGATCAGCGTTGCCGATCTCGACGAGGTCAAGGCACTCGGCTTCAAGTCGATCGTCTGCCACCGCCCGGATGGCGAAGAAGAAGGCCAGCCGCTTTTCGCCGATATTGCCGAGCGTGCCGAACAGCTTGGCCTGACCATCGTGCATGTACCGGTTGGCCGCTACGGCGTCGATGCGGATGCGGTTACCGGCATGGTGGATGCGCTTGACGAATTGCAGCGCCCGATGCTCGGCTATTGCCGTTCCGGCGCGCGCTCGACCGCGATCTACGAAAAGACCCACCACCTGCGCGGCTGATTTTCCGCGGATAATTCGATTTTCTAAAGCCAATCAACAGGAGTTTTCCATGACCATCAAGCGTATCGAACCGGGCAAGCGCATGAGCGGCGCCGTCATCCACGGCAACACCGTTTATCTGGCCGGCCAGGTCGGTGAGGGCGTGTCCGTGACCGATCAGAGCAAGTCGGCGCTGGCTGAAGTCGATCGTCTGCTGGCCGCTGCCGGTTCCGACAAGTCGAAAATCCTGCAGACCATCATCTACCTCTCCGACATGTCCACCTTCGGCGAAATGAACGCCGTCTGGGAAGGATGGATCGACCCGGCAAACCCGCCGGCCCGCGCCACCAGCGAAGCGGCGCTTGCTACTCCGGACTACAAGGTTGAGTTCATCGTTACCGCTGCTCTCTGAGTAACGGTTTGATTTCGAGAAAAGGCCGGGTTGCGGAATGCAGCCCGGCCTTTTTTGTTGGGAAAATTCGAAACGCTCGTTTTGTCATCCTCGGGCTTGTCCCGAGGAGCCAATCACGTATCGCTAATTGATAGGTAGCAGATGCTCGTAACAGGCCCGAGCATGATGGAGGAGAGGCGATTGTCCCAGGTTTGTGAATCGATTGCGCCCTTCATTTCAGAAGCTAAGCAAGCGCCTTCTCAAGCTGCTTCAACGTCTTCACCCGTTCTGCAAACCACAGCCGTGCCAGGTCGTTGGCTGAGGCGAGGTCGATACCATCAGGGTCTATGGAAGTGATTTTCCAGCGTGCGGTTTTCGCACCCGCAAGAGCGGCCAGCCGTGATGCCTCGCCCTTGATGGCGTTGAGGCGCGCGGCCTCGTCCGCTGCCGCAGCCATCAGCTGTTCCGCGCCGGAAAGGTCACTGCGCAGATCGGCAGGTGTGATGTTGCTGGCGTTGCGGGCAGGGCCACCATTGATCTGCACGCCCTCTGTCCGCAGCCGGTAGAGCCTTGTATCGGGAAGAGAGAGGTAGAGTTTTGCCTTGGGATAGCGGTCGATGTAGCGCAGTCTGGCAAGCGGCATTTCTTCCGGATCGATCAGTTCCGCTTTGCCTACCAGTGTCAGCCGGGGCAGCGTCAGCGCGTCGCCCTTGCCGAAGGGGGCAAGTGTCAACGAGATGCGCGGGTCGGCCTCCATGTTTCGGGCATGCAGCGTCAGGCCAGCCGCGAAGAAGAACGGTGTACCATCCGGCTCTATGCCGATATTGGTGGCGGTCGTATAGGGATAACCGCTGACCGGATCGAGGGTCGCGAGCGCCGCCGTGCGGGATGTGTGCAGGACATCGCGTGCCACGCGCACGGCCTCGAATGGCGCACCAGCCGAAGGTTCGATCTTTGCGCCACGTGGGGTGATGACGGGAGGGGCTGCATCCGGCATGTCGTTTCCTAACCTGTATGTTCTAGTCAGGATTTACACCATGCCGGAGCCATGTCCATGCGCAATATCAGGTCCGGCTTCTGATCTGGGTCAGCGTGCGGGTTGGCGTGATCGCTTCGGCATCCAGCTTCACCTCGATGATGGCGGCCTTGCCGCTTGCCCGGGCGCGTTCGAAGGCGGCGGCGAAGTCTTGCGTCTTTTCGACCGTTTCGCCGTGGCCACCATAGGCCTTGGCGAAGGCCGCGAAATCCGGGTTGACGAGATCGGTGCCGCTGACGCGGCCGGGATATTCCCGCTCCTGATGCATGCGGATCGTGCCATAGGTGCCGTTATTGACCAGCACGGTGATGATAGGCAGTCCATACCGCACGGCGGTGATGAATTCCTGCCCATGCATCATGAAGCAGCCATCACCGGCAAAGCAGATCACCTCGCGCTCGGGAAACAGGTGCTTGGCGGCCACGGCCGCCGGCAGGCCGTACCCCATCGAGCCGGAGGTCGGCGCCGATTGAGTGTTGAAGCGGCGGAAGCGGTGGAAGCGGTGTACCCAGGTGGCATAGTTGCCCGCGCCATTGGTGAAGATGGCATCATCCGGCACGTTGGCCTCGATCCAGTCCATGATCGGACCCATCTGAACCGCGCCCGGACCGGTCTGCGGCGGTGTCGACCAGGTAAGGTAAGCCGAATGCATGGTGGCCGTGCGGTCCGCCCAGGCGGCGTTATCGGGGAGCGTTACGGAAGAAAGGGCGGCGACGAAATCATCCGGTGAGGCGCAGATTGCGAGATCGGGGCGATAGACGCGGCCAAGCTCTTCGGCTTCCGGGTAGATGTGGACAAGTTTCTGCGACGGGTAGGGAATGTCGATCAGCGTGTAGCCGGAGGAAGGCATTTCCGAGAGGCGACCGCCGAGCAGCACCACGAGGTCGGCTTCCTTGATTTCCTTCGCCAGGGCCGGGTTGATGCCGATGCCGACATCGCCCGCGTAAGATGGGCTCAAGTGATCGAACAGCATCTGGCGACGGAAGGAGCAGCCGACGGGCAGTTTGTTCCTTTCGGCAAAAGCCGTGAAGCTTGCGACGCTTTCTTCGGACCAGCGTGTGCCGCCGATGATGAAGATTGGCCGCTTGGCCTCGCCCAGCATTTTTGAGAAAGCGGCGATCTGCGACGGGCCGGGATGCGCTTCGACCGGGGTATAGGGCTTTGCCTCGGGGGCTTCAACCTCTTCAACCAGCATGTCTTCGGGTAACGTCAGCACCACGGGGCCGGGGCGGCCGGAGGTGGCGACGGCAAAGGCGCGGGTGACGAATTCCGGAATGCGGCGCGCATCGTCGATCTCGCCCACCCATTTGGCGAATTCGGTAAAGGCGCGGCGATATTCCACTTCCTGAAACGCCTCACGCTCGCGGGCTTCGCGCTGTACCTGGCCGATGAACAGGATCATCGGAATGGAATCCTGCCTTGCGATATGCAGGCCGGCCGAGGCGTTGGTTGCGCCGGGACCGCGCGTTACCATGCAGATGCCGGGTTCGCCGGTCAGCCTGCCCCAGGTGTCGGCCATCATGGCAGCGCCGCCTTCCTGGCGGCAGACCACGGTTTCAATGCCGCTTTCATAGAGCGCGTCCAGCACCGCCAGATAGCTTTCACCGGGAACGCAGGAAACGCGGGAGACGCCATTGGCTTTCAGCGCTTCGACGATCAGTTGTCCGCCTGTTCTTTTCATTCCGGTTGCTTTCATGGCGTCGTGGTCCTTTCGATGTTTTCCAGTTCGGCCAGCACTTGCGCCTGATGCTCGCCAAGCTTCGGGCTCGGGCGTTCGTAACGCAGCGGCGTCTGTGACATGATAATCGGTGTCCGCACACCGGGGATGACGGTGCCATCCTGCGCCTCGAGATCAACACGCAGGCCGCGTGCCTGAACCTGTGGATCGGCGAACATTTCCTCGATGGAGTTGATTGGCCCGGCCGGTACGGCGTTCTGCTCGCAAGCGGTCAGAAGATCGCGCTTCTGCCATTTCAGCGTTTCGGTGGAAATGATCTGCCGCACCTCTGCCTTATGCGCCACGCGCGCCTTGTTGGTGGCGAAACGTTCGTCATCGGCGGTCGCCTCGATTCCGAGGATCTTGCAGAGACGGCGGAACTGGCCGTCATTACCGACGGCCAGGATGAGAAAACCATCCTCTGTCGGCATGACCTCGTAGGGTGAGATATTCGGATGGGCGTTGCCGAGCCTGACGGGGGCATTGCCGGAAATCAGGTAATTCATATTCTGGTTGGCGAGCACGGCCGACTGCACGTCCAGAAGCGCCATGTCGATATGCTGGCCTTCACCTGACCGCATGGCGTGGATCAGCGCGGCCTGAATCGCTGACACGGAATAGATGCCGGTGAAGATATCGGCAACGGCAACGCCCGCCTTCATAGGCTGACCGTCGGGTTCGCCGGTGATCGACATGAAGCCGGACATGCCCTGCACGATATAGTCGTATCCGGCGAAATCGGCATAGGGCCCGGTCTGGCCGAAGCCGGTGATGGAGCAGTAGATCAGCTTCGGATTGAGAACCCTGAGACTCTCATAGTCGAGGCCATATTTGGCAAGCCCGCCGCGTTTGAAATTCTCGATGACAACATCGGCGGTGCGCACGAGCCGCCGTACCAGTTCGCAGCCTTCCGCCGTCTTGAGATCGGCGACGATGGAGCGTTTGCCGCGATTGGTGGCATGGTAATAGGCGGCGGAGAGGTTTTCACCATCTGCGCTTTCGACAAAGGGCGGACCCCATGCGCGGGTATCGTCTCCACCTTCAGGGTTCTCGACCTTGATGACATCCGCACCCATATCGGCCAGCATCTGCCCCGCCCAGGGACCGGCCAGAACACGCGCCAGTTCGATGACGCGAATGCCGGATAGTGGCGGTTTCCTGTTCGGCGTTTCGGTCATTTGTCCCCCGGTGGTTTCTGCTTGCCGGTTTATAGACGTCTCCCCGCATTGCCGCATGTGATTTTATCTCATGGACTTATTCCGTTTCGGCAAAGGCTCGTCAGTTGCCAACGATGCGGCTGCACCAGGCGGCGAAATCCGCAGCCACGGCTTGCCAGCCGATCTCGTTCAGGGTTTCGTGGCGCATGCCCCGATAGATCGTGTGCTCTACATGGCCGAAACCCGCTTCGCGGAAGCGTTCGGCAAGCCAGACGATCTCTTTGCCGTCATTGGTCGCGGCATCCTGATCGCCGCTGACAAGCAAAATCGGCAGCGTCTTCGGCAGGCGTTCGATGAGCCTCGGCGCACGATAGGACAATTCAAAGACATCCTGCCACAGGGAGACGCTGGCCTCGAACTGGCAAAGCGGATCCTCCACATAAGCATCCACCGCTGCCCTGTCATGGCTCAGCCAGTCCGCATGAGTGCGTTTTTCCGGCATTCTGGCATTCCAGGCACGGAAGGTTGCTTTGGGCAGAATGGCGCTCGGCACATCAGAGCCTTTCAGCATCTTTTCAAGGCGCAGCACGATCTGTGCAAGACGGCCCATGACACCGGGATTGAGGTTGGAATTCCAGATGGACAGACCATCAAAGGCATCCGGATGGCTGACGGCGGTGTTGAGCGCCACAAGGCCGCCCATGGAATGGCCGAACAGGATGACCGGCAGGCCGGGATGTCTTTCGCCGACCATCCGGCGCATCGCCATGACATCGGCAACGACCTTGCTGTCTCCGTCCTTCCAGGCGAAGCGACCGAGAGGCGCATCGGCAGCCTTTGTGCGGCCATGGCCGCGATGATCGTGGGCGTATACCTCGAAACCCTGCTTTGCCATGACATCGGCAAAACGGCGGTAACGGCCGGCGTGCTCCACCAGGCCGTGGCAGATCATCAGCACGCCGCGCGCCGGAGAAAGGGCAGAGGGCTGATGGCGAAAGGCGATGGATGCGCCTGATGGAGCGTCGAGCCTCTCAATCCGGCTGAACGTCAAGTCATCCGTCGTCTCATTCATGCTTTCGCCCGTGCCTGCCATGGTATCCCTTGTCATAATCATGGGGTCATAATCGTGCCAGAGGTTGCCCCAAGGTCCTATTTACCCTACATAGCGGCAAATTTCCCGA
The DNA here is from genome assembly GCF_030758035.1 of Rhizobium sp. AN68. Taxonomy (NCBI): domain Bacteria; kingdom Pseudomonadati; phylum Pseudomonadota; class Alphaproteobacteria; order Hyphomicrobiales; family Rhizobiaceae; genus Rhizobium; species Rhizobium sp. AN68. The sequence continues at coordinate 1,941,863 of NZ_JARWMI010000003.1, read as the reverse complement.
TACGTACTCTTTAAAATCCGATGTGGAGCATTCGCTACAATGGCACGTCAATTCATCTATCACATGGCCGGGCTGAACAAGTCCTATGGCGCGAAGAAGGTTCTTGAGAACGTCCATCTCTCCTTCTATCCAGATGCCAAGATCGGTATCCTCGGTCCGAACGGTGCCGGTAAGTCGACCGTTTTGAAGATCATGGCCGGTCTCGACAAGGAGTATACCGGTGAGGCCTGGCTCGCTGAGGGTGCGACGCTCGGTTATCTCGAGCAGGAGCCGAAGCTCGACGAAAACAAGACCGTGATGGAAAACGTCATGGAAGGTGTGGCGAGCAAGACGGCAATCGTCGACCGCTACAACGAGCTGATGATGAACTATTCCGACGAAACGGCGGATGAGGGCGCAAAGCTTCAGGACATCATTGACAGCCAGAACCTGTGGGATCTGGAAAATCAGGTCGAAATGGCCATGGATGCGCTGCGTTGCCCGCCTGGCGACTCGGCAGTAACCGGCCTTTCGGGTGGTGAGCGTCGCCGCGTGGCGCTCTGCAAGCTGCTGCTTTCGCAGCCTGACCTGCTGCTGCTCGACGAACCGACCAACCATCTTGACGCCGAAACCATCGCCTGGCTCGAAAAGCACCTGCGCGACTATCCCGGCGCCGTGATGATGATCACCCACGATCGCTACTTCCTCGACAACGTCACCGGCTGGATTCTCGAACTCGACCGTGGCCGTGGTATTCCCTACGAAGGCAACTATTCCGCCTATCTGCAGGCAAAAGCCAAGCGCATGCAGCAGGAATCCCGCGAAGACGCCTCGCGCCAGAAGGCCATCAGCCGCGAACAGGAGTGGATCGCTTCCAGCCCCAAGGCTCGCCAGACGAAGTCCAAGGCGCGTATCCGCGCTTATGACGAACTGGTGGAAGCCGCTGAAAATCGCCGTCCCGGTGACGCGCAGATCGTTATCCCGGTCGCCGAGCGTCTGGGCCGCGTCGTTATCGAGGCGGAAAACCTCACAAAGTCCTATGGTGACCGGGTTCTGATCGAAAACCTCACTTTCAAGCTGCCTCCGGGCGGCATCGTCGGCGTCATCGGCCCGAACGGTGCTGGTAAAACCACGCTGTTTCGCATGATCACCGGTCAGGAAAAGCCCGATAGCGGTTCGGTGACCATTGGTGAGACCGTGCACCTTGGTTACGTCGACCAGAGCCGCGATACGCTGGCGGGTGACAAAACCGTCTGGGAGGAAATCTCCGGCGGCAACGACATCATCAAGCTCGGCAAGTTCGAAACGAACTCCCGCGCTTATTGCGGCGCCTTCAACTTCAAGGGCGGCGATCAGCAGCAGAAGGTCGGCAACCTCTCCGGTGGTCAGCGTAACCGCGTTCACCTTGCCAAGATGCTGAAGGCAGGCGGCAACGTGCTGCTGCTCGACGAACCGACCAACGACCTTGATACGGAAACGCTGGCAGCGCTCGAAGAAGCGCTGGAAGCCTTCGCCGGTTGCGCCGTTATCATCAGCCACGATCGCATGTTCCTCGACCGTCTGGCCACTCACATCCTCGCCTTCGAGGGTGACAGCCACGTGGAATGGTTCGAAGGCAACTTCGAAGACTATGAAAAGGACAAGGTCCGTCGTCTCGGCCCTGAGAGCATCAAGCCCGGCCGCGTCAGCTACAAGCGCCTGACGCGCTAATCCTGTTCTCGGATCACTTCAGAAAGGCCCGCCCAAAAGCGGGCCTTTTTTGATGCAATAAATGGGGCTTGAGGGGAGAGCGTGGCAAATTGCGCTTGCATCTCGCGTCACGCCGACATAAAGATATCTTTATATGTTGATTAGATTGCAAGGTGCGGCAGACGTGGCGTTCGGTTTGGATAAATTGGTGGATCTCTTGAAGGCGGCCGGCGAGCCGACGCGCTTTCGCTTGCTGGCGCTTCTGGCGGCCGGCGATCTGACCGTCACCGATCTCACCGAAATTCTCGGCCAGTCGCAGCCCCGTATTTCCCGTCATCTCAAGCTTTTGACGGAAGAAGGGTTGATCGAGCGGTATCAGGAGGGCGCCTGGGCCTATTTCCGCCTGCGGCAGGATGGCGAGCCCGCCGTTGTTATCAGGCAGCTGCTGGGCGCCGCATCGCCCTCTGACGCCGTTCTCCAGCGCGACAGCGAACGCCTTGCCACCGTCAAGCGGGTAAGGGCGGAGCGGGCGCAGGATTATTTCAGCCGCAATGCCTCCGCCTGGGACGAGTTGCGCCGCCTGCATGTGAGCGACGAGGCCGTGGAAGGGGCATTGCTGAAGCTGGTCGGAACCACCCCAATCGACTCGCTGCTCGATCTCGGTACCGGGACGGGCCGCATCCTGCAGCTTCTGAGCGGCATCTATCGCCGGGCAATCGGGGTCGATGCCAGCCGCGACATGTTGTCGGTGGCGCGCTCCAATCTGGACAAGGCGGGCGTGGTCAATGCATCCGTTCGCCATGGTGATATTCTCAACCTGCCGCTGGAAGGCCAGGATTTCGATCTGATCGTCATCCATCAGGTTCTGCATTTTCTCGACCAGCCGGAGATCGCGCTTTCCGAAGCCGCCCGCATGCTACGTCCCGGTGGCCGGCTGATCGTCATCGATCTTGCACCGCATTCCTTCGAGCATCTTCGTGATGAGCATGCGCATGTGCGGCTCGGCTTTTCGCATCCGCTTATGGATGAATGGCTGAAAAAGGCCGGGCTCGTGCTCGACCGTGCCGTCGATCTTCATTCTGAACGGGCGTCCGATGAATCCTTGGACGTCACGATATGGGTTGCCCGCGACCAGCGGCTGCTGATGGCAGACGATGTGGTGCAAGAGGCCGTTTTACTTGCTGCCGGGAGGGCATGATATGTTGAGATCGGAAACCGCGCGCCACAATGGCGAAATCCGGGGGGATATCCGGTTATCTTTCGAGTTTTTCCCGCCCAAGAACCCCGAGATGGAGAACCAGCTCTGGGAAACGGTTGCCGAGCTGAAGAAATGGGATCCGGATTTCGTCTCCGTCACCTATGGCGCGGGCGGTTCCACCAAGGCGCCGACGCTGGATGCGGTGCGCCGGATGATCGGTGACAGTCATCTGCCGACCGCCGCGCACCTGACCTGCGTGGATGCCAGCCGTGACGACGTACATCAGGTCGTTGAAGAGTTTCGCAATGCTGGCGTTCGCCATTTCGTGGCGCTGCGCGGCGATCCGTCGACCGGTATCGGCACGGACTACAGGCCGCATCCGCAAGGTTACGAGAATGCCGCCGCTCTGGTGAAGGGGCTACGCGATATCAGCGATTTCGAGGTTTCCGTTTCTGCCTATCCCGAAAAGCACCCGGAGAGCGCCAGCGATGCGGTCGATATCGATATGCTGAAGCGCAAGGCGGACAACGGCGCAACGCGGGCGCTGACGCAGTTCTTCTTCGATAATGACGTGTTCGAGCGCTACATGGAGCGGGTTACGGCTGCCGGTATCACCATTCCGGTGGTTCCGGGTATCATGCCGATCCAGAACCTGACCCAGCTCAAGCGTTTCGCCGGCCGCTGCGGTACCAGTGTGCCCAGTTTTCTGGATGAGCGTTTTGCAGGTTATGATGACGATCTCGAGGGACGCGCCCGCGTTGCGGCGGAAGTTGCTGCCGAGCAAATCGCTGATCTTCAACGGCGCGGTGTCAACGAGTTCCATATCTACACGATGAACCGTGCGCCGCTGGTCGATGCGGTGCTTGAGAACCTCGGTCTTGAGCGTTTGCGCCGCAGCGCCGCCTGATTTCAGATATTCCATTTACGACTTGAAAAAAGCGCAGGCCCGACAGGACCTGCGCTTTTCAAACTCGTGTCATCTACGGTTCTTTTCTGCGTTTGGTCTTCACGTCTCGTCAGATGAAAAGCATCATCGCTACGAACAAAAACGCCAAACCGACTGCCAAGGCATTGAGAGATTTTGTAAGTCCCATGGGTGCCTCCTGTTGTTGACAGGTTCGATAATATGACCGTTTTGTGGCACTTGAAAAGCGGTTTCTGTGATGCGGTGCAGCATGCTTTGTCGCCGCTTAAAAAAGTAATTTCTGTAATTCATTGAAAATAAAAGATTATTTTCTCATCACGCAGTGCTTCATATCTTTAAAAAAAGTAAATGACCGGGGTGTTATCCCCAGTCATCCGGTCGAGATTAACAGTTTAAGCCTTGATTCCGGCCGATAGATTAAAGGCCCGAAGGTGCGATTAACACAGGTTAAAGCGCCTGGAGAAGTGCCTGGGTCGGCCATCCATCCGCAGGGATTCCGAGACGCTGCTGTTCCTTCTGGATGGCGACGCGGGTGCCGGAACCGAGAATTCCGTCCACCTTGCCAACATCGTGGCCGCGCGCTTCAAGCTTGGTCTGCAACTCTTTCATCGTCGCGTCATCGAAGCCCGGATCGGGATTGCCCTTGTTATAAACAGGGGCGCCCATCAGACGGTTGGCGAAATAGGCAGCCGAGGTCGTGTAGATGAACGACTGGTTCCATTCCAGATAGATGTTGAAGTTGGGATAGGTGAGGAAGGTCGGTCCCTTGCGGCCCTGCGGCATGATGAGGGCTGCGGGCAGGGAGGCGAAATTTTTGTTACCGTCGCGCGGGGTCACGCCAAGGGTAAACCAGTCACCGGCGGTAAGCGAACCGCCAAGGCCGGATTTTTCCCAGGGCAGGTTTTCCGGTACGGAAACTTCCTGCATCCAGGGTTCGCCCTTCTTGAAGCCGAGGTGCTGGATGAATTTCGCCGCCGTGAGGATCGCATCCGGTGCGCTGCTCTTGACGTTGACATGGCCATCGCCATCACCATCGATGCCGAAGGCGATGATGTCCTTGGGCAGCATCTGTACCTGGCCGATTTCACCGGCCCACGCACCCGTGTTGGACGTGGGGTCGAGATCGCCGTGCTGGACCATTTCGATGAGGGCCAGCAATTGCGGACGGAAGAGTTCCGGGCGGCGGCAATCGTGCGAGAGGGTCACCAGCGCGTTACGGGTGTTGAAATCGCCCTGGACGGCGCCGAAATCGGTCTCCATGGCCCAGAAGGCAGCAATGACGCCAGCCGGTATGCCGAATTCGTTCTCGGCACGGGCAAAGGTCGACGAGAGCTCCTGCAGCTTCTTGCGGCCGATATCGAGACGGGCCTGGCTGACGGTGCGCTGGGAAAATTCGAGGAAGGTCTGGCGGAAGACGCCCTGTGCGCGGTCACGCGAAAGCACTTTGGGGTCTATCTGCGCGCCGGCCAGCGCCTTTTCGATGGCAGCGGCCGGAACACCCTTGGCAGCGGCCTCAGCCTTCACGCCCTCAAGAAATGCGCCGAGATCACCGCCGCAGGCAACCTGCTTTGGATCGTCAGGCGAGGCCACAGGCGGTGTGGCAAGGGCGGAGCCGGTGGAGAGAAGCGACAGAGCGGCGGCAAAAATGATGCTGCGCGACCGAAAAGTGGGCATGGGAATTTCCTCGATAGGTTGTTAGCCCGCTTTACCCACATGTTTGCGACAAAAAAACGGGTCCAGCGATCTGCCGGTGCAGAAGAACGCCGATTTTTCGAATGTGTTGCTTCTTGGCCGTATTATTTGGCCGAAGCGATCCATTTCCGCCAGTTTTTCTCACTTCCGGCGAAGACATTGATGTCGGTTGGGCCGTTGACACCCGGCACGACGCCGGTGGCCGTATATTGCCAGAAGGCCCACTGCCGGTCTTCGTAAATCTTGGCGGGATGCGCGGCGACGGAGCGCACCCAGAAATGGTAATTCTTGAACTGGCCAACGAGGTTGTCGCGGTGGAAGTCGACCGAGGTGTAGATGATCGGGCGCTTGCCGTAATGGGCCTCGAGGCGGTCGAGGAAACGCTGCATCTCGGCACGGACGATGCCAGGAGCCGGGCGCGTCTTGCAGGTGGGGGAGGAGGGGTTCCATTCCACATCGAGAACCGGCGGCAGGGTGACGGCTTCCTTTGGCACGTTGCTGATGAACCAGTCGGCCTGAGCGTCCGCTGTCGAGCAGAAGTAGTAGAAATGGTATGGCGCGTGCAGGATATCTGCCGCCGCCGCACTGCGCCAATGGTCGCTGAATTTCGGATCGATGCGGTCTGAGCCTTCGGTGGCCTTGATGAAGACGAAGGAAACGCCGGATTTGCGAACGGTCCGCCAGTCGACGTCGCCATTCCATTTGGACACGTCGATGCCATGCACCTCGTGGCGATGCGGGTTGTTCGTGCCAAAATCCTGTGGGTCGGTATCGGAGAATTTCGGCTTGGAAACAGAAGCCGTTTCAAGCAGGTCATAGCTCGTGGACGTACAACCGCCGATCAACAACATAGCCGACAAAAGTGCCGATAGACGCAGCCGCATTGGAACCCTGATGAATTATTGTTGCCCATCCACGGCCGCAAAATGGCGCGCCGCATCTCCCGATTTACCCATAACATGGTAAACAAGCCGTTATGGCAAGAGGCAGTGGCCTTTTTTCGGCTCGCAAGTCGCTGGATTCCAAGAGATTTGCGGTCTTTCAGGCGAGCGAAATGCCTGAGCACCTCACTGGCGTATACTTGTAGGACCGTCGGCTGGCAGCGTCTCGCCCGCATTTGCAGAGGCGAGGCGCCGTAACCCTTGAAGATCAGGCGTCTGTCAGAATGCGGCTGACTTTTGGCTGCACTTCGGCGACCGGAAGCGTGATGACGGCCCGCCAGGCGTAACCCCGGGCAATCTCCTCGAATTCGAGATTACCGTCAAAACGGCCTGCCATGTTGGCCAGAACGTAACGGAGATTGGCGCGGGGCGCGACGTGGAAGCGGGTGAGCCATGCCTGCAAAAGTGCGCGGAACCACTTGGGCAATTGTTCCTGCTGGCCGAAATCGACGATGTGCAGCGAGCCGCCGGGCTTGAGAGCTGTCAGCGCCTGTTCGATCGCCTTTTCCCAGTCCGGTATCATCGAAAGCGCATAGGGGATCATGACTCGGTCGAAACCGTCCGGCTGACCGAATTCTGCGGCGCGGAAAGCGGTGGCGTCGGCCACGCGCAGAACGGGGCGTTCCGTCTTTCCGGTAAAATTCTCGGATGCGGTCAGCAGCATTTCGGCGGAGATATCGAGACCGAACAGTCTTGCTTCCGGAAACTTGCGGCTGGCCAGCAGCAGGTTGCGGCCGGTACCGCAGCCGACTTCAAGCAGCGTGCCACCCTTGGGCACGTCGAGGCCGGAAATGGTCCTGTCGCGGCCCAGAAGGTAATATTTGCGGGTAATATCGTAGATATGCCGCTGGTGGCGATACATGCGGTCCATCAGGCTCGCATGCGCCTCATCCGCAAGGCCGACATTCTCGCCGATGGTTTTCATGCCAGAGCCCTCTGATAGATATGGAAGCCGCCATAGATGGCCGAACGGTCCATGGCGTTGAGCTCATTGGAGCGTTCCTCGAGATAGATCCACTGGTTGCGGATATCGGCCGAGAGACGGCCTTCGATCACGCTCTTTTCGGCAGCGGTGCGGAAGATGACGCGGGCGCCGGGAGCGGCGGTGCGGCTGATCTGCGACCACAATTCGTTGAGCTGCACATCCGTCATCCAGTCCTGCGCATCGAGCAGAATGTAGCGATCGACGCCGTTTGCCGGCTTTTTGGAAAGCAGCTCGGTATAGGTGGCGTGGTGCACGGCAACGCGGGCGGTGTTGTTGCGGATCGTCTCGTAATATTCCCGCTTGAGATAAGCGGGCAGGGCACCCTCATGCGGCTCGGGATAACGGCGCGCGAAGGCCTGCCAGGCGAAATAATTGTCGCTGAGCGGAAAGTTGCAGGCAAGCTTTTCAAGCCGCTCCTTGAGGACGGAGGCGACTGTGCCGTCGTTGGAAAGGCTTGCCAGCTCGTCATATTGGCGGGGCGGAATGCCAAGGCCGAACAGCGAACTTTTTCGCTTCGTCAGCCAGCGCACCACCGGCTTGTCGAACAGCGGTGCGACCTTGCTGTCGAAGAATCGACGCTGTTCATCCAGCGTGCGGCTATTGGCCATTTCGGTCAGCTTGACGCCGTGCAGGCGCGCCATAAGGTGGCCGGCGCCGATGAAACGGCCGAGCAGACCGGTGCGGTATATGTTCCTGTCGAATACCGAGATGCGGCGACGGCCGGACAGGGTGCGCTTCGACCAGTAGGCCTTGGTCGTGTCGTCGAGATGGTCGGCGATGAAGCGGTCGTAGCCGTGACTATTGCTGCGCGTATTGGCGCGGCCGAACTGGCGAACCACATCCTGATGGGCCGGGAGATGGCGGAAAGCCGCAAGCTTCAGTTTGTTGAGGGCGATGTGATGCGGGTTAAGATCCACCACATCGATGCTGGCAGGGTTGCGGGAGAGGTAGGCAAGCATGTTGCAGCCGCCCGAGCCGATGGTGACGATGCGGTGGCCTTCAGCAAGCTCCATCGCTTCCATATCGATTTCCGGGTCTTCCCAGATTTGCGGATAAACCAGACCGGAAAAGAGAACCCCGAAGAACCGTTCGGAAAAACCGCTTTTCGAGAGCGCCTTGTGCTGGAGCAATGCGGACTTCAGTTTCGTATTCTTGCTGAAGCCGGTCTTGGGTGCCGCACTCGTCATATGTTCACCTCTCAATAGATTGAGAGGCGTCTACAGTCACGACGCTACAGTTTGATGACAGGGGTTGTGGGCCGACGTAACGAATCGAAAAGGCGGTGTGAAACCAACTCAGGTCTCAAGCTTAGATTTGGATGTGACGTCGTCCTCGGGCTTGTACAGAGGATCCAACCACATATCGTAAAATCAAAAGCTTGCAGATCCCAGGGACAAGCCCGAGGAGACGAAAGTGACGTGCTCGACGTTTTTAAGAAAAGCTGCTTTGCTGCATTGCAGTCCCGGCGCTGCTCAAAGGCTTACTTTCGCAGAACGTGCAGCATGCCCTTGCGCTTGGCGTCGTAATAATAACCGCGTGCATAAAGCCTGACAGCATTGTCCCGGTTGTTGTCGGCAACAAGCCAGGCGCCGCTCAGATATTTGACGGCATATTTGAGGTTGGTTTCGGCATCGAACAGGCCAGAGGCGGGACCATCAAAGCCCATGGAGCGGGCCGTGGCGTGCTTGATCTGCATCAGGCCGAAGTGGCCGCCATTATAGGCGCCGGGATTGTATCTGCTTTCACGCTGCACCACGCGATGCACCAGATCTTCCGGCACATTATACATGACAGCGTATTTCGAAATAAGCCCGCTCAGCTTTTCACGTCCGGCCGGCGCGGATTTGTACGGCGCCGTCATCGTTTCGTTCTGCCGGATAGCGGCAAGGGCGGCGTTGGTCGGACCGGCCGCATAGGCCAGAACCGTGCTGTCCGGCTTCGGCAGGGGAATGACTTTCCGTTCCGCGGTCAGTTCGGTACCGATCGACGGCGTTCCGGGCGGCGGCGGTGCGGGCGGGAAGCTGCCCTTGACGGCAACCACCTGCGGCAGGTCGGCGGCAGAGTTGTGGGCCGCCGGTTTCGCGGCGGCACTTGCGGTTTCGATCGCTGCGGCTGCCGGCGTTGCGGCGTGCGGTGCAAGAGCCGCAGCCGTCGTCGGCGCGGCTGTCGTTACTGTTGCCTGCGCGACCTCTGTCTGTTGTTGCTGCGGCTGCATCTGGGTTGGACTTGCCACTGCAGCTGCAATTTCGGCAGCCGGCGGCAGCGCCACGCGGCCACCCTTGACGGCGGCGACGGTTGGAAGCGATTCGGGCTGGGAAGAGGCTGCCACTTCAGTGGCATGTGCTGCCGGTGCGGCGGTATCAGCCGGGGTACCAGCCGTTTCCGACTGTGCGGAGGCTTGTGCCGGTGCGGTTTGGTTGACTGCAGCTATTTTCGGGCCGTTCGGCCCTTCCTTTGCGGCATATTCGACGCTGGTACATCCGGCCAAAGCCAGTGCAAGGCCCACCGTGGAAGACAGAAGAAGTGCGCTTCTTCCGCGGAATTTTGCCGAATTTCGCATGTTGCCGCCTTCGTTATGCCTGTCTGTCGATACCCCCGCGTCGAGCGAAGCAGGCAGTGTCCCATCGAGCCTTCATTAACCTATTGTAAGGATAGCGGCAAGCCGGGACGTGGCGTCGTGGTTTTTCAGGCGGCGATGCGGCGGTATCCGGCGCTGACGGCACGGCCAGAAATGAAGTGAGTGCGGTATTTCGGCCGGATTTTTTTGTTGCCGGACATGCGGCGCACCAGTGCCAGCGTGGAGCCGGCGAAGAGTGCCTGCGCTGCCAGAATGCCAAGTGCCAGCAACAGGATTGCTGCCTGCGCTACGGCCAGCGTTTCGACCGCATTGCCGGAGGTGGAAACGAATTGCGGCAACAGTGCCAGGAAGAACATGAAATAGCGCGGACGCAACGCTGCAATGGCGTAGCAATCACGGAAAATGCCGCTGGATGATTTGCCGGGCAGATTGTCATTGTCTGCATTGGCTGCCTGGGCGGCGGGGGTGGCAAAGGTCCATAACAGGAAAAGAATCAGCCAGCCGATACCCGTCCACTGAACGATTTCCACAAAGGCATGCGGCAGATAGGCAAGGCCAGCCGCTGGAATCGCAGATATCGTCATGGCTGTGACGATGCCAAGCGAGCCGCCAGTGACGGAGGCAAACACCGTTTTTCTGCCGCGGATAGCAGCATAGGAGGCGACAGAGAATACAAGGGGAGAGGGAAGTGCGAACACAACGGCACATGCTGCACAAAAAACCAGCCACGCCTGTCCAGACATTCTCTTCCTCCTTGCCCTCCCTGTCGCCGCTTTCTCCAGCCTATCGTAAAATTAGGCCGCTGTGAACGGTTGACCGACGTGTTCCATCACTTCGGTAAACCATTTTGCAGACAGGTCGAAATGCTTTCCGCCCTTGATACGCGGAAACTCGATGGTCCGCAATTTACCCTTTTGGTCTTCGTCGTGGCCGGTGACGCCCGAAACCTTGTTCAGCGCGCTTTCGACGGCAAGATCGACCATGCCCTGGATGAGGCGCAGATCATCGCCATTGGCGGGAGCGGAGCGGGCGAAGTAACCGGATTTCTGGACCATGGAGCGTTCGGCGCCGATGAGGCCGGCGAATTGCTTCTGGAACCAGCCGCCGACATTGATGGTGTCGATCTTCACATGGCCGAAGGCATCGCGCTTGACGGCTTCACCGGCGGCTTCGCGTTCGGCAACGATGGAATCGAGCCCCGCACCTTCGGAAACGAACAACGTGACGTAGCCGTGTTTGTCCATGATCGCCTTCAGCCGTTCGGCTTCCGCTTCGATGTCAAACGCCATTTCCGGCAGGTAGATGCCGTCTATGTTCTTCATCTGCGTGTTCATCATCAGTCCTTCGACATATTCATTGCCGTTGGTCTTCTGGATGTAGGCGCGGGCGGTCGCAGCCGTCAGCCAGCCGCAATGGCGGCCCATGACTTCGTGGATGACAAAGGTCTTCGGCGCAGCACTCTGCTCGTTGCTGACATTGTCGAAGAAGGAAGCGCCCACTTCGGCCGCGGTCCATGCGCCGAGCGACTGCCTGATCGGAACCACGTCGTTATCCACGGTCTTCGGCAGCCCGACGACGGTCAGATCGTAACCGTTGGCGCCGAGATAGGCGGCAAGGTCGGCGGCCGTCGTGTTGGTGTCGTCGCCGCCGATTGTGTGGAGAATGGTGATGCCGTCGGCAGCCAGCCGTTCGGCGGCAACGCGCAGCGGATTTTCACCCTCTTTCACCAGCCCGCGCTTGGCACAATCGGCAGCGTTGGTGAGCTTTACGCGGCTGTTGCCGATCGGCGATCCGCCATAACGGTGCAGCAGATGCGCCTTTTCGCGCATGTCCTTGTTGATCTCGATCCGGTCGCCCAGAAGCACGCCCTGATAGCCGGAACGATAGGCCACAATGTCAATATCAGGCGCGACGTCGCTATAACGCTCGATCAGGCCGCCAACGGCTGAAGAGAGACAGGGAGCAAGCGCCACCTGCGGTCAGCATTGCGACTTTCTGTTTGGCCATTGTGGCTCTCCTTTGCTTGGATAGAAAGATATGTCTGGCAAATGGATGCGACAGCCACGTGTAGGTGTAAAGTGAATTTATCACGAAAAATGCCGATTTCTCGCGGCTTTTCAGCAGCTTGGGCAAAGAAGCCGAATATAATCGTTTCAATCGCCTCCAACCTTGCACCAGGCTTCGCCGTCTGTGGAAAACCGTTGCTCTCCCGTTTGCCGCCCCCTTGCTCCTGAAGAAAAACTGTCGCAAAAATGAATAAAAGTTAATGCCGCAGCGGCGCCGCGCATATTGCATTCACGGCGATATGCCGTCATGCTTGGCGTCATGATGTTCGATTTCGCCTGTTTGCATATTTCATCCCTGTGGGAACGGCTGCTCGGCGCGATCGGTGACGCGGCAGGCAGCACGCTCGGTCGCGTGGTAGAGGCGATCCGCACCCTTTTCGAGGGAGATCCGGAGACCCGCCGCAAGGTTTCTTTTTCCGTGGCCATTATCGCGCTGTCGGCAAAGATGGCCAAGGCAGACGGTGTCGTGAACGATGCCGAAGTGCGCGCCTTCCGGCAGATTTTCGATTTTCCTGAAGAAGAAGCCAGAAACGTTGCCCGCCTTTATAATCTCGCACGCCAGGACGTTGCGGGATACGAGGCCTATGCCGAGCGTCTTGCCGGTCTTTGCGGCTCCGGCCATGACAATTGCGAGATGCTGGAAAGCGTCATCGATGGCCTGTTCCACATCGCCAAGGCAGACGGCTTGATCCACGAGCGGGAACTGGCGTTCCTCGGCCGTATCGCGGAAATCTTCCATATTACCGAAGATCATTTCGAAACGATCATGGCACGGCACGTCCATATGGATGGGCGCGATCCCTATCGCGTGCTTGGCGTTTCGCCCTCGGACGACTTTCTGGATATTCGCAAGCGTTACCGTTCGCTGGTTGCCGAGCACCATCCGGACAAGCTCATCGCGCGCGGTGTGCCGATGGAATTGCACGCTGCCGCGAATGAGCGTATGGCGGCTCTCAATGCCGCCTATGAGGCCATCGAGAAAGAACGCCGCGTCGCATGAGTGAATTTCTGCCGGATTTCAACCCGGATTTCGGGGGCGCAACCATTGCGCCTTCTCCCAACCATGGCGAAAGACAGGGCGTGGCAGGCCCGGATATCATTCTCCTGCACTATACCGGCATGACGACCGCCGATGGCGCCCTTTCGTGGCTCTGCAATCCCGAAAGCCAGGTCTCCAGCCACTATTTCGTTTTTGAAGACGGGCGTGTCATGCAGCTTGTTGCGGAAACACGCCGCGCCTGGCATGCGGGCAAAAGCAGCTGGGCGGGGGAGGCGGATATCAATTCCCGCTCCATCGGGATTGAAATCGCCAATCAAGGCCACCCGGGCGGCCTGCCGGAATTTCCGGAAAAACAGGTAGCTGCCGTCATCGAATTGTGTCGCGATTGCGGCCAGCGGTGGTCTATCGCCCCTGAAAGGGTGCTTGCGCATTCCGATGTGGCGCCGATCCGCAAGGTTGATCCGGGTGAAAAATTCCCATGGGACATCCTGTCGCGGCACGGTGTCGGTCATTGGGTAGAGCCAGCGCCGATCCGCGGCGGACGTTTTTTTCAGCGCGGCGATCACGGCCAGCCGGTGGAAGCACTCCAGTCCATGCTATCCATTTACGGATATGGCGTTGAAATAACAGGCGCATATTGCGAAAAAACAGAAGGTGCCGTGGCCGCCTTTCAGCGGCATTTCCGCCCGGCGCTGGTGGATGGTATCGCGGATATTTCCACGATCGACACGCTGCATCGGCTGATTGCCAGCCTTCCGAAATTTTCGGCCGTTTGAACGCCGTTTCTGGAAAAGCCTTCCCCGTTTCCCGGTCGCGCAAGTCGATTTTTTTGTTGTGCCACAGTTAATCCGCATTGAGGAAGTCTAAGAGCCGCAGTGGACGCGGTGCTGTTCTTCAGGGGAGCTTGCCGTCAATATCAATCAAGGAGACTGGACGGTAGAAGGTCGTAATCGACTTTCCGCGCGCTGGACGTTTTTATCGTTTCATTGTTCCGGTTATCCGATCTGGAGACTATTTCAACAGATGAACAGAGTTTTTGTTGCTGTCGCAGCGGGCGTTGCTATGCTCGTTTCGCAGGCGGGGATTGCTTTTGCCAAAGACGAGGACGTCAAGACCAAAACCGTGACGCTGGGGACCTTCTTCCGTACGCCCGGTTATCCCGTTCCCGAAAAGAGCCTGCCTTCGTCGCTCAAGAACGACTATTCCGATCTGATCGTCAAATATGCCAAGCGTTACGGCGTCCCCACCAATCTGGCCCATGCCGTCGTTTCTGTGGAAAGCAAGTTCAACCCTAGGGCTCGCGGCAGCGCAGGCGAGGTCGGGCTGATGCAGATCAAGCCGGCAACGGCGCGCATGATGGGCTTTCGCGGCACGACCAAGGCTCTCTTCGACCCCGAGACCAATATTCGCTGGGGCATGCAATATCTGGCAACCGCCCACCAGCTTGGCGGCGGTGAGGTTTGCAGCACGATCCTGCGTTACAATGCCGGCCATGGCGCCACCCGCATGAACCCGGTGTCCAAGCGTTATTGCGGCAAGGTCCAGGCGCTTCTGGCCAGCTGAGGTCCTTTGCTGAAGCGTGTCGTGAGGTTTCAGATTGGCGATAAGCTTTAAGTTCTTGTTTTATCGCATCTCGTTATTGCAAAACCGCTGCACGCTCTTGCGCGGCATGTTTCGGACGTCACGAAAATCGATTCCGGTTTATGCGTTCATGCTGTAGTCAGGAGCAAACCTGATGCGGAGCATGACATGCCGGATTTCAAATATATAGTGGTCGGTGCCGGAATGATGGGTGCGGCGGCAGCGAGGCACCTTTCGGCGCAAACGGATGGCGTGGCGCTGATCGGGCCGGATGAACCCGCCGATCGCAAGACCCATACCGGTGTGTTTTCAAGTCACTATGACGAGGCGCGCATCACCCGTGGTTTCGATGGCGATCCCGTCTGGGCGGAGCTGGCGCAACGCTCCATCCGGCGCTATGCCGAGATCGAAGCAAAAAGCGGCATCCGTTTCTTCACCGAAGCGGGCTGTCTGTTTACCGGAAACGGCAAGGGGCTTGCCGGAGACTACGTTTCGCGAGCCTTGGTCTCGACTGACCGCCTTGGTCTTGGCGTGGAAACGATCGGCGGCGATGCGCTGGCTGGCCGGTTCCCGATGTTTTCCCTGCCGTCGGATCACGACGGTTACTTCGAGGCGCAGAATGCCGGCCACGTCAATCCGCGTGCGCTTGTGAGGGCGCAATCCACTATTGCTGCTGCGCAGGGCGCGCGACTGATCCGCGAGACGGCGGTGCATGTTCGCGATACCTCCCAAGGTGTGGAAGTTTCCACCAGGGAAGGGGCCGTACACACGGCCGAAAAGGTCATAGTGGCCGCTGGCGGTTTCACCAACATGGCTGATCTTCTGCCTTCCCCGGTCGATATGGCGGCAACGGGCCGCACCATCGTGTTTTTCGAACTCGACGAAGCAAGGCAGGCCCTCTTCGGCTCCATGCCCTCGACCATCGTGCTTGCGGAGACTGAGGACGATATCGTCTATATTCTGCCGCCTGTGCGTTACCCCGACGGCAAGGTCTATCTGAAGATCGGCGGTGAGAGCGAAAAGGGCAGGCTGGAAACGCTGGCCGAAGCAGTCGGCTGGTTTCATTCCGACGGCACGCCGGGCGAAGTGGAATTCCTGACGAAGCGGGCGCTATCGCTCATGCCGGAACTTGCGGGCTGCCCCGTGACCTCTGGTTCCTGCGTCGCATCCATTACCCGTAGCGGTTATCCATATATCGGCTATACGCAATCTTCCAATATCGCGGTTCTGACCGGTGGCAATTTCGTTTCCGCCAAGTCTTCCGACGAAATCGGGCGGCTAGGTGCGGTGCTGCTTCTGGATGGCCAGCTGACCGAGAGTGATTTTGCCGCCGAAATGTCGCCGGTTTTTATCTGACATTCAGCAGCGAAGCGGCTACAAAATCGCAGCTGTACTAGAGCGGGTTGAGGCGAAGAGGGCGGCATGTCGGGACATTTCAAATATATCGTTGTCGGTCGTGGCATGATGGGTGCTGCCGCCGCCCGCCATCTGGCGGAAAACACCGAAGGTGTGGCCCTGATCGGCCCCGGTGAACCTGCCGACATCAAGTCACATCCGGGTGTTTTCGCCAGCCATTATGATGAGGCGCGCATTACCCGCACCATTGATGGTGATGCGGACTGGGCACTGCTCGCCAACCGCTCGATCGCGCGCTACACCGACATCGCGGCAAGGAGCGGCGTGGAATTTTACGCTCCCGTCGGCTGTCTGATGGTTGGGCCTGAACGCGGTGGCGACAATCCCTTTGTCGACAACGTCTGTGAGGCAGCGGCGCGTCTGCGGGTTTCCACGGAAATGCTTGACGATGCAGGTCTGAAAAGCGCCTTTCCCTATTTCTCCTTCGAGCCGGGCTGCGAGGGCGTGTTCGAAAAGGACAACGCCGGTTACGTCAATCCGCGCGCGCTGGTGAAGGCGCAGAGCGTTCTGGCAGACAAAGCCGGCGTTACGCTCATCGACGATATAGTCGTCTCGACGCGGGAAGAGGCTGGCCGTGCACGCGTCGAGACGGCCTCGGGTGCGGTTTATACGGCAGACCGGGTGCTGGTCGCTGCGGGTGGCTTCTCGATCACGAAGGATTTGTTGCCGCAGCCCGTCGCTCTCAATGTCTATGCGCGCACCGTCGCCTTCTTCGAGGTAGACGAGGCGGAGCTGGGACAATATGCGGGCATGCCGTCGCTGATTTACGAGCCGCGCGACACGACGAAACATATCTATCTCCTGCCGCCCGTCCGTTATCCCGATGGCAGGTTCTATCTGAAAATCGGCGGCGATCCCGATGATAAGAAGCTCGATAGCGATCCCGAAATCCGCGCATGGTTCCGTTCCGGCGGGCGCGAAAGCGTTCGCGACCATCTCTCCGCCATCGTCGGGACCTTGGTGCCATCCATCGACCGGTCGCGCATTTCCATGGCCGCCTGCGTGGTGTCCAAAACGCCGGGCGGTTATCCGGCCATCGGCTTTACGACGTCACCGCGCATTGCGGTTCTGACTGGCGGCAACGGTACGGCGGCCAAGAGTTCCGACGAGATCGGGCGGTTAGGCGCCCTGTTGCTGCGGGATGGAAAAATTGGCAACGACGCCTATGCAACGGATTTCAAGCCTGCATTTCTTTGATCTTCCGTTACGCTTTTCGGTGGCTTTCGCCAAAGAACATGGGTATTGACGCCATGCCAGTTGGCTGGGCAGCCGCGCTTTACCAATGTCGAAAGACGGTAAGGTGAGGAAAGTCCGGGCTCCACGGAAATACGGTGCCGGATAACGTCCGGCGGGGGCGACCCCAGGGAAAGTGCCACAGAGAGCAAACCGCCATGCCTGGCATGGTAAGGGTGAAAGGGTGGGGTAAGAGCCCACCGCGCCGCTGGTGACAGTGGTGGCAAGGTAAACCCCACCGGGAGCAAGACCGAATAGGGATGACACGGGGCGCGGGCGAAAGCCTTCGTCTACAGCCGGTTTCCGGGCCCGTCATCCGGGTGGGTTGCGAGAGGCGGCATGCAAATGCCGTCCCAGATGAATGGCTGCCACGTTCCGGGTCAAACCGGGGCCATACAGAACCCGGCTTACAGGCCAACTGGCGATTTTCCTGCCGCTTTTTTCGGTGGCGATCAGCCCTCGATGATATGGGGAACGTAGCGGGAGAGATTTGCGGTGATAGGTGACGCGTCCTCGCGAATCCCGAGCCCGCAGGGCCGATCGGCGACGATCCAGCTTCCTAACACGGCGTATCCGAAATCGCTCTTGAACAATGGTGCGTATGCCTGAAAAACATACCCCTCTTGGCCATAATTGCCGGGGGCCGATAAAATTTCGCGTCGGTTTCGGTAAAGGCTGACATTTTCGCCTTCACGCGAGAGAAGCGGCTTCACCACGTAATCCCGTAATTCATATATTTCAGGATCATCTGGGAAGAAACTCGGGAGCAGATTCGGGTGATTGGGATGCCGCTGCCAGAGCAAAGGCAGCAGGCCTTTGTTCGACAGCACGGCTTTCCAGGCCGGCTCGATGAAAATATCGCCTTGTGCAGGCAGATGCGTGGCAAAGGATTCTCGTAACATGTATTCCCAGGGATAAAGCTTGAAGCAGCGTTCGATGACGCGACTTTGAAGGTCAGCATAACGCCCGCACGCATCGATGCCGATGTCTCTGATATCGAGGAATTGGGCACGGTGGCCCGCCTGAATGGCGCAGTCCATGAGATAAATCGTCGTGCCGCAATCCTCGGCGTTGTCGCTCACCGCCGCGAAATGGAAAATCCTGTCTCGCGAGAATTGACCAAAGGCCTCAATCAAAGCTTCCTGAACCGAGTTGAACTGGTCGGTTTGCGGCGGGAGCGTTCCAAGGGCGACCTGATCGGTCAGCCAGTTATATTGGAAATATCCCGTTTCGAATACGGAAGTGGGCGTGTCGGCGTTGTATTCCAGCAGCTTTGCAGGGCCATGCCCGTCATAGGCAAGATCGAAGCGGCCATACAGGTGGCGGTCGCACCGCCGCCAAGAATTTCGAATGACATCATGGTGATCGCGGGGGATGGCAAGACGGGTTAAAGCCTCCTCACTGTGTACGATGTCGGCGACGAGATCCATGCACATGTCGTGCAGGATCTGGCTCGGTTCTTCGATGTCGCGCTCGATTTCAGCCAGTCCAAAGCAATAGGCTGCATCGTCCACCCAGTAAGGCTCGCCATGCATTTCATGGAAGGAGAAACCGACAGCATTGGCTTTCTCGCGCCAATCCGGGCGCGGCGGGACTGTGATGCGGCGCATGTCAGCTTCCTGAAAAGGAGTGGCCGCCGAATCCACCACGGCCCTTGACGTTCGTTTTGGCGTTGGACGTCTTCACGTCATTCGCTAGCGCGCCTCCTCCTGACGTGATTCCCCCGCCGCCTTGGTCCTGTTCACTGGCCGTCACATCCGGTATGACGAGGTCGCCGTTGCGTTTTCGATAGGCCGACATCGCACCGTTGGAACCCGACTCGCTGTTTTTCTGCCTGCGGCGATAGTTGCTGTAGTCTGCAAAGTTTTCGATGGACCGAGGCATAACAAAACCGGCGGGTGAGGGTGTGAAGACACCTATGCCGGTGGGGTTAGTGGAATTGAGATTTTGTTTCAGCTCAAAGCAGTTTCCCGCGCCGTATTCCATTTCACATGCGACCATATTGAGAAATTTAGGTGCAGTGGCGAGGTGATGTTGGCCGGCGTCTTCGGATGCCGCTTGGCAAGCCTTGGGATAGACACCGGAGGCAACGCATTTTTCAACTGAGGTATAAAGAACCTCTTCCTCCGATGAAAAAGCCATAAAAAGGCCTATTGCGGCAATCGTACCGAGGGCGAGACGCGGATGTTCTGTCACGTCCAAATACATGTCTGTTCCTCAATAGGCCATGCAGGCTGCGTTTAAAATCCCGATGACCACAGCGATGCCGCCGCTCCAGAGCCCGGCCGCAACGTTATCCTCGGTGATTTTCAGGTGCAGGTCGGTCATGGAGAGTTTGGCGATGTAGAATGCGAGAACCTGTACCAGCAGGCCGATCACTGCCCAGACGATATAGTCGGGGAGGCTGACGGAATTAGCCGCCGCCGAGGCGAGCGGCAGGCTGAAGCCGATCAGTGCCCCCAAAAAAGCGACGACGGCGGCAAAGTTGCCGGCCTTGATCAACTCCCCCTCGCGGTGGGGAGTAAGGCGGGTGTAAATAGCGGAAAAGGTTGCCAGGCAGAGCAGGCCGATCAGAAAATAACTTAAGAAGGCAGGTAAGCCTGCCACG
Source organism: Rhizobium sp. AN68 (assembly GCF_030758035.1). NCBI lineage: Bacteria > Pseudomonadati > Pseudomonadota > Alphaproteobacteria > Hyphomicrobiales > Rhizobiaceae > Rhizobium > Rhizobium sp. AN68. Next base: position 1,921,972 of record NZ_JARWMI010000003.1, on the reverse strand, counting down.
TAATTCGGCATTATTGTCTCACAATGAAAAACACAACTTCAGAAATCAAAATCAATTGAAAGTTTAAAAAGTCAAGCGTCGCGGCGTTGTTGTTTGTTGAGAGTGACGGTTCTGGCTGAGCGCAACATGCGCATTGCTTCTGCGTCAAATCGAACCTCTGCAACTGGTCTATCGCTAAATCACACAGATAGCCGTAACGCCAACCAAGCTGGCATTCCCACGGCAGCATCAGAGCGCCTTTTGCGATTTAAGTGGCGCGTGTTCGGCGAGGGTCGCCAAGTGTCTGTTTCGCAAACAAAAAAATGGCATATCGACCCAAGTTTTATTTGTTCCCGCTGGCACATGAGTTCGCGCAGTAAACCATTCGTTAAACTTAACGGCTTATGAATTTCCGATGCGGAGTCGGTATCGTGCCGGCTTCTCCCATTGACGCCCATAGTGTCCCATGGTATCCCAAATGCACACCACACTGGGTCGTGTTTTTGACCCGCAATCGCTGAAACGAGTGAGGAGCCTGCAACGGGCTGCTGCAGGGCATGTCGCCCTGACGCTTGGCGATGTGTCGTGCGTACCGGTGTTGTCTGTGGGGCGGATGATTCGCTTTGCGGAATGCGGTTTTGGCGAGTTGAGTAATGGACCGCTTTTTATCGAACGTAACGAACAGGATCGACGCCAAGGGGCGCGTTTCGGTTCCGTCTCCGTTTCGTTCGGTGCTGGCACAGCGTGGGATTCAGGAGCTTTATTGCCTTCAGGATTTCGCGTTTCCGGCAATCAGTGTCGGCGGTCCGGATTTGCTGGAGCGCTACGAGCGGCAGATCGCGTCCATGGATGCCTTCTCGCCGGAGGCGAACGCAATGTCGCTGCTGGTACACGGCGGCGGCGTTTTCATGAAGCTCGATCAGGAAGGTCGGTTGATGGTGACGGATTTCGTCCGGGAATTTACCGGCATATCCACGGATGTCACCTTCGTTGGACGAGCGGATCATTTTCAGCTTTGGCAACCGCAGGCGTTTTTGGCGGCGCAGGCGGCAGCAAGAGCGGGGCGCGGTTTTTCGGCTGCACGCCCCGCATAGGACGGGGACACGGAATGGCGGCGAATTCTGGCGGGCGATCTTCTGATGCCGGTGAGGGACCTCAGCGTCACATCCCGGTCCTGCTTCGCGAAGTGATCGCTGCGCTCGAACCCGCATCTGGCAAGGTCATCCTCGACGGCACTTTCGGCGCCGGCGGCTACACCCAGGCAATTCTCGATCAAGGTGCCAATGTCATCGCGCTTGACCGCGATCCGAACGCGATCGCCGGCGGCCAGGCCATGGTTGCTGCAAATGGCGGCAGGCTTACCCTCATTCAATCGCAATTTTCCGATCTGGCAAGGCACGCGCCGGAAGGCGGTCTTGACGGCGTGGTTCTCGATATCGGCGTTTCCTCCATGCAGATAGACGAGGCAGAGCGCGGTTTTTCCTTCCAGAAGAACGGTCCTCTCGACATGCGCATGTCCAGCTCCGGCGTTTCGGCGGCGGATGTCGTCAATCGCGCCAAGGTCGGCGATCTCATCCGCATCTTCGGTTTTCTCGGCGAGGAAAAGCAGCCGGGCCGCATCGCCCGCGCCATTGAAAAGAGGAGGGCGGAAGAGCCCTTCCGCACCACGCGCGATCTGGCGGGCCTCATTGAAATCGTTACGCCGCGCAAGGCTAAAGACAAGATCCATCCCGCAACACGGGTGTTTCAGGCGCTGCGCGTTTTCGTCAACGACGAACTCGGCGAATTGGCGCAGGCCCTGTTTGCTGCCGAGCGGGCTTTGAAGCCCGGCGGCCGGCTGGTTGTCGTCACGTTCCATTCGCTCGAAGACCGCATCGTCAAGAAATTCTTCTCCGAACGTTCCGGAAAGGCGGCGGGTTCTCGCCATCTGCCGATGGTGGAGGACAAGCCCGCCATTTTCGAAAATATCGGCAAGCCGATGGTCGCTGCAAGCGACGAGGAGGCGGAGATCAATCCGCGGGCCCGTTCGGCCAAGCTGCGCGCCGGCTTGCGCACGGCGGCACCTGCCCGGGCGGCAGATTTTTCAATTTTCGAACTTCCCGATCTCGCCAGCCTTGAAAAGATGGGAGGCTGATATGCTGCGCACATTCGATGTCGTGTTGATGGGGGTCATGGTCGCTGCGGCGGTGGTGACCTATTCGATCAAGCACAAGACCGATCTCAAGTTGGAACAGGTCCGCAAGCTCGAGACCGAAATCAAGCTCGAAAAAGACACGATTGATCTTTTGCGGGCAGACTGGGCACTGCTGACGCAGCCGAACCGCCTTCATCGTCTCGTGAATGCCTATCAGGACGAGCTTGGCCTTTCGCCGACGCTGCCGACACAATTGGCGCAGCCGCGCGAATTGCCGATGCTGCGCTCGCAATTGCCGCAGCCGCCCGAGCCGGAAGGCATGAGCGTTGCGGATGTCATCGCCGCTGCCGTCAACGGCTCCAAGCCGGGCGCTACGCTGGGGGGAGCTGCCAAGAAGAAATCACCGCCCGCCGGCCAGATTGCCGCCAATGGCGCTCCTGTTCCAACACCGCGGGCGCGTGTTTCCCGTCCCACGGCGGCTCCGGCTCCTGCCGTCGCCGCTGTCGCAGGCGATGAAGATGGCGAAATGGATGAAACCATAACTGGATCGGTGGACCGCTGATGTCTTTTCTCTCCCGCGTCATGGTTCTGAAGAGCAAGGCTCACTTTTCCGCCAGCACCACCGGCATTCACACTGACCATGCTGCTTTCGAGGGCGCTCGCAAGAAGAGGGCGGCCCAGGCGAAAAGCCGCGTCGGTCTCATCATTTTCGGCTTCATCGCCTTTTACGGCGTCGTGGGCGGCCGTCTGGTGCAATATGGCCTTGCCGAGCAGGAAACGGTTTCGAGCATTGCCCCTGCCGACCGGCTGATGGCGTCGCGTCCCGATCTTCTTGATCGTAACGGCGAGGTTCTGGCGACCGATATCCGCACCGTGTCGCTGTTTGCAGAGCCGCATCGCATCGTCGATATCGACGAAGCCATCGAGAAGCTGCGCACTGTATTGCCAGATCTCGACCAGCGCGGCACCTATCAGAAGCTTTCCTCCAATTCGCGCTTTCAGTGGCTGCGCCGTCAGTTGACGCCGAAGCAGCAGAGCCAGATCCTGGCGCTCGGCATTCCCGGTGTCGGTTTCCGCCCGGAAAAGCGCCGCTTCTACCCTGGCGGGCCAACAGCTGCCCATGTTGTCGGTCACGTCAATATCGACAATCGCGGTGTTGCCGGAATGGAACGTTACGTCGACAGCCAGGGACTGGCCGATCTGACGGCGCTCGGCATGACCAGCGATCAGCCGCTGGAGCCGGTGAAGCTTTCCATCGATCTACGCGTCCAGTCCATCGTGCGTGAAGTCGTGACCTCGGCCATTACCAAGTTCCAGGCGATCGGCGCGGGGGCTGTGGTTCTGGATGTGCATACCGGCGAAGTGCTCGCTATGGCCTCCGTGCCGGATTATGATCCGAACAACCCGGCAGAAGGTGCCAAGGAAGGATGGCTCAACCGCATGTCGAACGGCACGTTCGAAATGGGCTCCACCTTTAAATCCTTTACCATTGCCATGGGTCTCGATTCGGGTCGCGTCCGCCTGGGCGATATGTTCGACGCGCGTTATCCGATCCGCATTGGTGGCTTCACTATCAAGGACTTCCACGGCAAGGGCCGCATGCTCTCGGTGCCGGAAATTTTCCAGTATTCGTCGAACATCGGTACGGCAAAAATCGCCGACACCGTGGGGACCGAAGGACACAAGGAATTCCTGACGCGGCTTGGCCTTCTGACGCGCATGCAGACCGAACTGCCTGAAGTGGCGCTGCCTTCGCAGCCCCGCGAATGGAAGAAGATCAACTCGATCACCATTTCATTCGGCCACGGCGTTTCAACAACGCCGTTGCAGACAGCAGTTGCCGGTGCCGCGCTCGTCAATGGTGGGAAGTTGATCGAGCCGACATTCCTGCCGCGCACGCGCGAACAGGCGGATCAGGTCGCAAAACAGGTGCTGAAGCCCGGCGCCAGCAAGGATATGCGCTTCCTTTTCGAATGGAACGGTGTCAACGGTTCTGGCCGTAATGCGCGCGTCGACGGTTTCAATGTCGGCGGCAAGACCGGTACGGCTGACAAGGTCGTCAATGGGCGTTATGTGCATGACAAGAACTTCAATGCCTTCCTTTCGGCCTTCCCGATGGACGACCCGCAATATGTGGTGCTCTCCTTCATCGACGAACCGAAGACGGACAAGGGCAATGGCGCGGCACTTGCAGGCACCTCGGCTGCGCCGATGGTGCACGATATCATCAGCCGCACGGCGGCAGTGCTGGGCGTGAAGCCGAAGTTCGGCAAGGATGGCTCGGCCTTGCTCGTGTCTTATTGATTGTTAGAGCTTATGGTGTTCCGGCGAGATCGCGCCGGGGGGACAAGACGGACACAGTCGATGAATTTGCGAGATATATCCGGGACGGCGTTTCCGGAATTGAATGAATTGCTCCTGTCTGAGATAGGGGCAATCGAAATCGGGGGAATTACCGCAGACAGCCGCAAGGCTGCGCCCGGCAGCCTGTTCGTGGCGGTTGCGGGAACCAAGGCGGATGGCGCGGCCTATGTGAAGGACGCGGTCGCCAAGGGTGCGGTTGCCGTCGTTTCCGGGCATGCGGTGGATGCCGATGTGCCGGTCCTTGCTGTCACTGACCCGCGCCTCTACCTTTCGCTCGCCGCTTCCCGTTTTTATGGAAAACAGCCGGAAACCATGGTCGCCGTTACTGGCACCGCGGGAAAGACCTCCGTTGCCTCCTTCGTGCGGCAAATCTGGGCTTTTGCTGGCCATGCCGCCGCCCAGATCGGCACGACGGGTGTCATCGCTCCCGGCCGCGAAGATTATGGCGCGCTTACCACACCGGATCCGGTGACGCTGCATGCGCTTCTCGCCGAGCTTGCTGCCGAAGGCGTGACCCATGCGGCCATGGAAGCTTCGAGCCACGGCCTCGACCAGCGTCGCCTTGATGGCGTGAAGCTCGCTGCGGCCGGTTTCACCAATCTCGGCCGTGATCACATGGATTATCACCCGACAATCGAGGACTATATGGCCGCGAAGATGCGGCTGTTTGACACGCTGATGGAAAAGGGCGCGCCAGCCGTCATTTTTGCCGACGACCCTTGGTCGGATAAGGCCATTCGCGCCGCCGCGGATGCAGGCCTCAATGTGCGCACCGTTGGCCGGAAGGGCGATTATCTAACGCTGAAGCGTGTAGAGCATTTCCGTCACAAGCAGCTGATCGAAGTGCACCATGACGGCGTGATCCACGAAGTCGACATTCCGCTGGCCGGCGATTTTCAGGTAGCCAATGCTCTCGTCGCCGCCGGTCTTGCCATGTCCACCGGCGTTTCCGCCCCAACGGCCATGAAGGCGCTTGAAAAGCTGATCGGTGCTGCCGGTCGCCTGGAACTTGTGGGCCAGACGAAGAACGGTGCGCTTGCCTATGTGGATTATGCCCACAAGCCGGATGCGCTTGAAAATGTTCTGACCTCGGTCAGGCCCTTCACCTCCGGCCGCATCATCACCGTCTTCGGCTGCGGCGGCGACCGTGACAAGGGCAAGCGCCCGATCATGGGCGAAGTGGCGACACGTCTTTCCGACATCGTCATCGTTACCGACGACAATCCGCGCTCGGAAGACGCTGCAACGATCCGTTCCGAAGTCATGGCGGCTGCGCCGGGTGCGTTGGAAATTGGCGACAGGGCAGAGGCGATCCGTCATGCGGTGTCGCTGCTTTCGAACGGCGATACGCTGATCGTCGCGGGCAAGGGGCATGAAGAGGGGCAGATCGTCGGTTCCGTGACGCTGCCGTTTTCCGATCATGAACAGGTGCGTACCGCGCTGGAAGGATTGAAGATTTGAATTGGTTATGGACAGTCGCCGACATGATCGCCATCACGGCAGGGCGTCCCGTCGGGAACCTGCCGACCGGTATCACCGGCATTTCCATCGACAGCCGGACTGTGAAGGCTGGTGAAGCATTTTTCGCCATCAAGGGCGATAGGGTCGACGGCCATGACTATACCAGTTTTGCTGTCGCCAATGGTGCGGGCCTGCTGGTCGTCGCCGAAGGCAAGCTGCCGGCCCTCGGCCGCCTGACCGTGCCCATGATCGTCGTGGAGGATGTCCTCGCGGCGCTTGGCAAGCTCGCCATTGCGGCGCGTGAAAGGACCACGGCGCGGATCATCGCGGTGACCGGTTCTGTCGGCAAGACGACGACGAAGGAAATGTTGCGGCAGGCTCTGGCGCCTTCGGGCCGGGTTCATGCGGCGGTGGCGTCCTTCAACAATCACTGGGGTGTGCCGCTGACGTTAGCGCGCATGCCCGCCGATACTGAATTCGGCGTTTTCGAAATCGGTATGAACCACTCCGGCGAAATCCGTCCACTGGTCAAGATGGTACGTCCGCATGTCGCGATCATTACCACCATCGCGCCAGCTCATTTGGGCAATTTCAAGAACATAGAAGAGATCGCGAGCGCCAAGGCGGAGATATTCGAAGGGTTGGAGGAGGGCGGCTTCGTCATCCTCAACCGTGACAACGCCCAGTTCGAGCAACTTGAAGAAGCGGCGCAGGACCAGGGTATCGAGCATATCCTGACCTTCGGGCAGCATGCCAAGGCCGATTTCCGGCTGGCCGATTTCGAAAGCACGTCCACGGGCTCGACCATCTGGGCGATCCTGAACGGCGAAACGAGCGAATTGCACCTGAACGTTCCCGGCAGGCATATTGCCGACAACGCCATGGCGGTGCTTGGCGCTGTAGCCGTTACCGGCGCCAATCTCGACCGCGCTTTCGAGGTGCTCGGAACGCTCGAGGCAGTCAAGGGGCGCGGACAGCGCCATCGCTTGACGATTGAAAGCGGCTCCTTCCTGCTGATCGATGAGAGCTACAACGCCAACCCCGCCTCCATGCGGGCGGCGATTGCCGTGCTTGCGGAAACAGAAACGCAGGGTTATGGCCGTCGCGTTGCCGTTCTCGGCGACATGCTGGAGATGGGCGAATTCTCAGCCCAGCTACACGAGGAACTGGCCGGACCGCTGCTGGCGGGTGGTATCGAACATGTCTGGCTGGCGGGGGAGGCGATGGCCGCCCTTCGCGATGCGCTTCCGGACAGTGTAACTGTCATCTGGTTCCCGACGACAGCTGAACTTGCCGATTTTGCCCTGCAATGGGTGCAACCGGGCGATGCGCTGATGGTAAAATCGTCACTTGGGCTGGGTTTCGGCAAGATTGTCGCGGCACTGCTTGACAAGTATCCGGCATTCCCCGAGACGGAACGCCAAGTCTGAAATAGCCTTTTGAAAGGGCAATTATGCTGATCTGGCTCGTCGAACTGTCGGATAAAATTCAAGTCTTCAACCTCTTCCGGTACATCACCTTCCGGGCGGGTGCGGCGATGTTCACCTCTGCGTTGATCGTCTTCCTTTTCGGACCGGCGATCATCAATTCGCTGCGCGTGCGCCAGGGCAAGGGCCAGCCGATCCGCGCCGACGGGCCGCAGACGCATTTCAAGAAGGCTGGCACGCCGACCATGGGCGGGCTGATGATCCTTGCCGGTATTCTCGGCGGTTCGCTGCTCTGGGGTGACCTGTCGAACGTCTACGTCGTCGCCGTTCTGATGGTGACGCTCGGCTTCGGGGCTATCGGCTTTTATGACGACTATCTCAAGGTGACGAAGCAGAGCGACAAGGGCTTTTCCGGCAAAGCCCGTCTCGGCATCGAATTCCTGATTGCCGCGATTGCCGTGTTCTTCATGATGAAGGTGGCGCTTGCTTCCGCACCGCATGGCGGCACGCTCGGAAGCTCCATCGCCTTTCCGTTCTTCAAGGAACTCGTGATCAATCTCGGCTATTTCTTCGTGCTGTTCGGTGCTTTCGTGATTGTCGGCGCCGGCAATGCGGTTAACCTGACCGACGGTCTCGATGGTCTCGCCATCGTACCTGTCATGATTGCAGCCGCCACCTTCGGCGTGATTGCTTATCTCGCCGGTAACGCGGTTTTCGCCAATTACCTGCAGATCAACTTCGTGCCCGGAACGGGTGAGCTCGCTGTCATCGTCGGCGCGGTGGTCGGGGCTGGTCTCGGCTTCCTGTGGTTCAACGCGCCGCCCGCCGCCATCTTCATGGGTGATACGGGTTCGCTGGCGCTCGGCGGCCTCATCGGCTCCATCGCTGTCGCCACCAAGCACGAGATCGTCATGGTCATTGTCGGCGGCCTGTTCGTGATGGAAACGCTCTCGGTCATCATCCAGGTTTTCTGGTTCAAGCGCACGGGCAGGCGCGTTTTTCTGATGGCGCCCATCCACCATCATTTCGAGAAAAAAGGCTGGACGGAAAGCCAGGTGGTCATCCGTTTCTGGATCATTTCCGTCGGTCTGGCGCTGCTCGGCCTAGCTACGCTGAAGCTGAGGTGAGCGATGATCCCGGTCTCGTCGTTCAGAGGTAAGAAGGTCGCGCTTTTCGGGCTTGGCGGTTCGGGCCTCGTCACGGCCCGGGCACTGGTTGCCGGCGGCGCGGATGTCGTTGCTTTCGACGATAATCCCGACAGCGTCGCCAAGGCTGAGGCCGAAGGGATAACGACGGCTGATCTTCGAACGATAGACTGGCATTCCTTTTCGTCTTTCGTGCTCGCACCCGGCGTGCCGCTGACGCATCCGAAGCCGCACTGGTCGGTCGATCTTGCCCGGGCGGCGGGCGTCGAGATTATCGGCGATATCGAGCTTTTCATTCGCGAGCGCCGGGCGCATGCGCCGGATTGCCCCTTCATCGCCATCACCGGCACGAACGGCAAATCCACGACGACCGCACTGATTGCCCATATCCTCAAGGCTTCGGGCCGCGATACACAACTCGGCGGCAATATCGGCACTGCCGTGCTGAGCCTCGATCCGCCGAAAGCGCAACGTTTCTATGTCGTTGAATGCTCGTCCTACCAGATCGATCTGGCGCCGACGATCAATCCGACGGCCGGTATTCTGCTCAATCTGACGCCCGACCATCTCGACCGGCACGGCACCATGCAGCATTATGCCGATGTCAAGGAACGGCTTGTGGCCGGCAGTGGCACGGCAATTGTCGGCGTTGATGACAGCTATTCCACGCTGATCGCCGACCGCATCGAGCGTGCCGGCGTGAAGGTGGAGCGCATTTCCAAGCGCAATGTCGTTTCCGAAGGTCTTTATGCCGAAGGCAGCCGCATCCTGCGGGCGCATGGGGGCAAGTCCTCGCTGCTGGTCGATCTCGACGGCATCCAGACGCTTCGCGGCAGCCACAATGCCCAGAATGCAGCGGCTGCAATTGCCGCATGCCTTGCCGTCGGCGTTTCCGAAGAGGACGTTCGCGCAGGTCTCAAGTCCTTCCCCGGCCTAAAACATCGCATGCAGCCGGTCGGTCGGCGCGGCAATGTCACTTTCGTCAATGACAGCAAGGCAACCAATGCCGATGCAGCAGCACCGGCCTTGTCGAGCTATGAGCGCATCTATTGGATCGCGGGCGGTCTGCCAAAGGCCGGCGGCATTGCCAGCCTTGCGCCCCTGTTTCCGCGCATCGCCAAGGCCTATCTGATCGGCGAGGCGGCGGCGGAATTTGCAGCGACGCTCGGCGAAGCCGTGCCTTACGAAATATCCGGCACGCTGGACAAGGCGGTGCAGCATGCGGCGGCGGATGCGGAAAAAGATGCGACGGCCGGCAATATCGTGATGTTATCCCCGGCTTGCGCAAGCTTCGACCAATATAAGAACTTTGAAATCAGAGGTGATTCGTTCGTCGCGCAGGTTGCGGCGCTCGATGGCATGACGATGCTCGTTCACTCTGGAAAAGGGGGCTGAGGCCATGGTAAGCCGAGTTGATCGCGGTCCGGTCGCGGAATGGTTCTGGACCATCGACCGTTTCTTTCTGGCTGCGTTCATCGCGCTGATGGGCATCGGCCTGATGCTGTCATTTGCGGCATCGCCGGCGGTCGCCGAACGCATCGGTCTCAACAGCTTCTTCTTCGTGGAACGTCAGGCGATGTTCATGGTGCCTTCGCTGGCGATCATGATCGGTCTTTCCTTCCTGTCGCCGCGTCAGGTCCGGCGCGTGGCGGTGATGATGCTGATCGCGTCGCTGCTGATGATGATTTTCGCGCTGTTCTTCGGTATCGAGGTCAAGGGCGCACGACGCTGGATTTCCATCGGCAGCTTCTCGATCCAGCCATCGGAATTCATGAAGCCCGCCTTCGTCATTGTCTGCGCCTGGCTGTTTGCCGAACGCGCGCGTCACCCCGAAATTCCCGGCAATCTCTTCGCTATCATCACCTTCGGTATCGTGGCGGCACTTCTGATCGCCCAGCCCGACTTTGGCCAGACCATCCTGACATCGGTGGTGTGGGGCGGCATGTTCTTCATGGCCGGTGTTCCGTGGTTCTGGATCATCGTGCTCGGCGGCCTCGGCGTTCTCGGCATCGTCTCCGCCTATCTGCTCCTGCCGCACGTCGCCGGCCGTATCGACCGTTTCTGGACCGGTGAGGGTGATACCTTCCAGGTGGATACGGCGCGCGAGGCGATCATTCGTGGCGACTGGTTCGGTCGCGGCCCGGGTGAGGGCATCGTCAAGCGTATCATTCCCGACAGCCATACCGACTTCATCTTCTCGGTGGCGGCGGAAGAATTCGGCATTGTTTTCTGCATGTTCCTTGTGGCGATCTTCGCCTTCATCGTGTTGCGCGGCCTCTCGCACGCCTTCAGGGAAAAAGACGATTTCTGCCGCTTTGCCGTGGCCGGTCTGGTCCTGCAGATCGGCATGCAGTCGATGATCAATATCGGCGTTAATCTGGAGCTGATGCCCGCCAAGGGCATGACGCTGCCGCTCATTTCCTATGGTGGTTCGTCGATGATGGCGATCTGCGTCACGGCAGGCTTCCTTCTGGCGCTGACACGCCACAGGCCGGAAAAGAGGGCGCAGGAGCGCAGCTTCTTCCGCGTCGGTTCCGGCGTTCCTGCGGAGTAAATGATCATGAGCAAGGGTATTGTTCTGCTCGCCGCCGGGGGTACCGGCGGCCATGTCTTTCCAGCCGAGGCCTTGGCGCACACGCTGAAAGCGCGCGGTTATCAGGTGCATCTGGTCACCGACAGCCGTGCCGAGCGTTATGCGGGAAAGTTTCCGGCGGAAGAAATTCACGTCGTTCCATCCGCCACCATTGGTTCGAAAAACCCGATTTCCGTGGCGCGTTCGCTGTGGAAGCTGTGGACAGGGCTGCGTTCAGCGCGCCGGCTGATCACGAAGCTGAAGCCGGTTGCGGTCGTCGGCTTTGGCGGTTATCCCACCGTGCCGCCGCTGCTTGCCTCGACCGGGCTTGGCGTGCCATCGATCATTCACGAGCAGAATGCGGTGATGGGTCGAGCCAACAAGGCGCTGGCGGCCCGTGTGAAGGCGATTGCCGGCGGTTTTCTGCCGCCCGCCAACGGCCAATATTCCGACAAGACGGTTGCGACCGGCAATCCCGTGCGCCCGGCGGTGCTGGCGGCGTCAGAGATACCCTATACGCCTTCACAGACCGGCGAGACGTTCCAGCTCGTGGTTTTCGGCGGCAGCCAGGGAGCGCAGTTCTTTTCCAGCGCGGTTCCCGCGGCGATCTGCCTGTTGAAGGACGAGCAGCGCAAGCGCATCGTCGTGACCCAGCAGGCGCGCCCCGAAGACAAGGACAGTGTGATCTCCTCGTATCAGAAGCTGGGCGTGAAGGCGGATGTCTCCCCTTTCTTCGGCGATATGGCCTCGCGCATCGGTGAGGCCGATCTGGTCATCAGCCGTTCGGGTGCGTCGACGGTATCGGAGCTTTCGGTCATCGGCCGACCCTCGATCCTTGTGCCTTATCCGCATGCGCTGGATCACGATCAGGCGGCCAATGCGGCAGCGCTTTCGGCAGCCGGCGGTGCAAGCGTTATCAAGCAGTCGGAACTGTCGCCGCAGAAGCTTTCCGGCCTTCTGTCCTCGGCGCTGTCCGAGCCGGATCGGTTGTCCGCAACGGCGGCGGCGGCCAAGGCGACAGGAAAACCGCATGCGGCGGATGTGCTGGCCGATCTGGTCGAGGCGATTGCGAGCGGAAAGTCCGTACAGGAATTCAAGAAGAACATTGAAGGAGTTGAGGCATGAAGATGCCGAAAGCCATAGGCCTTGTCCATTTCATCGGCATAGGCGGGATCGGCATGAGCGGCATTGCCGAAGTGCTTCACAATCTCGGTCATCGCGTACAGGGCTCCGACCAGGCCGACAGCGCCAATGTGCAGCGTCTGCGCGACAAGGGCATCGAGGTCTTCGTCGGCCACACGGCGGATAATCTCGGTGATGCCGAGGTCGTGGTCGTTTCCACCGCGATCAAGAAGAACAATCCGGAGCTGATCGCCGCGCGGGAAAAACACCTGCCGATCGTTCGCCGTGCCGAAATGCTGGCCGAGTTGATGCGTTTCCGCAACGCCATTGCCATCGGTGGCACGCACGGCAAGACCACGACAACTTCGATGGTCGCGACCCTGCTGGAAGCCGGCAATCTCGACCCGACCGTGATCAACGGCGGCATCATCAACGCCTATGGCACCAACGCCCGCATGGGCGAGGGCGAGTGGATGGTGGTGGAGGCCGATGAATCCGATGGCACATTCCTGAAGCTTCCGGCCGATGTGGCCGTGATCACCAATATCGACCCGGAACATCTTGACCACTACGGCAATTTCGACGCCGTGCGCTCTGCTTTCCGGCAATTCGTGGAGAATGTTCCGTTCTACGGCTTCGGCGTCATGTGTCTCGACCATCCCGAGGTGCAGGCTTTGGTTGGGCGTATCGAAGACCGTAAGGTCATCACCTATGGTGAGAACCCACAGGCCGACGTGCGGTTTTCGAATGTGCGCATCGATGGCACGCGGTCTATCTTCGATGTGGAAATTCGCCGGCGCCGCACCGGCAAGATATTCTCCTTCACCGATCTCGTCCTACCGATGCCCGGTCGCCACAATGTTTCGAACGCAACGGCTGCGATTGCCGTCGCCAATCGTCTCGGTATTTCGGAAGCGGACATCAAGAAGGGCCTCGCCTCCTTTGCCGGCGTCAAGCGTCGTTTCACGCTGACGGGCGAAGCCAATGGCGTGCAGGTCTTCGACGATTACGGCCACCATCCGGTTGAGATCAAGGCTGTGCTCGCGGCTGCGCGCGAAGCCTGCAAGGGCCGCATCATCGCCGTGCATCAGCCGCACCGCTACAGCCGCCTTTCCAGCCTGTTCGATGATTTCGCGCATTGTTTTAACGATGCCGATACGATTATTCTTGCTCCGGTCTATGCAGCGGGCGAAGATCCGATCGAGGGCGCAAGCTCGGAAGCGCTGGTCTCCGCAATCAAGGCTGCCGGCCATCGCGATGCCCGTTTTCTCGAAAAACGGGAAGATCTCGCGTCAGTGGTTGCAGGCATTGCAGATCCGGGCGATTTCGTGGTTCTCTTGGGGGCCGGAAATATCACGCAATGGGCGGCAGCGCTGCCTTCGGAATTGAAGAGCATATCAGGAAAGTCTGAATGAGACAGGTCGATGGGGTTAAATTGCTGGGGAGGCTCGGCGACGGGGTAAAGGAATTGCGGGGACGTCTGACACCGGATGCGCCCATGGACCGCGTGACGTGGTTCAGAGCCGGCGGTCTTGCGGAAGTCATGTTCCAGCCGCACGATACCGACGATCTGGTTACATTCCTGAAAATCCTTCCGGAGGACGTGCCGTTGACCGTGGTCGGTGTCGGCTCGAACCTTCTGGTGCGCGATGGCGGCATTCCAGGTGTCGTCGTCCGTCTTTCCGCCAAAGGTTTCGGCTCGGTGGAGCTTTCGGGTGAAAACCGCATCAAGGCAGGTGCGATCTGCCCGGACAAGCATATTGCCGCGATGGCCATGGATAATGGCATTGGCGGTTTCCATTTCTATTACGGTATTCCCGGCTCCATCGGCGGCGCTCTGCGCATGAATGCGGGCGCCAACGGCGGTGAAACGCGTGAGCGTGTCGTGGAGGTTTATGCGGTGGACCGTCAGGGCAACCAGCATGTGCTCTCCAATGCGGATATGGATTACAGCTATCGCCACTCCGGCGCCGATGCTGGTCTGATCTTCACCGGCGCCCTGTTTGAGGGTTATCCGGAAGACCGCGCGAAGATCCGCGCCGATATGGACGCCGTGCGTCACCACCGCGAAACCGTGCAGCCGATCCGTGAACAGACCGGTGGATCAACCTTCAAGAACCCCGAAGGTCATTCCGCCTGGGAGCTGATCGACGAAGCGGGCGGTCGCGGTCTGGTCATCGGCGGTGCGCAGATGTCATCGCTGCATTGCAATTTCATGATCAATACCGGCCATGCGACCGGTTACGATCTGGAATATCTGGGCGAGACCATTCGCAAGCGCGTGTTCGAGAAGTCGGGAATTCGGCTGGAGTGGGAAATCAAACGGCTTGGGCTATTCATGCCGGGTCGTGAAGTGGAGCCCTTCCTCGGCGCCTGAAATTTGCGATGCCTCGCGATTGCCATGAGCAACTGCGTTAGCCGTTTCATATCTCTCCTGGCAGCACCAAGCGGCCAGGAGTTTTTGTTTCATATCATCCTTGGCGAAGGGTAACGGTCGATCAATAGTTTTTATCTATAAGCAGTATTTAGATTACGGGAGAGGCAGCGTTGCGCCACTCTACTGCTTGGGTGATATTTATGAGCATTTTCATTGCCGATCGCGTAAGCGGACACTTCTCACGTTTTTTAAGCGAACTCGTCGCGATAACGACTTTCACCGTGGCGACACCGGATGGATGGCGGCGGCTTGACCCGGTACAGTCATCATTTCGATTGGCTTGCCTGATCGCTTCCATAGCCGCCGTTATCTGTGTCGTTGCGATCCTGACGATGGCGCAGTTGGACCTGGTCTCGGACTTGAGCAATGGGCTCACAATCGGCCTGGTCCTTAGTACGACAATCTCTTTCACCGTCGGTTTTTTAATTTGCTGGCTCAATGCGAGGCAGATGCAGTTACTGATCCAGTCACACGAGCGTTTTGCGCAGCTCAGCCAGACTGATGCTCTGACAGGTCTTCACAACCGGCTAGGTCTTTATTCGAATTGCGTTCATCTGAGCACGCCGTATTGCGTCGCATTTATCGACATTGATCATTTTAAGTCCGTGAATGACAGGTACGGCCATTTGGCTGGTGACATGGTTATCTCCAGTGTTGCCAAGACAATTCGGGAAGGTTTCGATGAAGCCGCTCATGTGGCGCGGATGGGCGGTGAAGAGTTTGTCGTCGTCCACACCCTCGCCCCGGACCGGTTCCTGGAACAGTGCGAAGGCGTCCGTGAGAAGATCGCGACGACAACGGTTCATTTTCAGGATTTGCAGATCAGTACCACCATCTCGATAGGTGTGGCCTTGCGCGGGAACAGGGAGATTTTCGAGAAGGTCATGCACAGTGCGGATATGGCGCTCTACGAGGCGAAACGTGGCGGGCGTAATCGCATCTGTTCGTCGGGCGCGAAAGGTGGCCGTCAAATTATCGCTTGAGGATCATCACAGACGAAAAAAAGCCGCGAAAGGTGATTTCGCGGCCTCGATCTTTTAGTGGCCTGTCGCTCAGACTTCATCCTTGCGGGACAAAAGAATGCAGGCGAGCGTGATGAGGGCGGATACGCAGAGGTAATATCCGACATATCCCATGCCGTAATTCACCTGCAGCCATGTGGCGATGTAGGGCGCCAGCGATGCGCCGAAGATGCCGGCCATGTTGAAGGTGATGGACGAGCCGGTGTAGCGCACCCTTGTCGGGAAGGGGGCGGCAAGCGCCGTTCCAATCAGGCCGTAGGTCATGCCCATCAGCGTCATCGCAAGAGCCGCGAAGATGAAGATCGAACCTTCGCCGCCTGTCATCAGGGTAGGCAGCAGGAAAGAGAACAGGCCGATCAGCACCGTCGTCAGGATCAGGATTTCGCGACGGCCGAAGCGCTCAGCGAGCTTGCCGGCGATCGGGATGAAGATGCCGAAAACGATGGAGCCCATGATCTGCACTTCGAGTGCGTCGAGGAACGGGATTTTCAGAACCTTGACGTTGTAGGACAGCAGATAGGCGGTACCGATATAGAACAGCACGAAAGTAGCCAACGCCACGAAAGTGCCGAGCGCGAGGCTGCGCTTGTGGTTGCGGAACAGTTCCACGACCGGCACGGCAACACGTTCTTCCTTTTCGATTGCCTTCTGGAAGGCAGGCGTTTCGGTGATCGACAGACGGACCCACATGCCAACCGCGATCAGGATGATCGAAGCGACGAAGGGAATGCGCCAGCCCCAGCTCAGAAGCGCTTCCTGCGACATGAAGTGCAGCAGGATCCAGAAGACGCCGGAGGAGAGGAACAGACCGACGGGCGCGCCGAGCTGCGGAAACATCCCGTACCAGCTGCGCTTGCCGGGAGGAGCGTTTTCCGTGGCCAGCAGGACCGCGCCACCCCATTCTCCGCCAAGACCGAAGCCCTGACCGAAGCGGCAAAGCGCCAGCAACAGAGGTGCCAGAACACCGGCTGTCTCATAGGACGGCAGAAGGCCGATCACGACCGTCGATACGCCCATGGTCAGCAGAGCGGCGACAAGCGTAGCTTTACGGCCGACGCGGTCACCATAATGGCCGAAAACGACGGCGCCGAGCGGACGGGCGAAAAAGGCGATGGAGAAGGTGGCGAAGGATGCCAGAAGTGCCGTCATCGGATCATTGTTCGGGAAGAACAATGTCGGAAACACGAGCACTGCGGCCGTGGCGTAAACGTAAAAATCGAAAAACTCGATGGTCGTGCCGACCAGGCTGGCAGTGAGAACTCGTGCAGGCGAATTTGTCTTTACAACGTTCGAATTGCCAGCTGTCGGCGATACCGGAGATATCGCGTCAGTCATGGTTTTGGTCCCATTTTTGGATGATTGCATGTCATGCCTTGGGAGGCATTGACTGCGTTAACGCAATTTTTGTTCTTTTGGAATGCTAAAAAAGAAATAATGCGGACAATGTGATCGGCTGGTGCGACAGGGACCGCAGCGTGTGCGAGGACGTAGCCTCAAGATTGAGAGACTGATTCAGGCGACGGATTTAAAACGCTGAAACGTCAGATAATTTTCGCTGGGGAAAAGCGTCATCTGTTAACGTTTTCGCCTTGTCTTTATCAGGGTTAGAAGTGTGCGGCACCCTCGTTCTATTTCCGATCATTGAAAACCTGCATGTTGCAATCCGTGCAACTCTCTGATTCCAAGGAGGTAATTCGGATCGATGCTGATTCTTTAATGGAACTGGCATGTTGGGCGCGGCGGTTAACGAAAGTAAACGATTCATTAACCTTAATGGCGTTTAACTGATCTCAAGGATCATGTGCCAGAATCACCGTTCGTCAAATTCGGTTGGTTCCGGTGCGGTGCGTAGCGGAGATTTGGTGTCAGAGGTATCGATGGGCGGCAAGCACGTAGCTGTTCTTTTGGGTGGGTTTTCGTCGGAGCGGCCGGTCAGCCTCTCGTCCGGGAACGCTTGCGCGCTCGCCCTTGAGGGCGAGGGGTACAAGGTCACCCGGGTCGATGTGGGGCGCGATATCGCCGCCGTACTCGGCGAGCTGCGCCCGGATGTCGCCTTCAATGCGCTGCATGGCCCCTTCGGTGAAGACGGCACCATTCAGGGCATTCTCGAATATCTCGCCATTCCCTATACCCATTCCGGCGTGCTCGCTTCTGCACTCGCCATGGACAAGGCGCAGGCCAAGAAAGTGGCTGCGGCTGCTGGCATTCCGGTGGCTGACGAACGCGTCATGAACCGGTTCGAATTCACCAGCGAACATCCGCTTGCGCCGCCCTACGTCGTGAAGCCGGTGCGCGAAGGCTCGAGCTTCGGTGTGGTGATCGTCAAGGAAGACCAGTCGCATCCGCCGCAAATCCTTACCTCGTCCGAATGGCGTTACGGCGATCACGTCATGGTCGAGCGTTACATCCATGGTCGCGAACTGACCTGCGGCGTGCTCGACGGCGAGGCGCTAGGTGTGACGGAAGTGGTGCCGCTGGGTCACAATTTCTATGATTATGACGCTAAATACGCAGCCGGTGGCTCAAAGCATGTCATTCCGGCAGAAATTTCACCAAAAATTTACCAAAAAATTCAAACACTGGCGGTTATGGCGCATCGGGCGATCGGGTGCCGTGGCGTAAGCCGTTCAGACTTTCGTTACGACGACCGCTTCTCAGAAGATGGCGAAGTTATCTGGCTTGAAGTGAATACGCAGCCGGGCATGACGCCGACCTCCCTGGTGCCGGAAATGGCGGCCCATGCTGGCCGCTCCTTTGGTAACCTTGTCAGCTGGATGGTGGAGGACGCTTCGTGTTTGCGGTGACCGGCAAAAAGTCGACGGCAAAAAAGCGCGAGCAATTCGTGGCGACGGCAAATGCCGACGATCGCAGGGTGCTACCGCGTCCGCTGCGTCGTTTCGTGCGTTTCGGCGTCAGCCTTGCGACCGGACGCATCCACATTCCCGCCCATACCGGCACGATTTCGGCTGTTGCCTTTTACGCGGTAATCGGGCTTTACGGCATGTCGCTTGGCGGACATACGAATATCGTCACCCAGACCACGACATCGGCCGCCGGTTTTGCGGTTGAGGACGTCAAGGTATCAGGCAATTTGCAGACATCGGAAATCGAAGTCTTCCAGCTTCTCGGCCTTGACGGCAGCACCTCCCTGATTGCGCTTGATATCGATGCGGCACGCCGCAAGCTCGTCCAGCTTCCCTGGGTCGAAGATGTCGATATCCGCAAGGTCTATCCGAAGACGGTTGAGGTTCGCCTGAAGGAGCGTGAAGCTTTCGGCATCTGGCAGCATGGCACGGAACTGTCGCTGATCGAAAAAAGCGGCAGCGTGATCGCGCCGCTGCGTGACAATAAATTTGCCGCCCTGCCGCTTTTCGTCGGACGTGACGCGGAAACGGGTGCTGCCGGTTTCGTAGCGCAACTGGCCGATTGGCCGGAAATTCGCAACCGCGTTCGCGCCTATGTTCGCATTGCCGGCCGCCGCTGGGATCTGCATCTCGACAACGGCATCGTCGTCAAGCTGCCGGAAGAGAACCTGCCGCAGGCACTGCAATTGCTGGCACGGCTCGATCTCGAGGAAAAGGTTCTGTCGCGTGATGTCGCTGCCGTCGATCTGCGTCTGACGGACCGCACCACGATCCAGTTGACCGAAGGCGCAGCAGAGCGCCGCCAGACGGCGGTAGATGCACGCACGAAGGCACTCAAGAAAGCGGAGAAGAACACATGAGCTTTTTTGGTTCTTCCCATTTCGGTCTGCCTCGCCTGAAGCCGCTGTCTTCCAAGCGCAGCCACATCGTCTCGGTGCTCGACATCGGCTCGACCAAGGTCGTTTGCATGATCGGACGGCTGACGCCGCGCCAGGAAAGCGAAATCCTGCCGGGTCGCACCCACAAGGTGGAAATCATCGGCATTGGTCACCAGCGCTCGCGCGGTGTGAAATCCGGCGTGATCGCCGATCTTGACGCGCTCGAAGGCGTGATCCGTCTTTCGGTGGATGCGGCCGAGCGCATGGCAGGCCTGACCGTCGACAGCCTGATCGTCAATGTTTCCGCCGGCCGGCTGGCAAGCGACATCTATACCGCGAGCATCGATCTCGGCGGACAGGAAGTGGAAGCAAGTGACCTGCGCAAGGTTCTGGTGGCGGCGAGCCAGCAGTCCATGCGTCAGGACCGGGCGATCCTGCATTCGCTGCCAACAGGCTATTCGCTGGATGGCGAGCGCGGCATTCGTGATCCGCTGTCGATGTATGGCGATCTTCTCGGTGTCGACATGCATGTGGTGACTGTCGAACGCACGGCGCTGAAGAACCTCGAGCTTTGCGTCAATCGCGCGCATCTCTCGGTCGAGGGCATGGTCGCAACACCCTATGCCAGCGGTCTCGCGGCATTGGTCGATGACGAGGTCGAGCTTGGCTGTGCGGCCATCGACATGGGCGGCGGCACCACGACGATCTCGGTTTTCGCCGAAGGCCGTCTCATTCATACCGACGCGATCGGCCTTGGCGGCCATCACGTTACGACAGATCTTGCACGAGGCCTCTCGACACGAATCGAAGATGCGGAGAGACTAAAGGTGGTGCATGGTTCGGCTTTGCTGAATGGCGCGGATGAGCGCGACATGATTTCGATCCCGCCGATTGGCGAAGATGATCGCGATCAACCATCGCAAGTTTCAAGGGCACTTGTTACCCGCATCGTGCGGGCGCGTATCGAAGAGACGCTGGAATTGATCCGTGATCGTATCCAGAAGTCCGGCTTCAGCCCCATCGTCGGCAAACGTGTTGTCCTGACGGGCGGCGCGAGCCAGCTGACGGGGCTGCCGGAAACGGCACGGCGCATTCTTGCCCGCAACGTTCGTATCGGCCGCCCCATGGGGGTTGCGGGTCTTCCGGTTGCGGCAAAGGGACCGGCATTTTCAACCGCATGCGGACTGATGATTTATCCGCAGGTGGCGGACATCGAAATTCATGCGGCGCAAGGCGGAATGTTCTCGCCGTTTGGTACGGGTAGCGGCCGGATAGCCCGGGTAGGGCAATGGCTGAAAGAGAGTTTCTGAGTGGCCTCGTAGCGTGAGCCTGAGGTTTCCAAGTTGAGTTTTCAAGAATCGGCCAGCGGGGCGATGCGGCCAGAGAAAGAAGGAATGGTAAAATGACGATACAGCTGCAAAAGCCTGATATCACCGAGCTGAAGCCACGCATCACTGTTTTCGGTGTGGGCGGCGGTGGCGGTAACGCTGTCAACAACATGATCACGGCTGGCCTCCAGGGTGTCGATTTCGTCGTCGCCAACACGGATGCGCAGGCTCTGACCATGACGAAGGCAGACCGGGTCATCCAGCTCGGCGTCAACGTCACCGAGGGTCTCGGTGCCGGTTCCCAGCCGGAAGTCGGACGCGCCGCTGCTGAAGAATGCATCGATGAGATCATCGATCACCTGAACGGCACCCACATGTGCTTCGTCACTGCCGGCATGGGTGGTGGTACCGGCACGGGTGCTGCACCTGTCGTCGCACAGGCTGCCCGCAACAAGGGCATTCTGACGGTCGGCGTCGTTACCAAGCCGTTCCATTTCGAAGGCGGTCGCCGCATGCGTCTTGCCGAACAGGGCATCGAGGAACTGCAGAAGTCCGTCGATACGCTGATCGTCATTCCGAACCAGAACCTCTTCCGCATTGCCAACGACAAGACGACCTTTGCCGATGCCTTCGCCATGGCTGACCAGGTTCTCTATTCCGGCGTTGCCTGCATTACCGATCTGATGGTGAAGGAAGGTCTCATCAACCTCGACTTCGCTGACGTTCGCTCGGTCATGCGTGAAATGGGCCGCGCAATGATGGGTACTGGCGAAGCTTCCGGTCCGGGCCGTGCGATGCAGGCTGCGGAAGCGGCAATCGCCAACCCGCTGCTCGACGAAACCTCGATGAAGGGCGCACAGGGCCTCCTGATCTCCATCACCGGCGGTCGCGATCTTACCCTGTTCGAAGTCGACGAAGCGGCTACCCGTATTCGCGAAGAAGTCGATCCGGATGCGAACATCATCCTCGGCGCAACCTTCGACGAGGCACTTGAAGGTCTCATCCGCGTCTCCGTCGTCGCGACCGGCATCGACCGCGTTGCGGGCGTTGGCGAACAGAACGTTGCCGATATGCGCGCCGCAGCCGCCAAGCCGCTTATCCGTCCTTCCGCGGCCGTTGCTCCCGCTCCGGCCGCAGTTCAGCCTGCACAAGCAGTATCGCAGGCACCAAAGACCGTAGACCAGATCGCCCAGACCATCCGTTCGGCGGAAGCCGAAATGGAACGTGAACTTGGTTTCGCAGCACACCAGCAGCCCTCTCAGGATTTCCGTCCGCAGAGCAAGCTGTTTGCATCCGCTCCGGCTGAAGCACCGGCAGCTCTCCGTCCGGCCCAGCCGGTTCAGCAGGCTGCTCCGGCACCTGTTGCCCCGGCACCGGTCTATCACGCGCCGGAACAGGTTGCCGCTCCGCGTCTGCAGCAGCCGCAGGCTCCGGTCTATCAGGAGCAGGCTCCTGTTGCCCGCCAGCCCGAGCCTGTCCGCATGCCGAAGGTTGAAGACTTTCCGCCGGTCGTGAAGGCCGAGATGGATCACCGTGCCCACGCAGCTCCTGCAGCCCAGGAAGAGCGTGGTCCGATGGGTCTTCTGAAGCGCATCACCAACTCGCTTGGCCGACGCGAAGAGGAAGAAGTTCCTTCCGAAATGATGGATGCGCCGAGCATGGCGCCGCAGCAGCGCCGCGCACTTTCGCCGGAAGCCAGCCTCTACGCTCCGCGTCGTGGCCAGCTTGACGATCACGGTCGTGCGACGCCTTCTTCGGCAAGCCACCATGACGACGACCAGCTGGAAATTCCGGCCTTCCTGCGTCGCCAGTCCAACTAACAGCGATTCCGTTCGCCTCTCCAAACGCCCGGGTCACACGACCCGGGCGTTTTGTTTTATTGTGCGTTATTAACAGTAAATTAATTCATCTTTTCAATGGCTTGTGCGTGTAACAATCCGAAACGAACAGTGATTTGTCCTGGCACTTTCATGTGCGTATGTATGAGGCTGGGTAAGGGAAAACATTGACCTCGCCGGCTGTTGAAACCGGCTTGAAAAACTTGAACGGCGCTGAATATACGGCGCGGTTTTCAAAACAAGGCATATACGCATGACTATCGGACTGCTCGGATTTCAGACGACTATCGCAAATGCTGTTCAGCTCAAGGGCATTGGCGTGCATTCCGGCAATCCGGCTTCGATGACGTTCCAGCCCGCAGAAGCAGGAACGGGCATCGTGTTTCAGCGCCTTCATGAAAATGGCAGCGTAACCGAGTTGAAGGCGGTGTCTTCCAATGTCGGCAATACCGATCTGTGCACCGTGCTCGGCCGCTCGCTATCCCAGTCAGTGGCAACGGTCGAGCACGTCATGGCTGCCATCTACGCCATGGGCCTCGATAACCTCGTTGTTGAGGTCGACGGTCCGGAAGTGCCGATCATGGACGGCAGCTCTGCGCCATTTATCGATGCGATCGAATCGGCTGGCATCAAGAACCTTGGTGTGAAGCGCCGCTATATCCGCGTCATCAAGCCGGTGCGCATCGATCCGGGTGCATCTTGGGCGGAGTTCCGCCCTTACGACGGCACGCGGTTCGAGGTCGATATCGATTTCGACACGCCGCTAATCGGCAAGCAGTCCTGGAAGGGCGACCTGACGGCGGATACGTTCAAGAACGAGCTTTCGCGCGCCCGCACCTTCGGCTTCATGCGTGACGTGGAGCGCCTGTGGGCTGCCGGTTACGCACTCGGCTCCTCGCTTGAAAACTCTGTTGTCATTTCCGACGACAACAGCGTCATCAACATGGAAGGCCTGCGTTATGCCAAGGACGAATTCGTTCGCCATAAGACGCTGGACGCCGTGGGCGACCTGGCACTTGCCGGTGCGCAGTTCATCGGTTGCTATCGCTCCTATCGCGGCGGCCACAAGGTCAATGCCAACGCGCTGAAGGCTTTGCTGAGCGACCGCTCGGCCTATGAGATCGTGGAGGCTCCGGCCGCCCGCAACCAGGTACGTGCCCGCGAATTCGTCCCGGTCAACATGCCGGAATTTGCACCCTGGTCCGCTTGAGTTTGTTTGCAGGCTATTGATTGACAGGAAAAGCCGCTCCGTTTCGGGGCGGCTTTTTCACGATGAGGGGCAGGATGTTTCGTCATACCGCCTGATATTCATGCGATTGCATGGGCCGATGCCATAAAAATGCGTTAATGCATCATCATTGCGTTGCCCTGCAGATGCTTTTATGGCTAGAAACGCCAGTGCAAAGCCGATGCTTATGTATTTGCGCGGGAAGTGGGAACTGTCGAATGAAGCATGTAGGGTCTGGTGCAATGAAGGGTACGATGCGGGGGATCGCCGTTTCGTTGATGTTGGTCGGTGCGAGTGTTGCCGTCACGGCCTGCCAGTCCGATCCGGATATCGACATTACCAAGCTCGGCGTCGAGACCGATCCGCCAGACGTTCTGTACAAGCAGGGGCTTGCAAACATGAACGCCGGCAACATGACGGAAGCCTCGCGCAAGTTCGAGGCGATCGACAAGCAATATCCCTTCACCGAATGGGGCCAGAAGGCGCTTGTGATGCAGACCTTCATCGCCACTCGCACCAACAAGAACGACGTGGCCATCGCGTCGGGCAGCCGCTTCCTGCGCCAGTATCCGCGCTCCAAGGATGCCGCGTACGTTCAGTACATGATCGGTCTTGCCTATTCGAAGCAGATTTCCGACGTGACGCAGGACCAGCGCGCCGCGCAGCGCACGGTCGAGGCGATGAGCAAGGTGGTCAACGACTACCCTGATTCGGAATATGTCGCCGACGCGCAGGCCAAGATCCGTTTCGCCCGCGACCAGCTCGCCGGCCGCGAAATGCAGGTCGGCCGTTATTACCTTGAGCGCAAGGAATATCTCGCCGCCGTTTCACGTTTCCGTATCGTCGTCGAGCAATACCAGAACACCAACCAGATCGAGGAAGCGCTGGCCCGTCTGACGGAATCCTATTATGCGATGGGTCTTTCCGACGAGGCGCAGACTGCTGCCGCCGTTCTCGGCAACAACTATCCCGACAGCCAATGGTATGCGGATTCCTACAAGCTGCTGAAGGGCGGTGGGTTGGAGCCGCGTGAAAACAAGGGGTCCTGGATTTCGCGCGCCGGCAAGAAGCTTATCGGCGCCTGAGACAGGGCATAGGCCATGCTGGTCCAGCTCTCGATTCGTGACATCGTTCTGATTGAAAGGCTCGACCTCGGCTTTGAGGCGGGCCTTTCCGTGTTGACGGGTGAGACGGGCGCGGGCAAATCCATTCTGCTTGACAGCCTGTCGCTAGCCCTCGGCGGCCGCGGCGATGGCGGTCTGGTGCGCCACGGGGAAGAGAAGGGGCAGGTCACTGCCACTTTCGAAGTTCCGAACAGCCACCCCACACGGCATCTCCTGCGCGAAAACGGTCTGGATGACGATGGCGACCTGATTTTCCGCCGCGTGCAATCCGCAGACGGACGCACCAAGGCCTATATCAACGATCAGGCCATCAGCGTGCAGATGATGCGTCAGCTGGGGCAGCTACTGGTCGAAATTCACGGCCAGCACGACGACCGCGCTCTTGTCGATACCGATGCCCACCGCACGCTGCTGGATGCTTTTGCCGGGCTGAGCGACGATGCCCGTGCCGTTCAGGGTTTCTACCGCACATGGAAAGACGCCGAGCGGGCGTTGAAAACCCATCGTGCCAAGGTTGAGGCTGCTGCCCGAGAGGCGGACTATCTGCGTTCCTCCGTCGAGGAGCTTGAGGTGCTCTCGCCGCGCGACGGCGAGGAGGAGGAGCTTGCCGAACGTCGGGCGGTGATGCAGAAATCCGAACGTATTGCCGGTGATATCGCCGAAGCGAGCGAGTTCCTGAACGGCAACGCCTCGCCAGTGCCCATGATCGCATCCATGATGCGGCGCCTGGAACGCAAGAGCCACGAGGCGCCGGGATTGCTGGAAGACACCGTGCAATTGCTGGATGCCGCGCTCGACAGCCTTTCCAACGCGCAGATGGAAGTGGAGGCCGCACTTCGCCGCACCGAGTTCGATCCACGCGAGCTGGAGCGGGTGGAGGAACGGCTGTTTGCGCTACGCGCCGCCGGACGCAAATATAATGTCGCGGTGCCTGATCTACCGGCGCTCGCGGAAAAAATGGTCGCGGATCTCGCCGACCTCGATGCGGGCGAAGAAAAGCTCGGCAAACTTGAAGCCAACCTCGGCGTTGTGAAAGCCGATTTCGACCACGCGGCCAAATCGCTTTCCGAAAAACGCCACAATGCGGCGAATGCGCTTTCCGAAGCTGTCATGGCGGAGCTTCCGGCGCTCAAGCTGGAGCGGGCACGTTTTACCGTCGAAGTCAGCTCCGACCCGGAGCAAGCGACGGCTGACGGTATCGACATCGTGGAATTCCACGTTCAGACCAATCCTGGAACGCGGCCCGGCCCGATCATGAAAGTCGCTTCTGGCGGCGAATTGTCCCGTTTCCTGCTGGCGCTTAAAGTCGCGCTGGCTGATCGTGGTTCGGCACCGACACTGGTGTTCGACGAAATCGACACGGGCGTTGGCGGCGCTGTGGCAGATGCCATTGGCCAGAGGCTGCGTCGTCTGTCGAAAACCGTGCAGGTTCTGTCCGTCACCCACGCGCCCCAGGTGGCCGCGCGGGCGGCCACACATCTTCTCATTTCCAAAGGCCCCTCCGGCGACGGCACCGAGCGCATCGCCACGCGTGTCGCTACCATGGAGCCGAAACATCGCACCGAAGAAATCGCCCGCATGCTTGCCGGTGCCTCGGTGACAGATGAGGCGAGGGCTGCCGCCGCCCGCCTGCTTGCCGCCAAGGATTAACGGCTGACGGCCACCGCCACGCCGGAGCCGATCATGACGCCGCCCGCCGCCCGGTTCACCCTGCGGACGATTCTTGGCTCACGCAGCAGCTTTCTTGCCCGCACAGCCAGAACCACATGAGCGCCGATCACAACCCCCTCCACCACGACGATGACGGATGCCAGCGCCAGAAGGTGATCGACCGTCAGCGAGGCGCCGACAACGTTCGGTAGCAACGCCACGTAAAAGAGCGGCATTTTCGGATTTCCGAGATTGAGCGCGGTTCCCGTGGCGAATATCGAAAGAAGGCTATGGCGGCCATTCATGGGTTGCAGATCGGGAACCACAGGTTCCGCTGTCCAGAGTTTGAAGCCCATCCAGATGAGATAGGCCGCGCCGCCATAGCGCAGCACCGCCATCACTGTTCCCATTTCGGCTGCGAGGATCGACAGGCCGAAGGCTGCAAGCGTGAGGAATATCAATATTCCTGCCACGGTTCCGGCCCCATAGGCGAGGCCGGAGGCGGCACCATGGGTGATGGTGCGGGCGACGATCGTCATATTGTCCGGGCCGGGGCTGGCCGCGAACACGAAGAAGGCTGCTGCAAAGGCAATGAGGGTGGTGAGTTCCATGGGGGCTCCGGCTTCCGTTTCATCCGGATGCTCAGAATAGCGGATTCCCGCCTGTTGAAAAGCGAGGATAGTTTTGCGTTTGCCAATAATTCGCTAAAAGCATTGCAGATTCATCCGTGAGGCTTCTTCCATGTCGAAAGACCAGATTCCCGTCGAAAACCTGACCGAGCTTGAGGCCTCTTCCGAGCTGGCATTTCTGGCAGCCGAGCTTGCCCGCCACGATGCGCTTTATCATGGCAAGGACGCGCCGGAAATTTCGGACGCGGACTACGATGCGCTGAAGCGGCGCAACGATGCCATAGAGGCGGCTTTCCCGGCGCTGGTGCGGGCCGACAGCCCTTCGAAGAAAGTCGGCTTCACGCCGCTTCCCACCTTCGCGCCCATCGTGCATGCGCGGCCGATGCTGTCACTCGACAATACGTTTTCTGAAGGTGATCTGCGCGATTTCGTCAGTTCGGTTTACCGCTTCCTCGGGCACCTGCCGGATGATTCGATTGCCTTTACCGCCGAACCGAAGATCGACGGACTTTCCATGTCCATCCGCTACGAGAGCGGCAGGCTGAAGACGGCGGCAACACGTGGCGACGGCACGACGGGCGAGAACGTCACCGCCAATATCAAGACCATCAAGGAAATTCCGAACCAGCTGCCTGCCGATGTACCCGATGTGGTGGAGGTGCGCGGCGAGGTCTATATGGCCAAGAGCGACTTCATGGCGCTCAATGCCCAGATGGAGGCCGATGGCAAGCAGACCTATGTGAACCCGCGCAACACGGCCTCCGGTTCGCTGCGCCAGCTTGACGCCAATGTGACGGCGAAACGCAAGCTGCGGTTCTTTGCCTATGCGCTTGGCGAGGTCTCGAATGGCGGCCAGCCGACGCGGATTGCCGACACGCAATATGGTATCGTCGAGAAATTCCGGGAATGGGGTTTCCCGGTCAATCCGCTGATGAAGCGATTCACGTCTGCCGAACAATTGCTTGAACATTATAATGAAATCGGCGTCGCGCGACCCGATCTCGATTACGATATCGACGGCGTGGTCTACAAGGTCGACCGGCTTGACCTTCAGGAACGGCTGGGTTTCCGTTCGCGCAGCCCGCGCTGGGCCACCGCACACAAGTTTCCGGCCGAGCAGGCCTTCACCACGGTCGAGAACATTGAAATCCAGGTAGGGCGCACCGGCGCGCTGACACCGGTTGCGCGTCTTACCCCGATTACCGTCGGCGGCGTCGTCGTCACCAATGCGACGCTACACAATGCCGATTACATCGAGGGTATCGGCAATAGCGGCGAGCGCATTCGGCCCGAGGATCATGATATCCGCATTGGCGATACTGTCATCGTGCAGCGTGCAGGCGATGTCATTCCGCAGGTGCTGGATGTGCTTCTGGAAAAGCGCCCGGCTGAGGCGGTGAAATATGCGTTTCCGGAGAAATGTCCTGTGTGCGGCAGCCATGCGGTGCGGGAGCGCAATGAAAAGACCGGCAAGCTCGATTCGGTCACGCGATGCACCGGCGGTTTCGTCTGCCGGGCGCAGGCGGTCGAGCATCTGAAACATTTCGTTTCGCGCAATGCCTTCGATATCGAGGGATTGGGTAGCAAGCAGATCGATTTCTTCTTCGAAAGCGAGGATCCGGCCCTCTCCATCAAGACCGCGCCTGATATTTTCACGCTGAAGGCGCGGCAGGAGGCATCGCATCTTACCAAGCTCGAAAACATAGATGGCTTCGGCAAGGTCAGCGTCAAGAAACTGTTCGATGCCATCGATGCTCGCCGCGAGATCGATCTGCATCGGCTTATCTTCGCTCTCGGCATTCGTCATGTCGGTGAAACCACGGCGAAGCTTCTGGCGCGTTCCTATGGCACCTATGAGCATTTCGAGGAAGCCATGAAGGCGGCAGCCGACCCGGCGAGCGATGCCTGGGCCGAACTCAACAGTATCGATGGCATCGGCGAGGTCGTGGCGCGCGCCATCATCGAATTCTACAAGGAACCGCGCAATCTCGATGTCATCGACCGGCTGATACGGGAGCTGCGGCCGAAGGAGGCCGAGAAGCCCTCGACCGAAGGCAGCCCGGTAGCGGGCAAGACGGTGGTCTTTACCGGGTCTCTGGAAAAATTCACGCGCGACGAGGCCAAGGCCCGTGCGGAAAGTCTGGGCGCCAAGGTGGCCGGTTCCGTATCGAAGAAGACGGATATTCTGGTGGCCGGGCCGGGGGCAGGTTCCAAGCTTGCCAAGGCGGCGGAGCTGGGCGTTCAGACCATGGACGAGGACGAGTGGCTGGCGCTGATCGGTGGCTGAAGCACCGTCATCGCCTCGCTGTTTTGCGCCGCTATGGGTCTCATCCTGAAACAGGGAACGGGACATGGATGACCGCATCGTCATCTCTACGAAGCACGTTCGAGCGCTGATCGCAAGCCAGTTTCCGCAATGGGCGGGGCTTGATGTCAGGCCGGTGGAACTGAGCGGCTGGGATAATCGCAGCTTCCGCCTTGGTGATGATATGCTCGTTCGCCTGCCGAGCGCTGGCCGCTATGTGGCACAGGTGGAGAAGGAGCATCGCTGGCTGCCGAAGCTTGCGCCTCTTTTGCCTCTTCCGATCCCAAAGCCATTGGCGATTGGTGCGCCGGGACAAGATTATCCGTTTCCATGGTCCGTTTATGGCTGGCTTGATGGCGAGCCTCTCGCCCGGCATCTTGGGCATATAAATCTCGCAACAATAGCCGTCGACGTAGCAGCGTTTTTGAAATCCCTGCAGGGCATCGATGCGACGGATGGTCCGCTTGCGGGCGAGCACAATTTCCACCGCGGTGGGTCGCTTGCAGTCTATGACGGCGAGGCGAGGGCGGCGGCGTTGCGCCGTGCCGATGAGGTCGATCAGAGGCTGGCCACGGAAATATGGCAGCTTGCTCTTTCGAGCAGCTGGCAGGGCCAGGGCGTTTGGGTGCATGGCGATATTGCCGAAGGCAATCTGCTGGTGAGAGATGGCCGCCTCTCAGCCGTCATAGACTTCGGCAGTTCCGGGGTCGGAGACCCGTCTTCCGATCTCATTCTGGCATGGAACGTGCTCGACGCCGAAAGCCGGAACGTCTTTCGCCTGGCGATGGATCTCGACAATGCCACATGGCAGCGCGGGCGCGGCTGGGCGCTGTGGAAGGCGTTGATCACGCTTGAGGCTCAACGTGGACGTGATGAGAAACTGGCCGAATGGTCACGTCGGACCATTCGGGAAGTGATTGCCGATCATTTGTCCGCCTGAAACATCAGCGCAGACGCGCCATGACGTAGGCGTCGACATATTTGCCGTCGCGATAGGCATCGTTGCGCAAGGTGCCCTCGCGTTCGAAACCGAGTTTCTCATAGAGCCGGAGGGCGGCGAGATTGTCGGTGAAGACATTCAGTTCGATGCGACGGATATCATGCCAGTTATCGGCCGCGTCGATGAGTGCCGTCAGAAGCCTTGAACCGACGCCCTTTCCGGCGAAATCGTCGTGAACGGACATCGCAAGATCGGCGACATGGTACTGTCTGCCCGCTCTGCGATATAATCCGGCGTTACCAACGAGTTTTCCGTGCCACTCCGCGACGATGACGATGTCGGTAGGGGCTCGGTTTTCTATCGATTTTCTCGTCTTTTCAATTGCCTGGAAAGGCTGCCGAAGGGTGCCGTGCCGGACGCCGGGAAGGTTGAGCATTTCCGTCAATGCTTCGACGTCTTCAAGCCGGGTCGCACGCAGGACAACGTCCTTCAGATCAAATGGCTTGTTTGTAATATCCGCTGGTTTCATGTTCATGCCTGTCTCCTTGTGGCGCGTTCGGAGCAGGCGTGACACCCCTGCTCTTATCGGCAGGGGTGGATGTTGATCGCTCAGTGCGCGGACATGCCTTTCCCTGCCGGTTGACCGGTCATCGTCATATGGCGGGTGGTCGTCGTTTTGATAGCGATCATGATGGCGAGAATGCTTTTACGAACTGTCACTGTCAAGCGGGTGCCTTGCGCAGGAAATCTCTTAGTTTTGCCGGCAGCCTGCCGTCAATCGCGGCAAGGCCGGCGGCAATCATCGCCATTCCAGCGAAGTGCTTGATTTCCAGCTGTTCTCCGAGAATGAGCGAACCGAGAAGGATGGCGCTGACGGGAATGAGGAAGGTGACGAGCGCGAGATTGGTGGCGCCGGCAGTTGCAAGGATGCGAAAGAAGATGAGGTAGGCCAGGGCCGTGGACAAGAGCGCGATACCGATGAGTGCGCCCCAGGTGCCGAGGCTCGGCATGGCAAGCGTCCAAGGCTTGTCAATGAGGAGCGCGGCGGGGATCAGCATCAGTGTCGAAGACGATATCTGGCCGGTGGCGGTCATCAGTGGCGGCACGCCCATGGCCTTGAAGCGGCGGCCGAATATGCCCGCGAAAGAATAGGAGATCGCTGCGCCGAGAATGGCAATCTGACCCCAGAGGCCGGAGATCGCACCGCCAAAGGCTGCCGGGCCGATCATCGTCGCCACGCCGGCAAAACCGATGAGAACACCCGCCAGCTTGTTGCCCGTCATCTTCTCGTCGGCTGTGAGGAAATGGGCGACGATGACGGTAAAGAGCGGCGTCGTCGCATTGAGGATCGAGGCCAACCCGCTGGCAATATGGGTCTGGCCCCAGACGATCAGGCAGAAGGGAATGATGTTGTTGAGCAGGCCCATGCCGAAAAAGGCGCGCCATACGGCCCATTGCCGTGGCAGATGAAGGCCCATGATGCGGCAGACGATCAGCAGTGCCGTGGCAGCGAGGCTGACACGCAGCGTGACGATGGTGACGGGCGGCAGTTCCTTGACGGCAATGCCGATGAAAAAGAACGATCCGCCCCACAGCAGCGAGAGCGCCACAAGCATCCCCCATTCGCTGGCATCCATCTGTTTTTGTATTGCCACCTTCGTCTCTCCCACCGCTGGAAAATTGAAATAGTCACAGAGAACGCCACGTTCAGCCACCCGATATCGGTTGAGTTTAGCTCAATCAGTCGTCTGGCAATCTTGGTTCCGTCCGTGCCCGTTGCATCTATTTACTCCTCATATTTTGCTGTTTTCAAACGATAGTTTCTCGTCGGATAATTGAGCTCAGCTAAACCATGGTTGCAGAACTCCCTTCCTTGAAAGGATTGCAGGCCTTTGAGGCTGCGGCGCGCTACCGCAGTGTCACGCTTGCCTCCAACGAGTTGAACGTCACCCCCGGCGCGGTCAGCCTGCAAATCCGGGAGCTGGAAGCCCGCCTTGGCGTGCAGCTGTTTGTCCGCAAGCCGCGCAGCATCCAGCTGACGAGGGAAGGGGAGCGGTATTACGGTTCCCTTCGCACCGCATTCCGAATGATGCGCGAGGCGACGGCGGAACTGACGGCGCGATCAGAGATTACGGTCTTGACGTTAAGCTGCACGCCAACTTTTGCGGTGCAATGGCTGATGCCGAGATTGCCCGGCTTTCAGCAACAACATCCGCAAGTCGATGTTCGTATCAGCGTGACGAACCGGCTGGTGGATTTCTCAAGGGACGATGTCGATCTGGCCGTGCGTCACGGTTTTGGTCGCTATGAAGGGCTGGAAAGCATCCGATTCATAGACGACAGCACCTTGCCGGTCTGCTCACCACAACTTTTTGAAAAATATGGCCCGCTTCGGGTGGCCGGTGATCTGAAATGCGTGCCGCTTCTGCACGATGAAAACCGCAACGAGTGGCGGCGCTGGCTGGAAACGGCGGGGGCTACAGAGGTCGATGCTTCCGGGGGCACCGTGTTCATCGACAGCAACGGCGCGCTGGACGCGGCCAAGGCCGGGCATGGTGTTGCGCTGACGCGACGCTCGCTTGTTTCCCGCGAACTTGCCGAGGGAGCGCTGATAGCTCCCTTCGGCACGGACATTGCCAGCACGCTTGCCTATTTCCTGGTTTATCCGCGGCGCATGCTTGATAATCCCGATCTTGTGAGGTTG
Organism: Rhizobium sp. AN68; assembly: GCF_030758035.1. Lineage (NCBI taxonomy): Bacteria > Pseudomonadati > Pseudomonadota > Alphaproteobacteria > Hyphomicrobiales > Rhizobiaceae > Rhizobium > Rhizobium sp. AN68. Next base: position 1,888,821 of record NZ_JARWMI010000003.1, on the reverse strand, counting down.
CTTGACTGGATGCTTGCGGAAGCGGGGTCTACCGAAGCCGGTTCTCTTTGACGCCAATCCGGTCTATGCCGGAATGAAACAACGGGAATCACTCTTGAAAACCATCGCCATCGATTTCGAGACCGCCAATGAGGAACGGGGTAGCGCCTGCTCCATCGGGCTTGCGTGGATAGAAGACGGTGAGATCGTTCGCGTCGAGGAACGGCTCATCCGGCCGAAGGACATGCGGTTCTCGCCCTTCAATATTGCCGTGCACGGTATTCGCCCTGCCGATGTAGAGGATGCGCCGGAATTCCCTGATGTGATGGAAGAATTCATCGACGATTTCCACGGCGCCACGATGATTGCCCACAATGCCGCCTTCGATTTCAGCGTCATGCGGGCATCCTTCGACAAATACCGGCAGTCCTATCCTGATCTTTCCTATCTGTGCAGCGTCAAGATTGCCCGCCATGTCTGGCCGCAGCTGGCGTCGCACAAGCTGAATGTGATTGCCCATCACCTCCAGCTGCGTTTCGTGCACCATAACGCCGCCGAAGATGCTGTCGTCTGCGCTGCGGCATCGATTGCGGCGGCCAGGGCGTTGCGCGTTGACCATATCCGTGACCTGCCGGAAAAGATCGGCATGGTTGCCGGCCGTCTCACTCCCACGGGCTATCAGCCGTGCAGCATGAAAAAACGTGTTGTCTCGCGGGTTGCGTAACCGTTCCCGGCACTTATGTTTGAAGTAGCATAACGGAGAACATGCGATGACGATGAAAACGCTCTCGGGTTTGTTTGCAGGCTTTCTGGTATTGTTTCCGGTGACGGTTGCGCATTCGGAGGTCGTCGGTAAGGTCGGTGTCGATTGGATCGGCAACGATATCGTCATCGAGGCTATTGCCGATCCCAAGATCAAGGGCGTGACCTGCCATGTCACTTATTTCGATCGTGGCGTCATCGACCGGCTGAAGAATGGCAATTGGTTTGAGGACCCTTCCAACAACGCCATTTCGTGCAGCCAGACGGGTCCGGTCGAAATCGGTGATATCGATCTGTCGAAGGGCGGCGAAGAGGTGTTCCGGCAGGGCATGTCGCTGGTGTGGAAGAAGCTGGTCGTAAGTCGCGTTTACGACAAGGCGAATGACACGCTGATCTATCTGGTCCATGCGCGCGAGCTGAAGGATGGCTCGGCCAAGATGGCGATTTCGACGGTGCCTCTCTATAACCAGCAGGTGACGTGGGAAAAGGGCAAGCCTTGAGGCTTTGCCCTTGGTACTGCTGACACCATAATTGACCCGCGACGTCATCCTTGGGCCGTCCCGAGGATCCAGTCACGTATCGTAAAGTCGATAGGTTGTAGATGCTCGGGAAAGGCCCGAGCATGACGGAGGAGAGGTTTCCGACCCTGCCGTGCCCCTCAGGGCAAGCTGTGGAACCTGCGCGTTATATTATCAAAACCTCACCGGCTCTATCAGGCCGCTTCGCGCGCCAGCTCGTCGGCAATCACGGTGTCGAGGTTGAGGAAGCACACCATGCTCTTTTCCAACGCCACGATGCCGCGGCAGAAATTGCGCTGTTCTTCGGGAATGATGTCGGGCGCGGGCTGCAGGTCTTCGGAGCGGATGGTCATCATGTCGGAGACCTGTTCCACCAGAAGTCCGACCAGCTTGCCGCCGATATCGGTGACGATGATGGCGGAGCGCTCGGAGGGTTCGGTCATTTTCATGCCGAGGCGGCCTGCCATGTCGATGACGGGGATGACGGCGCCGCGCAGGTTGATGAGGCCGAGAACATAAGGCGGCGTGTGCGGCATCGGGGTAACCGGCGCCCAGCCGCGGATTTCGCGGATCGCCATGATGTCGATGCAGAATTCCTGACCGCCGAGATGGAAGGAAACGATTTCGAGATATGCGCCGGATTGCTTGATGGCGTTGGACATGACGGCAGGTTTCCTCTGGCGGCTCTTAGGCAGGCCCATGCATGATTGAGCTTTATGCGGTGGCCGGAATAGACCGGGAGACATCATGTCGGAACTTAAAAACCGCTATGGCCATATTGCACAGCAAGATTTTAAACTTTCCCTAACAATTGGCGGTGCCGCGCTCGCAAAACCCAGTATTTTGGCGGTTTTCGTGCTGGTGCAAACAGGTTATAACAGACGCATGAACGCACTCGTTGCCAATCCGCTGAAGTTTATTCTTGCAAGCCTTGCGGTAGCGGCCTCGCTTGCCGTCGTGCTTCTTGCCTTCGATGGCTGGGTGCGACACGGCACGGATATTTTCCTCTCCGCCGTGCAAAGCGGCATCGCTTGGTGTCTGTAATCTGCCGTCCCGTCCCGGCTTTGTGACAAATCAGCGCGGTTTACGCAAATACGCCCAGTTGATTTGCCGTCGCCACCGCTGTTCGTTATCAGACGATGGAGGCCCACGTCATGCGGCCGGGCTTCGGGGGTAGGATTAGGACAATGAGAAATATTCGCATCGTATTGTGGGCCGTGGTTGTCGTTCTTGTCGGTGTCGTCAGCTGGTTGACGCTCGAAATGACCAAGACCCGTGAGGAAATGGTGGAAACGGCCTATGGCGTGCCGTTCGAACTCACGGCGCAGAACGGTCAGCCGATCACCGAAAAGGCGTTTCAGGGCAAGCCCACAGCGCTCTTTTTCGGTTTCACCCATTGCCCGGAAGTCTGCCCAACGACGTTGTTCGAGCTGAACGGCTGGATGGAGAAGGTAGACCCGGCCGGCGACAAGCTGCAGGCCTATTTCGTATCCGTAGACCCCGAGCGCGATACGCCTGAGCTCATGCAGCAATATGTCTCCAACGTCTCGAAGCGGATCACCGGCATCACCGGTCCGGCCGACAAGATTGCCGAAACGCTGAAAGGCTATCGCATCTATGCCAAGAAGGTGCCGGTCGATGACAAGGATCCGAATGGTGACTACACCATGGATCACACGGCTTCCGTGATCCTGCTTGACGCCAATGGTCGTTTTTCCGGCACCATCGCCTATGGCGAAAACCCGGATGTTGCCGAGCAGAAGCTCCAGAATCTGCTGAAGGGGTGAACGAGACGGCATAATTGTGCCTGGCTTATTGGACTGGCGGAGGTTTTGTGGCAAATGCAAGCCTTAAGAACCTTAGCTAGAGAAAGCAGCCTGCCGTGAGCGAAATCCGACTTTACGTCACCACGACCGAAATCAAGGCCGGTGAAATCCTCGATCTCATGTCGGACTATTTCGGCGAGGAGGATGTCGCGATCGCCACCACCGAGGTGGATGAGAAACGCGACATCTGGGAAGCTTCGGTTTACCTGATGGCCGAGCAGGAAGACGAATTCCGCGAGCGCATCGACACCTTGCTGGCACCGGCCTTTCCTGGCCTCGCCATCGAAAAGGAGATCGTTCCCGACATCGACTGGATCGCCAAGTCGCTCGAGGGGCTGAAACCGGTACGGGCAGGGCGCTTCATCGTTCACGGCGCGCATGATCGCGATAAGATCAAGCCCAACGATCTGGCCATCGAGATCGAGGCCGGTCAGGCTTTCGGCACCGGCCATCATGGCACGACAGCGGGCTGCCTTGAGATGATCGAGGATGTTCTGCGGGCGCGGACCGTGCGCAATGCGCTCGATCTCGGCACCGGCAGCGGTGTATTGGCAATTGCCGTGCGCAAGATGCGCCATATTCCGGTACTCGCAACGGACATTGATCCCATCGCGGTGCGCGTGGCCAGGGAGAATGTGCGGCTGAACGGCATCGTCTCCGGGCTGGCGCTTGAAACCGCTCCGGGTTTCCACTCCGACGCTTTCCGCAAATACGGCCCGTTCGATCTCATCATCGCCAATATTCTGGCGCGGCCGCTCATCAAGATGGCGCCGCAGCTTGTCACGCATCTGGCGCCCGGCGGCACCGTCATCCTGTCGGGAATTCTCGCATCGCAGCGCTGGAAGGTGCTTGCGGCCTATAATGGCGCGCGGCTCTCCCACGTCCGCACCATATGGCGCAATGGCTGGGTCACGCTGCATCTGCGCAAGGACTGACGCTTTAGCAGCATCCGTTTCCGGACAAAGAAAAGGCGGCGCTTTCGCGCCGCCTGAAAACCCGCGAGCATATTGGAGGAGAATCGCTCAAGCGGGTCGACGTATTCCTGTTCCTGCGCGGTGGAGGGAGGATCGCCGCGCCCGAAGTGATCAGAATACGTAGCTGGACTTTGCGGTGCGGCGAAGTTCGGCGCGGTTCATGCCGAGCGCTTCGAGCGACTTGTCGTCGAGGTTAAGCAGGGCTGCGTTGACATGACGGCTGACCTGACGCTCGCGTGCTTCAATGACACGATCGAAAGCGGTGCGGAGGAAAGATTTTGCCATTGCTTCAAATCCTTGTTTGCCAGGAGAGTGTGTCTCTCGCTGTGTTGGCTTGAAGATAAGCGATGTGTTTTTGTTTGGTTAGGGGTCTTGCTTCAAGGTAGGTATGCGTTTTTCACATGTCTTCGGCTTTTCAATATTACTTATTTAGGGAAAATTGCTCAATTTAGCGGCGTCTTTTCTCGGCCTTTGGGGTAAATGGCAGCGCACGTGCCTGTCGTAATGGTTGATGGCACATATGGCTTGAAACCGGGTTTGCCGGCATGGCATTGTCGTTGCGCGCCAATGATTTGACGGCGTTACCGACCGCTTTCCTCATGACAGTTCCCGAAAGATGCCCATGTTCCAGACCTTCGAAAACAAATCCGCGCCGCAATTCGGCAAGGCCCGCGTCGAGGCGCTGCGTGCCAGTTTCGACGCCCTTGGTATCGATGGTTTCCTGGTGCCGCGTGCCGATGAATATCAGGGCGAATATGTACCTGAATCATCTGAGCGTCTGTCATGGCTGACCGGATTTACCGGCTCTGCGGGCATTGCGCTGGTAACGCGCGCAGAGGCGGTGGTGTTTGTCGATGGTCGCTATACCACGCAGTTGAAGTCGCAGGTCGATCAATCGGTGTTCAGCGGTGGTGATCTGGTCGGTGCCCCGCCTTCCGTCTGGTTGTCGGAGCACGGGGCTGCGGGCTTTCGGCTCGGGATCGATCCATGGCTGCATACCGGCGCTGAATTGAAGCGGTTGGAAAAGGCGCTTGCGGGGAAGGGCGGTTCCGTCGTCCTGCTCGAAAACAACCCACTCGATGCCCTGTGGCACGACCGCCCGTCCGAACCGCTGGAGCCTGTCGTCATTCAGCCGGAAGCCTTCACCGGCAAGCTGGCGAAGGAAAAGATCGCCTCGCTGGCGGAGACGGTGTCTGCCAAGGGAGCCGATGCCCTGCTGGTGACAGATCCGTCTTCCATTGCCTGGATTTTCAATATTCGCGGCAACGATGTGCCGCACACGCCGCATCCGCTTGCCCGCGCCATCATCTATGCGGATGGCAAGGCTGATATTTTTCTCGACAAACGCAAGACCGGTATCGAGGCCGAGGCCTATCTGGCACAGCTGGCGACGCAATTGCCGCCATCGAATATCGCCGATCGTCTGCACGCCATTGCCAGCGCCAAGGGCCGCGTTATGGTGGACGCCGATCTGACGCCTGTGGCGCTGACAGGGGCGATTACGGCGGCGGGTGGCACCTTGATCGAGGAGGCCGATCCCGTCCGCTTGCCGCGCGCGTGCAAGAACGCGGCGGAGCTTGCCGGCTCGGCAGCGGCACATGTGCAGGACGGCGCGGCTATGGTTGAATATCTGTGCTGGCTGGATCGTCAGCAACCGGGCAGCGTTACCGAAATCGCGGCCGTGAAGGCGCTGGAGGCTGCGCGCGCCAAAGTGGGGCAGTCTCTCCAGAATCCTCTGAAGGACGTGTCTTTCGATACGATCTCGGGCGCGGGCGAACATGCCGCCATCATCCATTATCGCGTCACCACCGATACGGACCGGACACTTGGCGATGGTGAGATGTTCCTCGTCGATTCCGGCGCGCAATATGTCAACGGCACCACTGACATCACCCGCACCGTGGCAATCGGCAATGTCCCGGAAGATCAGCGGCGTTTCTTCACGCTGGTGCTGAAGGGCGTGATCGCCATCAGCGACGCACGGTTTCCCAAGGGAACGCGCGGTTGCGATCTCGATCCCCTGGCGCGTATCGCGCTGTGGAAGGCCGGTGCGGATTATGCTCATGGCACCGGCCACGGCGTCGGCTCCTATCTTTCGGTGCATGAAGGGCCGCAGCGTATTTCTCGGCTTTCGACGCAGGAACTTCTGCCGGGCATGATTCTGTCGAATGAGCCCGGTTATTACCGCCCCGGCGCTTTTGGCATCCGCATCGAAAACCTGATCTATGTGCGCGAGGCGGCGGAAGTCGCGGGCGGCGATCAGCCGATGTTGTCCTTCGAGACCCTGACCTGGTGCCCTATCGATCGCAGGCTGGTCGTCACGGCACTTTTGACCGACGACGAACTGGACTGGCTGAATGCCTATCACGCCGGCGTTCTGGAAAAGCTCTCGCCTTTGATCGCGGATGAAGAGGTGAAAGCGTGGCTTGTTGCGGCGACGCAGCCTCTGGAGCGGAGCGCTTAAAGGATAGAAAAGTGCCTGATGGCGACGACGATGGCCCAGCCAATGGCCAGCATCGTCAGGCCGGGGAAACGCAGGCAGACCAGAAGAGCGGCCACCATGGCGATCTTCACCTCGTATCCGCCTTCAAAAAAGGCGGGTGCGACAAGGGTCGTCAAAACCGCCACGGGAACGGCGTTCAATCCCGCCTCCATGCGCGGCGGGATGGATTTCATCCGCGTCATCAGAACATAACCGCCGATGCGGGTAAGATAGGTGGCGACGGTAGCGAGCGCGATCAGGATCAGCGTGTCGGCGTGCAGCAGATCGCTCATGGCGTTTCCACCTTGCTTTCAGAATTGGCCTCGCCGGTTGGTTTCGGCGGATAGACGACTGCGACGAGAATGCCGGCAAGCGCGCCGAGGCTGACATGCCAGGGCGAGCCGACGATGTGATAGGCAACGGTTGCGCCAAGAGCGCTTGCCAGCATCACCGGGTAAAAATTCTCCCGCTGGCGGAAGCTCAAAACCATGCCCATGAAATAGATCGGCAAAAGGACATCAAGGCCGATGGCTTTCGGGTCGCCGACGAGATTGCCGAGCGATGCGCCGACAATGGTCATCATCAGCCACAGAATATAGATCGGCGTGGCGAAGCCCATGTACCAGGCAAAACCGACCACGCCAGTGTTTTCGTATTTCCTGACCGACTCGGCGAATTGTGGATCCACCAGCACGAAGAACCCGATGGCCTTTTGCAGGAAAGTCCAGTTGGTGATCATTCTGGCAATGGCGGCCGAATAGAGAATATGGCGAAAATTGACGGCAAAGACCGATAGAACGATCAGCCAGGGGGCTACTTTCTGGCCGAATAATTCGATGCCGACCAGCTGGCTGGCACCGGCATAGACGGTGCCGCTCATGATCGTCGCTTCGGCGACGCTCAGCCCGTTATCGACCGCGACCGCGCCGAACAGCGCGCCGAAGGGAGCGGCGGAAAGGGCGATCGGAAAGCCGCTTTTGAGGCCTTCGCGGAAATCTGCATTGGACATTGTTCAGGAACTCCTTGCCCGCCGCTCTATCGCCGTCCCGGCCGGCTGGCAAACAAATTGCATGAATGGATCGATTGATTCCCTTGAAGCTTCCGTTACGGTAACGCCGATACGCAACGTCGGACGGAAGGCCTCACCCGGTTTTTGCTCCCCGCCCAAACGATTGAATAATGGAGGATCAATGCTGGAGAAGCAGGACAGGGCCGTGCTGGCCGCGCGTGTTCGGGAGTATCTGGCCCGGGAGACCGAAACCGAGATCGGCTTGCTTCAGGCGGAAATCTTCGTCGACTTTCTGGCCGAAGAAGTCGGATATGTCTTCTACAATCAGGGGCTCAAGGATGCGCATGCCGCTATCCTGCGGCGTTTGGAGGATGCAGCAGGCGATATCGACGTGCTGGAGAAGCCGAGGCTGCGATGACCGGCCCTCAGTCGCGCAAAATGTCGCGGCTTTTGAGGATGGTGGCGCCTTTTTCCCGCATGGCCGCAATCGACGCCTGTATACCTTGGGGATCGATGCCGCGGCTGGCATCCTCGATGAAACGAACCTTGACGCCAGACAGCATGTCGAGGGCATCGAGCACCGAGAAACTGACGCAATAATCGGTGGCGAGCCCGCATATGTCGAGCTGGGTTACGCCTTGGCGCGTCAGATAATCGGCAAGACCTGTCGTTGCCCCCTGATCATTGTCGCGAAAGGCGGAATAGCTGTCGACGGCGGGATTTTCGCCTTTCTGCTGGATATAGTCGAAAGCCTCCGTCTTGAGGTCGGGATGGAATTCCGCATCCGGCGTGCCCTGCACGCAATGGTCGGGCCACATCATCTGCGGTTTGCCGGAGAGTTCACCCATATCGAACGGCTTCTTGCCGACATGCTGCGAGGCAAAGCTACCGTGATTTTCCGGGTGCCAATCCTGCGAGGCGACGATCAGATCGTAACCGCCATTGTCGATCAGGGCATTGGCGACGGGCACGATCCGGTCGCCATCGGCGACAGCCAGATTACCGCCCGGACAAAAGCCGTTCTGGATATCGATGAGCAGCAGCGCCTTCATGATTTGCCTCCCTTATTTCCGGCAGGATGCCAAGCCGGCAGCAACGGATCAAGTGCCCTTACCAGCTTTGTGTGTGCTTGACGGCTGATGGCATAGATTTGCTCCGTCGCAGTCCTGCCGCATTTACAGCAAATTTCCGGCAAAGTCGGAATTTACCTGACGATGCGGCGACGTAAACTTTAAAGGCCGATGACGCCCTGCGGGGCATTTTCCGGGAAAAGGCGATGCAGATGCATGCCCAGCCCGCGCAAGTCATTGTTTTGCCTTCGCCCGATAATGCGCAGACCTTAACGAATTATTTTTGCAGGGACTCGTAAACACTTTGGTTACCATAATTCGTCATGCTTCGAACCAGTCAGTTCCGAAATCGGCCGGGTGTCCGCCCGCTGTTCGGATGCCCCAAAATCCCTCCGGCTTTGCCCGGGTGTGCGTGAACGGTTCGAGTAACGAGTATCATGGCGTATTCTGCTGCGGCTTATAATGGCGCCGGTCTTGCCGGTTCGTCTTGCCTCAAGAGAGGCAAATCCTTTTCTCTTGGCCGAATGTCCGCTCTGCTTGGCGGTGGTGCCTTTGCCGGTCTGTTCGCCTTCGCTGCCTTCGCCTCGCTTCACACGATGGCGGCCGCATCGCATGGTGTCGGGCAGTTTGAGAAGACGCTGGTGGCGAGGCTGGAGTCTGGCGAGGCTGCGATTTCCGGCGCAGCCGCACGCGATATCCACGTCCGCAAATTTTCCCGTCTGAGCGACCACAGCCATGGCCCGCAGAAGGCGGTTCGCCTTGCCGGCATCATGCCCGAAATCGGCGAGAAGGAGTTCCGCGAGCGTTTTGGCGCGGCTGCGAACGCGAAGGGGCAGGCGACAGTCAAGGAACTTGCAGCGCTGCGGCCCTCCGCCATCGTCGATTCGGCGCTTGGACGCACCGCAGAGGTCGCCTATCAGAGCGCCGCATCGCAACATCCGGCATTTGAAGTGGCATTAGGGCGCCCGCAGATCGAGGAAGAGGCGAGCAGCCTGCTTCCGGACGACGTCCCTTTGCCAAGCTTCCGGCCCGAGGTTGCGGCTGCCGAAACGGTGGAGCCATCACCCCGCCCCGCCGTTCTAGCGAAGACCGATGAACACCCGGCAGCCGTTGCTTCCGCACCTGCTTTCGATGCGCCGGTGCCTGCGCGTGCACCCCAGCAGCCGCGGCAGGGCACGGCCGGCATGCTCGCCTTTGCAAAACCTAATAATCCGGTGCGCGAGCCGAGCAAGATGGATGCGGTTCCGTGGCCGGATCGCGGCAACGGCACGGCGATCTACGATATTTCCTCCGGCCTGGTTCATATGCCGAACGGCGAAAAGCTCGAGGCACATTCGGGCATCGGCAAGATGCGCGACAACCCGGACTATGTTCATGTGAGAATGCGCGGCTCGACGCCGCCCTCCAGCTATCGTCTGACGATGCGCGAGGCGCGGTTCCATGGCGTCGAAGCAATCCGTCTGACGCCGGAAAATGGCGTCAATCCGCATGGCCGCGACGGTCTTCTCGCCCACACCTACATGCTGGCGAAACGTGGTGAATCGAATGGCTGCGTTGTGTTCCGCGATTACTCCCGGTTCCTTGCGGCCTTCAAACGTGGCGAAGTCAAGCGCATGGTCGTGGTACCGAAGCTGAATGGTGGTCGCCCGACGCTCGCAAGCAGCGGTGGCAAGAGTGGCGGCAAGACCCTGCTCAGCATGTTCTCACGCGACAGCGATACCTGATTTACGCTTTCCCGGACGTAAAACCGCTGCACATTTTTCCGGAGAGATGCCCTAGCGGCCGCGACGCTGGGTCAGCACCATGCCGGCGAGAATCAGCAGAATGCCGAGTGCGCTCGCCCAGAGTTTCGGCGGCTGATCGCTGAAAAAGTCGAGCACGACGCTTGAGACCATCTGGCCGCTGATGACGAGAAGTGCGGTATTGACCGCGCCGATGCGGGGGATGAGCCAGCTTCCCGAAGCGATGAAGACAACACCGATGGGGCCACCGATAAAGGCAAGCCACGGCGCGTCGGCCGCGCCCGGCGGAATGAGGCCGCCGACGATGAGGCCGATGACGGTCAATACCCCGAAACCGACGATATGGTTCCAGAACGAGGCGATCAGCGGTGAGTTCGACAGGCTGAGGCGGCCGTTGACCTGACGGCTCAGCGCTACAAAGACGCCGCCGGTAAACGCCATGGCTATCCAGACGATCATGCCGTTCTCCCGACAAGGATAATAAGTGCGCTGCCACAGAGAATCAGTGCCACCGCCGCCATGTCACGCAAATCCGGCCGCCGTTTGGGCAGGCCAAACAGGCCGAAGAAATCGGCCAGAAGGCTGAAGATCACCTGTCCGCCCAACCCGAGCGCGATGGTGCCGGAGAGGGCGAGCGGCGAATTGACGGCGGTGGAGGTGAGGATGACAATGGCCGCACCAATCACCCCACCGCAATAGGCCCAGAGCGGCGCCTTCGGTTTGGCCAGCGCACCCGCCTCCGTCTTCGGGCGCATGATCGCGAGATAGATCAACGCCGCCACCGTGCCGGTGCCGTGTGCAGTCCAGGAGGAGAAAAGTGCGTTACCGTAATGCGCAAGCTGGCCGTTGAAATGCACCATCAATGTCAGAAGACAGCCGCTTGCGAAGGCGGCGGCAAGGTGCAACGGGTTCAGGCGGGGATGGGTCGTTTCTGTCATGGCCAGCCAAAATATGATTATTCAGCGAAGCGTTACAACATCGGCACCTGAATCGAAATCGATTTGTCAGTTGTTTCCAGAAACATGTGCAACCAGCGCACTCCACCCTCTTACTTAGCGCAGTCTGACATAACATCCGCGAAAAAATCGGCGATCAGCGTGGATACGCCCTTCGGGTTTTCCCAATGCGGATTGTGGCCATGCCCATCGAGCGTAACGGTTTGAGCATCGGGAAAGGCGGCGGCCAATTTTCGACGATGCGACGCGCCGAAAAGGGGGTCTTCGAAACCGGCGAGGCACAGTACCGGTTTTTTTATTCTGGACGCGCTGTGATGCAGGTTTGTATCCGCAAAGCGCTCAACGACGCCATGCCAGATGGCGGCCGGCATGTTGGCGGCATCCTGTTTCATTTTCGACAAAAAATCATCGTCGACTGGCTGACTGCACGAATACCAGCCGCGCAGAAAGCCGCTATTGGGTCCGATCGGGTCCCGAAGTGCGAGAATATCTCTGGTCAACTGGCTTTCCGCGCCAAAATCCGGCTCAAGCGTTGCCGAGATGAGGGCAAGAGCCCGGATCGTGTCGCCTCGCCGGGCGGCAAGTTCGATAGTGGTCATCGCACCCATGGAGTGGCCGAGCAGAAACAGCCGTGAAATACCCAGGAGCGTTAGAAACCGATCGACCGTTTCGGCGAAATCAGCGACATGCAGGCTCTGTCCTGCCGAGGAAACACCGTGTCCGGGCAGGTCAGGGACGATGAGCCTGTATTCGCTGAAAAAAGGCTCCAGCATGGAGAAGCTGCGGCTGGTGTCCGAAAAACCATGCAGCATCAGCAGGACTGGGCCCGGACCGCCGGTGTCGATGAAAGCCAGCTGGCGACCGCGGGGCAGTTCTACATATTGCTTCCGCTTCTCCCAATCATCCTGCAATATTGCTGTCACAGGCCGATCCCCGCCTTTACGGCAGTGAGACCATCCTGCCCGTCGAACGTCGACACGCCCTTCAGCCAGGCGTCCAGTCGTTGCGGCTCATCCTTGATCGCCTGCCTTGCCGCGTCTTCCGGGGACATTCCACCGTTCATGATATAGTCCATGCCCTTGTTCTCGTACTCCACGTCGAATGCGAGATTGTCGAGCAGCTTCGCCACATTCGGGCATTCCTGCAGGTAGCCTTTGCGTACCTGCGTATCGACTGTGGCAGCGCCGAAGTCGGGCCCGTAAAATTTATCGCCGCCCGTCAGGTACTTGATGTCGAATTTGCTGTTCATCGGGTGCGGCGCCCACCCCTGGAAAACAATGAAGGACTTGTTGCGGGCGAAACGGGTTACCTGCGAAAGCATGCCCTGTTCGCTGGATTCGACCACTTCCCAATTGTGCAGTCCCAGTGCCGGATCGTTGACGGCATCCAGCATCAATTGGTTGGAGCCCGGTTCGATGCCGTAGAGCTTGCTGTCGAACTTGTCCGCGAATTTTTGCAGGTCGGAGAAATCCCTGACGCCGGCATCCCAAACGTAGGTCGGAACCGCGAAAGTGTATTTGGCGCCTACAAGATTGGTTCGGACTTTTTCGACCGATCCGTCTTCCTTGTAAGGCTTGTAGTAGTTCACCATTGCCGGGTTCCAATAGCCCAGAAAGACGTCGAGATCCTTGCTCTTCAGGCTCGTGTAGATGACGTCGATCCCGAGAAGCTGGCTTTGCGGCTCATATCCCAGTGATTTCAACAGCGACATGGCGATGCCGGTGGTGAAAGCGAGATCGTTCCAGCCCGGCTCGGCCAGTCGCACAACCTTGCAAGTTTCAGCATCCGATGCGAGCGCGGAAGTGCCGACGGTCGTCAAAACCATCGCGGCCGAAAAAACACCTGCCCATTTTTTCATTGTTCCACCTTTTTTGTCTATTGGGTCATTAGATTGACCGGTGGGACAATAATTGATCTTTACGGAAAATTTGTCAATATTGCTCACGCAAGGAGACAAAGATGCGACTGACCAAGATAAGCGATATTCGCCGGGCGGAGCTGAGGCGGGCTGCATTCGAAGTTCTTCAGCGTGAGGGAATGGCGGGTGCCACGCTTGAAAGGGTGGCGGCACAGGCAGGCGCCTCGAAAGGCATCGTGCTGCATTATTTCGCCAACAAGCAGGAACTGTTCGAGCACGCGATGCGCGAAGCCAATGTGAAGCTGAAGGAGGCCGTGGTGGCGCGCCTCAATCGGGCGGTCAGTCCGCGTGAACGGCTCGATGCGATTATCGAGGCGAATTTCGACGAGAGCTTCTTTCAGCCCTCGATCTGCCACGCCTGGCTGTCGCTTTGCGCCGAGGTTCCGCGCGAGCCGCAGCTCGCCAGGATTCAGAAAGTGATCCATGCGCGGATGCGCTCCAATCTTTTGTCGGCTTTGGCGCATCTCGTGCCGAGGCAAGACTGCGCAACTGTCGCGCTCGGGATCACTTCGCTTATCGACGGCCTCTGGTTGCGCTCAGGATTGCAGTCCGGTGGTTTGACGCGCGAGGAGGCAATGGAGCAAATGCGGGATTACCTGTCTCACAGGTTACCGCACGCAAAAGCTGGCAATCCGTAGGGAACCAGTACGCGCGCTTCGCATTATTCCACCATGAAGAAAACGACGCGCAAACCCTTGAACCGGATGACGATTTTCGTCATTTCGATTTTCACTCTCGCAGCTGTGATCGCCGCGGTCTATCTGGTTGGGTTCACGCCCGGCGAAGTGTAGGCCAGCGCAGTCAATTGCCGGTGGGAACGGTCTTGCCCTTGCCGCGCTCCAGCGCAACGGTCAGCTTGGCAACGCCAAAGCGGAGGCTGCGCATGAGGAAACGGCTGGTTTCCAGAAAAGTGCGGTAGGGCAGTACGGTGAAGTAGCGCCAGCGGGGCAGACGGTATATCCGCAGATTGTTCTGGATCTGGCTTTCCCCGTCCGCATCCTGCGTGGCGCAGAGTGGGTAGATGAAGGCTGCCTTCAGGCCAGCGAGGTATTCCAGGTCGAAGGCAATATCGTAGGCAAGCCGCATGGGGATCAGCTTCGAGATCCATTTGCCGGCGCGGCGGTTGACGAGATATGCGCCCGAACCCTTTTCCCGCGTCAACGCAATTGCGAGTGAGCGTCCGCCAACGAGCTTGCGGAACGGAAACTTGCGACCGTTGCTGACCGTGGTCAGCCGAAGCAGATCCCAGTCGCTCCCGTTCACTATCGCCTCGTCGATTGCTTCCAGGAAATCCTTTTCGAAGACGACATCGTCTTCAAGAATGAGCGCGATATCGGCATCGCTGCCCATGAACCTGTTGGCACAGGCGACATGGCTGAGATAGCAGCCGATTTCCGGCGGCGAGGTGCGGCGGCCATGCATGAGCATATAGGAAAGCTCGCTGAATTCCGGGATAGGATAATTCAGTTCACGGCCATTGACGCCTGGGACCCGCTCTGCCTTCAGCCCGATGGCGTCGAGGCGTGCGTTCATGTCCTCGAGGCGCTTGGTGGCGCTTTCCATATTGATCAGGAAAACGGCAAGCTTGCGCCCGCTTTTCGGTAAAATATGCAAAGCAGTCCTCGCCCGGTTTCTGCACCCTGTTGCAACTCCTTTATTGCAACGGCGTGACGGGGGCTATGGAAAAAACTGCATTCGCACACTCATAGTTGTCGAATCAAACCTTTTCCACAAATCCATCCAGCACACGCTTTTGTCCGGCGCGGTCAAAATCGATGGTCAATTTGTTACCCTCGATGGCGGAGATGTTGCCATTGCCGAATTTGATATGGAAAACGCGGTCTCCGACCACGAATTTCGACGGTGTGTCGGCAACCGATTTGGCCACCAGTTCGCCGTCGATCGTGCGGGCGCGGGGGCCGCTTTCGCCATAACCAATCCTCTCGACCGCATGGCCGGAGCGTGTGCCCCAGTTATCGCGGGTCGCGTCGGACTTGTTGGCCTGGGCACGTTTCCAGCCGGGGGTGGAGTAGTTGTTGGCGAAGGGCTCCGCCTTGTCGAAACGGGACTGGCCATAACCGCCGCGTCCGCCGTAACCACCGTAATTGCTGTCGGATGCCGCCACATCCACGTGCGCTGGCGGCAGTTCATCGAGAAAACGCGAGGGCAGGGTGGATTGCCACAGACCATGGATACGCCGGTTCGATACGAACCAGATATGGCATAGCTTCTTGGCGCGGGTGATGCCGACGTAGGCTAGACGACGTTCTTCCTCCAGACCGGAGCGGCCGCCTTCGTCCAGCGCCCGCTGGTGCGGGAACAGACCTTCTTCCCAACCGGGAAGGAAGACGGTGTCGAATTCCAGCCCCTTGGCGGAATGCAGCGTCATGATTGAGACGGCATCGAGATTTTCGTTCTGCTCGGCATCCATGACGAGCGCGACATGCTCGAGGAAACCGCGCAGGCTCTCGAAGGCCTCCATCGAGCGGATGAGTTCCTTCAGGTTTTCCAGCCGACCGGGTGCTTCCGCCGTCTTGTCGGCCTGCCACATGGCAGTATAGCCGCTTTCGTCCAGGATCTGCTCGGCAAGCGTGGTGTGTTCGGTGTTTTCCAGAAGCCCCTGCCAGCGGCGGAAATCCTGCACCACGTCGAACAGCGCCTTGCGCGCTTTCGGTTTCAGCTCGTCGGTCTCGATGATGTCGGTCGCTGCCGCCAGCATCGGAATGTCGCGGGCGCGGGCGTAATCATGCAGATTGCGGATGGTCGTGTCGCCCAGGCCGCGCTTGGGGGTGTTGACGATGCGCTCGAAGGCCAGATCGTCGGCCGGCTGGCAGACAAGGCGAAAATAGGCCATGGCATCGCGGATTTCGAGACGCTCGTAGAAGCGCGGACCGCCGATGACGCGGTAATTGAGGCCAAGCGTGACGAAACGGTCTTCGAACTCGCGCATCTGGAAGGAGGCGCGGACGAGAATGGCCATGTCGTTCAGCTTGTGGTTCTTGCGCTGAAGCTGCTCGATTTCTTCACCGACGGCGCGGGCTTCCTCTTCGGAATCCCAGGCCGCATGCACTACGACCTTCTCATCGTCGGGGCTGCTGCGCTCGGTGAACAGGGTCTTGCCGAGACGCCCTTCATTATGGGCGATCAGATGGCCGGCGGTGCCGAGAATATGCTCGGTGGAGCGGTAGTTGCGCTCCAGCTTGATGACCTTGGCACCGGGAAAATCCTTGTCGAAGCGCAGGATGTTGTCCACTTCGGCGCCGCGCCAGCCATAGATCGACTGGTCGTCGTCGCCGACGCAGCAGACGTTTTGCGGCTCGCCTTTGGGGCGCTGGGCAAGAAGCCTGAGCCACATATATTGCGCCGTATTGGTGTCCTGATACTCGTCCACCAGAATGTAGCAGAATTTCTGGTGGTACTCCTTCAGAATATCGGGATTGCGGCGGAAGATGCTGATGGGGTGCAGCAGAAGATCGCCGAAATCGCAGGCGTTCAGCGTTTTCAGCCGGTTCTGATAGGCCGTGTAAAGTTCGCGGCCCTTGCCATTGGCAAAGGCACGGGAATCGCCCTCGGGAATATCCGGCGGTGTCAGTCCCTTGTTCTTCCAGCCGTCAATCATGCCGGCGAATTGTTTGGCCGGCCAGCGCTTGTCATCAAGACCTTCGGCCTGGATAAGCTGTTTGATCAGCCGCACCACATCGTCGGTGTCGAGAATGGTGAAATCAGACTTCAGGCCGATGAGTTCGGCATGGCGACGCAAGAGCTTGACACCGATGGAGTGGAAGGTGCCGAGCCAGGGCATGCCCTCAACCGCTCCGCCGACCAGAACGCCAATACGTTCCTTCATCTCGCGGGCGGCCTTGTTGGTGAAGGTCACGGCCAGAATCTGGCTGGGATAGGCGCGTCCGGTCGCCAGAATATGGGCGATGCGGGTGGTCAGAACGCGGGTCTTGCCGGTGCCGGCGCCCGCAAGCACCAGAACAGCGCCGTCCAGTGTCTCCACGGCCTCGCGCTGCTCCGGGTTGAGGCCGGAAAGATAGTCGGGCGTGGGCCGGGCCTGATCGCGTGCCGCCATGGCGCGCGCGGCAATGCCAAGCCCGCCGGCGTTGCCTGCATCGGCATTGTTCGTCGCCTTGCGCGGCGCCTCAGGTTCTTCGTCGAAGAACGGCATATCGTCAAAACTGTTGCTCATGCGGCCCAATGTAGTGATTCGGTATATAAAGGCTAGAACCGTGTTCTGCTTTTATTCCGGTATCATCAGTCAAAACGCCTATTCCAAGACGTTTTTTCGTCTCAGGCCCGCCTGTCGGCATCAAAAGCCGTGTCCACCGGCAATTGCAGCGCCACGGCCAGTTGGTTGGTCTTGGCGGCAAGGGCGATGACGCGCATGAGATCGGCATGCTGTTCGCCCGTCATGCCCTTGGCTTTTGCAGCTGCGGTATGGGAGTGGGCGCAGTAGGAGCAGCCATTGGTGACGGAAACGGCGATATAAAGCATTTCTTTCACCAGCGGATCGAGCGCTGAAGGTGTGGCCATCACCGCCTTGACCTCGGCCCAGGTCTTTTCCAGAAGATCGGGATCGAAGGCGAGGTAGAGCCACATATTGTTGATGAAATCCGATTTCCGCGTTGTGCGGATATCGTCGAACACAGCCTTGACGCGCGGGTTGGCTTCAGGATTTTCGGCTTTCGTTACGGTGCTCATGCATTCCTCCCGTCATGGCTATCTCAGCTGCAGATTACCGGATTGGCGAATGTTTGCGACAGAAATGGCCGTCAGTGCGCTTTCGACGACAATTCATCACAAATTACAATTATGTAAGGAACGGATTTGTGCGTTGCCTTCGTTAAGGCATGCGGGAATACTTCTACCGTTCCGAAAAGCTCTTTTCGGGGCGGGTTTATGCTGTGCGGATAATCGGAGAATTGTATGCGGGTGTGGAAACAGGTGGGTGTCTGTCTTGCTGTGGCGGGAGCAGGACTCTGTCTTTGGGGGTTTTATTCACCCGAAGCGCGGAATCTGCTCGCGGGTATCGGCATCGGCAAAACACCTGTTGGCGCGGTCGAGGTTGCCGCATCCGGTGCCAGAACACCCGGTTCGTCATCCGGACAGAATGCCGGCGCCGCACGCCGCGATGGCAATGCGACCCTGGTGGCGATGGCTCCGGTCAAGCAGGGCACGGTCAATGACAGGCTGAACGCCATCGGCAGTGGCGAGGCCATCCAGTCGGTTGTCGTCATGCCGCAGACATCAGGCACGCTTTCGGAAATCCGCATTTCATCCGGCGCCCGCGTCGTAAAGGGGCAGGTGCTCGCGCGGCTCGATGACGAGGAGCAGGTGATCGAGCGGGACAAGGCGCAGGTTGCGCTACGCAGCGCCGTCGAAAAATCGAGTTCCTACAGTAACCTGAAATCCGTATCCCGCCTTGATGTGCTGGACGCGCAGATTGCCGAAGAAGCCGCCAAGCTTGCACTGAGCACCGCCGAGCTGAACCTCAGGCGCCGCGACATCGTCGCACCGATTGAGGGTGTTGTCGGGATCGTGGCCGCCAATATCGGCGACAATGTCACCACGCAATCTACGATCGTCGGCATTGATGACCGTTCTCAAATTCTGGTCAATTTCTGGGCGCCGGAACGGTTCGTAACTGCAATTACCGTCGGAATGCCTGTAGAGGCCACCTCGATTTCACGCCCCGGCGAGACGTTCAAGGGTGAGGTCGAGGCCGTCGACAACCGTGTCGACGCCGCAAGCCGTACCATCCGCATCCGGGCACGGTTTGCTAACGAGAAGGATGAGCTTCGGGCCGGTATGTCCTTTGGCGTCACCATGCGTTTTGCCGGAGAGACCTATGCCTCCGTCGATCCGCTGGCCGTGCAGTGGGATGCCGAAGGTTCCTATGTCTGGCGCGTGACCGACAATAAATCGGCCAAGGTGCGGGTGCAGATCGTGCAGCGTAACCCCGACGCCGTTCTCGTGAAAGCGGAACTGGCGGAAGGCGATCAGGTCGTGACCGAAGGATTGCAGCGGGTGCGGGAGGGGGTGCCGTCCGTGTCGCAAGCCAGCCGAAGCCCGAGGAGGTTGCCAGCCAATGACGACTCAGTCGCCTTCGGGTCAGGATTCCAAGCTCGCCTTCACCGCACTGTTCGTTCGCCGGCCCATTCTGGCAGCGGTTCTCAATACGTTGCTTGTGGTTGCCGGCCTTGCCGCGCTGGTTGGAGTTGAGGTGCGCGAGTTGCCGGATGTGGACCGGCCGTCCATCAGCGTCAGGACGACCTATGAAGGTGCGGCGCCCGAAACCATCGATCAGGAAGTGACGCAGACCATTGAGGGGGCTGTTGCGCGCGTCAGCGGCGTCAAATCCATCTCCTCCAATTCGCAATTCGGCACCAGCCGCGTAACGATGGAATTCGGCGACAATGTCGATATGGCCGTTGCCGCAAACGATGTGCGCGATGCCATTGGCCGCGTAACCAACCAGTTGCCTGACGATGCTGACGAGCCGCAGATCATCAAGGCGGATTCCGACAGCCAGCCGATCATGCGTCTTGCCGTCACTTCGTCCACGCTCAGCATGGAAGATCTGACCAAGCTGGTGGATGACGAAGTCATCGACCGCCTTGCCGCCGTCGATGGCGTGGCGGATGTGGAGCTTTACGGCGATCAGGAAAAAGTCTTCCGCGTCGATCTCAATCAGGCCGCACTTGCCAGCCGTGGTCTGACGGTGACGGACATTTCCACCGCGCTGGCCAGTGCCGCGCTTGATGTGCCGGCGGGATCGCTGAAAAGTTCGACGCAGGACATCGTCGTGCGCGCGACCGCGAGCCTCACGAAGCCTGAGGATTTTTCCAACCTTCTGATCAAGGACAATATCCGCCTGCGCGATGTGGCAACCGTGATGCTGGGTGCGGATGACGAATCCACCTCGCTGCGGTCCAATGGTGTGCAGGGCGTGGGTCTCGGCGTCATCCGGCAGGCGCAGTCCAATACGCTCAATATCTCCACCGGCGTGAAGGCTGCCGTCGAGGCCATGTCGGCCAACCTGCCGCAGGGTACGCGCATCGTGGTGACCAGTGACGACGCCGTCTTCATTGAAGGCGCGTTGCACGAGGTGGAACTGGCGCTTGGTCTTTCCGCGCTCATCGTGGTTGTGGTGCTCTACCTGTTCCTGCGTGACTGGCGGGCAACCCTCATTCCGGCGATCACCATGCCGGTGGCTTTGATCGGCACGATCATCGCCATCTACATGGTCGGATTCTCGATCAACATCCTTACGCTGCTCGCCATCGTTCTGGCGACGGGTCTGGTGGTCGATGATGCGATCGTGGTGCTGGAAAATATCGTGCGCCGCCGTGCGGAGGGAATGGGGCCGCGCGCTGCCGCTGTTCTCGGCACGCAGGAAGTGTTCTTCGCGGTGATTGCGACGACGGCGACCCTTGCCGCAGTGTTCATTCCGCTCTCCTTCCTGCCGGGCCAGCTGGGTGGCCTTTTCCGTGAATTCGGTTTCGTTCTAGCCTTCGCTGTCGGTCTTTCCTCCATCGTGGCCCTGACGCTTTGTCCGATGCTCGCTTCGCGGATGCTGAAAGACGGATTGAAGGAACCCACGGGACCGCTGGCGTGGTTCGGCAATGTCTTTGCCTCCACCTACAAGAAGACGCTTTCCGCCTGCCTCAACAACCCGCTCATCGTCATCATCGTTGCGCTCGTCTTTTCGGGCCTGTCTTGGATTGCCTTCGGCATGATCCAGAACGAACTGACGCCGCGCGAGGACCGCGCCTCGGTGATGATGCGTGTGACGGCGCCGCAGGGTGTCAGCCTCGACTATACGCGCGACCAGTTGCAGCGGATCGAGGAAAATCTCCAGCCGCTGCGCGACAGTGGCGAAATCCGCAATATTTACTCCATCACCGGTATGAACGGTTCCTCCAACACCGGTTTTCTGGTGCTGACGCTGGCGCCGTGGGCTGATCGCGACCGCACACAGAACCAGATTGCCGCCGATGTTACCGCTGCCGCGAACAAGGTGCCGGCGCTGCGCGGCAACGCCATGCAGCCGAACAGTTTGCGCATTCGCGGTGCGGGCAACGGCCTGCAGATGGCAATGGTCGGCAGCAATTATCAGGCACTGACGGCTGCGACGCAGAAACTACTGCTTTCCATGGAGGAAAGCGGTCTGTTCGAAACGCCGCGTTTGGACAACGAGCCCAACCAGGCGCAGCTATCCGTCTCCATCGACCGTGAGCGCGCCTCCGATCTCGGCATTGATATCACCGGCCTGTCACGCGCCATGCAATCGCTGCTGGAAGGACGTTCGGTTGTCGACGTCTTCGTGGATGGGGATGCAATCCCGGTCCGGCTGCTGTCCTCCACCCGGCCGATCAACGACCCGACCGATCTCGAAAACGTCTTCCTGAAAACAGGTGACGGCAAGATCGTGCCGATGTCGGTCATTGCCACCCTGAAGGAAAATGCGGTGGCGCCGCAGCTGAACCGCGAGCAGCAGCTTCCCTCCGTCGGCTTTACCGCCAATCTCAAGGACGGCGTTTCGCTCGGTCAGGCTTTGGAAAAGGTGAACGAGCTCTCACAATCCCTCCTGCCGCCCGGCGCCCGCCTTCTGCCGCTCGGCGAGGCGGCGACGCTTGAGGAGAATTCGAGCGGCATGCTGCTGACCTTCGGTTTTGCCATCGCCATCATCTTCCTGGTCCTGGCCGCGCAGTTCGAAAGTGTCCTGAGTTCGATCATAATCATGTCGACGGTGCCGCTCGGTCTTGCCTGCGCCGTCATCGCGCTGCTCGTCACCGGATCGAGCCTCAATGTCTATAGCCAGATCGGGCTTGTGCTTCTGGTGGGCGTGATGGCGAAGAACGGCATTCTCATCGTGGAATTCGCCAACCATCTGCGTGACCAGGGCGCCACCGTGCGCGAAGCCATCGAAAAAGCCACCAGCATTCGCCTGCGCCCGGTGATGATGACAATGATCGCGACCATTTTGGGCGGCGTGCCGCTGGTGCTGGCGCAGGGAGCAGGGGCGGAAGCACGCATCGCGCTCGGCTGGGTCATCGTCGGCGGTCTGGGTTTTGCGACGCTGGTGACGCTTTACATCACCCCGGTCTCCTACCTGCTGATTGCCCGTTTCGCCAAACCGCAAGCCGATGAGGAAATCCGCCTCCACCGCGAACTGGAACTTGCCGCGCGTCGGAAGGCGCTTGAGGAGGACAAGCAGCTGCTTGCGGCGGAATAAAAATTTATGGGCAAGCCCGAGAGCGCGACGCGCTAAGCAGATCGTGGCAGCTGATTAACTCCTGTTCGGGCTATAAATCTGGACGCCTTTATACGATAGTTCAAAGGTTCCAACGCTTACCCTGCCGTTCGCGTCCGTCTCAATCAGGTTTCCTGTTCTGTCATAACTATTGAACAGGCTGGAAATCGTCTGGTCGAGTTGATCTTTGGCTCGCTTTTTCCAGTAGTTATTGGTGTCTTCGAACATTTTAAGAACTACCCGCTGTTTCTCGGTCAGGGTTTTCGGATCGACTCCTTTGGCTTCGATTTTGTGTGTGCTGTTATAAAAATCGATCGCATTCTGTAAGGACTGTATGCTTCCCGGAATGCCCATGGCGGCATAGCCGGGGCTATCAAAATTAGCCCAGTAGGTATCATAGTCGATACCAGCGAGTGCCCAACTCTCTCTCTGTTCTCGCACGGAAGCATTGTGGTATGCTTTACTTAGCTCAGCCTGATATGCCTCTGGCGTTAGATCATGCACGCTTTCTTTCGTCATGCCCTCGGGAACGAAATTGCGAACAATGTCTTCAGGCCGCACACCTGGGGTATGCATGGCGCGGTTGAAGCGTAATTCCTCTCCCCACACATCCCGTTTGCTTGAGGCCGGGGAAAGATTGAGGCTGGTGGTTCGGATAATCTCTTCCATCCAGTCTCTATCCGCCACTGGATCCGCATTGTTCTTTGCTTCTTCAGCATCGTTATTATCTCTCTCCGGCCTCCCGTCGATCCTGCCTCTCATGTCGTAGGTAAGGTCGCCCGTTTCGTCGTCCGCGCTGGAGGCAATCAGTGCGGTCAGAGGGTCAACACCATTCGTGGCGCCGGAAGGGCTACTTGCCCGGTTTTTTTCGGGAATGTTCTCGGTCATCAGTCGAAAATAATTCGATCCTGCAAAGGGCTGACTTATAATTGTAGTCATGTTGAAACCCTGATGTTTGAATACGGACCCGTTTCTAGCCCGGCTCCGCATTCCGGTTGTAATTTATATGCATTTATGAGCATCAATGAAGAAATTCACGTATAAGATGTATACGAGCTGGAGCTTGCTCAGGGCTGGCAGTATGTGCATGCGGAAGGCCATATGAGAGGAGGTTGTTCCTACCGTCCGGGCGGCTGACCGGCTGGACAAAGCCTTAACCTTATCCCATACCACCCAACGGAATTTCGTAACGGATCGAGTCCGTTACGGCGGTATCTTGCGGTGGAGATGGACGATGGCGCTGAAAGATGTGGTCGCGGGAAAACGCAACGAGGAAGGCATCGCGTCGGTGCTTGCAGCGCTGAAGCAGCAGCTGGGTGACAAGCTCCAGACTGGGCAGGCGTTTCGCGAGCAGCACGGCCATACCACCACCTATCTGACCTTGCAGGCGCCCGACGGTGTCGTTTTTGCCGAGAGCGCCGATGACGTGAAGGCCGTGGTGAAAGCCTGCGCGCTCTATAAGGTGCCGGTCATTCCTTTCGGTACGGGGTCGTCGCTGGAAGGGCAGGTCAATGCGCCTGATGGCGGAATATGCATCGATTTCAGCCGGATGAATCGCATCATTGAGGTAAACGCCGAAGATCTTGACGTGACGGTGGAGCCGGGTGTGACGCGCGAGGACCTTAACGTCTATCTGCGTGATACCGGCCTGTTCTTTCCGATCGATCCGGGTGCCAATGCCTCTATCGGCGGCATGGCCTCCACGCGAGCCTCCGGCACCAATGCCGTGCGTTACGGCACGATGAAGGACAATGTGCTGGCCGTTACCGCCGTTGTTGCCAATGGTGAGGAAATCCGCACTGCTCGCCGCGCCCGCAAGTCGTCGGCCGGTTACGATCTGACGCGGCTTTTCGTCGGCGCCGAGGGCACGCTTGGGGTTCTGACCTCGGTTACGCTGCGGTTGCAGGGCATCCCGGAAAAGATCGCCGGTGGCGTCTGCACCTTCGACAGTATTCAGGCGGCCTGTGACGCCGTTATCATGACGATCCAGATGGGTATTCCGGTTGCGCGCATCGAACTGCTTGATGAAGTGCAGGTGCGGGCCTGCAATGCCTATTCCGGCCTGAACTACGCGGAAAAACCGACGCTGTTCGTGGAGTTCCACGGCACCGAAGAGACGGCGGCCCTGCAATCGCAGCAATTTGCAGAGATCGCGGCGGAATGCGGCAGCGTCGATTTCCGCTGGACCAGCGATGCGGCCGAGCGCAACAAGCTGTGGAAGGCCCGGCATGACGCTTATTGGGCCTCGCGGGCGCTCGCGCCGCATCTCGACGGTTTGTCCACCGATGTCTGCGTGCCGATTTCGCGGCTGGCGGACTGCGTGGTGGAAACGCAACGGGATATCAAGGAAAACGGCTTTCTGGCGCCGATCGTCGGTCATGCCGGCGACGGCAATTTCCATGTACTCATCCTGTTCGATGGCAAGGATGCCGAAAGTGTCGCCAAAACCGAAGCTTTCGTTGCGCGTCTCAATCGCCGGGCCATCGCCATGGACGGCACCTGCACCGGAGAACACGGCATCGGCCAGGGCAAGATGAGTTTTCTGGCCGAAGAATCGGGAAATGCGCTGGATGTGATGCGCGCCATCAAAACGTCTCTCGACCCCGATAACATCTTCAATCCAGGCAAACTGTTCCGTCTTGTCTGATCATTCTCACAATTGATTGGTACAAAAGGCTGCTTGCCGTTAAGGCAAATAAGAATAGGTTTGCAGCGTTCGCGAAGGGAGAAGCAGTTCAGTGCTCGGGCGTATTCTGGTTTTTCTGGGCGGACTGCTGGCCGTGGTGCTGTTTTCAGCGCTGCTCATTCCCTATTTCGTTGACTGGACGGATTTCCGCCGCGATTTCGAAGATCAGGCAAGCCGCATTCTGGGCAAGAAGGTGGTGGTGCACGGTCGCGTCGAAGCCCGGCTTCTGCCTTTTCCTTCGGTGACGCTGCATGACGTGCGCGCCGGAACGGATGCGGACGGATCGCCGCTCATTCAGGTGGCGCGTTTTTCCATGGATGCCGAGCTGGCGCCTTTCCTTTCCGGTGAAGCGCGTATCTTCGACATGCGCATCGAGGAACCCAAGGCCAAGATCCGGCTTTTGAAGGACGGCACTCTGGACTGGATGCGCGGCAGCCGGGCGGAAATTCCAGCCCGCACCGTGGTTCTGGAAAGTGTGCAGATCGAAGGCGGGCAGATCGAATTCATCGATGAGCAATCCGGCCGCAACCGTGTTGTGACGGGTCTTAACGCCGACATGTCCGCCAATTCGCTGGCCGGACCATGGAAGGCGGAAGGGCGCGCCGCCGTTGACGGGCATCCAGGCTCGTTCTCGCTGTCGAGCAGCGAGCCGGATTACGCCAATGGGCGCATGGGCCTGCGGATTCGCGTGGTGCCGGATGAACATCCGGTTGAGGTCGATCTGGACGGTGCGATTGCCGCGACTGCGGGAAAGCCCGCCTATAGCGGTTCCTTCGCCTTCAGTTTCCGTGAAGACCAAAAACAGAAGCAGCAGGGCGGGCAATCGCTGTTCTCGTCGCCGCGCACCCGCGGAAGCTTCGAACTGACGAATGAAAGCGTGCGCATACCGAGCTACCGCATGGAGCTCGGCGGCAACGAAAATCCTTACGTTGTGACCGGCGAGGCAACGCTGGATACCGGGGCCAAGCCGGAATTCCTGCTGACGGCGGATGGCCAGCAGATCGACGTCAATCGTTTCGCACCGCCCGTCGTGCAGACCGGCAAGACCTCGCGCCAGCCCACCGCCTCCGTGCGCCAGCGCATCGAGGCATTTGCCGCCATGGTCGCCCGCATTCCGGTTCCGCCGGTGCCGGGCAAGGCCAGCATCAGCCTACCGGCGCTGGTTTCCGACGACACGACAATTCGTGACATTCGGCTGGACGTGCGCCCTGATGGCAGCGGCTGGCAGGTGGTTAACGCCGTGGCAACGCTGCCCGGCAGGACGCAACTGGAAGCCAAAGGTTCCCTGACGCTGCTGGATGGTCCCGCTTTCAACGGCAATCTGCTCGTTGCCTCCAACCAGCCATCCGGGCTGGCAAACTGGCTTTCCGGTTCTGTCGATCCGGCGATCCGCCAGCTCAATGCAGCCGGTTTTTCCGCCGACGTCTCGCTGACGACGCTGAACCAGCGTTTCGACAATCTCGAGCTTGCCATTGGCGACGCCTCTCTGAAGGGGAAGCTGGAACGGCGCTCTGACGGCAAGGCCTCCAATCTTTCGATCGATCTTGCCGGTAACGAGATCGATCTCGACGCCCTGAAGGCGCTTGGCAGCCTGGCGCTCGGCGATCAGGTCGGAAGTTCTGTTCTCGACCATCGCATTGACGCCAAGTTCAAGGCCGACCGGTTCAACATGGCCGGTGTGACTGCAAATCATGTGGAAACCGCCTTCACCATGGCGGGCGGCGTTCTCTCGCTTGAAAAGATGACGGCTGGCGATATCGCCGGTGCCGAAGTCAAGGCGAAAGGGCAGTTGCAGGGGTCGTTGCTGAAATATGCGGGCAAGGGCACGGTGAACCTGCATGCGACAGACATGCAGCCGTTCTTCGCCATGCTGCAGCAGAAATTGCCTGGTCATCCGTTCCTCAGCCGTCTGGCGGCGAGTTCTCCGTGGTACGCCAATTCCGACCTTGCCATGGATGTTTCGGTCAACAGCGAAAATGGCGGCGCCAATGTCGCCGTTTCCGGCACAGTCAACGGCAGCCGTCTGTCGGCCGTGGCCAAGATGCCGGATTTCCTGTCCATCACCGATGATACGGCGATGTCGCTGGAAGGGGTTTTGAAAAACCAGTCGACGGCGATCCTGTTCGGGCAGGCAGGGCTTGATCCCCTGCCGTTCGATGCCGACGGGGAAGGGCTGCTTTCCGTCAAGCTCAACGGCACGCTCGGTTCTCCCGTCCAGACCGATATCCGTTTCTCGACGGAGCGCACGCATTTCTCGATGATCGGATCCTTTGCCGTTGCCGCCGCCAATTTCGGCGAGGGTAGTGCGGATCTGGCGCTCGAAAGCGCTGATATCGAGCCCTATCTCATCATGAACGCGGTTGGCCTGCCGCAGCTTGGTGGTGGCATGGCGCTGAAGGCGAACGGAAAAATGGCGGTGGATGCGCAGAAGATTGCGTTTTCCGCCCTCGGCGGGCAGGCGGGCGGCAACCCCTTCTCGGGCAGTCTGGCGTTCCAGCGCGCGGCCCCCCATTCCGTCACCGGTGATCTTGCCCTTCGAACCGTCGATCTTGCCTGGCTCGGAGATGCGATCTACGGACCGGTGATCGACCCGGAAACGGGCACGCTCAACGCCAAGCCGCTGGCCATGCCGGCTTTCCCGCAACTCAAGGCCTCGCTCTCGCTGAAAGCGGAAAGTTTCGAGGCCGGTCCCTTCGGCACGGTCACGGGTCTGTCGACCAAGATCACGCATGATGATGGCAATCTCGCGCTTGATGATATCGCCGGCACCTTAATGGGCGGAAAGCTGACCGGGCGGCTTGCCATGTCCACAGGCGAGGGAGCGGGCATTTTCCGCACCAAGATCGCGGTGAACGACGCCAATCCCGAGTCGATATTGTGGGCGAATGCCAACGGCCCGGTCGCGACGGGCCGGGTTGCTATCGATCTGACCGCCGAATCGACGGGCAAAAGCGTTGGTGAAATTTTGAAATCGGCAGGTGGCTCCGGGGAAGTGCGCGCCAGCGGGCTTGTGCTCAAAGGGCTTAATCCCGGTGCCTTTCCGCCGATCCTGCAGGCGGCGGAAGGCTTACAGCAGCCGATCGACGCGCCAAAGGTTCGGCCGCTGGTGGATCAGAGCCTGTGGCAGGGCGAAATACCGCTCGGCAACGTAGCCCTGCCATTCACCCTGAATGGCGGCGCGCTGAACTTCCAGAATTTGCGCGCCGGGATCGATCCGGTGACGCTTACCGGAGATGCGACGGTCGATATTGCAGCATCGACCGTTAATGGCGATCTCGATCTTATCTTCAATCCCGGCACCGAAGTGGTCGCTGGCGCCGAACCGTCGCTGCGTCTCAACTATAACGGTCCGCTCGCCGCACCGGCTTTGACGACCGATGTTTCGGCGCTCGGCAATTATCTGTCACTCCGGGCTTTCGAAAAGGAACGCCGTCGCGTCGAGGCCATGCAGGCCAGCGTTCTCGAAAAGCAGCGCCTGCGTCGTGAAACGGCGCTTTATCGTTCTCAGGCGGCTGAACGTCAGGCTGAAAAGGAACGGGTGGAGGCGGAAGCCAAGGCCAAGGCCGAAGAGGAGGCGCGCCTGAAGGCGGCGGCAGAGGAGCGTCTGCGGCAGGAAAAGGAACAGCAGGAGCGGTTACAGCAACAGCAGCAGCAACCTGTTCCCGAGCGGCAATCAACGCCGGCCCTGACGGTGCCTCCAACTGAAGATGCGATCAGGCAACTGGCGCCCGAAAACGCTCCGGCCAATCCGTAAGTTTGCCGCGACGACGGCGCGTTTTGGGGAGAGGTTAGAGCCCGTGTCTCAGGGCGAATTTTGACGCGGTCCGGACAGCTGCCGCTTCGACCACTTTGCCAAAATTATCCGTTAGCCTGTTAAATCCAGGCTTCACGCTCGCCGAAGGGCGTGTCGGCATCAAAATTCTTGGTACCGACCCTGCTGCTTTCCCCCGACAGGCTGGGCTTGTCCGCGCTGTTGCTTGAGGAAGCCGATTTGTCGGAGCTGTTTTCGAGTGCCTCGAGCTGCGCTTGCAGCGATGCAATAGTACTCTTCAGTTCTTCCTGTGCTTTCGCTTCGGAGGTCTGGGCGAGTTCTGACTGCTTTTCGGCAATCTGCGATTTCAGTTCGGCAACGCTTGAAGACGAGGTGGATGAGGAGGAGAGGACGGAAACAGCGATGCTCGTTCCCGAAGCGGCGGAAACCATGGGTCGCCTCGTGGCGTGCGGATGAAAAGGAAAAGCTTGAAATACAAATCTGGAAGCAAGGCTACGCAGTACTGAAGCGCCTTGCAGTACAAATTAGCGCGCTAATGTTTAATGAATGCTTTCACGACATTATGAGTTTTCGGCAAGAATGTTTGTAGTTGGAGAATGGCTGGATATGAGCCGGCGCATATGCGCGCCGCTGCAGTGTCATCTTTCGATGCCACCTTGCAGCAAGCTCACCTGCTCTTCAGCCAATTCAGTACATGGACCCGAAGGGATGAGGACAGATTGCTGTCGGCTGGCCGGTTGTCGTCTATTTCCGCAAGCAGGGCGGCGAAACTGATCTTGCGCTTTTCGGCGATGATTTTCAGCTCGTCCCAGAAGGCATCCTCGAGTGAAATGCTGGTGCGGTGGCCGTGCAATGTCGTGGAGTGTTTGCGGATCATCAGATCAATCTCTCCGGCTGGTCCGGTTGGGAATCTGAATCATGTCGTGCCTGCAAGCCTCTGTTTGGCGGTGTTTTTTCCGGTCTTCCGAAAGCTTGCCCGGGCAGGCCGGCTCTTCAATCCCTGTCGGTCCTGCCATCGTCCTTTTCAAGCCGCCCCTGATCGAGCGCCTTTGCGGCTTTTTCGTTAAGGGCCGATGTGAGGTTTTTTTCCGCCTTGGTGCGACCGAAGGACAGGCGGTTCTGATCCGCCTGTTTTTCTTTTTCGCTACGGGCTTTCTGCTTCCGGAACTGACGCAGATTGACGATATCGGCGGCCATGCGGATATGTCTCCTTGAGCTTCGCGCGATCGGGCAAAAAGCCGTTATTGCTTCTTGCGGAAGGCATCCAGAGAAACGACGGAGCCTTCCTTCTTTTCCTCGCCGGACTTGGGCGTCTCCGACGTTGTAGCCGGCTTTGCCTCATGGGAAACGGGATAGGCGGTGATTTCGGCCTCTTCCAGCTCTTCCTCGTCTGCCAGGGGCACATCGAACTCAAGCTCGAAATTGACAGAAGGATCGTAGAAACCTCTGATGGCGTTATAGGGAACAACCAGCTTTTCCGGCGTATCCGAGAAGGACAGGCCGATTTCAAAGCCGATCTCCGTCACCTTCAGGTCCCAGAACTGATGCTGGATGACGATGGTCATCTGCTCGGCATATTTGGACTTGAGGTGCTGCGAAATCCGCACACCGGGCGCGCCGGTCAGAAATGTTATGAAGAAATGGTGGTCGCCGGGCAGGCGGCCGGTTGCGGCCACTTCACCCAAAACTTTGCGAATAACGCCGCGAAGGGCATCCTGTGCGAGAATGTCGTAACGGATATGATCCTGCCCCATGCGGTCCTGTCTTTCCCTTATTCGAACGTCTTTTAAAGCGCTGCGCACCAAGTGCGCCAAGGACGCTGTAACACTTTGAATCTTTGCGTAATCCGCAAGCCGGGATCAATTTCGATCCTGGCGGCTACGCATTACCCAAGTATACGCAATGTCCTGAACGGCAGCAACGGAAAAGCCGATGCTGTGTGCAAGTCAGCTATCATATAACCAATTCAGGCAAAATGGAGAAGGTGGAGGTTTCTGTTGCCAGGTACCTCCGAACCCCGCCTCACGGGGCTAACCGTGAGGACTTTAGAGCGGAATTCCCGCACCGCCATTAGGCAGCGAGAGCGTATTCCTTAGCGTTGTTGTCATTTGCAACTACACTTGTGACCCGATAACGGCGGTATCATGCCGAGCAAAAGTTCGATCTTTACGCCCTTGTCGATCCTATTTCGCCCCCATCAAAAGCCGGCCTTCATCTTGAAAAGCCGCCGGTTTTTGGTGGAGGCGCCGGGTACCGCCCCCGGGTCCAATAGGTTTATTACACCGACCGTTTATCGCCATAGCCGGGTTGCCCCGGCAAGGTTCATATAGGCGTTTCCCTTGGCGGAGAAAAGGGGCCGATGACAATTCCATGAAAAGATTTCGTGTTTGCCGCCCACAATTTAGACAATTCTTGACGACGAGGGATTGCTGACACATTCTCCCTACAACCGGTCACCACAAGCAACACCGGGCCGGGGACACACGAAGGAGTGGACATGACTGACTATCTCGCAGATGTGAAGAAATACGACGCAGCAGCCGACGAAGCGATTGTCGGCAAGATCGTCAAACATCTCGGCATTGCCCTGCGCAACCGGGATTCATCGCTGGTGTCCGCTTCCGATCCGGAAGAGCTTGCGCGTGTGAAGGCGAACTGGTGCGGCAAGAAGCTTGGCGTGACCGATGACAGCGCCGATAAGGCGATCGATGCAACCGCCAAGGCCATGGCCGCAGACCGCTCCAAGTCGCGTGTGACCTTTTATTATCTGGTGGCCAAGGAACTGGGCAAACTCCAGTCGCTCTGATTTTTTCGCGGGGATAAGCGACCCGCTGGTGATTGGTTCTGTCGCCCTGTGTTATTATATTCCCTTGATATCAGGGAATCGGCGGCAGAACACATGAAACAATATCTCGATCTTCTCCGGCATGTGATGGATACCGGCTCCGACCGCGGAGATCGCACCGGCACGGGTACGCGTTCGGTCTTCGGTTACCAGATGCGTTTCGATCTTGCGGAAGGTTTTCCGGGTCTCACCACCAAGAAGCTGCATCTGCGCTCGATCATCCATGAACTCCTGTGGTTCCTGAAGGGCGATACCAATATCGCCTATCTCAAAGAAAACGGCGTTTCCATATGGGACGAATGGGCCGATGAAAATGGTGATCTGGGTCCGGTTTACGGAGCACAGTGGCGTTCCTGGCCAGCGCCCGACGGTCGCCACATCGACCAGATCGCGCTTTTGATCGAGGCCCTGAAAACCAATCCCAATTCCCGCCGCCACATCGTTTCGGCCTGGAACCCGGCGCTGGTGGACGAGATGGCGCTGCCGCCCTGCCATTGCCTGTTCCAGTTCTATGTTTCGGATGGAAAGCTGTCCTGCCAGCTTTACCAGCGCTCGGCCGATATTTTCCTCGGCGTGCCTTTCAATATTGCTTCCTACGCACTTCTGACGCTGATGGTGGCGCAGGTCACGGGGCTGAAGCCCGGCGATTTCGTCCATACGCTTGGTGACGCGCATATCTACGCCAACCATTTCGAGCAGGCGAAATTGCAGATGACGCGGACCCCCAAGGCCCTGCCGACGATGCGCCTCAACCCGGATGTGCGAGACCTCTTCTCCTTTAAGTTCGAAGACTTTACGCTGGAGAACTACGAGGCGGATTCAACCATCAAGGCACCGATCGCGGTATGAGCGAGCCGCGCATCACCATCATCGTCGCGGTGTCGGAAAACGGCGTTATCGGCCGCGACCTCGATATGCCTTGGAAGCTTTCCACTGACCTCAAGCGCTTCAAGGCGATGACGATGGGCAAACCGCTCATCATGGGGAGGAAGACATTTCTCTCGGTGGGCGAGCGTCCTTTGCCGGGCCGGCCGCACATCATCGTCAGCCGCAATGCCGATTACAGGCCTGATGGCGTGGATGTCGTGTCGTCGCTTGAAGACGCCCTCGCGCTTGGCAAAAGCAAGGCTGCGGAACTGGGTGTGGACGAGGTTTTCGTGGCCGGTGGCGGGGAAATCTACCGTCAGGCCATGCCGTTTGCCGATCAACTTTCCGTCACCCATGTGGCCGTAAAGCTTGATGGCGACACTTTTTTCCGGAAATCGATCCCGATGTCTTTGAAAAAATCGAGGAAAATGCCGTTCCCGCCGGGGAAAAGGACAATTATCCGGTTCTGTTCACCACTTATTTGCGCAGAGCCGCGTCAAAGTGAACTATTTACCCTGATTGGGTATTTAGTTACCACCTCTGCGTTGAAACGCGCGCTTCTCCTTCTTATAACGGGTCCATATTCCCGCCGCACGCGAGCAACCGCTTTCGAACGGGATCGGGAGAGGCTTTTATAAAGAGGTATTGATGCCCTGGAGCAATCAGAATGGCGGCGGCGGCCCTTGGGGCGGCGGCGGTGGTGGCGGAAACAACCAGGGCGGCGGTGGCGGCCCATGGGGGCAAGGACCTAACCGGCCTCGCGGCGGTGGCGGCGGCAATGGCGGCCCGCCCGATCTGGAAGAGATCATCCGGCGCAGCCAGGACCGCTTCAAGAATGTCCTGCCGGGCGGGTTCAATGGCGGCGCGATTGCGATCGTCGCTCTCGTCGTTCTGGTTTTCCTCGGCATTCAGTCCATCTACACCGTCCAGCCGGACGAGCGCGGCGTGGAGCTGCGTTTCGGGCGTCCGAAGGATGAGATTTCGATGCCCGGCCTGCATTTCCATCTGTGGCCGATCGAGACGGTTGAAATCGTCAAGGTGACCGAACAGCAGCAGAATATCGGTTCGCGCGCTTCGTCTTCCTCCGCGAACGGCGTGATGCTGACCGGTGACCAGAACATCGTCAACGTGCAGTTCTCGGTGCTCTATACGGTTTCCGATCCGAAATCCTACCTGTTTAACGTCGACAGCCCGGCTGAGACCTTGCAGCAGGTTTCCGAAAGCGCGATGCGCGAAATCGTCGGCCGTCGTCCCGCACAGGACATTTTCCGTGATAACCGTCAGGCGATCGCGGCGGATGTGCGCACCATCATCCAGTCCACCATGGACGGATACGGGGCCGGCATCTCCATCAATGCTGTCGCCATCGAAGACGCGGCGCCGCCGCGCGAAGTGGCCGACGCCTTCGACGAAGTGCAGCGTGCCGAGCAGGACGAGGACCGCTTCGTGCAGGAAGCCAACCAGTACGCCAACCAGAAGCTGGGTGCCGCACGTGGTCAGGCAGCACAGATCATCGAAGAAGCGAACGCCTACAAATCTCGTGTCGTCAACGAGGCAGAGGGTGAGGCACAGCGCTTCATTTCTATCTACGATCAATATCGCACGGCACCTGACGTGACCCGCCAGCGTATGTTCCTGGAAACGATGGAACAGGTCCTGAAGGGTTCCAACAAGGTCATCATCGACGAAAAACAGGGTGTGGTGCCTTATCTGCCTCTGAACGAGATCATGCGCGGCAATCCGGGCGCGGCACAGCAGGGAGGCAACTGATATGAGCAACCGTCTTACGGCCGTTCTTGTCGGTCTCGCCGCCGTGCTTTTCCTGGCCTATTCGTCGATCTTCGTCGTCACCGAGCGCCAGCAGGCCATCGTTGTACGCTTCGGTCAGATCCAGGACGTAAAAACGGCGCCGGGCCTCTATTTCAAGCTGCCCTTCGCCTTCATGGATGCCGATCGGGTGCAATATATCGAGAACCGGGCGCTGCGCTTCGATCACGACAACATCCGTGTTCAGGTTTCCGGCGGCAAGTTCTACGAGGTCGATGCCTTCGTGGTCTATCGCATCACGGATGCCCGCCGCTTCCGGCAGACGGTCTCCGGTGACCAGATGTCGGCGGAATCGCGTCTACGCACTCGTCTCGACGCGTCGTTGCGCCGGGTCTACGGTCTTCGCGGCTTCGAATCGGCGCTTTCGGATGCGCGTGCATCGATGATGCAGGAAGTACGTGACGATCTGCGCCCCGATGCGGAATCGCTTGGCGTCAGCATCGTGGATGTCCGTATCCGCCGCACCGATCTCACGCAGGAAGTCTCGCAGCAGACCTTCGAGCGTATGAAGTCGGAACGTCTGGCCGAAGCCGAGCTGATCCGCGCCCGCGGTAACGAGGCGGCACAGCGTCGTCGCGCTATTGCCGACCGTCAGGTCGTGGAATTCGAATCCGATGCCCAGCGTCAGTCCGAAGTCCTGCGCGGTGAAGGCGATGCGGAGCGTAACCGGGTTTTCGGCGAAGCTTTCCAGCGCGACCCGAGCTTCTTCGAGTTCTATCGTTCCATGGCGGCCTATTCCAGCGCGCTGTCTGGAACCGGCACGACGCTGGTCCTGTCTCCCGACTCGACCTTCTTCCGTTATTTCAACGACATCAACGGTGCTCCATCCACGGCTCCGGCCGCACCTGCCGCACCGCCGGCAAATTGATA
Source organism: Rhizobium sp. AN68 (assembly GCF_030758035.1). Taxonomy (NCBI): domain Bacteria; kingdom Pseudomonadati; phylum Pseudomonadota; class Alphaproteobacteria; order Hyphomicrobiales; family Rhizobiaceae; genus Rhizobium; species Rhizobium sp. AN68. Next base: position 1,853,459 of record NZ_JARWMI010000003.1, on the reverse strand, counting down.
ACGGATCGAATGATTTTGGAGGGGCCGGTTTTAACCGGCCCTTTCTTTTTGAGCGAATGGCTGGGTGGCAGCAAAGCGGAAAGGGGCAAAATCCTGTTGTCTCGCGCCCGGAAAGGGATATCCGTTTTCGCGCCGATGCTGTAGGCAGTGAGCAAGGCAGCCGGTGCTGTTCACGAAAAGGTATTTTTACACTTCATCATTCCGCCTTATGCTTTGACGATATATGCAGGGAATGACGATTTGAAACGCGAGGACGCTTATGGCCGTGACCCTTCTTTCGCCTTTTCGCAGCAGCATTGCCGCAGTCGCGGGCTTCGCACTTGTGGCGGGTAGCCTTTCGGCACCGGTTGCGGCATGGGCGCAGAGCCATGGGCCGGCATCGGTCGCCGATCTTGCCGCACCCCTTCTTGATGCGGTGGTGAATATTTCGACGTCGCAGAACGTCAAGACTGAGGGCAAAGGGCCTGTGCCGCCGAAACTGCCGGAAGGTTCGCCTTTCCAGGAGTTCTTCAAGGATTATTTCGACAACCAGAAACCGGAAGGCGGCGACAAGGTCAGTTCGCTGGGATCCGGCTTCGTTATCGATCCGGCTGGCTACATCGTCACCAACAATCACGTCATTGAGGGCGCAGACGCCATCGAGGTGATTTTCCCGAATGGTTCGAAGCTGAAGGCAACGCTGGTCGGCACTGATACCAAGACCGATCTTTCCGTTTTGAAGGTTGAGCCGAAGGCTCCGCTGAAGGCAGTCAAGTTCGGCGATTCGCGCAGCATGCGCATCGGTGACTGGGTCATGGCCGTTGGCAATCCCTTCGGCCTCGGTGGATCGCTGACTGTCGGCGTCGTTTCCGCGCGCGGGCGCAACATCAATGCCGGTCCCTATGACAACTTCATCCAGACGGATGCTGCAATCAACAAGGGTAATTCCGGCGGTCCGCTCTTCAACATGAAGGGTGAGGTGATCGGCATCAATACGGCGATCATTTCGCCGAGCGGCGGTTCGATCGGCATCGGTTTCGCGGTTCCGACGGAACTCGCCCAGAATATCGTCGAGCAGCTCATCCAATTCGGCGAAACCCGCCGTGGCTGGCTCGGCGTGCGCGTCCAGCCGGTTACCGACGACGTGGCCGCAAGCCTTGGCATGGAAGCGGCAAAGGGTGCCTTGATTTCCGGCGTGGCCAAGGGTGGCCCGGTGGAAAACGGCCCGATCCAGGCCGGCGATATCGTACTGAAATTCGACGGCAAGGATATTCACGAGATGCGTGACCTCTTGAGGATCGTGGCGGAAAGCCCGGTCGGCAAGGAAGTCGATGTCGTGGTCTTCCGTGACGGAAAGGAAGAGACCGTCAAGGTAAAGCTTGGCCAGTTGCAGGATGCGCCCGATGAAAAGGCCGCAACCGACGATCCGCAGGCCGAGGACGGTGACGGCGGCATGGTCGTGCCTGATGACAAGGGCGGTTCCGACGATCAGGCGCAGGACCAGACGCCGGAGGTGCGCGAAGCGCCGCAGCGTGTGCTCGGCATGAACCTCGTAGTGCTGAGCAACGAGTTGCGGACGGAGAAGGGCATTGCCGAAAGCGTCGAAGGCGTGCTTGTCGCTAGCGTCGATCAGGGTTCGCCGGCCGAACAGAAGGGCATGAAGGCGGGTGATGTCATCGTCGAGGTCGGACAAGACTTCATGGAGGTTCCGGGCGACGTGCTTGTGCGTGTCAACGGCCTGAAATCCGAGGGTCGCAAGAATGCGCATATGATGGTTGCCGATGCACAGGGCAATCTACGCGTCGTGGCGCTGCCGCTGGAGTAAAGCTTCTTTCGCCCGGTTCGGCAGGAATCGGGTGGCTGTGGTTCGGCTTGCTCTCTATTCCTCGGTCTCCGCCAAAGGAGGCCAAGGATATGAAATTATTGGAAAACAAGGTTGCGATCATAACTGGCGCGTCATCCGGCATCGGCCAGGCGACGGCAAGGCTGTTTGCCGAACAGGGCGCGGCCGTCATTATCAACGCGCGTGGTGCCGAGGCACTCGAGGACGTGACTTCCGCCATTCGCCAGGCCGGCGGTCGTGTTCACCCCGTGGTGGGTGACGTCACAGTTGCGGAAACCCATGCCCGTCTGACGGATGCGGCCATGACCGTCTTTGGCGGTCTCGATATCGCCGTCAACAATGCCGGTGCCGTTGGCGCAACAAAACCGCTTGCGGAGATTTCGGTAGAGGAATGGGATCACGTGATCACTGCCAATCTCACTTCCGCATTTCTCAGCGTGCGCAGCCAGATCCCTGCGATGTTGAAGCGGGGAGGAGGTTCGGTCGTCTTCATCTCCAGCTTCGTCGGCACCAGCGCCGGCATACCCGGCATGGCAGCCTATGGCACCTCCAAGGCGGCGCTGATGGGGCTGGTGAAGGGCATTACTGCCGACTACGCCTTCAAGGGAATTCGCGCCAATGCGCTGCTTCCCGGCGGAGTCGATACGCCGATGGCGGGAGATGCGGCCCAGAAGGAGTGGGCTGCAGGGCTGCATGCGATGAAGCGCATTGCGGAACCGGAGGAACTGGCGCAGGCCGCCCTTTTCCTCTCCAGCCCGATGTCGAGCTTCGTTGCCGGATCGGCCCTGTTTGCCGACGGCGGAAATGCGGCTGTGAAATAATTGCCGAACTGGCGGGCGAGGGCGCTACTGTGCCCGTCGTTCCCGCCACTCCGCGAGCGTCAGCGCATAGGTCACATGCTGGCGCAGATGCGGATGGGTGTCTTCCGGGACGCGCGGGTGGTCGAAGTCTCGTGACGGGTCACGCTTGAGGCCGATACGTTCCATCACCCGCGTCGAACGCTGGTTGTCATGGACGGCAAAGGAGACGATTTCCGGCGTTTCCTTTTCGTCAAAAGCCATGACGAGCAGCGATTGCGCGGCCTCGGTGACATAGCCGTGACCCCAGAAACGGGTGGCGAGCCGCCAGCCGATTTCCATGGTTCCGAGCGGAAAGGGCGGATCGAGGTTCATGACCGGCGATATGCCGCAAAATCCCATAACCTCACCGGTTTCGCGCAGTTCCATGGCGTAGAAGCCGTAACCGCTGCCGCGGATCATGCCATTGATGGTTTCGAGAACCGCATCCGCTTCCGCATGGCTGCGGCGGAAGGGAAAAATTCCATGACCTTTTCGTCGGCGTTGATTTCGCGGAACAGATTGCGGTCGCTCTCCTTCCACTCGCGCAGAATGAGCCTTGATGTTTCGCGGATGATCATGGAACGACAAAATCCGTCTTGCGGTAACCCTGAATATAAAGGAGTGCGGTCAGGTCGCCATGGTCGATGCGCATCTGCGCCTCGGCGGCGACGGCGGGCTTGGCGTGCAGGGCAACGCCCGCGCCGGCCAGATGCAGCATGCCGAGATCGTTGGCGCCATCGCCGACCGCCATTGCCTCGTCCGGCGAGATGCCGAGCTTTGCGGCGATATCGTTCAGCGCATCCACCTTGGCCTGTTTGCCGAGGATCGGTTCGGCAACGGTGCCATCCAACTGGCCATCGGCCTCGCCGAGAAGATTGGCGCGGTTCTCATCAAACCCCAGCATCGCCGCCACCCGGCCGGTGAAGACCGTGAAACCGCCGGAAACGAGGGCGGTATAGTAGCCTTTCGCCTTCATGGTGGCGATCAGCTCCTTGCCGCCTGATGTCAGCGTGATGCGCTTTTCGATGACGTCATCGATGACGGAGACCGGCAGGCCCTTCAGCAGCGCCACGCGCTCGCGGAGCGCCGGCTCAAAAGCGATTTCGCCATTCATGGCGCGAGCGGTAATCGTGGAAACCTTGTCCTTCAATCCCACTTCGGCGGCCAGCTCGTCGATGCATTCCTGACCGATCATGGTCGAGATCCATATCGGCGATCAGAAGCTTCTTGCGGCGCTTGTCCTGTTCCTGAACGACGATATCGATCGGCTGGCCCGAAAGCACATCGGCAATCGCGTCACGTGCCTGTTCGGCATCGGTGCCAGAGGGCAGGGCAATATCGCAGGCGATGCCATCGGCCAGCCAGTAGAGACCGGATGCGTTTACGGCATTTGCGGCCGCTTCGCCGAGGGCCGGTGTCAGAACAGGATTTGACGGATTGGCGATAAGCGTGGCAACGAAAGCCATGATGAAAAACCTTGATGAGAATTTTGATGCGATCCTGATAACCGGCCCGACGGCAAGCGGCAAGTCCGCGCTTGCGCTTCGTATGGCGCGGGAGCGGAACGGTGTCGTGATCAATGCCGACAGCATGCAGGTTTATGACACGCTGCGGGTGCTGACCGCCCGGCCATCCGAGGAAGAAATGGCAGGCGTGCCACATCTGCTATACGGCCATGTGCCGGCAAGCAGTTCCTATTCAACGGGTGAATGGCTGCGGGACATTTCCGCCCTGCTTGTGGATTTGTGCAGGCAGCAGCGTTTTCCGGTCATCGTTGGCGGTACGGGGCTTTATTTCAAGGCGCTGACGGGCGGCTTGTCCGATATGCCCGCCATTCCTGACGACATACGCGAGAGGCTGCGCGCCCGGCTGATCGAAGAGGGGTCAACGGTCCTGCACGCGGAGCTGTCGCAGTGCGATCCCTTGATGGCGCAGGGGCTTCAGCCGGGGGACGGCCAGCGGATCGTCCGGGCGCTGGAGGTCATGGAGGCGACCGGAAAGTCGATCATGGAGTTCCAAAAAGCCAGTGGTCCGATGATAGTTGATCCGGACAGAGCGGAGAAATTCGTGGTCCTGCCGGAACGGCCCGTGCTGCACGACCGCATCAATCGGCGGTTCGAAACCATGATGGAGAGTGGTGCTGTGGAAGAGGTGAAAGCTCTTCTCGCCCTGAACCTTGCGCCTGATGCCACAGCGATGAAGGCGATCGGCGTTTCCCAGATCGCCGATATGCTGGCTGGCGGTATGAGTGAGGCAGAGGTCATCGAAAAATCGGCGGCCGCGACCCGCCAATATGCCAAGCGGCAGATGACCTGGTTCCGCAACCAGATGGGGCCGGACTGGGCACGTATCCAGCCGTAGGGGCCGCGCTCAGTCCTTGCGGTAAAGGCTGCCTAGCGGCTTTTTCATCAGGCTCTCCCGCAGCGAAGGGCGTGTCTCTGAAGGAGGCGGGCCACTCTGTGCCTGCATCTGGAAGCCGACCTTACGCAATTCGTTGACAGCGCTGGTATCCGTTGCCGTTGCGGGCGACTGCGGCGCTAAGGTTGTGCGTCCGGGCAGCATGTCGGGGCGGTAGGGTTCGTATCCCTCTGTCGCCGCCGTCCCCAGTTCGCGTTTCCAGCGATCGACGTCGTCCGCTTCCCTGGGAGCTGACATCGGTTCCTGCATATCGGAGAAGGCCGCTTCGACGCTTTGCTGGAAGCCGGTGATGACCGGCTTGGCTACCGCGCGCATGCGGCTGACGATGGTGTTCAGATCGACTGTATCGGGCGTTTCGTGGGGCGTATGGCTGACTGCGCCGTTTGCCTTCGGCAATTTTGCCGTGGAGACGCGGTCGAAGCGCATGCGCATCGGTACGCCCACCGCCTCGCCAAAGGCGATTGCCTCGCCATTGCCGATGGACGAGAGGAAACTGGTGGTCGAGGTTGAGGCGTTCGGTACGGCGGACAGAATGATCTTCTGGTCGATCTCGTTCGTCAGCCGCATGGCAAAAACGGTCGAGCACTGCGACAGGATGGTCTGGTCCAGCTCACTCGGACGCTGGCTGATGACGCCAAGCGAAATACCGTATTTGCGGCCTTCCTTGGCGATCTGCGCGATCGCCTGCCGGGTCGGGAAAAATCCGCGCTCAGGGTCGGCGGGAACATAACGGTGCGCTTCTTCGCAGACGACAAGCATATGCAGCGAGCCGCGCGCCAGCACCGCGAGTTCGAAGGACATGCGGCAAAGGACGGAGACGACCGAGTTCACCACTTCCGAGGGGATGCCGGACAGCTGGAAAACCGAAATTGGCTTGCCTTCTCCTGGAATACGGAAGATATGCGCCACCGTTTCCAGAATGGTGTCGCTGATCGTATTGCTGGAGAACATGAAGTTATAGCGCGTATCGTTGATGGCCGAGAGAATGCGGCCCTTGAGGGAGCGCAGGGTCGGCTTTTCGCCGCGCCCTTCCAGCCGCCCGATGCGCTCGTCGATGAGGGCGAGAATATCGGCCATGCGGTAAGGTACCGGCGTATCCGGCGTGATCGCGCTCTTGTCGGACGTGCGGCGAACGGCGGAGCCATCTGTGCCGCGAAATGCCTTTTTCGCTTCCGGAATGATGTCGCGAAGGACATCCATCTCTTCCGGTACGGGCTTGCGTCCGCGGAAAATCACTTCCGCGAATTCTTCAAGGCGCATCAGCCAGAAGGGAAGGTCGAGCGTGTCGGTGTCGATGACGACAGAGTGATCGGGAAAGGCGGCCGCAAATTCATTGTGCGGATCGAGAATGAGGACACGCAGCTTCGGGTCCGTCTCGATCGCCTTGTTCAGAAGAAGGGAGACGGCGGTGGTTTTGCCCACGCCCGTCGAGCCGACGACGGCGAAATGTTTCGCCAGCATCTGCTGGATATTGATGGCCGCGCCAATCGTGTCGTCCTGCGTCAGCTTGCCAATGACGCATGTGTCTCGCTTGCCGCTGTCATAGATCTTGGAAAGGTCTCCCGTGCGGATGCGATGCGCGACCGCGCCCAGGTAGGGGTAACGGGAAATGCCGGTGGAAAAACGTTCGCTGCCATCTTCGGTGCGGTAGACTTCGCCAACGAGTTCCACGTCGATCAGCAGCCTGTTCGGCTTGTCCGACGACCAGTGTTCTTCGCCCGTGCGCATGGCATATACCAGTGCGGCGACGCGGCTCGTTCCCATTTCGATCGAGATCAGGCGTCCGACGGACCAGAGCTGCGCGACATCGGTTGAGCCGATTTCCGTTTCTGCGGCGATTGTCGCATGGGCGCCATCACAGGCGATGACGCGGCCGAGCATGCGGTTAGCCGGCTGCTGGCCGGATCGCCGTTCGTTTTCGTCCATGCGGGACGCTCTATGAAACTCGTCACTATTCACGTCTTATCCCGGTACATGCGGATGATCGCGGTGGTTCGGGCATTATCTGCATCTTTGATTGTAAAAGATTATATTTAACAACCTGTGTATTTGTTGCGTTCGAAAATTTCGTCCATGGCGCCTTACGGGTAATAAAAGAAGCCGACGCCGATTTTTTCCGCAATATGCGTTGACGACTGGCGCTTTTCTGGCTAACACTCCGGCCCATGAAAAATCTTAACGTACTTATCGTGGTGGGACGGCGCATGGGCAGGATGGTGTAACCATCCGGCGAAAGCACCCATGCGCTGAACGAGGCTCCTCTAGGGGCCTTTTTTTATGTCTTCAAACAGGCCCTCGGGCTCCTCGATATCCAAAGCCAAAGCGGGATGGAAACAGGCAATGACGGATAAGGATAATACGGAAAACAGCAATAGCATGACAGGTGCGGAGATTGTTCTGAAGGCGCTGAAGGACAACGGCGTCGAGCATATCTTCGGTTATCCTGGTGGTGCCGTGCTTCCGATCTACGACGAGATTTTCCAGCAGGAAGACATTCAGCATATTCTCGTACGTCACGAGCAGGGTGCCGGCCATGCTGCCGAAGGTTATGCCCGCTCCACCGGCAAGGTCGGTGTCATGCTCGTTACCTCCGGTCCCGGCGCCACCAATGCGGTCACCCCGCTGCAGGATGCGCTGATGGATTCCATTCCGCTCGTCTGCCTTTCCGGCCAGGTTCCGACATCGCTGATCGGCTCCGACGCATTTCAGGAATGCGATACCGTCGGCATTACGCGCCCCTGCACCAAGCACAACTGGCTGGTAAAGGACGTCAACGAACTGGCGGGCATCATCCATGAGGCCTTCCGCATCGCACAGACTGGTCGTCCCGGCCCCGTCGTCGTCGATATTCCGAAGGACATCCAGTTCGCCACCGGCACCTATACACCGCCTTCCGCTGCCATTCAGCAGAAGAGCTACAAGCCGAAGGTTCAGGGCGATCTCAACGCCATTCACGCGGCCATCGAATTGATGTCTAAGGCAAAGAAGCCGGTTTTCTACACCGGTGGCGGTGTCATCAACTCCGGCCCGGAAGCGACACGGCTGCTGCGCGAACTGGTAGAGCTGACCGGTTTCCCGATCACCTCGACGCTGATGGGTCTCGGCGCCTATCCGGCTTCCGGCAAGAACTGGCTCGGCATGCTGGGCATGCACGGTTCATACGAAGCCAATATGACAATGCATGATTGCGACGTGCTGGTCTGCATCGGCGCGCGTTTCGACGACCGTATCACCGGGCGCCTGAATGCGTTTTCGCCGAATTCCAAGAAGATTCACGTCGATATCGATCCGTCCTCGATCAACAAGACCGTACGCGTCGACGTTCCGATCATTGGCGACGTCAGCCATGTTCTGGAAGATATGGTTCGCCTGTGGCGCGCTTTGCCGAAGAAGCCGGAAAAAGCGCAGACCGCGGACTGGTGGCTGCAGATCGAGCGCTGGCGCGCCCGCAACTCCTTCGCCTACAAGAATTCCAACGATGTCATCATGCCGCAATATGCATTGCAACGTCTTTACGAGGCATCGAAGGGGCGCGAGACCTTCATCACCACCGAAGTTGGCCAGCACCAGATGTGGGCGGCGCAGTTCTTCGGCTTCGAGGAGCCCAACCACTGGATGACCTCGGGCGGTCTCGGTACCATGGGATACGGCCTGCCGGCAGCTATCGGCGTGCAGGTCGCGCATCCGGAAGCGCTGGTTATCGACATTGCCGGTGATGCCTCGATCCAGATGTGCATTCAGGAAATGTCCTGCGCCATCCAGTACGGTCTGCCGGTGAAGATTTTCATCCTCAACAACCAGTATATGGGCATGGTGCGGCAGTGGCAGCAGTTGCTGCACGGCAACCGCCTGTCCAACTCCTATACCGAAGCCATGCCTGACTTCGTCAAACTGGCGGAAGCCTATGGCGCCGTTGGCATGTATTGCGACGATCCGAAGGAACTGGACGACAAGATCGCCGAGATGATTGCGGTCAACAGGCCGGTCATCTTCGATTGCCGCGTTGCCAATCTCGCCAATTGCTTCCCGATGATCCCATCTGGTAAAGCCCATAACGAGATGCTGTTGCCGGATGAGGCGACGGATGAAGCTGTTGCCAACGCCATCGATGCCAAGGGCCGTCAGCTAGTCTGAGCCGGGAGAGGAAAAGGACATGAACGCACACCTACAACCCACCGGCTCCGCCTATTTCATCCAGAAGGAAACGGCTGCCGTCGAAAATCACACGCTGTCGGTTCTCGTCAGCAACGAGCCGGGCGTTCTCGCCCGGGTCATCGGCCTGTTTTCCGGCCGGGGTTACAACATCGAAAGCCTGACGGTTTCGGAAACCGAGCATGAGGCGCATCTATCGCGCATCACGATCGTAACGCGCGGCACGCCGATCGTGCTGGAGCAGATCAAGGCGCAGCTGGAACGCATCGTTCCTGTGCACCGGGTGCTCGATCTCACCGTTCGCGCCCGCGAACTCGGGCAGGAACGGCCGATCGAGCGTGAAGTAGCGCTGATCAAGGTCGCCGGTTCGGGTGAAGCCCGCGCCGAGACGCTGCGTCTTGCGGATGCGTTTCAGGCCAAGGTGGTGGACGCGACAGTCGAGCATTTCATCTTCGAAATCACCGGCAAGTCGTCCAAGATCGACCAGTTCGTGGCCATCATCAAACCGCTCGGCCTGATCGAGATCTGCCGCACGGGTATTGCAGCCATGAACCGCGGTTCGCAGGGGATGTGATCCTCCGCCTTTCGAATATCCTTGTAATACCAAGCCCGCGGTTCGCCGCGGGTTTTTTATGGGCTGCGCTCCGGTGAATTGATATTCAACCATATGGTTGACTTTTAAGTCTGGTGGCCTATATTCAACAACATGGTTGAATTATCTGTTCCACATCTCGACACTGTCTTTCATGCCCTTGGCGATGCGACGCGGCGCACGATGCTGCGCGATCTATCCCGTGGCGAGCGAACGGTGAGCCAGCTGGCCGAGCCGTTCGACATATCGCTGGCTGCGGCATCCAAGCACATCAAGGCGCTGGAAAACGCCGGGCTTATTCGTCGTGAGGTGAGGGGGCGTACCCATGTCTGCCGCCTTGCGCCGGAACGGTTGGCAGAGGCGCATGAATGGCTGGATTTCTACCGGCAGTTCTGGAACAGCCGCCTCGATATTCTTGAGCAGATGCTCAGGGAGGATGATCAGGGAAAATCCCCTGCAGATGGAGGAAATGACAATGGCTGATATTGCAATGCCTGACGCCTATGGCCGGCTCGTCGAGCCGACAACCCTGAAAATAGAACGGCTCCTGCCGGGACCAATCGAGCGGGTCTGGGCCTATCTGACACAGAGCGAACTTCGCCGCCGGTGGCTGGCGTCCGGCGAGATGCGGCTTGCGCCCGACGCACCATTTGAACTCGTCTGGCGCAACGACGAGCTTTCCGACCCGCCGGGCAGCCGCCCGGAAGGTTTTTCCGAAGAGAACAGGATGACCTCACGCATCATCACCGTCGTTGCGCCGCATCGCCTCGTCTTCACCTGGGGTGAGAGCGCAGAGGTGTCGATCGAGCTTCAGGCTCTGGGCAAGGATGTGCTTCTGACACTGGTTCACCGCCGGCTTGCGGATCGCACGACCAAGCTCAATGTCAGCGCCGGCTGGCATGCGCATCTCGACATTCTCGCCGCCCGTCTTCAGGAAAAGGAACCGGGGCCTTTCTGGGATAGCTGGCTGGGGCTGAAAGAGGAATATGAGCGCCGCATACCGTAACTGGGTGCAGCATGTCTAAGAGACTGACGGCGCGGTTCGCTGCGCCGTTATTGAATTGAAATGTTGCAGCCCAAAGCATCAGTTCGCAGGGCTCACATTTCGATTCAATTGCTTGAGTGCCTGATTCCGAAAAATATCTTAATGCTTTGTTAAATCAAAGCATTTCCAGCGCCGTCTTGCGTGTCGGTGGAGGGAAAGCGGCATCCAGTGCGGCCCAGTCCTCATCGGTGATTTCGAGATCGGTGGCACCTCGGTTCTCCTCCACGCGTGCGGCGCTGGCGGATTTTGGAATGGCGATGACGCCTTCTCTTTCCAGAAGAAAGGCCAGTGCCAGTTGCGCAGGCGTAGCCTGATAGGCCTTGGCGATGCGGATGAGTTCGTGGTTGTTGAGGATGCGCCCCTGTTCGATTGGCGAATAGGCCATCAGCGGCACGCTGTGCCACTGACACCAGGGCAGAAGGGAAAATTCCGGTCCGCGCCGGGAGAGATTGTAGAGCACCTGATTGGCGGCGCAATTCTTACCGTCGGGAACAGCGAAAAGCTCCTCCATGTCGTCGGTGTCGAAATTCGAGACGCCCCAGTCGCCGATCTTGCCTGCTTTTTTAAGCTTTTCGAAAGCGGCCACCGTTTCTTCCAGCGGGTGATCACCACGCCAATGCAGTAGATAGAGATCGAGCCGGTCGGTGCCGAGCCTTGCGAGGCTGCGCTCGCAGGCCTCAATCGTGCTTCGGGCGCTGGCGTTCCAGGGATAGACCTTGCTGACCAGAAACACCTCGTCGCGCCGGCCGGCAATCGCCGTGCCCACCACTTCTTCGGATCGGCCGTCTGCATACATTTCGGCCGTGTCGATCAGCGTCATGCCGAGATCGATCGCCTTGCGAATGCTCTCGACTTCCTGAGGAGCCGATGATCTCATCTCGCCCATGTTCCAGGTGCCGAGGCCAAGGGCTGGTATCTCTTTTCCGGATGGCAGGGTGACGGAAGGAATGTCGTCATACATCGGTTCGCTCCAGCGGTTGTTGACGGAGAATAGCCCTTTGTTCCGACTTCTCAAACCCGGCATGGAAAGGATCGATCCATCAAAAAATTTGACTACGCCTATCGGTTGATCGGACTGGTTTGATGGTGGTTCGGCGGATAGGGTCTTTTCACAGGAGAGATCATGACTGTCGAAACCCTCGTTGCGCTGGTGCTGTTTGCCTTCACAACCTCCATTACGCCCGGCCCGAACAATATGATGCTTTTTGCCTCCGGCGTGAATTTCGGTTTCCGCCGCACGATCCCGCATATGCTGGGCATCGGGGCAGGGTTCCTGTCATTGCTGATCGGCGTCGGATTTGGGCTTGGCGCGCTGCTGCACTCTGTGCCCTTGCTCTATACCGTGCTGAAATTCGCGGGCGGACTTTATCTCGTCTGGATCGCGTGGAAGATCGGCACGTCCCGCAGCCTGAACGAGGGTGCTGCCGCATCGGTGCCGATGAGCTTTCTTGCCGCCGCAGCCTTTCAGTGGGTCAATCCCAAGGCTTGGGTAATGGCCGTGACCGCGATGGCGACCTATACGGATGAGCGGCGATATCTCGTCACCGTTTTGATCGTCGGCGTGGTTTTCGCCGCCGTCAATCTTCCCAGCGTTTCGACCTGGGCGGGCTTCGGTTCGGCCCTGCGCGACTGGCTTTCCGTTCCCGTGCGGCTCAAATGGTTCAACATCACCATGGCCGTCCTTCTCGTCGTCAGCCTCTGGCCGATGTTGAAATAGGTGTTCTCCCTTCGTCATCCCTGTGCCTGTCGCATGGATGTGGGGTGGGGGTATAGGTTATTCTACGCAGGGAACTGGCGGTAACATTCCTCGGCGATCTTCTGCACCTCGGCGCGCGTCAGCTCGGCAGAAACGGCATAGCCCAGTTCGTTGTCGATCCAGTAAAAGGTCTCGACGCCATCGGCGCTCGCCATGCGGAAGCTGGTGGTGCGGTTTTCCTCGTTGTGGCCGACCAGCACCGTTACCCGGCGGCCGGTCTTGTCCTGATACATCAGCATCGCCCCTGGCTTGCCGCTGACGGGGATCAGGCGCCCGCCGACGAGATCATATCCGATCTTGGAAAGATCGGGGATGGCGAAGGGATAACCGAGCCTTTTGCCGAGCCATGTTGCAAGGTGCTGCTGCTGTTCGGCTCCAACTTCAACGGGGTGGCGCACCTCGCTTGCATAGATGAGATAGGCCGATTTCGCCTGCGCGGGAATGTCAGTCGTCAACGACGCCAGAACCACGTCCTGCGGCGTGGCGAGCGGCGACGGCACAAGCCTGCCGGCTGCCGCACCCGCCGCGAAGATCAGCAACACAGCTGCCGTTCGCAGAAGAACCGGTTTCAGCCGCCACGCGGGTGCCTGTTTTCTTTCGGCAAGCATCGCGGTGTCGTGCGGATGTTCGGCGGCATAGGCGGCGAATGCGGCTCGCAGGGTTTCAGCCTGTTTTTTCCAGTCTTCCACACGCTCCCGCTCCTGCGGCCTTTCGGTCAGCCAGGCCTCGACAGCCGCGCGGTCGTCGTCGGACAAAAGCCCATCGACATAAGCGTGCAGATCGTCTTCGGTAATGGCATCGGGCCTTTTCATCGTGGTCTCCGCAGGGGAATGATATTGTCCGCCGCCAGGTGCTGGCGCAGGGTTTCGCGGGCGCGGGAAAGTCTGGACATGACGGTACCCACCGGGATCGACAATGTCTCGGCTGCCTCCTGATAGCTGTAGCCTTCCACAGTCACCAGCATCAGCACCGCCCGCATCTCTGGCGAAAGCAGCCCGAGCGCGACGTGCAGCCTATCGTTTTCCAGCGTGTCGCCGAGTGTGTCGGCAACGGCCAAGCTTTCATGGCCGTCGAGACTTTCGGACGGGTGACGTTTCGCGGCGCGGTGGCGGTTGCGATAAAGATCTCGTCATTATCGCGTAAGCCCATGATTTCAAAGCCGTTCCGTGCCATTGCCTCTTGTTGGTCAGCGCCTTTTCCACGCAGTCCTGCAAAAGGTCCTCGCCATCGGCGTCGGAGCGGGAAAGGCTGCGGGAATAACGCCGCAGCATGGGTATCAGCGCCAGCATCTCCGCCTCGAAGGAGCCGGCTGCGGGGGAGAGGCTCCCCCGCGTCTTGCCATTCATGCCATCATGGTTTTGCGGCATCCCATACACCGTTCATACCGTCGCCGGTTGCATCGCCTTTTTTCATGTCCTTGGCCCAGTAGTAGAGCGGCATGCCGTCCTTTGCCCACTGCATCTTGCCGTCCTTGCGCGTCACGACGGAATAGGCGCCTTCGGCCTTGTCGCCAGTAGCCGCGAAGAACGGCGGCCAGTTGGTGGCGCACTTGTCATAACAATTGGATACGCCCTTCTTGTCGTTCTTGAAAGTGTAGAGCGTCATGCCTTTTTCGCCCGCAAGCACATTGCCTTTGGCGGTCTTGACCGTTTCGACTGCGGGTGCCGCATAGGCCGTTCCGGCAAATGCCAGAACGAGGGCGGGAACGATAAAGCGGATTTTCATGGACATATCCTCCTTGGTTCGGGCGGCTTCTGCCGCCAGCACATCAAAAGACACCGCAGGTCACTGCTTTATTCCCTCCGCCGGTGCGATTTTTAAACTTATCCGTTGAGCTAAGTGTTTCGTCGTGATAGTTAGTCTTATGAATAACTATTCAGCGCCACTTGACGATATCTTCCAGTCCCTTGCCGATCCGACACGACGGGCCGTGCTTTTGCGGTTGGGCAGCGGGGATGCGAGCGTCGGCACGCTTGCCGAACCTTTCGCCATGGCCCTGCCGTCGTTCATGAAACATATCCGCCAGCTGGAAGGAGCGGGGTTGATCGTGACGCGAAAGCAGGGCCGGGTGCGATTTTGCTCGCTGGAGAAACAACGGTTTTCGATGATCGAGGGCTGGCTTTCGCAACAGCATGCCATCTGGGAAGGCCGGACGGACCGGCTTGAACAGTTCGTCATGGCGCAACAGGACAGGACCTCCGATAAAGGGGAGAATGACAAATGACCGACACTTTCAATCCCGATCTCGATCTGAAGATTTCAAGGATCATCAGGGCGCCGCGCCAGCTGGTCTGGAACGCCTGGGTCGACAAAAACAGCCTCGAACAGTGGTGGGTGCCGCATCCCGGCAAATGCCGTGTCGAGAAAATGGAGCTTTTCCCCGGCGGCGCTTTCGAGACCCGCTACAGCGAAGACGGTAAGGCATTCGGCGATCACATAAGTGGATGTTTCCTGGCGGTGGATGATGAGGAGCGTCTGGTCTTCACCGATGCACTGACTTCAGGCTTTCGCCCGTCCGCCCGCCCATTCCTCACCGCCGTCATGACGTTTCGCGATCATCCTGAAGGAATGGAGTATTTGGCCTATGCCATGCACAGAAACCCTGAAGATCGCGACAGGCACGCGGAGATGGGCTTTTTCGACGGCTGGAACACGGTTGCCGAGCAACTGGCGCAGCTTGTCGAAAGACAGGCGGTCAATTGAGGCGCATCAACCGAACAGGGCAATATCCGGCTTGGTCAGCATCAGCCAGATGATGCCGAGAACCGCGAAGAAAGCCGGAAAACCGCAGGCAAACCAGATGCGGTAGAGACGGAACCATTGCGGCGGCAGGGCCTCGTCCGCAGCGACGCAATCGCGGGCGATGTCGCGCAGTTTGATCTGGATCCACACCACCGGCAGCCAGAAAATGCCGGTGAAGACATAGAGGCAGAGCGAAAGGGCGATCCAGCCTTCGCTCAGCGGCCAGCCGATGATGCGCGCCAGAAAATAACCGGTGACCGGCTGGATGATCGCCGCCGTGGCGGTGAAGATGGTGTCGGCGATGACGACCGTGCCCGAAACATGGGCGATCAGGGCCGGGTTTGCCGTCCGCCGCGCCATCACCATGAAAAACGCTATGCCAGCCCCGGTGCCGAACAGCACGGTTGCGCCGATGACATGGGCGAGCCGCAGAAGGTCTTCAGGTGTCATCAGCGTTCATCCAATGTGGCAAGGGCGACAAGTGTCAGGGCGATGGAGGGCAGGACCTTGACGAGGGGGCCGAGCGGATCGAGCCACAGACCCGGCTCCAGCAGACTGCCACCAGTCAGATAGGCGGCGGTGACCAGGAGCATGGCGATGAGCGCTTTTCTGGCAAGTGGTCTTATCAGGACGGTGACGCCCAGGGCGATATCGATGAGGCAGGTGGCGAGTGTGAGGGTGACGGCTGGCACTTGCGGCATGAAGGGCAGGAAATGCGCGGCCGAGCTGTCGATATCAAGCAGCGGTACGAGGCCGGACAATAGCCAGAACAGCGACAGGCAGAGAATGAGGACGGGTTTGAGCAGATATGATCTGGCAAACCACAGGTCCTGCACGCCGGAAGGGTGAGCTGCCAGCGTGTCCCTCAAGCTCTTGAGCGACGTCGTCGCTTTTGGCGCGCTGTTCTCCGTCACGATACCTTCCGACATCACCCTCATGGCGGTTGAGCGCAACGGCGACCGCCAGCCGAGCTTTCCCGCAATATCCGCCGTGAGGGCGACGGGGCGCATGAAGGCAGTCGGAAGATTTAGCGCGGGAGCAGGGGCGAGGCCGAGCCATTGCCGGTGCGCAGCGACTACGCCTTGCAATGTCAGCGTTTCGTTTGCTGCCAACTCGATATCGCTGCCTGACGGGATTTCGCCATCTATTGCCGCGCTGACTGCCAACGCGACATCTTCGACTGCGACGGTCTGTACAGGCATCTTGCCGTTTACGAGCGGCACAGCGAAGGGGAAGCTTGCAAGCGCGCGCACGAGTGCTGTGCCGCCATGGGCGTTGCGGCCGACAACCAGTGCGGGGCGGAGAATGACAAAGCGCAGACCGCTTGCGGCAAGTGCCACATCGGCGCGGCGTTTGGTGGCGAGGAAGGGCAGTTGGGAAGCGGCTCCGGAAGTGCGGGCCGATATCTGGATCACAAGCTTGCCGCCCGCATTTACCGCTGCCCGGTAGAGCGCCAGCATCGCTTTTTCCTGCGTCGCGGCGAGATCATCCGACAGGCCGTCCTGAAGCGCACCTGCGCAATTGACGATGGCGTCATGGTCGCTAACGAGTGCCTCCCAGTCGGCTGCGCTGGTCATACGCGAGAGATCGGCCGGAACCCAGCTGGCGAAAGGCCGTTTATCTTTGGCGCGCGCAATGGTGCGAGCCAGCCCAGTAACGGTGTGACCTTTGCCGTGAAGGCTGCGGATCACTTCGGAACCGATGAAACCCGTTGCGCCCAGAATCAATATCTTCATGCGCGGCATGATACCCGCCATGGTTTAAAAACCAGCCGTGTTTTATTGCCGCATTCTGATAGTGTGATTCATCTTTCGTTCTTTTTCTGTTGCGCACGGTGCTCGAATCCTGCGATGAGGGCGCATGTTATTTTCACCGCAACAGGACGAAGCGCTCAAGGCTGTTTCCCGCTGGCTGAAGGAAGGCCGGACGCCGGTTTTTCGGTTGTTCGGTTATGCCGGAACCGGCAAGACGACGCTTGCCAAACATTTCGCGGAAAATGTCGATGGCGAAGTGCTGTTTGCGGCCTTCACCGGCAAAGCGGCGCAGGTGCTGCGCTCGCGCGGGGCGACCAATGCCCGCACCATCCATTCGCTGATCTACCGCCCGCGCGGCGAAGAGACCGTGGAAGACGAGGAAACCGGCAAGACCTCGGTCGCACCGATGTTTTCCATCAACCGCCAGAGCCCGCTAGCCAAGGCGGCACTCATCATCATCGATGAATGTTCGATGGTGGATGAGCAGCTCGGCAAGGATCTGATGAGCTTCGGCACGCCGATTCTCGTGCTCGGCGATCCCGGACAGTTGCCGCCGGTTTCAGGCGGTGGCTTCTTCACGGAGCAGGAGCCGGATTACCTGCTCTCCGAAATCCATCGGCAGGCCAAGGACAATCCCATCATCCATCTTGCCATGGATGTGCGGGAAGGCCGCGAGATCATGCGTGGCGATTACGGTGCCGCGCAGGTGATTTCCAAGTCCGAGGTGACACAGTCGCTCGTGCTCGATGCCGATCAGGTGCTCGTCGGCACAAATCGCACGCGCCGCCGTTATAACCAGCGGCTTCGCGAGCTGAAGGGATTTACGGCCGATTATCCGCAATCCGGCGACAAGCTGGTTTGCTTGAGGAACGATCCGGCCAAGGGCCTGCTGAACGGCTCGCTCTGGCAGGTCATGAGTTCTTCGCGCGAGACGGTGAAACCCGGCATCAACCTGATGATCCGGCCTGAAGACGACGATATGGATCGCGGCGCGGCCAAGATCAAATTGCTGAAGGCGGCTTTCGAGGATGTGGAAACGGAAATTCCGTGGACCACCCGCAAGCGTTATGACGAGTTCGATTTCGGTTATGCGCTGACCGTGCACAAGGCACAGGGTTCGCAGTGGAACAATGTGGTTCTCTTTGACGAGAGCTATGCCTTCCGCGATTCGCGCGAGCGGTGGCTTTACACCGCCATCACCCGCGCCGCAGAAACACTCACAATCGTTCGCTGAGATAGAGCATTTCCGGTGAATAGCGGGACACCTTCAATGCTCCAATTCTTTTGTCTGCGCATTGTCCGGACGGAAAACCGCTGTGCAGTTTTCGTGGAAATGCTTTGTCAGGCGCGGATGACGCCCAGCAGAACCGCTTTGGCAACCGCCTGAAAGCGGTTGCTGGCACTGAACTTGCCGATAATCTTCGCCTCCAGTTCGTTGAGGTCGTTACCTGAAAGGCCGAGAGCGCGCGCGAGCCTTACCGGGGCGTACCCCTCCGCCATCAGTTCCAGGCATTTTCGCTCGTTGTCTGTCAGCGCGATATCCTTGCCCGGTCCCCGCTCAGCGGCGTCGAGGCCATCAGTATCGTTATCGGTGGCGAGCAGTTCCTCGATCTGCTGGGCCTGGCGCTGAAGCGTGGAGCGTTCCGCGGTCAGTTCTCTTTTTCGCTGCCGCAGCGCGGAGTGGAATATCTCGTCAGCTTCTTCCTGCGAGAGAGAGCGAGCAAGTTTTTCCATGATGTCTGTAATGGCTGCGACGGAAATGCCGACTTCGCGACAGACATTTATCACCGCCATGCGTTGCACGTTGCGGTGGGAATAAACCCGCATCTGGCCGATGCGTTTCGAGGTCAGCAGCGCCTTTTCTTCGTAAAAATGCAGGGTCCGGTGCGTTACGCCGAAAATGTTGGCCATGTCGGCGATGGGAACCGGTTCGGCGGGCAGGGAGGAGGGCAGGCTTATATCCGGTAAAAAGCTGCTGATCCTTAGATTGGGTTTGTCCTCGTCGCCGTGTTCAAACGGCATCCTGCCATTCTGCATCGTTTCCCCCTTCGCGCGTTTTGACAGTGTGCCTGCTTTTTATGGCATTCGTTACTTGTTCCCCACTGCAGACCTGTCTTCTGATCAAGACATTTTGCCGATGCTGCATGAGAACCGTAACCTGTATTGCCTGCTTTCGTTCCCGTATCCTTAAAAAATTTTATCGGCCTCCTTGCGGTCGGCGTCAACCTGCGTGAAACAGGATGTCAATTCCGAACCGGAGCCTCGATGTCATGCCCGCAAAACTTTCCGTCAATCTGAACGCAATTGCCATGCTGCGCAACCGTCGCGATCTCCCATGGCCGGATGTCGCGCATTTCGGGCATATTGCACTCGCTGCGGGTGCTAGCGGGCTGACTGTACACCCTCGGCCGGACCAGCGCCATATCCGCTTTTCGGACCTGCCGGTGCTGCGTGCGCTTATCGATGACAGTTTCCCAAGCGCGGAATTCAACATCGAAGGTTATCCGACGGAGGATTTTCTCGTTCTGTGCGAACAGACCCAGCCTGAGCAGGTGACGCTGGTGCCCGACGATCCGTCGCAGGCGACATCAGACCATGGCTGGGATTTCCGCAAGCACGCGGTTTTCCTGAGAGAAGCCGTTGGGCGCCTCAAGGCTGGCGGTATGCGGGTTTCGCTTTTTGCCGATGGTGACGGCGAGCGCGAAGCGGTGGAGCTGGCGGCTGAGACGGGTGCTGCCCGCATCGAGCTCTATACCGGTCCCTATGGCGGCTGTTTTGACGATCCGCAAAAGGGTGACGCGCTTCTGGAAAAACTCGGACAGACGGCGGACTACGCCGCAGCGCTCGGGCTTGCCGTCAATGCCGGGCACGACCTGACTGTAGCAAACCTGCCCAAGCTTATGAAACGCATACCTTATCTTGCAGAGGTATCCATCGGTCACGGGTTGACGGCGGATGCGCTGGAATATGGCATGGCTGAAACAGTCCGGCGTTTTTGTCGCGCCTGCGGTCAGGCTATTTCATAACCAAAGTCAATTTTTTTGCCTATAATCTGCTTGCGCATGCTCCGTGCGCGAGCTTTTAAAGGCAGAGACACATGCAAGAACATCACGTTGTCGTCGTGGGTGGAGGCTTCGGCGGCTTACAAATGGTACACGGGCTGGAGGGGGCCCCTGTCCGCATCACATTGATTGACCGCCGCAACCATCATCTATTTCAGCCATTGCTTTATCAGGTTGCGACGACGGCTCTTGCGACATCCGAAATCGCCTGGCCGATCCGCCATCTTTACCGCGACCGCAAGGAAGTGACGACGCTGCTTGCGGAAGTGAACGGCGTAGACCGTGACGCCCGCACCGTGCATCTGAGTTCCGGTCAGGTCATCGGCTTCGATACGCTGGTGCTGGCCACCGGCGCCCGTCATGCCTATTTCGGCCGTGACGAATGGGAGCGTGCCGCTCCCGGCCTCAAGACGCTCGAGGATGCAACGACGATCCGCCGCCGCCTGCTTCTGGCTTTCGAGCGTGCGGAACTTGCCACCAGCGAAGAGGAACGGCAGGCGCAGCTGACCTTCGTCATCATCGGGGCAGGCCCGACGGGCGTGGAAATGGCGGGCATGATCGCCGAGCTTGCCCACAAGGCGCTGCCGCCGGAATTCCGCAATGTGGATACCAGAAAGAGCCGCGTGCTGCTTGTCGAGGCAGGTCCGCGCGTTCTGCCGGTTTTTACGGACGATCTTTCGGCCTATGCCAAGCAGGCGCTTGAAAAGCTCGGCGTCGAGGTTCTGCTCGGCACACCGGTGACGGCCTGCACCGATGAGGGCGTGACGGTGGGTGAGACCTTTTATCCGTGCCGCACGGTGGTCTGGGCCGCTGGCGTGCAGGCGTCTCCCGCTGCAAAGTGGCTGAATGCCGCTGCCGACAGGGCGGGACGCGCTATCGTCGGGCCGCATCTCAATCTGGAAGACGACCCCAATATTTTCGTCATCGGCGATACGGCCGCCGTCAATCAGGAAAACGGCAAACCGGTGCCGGGCATTGCGCCTGCAGCCAAGCAGCAGGGCGCCCATGTGGCAAAGGTCATCAAGGCGCGGCTATCCGGAGAGCCGGAGCCCGCGCCGTTCCGCTACAGCCATCAGGGTAATCTGGCGACAATCGGCAAACGTGCGGCGGTGATCGATTTCGGCAGGTTCAAGCTCAAGGGCGTGCTTGCATGGTGGATCTGGGGGCTTGCCCATATCTATTTCCTGATCGGAACGCGCTCGCGGCTGGCCGTGGCGTGGAGCTGGCTGTGGATTTACCTCAGCGGCCAGCACAGCGCGCGGCTGATCACCCAGAAAGAGACGTTGAAGGACGAGGCCTGAGGGCAGGGCGGGTAAAGGAAAGCGCGGGAAGCATTGGCTTCCCGCGCTCGCATTTACGGTCAGTGCGCCAAACCATTCCTCCGTCACGCCGTATTAAGTGCGGGGTGACGGAGTGCGGATGTGGCGAGCTTGTGCCAATCCAGGGCTCAAGCGTCGAGCGATGCCATGTCGATGACGAAGCGGTAGCGAACGTCGCTCTTCAGCACGCGCTCATAGGCTTCGTTGACATCCTGGATGTTGATCGTTTCGATCTCCGAGACGATGTCATGCTCACCGCAGAAATGCAGCATTTCCTGGGTTTCCTTGATCGAGCCGATCATCGAGCCGGAGAGGCTCTTCGCACCGATGATGAGCGAGAAGGCGTGGACCGGGATCGCATGTTCCGGTGCACCGACCACGACCATGCTGCCCTTGGGCTTCAGGAGGCCGAGATAGGCGTTCCAGTCGATTGCGACACCTGCCGTGCAGATGATCAGGTCGAAGGTGCCGGCCAGCTTTTCGAAGGTCGAGGCGTCGCTGGTGGCGTAATATTCCTTCGCGCCGAGCTTCAGTCCGTCTTCCTTCTTCGACAGGGTCTGGGAAAGAACTGTGACATCCGCGCCCATGGCAGCGCCGAGCTTGACGCCCATGTGGCCAAGACCACCCATCCCGACGATTGCGACCTTCTGACCGGGACCGGCGTTCCAGCGGCGCAGCGGCGAGTAGAGCGTGATGCCTGCGCATAGAAGCGGCGCGGAAGCGTCGAGCGGCAGGTTGTCCGGGATCGACAGGACATAACCTTCCTTGACGACGATCGAGTCGGAATAACCGCCATGGGTGGCTGTCTTCGTATTCGGATCGACATCGTTATAGGTCTGGACGAGGCCGGGCATGTAGTGTTCGTTGTCGAGGTCACGGGTGGCGCAGCCGACGCAGGAATCGACGAAGCAGCCAACGCCGACATGATCGCCGACCTTGAATTTCGTGACCTTGGAGCCAACGGCTTTCACGACACCGGCAATCTCATGGCCGGGAACGATCGGGAAGACGGCATTCTTCCATTCGTTGCGGACGGTGTGGATGTCCGAGTGGCAGATGCCGGCATATTTGATATCGATGACAACGTCGTCATCGTTAGGCTCGCGGCGTTCGAAGGTGAACGGGGTAAGCGGCTTCGACGCATCGGTCGCAGCATAACCTCTTGCAATGGCCATCTGATTATCCTTTCGGGAGTTGGGGACGGCGGAATATGCAATGGAAGGGTGCCGGGGCGTTAGAGCGATCCTCCGAGCTTTTTGCACGATCCTGCAAAAAATTGCGGTGGGCTATTTGCGGAAACTGGCCCGGCTTTCTAGATAATGCAAACAGACACGCTGCTTCCTTCCCTAAAGGGTTTCCCAGATGACCATGCCGTTCAATCTCTATCAGGAGATCGCCTCCATCGCCGCACGGCATGCCACCCGCGATGGCGAGGTCCAGACGGCAATCGAAACCCTCGGCATCAGCCGCCGGTCCACACCCAGCGCGCCGTGCCACGGCAGCTATCGTCCCTGTTTGGCAATGGTGATCCAGGGGTCGAAAAGCGTTCAGCTGGGAACGGACACCATCAATTACGGGGCCGGCGACTATCTTCTGACCTCGCTCGACCTGCCGGTTGCCTGGCGTGTGGTGGAAGCGAGCGAGGAAGTACCGCATTTTTGCATCGGGCTTGCGATCGACAGCGAAAAGCTGCTCGACCTTATGAGCCGCATGCCGATCGAGCGGCCTCAGGAGCCGGTAAGCGGCCAGCGCGGCATCGTGGTGAACGCCGCCACACCGGAGCTGCTTGATGCGGCCATCCGGCTGATGCGCCTGCTTGACCGCCCGGCGGATATTGCGGCCATGGCGCCGCTGATCGAGCAGGAAATCCTCTATCAGAATCCTGACGGGACCAGCGGGTGGGCAGCTGATGAACATCGTCGCTGCCGGAAGCCATGGCAATCGGATCGCCCGCGCCATCTCCTGGCTGCGCGAGAATTTCGCGCGCCAGCTGCGTATCGAGGAACTTGCGGAGCATATCGGCATGAGCGTGTCGTCTTTCCATCACCATTTCAAGACGATCACGGCCATGACCCCCATTCAGTACCAGAAGCAGTTGCGGCTGCATGAGGCGCGCCGGCTGATGCTGCTGGAGCGCCTGGATGCAGGCACGGCCGGCCATCGAGTCGGTTACCAGAGCCCTTCGCAGTTCAGCCGGGAATACAGCCGCTTTTACGGGATGTCGCCCTCACGCGACGTCGACGCCTCGCGTGAGATAAGCGCGGCCGGATAAAGCGGCATTATGGTGCGGCGCATTCTGCTTCCGCATCGCGTCAATTCGTACATCACTGCGAAGAAAGCGCTTGACGGGCAAGCTGCCTCCGCTTAAATGGCGCTCGAACCGTACCGTACGGTACATTAATCGAGCCTCTGGAGTGGAAATAAGTGGCCTCCGACCCGATCACAGCGCAGGAATTTTCGCCGCGCCAGAACGCCGTTCTGGATCAGGCATTGCGTCTTCTGGTCGAGGGTGGCGAGAAAGCGCTGACGACCTCTGGTCTTGCGCGTGCGGCCAACTGTTCCAAGGAAAGCCTCTACAAATGGTTTGGCGACCGGGACGGCCTGCTGGCTGCGATGATCACCTTCCAGCAAAGCAAGGTTCGCACCTTCGAGAAGGCGGGCGACCGCGTGTCTGCGCCGCAGCTTGCCGATCATCTCGAGGTTTTCGCACATGATCTGCTTGATGTGCTGGCGGGCGATGTGTCGCTGGCGCTCAACCGTCTGGCGATAGGGCAGGCGAGCCGTGATGGTTCCAAGCTTGGCGATCTTCTTCTGGAACGTGGCCGTCGCCAGATCGACCGCCGCGCCCGCGGGTTGATCGAGGCGGGTCGCCGTTCGGGTTACCTGCGTTTCGATGACGCCGAAGAGGCGTATCGCAGTTTTTACGGCCTCATCGTTTCGGATCTGCATGTGCGCATGCTGCTGGGCGAGGCGCCTGACAAGGATTTTTCCGCCCGGGCAAAGAAGGCGGTGGTCGCCTTTCTAACACTCTACGGCACGGAAAAGGTACATTCGGAACTGGGCGGCAAGGTCGCCTGAGGTTCCGGTTCACACAGAGACAAGCATTAGGGAAGGACCATAAAATGCGCGTTTATTATGATCGTGATGCGGATCTCAATCTCATCAAGTCCAAGAATGTCGTCATCGTCGGCTACGGTTCCCAGGGCCGCGCCCATGCGCTGAACCTCAAGGATTCCGGCGCCAAGAACGTCGTCATTGCTCTGAAGGCCGGTTCGCCGACCGTCAAGAAGGCGGAAGCCGACGGCTTCAAGGTCATGACCGTTGCCGAAGCCGCCAAGTGGGGCGACCTTTTGATGATGGCGACGCCTGACGAATTGCAGGCCGACATCTACAAGGCCGACATTGCTGGCAACATCCGTGACGGTGCGGCGATTGCTTTCGCACACGGCCTCAACGTTCACTTCGGCCTCATCGAGCCGAAGGCTTCGCTCGACGTCGTCATGATCGCACCGAAGGGCCCCGGCCACACGGTTCGCGGCGAATACCAGAAGGGCGGCGGCGTGCCCTGCCTCGTTGCCGTTCACCAGAACGCTTCCGGCAACGCACTTGAACTCGCTCTCTCCTACGCCTGCGGCGTTGGCGGTGGCCGTTCTGGCATCATCGAAACCAACTTCAAGGAAGAGTGCGAAACCGACCTCTTCGGCGAACAGGTCGTTCTGTGCGGCGGTCTCGTAGAACTCATCCGCGCCGGTTTCGAAACCCTGGTCGAAGCCGGTTACGCACCGGAAATGGCCTATTTCGAATGCCTGCACGAAGTGAAGCTGATCGTTGACCTGATCTATGAAGGCGGCATCGCCAACATGAACTACTCGATCTCCAACACGGCCGAGTGGGGCGAATACGTCACCGGTCCTCGCATCATCACCGCTGACACCAAGGCTGAAATGAAGCGCGTTCTTCACGACATCCAGACCGGCAAGTTCACCACTGAGTGGATGCAGGAATGGAAGGCCGGCGGCGCACGCTTCAAGGGCATCCGTCGCAACAACGACGCCCACCAGATCGAAGAAGTCGGCGCAAAGCTGCGCGGCATGATGCCCTGGATCGGCAAGAACAAGCTGGTCGACAAGGCTGTCAACTAAGCTTCATTGCTTGACAGAATATTGGAAGGCCGGGGCGAGAGCTCCGGCCTTTCTGCATTGCGCCTGGCTAGGATCACACGATGGCGTCGGCTTCCTCGATAATGACCGATACGGGAAAGTGATCGGAGAAACCACCGAGATTGACGTTTTTGACTGCATCGCCTTTCGACAGGCCGAAGCGGATCGGCCCCTCATTCTTGCTGTGGCTGACCATGGCGGCAATGGCTTCAATTTTCGCGGTTTCCTCGCGCACCGCGAAGCCGCTGCTCCCGGTCAGAAGCGATCTTGAGACGAGTATCTGGTCGAAGATATTGGCGTCGCCGTTGAAATAGAGCGTGCCATAGATCGTTCTTGCCGTACCGACTGAATCTACTACCTGCTGGCGCAGGTAGTTCCAGGTGAGATTGTAGAACATTGCCGATTGCGAGCTTTCGACATCGTCGCGCTCGCGGGTGGAATTGGCGTGATAGCGTAGCGATGCATCGGAAGGGTCGTCGTTGAAATCGCCGAAGGCGACGACGGCGATGTCGTTTCCTTTTTCTTCCCTGATCCGCTGGTGCCAGTAGCCAAGCGTCTCACCGGCGGTCATGCGAAAACCGGCGCTTTCCACCGCGCCGCCGGAGCGCGACGGCCAGTGATTGGAAAGGGCGATAAGCTGGCGTCCGCCCTTGGTGATGAAGGTGCATTGGGTAATGTCGCGGGTACCGGTGCGGCGCATCACGAAATGGCTGAAAATCTCGTTTTCGTTGATCAGTAGCTTCTTGCTGTCATAGATGAAGGCCGTATCGATGCCGCGCTGGTCCTTGCTGGAATCTGCATGCACCACACGGTAGGCGCGCTCAGGCATGAGGTCGTTCAGATGTTCCGCAAGCGTCTCCAGAACGAAACGGTTCTCGACTTCGCACACGCCGAGCAGATCCGGCCCGGCGCCGCCGATCTGCCTTATGATCAAACCGAGTTGCCTGAGCTTGGTCTTGAACAGATCTTCGGTCCAGCCTTTGAGATCGTTCTTCAGCCGCTCGGCAATCCAAGGTTCGCGCGCTGGATAACCCTCCGGCGCAAACAGGTTTTCGACATTCCAGAACGCCAGGACATATTGGGTCATGATACCTCACACCTCCGGTTGGTTTTACAAAACCTAGTGGAAGTTTTTGCCACAACAACTTGAAATTGTCATGACGGGTTTAGCACGCGACCCAATTTGCCGTTCGATCTTATTTGCCCGGAGGGATGACGCCCTTCGTCAGCAGGAAGCAGCCGTAAAAACGGGTCTCGCCTGTTGTGATGACGCAATATGCTTTTTTAGCCTGTTCATAGAAGGCGAAGCGTTCGATACCGTACATGGGGGCGGATTTTCCCTCCGCCGCGTCTATTTCCTTCTGCACTTCGACCTGTACGGGTTCCAGCTGGTCCGGTGCGCCCATCACTTCCATGCGTCCGACCGAAGGCTGCAGCGGCGTGTCGAGTGGCAGCACCGAGAGAATCGCCTGCATGGCGCGGGCGGCGGAAATGTTGTCCATGCGCAGCACCTTGCCGACCGTTGTCTGGCGAGCCACCGAATCGGAAGGGAAGTTGGTGTCGGAAATCACCAGCGTATCGCCGTGACCCATGGCGCGTAGGGCGTGAAGAACATCGGCATTCAGCGCCGGGTCGATATTTTTCAGCATGTCGTCAAACTCCCATGATGCTTTCGCCGTGTCGCGGCGCGTGGCCGCAATCCAGCCGGAAAACCTTGCCGCGTCAATCGCAAACGGAAGATTGTGAAGCTTTGCGCAAGGGTGTATTTGGCTTTGTCCGCCAAAGGCGGGCCCAAATGCGGGTAACGTGCAGGGAGGCAGAAATAATTCGAAAAACTGATAAGTCAGTATTGCTGACGTATCGACATTTCTGTAAAGATGCACGCATAAAAACGACACAAGAGGAAACGTACCCATGCTTGATTGGGAACAAATTTTCGCCACGCGCTCGTCGCGCATGAAAGCGTCTGAAATCCGCGAGCTGCTGAAGCTGCTCGAGCAGCCCGATATCATCTCCTTTGCCGGCGGTATTCCGGACCCGGCTCTTTTCCCCGCAGAGGAGTTCCAGCAGGCTTATGCGGAAATTTTTTCGAGTTCGCAGGTTAACTCGGCGCTGCAATATTCGGTGAGCGAAGGTTACAAGCCGCTGCGCGAATGGCTGGCGGGCGAAATGGCCGAGATCGGCATCGAATGCACTGCCGACAACGTCTTCATCGTTTCCGGTTCGCAGCAGGGTCTCGACTACCTCGGCAAGCTGTTCCTGTCGCCGAAGGATACCGCGCTGGTAACCTGGCCGACCTATCTCGGCGCACTTTCCGCCTTCAACGCCTATGAGCCGAATTACGATCAGCTCAATCCCGGCGGCAACCGCACGCCGGAAGCTTACCGCGAAACTGCGGCCAAGCTCGGCGGCGCCGTGAAGTTCGCTTATCTCTCTGCTGATTTCTCGAATCCGACCGGGGAAACCGTTGATCTTGCCGGCCGCGAAAAGGTTCTGGCGCTGGCCGACGAGCTGGATATCGCCGTCATCGAAGACGCCGCCTATCAGTCGCTGCGTTACGACGGCGAGGCGGTTCCGCCGATCATGGCGCTCGACATCGCCCGCTCGGGCGGCATCGAGAACACCCGCACCATCTATTGCGGCAGCTTCTCCAAGACGCTCGCACCCGGCCTTCGCGTCGGTTACATCGTTGCGTCCGCGCCTGTTATCCGCAAGCTGGTGCTGATGAAGCAGGCCGCAGACCTGCATTCCTCGACGATCAACCAGATCGCCATCGAACGTGTCGCTTCGCGCGGCTTCGACAAACAGGTCGCCAAGATCAAGGCTGCCTACAGCGCCCGCCGCGATGCGATGCTGGCTGCGCTCGACAAATACATGCCGAAGGGCACGCGCTGGACCAAGCCGGAAGGCGGCATGTTCATCTGGGTCACCCTGCCGGAAGGCATGGATGGCGCCGCACTGCTGGCAAAATCCATCGCAACGGAAAAGGTCGCCTTCGTTCCGGGTCGCGCCTTCTTTGCGGATGGCTCGGGCACGAACACGCTGCGCATCAGCTTCTCCTGCGCCAATGAGGCGATGATCGAGGAAGGCATGAAGCGGCTTGGCCGGTTGATCGCGACGGCGCAGGCGGAGACGACCGAAGTGGTTCCGGCGATTTGAGGGTTGCGAGGTTTTCGGCAGCGACGGGGAGGCGGCTTACCCCCTCTGTCCTGCCGGACATCTCCCCCACAGGTGGGGAGATCGACCCGTGGTGAGGTTTCGCCCATCTCAACGTTCGAAAATTAAGTGACGAAAGAGCGTCTTGCCGATCTCCCTCCTTGTGGGGGAGATGCCCGGCAGGGCAGAGGGGGGTAGGCCCCGGTCTCCACCTTGGCCACCGAGATCACCCCCCCCCCTAAAATCCTGCCTGTCACATACATGTTATGCAATCATGTTTTAGCGGTCCCACGAAACAACAGGGACTGGACCTATGAAAACGCTGCTTTCCGCTTTTACCGCCATCGTATCGCTCGGCTTCATCGCCACCGCTGCCAATGCTGCCGACCTGGTGCTTTATACCAGCCAGCCGAACGAGGACGCGCAGGCGACCGTTGATGGTTTCAAGGCCGCCAATCCCGGTATCGAAGTCGAATGGGTGCGTGACGGAACGCCGAAGATCATGGCCAAGCTGATGGCTGAGATCAGCGCCGGCAATCCGGTTGCCGACGTGCTCTTGATCGCCGACACCGTCACACTCGAGCGCATGAAGCAGGCTGGCCAGCTTATGGCCCACAAGTCCCCGGAAGCTCAGAACATCGACGCCTCGCTTTACGATGCGGACGGCTATTATTATTCCACCAAGCTCATCACCACCGGCATCATGTATAACACTGCCGCTGCGATGAAGCCGACGAGCTGGAAGGATCTTGCCAAGGCGGAAGCCAAGGGTCTCGTGACCATGCCGAGCCCGCTGACCTCTGGTGCAGCGCTGATCCACGCGCAGACGCTGGCCGCTGCCAACGGCCTCGGCTGGGACTATTACAAGCAGCTGAAGGCCAATGAAGCCATTTCCGGCGGCGGTAACGGCGCGGTGCTGAAGTCGGTTGCATCAGGTGAGAAGGCTTACGGCGTTGTCGTCGACTACATGCCGATCCGCGAAAAGGCCAAGGGCGCCCCGGTGGAGTTCGTCTTCCCGGAAGAGGGCGTTTCGGCCGTGACCGAACCGGTCGCGATCCTCAAGGGTACCAAGCATGAGGAAGCCGCTAAGAAGTTCGTCGACTACGTGCTTTCGGAAAAAGGCCAGCAGGGCTTCGTCAAGCTCGGCTACATCCCCGCGCGCGCTGACGCTGGCATGCCGGAAGGTTTCCCCGCCCGCGACAAGCTCAAGGTCCTGCCGCTCAACGCCGCGGACGCGCTGAAGAATTCCGAGCAGGATCTGAAGACCTTCTCCGATATTTTCGGCTCCAAGGGCTGATATAGCGGCATGTCCCGATCAAGTGCCTATGGAAACAGCCAGCCGCGCTGGCTGTTTCCTTTGTGGTGAGCGTCGTTTTTGCGCTCAGCGCCCTGCCGCTCGGGCGGCTCGCCTATACCGGGATTGTTTCGTCACTCAATGGTGACATATGGCGATTGCTGGCTGATCCCGCCCTTTGGGATGCGGCGCTGAACACGCTGTCCACCTCTTCTTTCGGCATGCTGATTTCACTCATGATCGGCGGGGGCTTCGCGCTGGCGCTGACGCTTTGCGACATACGCGGCAAGTCGATCTTAAGCTTTCTCTTCATGCTGCCTATGATGATCCCGCCGCAGGTGACGGCGCTGTCGTGGATCGGCATGACCGGCCCGTCGAGCACGCTTTTAAAGGCCATCGGCCTTGCGCCGCCCATGGGCTCGCCGCAGCCGCTCTATTCCATTGCCGGTATCGCGCTTTTGCTCGGCGTGCAGCATGCGCCGCTTGTCTATCTGTCGCTGCGCGCCGGCCTGCTCGCTTTGCCGCAGGATGGCATCGAGGCGGCCAAGCTTTCCGGTGCTTCGCCTCGCCGCGTGCTGTTGGATATCATCCTGCCGCTTTCGACGCCGGGATTGATCGCCGGGGCGGCGATCTCGTTTGTGTCCAATGTCGGCAATTTCGGTATTCCGGCTATCCTCGGTATTCCGGCCTCGACCTTCACCCTGCCGACGCTGATCTACAGCCGCTTCGCCAGTTTTGGTGCGAGCACCTTCGGCGATATCGCCATTCTCTCGACCATGATCGCCATCATCTCCGTGGCCGGCCTTGCGCTGCAAGAGCGGGCATTGAAGGGCAGGGACTATCGCATCATCGGTCTTTCCGGCAAGGCCGCGACTTTCAAGCTGTCGCGCTGGCGTGTAGTGGCTGAGCTTGTCCTTTGGCTCGTGCTGTTCTTCATGCTGGTTGCACCGCTTGCTGCGCTGGTGGCAAGCTCGCTTGCCCCCGCCTATGGCGTGCCGCTCAGTCTCAAGACCGCTACGATGCACGCCTATGAGGAGCTACTCTACCGGCAGAGCGTAACCCGCACAGCCTTCCGCAACTCGCTGTTTCTGGCGACGGTCACATCCCTTTGCCTGCTTGCGGTGACGGTGTTGACCGCCTATTTCCTGGTGCGCGGCAAAAGCCGCTTCATGTTCCTGCTGTCGGCGCTGGTGGATATTCCCTATGCGCTGCCGGGTGTGGTGATTTCCGTATCCTTCGTCCTGTTGTTCGCGGCCCCCATCCCGCTGCTCGGCATCACGCTTTACGGCACGATCTGGATCATTCTGCTCGCCTATTTTTCCTCCTTTTTCGCCGTCAGCCTCAAACCGATGGTCAGCGCCTTCCTCCAATTCGATCCGTCGCTGGAAGAGGCGGCAAGGCTTTCGGGCGCCGGTTTCTGGCGGCGGTTGAAGGACATCATCCTGCCGCTGGTCGGGCCTGCGGCTGGCGCTTCCGTCATCCTCGTTTTCCTGATCGCCTGCAATGAGCTGACGGTTTCGGCGCTCCTTTGGTCCGCCGGCACGCAGACGCTCGGTGTGCTCATCTATAACCTCGATGACAGCGGCAGCTTCGATCTTGCCTCCGCACTTTCGGTGCTTGTCGTCATCATGGTGATTTTCCTCATGCTGCTGCTCGAAATTCTGGGGCGCTATCTGCCGAAAGGAGTGGTCCCTTGGCGAAACTGATCCTCAATCGTCTGACGAAAAGCTTTGGAGCCGGGTCGAAACCCGCCGTTGACGACCTCTCGCTCACGGTGCGTGAGGGAGGTTTCCTCGCGTTGCTCGGGCCTTCCGGCTGCGGCAAGACTACGGTGCTGCGCATGATCGCCGGTTTCGAGCAACCGACTGATGGCTCCATCCTGCTCGGCGAGCGGGTGCTGGCCGATGCAGGCAGCATGGTGCCGCCGGAGCGGCGCAACATGGCGATGGTGTTCCAGTCCTATGCGCTCTGGCCGCACATGTCGGTTGCCGACAATGCCGGCTATCCCCTGAAAGTTCGCGGCATTTCCGGAGAGAAATATCGCGAGAAGGTGGCCCAAGCGCTGGCAGCCGTACGCCTTGATGGCTTTGCGGACCGCCGTCCCGCCGAGCTTTCCGGTGGCCAGCGGCAGCGCGTCGCTTTGGCCCGCTGCCTCGTCACCGAACCCGATGTCGTGCTGCTCGACGAGCCACTCGCCAATCTCGACCGGCATTTGCGGCAGGAGATGGAGGAGACCTTTCGCGAGTTCCACATCCGATCCGGCGCGACGATGATCTATGTTACCCACGATCAGGCGGAAGCCATGGCGCTGGCAACCGATGTCGCCGTGATGTCTCAGGGCAAGCTGCTTCAGGTCGCGCCGCCCGCCGAGCTTTATGCACGACCCGAGGGGCGTCTTGTCGGCTCGCTGGTGGGGCAGGGCGCCATTCTCTCCGTGCCGATGCCGGAAGGTTCTTCGCGGGATATTGACTGGGACGCGCTCCGCACAGCGATGGATAACGGTGGGCAATTACCACGGGCGGATATTCTCGTGCGGCCGCAGGACGTGGTGCGGGATGTGGATGGAATCACCTGCACCGTGACCTCGGTTCTCTACGAGGGCGAGCGTTATGCCTTGCGTCTCGACCTGCCGGACGGGCAGGCGCTTCGGGCTTATTCTCGAGAATCGGTTGCGGTCGGTGACCAGCTGCCGGTTGCAATTCGTGCGGCGTGGCGTCTTTAGCATTTGCTTGCACCCTCATCCCTGTGACGGGCACAGGAATGAGGGTGGGGAATATCCCGGCACATAAAATCCGACATCGTGAATAGGGAAATCTGATCGACGCGACAGGCCACTGGCGAGACCGAACGGGAGCGGCTAAGCTCCCATTCCAGCAACAGGAATGAAACATGTCGCTTCGGCTCGCCACCTTCAATATCGAAAATCTTCTCACCCGTTTCGACTTTACCGGTTTTCGCAACCAGACGCGGCGCGACAGGGCGATCCAGCTTTTCGATATCAGGGACGAGGCGACCTATCAGGCGCTGGAAAGTGCGCGGGCAGTCTCTTCCACAGACGATACGCGGCAACTTTCGGCGCTGGCCATTGCGGATGCGGATGCCGACATTCTCTGCCTGCAGGAAGTCGACAACATGGCTGCCCTGCAGGCTTTCGAATATGGCTATCTCTACCGCATGGTCGGCAACGGCTATCTGCAGAAATATCTGGTCGAGGGCAATGACAGCCGCGGCATCGATGTCGCCGTCGTCATGCGCGAGCAGACCCGAGACGGCGACAAGATCGAGGTCATCGACATCAAGAGCCACGCTGCGCTAACCTACCGCAATCTCGATCTCTTCAATCCCGCACTTGCCGCGACCAACCAGATAGACGACAAGATTTTCAAACGCGATTGTCTGGAAATCGATCTGAGGATCGGCGGCAAACCGCTGACGCTTTACGTCACGCATTTCAAATCCATGACCAATGCCCGTGACGCCATAGATGCCCGGCTCGCCACCATGCCGATTCGCGAGGCGGAAGCCATGGCCGTTCGCCGCATCATCGAAAACCGCTGGGGCGCAAACAATACCCGCAACAAGAATTTTGCCATCTGCGGCGACATGAATGATTATCAGGAACGCATTTCGATTTCCGGCGACCGGCGCAGCGGCTACAGCTTTACGCCGGTCGAAGAGGAGCGGAGCGCGCTCGATATCTTCACGGCGGATGATTTTGTGACCAATCCGATGTCGCGCCGTGACGTCATGGATCGCTGGACGCTCTATCATTCGCGCGGGCCACAGGAACAGCATCTCTGCCAGCTCGATTATATCTGGCTTTCCCCGCATCTCGCGCAGATCAATGCGACAAGGGTTCCCGAAATCATCCGCGCTGGCCAGCCTTACAGGACGGTCTTTCCGCCGGGGCAGGAGGTGGATCGTTATCCGCGCACCGGCTGGGACCGCCCCAAAGCTTCCGACCATTGCCCTGTCGTTATGACGCTCGATCTGATCTGACCTGCCGCTCCGGGCTGCCTAGCCGTTGGCGACCTTGGGGAAATAGGTCGCCCACACCCGGTTGCGGCCCGCACGCTTGGCCTCATAAAGCCGGTCGTCGGCAATTGCGATCAGCTCGTCCCAGCTGTTGATCGCACGTGCCTCCTGCCAGACCACGCCGAAACTTGCCGTCAGTGACAGCCCGCTTTGTTCATCAATGACCTGGGCTTCAATCAGCCGGCGCAGGCGGTCGGCGGTGGCGGTCGCCGTCGCGTGGCTGACATCCTGCAACACGACCACGAATTCCTCGCCGCCATAGCGCGCCAGAATATCGTTTTTACGGAGGGCGCCTCTTAAAAGAGTCGCTGTCTTCTGTAGCGCGAGGTCGCCCATGGCATGGCCATAACGGTCGTTGATGGATTTGAAGTGGTCGATGTCGACAATCATCACGCCAAGCGCCTGCAACTGCTCCTCGCCGCTCAATATGGCACGAACGGTCTTTTCCAACGCACGGCGATTGGACACACCGGTCAAGGCATCTGTTTCTGAAAGCGTGCGTAATTGTTCGGCCAGCGCGGACTGCTGCTTTTCCATTTCTTCCTTCTGGCGAAGCTGCTCGCGCAGGAAATCCAGTTCCTCGAACATTTTCTTCACTTCCGGAGCAGCCTTGTCCTGATACAGGGCTCCTGAAAGATCGCCAGCGGCGATTGCGGCGATCTGCGTCTGGACGGATTGCATGGGGCGGAACAGTGCCGTTCTGTAAACCGATGCAAGCCGCAGCAATACCAGAACCGCGATGAGAGCGAGGAGGAGAGACGTTCCACCATAGATCAACGCCTGTTCCTTGTTCCTTTCTATCCTTGCCCGTGTTTCGGCGAGAATAAGGTCGCGCAATGTGCTCGAGGAACGCATGCCCTTGATGTAGTTTTCGGAGAATTCGCGAAGGCTTGGCTGCGCGGACGGCACCACCATCGCAATCGTATTCTGCGCATAGGGAAGCGCCTGGCCGAAATAGAAGATTTCAATATCGCGAAACGCTGCATCGACGCGTGGTGTGGACAGGTAAGCGGCGGTGTAGTTCGTCAGCGACGATTTCAGCAGTGTGAGGCTCTGTATTTCCGTGTCGAATTTGGCGCGGAGGCTCAGCTTGTCCTGCCTGTTCGCCCGCAGGCTCATGACCACGTAGGAACCGAGGCGACCGATCCGGTCCCGCATCACTCCGGCAGTGCCGGTCATGGCGATGTCGATCGCTACATTGGGCGTTACCTTGATGATCGCGCGTGCGGTCTTGCCACGCAGCATGTTGACGCTGTCCGCCGCCTTGAACATCGCAAAAATTGCGTTGGACATTGCCGTGTAGCTGCGCGCGGATTCCGGAAGTGCAGCAACCTGATCGACCGCTTCTCGGGATTGCGCCAGTTTTCGGCGTGTATCGACCAGCGATTTTGCCAATTCTGGCTGCGCGCTGATTTCCGCGGCAAAAGAGTTTTCGAGTTCCACCAGCTTGTCGTCCGTTGCCTTGCGCGCTGCGGCAAGCTCCTGGACCAGTTTTGCATCAGGGGAAGACGCGCCCATCAAATTATTGGCGGGACCACGCTCGGCCGATACCAGCCATGCGGACTGGAGGGCCGTTTCGAAGCGGCTGAGTTGCTGCGCATTGGTCCGGTAGCGTAAGTAACTGGAAACGCTCGGCAGGGCGGCAAGGGTTGCCAACAAGATGGAACTTACCGCTATGACGATCGTACCGGTTAGTTGGATTTTCTGTATGCTTGCGCGCATGCGATGCGTTATTCCCGGTGGGATGGTTATGAATTATCGCCATTTTAGCTGCATCGCGTAAATACTTCGCTTATTTTGCAGGCCTTTTCCCGCGACCTGGTGATTGAAACCCACAGGTACGGTGTGGAAAAGAGGTCTCCCAACGGCGCGCAATCAATTTTTGCTTTACACGAAGTGAGAATCTGATAGTTGGCAAGGCACTGGATTGCCCTTGTAGCTCAGTTGGTAGAGCACCTGATTTGTAATCAGGGGGTCACGAGTTCGAACCTTGTCGGGGGCACCAGTATTTTCAATGGCTTGGCCATTTCCCCGCTATTATTCCTGCATTCGCACAACGCCTATGGCTTGATGTGATATAGCTTGTGCACGATTGCCCAGTTGCCGTCGCGCTCCAGCAAGGACAGGTATTCGCTAAAATCCATGCCGTCGAAACTCGTCGTCAGCTTCACGGACGCGCTGTCGCCTTCCTTGTCGATGCCGAGGATTTCGAAGACGGGGTCGTGATCGGGCAGGCCGCGTTCGCTTTTCCGTATCTGCTCGGCGAAGTCCTCCAGTGAGAGCCATTCCGTTTCACCCTGAAACGTCCCGACGATGCTGGCGCGCGGATCGAAAACATCACGCATCAGGCCTTCATCCGCATAGGCCATGGCGTGCACATAATCCGTCACTGTCTGGGTAATGGTTTGCGGCATCGGATCGTCCCTCCCTTCAGATCCAAAAGCCAAGCTTACACCCGTTGGAGCCGTTCCACCATAAGCACCGTAAAACCTGCGGGTTGCACGGTTTTCCGCATGGGTAGACAGCTTGGCCCGGCGTGTTTTGCCATGACTTTCCACAATTTTGTCCCGCCCGTGATTATAGTCGCCATGGGTCCGACAAATTTGAGGATCAAGGGCTTTTGCGCCGGCGCGGGGGTGCCGCGCGGGCGGAATTCGCTTATGATCTGTGCGCGAGCCGCACGGGGGTGGCGTATGGCATGCGGTAACAGTTTGCGTTTGAAGGTGTTTTAGTGATCGATCCCTATGTTTTGCTTGGCGTGGAGCGTGATGCCGACGAGGCGGCGATCAAGTCCGCTTACCGGAAGGTGGCGAAAGCCGCCCATCCCGACAGCGGGGGCGATACCGACCAATTCGCACGCCTGCAAACCGCTTACGAGCTTTTGAAGGATCCGGTGCGCCGCAAGGTGTTCGACGATACCGGTTACGATCCGCAGCTTGCCGATGCCAAGGACCTCAAAGGCCTGCTGATGCTGGAAACTCTGGTCAACGAATTCATTCTGGACGAGCGCGAGCCCGGCAGCTTCGACCCAGTGGCCGCCATGCGCCGCAAGCTGACCGACGATATCCTGAAAAGCCGCTTTCACATTCTGGAACTGGAGCGTCACCGCACGCGGGTGCGCAAACATATGGACCGGCTGGGCAGAAAGCCGGAGACCGATGTTTTGAGTTCCATGTTGCGTGCGCGCAGCCAGTCCATCGCCGAAGCCATCCGCAATGCGGAAGCGCAGATAGAGGCAATCGAGCAGGCCTATACGATGCTGGAAGGCTATTCCTACGAGCTGGAAAGCATATCGCTTTCCGAACCGCTGCTGAAAGGCGAGGCGGCGGAATAGCCGTTTCCCCCTGGAGTTTTTAGGGACCGTTGACGAGCGCCAGGATGAGCTGATGCACGCGGCCACCGGGCGAAAGCTCGTCCCGGTCGAAATCGCGTCCGCGCTGGCGTTGCTCGTTGGATAGCTCACCAAGCCGCTGTTGAAGGACAACGCGCACTTTCTGGCATTTCGGATCGTTTTCCGCTCTCAGACCGGTGCTGAATGCCTCGATCTTCTGCACCATGTCGAGAATGTGCTCGCCATGAACGCGCTCATGGGTTTCCACACCGGAAATGAAGGTTTTCCAGCTGGCGGCGACCGCGGGCGGCAATCTGGCCGGCGCTTTCGGCCAGGTATAGATGATTGTGAGATTGGGCTTGGCGGTGGCCAGTACGCAGGCACCGTCCGGTTGCGGACGATAATCGCGCCGCCATGTCAGCTTGAAGGTGGTGTGGGCGATGGCCTGCACACCGGCGGTCGGGCCGCGCTCGCCTATGGACTGGTAAAGCGCTCCACCCGTATCACCGCTGATCGCATAGGTTTTTATCTGCTCGGCTGGTTTCCAGCCGGCTGACTGTGCTGATAGCGGAAGGGTGCTCAGCAATATCGTCATAGCGCTGATGGTGAGGGAAGAGAGAGTTTTGGCGGGCACGCATCGATCCTTGGTGTCTTGCGCGCCGAAGATAGGCGAGAGCTGGGCTGCTAGGCAAGCGCCGTGAGAGAGGGATTGTCGGATACTGCGCCGAAATTCCACACACGAAAAACCCCCGCGACGGATCGCGGGGGTCAAGCTTGCGACTGCAGGGGAATCAGTCGTCCAGCTTGTCGTAGTCGAGCTTCGGTGCGTTCTGCAGCGCTTCCTTGGTGGTATCGACATAGGCCTTCCAGGTGCCGTTGTCGTTGTGGACTGCAACCGAGGCCGGGTCGAGCACCACATAGCTCTTGTCGATGCCGAGGAAACCGCCGACGCTGGCAACGAGGCCGATCACCGATTTGCCATCGCCGATGACGACATCCTCGATT
Source organism: Rhizobium sp. AN68 (assembly GCF_030758035.1). Classification (NCBI taxonomy): domain Bacteria; kingdom Pseudomonadati; phylum Pseudomonadota; class Alphaproteobacteria; order Hyphomicrobiales; family Rhizobiaceae; genus Rhizobium; species Rhizobium sp. AN68. Next base: position 1,814,977 of record NZ_JARWMI010000003.1, on the reverse strand, counting down.
TCGCCGATGTTTTCGTTCTGGGCGTTATAGATATCCAGACCGTCGAGCTGGGAGGCGGTGAGGTCGGTTTTCTGGACATTGACGAACTTCAGCGGGCCGTTAGCCTTGGTGCCCATGGTGATGCCGGGACCGGACAAAGTCGCATCGGCGCCAACAGCAGGCGCAGTCGCAGCCGTCTGGGCAAAAGCCACGGAAGAGGAGAGGGCTGCTGCGGCAGCGAGAGCGATGACGTTGATTTTCATGATGTTTCTTCCCTTTGTATGCTGAACGTTTCGTTCGGGGAAGAAACGGTGAAGGCCGGATTTGGTTCCGCGTGGGAGCGCAGGAAATTTTGGTTTATGCTGGTAGCGGGAGCACTGGAACGCAAAATCGGGAGGACGTTATGGCAAAAAACACTGACAGCAAGGAAGCGGAGGAGAATGCACCGTCGGTTCTCATCGATCGAAAGATCGCGGAGCTTGGCGACTGGCGTGGCGAGACGCTTGCTCGCATCCGGGCGCTGATCAGGAAGGCCGATCCGGATGTGACGGAGGAGGTTAAATGGCGCGGCGTGCCCGTCTGGGAGCATGCCGGTATCATCTGCACTGGCGAAACCTACAAGACAGCCGTGAAGACGACGTTTGCGAAGGGCGCATCGCTTGAAGACCCGGCCGGCCTGTTCAATTCGAGCCTTGAGGGCAATACGCGGCGCGCCATCGACTTTCACGAGGGAGATGAGATCGACGAGGAGGCACTGGTGGCGCTGATCCGCGCGGCGGTGGCGTTAAATGTGGCGGGGAAGGCTGGAAAGAAACGCACGGGGAATAAGGCTGGGTAATCGAGTAGGCAGTCAATCTTTCCCAACGTCCGTTGCCTTGTCCCATTCCCCATCGACGAACTTCAGCGCGTCGATAATTGACACTTTCCACACTGACCAGACGTGATCGCCATCGGTGATCCGCAATTGGGATTTGCGATTGTCGGCCTGAAGCGTTTCGTGCAGGGCGATGGCGCCGCGCCAGAGGAAGAAGCCGTCGTCGTCGCCAACTGTCAGATAGGTGGTGGGCAATTCTTGGCTTTCGGCGACGTGCTGTGCAACAAGGGTGAAGACGTTCTTCTCATTGAAGAGTCTCGCATCGAAGGGCGTGCCGAAGGCGCCGGAGAAGTGATCGCCGGTGGAGGGCAGCACGATTCCGCTGGTGACGGTGGTGCGGTCGACGCGGTGGAAGAAGGCGCTGTCCTGAATGAGCTTGAGTTCCGCGGGCGTTTTGTCGAGATCGGAGGCGGGCACGTTCTGCCAGATCGCGCCGGACAGACTGGCGACTGCGCCATAGAGGTCTTCGTGGCCATAAGCCAGATGCAATGCGCCGAAACCGCCCATGGACAGCCCGGCGATGGCGCGCCCTTCGCGATCTTTTCGCACCGGCAGCGTTTTTTCCACCTGATGGCGCAGATCGCCAGTCAGGGCCGTCTCGTAATCGCCGGGACCACCGACAGCGGCCGAATCCACATACCAACTGTTTTTAACGCCTGGCATGACGACAACCAGCGGGCGGATGGTGCCAGCCGCAATCAGCGTGTCCAGCGTCTTTTCGATATTGCCTAGATCCCGCCAGCTGTTCTGGTCACCATCATGGCCGTGCAGGAGATAAAGCACCGGCCAGCCGTTTTCCGGCGGCGTGCCATCCGGTCGGTAGATGTTGACGGGCAGCGGTGCGTTCAGGGCGGCGCTGTGGAAGTTGGCGTCCTCAATCTGCCCGGCAAGGACTGGGCTTGAGAAAAAGACGAGGCATAAGGCCGCCAGGTTTTTTCGATGCATGCGGTGTCTATCCAGATTGCGCCGTTGCGCGTCAGCGACCGGGACGCCCCGTCTTCCCCTTCGTCCGGCTTTTGCGCTTCTGTTCGCCGGCATCCTCATAGGAACCCGCTCCGATCTTGCCGCGCACGAGGGGGCGGGGATCGTCCTTGGTTCGCTCAGGTTGGCCTTCCATGAGCGGTGAGAAACGTTTGCCGGTTTCCGTCTCGGGTTTGCCGGGAACTTCGCCACGCACCGGCTTCTCGGTGCGGCCAACGGTCATCTCGTCCAGCGTGTTCCTGCGGAACAGCGGCTTGCCCGTGTCCGAGCCGGGACCCATTTCGTCCAGCGAAGGTTTGGCGAAGAGAGATTTTCCACTTTCGTTTGCGGAAGCAGCACCGTCCTCTGTCACGCCCGATATGTCTCCTGCAAGAGGGGAGATCGACCCGTTGCGGGCGCTCGTTTCTTTTTTCTTGCTTCTGCCGCCACCCTCAAGCGATTTCGCCTCTTCCTTCGCCATCGGGTCGTCCATGACGGCGAGTTCGGTGGCCTTGAGGCGCTTGATTTCGTCACGCAGGCGGGCGGCTTTTTCGAAGTCCAGATCGGCTGCGGCATCGCGCATGGATTTTTCCAGCGCGTTGAGATGGGACTGCAGATTGTTGCCGACCAGATGGCCGCCATCGGCGAAGCCTTTGCCGGAAACGCCTGAAATATCGGCCCTTACGTGATCACGCTCATAAACTGAATCAAGAATATCGGAAATCTTCGCCTTGACCGATTCCGGCGTGATGCCGTGTTCGGCGTTATAGGCCATCTGCTTTTCGCGGCGGCGGGAGGTTTCCTCCATCGCCCGCTTCATCGAGCCGGTGATATTGTCGGCATAGAGGATTACCTTGCCGTCGACGTTACGGGCGGCGCGGCCGATGGTCTGGATCAGCGAAGTTTCCGAACGCAGGAAGCCTTCCTTGTCGGCATCGAGGATCGCGACGAAACCGCATTCTGGAATATCGAGGCCTTCGCGCAGAAGGTTGATACCGACAAGCACGTCGAAGGCACCAAGGCGCAGGTCGCGGATGATCTCGATGCGTTCCAGCGTGTCGATATCCGAGTGCATGTAACGCACGCGAACGCCCTGTTCGTGCAGATATTCGGTCAGGTCTTCAGCCATGCGCTTGGTCAGCACGGTGCAGAGCGTGCGGTAACCCTTAGCGGCGGTCTCGCGAATTTCGCCGAGAACATCGTCCACCTGGCTGCGGGCGGAGCGCACCTCGACCGGCGGATCGATGAGTCCTGTCGGGCGGATGACCTGTTCGGCGAAGACGCCGCCGGCCTGTTCCATTTCCCACGAGCCGGGGGTGGCCGAAACCGCGACCGTCAGCGGCCGCATCGCATCCCATTCCTCAAAGCGCAACGGGCGGTTGTCCATGCAGGAGGGAAGGCGGAAGCCATATTCGGCCAGCGTCGCCTTGCGCCTGAAGTCGCCGCGATACATGCCACCGATCTGGCTAACCGATACGTGGCTTTCGTCAATAAAAAGCAGCGCATTATCAGGGATATATTCGAACAGCGTTGGCGGCGGCTCACCGGGATTGCGGCCGGTGAGATAACGCGAATAGTTTTCGATACCGGCGCAGGAGCCGGTCGCCTCCAGCATTTCGATGTCGTAACGCGTGCGCTGTTCCAGCCGCTGGGCTTCCAGCAGACGTCCCGCCTTTTCCAGCTCGGCGAGGCGGACCCTCAGCTCTTCCTTGATCGACTTGATCGCGCCGTTCAGCGTCGGGCGCGGGGTGACATAGTGCGAATTGGCGTAGATCTTGACGGATTGCAGATCGCCGGTTTTCTGGCCGGTCAGCGGGTCGAATTCGGTAATGGAATCGATTTCGTCGCCGAACATCGAGATGCGCCAGGCGGCATCCTCAAGGTGGGCAGGGAAGATTTCGATGGTATCGCCGCGCACGCGGAAGGAGCCGCGCTGGAAATCCATGTCGCGGCGCTTGTATTGCTGGGCCACAAGGTCGGCCAGAAGCTGGCGCTGGTCCAGCCGGTCGCCCACCTGCATCTGGAAGGTCATGGCTGTATAGGTTTCCACCGAGCCGATACCATAGATGCAGGAGACCGAAGCGACGATGATGCAGTCGTCGCGTTCCAGCAGCGAGCGGGTCGCGGAGTGACGCATCCGGTCGATCTGTTCGTTAATCGAGGATTCCTTCTCGATGAAGGTGTCGGAGCGCGGCACATAGGCTTCCGGCTGATAATAATCGTAATATGAGACGAAGTACTCTACCGCATTGTCGGGGAAGAAGTTCTTGAACTCGGAATAGAGCTGCGCGGCCAGCGTCTTGTTGGGCGCAAGGATGACGGCCGGGCGCTGGGTTGCCTCGATCACCTTGGCCATGGTGAAGGTTTTGCCGGAGCCGGTGACGCCGAGCAGGACCTGGCTGCGCTCGCCGGAATTGATGCCTTCCACGAGATCGGCAATCGCCGTCGGCTGGTCGCCTGCCGGTTGATACTCCGAGTCCATGCGGATTGTAACGCCGCCTTCGGATTTCGGCGGACGGGCCGGCCGGTGCGGCGTCCACATCTTGCCGTCCTTGAACAGCGGATTGCCGCTCTCGATAAGCGCCGACAGCGCCTCGACGGTGGCGGTGACGGCACCCGGTGCGAGATTGGCCGCCTCCTCCAGGGAAACGTCCATGCCAGCCACTGGATTGAGACCGGCGGCGGCGCGGGTTTTTGGATCGCTCGACGCGCCGATGGAAACGCCGCGCGCTGTCTTGGAAGCCGTGGTGTTTTTAGCCGTTTTGTTGGCCGCTTTTTCCGCTTCCTTGCGCGCTTCGATCTCGATCTTCTTGCGGTGCTTGCCAGCTTTCGAGGCGACTTCGCGCTGGGTTTCCACCGAGCCGGCTTCGGCTTCCGCCTCGAGCTGCTTTACCCAATCGGCAACGCTGCCGCTGAGCGGCGCGCCTTCGAACGACGATTGCGGAGCTTCCTCGAAGCCGGAATTCGAGGGTTTGGAATTTTTGGGTGATCTGGCCATGCGCGAAATATGGAGGGAGTCACGCGCAAAGGGAAGGGGAGGCCAAGAAAAAATGAGTACAAAAAGGAAACGAAGCGCGGGGAACAAAATTTGGCCGGATACGTTGCATAGCGGCCGAATACGCTTTGATAGAATCCGGTTCCGTTTCATACGGCGGTAAGTTAAAGCAAAGACAAAAATGACGGTTGCGTTTTCAAACTGCCTTTCGTGACATCCCTCCCTTCTTCATTCAGGAACAATCATGCCGTTCTCGATCAGCCCTGCCCACATCTGGCCTGTCCTGATGCTCATCGTCTCCAATGTTTTCATGACTTTCGCCTGGTATGGGCATCTCAAGCACAAGGGCAGCGCACTCTTCCTTGCGATTGTCGCAAGCTGGGGCATCGCTTTCTTCGAATACATGCTCGCAGTCCCCGCGAACCGCATGGGATCGGAGGTATATTCGACCGCGCAGCTCAAGACCATTCAGGAAGTTATCACGCTTGCGGTCTTTGCGCTGTTCTCGGTCTTCTGGCTGAAGGAAAGCATCACGATCAACCACGTGATCGGTTTTGCGCTCATCGCTTTCGGCGCTTCCTTCATCTTCCGCTCCTGATTGCTATAGTGCCTTTCTATTGCCGTGGCGGACAGGTTTCGCCACGGCACGAGGAACGGTGTTACGATCCCGTTCCACCATTGGCATAGTCCAACCGCGCCGTACAAATGCGGACGTGGTTCTCGTCCGCCCACTGCACCAGCAATTGCATCGGCACCAGAAACGAACGGCCGAGATTGGTCAGTTCGTATTCCACGCGCGGTGGCACCTGCGCATAGAGCGTGCGGCGAATGAAACCGTCTTCCTCCAGCCGTTTCAGCGTGCGTGACAACATCTGCTTGGAAATATCGTCGATCTTGCGGTTCAGTTCGTTGAAACGCAGAACCCCGCCCTGAAGCGCTTCCAGAACCAGCAGGCTCCATTGATCGCCGATGCGATCCAGCACGTCGCGGATGGGGCAGGGCTGGTCGAAGGCGAAGATTTCCTTGGTTTGCGTATCCGGCATTTTCCCTGCTCTTTCCATTTTCGTGCCCTTTCAGGTCATCGCCGTGTGACCTGATCAGCGTCGGCTGACTTCTTGCAGCCGGGGCTGCGATACCATAGCTTCCCCTAGCGGTCTATTATCTAGACCTATAACGATGCCTACAAAGGAAAAAGCCATGGCTAAAATCGCGCTCATCGGAGCCTCCGGCAATGCCGGATCCCGTATTCTGAAGGAACTTTCCGACCGGGGGCACCAGGTGACGGCGATCGCCCGCAACCCAGAAAAGATCGCCAGCCTGCCGAACGTAGTGGCAAAAAAGGGCGATGTCTTCGATCAGGCAGGGCTTTCGGAACTGCTTAAGGGTCACGATACCGTGATCAGCGCCGTGCACTTCACTGCGAGCGATCCGGTGATGCTGATCGAGGCCGTCCGTGCCTCGGGCGTTTCCCGTTATCTCGTCGTGGGTGGCGCCGGCAGCCTTGAAATTGCGCCGGGCCAGCGCGTGGTTGACCTGCCGGACTTCCCGGCCGCCTACAAGGCAGAGGCGACAAAGGGAGCGGAGTTTCTGGACCGTCTGAAAGGGGAAAAGCAGCTCGACTGGACCTTCCTGTCGCCATCGGCCGAATTCGTGCCGGGGGAAAGAACGGGCAAATTCCGTATCGGCAAGGACAGCCTTTTGAGCAACGAAGCTGGCAGCCGCATTTCCTTTGAAGACTACGCCATCGCGCTTGTCGATGAAATCGAAAAGCCGCAGCATTCCCGTCAGCGTTTCACCGTCGGTTACTGAGAGGTCTCATCCATGAATTTCATGACACGTCGTCTTGCCATCGCTGCTCTTGCCCTCGCGCCCGCGCTGATGGCCGCGCCCGTTCTGGCGGAAACCGCCAAGCGCGATCTGGTTCAGGAAGAAGCCAACCGCAAGCTGGTGATCGATTTTTACGACACCGTCTTCAACAAGCACGAGGTGGCGAAGGGCGCTGCCGTCATCGTCGACAGCTACAAGCAACACAATCCGATGGTGCCTGATGGCAAGAAGCCATTCGTCGACTATTTCACCGGCTTCTTCAAGGAAAACCCGCAGGCGAAATCCCGGATCGTGCGCAGCGCCACGGATGGAGATCTGGTTTATCTGCACATCCATTCCACGGATAAAGAGGGTGCGCGCGGAGCCGCCATCGTCGATATTTTCAGGGTCACCGACGGCAAGATCACCGAACATTGGGACGTGATCCAGCCGGTTCCGGAAAAGGCTGCAAACAAGAATACGATGTTCTAGAGCATTTCCAGTAGAAGTGCGTAGCGGTTTTATGTCCGGAAAATTCGTAGAAACAAACAGTTAGAGCGCGTCAAACGATTCTGTTTAAACAGGACGTGCTCTAAGGCCGAGCTTCTGCCAACCGCCCGGAATTCAGAAGGACACGGCCGGGGGATATCTCCCGGCCGTGTTTTTTGTCAGGCAGCGCGTTGCTTTTCGCGGGACTGCACGATCAGATCGAGAACAAGCATCACCAGCAGGCTTGCGCCAACCAGCGGGAACAGGATGCCGCCGATGGCCAGCAGCGCCAGCAGGCCGCGCAAGACGCGTTTATCCTGCGGCAATGGTGGCACGCCGAGCGAACCTCTGGGGCGTCGTTTCCACCACATGATGCCGGCGGAAACGGCAAGCAGGACGATGCCGACACAGGCTGCCAGCAACACGATCTGGTTGGCGAGGCCGAATTGCTGGCCCATATGCACGTTGATCCCCCATTCCAGCACCTTTCCAAGTGGACCGTAGTCGGAATAGCTCATGTCGATCAGCGGTTTGCCGCTATATTGATCGAGATGGACGACGCGCTGCTTTGAAAGGTCGTCGGGATAGACGGAGCCGCTATAGACGCCTGTCGGTTTGGTCGGCAGCACGACGGTATAACCAGTGGCAAGACCGAGCCCGTCGAAACGCGCGATGGCTGCATCTATGCCGATTGGTTGCCCGGTGGCGGATGCGGTGGATTCCGGTACTTTCGCCTGCTCCAGCGACCAGCTGGTCTTGGCCATGTGATCGAGATGCTCGCCGGACATTGGAACATCGGTCCGCACGCCTGCCGGATATCCGAAATTGCTGCCGTTTGCCCATTCGTTGACCTTGGCGCCCCACACGCCCGACCAGGGCATTCCGGTGACTGCTAGAAATACGATGAAAAAGCCGACGAAAATGCCGGTGACGGCATGGGTATCGCGCCAGAAGACGCGTTTTTTCGGCGTGCCGCGCACGGTCAAGACACCGCCGCTCTGCCTCCTAGGCCACCACAGATAGATGCCGGTGGCGACGAGCAGGATGGACCAGCCGGCGGCAATCTCGATCAGATAGCGGGTATAGGTGCCGAAATATTTCAGGCTGTGGATGTATCGGATCGTCCACATGATGGTGCCACGATCCGGCAGTGAACCGGCAACCTGCCCGGTATAGGTGTTGACGTAGACGGCGCGTTTCCCTTCGCTCGTACTGACGGTAATTTCCGTCGAGGCACCCGGATCGCCTGGCGTGGTGTATTTCACCGCAGTGCCGGGAACGGCCGCAACGGCTGCGGCGAGAATATCGGAGGGGAGTGCTTTCGGCACGTTCTGCGCCACTTCGATGCGCTTCAGGTCCGAATGAATGAGATTGTCGAATTCGTCCCGGAACAGATAGAGCGCACCGGTGACGGCCAGCGATATCAGAAAGGGCAGTACAAAAAGGCCAGCGTAGAAGTGCCAGCGCCATACGGCGCGGTACAGGTTGACGGACGAGGATTGCGCAGGCGCGCGCTCGCCCTCGAAAGAGGTCGTAACGGACATGGATGTCTCCGCAGAAAAGTTGATTATCCGGCAGGGCCGGATCGCTCTTTACATTTGCAGAGAGGGAGGCGGTGCGCGTGGGCGCGATTCCAGATTGGGTGGTGGCGGCGGCAATGCCGTGTCGCGGTCGAGAAAGTCGACTTCGACGACCCGGACGATGCCGTCCGCACGCTCCACGGGAGTAACGGGAAGAGCGGCGATGGTAACGGAGGCCAGACGGCAGAGCGTGCCGCAGCAATTGTCGGCGAGCTTGCCCGCAGGGTTGGAGGCCGGGTTCGGTTTGCCCGAACCGCCTTCGGGCATGTGGCTGGAACAGATGATCTCACCGGTCGCCAGCGCGGCTGAGGCCATATTGCCGCTGGTCAGGCCATTCACGAGCCCTTGCAGGAGAAAAAGCAGGACCGCCAGCGTGGCGATGGCGCCAGCCGAACTTCTGTCCTGCATTATCCTGCGAATGAATCCCATTGCAGCGAAATGCCATATTTATCGGGCCGTGTCACCGCGACACGATGGCGAAAGACGAGGCCTGTTTTCAATTATCACCCGGCGTAGGGATGGGAATGTTCAGGCCAGCAGGTCGTAGGTCCTGAATATCCAGACTACCTGATAAATCAGGGCGAAAATGACGAGAAACCTGTGAAAGCGTCGGTTGCCGATGAAAGCTGCCAGTGTGAACAGAACGACGTAAATAGCGGTGCGGATGAGATATTCAGCGCCCAGCGAGGAGAGGTAGTCCTGTCCCTTCAGCAGCGTATCGCCTATATCCGTGACGAAAAGTGCGGCGAGAAACGCGAAGAACCAGCTTTTACGGGAAAAGAAATAGTCCTCGTATCCCTTGTATTCCTTCATGTCTGAGGGGAACAGCAACACGCACAGGAAATAGAACAGCGAGCAGAACAGGATCAGGAACAGGAACGCGCCGAAGCCGAGGACGTGGCTGGTGGCGGAAAGCCGGTGTTCCCACCACCAGAAATGCACGAGCATCAGAAACAGGAACGCCACCCAGCCGATATGCAGGGGATAGATGCGCTCCTTCTTGGGATGCTGCACGAAACCGGCAAGGCCGGTCAGCAAGCGGGCGAGGCTGAGGCCGACCACCATGCCCATGACGGCGCGGATATGCGCATAGGCTTCCGCGGCGTTGACGGCGGCCTCCATCGCACCCTACTCCGTCGGAGGGATGGGCGTCGGCTGCCCGTTTTCGTCCATCGCCACCATGATAAAGGTTCCGGCGGTGACTTTTTCCAGCTTGTCGTAACGGGAGCGCTGCGCCCAGGCCTCGACCGTCAGCGTGATGGAGGTGCGGCCGAGCCGGGCGATATCGGTGTAGATGGACAGCGTGTCGCCGATCTTCACCGGCAACTCGAAAGCCATTTCCTTGACCGCCGCAGTGACCACGCGACAGCGAGACCGCTCCGCGGCGCGGATGCCGCTGGCCAAGTCCATCTGGGACATGACCCAGCCGCCGAAAATATCACCGGCCGGATTGGCGTCGGCCGGCATTGCGAGCGTCCGCAGCGTCAGCTCGCCGGTCGGTTTGATGGGCAGGTCGGTCATGTCGAGATTTGCTCCTTGCGAATGTCAAAGGCGCAGCATGCGTTGCGCTTTGTGATTTCGCAAGGAAGGGTAAGCGTCAGGACGACGCTTTGCCCAGAAATTGCTGCGTTGCATAAAGGGCGATGGCTGCCGCATTCGATACGTTGAGCGATTTGATCTCGCCCGGCATATCGAGACGGGCGAGCGCCGAAACGGTTTCGCGGGTCTTCTGGCGCAGCCCCTTGCCTTCGGCTCCCAGCACCAGGGCGATCTTTGCGCCGGTGAAGGTTTGCTCGATGGGGGCGGGGCCTTCCGAATCCAGACCGACCGAGAAGAAGCCAAGCTTGTGCAGCTCGCCCAATGTATCGGCAAGGTTGGTGATCTGGATATAGGGAATGAGTTCCAGTGCGCCGGACGCAGACTTCGCAAGCACGCCAGACTCCGTCGGGCTATGGCGAATGGTAGTGATGACGGCGCCGGCGTTGAAGGCGACCGCCGAGCGCATGATGGCGCCGACATTGTGCGGGTCGGTAACCTGATCGAGCACGAGGATCAACGGGCTTTTCTTCAGCGCATCGAGTTTCTTGACCGGAAGCGGCCTGGTTTCCAGCATCACGCCCTGATGGATCGCCTCGGGGCCGAGCACCTTGTCGATATCCTGCGGTGAGACAATCTCTACCGGGAAGGGCTGCGCATCCGCTTCGCCGATATCCAGACGCGCAAAGGCATTCAGGGTAACCGACAGCTTGATGAGTTGCCGTTCGGGATTGGAAAGCGCCGCACGCACGGTATGCAGGCCGTAAAGGTGGACCTGATCCGGCGCAAGCTGCGGCGGCTTCCAGTCTTCCGCGCCACGATTCCGGCGCTTCGGCTGCTGCGGGGTCGGAATTTCGCCCCTCTCGCGTTTGGCATCGCGCACAGCACGGCGCAGGGTGGCGTAGTGCGTGTCGCGGGTGGATTTGTCGTTTGGATCGTCTTTGCTCATGGCGCCTTATATCTCCGGGATGCGACGCACACCAGCCCCCGCGATAATCCACAGGCCTGCAAAGAGGTTTGAATTTTTTCCCGAAAATTCGTGAAACGGCGTGTTGACAGAAGCGAACGAGGCCGTCATATACGCGCCACAGACGACGCAACGGCGCTTCGCCGGAGAGAAATCTGAAGAGCTTGGTTGCTCGATCCTAGCAGATAGCTGGAGGGATGCCCGAGTGGTTAAAGGGGACGGACTGTAAATCCGTTGGCTACGCCTACGTTGGTTCAAATCCAACTCCCTCCACCATTCTGCGCAGGATCAAAATCACCACCGCGGGTATAGCTCAATGGTAGAGCAGCAGCCTTCCAAGCTGAATACGCGGGTTCGATTCCCGCTACCCGCTCCAAAACTTCTCAAAAAGATCGATAATTTTGCCTCGCGCCGATGTGCAGACTCCAATCAGCGTTGGCTGTTTTCAGCTCGCCTCCAAGGCCGACTGAATCCGCATTTTCTCTGCGTCGAGCTCGCTTAACCTCACCATATGCGCCGTAATTTTCTCAAAGATCGAGGTGCGATCTGCGGTCGACAGGCGTTCAGTGTGGCGCAGGGCAGTAATGACCTCGATCAGATCAAGTCGCTCTTGCTCAAGTTTTTCAAGATTCCACATCATCGCGTTTCCTCGCTGGCACGCGCTTCAAACGGCCAACCCGGACAAAGGTTCAGGTCAATAGAATTTAAAGTAAATTTTATCTTATTGGCTGGGACGCGGTGCGCTGGGGCACGGCTGAATCAATCCGGTGAACGACATTGCGTCCGTATGCCGGCGGCTGCCATATAGCTGTTGTCGGTTGGATGGTATGATGCGTAACGCGCTGCACACCATTTTACGTGGTTTATTTCCGATTCTGAGAGGGCGTAACCGTTGGATGACGCCTCTTCACCCTTGCCCGCGGCAAAGGCGGATGCGGGATAGCCGCGACCGTCGGAATTCTGCGCCTGCTCCTGTTGTTCGTAGGCCGGCTGTATGAGGCTCAGCGCACTGGCGGGCAAGGTTGAAGCGGTAGATATTGCGACGCCAAGAGCGAGCGCGGAGATAGTCTTCGGCATCCTCAACATCGATAAATCCTCGTTATTCGTTCGAGATGCTAACGAAAATTAAGGAATTTCGTTCCGATGCATGGTTGACGTCACACGAATACGTGATTCGTTGGGCGGTGCTGCCGTCGTTCGCGTGGCAAGGCGGAGATGCCTCTGGCGGCGGGCTGATTGTGGATATCCGTGGTCACTGAGTGATGCCGTCCTCACCGCGAAAACGCCACGCCCGATGAGCACATTTTGCTCCCCGCCAATTCGACTTTGAGTGCTTGTTGCACTGCTCGTTGACAAGCGGAAAGTCCGGTCGGATAGTCTTCCGGCAATCATGCACACGGGAGTCTTCGATGATCAACAGGGTTGTAATTCTCTCATCCTTAGCGCTGCTCGCATCGGCGGCGTTTGTCTCCCCCGCAGCGGCGCTCACCATGAAAGAGTGCAGCGTGAAATACCAGGCGGCGAAAGCCGACGGGTCGGCGAAGGACGTCAAGTGGAACGACTATCGCGCCAAGTTCTGCGGTAGCGACGCTGCTGCCGAGAGCGCGGCCGACGACAAGCAAGTTGCGGCTACCACCGACAAAGAACCCGAAAAGGCGACGATAAAGGCTCCTAAGAGCGTCGTATTTCCGAGTGCTGTCGATAAGAAATATTCAAGCGAGACTCCTGGCAAGGCCCGCCTGAAGACCTGCGTCGATTCTTATCGTAAGAACAAGGATGACGGCACGCTCGGCGATCTCAAGTGGATTCAGAAGGGTGGCGGTTACTGGAGCCTGTGCAATACGGCTTTGAAGAGCTGACGCGCTTTTTTGGGGCGGCGGCTGATCGCCGTTGCCCCAGCAATGACGAGTCATCAGACATCATACCGAAGGACTTAATTTGTCGATTCGGTTGACCGGAGCGTGTCTGAGCCACGTCCAGAACGACGTGCGGTTTTTCCTGTGCCCTGCAAATCCTGCGGCGAGCGTGGCCCAGCGTTTTCACGCTTACCGGCGGGTTGATATTCACATGGTCAGGCAACCCCGGTTTCGGGCGGGTAAAATCTGCGAATGGTTTGCGATTCAGCATCTTGATAGAAAGAGTTGATCTTGCGGCTTGATCCGCATCCAGCAATCAAACGGTTACGGCTGTCCCTTGGCGGCTGGCCGGCAATGTGGGCGGATGACCAGACGATTTCGAAACTACCTCGCCGTACTAGCCATATCATTACTGATGTGGACGTTGGTGCTTGGCGTCATTTATTGGCTGTTTCGATAGGTCTTGCCGCAGCTTCCGCGCCGAAATGAACCCGCTTCAATCGGCGGCATAACCAGGACATGCCTTCGCGGCTGATATTCGGCAAAACTTGCCAACAAAGAATGGACGTTGCCCCCGAAGGGCGGCGGCAGGGCGGTTTTGGGAAACCTTGCCATGCCGCCGGTCAGCGTTGAATTGCGCGCAGCGCGTTCAGCCTAGAACGAGCGCTGTTAAGAGCGCCAGCAGGATTAGTGAGCTTGCAGCAGCGCCCAGCTTCATCCTGCGAAGGCGGCGGGTGCGACCGCCGGTCCAGTCATAAGCCATTGGCAGCTTTACCTTTCTTTTTATTTTTATGACTTATTAACTAGCTCACTAGGCTTGCCCGTGGCTGACCTCAATTGCCAAAATCCATAGGCAAAAAATCACGATTTCCCTGTCTTATCCGAATGTTGCAGCGGACGCGGAGACCGATTCCCCTGTGCGCCGATTTCACCTGCGCGTGCGCTTGCAATGCTGCGCAGGCAAGGGTGCATTTGTGTGGGTATGAAAAGAAAAGGCCTGGAAACTCTCGTTTCCAGGCCTTTCGGGACGAATATGTGACTGCCAGTCTCAGCCGAAATAAGGCTTGATGTAGGGTAGGACTTCGATCACGCCGTGATACAGCATGTTGAGCGCCACATAGATGATGACCATCAGGCCAAGATACGAAATCCAGCGGTAGCGGTGCAGCAACTTGGCGACGAAATTGGCGGCCAGTCCCATGAGGGCAATCGAGACGACGAGGCCGATGATCAGCACCGTGACATGGTCCTGCGCGGCACCGGCGACGGCAAGCACGTTGTCCAGCGACATGGACACATCGGCGATGACGATCTGGGTTGCGGCCTGAAAGAAGGTCTTGTGACCTTTGGTCAGGTCAGCCTCTTCGTCCGTCACCTCGTCTTCGATGGAGCCTGCGGCTTCGCGCAGTTCGGACCACATCTTCCAGCAAACCCAGGCAAGCAGAAGCCCGCCGAAGAGCTGAAGCCCGACAATGGAGAGAAGCTGCACGGTGACGGCGGCAAAGCCGATGCGCAATACGGTGGCGGCGATGATGCCGACCAGGATCGCCTTGCGGCGAAGATGGGCGGGAAGACCGGCGGCGGCAAGGCCGATGACGATGGCATTGTCGCCTGCGAGAACGAGATCGATCGCAATGACTTGCATGAATGCCGTGAAGCCGGCGGCTGTGAAGATTTCCATTGAGCGGTCCTGAAACGGATGTAATTTCGCGCCGGAAAGCGCGGCTGATCAATATGTGGCATAGAGGTTTTGCGCCTGGGCGCATCGTCCCGCTCGCCCGTCTCCCCCCGGAGATGAAATTTCCTTAAGCCATGATGAGGGTCCAGGTAAAGAAGTTGTGATAAAGAAAAAGCTTATTTAACGATCCGATTGTGCGAAGAGGGGTACAGGCAGGGTCCCGTCCGTGCGTCCCGTCTGCCCGCCGCGTGGGAAGGCTGAGCCAGCTTTGAATATCGCGCGGAACGCACCATATATGCACCTTGAGGCGCGCCTTAGGCGTGCGCGACCGTGCTTTGACAATTAAGTCTTGCGCATTCGCTTACAAAGCCTTAAACGGCGACACCAAACCGGTTCGCCGGGAAAACTACTTCACGTTCACAGGAAGCAATTCACATGGCAAAGAGCAAGTTTGAGCGCAATAAGCCGCACGTCAACATTGGCACGATCGGTCACGTCGACCACGGCAAGACGTCGTTGACTGCTGCGATCACGAAGTATTTCGGCGAGTTCAAGGCGTACGACCAGATCGACGCTGCTCCTGAAGAAAAGGCTCGCGGCATCACGATCTCGACGGCGCACGTCGAATACGAAACGCCGAACCGTCACTACGCACACGTCGACTGCCCCGGCCACGCCGACTACGTGAAGAACATGATCACCGGTGCTGCCCAGATGGACGGCGCGATCCTGGTTTGCTCTGCAGCTGACGGCCCGATGCCGCAGACGCGCGAGCACATCCTGCTTGCTCGCCAGGTTGGCGTTCCGGCGATCGTCGTGTTCCTCAACAAGGTCGACCAGGTTGACGACGCCGAGCTTCTCGAGCTCGTTGAACTGGAAGTTCGCGAACTTCTGTCGTCCTACGACTTCCCGGGCGACGATATCCCGATCGTCAAGGGTTCGGCACTTGCCGCTCTTGAAGATTCCGACAAGAAGATCGGTGAAGACGCAATCCGCGAGCTGATGGCTGCTGTTGACGCCTACATCCCGACGCCTGAGCGTCCGATCGACCAGCCGTTCCTGATGCCGATCGAAGACGTGTTCTCGATCTCTGGCCGTGGTACGGTTGTGACGGGTCGCGTTGAGCGCGGTATCGTCAAGGTTGGTGAAGAAGTCGAAATCGTCGGCATTCGTCCGACGTCGAAGACGACGGTTACCGGCGTTGAAATGTTCCGCAAGCTGCTCGACCAGGGCCAGGCTGGCGACAACATCGGTGCTCTCGTTCGCGGCGTTACCCGTGACGGCGTTGAGCGTGGTCAGATCCTGTGCAAGCCGGGTTCGGTCAAGCCGCACAAGAAGTTCATGGCAGAAGCCTACATCCTGACGAAGGAAGAAGGCGGCCGTCATACGCCGTTCTTCACGAACTACCGTCCGCAGTTCTACTTCCGTACGACTGACGTTACCGGTATCGTTTCGCTTCCAGAAGGCACGGAAATGGTTATGCCTGGCGACAACGTGACTGTTGAAGTCGAGCTGATCGTTCCGATCGCGATGGAAGAAAAGCTGCGCTTCGCTATCCGCGAAGGCGGCCGTACCGTCGGCGCTGGCATCGTCGCTTCTATCGTCGAGTAATTTTCGACAGGCGGCGGTTTCGCCGGATTTAAAAATCTAGTTCTAAAACGGCGGTGTCTTCGGCACCGCCGTTTTTTTTATGTAAAAATCGATTTTTGTAAATTTATATAGTTGAAAGATTCGTATACTTTTATTATGTGAGTATAAATTCTAATATTTTACTTATTTTATCCGTATATTATGCGCTATATTTAAGATAATTGTAATTTATGATTTATTCTTATGTAATTATATTTTTATTAGTGACGTAATAATCCTGTAATTCGTTCAAAGTAGATGAAACTATATTAATCATCGCTTGGCTGGCTTGTTTTTATCGGCCAGTTTTCTTCCGAGACGACTTCATGTCCGATTTAACTGTTGTGCTCACCAGCTGCCGCCGTCCTGATCTTCTCATCGGAACTCTCGATAGCTTCTTCTCTACTAATGATTACCCGCTACGGGAATTTATCATTATCGAGGACTCTGACGACGAATCGGTGTGGGCGATTCCGGCGCGGTATCCAGAGCAACCGATCCGCGTCATTTTGAACGGCGTCAATATTGGGCAGCACCGCTCTATCGACCGGGCATATTCGGAAGTGCAAACCCCTTACATCCTGCATCTCGAAGACGACTGGGCATTTCCTGTTTCTAAGGTTGTCGGCAGGGGCATCGAAATACTGAAGCGGGACCCGCAGGTGGCGCTCGTTCAACTCAGAACCGATGACGACATGCCCCGTGACATTCGGCGTAAGGCGCAGGCAGTTGAAGATTTAAGGTATTGGCGAATACCGCCGACCGCGCATCGTGTCTGGCATAGCTTCACCTTCAATCCGACCGTCAAGCGGTTGTCCTGCTATAAAAAACTACCACAAGGTTATGCCGGTTTCCGGACAGAGGCGGAGATTAGTATCTTTTATAAGGATCAGGGCGCGATCATGGCGTGGTTGGCCGAAACCGGCGTCAGCCATTCGGGATTTGGCCGCAGCAATTATGGTCTTAAGAAACGCCGTGGTTGGCGCGGTGTGGCGCAAGAACTCGACAGATTCTTTTCGCTGGCGACAGTCCGTAAATGGCGGCGTTCCGTGACGCGCAACGTCGCACACTTCAAGCGCAAGTATCGGGAGCGTCAGTTGATCAGGTCCGATCGCAGTGCGCTTGAGCCGTAATAGATTAAAGGTCGGTTGCGAAAGGTATCAAACCAGCGCATTTGGATGCCGCAAAGGGGTTCGTTGAGGTGACGGGCTTGGGGGTAACCGGTTAAGCGGCCGAGGAAAAAACGTGGCGGGGAGGGTGTCAACAGTTTCTTCCGAAAGCGAATAAAAAGCGCTTGCCATTCTTTTCCGTGCGCCTTAAAGGGAACGCATACCGAAGCGGCCAAGTGATTTTCGTGGTCGGCTAAGGTGTTAAAGGGGTATAGCTCAGTTGGTAGAGCGGCGGTCTCCAAAACCGCAGGTCGTAAGTTCGAGCCTTACTGCCCCTGCCACTTTCCATCCGCAAGCGCGGTCTTCGCTGCATGGCAGATGGGTGCCGGTTTTCCGGCGAATTTCGCCGAATGTCGATTTCCTCTTGTTAAAACTGGAATCGGTGTTTATGTAAGGTCAAAACAGACACGCGGTGCGTGGGGCTGATTAGTTCGGCTTTACGCGCCGTAATTGCGTGGGCAGTCAATGGCATCCAAAACCAATCCGTTTACGTTTCTGCAGCAGGTTCGCGCCGAAGCGTCTAAAATCACTTGGCCGTCGCGCCGCGAGACCATGATTTCGACGGCTATGGTGCTTGTGATGGTCATTTTTGCGGCTCTGTTCTTTTTTGCTGCTGACCAGCTCATCGGCTGGGTGCTTAGCCTCGTGCTGAACGTCGGCCGGTAACGGATTGAACGGAGAATAAAAATGGCAGCGCGCTGGTATATCGTTCACGCATATTCGAATTTCGAAAAGAAGGTCGCTGAGTCGATCGAAGAGAAGGCTCGTCAGAAGGGTCTTGATCATCTTTTCGAGAAAATCCTCGTTCCGACCGAAAAGGTTGTCGAGGTGCGTCGTGGCCGCAAGGTCGACAGCGAGCGCAAGTTCTTTCCAGGTTACGTGCTTGTGCGCGCCAACCTGACGGATGAGGCCTATCATCTCATCAAGAACACGCCGAAGGTGACCGGTTTCCTCGGTTCGGACAATAAGCCTGTTCCGATTCCGGATTATGAAGCCGATCGTATCCTCGGTCAGGTTCAGGAAGGTGTCGAGCGTCCGAAGTCTTCGGTTTCGTTCGAGGTCGGCGAGCAGGTTCGCGTTTCCGATGGTCCGTTCGCGTCGTTCAACGGCGTTGTTCAGGATGTCGACGAAGAGCGTTCGCGCCTGAAGGTGGAAGTTTCGATTTTCGGCCGCGCTACGCCGGTCGAGCTGGAATACAGTCAGGTCGAGAAGGTCTGACTGGAGGGGTGAAACCCCAATCGCGTGGAAGGCAAACGGGCTCCCATAGCCGGGGCAGGGCGCCGCACCACGCAACCGCAGCCGCCGGAGCGATCCGGCTAGAGAGAAGCCGGGAAACCGGTTTGAATTGAAAGGCAGAGAGATATGGCTAAGAAAGTTATGGGCCAGCTCAAGCTGCAGGTGAAGGCAGGGTCGGCCAATCCGTCCCCGCCGATCGGTCCTGCACTTGGTCAGCGCGGCATCAACATCATGGAATTCTGCAAGGCGTTCAATGCCGCCACGCAGGAAATGGAAAAGGGTATGCCGATTCCGGTCGTCATCACCTATTACCAGGACAAGTCCTTCACCTTCGTCATGAAGCAGCCGCCGATGACCTATTGGCTGAAGAAGGAAGCGAAGATCACCTCCGGCTCCAAGACGCCTGGTAAGGGCGCCAAGGTTGGCTCCATCACCAAGGCTCAGGTCAAGACGATCGCTGAAGCCAAGATGAAGGATCTGAATGCTGCCGATATCGAAGGCGCAATGGCAATGGTTGAGGGCTCTGCCCGCGCCATGGGCCTGGAAGTAGTAGGTTGATCATGGCCAAGGTAGCAAAGCGTATTCAGAAGATCCGCGAAGGTGTGGATCCTAACAAGCTCTACGTTCTCACCGACGCCATTTCGATGGTCAAGGAACGTGCAGTCGCCAAGTTCGACGAAACCGTTGAAGTTTCGATGAACCTCGGCGTTGACCCGCGCCATGCGGACCAGATGGTTCGCGGCGTTGTCAACCTGCCGAACGGCACGGGCCGTGACGTTCGCGTCGCCGTTTTTGCACGTGGCGCCAAGGCTGATGAAGCCACGGCTGCTGGTGCTGACGTTGTTGGCGCAGAAGAGCTGGTTGAAATCGTTCAGGGCGGCAAGATCGACTTCGATCGTTGCATCGCGACCCCGGACATGATGCCGCTCGTCGGCCGTCTCGGCAAGGTACTCGGCCCGCGTGGCATGATGCCGAACCCGAAGGTAGGTACGGTGACGATGGATGTTGCCGGCGCCGTCAAGGCGTCCAAGGGCGGCGCTGTTGAGTTCCGCGTCGAAAAGGCCGGTATCGTACACGCTGGTATTGGCAAGGCTTCGTTCGACGCCAAGGCTCTTGAAGAAAACATCAAGGCTTTCGCCGATGCGGTCATCAAGGCAAAGCCGACGGGTGCCAAGGGCAACTACGTCAAGCGCGTTGCCATCTCCTCGACCATGGGTCCGGGCGTCAAGATCGAACCTTCGTCGGTTACGGCTTAATCAATTCTCGTGCTTCCCTGTCGGGGAGCGTGATTAAAAGAATTTCCGGCTCTCAGGGAGCCGGAGATTTCCGGGGAAACCCGGAACTCCTGTCCGAGATTGCGGGTGGCCATGTCCTTCGGGGTTTGGCCTTAATCATTCAACCTGCATGAGACGGGTGAGGCTGGATTTGAGGCATCGCAGATGCCTGACTGTCCGGTTCGAACCTGGTGTGCCTGTGCCTGAAGCCGTTTGCGGCGACAGAGCGGGGGACAGGATCCTCGAGCGTCGCTCGGGATCTTTGTAAAAAGGTCCCTTGGGGCAAAGGCAAACCCGACGGGTTCACACTTATGTGGCCCCGTCTACTGGAGACAGACAGTGGAAAGAGCGGAAAAACGCGAATTCGTCACGGAGCTGAACGAAGTCTTCAAGGCTTCCGGTTCGGTTGTCGTGGCCCACTATGCTGGTGTCACCGTTGCGCAAATGAACGACTTCCGTTCGAAAATGCGCGCTGCCGGAGGCACCGTCAAGGTCGCGAAGAACCGCCTGGCCAAGATCGCTCTTCAGGGCACGGAGTCGGAAGGGATGACAGATCTCTTCAAGGGCCAGACGCTGATTGCATACAGCGTCGACCCTATGATTGCTCCGAAAGTCGTCATGGATTTCGCAAAGACCAACGATAAAGTCGTTGTTCTCGGCGGTTCCATGGGCGCAACCACGCTCAACGCCGAAGCAGTCAAGTCGCTTGCGACCCTGCCTTCGCTGGACGAGCTGCGCGCAAAGCTGCTGGGCCTACTCAACGCCCCGGCAACTCGCGTCGCCACGGTTGTCGCAGCACCTGCAAGCCAGCTTGCACGGGTGTTCTCGGCTTACGCCAAGAAGGACGAAGCCGCTTAAGGCGGTTTTTCGCTGTAATTATTCAAACTGGTTCGAACTGAACAAAAGGAACTATCAAAATGGCTGATCTCGCAAAGATCGTTGAAGACCTCTCCACCCTGACCGTTCTGGAAGCTGCAGAACTGTCGAAGCTTCTCGAAGAAAAGTGGGGCGTTTCCGCCGCTGCTCCGGTAGCTGTTGCTGCTGCTGGCGGTGCTGGCGCTGCTGCTGTCGTTGAAGAAGAAAAGACCGAATTCGACGTGATCCTGGTTGACGCTGGCGCCAACAAGATCAACGTCATCAAGGAAGTCCGCGCTATCACTGGTCTCGGCCTGAAGGAAGCTAAGGACCTCGTTGAAGGCGCTCCGAAGGCTGTCAAGGAAGCTGTTTCCAAGGCTGAAGCTGCTGACCTCAAGAAGAAGCTTGAAGACGCTGGCGCCAAGGTCGACGTTAAGTAATCTTGCGATTGCTGGCGGGAAGGGGCTTCATGCCCCTTTCCGTCGTCATCGTTTTAAAACTTATTACCCAAAAGCCGCGTGAAAATGGCTTTTGGGTAATGGGTTCTTCAAGAGAATGGTTCCGAACCGGCTCATCTAGGCAATCCGGCCTGATCGATCCGGGATGTGGAACGAGATTGATGACACCCATTGCTTGACGGGATCGACTGGCCATCGGTTCCCGTCCGTTGCAGGCCCGGATGCAATTTTAAAGGAGCGACGATGGCTCAGACCCTTTCGTTTAACGGTCGCAGGCGCGTACGCAAGTTTTTCGGCAAAATTCCAGAAGTAGCGGAAATGCCGAACCTCATCGAGGTTCAGAAGGCTTCGTATGACCAGTTTCTCATGGTTGACGAGCCCAAGGGTGGCCGTCCCGACGAGGGATTGAATGCCGTATTCAAATCCGTATTCCCGATCACCGATTTTTCCGGCGCATCCATGCTCGAATTCGTGTCTTACGAATTCGAAGCGCCGAAGTTTGACGTCGAGGAATGCCGTCAGCGCGATCTGACCTATGCAGCGCCGCTGAAAGTGACGCTGCGCCTCATCGTGTTCGATATCGACGAGGATACAGGCGCGAAGTCCATCAAGGACATCAAGGAACAGTCCGTATACATGGGCGACATGCCGCTCATGACCAATAACGGCACGTTCATCGTCAACGGTACAGAGCGCGTCATCGTTTCGCAGATGCACCGTTCGCCGGGCGTATTCTTCGACCACGACAAGGGCAAGAGCCATTCTTCCGGCAAGCTTTTGTTCGCTGCCCGCGTCATCCCATATCGCGGTTCCTGGCTCGACATCGAGTTCGACGCCAAGGACATCGTCTATGCGCGTATCGACCGTCGCCGCAAGCTGCCCGTGACCTCGCTCCTGATGGCGCTTGGCATGGATGGTGAAGAAATCCTGTCGACCTTCTACAGCAAGGCTTCCTACGAGCGCGCCGGCGATGGCTGGCGCATTCCGTTCCAGCCTGAAACGCTGAAGAATGCCAAGGTCATCACCGACATGATCGACGCCGACACCGGCGAAGTCGTTGTCGAAGGTGGCAAGAAGCTCACTCCGCGTCTTATCCGCCAGCTCGTCGACAAGGGCCTGAAGGCACTTAAGGCGACTGACGAAGACCTCTACGGCAACTTCCTTGCCGAAGACATCGTCAACTACTCGACGGGTGAGATCTATCTCGAAGCCGGCGACGAAATCGACGAAAAGACGCTTGGCCTCATTCTTCAGTCCGGCTTTGACGAGATTCCGGTCCTCAACATCGACCACGTCAATGTTGGCGCCTATATCCGCAACACGCTGCATGCGGACAAGAACCAGAACCGCCAGGAAGCGCTGTTCGATATCTACCGCGTCATGCGTCCGGGTGAGCCGCCGACCATGGATTCGGCAGAAGCGATGTTCAACTCGCTGTTCTTCGATGCAGAACGTTATGATCTCTCGGCTGTTGGCCGCGTGAAGATGAACATGCGTCTCGACCTCGACGCGGAAGACACCGTGCGCACGCTGCGCAAGGAAGACATCCTCGCTGTCGTCAAGATGCTGGTCGAACTGCGCGACGGCAAGGGCGAAATCGACGACATCGACAACCTCGGCAACCGCCGTGTGCGTTCGGTCGGCGAGCTGATGGAAAACCAGTACCGCCTCGGCCTTCTGCGCATGGAACGTGCGATCAAGGAACGTATGTCCTCGATCGAAATCGACACCGTGATGCCGCAGGACCTGATCAATGCGAAGCCGGCAGCTGCCGCCGTTCGCGAATTCTTCGGTTCCTCGCAGCTTTCGCAGTTCATGGACCAGGTGAACCCGCTTTCGGAAATCACCCACAAGCGCCGTCTTTCGGCTCTTGGACCGGGTGGTCTGACCCGTGAGCGCGCCGGCTTCGAAGTCCGCGACGTTCATCCGACCCACTACGGCCGTATTTGCCCGATCGAAACGCCGGAAGGCCCGAACATCGGTCTGATCAACTCGCTTGCCACCTTTGCCCGCGTCAACAAGTACGGCTTCATCGAAAGCCCGTACCGCAAGATCATCGACGGCAAGGTGACGACCGACGTTATCTACCTCTCCGCTATGGAAGAGGCCAAGTACTACGTCGCACAGGCCAATGCCGAGCTCGATGGCGAAGGCGCCTTCACTGAAGAGTTCGTTGTTTGCCGTCACTCGGGCGAAGTTATGCTCGCACCGCGCGACAACATTAACCTGATGGACGTTTCGCCGAAGCAGCTCGTTTCGGTCGCAGCGGCTCTCATTCCGTTCCTGGAAAACGACGACGCCAACCGCGCTCTCATGGGCTCGAACATGCAGCGTCAGGCCGTTCCGCTTCTGCGGGCGGAAGCGCCGTTCGTCGGCACAGGCATGGAACCGATCGTCGCCCGTGACTCCGGCGCTGCCATCGCGGCTCGCCGCGGCGGTGTCGTCGACCAGGTGGATGCGACCCGTATCGTTATCCGCGCTACGGAAGAACTCGATGCCGGCAAGTCGGGCGTCGATATCTACCGTCTGCAGAAGTTCCAGCGTTCGAACCAGAACACCTGCGTCAACCAGCGTCCGCTGGTCGCTGTCGGTGACATCATCTCCAAGGGTGACATCATCGCTGATGGTCCGTCGACCGACCTCGGCGATCTGGCGCTCGGCCGTAACGCGCTCGTCGCGTTCATGCCCTGGAACGGCTACAACTACGAAGACTCGATCCTGATGTCGGAACGTATCGTTTCCGACGACGTGTTCACCTCCATCCACATCGAAGAATTCGAAGTGATGGCGCGTGACACGAAGCTTGGTCCGGAAGAAATCACGCGTGACATTCCGAACGTTTCGGAAGAAGCGCTGAAGAACCTCGACGAAGCCGGTATCGTTTACATCGGTGCGGAAGTTCAGCCGGGCGATATCCTCGTCGGCAAGATCACGCCGAAGGGCGAAAGCCCGATGACGCCGGAAGAAAAGCTTCTGCGCGCCATCTTCGGTGAAAAGGCTTCCGACGTTCGCGACACCTCCATGCGCATGCCTCCGGGCACGTTTGGTACCGTTGTGGAAGTCCGCGTCTTCAACCGTCACGGTGTGGAGAAGGATGAGCGCGCGATGGCAATCGAGCGCGAAGAGATCGAACGTCTGGCAAAGGACCGCGACGACGAACAGGCAATTCTCGACCGTAACGTCTACGGCCGCCTGATCGACATGCTGCGTGGTCACGTTTCCATCGCCGGTCCGAAGGGCTTCAAGAAGGGCGTCGAGCTTTCCAACGCCGTCGTCTCCGAATATCCCCGCTCGCAGTGGTGGATGTTTGCAGTCGAAGACGAGAAGGCCCAGTCCGAACTGGAAGCACTTCGCGGCCAGTACGACGAATCCAAGTCGCGCCTTGAACAGCGCTTCATGGACAAGGTCGAGAAGGTCCAGCGCGGCGATGAAATGCCTCCTGGCGTCATGAAGATGGTCAAGGTCTTCGTCGCTGTGAAGCGCAAGATCCAGCCGGGCGACAAGATGGCCGGCCGTCACGGTAACAAGGGCGTCGTCTCGCGTATCGTTCCTGTCGAGGACATGCCGTTCCTCGAAGACGGCACGCATGTCGACATCTGCTTGAATCCGCTCGGCGTGCCTTCGCGCATGAACGTCGGCCAGATCCTCGAAACCCACCTCGCATGGGCATGCGCAGGTATGGGCAAGAAGATCGGCGAGATGCTCGAAGAGTATCGCAAGACGATGGACATCAGCGAGCTTCGCACGGAGCTTACCGAAATCTATGCGAGTGAATCGCATGACGAGGTGAAGCGCTTCGACGACGAATCGCTGGTCAAGCTTGCCGAAGAAGCCAAGCGCGGTGTTTCCATCGCGACCCCGGTCTTCGACGGTGCGCATGAACCCGACGTTGCCGCGATGCTGAAGAAGGCAGGTCTGCATGAATCCGGTCAGTCCGTTCTTTATGACGGTCGTACCGGCGAGCCGTTCGACCGCAAGGTCACCGTCGGCTACATGTACATGATCAAGCTGAACCACCTTGTTGACGACAAGATCCACGCTCGCTCGATCGGTCCTTACTCGCTCGTTACCCAGCAGCCGCTGGGCGGCAAGGCGCAGTTCGGCGGACAGCGCTTCGGGGAAATGGAAGTCTGGGCTCTGGAAGCATACGGCGCGGCTTACACGCTGCAGGAAATGCTCACCGTCAAGTCGGACGACGTGGCGGGCCGCACCAAGGTCTACGAGGCGATCGTCCGTGGCGACGATACCTTTGAGGCCGGTATCCCCGAGAGCTTCAACGTTCTCGTCAAGGAAATGCGGTCGCTCGGTCTTTCGGTCGAACTGGAGAACTCGAAGGTCGAGACCCAGCCCGAGGATCAGCTGCCCGACGCAGCGGAATAAAGATGAGAGAGGCGGGCGCCGTGTTGGCGCCTGTCGTTTCCCCGGCGACCAATGGTTGCCGCGGGACACTTTCGCCGCATTGTGCGGTTAATCCGTATTTAAAGCTCTGGACGGTGACCCGGGAAGAAGCCGGTCCAGATGCAAACAGGGGCAGCAGCTAGCCTCTCAAGGAGACAAGGCATGAACCAAGAGGTCATGAATCTTTTCAATCCTCAGGTGCCTGCGCAGCATTTCGATTCCATCCGGATTTCGATCGCTTCGCCGGAAAAAATCCTGTCGTGGTCCTACGGCGAGATCAAGAAGCCGGAAACCATCAACTATCGTACGTTCAAGCCGGAACGCGATGGTCTCTTCTGCGCGCGCATTTTCGGACCTATCAAGGACTACGAATGCCTGTGCGGCAAGTACAAGCGCATGAAGTACAAGGGCATCATCTGCGAAAAGTGCGGCGTTGAAGTTACGCTGTCGCGCGTTCGCCGTGAGCGCATGGGCCATATCGAGCTCGCAGCGCCCGTTGCCCATATCTGGTTCCTGAAGTCGCTTCCCTCGCGTATCTCGACCTTGCTCGACATGACGCTGAAGGATGTTGAACGCGTTCTCTATTTCGAGAACTACATCGTCACCGAACCCGGCCTCACCTCGATGAAGCAGAACCAGCTTCTGTCCGAGGAAGAGTACATGATCGCCGTTGACGAGTTCGGCGAAGACCAGTTCACCGCCATGATCGGCGCTGAAGCCATCTACGAGATGCTGGCTTCGATGAACCTCGAAAAGATCGCCGGCGACCTGCGTGCCGAGCTTGCCGAGACCACCTCGGATCTCAAGCAAAGAAGTTCATGAAGCGTCTCAAGATCGTTGAGAACTTCATGGAATCCGGCAATCGTCCGGAATGGATGATCATGAAGGTCGTTCCGGTTATTCCGCCGGACCTTCGTCCGCTGGTTCCGCTGGATGGTGGCCGTTTCGCGACGTCCGACCTCAACGATCTCTATCGCCGCGTCATCAACCGTAACAACCGTCTGAAGCGCCTGATCGAGCTTCGCGCGCCTGGTATCATCATCCGCAACGAAAAGCGTATGTTGCAGGAGTCCGTCGATGCGCTGTTCGATAACGGCCGTCGCGGTCGCGTCATCACGGGTGCGAACAAGCGTCCGCTGAAGTCGCTGTCCGACATGCTCAAGGGCAAGCAGGGCCGCTTCCGCCAGAACCTTCTCGGCAAGCGCGTCGACTATTCAGGCCGTTCGGTCATCGTGACCGGTCCGGAGCTGAAGCTGCACCAGTGCGGCCTGCCGAAGAAGATGGCGCTCGAGCTGTTCAAGCCGTTCATCTATGCCCGCCTCGACGCCAAGGGTTACTCCTCGACCGTCAAGCAGGCCAAGAAGCTGGTTGAAAAAGAAAAGCCTGAAGTTTGGGATATCCTCGACGAGGTCATCCGCGAGCATCCGGTCCTTCTGAACCGCGCACCGACGCTGCACCGTCTGGGTATCCAGGCCTTCGAACCCATGCTGGTTGAAGGCAAGGCTATTCAGCTGCATCCGCTCGTCTGCACGGCTTTCAACGCCGACTTCGACGGCGACCAGATGGCCGTTCACGTGCCGCTGTCGCTCGAAGCCCAGCTTGAAGCCCGCGTGCTGATGATGTCGACCAACAACATCCTGCATCCGGCAAACGGCCATCCGATCATCGTTCCTTCGCAGGACATGGTTCTCGGCCTGTATTACCTGTCGATCATGAACCAGAATGAGCCCGGCGAAGGCATGGCCTTCTCGGACATCGGCGAATTGCATCACGCGCTTGAAAACAAGGTCGTGACGCTGCATGCCAAGATCCGTGGTCGTTTCAAGACCGTGGATGCTGACGGCAAGCCAGTTTCCAAGATCCATGAAACGACGCCTGGCCGTATGCTGATTGGCGAACTTCTGCCGAAGAACGTCAACGTGCCGTTCGACGTCTGCAATCAGGAAATGACCAAGAAGAACATCTCCAAGATGATCGACACGGTCTACCGTCATTGCGGCCAGAAAGACACGGTCATCTTCTGCGACCGGATCATGCAGCTCGGCTTTGCTCACGCTTGCCGCGCCGGTATCTCGTTCGGCAAGGACGACATGGTCATTCCGGACAGCAAGGTTAAGATCGTCGGTGACACCGAAGCCTTGGTGAAGGAATACGAACAGCAGTATAATGACGGTCTCATCACCCAGGGCGAAAAGTACAACAAGGTTGTCGACGCCTGGGGTAAGGCAACCGAAAAGGTCGCCGAAGAAATGATGGCGCGCATCAAGGCTGTGGAATTCGACCCGGAAACGGGCCGCCAGAAGCCGATGAACTCCATCTACATGATGAGCCACTCGGGCGCCCGCGGTTCACCGAACCAGATGCGTCAGCTGGGCGGCATGCGCGGCCTGATGGCCAAGCCCTCGGGCGAAATCATCGAGACGCCGATCATCTCGAACTTCAAGGAAGGCCTGACCGTTAACGAGTACTTCAACTCGACCCACGGTGCCCGTAAGGGTCTTGCAGACACCGCCTTGAAGACTGCGAACTCGGGTTACCTTACCCGCCGTCTCGTCGACGTGGCACAGGATTGCATCGTCAACTCCGTGGATTGCGGCACCGACAAGGGCCTCACCATGACCGCCATCGTTGATGCCGGTCAGGTCGTTGCCTCGCTCGGCGCACGTATCCTCGGCCGTACGGCTCTTGATGACATCGACAATCCGGTAACTGGCGAAAACATCGTCAAGGCCAGAACGTTGATCGACGAAGCCGACGTTGCAATCATCGAGAAGGCTGGCATCCAGTCCGTCCGTATCCGCTCGGCACTGACCTGCGAAGTGCAGGTCGGCGTTTGCGGCGTCTGCTACGGTCGTGACCTTGCTCGCGGTACTCCGGTCAACATGGGCGAAGCCGTTGGCGTCATCGCCGCACAGTCGATCGGTGAACCGGGCACGCAGCTCACCATGCGTACCTTCCACCTTGGCGGTACGGCAAACGTGGTCGACCAGTCGTTCCTGGAAGCTTCGTACGAAGGCACGATCCAGATCAAGAACCGCAACATCCTGCGGAACTCCGATGGCGTTCTCATCGCAATGGGCCGTAACATGTCGGTCACCATTCTCGATGAGCGCGGCGTGGAACGTTCCTCGCAGCGTGTCGCTTATGGTTCGAAGATCTTCGTTGATGACGGCGACAAGGTAAAACGCGGCCAGCGTCTTGCAGAGTGGGACCCCTACACCCGTCCGATGATGACGGAAGTGGAAGGTACCGTTCACTTCGAGGACCTCGTCGACGGTCTTTCCGTTCTGGAAGCCACCGACGAATCCACCGGCATCACCAAGCGTCAGGTCATTGACTGGCGTTCGACGCCGCGCGGTTCGGACCTCAAGCCCGCGATCATCATCAAGGATGCTTCCGGCGCTGTCGCAAAGCTTAGCCGCGGTGGCGAAGCCCGCTTCCACCTCTCCGTGGACGCGATCCTGTCGGTTGAGCCTGGTTCGAAGGTCTTCCAGGGTGACGTGCTTGCACGTTCGCCGCTGGAAAGCGCCAAGACCAAGGACATCACCGGTGGTCTGCCGCGCGTTGCCGAACTGTTCGAAGCACGTCGTCCGAAGGATCATGCTGTCATCGCTGAGATCGATGGTACGATCCGCCTCGGTCGCGACTACAAGAACAAGCGTCGCGTGATGATCGAGCCTGCGGAAGATGGCGTCGAGCCGGTCGAATACCTGATCCCGAAGGGCAAGCCCTTCCATCTTCAGGAAGGCGACTACATCGAGAAGGGCGAATACATTCTCGACGGCAATCCGGCACCGCACGACATTCTGGCAATCAAGGGCGTAGAGGCTTTGGCTTCCTACCTCGTGAACGAAATCCAGGAAGTCTACCGACTGCAGGGCGTTGTGATCAACGACAAGCACATCGAGGTGATCGTTCGCCAGATGCTGCAGAAGGTCGAGATCACCGATGCGGGCGACAGCCACTACATCGTTGGCGACAATGTCGATCGTATCGAGCTTGACGACAACAACGACCGCCTGATCGAAGAAGGCAAGAAGCCCGCTTATGGCGATCCGGTTCTTCTCGGTATCACCAAGGCATCGCTGCAGACGCCGTCCTTCATCTCGGCCGCATCGTTCCAGGAAACCACCAAGGTTCTCACGGAAGCTGCGATCGCCGGCAAGACGGACACGCTGCAGGGCCTCAAGGAAAACGTCATCGTCGGCCGCCTCATACCGGCCGGTACCGGCGGCACCATGACGCAGATCCGCCGCATCGCCACCTCGCGCGACGACCTCATTCTCGAGGAACGCCGCAAGGGTACGGGTGCAGGCTCTGCAACACAGATGCTGCAGGACATGACGGATCCGGCTCCGGCCGAATAAGGTCTGCTCAAGGGCAGGGGCTTTACGAAGCCCCGCCAAAGTTCAGTAAAAAAACGCCCGGAGCAATCCGGGCGTTTTTTGTTTTGGTCGGGTTAGAAGGTCAGATCTGGTCCTTCATATGGCCAGTCCCGTCTCGGGGTCTTTCCTGCTCACCGATGGTGTAGCGCGTCAAAACGGAAAGCCGGCGAACGAGATCGGTCTGGCCCGTACTGCCGGTCTTTGCATAGATAGACTTGGCGTTGCTGCGAACCGTTTCATGCGAGATTTGAAGTTGCTTTGCCACGGAGGGAAGTGAAAGGCCCTTCAGGATTTCCAGCGCGACACGGGCCTCGCCCTTGGTGAGATCGTATAACCCCTTCAGAAGCGGCGTGACGTCGGCAACGGTGTCCGATGGTTGCGATATCAGCACGATGGCGCTGCCGTTAGGGGATAAATCCAGCGCGTCCTTGCGCAGCGGTATGACGTGAAGGATGCACACCCCGTCTTCGCTTGTCGGCAGGGGTAGGGAACTGACACTGCCGCCGGCTAGCGCCTTGTAGAGCAGCCGGTTTATTCTCTCGTCCAAGATCAAGATCCTGTCGCGGGCGCGGGTGGAAATACACTTTTTGGTCGCCTCGAACAGGGTGTTTGTGGAAAGAACGCGTCCGCTTGCCTGGAGCACCGCCGCCGGCGCACCGATGGCGTTGAGGCCGAGCGTGATGGCATCTGCTTTCTGGCGTTGCAGCCCTGTTGCGAGGGTGAGGCTGCGGGCGATATGCGGCCTCAGCCGGCCAAGTGCCGCCATGGTTTCCGGACCAATGATTCCTCTGTCGAGCTTGCGTTCGAACAGGAGAGTCATTTCGGGATGATCCGGCGGCGCAACCTGCGTTGCCACCCCATATCCCAGTCCACGCGGCATCAGGAAATCGCGCACGATTGGCAGCCCCGCCCATTCGTCAGGGGTAAAGATATCGAAATCACGCACGAAGGAAAATTGGCCCTCGCGGACAGCGCGTGTGAGGCGATCGTTGCGGTGGTTCCAGCCGCCCTTCATGAAGGCTTGCATGAGTTCCTGGAAATTGGGCGGATAGAGCCATGCTTCATCCTCGCCTTTGCCCCAGGTGAGCGCGCCGCCCCAGAAATCGAGCCGTTGGCCGATTGCGGCTATCACGTTCGCCCAGCGATCGGGAAAAAGTGCTGCCTCGTAAATGTCATCTATAATGTCTGCCGAAGATATATTATCCAACCCGCCACCGAAATCATGCGTCGGGATCAATTTAATCTTATATCTTCGTATATTTCAACGGAAATACAAATAATACTATCATATTTAAAGTATATAATCTATCAGTGACTTAATATATTGACATTTACCAAGGTCTTTTGCAGGAAAAGGTGGCTGCACGCAAGATTTCGGCCTTGGCATCAAGTCCTGGAAGACAACCGCCCTGGTGTGGGCGGGTGCCGTTTTATCGGTGGCGGCGCATTTGTCGCGGTGAGGGCGGTCCCTCAGGCGAAACGGATGATGGCGACTTCGCCCTCCAGGGCGCCCTGATAGGCGGAAGCGTGCGGCTCTTCGTCCGGAACTTCAGTCAGCATGCCGATCTGGTCGAGGTCGGCTTCGATGAAACCTTCCTCCGAAAGCGCGTTCAGCGTTTCGCGTACGGCGGTGTCGTCGTCCGGCGCCCGCAGAATGACGTGGATGTCGATGCCTTCGGAATTGTCGTGTTCGTAAGCCTTGCCGATGACGATGAAGACCATCGGCTCGTCGCGTCCGTTGTCGTTGTCGGGGAGGTTTGTCATGACGCGGTTCCTTGATATGTCGTTGTGGAGTATGCGGGCCGGACGGAATCGGTCTTGCGCGCCGCGGTGCCAGCTCCGGCCCGCTTGAGGGAATCAATAGACGGATTTTGTGAAAAGCCAAAGGCCGGAGGTCAAAATCGCTGTTGCCGGCTGTGACTTATGTTAGAAGGAGAGGGCAAAGGGCCTGTGCGCAGGCTTTGTGGCCGCGGGTGCCAGCGCAAAATGCGGATCCGCCCTTGACGAAAGCTGGCTAAAACAGTAGTACGCCCGCCATCGGAGCCTCTATCTGTGCTGGCCGTTCGGAAACGTTTTTCCCGGACATCATCTCAAATGAAGCTTCATTGCACGTAGAAGACACGAATGTTGCACGCAAGACGCCTCATCCGGCGTCCTCTGCTCTTGGTGGTCCATCCGTGAAAACGGATCGGGCCACGTTTTGCGCATGAGGATATATGCGTGCTTCGTCGCCGGAAACGGCATAGCCGCCACCCGTGAGGGTGGCTAAAGTAGTTTTTGCAAGGGATGGTTATATGCCTACCGTAAACCAGCTGATCCGTAAGCCCCGCCAGGCACAGGTAAAGCGCAACAAGGTTCCTGCACTTCAGGAAAACCCGCAGAAGCGTGGTGTTTGCACCCGCGTTTACACGACGACCCCGAAGAAGCCGAACTCGGCTCTGCGTAAGGTTGCCAAGATCCGTCTCACCAACGGCTTCGAAGTCATCGGCTACATTCCCGGCGAAGGTCACAACCTTCAGGAACACTCCGTGGTCATGATCCGCGGCGGCCGCGTAAAGGACTTGCCGGGTGTGCGTTACCACATCATCCGCGGTGTTCTCGATACCCAAGGCGTCAAGAACCGCAAGCAGCGCCGTTCGAAGTACGGTGCGAAGCGTCCGAAGTAATTTTCGGCAACAACAATCAGGCGCTGCGCGAGGTTCTCCGCGTGGTTTAGCGTCAATAACATTGAGAGACAAAGAATATGTCCCGTCGCCATAGTGCAGAAAAGCGTGAGATCAACCCGGACCCGAAGTTCGGCGATCTGGTCGTCACCAAGTTCATGAATGCCATCATGCTTCACGGCAAGAAGTCCGTCGCGGAAAGCATCGTTTACGGCGCGTTCGACGTCGTTCAGGGCAAGACGAAGCAGGAGCCGCTCGGCGTGTTCCACTCCGCCCTCGACAACGTTGCTCCGCACGTTGAAGTGCGTTCGCGTCGCGTTGGCGGTGCTACGTATCAGGTCCCGGTCGACGTTCGTCCGGAGCGCCGTCAGGCTCTCGCCATCCGCTGGCTGATCACTGCTGCTCGCAAGCGTAACGAAACGACCATGGTCGATCGCCTTTCCGGCGAACTCATGGACGCTGCGAACAACCGCGGTTCCGCCGTCAAGAAGCGTGAAGACACGCACAAGATGGCCGACGCAAACCGCGCATTCTCGCATTACCGCTGGTAATCTTAAACGGTCGCATATCGAAAGGCAGTCCATTATGGCTCGCGAATATAAAATCGAAGACTACCGCAATTTCGGTATCATGGCGCATATCGACGCCGGTAAGACGACGACCACCGAGCGTATTCTTTATTACACCGGTAAGTCGCACAAGATCGGCGAAGTTCATGATGGCGCTGCCACGATGGACTGGATGGAACAGGAGCAGGAACGTGGTATCACCATCACGTCCGCTGCGACCACGACCTTCTGGAAGGGTCGCGATGGCAAGATGCGCCGTTTCAACATCATCGACACCCCCGGCCACGTTGACTTCACCATTGAAGTCGAGCGTTCGCTGCGCGTTCTCGACGGTGCCATCGCTCTTCTCGACGCCAACGCCGGTGTAGAGCCGCAGACGGAAACCGTCTGGCGTCAGGCTGAGAAGTACAACGTTCCGCGTATGATCTTCTGCAACAAGATGGACAAGACCGGTGCTGACTTCTACCGCTCGGTAGAAATGATCAAGACCCGTCTCGGCGCTACCGCCGTTGTCATGCAGCTGCCGATCGGCGCTGAGACCGAGTTCAAGGGCGTTATCGACCTGATCGAGATGAACGCACTCATCTGGCGCGACGAATCGCTCGGCGCTCAGTGGGACGTCGTCGAAATTCCTGAAGACATGAAGGCCAAGGCTGAAGAATATCGCGAAAAGCTGATCGAGACCGTTGTCGAGATCGACGAAGAAGCGATGGAAGACTACCTGAACGGCATCATGCCCGACAACGAGAAGATCCGTTCGCTCGTTCGCCGCGGCACCATCGACGTGAAGTTCCACCCGATGTTCTGCGGTACCGCGTTCAAGAACAAGGGCGTTCAGCCGCTTCTCGACGCCGTCGTCGACTACCTGCCTTCGCCGCTGGACATTCCCGCGATCAAGGGCATCGACTTCAAGACCGAAGCCGAAATCGAGCGTCATGCCGATGACAGCGAGCCGCTTTCCATGCTCGCGTTCAAGATCATGAACGACCCCTTCGTCGGTTCGCTGACCTTCGCCCGCATCTACTCCGGCAAGCTCGAAAAGGGCACGTCGGTCATCAACACGGTCAAGGACAAGCGCGAGCGCGTCGGCCGTATGCTGCAGATGCATTCCAACAGCCGTGAAGACATCGAAGAAGCCTTTGCCGGCGACATCGTTGCTCTGGCTGGCCTCAAGGAAACCACCACTGGCGATACGCTCTGCGATCCGCTGAAGCCGGTTATTCTCGAGCGCATGGAATTCCCCGAGCCGGTCATCCAGATCGCCATCGAGCCGAAGACCAAGGGCGACCAGGAAAAGATGGGCCTCGCGCTCAACCGCCTGGCCGCTGAAGATCCTTCGTTCCGCGTCAAGACGGATGAAGAATCCGGTCAGACGATCATCGCAGGCATGGGCGAACTTCACCTCGACATCCTCGTTGACCGTATGCGTCGCGAGTTCAAGGTTGAAGCAACCGTCGGTGCTCCGCAGGTTGCCTACCGCGAAACCATCACGCGTCAGCACGAAGAAGACTACACGCACAAGAAGCAGTCCGGTGGTACCGGTCAGTTTGCTCGCGTGAAGATCATCTTCGAACCGAACCCTGAAGGCGAAGAATTCAAGTTCGAATCCAAGATCGTCGGCGGTGCTGTTCCGAAGGAATACATCCCGGGCGTTCAGAAGGGTATCGAAAGCGTTCTGTCTTCCGGTCCGCTCGCTGGCTTCCCGATGCTGGGCGTCAAGGCGACCCTGATCGACGGCGCATACCACGATGTCGACTCCTCGGTTCTGGCGTTCGAAATCGCATCGCGTGCCTGCTTCCGTGAAGCAGCAAAGAAGGCTGGTGCACAGCTTCTCGAGCCGATGATGAAGGTCGAAGTCGTCACCCCTGAAGATTACGTCGGTGACGTGATCGGCGATCTGAACTCGCGTCGCGG
Organism: Rhizobium sp. AN68; assembly: GCF_030758035.1. NCBI lineage: Bacteria > Pseudomonadati > Pseudomonadota > Alphaproteobacteria > Hyphomicrobiales > Rhizobiaceae > Rhizobium > Rhizobium sp. AN68. Next base: position 1,779,707 of record NZ_JARWMI010000003.1, on the reverse strand, counting down.
TCAGATCCAGGGTCAGGAATCGCGTGGCATCACCATCGTGATCAGCGCACACGTTCCGCTCGCGAACATGTTCAAGTACGTCGACAACCTGCGCTCCATGTCGCAGGGCCGCGCGCAGTACTCGATGACGTTCGATCACTATTCGCCGGTTCCGTCGAACGTGGCGCAGGAAATCCAGGCAAAGTACTCCGGTCAGAAGTGATCGGGGTACGCCCCATCAGAGATTTGAAGATTATTCCCCTCAAGGGACAAGAATGGAGAGCCACTAATGGCAAAGAGCAAGTTTGAGCGCAATAAGCCGCACGTCAACATTGGCACGATCGGTCACGTCGACCACGGCAAGACGTCGTTGACTGCTGCGATCACGAAGTATTTCGGCGAGTTCAAGGCGTACGACCAGATCGACGCTGCTCCTGAAGAAAAGGCTCGCGGCATCACGATCTCGACGGCGCACGTCGAATACGAAACGCCGAACCGTCACTACGCACACGTCGACTGCCCCGGCCACGCCGACTACGTGAAGAACATGATCACCGGTGCTGCCCAGATGGACGGCGCGATCCTGGTTTGCTCTGCAGCTGACGGCCCGATGCCGCAGACGCGCGAGCACATCCTGCTTGCTCGCCAGGTTGGCGTTCCGGCGATCGTCGTGTTCCTCAACAAGGTCGACCAGGTTGACGACGCCGAGCTTCTCGAGCTCGTTGAACTGGAAGTTCGCGAACTTCTGTCGTCCTACGACTTCCCGGGCGACGATATCCCGATCGTCAAGGGTTCGGCACTTGCCGCTCTTGAAGATTCGGACAAGAAGATCGGTGAAGACGCAATCCGCGAGCTGATGGCTGCTGTTGACGCCTACATCCCGACGCCTGAGCGTCCGATCGACCAGCCGTTCCTGATGCCGATCGAAGACGTGTTCTCGATCTCTGGCCGTGGTACGGTTGTGACGGGTCGCGTTGAGCGCGGTATCGTCAAGGTTGGTGAAGAAGTCGAAATCGTCGGCATTCGTCCGACGTCGAAGACGACGGTTACCGGCGTTGAAATGTTCCGCAAGCTGCTCGACCAGGGCCAGGCTGGCGACAACATCGGTGCTCTCGTTCGCGGCGTTACCCGTGACGGCGTTGAGCGTGGTCAGATCCTGTGCAAGCCGGGTTCGGTCAAGCCGCACAAGAAGTTCATGGCAGAAGCCTACATCCTGACGAAGGAAGAAGGCGGCCGTCATACGCCGTTCTTCACGAACTACCGTCCGCAGTTCTACTTCCGTACGACTGACGTTACCGGTATCGTTTCGCTTCCAGAAGGCACGGAAATGGTTATGCCTGGCGACAACGTGACTGTTGAAGTCGAGCTGATCGTTCCGATCGCGATGGAAGAAAAGCTGCGCTTCGCTATCCGCGAAGGCGGCCGTACCGTCGGCGCCGGCATCGTCGCTTCTATCGTCGAGTAATTTCACGACGTTGAAATTCAGACCGGCGGCGGTGTTACCCACACCGCCGCCGGGCTTTTAGTAAAAAAGCCTGGCGGCGTTGCATTTTTAGTGCTTGAAAAATTCGGTGAAAGCGCGTAAACGCGCATTCACACTCACCCGCTGGATCGCAAGCAATTGCGGAGCGCGGTGTTTTAGCAATACAGACTACTGAAATGATTGGGGTGCGACGCGCATCCCTCTCGATTTTTGAAAATCTGCGGCGCCACGATCAATAGAAGTTCATGTGTTTCCGCGTGCGGAAACGAATAACAAAGAACAAGGACAAGACGAATGAACGGCCAGAATATCCGTATCCGCCTCAAGGCGTTCGATCACCGGATCCTCGATGCCTCTACCCGTGAAATCGTGTCGACCGCAAAGCGCACCGGCGCCAGCGTTCGCGGCCCGGTTCCGCTCCCCACCCGCATCGAAAAGTTTACCGTCAACCGCTCTCCTCACGTTGATAAGAAGAGCCGTGAACAGTTCGAAATGCGGACGCACAAGCGTCTTCTCGATATCGTTGACCCCACCCCGCAGACCGTCGATGCTCTGATGAAGCTTGACCTGGCTGCCGGCGTTGACGTTGAAATCAAGCTCTAAGACTGGCCTGACCTCATCCAAGTGAGGGCCATATAACAAGGAAGGTACGTGGAGAAATCCAACGGCTTCCAATCCGGAGACCGGAAACATCGTGAGATGTCGAAGGGCACTCCTTAACAAAGGCCAAAAAGGGTTTTCCCTTCAAGGCTCGCAAGAGGATGAACCAATGCGTTCAGGTGTGATTGCACAGAAAGTGGGTATGACCCGCGTCTACAACGACGCTGGTGAACATATTCCAGTAACAGTATTGCGGATGGATAACGTACAAGTCGTTTCCCAGCGCACGGAAGACAAGAATGGCTACACCGCAGTTCAGCTCGGTGCCGGCCAGTCCAAGGTCAAAAACACGACGAAGGCGCTTCGCGGTCATTTTGCCGCTGCCAATGTCGAACCGAAAGCAAAGCTCGTCGAGTTCCGGGTTTCCCCCGAGAACCTGATCGATATCGGTGCAACACTGACCGCAACTCATTTTCAGGCCGGCCAGCTGGTCGACGTAACGGGAACCACGATCGGTAAGGGTTTTGCCGGTGCTATGAAGCGTCACAACTTCGGTGGTGGTCGCGCTTCGCACGGTAACTCCGTATCGCACCGTGCGCACGGTTCGACTGGTAACAACCAGGATCCGGGCCGCGTGTGGAAGGGCAAGCGCATGGCTGGTCATATGGGCCAGACGCGCGTTACGACCCAGAACCTCGAAGTCGTTTCGACCGATGAAGACCGTGGCCTGATCCTCGTTAAGGGTGCAGTTCCCGGTTCCAAGGGCGCCTGGATCATCGTCCGCGACGCCGTCAAGTCGGCCGCGAAGTAAGGGAGCCTTATCATGGAATTGAACGTCAAGACCCTCGAGGGAAAAGACGCCGGCAAGGTTTCTCTGTCGGACGAGATTTTCGGCCTCGATCCCCGTCAGGATATCCTGGCCCGTATGGTTCGCTGGCAGCTTGCAAAGAAGCAGCAGGGAACGCACAAGACCAAGACCCGTGCGGAAGTTTCCCGTACTGGTGCGAAGATGTACAAGCAGAAGGGTACGGGCCGCGCTCGTCACCATTCGGCTCGCGCACCGCAGTTCCGCGGCGGCGGCAAGGCCCACGGCCCGGTCGTTCGCAGCCACGCACACGACCTTCCCAAGAAGGTTCGCGCGCTTGCTCTGCGTCACGCCCTGTCTGCAAAGCTGAAGGCTGAAGATCTGATCATCGTCGATCAGCTCGTGGCGTCCGAAGCAAAGACCAAGGCTCTGCTGGGCAGCTTCGCTTCGCTTGGCCTGACCAACGCTCTCGTTATCGGTGGCGCAGAACTTGATGGCAACTTCAAGCTCGCAGCTCAGAACATCCCGAATGTGGACGTTCTGCCGGTTCAGGGCATCAATGTTTACGACATCCTGCGTCGTGGCAAGCTCGTGCTTTCCAAGGCTGCTGTAGAGGCTCTGGAGGAGCGGTTCAAATGACGGATCTTCGCCACTACGATGTGATCGTATCTCCTTCGATCACGGAAAAGTCGACGCTGGTATCCGAACAGAACCAGGTCGTATTCAACGTCGCCAAAAGCGCTTCCAAGCCTGAAATCAAGGCTGCCGTGGAAGCTCTCTTCGGCGTCAAAGTCACGGCTGTGAACACGCTTATCCGCAAGGGTAAGACCCGTCGTTTCCGTGGGTTCGCCGGTAAGCTGAAAGACGTCAAGAAAGCCGTCGTTACGCTCGCCGAAGGTCAATCCATCGACGTGTCCACCGGACTCTAAAGGTTAGGCCCAAGCGGGCAAAGACCCAAAAGGGAACAAGAATATGGCATTGAAAAGTTTCAATCCGACCACGCCAAGCCAGCGTCAGCTGGTTATCGTGGACCGCGCTTCGCTCTACAAGGGCAAGCCGGTAAAGGCTCTCACCCAGGGCCTCAGCTCCAAGGGTGGCCGCAACAACCAGGGCCGGATCACCGTCCGGTTCCAGGGTGGTGGTCACAAGCGGACCTACCGTCTGGTGGATTTCAAGCGTCGCAAGTTCGACGTTGAAGGCACCGTTGAACGTTTGGAATACGACCCCAACCGCACCGCGTTCATCGCGCTGGTTACGTATACCGACGGCGAACAGGCTTACATTCTCGCGCCACAGCGTCTCGCTGCCGGTGACAAGGTGATCGCCTCCGACAAGGCAGTGGACGTGAAGCCCGGCAACACCATGCCGCTTCAGTACATTCCGGTCGGTTCGATCATCCACAACGTCGAGATGAAGCCAGGTAAAGGCGGTCAGATTGCCCGCTCCGCCGGTACGTACGTCCAGCTCGTCGGCCGCGATGCCGGTATGGCTATCCTGCGTCTCAACTCGGGCGAACAGCGTCTGGTGCACGGCTCCTGCCTCGCATCGATCGGCGCAGTTTCGAACTCCGATCACGGCAACACTAACGACGGCAAGGCCGGTCGTTCGCGTTGGCGTGGCAAGCGTCCGCACGTTCGCGGCGTCGTCATGAACCCGGTCGACCACCCGCACGGTGGTGGTGAAGGTCGCACGTCGGGTGGTCGTCACCCGGTTACTCCGTGGGGTAAACCCACGAAGGGCAAGCGCACCCGTTCGAACAAGTCGACCGACAAGTTCATCATGCGTTCGCGCCATCAGCGCAAGAAGTAAGAGGAGAAGTCTCAAGTGGCTCGTTCAGTTTGGAAAGGTCCGTTTGTTGACGGCTATCTTCTCACTAAGGCTGAGAAGGTGCGCGAAAGCGGACGCAATGAAGTAATCAAGATCTGGAGCCGTCGCTCCACGATCCTGCCGCAGTTCGTCGGATTGACGTTTGGCGTCTACAACGGCAGCAAGCATGTGCCCGTCTCTGTCAATGAAGACATGGTCGGACACAAGTTCGGTGAATTCTCTCCGACCCGTACCTATTACGGTCACGGCGCGGACAAGAAGGCAAAGAGGAAGTAATCATGGCGAAGGCTAAGACCGAACGCCGGCTGAAGGACAATGAGGCTCAGGCCATTGCCCGTACGCTCCGCGTCAGCCCCCAGAAACTGAACCTGGTTGCCGCTCTTATCCGTGGCAAGAAGGTTGATCGCGCTCTCGCCGAGCTCGAATTCTCCCGCAAGCGCATCGCAGGGACCGTCAAGAAGACGCTCGAATCTGCGATTGCCAATGCGGAAAACAACCATGACCTCGACGTCGACGCTCTCGTCGTCGCCGAGGCCTATGTTGGCAAGTCCATCACCATGAAGCGTTTCCACGCTCGTGGCCGTGGTCGTGCATCCCGCATTGAAAAGCCGTTCTCTCACCTCACGATCGTTGTTCGTGAAGTTGAGGAAAAAGGGGAGGCCGCATAATGGGTCAGAAAATCAATCCGATCGGCTTCCGCCTCGGCATCAACCGTACCTGGGATAGCCGCTGGTACGCTGACACCGCTGAATACGGCAAGCTGCTGCATGAAGACCTGAAGATCCGGGCTTACCTGATCAAGGAACTCAAGCAGGCCGGTATCGCCAAGGTGGTCATCGAGCGTCCGCACAAGAAGTGCCGCGTTACGATCCATTCGGCTCGTCCGGGTCTCATCATCGGCAAGAAGGGCGCGGACATCGAGAAGCTTCGCAAGAAGCTTTCCGAGATGACCAACTCCGAAACGCACCTCAACATCGTTGAAGTGCGCAAGCCGGAAATCGACGCGACTCTCGTCGCTCAGTCGATCGCCCAGCAGCTCGAGCGCCGCGTGGCTTTCCGCCGTGCGATGAAGCGTTCGGTTCAGTCCGCAATGCGTCTTGGCGCCGAAGGCATCAAGATCACCTGCGGTGGCCGTCTCGGTGGCGCCGAAATCGCTCGTACCGAATGGTACCGCGAAGGACGCGTTCCGCTGCACACGCTGCGTGCGGACATCGACTACGGCACAGCTGAAGCGGAAACCGCGTTCGGCATCTGCGGCATCAAGGTCTGGATCTTCAAGGGCGAAATCCTTGAGCACGATCCGATGGCTTCTGAGCGTCGTGGTCTCGAAGGCGATGCTCAGGGCCCTGCAAGCCGTGAGCGTGGCGATCGTCCCGATCGTCGTCGCGAAAACGCTTGATTGACGCTGGCGAAAGATAAGCTCGGAGAAGTAAGAAAATGTTGCAGCCAAAGCGTACTAAGTACCGCAAGCAGTTCAAGGGACGCATCAAGGGCGTCGCCAAGGGCGGCTTTGACCTGGCATTCGGTGAATTCGGCTTGAAGTCGCAGGAACCGAACCGCGTGAACGCACGCGAGATCGAAGCGGCCCGCCGCGCGATCACGCGTTACATGAAGCGCGCAGGTCGTGTGTGGATCCGCGTATTCCCTGACGTTCCGGTAACGGCAAAGCCGACCGAAGTTCGTATGGGTAAGGGCAAGGGTTCGGTCGAATACTGGGCATGCAAGGTCAAGCCCGGTCGTATGATGTTCGAGATCGACGGTGTGTCCGAGGAGATCGCCCGCGAGGCGCTTCGTCTCGGCGCTGCCAAGCTCTCGGTCAAGACGCGCTTCGTACAGCGCATCGCAGAGTAAGGAGCAAGGCACATGAAAGCCGATGAAGTTCGCGGCCTCAGCGCCGACCAGCTCAAGGACAAGCTCGCCGATCTGAAGAAGGAGCAGTTCAACCTGCGCTTCCAGAAGGCGACTGGCCAGCTGGAGAAGTCCTCGCGCATCAACGAAGTCCGCAAGGACATCGCCCGCGTTAAAACCATTGCCCGCCAGAAGGCGGCAGAAGCCAAGGCCTAAGGAAAAATAATATGCCGAAACGCATTCTGCAGGGCGTCGTAGTGTCCGACAAGAACGAGAAGACTGTTGTAGTCCGGGTTGAGCGCCGATTCGCTCACCCGCTGCTCCAGAAGACCGTTCGCCGTTCGAAGAAGTACAAGGCACACGACGAAAACAATCAGTATAAGGTCGGCGATGTCGTTTCCATCGAGGAATGCGCACCGATCTCCAAGGACAAGCGCTGGACGGTCGTTTCCGCCCAGGCTTAATTTCATCAGAATCGCGCCAGGTCTCTTGTACTTGGCGCGAAATACTGTATGAAGCACCGCAAGGACGCTCGTGAATCGAGCGTCTTTTGCTTTGATGCGCACGGAAGGTCCTTCGGGAAACCACCCTGTCACGACATTTCCGCGCAAAAAAAGAGACATTCATAAGCTGGGGCAGGGGGCTCACTCGGGAGAGTTTGCCCAACCGTTCCGGTAACAACAAGAAGGCGACCTGACATGATTCAGATGCAAACAAACCTCGACGTGGCGGATAATTCCGGCGCACGTCGTGTCATGTGCATCAAGGTGCTGGGCGGCTCGAAGCGCAAATATGCTTCTGTTGGCGACATTATTGTCGTTTCCATCAAGGAAGCTATTCCGCGCGGCCGCGTCAAGAAGGGCGATGTGATGAAGGCGGTTGTCGTTCGCACCGCCAAGGACATCCGTCGCGCTGACGGCAGCGTCATCCGTTTCGATAACAACGCAGCCGTTCTTATCGACAACAAGAAAGAGCCCATCGGCACCCGTATCTTCGGACCGGTTCCGCGCGAACTTCGCGCCAAGAACCACATGAAGATCATCTCGCTGGCTCCGGAAGTACTGTAAGGAGCGTATGCGATGCAGAAAATTCGTAAAGGCGACAACGTTGTCGTATTGACCGGTAAGGACAAGGGCCGTACCGGCGAAGTAATCCAGGTTTTGCCGAAGGAAGATCGGGCCGTTGTGCGTGGCGTTAACATGGTGAAGCGTCACCAGCGCCAGACCCAGGCTCAGGAAGCTGGCATCATCAACAAGGAAGCGTCCTTGCACATCTCCAACATTGCCATCGTCGATAAGGATGGCAAGCCGACCCGCGTTGGCTTTACTGTTGTAGACGGCAAGAAGGTCCGCGTGGCCAAGCGTTCGGGAGAAGTGATCGATGGCTGATAAGTACGAGCCGCGTCTCAAGACGGAGTACGTTTCCCGTATCCGTGGCGCTATGCAGGAGAAGTTCTCCTACGCCAACGTGATGATGATCCCGAAGCTTGAAAAGATCGTGATCAACATGGGTGTTGGCGAGGCAACTGCCGACTCCAAGAAGCCAACCATTGCTGCCGGTGACCTGGCTGCGATTGCCGGCCAGAAGCCGGTTGTTACCCGCGCTCGCAACTCGATCGCTGGTTTCAAGGTTCGCGAAGGCATGCCGATCGGTGCGAAGGTTACCCTTCGTGGCGCCCGCATGTATGAATTCCTTGATCGCCTGGTCAACATCGCGCTGCCGCGCGTTCGCGACTTCCGGGGTCTGAACCCGAAGAGCTTTGACGGCCGTGGCAACTTCGCCATGGGCATCAAGGAACACATTGTGTTCCCTGAGATCAACTACGATAAGGTTGATCAGATGTGGGGCATGGACATCATCGTTTGCACGACGGCGACGTCGGACGACGAAGCACGGGCTCTGCTTACAGAGTTCAACTTCCCGTTCCGTCACTAACCGTAACGACGAGCGTAGAAAAGGAACTCCGATATGGCGAAAACAAGCGCAGTTGAAAAGAACAAGCGCCGCCGCAAGTCGGTCGCCCAGCAGGCCACCAAGCGGGCTGCACTGAAGGCGATCGTGATGAACCAGTCCCTTCCGATCGAAGACCGGTTCAAGGCCACTCTGAAGCTCGCTTCGCTGCCGCGTGACGGCTCGAAGACGCGTATCCGCAACCGCTGCGAAGTAACGGGCCGTCCGCGCGCGTTCTATCGCAAACTCAAGATGTCGCGTATCGCGCTTCGTGAGCTGGGCAATTCCGGCAAGGTGCCGGGCATTGTCAAGTCGAGCTGGTAAGGAGACGGGCACATGACCATGACTGATCCTTTGGGTGATATGCTCACCCGCATCCGCAATGGTGCTGCTCGCCGTAAGTCTTCGGTAAGCACGCCTGCTTCCAGCCTCCGCGCACGCGTTCTCGACGTGCTGCAGGCTGAAGGCTACATTCGCGGTTATTCCAAGGTCGATTTCGAAAACGGCAAGGCCGAATTCACGATCGAACTGAAGTACTACGAAGGCGCGTCCGTGATCCGTGAGATCGGCCGCGTTTCCAAGCCGGGCCGCCGAGTTTATGTCTCGGTTAAGTCCATTCCGCAGGTCGCGAACGGCCTCGGCATCACCATCCTTTCGACCCCGAAGGGCGTGATGGCCGATCACCAAGCTCGCGAACAGAACGTTGGTGGCGAGGTTCTTTGCTCGGTCTTCTAAGACCCGAGCACGGATCTCCATAACGAACAGACAGGATTGAACAATGTCTCGTATCGGTAAAAAGCCCGTTCAGGTTCCAGCAGGTGTTACGGCCAATGTCGACGGCCAGAAGGTCACTGCTAAGGGCCCGAAGGGTGAACTGTTTTTCGTCGCTAATGACGACATCCAGCTAAAACTCGAAGATAATGGCGTTTCCGTAACGCCGGCCAACAACACCAAGGAAGCTCGTTCCAAGTGGGGCATGTCCCGCACGATGATCGAGAACATCTTCAAGGGTGTTAAGGACGGCTACGAACGCAAGCTCGAAATCAATGGCGTCGGTTACCGTGCCGCCCTGCAGGGCAAGAACCTGCAGCTGGCTCTCGGTTTCAGCCACGATGTAGTTTACGAGCCTCCGGTCGGCATCACCATTGCCGTTCCGAAGCCGACGGAAATCATCGTTTCCGGCATCAACAAGCAGCAGGTTGGCCAGGTTGCCGCGGAAATCCGCGAATACCGTGGTCCCGAGCCCTACAAGGGCAAGGGCGTGAAGTACGCTGAAGAGCGTATCGTCCGCAAAGAAGGCAAGAAGAAGTAAGGATCACGCGAAATGGCTAGCAGGAAAGAAGCACTTGCACGTCGCGCGAGCCGTGTGCGCCGCCAGATCAAGGCGGTTGCCAATGGCCGCCCGCGCCTGTCGGTTCATCGCTCGTCGAAGAACATCTACGCTCAGATCATCGATGACGTTGCTGGCAAGACGCTTGCGTCTGCCTCCACGCTCGAAGCCGATCTGCGCGGCTCGCTCAAGACCGGCGCCGACGTTGCAGCAGCAGCTGTCGTAGGCAAGCTGGTTGCAGAGCGTGGCGTCAAGGCTGGCGTCAAGGATGTCGTATTCGACCGTGGCGCATTCATCTATCACGGCCGTATCAAGGCTGTGGCAGAAGCTGCCCGCGAAGGCGGTCTGAACTTCTGAGTGCTTGACCCTTTCGATTGTTCGCAATCGAGAGAAAGGGTCATGCACCACTCAAGATCCTGCAGCGTCCTTTGCGTGTCGGTTTCGACACGCGGCGCTGCAGTTTCCGCCCTGACAACGATCTGGGCGGAATTTCACCGGGCCATGCGGGTCTCTTCATCGAGGCCGGTGGTCTTTTCGTTTGCCGTTCCACCCGTAAAAGAAAAAGGACAAGGACAATGGCACAGGAAAAAAGAGGTTCTCGCGACGACCGCCAGAACCGTGAAGAACGCGATAGCGAATTCGTCGACAAGCTGGTCGCGATCAACCGCGTTGCAAAGGTTGTTAAGGGTGGCCGTCGCTTTGGCTTCGCCGCTCTCGTCGTCGTCGGCGACCAGAAGGGCCGCGTTGGCTTCGGTCACGGCAAGGCTCGCGAAGTTCCGGAAGCCATCCGTAAGGCAACCGAGAGCGCAAAGCGCGATCTGATCTTCGTTCCGCTGCGCGATGGCCGCACGCTGCATCACGACGTCAATGGCCGTCACGGCGCAGGCAAGGTTCTGCTGCGTTCGGCCAAGGCCGGTACCGGTATCATCGCCGGTGGTCCGATGCGCGCTGTTTTCGAAACGCTGGGCGTTCATGACGTTGTTGCCAAGTCGACCGGTTCTTCGAACCCGTACAACATGGTTCGCGCAACGTTCGACGCTCTGAAGCATCAGGTTCATCCTAAGGACATCGCTGCACAGCGTGGTCTCAAGTATGCGACCCTTCAGTCTCGTCGTGCCGCTTCCGGCAACGCTTCTGAAGAATAAGGAGCTGGATCATGGCCAAGAAGACTACTGAAGCCAAAAAGACTGTTACGGTCGAACAGATCGGCAGCCCTATCCGCCGCCCGGCAATCCAGCGTCAGACGCTGGTCGGTCTGGGTCTCAACAAGATGCACCGTCAGCGCACCCTGGAAGATACTCCTGCGGTTCGCGGCATGATCCGTGCGGTCCAGCATCTCGTTCGCGTCGTTGACGAGAAGTGAGACGGAGTAACCTATCATGAAACTCAATGAAATCAGAGACAACGAAGGCTCCACCAAGGACCGTATCCGCGTAGGTCGCGGTATCGGTTCCGGCAAGGGCAAGACCGGTGGTCGCGGTGTGAAGGGTCAGAAGGCTCGTTCGGGCGTCGCCATCAACGGTTTTGAAGGCGGTCAGATGCCAATCTACCGTCGTCTTCCGAAGCGCGGTTTCAACAACATTTTCGCTTCCGAATTTGCTGTTGTATCGCTCGGCCGCATTCAGACCGCCATCGACGCCAAGAAGCTCGACGCTTCCGCAACGATCGATGCTGCTGCTCTCAAGGCTGCTGGCGTTATCCGTCGCACCAAGGACGGCGTTCGCATTCTCGCTGACGGCGAACTGACGAGCAAGGTTGCTTTTGAAGTTGCCGGCGCTTCCAAGCCTGCACTCGAAAAGATTGAGAAGGCTGGCAGCTCTATCAAGCTTCTCGCAGTTGCAGCTGAAGCTTCCGAGTAATATATAGACTTCAGACGCCCGGGGCATAGTCGCTCCGGGCGTTTGCGCTCCCTGGCTTATGGTGCTCTCGATTTAAATCGATTTATTGTGGCATCACGGCAAACTCTTCGCGGTGCAGCTGTTATGCGCGCCACATGCGGCATAAAGTGCCGCAGGGAGAGCCTCACAGTTCTTGAACTTCCTTGAGGGAGGGGATAGGACATAAAAAAACAGGGTGAGGCATGATGGCGGCGCAACGCCGTGTTCGTCCGAAGCCCGTTTTTGAACCGGTATTTTTAGACCTTTCCGCATTGGCCGGTTTCGCTGGCCGGCAAGGGTCATTCGGAGAAATTTATGGCTTCAGCAGCGGAACAACTGGCTTCGAACCTGAATTTTTCGACCTTCGCTAAGGCGGAGGATCTGAAAAAGCGTCTCTGGTTTACTCTTGCCGCACTTCTCGTCTACCGTCTTGGTACCCACATTCCGCTTCCGGGTCTAAACCCAGAAGCCTATGCGCAGGCCTTCCGTGGCCAGGCCAACGGTATTCTCGGTCTTTTCAACATGTTTGCGGGTGGCGCAGTCGAGCGTATGGCGATCTTCGCCCTCGGCATCATGCCTTACATCTCCGCTTCGATCATCGTGCAGCTCATGACCTCGGTCGTGCCTTCGCTCGAAGCGTTGAAGAAGGAAGGCGAAGCCGGACGCAAGATCATCAACCAGTACACGCGCTACGGCACGGTACTGCTTGGCACCCTGCAGGCCTACGGCATCGCTGTCGGCCTTGAGAGCGGCAACGGCCTCGTTGTCGATCCTGGCCTGTTCTTCCGTATTTCCACCGTCATCACGCTGCTCGGCGGCACGATGTTCCTGATGTGGCTTGGCGAACAGATTACCTCGCGCGGCATCGGCAACGGTATTTCGCTCATCATCTTTGCCGGTATTGCGGCAGGTCTGCCCAAGGCGCTTGCCGGCACGCTGGAACTCGGCCGCACCGGTGCGCTGTCGACGACGCTCATCCTCATGGTCGTTATCGTGGCAATCGGCGTCATCGCGCTGATCGTTTTCGTGGAGCGCGCCCAGCGCCGTCTGCTTATACAATATCCGAAACGCCAGGTCGGCAACCGGATGTTCCAGGGCGATACCTCGCATCTGCCGCTGAAGCTCAACACGGCTGGCGTTATTCCCGCGATCTTCGCATCCTCGCTGCTGCTTCTGCCTGCGACGGCTGCCGGTTTTGCCGGAAACACCAACCTGCCGGGCTGGGCAACCTCGATCATCGCGTCGTTGCAGCATGGACAGCCGCTGTTCATGGCGCTCTACGGCCTGCTCATCGCGTTCTTTGCATTTTTCTACACGGCTATAGTCTTCAATCCGAAGGACACGGCCGATAACCTCAAGAAGCATGGCGGCTTCATTCCGGGCATTCGTCCGGGCGAGCGCACCGCGGAGTACATCGATTACGTTCTGACCCGTATCACGGTTGTCGGCGCTGTTTATCTTGTCTTCGTGTGTATCCTTCCTGAGACACTTATCGCACGTACGGGCATTCCATTAGCCCTTGGTGGTACTTCGCTTTTGATCGTTGTCAGTGTAACTCTGGACACGGTTGCGCAAATTCAGGGACACCTGATCGCGCAGCAGTATGAAGGACTGATCAAGAAGTCGAAGTTGCGTGGAGGAAAGAGGGGACGATGAGACTGATATTTTTAGGTCCGCCGGGTGCGGGCAAGGGAACCCAGGCCAAACGCCTGACTGACAAGTACGGGATCCCGCAGCTTTCCACCGGTGACATGCTTCGCGCTGCGGTTAGCGCGGGCACGGAAATAGGCAAGCGCGCCAAGGCCGTCATGGACGCCGGCGGGCTGGTTTCCGACGATATCGTCAATCAGATCGTTTCCGAACGCATCGAAGCTCCGGACTGTGCCAAGGGTTTCATTCTCGATGGCTATCCGCGCACCGTTCCGCAGGCCAAGGCGCTTGCCGAGAACATGCACAAGAAGAACGTCGCCCTCGATGCCGTCATCGAACTGAAGGTGGACGAGGAGGCGCTGATTCGCCGAATCGAAAATCGCGTTGCAGAGACCATCGCTGCCGGTGGCACGGTTCGTTCCGACGACAATCCGGAAGCCTTCCGCAAGCGGTTGACGGAGTATCGCGAGAAGACTGCGCCGCTGTCGCAATATTACAGCGAGCAGGGCGAACTTGTGACACTGGATGGCATGGCTGATGTCGATGCCGTCACTGCGGCCATCGAACGGGTTCTGGAAAAGGCCTCGGCCTGATGGTTGGAGCGGGATGGTGAAAACCGCAGGCGGTTTTCCCGGCAAATCCTGTGCTCCTGATACGGCGTATCCTTTGGATCGCAAAAGAATCTTGGCGGAGCCGGTTGCTTTTTAGCGCTGATTCCGTTAAACACCGCGCCAACTCGCGACATCCCAAGCGACTGGCGCGGATTTCCCTTAAGGGAGGGAAATCCGGGTTCGGTCGTTTTGACTTGTCACGGACATCAATTTTGAACTGGCGGTCGTGTCGGCCGCTCGAATGGAATCACCACTTGCCGGATGGCAACTGGAACCAAGGAGAAAAGACGTGGCACGTATCGCTGGCGTCAACATCCCGACTGCAAAGCGCGTTGTTATTGCGCTGACGTATATTCACGGGATTGGTCCGAAATTCGCGCAGGAAATCATGGACAAGGTCGGTCTTCCGGCTGACAAGCGCGTTCATCAGCTTACGGATGCTGAAGTTCTTCAGATCCGCGAAGCCATCGACCGCGACTATCAGGTCGAAGGCGATCTTCGTCGCGAGACCTCGATGAACATCAAGCGTCTGATGGACCTCGGCTGCTACCGCGGCCTGCGTCACCGTCGTGGGCTTCCGGTCCGCGGTCAGCGCACGCACACCAACGCCCGCACCCGTAAGGGTCCGGCGAAGGCTATCGCTGGTAAGAAGAAGTAATTTTCCGGTTCTCCGGAAAGGAGAGGCTGGTGCGGTCTGCGCCAGCCTTTCTGAGTTTGGCGTGAAGCTCGGAAACGGGTCGATCGCCGGTGTAGCCGCTGGTGTTACGGCGGTGAAGAGATCAATGAAAGGTATAAAATGGCCAAGGAAGCCGCACGCGTTCGCCGTCGCGAACGTAAAAATATCACGTCGGGCGTCGCGCATGTCAACTCGACCTTCAACAACACGATGATCACCATCACCGACGCACAGGGCAATGCTATTGCCTGGTCGTCCGCTGGTGCCAAGGGCTTCAAGGGTTCGCGCAAGTCGACCCCGTTTGCTGCCCAGATCGCTGCTGAAGATTGCGCGAAGAAGGCTCAGGAACACGGCATGAAGTCGCTTGAAGTTGAAGTTTGCGGTCCGGGTTCCGGCCGTGAATCGGCACTTCGCGCTCTGCAGGCTGCCGGTTTCATGATCACTTCCATTCGGGACGTGACGCCGATCCCGCACAACGGTTGCCGTCCGCGCAAGAAGCGCCGCGTCTGACGCGACCGTGGTTCGGAAATTCCGCCTTTCCTTCGGTCTGGCGGAATTTTCGTGTATCTGGCGTGTGCGCGTCGATTTCGATCGACGGACTTGCGCTCAAGAACCCACTGATGAACCGCGGAATTAGGTTCCTCTCAGTGTTTTCATGCTCGGTCCGTCACGATTGGATGGTGGCGGCGAACGGAAGGTTTAAAGATGATTCAGAAGAACTGGCAGGAACTTATCAAGCCGAACAAGGTCGAGTTCACCTCGTCCAGCCGCACCAAGGCAACTCTCGTTGCCGAGCCGCTGGAGCGTGGTTTCGGTCTTACTCTCGGCAACGCGCTGCGTCGCGTTCTGTTGTCTTCTCTGCGTGGTGCCGCTGTTACGGCCGTGCAGATCGACGGTGTCCTGCACGAATTCTCCTCCATCCCCGGCGTTCGGGAAGATGTGACGGATATCGTGCTCAACATCAAGGAAATCGCCATCAAGATGGATGGTGACGATTCCAAGCGCATGGTCGTGCGCAAGCAGGGTCCGGGTTCGGTAACCGCTGGTGACATCCAGACGGTTGGCGACATCGAGATCCTGAACCCCGACCACGTGATCTGCACGCTGGACGAAGGCGCTGAAATCCGCATGGAATTCACCGTCAACAACGGCAAGGGTTACGTACCGGCTGAGCGCAACCGCGCGGAAGATGCCCCAATTGGCCTCATTCCGGTGGACAGCCTGTATTCTCCGGTCAAGAAAGTGTCCTACAAGGTGGAAAACACCCGTGAAGGTCAGGTTCTCGACTATGACAAGCTGATCATGACGATCGAGACCAACGGTTCGGTTTCCGGCGAAGACGCCGTTGCCTTCGCCGCTCGCATTCTTCAGGACCAGCTCGGCGTCTTCGTCAACTTCGACGAGCCGCAGAAGGAAGCAGAAGAAGAATCGGTTACCGAACTCGCGTTCAACCCGGCGCTTCTCAAGAAGGTCGACGAGCTGGAACTGTCCGTTCGTTCGGCAAACTGCCTGAAGAACGACAACATCGTCTATATCGGCGACCTGATCCAGAAGACCGAAGCCGAAATGCTTCGCACGCCGAACTTTGGTCGCAAGTCGCTGAACGAAATCAAGGAAGTTCTCGCTTCCATGGGTCTGCACCTCGGTATGGAAGTACCGGCATGGCCGCCTGAGAACATCGAAGATCTCGCCAAGCGTTACGAAGACCAATACTAACAAACAAGAAGGCAGACCTTAAAGACTGCCTTTCCCCGTCAAACAGCAGATAAGTCATCTGCATGTGCCAGGAAACGGCAGGCCTTAGAGAAGGCACCTGCGTAGAAGGAGAATAGCAATGCGCCACGGTAATTCAGGCCGCAAGCTCAATAGAACCGCCAGCCACCGCAAGGCAATGTTTGCCAACATGGCTGCTTCGCTCATCACCCATGAGCAGATCGTCACCACCCTTCCTAAGGCGAAGGAAATCCGTCCGATCGTCGAGCGTCTCGTGACGCTTGGCAAGCGCGGCGACCTGCACGCTCGTCGTCAGGCGATCTCGCAGATCAAGGATCAGGACGCTGTTCGCAAGCTGTTCGACGCAATCGCTTCGCGTTACGCAACCCGCAACGGCGGCTACCTGCGTATCATGAAGGCTGGCTTCCGCCAGGGCGACAACGCGGCTCTCGCCGTTGTTGAATTCGTCGAGCGTGACGTTGACGCCAAGGGCGCAGCCGACAAGGCTCGCGTTGCTGCGGAAGCTGCTGCTGCCGAAGCTGCGTAAGGTCTGACGCCGTTCAGGCGTCGTGAATTAAAAAGCCGGGTGAGAGATCACCCGGCTTTTTTATTTTCCAAAAGAATAGTCATGAACGACGCAGATAGTAACCGTCAGTGCCGTCGTCACCTTCGATCAACTCGACTGTCCGATTGAGAAGCCATCTAATTCCCTTACCTTCGGCACCAAATTCAGCATTGGATGTGTTCCAAAGATCTCCAATCAAGCTATCTGAAACATCGT
Source organism: Rhizobium sp. AN68 (assembly GCF_030758035.1). Taxonomy (NCBI): domain Bacteria; kingdom Pseudomonadati; phylum Pseudomonadota; class Alphaproteobacteria; order Hyphomicrobiales; family Rhizobiaceae; genus Rhizobium; species Rhizobium sp. AN68. The sequence goes on along the minus strand of NZ_JARWMI010000003.1, from coordinate 1,762,577 downwards.
AAGCCTCCGGTGAAGGCCACAGGTCAGGCAGCTTGAGCGTTGACGGTCGGCGGCGTCCAATTCCACGGAAGCAACTGCTCCAGCCTGATAATCGGCGTGTCGGCGATGCGGGCAAGAACGTCGGCCAGCCACGCCTGCGGATCGATGTCGTTGAGCTTTGCCGTCATGATCAACGTGGCCATGAAGGCTGCACGATCCGCGCCGCGGTCTGATCCGGCGAAGAGCCAGGACTTCCTACCGAGTGCAAAGCCTCGCAGGGCTCGCTCCGCGGCGTTGTTCGTGAGGCAAATCCGGCCATCCTCCAGGAATGACGTGAAGCCGTCCCATCGCTTGAGCATGTAATCAATCGCCTCGGCGACCGGGGAACTGCGTGAGAGTTTTGCCCGCTCGGTTTGAAGCCAGACCTGCAGACTGTCGACGAGCGGCAGGCTTTCCTTGTGGCGATGCTCCAGGCGTTGATCGGCCGTAAGCCCGTTGATCTCCCGCTCGATATCGAACAGGCCGTCGATCCGTTTGACGGCTTCGAGCGCCATAGGCGAGATCGGCGCGGCGTTCTTTCCACGCTTGGCGTTCGCATTAATGTCTGCGAGCACGAAGAACTTGCGACGCGCGTGTGCCCAACAAAACGCCTGTCTTAGCGGATTTGGATCGCGATCGCCCTTGAACAGCGGATTGTAGCCGCCATAGGCGTCCGCCTGCAGAATACCGGTGAAGGTCTTCAGGTGGCGTTCCGGATGCTCCTGCCGTCGATCGCGCGAGGCATAGTAAATTGCGGCCGGCGGAGAGAGCCCTGCGAACGGTCGATCGTCCCGGACATAGGTCCAGATGCGGCCGGTATCGGTCTTTCCCTTGGCCAGGATCGGCACTGTCGTGTCGTCACCATGCAGGCGCTCAGCGGCAAGAACATGCGCTTCGATCAGAGAATGAAGTGGCTTCAACGTCGCGGCACATGCTCCGACCTGATCGGCCAGCGTTGACAAGCTGATGTCGACGCCCTCGCGGGCATAGCGTTCGCTCTGGCGATTGAGCGGCTGGTGCTGGGCGAACTTCTCGAACAGGATCATCGCCAGCAGGTTTGGCCCGGCAAAGCCGCGTGGCGTTACATGGAAGGGTGCTGGTGGCTGCGTGATCTTCTCGCACTCGCGACAGGTAAACTTCTCCCGTACCGTCTGGATGACCTTCCACTGGCGCGGGATGACCTCCAGGGTCTCGGTGATGTCCTCGCCAAGCTTCGACAATTTGGCGGAGCCGCAGCAGGCGCAATTGGCGGGAGCGGCGATGACGATGCGCTCACGCGGCAGGTGTTCAGGAAAGGGCTTACGTGACGGACGCCTGCGCTCGAAGGCTTTGACGGTTGACGCTTTGGCGGCGATTTCCGCGACCAATTCATCTTCACCGGCGTCTGCTTCGAGCTCCTCGAGCTGCAGTTCCATCTGCTCAAGGAGCCGCGCCTTGCGCTCGGACCGGGTGCCGTAGAGTTCACGTCGAACCTTGTCGATCTCCAGCTTCAGCCGTGCGATCAGCGCCTCGGAATGCGATACGAGTGCCTTTGCACTGGCGGCTTCAGCCTTGGCGGTCGCCGCTTCTGCTTCGGCTGCGACACGGCGAGCACGTTCCTGGGCCAGCAGTGCAAGCGCACTGGCAAGGTCGTCCGGAAGCTCTTCGGTCGCATTGCTCATGACAGGATGGAATCATATTCGAGCCTGTCATTCCAGTGTTTTTGCTTATCCGGCCGACGTCGGCCGCCAGGTCTTTTGTGGCATCCGCCAGTCGATGCCCTCCAGCAGATAACCGAGCTGCGCAGGCGTGATCACCACCGAGCCATCGGCCGCTGATGGCCAGATGAACCGGCCACGCTCCAGCTTCTTCGTGAACAGGCAAGCTCCCTGGCCGTCATGCCAGATCACCTTGATCAGGCCACCACCCCGGCCGCGGAATACGAACAGGTGCCCACACATCGGGTCACGCTTCAGCGCCTCCTGCACCATCAACGACAGACCGGGGAAGCCCTTGCGCATGTCCGTATAGCCCGTGGCCAGCCAGACCTTCACGCCAACAGGAACCGGGATCATCGCAGACCCAATACGCAATCGAGAATCCGGCCAAGCGCGTCCGTGTCGATGTCGCTTTCCACGCGGACGCGTCGGCCCCGACCTAGTTCGATTGTTACATCACTGCGCTTCCGACGAGGATGGAATTTGGTGGGTGGTTCCGGCTGAGCGGGGGAGACTGTCGAAGCGGCCTCGGACACGATTACCGGCACCAAAGCCGCAGTGTCAGATCTTGGCTCCTCGATCCGACAAAGCTCTTTGCGCCAACGGAACAACTGGCTGACATGGATGCCGGCCGCGCGGGCAATCTCCGAGATGACCGCGTCTGGCTCAAAGCACGCAGCGACGAGCCGCTCTTTATCTTCGCGTGACCAACGCCGACGGCGCTCCACAGACGTGATCACCTCAATTGGATGCTTCGCCATATGACTACTCCTAGTGTTACCACTAGGACTGGCAGTCAGCAGGCCGTCATCGCAAGACGGCCTTCACCGTGGGCTTACGAAACATCAGAGCGCAACAGGGATGCAAGGAATGTATTGAGCTCGTTTCGCTCCTTTTTGGTTAAGTGATACAAACCTAAAAGTAAGACGCCATCCAAGCTTTCGAACATTTCGAAGTCTTGGATCATATAGCCTGTAAATTTCAGGAATACGGGTGCGGGTGTAATGGTCTTTTTCACAATATCGGCGTTCCGAGGGTAAGCTGTATCAACATAGAAGCCATTAGGGCGGCTGGCGTCGTGAAAAATAAATACGCCAATTTCGTAATTTTCGCTTGTCTTGTATATCGCTCGATAGATTTTTGGCAGGATTTACTTAATGATATCTAAGTTATTACTCTCTATCGGCTCGATGTCCTGCAATCTTATTTTTTAACGATGCTTGGAAACGCTCGCTTCACTCCGGAACGTGTATACGGGCCTTGATGTGCTTGAGTTGCGCGACAATCGTAAACGTCATGATGACCAGCAGCGACCACGAACTCCACTTGCCGATATGCACCACGGACCAGGCGCCGATCTGATCGGGATATTTCCAGATACCGAAGAATGTGGAGATGTTTTCCGCCAGCCAGACGAAAAACCCTATCAGGACGAAGGAGAGAAGCAGCGGCATCTTTCGATCCCGATCATAGGGACGGTAGACCACTGTTGCGCGGGAATAGAGGCCGATGGCGCAGGCGGCGATGTACCAGCGGTAGTCACCGATAAAGTGGTGGGTGAAGAAGTTGGCGTAGATGGCGATGCCGATCAGCGTTGCCATCCAATAGGTGGGATAATTGCGAATGCGCACATCCAGCAGGCGCCACGCCTGGATGATGTAGCTGCCGACGGCGGCGTACATGAAGCCGGAAAAGAGCGGCACGCCGAGGACCTTGCTATAGGCGAAGTCGGGGTAGGACCAGGACTGGATAGCGCTTGACGTCTTGAACACCTCAAGCGCGAAGCCGACGATATGGAACAGCAGGATGGCCTTGGCCTCGTCAAGCGTTTCCAGCCTGCTCCAGATCATGAAGAACTGGATGCCGAGCGCGACGATCAGCAGCACGTCATAACGCGGAATGCCAAATACCCCACCATGCGGCACTACGAAGATGGAAATGAAGAACAATCCCGCAAACAGGCAGGCACGGGCTTCCTTGATACCGAAATAGAGAAATTCGATGACAAAGCGCCTGATGCCCTTGAGTTCGCCCCAAGGATAGGTATCGCACAGAAGATTGTCCAAAACCGAGAGGCGGGTTGCGGCTGGGCCTGTTGCTATGCTCATGTTCGCGCCTCGATTTGTATCCGTTAAATTTTCATACGAAAACCGGAAGGAACTCGCATGGGTCCGTCACGCCTTTCCCCGCCTTATTTTGCCCGCATCCGGCTTTTGGCGGCGGCCATGATTGTGATCATTGGCGGTCTTTGCTTGCGGGCGTTCGGCTACGAGGTGGGATTGCCGTTCGTGGCGGTAAAATATGGCGGATCCGTGCTCTGGGGGGCGATGGTCTATCTGCTGCTGGCGGCCATCCTTCCGTCCCGCTGGTACGGTTACGAGGTTCACATCGCCGTCATCGCCGTCGTCGTCGTGGAATTGATTCGGCTCGTTCATTTCCCGGCGCTGGACGCGTTTCGCGCAACGGCGGCCGGAGCTTTGCTGCTCGGCCGCGTTTTCTCGGTGTGGAATATCGTTTGCTATATCGGCGGGATCGCGGTGGCGTCCTTTACGTCCGGACGGGGCTTGCGCGCCTTGCCCTCTTCGCCGCCATGATCGAGGGCCGCACCAGCCGATACCCGAGCAACACCACCATCGTACTGATATAAAACACCGGCTCGAGCGTGATCGATTTTCGCGCCAACACGAAATGCAGTACGCCGACGATGAGCACGAGATAGACGAGCTTGTGCAGCGTGTTCCAGCGGCTGCCGAGCTTGCGGATCGACCAGCGGTTGGAGGTGAGCGCGAGCGGCAGCAGCATGACGAGCCCCGCCATGCCGAACATGATATAGGGCCGCTTGAGAATATCAGCGGCGATGGAGCTGAAGACCAGGCCGCGGTCCAGAACCAGATAGACGCTGAAATGTGCCAGCACGTAATAGAAGGCGATCAGTCCCAACGCCCGGCGATAGGCGATGAGGTTTATGTTGAAGAGATCGCGCAGCGGCGTCACCAGCAAGCCGAGGCATAGAAAGCGCAGTGCCCAGATGCCGAGCAGGTGCTCGAAATCCTTGACTGGGTTGAAGCCGAGGCCGCCGGTTGCGGCGAGGTAAAAATACCAGAGGCCGGGACAGAGGCCGATGACATAAAGCGACCAGATGGCTGCCGGCTGGTAACGCTTCGGCAGTGAGGGAAGCGAAAAGGCGAGGGCCATGATCAGTAATTCGCCTTTAGGTCGAGGCCGGTATAGAGGCTTGCCACCTCGTCATAGCCGTTGAACATCAGGGTAGGGCGGTTCTGGGTGCCAAAAAAGCCGCCTTCGCCGATGCGCTGTTCCGTTGCCTGGCTCCAGCGCGGATGGTCCACATGCGGATTGACGTTGGAATAGAAACCGTATTCGCGGGCGTTGGAGTTTTTCCACGTCGTGTCCGGCTGTTTCTCGACAAGCGAAATACGTACGATGGATTTGATGCCCTTGAAGCCGTATTTCCAGGGAACGACGAGGCGAATGGGCGCGCCATTCTGGTTCGGCAGGGTTTCGCCGTATAGTCCAACGGCAAGAATGGTGAGAGGATGGCGGGCCTCATCTAGGCGCAGACCCTCGACATAGGGCCAGGACAGAGGCTGGAACAGGCCGCTCTGGCCCGGCATTTCCTCCGGCCGCACCACGGTTTCGAAGGACACGTATTTCGCGCTGCCGAGTGGCTCCACCTTGTCGAGAAGCGCGGCGAGAGGGAAACCGATCCACGGAATGACCATCGACCAGCCCTCGACGCAGCGCATGCGATAGGTGCGCTCCTCTAGCTGATATTTCATCAGCTCTTCGATGCCGAATTCCTGCGGTTTGGAGACAAGGCCATCCACCTTCACCGTCCATGGGGTGGGCTTGAACTTGCCGGAATTTTCCTTCGGGTCGGATTTGCCCACTCCGAACTCATAGAAATTATTGTAGCTGGTGACGGCATCGAGCGGGGTGAGCTTCTCGTCCAGCTTGTAGGCGCCTGCTTTGGCAGCAAGCGGAGTGGCGACAGCCTCGCGGCCGGAAAGCCCGATTGCCGCAAGCCCCGCCGCCGTGCCCAGGAAGCCACGTCTCGAGAGGTAGATATTCTTCGGCGTGATTTCTCGTGCCGGGATGAGGGGCGGACGATAGGCGGGCATTTCAACCTCCACAAAAGCCGGTTGCATCGGCGATAAATCGATTATGATAGGCTATACGGCCGCTGCACAGATATGTTTCAGCACTCTGCGCAAAAACAGCGGCCGGGCGGCAAAAATCGCGCATTTGTGATGACAGGCGGCGCGAATTGCAACATTCAAACCGGGCGTACCGTACCGAACCGTACTGTTTTGCCCGAAGGTGACAGTGACAGGGCTTACGGTTTGCGCTAAAAAAACCGCAAAATAGGGCGAGGGCATTTTGACCGCGGTGCGGGAATGCGCTCTTTTGCCCAAGAGATCGAGGAAAACACCATGCCAGTCTATCGCTCCAGAACGACAACCCACGGCCGCAACATGGCGGGCGCGCGCGGCCTATGGCGCGCCACCGGCATGAAGGACAGCGATTTCGGCAAGCCCATCATCGCGGTGGTCAATTCCTTCACGCAGTTTGTGCCGGGCCATGTGCATCTGAAGGATCTCGGCCAGCTCGTTGCGCGTGAAATCGAAGCGGCCGGCGGCGTCGCCAAGGAATTCAACACCATCGCTGTCGATGACGGCATCGCCATGGGCCATGACGGCATGCTTTATTCGCTGCCGTCGCGCGAAATCATCGCTGACTCGGTCGAATACATGGTCAATGCCCATTGCGCCGACGCGATGGTTTGCATCTCCAACTGCGACAAGATCACCCCCGGCATGCTGAATGCGGCGATGCGCCTCAACATTCCCGCCGTATTCGTTTCCGGTGGTCCGATGGAAGCGGGCAAGGTCGTTCTGCATGGCAAGACGGTCGCGCTCGATCTGGTTGACGCCATGGTCGCAGCTGCCGATGACAAGATTTCCGATGAGGACGTCAAGATCATCGAGCGTTCCGCTTGCCCGACCTGCGGTTCCTGTTCCGGTATGTTCACTGCCAATTCCATGAACTGTCTGACCGAGGCGCTCGGCCTGTCATTGCCCGGCAACGGTTCGACGCTTGCCACCCATTCGGACCGTAAACGCCTGTTCGTCGAGGCCGGTCACCTGATCGTCGATCTGGCGCGCCGTTATTACGAGCAGGACGACGAGACCGTGCTGCCGCGCGCCATTGCCAACAAGGCTGCGTTTGAAAACGCCATGTCGCTGGATATCGCCATGGGCGGTTCCACCAACACGGTGCTGCATATTCTGGCGGCAGCGCATGAGGGCGGTGTCGATTTCGGCATGGAAGACATCGACCGTCTTTCCCGCAAGGTTCCCTGCCTTTCCAAGGTCGCGCCTGCCAAGCAGGACGTGCACATGGAAGACGTTCACCGCGCCGGCGGCATCATGCGCATTCTCGGCGAGCTGGATCGCGGCGGTCTCCTCAATCGCGATACCTACACGGTGCACGAGGCGACGCTGGGCGACGCCATCGACCGTTGGGACATCACCCGCACCAACAGCGAAACCGTGCGGCAGTTCTTCAAGGCTGCCCCCGGCGGCGTTCCGACGCAGGTGGCCTTCAGCCAGTCGTCGCGCTGGGACGATCTGGATACGGACGGTGAGAACGGCGTTATCCGCTCGGTTGAAAAGCCTTTCTCCAAGGATGGCGGTCTGGCCGTGCTTTATGGCAACATCGCTCTTGATGGCTGCATCGTGAAGACGGCGGGTGTCGACGAATCCATCCTGAAATTCAGCGGTCCGGCGGTTGTTTACGAAAGCCAGGACGCGGCGGTGAAGGGTATTCTTTCCAACGAGGTCAAGGCAGGTGATGTCGTCGTCATTCGTTACGAAGGACCGAAGGGCGGCCCCGGAATGCAGGAAATGCTCTATCCGACCAGCTACCTCAAGTCCAAGGGCCTCGGCAAAGCCTGCGCGCTTATCACCGACGGACGTTTTTCGGGCGGCACATCCGGCCTGTCCATCGGCCATGCCTCGCCGGAAGCGGCGCAGGGCGGCGCTATCGGCCTCGTGCGTCAGGGCGACTTGATCGAGATCGATATTCCCAACCGCACGATCAACCTCAAAGTTACGGATGCGGAACTGGCAGCCCGCCGCGCCGAGCAGGATCAGCTCGGCTGGAAGCCTGCGGAGTTCCGCAAGCGCAACGTCACGACAGCGCTGAAGGCCTATGCGGCTTTTGCGTCCAGTGCCGACAAGGGTGCTGTTCGGATTTTGCCGGAGTAATCTGGCGGGCAGGGTCCTACATTGCAGGCAGCCTGAGCCGCTCTTCTGAGCGGCTTTTTCTTGTTCTGACCCAGATTACGCGCGTCGTTAAGAAACAGATTCAATTGCCTCAGAGCTTGATTCTCCAAGCTCGCGCAACACGCTGTTTCTGCACCGCAAATTCTAAACCATCCGGCCGTCCACCCTCCATGCCAGCAGTCACATTGGAGTGATGTTCCGTCACTTGCCCTTTTCCAACGCGCCGCGATGCCTAACTTCAGCACCATGAAAAGACGAACCGCACTCGGCCTTATCGCATCTTTGCCTTTCGCCCGCCTTGCCCACGGGCAAACACCCGGCAACGGCGCCCGCTTCAGTCCATTGCTCAACGAGGCGGATGGGCTTTCGAGCCTGAAAGCCGTCATCGTCAGTATTGACGGCGAGGAGGTGGCCAGCCGTGCCTATCACGGCGCCAGCCTTATGGGTTCCACCAACATCAAGTCGGCCTCGAAATCTGTGATTTCCGCGCTGGTAGGCATGGCGATCGACCGCAAGATATTGGCCGGGGCGGATCAGCCGATTGCCACGATCCTGCGCAGCGATTTTCCGCCGAACCCCGATGCGCGTCTGGAAAGGGTGACCATCGGCAACCTGCTTTCCATGCAGTCCGGTCTGGAACGAATGTCCGGCCCGAACTACGGCCGCTGGGTCGCCAGCCGCAACTGGGTGCGAATGGCGCTGGGGTCGGGTTTTGCCGGAGAGCCGGGCGGTGGCATGCTTTACTCCACCGGTTCCACGCATCTGCTTTCGGCGATTTTGACCAAGGCATCCGGCCGTTCGACGCTGTCGCTGGCGCGCGACTGGTTCCGGCCGCTGGAGGGCTTCTCAATCGGCGGCTGGGAGCGCGATCCGCAGGGCATCTATCTCGGCGGCAACCAGATGGCGATGACGGCGCGGTCGCTGCTGGCTTTCGGCGAGCTTTACCGGCTGGGCGGGGTAACGCCAGGCGGCGAGCGTTTGATTTCGCAGAGCTGGATCGATCAATCCTGGCAACAACGCACCAATTCCGTCTTCAACGGCGATGGTTACGGCTATTGCTGGTTCATCAAGGAGATGGCGGGCGAGACGGTTTATTATGCCTGGGGCTATGGCGGGCAGATGCTCTATATCGTCCCCGCCAAACGGCTCTCGGTGGTTATGACGTCCCGTGAGGATGCGCCTTCGGCGAGAACCGGTTATCGCGACCAATTGCATGGGCTGATGGAGAATATCATTCGCGTTGCGTGAAAATCAGAGCGGTCTGTTTATGCTCTGGAAAGCTTCCCCGAGCCGCTTCATGCGCTCCTCATAGGCACTTGTGATGCAGGCGACATCCGCGTTGCATTCCTGGCGCTTTTTCAACCATTGGCTCTGTTCTTCGCGCAAGGTGTCGCGTGCGCCCATCGCCATCAGTTGTGTCAGGATGTCGAAGGTGGTGACCATCTTCACGTCCTGGTCGTTGAGGGCGCGGTTGTCGCAGATCGCCTTTTCATCCGCGGCCAGATCAGGCTTCGTGCAATCGAAGCTGGCGGCGTTGGCGGGCGAACCCAGTGAAGCGCAGGCGAAGAGGATGCCGGAGGCAAGGATTGTCTGTTTCATGTGCATGGGTCGTCTCATTTTGAGGACAGGCTCGTGTGGGGGAAACCGAAATGGGGTGCTGTTGGTTCCACCAGCACAAGCCGGTCATCGCATGAAAAAGATCGGCCATCATCTTGCCGCGCTTTGCTTTATAGGCTTTCACGTTATAACTCCATCATACTGATGAGGATGAGGAATCACATGCAGAGCGTGCTGAAGTATCTGTCCACCGGCTTTCTTGCGGCGCTGCTTCTCGTTCCGGTCGGAGCGCAGGCGCAGGACAACAAGACCGTGCCCGCAAGCCACACGGAAATGCAGCTTTCCTTCGCGCCGCTGGTCAAGCGTACCGCAGGCGCTGTGGTGAATGTCTATGCCGAACGCATCGTGCAGCGGCGCTCGTCGCCCTTTGCCGGCGACCCGTTCTTCGAACAGTTCTTCGGCCAGCAGATGCCGAACCGCACGGAGAAACAGTCCTCGCTCGGATCGGGTGTGATCGTAACCGCCGGCGGCCTCGTGGTGACCAATAATCACGTCATCGATGGCGCCGACGACATCAAGGTGGCGCTGGCGGATGGGCGTGAATTCTCCTCCAAGGTGCTGCTGAAGGACGACCGGGTCGATCTTGCCATTCTGCAGATCGACGCGAAGGAACAGTTTCCGGTGCTTTCGCTTGGCAATTCGGATGCCATTGAAGTCGGCGATCTCGTGCTTGCCATCGGCAACCCCTTCGGTGTCGGCCAGACGGTAACAAGCGGCATCGTCTCGGGGCTGGCGCGCAACCAGGTGACGCAGGGCGATTTCGGCTTCTTCATCCAGACCGACGCCTCCATCAACCCCGGCAATTCCGGCGGCGCGCTGATGAACATGGCGGGTGAGTTGATCGGCATCAATACTGCCATCTTCTCCAAGGGCGGCGGGTCGAACGGCATCGGTTTTGCCATTCCCGCCAATCTGGTCCGCGTTTTCGTTGCCGCCGCCGAGCGTGGCGACGCGAACTTCCAGCGGCCCTATATCGGCGCGACCTTCGATCCCGTCACCTCCGATGTCGCCGAGGCGCTTGGCCTGCACCGCGCGCGCGGTGCGCTCGTTGTCAGCGTCGTCAAGGGCGGCCCGGCGGAGAAAGCTGGCATCGAGCCGGGGCAGGTCGTAACGGCGGTCAACGGTTTGGAGGTGGAGCATCCCGATGCACTCGGTTATCGCCTCACGACGGCTGGCATCGGCAAGTCCGCCGAATTGACGCTGGTGGAGAAGGGTAAAGAGAAGAAGGTGACCATTGCGCTCGACACGGCGCCGGAAACCGCGCCGCGTGACGAACGGCTGCTGGAGGGACGCAATCCCTTGGCGGGCGCGACTGTCGCCAATCTCTCGCCGAAGCTTGCAGATGAACTGCGCATGCCTTCGCAGGTGACCGGCGTCGTCGTCACCGATGTGAAGCGCGGTTCGCCGGCCTATCGGGTCGGTTTCCAGCCGAAGGATGTCATCCTGTCGCTAAACGGCTCGGATATCGGCTCCACGGCTGCGGTCGAAAAGGCGCTGGATGACAATCCCGGCTTCTGGCGGGTGGAAATCCTGCGTGACGGTCAACGCATCCGGCAGTTCCTGCGATGAGCGATGACCTCTTTGCCCCACAGGTGCCTGTCGAGGTCGCCAACCGGCGGCCTCTTGCCGACCGCCTGCGTCCGAAGACGCTGGCGGAGGTGACCGGGCAGCCGTATCTGACGGGTGAAGAGGGCGTGCTACGCCGTATGATCGATAGCGGCTCACTCGGATCGATGATCTTCTGGGGACCGCCCGGTACCGGCAAGACGACGGTCGCCCGTCTGCTTTCGGGCGAGGCCGGGCTGGCTTTCGAGCAGATTTCGGCGATTTTTTCCGGTGTTGCCGATCTCAAGAAGGTTTTCGAGGCAGCACGCACACGCCGGATGAACGGCCGGCAGACGCTGCTTTTTGTTGACGAGATCCATCGTTTCAACCGTGCCCAGCAGGACAGCTTCCTGCCGGTCATGGAAGACGGCACCATCATTCTTGTGGGTGCAACCACCGAAAACCCGTCCTTTGAACTGAATGCCGCTCTTTTGTCGCGGGCGCGTGTCCTCACGTTCGGTTCGCATGACGAAGAGAGCCTGGGCGAGCTTTTGAAGCGCGCCGAAGAGGCGGAGGGCAAGCCTCTGCCGCTGACCGAGGAGGCGCGTGTCAGCCTGATCCGGATGGCCGATGGCGATGGCCGCGCCGTGCTGACGCTTGCCGAAGAGGTCTGGCGTGCGGCGCGCAAGGACGAGACTTTCGATACCGAAGGGCTGACGCGCATCGTGCAGCGGCGCGCGCCGGTTTACGACAAGGGACAGGACGGCCACTACAATCTGATTTCCGCGCTGCATAAATCGGTGCGCGGTTCGGACCCGGATGCGGCGCTTTATTATCTCTGCCGCATGTTCGATGCCGGCGAAGACCCGCTCTTTATCGGGAGGCGGCTGGTGCGCATGGCGGTGGAGGATATCGGCCTTGCCGATCCGCAGGCGCTTGCCGTCTGCAATGCCGCCAAGGACGCCTATGATTATCTGGGGTCACCGGAAGGCGAACTGGCGCTGGCGCAGGCCTGCGTCTATCTCGCCACCGCGCCGAAATCGAATGCCGTTTATACAGCCTTCAAATCGGCGATGCGGGCGGCCAAGGAAAACGGCTCGCTGGTACCGCCAAAACATATTCTGAACGCGCCCACAAAGCTGATGAAGGGCGAGGGTTACGGTGACGGTTACCGTTACGACCATGACGAGCCGGATGCCTTTTCGGGACAGGACTATTTTCCGGAAAAAATGGGGCGCAAGACGTTTTACGATCCGCCCGACAGGGGTTTCGAGCGGGACATCCGCAAGCGTCTCGACTGGTGGGCGAAGCTGCGCCGCGAGCGCGGTTCGCGTTAAAAAGCTTTCTTCACAAAAAGAATCAGGCGCTTGCCAAAGTGAGTCGTAAAACCGCGCCATCCAACTGTTTCCAAAGGGAAATCAGGATGCCTTTCGGTGTTGCATGACCTGCGACGGCGCAGGCAGCATCTTGACCGAGGATTCCGCCAGACCGCTATGCCCTTCGGCATCGATCACCAGATGCCAGTGCAAGGTCTCGGGAATGCTGATGCGGATCGGCGATTTTTTCGCGACGCCGCCGAGATATTTGAAATCGAGCAATTCGGTGAAACGCTGGAAGTTTGCGCCTGTCATCAGCCGTACATTGTTGACGGCCGACAGGGACACCTCAATGGTCGTCCCAGCCCGCAATTCCTTCAGGTCATAGTGTGTAAAGCGGAAATTCGGCCGTGACATTGCGCGTCTCCCTGTACCTGTATTTTGGCAAAAGAGGATAGGACGTCAGGGTTAACGAGCTCTTTAAAACGGCAGCACCCTGTAGAATTTCGGGTCGCTGCGCCGGCTTTTAAGGGCCGTGGAGAGTATTGGCGGGTTGGGAGGAGGAGGTCTGGAATAATACTAACGTATAATAAGCGTATTCAGTTATAATAAATTTTTTAACTCTAACATACGCTGGTCGAAGTGCCGTCAGCGGCGTTGGGGGGAATATGAAAAACGTCACGATATCTATGCGCCTTTATGCGCTCGTTGCATTGTTTCTGGCAATATTGACTGCGGCACTTACATTCAGCCTGTTCGAGACTTTTCATGAGATGGAACGCGAGCGTAAAGCGGGGCTCGCATCCATGAACGAAACGGCTGTCGCCATTCTTGAGCAATATTACCGGCTGGAGCAGGGTGGCACACTGACGCGTGAGGCTGCGCAGCAACAAGCCAAGACCACGATTGCGGCGATGCGCTATGGCAACGGTAGCGGCTATTTTTGGATCAACGACATGCATCCCAAGATGGTGATGCATCCGATCAAGCCCGAGATGAACGGCAGCGATCTCACTGCCAACAAGGATCCGAACGGCAAGGCGCTGTTCGTCGAATTCGTCAATACGGTGAAGGCGGGCGGCCAGGGCTTTGTCGATTATTATTGGCCCAAGCCCGGCGCGCCGGACCCAGTCGAGAAATTTTCCCATGTCGCCGGTTTCGCGCCCTGGGGATGGATTGTCGGCACTGGCGTCTATGTCGACGATCTTGAGGCGGTTTTCTGGAGCAATGCCTATTTCAACATCGCAGTGTGTGTTCTGTCCGGCCTTCTGGTGATCGGCGTGGCTGCAGCCGTCGTGCGCAGCGTGACACGGCCTATCGATCGCATCCGGCAGAGTATGAAGCGGATCGCTGATGGTGACGGCGAGGCGGAAATTGAATTCGCCGACCGTCGCAACGAAATCGGCGCCATTGCCAAGACGTTGCTGGTGCTGCGTGACAGCGTCAATGAGCGCAGCGCCTTGCAGGCCCGCGAGGCGGGGCAGCAGCGGGCGCTGGAGGAGGCGCGGCATGGCAACGAGATGGCGTTGCGCTCCGCATCCGAGCTTCAGGCTCATGCCATGAACGAGCTCGGCAGTTCGCTGGAAGCACTTGCCAATGGCGATCTGACCGTCGAGCTTGCCGATATCGGCGGCGAATATGAAAAGCTGCGCATGGATTTCAACCGCGCCGTCGGCGCGCTGCATGGGGCGATCGAGGCGATCGCCAGAACCGGCCATGTCGTCAACGATAGCGCATCTGACATCAGCGGTGCGACCGGCAATCTTTCGCGCCGGACAGAGCAGCAGGCAGCGGCGCTGGAGGAGACGGCGGCGGCTCTTGACGAAATCACCGCGACGGTACGCATCGCTTCCGAACGGGCGAACGAGGCCCGACAAATGGTGCAGGATACAAAAACGAGCGCAGGCCGCTCGGGCGAGATCGTGCGCAATGCCGTCGATGCGATGGGCCGTATTGAGGAATCTTCGCGGCGCATCGGGCAGATCATTTCCGTCATCGACGAAATCGCGTTCCAGACCAACCTTCTGGCGCTGAATGCCGGTGTCGAGGCCGCAAGGGCAGGCGAAGCGGGACGCGGTTTTGCCGTGGTGGCGCAGGAGGTTCGCGAACTCGCGCAACGCTCTGCCAATGCCGCCAAGGAGATCAAGACCCTTATCAATCGTTCCGCGGAAGAGGTCGGCGGCGGTGTCGCACTCGTTCGCTCCACAGGTGACGCGCTGGATGAGATCGTGACGCTGGTCAACCGGGTCGACGGCCACGTCAATTCCATCGCCACGGCGGCACGCGAACAGGCCACCGGCCTGCAGGAGATCAACACCTCCGTCAACCACATGGACCAGATGACCCAGCAGAACGCCGCCATGGTGGAAGAGACGACGGCGGCCAGCCAGACGCTGGCCGAAGAAAGCCGGCAGCTCCGCGCGCTGCTGTCCCGTTTCGAACTCGGGCACGGGGCAGGGCGTGAGGTTTCGCGGGCGGCTTGATTTTTCTCCGCTTGAGATAGTTTACAGGGCGCGGCTTTGGCTGCGCCTTTCTGTTTCGAGGAAGTGCGACAACCTATCCTCCGTCGTGCCGGACCCGTGGTGTGTCTGCGTCGTGAGAGGCGTTGGTTGGCGGAGCTTTGCTGACACCTTTGGTATGATTTCGCTCGAGGCTTCCGCATTTCCCGCTTCACGGAACAGCCCGGTTCGTTATTTCTCCCAACCAATAAGGATCCGTTTACCCCGTTTCTTTAAAATTTACCTGTATTGCCGCGGGTAGCGGCCGCTGAAGGTACAGGTTCTCGTATGGCGTATGTTTCCCTTCCGCGTCGTCTTGTGACGTTGTTGATGATTTCCACGGTCATGGTGTCGTGTTCGGCGGAGGGTCTTGTGCCGCCGGCCGAGGTTGACGGCACGACACGTGTCGGCGCCATCCGGTCGTCGCGACAGCAAGGCTACAGCGCGCCGCCGGGTGCGGTCTATCAGGCCGAGCGGACCGGGCAGGCCACCAATTATCCCGCAGCCGTGTCACAACCGATGCCGGAGCCTTATGCCTCGCAGGATCCCCTGCTGCAATCGCCACAGGGCGGCCAGGGCTATTCCACGCTGGATGGCCAGCATCAGGCGCGGATGGCCGCGAACGGCCAAAGTATGGCCTCCACAACCATGCCTAACCAGCAGGGCGCCGCAAATCAGATCGCCGAAGGCGAGGGCGGGGTGAACATGGATTCCATGCTGGGCGTGGAGCCGGTTCGCGGACTTGCGGAAGAGCAGGACGCCGATATTGCCGAAGGCGCTTCCGCCCAGCCGGTGGTGGACGGCATCGGCACCGACAATCCGGTTGCCGTTTCTCCCGCTCGCCGGCAACAAAGTGCGGGTCAGTCGCGGTTGATACCGCCACCGCCGCCGGGGTCTTCTTCCCGCCGCCAGCCGGTGGAGGAGGTCGCCATGCTGATGCCTAATGATCCGATGGCCCGCGACGGACTGCAAAGCAATCGCTCGGCCATGCCGCCCGGCGTCATGCCATCCTCGGAAGTGGCCTGTCGCTCCGAGCTGCGCCGTCTCGGCGTCGCCTTCCGCGATGTTGCGCGCATTGCAGATGGACCGACCTGCGGTATCGACTATCCGATCGAACTCAGCGGGCTTGCCAGCGGCGTTGCCATCCGCCCGGCAGTGAAGCTCAATTGCCAGGTCACGCTTGCCTTCGCCAAATGGGTAAAGTTCGAACTCGTGCCGTCCTCCCGCTTCCGTTACCTCTCAGGCGTCGGGCGCATCACGCCCATGGGCGGTTATTCCTGCCGCAAGATGAATTCGCGCTCCAGCAATCCATGGTCCGAACATGCGCGCGGCAACGCCATCGATATCGGCACCATAACGCTGAACAACGGCAAGGAGATCGACGTCCGCAGCAAGAACTTCTTCGCCTTCCGGGAAAAGGCGCTGCTGAAGGCAGTGAGGTCCGATAGCTGCAAATATTTCTCCACGGTTCTCGGGCCGGGCAGCGATCCCAACCACTGGAACCATTTCCACTTCGACCTGCGCACCCGCAAGTCCGGTTACAGGCATTGCGACTAGGGGGCGACGAGACGACACGGTGGTGCATGACGATAGGCGTGAGGCATTAGTTGTGGTGCGTCATATCGACCCGTAACTTCCCGTCCGTCCCGGCGCTACCCGGAATGACGGAGTGGGGGATGTGGCCACATTACAATTTGGGCCTGTTGGGTTTGGTGCTAGCCGCCCAAAAAAAGACCGGCCCTAAGGCCGGTTGAAGAAGACTGCCTAAATCGGGGGATATCGGCGTCTTTGCAAGGGCATGCAATGGGAAGAAATCCCATAAAACGGTCCATCCGGTGCGGATATCCGGCAAAAAACATCGCGCCGTACTGACCTGCGGCCAACATGGCTTGCCGCCCTTTTCTGATACGCTATGAGCGTCACATGTTTGTGACAACGGCCCGCTGGAGCCTGCTTTCATGCCCCCTGTTTCAGAGATACTGATCTTTGCTTCGGCGCTTGCGGCCGCGGGCGTGGTCGCTGGACTTCTGGCGGGGCTGTTCGGCATTGGCGGCGGTGCTGTGCTGGTGCCGGTGTTCTACCATGTGTTCGGGCTTCTGGATGTGCCAGAGGCGGTGCGCATGCATCTGTCGCTTGGCACTTCGCTTGCCATCATCGTGCCGACCTCCATTCGTTCTTTCCTGACGCACCGACAGAAAGGTGCCGTTGATATCGATCTCCTGAAGGGCTGGATCGTCGCCGTGCCGCTCGGCACCATCCTCGCATCTGTGGTGGCTGCGCATGCCTCGAGCGTCGCCCTGCGGCTGATCTTCGCTTTCATTGCGCTTGCGCTCGCCTTCCGGATGATCTTCAACCGGGCGAGCTGGCATCTCGGTTCAGACCTGCCGAAAAATCCGGTCCGCTTTCTGGTCGGCACCGGCATCGGCCTTCTGTCTGGCCTGATGGGTGTGGGCGGCGGGGTGATGAACAATACTTTCATGACGCTTTACGGACGCACCATCCATCAGGCGGTTGCCACATCCTCCGGTGTCGGAGTGCTTATTTCGCTGCCGGGTCTCCTCGGCTATATCTGGGCCGGCTGGGGTGATGCAGGTCTGCCGCCTTTTTCCACCGGCTTCATCAACTGGATCGCCGTCGCGCTGCTGATCCCCATCACGCTTGTCGTCGCGCCCTATGGCGCGCGGCTGGCCCATGCACTCAGCAAGAAGCAGCTGGAGCGGGCCTTCGGGGTGTTTCTGGCCTTCGTCGCGGCCCAGCTTTTTCTACAGCGTCTACAGCTGATTTTCCCTCCCCGCCGAATGCAGTGTTCAGGCCGTTGGGCTGGCAATTGCGGGTTGTACGGCCTATATGGCGTGCATCTTACTCGTTTTTTCGAAAGATTCGCGATGAATGCCATTGTTTCGATACGGAATCTGACCAAATCCTACTCAAATGGCTTTCAGGCGCTCAAAGGTGTCAGCCTCGATATCAGAGAGGGGGAAATCCTTGCTCTTCTCGGGCCTAACGGAGCCGGCAAGACGACGCTGATCTCTATCATCTGCGGGCTTGTCAATCCGGGTGAAGGCTCGGTTCTCGTTGGCGGATATGATGTGGTGAAGGATTTTCGCCAGACGCGTGCCCTGATCGGCCTTGTGCCACAGGAATTGACGACAGACCAGTTCGAGACCGTGTGGAACACCGTCAGCTTCTCGCGCGGTCTGCATGGGCAGAAGAAGAACCCGGAACTGATCGAGCGCGTCCTGAAATCGCTGTCGCTCTGGGACAAGAAGGACAATATGCTGCGGGAGCTTTCCGGCGGCATGAAGCGACGCGTGCTGATCGCCAAGGCGCTTGCGCACGAACCGAAGGTCCTCTTCCTCGACGAGCCGACGGCGGGTGTGGATGTTACCTTGCGCCGCGACATGTGGAATGTCGTTTCCGAGCTGCGCTCCAAGGGCGTCACAATCATTTTGACCACGCATTACATCGAGGAGGCGGAAGAGATCGCTGATCGGGTGGGCGTTATCAATGGCGGCCAATTGTTGCTGGTGGAAGAAAAGACCGCGCTGATGAAGAAGCTCGGCCGCAAGCAGCTTTTCCTTGAACTTTCGCACCCCGTGGAGGCGTTGCCGGACAGTCTGTCATCTTTCGGCCTTTCGCTCTCGGATGACCGCAACACCATCACCTACGAGATCGAGGACAACGGCGAGCAGGGGCGAATTGCCGATCTACTGACTGCGCTTTCCGGTGCCAACATCCATTTCAAGGATATTTCGACACGTCAAAGCTCTCTTGAGGATATTTTCGTCTCGCTGGTAGGAGACCAGAAATGAATTTCGAAGCTGTCAAGTCCATCTACCTGTTCGAAATGGCGCGCACCCGCCGCACCCTGTTGCAGAGTGTCGTGTCGCCGGTCATTTCCACCTCTCTCTATTTCATCGTTTTCGGAACGGCGATCGGTTCAAGGATTCAGGAGGTTGGCGGGGTTTCCTATGGCGCGTTCATAACGCCCGGCCTGATCATGCTGACGCTTTTGACGCAATGCATCAGCAACGGCTCTTTCGGCATCTATTTTCCGAAATTCACCGGCACGGTCTACGAGATATTGTCTGCGCCAGTGGCGATGACGGAAATTGTTGCCGGTTATGTCGGGGCGGCGGCGACCAAGGGGCTGATGATCGGCACGATCATCCTGATAACGGCCTCCTTCTTCGTGGATATCACCATCGCCCATCCGTTCATGATGATCCTGTTCTTTGTGCTGACGGCGGTGAGCTTCAGCCTGTTCGGCTTCATCATCGGCATCTGGGCCACGAATTTCGAGCAGCTGAACCTCATCCCGATGCTGGTGGTGCCGCCTCTGACATTCCTTGGCGGCAGCTTCTACTCCATCGACATGCTGCCGCCCTTCTGGCAGACGGTCAGTCATTTCAACCCGGTGCTCTACCTCATCAGCGGTTTCCGCTGGAGCTTCTACGAGATCGCCGACGTCAATCCCGTCATCAGCCTGGCGATGATCACGCTGTTCCTCGCACTCTGCCTCGGCGTCGTCGGCTGGATGTTCAAGACCGGTTACCGGCTGCGCAACTGACCGGAAAGAGGTTTGCCGTGAATGTGATACGCCCGGTTTGCACCGGGCGTTTTCGTATTCGGATAGCGAGACGTTATTTTTGATCGCGAGCAGGAACTGTCTGCCCGGCAGGTTTTACCTGTCTCGCAATCTCAACTCATCGGTCTGCATCTGCATCGAACCAAGCGTCGATAGGAAGCTCATGCCGAGCAGGCTCTGGCCCAGCTTGGCCATCCTGCGCGACGAGGGCGGGGATGTTGCTCCGCGCGATCGGGCCGATGCCGATCTCGGACAGGGTGACGGGCGCTGCCGCCGTGCGGCCGTTCGCGGTCATCACCGGCACGGTGTAGCGCAGTTTCGTGGTGTCGATGCCGATGGCGGCGGCATCGGCATTGGCCAGCACCACGGAGCTCGCGCCGGTATCGACCAGCATGTGGATCGTTTTGCCTTCAATACTGACATTCGCCTCGAAGTGGCCGCTCATCGATTTGTGCAGTATGATCTCCTGTTCGCCGCCAGCGGTCGTCACCACCACCGCGCGGCCGGGCATCAGGCCACCCAGCAGCCGGTCGGCGAAGGATTGCAGGTCGTAGCGATAGAGATAGACGGATACGAGGCCGAGGATGATCACGAGCCAGATGGCGAGTTGCCGGACAACGCTTGCGAAGCTGCCGCGGCTTCCCGCCAGAATGCCGACGGATAGCAATCCCGCAATCGGCAGGAGATAGACGATCTGTCCGAATTTTTCGTTGTCGATGCCGAAGGTGCGGCCGCTGTCGTGATTGACGAGAAGCAGGCCGAGACCCACGGCCAGCAAGAGGAGAACAAAAGTCAGCCTGTTCATGCGGTGTGCGTCTCCCTGGAGGTGTCCTTGCCTGTTTTTGCCAGTCTTTCGGGAAGCGCCTGCATGATCATGCGGCGCTTTTCGTCGCTATAGGTTGCCCAGCCGCCGATCTCGTCCAGCGTGCGTCCGCAACCGATACAGAGGGTGTTTGTGGCGTCGAGGGAGCAGATATGAATGCAGGGTGTTTCCATGGGGATCTATATCAGTCTGTCACGTCGCAAGGGCAAGAGCGACGAGAGTAACGATCTCCGTGATCTGCTGGCTGGCGCCGATTGTGTCGCCGGTGTGGCCGCCGATCTTGCTGACACAGAGCCTGCCGAACAGCATCGTCGCGAGGCAGGCAGCCGCCAGAACGACTACGATAGACACAAAGGGCAGGGCATGCAGCGTGAAAAGCACGAGCAGCAGCAACCCTGTTGCGAGCGCGATGTTGCGCTCGCTTTCCCCGGGTTGGCCGGCGCCGGCGGCGATGCCGGAGGTTTTGGCGGCGGGCAGTGACTGCCAGTGCCATACCATCAGGGCGCGACTCACCACCAGCGCGGCAATCAGGCAGGCGGCGGCGGTCTTGGCAGGCAGGGTTTCTATAAGCGATGCGAGTGCCGTGGCGCGCAGTGCAAAGGACAGGACCATGGCGATCGTGCCATAGCTGCCGATGCGACTGTCCTTCATGATCTCAAGCGTTTTCGGCTTGTCCTTGCCGCTGCCGAAGCCATCGGCCATATCCGCCAAGCCGTCTTCGTGCAACGCACCGGTTATGAGCGCGGTGACGGCGATGGCAAGCCAGCCGGTGAGCTGCGGTGAGGCGTCGAACTTCGCTAATGCCACCACGAGCACAGCAGCGGGCAGGGCGATCAGGAGGCCTGCGGCGGGAAAAGCGCGTGCTGTCCGGCGCATCGATGGACCGTCACCTTCACCGAAGAAGCGCGATGGGACCGGCAGGCGGCTGAGAAAGGCAACGGAATGCATGACATCTTTTATAAAATCCCCGGCCTTCATGCTCTCTCCGCTGCTGTGCTTGCATTTCCGGTTGTTCCGCGGCGCGTCCGCGATTATGAGAGGCGCAACAAAGACCGATTTGCCGGAAAACACAAGTTTCCGCCAATCCGACGACGAGAAAGACAGATACCATGAGCATGAGCGGATTGCCCTTCGACGATTTCCGCGCGCTGCTGCGCGAGCTTCCCGGCCCGGATACGCATGCGCTGGTCGCGGCCAAGGAGCGCAATGCGCAACTGACGAAACCGGCCGGTTCGCTCGGTCGGCTGGAAGAAATCGCCATGTGGCTTGCCGCATGGTCGGGTCGCTCGCCCGCCGTCACCCGTCCGCTGGTGGCGATTTTCGCCGGCAATCATGGCGTCACCCGGCACGGCATCACGCCCTATCCGACGTCCGTGACGCAGCAGATGGTGGAGAATTTTGCGGCAGGCGGTGCGGCGATCAACCAGATTTGCGTCACCAACGATCTCGGTCTGAAGATTTTCGATCTGGCACTTGACTACCCGACCGGCGACATCACCTGCGAGCCTGCCCTTTCCGAGCGCGATTGCGCCGCCACCATGGCCTTCGGCATGGAGGCGATTGCTGGCGGTACCGACCTTCTCTGCGTTGGCGAAATGGGCATCGGCAACACGACCATCGCAGCGGCGATCAATCTGGCGCTCTATGGCGGTACGGCTGAAGAATGGACCGGTCCCGGTACCGGCTCCGAAGGCGAGGTCATGGCGCGCAAGATCGCGGCGGTGAAGGCTGCCGTCGAGTTCCACAAGGACCATCTGTCCGATCCGCTCGAAATCATGCGCCGTCTTGGTGGCCGTGAGATTGCGGCGATTGCCGGCGCGATCCTTGCCGCGCGCGTGCAGCGCATTCCCGTGCTGATCGACGGTTATGTGGCGACTGCCGCTGCCGCGCTGTTGAAGGCTGCCAATCCTTCGGCGCTCGACCATTGCCTGATCGGCCATGTCTCCGGTGAACCGGGCCATCTGGCTGCCGTCGAGAAACTTGGCAAAACGCCGCTTCTGGCGCTGGGCATGCGGCTTGGCGAGGGCACGGGTGCCGCTTTGGCCGCCGGCATCGTCAAGGCTGCCGCCGCCTGCCATTCCGGCATGGCGACTTTCGAAGCTGCCGGTGTCGATACTGGTACCCATTCCCACACTGAGCATTGAGGCCCAAGATGGACGCAACGCCGCAGAAGAAGCAACCGGAACCTGCCTTTCGCAAGGAAAAGGGATGGCGGCATCTTTTTGCTGCTGCCCGCTATTCCTTGCAGGGGCTTGGACGGCTGTGGCAGGAAGCGGCGTTCCGGCACGAGGTTCTCGCCTTCGGCGTCGGCCTTGCCCTGCTTCTGGTCGCCCGCGCGCCGTTTGCGCATCTTCTCGTCTTTACGGTGCTGATGCTGCTTTTGTTCGCGGTCGAGGCGCTCAATACCGCGATTGAGGAGTTGGTGGATCGCATCTCGCCGGAAATTTCTTCCGTCGGGCGGCACGCCAAGGATCTCGGTTCCTTCGCCGTCTTCTGCCTTTTGACGGCAAACGGATTTTTCGTGCTTTATTCGCTGGTGACGACGCTGTTCTTCTGAACGGCAGATTTGACGCTTAGGCGAAGGACCGGCGGCGTGGCTGGATGGCGTGGGTTTCCTCCACGGCTGGCAGGCTTTGCAGCACGCGTTTTGCCGGCAGGATGGCGATGCCTTCGGTGCCTTCACGCAATTTCGATTTCAGGATGAACTGGCCGTCATGCTTGGCAAGGATGGCCTGAACGATGGGCAGGCCGAGCCCGGTTCCCTGTTCGGCGCTCTTGATCGCGATCGATCCCTGACCGAAGGCAGACAACACCACGGGGATTTCTTCCTCTGGAATGCCGGGGCCGTTGTCCTTGATCGACACATATTGCCCGCCACCCGCCGTCCAGCCTGCCTTCACGAGGATTTCACCGCCCTGCGGGGTGAATTTGACGGCGTTGGAGAGCAGGTTGAGGATGACCTGGCGGATCGATTTTTCATCCGCCCAGACCTGCGGCAGGCTGCTTTCAAACTGCTGCGAAATCCTGATGGTCTTGGCGCGGGCGCGAAGCTGGATCATGCCGATGCAATCTTCGGCGATTTCAAGCATCGAGACCGCTTCTTCATTGAGGTCGTAGCGACCGGCCTCGATACGCGACAGGTCGAGGATTTCGTTGATGAGGTCGAGCAGATGCTGGCCGGAACGGTGGATGTCGCCGGAATATTCCTTATAGAGCGGATTGTTGAGCGGACCGAGCACCTCTGCTGACATGACTTCGGAGAAGCCGAGAATAGCGTTGAGCGGGGTTCGCAGCTCGTGCGACATGGAGGCGAGAAAGCGCGATTTCGCCAGATTGGCCTCTTCCGCACGCCGCCGCGCCTCATCCGACATCGAGTTGGCGACTTCGAGTTCGGCGATCAGATCATCTTTTTCAGTCTGCGACGACAGCAGCTTGATGCTGGTCTGGTAAAGCCTGCTGGTGATGCGATGACAGAAAAGAATCGCCATGCCGAACATCAGGGCGAGGCCAACATCGAAGGGATCGCGGGAGACGACGGAGGTGACGCACAGCGCCGCCAGCACCGGCAGGAAGGTCATGAAGGTGGCCCGCCGCAGCATGAAATTGGCCATGGCGGTAAGCGAAAGCGCGATCAGCAGCGTCGCGCCCTTGAAGAAAATAACGAGTGTCGGGTTGTTGCGCACCGGTTCGGCCAAGGCGAACATTGCCCAGGCGCAACCGATGAGGATCTGCATGGCAAGGAAGAGATTGCGCCACTTCGGCAGATTTTCGGCCGTTATCCCCTGTTTGGCGGCTCTTTTGGCCAGCACCAGAGACATGGCATGGAAACTCAGCGCAATGAGCGACCAGATGATCAGCCCTATGTCACCCGTGATATACAAACCGATGATGGAGGCGAATACGATGAAAAGCGGCATGACCATCGCGCCCTGAAGGGCTTCTGCGATGTGCATCGTCAGCATTTCACGTTCATAGGCTTCGCTGCCGCCAGCGCCTTGCTGCAAGCGTTCACGCGTCGTCTTCACCGTGTCGAAAACAGCCTTGTTACGGTGCTTTCGTGAACGGTCGACGATGATCTTATCGGTGGACGTGCTGACGCTTTTACTCATTGTTACAACGCAGGTGACATGAACCCTTTGCAGGCTACGCACAAAATCTTAAGAAGATGCTGCCGTGAAAGGATTTGTTTGCCATTTCTGACAAGGGTTTGTTGTGACATGAGACGAAATGGAGGCAGGCGCGGCTTTTTCTCGACGTTTCGCGACGGCGGGCTTTTCCTTGCCACCGTTTTTCTCGGCATTCTGATTGCCGCCAAGCTCGATCAGATCAATAGCGAGACCCATACCGGCCGTTTCTTTGTGATCGATGGCGATACGCTTTCAAAGGGCGAGGACCGGTTCCGGCTGCTCGGCATCGATGCGCCGGAGCTTTCGCAGACGTGCCGGCGCGGCAGCGAAACCTGGCCATGCGGCGCGGAGGCGCGCCGCGTTCTGCAACAGATGATCGAAGGCACGACCTTTTCCTGTTCCGGCAGTTCCAGGGACCGTTACGGACGTCTGCTGGTCTATTGCTCGGCGGGAGACCGGGACGTGTCCTCGGAAATGGTGGCGTCGGGTTTTGCCATCGCGTCAGGTTATTTCCAGTTCTCCGGCGAACAGGGGCTGGCGCGCAAAGAAGCTCGCGGCATATGGGCTGGAGAATTCGAAAAACCGGCGGAGTGGCGGCGCGAACATCGCGCAGCGGATTTGCAAACGCCCGCCGCAGGTTTCCTCACCATCATCCGTCATCTTCTGGGATGGAATCATGGCTGAGGCGGATCGAGCCCTGCCGATGAATGACGACGGGCTGAGGGGCGCGATTGCCCTCTGTCGCATCTGTCGCGACACCCCGACCTACGGACGCCTGCCGCACGAACCCCGACCGGTCGTGGTGATGTCGACCAAGGCGCGTATCATGATTGCAGGACAGGCGCCCGGGCTTCGCGTGCATGAAACGGGTGTGCCTTTCAACGATGCTTCCGGCGACAGGCTGCGCCAGTGGCTGAATGTTGATCGTGAGACATTCTACGATCCGGACCGCTTCGCTATTGTGCCCATGGGGTTCTGTTTCCCCGGCTATGACGACAAGGGCAGTGACCTGCCGCCTCGACGCGAATGTGCGCCGCAATGGCGGGAGAAGGTGCTGGCGGCGATGCCGCAGGTGGAGCTGGTCCTTGCCATCGGTCAATATGCCCAGGCCTTTCATCTCGGCGAAAGACGGCGGAAAACCATGACCGAGACCGTGTACGACTGGCGCAGCTATTTTCATTCAAATTCGGGACCGGCCATTTTGCCGCTGCCGCATCCCAGCTGGCGCAACACCGGCTGGCTGAAGAAGAATCCGTGGTTTACCGAGGAGCTGCTTCCTGTTCTGCGAGAACATGTGGAAATGCGACTTTAGTGAAACAATTTTCTGTTTTTCTCTAAAAATTAGTGTATTGAAAGGAAATTAATTCAGGAGGGTAGACGCATTGGATCGCCTAGACCGTAAGATTTTGCGCATTCTGCAAGAGGATTCCACGCTGGCTGTCGCTGATCTGGCGAAAAAGGTCGGCCTTTCCACGACGCCCTGTTGGCGGCGTATCCAGAAGATGGAAGAGGACGGTGTCATCCGCCGGCGCGTGGCGCTGCTGGATCCGGTCAAGGTCAACACCAAGGTCACCGTTTTCGTCTCCATCCGCACTGCCTCCCATTCCATCGAATGGCTGAAGCGGTTTTCCGAGGTGGTGTCCGAGTTCCCCGAAGTCGTCGAGTTTTACCGCATGAGCGGCGATGTCGATTATCTGCTGCGCGTTGTCGTGCCTGACATCGCGGCCTATGACGCCTTCTACAAGCGCATGATCGCCAAGATCGAAATTCGTGACGTGTCGTCTGCCTTTGCGATGGAACAGATCAAATATACGACGGAACTGCCGCTCGATTACATGCTGCTGGATAATCCCAAATCCGGCGAGGAATGATCCCGGCTGATCAGGCTTTTTGAATAATGCCCTTTCCGGCTGCCGGGGAGGGCATTTTTCGTTGGGCAGTTTGCTTTTCCGCAAGCACTCAAGTCGGCCATCCGGCGGTTGTCCGGGGAATGCACACTCCTGGCGTGCCGAGGCGGCCAGGCAATCTTATTCCGCCTGCGACGGCAAATTAGCACATTCAATTCTCTTTGCACTCGTGCCGCGCAAAGTGGGATTTTGATAAAATCACTCGAATATCTACGCTTTGTATATCTGATGATGGCAACAGCGAAGGATATCCACATGCTCACACGACGCGGAACATTGGGACTGATTGCGGGTGCAACGGGGGCGGCGTTCCTGCCGCATATCCGGCGGGCTGGAGCCGCGACCACCACATTACGGATCGGCTGGCAGAAGAATGGCGTGATCGCGTTGGCAAAGAGCCAGGGCGCGCTTGAAGCGCTGTTGAAGGATCGCGGCATTGAGGTCAAATGGTCGGAGTTCTCCTCCGGGCCGCCGCTTCTTGAAGCGTTGGGCGCAGGTGCGCTGGATATCGGACCGACGGGCGATGTGCCGCCACTTTTCGCGCAGGCTGCCGGTGGCAATCTGCGCTATGTGGGAACTTACAAGGGCGCCGCCGGCGGATCGGCAATCCTTGTGCAGAAGGATCCGCCGCTGAAGACGCTGGCCGACCTCAAGGGCAAGAAGGTGGCTTTCAAGCGCGGCTCCAGCGCCCATAACGTTACTGTCAAAGCATTGCGAAAGGCCGGTCTGACGCTGAACGACATAACATCCATCGACCTTGCCCCGCCGGATGCGGCGGCCGCTTTCCGCAGCGGCAGCATCGATGCCTGGTCGATCTGGGATCCTTATTTTGCCGTGGCGGAAAAGGAGCCGACGACACGAGTTCTCGCGACTGCCGAAGGTATTGTCGATCCCTGGAGCTATTTCCTCGCCAATGGCGACTTCGTGGAAAGCAATCCCGACCTCGTGCCGCTGCTCCTCAAGGAACTCGCAAGCGTCGGCGCAAAGGCTCAGGCCAACATCGATGAGACTGCAAAATTGCTGGCGGCGATAACCGGCGTCCCGCAGGATGTAACCAAGGTGTCGCTGACGCGTCCGGGAGCGGATCTGGGGCGTGTCTCGCTGGTTTCGGATGAGGCCATCAGCTATCAGCAGGCGCTGGCCGACGAGTTCTACGATCTGAAAATCGTGCCGAAGAAACTCAAGGTTACCGATATCGTCTGGCGTCCGAAAGCGAGTTGATCCGGGCGAAAGCTGAGTCTCTTCAATCGTCTGGCTGTTGTTGCTGAGAGATTGATTCAGGCAAGCGCTCCATGTCAGGAGCGCTTGCCTCTACCTCAGCCCTTGAGCCTGGCAATCACCAGATGGCCGGGTGTGGGGTTGCCGTCCTGCATGCGCACGTTGATATCGGTGACTTCGACTATGTCGAAACCGGTCGCTGCCAGTCTTTCCCGAACATAGGTTTCGGCGTGGGCGAAACGCTGGTGCGGGCCTACCATATAGGGGCGTCCGGCCATGGTTGCTTCGGGCAGCGTTTCCGACGAGAAGATCAGCAGGCCACCAGGGACGAGGTTTTCAGCGGCGCCGAAAAACAGCGGTTCCAGCGCGCCGAGATAGGGCAGCACATCGGTTGCGGTGATGATGTCGAAGGGCTCGTCGTCATTGTCTTCGAGAAAGTCCTCGGCTTCGGCGACATAGAGCGTCTCGTAGAGGTCCTTCTCATGGGCGATCTCGACCATGTTTTCGGAAATGTCGATGCCGGTGATGTCATCAGCCATGTCGCGCAGCGCTTCGCCGGTGAGGCCGGTGCCGCAGCCGAGATCGAGCAGGCGCTTGAAGGGGCCGAGTTCAAGCGTTTGCAGGCGCTGGCGCACCATCATCGGCACTGCATAACCGAGCTGTTCGACAAGAATATCCTCGAAGGCTTCGGCGTGCTGGTCGAACAGGGTTTCGACATAGGCGTCGGGCGCTTTGGAAGGCGGTTCGCCGCGGCCCATGGCGGCGATGCGAACGGCTGCGCCACCGTGATCGTCCGGATCGATGGCCAGAACCTCTTCATAGGCCTTCACCGCCGCGTCAACATCGCCGGCCTTTTCATGCGCGAGCGCGCGGTTATAGGCTTCGGCAAGCGCCTCTTCGTCAATTTTCTGGTTCTTCGTCATCGTGCAGTATCCGTCAGCATCTTCAGTTGAAGTCTGCTGTAAGCCGCAAGACGGACGGGCGCAATGCTTATGTGGCGATGGGCCTCAGTGGAGAATGAACTCTCCTTTCAATGCGCGCCATTCCTGCGCCGAGATCACCTGCCGGTGCACATAGCGGACCGAGTGCAACGGACCGTCTAGCTTTTCCTGCCAGAATTTGAGGAAACCGTGCATTTCGGGGAAATCCGGGGCGAGATCATAGTCCTGCCAGACATAGGTCTGGAGAACCAGCGGATGGTCCGGCATGCGATAAAAAATCTGGGCGGTGGTGAGGCCGTAGCCCCTCAGCATCATTTCCATTTCCTTGTTCATGTCGGCTGTTCCCGTTCTCATGATTGCCGATCACAGCGTTGTCGCTGTATCTGATATGGGAACACGACAGGGTTAACCCAACCTTGTCAAAGGTCTGGGTTGTCACAAAATAGTTATATTTTTCAAAATGTTGGCAGTCTTCTCTGTTGAGTGCTGCCAACGGTGTCCCTAGCGCTTGAGATGGCGCGTCAGGCGGGCTTCGAGCCATGCCCAGACATGCCGGAGCGTCTCGACGATCGTCAGGTAGAAGATCGCCGCCCAGAGATAGGCCTGATAATCGAATGTGCGGGAGAAGGCGTAGCGCGTCTGTCCCATCAGGTCGAAGACCGTGACGATGGAGACCACTGCCGAACCCTTGATCATCAGGATGATCTCGTTGCCGTAGGGGCGCAGAGCCACGATGAGGGCCTGCGGCAGAATGACCTTGCGGAAGGTGATGAATTTCGACAGGCCGAGCGAGGCGGCACCTTCAATCTGGCCGCGTGGCACGCTTCGGATCGCGCCCCTCAGAATTTCGGCCTGATAGGCGGCGGTGTTGAGGGTGAGCGACAAGAGGCCGCAATACCAGGCCTCGCGGAAGAACCACCACAGGCCAACGGTTTCCAGCCCCTGACGGAAACTGCCGAGGCCGTAATAGATCAGGAAAAGCTGCGCCAGCAGCGGGGTGCTGCGAAAAACGTAGACATAGGCATAGGCCAGCGCGCTGATGACGCGATTTTCCGACATGCGGGCGAAGGCGATCGGCACCGAGAGAAGTGCGCCGAGGATGATCGAACTGCCAACTAGCGTAATGGTGGTGATGAGGCCATCGATATAACGCGGCCCGTAACGTTCGAATTTCGCCCAGTCCCAGCCTTCGATCATCGCAAAGATCAGCCCGGCGGCCAGCAGCAGCCAGAGCGTTATGACGGCGATGCCGACGACGCGCGATATGTTGAGGGGCTTGTCTGTGGCAACCGGCGCGGGGCGCGGCGGAATGAGTTCCTGAACATGGCTCATCGGCTTGCCTCCGACTTGCGCGACCAGCGATCGATGAAGCCGATGCCGATGGAGGAGAGCAGAGCGAGGATGAGGTAGAGCAGACAGGCGATGCCGTAGAAGAAGAAGGCTTCCTTGCTGACGCGGGCAGCGATGCCGGTCTGGCGCACGATATCGGCAAGGCCGATGATCGAGACGTAAGAGGTATCCTTGAGCAGGATGACCCAAAGGTTGGTCATGCCGGGCAGGGCGATCCTGACCAGCTGCGGAATGATGACGAGCACCATGGTGTGGCCGCGCGAGAGGCCGAGTGCATGGCCCGCCTCATATTGGCCCTTTGGGATGGCCTTGAAGGCGGATAGCAACACTTCCGAGGAATAGGACGAAAACACCACTGACAGCGCGACCATGCCCGCCACGAAGGCGTTGATCTCTACCGGGCCGGTTATCCCGACATAACCGGCGGCCGATTGCAGCAGCATCTGTATGCCGTAATAGACGATGAACAGCGTCAGGAGTTCCGGCAGGCCGCGGAAGATGGTGGTATAGACACCGGCCGCCAGTCGCAGCGATTTTTCCTCCGATTGCGCGGCGAGCGCAATGAGGAAACCGATCACAAGCCCGACGGGCAGGGTGGCGAGCGCCAGCGAGATCGTTACCTTGACGCCGAAGGCGATTTCGTCGCCCCAGCCGGCATCGCCACAGGTGACGAGGGTGCCGTTTCCGAAAAGCGTGAAGAGACCGACCGGCCCACAGAAAGGGTCGAGAAGTGTCGAGACATAGGTCCAGAACGCACCTATGGCGGAAAATGCTCCGCTCATGCCAGTTTTCCCCCGCGGTCTTAAGACGCCGTGATTGTTATGGTTACGTTTTCAAACAAAAATGGCGGAAGGGCAAGCCTTCCGCCACCAGATTTCAACAGGCGACGCGCCGCTTACTGGCCGTAAACGTCGAAATCGAAGTATTTCTTGTTGATTTCCTGGTACTTCCCGTTGGCGCGGATGCCGGCGATGGCAGCCGTGAACTTGTCGGCGAGCGCCGTATCGCCCTTGCGAACGGCTACGCCTGCACCATTGCCGTTGATCTCGACATCCACCGGAAGCGGCGTCAGGATCTTGCAGCACTTGCCTGCATCCGACTTCAGCCACTCCGACAGGACGACGATATCGTCGATGACGGCGTCGATGCGGCCGTTGGCGATGTCGAGTTTATATTCGTCGGCGGTCGGGTACATTTTCAGGTCGGAACCCGGGAAGTGCTTTTCGGCATAGTTGGAGTGGGTCGTGGAACCCTGCGCGCCGAGCGACTTGCCCTTGAGGTCGTCGACGGACTTGATCGGCGAATCCTTCGGTACGGCGATTGCCGGCGGGGTGTTGTAATATTTCTTGGAGAAATCGACCTTCTGGAGACGCTCCGGCGTGATCGACATGGACGCGATGATGGCGTCGAACTTCTTTGCCTGCAGGGCGGGGATGATGCCGTCCCAGTCCATTGGTGACGAAGGTGCATTCAGCCTTCATTTCGACGCACAGCGCCTTGGCGATGTCGATGTCGAAGCCGGTCAACGTACCGTCGGCTTCCAGATTGTTGAAGGGCGGGTAGGCGCCTTCCGTGCCGATGACGATCTTGTCCTGCGCGAGGGCCGCGCCGGAAAACAGGGAGATGGCGGCAATCGATACGGCTGCGAGCAGACGGGTGGAAATAGGCATTTCGATCCTCTCTTTTGGTCGTTCATCCGCAGTCTGTTGTTGTTTTCAGTGCGGACGTCGTGAGCGCAGGCGCAACAGAACGGTTTGACATTCGTGGCCTTCAGCGCGCGGCAATTATTCGTCCGGTTGGTCAAAAAATGCAACTGCAATATTAGCGCCCTCTTTTTCGTCGCGGAGCTTTCACGAAATGGCCTTGATCTGTTCATTTCCGGTACAGAACGCTTTGGTCATCATGGGAACCGAAGCGTATGCAAGGCGTTGACCAGCGCCTGCACGCGCGGCCGGATTCACAATGTCGCGGCATAAGCGGCGTACAACGATTGGCAGATGAGGAAGCACCGATGCTGAAGAAGAACACATTGCTGACGGGGGTGGTTTTCCCCCTCATGTCGCTGGCGATCGCGGTGGAGCCGGCCGCCGCCGGTTATGCCGGCGCCGCACGGACGCAAACGCAAATGCCCCAGGCACAGGCCCCCGTGATATTGGCGCAGGCGCAGCCGCAGGCGGAGGAGCAGAACCCGGAAGAGCTGCTGCGCAAGCAACGCCAGCAAGCAGAAGAGGCGCAGCCGAAACCAGAGCCAGAGCCGAAAAAGCAGGAGCAGGCTCCGGAACCGCAGCGCGAACAGCCGAAGGCTGAAGCCGCACCGGCCGAACCGCGTCCTGAACCCAAGCGTGAAGCTCAGCCCGAGCCGCAACGCGAGCCTCAGCCAGAACCGAAACGGCAACCGCAGCAGCGCGAAGCTCAACCGGAACCGGCGCCAGCTGAACAGCCACCCGCCCGCAAGCAGCGCCCGCAGCCTGAGCCCGAAGCCGCACCTGCACCCGCCGAGCAGCAGCCGCAGGAGCGGCCGCGCAAACCGGCTCGGGCCGAGCAGCCGGCAGGCGAGGGCGAGCAGCGCCCCGCACGTCCGCGCAAGCCGGAGCCGGCGGCCGAACAGCCAGCCGCACGCCCTGAAAATACCGAGCAGCCGGCGAAACAGCGCGAGCCCGCCGCCGAGAAAAAGCCGGTAGAGGAAAAGGCGCCCGCTCCAGCACCAGAACCGAAATCGGAACCCGCCGAAAAGGCCGTTCCGGAGAAAAAGCCAGCGGCTCCTGAGCCAGCTGTAAAGGAGGCTCCTGTTCCAACGGAAGCGCCGACACCGGCACGGCCACCGGCTCCGGAAGCTCAGCCCAATCCTGCGCCCGGCCAGCAGCCTTCTGAGAAGCAGCCGGTAGAAGGCCAGGGCAAGACGGAGCCTGCAGCGCCGCTGCCGGGTACTCCGACACCTCCGCCGCCAAGCGGTGCCACGACAGGACAGGCGCCTGCCGGCGAAGCCGTTCCCAATCAGGTCGCCATTCCGCAGACGGAAGCGCCTCCGACGACGAAGCAGGAACTGGACAAGGCCAAGGCTATCGCCAAGGACCCGTCCAAGACTGCCGACACCGTCATTCTGCCCGTCGACAAGGGTGCCGCCGTTCTCGACAGCGACAAGGAAGTGGAGCGCTCCGGTAACAACCAGGCACGCG
The DNA here is from genome assembly GCF_030758035.1 of Rhizobium sp. AN68. Taxonomy (NCBI): domain Bacteria; kingdom Pseudomonadati; phylum Pseudomonadota; class Alphaproteobacteria; order Hyphomicrobiales; family Rhizobiaceae; genus Rhizobium; species Rhizobium sp. AN68. The sequence goes on along the minus strand of NZ_JARWMI010000003.1, from coordinate 1,729,451 downwards.
AGCAACGCCGCCGCGAGCGTGAGCAGGCCGGTGACGTGAAGGTGCCGACTTCCGACGCCGAAGCGCAGCGCGCCGGTGCTGCCGGAGGCAAGGCTCCGCCGCCCGTAAAGATGGAGGCGATTACCTCTCAGCAGGGCGAGCGTGTCGACCGCCGTCCGCAATATGACCGGCCGGAAGGTGCGCGGGAATGGCAGCCGCGCGAAGGCGGCCGGCGCGATCAGGATCGCGATGCGCCGATCATCCTGCAATTCGGTGACCGCGTGGTTGTGCGCGGCGACGACAATCAGCGCTTCATCCGCGATGGCGGCGAGCCCTATTACGAGCGCCTGCCCGGCGGACGTGTCCGCGAGACCGTCGAGCGTCGCGACGGCACGCAGGTGGTGACGATCCGCAACCGCTATGGCGACGTCATCCAGCGTTCGCGCATCGATGACCGTGGCCGGGAATATGTGCTGTTCTATGCACCGGAGCTGATGGACGAACCGGACCGTGAATATGTCTATCGCGATCCCGGCCTCGATCTGCCGCCGATGCGTCTGCGCATTCCGGTTCGTGACTACATCATCGACACGTCGAGCGATCCGGACCGCGATTACTACCGCTTCCTGGAGCAGCCGCCGGTCGAGCCGGTGGAGCGTGTCTACTCGCTGGATGAAGTGCGTTATTCGGCCCGTATCCGCGACAAGGTGCGCCGTATCGACCTCGATACGATCACATTTGCCACTGGAAGCGCTGATATTCCGATGGCGCAGGCCCGTTCGCTGCGGAAAGTAGCGGATGCGATCAACAAGGCGCTGGCAAAGAACCCGGCGGAAACCTTCCTGATCGAAGGCCACACCGATGCCGTTGGTTCGGATGAAAGCAACCTCGTTCTTTCCGACGAGCGTGCCGCTTCCGTCGCCAATGTCCTGACCGATGTTTACGGCATTCCGCCGGAAAACCTGGCGACGCAAGGCTACGGCGAGCGTTACCTGAAGGTTCAGACACTCGGCCCGGAACAGCAGAACCGCCGCGTCACCATCCGCCGCGTGACACCGCTGGTAAGACCGGTCGCCCAGAACTGATAAGGTTCAGGAACTGAAAATGAAAGCCCGGAAAGCGCAAAGCTTTCCGGGCTTTTTTATTGGTAGCAAAGTTCCCAGTCCGACACATTATCCGTAACGCCGGACCAGATCCGGGGGCCAGCGTGATCAAGTCCGGCATGACTGGGATGCTTCTCACCCTGCCATCATCCTCAAATTTGAGGATAATCCAGCCTCTAACGCTTAGTTCAGCGCCACAGCAATCTCTGCTGCGAGCTGGGCATTGTTGCGTACCAGCGCGATATTGGTCGCGAGGCTGCGGCCGTCGGTCAGGCGGAAGATATCGCCGAGCAGGAAGGGCGTGACGGCCTTGCCGGTGATGTCCTCGCGCTCGGCGTGGGAAATGGCGCGATTGATGTAGATTTCCATCTCCTCGCGCGGAATTTCGTCCTCTTCCGGCACGGGATTGGCTATCAGCATACCGCCATCGATGCCGAGCTGTTCGCGGGTCGTCTGGAAATTGGCGATGGCTGCAGGGCTGTTGAGCGACAGCGGGCTGGGAAGGCCCGAAGAACGCGACCAGAAAGCCGGGAACTCTTCCGAACCGAAAGTCACGACAGGCACGCCGTTGGTTTCGAGAACTTCCAGCGTCTTCGGGATGTCAAGAATGGCCTTGGCGCCGGCGCAGACGACGATCACGCCGGTTTTGGCAAGCTCGGTCAGATCGGCGGAAATATCGAAGGTCTCCTCCGCGCCCTTGTGTACACCGCCGATGCCGCCGGTGGCGAAAACGCGGATGCCGGCGCGGGCAGCGGCGATCATGGTGGCTGCCACTGTCGTGGCACCGGTGCGGCGCTCGGCAATCGCAAAGGCAATATCGGCGCGCGAGACCTTCATGGCGTCGGTGGTCTGGGCAAGCGCTTCGAGCTGCTCCTTCTCGAGGCCGATATGCAGCGTACCGTGAATGACGGCGATGGTTGCCGGAACGGCTCCCTGATCGCGGATGATCTGTTCGACGCCTTCAGCCATCTCGATATTGCCGGGATAGGGCATGCCGTGGGTGATGATGGTCGATTCCAGCGCGACGATCGGCGCGCCGCGCTGTTTGGCAGCGGCAACCTCTTGCGAATAGACGATGGGCAGGAGCGGGGAGATGGGGCGGGTCATTCTGTTTGTTCCAGACTATAAAAAAACGGGTTCATGCCAGCATTTCGGCCTTGGGGACAAGCCCCAACATGGTCTCGACACTGTCTTTTGACAGGTCTTGGGCGGTGGCGAAAGGCGATTGCACGGTGATGGCGGCCGCCGCGGCACCCAGCCGCAGGGCCTCAGTGATGGCTTTGCCCTCCGTAATCGCCGCGAGATAACCTGACGCCATGGCGTCTCCGGCGCCGGTTACGTCTTTCACCTCGCGGATGATGGGTGGGTGGAGGCTTGCGGTTTGCGTCGCGTTGAAGGCTACCACTTCGCTTGCGCCACGGGTGATGACGCCGCCGGCAAGGCCTGCCCTGCGGAGAATGCCCGGCCAGTCGCGAACATTGTCTGCCGTCTGTCCCGTCAGCGCGCGCGCCTCTGCCTCGTTCATGAAGAGAATGTCGATATCGGCGAGCATGTCCTTCAGTTTCACCGCCTTGGCGGGCGAAATGGCGATGGCCGCGAGCGGCTTTTGGCAGGCGCGGGCAATGAGACCGAGCGCCTTCAACGTATCCTCCGGCAGATTGGCATCGCAAAGCAGAAGGTCGCTCGCGGTAATCGCGTCACGCACCGCGCGAACTTTGAGGCGGCGCGGCGAAAACAGCTTGTAAAGGTCCATATCCGCAAGTGCGATGACAAGATTGCCGTCGCGCTCCAGAATGGCGGTGTAGCTTGGCGTGCGGCGATCGAGGAAAACGAAGGGCGTATCTTCCACGCCCGCCTGCCTTGCTGCCTCTGCCACCGCTTCGCCGGTCACGTCGCCGCCGCGCGGTGCGATGATACGGACGGCAAAACCGAGCCGGGAAAGATTGCGCGCCGCATTGAAACCGCCGCCGCCAGCCTCTTCCATCCATGAGCCAGGATTGCTGGCGCCGGGCGCCGTTTCAGTCTCGATCATGCCGCGCCTGTCTATATGCGCGCCGCCCAGAACGAGTATCTTCTTCACGCTTGTGTTTCCCTCTTTCGCGGATGGAAAAGGTGGACGATCTGTCCCAATCTTCTGTTCGTTCCCCTTCACATCCGGTTCGCAGCGATAGGCCGGACCCGGAAAAACGAAAGCAGAACAAACCACTTATCGCTATTTGTTTTCAATATGCTGGCTGCGCCTTGCGATATGAGAACAAATAGAGTACATCCTATTTCCATACTGCTTCATTGCCTGTGCGGCTTCAATAACCTAAAGGTGGATCGGATGGCACAAAATTCTTTGCGTCTCGTAGAGGATAAATCGGTGGATAAAAGCAAGGCACTGGAAGCGGCGCTCTCCCAGATCGAACGGTCGTTCGGCAAGGGATCGATCATGAAGCTCGGTTCCAATGAAAACGTGGTTGAAGTAGAGACCATTTCGACGGGTTCTCTCAGCCTGGATATAGCGCTCGGTATCGGCGGCCTGCCGAAGGGGCGTATCGTTGAGATTTACGGCCCGGAAAGCTCCGGTAAGACGACGCTTGCGTTGCAGACGATCGCGGAAGCCCAGAAGAAGGGCGGCATCTGCGCCTTCGTGGATGCCGAGCACGCGCTCGATCCGGTCTATGCCCGCAAGCTCGGTGTGGATTTGCAGAACCTTCTGATCTCGCAGCCGGATACGGGCGAGCAGGCGCTTGAAATCACCGATACGCTGGTGCGCTCCGGTGCCGTCGACATTCTGGTCGTGGACTCGGTTGCGGCGCTGACGCCGCGTGCCGAAATCGAAGGCGAGATGGGCGACAGCCTGCCGGGCCTTCAGGCACGTCTGATGAGCCAGGCGCTGCGCAAGCTGACCGCCTCGATCTCCAAGTCGAAGTGCATGGTGATCTTCATCAACCAGATCCGCATGAAGATCGGCGTCATGTTCGGTTCGCCGGAAACGACGACGGGCGGTAATGCGCTTAAATTCTACGCCTCGGTGCGTCTCGACATTCGCCGTATCGGCGCCGTCAAGGAGCGTGAAGAGGTTGTCGGCAACCAGACCCGCGTCAAGGTCGTCAAGAACAAGATGGCACCGCCTTTCAAGCAGGTGGAATTCGACATCATGTATGGCGAAGGCGTTTCCAAGACCGGCGAGCTTGTCGATCTCGGCGTGAAAGCCGGTATCGTCGAGAAATCCGGTGCATGGTTCTCCTATAACAGCCAGCGTCTGGGACAGGGGCGTGAAAATGCCAAGACCTTCCTGCGCGACAATCCGGAAATGGCAAGCGAGATCGAACTGGCGCTGCGCCAGAACGCCGGTCTGATCGCCGATCGGTTCCTGCAGAATGGCGGCCCGGAAGCTGGCGAAAGCGACGACGGTCCCGACGAGGGCTGATGCATTCGAAGGTCCGGGCGTTCGCGTCCGGTGGCTTTGCCGGCATGAGCCGGTATGGATCAAAAGGGTCGTGCGATTTTCCTCGCGTGGCCCTTTTTCTTTGCCTAGACGCCTTGGTGCGCCTCCATGGCTGGACAGGGCAGGATGCGGACGATAAAAGCCTTTGATTTTGCAAGATAGCCATCATTCGGGATGGCGGTGATGGACTCCAGCTGTGAGCGGTGTGTGGGCATGAGCGGTGTGAATGAAATTCGGTCGACCTTTCTCGACTACTTCAAGAAGAACGGACACGAGATTGTGCCCTCCAGCCCGCTGGTGCCGCGCAACGATCCGACGCTGATGTTCACCAATGCCGGCATGGTGCAGTTCAAGAACGTCTTCACCGGTCTCGAAAGCCGTCCTTATTCCACCGCCGCCTCGGCGCAGAAATGCGTGCGCGCCGGTGGCAAGCATAACGACCTCGACAATGTCGGTTATACGGCCCGTCACCATACGTTCTTCGAAATGCTCGGCAATTTCTCCTTTGGCGACTATTTCAAGGAAGAGGCGATTACCCATGCCTGGAACCTGATCACCAAGGAATTCGGCATCGATCGCAACCGTCTGCTGGTCACGGTCTATCACACCGACGACGAGGCTTTTAATCTCTGGAAGAAGATCGCCGGTTTCTCCGACGATCGCATCATCCGTATTCCGACCAGCGATAATTTCTGGGCCATGGGCGATACCGGTCCGTGCGGTCCCTGCTCGGAAATCTTCTATGACCACGGCGATCATATCTGGGGCGGACCGCCCGGTTCGCCGGAAGAGGATGGCGACCGTTTCATCGAGATCTGGAACCTCGTCTTCATGCAATATGAGCAGCTGACGAAGGAAGAGCGCATCGATCTGCCTCGCCCGTCTATCGACACCGGCATGGGTCTCGAGCGCATTTCGGCGTTGTTGCAGGGCAAACACGACAATTACGACACCGATCTGTTCCGGGCGCTGATTTCGGCCTCCGTCGAAGCGACCGGCGTTCCGGCAGAGGGCGAGAAGCGCGCCAGCCACCGCGTCATTGCCGACCATCTGCGCTCCTCCGCTTTCCTGATCGCCGATGGCGTTCTGCCGTCGAATGAGGGCCGTGGTTACGTTCTGCGCCGCATCATGCGCCGCGCCATGCGCCATGCCGAGCTTCTCGGTTCGCGCGAGCCGCTGATCTACAAGCTGCTGCCGGCGCTGATACAGCAGATGGGCCGCGCCTATCCGGAACTGGTTCGCGCCGAGGCGCTGATCTCCGAGACGCTGAAGCTTGAGGAAACCCGTTTCCGCAAGACGCTGGAACGCGGCCTGTCGCTGCTGTCTGACGCGACTTCGACTCTGCACAAGGGCGACATGCTGGACGGCGAAACCGCCTTCAAGCTTTACGATACCTATGGCTTCCCGCTCGATCTGACGCAGGATGCGCTGCGCGCCCGCGAAATCGGCGTCGATATTTCCGGCTTTACCGATGCCATGCAGCGCCAGAAGGCGGAAGCACGCTCGCACTGGGCTGGTTCCGGCGACAAGGCGACCGAAACGGTGTGGTTCGAACTGAAGGAAAAGCTCGGCGCGACCGAATTCCTCGGTTACGACACTGAAACAGCCGAAGGCGTCATTCAGGCGATCGTCAAGGACGGCAAGTCGGTGGACAGTGCTGCCGAGGGCGAGACGGTGCAGATCGTCGTCAACCAGACGCCATTTTATGGCGAGTCCGGCGGTCAGATGGGCGATACCGGCGTAATCTCTGGCGATAACGGCACCTTTACCGTTTCAGAAACCCAGAAGAAGGGCGAGGGCCTCTTCGTGCATTCCGGCACGGTGTCCAAGGGTGGATTGAAGCTCGATGACGCCGTGCAGCTGACGGTCGATCACGACCGCCGCTCGCGTCTGCGCGCCAACCACTCCGCCACCCACCTGCTGCATGAGGCGCTGCGCGAGGTGCTTGGTACGCACGTTGCTCAGAAGGGTTCGCTGGTCGCACCCGAGCGTCTGCGCTTTGACGTTTCGCATCCGAAGCCGATGTCGGCCGAGGAGCTGAAGGTCGTCGAGGAAATGGCAAACGAGATCGTCTTGCAGAACTCGCCTGTCGTGACGCGTCTGATGAGCGTTGACGACGCCATCGCCGAGGGTGCTATGGCACTGTTTGGCGAAAAATACGGCGATGAAGTCCGCGTTGTGTCCATGGGCACCGGTGTTCACGGTGCGAAAGCCAACCGTCCGTACTCGGTCGAGCTTTGCGGCGGCACCCATGTTGCCGCAACCGGCCAGATCGGCCTTATCCGCATTCTAGGCGAAAGTGCCGTCGGTGCGGGCGTGCGCCGTCTTGAGGCCGTAACGGGTCAGGGCGCGCTTGCTTATCTCTCCGAGCAGGATGAGCGCGTAAAGGCACTGGCCTCGTCGCTGAAGGTTCAGCCGGGCGATGTGCTGTCGCGTGTCGAGGGACTTCTCGACGAGCGCAAGAAGCTGGAGCGCGAGCTTGCGGATGCCCGTAAGAAACTCGCAATGGGCGGCGGCTCGTCGGATGCCGGCGCAAACGACGTACAGCAGGTTGCGGGCGTCAATTTCCTCGCAAAATCCCTGTCCGGCATCGATGCCAAAGACCTCAAGGGTCTTGCAGATGAAGCCAAGGCCAATATCGGCTCCGGCGTCGTGCTGCTGATCGCCGTGTCCGAAGACGGCAAGGCAAGTGCTGTTGCTGCCGTGACCGAGGATCTAACTGGCCGTTTCAGCGCCGTCGATATCGTCCGCACGGCCTCTGCGGCCCTCGGCGGCAAGGGCGGCGGTGGACGCCCGGATATGGCGCAGGCCGGCGGCCCCGATGGCGCCAAGGCACAGGACGCCATCAACGCGGTGGCAGCGGCCCTGGCGGCCTGATCTGGATGAATTGAAAAAAGGCGGGGTTCTACCCCGCTTTTTTGATTCTGGATGTTGAAATCCGAAAGGAACGTGATGCGCTTTGTAAATCCCATCCCTTTCGTGTGCGATATCAACCGCTCCAGGGAGTTTTATCGTGACAGGCTCGGCCTGAAGGTTTTGGACGATTTCGGAAATTTTGTCCTCTTTGAAAGCGGCTTTGCAATCCATGAGGGGTGTTCGCTCGAACAGACGGTCTGGCGGACATCGCCGGACACGGACAAACCTTACGGCAGACGGAATCTGCTGCTCTATTTCGAACATGAGGATGTCGATGCGGCATTTCGGAACATTGCGCCGCATGTGGAGTTGATCCATCCCGTTGAGCGGCAGGCATGGGGACAGAGAGTGTTCCGTTTTTATGATCCGGACGGGCATGCAATCGAGATCGGCGAACCACTCGCCCAGCCCAACGAATAAGCCCGGTTCCAAAATCCGTTTTGTGACTCTTGTAAGCGCTCGTGCTCCGCTTTCAGGCGAAATGCCTGTGAGTTTCCTCAACCCGCCGCCTGCATATCCTTCGCTGCCGCTTCATCAAGCTGGGTGGCCCGCTTGAAGGCGGGGCGGTCGGTCAGATGCGCCATATAGTCCGTGAAGGCCGGACGTTTTTCGATTGTGCCGAACTGCAGGCCCCAGCCGACATGGGCACCTACATAGACATCCGCCGCAGTGAAGTGATCGCCGGCAATGAAGCGGTTTTCGCTGACGGCACGTTCGAGCGTGTTGATCGCATCCGCATAGCTGCCGCAGCCAGCCATACGCAGCTTTTCCTGCGGCACCTCGAAACCCATCGCCTTCATGCTGGTTGTCATTTCCAACGGACCGGCAGCAAAAAACATCCAGCGGTAATAAAGTCCGCGCGCTTTCGGCGTCGGCGCAAGGTTGGCGCCCGGAAAGGCATCCGCCAGATAGGCGCAGATCGCTGCCGCTTCGGTGACAATGGTGTCGCCGTGTTTGATGGCGGGCACCTTGGCCATCGGGTTGATCAGCCGATAGGCCGGCGATTTCATCGACGTCGAGAAGCCCAGTATCTCTGTCTTGTAGGGAACGCCCACTTCCTCGAGCATCCATCGCGCAATGCGTCCGCGCGACATGGGATTGGTGTAGAAGATCAATTCACTCATTGCTTTGCCTCCCCAAGCAAAATTGCAAAAGCATCATTGAAAACCCGCGCGCAGTTCGCGCTGACACGGTGCGTTTTTATAGTCCACAGCATTATCGGTTTTCCCGAAGGATCGCGCTGGTAACCACATGAATTTTTGACAGTGCCGGACAAGTTATGTGTCGTTTTATGCTGTTTCAGCTATATATTTTTATTTTTCTGACTGCGGCACGCTGTGGAATCGAAGTCTGCGCCTAGTGCAACATCTAAGCAAGATACTGTGAACAAAAAAAGAAACCCGGCGTTGCGGCCGGGTTTCCTTTTGTCGATATTTCAAACGGGCAGTGCGCTGTTCTTTTAAGCCGCCATCGCCGTCTTGAGGTTTTCATCGATCTTGTCGAGGAAGGCGGTGGTGGAGAGCCAGGGCTGGTCCGGACCGATGAGGAGCGCGAGGTCCTTGGTCATGAAGCCGCTTTCGACGGTGTCGACGCAGACGGTTTCGAGCGTTGCTGCGAACTTTGCGAGTTCTGCATTGTCGTCCAGCTTGGCGCGGTGGGCGAGGCCACGGGTCCAGGCGAAGATCGAAGCGATCGAGTTGGTCGAAGTTTCCTGACCCTTCTGGTGCTGGCGGTAGTGGCGCGTGACCGTGCCGTGTGCCGCTTCAGCTTCAACCGTGCGGCCGTCCGGCGACAGGAGAACGGAGGTCATCAGGCCGAGCGAACCGAAGCCCTGGGCAACCGTATCAGACTGAACGTCGCCATCGTAGTTCTTGCAGGCCCAGACGTAACCGCCGGACCACTTCAGAGCGGAGGCGACCATGTCGTCGATCAGGCGGTGTTCATAGATGATGCCGATTTCATCGAACTTCGCCTTGAACTCGGTCTGGTAGACTTCTTCGAAGATGTCCTTGAAGCGGCCGTCATAGGCCTTCAGGATGGTGTTCTTGGTGGACAGGTAAACCGGCCACTTGCGCATCAGGCCGTACATCATGGATGCGCGGGCGAATTCGCGGATGGATTCGTCAAGGTTGTACATTGCGAGTGCAACGCCAGCGCTCGGAGCGTCGAAGACGTCCTTTTCAATGACCTGACCGTCTTCGCCGACGAACTTGATCGTCAGCTTGCCCTTGCCGGGGAACTTGAAATCGGTTGCCTTGTACTGGTCGCCGAAGGCGTGGCGGCCGACGACGATCGGCTTCGTCCAGCCGGGAACGAGGCGGGGAACGTTCTTGCAGATGATCGGCTCGCGGAAGATGACGCCGCCCAGAATGTTGCGGATCGTGCCGTTCGGGCTCTTCCACATCTGCTTCAGGCCGAATTCCTCGACGCGCTGCTCATCCGGCGTGATCGTCGCGCACTTGATGCCGACGCCGTGCTTCTTGATGGCGTGTGCCGCATCGACGGTTACCTGGTCGTTGGTAGCATCGCGGTTTTCGACCGAGAGGTCATAATATTCGATGTCGAGATCGAGGTATGGCAGGATCAGCTTGTCCTTGATGAGCTGCCAGATGATACGGGTCATTTCGTCGCCGTCGAGATCGACGACTGGATTGGCTACCTTGATCTTTGCCATGAATTCCTCACCTTCGAAGCTGTGGCGCCTGGTGACGCCGGTATTCGGAAAAATATCCGGTGCGGCTATAGCATCGCGCGCGCCTGAGGCAAAGCCATGGGGGGCGCTTTTTTGGCGCGGTGCAATAACGCTTTGCGCATTGCCAAACCATATTGCCGGAATACAGTCAGGCGAATCGCTTCGCCCGCGCGTCGGGCCTACCTCCGGGATCACATCATGCGGAATATTCTGCTTCTGACTGCCGCCGTCCTCTTTTCCCACAGCGCCCTTGCGGCCGGCCCTGCCGATCCCGTCCAGAAGGTGATGGACATTACCGTCAAGAACTGGTCCGGCGATGCGGAAAACTGGAAATATATCTTCGACGAGGACATGCTGACCAGCCTGTTCAGCAAGGACTTCGTTGCCCAATACCGCGAAGCTTCCAAGAAGCCGGCTTACGAGGCGGAAAGCGGCGAGACCGGCGATCCCTTCGGCTACGATGTGGTGACCAACTCGCAGGATGGCTGTCCGCTGGTGGATGTTTCGGTAACGCCCGGTGAGGTGAAGGACGGCGTGACTGACGTGACGGCGAAGTTCAAGCTCTGGGCCTGCATGGATGAGGCAGAGATGAAGGCAACGGTCGACGAGGTGCATTTCGATGTCATCGAGGAAAACGGCCAGCCTGTCATCAGCGACATTCACCGGGTTGGAGACGAGGGCAGGGATTCGCTGCGCGCAGAGATGGCGGCGATCATCAAGGGCGAATAACAGGGCGTTCTGCCTGCCCCGGCTTTGATTTTGGCGCCGATCTGTGCCAGTGAAGCGCGCTTTAGAGCATTTTCAGGAAAAGCGGCGACCGGTTTTCAGTCTGGAAATGCGCGAAAACCATAAAACGCATCGGCCTGAAAATCGATGCGGCGCTTCAGAAACTGGAAAACGACGATGGCAGGCACAAACAGCGAGCTTGAACTTGTGGCGGAAGGCCCGGCGATCATTCTGGTCGAACCGCAGCTCGGCGAAAATATCGGCATGGTGGCACGGGCAATGGCCAATTTCGGTCTTGCCGAACTTCGTCTCGTCAAGCCGCGTGACGGCTGGCCGAACGAGAAGGCGCGCGCCGCCGCTTCCAAGGCCGATCATGTTATCGACGGGACTAAGGTGTTCGAGACGCTGGAAGAGGCGATCAAGGATCTCAATTTCGTCTACGCCACGACCGCGCGGGAGCGTTACGGTTTCAAACCGGTTCGTGCCCCCGTCACCGCAGCCGGCACGCTGCGCGCGAAGTTCAAGGCGGGTGAAAGAACCGGCATCCTGTTCGGGCGTGAGCGCTGGGGCCTTACCAATGAAGAAGTGGCGCTGGCCGATGAGATCGTGACATTTCCGGTCAACCCCGCCTTCGCCTCGCTCAACATCGCGCAGGCCGTTCTTTTGATGTCCTATGAGTGGATGAAATCCGGCATGGACGATCTGGACGAGACGCTTTTCCAGCCCATCGAGCAGCGGCCCTCGACCAAGGAACAGGTCTTCGGCCTGTTCGAACACATCGAGGAGGCGCTCGATGCGCGCGGATATTTTCATCCGCCCGAAAAAAAGCCGAAAATGGTGGACAATCTGCGTGCGGTGCTGTCGAGACGCGGCTTTTCCGAGCAGGAAATCAGTGTTTTCCGTGGCGTGATCAGGTCACTCGATCGTTTTCCCCGGCAGTGGCCTAAGCAGGCAGGCCGGGCTGGAACGGCGGAGGGACCATTGTCGGAGAGGGCTGGGGAGAATGCTGAAGACGACTGAGGCTCTGGCCGATGTTCTCAAACCGGTGCTGGTATTCGATTCCGGCATTGGCGGGCTGACGGTACTGCGCGAGGCGCGCGTGCTGATGCCCGAGCGCGGTTTCATCTATGTGGCCGACGACGCCGGTTTCCCCTATGGCGGCTGGGAAGAGGAGGCGCTGAAAGCGCGCATTCTTTCGCTCTTCGAAAAGCTGCTTGAAGACTATAGCCCTGAAGTCTGCATCATTGCCTGCAACACCGCCTTCACACTGGCAGGCGCCGATCTTCGGGCGCGCTTCCCTGATATGACTTTCGTCGGCACCGTTCCAGCTATCAAGCCTGCGGCCGAACGCACCCGTTCCGGTCTCGTTTCCGTGCTGGCAACACCCGGCACCGTCAAGCGCGCCTATACGCGCGATCTCATCCAGTCATTCGCCACGCAATGCCATGTTCGCCTCGTGGGGTCGGAAAATCTGGCGCGTATGGCCGAAATCTGGATCAGGGGCGAACCGATCTCCGATGAAGCCGTGCTGGCGGAAATCGAGCCCTGCTTCATCGATAGCGACGGCAAGCGCACCGATATCGTTGTTCTCGCCTGCACTCATTATCCCTTCATGGCCAATGTGTTTCGCCGGCTGGCGCCATGGCCGGTGGACTGGCTCGATCCGGCGGAAGCGATTGCCCGTCGCGCGCGCCACCTGGTTCCGCTGCCGCAGGATGCGGAGCATCCAGATGGTTTCGATTTCGCCGTCTTCACTTCCGGCAAGCCGGATTTCGCCACACGGCGGCTGATGCAGGGTTTTGGCCTCAGCGTCTCGCTGAGCTGAACGGCTTGTTGCATTTTTGCATCTATTCTGCCGGACTTTTGCAATTCGAGATTGCGACCTCTTGTCGCGTCCGGCATCTCGTGTAAGATGCATCTTGTCTGTAACCGCTATAAAAAGGAGGCGTGGAATGACTGACTATATGAATATGCGCCTTACCGGCATGTCTGGCTTTTCCGGCATGGTCATCGGCGGTTACATGTCCCGAGGCATCGACCTCCGATAAGGCTTCCTGCCTGATTTCCCTGCCGTTTGGCATCTTCACTTCGTCTGACAGCTGAATTGTGCGTCCGCGCTACCGCGTGTTGCGCCCGCCGTTCCCGCATGTCGTTTTATCATCGATAAAGGACCTGGCTGCTTCGCCGCGCCGGGACGGATTCCCCATGCAGAAAAATCAACCATTGGTAGCATATGCGCTGCCGGATGCGGTCGACCGCCTGTTCGTCACATTCGGCGTCTGGAAAACCCTGAAAGCGGTTCTCGTCGCGGCAATGGTGCCGCGCCCGCCGCCGACCGATCTTTCCGATCTGCCGGAGCGTCTTCTGGACGATATCGGCCTGGAGCCGTCCGACCGCAAAAAACGGCGGGAGTGGGCCCCTCCTTACTGGGCGCCGCGGTTTTGATGGCGACAGTCTCTCCGGCGAGAAAATGCCGGGGAGGCTCCGTTGTCCGTTTCACACTTCTAATGATGTTCGAAATGCGCGCCTCCGTCATGCCGGACTTGACCCGGCATCCACCCACGGCGCGTCCGCGAGGAGTTCATCGCCGCACTTCAGTTTTCCGTAACGGAAGCTGCGGAAAGGCCTGGCATATAGCGCGTTGCACTATCCTCCTGAACGTCCGGGCGGGCGTTACCCCTGATCTTGCCCTGCGGCTGGAGCGGGCAGGGGGCAGCGCGGCGCGGCATGGCTTGCCATGCCGTCAAATTACGATCTTGCACAGGCGATGAAGCGGCAGCAGCAGCCCCTTCGTCCGCTGGATGACAAAGCGGCATAGTCTCCGAAAATTTGGCTTGATACCGGGCGCTTTTGGTGTCTTGCTCCAAAGACCGAACCGGGGAGATTGCATCATGCCACTGGAGAACTGGCTGGCCTTCGTGGCCGCATCCGCCGTCATGCTTGCCGTTCCGGGGCCGACGATCCTGCTGGTGATTTCTTATGCTCTGGGGCATGGCCGTAAGGCGAGCACCGCGACGGTGATGGGTGTGGCGCTTGGTGATTTCACTGCGATGACGGCCTCCATGCTGGGGCTCGGCGCGCTGCTTGCCACATCGGCGGCCCTTTTTACCGGCCTGAAATGGATCGGCGCGGCTTACCTCATCTATCTCGGCATCAAGCTGTGGCGTTCGCCGGTCGGCGGAGAAGGTGCCGAAGGGACGGGCGTGACCGGCCGTGAAAGGCCGCTCAAAATCGTCCTGCATGCCTATGTCGTCACGGCGCTGAACCCCAAGAGCATTGTCTTCTTCGTCGCCTTCCTGCCGCAGTTTCTGGTGCCGACGCTGCCTTTCTGGCCGCAGGTGCTGATTTTCGAAGCGACATTCCTTGTGCTTGCCAGCTGCAATGCGGCCCTTTATGGACTTCTGGCAAGTGCCGCCCGCAATACGATCCGCAAACCCAAGGTTCAGCGCATCGTCAACCGCACGGGCGGCGGTCTCCTGATCGGCGCCGGTCTCATTACATTTGGCTGGAAGAGGGCGGTTTCGGCGTAAAACGCCCGTCGATCGCCTGAAATTCGGACATAACAAAATGGCGTTGCCGCATATTCTTCTTGCCCTGATCACCGTGTTTTTGTGGGGCTTCAACTTCGTTGCCATCAAGATCGGCGTCGCCGACATGCCGCCTCTGTTTCTGACGGGGGTGCGCTATCTGTTTGCAGCCGTGCCGTTGGTGTTCTTCCTGCCCAAACCCAATGTGCCGTGGCGGCGTATGATCGTTTACGGCATGGCGATGGGTTTCGTGCAATTCGGCCTGCTTTACCCGGCCATCAAGCTCGGCCTGCCGGCTGGGCTTGCTTCGCTCGTCATGCAGTCGCAGGCCTTCTTCACGCTGGCGCTGGCCGTGGTGTTTCTCGGCGAGCGGCCGTTGCCGTCACAGATCGTCGGCGCAATCGTTGCCTTTGGCGGGCTGGCGGTCATCGGCGTGGAGCGCATGACGGCTGCAGCGTTGATACCGCTGCTGATGGGCGTCGGCTCGGCCATTGCCTGGGCCTGCGGCAACATCGTCAATCGCCGCATCGGCCAGGTGAATGCGGTCTCCTTTGTCGCATGGACGAGCCTTGTACCCGTTCTGCCGTTGGTGCTGCTTTCGCTGGTGGTGGAGGGACCTGATGCGATTGCGGAAGGGCTGCGCAATGCGACGCCTACGATGGCTCTCGTGGTGATCTACATGGCCTATGGTGCGACCATCGTCGGCGCGGGTATCTGGAGTTACCTGCTTCTGCGTTATCCTGCCGGAACGGTGGCACCGTTTTCGCTGCTGGTGCCGATTGTCGGTTTCGTCAGCGCCTATCTCGCTTTTGCGGAGCATATTACCGTCTTCGAAGTGGTTGGTGCCGCATTGGTCATCATCGGGCTGATGCTGAATGTGTTCGGCAGGCGGCTATCATTTTCGCGCGTCTCGTCCGGGGCCGCATAGATGTGGCGCAATTGCCTGTGCATTATCGGCACGGGGCAGACGCAATCGGTGATTTTTTGGTAAAGAGCATGTTCGGCCGCCGTTACGGGAATCGGCCGGATGACATGCAGCACGAGGAACGGAACATTGCAGGTCGGCATCGACATGGGAACCCTATCGGGCGGGCAGCAGGCGAAGCTCGATATTGAGGAATTGCTTGCAACGCGTTTGCTGGTGCAGGGCAATTCCGGGTCCGGCAAGTCACACCTTCTGCGCCGGCTCCTGGAGCAATCGGCGCAATGGGTGCAGCAGGTCATTATCGATCCCGAGGGTGATTTCGTCACGCTGTCCGACAAGTTCGGCCATGTGGTGGTGGATGGAGAGCGCACGGAAGCCGAGCTTGCGGGCATTGCCAACCGCATCCGCCAGCACCGCGTTTCCTGCGTGCTGACGCTTGAAGGTCTTGATATCGAACAGCAGATGCGGGCCGCTGCCGCTTTCCTCAACGGTCTGTTCGATGCGGATCGCGAATTCTGGTATCCCGTGCTTGTCGTTGTTGATGAGGCGCAGATGTTTGCGCCCTCCGTCGGCGGCGAGGTGACCGAGGATGCGCGCAAGGCGTCGCTGGGCGCCATGACCAATCTCATGTGCCGTGGGCGTAAACGCGGGCTTGCGGGCGTTATCGCCACGCAGCGCCTTGCCAAGCTTGCCAAGAACGTAGCGGCTGAAGCCTCGAACTTCCTGATGGGCCGCACCTTTCTCGATATCGATATGGCGCGCGCTGCCGATCTGCTCGGCATGGACCGGCGGCAGGCGGAAATGTTCCGCGATCTGCAGCGCGGCAATTTCGTGGCGCTTGGACCGGCGCTGTCGCGCCGCCCGTTGCCCATCGTCATCGGTGCGGTGGAAACCTCGGCGCGGTCTTCCTCGCCGAAGCTTATGCCGCTGCCGGATGCACCGCAGGATGTGGAGGATCTGATCTTCACGCCGGACCCGGAAGAGTTCACGCGACCCGCCACGCGCCGCACGCCGCCGGCGCCGCGCCCGACAACCGATATTCTCGCTGAACTCTCCCGCTCCACCCCCGCCGCCGCCGGTCCTTCACCGGAGCAGTCGCCGCGTGCAGGTCAGCCGGAGCTGACGCCGGAGGAGCGCGAAGAGAAGATCGCGGCGGTGCTGGTCGAAATTCTCGACGATCCGCAATCGGCCTATCGCACGGACGCCGTGCTGTACCAGGATTTTCTGGTGCGCGCCCGCATGCGTCGTATTCCCGGCACGCCGATGACGCTGGCGGATTTCCGCCGGCAGGTGGCGATTGCCCGCTCCGGCGTGGATGCGGCAATGGCGGCCAGCGAAGGCTGGGAGAAAGCGCTGGAATTGTCGATGTCGGTCTCCGACGATCTGCAGGGGGTTTTCCTGCTGTTGGTCAAGGCGGCGCTCAATGAGGAGCCTTGCCCATCCGACGCCCGTATTGCCCGCGCTTACGGTACCCATTCCGCCCGCCGTGCGCGCCGTCTTCTCGGTTATTTCGAGGAGAAGGAGCTTGTGGTGGTACACGCCGATTTCTCCGGCAAGCGCATCGTGGCGTTCCCCGATCTCGACGCGAAGACCGCACCTGGCGATGCGGATGCGGCTGATGATGATGCGAGGCTGGCGGCGGAGTAATCGCTATTCAGTCAAAGTCCGCACTGCGAAACTGATCGTCGTGTAGAGACCACTGAGGCTCAGAGCCAGTACGCAAACAATAACGGCTATAAACAGTGCCGAGGTCAATCGATGCGGCCGTTGATAGGGGCGGGTGCTGACATGTGTTTGCAAGGGAGCGAGCCGGGAGAGCTGGGTCGCTGTCCATCCGTCACGTTCGAATTCCGGCGAAGCGATAAAATCAGCAAGATGCCGTTGTCGTCTAATAGAAGAAGGCAATTGCGCCAGAAAGCGTTGCGGTTCACGCCTGTTGCTTCTTGACAGGAATATAGTGATCGCTTCCCTGAAACGCTCGTCGCGTGCGCCTGAGCAGAACAACATCCGTCCCGCTTCAATGAGATCGTTCATCTCAAGCAGCACTTCACCGTATTTTTGAAAGAGTGCCAGATCGACGTCGGGATGGCTGAGCCTGCCCTGAAGGATTTCCTTCGCTCGCCAAAGTTTCTTTTCTGAGATTGCCTGATCAGCGGTTTCAAAAGTCATTTTTGCGATGAATTGGACGTTTGTTTTAATATTGAGAAAATAGATTTCGGTCTAGCTAACAATAATACAGATTATATATTTCATCATCAAAAAAGAAAGAGGAGGCGTAATCGCCTCCTCCTTGCTCATCATTACTCGATAGCCTTTGTTTCCTTGCGCGTCGCAATCAGCGAACCGATGATGCCGGTTGCGAGGATGGCGACGGTGACGCCGAGCGAGACGGCGGGCGGGATCTTGGCGATGCCGAGCATATCCGCGACGAAAATCTTCGAGCCGACGAAGACCAGAACCGCAGCCAGCGCGTATTTCAGATAGGCAAAGCGGTGGATCAGGGCGGCAAGTGCGAAATAGAGGGCGCGCAGGCCGAGGATCGCGAAGATGTTAGAGGTATAGACGATAAACGGATCGGTGGTGATCGCGAAGATCGCCGGGATCGAATCGACCGCGAAGATAAGGTCGGCGATTTCGACCATGATGAGCGCCAGAAACAGCGGCGTCACAAAGGTCTTAAGCTTGCCTGTGGCAGCATCGGTCTCCTTGACGAAGAATTTCTCGCCATGCAGCTTCTCCGTTACCGGAAGGCGGCTACGCAGGAATTTCAGGATGCGGTTATTGCCGATGTCGTTCTCGTCATGGTCGGATGAAAACAGCATCTTGAGGCCCGTGAAGACGAGGAAGGCCGCAAAGAGATAAAGCACCCAGTGGAAGTTTTCGACAATGGCGGCGCCGCCGGCAATCATGATGCCGCGCAGAACGATCACGCCGAGGATGCCCCATAGCAGCACGCGGTGCTGATATTGGCGGGGAATGGCGAAATAGGAGAAGATCATCGCGATGATGAAGATATTGTCCATGGCGAGGCTTTTTTCGACCACGAAGCCGGTGACATATTCCATCGCTGACTGTTCACCGGACTGGTACCAGATCCATCCGCCGAAGGCCAAGCCGATGGCGATATAAAAGCCGGACATCAGCAAGCTTTCACGGATGCCGATTTCCTTGGAATTCTTGTGCAGCACGCCGAGATCGAGCGCCAAGAGGCCAAGGACGAGAGAAATGAAGACCGCCCACATCCATGTGGGGGTACCGAGAAAATCGTTGAGGAGGAACTCCATCAGTCAACCTTTAGCCGGACGAGGTTGGCTTTGCGGATGGGGACGCGTATCAGGAATAAACGTGGGCCCCAACCTTCAAGAGACTCGACATCGCGTGTTGTCCGGTAACACGCCAGAGGGGCCCGAGTCCTGATTACGGCTTAGAAGTGGGTGGGCCTTCCAGCTTTTCAAGGGGTGGTTCGAGAAAAAAGCGGCGGGCTTTGTTTGACAAATTTGTAAAACGTGTTTAGAAGCCGCCCCAACGCCGGGCAGTCATGTCCGGTGTGTTTCGTTGACTGCCTTGCAGTTTATAAGCTGACGTTCGGCGGTCAACATCACCGACATGTCCCGTGGTCTCTCCATTCGCATGTGAGAAACCTGTCAGAGGTCCTGAAACGGGCTTCAGAGGAGGGCGTGTTTCCTCAAACCGGTTTGGCAACAAACCGGCATAACCTATTGAGAAGGAAATACGATGAGCAAGCGCGAATCGGCTAAGTATAAAATTGACCGCCGTATGGGCGAAAACATCTGGGGCCGTCCGAAGTCCCCGGTAAACCGCCGCGAATACGGCCCGGGCCAGCACGGCCAGCGCCGCAAGGGCAAGATGAGCGACTTCGGCACGCAGCTGCGCGCCAAGCAGAAGCTCAAGGGCTACTACGGCGAACTGCGCGAAAAGCAGTTCCGCGCCACCTACGACGAAGCAAACCGTCGCAAGGGCGATACCTCCGAGAACCTGATCGGCCTGCTCGAGTCGCGTCTGGACGCCATCGTCTACCGCGCCAAGTTCGTTCCGACCGTTTTCGCATCGCGTCAGTTCATCAACCATGGCCACGTCACGGTTAACGGCGTTCGCGTCAACATCGGTTCTTACCGTTGCAAGCCGGGCGACGTTATCGAAGTTCGCCAGAAGTCCAAGCAGCTGGTGACCGTTCTCGAAGCTGTTCAGCTCGCAGAACGCGACGTTCCTGATTACATCGAAGTCGATCACAACAAGATGGTTGCGACCTATGCTCGCATCCCGGCTCTGTCTGACGTTCCGTACCCGGTCGTCATGGAACCGCATCTGGTCGTCGAATTCTACTCGCGTTAATCGGCGCGTTTCAGTATTGAGAAAGCCGCCCCTCGGGGCGGCTTTTTTGTTTGCTGGGGAAGGCTTTGCATGCAGGACATTCAGGCGATCGTCGATTCCATTTACGACAGCATGGTGCCGCGCCTGGGCGAGGGCAAGGTTGCGGATTACATTCCGGAACTCGCCAAGGTCGATCCGAACCAGTTCGGTATCGCCATCACCACTGTCGACGGAACCACCTATACGGGCGGCAATGCGCTCACGCCGTTTTCGATCCAGAGCATCTCCAAGGTCTTCATGCTGACGCTGGCGCTCGGTAAGGCGGGCGAGACGGTGTGGAACCGGGTGGGGCGTGAGCCGTCGGGGTCGTCCTTCAACTCCATCGTCCAGCTGGAGCATGAGCACGGCATTCCGCGCAATCCCTTCGTCAATGCCGGTGCCATCGTGGTGACGGATATCGTTCTTTCCGGCCACCAGCCGCGCGAGGCGATTGGCGAGCTTCTGCGTTTCGTCCGTTATCTCGCTGATGATGACACGATCAGCATTGATGACACCGTGGCGAAATCCGAGCAGGCGACGGGTTTCCGCAATTTCGCGCTTGCCAATTTCATGCGGTCCTTCGGCAATCTGCATCACCCTGTTGAATATACGCTGGGCGTCTATTTTCATCAGTGCGCGCTGTCCATGACCTGCGCGCAGCTTTCACGGGCCGGTCTTTTCCTTGCCAATCGCGGCCGCAATCCGCTGAGTGGTCATACGGTTGTGTCAGACCGACGCGCGCGGCGCATCAATGCGCTGATGTTGACGTGCGGCCATTATGACGGATCGGGCGATTTCGCCTATCATGTCGGCCTGCCGGGCAAGAGCGGCGTGGGCGGCGGCATCATGGCAGTGGCGCCGGGCAAGGCGTCGATTGCGGTCTGGTCGCCGGGTCTGAACAAGGTCGGCAATTCGGCGCTTGGGTCGCATGCGCTGGAAATGCTGGCGACGAAAACCGGCTGGTCGGTATTCGGGGCTTGATATTGCGGGCGGATGCGGGCATTTCCTGCATTGAAAATGGCTGAACGCCAGAGCGGGCTAATCATGAACATTGTCACCAGCATCGCAGATGAGGTCGAGGCCGATCAGGACCTGGCCGGAGAAAATGGCGCTTCGCATCCGCTGTTCGACGCGGCGCCCCGTTCCGTCTCCTTCAACAAGCTGCGCAAGCGGCTGTTGCGCAATGTACGTCAGGCCTTCGGGGATTTTGGCATGCTGAACGGCCAGAAGCGCTGGCTGGTAGGCCTTTCCGGCGGCAAGGACAGCTACGGCCTTCTGGCGCTGCTGCTTGATTTGAAGTGGCGCGGCCTTTTGCCCGTGGAACTCATTGCCTGCAATCTGGATCAGGGCCAGCCGAATTTCCCCAAGCACGTCCTGCCGGAATATCTGGCGAAGATCGGCGTCGCACATCGCATCGAATATCGCGACACTTATTCCGTTGTGAAGGAAAAGGTGCCGGCGGGTGGCACCTATTGTTCGCTCTGTTCGCGGCTGCGGCGCGGCAATCTCTACCGTATTGCGCGGGAAGAGGGCTGCGACGCGCTCGTGCTCGGCCATCACCGCGAGGATATTCTCGAGACCTTCTTCATGAACTTCTTCCATGGCGGCCGTCTGGCTGGCATGCCGGCAAAGCTGATGAACGACGAGGGCGACCTGATGGTGCTGCGTCCGCTTGCCTATTGCGCCGAAGAGGATATGGCGAAATTCGCGGCGGCGATGGAATTCCCGATCATTCCCTGTGACCTCTGCGGCTCGCAGGACGGGCTTCAGCGCAATGCCATGAAGGAGATGCTGGCTGACATCGAAAGGCGTATGCCGGGCCGCAAGGACGTGATGCTGCGGGCGCTTGCCCATGTCAATCCATCGCATCTGCTCGACCCGAAGCTTTTTGATTTCTCGGCGCTTTCTGTCACCGGGGCGTCACCTGAAGAGCGTACGGAGGCCAGCCCTCCCTTATGAAGAAGTGCCCTTAGCGATGACCCTTTCCGATAAAGATATCGACTTTCTGATTTCCACCGTTGCCGCTGCCGGCCGCCAGGAAATCATGCCCCGCTTCCGCAATCTCGACGCAGGCGCGATTTCCGAAAAGACCTCTGCCGTCGATCTCGTCACCGAGGCGGATATTCTGACGGAAAAGGCGATAACCGCCGCTCTTCTGCAACGGTTTCCGAAGGCCCATATTGTCGGCGAAGAGGCCTATGACGCGGATCAATCCGTTATTCCTGCCCTTGCCGATGCACCATTTGCCTTCGTGATCGATCCAATCGACGGCACTTTCAACTATGCCTCCGGTTTTCCAGCTTTCGGCACGCTGCTCGCCGTCACCGTCAAGGGTGAGACGGTCGCAGGCATCATCCACGATCCTGTCATGGGTGATACCATCCTTGCTCTCAAAGGCGAGGGCGCTTATCTCCACCGCAAGGACGGCTCACAGGCAAGGCTCAAGGTTGCCGATCCCCTGCCATTGTCTGAAATGGTCGGCATATTTTCCTGGGGTCACAGCCATGAAGATCGCCGCCCGGTGATCGCCGCCAATATGGCCAAGATCAAGATGGCGCTTTCAATCAATTGCTCGGCTCATGAATATTGGCTTGCCTCGACTGGCAAGCTGCACTTCATCGGCCACGAAAAGCTGATGCCCTGGGATCATCTCGCCGGCGTTCTCATTCATCAGGAAGCGGGCGGCTACACGGCCCGTTTCGACAATACGCCCTACCGGCCAGGACAGACGACAGGCGGCATCCTGTCGGCACCCGACAAGGAAAGCTGGAAGATGCTGCGCCGGGAAATCGTGGCCTTATAATATTGATGCTTAAATAGAAGGATATCGCCCATGGCTATCGAACTCGACATCGCCTCTCTCGCCAATGCGCTTCAGGAGGCGGCGGCAGTGGAAATCCTGCCGAGGTTCCGTAATCTGGGTGAGGGCGACGTCAGGATAAAGAGCGAGGCGATAGACCTCGTAACCGAGGCTGACGAGGCTGCTGAGCGGCTGATCCGCGCCCGCGTGCAGGAAATCGTGCCGCAGGCGCTGTTCATCGGTGAAGAGGCCGTTGCGGCGGATGCCTCGCTGCTT
This sequence comes from Rhizobium sp. AN68, assembly GCF_030758035.1. NCBI lineage: Bacteria > Pseudomonadati > Pseudomonadota > Alphaproteobacteria > Hyphomicrobiales > Rhizobiaceae > Rhizobium > Rhizobium sp. AN68. The sequence continues at coordinate 1,706,700 of NZ_JARWMI010000003.1, read as the reverse complement.
GGCAAGCTTGCGGATGCGGATCTTGCCGTGGTCGTCGATCCGATCGACGGCACCTACAACTTCGCGTCGGGCCTGCCGCTGTTTGGCGTGATGATGAGCGTCATCTCCAAGGGCGAGACCGTTGCCGGTCTCATTTTCGATCCGATGGGCAATGACTGGGCGATTGCCGAAAAGGGTTCCGGCGCATGGCTTTGTGCCGCCGATGGCTCGCAGACGCAGATGTCCGTCGTGCCGGCACCGGCACTGTCGCAGATGGTCGGCATCGCCAACACCGGTTATTTTGACGTGGAGACCCGTCGCAAGATTCTCATGAACCTCGCGGATGTGCGGCTCTTCACCAGCTACCGTTGTGCTGCGCATGAATACCGCGTGTTCTGCGGCGGCCACATGCATTTCCTGATGTACAACAAGCTGATGCCCTGGGATCATCTCGCTGGCACCCTGCTTTCGCAGGAAGCGGGCGCCTACGCCGCCCGTTTCGACGGCTCGCCTTACCTGCCGCGCCACCTTGAAGGTGGCCTGCTGCTTGCGCCTGATCAGGAGACATGGGAATTGCTGCGCGAGAAGATTTTCACGGTTTGAGTGAAGTTCGGCTTTGATCAACAAAAAAGGGCGCGGAACCGAGTTCCGCGCCCTTTTTATTTGTCTGTCCGCCCTTAGTGCGTCGGCTTGTTGTGGGCCTGAAACAGCACGCCCTTTTCTCCGATCAGCACGAAGACGAGGCCGATAATGGAGACGGCGAAGAAGCCGGCTACCATTGGCAGCGCCGTGCCATCGAAAGCCTGACCGATAACGGCACCGATCAGCGAACCGCCGACGGTTCCCATAAAGCCAATGACGGACGAGGCCGTGCCGGCGACATGGCCGAGCGGCTCCATGGCGAGCGAGTTGAAGTTCGAGCCGATCCAGCCGAACTGGAACATGGCAAGCGCGAAGAACACGATGAAGATCGCAAAGGGCATCGGTTCCGGCCCGACCATCTGTACCACCAGCCACACGAAGGTGATGGCGATGAAGCCGAGCAGCGACCCGTGCGACAGCTTGCGCATGCCAAACCTGCCGACAAGCCTTGCATTGATGAAGGACGAGAAGGCCATGAACAGGGCGACGCCCGCAAAAGCGGCCGCAAACCATGCGCCCAGCCCGTAGATGCCCTTATAGACCTGTTCGGCGGAATTGATGAAGCCGAACAGCGCACCGAAGATGAATGTGCTGGAGAGCGTGTAACAGAGCGCAATACGGTTGGTGAGCACGATCTTGAAGCCACCGAGGATCGAACGAACCGTGAAAGGCCTGACGTCATCGGCATGCAGGGTTTCCGGCAGGCGGAAATACATCCAGGCGGTCACGACGGCGGCAATTCCGGCCATGAAGGCGAAGATAAGGTGCCAGTCACCGAAAAACAGCACGATCTGGCCAGTGCCGGGTGCGATGACCGGAACGACCATGAATACCATCATGATCAGCGACATGACTTCCGCCATCTGACGGCCGCCATAGATGTCGCGCACGATCGAAATGGTGATGACGCGCGTCGCCGCAGAGCCGATGCCCTGAATGAAGCGCAGAACCAGCAGGCCAGTGAATGACGGTACGAAGACGACGGCAATAGCCGAAACGATGTAGATTGCCAGCCCGACGAGCATCGGCTTGCGGCGCCCGAAACGGTCCGAGATCGGTCCGTACAGAAGCTGGGCAATGCCGAAGCCTAGAAGATAGCTGGAAATGACGTATTGACGGTGGTTTTCATTCACGACGCCAAGTGACGCGCCGATTTCCTGAAGGCCGGGAAGCATGATGTCGATGGCAAGCGCATTCAGCGCCATCAGCATCGCGGCAAGCGCGATGAATTCCGTGCGCCCCATCGAAACGGCGCGCGAAGTGGTGGATTGTGAAAGTTCTGTCACAGGATTGCCCCAAAAAGAACGGCAAAGGCGTTGCATGAAGCAACGCCTGGCATAAGTTTTCTGACAATCAGGGTGGGCCGGATGAACCGGCCGAAATCAGGCCGCGCCGCGGACGCTGATACCCTGTTCTTGGAAGTGATTTTGAAGTTCACCGGACTGGAACATCTCTCTTACGATGTCACAGCCGCCGACGAATTCGCCCTTGACGTAGAGCTGCGGGATGGTCGGCCAGTTGGAATAATCCTTGATGCCCTGACGGATGTCGGCATCGGCGAGCACATTGACGCCCTTGTAGTCGACGCCGAGATAATCGAGGATCTGTACGACCTGACCGGAAAAACCGCATTGCGGAAATTGCGGGGTGCCCTTCATGAAAAGAACGATGTCGTTGCTCTTCACTTCGCTGTCGATCATATCGTGAATGCCGCTCATAGGCCTATTCCTTTCACATGCGGTTCAAGGCCGCTGCTTTGACTTTGTCCCTAAATAACATGTCGCGGCGCGATTTCCACCCGGGAAGCGTAAAAAATGCGCTGGTGTGGTATCGCTAAGTGAAGGTCGCAACCCCGCTACCAGCGCGTCGTCCCGGGCGGGTAAGAAAAGTTGAGCATTATCTTCCCGATAGGCTCCCGCCGCCTGAAGACTGATTTTATTATCGGACCTGATCTGCCGTTATAAATATTGAGTTCCTGTTTGTTGTCGAACGTCATGGTTTCGTGCCCGCTATTTAGTGAGCAGTCATCCTTGCACTTGATTTCGATCTCGCTAGAGAAGCGACCCGCTTTGATATCGATAATTAGTTTTGGACTTTTCTGGTCCACCAGGCGGCAGGTGTTGCCGGTTTTGCAGAAGGCTGTGCCGGATATCCGATCAGCACCATCAAGCTCCACGACGAAGCCGATCTTGATCTCTTTGCTGCTCTTAACCTCTGCGGCACCTTGTAGCGGCCCCGAAATCGCCAACACCAAAAAGGTGGGAAGCACGCTGAGGTGATGCATCATCGAAGCCGCTGTCTGCTGCGGGCGGCGGCGGTGCGTCTTTTGCTCACCTGTTTTTTGGCCGGCTTGGGTTTGACGGCTGCTTTGATTGCCGCTTCCAGCACGGAGCCGACAATGCCGCCTGCGAGGGACGTGTTACTTTTGGTCCGGCGGCGGATGCGGCGGGTTTTGCGAAGGCCTGTCTTGGCGAGGACTTCGGACAGAGCGCCTTTGACGACGCCGTTTAGCAATTGATCGACGATCCCAGACAAAATTCCCTCGCAACAAATAAATCATATTTCCGTCGCGTTTTTTACTATACGTGCATCGCCCACTGTATCAAGCGATCCTTTCGGGTGTCTCCAGCCCGAGGGTTTATGCATGCCGACCGTCAAGTCACGACTTGTTCTTTATTTCCCTGGCTTCGATCCGCTCGATGCGGCTGCGCATCATCTGCGCTATCAGCGGGCGGCAGCGCTTGCCGGCAAGACGTGGGGTGTCAATTATACCGTGGGTGCGCTGGAGAACTCGCCGGCTGGCGAAACATTCTCGGTTGAGGCCTCGGCGGGCGATTGGCGGACGCGTTCCACCATCTTCGTCTACGACCACAATGCGGTGATATCGCGCCTGCGGGATGCGCCACTCTGGCGGCAGATCGCACTAGGCTTTGCGGCTGCGGCCGGTATCGTCGCGGAAGGTGGGGCAGGGCGTTACCTCCGTCATGCCTGGCGTTTCGGCCTGTTCTTCATTTTCCCGTTTCTGCTGATGCTGGTGGGGGGTGCGCTTGCGGCGGGGATCGCGCTCTCGCCGTGGCTGTTCGGTTTGCCGCTCTGGCTGCTTGCGATCAGTCTTCCCGCTGCGGCCTTGTTCTTCGTGAAGGCGTTTCTGCCTTTCGCCGAGCGGTTTCATACGTTGCATCTTTATGCCGACTGGCGCTTTGCGCTGGCCGTAGGGCGCGATGAGCCGATTGCCCGCAACTGGATCGAAGAGAAGGCAGCCCTCGTTCTCAAGGCGCTGGAGCAGCCGTCTGAGGAGGTTCTGGTCGTGTCGCATAGTATGGGCGCCAGCCTGGCGCTCGCCGTGATAGGCCGTGTGCTGGAACTGCGGCCAGATGCGCTGGATGGCCGGAAGCTGTCCTTTGCGACGCTCGGTGGCGCTGCGCTGCAATGCGCGCTGCTGTCGAGTGCGGACAGGCTTCGCCAGAGCGTCGGCGTGATTGCGCGTCACCCTGAAGTGACATGGTTTGATATCCAGTGCCTGACGGATCCGATCCACCTCTACCGCTGCAACACCGTTGCGCTGACCGGGCACAAGGATGCGCCGCAGCCGAAGATCGTGCCGATCCGTTTCAAGCACTCGCTTTCACCCGACCGCTACAAAAAGAACAAGCGCAACTTCCTGCGCATGCACCGGCAATATGTTCTGGGGCCGGACCGCAAGTCCGGTTACGATTTTACCCTGCTGACGGCTGGGCCGTTGCCGGCTGCCTCCTTTGCCGATCTGGAATCGCAGCAACCACCTCTTTTGTAAGCGGCACGCGCCATTTGCCGGAAAAGAAAAGGCCCGCGTGACTGTCTCACGCGGGCCTTTTTCAATCCATAGCTTCAAGCGTTGCCGCGGCAAGGACAGTGAAACCGTTCTGCCGGAGACGCTTTTCCGGGCGCAGTCATTCGGGAGCCGAGGTCTGCAGGGCAAGGGCGTGCAGAACACCGCCCATATTGCCCTTCAGCGCGTCATAGACCATCTGGTGCTGCTGCACGCGGGTCTTGCCCTTGAAAGCATCCGCGACGACTTCCGCCGCGTAATGATCGCCATCACCGGCCAGATCGCGGATCGTGACCTTTGCCCCGGGAATTCCCGCCTTAATCATGTCTTCAATGTCGCCGGGTTTCATGGGCATGGTGTATCTCCTTAATTCATTCTGCGGCGATTAGAGTTTCGCCATCCATGAATTGAGGGAACCACGATTCATAGGCCAAGTGCAATTCTTTAATCTCGATAGCGCGTGCCGTGCCCAGCTTTACGCTTGAGCCGCCGGTGACGCCGATCGCCGGGCAGGAAACGCCCGCTGCCTTCGCTGCCGCGCGCACTTCATCCAGATCGCTCTTCTTGACGGTCAGCACATAACGTCCCTGATCTTCGCCATAGAAGGTGAGGACGGGGTTATGGCCCTCGACCGCGTCGATCGTCGCGCCGATGCCGGAGGAAATTGCCATTTCGGCAACCGCGAGAGCCAGGCCGCCCGAGGAGCAATCGTGAACCGCTGTGGCAAGACCGTCTGCGATAAGGGCGCGGACGAAATCGCCATTTCTCTTTTCAGCTTCCAGATCGACATGCGGTGCCGGACCATCGATGCGGCCATGCACGTCGCGCATGTAGACGGACTGGGCAATATGGGTGCCAAGACCGGCAGGCGCGCCCGCCAGCAGCACGACTTCGTCCGCGGCGGCAAAGCGGATGCGCGCCATACGGCCCCAGTCCTTCAGCAGGCCAACGCCGCCGATGGTGGGGGTGGGCAGGATCGCCTGACCGTTGGTCTCGTTGTAGAGCGAGACGTTGCCGGAAACGATCGGGAATTCCAGTACGCGGCAGGCTTCGCCGATGCCCTTGATGGCATGGACGAGCTGGCTCATGATCTCGGGCTTTTCCGGATTGCCGAAATTGAGGTTGTCGGTGGCCGCGAGCGGCAAAGCGCCGGTTGCGGTGATGTTGCGCCAGCATTCGGCCACGGCCTGCTTGCCGCCTTCAAAGGCGTCTGCCTCGACATAACGCGGTGTCACGTCGGAGGAGAAGGCGAGCGCCTTCTTGTCATGGCCTTCAACGCGGACAACGCCGGCATCGCCACCCGGCAGCTGCAGGGAATTGCCCTGGATCAGCGTGTCATACTGCTCGTAGACCCAGCGGCGCGAGGAGTTGTTGGCCGAACCGACCAGTGACACCAATGCGTCGGCAATGTCTGCATCAGGAACGTCGTTCTCCGCAAGCGGAGCCTGAACCTTGGCGGGCGTCCACGGGCGGTCGTATTCCGGAGCCTGATCACCGAGATCCTTGATCGGAAGGTTGGCGACTTCCTCGCCATTGTGCAGCACGCGGAAACGCAGGTCGTCGGTGGTCTTGCCGACGATGGCGAAGTCCAGGCCCCATTTGACGAAGATCGCCTTGGCGACTTCTTCCTTGGAGGGCTCGAGAACCATGAGCATGCGCTCCTGGCTTTCCGACAGCATCATTTCGTAGGCCGTCATGCGCTCTTCGCGCACCGGTACGGCGTTGAGATCAAGTTCGATGCCGAGATCGCCCTTGGCGCCCATTTCGACGGCCGAGCAGGTAAGGCCTGCGGCACCCATGTCCTGAATGGCGATGACCGCGCCTGTTTTCATCAGCTCGAGGCAGGCTTCCAGCAGGCACTTTTCGGTGAAGGGGTCGCCGACCTGAACGGTTGGGCGCTTTTCTTCGATCGACTCATCAAATTCGGCAGAGGCCATGGTCGCGCCGCCGACGCCGTCGCGGCCGGTCTTCGCACCGAGATACACCACCGGCAGGCCGACGCCCTTGGCTTCCGAAAGGAAGATCGCATCGGACTTGGCAAGTCCGGCGGCAAAGGCGTTGACGAGGATGTTGCCGTTATAGCGGGGATCGAATTCCACTTCGCCGCCGACGGTCGGCACGCCGAAGGAGTTGCCGTAACCGCCGACACCGGCGACGACGCCAGCCACGAGGTGGCGGGTCTTCGGATGGTCGGGTGCGCCGAAACGTAGCGCATTCATGGCTGCGATCGGGCGTGCGCCCATGGTGAAGACATCGCGCAGGATGCCGCCGACGCCGGTTGCCGCACCCTGATAGGGCTCGATGTAGGACGGATGGTTGTGGCTTTCCATCTTGAAGACGACGCAGTCGCCATCATCGATATCCACCACGCCGGCATTTTCGCCGGGGCCTTGAATGACACGCGGGCCCGTGGTGGGCAGGGTCTTCAGCCATTTCTTGGAGGACTTGTAGGAGCAGTGCTCGTTCCACATGGCCGAGAAAATGCCAAGCTCGGTAAAGCTCGGCTCCCGTCCGATCAGGTCGAGGATACGCTGGTATTCGTCGGGCTTCAGCCCGTGGGATGCAACGAGTTCCGGGGTGATCTTGATGGAGTTTGGAATCGACATAGGTCTCACGCGGTTCGAGCCGAGGAAAGTTTCCGGTTCTTTAGCGCAAGAGGCCTCTCCGTGCGACAGGAAAATGCGCAGTTTTGCCAGCAAAACGCTGCTTTGTTGGGTTATTCAGAACTTGTAGCCGACCATAAGTCCGACACGCGTCAGCCCGTCATTGGGGCCGTCGCACAGATTGGCATGGGAGGCATGTTCGATCTGGGTCGAAATATTCCAGTTGCTGTTGAAGCGATATCCGATGGCGGCATATTCATGAAAAAGCACGCGGCAACCGAATTCCGCGCCAGTTTCGCCCGGACCGTTTCGCAGCCTGCCGTCATGCCACAGGCCGCCAAAGCCTAGGTCGACGAAAATCTTCGGATTGAGATCGAAGGTCCAGTTGATACCGCCGTAAATGGTATTTGCTTCGCCCTCGGTGCCGATTTCCGCACCCAGATGCAGACGCGGTCGGGCAAGCTTTTCGCCAAAGGTGACGGCCGAGGCGCTCGCGAAAGGATCGAAATAGGCAGTGAAGGCCGGGAATACACCATCTTCGCCGCCACCATTGCGATCGGCGAGCGAGGTTGTGACCCCGAAACGCAATTCATCGAACACCGTGCCGTCTGCGGCGGCGGCCGGCGTCATGTCACTCAACACACATGCTGCGAAAACCATCGCGAGAGCAACAAATGCCCTGGCGGATATGGAACTGAATGCTGCCATCGAATCATTCCCCGCTCCGAAGTAGTGAAAGGATGGCAGATCTGTCGACGTGGTAAATAATGAGTTACTGAATTAGGGGGCGTGTTGCAGGAAAGACTCGTTCCCGCTCACGCCTCGCTTTCGTAGCCGGCTGAACCATTGTCGAGCAGATGCCGCAGGATACCCAGGGCATGCTTCAGTTCTTCCTGGTTTGACGGCCCGGAAAGGCTGATGCGGACACGGTGGTAAACCTTCTCCGTGCGCCCGGCCTTAAACTCGTCCTCGTCGTCTATCAGCACACCTTCCTTCATGGCGGCGCTGCGGAAGGTTCCAGACAGCCACGGTTCAGGCAGCCTCAGCCACAGAAAGGCGATGTCCGGCAGGGAGTTGAATTCCAGCCCCGCAAAGATGCGTCTGGCGAGGGCCTCGCGCTGGTTGATCTCGGCGATACAGTCCTTGCGGATGTCGTCTGCGTCGCCGCTGTTGACGAGGCGTGCATTCAGTTCGGCCAGCATAAACGGCAGTCCGCCGGTTATCATCGAATGCGAAATGCGAATTCTCGAGGCGAATTGCGCCGGGCAGGCGACCCAGCCACCCCTGACGCCGGCGGAAACGGATTTCGACAGGCCGCCGACGACGAAAGTAAGATCGGGCGCGAATTCCGCAATGAGTGGGATCGCATCCCGCGTCATGGCGCCATAGAGATTGTCCTCCACGATCCATACGCCGTATCTGCGGGCGATATCGGCGATCGCCCGCCGCCGCTCCTCGGGCAGGGTGGCGCAGGTCGGGTTCTGGCCCGCCGACATCAGGAAGATCATCTTTGGATGCTGTTGGGCGCAAACGCGCTCGAAATCATCGGGGATAATGCCTTTCTCATCCACTTCCACCAGTGTCACCCGCCGTCCGGCAAGGGCGGCGCTGCGGCTGATATGGGAATAGGTGAGGGGTTCGAAAACGATACGGTCGCCCGGCGCGGTCATTGCCGTTACCACACTCATCACCGCAGCATGGGCGCCAAGCGTCGAAACGATGTTTTCCGGTTTCGGCGACCAGCCATTCTGGGAAAGCCAGCGAACGCCCGCCATGCACCAGTTGTCGGGAAAGGAGCGGGTGTAGTTGGAAATTTCGAACGGATGCTCTCTCGTCACGGCCTCGACGTGTTTGCTGACCAGCGCGCTCTGCCCGACATCGGGAGCAGCCGTGGTGTTCAGGCGGAATTCGGCGCTGGTGTCCACCGCGTAGCGCGTGCCGCCGAATGCCGATGCCGTCGGTTCCACGCGTGATAACGGGGCGGCAGCCTTACGCTCGTTGACATAGGTGCCACGGCCGACTTCGCCGCTGACGAGGCCGCGTTCGTGGATTAGGGCATATGCCCGGCTGATTGTACCGATTGTAACGCCAAGATCGAAAGCGAGATTGCGTTGCGGCGGCAATTTCGACCCGGCCTGCAAGATGCCATCCGAAATTGCGCCTTCGATCTTGTCCGCGAGTCGAAGGTAGATGGGGCCGTTGCCCTCGGTGATATCAGGAAGCCAATTTGTCATGGTGACAATTTATGCATTGTATCTGTCCGCAAGTCAATTGTATTTATCGGATGCAGTCAATGAGATCAAACGCACGGAGACAATAGGTGCAATATGCGCAAGATGGATCAATACCTTTCGACAGCGGATACGCTATATCCTGACGGCTACGAACGGGAACGCGTGTTCCGCGATACCGGCGACATGGTCGCACCGTCGCCCTTTCCGGCCCGGATCGCTCACACGCTTATTGGCCGCCTGATTGCGGGATTGTCCAACTGGCATGGCAAACGTCAGGGACGGCTTGCCTTGCGGGAATTGTCCGACGATCTTCTGGACGATATCGGCGTTACGCGGGACGAGGCCTTGAAGGAGGCCGCGAGATCGCAGCTGTTTTCATGGCCGTCGCGGCCGCTTTGATTTTCTGCCGGAGAGCGGCGCCATCTTTCCCCGGTGCCTGAACAGCCATTCGGCAGGCCCGCCACGCCAGTCCCAACCGGCGTCGGCGGGTCTTTTTTGTATTTGGCCGGCTTTTAGCGCAGTTTTGCCCGATCAGCAGCCCTTGCCGCCATTCGCCCAGCGTTTGACGTCGGTTGCGATGCGGCCGGAGATGGCTTCGTTCATAACGGGGCCGAAAGCGTCGAGCTTTGCCGGGTTGCCTTCTGCCTGAATAACCAGCATCGGGCGCGATTCCGGGCTGTTGCGCGGTACGAGCAGAATGCGCGGACGGCCCGAGAAGGAGTTGAGTTCGGGCGCCAGGCGATAGGCCTTGAACGCCGGATCGCCCGATTTGAACCAGCAGGCATTGGCGCCAAGCGCGATTCGCTCCATCGTCGGTAATGCCGCACGGGATGCGGAGGACGATGCCGGTTGCGGCTTGGGCTGGCACGCAGCAAGCGCTGCTGCGGCGAGAAGCAATCCAGCGGCCTTCGGGGCGTGGGAACGGAGCAGGCGGTTCATCGCGTCATCCAAGGTAAGGGCCAAAAACTGGAGCCATAAAAAGCATCATCGGGAAGAGGGCAGGCGGGGATGGCCCGCCCGCTTGTCAGGCTGCGATAACGCCAAGCGCCGAGGCGAAGAGGCCACGGCCGTCATTGCCGCCATGGGCAGCTTCGATCAGGTTTTCCGGGTGCGGCATCATGCCGAGAACGTTGCCCTTGGCGTTGATGACGCCGGCAATGTCGTTCAACGAGCCGTTCGGATTGGTGCCATCTGCATAACGGAAAACGACCTGACCGTTGTCTTCGACGGACTTAAGCTCATCCGTATCGAGGAAATAGTTGCCATCGTGGTGGGCGACTGGGCAGCGCAGAACCTGACCCTTGTCATAGGCGCGGGTGAATTCGGTGTCGTTGTTGACGACTTCGAGTTTCACTTCGCGGCACACGAATTTCAGCGAGGCGTTGCGCATCAGCGCGCCCGGCAGCATGCCCGCTTCGACCAGAATCTGGAAGCCGTTGCAGACGCCGAGAACCTTGACGCCCTGTTCAGCCTTTTCGCGAATGGCCTGCATGACCGGCATCCGTGCAGCAATCGCACCGCAACGCAGATAGTCGCCATAGGAAAAACCGCCCGGAATGACGATCAGGTCGACATCCGGGATAGTCGTCTCCGTCTGCCAGATGGTGACGGGCGCCTTGCCGGAGATTTTCGTGAGTGCCGCGATCATGTCGCGATCGCGGTTGAGGCCGGGAAGTTGGACGACAGCGGATTTCATGGTCGGCGGCTCCTGCGGCTTTAGAGAATGGCGATAGAGTAGTTTTCGATAACCGTATTGGCCAGGAGCTTTTCGCACATCGCCTTCAGGTCGGTCTCGGCCTTGGCCTTGTCTGCACCTTCCAGTTCCAGATCGAAGACCTTGCCCTGACGGACATGGCCGACGCCACCGAAACCGAGGCTGCCGAGTGCGCCTTCGATTGCCTTGCCCTGCGGATCGAGAACGCCGTTCTTCAGCGTAACAGTCACCCGTGCCTTGATCACCTGATCTTCTCCTGATTTTACCTTGCTAGGCCGATATTATTTCACGAGGCCGAAATTACTTTACCAGGACAGGGCCGGTGCCGCGGATCGGTTCGTTTTCATTGATGATGCCGAGACGGCGTGCCACTTCGGAATAGGCTTCCACGAGGCCGCCCATGTCGCGGCGGAACAGGTCCTTGTCCATTTTTTTCTGGGTCTCGATGTCCCACAGGCGGCAGCTATCGGGCGAAATCTCGTCGGCGAGGATGATGCGCATCATGTCGCCTTCGAACAGGCGGCCGCATTCGATCTTGAAGTCGACCAGCTGGATGCCGACGCCCAAGAACAGGCCGGACAGGAAGTCGTTGACACGGATCGCCAGTGCCATGATGTCGTCAAGCTCGGCAGGGTTGGCCCAGCCGAAGGCCGTGATGTGCTCTTCGGAGACCATCGGGTCTTCCAGCTCGTCGGACTTGTAGTAGAACTCGATGATGGAGCGCGGCAGAACCACGCCTTCATCGATGCCGAGTCGCTTCGACAGCGAGCCGGCGGCGACATTGCGCACGACGATCTCGAGCGGGATCATCTCGACTTCCTTGATCAACTGCTCGCGCATGTTGAGGCGGCGGATGAAGTGTGTGGGAATGCCGATCTTGTTCAGATGCGTGAAAACATATTCACAAATCCGGTTATTCAACACACCTTTGCCGTCGATGACTTCGTGTTTTTTCTTGTTGAAGGCAGTCGCATCGTCCTTGAAGAACTGGATAAGCGTGCCTGGCTCCGGACCTTCGTAGAGGATCTTGGCCTTGCCTTCGTAAATACGGCGGCGACGGTTCATAATGGCAGGTCTCTTGGTTCACGCCGATTCTGGTGGCGTTGCGTTTCTGTCTTTGAGCGGTCCCATAAAGGAAAAGAGTGCATTCTACAATGCGGCTCGCATATCTTCCCTTCAATTCTTGTGTCGGGCGGAAGAATGTTGCCCGGCCGAAAATCGACCGGCTTCAGCGGCTGGCCGCGATGGTCAGGGCTCGTTCACCTTGAGGCGGCTCAGGAACTGGGCAAATACCATGCCACCCTCGGGCCAGGGGCCATGGCCAGACTCGGCGTTGATATGGCCGGACATGCCTGCATCCACCAACATCGCACCCCAGGCGGCGGCAATATCGTCGGCATGTTCGTAGGATCCGAAGGGATCGTTGCGGCTGGCAATTGTGATTGCCGGAAACGGCAAGGGATCGCGCGGATAGGGACCGAAGGTCATCAGATGTTTCGGCCTGATATCGGGATTGGCGACATCCGGCGGCGCCACCAGAAGCGCGCCTGCAACCTTCTTGCCGATTTCCGGAAGGGCGTGGATGACGGTCGGCACACCAAGCGAATGAGCGACGATGACAACGGGCTTGGTCGAGGCGTTAACCTCTTCCACCAGCCGCGCGATCCAGTCTTCCTTCACCGGTTTTGACCATTCAGCCTGCTCGACGCGGCGCGCTGTCGAAAGCTTGCGCTCCCAGCGTGTCTGCCAGTGGTCAGGACCGGAATTGGTGTAACCCGGTACGATGAGAATATCTGCTTCTGAAACTTTCATGGGCCCATATCTGTGGTTTCATGCCGTCACGATCAAGGTCGCGACGGCATTAACTTCGGGAGCCTCGCCTCAGGCGTTGCCGAAGACGCGGGCGAAGATCGTGTCGACGTGCTTGGTGTGGTAACCGAGGTCGAATTTTTCACGGATGACGCTTTCGGGAAGGGCGGCGCGCACTTCCTGGTCGCCCAGCAGTTCCTCAAGGAAATCCGCACCCTGTTCCCAGACCCTCATGGCATTGCGCTGCACCAGACGGTAGGCGTCCTCGCGGGAAACGCCGGCCTGCGTCAGCGCCAGAAGAACGCGCTGCGAATGCACGAGGCCGCGGAACTTGTTCATGTTCTTCAGCATGTTGTCGGGATAGATCACCAGCTTTTCGATGACGCCGGCAAGGCGGTTCAGCGCAAAATCGAGGGTGACTGTCGTGTCGGGGCCGATGGCGCGCTCCACGGAGGAGTGGCTGATGTCACGCTCATGCCAGAGCGCCACGTTTTCAAGCGCGGGAACGACCGACATGCGCACCAGGCGGGCAAGGCCCGTGAGGTTTTCGGTGAGAACCGGGTTACGCTTGTGCGGCATCGCCGACGAACCCTTCTGGCCGGGAGAGAAGAACTCTTCCGCTTCCAGAACCTCGGTGCGCTGCATGTGGCGGATTTCGATGGCGACGTTTTCGATCGACGAGGCGATGACGCCGAGGATGGCGAAGAACATGGCGTGGCGGTCACGCGGGATGACCTGCGTGGAGACCGGCTCGGGCACGAGGCCGAGCTTTGCGCAGACATGTTCCTCGACGCGCGGATCGATATTGGCGAAGGTGCCGACAGCACCGGAGATCGCGCCCGTGGCGATTTCCGCGCGCGCATTGACGAGACGCTCGCGGTTGCGATGCATCTCGGCGTAGAAGCGGGCGAAGGTCAGGCCCATCGTGGTCGGCTCGGCGTGGATGCCGTGGCTTCGGCCGATGCGTACCGTGTTCTTGTGTTCGAAAGCGCGGGTCTTGAGCGCCGCCAGCACGCGGTCCATATCGGCCAGCAGCAGATCGGCGGCGCGGACGAGCTGGATGTTGAGGGTTGTGTCAAGCACGTCGGACGAGGTCATGCCCTGGTGGATGAAGCGGCTGTCGGGACCGACGAATTCCGCAAGGTGGGTGAGGAAGGCGATGACGTCGTGTTTGGTGACGGCCTCGATCTCGTCGATGCGGGCGACGTCGAAAGTCGCGCTGCCGCCTTTTTCCCAGATGGTCTGTGCGGCCGATTTCGGAATGACGCCGAGTTCGGCCAGCGCGTCACAGGCATGCGCCTCGATCTCGAACCAGATGCGGAATTTTGTTTCCGGCGACCAGATGGCGACCATTTCCGGCCGGGAGTAACGAGGGATCATGGCAATGACTTTCTTTGTGGAGGAATTTTGCTGCCCGTTTAGCAAAGTGTTCCGCGAATCTCAATCTATCAAGCCTGCGCATCGGCTCGATGCGTACATTCAAAATTCTAGAGCGTCCGTTGTACGTCCGAACGGACGCGTGGCGCTCTGTGCGCACGGCGGCAAAGGATTGCGCCTGCCAGCGCAAGCGGAATGGCGGCAAACGGAAAATAGAGGCCGAGGCCGAGAATGCAGAACTGGTAGATCGCGCCAAGCGAGGTGAAAAATTGCTGGAAAAACCAGATGCGGGAAAATGCCGGCGCGTGCCATTGCGCATAAAAGATGCGGTACTGGAGCGCGAAAAATGCCGCCGCCACCGCGATCGTGAAAAAAGCGATGGCAAGGCAGCTTGCCGCAAAACGCAGCGGCAGGCTGGTGGATGCGGGCAGGAAGCGCAAGGCAACCATGGCCAGCGGCCAGCCCAGGAGACCGCCGAAGAAGAACAGAACGGCGATATCGGCGGCATGGTCGGTTTCCAGCCGGTTGCGGAGATAGAGGCCGAGGGTAGCGGTGGCTGCCGAGATGGCGGCCCAGACAAGCGGAGCGAGGAGCGAAAACAGCGCTGCCGGGATGACGTCGTGGAAATTCCGCCTGTCGCTGTTCATCAAAGCCCCCACCCAAACGTCCTGCCGTCCCGTCTCCGGTGTATCCGGCTGCTGTGGCGGGTCAGGACCGGGCGGCTTCCGACACCGAGCGCAACAACGAAACCGTCTTGCGATAGTCTGCGACGCCATCACCCTTGAAGACGGCCGAACCGGCCACCAGTGCGTTGGCACCGGCTGCGACGATGGCGCCGGCTGTCTCCGCCGTCACGCCGCCGTCCACTTCAAGTTCGATCGGCCGGTCGCCGATCATGGCCTTTGCCGCACGGATCTTGTCGAGCATGGCCGGAATGAATTTCTGTCCACCGAAACCGGGATTGACGCTCATGATCAGCACGAGATCGACATCGTCAAGCACGTTTTCGATGACCGAAAGCGGCGTGGCGGGGTTGAGCGTTACGCCGGCCTTCCTGCCGAGCGTGCGGATGGTCTGGAGTGAGCGATGGAGATGCGGGCCTGCCTCCGCATGGACGGTAATGCCGTCGCAGCCGGCCTTGGCGAAGGCTTCGAGGTAGGGATCGACGGGGGCAATCATCAGGTGGCAGTCGAAAAAGGCATTGCTGTGCGGGCGGAGCGCCTTGATGACGTCAGGACCGAAGGAGATGTTTGGCACGAAATGGCCGTCCATGACATCGAGGTGGATCCAGTCTGCGCCCGCTTCCGTCACATCGGCGACTTCCTGTCCCAGCTTGGCGAAATTGGACGCCAGAATGGACGGTGCAATCCGGATGGGCAGGGACATGGGGCAAACTCCTCTCGACGCGTTGCGTAAGCTGCCTTTAGCATCAAGTACCAGGGTTTGAAACGGCTTGTCGCGCGGTTGCCGCCGGTTTTCAGCCGCGGCTTACTGAATTTCCAGCGATACCGGCTTCACCTATTGTCTTTCGGCCTTGTCCGCCTGTTCGAAACGCTGGCCGTTCCAGCGCTGCAGGCGATAGGGATTGTCTGCAAGCTCATGCGAAGGGTTGAAAGCGATATCGCCTAGCACGGTTTTGAAGACGGTACCGTTCGCCAGTATCTCCGGTGCGGGTTTCCCTTGGGATTGGGCTGCTTCGGCAAGCGCCGCAGTCAGTTCCGCAGCCGCATAGGAGGGCAGGACGTAACCTTCCGGCTCGATATTGGCGGCACGCAATTCGCCGGCGACGGCCTGTGCCGAAGGCAATGTGTCATAGGCCGGGCGCGTGACCGCTAGCACATTTGCCGCAAGTGGCACGGGGTTGTTTGCCGCATTCATGGCGTCGCCGCTCATGATGGTGAGCGGAATGTTTTCGGAGCCGGCGTCTCTGGCGACAATCGCCACGTCGTTGCGTTCCGCGCCGATGAAGACATGGGTGATGCCGGTGCGCCCCAGCCGGCGTACAAGCGCCACCTGTTGCTCCTGTGCCGGGCGCAGCGTATCGGTGAGTGTCGGTTTCAGCCCGTTCTCCTCCAGCGCCGAACGGATGCGATCTACCAGATCGCGACTGAAGATCGTGCCATCATCCACGAGTCCAATGGAATGTCCCTTCCAGTCGCGCAGGATGATTTCTGCGGCCCGGTCCGATTCGGCCTTGTCCGATGGCGCTAGGCGGAAAAGCGGCCAGCTATATTTCAGAGCGTCTTCCATCAGGATCGGGGCACGGCTGGAAAGCGTGATTGCTGGAATGGCGGCTGACTTCAGAGGCGGCAGAACGCCCTGAAGCGTTTCCGTGCACAAAAAACCGATTGCCGCGCTGACCTTGGCGGCCACGAGACCATCGGCAATCGCGCCGCCGCTGCCGTCTTCGCAGCTTTCATGGATTTCGACGACATCTAGCCCGAGCTTGGCGGCTGCGGCCTTCGCGCCCTGCCTAACCTGTTGCCCCAGCAGTTCGTATGGGCCGTTCTGTGGGGCAACGATGCCGATCGACGCCGCGCATGCTGAGCCCGCAAAGGCAAAACCGGCGATGATCGTTAGCAGGCGAAGTGAAAGCATGACGTGCGCGAAATCCTGTTGTCCCGGTTTGATGTTTATCGGCAACAACTGGTTTTCCAAAGGAAAAATCGCTGATACCCATCATAATCGCACATCATCGTTCACGGCACGGCGGTTTTGATCGCAACTCATCCAATTTGAAACAACAGTCTACAATTACGCGTTATGGTTGTATATATTCGATGTGATCGCGCGCGATTGTTTTTTGCCGAGATTCATCTTTTTTAAGGTCGGCAATTCACTCTGTAATTTCATAAGAGCGGAAGTACTGCTCGTCATGGTTTAGAGCATTTTTACTTTATAAAACTGTAACATGCAGTGCGTATAAGCACAGTTTTATAAGGGCGCGTTTGCGATTTTGCCTTTTATAGTGCACCCCAATAAAATGCACATTTTATTTCCACTAATCTAATTTATTGATATAAAAAGAGAATATACATATTTCCCTGCGCTTTATTTGTGCTTTGCCATGTTTTTTTCGCATTTGCGAGAAGATCTGCTTGACGAAAAGTAAATGGTTAGATTAGATATAGGTGTTTCAGGGGACGACTGAAATTGGCTGTAACAAGCCTCGGAAGTGTTCCGAACGTAAGCACTGCCAAACTATATTACATTCTATATTCTATTATTTTCATTACGTATAAACCGCTTCGGGCAACCGGGGCGGTTTTTTATGTGATGCTAATTTAAGCAATTTTAAATTGCATTCGAAAAGCTTCGCGAAAAGATATTCTTCCAGCATTGGGTTTTCCGAAAGCAAATCGCGCAGGAGCGTCGCGTCTGTCGCAGGCGAGGCCTGTTTTTAGTAAAGCTCAAGACGCCGTTGAGTGCCGCGAAAAGCCCACGCCGGTCAGCGCTGATGCTGCTTCCGTCCGCTAGCGACTCTATTTCGTCAGAGCAGCCAGCGCGTCTTTTGCAAAGGCAGAGATGGGTTCGGGAAGGTTATCGGGGTCGAACCAGCCGATATCGGAAAGCTTGTCCGGTTCTGTCAGTACCGGCTCACCCTGCGTGTCGCGGGTGACGAAGATCAGCGAGACCCAATGGTGCCGGTCTGCGACATTGATATATTCGCTATGACAGAGAAATTCGACCTTGCCGATTGTCAGCCCGGTCTCTTCTTCAGCTTCTCGCCGTGCTGCGGCGAGGGATGATTCAAGGTGATCGACTTTGCCGCCCGGAATATTCCAGTATCCGGCTTCCGGCGCTTTCAAGCGCCGGCATAAAAGCAGGCGGCCATCACGCAATATGGCAAGCCCAACGCCGACGCCTGGAAAATCTTGTCCTGGCTTGATCGTCGGCGTCATGCGTATTGTTTCCTGCGTCAGGCCGTCGGGGCTCAGCCCTTGGCGTTGGCCACGATCAGCATGAATGCGGGAATGTCATCGCCGAAACCAACAGGCGTCGGGCCATCGTCATGGTCACGGTAATGGCGGCGACGGTCACGGTTGTCGTCATTGGCGTGCAGCGGGTTCAGGTTGCGGCTGTTGCGCTCGGAATTGCGCGGGGTCTTTTCCGGTCTGCGTTCTGCCTTCACCTTGTCTTCTCCGTGAGCGGCGATGTCCTTATCCACAGTGGTGGATTGTGCACCCTGATTGATGTTTTCGACCGGCGATGCAGGTGCATCGCGACGGTTTCTGTCGCGGCCTCTGCCGCCACGTTCCTTGGTGCCCCGGCGGCCGGTATTGCTTTCAAAGCTTTCCATGGGCGCGGGGAGGGAGGACAGGTCACCGTTCAGCCATTCGACCTTCTCGGTGATCAGCTTTTCGATCGCGTCGAGATATTTCGCATCGCTCTTGGTGACGAGGGTGAAGGCCTTGCCCGAACGGCCAGCACGACCGGTACGGCCAATGCGGTGGACATAGTCTTCGGCATGAATGGGAACGTCGAAGTTGAAGACGTGGCTGACATCGGGAATATCAAGACCGCGGGCTGCAACGTCGGAAGCGACCAGCAGCGTCAGCTGACCGTCCCGGAAGTTCTGCAGCATGGTCGTGCGCGAACGCTGGTCCATGTCGCCATGCAGCGCGCCAACGGAAAAGCCGTGACGATCCAGCGAACGGAAGAGGTCGGCAACGTCCTTTTTGCGATTGCAGAAAATGATCGCGTTCTTGAGTTCGGCTTCTTCAGCACGGACGAGATCGCGCAGGACAGCGCGCTTCTCATAGTCCTTGTTGTGCGAAGCGACGATGCGCTGGGTAACGGTCTTCGCCGTGGAGGAGGGCTTGGCAACCTCGATACGGGTCGGGTTCTGCAGGAACCTGTCGGCAAGCTTCTGGATTTCCGGCGGCATGGTGGCCGAGAAGAACAGGGTTTGCCGGGTAAAGGGAATCATCTTGGCGATGCGTTCGATATCGGGAATGAAGCCCATATCCAGCATGCGATCGGCTTCATCGATCACGAGGATTTCAACGCCGGTCATCAGGAGCTTGCCGCGCTCGCAATGGTCGAGAAGGCGGCCGGGCGTGCAGATGAGAACATCGGCGCCACGCTCAAGCTTGCGGTCCTGATCTTCAAAAGAGACGCCACCAATCAGAAGGGCGACGTTCAGCTTGTGATTCTTGCCGTATTTCTCGAAGTTTTCGGCTACCTGTGCCGCCAGTTCGCGGGTCGGCTCGAGGATCAGCGTGCGCGGCATTCTTGCGCGTGCGCGGCCTTTTTCCAGCAGTGTGAGCATCGGCAGAACGAAGGATGCGGTTTTCCCCGTGCCGGTCTGTGCGATACCGCAGATATCACGCTTTTCGAGAGCGGGCGGAATTGCGCCAGCCTGAATGGGTGTCGGCGTCGTGTAGCCGGCATCTGCAATAGCGGAAAGAACTTTTTGGCTCAGGCCAAGATCAGAGAATGTTGTCAAAGGAAGAACTTTTTCCGTTCTGGTTCGGTAAGAATACCTGCGTGCCGCTGCGACACTTGCAAAGACTTGGCGCGGGGATATGCCCAAATTGCCAGAAAGTCAAGGAAACAACCGGAAATGCGCGCGAAACGGCGAGACGTTGGCGAGGCTTTTGAGCCTTGGACGCGGTTTCGGGCGATTTATCGCAAAAAGGGCGAAAAAAGCGTTAAAATCGGACTGCTATTTGAGATAGGTTTTAAGCTCGGCCCCGGCGACCAGAAACCGCATCGGATCAACAGGCGTGTCGTTGCGGCGGACCTCGTAATGTACGTGCGGACCGGTGGAGCGGCCGGTGCTCCCAGCACGGCCAACAATGTCGCCGGCCTCCACGTTGTCGCCGGCTTTGACCAGAATGGTGGAGAGATGGCCGAATCGCGTCGATACGCCCTGGCCGTGATCGATCTCGACCATATTGCCGTAGCCGCCTGAATTTTCCGCAACCGTCACCTTTCCAGCGCCCGTTGCCTTGACGTCGGCGCCTGTTTCGGCGCGAAAATCGATGCCGGTATGTAAGGCAGGCCGTCCGAGGAACGGGTCGAGCCGGTTTCCGAATCGGCTGGTGATCGCCCTGCCGGGGGCCGGATTGCCGAAGGGCAGGGCGGTTGCGGTTTCCTTGACGATATCCAGCCGGTTGAGCGCATTGTCTAGATTGGTCAGAGACATATTGAAGGGATCGGTTTCATTCCCCTGCGGGTCCGCATAGGGGCCGCCGACACCGTCCGTGCCACTTTCGTCGATTTTCAGACCCGCCTGCCGGATGATATCCTGCATCGCGCTTGCCTTGTCCTCGGCGTCGCTGGTCAGTCTGGCGATCCGTGATATCTGCTGGCGTTCGATATCCTTCAACGACAGCGTGACCTTGGAAAACACGCGGTCGGCGCGGTCGGAAGGCGTTTCGCCGTTTTCGGGCACATAGGACGCCCGCTTGTCGGTTCCGGCTGGCTTTTCCGGCTGCGACGGGCGGGGCGCCATCAGATTTTCTATGGCGGAGAGGCCACCTGTCAGATCGGCGCGTTTTTCCGGTGCCATCGCGTTCGAGAGCGAGGAGGGCGCGGTTTGAATGGGGGCCGTGGCCGTGGAGGCGGCGATGCCGGAATTTTCCGCGCGCTCCAGCAATTCGCTCATCCGTCCGTGTCTGGACGTGAGTGCCGCCTGCTGTTGGAGCAGCTTTTCCACTTTCTTTTCAACCACCTGCTGGTCGAGCAATTGTCTTGAGGTAACGCGGTCCACCTGCGCCCTCAGCGCTGCGATACGGTCTTCGTAATCGTGCTGCATGCGGGTCTGGCGCGCCATGGTCGCGCCGATCAGGTCGTCACGCAGGATGAGATAGCCGGTGGCGCCCAGATAACCGAGCGAGAAAAGGCCGATCGTGCAGCCGGCAAGCGCCGTCATCCAAGGCCGGATCGTAATGTGCCGGACCTTGTCACCGCTTGCCAGCACCAGAACGTGCTGCTGCCGCTTTTTGCCGAATACCCGGTTTTCCGCTGTATCAGTCAAAATCTCTCTCCGGACTGGCCGATTTCTCACAGGAAATCATACTTCGTTAAGGTTAACGAAGTTTTGCACCATGCGCCGGGCTGCGGGCGTCAGCCGCTGTTGCTGACAGCGGTGAGGGAGCGGTAAAAGGATGGCGTCAACCCGGCTTCGGCGCGGGCGAGGTCGTTGAAGGGCGGTTTCAACGGTCCGCGGAAATTGGCACGCACCAGTTGCCTGAAGGTTGCTGCCGGGTCCTTCTTTTCACGGGCGCACAGGAAGCGAAACCATTTGGCGCCGATGGCGACATGGCCCTTTTCGTCATTGTAGATGACATCGAGAACGGCGGCGCTTTCAAGGTCTCCGGTTTCGCGCATCTTCGCCTGCAGGGAGGGCGTCACGTCCAGTCCGCGCGCCTCGAGGATGAGCGGCACGACTGCGAGCCGCGCGGTGAGGTCGTTGCGGGTTGAATGCGCCGCCTGCCAGAGCCCGTCATGGGCGGGCAGATCGCCGTAATCCGCGCCGAGGTTTCGCAGCCTTTCCCGCACCAGCCGGAAATGTTTCGCCTCCTCGAAGGCAACCTGCATCCAGCCGTTGAAAAAGGAATGCGGCACCGGCTCGCTGGCATAACGGGCGACGATGTCGAGCGCGAGGTCAACGGCGTTCAACTCGATATGGGCGATGGCGTGCAGCAGCGCTATGCGACCCTTGACGCTGTGGAGGGAGCGGCGCTCGACGGCGGTCGGCGGAACGAGTTCCGGTTTATCCGGCCTGCCCGGACGTTCGGGCAGGGGTGGATCTAGGGGGAGCGCAGCGACAGGCGGCGCTCGAACCATCGTGTCGCCGTTTCCTGCGCCAGTGCGGTTTTTCTCTCGAGATCGGCGCAGGCAATCGCCTCGGTGGCGCCGCCGCGCAGCGAGATGATCCTGAAGGTGGGCGTCACGACAGGGGCGTTTCTCAGAGCTTCCGTGCGGCGTCGAGAACGGCCTGTGCGTGGCCCGGAACCTTCACCTTGTTCCAGATTTCCGTGACCGTACCGTCAGGTGCTACGAGGACGGTGGTGCGTTCGACACCCATGTATTTTTTGCCATACATGCTTTTTTCCTTCCAGACGCCGTAGGCCTCGAGCGCCTTCCGTTCCTCGTCGGCGGCCAGCATCACCGAAAGCTTGTGCTTTGCAGCAAACTTGTCGTGGCTTTTGACGCTATCAGGGGAAATGCCGATGACGACAGTATTGGCGGCCTCGAATTCCGCGCCAAGGGCACTGAAATCTATCGCTTCGGCGGTGCAGCCGGATGTGTCGTCCTTCGGGTAGAAATAGAGAACGACCGCCTTGCCTCGCAGGCCGGACAATGTCACCGTTCCTTCACCGTTGCGGGGCAAAGTAAAATCCGGGGCAGGGCTGCCAATCGTCAGTTCTGTCATAATCATCTTTCTTTCGCCGGGATGTTGAGTGAAAGTCGCCACATTCGATATATAGCGAAACCGGGCGTCGTCCAGTGTTGAGGCGAAACAAAAGCTATTCAGGGGCAAACACGGGCGTATGGCTGAAGTAAGGGGTGAAAAGGTCAAGTTCAGCAAGCGCGATATCGTTGCGCTGCATGATCTTCCTTCGGCGCAGGCCGAAGATCCTCTCATCGTGCATTGCCCCGCGCCGCGCTCCATGGCGCGTGCTCTCATCAAGATTTTCGCTGCTCTTTTCGTACTGGCCTTCCTGTCCATCGGCGGCATCATTGTCTCCGTCGAAACCGGATCGATCGACAATGCCCTTTCCAGCCAGGCGCAGCAGGCGCTCGAACGGGCGCTCGGACCCCACTACAGCGCGCGGATCGGTTCTTCGGCCATCAGGTTCTCGACCGGGCTGCGGCTTGCGCTGGTGGCGGAGGATGTGGATATCGTCGAGAAGGAATCCGGCCAGCATTTGAGCCGGGCGAGGGCTATCGGCATGGCGCTCGATCCGCTAGCGCTTTTGACCGGACGCGTCTCCGTGCAAAGTCTCGAGGCCGACGGGATGGAACTCGATACGGCCCTTTTGCCGAAGGGTAACGGTTTCGACCTCGCCAGCATCCGGCTTGACGCGGTGCCGCAGCAGTTGCAGGCGGCGTTTTCCCAGCTGGACAAATTGGCGCAGGCGTTTTTAAGCAGCGGAACAGAGGAAATCGATATTTCCAGCGTTTCGATCCACTTGCCGCCGAGCGAAGCCGGCAAGCCACGCGTCGTTGAAGTGCGTGAACTTTCGTTGACCCCTGACCAGCAGGGCGGATATTCGCTTGAGGGTGAAACGCTGTTTAACGGCGAAATCGCCAGCCTGTCGCTAAAGACATCGGGATCAGGCGGTGTGATCGACGGTTTCGACGCGCGCATCGACGGTTTCGACATCGGTCCTTTTCTGGAAAAATTCGATCCTGAAGGCAATCTTCATGAGGGTCTGAACGTCAAGACCGGTGTCAGCATCCTCGCCCGGCGTTCCATGCCCGGACATGAGCCGCGGCTGGAAATCTCGCTCGGCATGGGCAATGGAATGCTTCTTATCGGCGGCGAGGCTCAGCCCTTCACGGCCGGCACCGTCAATGCGCGCTACGATTTTCAGAAAAGCAGTCTTGTTATTGGGAATTCGCGGATCGACCTTGGGCGAACGGCTATTCCGGTCACTGGGGAAATCACGGATACCCAAGAGGGCTTCGGTCTTTCGCTGCGGATCGACAATGCGGTTGCCTCGGCCGAAGCCTCTGGCGAAGACCCCGTTCCTTTCAGCTTGAAGGCGGACGGGCAATTCAATGTCGCGACCAAGCAGCTCGAGGTTCCCTCGCTATACGTTACCGGCCCGCTTGGAGACATGGCAGGCTCGCTGAAAATCCGCTTCGGTCAGGGCTCGCCTGAAATCAGTTTCGCCGGACAGATTCCCAAGATGGAGGCCACGGCGGTAAAGCAGCTTTGGCCGTTCTGGATGGCGCACAAACCGCGCGAGTGGGTGGTGTCCAATCTTTATGGCGGCACGGTCACAAACGGCTCGATTGCGATCTTCATTCCGCAGGGACGGATGTGCGGTCCCGGTTGCCCGCTGGTGCTGGGCGAGAGCGAAATGCAGATCCGCTTCGATATCGACGGAACGCGTCTCAATACCACCGGCGACATTCCGCCGCTGCGCGACGTTGATGCGCATTTCAATCTCGTCGGCAGCCGGATGAATGTCGATCTCAAGAACGCGACATCCTATTTCGCCTCCAATCGGTCGCTTGCGCTGAAGGACAGCCGGTTCTCCATGTCCGACGTCTATGCAAAGCCCCTGCTTGGAAATCTCGAGTTGAACGTTTCGGGCTCGGCCGATGCCGTGGCGGAGCTTGCGACGCTGAAGCCTATCAATGCGCTCAAGGATACGCAGTTCAAACCGGATGACTTCACCGGCGACGTGACGGCGAATGCAAAGCTGACCGTCGGCATGCTTTCCAGCCAAAATCCACCGCCGCCCGTGTGGACGGCCGATCTCGATCTGAAGAACCTGTCGCTGACAAAGCCGTTTGCCGGCCGCAAGGTGACCGCGCTTGACGGTTTCATGTCCATCAACGACCGGCAGCTCAAGCTTGAAGGCAAAGGCCGGGTGGACGATGTGCCGATGTCTATCGAGATGACGGAGCCGGTGCGCAAGAACAGCGACGTTGCTCCAACGCTGTCGCTGAAAGCAACCCTTAACGAGACGCAGGTCGCCAAGCTTGCACCGGAGCTTTCCACGGTTCTTGGCGGCACGACCGTTGTGGAAATCGATGGCGCGGATACGAAAAGTCAGGAGATACAGCTCGATCTGGCGAAGGCGTCTATCATTCTGCCGGGGCTTGGATGGAGCAAGGGCGTCGGTATTCCGGCAAAAGCGACCTTTACCCTGGAAACCAGTGATGGCCGCACGACGATCAGTGATTTCTCCCTAACCGGGGACGGCTTCGGCGCGGCCGGAGATGTCACCTTCACCAAGAACGGGCTGATTTCCGCCGATCTCAGCCGCGTGCAATTGTCACCTTCCGACAATTACGCCGTCGCCGTCACTGCCTCCAAAAACGGATACAGCGTCAACGCTTCGGGAAAATCTGCCGATCTCCGGCCTTTCCTGTCAAAGCTTCGCAGTTCCTCAGGGGCAGATGATGGCACGTCGCGTTCGCAGCCGTCCCTTGCCATCAAGGCGCAACTCGACAAGGTCTACGGCTTCAATGACGAGATCCTTTCCAATGTCAGTGCCGATGTCAGTGTGCGTGACGGCAAGGTCCGTTCGGTTGATTTTCGCGGCGTCACCGGCAGGGGCCAGGCGGTTGTGGCTCAGACGACCAATCGCGGCGCGACGGGAACCGTGACGCTTACCAGCAGCGACGCCGGTTCTCTTGCCCGTTTCACCAATATCTACACCCGCATTCGCGGTGGTCTTCTCAATCTCGCACTCTCGACCGTCAACGGCAGCGACTGGAGCGGCTCGCTCGATCTGCGCAATTTCGCCGTCGTCAACGAAGCGAAGCTTCAGGATATCGTCGCCACGCCGACGGGCGATGACGGCCGGAGCCTCAACACGGCGGTCCGCCGTAACATCGATGTCAGCTCGGAGAAATTCCAGCGCGGTTTTGCCCGGCTCGTTTACGTCAACGGCTCGGTTGCGGTGGAAAACGGCGTGGTGCGCGGCGAACAGATCGGTGCGACCTTCCAGGGCCTGCTGAAAGACCAGAACGGCCGTATGGACATGACCGGCACCTTCATGCCCGCCTATGGCCTGAACCGGCTGTTCGGCGAGCTGCCCTTTATCGGCATCTTCCTCGGCAACGGCCGCGACCGCGGTCTGCTCGGCATCACCTTCAAGCTTTCCGGCCAGACGGACCAGCCGAAGCTGACAATCAACCCGCTGTCGCTGATAGCGCCGGGCGTCTTCAGGCAGATTTTCGAGTTTCAATAAAAAGGGCCGCTTCCGCGGCCCTTCGTCTGATGATTTGCGCGGGTGTTACGCCGGGCGAACGAGAACGTGCTTCTTCTTGCCAACCGAAAGCTTGATGATGCCATCGCCGGTGATCTCGGCGGAACCGATCATCTGGCGATCGTCGGATACGCCCTTGTCGTTGATCTTTACCGCGCCGCCCTGAACGTGACGGCGGGCTTCGCCATTCGAGCCGGCAAGGCCAGCGCGGACGATGAGCGACAGGACGCCGACGCCGGCATCGAGTTCGGATGCCGGAACCTCGATGGAGGGCAGGTTTTCAGCAAGCGCGCCTTCCTCAAAAGTCTTGCGCGCCGTTTCGGCAGCTTCTTCGGCAGCGGCACGGCCATGCAGAATGGCCGTCACTTCCGTTGCGAGGATTTTCTTCGCCTCGTTGATCTCAGATCCGCCAAGGGCGGCGATGCGTGCGATCTCATCCATCGGCAGCGTGGTGAAGAGCTTGGCGAACCGAACCACGTCCGCGTCTTCCGTGTTGCGCCAGTATTGCCAGAAATCATAGACCGGCAGCAGGTCCTTGTTGAGCCAGACGGCACCGGACGCGGACTTGCCCATCTTCGCACCCGAAGACGTGGTCAAAAGCGGGGAGGTCAGCGCATAGAGCTGCGGTGTCCCCATGCGGTGACCGAGGTCGATACCGTTGATGATGTTGCCCCACTGGTCAGAGCCGCCCATCTGTAGGCGGCAGCCGGTACGCTGGTTCAGTTCCACGAAATCGTAGGCCTGGAGGATCATGTAATTGAATTCGAGGAAGGACAGCGACTGCTCGCGGTCGAGGCGCGTCTTCACGCTGTCGAAGGACAGCATGCGGTTGACCGAGAAGTGGCGGCCGACGTCGCGCAGGAATTCGAGGTAGTTGAGCCCACGCAGCCAGTCGGCATTATTGATCATCAGCGCCGGATTTTCCGCGCGATCGTAATCGAGGTAGTTGGCGAAAACGTGCTTGAGCGAGGTGATGTTGTCCTCGATCATGTCGATCGTCATCAGCTTGCGGGCCTCCTCCTTGAAGGAGGGATCGCCAACCATGCCGGTGCCGCCGCCCATCAGCGAAATCGGCTGGTGACCGGTCTTCTGCATCCAGTGCAGCATCATGATCTGGGTGAGGTGGCCGACATGCAGGCTGGAGGCCGTCGGGTCATAGCCGATATAGGCGGTCACGGTTTCCTTGGCGAACAGTTCGTCGAGACCCGACTCGTCGGAGATCTGGTGAATGAAGCCGCGCTCATCGAGCGTGCGGAGGAAATCGGACTTGAACCTGGACATAACCTTTTTCTTTCTGGTTGGACCTTTGCCGTCATTGTCTGTCAATGAACGCGGGGGCTTTACCATTGTTTTTTGAAAAGTGCACCCGTTTCGGCCATGAATAACGGCGATTCATCTCCGCATGATCTCGATATTGAAAGGGAGCAGCGCGTGGGCGAGGTCAAAACTGCAATCGGGCTGATGAGCGGGACGTCGATGGACGGCATCGATATCGCCCTGTTGCGCACGGATGGCGAAAACGTGGTCCGGCATGGGCCGAGCGGTTATTTCCCCTATGATCCGGGCCTGCGCGCCACGTGGCAGAAGGCGCTGGTTACGGCCAAAGCCATTCGCGAACGGCGCGAGCGTCCGGGTGACCTCGCGGATGCGGAACGCAAGCTAACGCTTGCCCATGCGGCGGCAGTCAAATCCTTCCTCCACCGCCACCGGCTTGAAGCCAGCGATATAGACGTGATCGGTTTTCATGGCCAGACGGTGCTGCATCGGCCGGATGAGGCGTTGACCGTGCAGATCGGCGACGGCGCGCTTCTGGCCGAGGAAACCGGTATCGATGTGGTGTACGACATGCGTGCCAACGACATGGTGCACGGCGGGCAGGGCGCACCGCTCATTCCTGCGTACCACATGGCGCTCTCCGCCAATCTGCCTGAAGGCTTCGAAACGCCCGCCGTCTTCGTCAATATCGGCGGCATATCCAATCTCACCTATATCGGGGAGGGAGGGCGGCTTGCGGCTTTCGACAGCGGTCCCGGCAATATGCTGATCGACCAGTGGATCGAGGCGCATACGGGCAAAGCCTTCGACAAGGGCGGCAGGACGGCGGCGGGCGGCAGCGTCGTTGCCTCGCTCGTCACGCGCTACATGGAAAGCCCGTTCTTCTCGGCCAATATCCGCCGCTCGCTTGACCGCAGCGATTTCGTGCCGCCGCAAAAGGGCGAGGTTTCGCTGGCGGACGGCGCACGCACGCTGTCGCATCTGACGGGTGCCGCGATCCTCAAATCGGCGAGCTATTTGCCGGAAGCGGCTAAGACCTATGTGATCTGCGGCGGCGGGCGGCTCAATCCTGTTATCATGGAAGAGTTTGCGAGCCTTGCTGCCAAGCAGGGTGCGCGGGTAATCGCGGCGGAAGAGGCGGGGTTCGACGGCGGGGCGATGGAGGCTGAGGCCTGGGCCTATCTGGCGGTGCGATCGCTGAAGGGGCTGCCGCTAACCTATCCGGGGACGACCGGTGTGAATGAGCCGGTTACGGGTGGGGTTTTGGTCAGGGCGTAATAGACGACGGCGGGCTTGGCCCCCCCCCCCCTCTGGTCTGGCGGTCATCTCCCCCACAAGGAGGAGATTGGCCAGACGCCTGATCTCCGCCTGAGTCGCTACGTTAAAGAGCGTCGGGAGGTCACCACGATCTCGATCTCCCCACCTGTGGGGGAGATGCCCGGCAGGGCAGAGGGGTGCAGCCAAGCCCGTTGTCGATCATTGCAGCCAGATCAAAACCTGTCGCGACACCGGGCGGCTTGTCACCGAATGCGCTTCGCTGCCGGTTCCGGAACCAGTTCGCCATTCAGGCGGCGGTCGAGGTAGTCCTCGCATTCGCTCATCAGCTCATCAACCTTGCCGTTGAAGAAGTGGTTGGCGCCGGGAAGGGTGCGGTGGGTGATGAGGATGCCCTTCTGGGTCTTCAGCTTTTCGACCAGACCGTTGACGTCCTTCTCAGGCGCGACCTTGTCGGCGTCGCCATTGATGATGAGGCCGGAAGACGGGCAGGGGGCGAGGAAAGAGAAGTCGTAGGTGTTGGGCTGCGGCGCAATCGACATGAAACCTTCGATTTCAGGGCGACGCATCAGAAGCTGCATGCCGATCCAGGCGCCGAAGGAATAACCGGCGACCCAGCAGCTTTTCGAATCGGGATGCAGGCTCTGCACCCAGTCGAGAGCGGATGCGGCATCGGAAAGCTCGCCGGCGCCATGGTCAAACTCGCCCTGGCTGCGGCCGATGGAGCGGAAGTTGAACCGGAGCGTCGTGAAACCGCGCTTCTGGAAAAGATAGAAGAGCTGATAAACGATCTGGTTGTTCATCGTGCCGCCGAACTGCGGGTGCGGATGAAGGATGATCGCTATCGGCGCGCTCTTTTCCTTGGAGGGTTGATAACGGCCTTCGAGGCGACCCGCAGGGCCGTTAAAAATGACTTCGGGCATTGGTACTCCGGTCGTGTTTTTTCATTCTCCAACCGCATTCTTCCGACGAGAAGACTTGACGAACTGTGTCATCTTTTCTAGAACGCAGTTTAGAATAATTCGAAACTTTGCGTGTGCTTAAGCACTCGGACCGTGTCATAAGGCAAGCGCAACTGTAATTTCAAGAAAAATGCGTTTTGGCGCATGGAAGATTGAGCGAAGCTTTTCCGCGATGACGGTTTTGACGCGCACATATATGGACTGGAACGCCACGGCGCCGCTTTTGCCTGCCGTGCGGGATGCTCTTGTCCGCGCTCTCGATATCACGGGTAATCCGTCCTCCGTACACCGGGAAGGGCGCGCAGCCCGTGCGGCCGTCGAGGCCGCGCGTCGTGACGTTGCTGTGGTCTGCGGCGCCCAGGCGTCGCATGTGACCTTTACGAGCGGTGCGACCGAAGCGGCCAATCTGGTGCTTTCGCCTGAATTCAAGATGGGGCGCGCTCCCGTGCGCTATGGTCGTCTTTACGTTTCGGCGATCGAACACCCGGCTTTTCGTGAAGGAGGCCGGTTCGGCAAGGCTGACGTTACGGAAATTCCCGTTACGTCAACGGGTGTCATCGATCTTGCGGCCCTTGAGGCGCTGCTGTCAGCGCACGACAAGTCCATTGGTCTGCCGATGGTCGCCTGCATGCTGGTCAATAATGAGACCGGCATTCTTCAGCCGGTGGCTGAAGCGGCGCGGCTTGCACATGCAGCTGGGGGATTGATGGTCGTCGATGCCGTGCAGGCTGCTGGCCGCGTTCCGCTCGATATCAATGCATTGGATGCCGATTTCCTTGTGATCTCGTCCCACAAGCTTGGTGGCCCGAAGGGTGCTGGGGCGCTGGTGTCCCGCGGCGAGGTGATGATGCCGAAGCCGTTAATCCATGGTGGCGGCCAGGAAAAGGGACATCGTTCCGGTACTGAAAATAGCCTGTCGGTCATCGGTTTCGGTGCCGCCGCCGCTATTGCTGCGCAAAACCTCGAGACCGAAGCGACGCGTCTTGCAGCACTGCGCGCAAGGCTGGAAGACGGCATGCGGGCAGTCGCGCCTGACGTGATCATCTACGGTGAGGATGTCGGCCGTGTCGGTAATACCACGTTTTTCACCTTGCCCGGTTTGAAGGCGGAAACGGGCCAGATTGCATTCGATATCGAAGGCGTTGCGCTCTCGGCCGGTTCGGCCTGCTCGTCCGGCAAGGTGGGTGAAAGCCATGTGCTGACGGCGATGGGACGCGATCCCAAGCTTGGCGCACTCAGGATTTCCCTTGGTCATGCGACTGATGAGGCGGATATCGAGCGCGCGCTCGCAGCCTTTACGAAAATTGCCGGGCGGCGCAGGCTGACCGGTCAGGCCGCTTAAAATGCGGCAAAGAATTGCGGAATAGCAATTTTCCGCTTGCCGGGATGTGTG
This sequence comes from Rhizobium sp. AN68, assembly GCF_030758035.1. NCBI lineage: Bacteria > Pseudomonadati > Pseudomonadota > Alphaproteobacteria > Hyphomicrobiales > Rhizobiaceae > Rhizobium > Rhizobium sp. AN68. The sequence goes on along the minus strand of NZ_JARWMI010000003.1, from coordinate 1,675,723 downwards.
AAAAGCGCCATCCCGCACTTACATGGGTATAAGCTCCGTCCCGTTTATACGGGCCCGGATTATTTGCCCGAAGATGGATGAAGGCGGCTATCCGCCTTGATACGTTGACAAGCCACCGGACCTTGGCTCCGGCGAGATTGGAGAACGACATGGCAGCGGTTCAGGAAACGATCGATCAGGTTCGCCAGATCGATGTGGACCAGTATAAATACGGCTTCGAAACCGAAATTGAAGTCGACAAGGCCCCGAAGGGCCTTTCGGAAGAGGTGATCCGCTTCATCTCGGCCAAGAAGCAGGAGCCCGAATGGATGCTGGAATGGCGTCTTGAGGCTTACAAGCGCTGGCTGACGATGGAAGAGCCGACATGGGCGCGCGTCAGCTACCCCAAGATCGACTTCAACGATCTCTATTATTATGCCGCACCGAAAAGCACGCCCGGCCCGAAGTCGCTGGACGAAGTCGATCCGGAGCTGCTGAAGGTTTACGAGAAGCTGGGCATTCCGCTGAAGGAACAGGAAATCCTGGCCGGCGTGGAAAACCGTCGTGTGGCCGTGGATGCCGTGTTCGACAGCGTCTCCGTTGTCACCACCTTCAAGGCGGAACTGGCAAAGGCCGGCGTGATCTTCATGTCGATCTCCGAAGCCGTGCGCGAATATCCTGATCTGGTGAAGAAATATCTCGGTTCGGTCGTGCCGCAGACGGACAATTTCTACGCAACGCTGAACTCGGCCGTCTTTACCGATGGTTCCTTCGTGTTCGTGCCGAAAGGCGTTCGGTGCCCGATGGAGCTTTCCACCTATTTTCGCATCAACGAAAAGAACACCGGACAGTTCGAGCGCACGCTGATCATCGCTGAAGAGGGCGCCTACGTCTCCTATCTGGAAGGCTGCACCGCGCCGCAGCGCGACGAGAACCAGCTTCACGCCGCCGTGGTGGAACTGGTGGCACTCGACGATGCCGAAATCAAATATTCCACCGTCCAGAACTGGTATCCGGGCGACAAGGACGGCAAGGGCGGCATCTACAACTTCGTGACCAAGCGCGGCGATTGCCGTGGCAACCGTTCGAAGATTTCGTGGACGCAGGTTGAAACCGGCTCGGCCATCACCTGGAAATACCCGTCCTGCGTTTTGCGCGGCGACGACAGCCGTGGCGAATTCTATTCGATCGCGGTTTCCAACGGCCATCAGCAGATCGACAGTGGCACCAAGATGATCCATCTCGGCAAGAACACGTCGAGCCGCATCATCGCCAAGGGCATTGCCGCCGGTTTCTCGGAAAACGTCTATCGCGGGCAGGTCTCGGCTCACCGCAAGGCGACCAACACGCGCAACTTCACGCAGTGCGACTCGCTTCTGATCGGCGACAAGTGCGGCGCGCATACCGTGCCCTATATCGAGGCGAAGAACTCGTCTGCTCATTTCGAGCATGAGGCGACCACGTCGAAGATTTCCGAAGACCAGCTGTTCTATTGCCTGCAGCGCGGCATCCCCGAGGAGTCGGCGATCGCACTGATCGTCAATGGCTTTGTGAAGGATGTTATCCAGCAGCTGCCGATGGAGTTTGCGGTTGAAGCGCAGAAGCTGATCGGCATTTCGCTGGAAGGTTCGGTCGGCTGATCGTCATACGAATACGCACTTTGAGTGCGCGGTTTCGCGCACCTTCGCTCACACTATTCTCAGGATAAAACCATGCTTGAAATCATCGACCTGCACGCAAAGATCGCCGATACCGAAACCGAGATCATCAAGGGCCTCAACCTTAAGGTTGCTGCCGGTGAAGTTGCGGCCATCATGGGCCCGAACGGTTCCGGCAAGTCGACGCTGTCCTACATCCTGTCGGGCCGCGAAGACTATGAAGTCACCTCCGGTGACATCCTCTATAACGGCGAAAGCATTCTGGAACTGGATGCCGCCGAGCGCGCTGCCAAGGGTATTTTCCTGGCCTTCCAGTATCCCGTCGAAATTCCGGGTGTTGCCACCATGCAGTTCCTCAAGGTTGCTATGAACGAGCAACGCAAGGCGCGCGGCGAGGCCGAGCTTACGACGCCGGACTTCATCCGTCGCGTCAAGGAAGCTGCCGGCGATCTGAAGATCGACATGGACATGCTGAAGCGTCCGCTGAACGTCGGTTTCTCCGGCGGTGAGAAGAAGCGCGCCGAAATCCTGCAGATGGCACTGCTGGAGCCGAAGCTCTGCGTTCTCGACGAAACCGATAGCGGCCTCGACATCGACGCGCTGAAGATTGTGGCTGATGGCGTCAATGCGCTGAAGTCGCCGGATCGCGCCACTGTCGTCATCACCCACTACCAGCGCCTGCTCGATTACATCGTGCCTGATAGCGTTCACGTTCTCTACAAGGGCAAGATCATCCGTTCGGGCGACAAGGCCCTGGCGCTGGAGCTGGAAAACAATGGTTACGCCGACATCATCGGTGAAGCGGCCTAAGCCAGAGGCCAGGAGGTGATGTCCATGAACATTCAAACGACCAATCGGCTGACGCCAGCGGAAACCGCGCTGATCGACGCCTATACCGCCAAGTTCAGCGAATTGCCGGGCAATGGTGCGGTTGTCGCCGCCCGTGACGTGCTGTTCGACGATCTGAAGACCGGCGGTCTTCCGACCCGCCGCATCGAGGCGTGGCACTATACCGATCTCAAGAGCCTGTTGCGTGCCATTCCCGAGGACCAGCCCGCACCTGTTATCGAAAAGCAGGCGTCTGTTGTCGCCGGCTCGTCCGTCGCCTACGTGCTGCATGGCACGGCCAATGTCGGCAAGATCGAAGATATCAGCGTTTCCAGCTTTGCCGAGAGCCTGCTTGACGGCTCGGCCGCCACAGGCCTTGCGGAAGCCAGCAAGGACGACGTGATCGGTCGTATCAACGGCAGCTTCGTGCGCGACGGCCTGACGCTCGACATTCCCGCCGATGCCGAGATCGAAAAGCCGATCGAATTGCAGGCGATCCATGGCGCAGGTCAGGTTCACAGCCGCTTCCCGGTGCGCTTCGGCAAGGGTTCGAAGGCGACCGTCATCGAGCGTCACCTTTCGGTGACTTCGGATGCCGCCCTGGTTTCCTCCGTCACCGACATCGTTGTCGAAGACGGTGCGGAAGTGACCTGGATCATCCTGCAGCAACAGGGCGCGGCCGATATTCATCTTGGCCAGCTGCGCATGAAAATCGGTGCGGACGCCAAGATTCGTCTGTTCGTCATCAATGCCGGCGGCAAGCTGGTGCGGCAGGAACTGCGCATCGACGTGGACGGCGAGGGTACTGACCTCACCGTTCGCGGCGTCAACCTGTTGGGCGGCGAAACCCATACCGACGTGACGATGGTTCTTGGCCACAACGTGCCGAACACGACCTCGACGGAAGTGTTCCGCAACGTGGTCTTCGACCGTGCAAAGGGCATTTTCCAGGGCATGATCCGGGTTGCCCCCGATGCCCAGAAGACCGATGCGAAGATGGCGTGCAATACGCTGCTGATGTCTGACGATGGCGAGTTCTCGGCAAAGCCGGAGCTTGAAATCTTCGCCGACGACGTTCAGTGCGGTCACGGTGCGACGGTTGCCGATATTGACGACAACCATCTCTATTATCTGATGGCGCGCGGCGTGCCGCGGGCAAAAGCGCGGGCGATGCTCGTCAATGCCTTCGTCGCTGAGATCGCCGAGGAACTGGAAGAAGAAAATCTGGTAGAGGCGCTAGAGACTATCATCTCCGGCTGGCTGGAACATCATGCCTGAGAGCGAACGCGCCGCATTGGCGGCCCCTTATGACGTTGAAGCCGTGCGGAAGGATTTCCCGATCCTGTCGCGCGAGGTCTATGGCAAGCCGCTGGTCTATCTCGACAACGGCGCGTCCGCTCAAAAACCGCAGGTGGTCATCGACGCCGTTTCGCATGCTTATTCCAATGAATACGCGAATGTGCATCGTGGCCTGCATTTCCTCTCCAATGCCGCAACCGACGCCTATGAGGCGGCGCGCGAAAAGGTGCGCCGTTTCCTGAATGCCGGTTCGGTGGACGAGATCGTCTTCACCAAATCCTCCACCGAGGCGATCAATACCGTTGCTTACGGTTACGGCATGCCAAAGATCGGCGAGGGCGACGAGATCGTCATCTCGATCATGGAACATCACTCCAACATCGTGCCGTGGCATTTCATTCGCGAGCGGCAGGGCGCCAAGCTTGTCTGGGTGCCTGTCGATGATGACGGCGCGTTCCATATCGAGGCTTTCGAAAAAAGCCTGACGGAGCGCACCAAGCTCGTTGCCATCACCCATATGTCGAATGCGCTGGGCACCATCGTGCCGGTCAAGGAAATCTGCCGCATCGCCCATGAGCGCGGCATTCCGGTGCTTGTCGATGGCTCTCAGGGCGCGGTTCACATGCCGGTCGACGTGCGTGATATCGATTGCGACTGGTACGTCATGACCGGCCACAAGCTTTACGGTCCCTCGGGCATCGGCGTGCTCTACGGCAAGGCTGACCGCCTGAGCGAGATGCGGCCGTTCCAGGGCGGCGGCGAGATGATCCTCGACGTGTCCGAAGACAATGTGACCTATAACGAGCCGCCGCATCGTTTCGAAGCGGGAACGCCGCCCATCGTGCAGGCTATCGGTCTTGGCTATGCGCTTGATTATATGGACAATCTCGGCCGTGCCGCGATTGCAGCCCACGAGGCTGATCTTGCGGCCTATGCTGCCGAGCGGCTGCGCGAGGTCAACTCACTGCGAATCATCGGCAATGCGCCTGATAAGGGCGGTATCTTCTCCTTCGAACTCGAGGGCATCCATGCCCATGACGTGTCGATGGTGATAGACCGGCGCGGCGTTGCCGTGCGTGCCGGCACTCATTGTGCCATGCCGCTCTTGAAACGGTTCGGCGTCACCTCCACATGCCGGGCATCGTTCGGCCTTTACAATACCCGCGCCGAAGTAGATCGTCTTGTCGAGGCGCTTGATTATGCGCGCAAATTTTTCGCCTGATATCAGGATTGAGGTTCAGGACCATGACTGCCGAAGCCACTGCAAAGACCCATGATGTGACCGAAGACGCTGCAAAGCCGTCTTCCATTGCGCCCGACGAGCTGGCGCGTCTTAGCGACGACGTGATCGCGGCGCTGAAAACCGTGTACGATCCGGAAATTCCGGCCGATATTTTCGAACTCGGTCTCGTTTACAAGATCGACATCGAGGACGACCGGATGGTCAAGATCGTCATGACGCTGACAGCGCCCGGCTGCCCGGTGGCCGGCGAAATGCCGGGCTGGGTGGAAAATGCCGTCGGCGCGGTCGAAGGTGTTTCCGGTGTCGAAGTGTCGATGACCTTCGATCCGCCGTGGACGCCGGACCGCATGTCGGAAGAGGCTCAGGTCGCCGTCGGCTGGTATTGAAACTGACGTGATTTTGACAGGCGTCATCCCTTGATGGCGCCTTCAAGCGCTATTAAATTGAAATCCATAAACATCGAGCCTTGAACTCGATTGTCGAAGGAGAATTAAGCCCATGGGCTTTGCGATCATGACCATGACCGGGGCTGCTGCCTCGCGCGTTAAAGCAATCGTCGAGAATTCCGGCCCGGACGCCAAGGGTGTGCGCGTCGGCATCAAGAAGGGCGGCTGCGCGGGCATGGAATATACCATCGACCTCGTGACGGAGGCGGATGCGAAGGACGATCTGGTCGAATTCGATGGAGCCAAGGTGTGGGTTCAGCCCTCCGCCGTGCTCTATCTGCTCGGCACCCAGATGGATTTTGAAGTGACCAAGATGCGCTCCGGCTTCACCTTCAACAACCCGAACCAGACGTCCGCTTGCGGCTGCGGTGAGTCGGTGGAACTGAAGCCTGCCGATCTGGCGGCGCTGGCGAAGCAGCGCGAGGCTGAAGCCAGCGTTTGATTGGCTGCGCCATTTTTCCGATCAGCGGGATGATTGCTGTTTCAGCGTATCGATAAAATCTGCCAGCGGATGAATCGATGGCGTCGTTGTCAAAAGCGGCTCGAGAGCTGCTGCAATCTTCCCGCAATCCTCCTCGGCAAGTGGTCGAAGGCTTGAGCTGACTTTGTTGTAGTCGGGCGTTCCGCGTGACGCGAGGGAGCGATTGATCACAAACAGTTCCGTTTGTCCGTCAATTCGTTCCACGAAGAGCGCAAGCGAACCGCCGTCTGCAGCGGCGGCGCTATCCGATACCGATTTGAACATCGAAACTCTCCGTAAATCATGAACCTATTCGGTCTAGGCCGTTGCAGCTTCGACGACTCGTCTCACTCGTGCCGCAGCGCCTCGATCGGGCTCAAACTCGCTGCCCGCCGCGCCGGGAAATAGCCGAAAATCACGCCGATGGCAGCCGAGAAGGCGAAGGCGAGGAAGATGATCGACGGGCTGGTGACGAAGGGCACGTTGAGGAAGCTGACGACGCCATAGGCAAGGCCAAGGCCCGTTAATATGCCGACCGTGCCGCCCAGGGCAGAGAGCATGACGGCTTCCACCAGAAACTGCGTCAGTACCTGTTTTTCCAGTGCGCCGATGGCGAGGCGAATACCAATCTCGCGGGTGCGCTCGGTTACCGAAACCAGCATGATGTTCATGATGCCGATGCCGCCGACCAGCAGGCTGACGGCTGCAACCGCACCCAGAAGCCCGGTGAGCAGCGTCGTCGTGCCGGTCATGGCCGAGGCGATCTGCGTCATGTCGTTGACGGTGAAATCATCCTCGCGGCCAATGTTGATGCGCCGCCGCTCGCGCAGCAGATTCTGCAGGTCGCTTTGCACCTTGGCGGTGGAAACGCCGTCCTGCGCGGAGACCATGATGGAGGAAATGGTAGTGGTGCCGCCGATGCGCCGCTGGTGGATTTTGAGCGGCATGATGATCGTGTCATCCTGATCGTCGCCAAGGCCGGATTGGCCTTTTCGGGCGAGAACACCGATGACGGGGCAGGAGATGTTGCTGACGCGGATTGTCTGTCCGACCGGGTTTTCAGCGCCAAATAGTTCCTGCCGCACCGTTTCGCCGATGATGCAGCCTATCTGCCCTCCGCGATCTTCGGCCGGCTGGAAGTCACGGCCCAGCGCAAGCGTCCAGTCCTGTGCCACAAGATAATCATTGGTGGTGCCGATGACGCTTGTCTGGTGGTTCTTGCCGCCGAAAATGACCGTTGCGGCGGAGCTGCGGTTTTGCGGAGCAACGGCGCGCAGGCCGCTGATCTGGTTGCGGATCGCCTCGACATCGCGATCATCGAAACGTTTGGCTTCCGTGCTGGCGCGGCCGGGCCCGAACTGGCCGGGGCGCACGAACAGCATGTTGGTGCCGAGCCGCGACAATTCCGATTTCACCTGTTCGGTCGTGCCGTTGCCGATGGTTACCATGGCGATGACGGCGGCAACACCGATGACGACGCCGAGCACGGTGAGGAAGGAGCGGAGCAGGTTGCGGCTGATGGCACGCAGCGCAAGACGCGACGTTTCAAAGAACATCGGCAGTCTCCTTGTTTTCCGCTGCGCTGTCGGAGGCGAGATGGCCGTCCACGAAACGCAGGAGGCGTCCCGCATGGGCAGCGATATCCTCTTCATGCGTGACCATGACGACCGTAATGCCCTTGTCGCGGTTGAGCGTGGTGATCAGCTCCATGATCTCGGCGCTGGTTTTGGTGTCGAGGTTGCCTGTGGGTTCGTCGGCGAGAAGCAGAGCGGGGCGGGTGACGATGGCCCGTGCAATGGCCACACGCTGCTGCTGACCGCCGGAAAGCTCCTGCGTCGTGTGGTGCTCGCGGCCCTTCAGACCCACCTGTGCCAGCGCCTCCATGGCGCGCGCGCGCCGTTCCGAGGCTTTCATGCCCCGGTACACGAGCGGCAGCTCGACATTCTCCACCGCCGAGGTGCGCGACAGGAGGTTGAAGCCCTGAAACACGAAACCCAGCATGTGGCGGCGCAGCAGCGTCAGATGTTCATTGTCGAAACCGCTGGTCGGCACGCCCTGAAACAGATATTCGCCCGATGTCGGCACATCCAGGCAGCCGATGATGTTCATCGAGGTGGATTTGCCGGAGCCGGATGGCCCCATGATGGCGACGAATTCCTTCTCGTGGATCGACAGGCTGACGCCGTCAAGCGCGCGGATCGTCGCTTCGCCCCGGCCATATTGCTTGACGACATCGCGGAATTCTATGAGCGGCGGCTGTTGCATGCGGTTTTCCTCCGTCAGCCGGCGTTGCGGGCTGAGGCGTCGGTAATCACCAGATCGTCGGCCTTCAACTCGCCCGATTTTACCACGGTATGCTGGCCATCGGTGGAGCCGGTTTCGATCGAAACCGAGACGGGCGTGTTGTTACGCAGCACCCACACCGTTCTTTTGCCTGTCGCGGCCGGACCGGCATCGCGGTTCTGTGACCGGCTCATGCGGGGAGGGCGGAACAGGCTCATCAAGCCACCGCCACGGGAGGCGGATTCGCGCGGCGGCGTATATCGGAGCGCGGAATTCGGCACCAGCAGCGTATTCTTGATCTCCTCAACGACGATATTGGCGGTTGCCGTCATGCCGGGGCGCAGCAGCAATTCCTCATTGTCCACCGTCAATATGCCCTTGTAGGTCACTACGTTAGACACGGTCTCGGAGGCGAAACGCACGGTCTCTATTTCAGCCGGGAAGCTACGGTCGGGATAAGCATCGACGTTGAAGGTGGCCTTCTGCCCGGTTTCAACCTTGCCGACATCCGCCTCATCCACCGACACCTGCAATTCCATATGGCGCAGATCGCCAGCAATGGTGAACAGCACGGGAGCGTTGAGCGAGGAGGCAACGGTGGCGCCGGGATCGACACTGCGGGTGAGGATGACACCATCGATGGGCGAGACGATCTTCGCCTTGCCGAGATTGACCTCGGCCAGCCGCAAATCCGCTTCCGCCGAAAGCACGGTCGCCTCGTTGACCTGTAGCGTGGCGCCGGCGGCATCGTGGTTGAACTGCGCGGCATCCAGATCCTGCTGGCTGGAGACCCGGCTCTGGACGAGGGACCGCAGACGCTCCATCGATGTTTTTGCCGAGCCGAGATCGGCGCGCGCCTTCAACACATTGGCCTTGGCGGAGGCAAGCTTGGCGCGGGCGCTCTGCACGTCGGCCTCCAGCTTGTTGGTGTCCAGTTCCGCCAGAATATCGCCTGATTTGACCGGGCTGTTATAGGTAACGTTGACCTTGCGAATGGTGCCGGACAATTCGCTCGATATGTCGACCTGATCGGTCGGCTGGACTGAGCCGGTGGAGGTTACGATGACGGAAAGGTCGCCCTGTTTCGCCGCTTCCGTGGTGTAGGTATAGGCGACGCCTGCGGCACGCGACTGGTAATAATAACCAAGGCCCCCACCGATCAGCACCACGGCTGCTGCGGCATAGAGATAGCGGCGCGACTTCTTCTTTCTACCTGACCTGCTGGTACCCAGAATGTCCCGCAGATCGGGCTGGCTGTTTTCCGTGTCGCGGCCATTGGTGTTGGCGTCATTCATTTTTGTCACCCGCAAAATTCAAAATACCACAGAGGATTGTTTCCAACCCCTGTTTCCGGTCCGTCTGTCGCTGTTTGTATTCCTCTGATTGTGGGAAGTGACATAGCTTGCCCAAAGGGGGAAGTGAAAACTTGGTAATATTTATGATAGCTCTGGTCTGCTAGAGATAAATCCGAAAAGGCCGATGCCATTGATGTGGCGCCGGTTTCAGCAGCGATATGCAGGACGATGATATAATGAACGACAATGTGGTGAAGTTCCGCAAACCGGCGCCCCCGAAAAAGCCGCGCCAGCCGCTTGGGCCAAAATCGAAAAAAGCCCTGACGATCGCCGCCATCATCGCTTTTTCGCCGCCGCCTGGGGGTATTTTACGCTGTTCGGGCAGGGGTGACGCTCTGAAAGCCGTATTGGGTATAGACGCCGCATGGACTGTTACCCAGCCAAGCGGGGTCGCCTTGGTCATCAACGATGGAACAGGCTGGACGCTGCGTGCCGCCGCATCTTCCTACGTAGGCTTCCTTGCCTTTGGAACCGATATCCCGGTTCTCGCTGATCGCCCCAGGGGATCAGTTGCCGAAGCATCGGCGCTTCTGGCGGCCGCAGAAGCCCTTGCGGGATGCAAGATCGATCTCGTTACGATTGATATGCCGCTCTCGCATCAACCGATTACTGCCCGCCGTGCTTCTGACAATCTGGTGTCTTCCGCCTATGGTTCCCGGCAATGCGGCACCCACACCCCAAATGCAATCAGGCCCGGCAAGGTCAGTGATGATCTTAAAATGGGGTTTGAACTTGCGGGATATCCGTTATTAACCAGGGAAATCAGCAGTCCCGGTCTGCTCGAAGTCTACCCGCACCCTGCGCTCGTTGAACTGACCAACGCCGCGAAACGGCTTCCGTATAAGCAGGGAAAAGTCGGCAGCTACTGGCGGTCGGATACGTCCGCAGACCGTCGCGCCAAACTCCTCGAGGTCTGGTCGTTCATCATCGCACATCTGGATCGACGGATAGGTGGGGTTGCCGATGCACTCATCATCCCTGCGACGAACGCAAAGGGATGGGAGATGAAGGCTTTTGAGGACAAGATGGATGCCGTCGTGTGCGCCTGGGTCGGGATTTGTGCTTTGGAGAGTGAGGCAGTGCCGTATGGCGACGACATTTCCGCGATCTGGATCCCGAAAGCGGCAGTTTAGATGGAGATGGCGACCCCTGCAGGATCTGAACCTGCGACATTCGACTTAGAAGGTCGACGCTCTATCCAGCTGAGCTAAGGGGCCGTCGTGCCGGACTATTGTTGCTCCGGCTGAAAATCGTTCAGTGCGTCTTCTTCAATGCGTCCAGGGCTGGGTGCGGTTGAAGCGGAAATTATCCGTGTAGGATACAACTTTGCGGGTTGCTTCCTTTGGCTGGATGACGCGGTATTCGATGCCCTTGCGCTGCGCATAGGCTTCGGCCTGTTCCTGCGTCTCGAATGTCAGCTTTACCTGCTGCTTCATGTCGGATGTCGAGGTGTATCCCATGATCGGATCGATCTTGCGCGGGACCTCAGCGTCGAATTCCAGAACCCAGACATTGGTTTTCGCCTTGCCGGATTGCATGGCGGTCTTTGCAGGGCGGTAAATCTTCGCAGACATGTCGAAACTGCTCCGGTTGGGCGGTGGGGCATGCGCCCCGGATTACTATTCACGTACCTGAATAGAATAACCAAATCGTGTCAGGAACGCTGAATTTGAAATGGACCGACTCCATGTGAGAGTCAAGACGATTATCCTTTGCGACCTCTTCACGGTCCCACCGCGTTGCATGAGTTTTCAATAATCGAGACAATGGGCTCAACAAAGATGAATTTCCCTGTTGCGGACTGCGGGTGAACCGTGTATTCCCCAGCCATCGCCTCGGCGGAGTGTAGCGCAGTCTGGTAGCGCATCTGGTTTGGGACCAGAGGGTCGGGAGTTCGAATCTCTCCACTCCGACCATTTAAAGCGAAACATTCGCTTGTCGATGTAACCCCTTCAAATAATAGCTTCCGTTCAGTCCGCTGAAGGTCCGGCCAATGTGCTTTCGGCCGTGCCGATCGTCATGACATTGCCGCGCCATGCAACCGCGCTGCCGATCCAGCTGCGTACCCAGACGAATGGCATGATGACATCCCGCGCGACCATTGCCGGAAGGGTATAGAGTGATACCGGCCACCGGTTGAGAGCTGCGAGCGCCAGTTCCGGGCCATACATGATGGCGAGTACGGCAATCGCGGTGACGGCAAGGTTCGCATCCGCGGCAACGGCGGCAGCGAGCGCGAAGAGGAGCGGGGGAAGCGCGCCGGTGAGGATTTCCGGGGCGAAATATTGCGGGAAGGTGACGCGCCGCAGCCGCGCCCAGCGGGTCTGCCGCGACCAGATCTCACCGGCATGGCGCTGTCCGAGAGGCTGCTCGAACGGGGCCGACACCAGATGTACCTTGCGACCGGCATTTCTGACCAGCTTCGTGGAAGCGGCATCTTCGGCGATTTCGGCGGCGAGCGCGCGGATGCCGCCGCGCTCTTCCAGGAATGGCTTGTTCCACAACATCGATTTGCCCTGCGCGAAGCCCATGCCGATGGCTTCCGCCGCATATTGCCAGCGGCCTTGCGAGCCGTTGAGGAAGGCGCATTCCACATGCGCCCAGAAGCCATCCGGCCGGGAGCCGAGCGGTGGCGAGCAGACCAGTCCGCTATCCGGCCGCCAGGCCGACATCATGGTTTCGATATAGGATTGCGGCATCAAAACATTGGAATCGGCCAGAATGATCCATTCGTGCCGAGCAGCACGCCAGCCCTTGACGCAATTGTTCAGTTTGGGATTGGCGCTGATGCGATCATCGCCGATGAGCAATTGCGCTGAAACTGCGGGGAAGGCCGCGCTTGCCTTGCGCACTTCCTCGATCACGGGATCGAACTCGTCGGCGACGCAGAACAGCAGCTCATAGTCCGGCCAGTTGAGCTGGAAGGCGCGCGACAGCGTCAGCGGTGTGAAAGTTTCGATGCCGCGTAGCGGCACCACCAGCGATACCGGCGGTTTCTGTCGTACAAGTGCGTTGTCCGTATCGCGTCTTTTAAGCCGCCAGCCTGCCAGAACGACGCCGAGAAGATTGAAGGCGAGGAGCAGAATTGCGCAAAGGGCAAAAACAGTTTCCATGTTGGCCAGTTCCACTCCCAAGCTTTCAGCGGTTCACCCGCCAACCGATTCCATGGAATTCGTCATTGCGGATTATAACGTTTGCATGACAGTTACATGTCATGTTCCGCAGGCAGGATCCGACTTCGGTCGTTCATGCGCCTCTGGCGCACGGGTCGATGCCGCGTTTGTTACCGAGAAAGCGTGAACGGTTTTTGCAGACTACCTCTTCGCTAGGGGAGACGGTTGTTTGCCTGGTTGAATGCCATAACGACGAAGCGGGCCTGCCGCGCTATCAGGAATAGTCACGTCGAAACACCGATTGTAAGACCGAAATCTTTCCGAGTATTGACTGCCGGTGCATGGGGAAAACTAAGACGGTGTATCTCACAGCAACCTCCCGATCCCTGTGCACCCGGCCATTTGAATAGGACGAAGTTCAGCCTTCAATCAAACGGGCGATCCACGCAGGTGGATTGCCCGTTGTTTTGACCTCTGGAGGCATGTTGATGAACGCAGATCGACTTGTCGCCCATCCGGTTGTCATCACCGTAAGCGACTGATATTTAGTCGATAATATTCACAAAGCCTTCCGCGTGGCGACCTAGTGGATATTCAGAATATGCGCGTGGCTGCTTGCGACCAGAAACGATTCCCGCGCTTTTTCGATGTCGCATTTTCCGGCGATAGCATCGAGACAGTTTCTGCGTGCGTCCTCATATTCCGGTCCGTGTTCGTCCGGCCAGCGGTACATCAGCATGTCCAGCGCCACCAGAGGGCTGTAGATTTCCACCGCTGCGGATAGCGGCAGGTGGATCGCCACCGGCTTCATCCACGAGGCGTGGTGACACGGCTCCGTTTTGTTAATCAGCATGTCATTCTCCTCCCTGTTTCATGCGCCTTGACGGCAGATTTCACTCCCATGCGCGAAATGCTCACCTCACGAAATGGTTCCCGATCACCTAAAATGTGATCGGGCAGGGGGTTCCAATTTGCCAAGATGAATGGAAGATGAACGAATTGATGAACCGGAGATGAACAAAACCGTGATTCGGGCGTTGTAATAGCCAAGAAGGAGAACGCACATGTTCAATTTGTCAGGCATTCAGGAAAGCTTCTTTGGAGACCGCATGGCGGGTGTATGCGAGGCCATCACCTCTGCATTGGCTTTCGAAAACGGTCTCGAGAAGTCGCGGATTTCCGCAACCGTCGAAAATGACGTGATCTATCTTGAAGGGACGGCGGATTCGGTCGAGGCAATCGACATTGCCATCAATCTTGCCGCATCCATTTCCAATTGCCGGATTTTGAGCCATATCGAGCCGGTCTACTGAGATCTTGCCGGCCGGGCGAAACGTCGTCCGGCCTTTTCAAACGCAGTAACGCGGCAATGTCATTTCCGGTTGCCGATTTGCGCACTGCGAACCACATCGCCCGGTTTGATGCCGTAGCGTTTGGCAGTGCCGCCATTCAGTTCAAGCACGAATTTGACCGACCCACGGGAGCTGATGATCGCTTCTGAATGTGGCACGGCGTTTTCGTGGATATGGGTTATGCGCCCGTCCCGGGCGATAAACAGCATGTCGAGCGGAATGAGAGTATTCCTCATCCACATGGCTACATCCCGCTCCTTGCCGAAATCGAACAGCATACCGCTTCCAAGCGGCATGGACTTGCGAAACATAAGGCCCTGTTCGCGCTGGGCGTTGTCCAGCGCCAGTTCCGCAACAAATTCGTGGGTTTCTCCGGAGACGGTTTCTATCGTCAGCGGTTCGGATTGAAACGTCTGCTGCTGTTGAGCCTGCGCTGCGCTTGAGAGCGTGAAAAAAGAAGCGCCAGAACGGCGCTCTTCATCAAGTTGTGAAACACAGCGGCCATCAGTGCGACATCCCGATCGGGGCCGGGTTATCGGGGTGGATTTCCGCCGCCATCAAACCCTTGTCGCCATCGCCGAAGCGCACCAGCACCACCTGGCCCGGACGCAGTTCTGTGAGGCCGAAGCGGCGCAGCGTTTCCATATGCACGAAAATATCTTCAGTGCCTTCGCCGCGCGTCAAGAAGCCGAAACCCTTGGTGCGGTTGAACCACTTGACGATTGCACGCTCAAGCCCGCTTGACGGCGTGACCTGCACATGGGTGCGAACCGGCGGCAGCTGCGACGGGTGAACGGCGGTGGACTGATCCATCGACAGGATGCGGAAGGCCTGAAAGCCGCGGTCACGCCGCTGGATGAGGGCAACGATGCGCGTACCCTCGAGAATGGTCTGATACCCATCGCGGCGCAGGCAGGAGACATGCAGCAGCACGTCCTGCATGCCGTTGTCAGGCACGATAAAGCCGAAACCCTTGGCAACGTCGAACCATTTCACCGCCCCAGTGATTTCGGTCAGGTCCACGGCATCGGCCGAAAGGTCCTCGACATCGACTATCGTTTTCGATGACATCCTATCAGCCATATCCTGCCAACCCCTCGATTACGCGCCACACACCGGTCAACTGATTCCTGTGTACCAGATTAACATCTTGGTAACGGTTCCACGCAAGCCCTAGTTTTTGATTTGCGTAGCTGCTTTTATGTCGCCGTCCTTGTCCGGGGCTTGCGATCATGCGTTTATGGCCCGGAAAAGCGTATTGGAGAGGAAGAAAATGCGGTATCTGCACACGATGGTTCGCGTCAAAGACCTTGGCGAATCAATGAAATTCTATTGCGACCTGATGGGTCTCGAGGAAATACGCCGGATCGAAAACGAAAAAGGCCGTTTCACTCTGGTTTTTCTTGCAGCGCGCGACGATATCTCTGCGGCGCGGGAAAAAAAGGCGCCTTCCCTTGAACTCACCTACAATTGGGACACCGAAGATTACACCGGCGGCCGCAATTTCGGGCACCTGGCCTATGAGGTCGACAATATTTACGACTTCTGCGCCCACCTTCAGCAAAATGGCGTCGTGATCAACCGGCCGCCGCGTGACGGTCACATGGCCTTCGTTCGTTCGCCCGACGGTATTTCTTTCGAAATCTTGCAGAAGGGCGAAAGCCTCGCGCCAGCCGAACCGTGGATATCTATGCAGAATACGGGTTCCTGGTAGGGGTTTTCCCGACCAGAAGCGACGATTTCGGTCACTCTTGCCTTGTCTGGATGGGTTGAGGCATAGTCCGCGAATCGAAACGGCATGTCCTGTTTTGAAAAAGCAGACGATTCCGTTCCCGTGCTGCTGTTGTAAATGCAAGATACGGAGGCCACCCATGAAAGCTGTCGATAGCGCGAAAGGACGCGTTGCCTGTCAGCGTCTTGTTGTCGCGGTTTCGTTGCTCGGGCTTGCCGGATGCGTTTCAGCGGTGACGGATGACGACATGGCTGCCAATAGCAAAAAGCCGGCGATTTCCGCCGAGCAGAAGGCGCAGGCGGCATCGGCGGTTCATAATCCGGCCGCCAAACAGCAGCAGGGGCATTATGTGGATCCCGCCGTGGCCTCCGCAACCGGCGGGGCCGTTGCGGCCCAGCCGCAGGCGCCCGGTGGCCCCGCACAAGGCTACGGTGCCGCCGCCGATATTGGCGGCCTGACGACGCAGCCAACGGCGATTTCCGCGGGTACATCAAGCATATATTCAAGCAGACCTGCCGTTGCGGCGGGGGCTACAGCCGCAGCGGGTGCACCTTCCCAGGGTATCGCGCCCGCCGTCAGCAGCGTCTATTCGGCACCAGTGCAGGCGACACAGCCGCAACCGGTATCCGCAACGGGACAAGTGCCGACTGCCGTGCCGGTACCGGCAGAACAGCACAGCGAAAACCGTCAGGCGGTTCCCGTACCAGCGCCGCAAAATGCGTCGGAACAGCTCGCAGCTGCTTCAGCGCAGTCTTCTGGAGCCGGGAAACGGGCAGGCGAGGGGCAGGAAAGTGAGGGCACAGTCGTGCCGCTGGCAGCTTTCTTCGCCGGTGCGGCCAAGAAGCGCCTTCCGAAAATGATCGAAAACGGTACGGCGGAGAATACGCAGGTTGCGGCGCTCTCCGGCGGGTCGGACAGGACAATGGGTATAGCGCTTTCCGGCCGTTCGATGATGTCTGACGAATTCGACGATGCGCATCTCGAAGACGAGGATGACCAGCCGGCCGGCCTGATGAAGCTTGCCTCGCTCTCCGGCCTCACCCGAGTGTCTCCGAACGGGCTTTTCCTGCAGACCGATCATGTTGAAGTCGGTTGTTTTAAGCCGGAACTGGTGCGCATGATCAAGGATGTCGAGCGCCACTACAACAGCCCGGCCATCGTCACCTCGGGTTATCGCCCGCCAAAGGGCATAAGGCAGGGTTCCAAGCACTACACCTGCGATGCAGCCGACATCCAGATCAAGGGCGTTTCCAAATGGGAGCTTGCGTCCTATCTGCGCTCGATGCCGCAGCGTGGTGGTGTAGGCACCTATTGCCACACCGAATCGGTTCACATGGATACCGGCGAAGCCAGAGACTGGAACTGGCGCTGCCGCCGCACCGCCCCGCGTAAATAATCTCGCGCCGCATTCTCAAACCATCAAAGCTTGCGCGTTGCTCGCCTGAAATTCTGCCGGCGTGGAAATCACGGCATGCAGACAGGGTGCGCCACATGCTGTAGGAGACGGTTTCCCGACCCTATGCGCATGGTGCTTTCCGAATGCTGCCGATATCCGCTTTTCCCGTTTACATCATCTCCATCGCCAGAGCGCGCGCCCGTCTTGAAAAGATGCTGAACGGAGCATCAGGTCTTGGGCTGGATTTGCGCCCGGTGGAAGGTGTTGACGGTAAGACCATTCCCGCTGCCGAATGGACGGATTTTAACAGGCGCGGCTTTGAGCTTCGCAACGGCCGTCATGCCTTGCCTGGGGAGTATGGCTGTTATGCCAGCCATATCAAGGCACTGGAGATTTTCCTCGCCACGGATGCGCCGGTTGCCGTGATCGTTGAGGATGATGTTGCCTTCACGCCTGACTTCTCCGATCGGGTCAAGGCAATGGTCGCGATCATGCCTGAGAATTCCATCGTAAAGCTGACCAATCACCGCCACAGAGGTTTCAGAGCCAGGAAGACCAGCGCTCTCGGAGACAAGCTGGGGCGCTGCATATACGGGCCACAGGGCTCGTCGGCCTGCTATATCATCTCACGCGGTGGAGCGGAGGAGTTTCTGAAAGCGGCAAGGGTGATGACGCTGCCTTTCGACCGGGCGCTGGAATGCGGCTGGGGTTACGGCACGCATGTCTACGTCACCGAAAAGGATTTTCTGCCTTTCGGCGATCCGGACACGCTGGTCGGCACGCGCGCGGAATATCGCGGCAGCAAATTTGCCCGGTTGAACCGGGTGCCAGCCTATCTCTCCAGTTTCTATGACAATATTGCGCGGTATGTGTACGCCTATCTGTAGAGGGAGGCCGCTTAACGCACGAAATCTTCCCTCTGGACTGCTTTGCGGCCCGTGAGGCTTTCTTTTTGGATGCTGAAGAAAATCGGCTTGGTGGAGTCCGTTCCATTTTCGTGCGGATGGATCGTTGAGCCTCCCGGCTCCCACCAGTTCGGGTGTTTCTGGATCAGAGACCAGGCGTAGATCCGCTCGCTTTGCCATTGCTCGTTATCTTCAAGCTCCTGATAGAGGCCATGGAGAATTACGCTTGTCCACGTACTGGTGTTTTTGACCTCATCGACCTGAAGGCAAACATGAGGGTTCAGGCGCATATTCTCTATCTTGGCTCCCATCATCGAGAAGCTGTAGACTCCACCCTCGTGAAACACGAAATGGATCGGCACCACATAGGGTCTGTCATGATCGATACAGGCAAGATGCCCGAAGCTCATCCGGGAAAGGAATGCGATGCATTCCGCCGATGTCATTTCTTCCAGATGGACACTTGACGCCATGATGATCACTCCGTTCTGGGCAGGTGACAACGATCATCTGATCGCGCCGCCTTCATTTTCCCATCTCTCGACAGCCGGGCTTCCGGATTTTTGGGTAAACTGAAATATTTCCCGGTTCTTATGGTGAGGAGCCGACGCAGCCGGGATTGGTTTACGCCTGCCGGAACTACGCCGAATGGCGGCGATCAGAACTCGCCTGCACGCGTCGAGTTTCGTGGAGCCGCATAACGTTGCAGCACCTTTTTCAAGCCTGCCGATCGCCTTGACGAGCAGGGGCGCACGATCTGGATCGACATTTCGTTTTCGATTGATGGAAGACATTTCGTCCTCCTTGGTTGGGGCCAAGGCAGATGCACTTTAACACAACAGCGCCCGCTTCAAATGCTGCCATTGGTTTATTCTGCGCTCTATATGAGGGATGTGCAAGCACATAGCTTGTCTGGAAACCATCCATGAAGTGCTGCAGCTGCTACTGTACGACCGGCACACAAAGCGCGTTCCGTTGCACATGGAATCGGCGCGCGGGCGCGATTTTCCGTATTTTGGCGTAAATTTTCTAGCCTGTTTGTTTCAGCACGAGTTTTGTCAAAAGGTCGATCTGCTGCTGCTGTTTATCGACGAGGGCTTTCAGCTCGATAGAGCGCATCCGATCGAACTTATCGTGCAGCGCCATGATTTCGATCTCTGCCTTCAGATTGACCTCGTAGTCATGTGCGGCGTCGATCCGATCCTTGGCCGCATGGCGGTTCTGGCTCATCATGATCACCGGCGCCTGAACCGCTGCGAGCATGGATAAGATGAGGTTGAGGAAAATGAACGGGTAGGGATCGAAGGCGTTCGAAGCCGCGATAATGTTTGCGCTCAGCCATATCGCAAGCAAAGCCGCAAATATAAGGATAAAGGTCCAGGAACCACCGAATTTGGCAACCGCATCCGCAAGCCGCTGGCCGGGCGTCAGTCTCTCGTCGAAAACCGCATTCGCGTCCGCCGAGATGGTGCGCCTTGCTGCAAGACGACGAAATATTGCTTTTTCCCTGTCTGGCAGCAGCTCAAGCGGTTTCCCCAGATAACGGCTCGCTCCCTCCGCCAGGTCCTGAGGTATGAGCATGTCACTGTCGTCTTCGATATGGGTTGCCATTGTTCTTTCTCCCTTGGCTCGCGCCAATCCGACAACCGACTCCGGACCGAAGGCCGCCCCTACACGGATCAGGTATTAGCACACGCCATCGTACCATGCTTTGCATTGAGCGGCCTTATCGGCCGGTTCGCGAGCCAGGGGACGGCGTGTCGGGGAGGGCGGCGATTTGCGTTATTCTGGGAGGCAGTTTCAGGGACGAGGTCTGTCGGGACGCAACTTCAAGTCACGCGGCGCAAGCGCATA
Source organism: Rhizobium sp. AN68 (assembly GCF_030758035.1). Lineage (NCBI taxonomy): Bacteria > Pseudomonadati > Pseudomonadota > Alphaproteobacteria > Hyphomicrobiales > Rhizobiaceae > Rhizobium > Rhizobium sp. AN68. The sequence continues at coordinate 1,655,820 of NZ_JARWMI010000003.1, read as the reverse complement.
TCGTTACCGCCAGCGAACATATCGATGGGCATTATGCGTCTTAACTTACTGATATCTTTTATGAAGGTGGTGAGAGCGCAGGGATCCGAACCCTGGACCTACTGATTAAAAGTCAGTTGCTCTACCGGCTGAGCTACGCTCTCCCGTGTCGGGGCTGGGATGCCCTTCGGAAGTGCGCGGAACATAGGTAGAGCGATCCGTTCGGTCAACCCAAAAAAAGCGCTTTCTACAATCAATCCGGTTTTTTTTGTCGCACCCCCGAAAAGGTGATTGGAGAGAGGGGGCGGCTGGGGATAAAAGCGGCTTCAGACATGTCTGGCAAACGGGTGAAATCGTTTTGCGGCAATGGCATGCGCCAAAATGAGAGCGTGAAACGCGGCGAATCTCGGGAATCGCGACGTGCCTTGCTGATCTTTTTGCGCGTGACGTTATCCCAAAACCGATTCCCGCTTTTGGGAGACATGCGTCAATGCGGAGTTCTTTCTTGTCGATTGCCGATATTTCCCTGTTCAGCGCGCTTCTGGCCGGTGCCCTGTCATTTCTGTCGCCCTGCGTCCTGCCGTTGGTGCCGCCTTACCTCTGCTATATGGCCGGTGTTTCGGTGGAGCAGTTCAGGACGGAGAATACCGCGCCGCGGCCTGAAATCCGCCGGGCCGTGCTGTTTTCGGCTTTCTTCTTCACGCTCGGTTTTGCCACGGTCTTCGTGGCGCTGGGTGCCGGTGCTTCGACGATCGGCACGCTGTTGCGCCAGAACCTCGATATTCTCGCCAAGATTGGCGGTTTCATCATCATCCTGATGGGCCTTAACTTTCTCGGTGTTTTCCGCATTGGCCTGTTTTCGCGTGAGGCGCGGTTTCAGGGGGCGGGCAAACCGGCCACGCTTTCCGGCGCCTATGTCATGGGCCTTGCCTTTGCCTTCGGCTGGACGCCCTGCATCGGTCCTGTCCTCGGCGCGATCCTCGGCGTTGCCGCCTCGCGTGACACGGTTGGAGATGGCGCGATGCTGCTTGCGGTCTATTCGCTTGGCCTTGCGGTGCCATTCTGGATTGCTGCAGCCTTTTCCGGTTCCTTCATGCGTTTCCTCGTCCGTTTCCGCCGCCATCTCGGTCTTGTGGAAAAGCTGATGGGTGTGTTGCTGGTGCTCACCGGTCTCGCTTTCATGACCGGTTTCATCACCAATGTGGCGATCTGGTTCCAGGAGACCTTTCCGATCCTGATGAAAATCGGCTAAGCCTCCCCGCGTATTTCATACGCGGGGGAAAGACTGTGGCCGATATCGTCGGATTGCTTTTGCCGTTTTTCGGCCTGATCTTCATCGGCTATGGCGCGGCGCGCATAACGAAACAGCCTGTCGAGGCGATGGGCTGGCTGAACACCTTCATCATTTATGCGGCGCTTCCGGCGCTGTTTTTCAAGCTGGTGTCGAAAACGCCGGTGGAAGAACTGACGCGCATGGATTTCGTTGCCGCCAGTCTTGCCTGCACCTACGGCATTTTCTTGGCTGTGTTCCTGATCGGCCGGTTCGTGAGAAAGAACAATCTCGCCGAAACGACGATCCAGAGTTTCGCGGCAAGCTACGGCAATATTGGTTATATGGGTCCGGGGCTTGCGCTTTTGGCGCTCGGTGAAAAAGCGGCAGTGCCCGTCGCGCTGATCGTCTGTCTCGAAAACGCCGCCCATTTCATCGTCGCACCGGCGATGATGGCGGTTGCGGGCGGTGACAAGCGCTCTGCAGCAAGGCTTGCGCTGGATGTGGCGCGCAAGGTCATTACTCACCCGTTCATCGTGTCGGTAATCGCCGGTTTTCTGGCCGCTTCGCTGTCATGGCAGCCGCCGGAGGCGGTGCAGCGGCTGGTGGATTATCTGGCGCAATCGGCAGCACCCTGCGCTCTGTTTGCCATGGGTGTCACGCTGGCGCTGCGGCCAATGAAGCGGGTGCCGGTCGAAATCAGCTATATCGTCCCGGCAAAGCTTATCCTGCATCCGCTTGCCGCTTATCTTGTGCTCTCGTCGCTCGGGCGGTTCGAACCGGTATGGATCTATTCCGCCGTGCTGCTTGCGGGCTTGCCGACCGCGACAAATGTCTTCGTCATCGGCCAGCAATATCACGTCTGGCAGGAGAGGGCGTCGGCGACGATCCTGATCTCGACGGTGCTTTCGGTCTTCACGCTGACGGGCGTGGTTTATTTCATCCAGCCTTTTTGAAGCCGCCGAACAGCAGCGAGGGCAGGGCCTTCAGCCCGCGCCCCGGCTCGATGCCTTCGCGCATGACCATGCTTCTGAGCGTGCCGATGCCGGATAGCACATGCAGACCAGCCGCACGCGCCATCTGCACCGGCAGTAGATCGGAAAGCAGCGACCGGTTGAGGAGATCGACGCTGAGGGTGCGGGTGTAGACATCCGCCCGCCGCTTGCGGTCGAAGCTACTGCCGGCATCCGCCGCAATCGGGCGGTCGGAGACGGCGCCGAGCAGGTCGGTGAGGGCGATGATGTCGCGCAGGCTGAGGTTCAGACCCTGTGCGCCGATGGGCGGGAAACCATGTGCGGCCTCGCCGATCAGGGCGACGCGGCCCTTGCCGAAGCGATGCGCGGTCATGGAAGACAGTGGCCATGCCTGCACGCTGTCTTCCACCGCAACGGCGCCGAGCATGGATTGCATGCGCTCCTCCACCCTGAGGCTGAGCGCGCCAAGCGGCAGTGCCGTCAGCTCTTCCGCTTGCGCTGGAGTGACAACCCAGACGAGGCTGGAGCGGTCGGCGGGCAGGGGAACCTGCGTGAAAGGGCCCGTGGGCGTATGGAATTCTGTCGAGACATTGCCGTGCGGCCGGCTATGGCTGAAGTTCAAAACGATGGCCGTCTGCGGATAGGACCAGGATTTGACGCCGATTGCGGCTGCATCCCGCACCATCGACTTCCTGCCATCCGCGCCGATCAGAAAATCTGCGGAGAGCGCTTCACCATCGCCAAGTGTTACCGATACACGGTCGTTGCCGATATCAATCGTCTCGGCGGTGGTTTCGAAGCGGGTAATATTGTGTTCCTGTTCGACCGCTTCGCTAAGCACGCCAAGCAGCGCCTCATTGGGAATATTCCAGCCGAATGCATCCAGCCCGATTTCAGAGGAGCGGAACTGCACGGTGGGCGCGCGCAGCAGGCGGTCGGTGCCGTCAATGATCTGCATGGTGGAAAGACGGGCTGCGGCAGGGGCTATGCGCGACCAGAGGCCAAGGCGGTCCATGAAGCGGATCGACTGGTCCATCAGCGCCGTCGTGCGCCGGTCCTTCTTTTCGCTGGAGGGCGCAACAAGCGCCACGTGGCGGCCCGCCCGCGCAAGAGCTATGGCCGCAATCTGGCCCGCAAGTCCCGCACCGGTGATGGCGATATCGAAGTGTCTCATAGTCCTGATCCGTTGTTATTTCCAAGGCATCATAAAGGCTTTGCGCGGGTAAATCCACTTTGACCCCGGAACATCCCGGCGTAAACATTCGTTGGTTGTACCGCTATATTAGTCCTAGGATAAGCCAGATCAGCCGGTTGCAAAGCGTGGTGAATGGCCGCATACCGGAATGAACAGGGCGGATGAAAAGCGGGGCGCAGACGCTGACCATGAAAATTTTCAACTACAGGCGTGTTCCCTACGCGGAAATCCGCGCCTTTTCCGTTCATATTTTGACGGCATCCGGGTCGTTTCTGGCTTTTCTTGGCGTCGTCGCCGCTTCCGAACACCGCTTTGTCGACATGTTCTGGTGGCTGGGGCTTGCGCTGCTGGTGGATGGCATTGACGGGCCCATCGCCCGCAAGGTTCGGGTGAAGGAAGTTCTGCCCAACTGGTCCGGCGATACGCTCGACAATATCATCGACTATGTCACCTATGTGCTCTTGCCCGCCTTTGCGCTTTACCAGAGCGGCATGATCGGCGAGCCGCTATCCTTCGTTGCGGCTGGCATGATCGTGGTGTCGAGCGCCATCTATTACGCCGACATGGGCATGAAGACGGACGAATATTTCTTCTCCGGCTTTCCGGTGGTGTGGAACATGGTGGTGTTCACGCTGTTCGTCATGGATGCCAGCGCCACAACAGCCATGACTGTTGTTACCGTTTCGGTGTTCCTGACATTCCTGCCGATCAATTTCCTGCATCCGGTGCGCGTGAAGCGATTGCGGCCGCTTAATCTGGCAATCGTGTTCGTCTGGTGTGCGCTTGGCGGTTATGCGTTGCTGATGCATTTCGAAACGCCGACCTGGGCGGTGATCGGCTTCGTGGCGAGCGGGCTTTATCTCTATTGCATCGGCGGAATATTGCAGTTTTTCCCCGCGCTCGGCGCGAAATAAGAGAAGCGTAAAGCCGTTTATTGCTTGTGCAAATTGCATTTAAGCAACGTCTTTTTCAGTTGTGCGGAGCAGCAAAACAGTTATCAATAAATCATGATCGCGCAGCATTGCATACGTGTTGTAGCCTGATTGGGAACAATGACCACGGTTGCTGAAATGCTTCGAAGAAAGCATGGGTAGCCGGTGTAGAGAGGGAATTCGTGACTGGAACTATGGCGCCGGAGGCCGTGCCTCTCCTGTCCGTTCGCAAGCTGACCAAGCTGTTCGGCAATTTCGCCGCATGCAACGGCATCGACCTCGATATAGCGCCGGGCGAAATCCACGCGCTCCTGGGTGAAAACGGTGCGGGCAAGTCCACGCTCGTCAAGATGCTGTTCGGCGTGCTCTCGCCGAGCGAGGGTGATATCGTCTGGCAGGGTCAGCCGGTTTCCATAGGTTCGCCAAGCGAGGCCCGCAGGCTCGGCATCGGCATGGTCTTCCAGCATTTCTCCCTGTTTGAGGCGTTGACGGTTGCTGAAAACATCGCCCTGTCGCTGGACCCGAAAATTTCATTGAAGGAAATCGCCAAGGAAGCGGAACAGCTTTCGCGCGCCTATGGCCTGCCTCTCGATCCCAATGCGCATGTCGCAGATCTTTCGGTTGGCGAGCGCCAGCGTATCGAGATCGTGCGCGCCCTGTTGCAGAACCCGCGCCTTATCATTCTCGACGAGCCGACCTCGGTTTTGACGCCGCAGGAGGCGGACAAACTGTTCGAGACGCTGGCGAAGCTGAAGGCCGAAGGCCGTTCGGTGCTTTATATCAGCCACCGGCTGGAAGAGGTGCAGCGTATCTGCGACCGCGCCACCGTTCTGCGCCATGGCAAGGTTACGGGCGCCTGCGATCCGCGCAAGGAAACACCGGCATCTCTGGCGCGCATGATGGTAGGCAGCGATGTCGCAAGCGTTTCGCGACCGACGGGCGATGCCCTCGGTCAACCGCAGATCGAAGTCATGGGGCTTTCCGTTGCGCCACGCACGCCCTTTGCCGTGGCGTTGAAAGCGGTTTCCATGACTGTGCGCGCCGGCGAAGTGCTGGCGATTGCCGGGGTCGCCGGAAACGGGCAGGGCGAGTTGTTCGATGCGCTCTCCGGCGAATATCCCGTCTATAATAATGATGCGATCCATCTCCGCGGCAAGCCGGTCGGTCGCATCGGCATCAATGGCCGGCGGCTGATGGGCGCCGGTTTCGTACCCGAGGAGCGCCACGGCCATGCCGCCGTTCCCGGCATGAGCCTTTCCGACAATCTTCTGCTGGCGCGGGCGCGCTCCGACCGTAAGGCCTTTCTGACGGGCGGTTTTCTGCGCATCGTCAGGGGTTCAGCTATCAAGGCGGCGGCGCGGCGCATATCGGAAACCATGGATGTGCGCAAAAGCGGGGCAGATCCGCTGGCGGGATCGCTGTCGGGTGGCAATCTGCAAAAATTCATCGTCGGGCGCGAACTCGATCGTCAACCGGCCGTGCTTGTTGTCAACCAGCCGACATGGGGTGTGGATGCGGGGGCGGCGAGCCGTATCCGGCAGGCGCTGGTCGATCTTGCCAAAGCCGGCTCGGCCGTCATCGTCATCAGCCAGGACCTCGATGAAATCTTCGAGGTCGCCACCAATATCGCGGTCATTTCCGATGGGCAGCTTTCGCAGGCCTATCCGGTGGAAGACATGACGCTTGAAAAGATCGGCCTGCTGATGGGCGGCGTCCACACACAGTCAGGAGCCGCCCAGCATGCGCATTGAGCTTGAAAAACGGGCAGGGATCTCGAAGCTATTTACCCTTCTCTCGCCGCTTCTGGCACTGGTGCTGACGCTGCTCGTCGGCGCCATCATGTTCGCCATACTCGGTAAAAATCCGCTCGATGCGCTTTACGCCTTTTTCATCGAGCCACTGCTGGAGGTCTGGTCGCTGCACGAGCTGGCGATCAAGGCCGCACCGCTGATCCTGATCGCGGTTGGCCTGTCTATCTGTTATCGCTCCAACAACTGGAACATCGGCGCGGAAGGACAATTCACCATCGGCGCGATCACCGGTTCCATCCTGCCGGTGCTTTATCCGGACTGGCATTCGCCACTCATCCTGCCATTGATGCTGCTTATGGGCGCCATCGGCGGCGCACTCTATGCCGGTATTCCGGCGCTGTTGAAGACGAAGTTCAACACCAACGAAATCCTCGTCAGCCTGATGCTGGTCTACGTCGCGCAGCTTTTTCTCGACTGGCTGACGCGCGGCATCTGGCGCGATCCGGGCGGCTATAACTTCCCGCAGACGAAGCCCTTCAACGAGAGCGCAGTGCTGCCGGAAATGCTGGCATCGGGCCGGGCGCATTGGGGTTTCGTGTTTGCCATCGTGGCGGCCATCGCGCTGTGGTTCATGATGCGTTACATGCTGAAAGGCTTCGAGGTCACGGTTCTCGGCCAATCGGCGCGGGCAGGGCGTTTCGCCGGTTTCTCATCGAGCCGCATGGTCTGGTTTTCGATGCTGCTTTCCGGCGCGCTTGCCGGGCTTGCGGGCATTTCGGAAGCCTCCGGCTCCATCGGCCATCTTCAACCCAGCATTTCTCCGGGTTACGGCTTCACCGCCATCATCGTCGCCTTTCTCGGCCGCCTCAATCCGCTCGGTATCATCCTCTCCGGGCTGGTGCTTGCACTGACCTATCTTGGTGGTGAGGCGGCGCAGCTTTCCATCGGTGTGTCTGACAAGGTGACGCGTGTGTTTCAGGGGTTGATGCTGTTCTTCGTACTCTCCTGCGATACGTTGATCTTTTACCGCATCAGGATCGTCTTCACCGGCAAGGCGCGTAACAGCCAAGGAGCGGCATGATGGATATGCTTCAGGCCATCCTTCTCACGATCATCACTGCCGCCACACCGCTCGTCCTTGCCGCCTCGGGCGAGCTGGTGGCGGAACGCTCCGGCGTCCTCAATCTCGGCGTCGAGGGCATGATGATCATGGGTGCGGTCTGCGCTTTCGCTGCCGCGCATATGACCGGTTCGCCCTATCTCGGCATTCTGGCCGGTATCGCGTCGGGCGCGGTTTTCTCGCTGCTCTTCGGTTTCCTGACGCTGACGCTCGTTACCAACCAGGTGGCGACGGGACTTGCGCTGACCATTCTCGGTCTTGGCGTTTCCGGCATGCTGGGCGAAAGCTTCGTTGGCCTGCCGGGCGTCAAGCTGCAGCCCATCGTCTTTCCGGTGCTGTCGGAGATACCCTTCATCGGCCCCTTGCTGTTCCGGCAAGACCTGATCTTCTACATGTCCATCGCGCTCGTTGCCGGCATAAGCTGGTTTCTGTTCAAGAGCCGCACGGGTCTCAAGATCCGCGCCATCGGCGACAATCACGGTTCTGCCCATGCGCTTGGCATCAATGTCATCCGCACACGCTATCTGGCTGTCATGTTCGGTGGTGCGTGCGCGGGGCTTGCCGGCGCGCAGCTTTCGCTGGTCTATACGCCGCAATGGGTGGAAAACATGTCGGCCGGGCGTGGCTGGATTGCACTGGCGCTCGTCGTCTTCGCGTCCTGGCGTCCATGGCGTGTGCTCGCAGGCGGTTATCTGTTCGGCGCTGTCACCATAGGGCAGTTGCACGCCCAGGCATTCGGCATTGGCGTGCCGTCGCAACTGCTTTCGGCGCTGCCCTATATCGCAACTATTGTCGTGCTGGTCATCATCTCGCATAATCGCCGCACGACCTTGATCAACACGCCGGCATCACTGGGCAAATCCTTCGTGCCGGACCGGTGAGAAAAACTTCCAGTCTCCAAACCAAACAGGGGTAAAAATGAAAAAACTGGTCATCGCACTTGCTGCTTCCATAGCGGCTCTTGGAGGCGTCGTTTCTTCGGCTGAGGCCGCCGACGCAAAGAAGGTCTGCTTCATCTATGTCGGCAGCCGCACCGATGGCGGCTGGACGCAGGCGCATGAAATCGGTCGCGAAGAGCTGCAGAAGCATTTCGGCGACAAGATCGAAACGCCGTTCCTCGAAAGCGTTCCGGAAGGCCCGGATGCCGAACGCGCCATCGAGCGCATGGCACGTTCCGGCTGTGAGCTGGTCTTCACCACTTCCTTCGGCTTCATGGATGCGACCGTTAAGGTTGCCCAGAAGTTCCCCAAGGTGAAGTTCGAGCACGCCACCGGCTTCAAGACCGCCGAAAACGTCGCAACCTACAATTCGCGTTTCTATGAAGGCCGCTACATTCAGGGCCAGATCGCCGCAAAGATGTCGAAGAAGGGTGTTGCCGGCTACATCGCTTCCTTCCCGATCCCGGAAGTGGTGATGGGCATCGACGCTTTCGTTCTTGGCGCGCAGTCCGTCAATCCTGAGTTCAAGGTCAAGGTCGTCTGGGCCAACACCTGGTTTGACCCCGGCAAGGAAGCCGATGCCGCCAAGGCGCTTATCGACCAGGGCGTCGATATCCTGACGCAGCACACCGATACGACTGCTCCGATGCAGGTTGCAGCCGAGCGCGGCATCAAGGCCTTCGGTCAGGCTTCCGATATGATCAAGGCCGGTCCGGAGACACAGCTGACCGCGATCAAGGACACCTGGGGCGCTTATTACATCAAGCGCACGCAGGCCCTGCTTGACGGCACGTGGAAGTCCGAATCCATCTGGGACGGCCTGAAGGACGGCATCCTGACCATGGCGCCTTACACCAACATGCCTGATGACGTGAAGAAGATGGCTGAGGAAACCGAAGCCAAGATCAAGTCGGGCGAGTTGCACCCCTTTACCGGTCCGGTGAAGAAGCAGGACGGTTCGGAATGGCTGAAGGCGGGTGAGAAGGCTGAAGACGGCGTTCTGCTCGGCCTCAACTTCTACGTTGCCGGCGTGGACGACAAGTTGCCGCAATAATATGACACGCAGGTACTAGCTGCTAACGGGACCGCGCATGCAATTCATGCGCGGTCTTTGTTATTTTGATGTGTTTTATTGTTCGAACGAAGTTTGGCTTTGCTTTTCACGCGCGTTGATGTTTTTCACTGTATTCTGCGTTGAAAATCGGGCTGCTTTCCTGGATTACACAAGTCAGGCGCGATTTTTACATCTTCAACCGAACGGAAGGACATGGAATTTGCAGCGCGGAATGCTCGATGCGGCGATCGGTTTTCGAAAGTTGCGGACAAATCATGCTCAGGTCGTTCACAAGCTCGGTCTCGATATCGTGTCTGGAGTTTTCAAGACGGGTGACATCCTGCCGGGCGATGCCGAGCTGATGGAGCGGCTGAAAGTCTCTCGAACGGTGCTTCGCGAGGCGATGAAGACGCTCACCGCCAAGGGCATGATCTCCCCCAAGGCGCGCATCGGTACCCGTGTGACGGAGCGCGAAAGCTGGAACATGTTCGACAGCGAGGTGCTGCTCTGGCACTTCGAGGCTGGTGTCAGCGAGGAATTCCTGCTGCATCTCTACGATATCCGCCAGGCGTTCGAACCCTATGGCGCGGGTCTTGCTGCCGCCAGGGCAAAAGACGCCGATATCGCAAGGCTTGTCGCTTACGCCAACGAGATGGGCAACACGGCTTATTCCAAGGAAAAGCGCGCGCTTGCGGATATGAATTTCCACGTTCTCATCACCGAAATGTCCGGCAACCCGTTCATGCGCACCGTCGGTTCGCTGATAAAGGCGGCGCTGGCGGGCATTTTCCGGATGAGCAACCCGGAAGCCGATCCCAACGAGATTTCCGACGTGTCTGCCTCTCACCTGCGACTCGTCGAAGCGTTTCGCCTGCGCGATGAGGGGGCAGCCCGGCGCGAGATGGAAAGGCTGATTGAAAACGGCCGTCAGCAGATACTCGAATTCACGGCCCGTAACTCCCGCCCATAGATCATGCCAGCCTGCCGCTGATCACGTTTGATGAAAATCGGCGTGGAAATTTGGTGGAGATTTGCATGGTTTCTTAAGTGGGGCGCCGTTATAGCAGTGCCGGAAAGAAATCACCCATACGCCCGTCCGCAGTGCCGGCCGGCGTAAAGTCAAACATTGCTCCTGTCCGGGCCGCCTGTGGCCGGTGACGGGGTGTTGGAGGTCTTATGGAGCGCAGCTCTCTAGCCGTTATTCTCGCAGCGGGCGACAGCACGCGCATGAAGTCTTCGAAGTCCAAGGTGCTTCATCCGGTCGCTGGACGCCCGATGATCGGGCATGTGGTGGAGGCTGTTGCTGGAGCGGGCGTCGGCGCGGTGGCGCTGGTGGTCGGGCGCGATGCCGACAATGTCGCTGCTGCGGCAAGTCTCAAGGGCCTGCAGGTCGAGGCTTTCCTGCAAAAGGAACGCAAGGGCACCGGTCATGCGGTTCTTGCCGCACGCGAGGCGATCGAACGCGGTTTTGACGATGTCATCGTCGCTTATGGCGATGTGCCGCTCATCACCTCAGCCACGCTCGACAGGGCGCGCGAGGCGATTGCCGACGGTGCCGATGTCGCCGTTATCGGGTTCCATACCGACCGTCCCACGGGTTACGGGCGGCTTCTGGTCGAGAATGGCGAGCTGGTCGCGATCCGCGAGGAAAAGGACGCCACCGACGAGGAGCGCAAGGTCACCTGGTGCAACAGCGGATTGATGGCCATCAACGGCCGCAATGCGCTGGATCTGCTGGATCGGATCGGCAACAGCAATGTTAAGGGCGAATATTATCTGACTGACATCGTCGAGATCGCCCGTTCTCTCGGCCGCCGCGCCATTGCCATCGATGCGCCGGAAAAGGAATTGACCGGCTGCAACAACCGCGCCGAACTCGCCTTCATCGAGAGGCTCTGGCAGGAGCGCCGCCGTCACGAATTGATGGTCGACGGTGTTTCGATGATCGCGCCTGAGACAGTATTCCTTTCCTTCGATACGAAGATCGGTCAGGATGTCCTGATCGAGCCCAACGTCGTTTTCGGTCCCGGCGTGACGATCGAGCCGGGTGCGATCATTCATGCATTTTCGCATCTGGAAGGGGCCTATCTGGCCGAGGGTGCGGTTGTCGGTCCCTTTGCGCGGTTGCGTCCGGGTGCAAACCTGCATGCCAATGCCAAGGTCGGCAATTTCTGTGAGGTCAAGAAGGCCGAGATCGGCGAGGGCGCAAAGGTCAACCATTTGACCTATATCGGCGATGCTTTCGTGGGTGCAGGCAGCAATATCGGCGCGGGTGCCATCACCTGCAATTATGACGGTTACAACAAGTCCGAAACGCGGATCGGAGCCAACAGCTTCATCGGCTCGAATTCGTCGCTGGTTGCTCCCGTCTCCATTGGAGAGCGGGCCTATATCGCCTCCGGCAGCGTGATTACCGATGACGTGCCTGCCGATGCGCTGGCTTTCGGGCGCGCGCGCCAGGAGGTGAAACCGGGCAGGGCGGTGGCCTTGCGCGAGCGGGCGAAAGCGCTGAAGGAAGCGAAGAAAAAATCCTCTTAGATGACGTTACCGAGCGATACTGAAAGTGACCGGCGGGATAATTGCCGATTTCAGAGAAACGGTTAAAGCATTTCCAGTAAAGGTGCGCAGCGGTTTTACGTCCGGAAATGCGTCAGAACAAAAAGGTGGTGTATTTTCGCATTTCAGGGAAGGCGGAAATACTCTGGAAGTTTCGGTGAAGAGATCGCCGTCTGGAGAAATATATGTGCGGAATTGTCGGAATTGTCGGAACGCAGCCCGTTGCTGAACGGCTTGTCGATGCGCTGAAGCGCCTCGAATATCGCGGTTACGATTCGGCGGGTGTCGCCACCATCGACAATGGCGCCATGGACCGTCGCCGGGCGGAAGGCAAGCTGTTCAATCTGGAAAAGCTGGTCTCTGAAAAGCCGCTGCCAGGTGTCGTGGGCATCGCGCATACGCGCTGGGCGACGCACGGCGTGCCAAACGAAACCAACGCCCACCCGCATTTCGTCGAAGGCGTTGCCGTCGTTCATAACGGCATCATCGAAAACTTCTCCGAATTGCGCGAGGAACTGAGCGCCGAGGGTGCAACCTTCACCACCCAGACCGACACCGAAGTGGTGGCGCAGCTTCTGGCAAAATACACCCGCGAAGGGCTTGGCCATCGCGAGGCGATGCTGAAGATGCTGAACCACGTGACCGGTGCCTATGCGCTGGTGGTGATGTTTCAGGACGATCCCAATACGCTGCTTTCGGCGCGCTCCGGCCCGCCGCTTGCCGTCGGTTACGGCAGGGGCGAGATGTTCCTGGGGTCCGACGCGATCGCGCTTTCGCCTTTCACCAATGAGATCACCTATCTGGTGGATGGCGACTGCGCCATCGTGACCCGTGACGGTGCGGAAATCATCGATTTCTCCGGCAAGCCGGTGAAACGCGAGCGCCAGATTTCGCAGGCGACGGCTTTCGTGGTCGACAAGGGCAACCACCGCCATTTCATGGAAAAGGAAATCTATGAGCAGCCGGAAGTCATTTCCCATGCGCTTAGCCACTATGTGGATTTCGCCTCCAAAACCGTGAAGGATGCCGATAAGGCAATCGATTTCGCCAGGCTTTCCGGCCTTGCCATTTCCGCCTGCGGCACGGCCTATCTTTCCGGCCTGATCGGCAAATACTGGTTCGAACGTTACGCGCGCCTGCCGGTGGAAATCGATGTCGCATCGGAATTCCGTTACCGCGAGATACCGCTCGTTCCCACGCAGGCCGCGCTGTTCATTTCGCAATCGGGCGAAACCGCCGATACGCTGGCGGCCTTGCGTTACTGCCAGCAAGAGGGACTGAAGATCGGCGCAGTGGTCAATACACGTGAATCGACCATGGCGCGCGAATCGGATGCGATCTTTCCGATCCTCGCCGGCCCGGAAATCGGCGTGGCCTCCACCAAGGCCTTCACCTGCCAGCTTGCCGTGCTCGCTTCGCTCGCGGTTGCCGCGGGCAAGGCGCGCGGCACGTTGAAGCCAGGCGAGGAAAAGGAGCTGGTGCAACAGCTTATCGAGATGCCGCGCATCATGAGCAAGGTGCTGAACCTCATCCAGCCGCAGATCGAGGCGCTCTCGCGCGATCTGTCGCGCTTCAAGGATGTACTTTATCTCGGCCGCGGCACCAGCTTCCCGCTGGCGCTGGAAGGCGCACTGAAGCTCAAGGAAATTTCATATATCCATGCCGAAGGTTATGCAGCCGGCGAGCTGAAGCATGGGCCAATCGCACTGATCGACGAGAACATGCCTGTCATCGTCATCGCGCCGCATGACCGCTTTTTTGAAAAGACCGTTTCGAACATGCAGGAAGTGGCCGCGCGCGGTGGCCGCATCATCTTCATCACCGACGAGAAGGGCGCCGCTGCCTCCAAGCTCGACACCATGGCGACGATCACGTTGCCCAATGTCGACGAGCTGATCGCGCCGATGGTCTTCTCGCTACCGATCCAGCTGCTGGCCTATCACACCGCCGTCTTCATGGGCACGGATGTGGACCAGCCACGCAATCTGGCGAAATCGGTGACGGTGGAATGATCATCCGGCCGGAGCGGCAAGGTGATGAAGAGGCGATTGCTCGCGTTACGGAAGACGCCTTCCGTAACGTCGACTACAGCGACAAGACGGAACATGTGATCATCGAACGGCTTCGCAAGGCCGGTGCGCTGACTGTTTCTCTGGTTGCCGAGGACAGCGAAGGCATCATCGGCCATATCGGTTTTTCACCGGTAACACTGTCGGGAGGCGAGACCGGCTGGTTCTGTCTTGCGCCCTTATCGGTGGCGCCGGACCGGCAAAGGCAGGGTGTCGGCTCAGGGCTGGTTCGGGAAGGGCTTGCCGCGCTGGACCGTCTGAGTGCTTCTGGCGCAGTTGTCGCTGGCGATCCGGACTATTACGGCCGCTTCGGTTTTCGCCATGTTGAGGGCCTGAGCGGCAAGGGGATTCCTGACGAATATTTCACAGTTCTTCGCTTGCATGGCGGAACTCCATCCGGCATTGTCGGTTTTCATCCGGGTTTCGATAGCGACAACGCTTAATTCCGAACGGTAAATGACCGATATTCCAGTCAAAATTTCATTCGCAGCCCGTCTGCGCAACAGCTTCCTCACGGGCGTCCTCATCCTTGCGCCTGTCACCATCACCATGTGGCTGGTATGGAGCTTCCTGCAATGGGCGGATAGCTGGGTTAAGCCCTATATTCCCGCCCGTTACGATCCCGAGCAATATTTCGATGTGGCGATCCCCGGCTTCGGCCTGCTGATCGCCGTCATCGGCATCACACTCATCGGCTTTCTCGGCAACAACCTCATTGGCAAATGGATCGTCGGCGTCGGCGAATCCGTTCTCAACCGCATGCCGCTGGTGCGGCCGATCTACAAGAGCATCAAGCAGCTGTTCGAATCCGTCCTGAAAGAGCATTCGAACTCTTTCAAGAAGGTCGGCCTGATCGAGTTTCCGTCACCCGGCACCTGGGCGATGGTATTCGTATCCTCGGAGGTCAAGGGAGAGCTTGCCCATCGCTTCAACGAGATGGGCCAGGAGATGGTTGCCGTCTTCCTGCCACCGACTCCGGTGCCGACGGCGGGTTTCCTGCTGTTCGTGCCGAAGGACAAGATCGTGATGCTGGACATGACACCGGAAGACGCGGCGAAACTGCTGATTTCAGGTGGCCTGGTGGCTCCGGATTTCACGCCGCCGAAAATGATTGCGCCGGTTTGAGCGTTACAGGAGGCCGCTGATATCTGTTTGCGAAAAGTCGTTGCCGACATAAAGCAAAGGGCAGCCTTCAGCTTTTGCCAGCTCATAGGCAAAGCAGTCTCCGAAATTCAGCCCGGCGGGGTGGATACCCTTTCCCCAGATGCGATAGGCTTCCGAAATGCCACGGATTGATTTAGCAGTAACGGGCTTGATTTCGACGCTCAGCCCTTCGATCAGCATCTCGAGTTCCCGGCTGCGGCCACGTCTTTGCGCTACGATCACAGCTTCGGCAAGCGTACCGGCGGATATCAGCAATGGTTCATCCGTATCGAGAGCCATGGCACATGCATTTGCTGTGGGTTCATCAAGCAGGATTGCAAGCAGAGCAGATGTATCGATGACCATCATTTTGGAAGGCCGTGCTCGTCATAAAGGAAATCCTGACTATGCGCGGCATCCGGGCCATCGTCGCTCTTGGTCGCGACGGCCGCGCGCACTTTATCAAGCACGGCCCTGCGGGATTTTTTATCCGCCACAACAACCACTGGAACCAGCCGCACTGCTGCATGACCATGCCGGGTGAGAATGATTTCGTCCCCGGCCTCGGCGCGTCGTACCAATTCTGTCAGTTGGCCTTTTGCATCAGTTACGGATATCTGCATGGCTAACCTTAAGCGTTAAATCTCGCTTTAGATTAGTCTATTGAATGGACCAAATCAATCCTCGTCATCGAGATCATCCACCTCTGTTCCCGTCGTGGTCGCATGGAACACGGGGACGAAAAGCCGCATGTAGACCAGCCGCACGCTCCAGCCCTGTTCCAGTGCCTCGGTCCATGCCTTCTTGCGGCCGGGCTTTTTGAAGGCCTTGCCGATCGCTTTCTTCTGGCTTTTGGCGAAGGTGTCGGGTTGCAGGATGTTTTGCGGCGAGCAGAGCGCGTAGCCCTTTCTGAAGGCGGGCGGTGGGCGGCGTGGGTCGATCATGTTCATGGCGGTTCACTTTCAGCCGGCGTGCAGGAAGCGGATAGCTTCGTCGCGGCGGTGCAGATAGAGCAGGGTGCGCAGGCTTTCGCCGCGCGGGCCGGTCAGTTCGGGGTCGCGCTCGATGACATAGGCGGCGTCCTTGCGGGCGATTTCCAGGAGATCGGCATGGGCTTCGAGGCTGGCGATGCGGAAGCCCGGGGTGCCGGACTGGCGGGTGCCGAGGAGTTCGCCTTCGCCGCGCAGCTTCAAATCCTCTTCGGCAATCAGGAAGCCGTCCTCGCTGTCGCGCAGGATGGAAAGTCGGGCGCGGCCGTTTTCGCTGAGCGGCCCCTTGTAGAGCAGGATGCAGGTGGAGGCCTCGTCACCGCGTCCAACCCGGCCACGCAGCTGGTGAAGCTGGGCGAGGCCGAAACGTTCGGCATGTTCGATGACCATGATCGTGGCGTCCGGAACGTCGACACCCACTTCCACCACTGTCGTTGCCACCAGCAGCCGGGTTTCGCCGTTCTTGAAAGCCAGCATGGCGGCGTCCTTCTCCGGGCCGCTCATGCGCCCATGGATGAGACCGATATTGACACCGAGCATCTGCGAGAGAACCGCATGTCGTTCTTCCGCCGACATCAGGTCGGACTCTTCCGTCTCCTCCACCAGCGGGCAGATCCAGTAGGCCTTCTTGCCCTCCTTCAGCGCGGCGCGCAGCCGCTCGACGATGTCGCCGATGCGCTCTGTGGGGATTGTCACGGTCTGGATGGGTTTTCGGCCAGCCGGTTTTTCGGTGAGTTTTGATACATCCATGTCGCCGAAGGCGGCCAGCACCAGCGTGCGCGGAATGGGCGTGGCGGTCATAACAAGCATATGCGGCGTGATGCCCTTGGCGGTGAGACGCAGGCGCTGGTGTACGCCGAAACGGTGCTGCTCATCCACCACGGCCAGCACGAGGTTCTTGTAACTCACGCTGTCCTGGAACAGCGCGTGGGTGCCGATGACGATCTGTGCCTCACCGGAGGCCACGCGTTCTTCGATCTCGCGACGCTCCTTGCCCTTGGTGCGGCCGGTCAGCACCTCAACAGTGATGCCCGCGGCATTGGCGAGTTTGGAGATGGTGGCGAAATGCTGCCGGGCAAGAATTTCGGTCGGGGCCATCAACACCGCCTGTCCGCCGGCCTCGACGGCGGTTGCCATAGCCATCAGCGCCACCAGCGTCTTGCCCGCGCCGACATCGCCCTGCAACAGCCGCAACATACGGTCCTCGCTGGCCATATCGGTCAGGATATCTTTCACCGAGGCATTCTGGCTCGGCGTCAGGGAGAAGGGCAGTTGCGACAGGATTTTTGCAGCAATGTCCCCCTTGGCGCGGATCGGCTGGCCCGCGACCTTGCGCAGTCTTTGCCGCACCAGCGCCAGCGATAATTGTCCGGCGAGGAATTCGTCATAGGCAAGCCGTCTGCGCGCCGGGGCCTGAGGATCGATATCGGCGCTGTCGCGCGGATCGTGCAACTCACGGAAGCTCGATGCCACGTCGCCGAACCCCTGCCGGGTCTTCAGCGTTTCGTCGATCCATTCGGGAAAGACCGGCAGTTTCGAAAGTCCGCCTTCGATTGCCCGCCGCAGCACCTTCGGAGACAGTCCGGCTGTCATCGGATAAACGGCTTCGACCAGCGGCAGGTTCTCGGATTCGGAAAGCTTCACCATGAAATCCGGATGCACCATGGAGGCGCGGCCGTTGAACCAGTCCACCTTGCCGCTGACGAGAACCTCTTCATCGACGGGCAAGGCCTTGGAAAGCCAGTCTCCCTTGGCGCGGAAGAAGGTCAGCGCCAGTTCCCCGGTCTCGTCATGCAGGAAAACACGGTAGGGCGCGGAACGATTGCCTGGTGGAGCTGGCTGATGCCGGTCGACACGTCCCTGGATGGTGACAATGGCGCCGGGAGCGGCAAGCGCGATGCCGGGGCGGTTGCGCCGGTCGATGACGTTTGATGGTGCGTGGAACAGAAGATCGATCACGCGGGTGTCGTCGGCATTTTCCCGGCTCAGCAGTTTGGCCAGAAGGTCGGCAAGCTTCGGCCCCACACCGGCAAGGGTGGAGACGGAAGCAAATAGCGGATCGAGAATGGCGGGACGCATGCTCAGCAAAATCGGGGAAGGGGACGCGTTATGCAAGACGTGGCGCCCGACAAAGGCTGTTTATCACCGGCAGATTTTAGCCGCCGTGGCATTATTTCGATAAAAACCGGTTCCAAGCGTTCGCCTCCTGTTCTATAGGAGGGCGCAATCAACATCCTGTTGAATAGCCAACCGAAAGGTGAATGCGATGACTGGACTGGTGCGCACGAGCGCCGACCTCGATCCGAGGCGCAGGCGGATACTTTACCGCTGCTGGCACCGGGGCATTCGCGAGATGGATCTGGTGCTCGGGCAATTTGCGGAAGACAATATTGCCGGGCTTTCCGACGATCAGCTCGACGAGCTGGAAATCATCATGGCGGAAGAGGATAACGACCTCGTCAAGATGGTGACGGGTGCCCTGCCGGTGCCGGAAAAATTCCAGACCCCGTTGTTCGAGAAGATCGCCTCTTACCGTCCCGATTTCGATCTCGTCACAGCCGAAACCCTGAAGGCCTGAAACATGATAGCCGGATTCGATGCAAAGCTGGTGGCGTCGGCCGATACGCCGCTGACCATCGGAAACGTGCCCTCCGGCATGGAAGCCCTGCTGCTCGCCGATATGGCGCGGGCGGGAACATCGGTGGCTTACGTGATGTCGGACGGCCAGCGGGTCGCCGATCTCGAACAGATTCTTGGTTTTGTCGCGCCGGATATTCCGGTGTTGACGCTGCCGGCCTGGGATTGTCTGCCTTATGACCGCGTGTCACCGAGTGCGGACACCTCGGCGCGCCGGCTCGCGGCACTTGCCGGCCTCATCAATCACGCCAAGAAACCGCATCCGGCCATCGTTCTCGTCACCGTCAACGCCATGCTGCAGAAGATGGCGCCGCGCGACGTTATCGAGAGCCTGGGCTTTTCGGCCAAGCCCGGCAACCAGATCCGCATGGAGGACATCGCCGCGCGGCTGGAGCGCAACGGTTTCGACCGGGTGGCGACGGTGCGTGAAGTGGGTGAATTCGCCGTGCGCGGCGGCATTCTCGATGTCTTCGTGCCGGGCACCGAAGAGCCGGTGCGGCTCGATTTCTTCGGCGATACGCTGGAAAGCATCCGCACCTTCGATCCGGCCAGCCAGCGCACCATCGCACAGGCGCGCTCGCTTGATCTCAATCCGATGAGCGAAGTGACGCTGACGCCGGATACGATCGGCCGGTTCCGAAAGAATTACCTGTCGCTATTCGGTGCGGCGACGCGCGACGATGCGCTTTATCAGGCCGTCTCCGAAGGTCGCCGTTATGCCGGCATGGAGCACTGGCTGCCTCTGTTTTACGAAGAGCTGGAAACCGCCTTCGATTATCTCAGCGGTTTCCGTATCGTCACCGACCATACGGCGCGGGAGGCGGCGAAGGAACGCTCCAAGCTGGTCCTCGATTATTACGACGCGCGGCGGGCTTCCGGCGAGACCAAGGGCTCGACGCAGGGCGCGCCTTACAAGCCGGTATCGCCTGGGCAAATCTATCTCGACGGCAAGAGCTTCGAGGCGGCGCTTGCAAGCGTCAATGCGGTGCGGCTGACGCCCTTCAACGAACACGATAGCGAAGGTCGCCCGGTCGCGACGCTTGATGCCCATGTTGGTCCGCGCTGGGCACGTCCACCGACGGAAGGCGACAGCGAAGAGCGGGTCAATGTTTTCGATCTGGCGGTAAAGCACATTGCCGAGCGCCGGGCCAAGGGCTGGAAGGTTTTGATCACCGGCTGGTCGGAAGGTTCGCTCGACCGGCTGTTGCAGGTCTTGAACGAACACGGGCTTGAAAAGATCAAGCCGGTGACATCGCTGAAAGAGGTGGAGAAACTCGGCAAGGGTGAGGCGGCTTCGGCGGTGCTGAGCCTCGAAGCCGGGTTTGAGACCGGAACGCTCGCTATCATCGGCGAGCAGGATATTCTTGGCGACCGCATGGTGCGCCGTTCCAAGCGCCGCAAGCGCGGCGCGGATTTCATCGCGGAAGTGGCGGGGCTGGATGAAGGCTCGCTCGTGGTTCACGCCGAACACGGCATCGGTCGCTTCGTCGGTTTGCAGACCATCGAGGCAGCGGGCGCGCCGCGCGCCTGTCTGGAACTGCATTATGCCGACGACGCCAAGCTGTTCCTACCGGTCGAAAACATCGATCTTCTCTCGCGCTATGGTTCTGATGCCGCGGAAGCCACGCTCGACAAGCTCGGTGGCGGCGCATGGCAGATGCGCAAGGCCAAGCTCAAGAAGCGCCTGCTCGATATGGCCGACGAGCTTATCCGCATTGCAGCCGCGCGTCTGGTGCGCCACGCGCCGGCGCTTATCGCACCGGACGGGCTTTACGACGAGTTTGCCGCCCGTTTCCCCTATGACGAGACCGAGGACCAGCTGAACGCCATCGACGCTGTTCGCGACGATCTCGGTGCCGGGCGGCCGATGGATCGCCTGATCTGCGGCGATGTCGGTTTCGGCAAGACCGAAGTGGCCTTGCGCGCCGCCTTCCTCGCCGCCATGAATGGCGTTCAGGTGGCGGTGGTGGTGCCGACCACGCTTCTGGCGCGACAGCATTTCCGTACCTTTTCCGAACGGTTTCGCGGTCTGCCGATCCGGGTGCAGCAGGCCTCGCGCCTTGTGGGTTCGAAGGAGCTTGCGCTCACCAAGAAGGAAGTGGCTGATGGAAAGACCGACATTGTCGTCGGCACCCATGCGCTGCTCGGTGCGGGCATAAGCTTCGCCAATCTCGGCCTGCTGATCATCGATGAGGAGCAGCATTTCGGTGTGAAGCACAAGGAGCGGCTGAAGGAGCTGAAAAGCGACGTGCATGTGCTGACGCTGTCGGCAACACCCATTCCGCGCACCTTGCAGCTGGCCATGACCGGCGTGCGCGAGCTATCGCTCATCACCACGCCGCCAGTGGACCGCATGGCGGTTCGCACCTTCATTTCGCCCTTCGATCCGCTGGTAATCCGTGAAACGCTGATGCGCGAGCATTATCGCGGTGGCCAGAGCTTCTATGTCTGCCCGCGCCTTGCCGATCTCGCCGATATCCATGCATTCCTGCAGTCGGATGTGCCGGAACTGAAAGTGGCGGTGGCGCATGGCCAGATGGCGGCGGGTGAACTCGAAGACATCATGAACGCCTTCTATGACGGCAAATACGATGTGCTGCTTTCGACCACCATCGTCGAATCCGGCCTCGACGTGCCGACCGCCAATACGCTGATCGTGCATCGTGCCGACATGTTCGGTCTCGCCCAGCTTTACCAGCTGCGCGGTCGTGTCGGTCGTTCCAAGGTCCGCGCCTTCGCGCTGTTCACCCTTCCAGTCAACAAGGTATTGACGACGATGGCGGAGCGGCGGCTGAAAGTGCTGCAATCGCTCGACACACTCGGCGCCGGTTTCCAGCTTGCCAGCCACGATCTCGATATTCGCGGCGCTGGCAATCTGCTTGGCGAAGAACAGTCCGGCCACATCAAGGAAGTCGGCTTCGAGCTTTACCAGCAGATGCTGGAGGAGGCCGTGGCCGAAGTGAAGGGTGACGAAGAGGTGCGCGACAGCGGCTGGTCGCCGCAAATCTCGGTCGGCACCTCGGTGATGATCCCGGAAGACTACGTGCCGGATCTGCATCTGCGCATGGGTCTCTACCGCCGTCTCGGCGAGCTTGCGGATATAGGCGAGATCGACGGCTTCGGCGCAGAAATGATCGACCGTTTCGGCCCGCTGCCGAAGGAAGTGCAGCATCTCCTCAAGATCGTCTACATCAAGTCGCTCTGCCGCACGGCCAATGTCGAGAAGGTGGATGCCGGGCCGAAAGGCGTGGTTGTGCAGTTCCGCAACAAGGAATTCCCAAATCCGGCAGCGCTTGTCGGTTACATTGGCAAGCAGGGCTCGATGGCGAAAATCCGCCCGGACCACAGCCTGTTCCTGAACCGCGATCTGCCGACGCCGGAAAAACGGCTGGCGGGTGCGGCGATGGTCATGACGCAATTGGCGGAGCTGGCTCGGTCGTAGATTTAAGCCTTGGGGGGGGCGTGGGTGTGGCTTACCCCCCTCTGCCCTGCCGGGCATCTCCCCCACAAGGAGGGAGATCGGCAAGACGCGCTGTCACCACTTCATTCTCTAACGTTGATATAGGCAAAACCTTGCCGGATATCGATCTCCCCACCTTTGGGGGAGGTGCCCGGCAGGGCAGAGGGGGGTAAACCACACCCATCTTCGGCTCATTTCCGTTAGCCAATCCCTCGAAAACTACACTCACTGCCTTCAGCGAAAATTACCGCGATGTAACGAAACGGACGTGTATCGGTAGTCTTCGCGGGCGTAATCTTTCCTTCATACCCGGTGCGGCGGATCGTAAAGCCGCCGGGTCTTGAAGGAGCAGGACGATGTGGACCAGCATCAACAGGTTTGCCACCGCTAGTCTGGTTGCTTTGACAATTGCGGGCACCACAATTGCCACCACCAGTCAGGCGGAAGCGCGCAATAATTTCGGCCGCGGCCTTGCCGCCGGGATCGCAGGAACGATCATTGGCGGAGCGCTCATCGCCGGGGCAAGACATCCCGGTTACGCTTATGGCCCCGCTTATTATGCACCGGCCTACGGTCCACCCGTCTACGCCGCGCCAGCTTATGGACCGCCTGTTGTTTACCAGCCGGTTTATCCTCGCTGCCACGTGGCCTGGCGACAGAACGCCTGGGGCGACATGTATCGGGTCAGGGTTTGTGATTGATCGAATGCCATGCCAGCGACGCAAACATGCGTCGCTGGTTCTCATGCATTTTCGACTTTAGCGCTCGTCTTCCGGCGTGATCCCGACAGCCACATTCTGGTCGGTTGCGGCGATGGAGGCGGGAAGCGGCACTTTTCGCTGCTTCTCGCGGATCAGCGTCAGCAGGCCGGAGCCGACGATCAGGGCGATGCCCATCAACATCCAGCCATCAATACGGTCGCCGAAAATCAGGTAACCGAACAGGATGGCCCAGAGCATCTGGCTATATTGCGTTGGGCCGATCATGGCGGCGGGTGCATATTGGGCAGCATACATGACAAGCACGTTGCCAAGCGCGCCGAGCAGGCCGTATCCCGCCAGCAGCAACCATTGTTCGCCGCCCGGCATGATGAAGGTCGGCACCATGGCGATGCCGCTGATGGTAAGACAGCCCAGTACGCCGGCCCCATACAGCGAGACGTTCTTTTCCGACGGACCCATGGCGCGGAAGATGACGATGCTGAGTGCGCCGCTGAAGCCACCGATGATGGCGCCGATATGGCCGATGCCGAGTTCACGGAAACCCGGCCGCAGGATGACCAGCACACCGAGGAAACCGATGATGACCGCAGACCAGCGGCGGATGCCCACCTGTTCCTTCAAAAACACCACCGACATGATGGTGACGAACGAGGGAAGCAGGAAGATCAGCGCAAAGGCTTCGGCCATAGAAAGATGGGTGAAAGCGGTGACGCTGCCGACGGCACCCGTACCGGCGGCAAAAAATCGGATGATCCATAAAGGCCGGTTGGTCGTCTTCACCACATCCACCCAGCGATCATTGCGCTTGCGGATGAAGGGCAGGGCGATGAGGCCGAACAGGGCGCCGAAGAAGGCCGATTCGATCGGCGAAATCTGGCCTTCTATGAGTTTAACGCTTGCGTCGCTCCAAGCGTAGGCAGCGAAGGCGGCAAAGGCAAGCAGAATGCCTTTCAGGGTCTGGTCGGACACGGGAAAACACCAACAGTTTATCGATTACGGCAAGCTGCCGGTGTTCGCCCGTCAGTTCATCGACTTATGCTCGTCCGCCTTGATTTTTGCAATATCCCGCAGTGCAGCAATCAATACATCAGGCGTTTGTGCACCGCTGATGGCGTACTTCTGGTCAACGATAAAGAACGGTACGCCGGAAACACCCATTTGCTGCGCCGCGTCAATTTCGGCAATCACCGTGTCCTTGTCTGCATCCGACGCCAGAAGCCGTGTTACCACCTTGGCGTCCATGCCCGCCTTTTCGGCGATATCGGTCAGCACGGCGTGATCGCCGATATTGCGGCCTTCCTCGAAATTCGCCTTGAACAAAGCGGTGACGATCCTCTCCTGAACGTCACGGCCTTCAGCATGGGCCCAGAGCGACAGGCGATGTGCGTCGAGCGTGTTCGGGCCAATCTTGATTGCATCGAAATCGTAGTGGATGCCGACCTGTTTGCCGAGTTCCACCAGCGAGGCATGGGCCTGCTCGAGACGCTCCTTGCCGAGCTTTTCCTCAAGCGCGGCCTTCTGGTCAACGCCTTCAGGCGGGTAATCCGGGTTGAGCCGGTAAGGTCGCCAGTTCACGTCGACGCTGATTTCGTCCTGCACCTCGGCAATGGCAAGATCGAGCCTTGCCTTGCCCAGATAGCACCAGGGGCAGACCATATCCGATACGACGTCGATAACGATGCGTTCCATGGCTTTATCTTCCGTTGTCTTGGACCGGGCAGGGGCGGGTTATTGCGCCCGCGCATCCCACCAGGTCTGTTTCTGATTGCCTGATATCGGGGTCATATCCGGGCGGTCGATATATTTCCAGCGGGCTATCCATTGCGCGCCGATGTAGTAGAGCGGAATGACATAGTGGCCGGCGACGAGAAGACGATCATAACCACGCACTGCCGCCTGAAAATCCTCCGTGGATCGGGCCTGCAACAGGGCCTCGATCATGCGGTCGATGTCGGGGCTGGCCGCACCCGCATAGTTGAAGCTGCCCTGCGCATCCCGCGACAGTGAACTCCAGCGGTTGAGCTGCTCGGCGCCGGGCGAGAGCGATGAGGGTAGGGACCGGATGATCATGTCGTAATCGAAGCTGTTGGAGCGTGCCTGATATTGGCCATCGTCAACGGAGCGGATGCCCATGGCGACACCGATCAGGTTCAGCGAACGCTGATAGGCAAGCGCTATGCGTTCCTGCGCCGGGTTCTGCGTCATGATTTCGAATGCGAGCTGGCGGCCATTGGCGTCGGACATCCTGCCGTTCTTTATGCTGTATCCGGCCTCTTTCAGCTTATCGACGGCGAGCTTCAGGACCTTGCGGTCCGCGCCGGTCCCGTCGGTGGTGGGCATGGCGTAGGTTCCCGCCAGAAGTTCCGGCGGCATGCTCTTGGCCGCATCGCCAAGCAGCGCAAGTTCGCGCTCATCTGCGGCATTGCCATAGGCACCGAGCGCGGAGTTCTGCCAGTAGCTTTGCGTACGCTTGAAGGCGCCGCCGAGAATGTTCTTGTTCATCCACTCGAAATCGAGTGCATAGGACAGGCCCTCGCGCACCTTTTCGTCTGCAAAGACCGCGCGGCGGGTATTGAAGACAAGGCCGAACATGCCCGATGGCAGACGTGGCTGGAACACATCCTTGACAATATCGCCGCGATGAACGGCGGGGAAGTTGTAGGCCTGGCCCCAATGGGACGTATCGGAGGTGCCGTTGATGGCGTCGCCTTCGGGATAGATGTCGATATCGCCTTTCTTGAAGGCCTCGAACATGGTGGTGACCTGAAGGAAATAGGTGATGCTGATCTCGTCGTAATTCTCGAAGCCGACCTTGCTCGGGATATCCTTGCCCCAATAGTCCGGGTTCCGCTCCCAGATGATTCGTTCACCCGGCCGCAATGTCTTGATTCGGTATGGACCCGACCCGACAACAGCGCCGAGGCCCGCCTGCTCGAATTTTTCCGGATCGATCGCGTGTTTCGGCAAAATCGGGGTGGAAGAGGCGAGAATGAGCGGCGTTTCGCGGTTCGCCTTTTCGTTGAAGGTGAAGCGGACGCCGTGTTCGCCGATCTTTTCCAGCTTCGCCACGCCGTCTAGACGGCTGTTGAACGGCGGACGGCCTTTTTCCTTCAGGAGATTGAATGTGAAGATAACATCGTCAGGCGTTACCGGCTCGCCATCCGACCACTTGGCCTTGGGATTGATGTTGAACTGGGTGAAGGTGCGTTCCTCGTCCCACTCCACGGTTTCCGCAAGCAGGCCGTAAAGGCTGAAAGGCTCGTCGCTCGAGCGCTGCATCAGCGGCTCGTAGAGGAGATTGCCGAATTCAGGATCCCAGACGCCGCGCGCCGTGGTGCGCATTCCCTTGAGAACAAAGGGGTTGAGGCTGTCGAAGGTGCCGACGACACCGTAGGATATGCGACCACCTTTTTTCACGTCCGGATTGACATAAGGGAAGTGCCGGAAGTCGGCGGGAAGTTCCGGCGTGCCGTGCATGGAAATGCCGTGAAGCGGCTGCGCCAAGGCAATTTCCGGAGAAAGCAGGGCCGTTCCCCAAAGAAACAATGCGGGGATGAGGGCCGCAAGCTTGCGCATGTCACTATCCTGTCTCAACTGTCGGTCCGTTTTGTCGTCGTGGTCGGTTATCGTCATGATTGGTTTTTTGTTATGATTCTGGCGAATATGTAGCACAAGCCCATGGCTGGACCCATGTGAGGGCGGGAAATCTTGGGTTGCCTCAAGAAAAAGTTAAAGAAGTGCTGGATATCGCCGCGAACGGCATGTAACAGGGTGGCCGGAAGAGACGGGTCACGCATTTGCCTCATTTAAACGACAGTTGAACGGGCAGAAGGATACCGCCATCGGCGAGCAGGACCCGCGGTTCTGTTCTGGCAGACATTCAGGAGACGGAACTCTTATGATGCAAAAGGCAAACACATTCATCCGGACAGCTCTGTCCGCTCTCGTTCTTTCCCTGGGCGCGGTTTCCGCTCCGGCCATCTCGCAGGCACAGGATGCTCCCGCCAATCAGGGCGCTGGCGCTCCGCCGCTCGGCTGGTTCAAGACCTGCTCCAAGCAGGAAGACAACGATGTCTGCGTCGTGCAGAACGTGGTTCTTGCCCAGAACGGCCAGATGATCACTGCCGTCGGCCTCATCACTGTCGAGGGCAAGGTCAACCGCAAGCTGCTCCAGGTTTCCGTTCCGACCGCGCGTCTCATTCCCCCGGGTGTGATGATGCAGATCGACGGTGGCAAGGGTCAGAAGCTCGATTACGCTGTTTGCCTTCCCGACAAGTGCACGGCCGAAGTTCCGCTGACGGACGCCATGATTGCGTCGCTGAAGAAGGGCAACGAGATCGTCTTCACCTCGATCAACTTCCGCCGCGCGCCGAACCCCATCAAGATCGCGCTTACCGGCTTTACCGGCGCTTATGACGGTGCGGCTATCACCCAGTCGCAGCTCGCAGAAAGCCAGCGCAGCCTTCAGGAAGGCATGCAGAAAAAGGCCGAAGAGGCTCGCAAGAAGCTGGAAGCTGCTCAGGACGCCGCAAAGGGCGCGCCGAAGCCCTGATCTCTTTACGAGAACACGAAAAAACCGGCCTGTTTTCAGGCCGGTTTTTTTATGCGCGGTTTTGATCCGACGTATTTTCAGTCAAAGCGCACAGCGCCCTTATGATTGTTGTCAAATCGGGCGTGCGCTAATGCGCCAGCGACATCTTCGGCCGCCACTCGCCGTTGGGCGCCTTGTCGAACATCCGCTCGATATTGCGGTTGCGGAGCGGCGCCTCGTTTTCATCGTGGACGAGGTTCTGTTCGGAAACGTAAGCGACATATTCCGTCTCATCGTTTTCCGCCAGAAGATGGTAGAAGGGCTGGTCGCGCTCCGGGCGAATATCGGCGGGGATGGCGTTCCACCACTCTTCCGTATTGGCATATTCCGGATCCACGTCAATCACCACACCGCGGAACGGAAACACCTTGTGGCGGACGATCTCGCCAAGCGTAAATTTTGCGTCTCTTTGTTTCATGGTATGAACTTCCTTTCCCACTAATAGTTGGGTGCGGAATGGGAAATATCAAGGGCTAGCGGTATTCGACCCTTTTTCCCCTGATGCTCTTAAGCGACCCTGCGGCCGATCGGTGCGGTGGCGATGACGACGCCGCCGGTAACCAGCACGATGCCGATGGCGTGATATGTTTCAAACGTTTCACCAAGGAAAAGCGTGGCCATGACAATCGAGACGGGTGGCATCATGTAAAGCGTGATGCCTGCCGTGGCGGGGCCAAAAACGCGGACCGTATGGGTGAAGCAATAAAAGGCAAGCAGCGAGGCGAACAGGATGATGCCGCCGATCTTGGCCCAGGCGATGGCCGTGGCCGGCAGCAAGCCACCATGCGCCAGTTCGACCGCTGCCGGCGGGAGCAGGACCAGCGCGCCGGAGAAGGCGATGAGGCCGAAAAGGCTGAACGAGGCCATCTGCCGCGCCTCGGGATCGCGCAATAGCAGCGAATAGACCGCAAACGCAATCGCTGCCGTCAGAATGGCAAAATCGCCAATGTTGAATTTCATCTGCCAGAGAGCGGACATATCGCCCTTGAGCACGATTGCCGCCACGCCCGCAAAAGCGATGATCATGCCCGCCACTTCGAGCCTGCGGATCGGGCGGCCCTGAAAGATGCGCTGGAACAGGATGATGAATAGCGACGAAGTCGTGTAGATCAACGTACCGTTGGCAGCCGTCGTCATTGTGAGGCCCCAATAGACCACGCCGCCGCAGACGCCCATGCCGAGAATGCCAAGAACGAGCCAGAGTAGCGTTTTCTGGCGCACGAAGGCGAGGCAGTTCCGCCAGTCGGCGATCATGAACGGAGCGATGATGAGGCTCGATCCGATCCAGCGAATGAAGGCGGCAATGAAGGGCGAAACCTCGCCGATGACGCCGCGGCCGAAAATGATGTTGCTGGAGAAAAAGAACGGTACCGCCAGAAAGATGAGCCAGTCCGTGAGGCGCGTTTGCTGAGAGGCTGGCTTGATCGACATTGTTCGCGACATGGCTGGGCATCAAAAGAAAACGGCGGCTTTCCAGGGGAAAACCGCCGAGCGGGAAGGGACGCCTCTAAAGGCGTCCCAAATGCCGGTCAGGCCGAGTAGTA
The DNA here is from genome assembly GCF_030758035.1 of Rhizobium sp. AN68. NCBI lineage: Bacteria > Pseudomonadati > Pseudomonadota > Alphaproteobacteria > Hyphomicrobiales > Rhizobiaceae > Rhizobium > Rhizobium sp. AN68. The sequence continues at coordinate 1,626,896 of NZ_JARWMI010000003.1, read as the reverse complement.
CATGTCGAATTCGACCGGATGCGGGGTCATTTCGAAGCGCATGACTTCCTGCATCTTCAGCTCGATGAACGAGTCGATCTGGTCGTCGTCGAACACGCCGCCGGCGGTCAGGAACTTGCGATCCTTGTCGAGGCTCTCCAGCGCTTCGCGCAGCGAGCCGCAGACGGTCGGGATCTTTTTCAGTTCCTTGGCAGGAAGGTCGTAAAGGTCCTTGTCCATCGGCTTGCCGGGATGGATCTTGTTCTTGATGCCGTCGAGGCCGGCCATCAGCATGGCTGCAAAACCGAGATAGGGGTTCTGGGTCGGGTCCGGGAAGCGGACTTCGACGCGCTTTGCCTTCGGGTTGGAGCCGAAGGGAATGCGGCACGATGCGGAGCGGTTGCGGGCGGAATAGGCCAGCAGAACCGGAGCTTCATAACCCGGCACCAGACGCTTGTAGGAGTTGGTGGTGGGGTTGGTAAAGGCGTTGATGGCCTTGGCATGCTTGATGATGCCGCCGATGTAGTACAGGCAGTTTTCAGACAGGCCGGCATATTCGTCGCCAGCAAAGGTCGGCTTGCCGCCCTTCCAGATCGACTGGTGCACGTGCATGCCCGAGCCGTTGTCGCCGAAGATCGGCTTCGGCATGAAGGTTGCCGTTTTGCCATAGGCATTGGCGACCTGGTGCACGACGTACTTGTAGATCTGCATCTTGTCGGCGCTGGATACCATGGTGTCGAACTTCACGCCCAGCTCGTGCTGCGCGGAGGCGACTTCGTGGTGGTGCTTTTCGACGACGACGCCCATTTCAGCGAGAACCGTCAGCATTTCGGAACGCATGTCCTGCAGGCTGTCGATCGGCGGAACCGGGAAGTAACCGCCCTTGACGCGCGGACGGTGGCCAAGGTTGCCGGTTTCGTAATCCGTGTCGTCGTTGGACGGCAGTTCCGATGAATCCAGCTTGAAGCCGGTGTTGTAAGGGTCTGCCTTGTATTTCACGTCGTCGAAGACGAAGAATTCTGGCTCGGGGCCAACGAAGATGGTGTCGCCGATACCGGAGGCCTTGAGGTAGGCTTCTGCCTTCTTGGCGGTGCCGCGCGGGTCGCGGTTATAGGCTTCGCCGGAAACCGGGTCGAGAATGTCGCAAAGGATGACGAGGGTCGACTGGGCGAAGAACGGATCGGTATGGGCAGTTGCCGGATCGGGCATCAGCACCATGTCGGATTCGTTGATGGCCTTCCAGCCGGCGATCGAGGAGCCGTCGAACATGACGCCATCGGCGAACATGTCTTCGTCTACGCAGACAACATCCATGGTGACATGCTGCAGCTTGCCCTTGGGGTCGGTAAAGCGCAGGTCCACGAACTTGATGTCGTTATCCTTGATCTGCTTCAAGATATCGTTTGCGGTCGTCATTTAAACGTTTTCCTTGAGTGTGGTGGTGACGAGGTGAAAAACCTGAGCCTCCCCGGCTCAGGACCTGGTTCCGATTATATGGCGTCCACGCCTGTTTCACCGGTACGGATTCGGATGACTTCCTCGACGTTGGAAACGAAAATCTTTCCGTCGCCGATACGTCCGGTCTGTGCCGCATTGCGGATAGCCTCAATGACGGCTTCCGCATTTTCGTCCGCCAGTACGACTTCGACTTTCACTTTCGGCAAAAAGTCCACAACGTACTCTGCTCCGCGGTAGAGTTCCGTGTGGCCCTTCTGACGACCAAAGCCTTTTGCTTCCGTGACCGTGATTCCCTGAAGTCCGACTTCCTGAAGGGCTTCCTTCACTTCATCGAGCTTGAAAGGCTTAATGATCGCTTCGATCTTTTTCATGAGAAAATATCTCTCCGCTTCTCCCGTTAAAGCAGGTTATTCCCGCTCTGCCACAAGAATGCACGTATTGTGCCAGATCGGAAGCGGGCTTGAAGAAAAAACTTCGCTTGCCCGGCTTTCTGGCACAAAATGCATTCGCTTTTTGTGGTTTTCCAGCCAATTTCTCGCCAAAACCCGAAAAATCCGTCATCAATTCTGTCGGTTTTCCTTATTTTAGTTATGTTGAATATTTCGGAATGCACTGACGGCGTGTTGTTGATTTGTTTATATTTTATGCATTTGATTATTATTTCGCCGCAGCCATTTGCTTATTTTTGTATCGATTGCCTTTCCGGCGTTTTGAAGGGATGATCGCTCCATGAAATCCCTATTGAATCTCGCTCTTATCGACCCTGCTGTGATGGCCCGCATCGATGCGGCCTCAGGTCAATCCGGCATTCCCCTATACGATCTTATGGAGCGGGCAGGGCAGGCGGTCGCTGCTTCGGCCCTTCGCTACTATCCGGACGCGCTGCGTTTCGTCGTGCTCTGCGGAGGCGGCAATAATGGCGGTGATGGTTACGTTGCGGCACGCTCGCTTGTGCAAAGCGGGGCGACAGTTGCGGTTCATCATCTTGGCCACGTTACGGCCATGAAAGGCGATGCCCGCACGGCTTTCGAGGGCAGCGGCGCCACAGCCCTGCCGCTTGGCGACTATGTGCCCATGGCTGGTGACGTGGTGATTGACGCGGTGTTCGGTGCCGGATTGTCCCGCGAGATTCCGTCGGAGCTTCGGCGCGTGATCGATGCGGTGACGCATGCAGCCGTGCCGGTTCTCGCCGTCGATCTGCCGTCTGGTCTTTGCGGCAGGAGGGGCGTGCCTCTGGGCGCATCGTTCAAGGCGGTGCGGACCGTAACCTTCATGGCGCGAAAACCCGGCCATCTGTTGATGCCGGGGCGGGAACTGTGCGGGACGCTTGAGGTGTTCGATATCGGTATCCCCTCCCGTATTCTCGCCGCTCATGCGGGATCGGTTGCGGAAAACGATCCACTTGTCTGGCGCGACGCCTTGCCCCGCTCCGAAATGGAAACGCATAAATTCCGCCGTGGGCATCTGACCGTCTTTTCCGGACCGCCACATGCGACGGGAGCAAGCCGCATGACGGCAATTGCAGCGCTGAAGGCGGGGGCGGGCATCGTCACCATTGCCGCGCCGAAGCAGGCGCTCGACGTGCTTTCGGTGACATTGACGGCGGTGATGAGCTCCGGTCTGGATGATGCGGACGATCTGCGCCACTGGCTGGACGACAAACGCCACGGCGCTTTCGTCCTCGGTCCCGGTTTCGGCGATCTCGAAAAGGCGCGGCAATTCGTGTCCCTGCTCGGGGACAAGGTGGTGGTGCTGGATGCCGACGCGATCACCGCTTTCAAGGACTGCCCGGAAACCCTGTTCGACCGGATGATTTCAGGCGCGGGGAAATTCGTATTGACGCCGCATGAGGGCGAGTTTGCTCGGCTCTTTCCCGATCTCGCCGCTGACACGTCACTGAGCAAGATCGAGAAGGCGCAGACCGCATCGGCGCGCAGCGGCGCAGTGCTGGTCTACAAGGGGGCGGATACGGTCATCGCCGCGCCGGACGGCCGCGCGCTGGTCAATACCAATGCGCCGTCGAGCCTTGCGACGGCGGGGTCAGGCGATGTGCTGGCTGGCATCATCGGCGCATTGCTTGCGCAGGGAACGCCTGCCTTTGAGGCCGCCGCTGCCGGTGTCTGGCTACATGGCGTGGCGGGCAGCAGGGCTGGTGCAGGTATGACGGCAGAAGATCTCGCCCACGCGGTGCGGCCGTTTGCGTGACCTTGAGCTGGTGTCCACTCCGTCACCGGACTTGATCGCAGGAGATACCTTTCGCTGCGCAGACGCGTCGTGGCTGTATGCCGGATCTAGTCCGGCATGACGGAGGAAAGGTTTTCATTCCTGAAGCGAGGGCTTTTTCGCCCTAGAGGTTTAAAGCCGCGTCAGTGCGCGGCTTTGCCCTGGCTCGCGGTTGCCATCCGCGAAGCGCTGATCAGCAGCTTGCGTTCCGCCCGTTCCTGTTGCGGCGTGCGATTGTAGATTTCGCGATAACACTTGGAGAAATGCGAAGCGGAGACGAAACCGCAGGCAACGGCAACCTCGACCACCGGCATGGCCGATTGCACCAGCAGGTGGCGGGCGCGGTCCAGGCGGATTTCAAGATAGTAGCGGGCGGGTGAGCGGCCCATTTCCTGCCGGAAGAGACGCTCCACCTGTCGGCGCGACAGATCGGCCGCATCGGCGATGTCGAGCAGCGACAGCGGCTCGGACAGATTGCCTTCCATCAATTCGATGATCGACAGGACCTTGCTATTCTGAACGCCGAGGCGCGCACGCAGCGGCAGGCGCTGGCGGTCGTTGGGGCTGCGCACCCGGTCCGTCAATTGCTGCTCGCAGACGCGGTTGACAAGATTTTCGCCGAAATCCTGACCGATCAGGCTCAGCATCATATCGAGCGATGCGGTGCCGCCGGCGCAGGTATAGATGTTGCTGTCGACCTCGAAGAGATCGGCATAGACTTCCACCTGCGGGAAGGCCTCGGAAAAACCAGGCAGGTTCTCCCAGTGGATCGCACAGCGTTTGCCATTTAAGAGACCGGCCTGCGCGAGGATATGCGCGGCGGTACAGAGGCTGCCGATGGCGATGCCGCGATTATAGGCTTCACGCAGCCAGGCATTGACGGATTTGTTGATGTGCTGGTCGACATCGATGCCCGAACAGATGATCGCCATTTCAACGCGGTTTTCGCCGCTGACATATCGGCGCTCATCGGCAAGACAGGTGTCGACCTCAAGACAGATGCCGCTTGATGACATGACCTTCTGGCCGTCGAGCGAGGCGAGGCGCCATTCGTAAGCCTGATACCCCAGCATGCGATTGGCGATGCGAAGCGTTTCAACCGCTGCGGCGAACGGCAGCATGGTAAATTGCGGAATGAGAAAAAAGACGATTGAGCGTTTCTTCTGGGAGTTCCTGCTCATTTGCCCGTGCTCCGTTGCGAATACGCAATTCCTCCCTTGGAATCGGTCTTCTGGATGTCCTGTTTCCGACATCTTTAACGAAAAATACGCCGTGAAATCCGGGCTGTCAAAAAATAGCTTTTGAAATATGCAAAATTTGCGACAAGCCTTTTTAAAGGGCGTCGTGTCGCATGTAAAACAGGCAGGTCATTTTACGCCTTTGCCGGGGCGTCTCGGGATTGACGGGGATGGCTCGCAAGTCCTGGGACGGTTGCGAGCCATGGGGTTGCGCATCATTTGCGGACGACCCTGATGCGATTGCTGTCGGTTGTCGGCCATCCAATGTCCTTCAATGTTTCAGGCGGCAAACCTTCCAGCGCGCGGAGCATTCTTGCGCGCTTCCATGACGTATGGAAAGCGGAAATCTGGCCGGACAGGCGCTGGAGCCAGCTACCGGTCGAGGGGCGTTGCGACGAACGGCTCGCTGCGGGGTGATAATGTATCATGGCCATGTCTTGTTCCTTTCGTGAACCACGATCCTGTTTACGACTTCGGTATGCGCTTACATATCTCATCAAACAAGGGAATGAATTTTATGTCATTCATCAGTTTTAGGAATGAATCGCGTTCGCCGCCTGCCGGAATTCCTGTCATTCCGTGATGGGCCAGCGCTTCATTCCGACAAGGCGTTAGTTGCCCTGTCATTCGATGTCCCGGATGGTGCGCCTGTGTTGACATTCAATCAAACGAAATGATATCCATCTATAAATCAAAATATTTGAAGGTTCGTGCCATGACCGTAACTTTCCGCCAACCGCTGCCGCTGCTGGATAACGACATTCTGAGAACCTTCGTCGCGATTGCCGAGACCGGGAACTTCTCCACCGCTGCAGAGGTGGTGTTCAGAACGCCGTCCGCCGTTTCCATGCAGATAAAGAAGCTGGAGGAACAGCTGAAGACGACGTTGTTCCTGCGCGATGCCCGCTCGGTTACTTTGACGGCCCATGGCGAAACGCTTCTTACCTATGCGCGCCGCATGATCGCGCTGTCTAACGAGGCCGTGTCGCGTTTCGTCATGCCTGAACTGTCTGGCGTCGTCAGGCTCGGTGCGCCGGAAGATATTGGCGAGCGCGGTTTGCTACCGGGTATCCTCAAGCGTTTTGCCGAGGTTTTCCCCGGCATCATGATCGATGTCACGATCGATTCCAGTTCCAATCTCTACAAGCGCATGGATGAACGGCGGCTGGATCTGGCACTGGTCAACTGTGCGTCGCATCCGCTGCGGGATACGGGCGAGGTGCTGATGCGCGAACGTCTCGTCTGGGCCGGGGCAAAATGCGGTACGGCCTATCTGCGCGATCCGCTGCCTATATCGATCTGGGAAGAGGGCTGCATCTGGCGTTCGGAAGCGATCAACTCGCTTGAAAAGCGGGGTCGCAATTTCCGCGTGGCCTATCTCAGCGGCCATACCATGGCGCAGCGCGCAGCAATTGCCGCCGATCTCGCCATCGCACCCCTGCCGCGCTCCTATGTGCAGAACGACATGGTCATTCTGAGCGACAAGGAAGGCCTGCCGGAACTTGGTTATTTCGATATTCGCCTGATCACGGGCGAAAGACCCTCGCGCCCCATCCTTGCGGTCGCGGAAAGCATCCGCAACGCCTTTGTCGAGGTCGCCAAGGCGGCCTGAGGTAGATCTTTATAACGGGAATGCGCGACGGCGAGCGTCCGTCGCGCCATAGGCAAAGGTGGGCCTAGATCGCTACCGTGCCCCGCTTTGCAGAAAAGTCCGCATCGCCGGTTTGCCAGCTTCCACGACCGGCCAGCCAGTCTGCCGAATTCTGTAACCCACCAAATGGGAAAACGTGGATTTGCCGGATCGGCCCTGCCGGATTTGCCTGCCAGTGCCGTTCGATAGGGCCGACCACGCTTTCCGGTGAATGCCCCTTGGCCAGCGTCGTCAGGGAGAGCGCGTTTTTTTTCAGATAGGCAATGGAATTGCCGACGCCGCAGAGTGCTGCATACTTCAGCAGCGTCGTGATCCTGGCCGGACCGGAGACGCCGATATGCACCGGCAAGTCGATGCCGGAGGCGGCAAGTCCTTCCGCCCAGGCGATGAAGCGCGCGGGGTCGAAGCCGAACTGGGTGACGATGCGCATTGCCGCATCGCTTCTTTCGGCAAAATCATACTTCAACTTCAAGGCGGCCGTAGCCGTCTCTTCGCTGAAATCGGGGCTGCCTTCGGGATGGCCGGCGATTGCAATCTGATTGATCCCGCAGCGATCGAAGATGCCGGTCGACAGCATATCCATGCTGGATGCGAAGGGACCAGCCGGTGTGGCGACGCCACCGCCGACTACCAGCACATCCGACACACCCGCTTCGCCTGCCAGCCGCTTCACCTGCTCCTCGAATTCCACGCGAGACGATATGCGCCGTGCCGCGAGATGCGGCACTGGTGTGTAGCCGAGATCGCGAAGATGTTTTGCAGCGTCGACCAGCCTGTCCTGCGAGGCCTGTCCGGTGTCTGTCAGATAAACACGCACGCCCTGTGGAAAGATACCGGCAAGACTTGCCGGGCCGAGCACCTGTGCGGGTGAGGCTTCAATGGAGGCGGCAATGGCGGGAGAGGTCGAGATATCGTGCAATTTTATTTGGTCCTTTTCCTTATCATGCACCGGTTTTTTGCCCACGTCTTTGCCTGTTGCGGCAAGACAGCCCTGCATCTGCGACGAAGCTTGATTTCATGCGTTTGGCTGGCGGCAATGGCTGTTTGTTCTCACCAGACACGTTTGGTGAGGCCGTTCCACAGCCATGTCCAGATCGTCGGCGGAAACCGCAGCACCGATTTGCCAGGCAAGGGCGGTTGCGGCGCAAGGCTGCCGGAAAGGGCGTCCTCGATAGCGCTGACCGCAATATCGACCGAGGCGGCGGTCAGAAGCAAGGGGTAGGTGGCTATGGTATCGGAAGGCGAGGGCTTCAGCCGCTTTTCGTAAAGGGTTGCGCCGGTATCCACGCCCTTGTCGACCAGATGCACGGTCGCACCGAAATTACCCCGGTCCTTTTCCACCAGCGCCCAATAACCGCCCATCTGGCCGCGATAGGCGGGATTGATGCCGGCGTGGAAATTGATGACCGGGCAGCGCAGGGCTTTAAGGGTTGCCGGTGTCAGAAGGCGGCAGGAAATGGTGAAGATCGCCGCCGGTTGCAAGGTGTTGATGGCCTTGTGGCACTCTTCGTCGTTCAGGGAGGCAACGTGTGTAACAGGAACTGCCTGGCCGAGATCGGCAGAGAGGCCATGTTCGGCAATGATCTCATTGGTGCGCCGAACAGTGAAGCGTTTGCCGAGCCGGGAGGCGATCATCGTCGCCATCTGGCCTGCGGCTGTCATCCAGCCGAGCCGCCGCGCCCGTCTTTTCAGAATGGCCGATTTGCTTTCCGCCTGCTCCACGATGACATGGATATCCGGAAACCGGGCGGCCAGCGCATTGATCATGACATTGGGGTTCAGCCCCCCGCCGTCATCACCAGTAGCCGATTGTTTATCTCAGTCATGTCACCCACACGATTTTCCCGATCATGATCCCTGCGCCCGAGTTTCCCTCGCGAAGTTCAAAACCATGTTAATTTTCACCGACGGGATTTTTTCAAACGCCGGTGGAACCGATTTCCAATGCTCACGTTATTGTGACGCATATCACATCGGCGCTTGCCTTTGGACGGCAAGTCATAGGGGAGTTATTTCAAATGATCACACGTATTCTTTCGACAGTTTTCGTGGCTTTGTTGACCGTCGTGACCTTGAGTTCCTGCGGTAATACCATTCGCGGCGTTGGCCGGGATACGGCAAATGCAGTGGACGCCACGCAGGACGCAGGTCGTAGCGTAGACCGCGCCGCGCGTCGCTAAGTCTCTCCCCTCCAAGGTCTGGCGTCTCCCTGAATGAAGGGGACGCCTTTTCTTTGACCTGATTTCACCGTCACAGTTCATGTGTAAGAATCGCGCCGTACTAAGATGGGGCGAGAGGGCATGAGCGGGCGTTGATGAAAAGACTGGTGACGAAAAGACTGATTAGCTTGCTGCTGCCATTGCTTTTGCCGTTTTCGGCTAAGGCGGGCGGACAGGTGGATTTCTGCAAAACCATGGAGCATGCGGGCGGACGTTACATCGTCTGCAGTTTCGATCCGGCGAAAAGCATGATCCGGATTTACGACCGCGATCATGTCTCGGGTGAGGGATATCGCTCCTTCTCCGATCTCTCCTCCGCCCTGTGGCGGCAGCACATGTTCAGCGTCTTCGCCATGAATGGCGGCATGTATCATTCCGACTATTCTCCCGTTGGCCTCTTTGTCGAAAACGGCGTCGAACGTTCGCCGATTATTACCGGCGGCGGGTGGGGCAATTTCCATCTTCTGCCGAATGGCGTGTTTTATCTGAAGGGTGCAATGGCGGGCGTTCTGGAAACGCGGGCCTATGTCTCTGCCGGCTTGAAGCCGGATTTTGCCACCCAGTCCGGCCCGATGCTGGTGATCGATGGAAAGCTGCATCCGCGATTTCTGCCCGATAGCGACAGCCTGAAACGCCGCAACGGCGTCGGCGTGTCGCGCGACGGCACGGTGCATTTCGCGATTTCGGAAAACACCGTGCGTTTTTACGACTTCGCGACGTTGTTCAGGGATGCGCTGGATGCGCCAAACGCGCTGTATCTCGACGGGACGATTTCCAGTGTCGACATTCCTGCGATGAAAAGGCGCGATTCCCTGTTTCCCATGGGGCCAATTATCGCTGTCGTCGACAGGGTGCCTGACTAAGTCAGATCGGCGCCTTGGGGTAGGCTTTTTCGAGGCCTGCCGATGCCGTCAGTCCCTTGCGGAAGGCCAGATAGGCAGGATGCTGGCTGGCCTTGGCCGCTTCCGTGATGCGTATCTGCAGGCGGGCAGGGGCGTTACAGCCCAGCCATTCGCCTGATGTCTCCAGTTTCAGACTGTTGAGGAAGCGGGCATTGGCCTGTTGATCGAGATAGAGATTGAGGCCGGCCAGCAGGTTTTCATCCTGCAACACGTTTTCCATCAAAAGCAGCACCCACGCCTTGTCCTCGCTTGCAAGCGAGGCAAGTTTCGATGCGACCGTCTCGCGGTCCGGAAAAGATGATGCCTGCTGCATGTAATGACGAATCCCGTTGCCGTTTTGTGTCGATAAGGCACAGCCGAAAGGCTTTCAAGGCACAACAGTCCGGACACTGAAATTCAACTCTGGAATGCCGATTGCCGCTGGCTTCAACAGGCGTTTGTGCGAAACCTTCATAAATCAGTTACACTTTGGTTCAAATTGAGGCGAACGGCAAAAAGGGGTAACCCGAAAGCCCCGATCTAAAGCCTTGTTTTTTCACACACCTATGCAGCTGACGAATGGCAGCCCGTCAAAAACGCCTTCATTTAGCCGCTTTTTGCATTTGCGTTCTGCGCCGGATTTTAATAAATGCTTCCCCCAACGGGCCCGGTCTTGAAGATCGCCCGGAGAGTGAATAGCTGGAGTAATCATGGAAGAAACCGCTCAGAAATCCTGTTGGGCCGTCACCTTGCGCGCGCTTGCAGGCTTTGCCGCATTTCTCGCATTGACGTACATTTTTGGCAGCCCATAAGCACTTCTCATGAATGACGGGTTTTGAAACGGCGCGGTTTCCTCTGGAAACCGTGCTGTTTTCGTTTCTGCGGCCTGTATGTCGCAGCTGCAAAAGCCGGTGCCGCTCTTTTGTGGCGATCCGTCGCGGCTTTGGATATGATGGCGGTGGAATCCATTCTTATTCAAGGTAAGCCTCATGTTTCTTTCGGTCTTCGACGTCTTCAAGATCGGTATCGGTCCTTCCAGCTCGCATACGATGGGGCCGATGACGGCGGCGAACCGCTTTCTTGCGCTTATCCTCGGTGATGAATGGCCGCGTCCGGCGGGTGCTTCCGTGTCGCGCCTGAAGGTCAGCCTGCACGGTTCGCTTGCCTTTACCGGCATTGGCCACGGCACCGGCCGTGCGGTCATCCTCGGCCTGACGGGCGAGCGGCCGGATCTCGTCGACCCCGACGCCATGGACCCGATCATCGAAAAGGTTGAAAAGGCCGGTACCGTGTCGCCACCCGGCCACCCCTCCTATGAGTTCAACCCAGCCGAGGATCTGGTCTTCGACAAGAAGAACCCGCTGCCCGGCCATGCCAACGGCATGACCTTTTCCGCCTTCGACAATCAGGGCAGGCTGCTTCTCAAGCGCATCTATTATTCCGTCGGCGGCGGTTTCGTCGTGACCGATACGGAACTGGAGGCGATCAAGCAGCGCGGCAAGACCATCGATAATGGTCCGCGTGTGCCTTATCCGTTCGCCACGGCGCGGGAAATGCTTGAGATGGCGGGCCGCTCCGGCCGCACCATCGCCCAGATGAAGCGCGCAAACGAAGAAACGGTGATCTCTCGCGACGAGCTGAACGAGCGCCTCGACCAGATCTGGGAGGCGATGAACGGCTGCATCGAGCGCGGGCTGAAGGTGGACGGCATCATGCCGGGTGGCCTGAAGGTGCGCCGCCGTGCCCGCTCCATCTACGAGAAGCTGAATGAGGAATGGCGCAGCAACCGGCTCAATCCTGTCATGGCGAATGACTGGTTGAGCGTCTATGCCATGGCCGTGAACGAGGAAAATGCTGCGGGCGGGCGCGTGGTGACAGCGCCGACCAACGGCGCTGCGGGCGTCGTTCCGGCGACAGTCCGGTATTTCCGGCATTTCCACGAGGATGCGACCGTTGACGATGTTCGCGATTTCCTGCTGACGGCGGCCGCGATCGGCGGCATCATCAAGCATAATGCATCTATTTCAGGTGCCGAGGTCGGCTGTCAGGGCGAGGTTGGGTCCGCTGCCGCCATGGCGGCCGCAGGCCTTGCCGCCGTCATGGGCGGTTCGCCCGAACAGGTGGAGAATGCCGCCGAAATCGCGCTCGAGCATCACCTCGGTATGACCTGCGACCCGATCGCCGGTCTGGTGCAGGTGCCGTGCATCGAGCGCAATGCGCTGGGTGCGGTGAAGGCGGTAACGGCGGCTTCCCTGGCGCTGAAGGGTGACGGCCAGCATTTCGTGCCGCTCGATGCCTGTATCGAAACCATGCGCCAGACCGGCAACGACATGAGCGACAAGTACAAGGAAACTTCCACCGGCGGTCTTGCCGTCAACGTTGTGGAATGCTGAGCGGGCAGGGCGTCAGGCATGGTCCACATGCTTGACGCCCGACGCAAAAAGGCATTCATAAGCACATGCCTCTACATCTTATAAAACTTTGCGTCGGCGCGGATTCACTCCAGGATTTGAGAGACTGGGTCGCGCATCGCTCGCTGACCGCGATCGCCGCTGGCCTTGAGCCGCACAGCGTCCACACCACGCGGATGATCCCGAAACGGCTTGAAGAATTGCTGGAAGGCGGTTCGCTCTATTGGGTCATCAAGGGCCAGGTGCAGGCACGGCAGAAACTTCTCGACATACGTTCCTTCAAGGGCGACGACGGGATTACCCGCTGCGATCTCATTCTCGGCCCCGAGGTGATCGAGACGTCGCCTGCGCCGAAGCGGCCGTTTCAGGGCTGGCGCTACCTCAAGGACAACGAGGCCCCACGCGATCTCGGCGGCGGTGATTTCGGCGGCGAGGAGATGCCCTCCGACCTCAAGCGGGAACTAGCCGAGCTAGGCCTGCTCTAATCGTCAATGGATGTGATTGAAATGAAAAAGCCGGCTTCCTTGCGGAGCCGGCTTTATCATTTGGGGAGACGGTATTTGCGTGGGTTTGGATGGCTTCAGTTGATGCCGCCAACCGCAGTGGTGGCGCGGCCATCCTGTATTTTCACCCAGCGTCCGGGATTGGCGGTGTCCTGACGCTTCAGGTAGGTATATTCGGTCTCCGACCAGTTCATGACCTTGTTGCGCATGTTGTCGAGGACGAAATCACCGCGATCGGTGCGAACGGTCAGAACTGCATGGCCTTCGCCATTCGGCTGCAGAACAACCGTGATCAGCAGGTTGTTGGCGGAGAAGCCCTTGTTCATTAGCATTTTGCGCTTCAGAAGCACAAAATCTTCGCAATCGCCGACCGTGGTGGGGTAGGCCCAGCGCTCTTCGACGCCGTAGATTTCCATGTCGGTCATCGGCGTGATCGTGGTGTTGGCGGTATAGTTGACGTCGAGCATCGTCTTCCAGCGCTCTTCGGTCAGTTTCATCGGGCCGTTGTCCAGCGATGTCGGCTGGCATTCGCTCTGATAGGTCTGGCAGAACTCGTAGTGGCCGATCGGCGGGTTGGCCTTGCCGATCACGCGCATGGCGGCGGATGGCGAAGCGCTGGCCTGGTGGGCGATGGCGCTGACGATGAATGCGATCAGAAAGAAACCGAAACGGTTGTTTTTGTTCATTGCTTGTCTCCCCGTGTTGAGGAGACACTCGCATGTATATTTTGACCCCGCGGAAAGATGCGCGTGTCAATTTTAGCTTATATTTCAGCAAATTATCGCTTGTTTTGAACTGTATTCGAGTTAGTTTTTACGCGTGTTTGAAGCAAATTTTATTACAATTTTACGCATCTCGACCTTAGGTTTTTGGTAGCCATTTAGGCCGCTGTATTGAAAGCGATTTTCGCCACAGAGATATTTTTGCGATGCTGGGTAGTCAGGCTGCGGAGCGTATCGAAGACGCGGATTTCCCGTTTTGGGATTGGTGTTTCAAGTCGGGACAGGGCAAAAAGGCAGCGAAAAAAACTTCAAGAAAACTGTTTTTTTCTTGGAAAAAATGCCTGGAACGGGATTTTCCAGTGCGGTTTTGCGCGAGAACTAACGCGAAATGGAGCGCGCCGGGCACTCTGACCGGATAGCACGGAAGTCAGCTTCAACGGAATCCCAAGTGCTGGAAAGCAGTATTTTAGACTGTCAGCGCAAATGCACGAGCGGCATTTTTGTAGACGAAAGCAGTCTGCTCCCATTATTCCGGCCTTGAGCAGGAATCGGATCGATGTGCGCCTGCGTGGCGGGAAAAGTTTTTTCGGCCAAGAGACCTGGGCTGGCTGTATTCCGGCTCACGGCCGGAGCGCCGGAAAGCGATAGCCGTGACAAGATCTGGCGAATGCCGCACTTGCCGCACGGACATACCGCTCCACGGTATTACTGAAAGATGATCTAGAGAAATTCGATCAGGGCGTCGGGCGACTGGACCCGGTCGAATTCTACCGCAACGCCTTCCATGAAGTGGCGTACGATCTTGCCGCTCATGTTCTTGCCAAGCTGGACCCTGGTGCCGAGTGGAGGTCGGTTTTCGATCTCGATGGCTGCGCCCGACAAGGAAAGGTCGATCAGCCGGCAGGCGAGAAGCACGCCGTCTTCCAGCATCAGATGTGCCCGGGTATTGCGTGGTGTCAGGCGGTCGTGGCGGCGGTCTTCCGGCAGGCCGAGCAGCTGGCGCTTGGCGATCCATGCGAGCTGGGCGGCCAGCTTTTCCCGCTTGCGTTCGGGCGCATTGATGGCAATGACGAAGCCCGACGCGGTAAGCGCCGTAACCGTTCCTTCGATGCGGCCGATATGCTGGAGATAGGAGATGACGCGATCACCGTTGCGCGCAATGCCCGAGCAGGCGAACAGCGCTCTTTCGGCGGTCATCTCGGTTGCGGTGCAATCATATTCCTGGTGATCGGGCAACATGAGGCGGCCGGTGAAGGACACACGGACGGGATCGTCGAAGTGAACCTCTTCAACCGGACGCAGGGTTTGGGCAGTGTTGACCGAACGTGATGAGAACATGGCAGCGCAATTGTAACCAGTGATGATGACAAATCTCTACGCCGCCCGGGTTAACAGACTGTATTGTTTAACCCTTACAATTTTTGCAATCGTCAAAATCGTTACAGCTTTGACGTATTTCGTACGAAATTCCGGCGCGATCATACCCGATCCACCCTCAACATGCGGGGTGGGATGCGGCAGTCAGCGGGTTACCGCATGCGGCATGACAGCGGTTCGCGCATTCGTAGAATACGTTGTCGGCGCGATATCCATGCGTAGCAGGCGGCTGCTTTTCATGACGAGGCAACTGATCGGTGCTGCGAATTCGTGACGGGGCCGCTCCGGCAGCAGCGCTCCGAGCAATCTCGGGGCTGTGTCATTATCCGAACTTAGCGGCAACAGCAGCATTTCGAAAGCAAGCGACGCCGCGCCATGGTCGTCCTCCGCTTCTATATCGAACACCACGGGCAATTGATGTTGCAGGATGCCGCGTGCGACACGGCAGGGGAAGGTGGCACTTGCCGCCGGCCACAGATCCGAGAACGGGCTGTCGCGCAATTCCCGGCCGAACAGGTCGCACAGGTGCGTGCCTGCAAGGCGGAAGAATGGCGTCCTTTCTCCCTTGTCCACCAGGATGAAGAGGTCGCCGAGATGATGTTTCAGCTTTGTGGGATCGAAGTCTTCTCGGCGGGGCGCAGGTTTATTGCCGCGCAGCGTGTCCCAATAGGCATATATCTCCAGTCCGGCCATGCTCTTCATAGCATCGTTCTCCATGTTCGTTTTTGGGACATCATGTCCATCCGAACGTCTGTTACTTGTTGTGTAGCGAATTTCGTGCCAAGCGATTTTGTTAAGGTTAACAAATGGTTGAGATTGCGCGACGACCAAGGTCGTGGCATCGCTGCGGCCATGTCGGGGACATGCTCCCAGTCAGCACAATTGATGCTTTCGCCCGTAACTTTACGGCGGGCGCGCAGGCCGGACTGCTCCTGGGTACAGGCGCTTGAACCGATTGCGGTTTTTGCGTCGTGGCCCGAAAAGCAGGACGGCTTTTTTTTCGCCCGGGCTTCCTATATTGCTCGGGAGACGCAAATTTCCACAAAAACAGGGATGGAATCATGTCCAACGGCGACGGCGAACAGCCGCCGGTTTCGGAAAGTCAGGAACTGAAAGAGGACGCACATAATCCCGTCTTCAACCTGCCGCCGCTTCTGGTCGGCATATTGGCGGCGCTGCTCTTGGCCTTTGTGGTTCCGGCCTATCTTCTTTCGGAGGATGGCAACGGCTGGTTCATCTTCACCTTCGGCTTCATTCCGCTGCGTTACGCGGTGCCATTATCCCAGCAGGGGCTGGAATGGCTCTGGACGCCGGTGACATATTCTTTTTTGCACGGCGGCATCGAGCATATTCTTTTTAACGGATTGTGGTTGATGGCCTTTGGCGCGCCGGTTCTGCGCCGGATCGGAACGCTTCGCTTCGTACTGTTATGGTGCATATCCGCCGCCGTTTCAGCTTTTGGCCACGCGGCGCTGAACTGGGGCGATGTGACGGTTCTGATCGGAGCATCTGGGGTCGTTTCGGCGCTGATGGGAGCCGCATGCCGTTTCGCTTTCCCGTCACGCGGCGGCTACAGCGCCTCTTTCGGCCATCTGATGCCGAGGCAGAGCATTGTCGCGGCGCTTTCGAACAGGACCGTGCTGATCTTCACGCTGATGTGGCTTTTCGGCAATGTCCTGATCGCGGTCGGCGTGCCGCTGTTTGGCGATGTCGGCGGTGAAGTCGCCTGGGATGCGCATGTCTTCGGCTTTCTGCTCGGCTTCCTGTTCTTCGGCCTGTTTGATCGCCCGATCCGCGGGAACCTTTCCGGTGAGAGTGTGGAACACCCGGTCTAGGGCGATCACGCTCCTTGTCGGCCGTGGCGCAAATTTGCTTGTGCAGGTCCCATCCGGGATTGCATTCGCATAGGCCTCAGCGCACCATGTTCCATGATTTGCAACCGCGGAGAGACTTCGCCGCGTTGCAGATTGCTGACAGGAGGAGGAAGGCATGGCAACATTCGTAAAAGATCTTCTCGACCGCAAGGGCCGGAATGTCGTGACTGTGGGACCGAGCGTAAGCATCGGCGAGGCGGCAGCAACGCTGAATGCGCACAAGATCGGTGCACTCGTCGTGACCGATGCCGACGGCGTCGTTCTCGGTATTTTCACGGAACGCGATCTGGTGAAGGTCGTGGCAGGCGAGGGCGCTGCCTCCCTTCTGCAATCCGTTTCGGTGGCCATGACGAAGAACGTCATCCGCTGTCATCACAATTCCACCACCGACGAATTGATGGAAATCATGACCGGAGGGCGGTTCCGCCATATTCCGGTTGAGGACGACGGTCGTCTTGCCGGCATCATCTCCATCGGTGACGTTGTAAAGGCGCGGATCGGCGAGATCGAGGCGGAAGCCGAACATATCAAGGCCTATATCGCCGGATGAGGTTTCGTTTCCGGCGCGTCCGCAATAGTCATTTCGAAACGACTACGTCATTCCTGTGACACGCGCAGGAATGACGGCCTAGGAGGCTGCGGCTACCGCAAGCTGGAATGCTCAGCACGAATATTTGTAGTGTACGTTAGCGTCGGAACGCCTGCTGCATGCGCTCCAGCTCGGGAACGCGGGCGCGTGTTTCCTCGTATCCCCTGTCGATGGCTTCGCTGGCGCGATGGAATTCCGACAGGCCGATATCGTTGATACGGGGATGCAGCATGAGGTCGGGCGGGTCGCCCGCCAGACGCGAGCGCGAAATCCGGTCCTGAATGATATTGAAGGCCTGCACCATGACGCCCGGCAGGCCGGGGCGCGGCGGACCTTCCAAGGAAGGTGCTGCGCCATTAGGGGGCGAAGAGGAATGTTTGACCACGGCAGAGCGGCCGAACAGATCGTAATTGAGATTGACGGCGACGACGAGCGCCTGTTCATAGGCCCTGCAGACCGAAACCGGCACGGGGTTGACGAGAGCGCCGTCGATCAGGGTGCGGCCGTTGCATTGCACGGGCTCGAAAATTCCGGGCAACGCATAGGATGAGCGCAGTGCGGTGACGAGGTCGCCCTGGTGAATCCAGACCTCGTGGCCGGTGCGCAATTCCGTGGCGACGGCGATGAAAGGGTGCTCGAGGTTTTCGACGCGCAAGCCTTCGAGATGTTCCTGCATGCGCTTGGTCAGCCGCATGCCGCCGAAGAGACCGCCGCCGCCAATCGTCAGATCGAGCAGGCCAGCAATGCGCCGCATCGTCAGCGAACGGGCAAATTCCTCCAGCTCATCGAGCTTTCCGGCGAGATAACAACCGCCGACCAGCGCGCCTATCGAGGTTCCGGCAATCATGCCGATCTTAACCCCGGCCTCGTCTAGTGCCCTCAGGACGCCGATATGGGCCCAGCCGCGCGCAGCTCCACCGCCGAGCGCAAGCGCAATCCGGCGCGTATCAACGACCTCGTTGACGATTGTTTCGGTGTTGCCAGCCGCAAGAGCATTGTGACGATTGCTTCCCCAGCCCAACATGACCGTACACTCCCTGCCTGCTCCCAGGACCCGGTCTGTTCCTCCCCGATCCTGAATTATTGGTAGCAAATTGGTGCGGCGGATGGAAGGTGGCCGTTCACGTGCCAGAATAGGTAGTCGCCGGGTCGAAATGGCGGATATCGTCGGTGATTCTGGTGACGGCATTGCCATCGGCCAACTCGACCGTGCGGTAGAAGCAGGAGCGGCGGCCGGTATGGCAGGTTGCGTCATGACCGGCGACGGAGACCTTCAGCCATACGGCGTCCTGATCGCAATCGGTGCGGAATTCCTTCACCGTCTGCAGGTTGCCGGAGGTTTCGCCCTTTTTCCAGATCTTGTCGCGCGAGCGGCTGTAATAGTGGGCGATGCCCGTTTCCAGCGTCAACGACAGGGCTTGCGCATTCATATGGGCGACCATAAGCAATTCACCATCACGCGCATCGGTGACCACGGCGGTGACAAGGCCGTGGGCATCGAATTTCGGTGAGAAGAGACCTGAATTTTCAAGCACTTCCTTGTCCGCAGGCGCGGACGGAAACGAAATGGACATTGCTACCCCGGGGAAAAAGCGGAACCGTTAGCGGTTCCGCACCATGGTCATGAAGCGCACCTGCTCGGCCGGGTCGTTCTTGAAGGTGCCGGTGAAGCTGGTGGTGAGGGTCGTGGACCCCTGCTTGTTTACGCCGCGCATGGACATGCACATATGTTCGGCGTCGATCATGACGGCCACGCCGCGCGGCTTCAGAGTCTCCTCGATGGATCTTGCGATCTGCGCGGTCATGTTTTCCTGCGTCTGCAGGCGGCGGCCAAAGATTTCGACGACGCGGGCGATCTTCGACAGGCCGAGCACGCGCCCAGCCGGAAGATAGGCGACATGCGCCTTGCCGACGATCGGAACCATGTGATGTTCGCAATGGGAGAAGAAGGGGATGTCGCGCACCAGCACCACATCGTCATAACCGCCAACTTCCTCGAAGGTCGTGCCGAGAACGTCCTGGACGTTCAGCTCATAACCGGCGAAGAGTTCGCGATAGGCCTTGGCAACGCGCTTCGGCGTGTCCAGGAGTCCTTCGCGGGCGGGATTTTCTCCTGCCCAGCGCAGAAGAACGCGCACTGCTTCTTCCGCTTCCGTCTGGCTTGGGCGAGCCTCTGCCACATCGGGTTTTGCGCCAGCGCCGGGGAAATTCTTCACGATCGCATCCATTCCGTCTCTCCCGATGCGGGTCAAGGCCGCACCTGAACTTTGTTTTTCGTAGCGGGGACTTCGTCCACCGTTGCTGCTATCTGGTTGTTTTACAGCATTTTGGCAAGGCCGATGCTGATATTTCGGTATCGGAGCCGTTAATTTCATATCGGCTTGATGTCCAGAAAGCTCGTTAGCATATAATGGGAATGAAGGGCAGGAAAGCTCCACTGCGACAAACGCTGTGTTTGAAAAATATATCCTGTCCCGTTTTTGGGCATTCTTGAACGCCGGATACCTGATGATGGACGATATCTACAACAACCGAATTCTGGAATTTGCGGGAAATATTCCGCTGACCGGCGTGCTTGATGATGCCGATGCCAGCGCTGAAAAACACTCGCGGCTGTGCGGCTCCAAACTCAAGGTCTATCTGAAGGTGGAAGGCGGCATCGTCACGGCTTTTTCACATGAGGTTCGCGCGTGCGCGCTCGGCCAGGCATCCGCCTCGATCATGGCGCATCATGTCGTCGGCGCTTCCAGCGGTGAGATCCGGCAGGCGCGGGAAGACATGCTTGCCATGCTGAAACAGGGCGGCGAGGGGCCGACAGGCCGTTTCGAGGATATGCGGGTGCTTTCACCCGTCCGGGATTTCAAGGCACGCCACGCATCCACCATGCTGACCTTCGAAGCGGTGGTCGATGCTCTCGACCAGATCGAAGCCCGGCCGGTTCTGAACGTTGCGGGTTAGGCGATGTGCGGTGAACCGGACTGCGGACATCAGAAGACGGGGGAGAAGGTCGGGCGATCCCGCAACTGGGGTGGAGTCTTTGCGAAGACCCCAGGCCGTCTTTTCGGTGTTGGCTTCATCCGGCTCTATCAGCTGACGTTGTCGAGTTTCGTCGGCAATTCCTGCCGCCACATTCCCACCTGTTCCGAATATGGCTACGAGGCGATCGCCCGCCACGGACTTTGGCCGGGCGGGTGGATGACGCTGTTTCGCGTCGCGCGTTGCGGTCCGGGCGGCACCAGCGGGCTGGACCCGGTGCCGGAAACGCTTGGCGC
Organism: Rhizobium sp. AN68; assembly: GCF_030758035.1. Classification (NCBI taxonomy): domain Bacteria; kingdom Pseudomonadati; phylum Pseudomonadota; class Alphaproteobacteria; order Hyphomicrobiales; family Rhizobiaceae; genus Rhizobium; species Rhizobium sp. AN68. The sequence goes on along the minus strand of NZ_JARWMI010000003.1, from coordinate 1,606,499 downwards.
TGACAAGCACTGGTGGACGCCCTGGCGGTATTGGATGCTGCATAGATGAGCTATGTCGCTCTTCTGCACAGCATCGTGCTCTGGGCGGGCAAGCGGCTCATCATGGCCGATCTGCGTGAAATGGCGCAGGAGCTGGGCTTTGAGGAATGCAGGACGCTGGTTGCGACCGGAAATCTGGTCTTCCGTGCACCGGAGGCGCCTGTCTGCGAGATCGAGGAGGCGCTGGAGCGCGCCTTTGAAAAACGGTTCGGCAAACACGTCGATATTCTCGTTCGCTCAGCGCCTGATTGGCTTGCCCTGACTGCTACAAACCCGTTTCCGGATGGCAATCCACCGGATGTCTGCGTAAGGGTGATGCGCAAGCCGCTTGCCGGGGATTATCTTGGAATCTTGGAGAAGTATTGCAAGAAGGAAAAGATCGCCATTGTCGGCGGTGACCTGTGGATCGACTTTTGCGGCAAGCCAAGCGAAAGCCGGCTTCTCTCTGCGCTGACCACGAAGAAGCTCGGCATCGGCACGACCCGCAACGCCAATACCGTCAATGGAATTGCCGAAATGCTTCGCTGAGCCGCCGTTCACCTTTGACTGGAACGGGAAAATTCTTTATCAGCCTGCCTGCCCATCTGCGAAAGAGGGCGTTATTTTTATTCCAACACCACCCGCATTCGTTGGCGGGACTGGATCAGGAGCATTCGACGATGTCACAAACCGTTTCCCTTACATTTCCCGATGGTTCCGTACGCAGCTATCCCGCCGGCACGACCGGCCGCGAGGTCGCCGAATCCATCTCCAAATCGCTTGCGAAGAAGGCTGTCGCCATTGCGCTTGATGGCACCGTGCGCGATTTGTCCGAGGCAATCACCGATGGCAAGATAGAAATCGTCACGCGTGAGGACAGCCGCGCGCTGGAACTCATCCGCCACGATGCCGCCCACGTCATGGCCGAGGCCGTGCAGGAGTTGTGGCCCGGCACGCAGGTGACGATCGGCCCTGTCATCGAGAACGGCTTCTATTACGACTTTGCCAAGAACGAACCTTTCACGCCGGAAGATCTGCCGAAGATCGAAAAGCGGATGAAGGAGATCATTCAGCGCAACAAGCCGTTTACCCGCGAAGTCTGGTCGCGCGAGAAGGCCAAGGAAGTGTTTGCCGCAAAGGGCGAAAACTACAAGGTCGAGCTGGTCGATGCCATTCCCGAAGGTCAGGACCTGAAGATCTATTATCAGGGCGACTGGTTCGATCTTTGCCGCGGCCCGCATATGGCGTCCACGGGTCAGGTCGGTACGGCCTTCAAGCTGATGAAGGTAGCCGGCGCCTATTGGCGTGGTGACAGCAACAATGCGATGCTGTCGCGCATCTACGGCACCGCCTGGGCGACCCAGGAAGAGCTGGACAATTACCTGCACGTTCTGGCCGAAGCCGAAAAGCGCGACCACCGCCGTCTTGGCCGGGAAATGGACCTGTTCCATTTCCAGGAAGAAGGTCCGGGCGTGGTCTTCTGGCACGGCAAGGGCTGGCGCATGTTCCAGACGCTGACGGCCTATATGCGCCGTCGGCTTGCCAATACCTATCAGGAAGTCAACGCGCCGCAGGTGCTGGACAAGTCGTTGTGGGAAACCTCCGGTCACTGGGGTTGGTATCAGGAAAACATGTTCGCGGTGAAATCCGCCCATGCCTTTACCCATCCCGATGACGAGGATGCGGACCAGCGCGTCTTTGCCTTGAAGCCGATGAACTGCCCCGGCCACGTGCAGATCTTCAAGCATGGCTTGAAGTCTTACCGCGAAATGCCCGTTCGCCTTGCTGAATTTGGCAACGTCCATCGCTACGAGGCTTCAGGTGCACTGCATGGCCTGATGCGCGTTCGCGGCTTCACGCAGGACGATGCGCATGTCTTCTGCACGGAAGAGCAGATGGCGGCGGAATGCCTGCGCATCAACGACCTGATCCTCTCGGTCTATGAGGATTTCGGTTTCAGCGAGATCGTCGTCAAGCTTTCGACCCGTCCGGAAAAGCGTGTCGGTTCCGACGATCTCTGGGACCGTGCCGAAAGCGTCATGATGGAGGTTCTGAAGACCATCGAGGAACAGTCCGGCGGCCGCATCAAGACCGGCATTCTGCCGGGCGAGGGCGCTTTCTACGGGCCAAAGTTCGAATATACGCTGAAGGATGCCATCGGTCGTGAATGGCAGTGCGGCACGACGCAGGTGGACTTCAACCTGCCGGAACGTTTCGGCGCCTTCTATATCGACCAGAACTCCGAAAAGACGCAGCCGGTGATGATACATCGCGCCATCTGCGGCTCGATGGAGCGCTTCCTTGGTATCCTGATCGAGAACTTTGCCGGTCACATGCCATTGTGGTTCGCGCCGCTTCAGGTCGTGGTCGCGACGATCACTTCGGATGCGGACGATTATGGCCGCGAGGTTGCCGAAGCACTGCGCGAGGCGGGCATGGCTGTCGAAACCGACTTCCGCAACGAGAAGATCAACTACAAGGTCCGCGAGCACTCGGTGACCAAGGTGCCGGTCATCATCGTCTGCGGGCGCAAGGAAGCGGAAGAGCGCACTGTCAACATCCGCCGTCTCGGTTCCCAAAACCAGACGCCGATGTCGCTCGAAGATGCGATTACAAGCCTCGTGGAAGAGGCGACGCCGCCGGATGTGAAGCGCAAGCTTGCGGCGAAGAAGCAGGTTGCGTGACAAAAAACAACGGCCCCTTCGGGGGCCGTTTTCGTTACTGGCTGAGGGTATTGACGCCTATTCGAAATCGCCGGTCATGTCCTCCGGCGCCTGATCCTTCATCAGCACTTCCACATCGGCGTCCCGGCCTGACGTGACCTTGAAGTTGCGCTGGTAGACCTTGTCCTTGTTGCGGGCCATGGCGGTATATTCGCCTTCCGCCAGAACCATGGTCGAAAACGCGCTGACGCTTTCGTTCACAACGTCGCCGCCGCCGTTCAGCACCGACCAGGCCGTATCGGCAATGGCTTCGCCGCCCTGTTCGGAGACGAGCTTGAGCGTGATCTGTGCCGCCTGATGCTGAAGGGTCGCTTCGGTCAGCTTGCCTGCCTCCACCTGAATATCGGCGCGCACCACCGCATTGACGTTGCCGTATTCGGAAACGACATGATAGGTGCCGGCATTGAGGCGAACGACGGTGTTGGGCTTGATGTCGGCCATGACAAGGCCGCGCTCGCCATCCGGTCGGGCGTCGGAGGAATAGACGGAAAACTTGAGCTGGTTAGCGGAGATCTGTTTGTCGGAACCCGCGATCGCATTCAGAACGAAACCGCCAGCATCGAGAATCAGCACCTGTTTCTGGACATTACCGGAGCTCGGAACATTGAGTTTCTTGGTAACACCTGCGCGCCCGAAGGCAACGTTGACGAAATATTCGCCGGGTACCAGATGGAACTGCGCCGAACCACCCTCGGAGCTTGCCAGCATCGGCAATTTGCCGTCAGCGCCCGGAATGGGGCTGAAGACGCGCCAGGAAAGGCCTTCCTTCACCGCTTCGCCTTCACTCGTCAGTTTCGCTTCCATGTCAATATCACGGGCGGTGCTTGCGGGGGCATTCGGGGCGGTAGGAGCGGTGAAAGCATTGAGTTTCGGCATTTTAGGCGTGCCGCCAAGCTGCTTGAAGTCCTTGAAAGCGTCTTGCGAAAAGGCTGCCTGTGATAAAACGCCGATCGCGGCGAACGCAATGGCCAGACGTGCCGCGATTTTGATTGCAGACATTTTCGATACCGATTGACTTCTTGATTTTCCCGCATCACTTCAAAACCAATGCCGTGGCTATTTCAAGGCCCATAATTTCGCGATGACAGCACAATGGAAGAATTTTGATCATGACAAGTGACATCAAGCTCCTCGACTATCTCAAGGTTCGCCGCTCCACCCCCGCCCTGCAACTTGCCGAGCCGGGTCCATCGAAAGCGGAAATCGAGGAAATCCTGCGCCTTGCCGTGCGCGTGCCTGACCATGGCAAACTGGCGCCGTGGCGCTTCATCGTTTATCGCGGCGAAGACCGCGTGCGTCTGGGGGAAGAAGCGCTCCGGATCGCGCTTGAGAAGAACCCGGAACTGGACCTGCAGCAGCAGGACGCGGAGCGCACCCGCTTCACGCGCGCTCCCGTCGTCATCGCCGTCATCAGCACCGCCAAGCCGCATTTCAAGATTCCGGAATGGGAACAAATCATGTCCGCCGGTGCGTTGTGCCTCAATCTCATCTTCGCCGCCAACGCCAATGGTTTTGCGGCGAACTGGCTGACGGAATGGCTTGCCTTCGACCCGGCCCTCCTGTCGGAACTGGGGATTGCCGCAGACGAGAAGGTCGCCGGATATATTCATATCGGCTCAACGACATTCCCGCTTGTGGAGCGGCCACGGCCGGAGCTTGCGGATGTGGTAACCTGGGTTGGGGACGTCTGATGTTCTACACCGCCGATACTAACCAGCACGGCCTGCCGCATGATCCGTTCAAGGCTATCGTCGCGCCCCGGCCGATCGGCTGGATTGGCTCTAAAGGCCGGGACGGCTCTTTCAACCTGTCGCCCTATTCGTTTTTCAACGCGATTTCGGACCGGCCGAAGCTGGTGATGTTTTCCTCCAGCGGGCGCAAGGACAGCCTTCGCAATGTCGAGGAGACCGGTGTCTTCACCGCCAACCTCGTCAGCCGCCACCTCGTCGACCGGATGAACGCGTCTTCTGCGCCGGTGAACTATGATGTCGACGAGTTCCGGCTTGCCGGTCTGACTGCCGTTGACGGGCGGGTGGTGGATGCGCCTTTCGTGGGGGAGGCGCTGGCCGTTCTGGAATGCCGCGTGACCGAGATCATCCAGCTGAAGGACATCGACGGCACGCCGGCGGATTCCTGGATGGTGATCGGGCAGGTCATGGCTATTCACATCGACGATGCGATCATTCGTGATGGTCGCATCGATATGGGACTGGCACGTCCGGTGGCCCGTATGGGTTACATGGACTACTGCGACGGCGGCAGCGACGTGTTTCAGTTGAAGCGTCCGTCTACTGCGCCGTAGAACTTCTTCGCCGGCAACTGTTAAATTTTATGGTGAACCAAACGTAAACTATTTGCGCCTAGAGTTTTATACATGGCGGCGGCAATGATGCCGTCGTCCATTGTTGCGAATGTGTTTCGAGGCTCAGGTGATCGTACAGGCATTTCTTCGCTGGTCTGAAAAGGCTGGATCGACCGAGCGGGCGAAAGCCGCCAATGCGCTTGGCCGTGCCTATCTGCATTCAGACATGGCGCGGGAGAACCGTGACGCCGCCTATATGGCGATGACCTATCTTCTCGACGACCCTTCTCCGCGCGTGCGGCTGGCACTTGCCGAGGCGCTGGCGGATGATCCCGATGCGCCGCGCGCCATTCTCGTTTCGCTTGCCGAAGACCAGCCGGAGATTGCCTGCACCGTGATTGCCCGCTCGCCGGTTCTTGGCGAGGCCGATCTGGTCGATCTCGCCGGGCGCGGCGAAAGCCTGACACGCGCCTTCATTGCGGCAAGGCGGGGCCTGCCGCGCGGTGTCTGCGCAGCACTTGCCGAAGTCGGTGATCTGCCGGAAACGATGATCCTTCTAGAGAACGACGAAGCCTTCATCACACCGTTTTCGCTGCGCCGCATTGCCGAGCGGCATGGCTGCAACGCCGAAATTCGCGACCTGCTGCTGTGCCGGGAGGTGCTGCCCGCCGATACCCGCCATCTTCTGATGGCGCGCGTCAGCGAGGCCCTGGCAGGTTCGGCGCTTGTTCATGCCCTGATCGCGCGCAACCGCGCCGACAGTATTTTCCGCGAAGCGGAAGATTCCGCCACCATCCTCATCGCCGCCAATGTTTCGTCGCCGGAGTTGCCGGCGCTGGTGGAGCATCTGCGGCAAAGGCTGGAACTGACACCGGCGCTTCTCATCCATGCCGTCTGTTCGGGCAGGCTGGAGTTTTTCACGGCGGCGATGGTCAATCTCTCAGGTCTCGATGACCGCAAGGTGCGCGCCATTCTGGCGACCGGACGGCCGCACGCGCTGAAGGCGCTGTTCCAGTCCGTCGGTCTTTTGGGCGATGTCGTTGATGTCTTCATTGAGGCGACGCTGATGTGGCGCCGCGCCGCCCGATCGCATCTGTCGCAGGCCGCAGCCTCTGTATCGGCCGAACTGCTTGCGCATTTCCGCAACGTCGATGGTTCCGAAACGCTTTTCGAACTCTTGCACGCCGTGCGTAAACTGACCATTGCCGAGGAACGGCAGAAAGCGCGGCACTATGCGGAAGCGCTGACGGTAGAGGCGGCCTGAGGCCTACTTCTCGAACCGCTTGGCAATCCACGAATAGCTGTTTTCCACCATTCTGACCGGCGTTCCGAGCAGGTGCTTCACGCCTTCAGTGGAAGGCAGGATGCGGCTGACGCGGCTGATCGCCTGTTTTGTCAGGCTTTCCTCTTCCTTTTGCGTGACCTGTGCCGGTGGCTCCTCCGTTCCGGCCGGGGCCGTGGCGGCGGGAGGCTGCGTTGCGGGCGCGTTGCCCGCAGTCTGGGGCGTCTGCTCGCCCGGTGTCTGGCACACGGCCACCACGACCGGGTAGGACGCATTTGCGAAACGTTCCAGCTCTTTCTCCGACACGGCGTCGCATAGTTCGATGCTCGTCCAGCGCTGCTGCGAGGTGGCGAGGTAATGGCAATCGGTGGCGGTGTCGTCACAGCCTAGGAAGGTCATGAGAACGAGGGCTGTTTTCATGGTGTGTGTTGCCTCTGTCGGGAATTATGCTCTAGAAACTCATCTATCTCGATTGCAGTGACATTACGACGAAATACGCATTTTTTTGAGAGAAAGCAGGCATCGCATTGGCCCCCGAAATCAAGCTTGAAACACCCCGGCAGGAAGCGGTTCTGCGCCTTATCGATCTGTCTAACGTCTATATGGCATCGCTTTATCCCGCCGAAAGCAATCATCTGGTCGATATCGGCCAGCTGGAAAAGGACAATGTCTCCTTTTTCGTGGCGCGGCATGATGGCCGTGTCGTTGGCTGCGGCGCGCTGGTGGAGGCGGGTGACGGTACGGCGGAGGTCAAGCGCATGTTCGTCGATCCGGAGGCGAGGGGATTGCGGATCGGCAAGCTGATCATGGATACGCTCATTGCGCGCGGCGTCGAGCTCGGGCTTACCGCCATCCGGCTTGAAACCGGCATCAGCCAGCCGGAGGCGATCGGTCTTTACCGCAAGGCGGGGTTTGTCGAGATTGAGGCGTTTGCGCCCTATAAGCCGGACCCGCTCAGCCTGTTCATGGAGAAGACGCTTTAAAGGCGAGGCGGGCGCTATCGGCGCGCTTTGCAGAACACTCGATGCCGCCCTTGGCGATGTCATCCTCGGCCTCGTGCCGGGGATCTGCCGACGTCTGGTAACATCGTTGGGTTGCAGATGCCAGGGACAGGCCCGAGCATGACGAAGACGAGGTTTAAGACGCTGCTTTTCGGAACGCCGTCGCTTCGTTGCTATCCTCTTCACGCGCAACGATGTCGTCGAGCGGGTCATTTTCAGCGGTAGGGGTCGGCGGAACGTCGACGGTGGCGCCAGTGGAGATTTCCACCTCTCGCACCCATTCCCGCCAGATTGCCACCAGCAGCGCCATCAGCACCGGGCCGATGAAGAGGCCGAGGAAGCCCATGGTCTTGACGCCGCCGACGAGGCCGAAAAAGGTCGGCAGGAAAGGCAGCTTGATCGGGCCGCCGACGAGTTTCGGACGGATAGTCTTGTCGACGATGAAAAGCTCGACCGAACCCCAGATGAATAGCCCCAGGCCATAAGCGGGAGAGCCGCTGGCGACCAGATAGATCGATACGAGAGTGAAAGAGAGCGGCGCGCCGCCCGGGATGAGCGCCATGACACCGGTGAGCACGCCGAGTGTGACGGGCGAGGGGACGCCGGCAATCCAGTAGGCGATGCCGAGGATTATGCCTTCGCCGATGGCGATCAATGTCATGCCGGTGACGGTGGAGCTGATGGTGGCGGGCACGACGCGGGAAATGCGCTCCCACCGCGTCGGCAGGATGCGTTCTCCCACAAGATCGACCTGATGGGAGAAGCCGGCACCGTTGCGATAGACAAAGAACAGCGCGATCAACATGAACAGCAGGGTCAGCACGAGGTGGAACGCGCCGTTGCCCGCGGCGAGGATCGCCCGGTAGATATTGCCGATATTGGCACCGCTGACGAGCTGGATCACTTCGCCGATCGCACCCGGTGTGCCGATATATTTCACCCACTGCTCGCCGAGCCAGGAGCCTACGCCGGGGAGCGCCGCGATCCAGTCTGGCACGGGTGCGCCCACCTTGTTGACATGCACCGCCCAGCCGAACCATTCGCGGATTTCGCTGGCCGTATAGGAAGCGGCGATGAAGATAGGCACCACGAGGAAGGTGAGGATGAGGATGATGGCGATGGAGGCGCCGAGCGTGGTGTTGCCGCCCACCTGCCGCAGAAGCCGCGTGTAGACCGGCCAGCTGGCGAAGCCGATGACAAGGGCTGCCAGAACCGGAACGAGAAAGCCGTGGAAGAAGTAGATGCCCGCAAGGGCGACGAGAACCAGCAGCCAGCGCGCAGCCGATATTGGCGGGATCAGGGCGATCCGCGTCGGGCTTGCAGGACCAAGCCATCTCGGTTCGCCACTGGGCTTACGACTGTCAATATTACTCACGGCAGGCTCTTTCTCGCATTCTCCCCGAAGGGTGCATTCACTCTGTCACACCAATACATATAAGTGCAATATAGCCGTATCACATTACCGTTGTGTGTTTATCGCTCAGCCTATTGAACGATTTTGGTAAAAATAGAACATCGGTCTTGGCGCGCGCATTGAAATATGACAATTGAACTCCGTTTTTATTGCGGCCTCCGCTTGCCGCGCCCGCTCTTCAGGTCACGCCATGCTGCGCCGTTTCTTCGCCTATTACCGTCCCTATCGCGGTCTGTTCATTCTCGATTTTTCCTGCGCGGTGCTGTCGGGCGTGCTTGAGCTCGGTTTTCCGATGGCGGTGAAAGCCTTCGTGGACGTGCTGCTGCCGGGTGGCGAATGGGGCATCATCCTCGCCGCATCGGTCGGGCTGCTCGTCATCTATGTCCTGAATACGGGTCTGATGGCGACAGTCACCTACTGGGGACATATGCTCGGCATCAATATCGAGACCGACATGCGGCGGCTGGCTTTCGACCACCTGCAGAAGCTCTCCTTCCGCTATTTCGACAACCAGAAGACCGGTCATCTGGTTGGCCGGCTGACGAAGGACCTGGAAGAGATCGGTGAGGTGGCCCATCACGGCCCCGAGGATCTGTTCATCGCCATCATGACCTTCATTGGCGCATTCCTGCTGATGCTGTCGGTCAATGTGCCGCTGGCGCTCGTCACCGCCGCCGTCGTGCCTGTCACCGCCTGGGTGACGAGCCGTTACGGTGGCCGAATGACGCAGAACTTTCGCGCGCTCTACGGTCGGGTAGGCGATTTCAACGCCCGTATCGAGGAAAATGTCGGTGGCATGCGGGTGGTGCAGGCCTTTGCCAATGAGGACCACGAACGCGCGCTGTTTGAGAAGGACAACCAGAAATACCGCCGCACGAAGCTGGATGCCTACAAGATCATGGCTGCCAGCACTTCGCTCAGCTACATGAGCATGCGGCTGACGCAGATGATCGTGATGATCTGCGGCGCCTGGTTCGTGCTGCATGGCGGCCTGACGGAAGGCGGCTTCGTTGGCTTCCTGCTTCTGGTCGGCGTGTTTTTCCGCCCGGTGGAAAAGATCAACTCGGTCATCGAGACCTATCCGAAGGGCATTGCCGGTTTTCGCCGCTTTACCGAGCTTCTGGACACGGCGCCGGATATCATCGACGCACCGGATGCGATCGAGGCACCGGCGCTTTCCGGCGCCATTGAATATCGCCATGTCGGTTTCGGTTATGCCGAGGGCAAGCAGGTTCTCGACAATATCGACCTGAAGATCAATGCGGGCGAGACGGTGGCTTTCGTCGGGCCTTCGGGGGCGGGCAAAACGACGCTTTGCTCGCTGCTGCCGCGCTTTTATGATGTCACCAGCGGTTCGATCACCATTGACGGCATCGATATCCGCAAGATGAAGCTTGCCTCGCTGCGCAACCAGATCGGAATCGTGCAGCAGGATGTGTTCCTGTTTGGCGGCACGATCCGCGAGAATATCGAATATGGCCGGCTCGGCGCTTCCGATGTCGAAATCATGGATGCGGCGCGGCGTGCCCGGCTGGATGGCGTCATCGAAGCGATGCCGATGGGGCTCGACACTGTCATCGGTGAGCGTGGCGTGAAACTTTCCGGTGGTCAGAAACAGCGTCTTGCCATTGCCCGCATGTTCCTCAAGAACCCGCCTATCCTCATTCTCGACGAGGCGACCTCGGCGCTGGATACCGAAACCGAGCGGGCCATCCAGCAATCGCTGACGGAGCTTGCCAAGGGCCGCACAACGCTCGTCATCGCCCACCGGCTGGCAACGATCCGCGATGCGTCACGCATCGTTGTGGTGGACCAGACGGGTATTGCCGAGACCGGCGCCCATGCCGAGCTTCTGGCCGCCAAGGGCCATTATAGCCGCCTGCATGAGGCGCAGTTCAGCGGGCATCTTCAGGGTCTGAGTTAAGCGACGCATCTTGCGCCGCATATCAGCCATTCTCCGCTGCGTTTTCCTCGATGATGCCGGTATTCGGCTCGGGCTTGCCGGGATGGCTGGTGACGAGATAACCCATGGCGACAGCGGCGGCGACGATGACCAGCAGCACCACGCCGCTGATGGTCATCAGCCAGTCGCGCGGCCTTCGCTGCGCCATGATATATTTCGGCCACCGGTAAGGCTGGTTCGCCACGCTGAATTTATTGCCGTCTCGCATGAACTTCCCCGGACTATTGTCGCTTCGTGACAGACAAACGCGGGCATGCACGCGGCTGTTCCGCAATGGCGGGGCAGAGGCGATGACAACGCCGTGAGGTTTCGCGGTAGGATTGGCCGTGGGTCCCCCTTGTTCGCTGGTCACTACACGACGGAGAAGAGTCTTTTCAGCCCAGAGACTTTGGCTTGCTGGCTTCCGGCTTAAGGCTGGAATGACCGAGGAGGGGTCTCATTTCATTAAATCCATGAAGCGTTGCGCCGGTGCTTGCGTTCAGGCCGAATGTTACTGCGGCCTCTCGCGCCGGCACACAGCTTCGAAACTCCACTTGCCAGTCCACACCCTTTTATGCGAATGATTTGCAATTGCATTAATTCTATTTCCATTTGAAAGTTCGCTAGATGGACAAGCCTGTCTTTGGATGGCGGCGGAATGGCGACGATCTCTCGCTGTCCGACGTTCACAGCTCGATCAAGATAAGCCCGAATGCCGGTACGTTTCGCCGGGCGATGGCGTTCTTCGGACCCGGATATCTCGTCGCGGTCGGTTACATGGACCCCGGCAACTGGGCAACGTCGCTCGCCGGCGGTTCCAAGTTTGGCTACACGCTGCTGACGGTGGCGTTGATATCGAACATCATGGCCGTCGTTCTACAGGCGCTCTGTGCCCGTCTGGCGATTGCTTCCGGGCGCGATCTGGCGCAGGCCTGTCGCGATGCCTATCCGAAACCGGTGGCGATGGTCCTCTGGCTGCTGGCCGAAATCGCAATCATCGCGACTGATATCGCCGAGGTCATCGGGACGGCTATCGGCCTCAACCTGATTTTCGGCATTCCGCTCGAACTGGGCGTCCTCATCACGGCGCTTGACGTGTTCCTGATCCTTTATCTGCAAAGGCTTGGCTTCCGCTGGGTGGAAGCGCTTGTCATCACGCTTCTCGGCGTCATCGCGGTGTGTTTCGCCATTCAGCTGGCGCTGGCAGACCCCGACTGGAGCCAGGTGATTCGTGGTTTTGCGCCGACGACGGAGATCGTCACCAACCCCGAGATGCTCTATCTGGCGCTTGGCATTCTGGGCGCGACGGTGATGCCGCATAATCTCTATCTGCATTCAGGGATCGTGCAGACGCGCGCCATCGGCGAGACGCTGGCCGAAAAACGCGAGGCGCTCAAATTCGCGACACTCGATTCAACCATCGCCCTGACGTTTGCTCTCGTCATCAATGCCGCGATCCTCATCCTCGCAGCGGCGACCTTCAACAAAACGGGTCAGACGAATGTTGCCGAACTGGGTGAAGCGCATAGTCTGCTCGCGCCGCTGCTCGGCCTTGCGATTGCGCCGACGCTGTTCGGGGTGGCGCTTTTGTGCTGTGGCATCAATTCCACCGTTACGGCAACGCTTGCGGGCCAGATCGTGATGGAAGGTTTCCTCAAGATGCGGCTTGCCCCGTGGCTGCGCCGCCTCATCACCCGAGGCATCGCCATCATCCCCGCCGCCGGCGTCACCATCGCCTTCGGCGAAAGCGGCACGTCTCAGCTGCTGATACTGACGCAGGTGGTCTTAAGCCTGCAACTTTCCTTCGCCGTCTTCCCGCTGGTCATGTTCACCGCCGACCGCGCCAAGATGGGCGAACTTTGCGCCCCGCGATGGCTCTCGGCGTTTGCATGGCTTATCGCCATCGTCATCGCTGCGTTGAATGTGAAATTGCTGTTTGATTTTGTGGGGTGAGGAACGCGTCAGGCCGCGCCTTTCCGAAGCGAGGCCGCCGTTCCTGTATGGATCGACGGCTATGACTCTTAGATAGGCGCGGGCGGGTTGGTTGCCATTTGCATTGAATGACCAAGCAATGGTGCTATTTTTGAACCGAAGCAGAACGGTTTACATCTCTTTTTTGTAAACGCTCGGAGATAGGATCCCATCGATCCGCGATTTCTTGTGCAAGTGCTTCAAGTTGCTTTCGTCGTTGCTTATAACGTGTCGCCGCGAAATACGTTCTTTCGTCAAACACATCCGCGACAATGCACATATTTGTGTCAGCGGTGCCCAAAGAGCTCAAATTTTCCTCGGTAAACCAATGTAGAAGAGTTCCGAAGAGTACACCTCTTTCCGAATTTTCTCCGATGCGAAGTGGATTGGTTTTGCCGAAATATGTCTTCACTATTCCTATGAACGGATACTTGAAGCCACTCTGCCGTCTTTTTATTATTACGCACGGCTTGATGCGAACGGTGATGCCGCAAAATTCCATATCTGTTGGTATGCCCTGCGTATTCTCTACGCTCCAAATGTCGTTTAAAGGCCAATCCATTGTTTTTACATGTGAAATTGCATCCATCGCATTTAATAGACGCTGCTCATGATGATCGCTATGAGCCTCTCGTTTCTGATAGATTTCGTCCAACCTGTCCAGATGACTTGATTTGTTGCAGTTCGACATAAGAAAATGCCCTGCCGCTCTTTCAACATCTGGATACATTGTGTCCATAATAAATGTTGGAGGTTGAAGCGCGTTTTCAATGATTGTGACGCGCTTTTGCGGGCTAGCAAAAGCGTATTCGATTAGTTTGTGTGCACTGATTATCTTTCTCGTGTCCATTCGCGATCTTCCTGCGCTTTGCGCATAGGGATAACGCTGAGCCCAACTCGACTCCAAGAGAGACTCTTCGTACAATGACCTTGCTACAGGGCGAAGAGTTTCTTTTTGCCCCACGAGAGCGTCAGCTTGTTCGTGGTATTCAAAGCCGAGACCGACAAGTCTCGGCTTTGTTGTTTTCAGGAGACACGAGAACTAGATCGTCCTTTCCCCTGCAAACAAGAAAGCCCAAGGGTGTGAGCCTCGGGCTTTCAAAATTCGTAACTTTAGTCCCTTAATACTCCCATCAAGAGCAACCGCTCGTCGCACCGCAAGTATCGCACTTCTCGCAGGTGCCGTTGCGCACCATCGTGAAGTTCTGGCATTCCGAGCACATGTTGCCGGTATAGCCTTGCGCGATCGAGCGCATGCGGCGTTCGTTTTCCTTCTTCTTGGCTTCCGCCTTGGCCGATGCCGCGTCGGCGGCGGCCTTGTCGGAGAAGAGGGCGGTAGCGGTCTGCTTGGCTTCCTGGACCACGTCGTCGATTACCTCTTCGGCAATCTCTTCCGCCAGTTCCTTGGCGCGTTCTTCATAATCGCGCTTGAAGGAGACGATTTCCGAGGTGGAGATCGCGACTGTCGGTTCCAGCTTGCGGGCGGCTGAGCCTGCAAAGGAAGTGACGTTGGCCGAGGCGCGGGCGGGCGCTGCCGTTGCCGAGCCCTTGGGTTCGGAAGCAGCACGTTCGCCTTCGTTGTTGGAAACCAGCGTCGGCTTGTAACCGCGTGTCCAGCCGGTGGAGAGCAGATTGGTCTTGCCTTCCTGGATACCCTTGCCGAGTGCGGTATTGGAGAAATCCGACGTATCGACATGAGCGAGGTCGTGGCGGCCGAGATAGGATACGGCGAGTTCGCGGAACACGTAGTCGAGGATCGACGTGGCGTTCTTGATCGCGTCGTTGCCCTGCACCATGCCGGCCGGTTCGAACTTGGTGAAGGTGAAGGCCTCCACATATTCTTCCAGCGGCACGCCATATTGCAGGCCAAGCGAAATGGCGATGGCGAAGTTATTCATCATCGCACGGAAGGCAGCGCCTTCCTTGTGCATGTCGATGAAGATTTCGCCGATGCGGCCGTCACCGAATTCGCCGGTGCGCAGATAGACCTTGTGACCGCCGACCGTTGCCTTCTGGGTGTAACCCTGACGGCGGTTCGGCAGCTTTTCACGCTCGCGCGATACCCGCTCGATGACGCGCTCGACGATCTTTTCGGTGATCGTCACGGCCTGCTGGGCGAGCGGCTGCTGGATCAGTTCTTCAACGAAGTCTTCGTCGTCCTCATCTTCCACCAGCGAAGCGTTGAGCGGCTGGGAAAGCTTGGAGCCATCGCGGTAAAGGGCGTTGGCCTTGAGCGCCAGCTTCCAGGACAGCATGTAGGCTGCGCCGCAATCTTCCACGGTTGCATCATTCGGCATGTTGATCGTCTTGGAGATCGCACCCGAAATGAACGGCTGTGCTGCCGCCATCATGCGGATATGCGATTCGACCGAGAGATAACGCTTGCCGATCTTGCCGCAGGGGTTGGCGCAATCGAATACGGCCAAGTGCTCGTTCTTGAGGAACGGTGCGCCTTCCAGTGTCATCGCACCGCAGACGTGCACGTTGGCCGCTTCGATGTCCTTTTTGCTGAAGCCGAGGTGCTCCAGCAGGTTGAAGCTCATGTCGGACAACTGCTCATCGGAAACCTTGAGCGTGCCCTTGAGGAAATCGGCGCCCAGCGTCCACTGGTTGAAGACGAACTTGATGTCGAAGGCGCTTTTCAGCGCGCCGTTGACGGCTTCGATCTTCTCATCGGTAAAGCCCTTGGCCTTCAGCGTCGAGGGATTGATGGCAGGTGCCTGGTTGAGATTGCCGTGGCCAACGGCATAGGCTTCGATTTCGGCGATCTGGCTTTCCGAATAACCGAGCGAACGCAGGGATTCCGGCACGGCGCGGTTGATGATCTTGAAGTACCCGCCGCCGGCGAGCTTCTTGAATTTCACCAGCGCGAAGTCCGGCTCGATGCCGGTCGTGTCGCAATCCATCACGAGACCGATCGTACCTGTCGGCGCGATAACGGTGGTCTGGGCGTTGCGGTAGCCGTGCTTTTCGCCAAGCTCCAGCGCCTTGTCCCAGGCGGCGGTAGCGTGGGCGACAAGGTCCTGATCCGTGCAATCGGAATGGATGAGGGCAACCGGGTTCACCGACAGGCCTTCATAACCGTAGGAAAGGCCATGGGCGGCGCGGCGGTGGTTGCGGATGACGCGCAGCATGTTGTCGCGGTTCGGCGCAAAGCCCGGGAAGGGGCCAAGCTCGCCAGCCATTTCAGCCGAGGTGGCATAGGAAACGCCGGTCATGATGGCGGTCAACGCACCGGCGATGGCGCGGCCTTCGTCGCTGTCATAGGGAATGCCCGACGACATCAGCAGGCCGCCGATATTGGCATAACCGAGGCCGAGCGTGCGGTATTCGTAGGAGCGTTCGGCAATCTGGCGCGAAGGGAACTGCGCCATCATGACCGAGACTTCGAGAACGACGGTCCACAGGCGAACCGCATGTTCGTAATCGGCGATGTCGATGCGCTTCGTTGCCTGATCCTTGAACTGAAGCAGGTTCAGCGAAGCAAGGTTGCAGGCCGTGTCGTCGAGGAACATATATTCCGAGCACGGGTTGGAAGCACGGATCGGGCCTTCGGCCGGCGAGGTGTGCCAGTCGTTCATGGTGGTGTTGAAGTGCAGGCCGGGGTCGGCCGATGCCCAGGCGGCGTGGGAGATCTTTTCCCAGAGGTCGCGGGCCTTCAGCGTCTTCATGACCTTGCCGTCCTTGCGGGCGGTCAGGTTCCAGTCACCGTCGTTTTCAACAGCGCGCAGGAAGTCATCCTTCAGCGATACGGAGTTGTTGGAATTCTGGCCTGAAACCGTGAGGTAGGCTTCGGAATCCCAATCCGTGTCGTAGGTCTTGAACTGGATGTCCTTGTAACCCTGCTGCGCGAACTGGATGACGCGCTTGACGTAGTTTTCCGGCACCATGTCCTTCTTGGCAGCGCGGATTTCGCGCTTCAGGGCAGGGTTCTTGGCCGGGTCGAAGCAATCGCCGTTATCTGCCTCGCAATTGACGCAGGCCTTCATGATTGCCTTGAGATGCTTGGCAACGATCTTGGAACCAGTGACGAGAGCGGCAACCTTCTGCTCCTCGTTCACCTTCCAGTCGATATAGGCTTCGATATCGGGATGGTCGGCATCAACGACGACCATCTTGGCCGCACGGCGGGTGGTGCCGCCGGACTTGATTGCGCCGGCTGCGCGGTCGCCGATCTTGAGGAAGCTCATCAGGCCGGAGGACTTGCCGCCGCCGGAAAGCTTTTCGCCTTCGCCGCGCAGGTAGGAGAAGTTGGAGCCGGTGCCGGAACCGTATTTGAACAGGCGCGCTTCACGCACCCACAGGTCCATGATGCCGCCTTCGTTGACCAGATCGTCTTCGACAGACTGGATGAAGCAGGCATGCGGCTGCGGATGTTCGTAAGAGGACTTGGACTTGGTCAGCTTGCCGGTGAAGGGGTCGACGTAGAAGTGGCCCTGGCCCGGGCCGTCGATGCCATAGGCCCAGTGCAGGCCGGTGTTGAACCATTGCGGGCTGTTGGGGGCTACACGCTGGGTCGCCAGCATATAGGCAAGCTCGTCGCGGAAGGCGAGTGCGTCTTCCTCGGTGGAGAAATATTTGCCCTTCCAGCCCCAGTAGGTCCAGGTGCCGGCCAGGCGGTCGAAAACCTGACGCGCATCGGTTTCGGAGCCATAACGCTCACCCTCGCGGAGGTCCTTCATGGCCTTCTCATCGGCAACCGAACGCCACAGGAAGGAAGGAACATCGTTTTCCTCAACCTTCTTAAGCACCTTCGGCACGCCGGCCTTGCGGAAGTATTTCTGCGCCAGAACGTCGGTCGCGACCTGGCTGAACTGCGCGGGAACGTCGATATCCGCCAGACGGAACACGATGGAACCGTCCGGGTTCTTGATTTCACTGACGGCCTTGCGGAATTCGATTTCCGCATAAGACGATTGGCCGGGCTTCGTGAAGCGGCGTTCGATGCGCATGGTTTCGTGTCCTCGTCCATTGGGCGCCCGGCAAAGGGCGCAAAAATTCGTTCCAGCCGTGCGAACTATGCGCGCAGCCGGTTTTTGCCGATCTGTAAGGGATGTTCATCCTTGGATGTGATCCCTGTATCTCGTGGCTTATTCGGCTGCAAGAGTCATGTGAGTACTAAATATAGTATCAACAGCTTCCTGCCGCCAGTCCCCGCGTCATGTTTTTGGCGGTATCCGCAAGGCACGCAAAATCCACCGGCGAACCGCCCCCTGATGGTCGGGACGCCCCTTCTGGACTTGCGAACTGAGATTGAAAGGAACCGGCCTCGTTACTTTCCGGTCCGTTGCCGCCGCAACATAACTGTCACTTTCCTCCTGCGGCATAGATTCGTCAAGCCATAGATTGAAACCGTTTTTTAACCACAAGATATTGTGTGCAGTGCCTGTGGAAAACGGGGATAGCAAAAGCGTTCAAAAAAATCAGTGACTTGGCGCGAGACTTTGAAGCTTGCGCGAGGCAGGTTTCCGCAGCGGAAAGCGAAAACCCCGCATTTCCGGGGTGCGGCATAAAGGCGACACTGCGGTTTTTCCGTGTTTTTTTGCCGTTACCAAAAAAGCATTTCCACACAAAAAAACCGCCCCGAAGGGACGGCTTTTCAGGCATGGTTTTGGGTTGCGACAGGCGATCAGCCGCGCGATCCCTTGGCGATCGGTTCCTGATAGGTGAAGCCCATGTCCCAGGGAAAATAAATCCAGGTGTCCTGGCTGACCTCGGTGACAAAGGTGTCAATGGTCGGCACGCCCTTCGGCTTGGCGTAAACGCAGGCAAAATGCGCCTTCGGCAACATTTCGCGCACTTCCAGTGCGGTCTTGCCGGTGTCGGTCAGATCGTCAACGACGAGCACGCCTTCGCCGCCGTCGGACATCAGTTCCGGCGCCACGCCCTTCAGGAGAACCGTGTCGCCCTGGTTGACGTAATCGTGGCGGGTGGCGATGCAGACCGTATCGATCAGGCGGATGTTCAGCTCGCGGGAAATGATCGCTGCCGGCACGAGACCGCCGCGGGTGATACAGACGATCGCCCGGAACTCCCGGCCAAGGCCGGCAAGACGCCACGCAAGCGCGCGGGCGTCGCGGTGAAACTGATCCCAGGTTACGGGAAAGGCTTTATCGGGAAGGGACATGTCGTCTACCATCTGGTCAAAATTGTCGATGGCTTTGGCTAATAGCCGCAAGACCTGCAAAAAGGCAAGCATTGCGCGCAGGCTCTTGCGGCTTCATCCACGGCTACCGGTGTTTAACGCGACAAAAGCGTCATCGCCGTCATGGAATCGAGCAGCGTGCGCGTCACGCCGCCGAACAGCAATTCCCACCAGCGGGAATGGCCGTAGGCGCCCATGACCAGAAGGTCGATGCTGTGGTCTGACAGCCGGTTTTCGATAGCCGCCTGCGGCGAGATGCCGGCGATTTTTTCCTGCGAGGTTACCGTGACGTTGACGCCGTGGCGGGCGAGTGTTGCGGCCAGTTCGGTTCCGGCAAGTCCAGACGATTGCGTTTCGCTCTCGGCCTGATCGACGGAGAAGATCTCGACGCTCTCGGCTGCAATCAGGAAGGGCAGGGCATCGAAGGTGGCGCGTGTTGCCTCGCGGGAGCCGTTCCAGGCGATCAGTACACGCTTGACCGGTTTGGCAACCGTCAGCACATGCGGAACGAGAAGAACAGGGCGGCCGCTTTCATGGAGAAAGCCGTCAATATCCGAGCGGCTGTCGGAGAGTGCGGAGGAGTTGCTCTGGCGGGCGACGATGAGATCGGCGCAGCGCGCGCTATCGATTGCCGATGACGAGGCGTAACCCACCGAGGTTACAAAGCTGCGCCACTCATGCGAGATGCCATTGGCAGACAGCGTGTGTTCGAAGAGGTTTCCAACATCCGTGGTTTCCTTGTGCGCCACGTCCTGAAGCACCTGAACGGTAGCGGGGTCGGGAATTTCCATCGGCGCGACGAGCGGAACGGCGGCCAGCGTTTCCATGTGCAGGCCAATCACATGCGAGGAAAACTGGTTGGCAAGACTTACCACGAAATCGCCGAGCTTTTGCGTGTTCTCCACATTGTCGATCACTGCCAGTATCGTTTTGTAACCCATTTTTTAGCTCCTCGGTGACGCGTCGTTTTTGGGAGAGTGGCTGCCTTTGCCGGGTGCCACCTTGATTTTGGTCAATCCGCTTCGTCTCAGGCGGTTGCATCGCCCTTGCTGGCCGACAGTGTTTTTTCCTGACCAATGGTTTCGATCATCGTCGCCACTGCATCCGCCGCCGCTTTCAGGACGGTGGCATCACGGGCGCGCACGACGATCTCCGTCGAAAAGCGTTGTCCGTCATATTTCGGGTAGGAGCCGATGCTGGTTTCCGGGTGCGCTTTCTGGATTGCGGTCAGCGGCGTGCCGATGTCACCTTCGCCATAGGGAGACCGCACCGACTGCGACATGACTTTCGCGCCGGTGCGCAGCGTTGGCATGACATTGTCCAGCATGGCCTGAAACACCTGCGGAACGCCGGCCATGACGTGGACGTTGCCGATGACGAAGCCGGGGGCGACCGAGACGGGATTGGCGATGTGGCTTGCCCCCCTTGGCATGCGGGCCATGCGCTTGCGCGCTTCGGTGAATTCCATCTCGCGCACACGGTACATGTCACCCAATATCCGCAAAGCCTCGGGATCGTGCTCGCAGGGCAGGCCGAAAGCCACGGATACTGCATCAGCGGTGATGTCGTCATGGGTCGGGCCGATGCCGCCGGAGGTGAAGACATAATCATAGCGGGCGCGCAGCGCATTCAGCGCTTCGACGATTGCATGCTCCTCGTCGGCGACGATGCGCACTTCCTTCAAGTCTATTCCGGACATGGTGAGCACATCCGCGAGGTGCCCGATATTCTTGTCCTTGGTGCGTCCCGACAGCAATTCGTCGCCGATGGCGAGCATGGCGGCGGTCACGACAGATGGGGTGGGTGAGGGATTGGACATGGGGTACTCGTCAGCTGTTTTGTCCGACGTTAGTCCGCCGCCCGGTGAATGCAAAGCGGTTTTGAAAAAATGTCTATCTGTGAAAGGTTGACGTTCCGGCGTTTCGTTCACTGATTGCGAACAGTGCGTATGCGGATGCACCGCTGGTGTGGGACCGGCCTCTGGGCTACCTTTGCATCACATGCTTGTAACGGGTCACCACTAATGATCATCGCGTTCTTAAAAAGGCTTCTGGCTGGTACGCCTGAGACGATTAACCCTAAGGATACAAAGAAAATGACAAAAGTTCTGGTGCTTTATTATTCATCTTACGGCCATATCGAGACGATGGCATATGCCGTTGCCGAAGGCGTGAAGTCTGCCGGCGCGGAAGTTGTCGTCAAGCGCGTTCCGGAACTGGTTCCTGAGGAAGTCGCCAAATCCTCGCACTTCAAGCTCGATCAGGCTGCCCCCATCGCGACTGTTGACGAATTGGCCGAATACGATGCCATTATCGTCGGCGCCGGCACGCGCTTCGGCACGGTTGCCTCACAGATGCGCAATTTCTGGGACCAAACCGGCGGTCTGTGGTTTGGCGGCAAGCTTGTCGGCAAGGTCGGCTCGGCCTTCACGTCGTCGGCTACGCAGCACGGCGGTCAGGAATCGACGATCCTTGGTTTCCTCCCCACCTTCCTGCACCACGGCATGGCCGTTGTCGGTCTGCCCTATGCCTTCCAGGGCCAGATGGGCGTCGATGAAATCAAGGGCGGCTCGCCTTATGGCGCCTCCACCATCACCGATGGCGACGGCTCGCGTCAGCCTTCTGCTATCGAACTGGAAGGCGCACGCTATCAGGGCGCACATGTCGCCAAGCTGGCCGCCAAGCTTTCCGCTTGAGCCTGCATTGCTGAAAAAAGAAATGCGGCCCGAAAGGCCGCATTTTCTTACTCCGGCTTCTGACGTCGCCGGTGCCGCAGGGAATGATTTTTAAGGCGGGTCAGATCGGCAGGTTGACCATGAAAAGGCAGCTTGCAATCACGACGCCGAGCATGGAAATTTCGAGAAAACCATTCAATCCGTCACGCATTTCAATCCTCCTTGTTTGATCGAAGAGAGAACGGAAAAGATTTATCGCGGTTCCATAACAGCAGAATGAAATTTAGGAAATTTTAATGCCCTGCCGCTCCGCCACAATACGGAGTGGACATCGGTGCTTCAACCTGTAACGACGAAGGCGACCACGAGGTGGCCGAGAAGGCCGATGGCGAGGCAGGAGAGGAGAAATATGAACAGGGCTTTTTTCATGTTTCCAGAAGCTTCCATCTGTTTTTACCCTTTAAACCTGTTGTCCTGACTTGTTTCGCCTCAGGACGCCATTTTAATTCTCGACCATGGGTCTTGATGCCGTCAGGCCTTGATGTCGAGACCAGCCTCGATTGCGGCGGCGATGAAGGCCTTGCGCGCATCTTCCGGCTTTTTCCTGCCGGCATCGACGGCGGCGCAGACCAGCAACGCCGCGTCCAACGCATCGCCGTCCTCTATCGGCCAATCCTCGATCATGGCCCAGGACGCCGCCTGCGTGGTCTCGATGCTCGTATAGTCGCCCGGCGTTTCGAACGCGATCAGGACGGGTTTTTGCCAGCGCGTGTTCATCGCTCATCCGTGTTGGTTATCGTGCCCGGCTCTAAACCAAGCGGGCAGGATGCGCAATTGGTTTCGGTTGGCTTGCGGTGCGGTCAGTCGTCGCGTCCGAACAGCCAATCGCGAATGATGCGGCGGTCTATGAGTTCGAGCGAGCGATCGGGCGCAATGCGATAGGTTTCCACCGCCCTCGTGCTGCCGTCGATGCGGAACTCGTGGCTGAAGGTACTGCCGATCGGCGATTTCGTCAGCTTGGTGCGCGGCTGGCCCTTATAGGTGATGCTGCCGGGGATCGGTTCGACATAAGCGGCCGGGCCTGAGGTCGTGCAGCCCGCAAGCGTAAGCGCGATTGCGGCCAATGATACGAGCGTTTTCATCCTGTCCTCCGAAGTGCGTCTGCGAAAACGATATGGAGGCGCAACGGTTCCCCGCGAGTGATAGAGGGCAGAGCTATTCGCACCTGCTACTTGCGTCTCGGATTTTGAGTGTCGCGCGCGACCCAGCGGAAGAAAGCGTAGACGAACAGGCCGAAGATAAAAAGCGGGATGAGGTTCGCAAAACCGGACATATGATTCTCATTTCTCCCTCCCGATCCGGGGTCTAACCGGAGAGAAAGAGGCAAGGCAAGCGTGGCGTGCAGCGCCGCAGGTAAAATGTCCGTGTGCCTGTTTGGGGAACGGTTTGCGTGCGGCGGGAAGATCGCCGGAGAAGAAGGAAACAGGTGAGACCTGGCGCACTGCCAGTGATACCAGGTCTCCCAGTCCCCCGCCAGTTTCAGGGAACGGGTGACTTGATTTAGTATGACGAACGGCACCCGATATACATAGACTGAGAAATTACCTCGAATAAATCGCTACCATGGTCGATCACCCCGGGGCCGGAGCGTAGTGCGTCGCCAATCGCAGCCGCCGTGCGCGCGCACGACCCGCCGCGTTGTCCGCAAATGCCGTTTAACCCGTTGAATCGGCTGGAGATGCATTCTCGGCCCACGCCATAAGCGGATGGAGGAAACGGAACTTTTTGCATGTTTGGTCATTAAATACAGCGCATACCTATTATTCATGGAGGGCTAAACATGATCGGCACCATTCTCGTTATCCTCATCATTCTTTTCCTCATCGGTGCTTTGCCAAGCTGGGGTTACCACAATTACGGTTATGGTCCTTCGGGTGGCCTCGGACTGGTTCTGGTCATCGTCCTCGTTCTTGTTCTGCTGGGTCGCATCTGATCGATCCGCATTGAAGATGCAGCGACTGCCCGCACCCGCGCAAAGCACCGGCTGCGGGCATTGTTTATTCTGGAATATGAGTGAGATACAAAAAATGTCGGAATCCGAAGGGCTTAGGACGTGGACGATTGCCCTTTGTCCATCGGATCGGAAAAAACAGCACATTCGGAACGAACCCTCTTGCGCGCATAATGGATTCGTTCTAAATGCCCGCCATCGCTCGAATTCATGAGCGTGTGAGGCCTCGTGGCGGAGTGGTGACGCAGAGGACTGCAAATCCTTGTACCCCGGTTCAATTCCGGGCGAGGCCTCCAAAAATTTCACCGAATAGAACCTGTTTTTTTGAACGTTTGGCTTACCCGCGGTCATCGGCTGCCCTTGCTGTTCTAAAAAATCCCGGCCATTTCGCTTTTTCCAGCACTTAGGGCTCACCGCGCTTGAAAGCGCAGGCTTGGGCAATTATGAGATTGTTTAAAGGCGAGGGGAGACCCGTGCCGTTTTGAGCTTTTGGGGCCGAGGCTTCCCGACCGGCATCCGCGAAATTGAGGCGATAACGATATGATGGATTTCGAAACCGCACGCGCCAATATGGTCGACAGCCAGTTGCGCACGACCGACGTGACGTCGCATTCGGTGCTGAAGGCGTTTTTGAGCGTGCCGCGCGAAGCTTTCGTGCCGGCGGGTGTGCGGCAGATTGCCTATGTGGACGAGGATCTGCAGATCTGTCCCGCCCGGGATGGTCGCCCGGCCCGTTACGTCATGAAGGCCTCGCCGCTGGCGAAGCTTTTGCAGCTTGCGGCGGTGACCAAGGAAGACGTGGTCCTGGAAGTCGGCGGCGGCGCCGGTTATACTGCGGCCATCCTGTCCCAGCTCGCCGGTTCGGTGGTTTCGCTCGAATGCGACGAAACGCTGGCAGCTGAGGCGACTGAGACGCTGGCCTCGCTCGGATATGACAATGTTGCTGTTGTCACCGGCGATCTCGAAAAGGGTTATGCGGGCGAAGCACCCTATGACCTGATCTTCATCAACGGCTCTGTAGAGGAAGTGCCGGCGGCACTGACCGATCAGCTGCGCGATGGCGGACGTCTGGTCGTCGTAGTTGGATACGGTAACGCTGCCAAGGCAACCGTTTACCGTCGCGATGGCAACAGCACCTCGGCTGCAACCTCTTTCAACGCGTCGATCAAGCCTCTGCCCGGTTTTGCCAAGGCGGCCGAATTCGTTTTCTGATCTTTAAAAGCGATCATTGTTTTGGACGCCGGGGTGGACTTTCCGCCCCGGCGTTTGTTTTTGCGGGTGCCGCACCGGCAGACCCGCTTCGCCCACCCAATTGCCCAAAAAGACCATTCTCACAAAGCTGTGCATCACGGCGAAACTTGTCGAATCAGTGATTTAGTTCCTGACTATCCTGCCCTAGACTAATGGTGATTCGGGGTGTGCGTATTTCTACCCCTTTTCAGGCCATCGGCCCGAAAACCGGAAGCGATTTTCGACAGGAACGGTGTGCAGATTTAAAATGTTGGAGCGTCCTTTTGGCGTCCGTATGGACGCAAGGCGGTCTAGAGAGTGGAAACCGGGGATTGATATGGCTCAGCCAAGCGTAGCGCGTGAACCGTCCATGGAAGAGATCTTGGCGTCGATACGCCGGATCATCGAAAGCAACGAGACCGGGCCTACCGGCGCGTTTTCCGGGCAGTTGCCGCCTGTCTATGACGACGAAGACGATGGCGCAGGCGAAGCGTCCTTCGTGACGGAGGCCATCAGCCCGCCGGCGCGCGTTCCCCCCGCCGCAAACCAGGCATTTGGCGCAAGGCCGGTGCAGGATTTTTCCACGGCCGCCGAAAAGCAGACGCCAGAACAGCAGGAAATCTCGGCCGAGAAAAGCATGTCGCTTGCCGATGTTGCCGCCCGCGTTCGCGCTGCCGCCGACCGCAACGCTGCCATGGGGCCGCAGGCATTTGCCGCCCAGGCGCAGCGTGAGCCCGCGCAGGCATCCCCGGCCGCTCATTCCTCCAGCGTACCGCAGCCTTCGGCTGCGCAACAGGTTGAACGCCCTGCGCCGCAGCGCCCGACGGATGTGCGGCCGCTGCTGGCGGCCGCTGCCGCGAGCACCAGTGAACAGCCGGCAGCTTTTGCCGCCGAGGATCGTGCTGCTGCTGCCGCTGTCGAAAGCGTAGCTTTCGAGAACCGCTTCGACCAGCTGACGCTGCGTGGCGCCATCGAAACGCCTGTAGCCCAGGATCATTTCGAGATTTCGGTGCAGGAACCTGCTGTCGAGATGCCTTCATTCGATCTGGCCGAACCCAAGGAAGAGGGCGGTTTGTCGCTCAACCTCATTTCCGAGGCTGCCGGTGCGCAGATCGCCCGTTCCTTCAGCGAACTTGCGGAAATTTTCGATGGCGTCGAACGACGCTCGATCGAGGATATGGCCGCCGAAATGCTGCGTCCGATGCTGCAGGACTGGCTGGAAGACAATCTGCCGACCCTGGTGGAGCGTCTCGTGCGTGAGGAAATCGAACGTGTGGCGCGCGGCTCGCGCCGCTAGGCTCTGTTCGTCCGCATCTTGTAACATGCGCAAGATAATGAAACAGAGGCCGCTCCGGCACCGGGGCGGCTTTTTTGTTGAAGATGAAGGCGCTATGGGGTCATAGTCGCTGACGGGTCGGTTTCTGTTGACTCTCGACCATCCATCCTTATTTAAAAAAATCCACACAAGAACTCTAAAATTCAGGTCAGGAAATGCTCGAAAAGACCTACGATTCCGCATCCGTCGAACCGAAAATCGCCAAAGCCTGGGACGAGGCGAACGCTTTTCGTGCCGGCGCCAACGCCAAACCGGGCGCGGAAACCTTCACAATCGTCATCCCGCCGCCGAATGTCACCGGCTCCCTGCATATGGGCCATGCGCTCAACAACACGCTTCAGGACATATTGGTCCGCTTCGAGCGCATGCGCGGCAAGGACGTGTTGTGGCAGCCGGGCATGGACCATGCGGGCATCGCCACGCAGATGGTCGTCGAGCGCAAGCTGATGGAACAGCAGCTTCCGGGCCGCCGCGAAATGGGCCGTGAGGCCTTCGTGGACAAGGTCTGGGAATGGAAAGCCGAATCCGGCGGCTTGATCTTCAACCAGCTGAAACGTCTCGGCGCGTCCTGCGACTGGTCGCGTGAGCGCTTCACCATGGATGAGGGTCTGTCCGAGGCCGTTCTCGAGGTGTTCGTCACCCTTTACAAGCAGAACCTGATCTACAAGGACAAGCGCCTCGTCAACTGGGACCCGAAGCTGCAGACCGCGATTTCCGACATGGAAGTCGAACAGCTCGAAGTGAAGGGCAACCTTTGGCACTTCCGTTATCCGCTGGAAAAGGGTGTGACCTATCAGCACCCGATCGCATTTGACGAGGAGGGCAAGCCCACCGAGTTCGAAACGCGCGATTACATCGTTGTTGCTACCACGCGGCCAGAAACCATGCTCGGCGATACCGGTGTTGCGGTGAACCCGGAAGACGAGCGCTACAAGGGCATCATTGGCAAGCATGTCATCCTGCCGATCGTTGGCCGCAAGATCCCGATCGTTGCGGATGACTATGCCGATCCGACGGCCGGAACTGGCGCCGTGAAGATCACGCCTGCGCACGACTTCAACGATTTCGAGGTCGGCAAGCGTTGCGGTCTGCGCGCCATCAACGTCATGAATATCGATGGGACGATCTCCATCAAGGAGAACGAGGATTTCCTCGAGGGCCTCAATCATCCGGCGGCGCTGCACGGCGCATGGGATCGTCTGGAAGGACAGGATCGTTTCTTCGCCCGCAAGGTCATCGTCGAAATCTTCGAGGAAGCCGGCCTCCTCGACAAGATCGAGCCGCACAAGCACGTCGTGCCGCATGGCGACCGTGGCGGCGTGCCGATCGAGCCGCGCCTCACCGACCAGTGGTGGGTTGACAACAAGACGCTGGCTCAGCCGGCCATTGCCTCGGTTCGCGAAGGCCGCACCAATTTCGTGCCTAAGAACTGGGAAAACACTTATTTTCAGTGGATGGAGAACATCCAGCCCTGGTGTATCTCGCGGCAATTGTGGTGGGGACACCAGATTCCGGCATGGTACGGCCCTGACGGGCAGGTCTTCGTTGAAAAGACCGAGGAAGAGGCGCTTCAGGCCGCTATCCAGCATTATATTGCCCATGAAGGTCCGTGGAAGGCCTGGGTCGAGGAGAAGCTTGAAAACTTCAAGCCGGGTGAGATCCTGACCCGTGACGAAGACGTTCTCGATACTTGGTTCTCATCGGCGCTGTGGCCGTTCTCGACGCTCGGCTGGCCGGAAAAGACGCCGGAACTGGCGCGCTATTATCCGACCAACGTGCTTGTCACCGGTTTCGACATCATCCCGTTCTGGGTCGTCCGCATGATGCAGATGGGTCTGCATTTCATGAAGGACGATGCCGGCAATCCGGTCGAGCCGTTCAGCACCGTCTACATCCACGCGCTGGTTCGCGACAAGAACGGCCAGAAGATGTCCAAGTCCAAGGGCAACGTCATCGATCCCCTGGAACTGATCGACGAATACGGTGCGGATGCGCTACGCTTCACGCTCGCCATCATGGCGGCGCAGGGTCGTGACGTGAAACTCGATCCGGCACGTATCGCCGGTTATCGCAACTTCGGCACGAAGCTCTGGAACGCCACGCGTTTTGCCGAAATGAACGGCGTAAAGCGCGATCCGCATTTCCTGGCCGAAACCGCATCGCTGACGATCAACCGTTGGATCCTGACCGAGCTTGCCAACACCGCGCGCGATGTGACGGCGGCTCTTGAGAACTTCCGGTTCAACGATGCATCCGGTATCCTCTACCGTTTCGTCTGGAACCAGTTCTGCGACTGGTACCTGGAACTGCTCAAGCCCGTGTTCGGTGGCGAGGATGAGGCGGCAAAGGCGGAATCGCAGGCCTGCGCGGCCTATGTTCTGGATGAGATCTACAAGCTCCTGCATCCCTTCATGCCTTTCATGACGGAAGAGCTGTGGGCGCATACGGCGGGCGAGGGCGAGGAGCGGGCTGATCTTCTCTGCCTTACCGACTGGCCGACTCCGGAATTCCGCGACGATGCCGCGGCTGCGGAAATCAACTGGCTGATCGATCTGGTTTCGGGCATCCGCTCGACGCGTGCCGAGATGAACGTGCCGCCGGGCGCCACCGCATCGCTGGTGGTGGTCGGTGCCAATACCTCGACAGAAGCGCGGCTGGACCGCCATGCCGCCGCTATCCGGCGCCTGGCGCGTGCCGATGAAATCCGTGGTGCCGATGTGGCGCCAAAAGGTTCCGCGCAGATCATCATCGGTGAGGCCACCGTCTGCCTGCCGCTCGGCAACCTCGTCGATCTCGCGGCCGAAAAGGCCCGTCTCGAAAAGGCGATCGGCAAGGTGGATGCGGAAATGGAACGCATAGACAAGAAGCTGTCGAACGAAAAATTCGTGGCCAATGCCGATCCGGAGGTTGTGGCCGCCGAGCGCGACCGCAAGGCGGAGCTGGAAGTTCAGCTGACAAGTCTTCGAACCGCCCTGCAGCGGGTCAGCGAAGCAGGATAAGGTTCCTGTTGCGTGTAAAATCAAAACGCCCCGTGAAAACGGGGCGTTTTGCGTTCTGTCAGGGCCGGCTCAATTCATTGCTGCGTTGCAATGGCGAATCATGCACTGCGTGACAGCGCGATTATTTCTGCCGCGAGGCGCACAAAACCGCGCAGGAAGACGAAAAAGATCAATAAAAACGGCCTGATAAGCGATTTTCTTCGGAAACGTCCAACTGTGGTTATTTGGCGACATTTCCGGTGCGGATTGGGAGTTTGTTTCGTTTTGTGTCGTTTTTTCTAATTGGATTAGAATAATAGCCTAAAATGATTATGTAAGATGCCAAACATCAAAAACTTACGTAAAAAAATGGCCATCCGGTGGCAACCGCGCCGCGCCACGGCAGATTGTCATTTGCCGCAAAGCATTTCACTCTCTCAATGATCACATTGCCTTGATTGGGGAGAGAGATGGCAAAAACTGCATTTTTTCGCGGCGCAGTATGTTTCGTAGCCAGCATCGCGGCGGTCACGCCTTCACTGGCGGGCGGCCTCGAGCGCGGTGGCTACAATATCGACCTGCTGTTCGACCCGTCCGACTATGTTCTCGACAGTTCCGCTACATTCGTTGCGCCACAGCGCAAGGTTGAGAATGCGCGTGACAATCCGCTGAAGAGCGGTCCGCTGCCTGCGACTTGGTCAAGGAGCGCAGATGACTCTGAAAACTTCTGGTCGACCCGCATCGGCGCCAAGGCGGCAATCGGCGATTTCGGCGACTGCATGTTCGATTATTCGCAGCCTTGGGGCGCGCACCTCAATCCGGGCATCTGGCAGGGATCGAGCTACAATATCGAAACCAAGGTAAAGTCGCACAATTACGCCACCACCTGCCGTGTGAAGTTTGATCTTGGCAAGGGCGACTTCTCGATTATTGGCGGCGGCTTTTACCAGGAGATCAGCGGTTATAAATACCGTCAGGTTCTTGGCCCAGCTGTTCTTGGCCTCAATCCGGCCTGGTCCAGCTTCAGCGGCGTCGGCAAACTTGAGATGGAAGGTGACGGTTGGGGTTGGCGCGCCGGCGTTGCCTACGAAATCCCCGAGGTCGCCTTCCGGGCGAGCCTTGTTTATAACAGCGCCGTCGATCATGACCTGACCGGTTTCGCCGACGTCAGAGGAGTTCCGCAGACGCCGCCGTCCATCTCTCCGACGCTGGCGAAATACGGCGGCAAGCTGGTGCCGATATATGGCTCCGTTTCGATGCCAGACAGCATCGAACTCAAGGTGCAATCCGGCATAGCTCCGGACTGGCTGGCTTTCGGTTCGGTGAAGTGGACTGACTGGAGCCAGATTCAGGTCATTCCTTTCTGCGCGGTAGGGACGTCCCCCTGCGTTCCGAGCGGCGCTGACACGCTGAACACGCTAGACCTGTTTTATCGTGATGGCTGGACGATTTCCGGCGGCGTTGGTCACAAGTTCAACGAGCAGTGGAGCGGTGCTGTGAGCCTGACCTGGGATCGCGGTACATCGACTGTTATCGGCACCCAGACCGACACCTGGACGCTGGGCACGCAGATCGTCTACTCGCCGAACAAGAATATCGAGTTCAAGGTTGCCGGTGCTCTCGGCCTCCTGACCTCCGGTAGCTCATCCATCAACGGTGGACCTTGCGGTGCGGGCTTCACCTGCGGCAATGAGGCGGGCTACGACTTCGGCAACGATCTCGTGGCTGCGATCTCTACGGGCGTCAAGGTCAAGTTCTGACACCATTCGCCACACCTGAACGAAAAGAAAGGTCCGGTTTACCAACCGGACCTTTTTTCATTCCCGACTATGATTCCTGCTCGATAAAAATTTCTAGCCCGAAAGTTTTGTGACGATTTGGCAACACTTTTCTGCAAGCGTGGTGCCGCGTTGGAATGTGGGCATATCTGTCCATTTCCCGCCACAAACAAGGTGCTTGGCTTCTGTTTATGGACGCGGGGATGGAAGAACATGCAGGCGTTTGATGTGGGCCTGCGGAGTTGCGAAGAGTGAAAACGGGTTTGGATTCAGGGTTTAAGCAAGTAATACGGGAATTTGATCCGGGTTTCTTGTTTGGCGCTGACCGGCAGGCGGTCAAACGCCGTTATATTGCCGGAAATTATGCCTATATCTGTCTCACTGAAAATTTGGAGCAATTACCGCATATGACCACCGGCAGTGCGCTGGAAAGTGCTGCCGGAAAGACGCAGTGTGTTCGAAAAATCGCGACCCGGCGGGGTTCAGCTTTGCAGTATTCCGCAAGTATTGGCTATATGCCGGGAAGAGTGAGAGAAGTTCGCCTAAATGCTGAAATGTGAAGCACATGTTCTAAAGCCGCTCATCATGAGCCTTTTGCTTGCGTCGCTCGCAATGCCGGTGCTGGCTTTTGACATCAACGCAGGCGTTACCAAGGAATCCGGGCCCTTCGACCTGTTCAAGTTCGGCTTCAAGGCCTACAAGAACGGTAACAAGGACGAAGCCGTCGAGGCCTATCGCTATGCGGCCGAAAAGGGCCATACCGGCTCGCGCTGGGCGCTTGCCAATATGTATGCCTTCGGCGATGGCGTTGCCAAGAACGACTTCGAAGCCTTCAAGATTTACAGCGAAATTGCCAGCCAGGGCGTCGAGCCGGGCTCCGAGGATACCGGCTTCTTCGTCAACGCGCTGCTTTCTCTTGCCGATTATTACCGCCACGGCATTCCCGGCACTCCGGTAAAGATGGACCTGTCGCAGGCCCGCCAGCTCTATTTTCAGGTGGCTTCCACCTTTGGCGTGGCCGAGGCCCAGTTCCGTCTGGCGGAAATGATCCTTGCGGGTGAGGGCGGCCGGGCGGATGTGCAGCAGGCCAAGAAGTGGCTCAATCAGGCACGCAAGCACGGCCATGCCGGCGCCATGTCGATTTTCGGTAATCTGCTTTTCCAGGAAGGCCAGACGACGCAGGGGCTCGCCTTCATGACGGCCGCGCTCGACAAATGCACGGCGGTGGATTGCACCTGGATCCAGACCCTTCAGGAACAGGCTTTTTCGCTCGCGGGTGAAAACGATCGCCGCGCGGCTATCGCGCTGGCGCAGAACATGCAGATCGATGATCCGAACTGACAATTATGTCTATTTTGGCTGAGGCGACTCAGAGCACGTCCTGTTTAAACGGAATCGTTTGACGTGCTCTAACTCTTTGTTTCGGCGTACTTTTACCGGAAATTCTTTAACTCGCCCGGCGAGCGCCGTTCAATTGATCGGCGTAAAATTGAAATAACCGCAGACCGGTACGTGGTCGGACGGTTTTTCCCAAGCCCGCACATGTTTTTCGATGCTGACCGATTCCAGCCTGTCGGCCGCTTCCGCCGACAGCATGAGGTGGTCGATGCGGATGCCGTTATTCTTCGGCCATGCGCCAGCCTGATAATCCCAGAAGGAATAAAGTCCGGGTTCATCCGTCGTCGCGCGTGCGGCATCGGTAAAGCCGAGATTTTCCAGCCTGCGGAATGCCGAGCGCGTCTTGGGCAGGAACAGCGCATCGCCCGCCCAGACCCGCGGATCGTGGCAATCGAAGGGTTCGGGGATGACGTTGTAGTCACCCGCCAGAATAAGCGGCTCCTCAAGCGCAAGGCGATCTTCGGCGAAGCGGCGCAGCCGCTCCATCCATGCGAGCTTGTAGGGATATTTGACCGGATCGTCAGGCGGATTGCCGTTCGGCAGGTAGAGCGAGCAGACCCGGATCGCACCGCCATCAACGGAAAACACGCCCTCGATGAAGCGTGCCTGTTCATCGGCATCGTCGCCCGGCAGGCCGCGATTGATCTCGTCGGGCTTCATCTTCGACAGAAGGGCGACGCCGTTGAAACCCTTCTGACCATGGGTCTCGACGTGATAGCCGAGCGCCTCCAGCTCAAGGCGGGGAAAGCCTTCGTCAACCGACTTGATTTCCTGAAGGCAAACGATGTCGGGCGATGAATCCTTCAACCACTGGCAGAGGTTTTCGATACGCGCCTTGACGCCGTTGATGTTCCAGGTGGCAATCTTCATCGGAGTTTCCCTTTTGTGAGGTTACTTTTACCCGATGCAAAAGCGATTGCCACCGTTTTTGGAAACGGCGGGTGAGGATGTGGTGGATAGAAGCCGGGGCAGGGTAGATCAACAGCTATGGATGCACCGCAGCTCCCCAAACCCTCATTCCTGTGACGAGCGCAGGAACGAGGGCGGAGAGAAAGGCGTGAATGATCTCAAGCTTGGCGCTTGATATCACCATCAAATAGAAAAGCTGGTGCCGCAGCCGCAGCTTGCGACCGCGTTCGGGTTCTTGATCTGGAAGGACTGGCCGAGCAGATTGTCGACGAAGTCGATTTCAGAGCCGGCCATATAGACAACCGACAGGCTGTCGATCAGCACCTTGGCGTCTCCGCGCGCAATCACGATGTCGTCATCGGCGGGGTCTTCCGCCAGGTCGAACTTGTAGGAGAAGCCCGAGCAGCCGCCGCCTTCCACCGAAACGCGCAGAGCCTGCTTGCCCGCATCCGCTGCGACGATCTGGGCGATTCGCTTCGCTGCGGCTTCCGAAAGTGTAATGTCGCTGTTTTCCATGTCGTTCCTCGTGCCGGGGTCAAGAACCGGAGAGCAATAGATTTGTCGTCACCATTATAAACCAGTCAAATAAACGGTCTATAGCGATGTCCGCAACGGCCTTTGCCGCGATGATGCTTTGCGCCGACCTTTGCGATAGGTATGAAGGGTGGATGAAAAGGTCAATGGTCAAAGGCCATGGACTTCGGGTCAAATGAAGTCCTGGCCAGAGAACAGTACAGGTGGATGAATGATTATAGACCAGCGCGCATTGGGTTTCGGAAGTGGCGAGAGGGCGGTTTTCGCCTCTGATCCATGGACCACGCGCGGGCGTCTTTTTGCCGAGGAGGGGAGCCTGACGCGCTCGGAGTTCCAGCGCGACCGGGACCGCATTGTCCACACCACGGCCTTTCGCCGGCTTAAACACAAGACGCAGGTTTTCATCAGCCCTGACGGCGACCATTACCGCACCCGGCTCACCCACACGATTGAGGTGGCGCAGATTGCCCGCGCACTCGCACGTGCTCTGAAGCTGGACGAGGATCTGGCCGAGGGCGTGGCTCTGGTGCATGATTTCGGCCACACGCCGTTCGGCCATACAGGTGAGGATGCGCTGGATGCGGTGTTGTTGCCCTATGGCGGCTTCGATCACAACGCGCAGTCGCTGCGCATCGTCACCAAGCTGGAGCGCCGCTACGCCGAATATGACGGCATCAACCTGACATGGGAGACGCTGGAGGGGCTGGTGAAGCACAATGGCCCGCTGGTCAATGCCGAGGGCGAGGGCGTGAAGGGCCCGGTTCCGCTGCCCATCCTCGAATATTGCGAGCTGCAGGATCTGGAAATCGGCAGCTATGCCAGCCTTGAGGCACAGATGGCGGCTATTGCCGACGACATCGCCTATAATACCCATGATATCGATGACGGCCTGCGTGCCGGTTATCTGAGCTTCGAGATGCTGGAAGAGGTGCCTTTCCTCAGCAAGCTGATGGCTGAGGTACGTGCGAAATATCCCGTGCTCGACAAGGAACGCTTCGCCAATGAAATCATGCGTCGCCAGATCACCCATATGGTCGAGGATGTAATCGGGGTCGCGCAGCAGAATCTTTCCCGGCTGAAACCGAAGAGTGCGGCCGATATCCGCGCCGCCGATTTTACCGTCGCGACTTTCTCGCCGGAAATGGCTGAAACCGACAGGCAGATCAAGAAACTGCTGTTTGCCCATATCTACCGGCATCCGGAAATCATGCGCATCCGCGCCGGCGCTACGCAGATCGTTACCGACCTTTTCCACCGTTATATGGAAGTGCCGGCAGAGATGCAGAGTCACTACTGGGTGGACAGCATTTCCGGTATGAGCAAGGCCGCAAAAGCCCGCCATGTGGGGGATTATCTGGCCGGTATGACCGACAGTTATGCACTGCGCGCCCACCAGCGGCTGTTTGACCACACCCCCGATTTGCGATAGGGCAGCGGGCGATCGCGAAGCCAACCCGGTTATGATGGCCGGACATGAACAGAAGCCCTTCGCGCAGGTTGGAACGATGAACATTTTTGCCGATTTCGATACCAGGATCAAAAACGCGCTCGAGACTCTCGATCTCGTGAAAGAGAACCGCGAAAAGGTCGATTTCAGTCGAATTACGGTCGAGATCCCCGCGCGATCTGAGCCATGGCGATGTCGCAACCAATGCCGCTATGGTGTTGGCGAAGCCGCTCGGCACCAATCCCCGGGCGCTGGCCGAACTCATCGTGCCAGCACTTCAGGCCGATGGCGATGTCGATAGCGTCAACGTCGCCGGTCCCGGCTTCATCAATCTCAAGGTCTCTGTCGGTTACTGGCAGCGTCTTCTTGCCGACATGATCGGGCAGGGCATCGATTTCGGCCGCTCGAAGATCGGCACGGGCCAGAAGATCAACGTCGAATATGTCTCCGCCAACCCCACCGGTCCGATGCATGTCGGCCATTGCCGTGGTGCTGTCGTGGGTGACACGCTGGCGAACCTGCTCGCCTTTGCCGGTTATGGCGTGACCAAGGAATACTACATCAACGACGCCGGCTCGCAGATCGACGTGCTCGCGCGTTCGGTCTTCCTGCGTTACCGCGAGGCGCTTGGCGAAGATATCGGCGCCATTCCGTCGGGCTTCTACCCCGGTGACTATCTCGTTCCAGTCGGCCAGGCGCTGGCGGATGAATATGGCATCAAGCTGCGCGCCATGCCCGAGGAAAAGTGGCTACCTATCGTCAAGGACAAGGCGATCGCCGCAATGATGGTGATGATCCGTGAGGATCTGGAGACGCTGAACGTCAAGCACGACGTGTTCTTCTCGGAGCGCACGCTGCATGAGGGCAATGGCGGCCCCATTCTCTCGGCCATCAACGATCTCACCTTCAAGGGCCACGTCTACAAGGGCACCCTGCCGCCGCCGAAGGGCGAGTTGCCGGAAGACTGGGAAGACCGCGAGCAGACGCTGTTCCGTTCCACCGAGGTGGGCGACGACATGGACCGCGCGCTGATGAAGTCGGACGGTTCCTACACCTATTTTGCCGCCGACGTCGCCTATTTCAAGAACAAGTTCGATCGCGGTTTTTCCGAGATGATCTATGTGCTCGGCGCCGACCACGGCGGCTATGTGAAGCGGCTTGAAGCGGTTGCGCGCGCCGTTTCGGAAGGCAAGTCGAAGCTGACGGTTCTTCTGTGCCAGCTCGTGAAGCTGTATCGCGATGGCGAGCCGGTGAAGATGTCGAAACGCTCAGGCGATTTCGTCACGCTGCGCGATGTGGTGGACGAAGTAGGTCGCGATCCCGTGCGATTCATGATGCTCTATCGGAAGAATTCCGAGCCGCTGGACTTCGATTTTGCGAAAGTGACCGAACAATCGAAGGATAATCCGGTCTTTTACGTGCAATATGCACATGCCCGTTGCATGTCCATCTTCCGCCAGGCGCAGGAAGCGTTTCCGGGTCTTGCGCTCTCGCAGGACGACATGTCGTCTTCCGTTGCTTTGATTAGCGATATCAACGAGTTGCAGCTGGTTGCAAAGCTTGCTGAGTACCCGCGCCTGATCGGATCCGCAGCCCTTGCGCACGAGCCGCACAGGCTTGCTTTTTACCTCTACGATCTCGCCAGTTCCTTCCATGGACACTGGAACAAAGGTAAAGACCATCAGGAATTACGTTTTATTAACGATAAAAACCGAGAATTGAGCATTGCCAGACTCGGGCTGGTGAATGCTGTCGCGAATGTTTTGAAGTCTGGTCTTACGCTTTTAGGAGCGGACGCGCCTGACGAGATGCGATAACATATCACCATTATTTGCTCACAATACGCTGGCAAGAGCTGCAATGCGTAGATGGTGGAACACGTAATGGTCGAAAAAAATGTCGCGTATAACCGGGACGCCCGGTCTGAAGGGTTCGCTGACAACGATCCTCTGGCAGAACTGGCGCGTATCGTCGGTTTCGATGAGCGTCCTTCGCATGCGGGTTCCGAAGCTGCGCCACGCGCCGGCTCTGCGGCAACCCGCCGCGAACCCGAATTCAATCTCGAAGACGAGCTGCTTCGAGAGTTCGAGGTTTACGACGCGCCGCATGCCGATCCGGTCGTTCTTGACCCGGCAAACGATGTGCGTGCGGGCATCCACCCCAGCGACTTCATGCAGCGCGTCGAATCGGTTTTCGCCCGGCGCGAGCCTGAGCTTGCGCCAGCGGACGAACCCGTGTTCGAGGCAAGCCCTACACCCGAAGTGAGCCAGGAGCCACTTCCCGAGGCCGATCAGGCCTACATTCACAATTACGTCGAGACGTCGACGCAGGACATCCGCGCGGATTTCCGTGATGATGCCGGTGCGGTTGCCGAGGTTTTCGATGTGCATTCGCGCCAGTCGCGCCCTGCCGAGCCGGTAGTTTACCAGCAGGCTGCATGGGAAGAGCCGCAGGCTGTCGAGCCGGCTCAAAGCACCTGGCACGCCATGCCTGAGCTTCCGGCCGATGTTTCGAGCAATATTGCGCATTCCGATCAGAGCCATGCGCCTGAGCCGCAGGCTTTCGATCTTGCGGATGAGGTAGAGATCGCCGTCGCCGAAGCGCCTGCACCGATTTCCGTGCGTCCGCCTTCGCATGGTGGCCGTTCTTCGCTGGAATTTTCCAGCCTGCGTCTGCCGCTTGCCAATTTCGGCGCGCGCCGCGATGTTGCGGCAGGTGATCCCAAGCGGATCGAGCCGAGGGCCGAAGCGCTGCCTGCAGCCCGGATCGAGCCACAGGCCGAACCAGTTCCGGCGCCTGAGCCCGTCTTCGTTCAGGCGGAAGAAACTGCACCTACCTTTGCTCCTTCGGTTGCAGAGAAGCCGGTTGAAACAAATCTTTCGCCGATGGACGAGCTGATCTACGGCGTTGCGAAATATTCCATTCCCGGACGCGGCGAAGAGCCTGTCGTTCAGGATGCCCCCATCGCACAGGCTGCGCCTATCGTTCCGGCTGCAAGAGTGGAGCCGCCTTTGGTTGCCACGGCGCCGGTTGCCGCAGCCCCTGTAAAGGCAGCCCCGGCCGTAACAGCGCCGCCCGTTCAGGAGCCGGACTTTGGGGATTTCGCAGGTTTCAACGACGATGATTTCGAGCTTGCGCTTGATGATCTCGATCTTGACCTCGACCTGTCCGAAATCGCTGCAGCGGAAGTCGCACCTGCGCCTGTGCCGCAGCCCGTTCGCCAGCAGCCGGTCGCTCCGGTAGCGGTTGCTGCCGCCGCGCCGCAGCCGGTGCGGGAACAGCCAGCACCTCAGCCGCGCCCGGCCCCGGTTGCTGCAATTCCGGTAGCCGCCCCTCCGGTCCAGCCGCGTCCGGTTGCAGCCGCACCGCAGCCGGTTGCACCACAAACGCTGGAAAGCCTGCCTTTCGATCCCTCGCAGATCGGTGAGACGGAAGAACATCCGGAAAATATTACCGAGATGGACGTGCCGGAATTGCCGGTCGGCGTTTTCGAACCCAAGC
The DNA here is from genome assembly GCF_030758035.1 of Rhizobium sp. AN68. Taxonomy (NCBI): domain Bacteria; kingdom Pseudomonadati; phylum Pseudomonadota; class Alphaproteobacteria; order Hyphomicrobiales; family Rhizobiaceae; genus Rhizobium; species Rhizobium sp. AN68. The sequence goes on along the minus strand of NZ_JARWMI010000003.1, from coordinate 1,567,905 downwards.
CTGTCGCCCGTCGTCACGAAGAAGACCTCGATATCGACACCGAGCTCGCAACGCTGTTTGCCCCGGCGGTTGCCGGTGGTCTTGACCGTCACAAACATGCGGAAAACCGGGCTGCTGCCCCGCAGGCGCGTCCTCAGGCACAGGGTCCGGAGGAGGTTGACGAATTTGAGCGGGCGCTAGAAGAAGATTTCCGCCGCTCCATGCAGGAGGCTGCTGCCTCGCGTGGCAATGCGCCGCGCGATGCCGAGAATACTTATGTCGACCATCAGCCGGCCTATCGCGAAGAAGAAGAACGCGGCGGTCGCCGCTGGATCATGCCGGTTGCCGCAGCAATCGGTCTGGTGCTTGTCGGTGGTGGTGTTTACGCGCTGATGTCGGGCGGTTCGTCCGGTGCGGGCTCCAATGGCGCGCCGGTCATCATTTCCGCCGATAACGACCCGATGAAGGTGGTGCCGGAAAATCCGGGTGGCCGCGTCGTGCCCAACCAGGACAAGGCGGTTTACGACCGCGTGGCCGGTGGTAGCGCTGCCGATCCGAAGCAACCGGCGCTGATCTCCAGCAACGAAAAGCCTGTCGATGTGGTCCAGCGTACGCTGATACCCGAACAGCTGCCGCTGGAAGGTGAAAACGACGCGGACATGGAAGCCACCGGCACGCCGGTTGGCGAGACTGAAGATCCGCGCCTGCTTTCGCCGGAAGAAAAGGCCAGCCAGAACGAAGGTGCCGGTGCGACGGGCGTTTCGCCGCGCAAGGTCCGCACCATGATCGTCAAGCCTGATGGTACGCTGGTTGCACAGGAAGTCGATGCGCCTGCTGCCCAGCCACCGAAGGCAGACAAGGTCGCGGAGCTTGCTGCACCGCAGGCAGCCAAGCCGGGTGAGGGTGCTCCCGCCGTCATCGCCGCTTCACGTGTTCCGGTTGCGCCTGAACACCCGCAGGCCAATACGCCAGCCGCTTCCTCCACACCGGCCTCGCAGTCGGCTGCGCCCGTTCCTTCGGCGCGTCCGTCTGCACAGCCTTCCAATGTGGTGGCAACGGTGACCAATCAGGGCAACGTCCGTCCTGCTGCAACTGCTCCGGCCCAGCCGCAGGCTGCACAGCAGCAGACAGCCGCCGCCATGCCCGCAGCAACGAGCGCGCCGTCTTCGGGTGGTTATTACATCCAGATCGCGTCCCTGCCGAGCCAGGCGGAGGCCCAGAAGTCCTACCAGAACATGTCGGCCAAGTTCGGTTCGGTCATTTCTGGTCGGGGCGTCGACATCAAGGCCGCTGAGATCGCCGGCAAGGGCACGTTCTACCGCGTCCGCATCCCGGCGGGGGACAAGAACGAAGCCGTGGCGCTGTGCGAAAAGTTCCGCGCAGCTGGCGGCAGCTGCCTGGTGGCGCGCTGATAGCGGCTGATCCGGTTGAGTGAAGATTGGGGCTGCCGTCTAAGGCAGCCCTCGCAGTGGGGAAAAGCTTTCCTCACATTCGACGTCATCCTCGGCCCCGTGCCGAGGATCTGCCAACGTTTCGCCAACCGGTCGGTTGCAGATGCTCGGGAAAGGCCCGAGCATGACGGCGGAGGGGTTGTCGACTTATCCCCGACGCCTTGCGGTATAAGGCCATTTCCCCATTCTGTGAGCGTGACATCATGACCGATTGCAAAGCTATGATCCTCGGATGCGGCGGGCTTACGCTTTCCGCTGACGAGATTGCCCTTTACCGCAATGAGCGGCCCTGGGGTTTCATCCTGTTCGGGCGCAATATCGGTGATGCGCAACAGATTACCGATCTCGTCGCCTCAATGCGCGATGCCGTCGCGCGGCCGGATGCCCCGGTTCTGATCGATCAGGAAGGCGGGCGCGTTCAGCGCATCAAGCCGCCGCTTTTGCAAGCCTATCCGAATGCCCGCATTCTTGGCGAGATATACGAGCGTGACCGGGAGGAAGGCCTGCGCGCGGCGTGGTTGATGTCGCGTCTGCATGCCTTCGATCTCATGAAATTCGGCATCAATATCGATTGCCTGCCGGTGCTCGACGTGCCTGTGGAAGGCGCCAGCAACGTCATTGGCAACCGGGCCTATGGCTACAGCCCGACCATGGTGGCGGAGATGGGGCAGGCGGCGGCTGACGGTCTCAAGGCGGGCGGCATGTTGCCTGTCATGAAACACATGCCGGGCCACGGTCGCGGCATGGTGGATTCGCACCATGAATTGCCTGTTGTCGATGTGCCGCTGGACGAGCTGGACGCCCATGATTTTGTGCCATTCCGCGCGCTGAACCGTGAATTGATGGCGATGAGCGCGCATCTGGTGTTCAACGCCGTCGATCGGGAGCGTCCGGCAACGACCTCGCCAAAGGTGATCGAGGAGATCATTCGTGGGCGAATCGGCTTTGACGGTCTGTTGATGTCCGACGACAGTTCCATGAATGCGCTGAAGGGCACGCTTGGCCAGCGTGCCGCGAATATTGTTGCGGGTGGCTGCGATATAGTCTTGCATTGCAACGGCGTGATGGGTGAAATGCTTGAGGTCGTGAAGGAAGTTCCCGTTCTTTCCGGCCGTTCGCTGGAGCGGGTGCGGGCCGTGGAAGCGGGTTTTCCCGCCACTGATGCCTCCGACGAAGCTGAACTGAGAGCCGAATTCAACGCCATGTGGGCCGTTTCCTGACAATCGGGCGGCGGCCCGGTACTCGGGACGACAGGCCGGACGCCCGGCGGATGGAACAATGGCAGCAGACAAGTCTCGTACTTCAACGCCTATGGACAAGCTCTGGCAGGATGTGACGCCGGAGCGGCTGACGGGCGAGGCCGGGCTGGTGATCGGTGTCGCGGGTTTCGAAGGCCCGCTCGATCTGTTGCTACACCTTGCTCGCACGCAGAAGGTCGATCTGTCGCGCATTTCGGTGCTGGCGCTTGCCGAGCAATATCTGCAATTCGTGGAAACAGCCCGCCGCGTGCGCATCGAGCTTGCTGCCGACTATCTGGTGATGGCGGCCTGGCTTGCCTTCCTCAAGTCCAAGCTTCTCATTCCGCAGCAGGCGAAGGATGACGGCCCCTCCGGCGAAGAAATGGCCGCGACGCTGGCCTTCCGGCTGAAACGTCTGGAGGCGATGCGGGAGGCGGCTGAACGCCTCGTCAACCGCGCCCAGCTTGGCCGCGATATCTTCGCCCGTGGCGCGCCGGAGCATATTCCGCATATCAACCGCTCGGCTTACGAGGCGAACCTCTACGATCTCCTGAGCGCCTATGCCAATCTGCGGCAAAGGCAGGCCATCACCCAGGTCACGATTGAAAAGCGGCAGGTCTGGTCGCTGGTGGAAGCCCGGGAACTCCTGAACAGTCTGCTCGGGGATGTCGGCGAGTGGACGGTGCTCGACCAATATCTGCTGCAATATGTGCCTGACCCCGCGATGCGCGTGACGGCAATCGCCAGCGCTTTCGCCGCCTCGCTGGAGCTGGTGCGCGAGGGATCGCTGCAAATCCGGCAGGAGGGCGCGTTCCAGCCCATCTATATGCGCAGGAGCGAGCGAGATGACCGCGCGCCTAATGCGGAAAGGACTGATAATGACGCATGACGACGATACCGGCGAAGCCGCCATCGTGGCAGATGGGGCGGCGGATGTGGTTGGGGCCGAACCTGCGGTATTTTCCGAGCGTCAGCTGAAGGAAGCCGAGCGCATTGCCGAGGCGCTGGTCTTTGCCTCGGCCGAACCGGTTTCAGTTGCCTTCATTGCCGAGCGGCTGCCGCGCGGCATGGATGTCGTTGCCATACTCCACGGGCTGAAGGCCGCTTATGGCGAGCGGGGTGTCAATCTGGTGCAGGTTGGCGGGCAATGGGCGTTCCGCACGGCCGGCGATCTCTCCTTCGTCGTCCATTCTGAGGAAAAGGAACCTAAGAAGCTTTCGCGTGCGGCGCTGGAGGTTCTGGCGATTGTGGCGTATCATCAGCCGGTGACACGCGCCGAAATCGAGGAAATCCGTGGCGTGCAAACCTCACGCGGTACCCTCGATGTGCTGATGGAAGCGGGTTGGGTGCGTTTCAGGGGCCGAAGGCGCACGCCGGGCAGGCCGGTGACGATCGGCACCACGGTGGAGTTTCTCGACCATTTCGGCCTTGAGGAATTGCGGGACTTGCCGGGCCTTGAGGAACTGAAGGGTGCGGGCCTGCTTTCGGGCCGTATTCCTTCCAATTTCGGCGTGCCTTTGCCGATGATGAGCGACGAATTGCGCGAAGACGAAGACCCGATCACGCAGCTCGATCTGGAAGAGTTGGGCCTGCTTGCACCTGGTGGCGGCGATGGCGACGATTGATATCGTCTTCATGCGGGTGACAAGGCACGAAAACTTTATGCCCACAGCCTGTTGAAGCAACGATTTGTTGTTTGAAAAAGCCTTTCAAACGTCTTACATCGTCTGAAAGCGAAATTCAGGAGTTTCAGTTATGGGTTCTTTTAGTGTGTGGCATTGGCTGATCGTGCTGGTGATCGTTCTCGTTCTCTTCGGACGCGGAAAGATCCCGGAACTGATGGGCGATGTCGCCAAGGGCATCAAGAGCTTCAAGAAGGGCATGGCTGACGAAGATCAGACTCCGCCGCCAGCCGATGTCAACGCGAAGACTGTTGACCACAAGGCTGACGAGATCAAGTAAGCGGCTTGAACCTGCTTGTTTTGAGACTGGCGCTAGGGTCTCGGGAGCGTTTTGATGTTTGATATCGGTTGGAGCGAGCTTCTGGTGATCGCGGTCGTTTTGATCGTGGTCGTCGGTCCCAAGGACTTGCCGCCCATGATCCGCGCCTTCGGTAAGACGATGGCCGGCCTTCGCAAGATGGCGGGGGATTTCCGCACGCAGTTCGACGAGGCCTTGAAAGAGGCAGACATGGACGATGTGCGGCAGACAATCTCCGATGTGCGCAATCTCAACCCGACCAATTCCCTGCGCGATGCTATGAACCCGCTTCGCCAGCTCGGCAACGAAATCAAGTCTGATCTCCAGAAGGCGACATCCGCTCCCGATGCGATTTCGTCGACAGCAGCACCTGCAACAAGTGAGCCGGTGGCTCCTCTTGTCAGCGTGCCGGAGCCCGAGATGAAGCTTCCGGATGTGGCGCCTGCGGTGGTTCCCACGCCTTCTGCATCTGGGCCGGTTACTGCGGTTGCTGCTGCGGAAGAAAAGCCGAAGCGTGCGCGTGCGAAATCTGTTGCGACCGTTGAAGCCGAAGCGGTTGCCGCCAAGCCGAAGCGCACCACCCGCAGTAAGCCTGCCGCAGCGCCTGTTGAAGAAGCTGCTGTCTTGAAGCCGACCGTGAAGGCTGTCGCCAAAAAGGTTGCTGTCAGGAAAGCAGCAGCTGAGAAGGCGGTTGCCGTTGCGGATGCCAAGCCGGCCAAACCGGCAAGAACCAAGGCTGCAAAGCCCAAAAAGGATGAAGCATGAGCGGGGACATCGAGGACAAGCCGCAGCCGCTTATCGAACATCTCATGGAGTTGCGCACGCGGCTGATCTGGTCGCTCGGCGCGTTCTTCGTCGCCTTCATCGCCTGTTTCGCCGTTGCCAAGCATCTCTTCAACCTGCTCGTCATTCCCTATAAGTGGGCGGTCATCTGGGCGGGCCTGGATGTGGCGAAATCATCGCTAATCTATACGGCACCACAGGAATTCTTCTTCACGCAGATCAAGGTTGCCATGTTCGGTGCCATGGTGATCTCCTTTCCGGTGATTGCCTCGCAGCTCTATAAATTCGTGGCGCCGGGCCTCTACAAGAACGAGCGCGCCGCCTTCCTGCCGTTCCTGATCGCGTCGCCGATCCTTTTCCTCATCGGCGCGGCGCTCGTCTATTTCTTCTTCACGCCCATGGTCATGTGGTTCTTCCTCGCCATGCAGCAATTGCCAGTAGATGGCGAGGTGGCGATTTCCCTGATGCCGAAGGTGTCGGAATATCTCAGCCTCATCATGACGCTGGTTTTGTCCTTCGGCCTGGTATTCCAGCTGCCTGTCGTCACCACGCTTCTGGCGCGGGTCGGGATTCTGACCAGCGACTGGCTGCGGGAAAAGCGCAAGTTCGCCATTGTCATGGCCTTCGTGGTTGCGGCCGTGCTGACGCCGCCAGACCCCATGTCCCAGATCGGTCTTGCGCTACCTGCGATCATTCTCTACGAGATTTCCATCTACATGGCTCGACTCGTGGAGAGGAAACGTGCTGCGGAATCCAAAAGCACGGAGCTGGAAGAGACCTGACGCTTCGCCACGGTCTTCCTGCTCATCAAATCTCCTCGCGCCGGGCCTTTCGCCCGGCGTTTTGCTGATAAAACGCGAGCGACCAACAATAGTCTGGAACGACGATGCACGACATTAAATGGATACGCGAAAACCCCGAAGCCTTTGATGCAGCACTTGCACGGCGCGGCGCAGAGCCTGCCGCAAGCAGCCTGATCGCTCTCGACGAAAAGCGCCGGTCCGTCATCCAGTCCCTGCAGGACATGCAGTCGCGTCGCAATGCCGCTTCCAAGGACATCGGCGCCGCCATGGCGCAGAAGAACATGGAGCTGGCGGAAAAGCTGAAAGCGGAAGTCGCCGACATCAAGGAGAACATGCCGCGCGCCGAGGAGGAGGACCGCCAGGTCACCGCCGAGCTTAACGACGCCCTGTCGCGCCTGCCAAATATACCTTTCGACGATGTTCCTGACGGCAAGGACGAACACGACAATGTGGTGACCCGCGTGGTCGGCCAGAAGCCAGGCTGGAACCATGAAGCAAAGGAGCACTTCGAGATTGGCGAAGCGCTCGGCTACATGGATTTCGAGCGGGCTGCCAAGCTTTCCGGCTCGCGCTTCACCGTGCTGACCAGCCAGCTGGCGCGTTTGGAACGGGCGCTCGGCCAGTTCATGATCGACCTGCACACCTCGGAACATGGCTACACGGAAGTCTCTTCGCCGCTGATGGTGCGTGATGAGGCGATGTTCGGCACCGGGCAATTGCCGAAGTTTTCCGAGGATCTGTTCAAGACCACTGATGGCCGCTGGTTGATCCCGACGGCGGAAGTGACGCTGACCAACCTGGTCTCCGGCGAAATTCTCGAGCAGGAAAAGCTGCCGCTACGCTTCACGGCACTTACGCCGTCCTTCCGTTCGGAAGCTGGCTCTGCCGGCCGTGACACACGCGGCATGCTGCGCCAGCACCAGTTCTGGAAATGCGAACTCGTCTCCATCACCGACGCGGAAAGTGCTGTTGCCGAGCATGAGCGCATGACGGCCTGCGCCGAAGAAGTGCTGAAGCGTCTTGGCCTGCATTTCCGCACCATGACGCTGTGCACCGGCGATATGGGTTTCAGCGCGCGCAAGACCTACGATCTGGAAGTGTGGTTGCCCGGCCAGAACACCTACCGCGAAATTTCGTCCTGCTCCGTCTGCGGCGATTTCCAGGCGCGGCGCATGAATGCGCGTTATCGCGGCAAGGACGACAAGGCGACGAAGTTCGTGCACACGCTGAACGGCTCCGGCACCGCCGTCGGCCGCTGCCTGATCGCGGTTCTCGAAAATTACCTGAATGACGATGGTTCCGTCACAATTCCAGACGTGCTGCTGCCCTATATGGGCGGTCTGACACGGATCGAGAAGGCGGTCTGAGGGAGCGCAGCGTCGCGCTATTGGAGGGAGAATCTTCCAATTACGCCGACGTCATCCTCGGGACAGGCCCGAGGATGACGTTGAGAGAACTGCACACCTCACTGCCGGTGGGGAGGATGCTCCGTCCCGGAAGATATGAAAAGCGGAGAGAGAAACATGCGGATTTTGCTGACCAATGACGACGGTATCCATGCCGAAGGGCTGGCGGTGCTGGAACGTATCGCCCGCACGCTGTCCGATGACGTCTGGATCGTGGCGCCCGAGACCGACCAGAGCGGTCTTGCTCACTCCCTTACTCTCTCCGAGCCGCTGCGGCTGCGCAAGGTTTCCGACAAGCATTTCGCGCTGCGCGGTACGCCGACCGATTGCGTCATCATGGGCATCCGTGAAGTTCTGCCGGAAAAGCCCGATCTCGTACTCTCAGGTGTCAATGCCGGTGCCAATATGGCTGACGATGTCACCTATTCCGGCACGATTGCCGGCGCCATTGAAGGTACGCTGCAAGGGGTACGCTCCTTCGCACTCAGCCAGGCTTTCAGCCATTCCGAAGGCCGCGTCGTGCCGTGGGAGGTGACCGAGACCCATGCGCCGGATCTGCTGCGCAAGCTGATGAATGTGGAATTGCCTGATGGCACCTTCCTCAATCTCAATTTCCCCAATTGTGCACCTGATGATGTGCAGGGTGTATCCGTCACCGGGCAGGGCAAGCTCGATTTCGGCCTGACGGTAGAAGAACGCCAGGATGGCCGTGGTCTTCCTTATTACTGGCTGCGCTTTGGCGAACGCCTCGGCACCTTCCGCGAGGGCACGGATATCCACGCTTTGAAGCACGGCAAGATTTCGGTCACGCCGCTAAAGCTTGACCTTACGGATTACACGGTCAAGGATCGGGTTGCGCAAGCACTTGGATTCGGAGTCGCCGATTGAAATCCGCAATGGTTGAAAAGGAAGGTTTTGCCGCTCTCGTTCTCCGCTTGCGGGGCGAGGGGATTTCCGATCTCGACCTTTTGACGGCGGTGGAACAGACGCCGCGCTCCAGATTCGTGCCGCCGCAATTCGCCGCTGATGCCTATTCCAGCCGTACAATCCCGATCGACTGCGGCGCCTTCATGGAGGGCGCTGACATGGCGGTGAAAATCCTGGCTCGCCTGCAATTGAAGCCGGGCCAGCGCGTGCTGGAAATCGGCACCGGCAGCGGTTTCATGACGGCGATCATCGCGCGCCGGGTGGAGCGGGTCTTTTCGCTGGAGCGCTACAAGACGCTAGTGCAGCAGGCGCAGAACTGTCTGGACGATCTTTCCATCCGCAATGTCGTCATCCGCCAGGCGGATGGCAGCAACGGTCTGGTCGGCGAGGGCACCTTCGACCGAATCGTCGCCACCGCCGCCTTTACCACCATGCCCCGCTTTTTCGCCGAGCAGATCGTCTCCGGCGGCATGATGATCGCGCCGATCATTCTGGAAGACGGGCGCTGCGTGATGACGCGCTTCTCCAAGACCGGCAGCCGCTTCGAGAAGGAAGAGCTGTTCGAGACGCCCTATCTGCCGCTTGGCAGCCATATTGCCCGGCATTTGTGACAAAATGAAAATATCGAAGGCGATTAATTTTCGTCTTAGAATATTCTAAATCATCACAACCAACTGATTTTCCATAATAATATTGTTCCGACATGACACATGCCGTTTTCGTCATGGTTATCGAAGTGTCAAAAAAGCGCCGAGCGGCTTAACGTTTTAACGGCGTGGTAACACTAACGCGCTTTAATCATAAACATCGACGCATGGTTTTCCCGGGATCGGGAAATGGGCCTTGCAAGAAGTGAAATTTGTGCCGGATCGACCTCGATGCGGCGGGTTGGCGTCAGTGTAGATCGAGTTATGCGTATGAGACATTCGTCTAAAATCGGAAAATCAGTCGCAAAAATGTTCGCAGCGGCATTGCTGGCAAGCGTCGCAACGGGCTGTAGCTCGGATGCAACGCGGTTCAGCGGCCTCTTTTCCAGTGGACCGGATCGGATGACGACAGCGTCAATTCCAGCCCGCCAGGGCGGCGGTGCTTATGGGCAGGCCCCGGTCCCGCAAGGCGACATGAACGGTGGTTATGCCTCTGCGGCACCCCAGGGCGGCTACGCCAATCAGAACATGGCGGCCAACTCCTATCCGTCTTCCGGCGGTTACGGCGGTGGCGTTCAGCCTTCGACGGCCCGTTCGGCTTCGGCCTCTCCGGTGCAGCGCTCCGAGCTGTCGGCTCCGCCGGCGGTGGCAAGCCGCGACCCGTCGACCCGCAACGAAGCCATGGCCCAGCCTTTCCCGTCCGCACAACGACCAGCCGCTCCGTCTCTCGCAGCACCTTCACAGCAGGCTGCCGCTCCCGTCGCCGACAATCTCACCACCGCAACCGTCCGTTCCGACAAGAACGGCTGGCATACGGATGGCGCCTCTTCGGTAACGCTGCGTCCGGGTGAAAGCATCGCGACGATCTCCAACCGCTACGGCGTTCCCGAAAAGGAACTGCTGCGGGTCAACGGTCTGAAGACCGCGGCGTCCGCGCAGGCTGGCCAGTCGATCCTTATTCCGAAATTCGGTCAGGTCCGCAATGCCGCTAAGGCTGCGGCTGGTGACATTGCGCTCAACCGCAACGGCGACGAGCCGAACCCGCTGCGTGGTCCAGACCAGAAGGTAGCCGTGCTGCCCTCGCAGAGTGTTGCCCGCGACAAGGTTTCGGCTGAAAACGGCAAGCTCACACCTCCCGGTGGCAAGCCTATGCCGCCAGCCGGTGGTTACAAGGTTCAGCCGGGCGACAGCCTGGCAAAGATCGCCCGTGAAAACGGCGTTTCGGTTGCAGCCCTCAAGGCCGCGAACGGCATTTCCACCGAAAGCATCCGTGTCGGCCAGACACTCGCCATGCCGGGTGCTTCGACCGACGCCATCAAGACAGCCTCCGTACCCGCAAAGGAAGCGGCCAAGGCAGTGGAAACCGCATCCGCCAAGCCGGAACCCTACAAGGCTCCTGCCGCAGCTGCGACCGTACCGTCCGCTCCTGCCGCAACGGCAAGCGTCGGCGATATCGAGAAGAAGTCCGATATGGCCTCGCTCGCTCCGGAATCCACGGGCATCGGCAAATATCGCTGGCCGGTTCGTGGCGCCGTCATCAACAATTTCGGCGACAACGTCGAAGGCAGCCGCAACGATGGCATCAACATCTCCGTTCCGGAAGGCACGCCGATCAAGGCCGCCGAAAACGGTGTGGTCATCTATGCGGGCAATGGCCTTAAGCAGCTCGGCAATACGGTTCTCGTCCGTCATGACGACGGTAAGGTCACCGTTTACGGCAACGCCGCCAATCTCGACGTGCAGCGCGGCCAGAAGGTTCAGCGCGGCCAGACCATTGCCACGTCAGGCATGACTGGCAGCGCCAAACGTCCTCAGGTTCACTTCGAAGTTCGCAAGGATGCGACGCCGGTGAACCCCTCCGGTTTCCTTGAATAGGTATTGCGTCTCAAGGAATGATGAAGCCGGGCCGAACGCCCGGCTTTTTCATTTTTGGGGTAGGCCAAACGTCCTCACACATTCGACGTCATCCTCGGGCTTGACCCGAGGATCCATGGTGCGGTCGGTTTGCGGCCCTCGGGTCAAGCCCGAGGATGACGGAGGAGAGGAGGTTGCCGAAACGGCAGTCACGCCCTCACCAGCCCAACCGTCTTTTCGATGAAGTCCGCAATCGTGGCGGTATCGTCGAGGTCGAAGACGGGAAGGGCGGTGTCGGTCACCGCGTGGTCGGCGGCAATTGCGATGATGTGCGGATCGCTTCCGGCAAGCGGTTCGGTCTTGGCAGCTTCCAGCCGTCGCGCCTCGATCTTCGGCACCGGCTCGTATTTGTAACCCTCGATCAGTACGAGATCGCAAGGGGCGAGGCGGGCGAGGATTTCCTCGAAGGACGGTTCGGCTTCGCCGCGCAATTCATGCATGATGGCAAAGCGGGTGCCGGAGACGATGGTGACCTCGTGCGCGCCCGCCTGACGGTGACGCCAGCTATCGGCGCCAACTTTGTCGATATCGAAATCATGATGGGCATGCTTGATGGTCGAGACCCTATAGCCCCGGGCCGTCAGCTCGGTGACGATGCGGACCGCAAGGCCGGTCTTGCCCGAGTTTTTCCAGCCGGCAATACCGAAGACCTTTTGGCTCATCATGGTTCCATGCTCTCCAGATAGCTTCGAGCGAGCGCCAGTTCATCCGGCGTGTTGATGTTGAAGAACGGATCGAGGCTGCCCTTGGCCGTTTCCAGCGGCGGGAAGGCGATACCGATCGTGACGTGTCGTGCAAGATAGGCGCGGATGCGCCGGTTTGCATCGTTCTTCAGCCATTCCTCCAGATCGTCCGCGAGCGCCACGGGCCATAGCGCGAAAACCGGGTGCAACTGGCCGCTGGAGGCGGCGATGACGATTGCATCTTCGGCCATGTGTTCGCAGAGGCGGTCGACGATATCTTCGGGAAAGAACGGGCTGTCGGCGGGCACTGTCAGGAAGTGGCTTTTCCGGGCGCGATGGTTCTGGAAATGCCGCATGCCGGCGAGAACGCCAGCGAGCGGCCCGGCATGGCCGTTCACGGTGTCAGGCAGCAACGGCAGGCCAAAGCTTTCGGCCCAGCCATTCGCGGCATTGATGGTGACATCTGACACCTGTGGCGCGATGCGGCGCACGACATGGGAAAGCAGCGGTTCGTCGCCCAGCATCACGGTCGCCTTGTTGGTGCCCATCCGTCGCGACAGGCCGCCGGCAAGCACAAGACCGGGTATTTCAAATCGCGCCGTCATTGCCGCTTTTCCTGCAGCCTTACGATATAGGTGGTGAGGAGGGCGACAAGGCCGGTCGCCAGCATCACGAGAAGAAGCGGCCAGGTTCCGTCCTCTTTGGACAGAACCGAGGAGGCAAGCACGGAAAGTGCCGCACCGCCGCCGATGGTCATGGCGCCGCCAAGACCGGAGGCGGAGCCTGCCAGATGCGGCTGGACGCTGACCATGCCTGCATTGGCACTCGGCAGGGTCACACCGTTTCCGACACCAATTAGCGCAAGCGGCACGAAAAACGCATAGGGGCTTTCCGCCCCGGTTGAGATCAGCGCTATGGCTGCGACAATGCCGGCGATGGCGACGACATTGCCCGACAGCATCATGCGGGTGATGCCGATCTGGCTCGCATAACGGCCGGAGACGAAGTTGCCGAGCATGTAGCCGCTGGCCATGAAGAAGAATTGCAGGCCGAGCATGGCCGGGGCAAGGCCATAAAGCACGCTGCCGACGAAGGGGGCGCCGCCGAGAAACGAAAAGAACATGCCCGACGAGAAGGTCGAGGTCAGCGCATATCCCCAGAAGAGTGGCGAGCGCAGAAGTTCCGGCCAGGCGTGGAACTGCTGCGTAAAGCTTGCCGATCTGTTGTGATTGGTTTCGCCGAGATCAAACCAGGCGAGCACCAGAATGCCGACCCCGAGCAGGGCAAGAAGCGCAAAGCTGGATTGCCAGCCGGAGATATCGTTGAGCAGACCGCCGACCGTTGGGCCGACCATCGGCACCACCGACATGCCCATGGTCACATAGCCGATCATCGAAGCGGCCTGTTCCATAGGGACCATGTCGCGCACGATGGCGCGCGCCAGCACGAAGCCGGAAACGACGGCCGCCTGCGCCACACGCCCGAACATGAAGACGGTGATATCTGGCGCCAGCATGCAGACGAGCGTGGCGACGATCATCATCCCGATGCTGGCAAGCATGACGGGTCGGCGTCCGAAGAGATCGGATAGCGGGCCGATGAGGAGTTGCAGGCAGGCGGTGGCGGCAAGATAGCCGGACACGGCAAATTGCATCACGGCGTAATCGGTCTCGAAATGGAGCGCCATCGCTGCAAGCGAGGGCAGGAACAGGTTCATGCAAAGCGCCGCGACGCCGGCGATAACGACGAGCGTGATGATGTGGGGCGGGGTGGTGCGATCCAGAAAGCGGGCGTTTTTCATGTCATTCTCCCGCTTTTTCCGTAACGGCAGCTTTCGTTACGGACGCTGGTCGCACGGTGGTCGCGGCAGTGGGCGTGGCGGCGGAGCGCTTGGCCATCTGCGAGCGCTTGCGCAGGCTTTCACGGTAGAAGGTGTAGAGGCCCGAGCCGATGACGATCACGGCGCCGACGATCGTGAAACTGTCGATCTTTTCGTTGAAGAAGAACACGCCGATCATGAAACCCCAGAGCAGGCTGGTGTAACGGAACGGCGCGACGAAGGAGATTTCGCCGGTTCGCATTGCCAGAATGATTGCCTGGTAACCGACCAGCACCAGAACGGCAGAACCGGCCAGATGCGACAGGATCATGAAGTTCATGGGCTGCCAGCCGCCGAAGGGCTGGATCAGCAGGCCACCCACCGCCATGTTGACGGAGGCGGTAACGAAGGTGACGGCAAGCGAGGGGACATCCGCATACATCTTGCGGGTCAGAAGATCACGCGCGGCGGTGACCGCAAGCGAGGCGACGACCAGCAGCGCGCCTGAGGTGAAGCCTTCCGGGCCGGGCCGGATGATGACGAGCACGCCAATGAAGCCGACGATGATCGCCGCCCAGCGCCGCCAGCCGACGGGCTCGCGCAGGAACAGTGCGGCACCCAGCGTGACGATCAGCGGCAGGGACTGCAATATGGCCGAGGCGTTGGAAAATTCTATGAGTCCGAGCGCCGTCAGATAGAGAACGGCGGCTGTCACTTCGCAGAGACAGCGCAGGATGATGATGGGGCGCATCAGGGTTTTCAGCGGCCGGAGCGCGCCGAAGTGCCGGGCGGCGATATAAATCAGCACCACCGTCATGATGCCGCGCACGAACATGATCTGGCCGGTATTGATGTAGGGGGTGACGGATTTCGTCAGGGCGTCGTTGGCCGTAAAGCTTGCCATGGCGAGCGCCATCAGAAGGGCGCCGCGCGTATTGTCCGTCAATGCCATTTCATACTGTCCCAGACCATGCGCAGCCTAACCCCAAATTCCTCTCAGGGGTCGCCCGCCGGGCGGGACTGCGCATTCCTCCATGCTAAGAGACCTGACACGGCCAAGCCGGCATTTCAACCGCTTAAATGGGTGGGTGGACGAGAAACAGGTTCAGCCGCCGGTCACACTCATATGGCGGGCGACAGCGGGGCGCTTGTGGGTGCGGTCAATGATGAAATCATGCCCTTTCGGCTTACGCAGAATGGCCTCGTCTATGGCGCCCGAGAGATAGGCGTCGCTGTCGGAAGCGCGCAGCGCCGTGCGAAGGTCGGCGGCATCGTCCTGCCCGAGACACATATAGAGCGTACCGGTGCAGGTGAGGCGGACGCGGTTGCAGCTTTCGCAGAAATTATGGGTCATGGGTGTGATGAAACCGAGCCTGCCACCGGTTTCCTTCACCGTCACGTAGCGGGCAGGGCCGCCGGTCTGGTAGTCGTTGTCAACAAGCGTGAAGCTTTGTTCCAGATCGGCGCGCAGCCTGGAAAGCGGCAGGTAGCGATCGGTACGATCTTCCTCGATCTCGCCCATCGGCATGGTCTCGATGACAGTCAGGTCCATACCGCGACCATGGGCGAAACGCATCAGCTCGGGAATTTCAGTCTCGTTGAAGTCCTTCAGCGCGACGGCATTGAGCTTGACCTTGATGCCGGCGGCCTGTGCGGCATCCAGCCCTTCCATCACACGGTCGATATCGCCCCAGCGGGTGATCTCGCGGAATTTCTGCGGGTCCAGCGTATCGAGCGAGACGTTGATACGCCGCACGCCGCAATCGGCGAGTTCGGCGGCGAATTTCGCAAGCTGCGAACCGTTGGTGGTCAGCGTCAGCTCATCCAGCGCGCCGGTGCCAATATGGTGGCCGAGGTTCCTCACCAGCATCATGATGTTCTTGCGCACCAGCGGCTCGCCGCCGGTCAGCCTCAGCTTGCGCACGCCCCGTTGAATGAAGACGGAACAGAGCCGGTCGAGTTCCTCCAGCGTCAGAAGGTCCTTCTTCGGCAGGAAGGTCATGTGTTCGGACATGCAGTAGGTACAGCGGAAATCGCAGCGGTCTGTCACGGAAACGCGCAGATAGGTTATGGACCGGCCGAAAGGGTCCACCATCGGTGCATTGTTTTCCGTCAGGGACTGCGCTCTTTCGAGCGATCCGGGGAAACTGTTCACGTCTCCGTCCTCACTGCGCGATGCGCCGGGCACAAGATTGCCGGGCATGTGCTTTACAGGTGATGTAGTGACTTGCCTATCGCGAGGCAAGTCCGTAATTCTGACGCATAAGACGAGCTTGCGGAAGTGAAAAATGAGTGATGCCTGGCCGACTGAACTGCTTGTGTCGAAAGACCGGCGGCAACTGACCGTTTCCTTCGATGATGGAAGCGTCTATCGCCTTGGTGCCGAGATGCTGCGCGTGCTTTCACCCTCCGCGGAAGTGCAGGGCCACGGGCCGGGCCAGAAGGTCACTGTTCCCGGCAAGCGCAACGTGACGATCCGCTCCATGATGGCGACGGGCAATTATGCCGTGCGCATCGTCTTCGACGACGGCCATGACAGCGGCATCTTTACCTGGAGATATCTGAAGGAACTGGGAGAGACCGGCGACGCATCGTTTGCCGATTATGAGCGACAGCTCGCCGAAAAGGGCTTGAGCAGGGAACCGCTATCCCGGTAGGCGGGCGCAAGGCCTGCGGATACTCCCCACCCTCATTCCTGTGACAAGCACAGAAATGAGGGGAGGAGAGCAGCGGCATCTGAAGCCCGCATGCCTTATGGACAAATAACCCGTTGAATCTGCGTATCGTCCTTCTGTAAAATCATTTTCGATTTTCATACTGATGCGCTAGGAAGTGAGGGAGGGAACACCCTCGTTCTATCAATTTAAACGGGGTGATGTGTGGCGGTCGAAGCGAACGGAAATGATCTGGCCCAGGTGGTCGTGCTTTTGGCGGCGGGCGTGGTGGCCGCGCCGATTTTCAAGCGCATAGGCCTCGGTTCGGTGCTGGGTTATCTGGCCGCCGGCCTGGTGATCGGGCCATATGGCTTCGGTTTCTTCTCCGATTCGCAGGCGATCCTTCATATCGCCGAACTCGGCGTGGTGATGTTCCTGTTCATCATCGGCCTTGAAATGCAGCCGTCACGGCTGTGGTCCATGCGGCAGGATATTTTCGGGCTTGGCGCGCTGCAGGTGCTGGTCTGTATGGCGGGTCTGACGATGGTTGGCGTCAGTCTCGGCTTTCCGCTCATCATGTCATTTGTCGCCGGTACCGGCTTCGTGCTGACTTCCACGGCAATCGTCATGCAGATGCTGCAGGAACGCAACAGCATGTCCAGCCTCAAGGGCCAGCGCATCATCGCCATCCTGCTGTTTGAGGATCTCGCCATCGTGCCGCTTCTGGCGCTCGTTGCCTTCCTCGGTGCTGGTGGCGAGCACGTCACACCCTCGGAGCGCTGGATTTCCGTCGGCATCGCGCTCGCCGCCGTCGGCGCGCTCATTCTGGCCGGGCGTTATCTTCTCAACCCGTTCTTCCGCCTGCTGGCGGCGTCCGGTGCGCGCGAGGTAATGACGGCCGCGGCCCTGCTGGTGGTGCTCGGTTCGGCGCTGTTGATGCAGGTCAGCGGTCTTTCCATGGCGATGGGCGCGTTTCTGGCTGGTGTGCTGCTGTCCGAATCGTCGTTCCGCCATCAGCTGGAAGCGGATATCGAGCCGTTTCGCGGCATTCTGCTCGGCCTATTCTTTCTTGGCGTCGGCATGGCGATCGATCTTGCCGTCATCGCATCGAACTGGCAGCTCGTGGTCGTCAGCGTCGCAGGTTACATGCTGCTCAAGGCATTGCTGATCTACGGCGTGGCGCGGGCGCTCGGCACCACCAGGCGCGAAAGCCTGGAGCGGGCTGTGTTGATGGCTCAGGGTGGCGAATTCGCCTTCGTGCTCTATTCCGCCGCTGTCAGCGCCGGCATCCTCGACCGCGAAGCCAACGCCATCCTGACGGCGACCATCATCATCTCGATGGTGCTGACGCCGCTGATGGTCATTCTGCACGACCGGCTGGTGCCGGCGGCCGTTCCCAAGACCGATGATCTCGATGTGCCGGAAAATGTCGAGGGCAGCATTCTGCTGATCGGTTTCGGGCGTTTCGGCCAGATTGTCAGCCAGCCGCTTCTCGCGCGTGGCTACACGCTGTCGCTGATCGACAAGGATGCCGACTTTGTGCGCGATGCCGCGGAATTCGGTTTCAAGGTCTATTATGGCGACGGCTCACGCGCGGAAATCCTGCATGCCGCCGGGGCAAGCACCGCGCGTGCGGTGCTGATCTGCGTCGATGACAAGGAAGCCGCTGTGCGGATCGCGGAGATCGTCAAGCACGAGTTTCCGCTGGTTCCCGTTCTTGCCCGTGCCTATGACCGTGGCCACGCAATCGATCTTGTGAAGGCCGGCGTGGATTACCAGATCCGCGAGACTCTGGAATCGGCGATGAATTTCAGCGAGGAAGTGCTTGGCGCCATGGGCGAGGAGCGGGAAGATGCTGCCCGCTTGGTGGAGGAATTCCGCGACCGCGACGAGGAACGTTTCGCGATGGAAGTCGTCGGCGGTATTTATGCGGGCCGGTCGCTGATCCGCGGCAATTCCCAGCCGGCGGACCTCGTTGCTGCACGCACCGCGCGCGAGCGGGCGGAGCGGGAAAAAGCGGAAGCGGCAGAGGAATAACGCGCCCTGATTTATGGGGGGGCAGATTGATTGCAGGAGTTGGAGCGCACAATGACGGTCATTCGCACGGTTGAGGAATTGAAGGCCATTTACGATGGCACAAGCGAGGCATCTATAGCGAAGGTGACAGCCACGCTGACCGCCGAATACCGGCAGATGATCGAGGCTTCGCCATTTCTGGCGCTGGCGACTGTCGGGCCGGAAGGCATGGACTGTTCGCCGCGCGGCGACAAGGGCGGTGTGGTAAGGGTGGCCGACGACAGGACGGTGCTTTTGCCCGACTGGCGCGGCAACAACCGCGTCGATCCGCTTTTGAACATCGTGCGCGATCCACGCGTGGCGCTGATGTTCCTGATCCCGGGCTCGAATACAACGATGCGCATCAACGGCCGCGCTGTCGTTTCGGTCGCACCCGATCTGCTGCAAAGCTTCGAAATGGACGGAAAACACCCGCGCACCGTCATTGTGGTCGAAATCGACGAGGTCTATTTCCAGTGCGCGAGGGCCTTGATGCGTTCGGAACTGTGGAACCCCGACAACTTCGTGGAACCCGCGTCACTGCCCACACCCGGCAGCCTGCTCAAAGCCGCCAAGGCGGAGTTCGATCAGGAGACTTATGACCGCGAATGGGCGGTTCGGGCGGCGAAGACCATGTGGTGAGGGGTGGCGGTGCGGCTTTCGTCCTGACGAGACCAGCACATTCGCCCGTGAGCCATTGGCTTCTCTCCGCCCTCATTCCTGTGACAAGCACAGGAATGAGGGAAGAGGAGAGCGTCCGTTAACTGCGCCCCCGATAAGGACGCACGACGCCCTAGGTACGGTAGATCAGCCAGTTCTTGCCGATATAGTTCTTCTGCATGCCGTCCTCGTAAATGACGGAACGGTTCCTGCCGGTTTCCTTGGCGTGGTAAAGTGCCATATCGGCATGTCCGTAAAGTTCGCCCGGATTGTTTGCCTGCGAGGCGGAGGCGAAGCCGATCGAGATCGTCACCGTACCGTAGTCGGCGCCCGATCGTGAATTGCGGAACGGCGTGCTTTCCAGCGACAGGCGGATGCGCTCACAGATCACCATGACTTCTTCCGGCGTGTTGCCATCAAGAATGATGGCGAATTCCTCGCCGCCGCTTCTGGCGACGAAGCCGTCCTTGCGGACATTGGCGCGGATGACGGAGGCGACGGTGGCCAGTATCTTGTCGCCGACCGGGTGGCCGAACGTATCGTTGATCCGCTTGAAATGGTCGATGTCGAGCAGGATGAGCGTCGTATATTGCAGGCCGATGGAGCTGTTGTAGACGGAGGCCAGCCTGTCATCGAAAGCGCGACGGTTGGAAAGGCGCGTCAGCGAATCGGTATTGGCGATGCGCTTGTATTCATCCAGCTCCAGACGCACCTGTTGCATTTCCTCGGCATGGCGGTTGACGTCGTTGAACGCCTTTTCGCCATCGATGATTTTCGAGCCGGTGGCCTCGGCCAGCAGCGAGACCGCATTTTTCAGGATATTGGTGCTCGATACGGTCTTGTCGTCAATGCGCTGACGGGTTTCGCCGAGAATTCTGTTGTAGTTCTCGATGGAGGACTGTTCGCGCCTCAGCGTTCCGAGAAGTGCCTCCAGTTCACGCCGCAGCTTCTCATGCGCGTCGTCGATCGAGGCCGTGGGGTTGCCTTCCCCGTACCGTGAGGACAGTTCGTCCAGATCCTCCTGCGTCACCCGGTTTCCCAGTGCCGCCAGATCCCTCGTCAGCGCCGGGTTCGAGCCGATATAGGCTTCGTAAAAAAGGCTATAGTTGCGCGGGATCGGCGACACACCCATGCTCCGCATGGCGTAGGCAATCTGCCCGGCGATGTCGGGCCCCGTGGATTTGGGCGTGGATGCCGTGTTCATCAAGAAACTCCAGTGAGTCTGCTTATCGACTATGATTATTATTATGTAGGCCGTTTTGAAAAGCTTAATTTATGGGAAACTAATTTTTGTTCCCTGAAATTTGATCTTCGGCAATTTTTATCTTATTTAGCTGATAATTATAAGTAATTCTCATTTCGAGGAAGTTCCGGAGTTTTTTGATTTCTACTGCTCGTCTTGGTGCCAGCTTCGTATTTATTCTGTCAATCCCGATAGTGATTTTAGGGTGATTTATTTCGGCACAACAACGCAAGGTGATAATCGGGAGATGGTTGAGGCACGGAGTTTTTCATCTGGCAAGACGCCGCTTATAAGCAACGAACTTCTTCGCGCGTGTCCGGATACAGCAACGTTACAGTTTTTATTACGTCGTCTCAACAGGAGTGGCTGCAGCCCGTCTCATTTCTGTGACTACTTGCGGTGGAAATTGCGCAAGATTTTGAAACAATGCGTTGTTTTGTCCGCCGCCGGAATATGTCCCGTCAGGCTCTAAGCCGTATCACCGAGCATTCCGCACCTGCGTCAACTGCCGGCGCATTTGGCGGGCGCACGATCAGGCCGTCTGAATGTGCCAGTATGTTCATCATGGATGAATCCTGTTTGGCATAGGCTTCCGCCAGCAGAGCGCCGTTGCCATCGGCGCTGAAACAGGCGCGAAGATAATCCTGCCGGTGGTCGTTCGCCTTCAGCGGTGTGGCGGTTCGGGCCGTGGTGACGCGTTGCGGCGGAATGCGGCGGGCGATTCTATGGAGCAGTGGCTCGAGGAACAGCAGGCCGCAGACGAGGCTCGCGACTGGATTTCCTGGCAGGCCCAGAACCTGCATGGCATCGATGGCGCCGACCATCAGCGGTTTTCCAGGACGCATGGCAATGCGCCAGAAATCGAGCTGCATGCCTTCGGACTTAAGCGCCGCCTGAACGAGATCATGGTCGCCGACAGAGGCGCCGCCGAGCGTCACGAGCACATCGGCCTTTGCCGCGACAGCCTTGCCGATGGCGGCGCGGATCAGCGTGTCGTTATCGGGTATAATGCCGAGATCGAGAACCTCGGCACCGGCTGCCCGCGCAAGTGCGGCGACACCGAAGGTGTTCGAGGCGATGATCTGGGCGGGAAGGGGCGTGCTTCCGGGCGGCAGCAATTCGTCGCCGGTGGCAAGGATGGCGACCAGTGGCTTGCGATAGACGGCAAGCGTTGCGTGATTCATCGCCGCCGCAACGGTAAGATCGGTGAAGCAGAGTCCGCGCCCGGACTTCAAAACGGTGTCGCCCTCGGCAAAATCCTGTCCGCGCGGGCGAATGTGGCGCCCGGCGGTGATGTCGAAAGCGGTGCGGATTTTGCCCTCGCCGAGAAGCTCGGCATCTTCCTGAATGAGAATGGCATCCGCACCCGCTGGCACCGGTGCGCCGGTAAAGATACGCACGGCCTCGCCTTTACCCACCGTGCCTGGGAAAGCGTGGCCTGCGGCAGCCTGGCCTATAACGGTGAGGACTGACCCGATTTGTGGCGCATCGGCACTGCGCAGCGCATAGCCGTCCATGGCCGAGGCATCGAAAGGCGGCTGGGTCAGACGCGCCGCAAGGTCAGCCGCAAGGACGCGGCCATCGCATTCGGCGAGCGGAAGGGTTTCGCTGTCAACCACAGGAACCGCCGCCTCCAGAAGGCGCGTTACGGCCTCATCCACGGGCAGCAGTGGCTTCATTCAGGTCTCCTGTCGCCGGAAATCGCCCGACTTGCCGCCGCTCTTTTCGAGAAGGCGGATATTGACGATCTCCATCGCCTTGTCGGCGGCTTTGGCCATGTCGTAAATGGTCAGGCAGGCGATGGACACGGCGGTCAGCGCCTCCATCTCCACGCCCGTCTTGCCGGAAAGCTTCACCATGGCCTCTACCCGCAGGCCAGGCAGGGCAGCGTCTTCGGTAATGTCCACCGCCACCTTGGTCAGCATCAGCGGGTGGCAGAGCGGAATGAGGTTTGCCGTCTGCTTGGCTGCCATGATGCCCGCGAGCCGGGCTGTGCCGATGACGTCACCCTTCTTGGCATTGCCATCGCGGATGAGCGCCAGCGTTTCCGGCTTCATCTTCACGAAGCCTTCGGCAACGGCGACACGGACGGTCTCGGCTTTGTCGCCGACATCGACCATATGGGCCTCGCCGCTCGCATCGATATGGGTGAGCTTTGTCGCCTCGCTCATCGGCGCATCATTCCGCCGCCAGAACGCCGGATTGGCCGGTTAGCAGGGTTTTGGTAGCTGCCGTCACATCGTCCTTGCGCATCAGGCTTTCGCCGACGAGGAAGGTGCTGATGCCGCTCTTTTCGAGGCGCTGGCAATCCTCATAGGTGAAGATGCCGCTTTCGCCGACCAGCAGCTTATCGGCGGGCACGAGGCCAGCCAGTTTCTCGCTGGTTTCGAGGCTGACCTCGAAAGTGCGCAGATTGCGGTTATTGATGCCGAGAAGCGGCGAGGCGAGCTTCAGCGCCCGTTCGGTTTCTTCCGCATCATGCACCTCGACCAGCACGTCCATGCCGAGTGAAAAAGCCTCGTCTTCAAGGCGTTTCGCCTCATCGTCGGAAAGAGACGCCATGATGAGCAGGATGCAGTCCGCGCCCCAGGCGCGGGCCTCATGCACCTGATAGGTGTCGAACATGAAATCCTTGCGCAGCGCAGGCAGCGCGCAGGCATTGCGGGCAGCCGTCAGAAATTCCGGCGCACCCTGAAAGCTCGGCGTGTCCGTCAGCACGGAAAGACAGGCGGCGCCACCAGCCTCATAGGCGGCGGCCAGTGCCGGCGGATCGAAATCCGGGCGGATCAGCCCCTTGGAGGGGCTGGCCTTCTTGATTTCGGCAATCAGACCGAATTTGCCCTCAGCCTGCTTTGTCCGCAGCGCTTTGTAAAAACCGCGCGGCGCAGTCTGGCCTGCGGCCATCGCCTTGAGATCGGCAAGTGAAACCCTGGCCTTGGCGGCGGCAATTTCCTCGCGCTTGTAAATCTCGATATTTTTCAGAATGTCGCTCATGGTTTCGCTCTCATTCCTTTTAGTGGTCGGCCTGCCCGGAGACTGTTTCATTGGAGACGGCGACCAGGCGGTCGAGCGCTGCCGCCGCCGCGCCGCTGTCGAGCGCTAGGCTCACGGTCGTCATCGCCTCGCCAAGCGTTTCGGCCTTGCCGGCAATGACGAGGGCTGCCGCGGCGTTGCACAGCGATACGTCGCGATAGGCGTTGCGCTTGCCGGACAGAACCTCGCGAAGTGCCGCTGCATTGGCAATGCCGTCGCCACCCTTGAGGTCTGCCATGGAAGCGGGTTCAACACCGAAATCCTTCGGCGTCAGGTCGAAGGTGCGGATCTTGCCGTTTTCAAGCGCCGCCACATGGGTGACGCCTGTCGTCGTGACTTCATCCATGCCGTCGCCATGTACGACCCAGATGCTTTCCGAGCCCAGATCGCGCAGCACTTCGGCAAGCGGCACCAGCCAGCGCGGCGAAAAGACGCCGAGCAATTGGCGCTTCGCGCCCGCCGGGTTGGAAAGCGGGCCGAGCAGGTTGAAGATGGTGCGCGTGCCAAGTTCGACGCGGCTTGGACCGACATGGCGCATGGCGGAATGGTGCAGCTGCGCGAACATGAAGCCGAGTCCTGCCTCACTGATGCAGCGGGCGATAAGGTCAGGGCCGATATCCAGCTTCACGCCGAGCGCGGACAGCGCATCCGCCGTGCCGGATTTGGAGCTTAGCGCCCGGTTACCGTGCTTGGCAACGGGAAGGCCCGTGCCGGCAACGATGATCGAGGCGAGCGTCGAGATATTGTAGGTGCCGATGCCGTCACCGCCGGTTCCGACGATGTCGATCGCGTTTTCGGGGGCCGAAACCGGCAGCATGCGCGCGCGCATGGAGGAGACGGCGCCGACAATCTCGTCCACCGTCTCGCCGCGCACGCGCAGTGCCATGAGGAAACCGCCGATCTGCGACGGGGTTGCTTCGCCCGACATCAGAATGTCGAAAGCGGCCCGCGATTCCTCACGGTTCAGGCTTTCCCCGTTTGCGACCTTGGCGATCAGCGGTTTCAGTTCGGCCATCGTTTCCGCCCCCCGGTTAGAAGCCGACCATCGCCTGATCGGCGAGGGCCTGATTGATGGTCACACCGTAGTCGTTCTGAAGGCGGTTGACCATCTGGTCGAGCATGTCGTCGCCGGCCGCGCGGGCGATGGCGGCGAACTGCTGATCGTCATTGGCAAGCGCATCGGCAGGGGCGTTGGTGTCGACTGCCGTGACCTTGAAGAGGATGCGGCTGGAACCATCGGCGTCTGCCGCGGTGCCCGCCATGCCTTCAGCGCCGGAGAATACCGCCGTAATCGTCTGGCGACCGAAAATCGCGTCCTCGCTGGTGCGGCGCAGGCCGGATTTCTGCTCGACGGCAAGGCCGAGTTCGCCAGCCACCGCTGCCAGTGTCTCGCCCTTTTCAACGCGTGCCTTCAGCTCGTCGGCCTTGGTGGCAAGCGCCGTGCGCTGCTGCTCTGCCGTCCAGTCGGCCACGACATCGTCGCGCACTTCGGCAAGCGTGCGGTCGCGGGCGGGGATGATCTGATCGACGTCGAACCAGATGTAGCCTTCGCGGCCGAGATTGATCGGCAGGGCTTCGGTGCCGGGTTCGGTCTTGAAGACTTCCTGGGCAAGCTGCGGCGAGGGCAGGTCCTGAATGGCGTCGCCCTTTTCATCAAGACCGGCGGCATCGATGGCGTCGATGGTGACGGGCTTGAGGTTCAGCTGCTTTGCCGCATCGGCAAGCGAGGAGCCGCCGGCACGCAGGTCTTCGTAACGGTCATGCACATTGGTGACTTCTTCGGCTGCAGCAGCGGTGGCGAGGTCCTTGCGGATGTCCTCTTTCGCTTCTTCCAGCGTGCGGGTGGTTTCCGGCTTGATGCCGGTGATGCGCAGGATGACCGGGCCGAAGGAGCCTGCCACGACCGGAGACACGCCGCCATCCTTCTGGACGGCGAAAGCAGCATCGGCAATCGACTGGTCGGGGATCGTGTCCTTGGTGAATTCGCCAAGCGTCACGTCGGAGGCGGTCTTGCCCTGATCCTTAACCACCTGATCATAGGTGGTGTTGCCGAGGCGGATCTGCTCCGCGGCGGCTTCTGCCATTTCCTTTTCCGGGAAGGTCAGCTGCTCGACGGTGCGGCGACCGGCGGTGCGGAAGCTGTCCTTGTGGCTGTTGTAATAGTCGGCGATCTGCGCATCCGTCACCGAAGCCTGATCGGCAATGTCCGATGGTTCCAGCTTCACATAGGTGAACTTGCGGAATTCGGGCGCGCGATATTTCGCCTTGTTGGTTTCAAACCAGGGTGCAAGCACGTCGTCGCCCGGCGCCTTGACCGGCGCAATGACGGCGTTGGACAGGATGACGTAATCGACCGAGCGCTGTTCGTTGCGGTATTGCTTGAGTGCGTCCACCAGTACCTGCGGTGCCTTGAAACCATCGGAAACGGCTTCAACGATCTGGCTTCTGACCGCGACCTTGCTGCGTTCCTTGATATAGTCGTCTTCGCGCAGGCCGGAGTTGCGCAGCCGTTCGGTGAACAGGGTGCGATCGAACTGACCATTAACCGATTTGAATGCCGGGTCTTCTGCGATGAGATTGGCGAGGCGGTCTTCCGAAAGGCCGAGATTCATCTTCGACGCCAGTTCGTCCAGCGAGGCACCCGCCGCAAGCTGGCTGAACACCTGACGGTCGATGCCGAAGGCCTTGGCCTGCTCGGTGGTCAGTCTCGCACCGAACTGGCGGCTGAGATCGGAAACCTGACGCTGATAGGCGAGGCGGAATTCCTGCGGGCTGACCGTCTGGTCGCCGACGGTCATGACCGCATGCGAATTGGAGGTGACGAGTGATGCGGAGACGCCCCAGACGCCAAACGAAACAACAAGCAGGAGAAGCAGCAGCTTGGCTGCCATGGTTCGAGAAGCATTTCTCAGGGAATCGAGCATCGTTATGCAAACCTCACAGGAACGTCATTGCGGTCGCCAGCCGTCCGGCCCGCAACGTATGGGCGTTCCTTAAATCAATCCAATGGGAAATTGAAGGGAATTTGCCTTGGAAAAACGGGGTTTTGAAAACGCTTATGTGATTGGGGCTAGGTTTTTACGCCTTCATCTTCGCCATACTGGCCCTTAAGGCGGCAAAATAAAACCGCCCGGAGCGTCCAGGCGGTTGCGGAGAACCATATTCTGAAAGACGGCTAAGTCTGATGGTTGCGGTCAGAACGCGCGGTTGCGTCTTACCGAGGCCTTGAATTCCTCGTCTTCACGTCGCATCTCGGCGACGGCGGAGATCATTGACGTCACGAACATGATGCTGATCAGGGCAAGAAGCAGAGTCAGGAATGTGAACATGATATCATCTCCGTTGGTAGCGAGGAAATCCTAGTTCCTCATCAGTAATAGGTCATGGACTGGTAGCGGGCGGTCATCTGCGGATAGTCCGGTCCCTGGGCGGCAGGCTTCTGATCATAAAGGCTAAACGTTGTTGCTACCATTGCGATGACCAGCACTGTCCAGGCGGTGCTGATGACGCTGATTTTCGCCGAAGTAGACTGTTTTTCTCTTACAAACATCTGTCTGTTCCTTTGGTTTGATATTAACGCGCCACGTCCAATCATGTTCCGCGTCAACCTTAAAAATCGATTAGCATCGCGCCTGTGAAACTTCCTTGAATGGCTTGTTCATCTGGCGTTCAGGAAACCGGCGACTGGCCTCATTCGAGGAAAAGATACTCGGCTGCGAATGATGCGATGACCGAAAAGACGATCATAAAGGCCAGCATTTTCATTTCTCCGGGGGCTTAACGAGGTGAGGGGCATTTCGGTTTCCCGATGCCGTGTATTTATATAAATGAGCCCTGAAACCGCACTGAACGGCGCATTCATCCGTTGTTCAGACCGCACCGGGAGGGCGTCCGGGTTGTAAAAGTCTTGCGCCGCGCCCATCTCCATGACAAAAGGCGGCACATAACGCCCACCACTTGAGAGCGATATGACGATTGCCTTTTATCCAGGATCCTTCGATCCGATGACCAACGGACATCTGGATGTGCTTATCCAGGCGCTGAACGTGGCGTCCAAAGTCATCGTCGCCGTCGGCATCCATCCCGGAAAAGCACCGCTGTTCAGCTTCGAGGAGCGGGCGACGCTGATAAGCCGGGCGCTTTCTGAAAGCCTGCCTGGTGAAGCGGCGCGCGTCGAGGTCGTTTCCTTCGACAATCTGGTCGTCGATGCAGCCCGCCAGCATGGCGCGCGCCTTCTTCTGCGCGGCCTGCGTGACGGCACCGATCTCGATTATGAAATGCAGATGGCCGGCATGAACCGCCAGATGGCACCTGATATACAGACCGTGTTCCTGCCGGCGGGTACGTCGTCGCGACCCATTACAGCCACATTGGTCCGGCAGATCGCCGCCATGGGCGGCAATGTGGATGCCTTCGTTCCCAAAGCCGTGCTTGAAGCCCTCAACGCCAAGCTGAAGCGCTGACTTCAGCCTCACATTCCGGAGCCAATCCAATGAAACTCGTTCGATTTGCCTTTGCCGGCGCCCTGTTTGCGGGCGCGCTTGCCGCCAGCACCTTCGCTTCGGCTGCCGAATTCCTGACCGTCCAGCTGAAGGACGGCCCCGTCGTCATCGAACTGATGCCTGAAGTCGCGCCCAAGCACGTGGCGCAGATTGAAGCGCTGGCGAAAAAGGGCGCCTATGACAACGTGGCCTTCCACCGCGTCATTGACGGTTTCATGGCGCAGACCGGCGATGTGCAGTACGGCAACATGGAGAAGGGCTTCAACGCCCAGCGTGCCGGCACCGGCGGCTCTGACCTGGCCGACATTCCGGCTGAGTTCTCCAAGACACCATTCACGCGCGGCGTTGTCGGCATGGCCCGTTCCAGCGATCCGAATTCCGCCAATTCGCAGTTCTTCATCATGTTTGCCGACGGTCCGTTCCTGAACGGCCAGTACACCGTGGTCGGCAAGGTCGTGTCCGGCATGGAAGCCGTGGACAAGATCAAGCGTGGCGCCGGCGGCAACGGCGAAGTTTCCAACCCCGACCGGATGATCAAGGTCACCGTCGGCAAGAAGTAAGGTAGGGCAATAGAGCCCGAACAGAGGAGAATAATCATGGCCGAGATCAAGGATCCGGAAAACACCATCATCATGGAAACGACGACCGGCAAGGTCGTGATCCAGCTGCTTCCGGAAGTTGCTCCGGGCCACGTTGCCCGTATCAAGGAACTGGTATCGGAAGGCGCTTACGACGGCGTCGTGTTCCACCGCGTCATCGAAGACTTCATGGCCCAGACGGGCGATGTGAAGTTCGGCAAGAAGGGTTCGGAAAGCTTCAACCCGGCCCGCGCCGGCATGGGCGGCTCCGAGAAGCCTGACCTCAAGGCTGAATTCTCGGCTATTTCCCACGTACGCGGCACCTGCTCGATGGCCCGTTCGCAGAGCCCGAACTCCGCCAACTCGCAGTTCTTCATCTGCTTCACCGATTCGCCGTGGCTGAACAAGCAGTACACCGTGTGGGGCCAGGTCATCGAAGGCATGGAAGCCATCGACAAGGTCAAGCGCGGCGAGCCTGTGAAGGACCCCGATTCGATCGTTTCGATGAAGCTTGCTTCGGCGGCCTGATAATAGCGTATAAAGTGTTTACCCGCTCCGCAGGAAACTGCGGGGCGTTTCACATTGATGATGGCGTCAACCTCTCAGACCTCATCCTCGCGACAAGCCGAGGATGACTTCGAGTGTAGTCGGAAGCCTTGTCATCACCCACCACCCGCCCCATGCCATGCAGGGCGGGTTTTGATATTTCGAGAGCCATTGCAATGCGCGTAGACCTGTTCGATTTCGATCTCCCCGAGGACAATATCGCCCTTCGCCCGGCGAACCCGCGCGATAGTGCGCGTCTTCTCGTGGTCGATCCGAATGCGAACCACATGGAAGACCGCATCGTATCCGACCTGACTTCCTTCCTGAAGCCCGGCGACGCGCTGGTATTCAACGACACCCGCGTTATTCCAGCCCAGCTTGAAGGCGTGCGGCTGCGCGAAGGTGCGCCTGAAACGGCAGTTTCAGCCACGCTGCACATGCGCGCCGACCAGTCGCGCTGGAAGGCTTTCGCGCGGCCGGGCAAGCGCATCAAGCAGGGGGACCGCATCCGTTTCGGTTACGAGCGCGACAATGCCTGCGGCCTTGCCCATCTGGAGGCCACCGTCGAGGAAAAGGGTGAGGAGGGCGAGATCACGCTGCTGTTCGACGTTTCCGGACCTGTTCTGGACGAGGCGATCGCCTCCGTCGGCCATATTCCTTTGCCGCCCTATATTGCCGCGAAGCGCCCGGAAGATGCGCAGGACCAGACCGATTACCAGACAATTTATGCCCGCGAGAAGGGCGCCGTTGCCGCACCAACTGCCGGCCTGCATTTCACGCCCGATCTGTTTGCGGCGCTGGACGAAGCCGGCATCGAGCGACATTTCGTGACACTTCACGTTGGGGCAGGCACCTTCCTTCCAGTTAAGGCCGACGATACCGACGATCACAAGATGCATTTCGAGATCGGCCATGTTTCGCAAGAGACTGCAGCAAAGCTCAATGCCGTCAAGGCGCGCGGCGGGCGGATCGTTTCTGTCGGCACCACTTCGCTGCGGCTTATCGAAAGCGCCACTGATGAGAATGGCGTCATTCAGCCATGGTCGGGCGCGACGGGCATCTTCATCACGCCCGGATACCGTTTCCGCGCGGTCGATATTCTGATGACCAATTTCCACCTGCCGAAATCGACGCTGTTCATGCTCGTTTCGGCTTTTTGCGGTCTCGAGACGATGCGTGCCGCTTATGCGCATGCCATCGAAACCGGATACCGTTTTTATTCCTATGGCGATTCCAGCCTGTTGTTCCGGAAGAACTGATGCACGACAAATTCACTTTTACCCTGAAAGCCACGAGCGGAGGCGCCCGCCTTGGCGAAGTCGCCATGCCGCGCGGCGTCATCCGCACACCTGCCTTCATGCCTGTTGGCACTGTCGGTACTGTCAAGGCCATGTATCTCGACCAGGTGCGCGAGCTCGGGGCCGATATCATTCTCGGCAATACCTATCACCTGATGCTGCGGCCCGGCCCGGAGCGCGTGGCAAGGCTTGGCGGGTTGCATGAGCTTATCCGCTGGCCGCATCCGATCCTCACCGACAGCGGTGGCTTCCAGGTCATGTCGCTTTCAGGCCTGCGCAAGCTGGACGAGAAGGGTGTGACCTTCAAGAGCCATGTGGACGGTTCGCTGCACCATATGTCGCCGGAACGCTCGATCGAAATTCAGGGCATGCTTGATTCGGACATCCAGATGCAGCTCGATGAATGCATCGCGCTGCCGGCCGAGCGCAAGGAAATCGAGCGCGCCATGGAAATGTCGCTGCGCTGGGCGGAGCGTTGCCGCGTCGCCTTCGGTGAACAGCCCGGCAAGGCCATGTTCGGCATTGTGCAGGGCGGCGACCAGCCGGATCTGCGCATTCGCTCCGCCGAAGGGCTGAAGCAGCTTGATCTCAAGGGTTACGCTGTCGGCGGCCTTGCCGTCGGCGAGCCGCAGGATGTGATGCTGGGCATGCTCGACATCACGCTGCCGGTGCTGCCCACCGAAAAGCCGCGTTACCTGATGGGCGTCGGTACGCCTGACGATATTCTGAAATCGGTGGCGCGCGGCATCGACATGTTCGACTGCGTGATGCCGACCCGTTCCGGTCGTCACGGGCTTGCCTTCACCCGTCGCGGCAGGGTCAATATCCGCAATGCCCGCCATGCGGAGGATATGCGGCCGCTCGATGAGCAGTCAAACTGCCCGGCCTCGCGTGATTACTCCCGCGCCTATCTGCATCATCTTACGCGCTCCAACGAGGCGCTGGGCGGTATGCTGCTCTCCTGGCACAATCTTGCCTATTATCAGGAGCTGATGCAGGGTATCCGCAAGTCGATCGAGGAAGGCCGTTTCGCCGATTTTTATGCGGAAACCATAGAGATGTGGGCGCGGGGCGACATAGACCCGATCTGATTTTTCCCGACCCTTTCTCCTGTTCGGACGCTTTCCTTGGCACATGCGCCTTACGTTCTTTTCCGGGATGACACGACCGGCACGGTGACAGCCTTCACCGAGCCGGAGGAGATCATCGTCGCGGATGAGCCAGAGGCGTTTTTCGCGGCGCTGAAACGCATGGAGCAGCTGCGCCGCGCCGGGAAATACCTTGCCGGCTATATGTCCTACGAGGCGGGTTTCCTGTTCGAGCCGAAACTTGCGGACTTTGCTGCCGAGCCTCGCAACGTGCCGTTCCTTCGCTTCGGCGTCTTTTCCGGCCCACAGCCGGATGAGGGGCGATTTGCACGGCCCGAAAGTCTGCCTGATGCCGATGCGTTTCTGTCCGATCCCGCGCCCGTATGGAGCCTTGAAGACTATTGCCAGCGCTTCGAGCGGCTGCACGGGCATCTGCGTCGCGGCGACTGTTATCAGGGCAATCTGACGATGCCCGTTCATGCTCGCTGGAGCGGCGATCCGCTCACGGCTTTCTGGTCGCTGGTCGCGCGCCAGCCGGTTAAATATGGCGCGCTGGTCGATCTCGGTGGACCGGTGATCCTGTCGCGCTCACCGGAACTGTTTTTCTCGGTGGACGGGGAAGGTTTCATTGAAACCCATCCGATGAAGGGAACGACGCCGCGCGGTGCGAATGCGCAAGAGGACCGGGCGATCATCGCGGCGATGCTTGAGGATGAAAAGACGCTTGCCGAAAACCGCATGATCGTCGATCTCCTGCGCAACGATATTTCCCGCATCACCGAAGTCGGCAGCCTCCATGTGCCGCGACTGTTCGATATCGAGACCTATCCCACCGTGCACCAGATGGTCAGCCATGTGCGCGCGAAGCTTTTGCCTGACGTGACGGTGGAGGATATTTTCGCGGCGCTTTTTCCCTGCGGTTCGGTAACCGGCGCGCCGAAAATGTGGGCGATGAAGATCCTGCGCGAGCTGGAACAGACGCCGCGCGACGCCTATTGCGGTGCTATCGGTTTCATGTCTCCTAATGGTGAAATGCGCTTTTCGGTGGCGATCCGCACGCTGACCCTGTTCGATGGCGGCCGCGCGATCTTCAATGTCGGCGGCGGCATCGTTTTCGATTCGGATGCCGAGTCGGAATATGATGAGTGTCTGCTGAAATCGAAATTCGCGGTTGGGGACAGGCTGTTACGGGGGTGATCTCCTTTCCTGTGACTAGCACAGGAATGAGGGAGGTTGGAGGAGGCTCCGAGGTAAGCAGCCAAAAGTGTGCCCTTAGGAAAACCGGGTACGGGTTTCGCGACCACACATCCTCAGCGTCCTATCACCTCAAACGCACCATTCTCCACCAGCACTTCCTTCGCCGCCGGATGGCTGAGAAAACCCGAAGGGCTGGCGGTGGCGCCATAGGCGCCCGATTGCAGGATTGCCAGGAGATCACCAGCCTTCAGCTTCGGCAGGGCCGCATTGCGTGCCAGCGTGTCGAGCGGTGTGCAGAGCGGGCCGACTATGGTTGCAGTTTCCTCATAGTCTGCCTGCATCATGGCCGGTGCGACGATGGGGTAGTTGCGCTTGACGATCTGGCCGAGATTGCCGGAGGCTGCCAGATGGTGATGCATGCCACCATCCGTCACCACGAAGGTGGTGCCGCGCGAGGTCTTTACCGAATTGACTTCCGCCACATAGATGCCGCCGGGACCGGCGAGGAAGCGGCCGGGTTCGACAATGATATGGGCATCGGCGATCAGCGGATGTGCCTGCACCAAGGCCTTGAGGTCGGGAATGGCGGCACTGACCGCTGCAAGATCGAGCGGCGTCTCCCCGGCGAAATAGGGGATGCCGAGACCGCCGCCGAGATCGATGGTTTCAAGGGGCCTGCCGAGCATTTCGGCCATGCGTGCGGCAAGCAAAATGGAGTGTCTCCATTGGGAGACAAGCATGTCGGCATCGAGGATTTGCGTGCCACCGTAAATATGGACACCGACGAGATTGATATGCCTGATGTCCCTGAACAGCGGCAGGACGTTTTCGAGTTCTTCCTCGTCGAAACCGAAGGCGGTGGCCTTGCCACCCATGCGCATGGCGCCTGCCTGCGCATCCGGCACCGGATTGATGCGGATCGAAGCCTTGACCGGTTTGCCGATCGCCTCGATGCGGGCAATTTCCTCGGCGCTCTCGATATGGATTTCGCCGATACCGCTCTCGATCACCTCAAGCAATTCAGCTTGGCGCTTGCCGGGACCGGCAAAGATGATCTTTTCCGGTGGCACACCTGCCTTGATGGCGGCGCGATATTCACCGACGGAGGCGATTTCTGCGCCAGCGCCTTCTTCACGGAAAAGCGAGATGATGGCGGGCAGGGGATTGGCTTTCACCGAATAGTAGATATCGGCAAAACCACTGAGCGCGGTTGCGAGATCGCGATAGGCGCGGCGCATGGCGCTGGCATCATAGAGGAAGCACGGCGTTCCGGTCTCAGCGACGATATCGCGCACGGCAAGGCCGCCGATGACAAGATTGTTTTCGTCGACTGCGAATTGCGCGGCGGCAAGGGCAGGGCCGTGGCTTTGGGGTTTATCCGTGGGCGCCATTGTCCGTCCGTTCGCGCACCAGCGCGCGGTAATCCACCTTGCCATTGGCCGTGACCGGAAGCCGGTCGACCAGTTCGATGGCGCGCGGAATCATGAAGGGGGCAAGCATTTCGGCAGCTTTTTTGAGAGCTGCCGAGGTATCGATATTCTCGTTGGCGGCGGTTGCCACGGCATGCACCTTCTCGCCTGCAAAGGGGTCCGGCAGGCCGATGACGGCGACCTGCTGGAAAAGGCCAGTCGACATCAGGCTTTCCTCCACCTCGGTCGGGCTGATGCGATAGCCTGAGGATTTGATCATCGCATCGTTGCGGGCAACGAAACTGAAAAAGCCGTCCTCGTCTTCAACCGCCAGATCGCCGGAATAACACACGGTCTCGCCGCCGCGTGCAGCCGGAATGAAAGGGTGAGGGCGCAGCACCTTGGCGGTATCTTCCGGCCGGTTCCAGTAACCCAGCGACACGGTCGGGCCGCGATGGACGAGAATGCCGGGCTCACCCGGTTTTGCCCTCTGTCCCTCGGCGGTGACGATGAAGATTTCACATTCCGGGATTGCCTTGCCGATGGAAGTCGGGCGGCGGTCGATTTCATCAGGCGGCAGGAAGGTGGATCGGAAGGCTTCGGTTAGGCCATACATCAGATAGATTTTGGTGTCCGGCAGCTTTTCGCGCAGCGCCCTCACGGTTTCCTGCGGCACGCGTCCGCCGGAGTTGGTGATGTAACGCAACTGCGGCAACGGCGTTTTCGCCAGCAACGGCGCGGCCCTCGTCAGGATAGCCCAAACGGTTGGTACGCCGGCAAGCCCGGTAATGGCATGGTCGCGCAAGTCCCTGACAATGTCGTCGCCGAGCCTGAAGGTGGAGATAACAGTGGTCGCACCCTGTTCAACCGCCGTCAGCAACTGGTTCAGGCCGTAATCGAAACTGAAGGGCAAAATGGAGAGAATGCGGTCTTTTCCGGTGATCTCCAGATAGGTGCGCACGATGCGCGCTCCGGCCAGAAGATTACGGTGCGACAGCATCACGCCCTTGGGCGAGCCGGTGGAGCCGGATGTGTAGAGGATTGCTGCAAGGTCCTCGCCAATTGACGGGGAGACTTTGGCAGGCACGGGCGGGCGGCGGTCTATTTGTTCCGCCAGCAGTACAGTGACCTCGGGCAGGTCTTCCACAGCCGCGTTCAGCTCATCCATCATCGTAGCACTGCTGATGACGATTTTTGCGCCGCAATCCGCGACGATATGGCGGATTTGCTGCGCCTTCAAAAGCGCATTGACCGGCACGAAGACGCAGGAAGCCATGCTCACGCCGAAGATCGACCAGCATTCCTCGATGCCGCGCGGCAGGAAGATGACGACACGGTCGCCGCGCTCCGTTCCTGCCTCCTGCAATGCCGCCGCACAACGTGCGGCCGCTTCGGAAAATTCGCGATAGCTCAGTGATTTTTCTTTGTAGACAAGCGCCTCATCGCCGCTTTCCGCCCGCGCGGTGAGCAGGTGGTGCAGCAGGATGTGGGTTGTCATCTGCGCCGTTCCTGCGTGACGAAGGCAATCAGATCGGCCGGCGTGCTGAGATTTTCCGGGGTGAAATGTTCATCATTGAGAACGATGCCGAAACCTTCGCCGAGAAAGATCATCAGTTCGAGAAAACCGAGCGAATCGATCACGCCGCCTTCGAGCAATTGCGTATCTGCGGAAAACGGGGCATGAGCCGGGAAACGCTGCGAGAGGTAGGAATAGATGGTCTCGGAGACATCGACTTCCCTGGGTTTCGCTGAAAGCATGCTTATTCTCCGCTCGTTCGCGCAGTCGGGACTAGTCTCGGCCGAAGCGCATTTTCTTCTTTTCAGGCAAGGTTTAAGCGCGCGTCTTTTAAGAGCGTCCCAATACCCAGGGTGGCAATAACACCAATTCTGAATATGTTTCGTTAATAAACCGTGGGTTCCATGCTCCCTTTACTTGTATTGGCGAGGATTTGAGTATGGCAAATCCGCCGGCGTCTCGCTTCTCATCGGAAGCCGCCATGGTCAATGCAAGCCGGCCTTTGCCAAGAAGATGGCGGGCAATTGCCGAAATTTGCTTCTGGGCGACTTGCCTGTCCTCGCAATAGATGAGGCGGGCGGAGGGCAGCCTTTTGGTTATGGTTTTTAAAAACACCAGCGGATAATGGCTTCCATCCGCCTCCATGACTGCCACGATGCAGCCGAAACGCGCATGATCTTCCAGCATGTCGCGCGTGGCGGCAGACAGCGTGCCCTGGGGCACTTCGGCAAGCGGGCGCAGCCGCACCCTGGCCGGGCCGAATGCCTTTAAAGGCAGGGGATAAAAAAGCGTGCAATTCGTTATCGTTGTGAACCCCAGTCTCTCGTTCAGCCTGCAGGCTTCTGGAGACGGGGTGAGATCGGTGAAGATGTCTTCTTCGGAGGATGTCGCCATTTGCAGCATACGCGGTGCAAACCAGCGGCTGGAAGGTTCGACATACCAACTGGACAGGTTGACGACTGTCCTGCCGGTCTCGGCCAGGCGGCTTCGTATCGTCAGAAGAACGCCAACGGTATCGTCGCCCTTCATCAGCAATTGCCCGATGGGGCCGAGATCCTGCCGCTGATGATGGTCGCTTATAAGGGACACGCCGAGCGCCCAGAAAGCCTCGCTCTTTTCCGGAAAACCTTTCGCCAGAAGTGCAACGGCAGCGACGCGGTTTCCGTTGTCGATCGGTACGGTTTTCAGAGGTCGCTCCCGCTATCTGGCGTCGTTTCGGGCAGGGAGGGATTTTTCAACTCCACCGCGCAATATCGGCATACGACGATAGATTTACCGTCCCGTTAATCGGCACGGCTGTAAGCGGAAAGGTCGGTCAATTCATATGGCAGACGCGCGGTGCGCGCCTGCCATTTTGTCAGCCGATCAATAGACCACGACGCCGCGGATGCTCTCGCCCTTGTGCATCAGGTCAAAGCCCTTGTTGATGTCTTCGAGCGGCATCGTGTGGGTGATCATCGGATCGATCTGGATCTTGCCTTCCATGTACCAGTCGACGATCTTCGGCACGTCGGTGCGGCCACGCGCGCCGCCGAAGGCCGTGCCCATCCAGTTGCGGCCGGTGACCAGCTGGAACGGACGCGTGGAGATTTCCTGGCCGGCACCGGCAACGCCGATGATGACAGACTTGCCCCAGCCGCGATGCGAGGCTTCCAGCGCCTGGCGCATGACCTTGGTATTGCCGGTGCAGTCGAACGTATAATCCGCGCCGCCGATCAGGTCGCCATTGCGCTTCGTCATGTTGACGAGATAGGGCACGATGTTGTCGCCCACTTCCTTCGGGTTGACGAAGTGGGTCATGCCGAACTTCTCGCCCCAGGCCTTGCGGTCATTGTTGATATCGACACCGATGATCATGTCAGCGCCGGCAAGACGCAGGCCTTGCAGAACGTTGAGACCAATGCCGCCGAGACCGAAGACGATTGCCGTCGAGCCGATCTCCACCTTGGCGGTGTTGATGACGGCGCCGATGCCGGTCGTCACGCCACAGCCGATATAGCAGACCTTGTCGAAGGGCGCATCGGGATTGATCTTGGCAAGAGCGATCTCGGGCAGGACGGTGAAGTTCGAGAAAGTCGAGCAGCCCATATAGTGGTGGATCTTGTCCTTGCCGATCGAGAAGCGCGAGGTGCCGTCAGGCATCACGCCCTGGCCCTGGGTGGCGCGGATGGAGGTGCAGAGATTGGTCTTGCGCGATGTGCAGGAATAGCACTCGCGGCATTCCGGCGTGTAAAGCGGGATGACATGATCGCCCTTCTTGACCGAGGTGACGCCGGGACCGACATCAACGACGATGCCTGCACCCTCATGGCCGAGGATGGCCGGAAACAGACCTTCGGGATCGGCACCGGAGAGGGTAAAATCATCGGTGTGGCAGATACCTGTCGCCTTGACCTCGACCAGCACTTCGCCAGCGCGGGGACCTTCGAGTTGAACGGTCATGACCTCAAGCGGTTTTCCTGCCTGAATGGCAACTGCGGCGCGAACGTCCATATTCTATCTCCTGGCATGGTCTCGTGATTGGAAAAGGCTGTTTTGCCCGAGCTTGGCGGCAGGGGCAAGGTACAAATCCGTCTTGCCGTATTCAAAAGACGGCAATGCCCCTCACACCTGTGAGGAATTTGCGCATCGTCGCGGGCCTGCCATCAGGGCAATGTTTCGCGTTGTCTTTATATGGTTTACTTCAGCTATTCTAAATTATGAATACGTGATTTAAGTGTATGTTTTTACATATATTTTTCGGAATAAAGGTGACTATTAATTTACAAATTTGGTGTTTATACCACAATATAGAATTTCGAATGGAGCATAACCCGCAGTCGGTGCTGTATTTCGGCGGCTGTTATTAGTTTTTGCATCTCTTGCTTGCAAGTGGTTCGGCTCATTTGCCGCGTGCCGCCATGATCGCGGTACATCAGCCTTTGCTGAGTTTGTTTGCTGCTGCCCCAATATTCCCTCCGGCTGTGGCGTTGTGTCTGTCCGGATGCGTGGAGGGAAACTGGGCGATTTATTTTAAGGCGGGTGATAGCCAATTTCATGAAGCGGCATTTTCAATGTTGAATTTTAAGACAAAACTGGACGGTCTGGCGGAGATTTTCGGGGCGTTTTTGCACGACCGGAGGGCCAGTTTCGCCATTATGACGGCGTTGCTGTTGCCGGTTTTCCTGCTTTTTTTCGGGTTTCTTTTCGAAGGCGGCCGGGCTTTGGCATATTATAGCCAGTCGAAGCGGGTGGTTGCACAGGCATGTGAGCGTTCGACAAAACCGACGCGCACGAACGTACCCCTGGATGAGGTGCGCCGTAAAAACGTGCTCGACACGTTCGACGCACTGATCCGTTCCACCAAACAGGATGTGGTCAGTCGCGATGTTAAAATCGACTGGCTGACGACGGATATAGACGCAAAGTTCAGCTACAAAACCGTGTTCAGTGGCATGTTCGGGGCGGAAAAACTGGACTATCAGCTGTCGTATCGTTGTGGCGGTATACCGCCTTATCCACATGACGGTGAGGTCGTTGTCAACAACACCTTCGAAAAGACGCTGAACGGCACGGAACGTATGCTGAAAAACGGCAGAACCGCCAAAACACCCAACGGTTGCTGGGGTGTTTATACCTATGCCGAACTGGGGTGGGATGGCGGTACGGGGCCGGGCATCGAACTTCAGGATTGGAGCAATGCGGATTGCCGGAAGAACCATGGCTGGCAGGGCTACGGGGATCAGGAAAAGGAGAAGGAGACAAGCGCCGGGATGACATGCACCCCAAAGTCACAGGCTACTCTTCCCAAAGAAAACAACGATCCGAAAAACGGCAGCAAGGCGCAACCGGATGGCAAGGACGCCTTGAATTCCGAGCAGGGGCAGCAGTGCACTACAGAAGAAGAGAAGAACAACACGCCCTCGATGCGCAACGGCCAACATGAGCGAATACCGCCAACCCGCTACGCTGTCGAACTTGATAGTCACTGGGAAGGGCAAAAAAGACGCGACGCCAACAGCTCGATCTTCAAATATGTGGAAATGCATCCCGGCAAATACGAAATCTCGGTTTGGTACAACGGGCGAAACCAAAATTACGAAGGCTCGAACGACATCGATATTTCGCTGCAGGTGTTGCGGCCCCAAATGGGTGTAGAGAAAAAAATTATCCAGATGAGCCAGAAGGCGAATGAAATTCGATGGGAGCGCCGAAGCTACGAGGTCACTGTCGATACTTATTCGCTATACAAGCTGTCGATCGCCGCCGCTGGAACGAGCGACAGTCTGGGTGGCATCATAACGGCATTCGAGGTCACTTATCTTGACTCGTTTTAAGATATCGCATCGTGACTTCCCCAGTCTCATCCGGTCGCTTGCCACGGATATCCGTGCGGCTACCGCCGTTGAGTTCGGTTTGCTTTTGCCGGTCTATCTCCTGCTGATCTTCGGTATCATCGAAGTTAGTCTCGTGCTTTTCTTCAGCCTCAATATGTCGACGGCGGCCACTGCCGGGACTGAATATCTGCGCAAGGCGGCGGCTGGCCGAACGTCCGTTACCGCGGCGGAGTTCAGGCAGGTTATTGCCTCGAATTTCCTGCTCGCGACAACTGAAGATGACCTGAAAATATCGCTCATTGCCATTGCTGATGCCAACCTTGCTACTACACCGGTGACATTTCCGGTCGAGAACAAATTCGAGGCGCCAAGCAAGGCCGCCGGGCAATATCTTCTGGCGCTGGGGTATGACTGGAAATTCATTCTTCCCACCACCCATCTGCTCGTTCCCAGTTCCGGGGGCAAGCCGCAATTGCAAAATCTCTCTCTGGCGATCACCGCGGTTCGGGTGACGGAATGATTGGTAAGAGATTGAAATATCTATCCATCTCGCTGATAAGTTCGCGCTCTGGCGTTGCCGCGGTGGAATTAGCGCTATTGATGCCTTTGCTCATTCTAGTACTGGCGATGGTGATCGAAATCGGGCGTGGCTGGATGAGCTATGACCGTTTCGTAACAGTTGTGGACAATACGGCCCGTTGGTCGGCCCGATTCCCGGAATTTGAGGAACGCGTCAGGACGGGCGTCAAATCCTTTGTCATAGCTGCCGGGCGCCCGCTCGAATCTGAAAAGCTTGATCTGACGCTCAGAAGCGCCAAGCTTGTGGGTGGGGTCGCCGTGACCGAGTTCGCCCCATACAATTTTTTTGGCAACGCCGAAAACGTGAAGTGGGACAAGATATTGACGCAAGGAAACTTCAAGACCGAAGAAGCGGTAATCGTAATTTCGGGGCGTTACAAATACCGCCCGCTCATTTCGTTGCTGGGCAATACGGATATCGAGTTCGAATACGTGACGGCGGTAAACCCGTATTTCTCCCGACACTACAAATATCAGAAGGGAAAGTCGGACTGGCTTTTCTGGAATGTTCGCTGACGGCATTGGTCAGGGGCTTCACCCTAGCCAATCCCGTGGCGTTTCAGCGATAGTGA
Organism: Rhizobium sp. AN68; assembly: GCF_030758035.1. Classification (NCBI taxonomy): domain Bacteria; kingdom Pseudomonadati; phylum Pseudomonadota; class Alphaproteobacteria; order Hyphomicrobiales; family Rhizobiaceae; genus Rhizobium; species Rhizobium sp. AN68. The sequence continues at coordinate 1,527,029 of NZ_JARWMI010000003.1, read as the reverse complement.
TCGGTGACGGTTTCTAGGGTGACTTCGCCCCCGTTCAACCACGTCGCACAATCCCTCAACGCCCGCGCTGCAACGAGCTGGCGTTTCATTATTGTCTTGTCCTTGCCGCGAAAACGTTTCACGCCTTCCGGCTTGACGATGGAGCCTGGCTCCAGTTCCGGGAAGAGACCGAAATTGATGTTCATCGGCTGGAAGGAACGTTTGCCCGGCTCATCATTCGAGGAAAGATGCCCGCCGGTGATGTGGTTGAGAAGTGAGCCGAGGGCTGTCGTTGCGGGCGGCAGGCTCGGGGTCTCGCCTTTCCGTTCAGCGGCAGCGAAACGGCCGGCCAGAAGTCCGACGGAGGCGCTTTCCACATACCCTTCGCAGCCGGTGATCTGGCCTGCAAAACGCAGGTCAGGCCGGGATTTCAGCTTCAGCGATGGATCGAGTAGGACGGGGGAATCGATATAGGTGTTGCGGTGCAGGCCGCCCAAACGGGCGAATTCCGCATTTTCTAGACCCGGGATCATGCGGAATACATCCGCTTGCGCGCCGTATTTCAGTTTGGTCTGGAAACCCACCATGTTGTAAAGCGTGCCGAGCGCATTGTCCTGGCGAAGTTGGACCACGGCATAGGCCTTGACGGTGGGGTTGTGGGCGTTGGTCAGGCCCATCGGTTTCATAGGGCCGTGGCGCAGCGTCTGGCGGCCGCGTTCAGCCATGATCTCGATTGGCAGGCAGCCGTCGAAATAGGGTGTGCCTTCCCATTCCTTGAAACCCACCGTGTCGCCCGCGATCAGCGCGTCGATGAAGGCGTTGTATTGTTCCTCGTCCATCGGGCAGTTGATGTAGTCCTTGCCCGTGCCGCCGGGGCCAACCTTGTCGTAACGCGACTGGTACCAGCAGATATCCATGTTGATGCTGTCGCGGTGCACAATGGGGGCAATGGCGTCAAAGAATGCCAAGGCATCCTCACCCGTCTCGGCCTGAACCGCCGCCGCCAGATCCGGCGAGGTGAGCGGGCCGGTGGCGATGATGCTGCTGCCCCATTCCTTCGGCGGCAGGCCGGAAACCTCTTCGCGCAGGATCGTCACCAGTGGGTGACTTTCGAGCCGGTCTGTTACGGCCTGAGAAAATCCGTCGCGATCGACGGCAAGCGCGCCGCCGGCAGGCACCTGATGCCTGTCGGCGCAGGCCATGATCAACGAGCCGGCAAGCCGCATTTCCGCATGGATGACGCCCACTGCATTGGCGGTCGCATCGTCGGAGCGGAAGGAGTTGGAACAGACCAGTTCCGCCAGCGTATCGCCCTTGTGCGCTTCCGTGCCGCGCACGCCGCGCATTTCGTGCAGGATGACTGGAACGCCGCTTTCAGCGATCTGCCAGGCGGCTTCCGAACCGGCCAGTCCGCCGCCCACGACGTGAATGGGAGAATAGGTCTTGTCTTGCATGCTGGCGCCCATAGGCCGCGTGGGGGCAAAAGCTCCCCCTCCGGCGGCTGTCTTTCGAGTGATTGTTCCGCGCGGGTCCCGAAGGACGCGTTTTTCAGGGCGATGCACTACCATGCATGGCTGCGACAGCCAAATGTTTTTGCGGGTGGGACGATAGGGACGGAGGGAATGTGGTCTCTATGCTTGTAAGGCAAAAATCTCCGGCGAATACCGCCAGAATCAAAAACGGCGCCAGAGGCGCCGCTTTCTTTTACCTGTCGCTCAATCGTCGCGCCCTGGAGGTCGGGCAGCGGGACGATCTTTTACGCCTTAGCGGAACGAACGGGAAGCTACGTTACGGATGTCGTAACGTGTCAGGCCGATGTCGCTCAGGGCCTGGTTGGACAGGCTGCCAAGTTCGTTGATCGTGCGACGGTAGGAGATCCAGTTCTTTGCGATGCGGATAGGGTTCATGATTGTTTCCTCAATCTTTCTTTGATTTCGTCGGCCGGCTCAGTGTTTCTGTGCTCTCGGCTGTTGAGGTTTTATATATAGACATTGAGCCATGTTGTGCAGTGCAGAATTTAGGCGACTGCCATGCATTTGTGCACTATGTCGGCTAAATTTGCGGCTTTGACTACCGCATGAGCAAAATATGAGCGGAAATGCCTGTCTTTCGGGCGGTTTTGAAGGGGTTTGCGGCCATTGGCGGTGTTGGACCGGCTTTTTGCTCCCCTCAGCGGTGCTTGAAGGGCGTTCGGGCTCTCCAGACATGCCGGATGCAGCCGCCTAATCGATGCATTTTTCATCTGTTTGTCACGCGCACATGCCGGTGGGGCGGCGCGGCTCGATTCCGAGAGGGTGCCAGAACGAAAAAAAGGCCGGAGGCGGGAGCCTCTGGCCTTTTGGGAGGGTCGTCTCGCATCCGCCGCCTCAAGCGGCGGAGCGTATTAGATGCCGACGGCGGTGCGTGCGACGCGACGGATGTCCTGGCGGCCAATGCCGAGGTCATTCAGTTCGCGGTCGGTCATGCGGCCGAGTTCGGTTACGGTCTGACGATACTTGCGCCAGTTGGTGAGCGAGCGTGTAATGTTCATTGTCATCTTCCTCTTCGTGCTGTCCAGCATTTCCGGCCCGTCTTGGGAGGATTAGGCTCGGGGCTGAACTCGATCTCTGTATGACCATGAATATAATCGGTTTAATAAAAACAAAAACAGACAAAGCAAGATGCCACCTATGCATGGAACGCAAAGCAAGCCGATAAATGACCCCAATTGCGGCGGCTACTGCATAATTTGTGACCAATTTGTGTGCTTTTAGTGAACTTGGCGGCATCTGTCGCTGCCAAGCCGTGCGGTCCGGCTGAATACGAGGGGTCGGGCAGGGCAGAGGCAAGGATGGGGATGCAAAGGTCGTCCGTATAAGGGATTCGGCTGGAGGCGCACATTCTCGTAAAATGACGGGCGGCGTGTCCTATATATAATGTCATGTAGCCGCATAAATGTTGCGCGTTTTTCCTGTCGGAACATGTGAAGCCGGACGGGAAAGAGGGAGACGGCGTGCGCAGTTTTGCGGCCCCTCGTGTCATCGTCTGCGGGCGCGCCGTTCTCTTTCGTGCGGGCACGAAACGGCAAGAACGTACCGGCCGGCTTTTGCGGCTGGGGCGGGGACCCAATAAAAGTCCGGGCGAAACGGGACGCGGCGATAAGGCGTGCTTGACCCTTCCAGAACATTGTGACATACCGCCGCCCAACGTGCGGGTATGGCGGAATTGGTAGACGCATTGGTTTTAGGTACCAACGCTTCGGCGTGGGAGTTCGAGTCTCTCTACCCGCACCACAAGTAAAGCATGGCTGTGCCACGCTTGTGCCAGAGTGCATCCTTAGTGATGCAGGGAGCTTCGGGGTTCATCATCCCCTCCGCGCCCTTGTCTCCGGCGCGAGCGCAATTTTGTCCGGCAGGCGCTTGTGTGAAGAAATAATGGAAGCCACGGCCGGGGAACGACGTTTCCGGCGCAGTGCTCGAAAGTAAACCAACGGCTGTCTGAGCACCGCCGCCATGATGTGAAGGTTTGAGAAAATGCAGGTTATCGAAACGCTGGCTGAAGGCCTGAAGCGCGAACTCAAGGTCGTTATCCCGGCTACCGACATGAAGGCCCGTCTGGACGAGCGCCTGGTTGACGCCAAGGACAAGGTTCGCATCAACGGTTTCCGTCCCGGCAAGGTGCCGATGGGCCATCTGAAGAAGATGTATGGCAAGTCCATCATGGCCGACCTCGTCAACGAGCTGGTTCGTGAAAAGCCTTCCGAAATCCTTTCCAGCCGCGGTGAGAAGTCTGCAACGCAGCCGGCCATCTCCATGACCGAGGACGAGCAGGAAGCCGAAAAGATCCTTTCGGCTGAAACTGATTTCGAATTCACCGTTGCCTACGAAATCATTCCGGCCATCGAACTGAAGGCCAATGACGGCATCAAGGTTACCCGCGAAGTTGTTGAAGTCTCCGAAGACGAAATCAACGAGCAGATCCTCAAGATCGCTGAGAGCGCCCGTACCTTTGAAGCCAAGAAGGGCAAAGCCGCCGAGGGCGACCGCGTCACCATGAACTATCTCGGCAAGGTTGACGGCGAAGCCTTCGATGGCGGCGCTGCTGAAGACGCTGAACTGGTTCTCGGTTCTGGCCGCTTCATCCCCGGCTTCGAAGACCAGCTCGTTGGCGTCAAGGCCGGCGACGAAAAGACCATCACCGTGACTTTCCCGGCCGACTACCCGGCTGCGAACCTCGCAGGCAAGGAAGCCAACTTCGACATCACCGTCAAGGAAGTTGCTGCTGCCGCTGCTGTTGAAATCAACGACGAACTGGCGGAAAAGCTCGGTCTGGAATCGGCTGAAAAGCTGAAGGAAATCGTTCGCGGCCAGATCGAAAGCCAGTACGGCAACGTAACCCGCCAGAAGGTCAAGCGTCAGATTCTCGACCAGCTCGACGAAATGTACAAGTTCGACACGCCGGCTGGCCTCGTCGATGCCGAATTCGACAACATTTGGCGCCAGATCAACACCGATCTTGCCCAGTCCGGCAAGACCTTCGCTGACGAAGACACCACGGAAGAAGAAGCCCGCGAAGAATATCGCAAGCTCGCTGAACGCCGCGTTCGTCTCGGTCTCGTTCTCTCCGAAATCGGCGAAAAGGCCGGCGTCGAAGTGACCGAAGAAGAAATGCAGCGCGCGCTGTTCCAGCAGCTGCAGCAGTTCCCCGGCCAGCAGAAGGAAATCCTCGATTTCTTCCGCAACACCCCCGGCGCTTCCGCTTCGCTGCGCGCTCCGATCTTCGAAGAAAAGGTCATAGACAAGCTGCTCACCGAAATCTCGGTAACGGACAAGACCGTTTCCAAGGAAGAGCTTCTGGCTGACGACGGCGAAGAAGCAACTGAAACCAAGAAGAAGGCGCCTGCCAAGAAAAAGGCTGCTGCCAAGGCTGACGACGCCGCTGAAGGCGAAGAAGCCGCTCCGAAGAAGAAGGCTCCGGCCAAGAAGAAGGCCACTGAGGCCGACGCCGAATAATCTTGGCTGGCGAAAGCTGAATGAATGGAAGGGCCGTGGCGAAAGCTGCGGCCTTTTTTGTTTCGTCTGGGCGATGCGGTCCATCCGCCTTGCGCGGTGGCCAGCGGGCCCAAACCGCGCCGCTGACCGATCTCGCCTGTTAAAATTGCTCCCGGCTATCGCTTCTGGGATCATTATTCACCTGATGAGGCGCATATAGATCGCTGCGGGCTTTTCGCCGCCATGGTCGTGCGGGATTTTCACGATCAATAGCAATGTCTGCTATTGCGATAGCCGGTAAACCGTTCATCGGGCATTGCGCCACCCAACGGCCATCCGGTGCGGCGATTCCCGAGGGAGCAGCTGTACTCTGAGCCGCCAGGGTGGAATAGCTGGCCCAATAGGTGTTGCTCACCGCATGCCCCAATATTTCGGCTGCAAATGCCGGGGCATTGGACGGGCCATCACCTGCGGTGGAAAACAGCACGCAATCGACGTTCAGCGTCTCGTATTCCATGAATATTTCTGGGTAGTGCGCCTCCATGCCGAGCGCGCAACCAAAACGGAAGCCATCGATTTCAAACGTCACCGGTACAGTTCCCGGCGAGTACATGAACGAGATTTTGGTGTTCGACAGCAGGCGCTCATCGTAGCGAGTTATAAGCTTCCCGCGATCGGAGATGACGTACAGGCTGTTATACGGTCGATGTGGCGCAGTAAGCTGATGGACGGACCCGAGAATCGTCCAAAGCTTCAGCCTTCGCGCCAGTTTTCTGCTCGCTTCCAGTTCTCTGCGCAGAGTTTCCCACTCAAAGCGCGTCCAGTCGGAAGGCCCGATTTCTCTCGGCCCAGTTTCGGACATGATGCGTTTATTGGGCCAGCACGTTGCCCCTTCCGGGAAATGGATGAGACGGGCGCCGGCCTTATGGGCATCGCACATGAGGCGACGTATTTCTTGCCCGGCTGCTTTCAGTGCCGAAACCATACGAGGGTCGTCGACCAGCGACGTTTGCGCGACAGCCATTCGTAAAGAAGGGCTAACTGGCATGTCGGGAGTTCGGCGGATATGCTTGAGCGCCGCCGTATAGGACTCGCCGGTTTTCGCTGCACGAGCTCTCACGCGGCGTTTGAAATTATTATTTTGCGTCATGATCAGGCCTTTCACGTCCCGGACGCGATTCCCCAGCAACCCGCCCGAAACGATCGGACCAAGACAGTAGCCTGAGACAACGACAGTCCCTTTGCCTCCGTTCAAGACCATGCTGGGGAAGGTCTGGGAGGTTAGGCGCAGGCTTCGCCTTTTTGTCACTATCAGTGGGAAAACGTTGGGTCGTCAAGCGACCGCAATTTCGCATTACATGAACCGGAGAATTCGACACTCCGACATCTTCAAGTCTTTCTCGACTATTATCTTCAGAAGGCATGACAGGGCGTTGGGCAGTCGCGGCGATGGGAAGAAGAAATTATTTGATCGAGGGTGTCTCCGGGGCTGGTAAAACCTCGGTTGCAACGGAACTTCAGCAACGCGGCTTTCATGTGATTCACGGCGACCGTGAACTGGCTTACAAAGGCGACCCCGAAACGGGCGAACCCATGGATGTCGCGCTGTTTCAGAGCGACGACACAAAAATCGCCTTCCGTCACCGACATCACATCTGGAATGTCGAAAAAGTTCGGCAGCTTGTGGCTGATCAAGAGCACGCGGTCACCTTCTTCTGTGGCGGATCGAGAAATTTTCGACGCTTTGTAGATCTGTTCGATGAGGTCTTCGTTCTGGATGTCGATGCAGCGACCTTACAAAGACGGCTGGCTGCCAGGCCCGAGGATGAGTTCGGTGGCAATCTGGCCGAAAGACAATTTGTCCTGCAACTCCACGCAACGAAAGAAGACCTTCCAGTCGGTGCATCTGCCATTGATTCATTGAGGTCTTTGGGAGTGGTGGTGGATGATATTCTGGCTCGTTGCAATGTTCCGAAGGCAGGAAATTAAGACGCTGATCTTCCCGTCACCTTCGTTTTGATCACAATGCAGTGCAGCATGATTTTTTGCTGCATCTGCTCTTGTTCATCTCCCGTTCATCTGGCACCCTGCGCAGCATGATTTGCCTTGGCTGCCTGTGCAGCCGTCAAGGAAACATGGCCGCCAACGCGCGGCTATCATCGCTGCCAAAACCTTTGGCCTTAAGCTTTTACCGTGCCTGCCGGGTTCACCCGGTGCGCCCTTAATTTGCCAGGGGACAAGATATGTCGCCACCGAACGGGCTTCGCCCTGTTGTTCTCTCTGTTCGCCGCGATTGGCACCAACGCCCATGCCGATGAGGCTGGTTTGATCTGGAAGCCGGTCAAGAATTCCGATCGTTCCTATACGGCGCGTATCGGCGCGAAGCTGCCGGTCGAGACGCCGATCCGGGCGGGGCTGGAAATGGGCATGAATGCCTCCAGGACGGGGCAGGTGGTGGATACGCCAGTAAGGTTGTGGGGCAATGTCACGCTGCTGGCGGAGCAGCTGCCCGGTGTTTCGCTTGCCCGTGATGTCGGTGTCCTCTTCAACGCGTTGACGGGGTCGAGCAGCGTTTCCATGACGTCGCGACAGAAACGCATCGTTACGCCGGAACTGGATATCGAGGCCAACCGAAATTTCACGGTGCGTTATGACGGCACGGCGCAGCAATGGAACGGCCTGGATGTATCGCAGTCGCTGCGCCTTTCCCGCTCGGAAACCGGCACGGCTTTCGTGCTGACGGGGGCAAGCCGCAACAGCTTCAACGAGTTCAGCAGCGGCGTGGCCGTGGAGCAGAAGATCGGCGATCACCTGACAGTGCGCGGAACGCTCGATCAGGGATATGCGGATCATTTTCGGCCGGGTGTGAGTGCGCGGTATAGTATTCGGTGGTGAGGGGCGTCACCGGTTATCGTATGGATGAGCAGAAAGTGATGGACGTTCTTGCGTCGCATTCGGCGTCATCCTTGGGCTTGTCCCATGGATCTAATCACGTCGCATAAAATCGCGACGTTGCAGAGGCTCGGGGCAGGCCCGAGCATGACGGAGGAGAGGTTTGCGCACATTGCAAACGATCTCCACCCGCAACAGCCAACCTCAATCCTTCTTCAGCTCACCCATGCGGTTCCACGCGTCGAGACCGGCAATCTTGTAGGCCTCGGCAAGCGTGGGATAGTTGAAGGTGTTCTCGACGAAATACTCCACCGTACCCTTCAGGTTCAGCACCGCCTGGCCGATATGCACTAGTTCGGTGGCACCTTCGCCGACGATGTGGACGCCGAGCAGACGGCGGGTTTTCAGCGAGAAGATCATCTTCAGCAACCCGCTGTCGAGACCCATGATATGGCCGCGTGAGGTTTCGCGGAAATGGGCGATGCCGCATTCATAGGGAATGTGGCGTTCAGTGACTTCTTCTTCCGTCAGGCCGCAGGTGGAGATTTCCGGAACGGCATAGATGCCGTAAGGGAAGAACTGCGGCGGTTCACCGGCCGGTGCACCGACCGCGTGGCGGGCGGCGATACGGCCCTGTTCCATTGAGGTGGAGGCGAGGCTTGGAAAACCGATGATATCGCCGGCGGCGTAAATGTTCGGCACTGTTGTCTGGAAGGTCTCGGGATTGACCTTCAGGCGGCCGCGGCTGTCGGCTTCCAGCCCACAGGCGGAAAGATTGAGCGTATCGGTTGCGCCGACGCGTCCGGCGGCGAACAAAACCGTCTCGGCTTTAAGGACGCGGCCGTTGCTGAGCGAAACGAGGCATTTGCCGCTGTCGTCGCGCTCCACCTTTTCCGCTTTCTGGCCGAAGATCAGCTTCATGTTACGGTCGCGCAACTGATAGGTGAAGTCCTCGACGATTTCCTTGTCGATGAATTCCAGCATGGTTTCGCGCGGTTCCACCACCGTTACCTGCGTGTCGAGCGCACTGAAGATCGTGGCATATTCGATGCCGATGACGCCCGCGCCGACAACGACCATGGAGCGCGGCAGTTCCTTGATCTCGAGTATCTCGTCCGAATCGAGCACTGCCGCGCCGTCGAAGGGAATATGCGGTGGCCGGTAGGGCCGCGTGCCGATGGCGAGCAGAATGGAAGCGCCGGTGACGTTCATGACTTCACCGTCGTTCTTCACCACCTTCACCGTGTTGGCATCGACGAAGCTTGCCGTGCCGCGAATGTGCTGCACGCGGTTGCGGGCGAACTGGTGTTCCAGCACCTCGACCTCGTGGTCGAGCGTGATCAGCAGGCGGCGGCGCAGATCGTCCGCGTCGATTTCCTGCTTGACGCGGTAGGAGCGGCCATAAAAACCGCGTTCGCGCCAGCCGGTGAGATTGAGCGCGGTTTCGCGCAATGTCTTGGAAGGGATGGTACCTGTGTGCACCGAAACGCCGCCGACGCGGCTGCCCTTCTCGATGACCAGAACCCTCTTTTCGAGCTTGGCGGCCTGGATGGCGGCGCGTCTTCCCGCCGGACCGCTGCCGATAACAATCAGATCGAACTGGTACATGAAAACCCCGGAACAGAATGTATTGCAATGACCGGATGTCGCATCCGGGATGGCGCTGCCGCGAAATGGTCGTGATGCCATTTTGACCAGGGGAAGTGATTCCTTGTCAGCCTTGCACACGAGAGTGCAATGCAACAAACGCCTGCGTCAATCTGTAGCGCAATAATCTGACGGATCCGTAACCGTTTTGCCCGCTTGTCGTTTTGCGACGCAAAGATGCGCCTTTGCGCCCGGCACGGCCTTCGCCGTCGGGTTTTCGTAGTTTCAGACGGGTTGTGCCCGGTCACGCGCTGATTGGGGTTGGATTGTACGGATGCTTGCGCAACCGGGCATTCCAGAAAGCCGTATTTCGCAAGAGGCAGTGCACGGCCTTTTGCGAAATGGTCCTGTCACCATGAACGTGCCACCGTTCCCACCACCAGGACCGTCCTTCGGTTTACGCCACGTCTGGCGTCTACCCGGCAGGACTGCATTCAAGATAACAGGGTAAGGAGGCGCGGGGAAAAGCGGGGATGGATTTTCGCGCGCCGGTTCTTTTTCGTCAGTCTTCTTTCCGGGTCACATGGCGGTGAAGGGCAGCGAGGTCCTGCCTGAGTGCTGCCAGTTCGGCCAGTACCTTCACGTCGATCTTTTCGTGCAGAGACAGCACCTCAAGCTCGGCTTTCAGGTTCACCTCATAATCCTTGGCGGCCTCGAAACGGTCACGAGCGGCCTGCCGGTTCTGCGACATCATGATGATCGGCGCCTGGATGGCCGCGAGCATGGAGAGCAGAAGATTGAGGAAGATGAAGGGGTAGGGGTCGAAGGCCCGCGTCGTCAGCACGATGGTGTTGATGATTGCCCAGAACACCAGGAAAAAGCAGAAGCTGAGGATAAATCCCCAGGAGCCGCCAACCCTTGCAATGCTGTCGGCCAGCCTGTCGCCCAGGTTTGCCCCGGCGGAAAATTCCGCATTGGTGTCGGTCGAGACCAGCTTTTTCTGGTGCGACAGTTCCAGAATACGACGCTCGACCTCGCCGATTTCCCGGGAGGAGCGCTTGAAGTGCGAAACGATATAGTCGGAGATGTCTGACACGGTGCTTCTCGTGGTGCTGATGGTTCGGTAAGGCCCTGTCGAGATAAACCCGCATGGCAATGGAATTCAAACGATTTCCGCTGCCATGCCGTTCAGCCATCCAGACCCATCAGACTGACGGCGTGGCGTCATTTACCCAGTTGAAGCCGGGGAAGAAGCGCTCTCGGCCATATTGCTCGCCGAACATCATGTCGAATTGCAGCAGGCGATAATTGCGCACCACGTCCGGAATGGAATTGGGTGAAATCGACCAGTCGGGCAGCGCCTTGCCATCCGTTGCCACCAGCATATGCCGGTCGAGGACGGAAAACGCATCCTGCACTTCACCCAAAGTCCCCGTATAGAAGGGGTCTGAGAAACCGGCTGTTTTCAGTACGTGATAGGGCAACAGCGCCGGGCTGATGGTGCCGATATTCTTGCGCACCCCCGTCTTCGAGGACCAGACGACGAGCGGCGTCTCGTGTTCCTTTTTCATGATTTCCAGCGGCGCGCGGCGGCTGGCCACCATGCCCGGCATGTAGCCGCTTTCCACGAATGTCTGGCCAAGCGGCGGCAGGTGATCGCCGAAGAGCACGATGATGGTTTCGCGCTCGCGCTTTTTTGCCCAGCGCATCAGCTTCAGAAGGGCGTCGTCGGCCTCCGCCACACCCTGCGCATAGGTACCAAGCGCCTGCGATGCGGAAGCGGAGAGATTGCCCTCTATGCCGATGGTGTCGCTGGCATAACGGCCCGCCTCGTAAGGTCCGTGTCCCTGCAGGGTGACGGCGAAGAGGAAGAGCGGGTTGCGCGCATCGTCCGCGGCCACCATGATCTGGTCCATCAGCGCGTCGTCGGAGGCGAAGTTGCCGCGCTTTTCCATGGGCGGCAATGTCTCTTCCGAGCGGAACTCCTCGAAGCCGAAATTCCTGTAAACTTCCTTGCGGTTCCAGAACCATTCCTGAAACGGATGCATGGCGATGGCCGAATACCCTTCGCCACGGAAGAAGCTGGCAAGCGAGGGCACCGGGCGGCGGATATATTGCTGGTAGGGAATGCTGCCATAGGGCAGGAAGGCGTTGGAAAAGCCGGTCAGCGCCTCGAATTCCACATTCGCCGTCATGCCGCCGAATTCCGGCGAGAACACGTTGCCGGATTGCTTGGCGCGGATGTTGGGCATCGGATCGGCAGAGAGCTTCACGTTTTCAAGCCGTGTCGGATCCCACAGCGATCCGCTCATCAACATGATGACATCAGGGTAATCGCCCGTGTTGGCGGCAAAGGCGGCGGGTTCCGAGGTCAGGTCTGCGATGCTGTTTTCGCCGTAACCCTGCGGCGCCGAGACGTTGGCCATGGGAATATTGAAGGCAAAGGCCATCAGGAAACCGTTATGGCGGTAATTCTCCTGTTGATCCCACATCATGGGGATGATGTTGAGACGATCGCGCACCCACGAATAATGCGAATAGTCCATGAGCGAGGCGAGGCCGGCCAGAAGCGGCAGCGCCAGCACAAGACCTGCGGCGCGTTCGCGCCAGCTCAAGCCCGGCGAATAACGCCGCGCCAGCAGCCACAGGGTGGAAAGGGCCGCAACCGTGGCGCAAAGGCCAAGGCCGACCAGCACGGCCGTCACCGGCTGGGCTTTCAGCATGGTGGGCAGAAGCTCGAGGATCTGCCGGCCGAACAGCAGGTCGGAGGGATAAAGCGGATCGGAGAGATAGGTCTGTTTCTGCGCGGAAATAAGCCCTGTCAGCGCGCAAAGCGGCGCAACGGCGATGAGCGACAGGTAACGGCGGCCGAGGATGGAATCCAGCGCTACGAGCAGCAGCAGCACGGCGGCGATGGTGGTCATGCCGGGGCGGGCGGATGAGGTGAGGAAGGTGCCGACATCAACTAGCGAACCGCGGGCGATCCATTCCAGCGCGACGACAAGCACGACCGACGAAAATGTCAGATTGGCAAGCGTGTAGGCCTTACCCGAAAGCTTGGAAAGGCTCCGCGTCCATGCAGGCGAAAAGACAAAATCAGCCTTTTCGGAAGCCGTTGTTTTTGGCGCCGAATTTCTCAAACTCATACTCCGGTATTACGAGGCGACACCGCGCAATTCGGGGAGGTGAATCGGGGCGTCGCAAAACTGTCATGTAACTGTCACATAAGCGCGATGAACGCGACATGAACTTTGCGGAGTGTGGCCGGTGCGGTGATAACCTTAGCGTGAATGCCGGTTGCGGCTTCATCCTATCAAGGTGGTGCGGCATGCAATTGCCGCGTTGCGGAGCGGGCACGGGCGCGGTATTGAAAAGCCATGAGCGACAGACACGACATCAAAAACCATCTTCGAATTGCCGTCGGGCAGTTCAATCCGACTGTTGGCGACGTGGCGGGCAATCTCGCCATGGCGCGTGAAGCACGGGCCGATGCGGCGACGCAGGGTGCCGATCTCCTGCTTCTGACCGAGCTGTTCATATCCGGCTATCCGCCGGAAGACCTGGTATTGAAGCCGGCTTTTCTGAAAGCGTGCCTGAAGGCCGTGGAAGAACTGGCGGCGGAAACCGCCGATGGCGGGCCGGGCGTCGTCATCGGTTTTCCGCGTCAGGGTGAAACGGGCCGGCACAATTCGGTTGCGCTTCTGGATGGCGGCAGGATCATCGCGCTGCGTGACAAGATTGACCTGCCGAATTACGGCGAGTTCGATGAAAAACGTGTTTTCGCCGAAGGTTCGATCTCCGGTCCCTATAATTTCCGCGGTGTCAGGATCGGCATTCCGATCTGCGAGGAAATCTGGAACGATATGGGTGTGTGCGAAACGCTTGCCGAAAGCGGGGCGGAAATCCTGCTGGTGCCGAATGGTTCGCCCTATTATCGCGGCAAGCTGGATGTGCGCCATCAGGTGGCGCTGAAGCAGGTAATCGAAAGCGGCTTGCCGCTGGTCTTCGCCAATCAGCTTGGCGGGCAGGACGAGCTGGTTTTCGACGGCGCGAGCTTCGGTTTCAATGCCGACAAGACCCTTGCCTTCCAGATGAGCCAGTTCGAGGCGACCCTTGCCGTTACCGATTGGAAACGCACCGCAGAAGGCTGGCGCTGTGAGAGCGGTCCTTTCTCGAAAATCCCTGAAGGCGAGGAGGCGGATTACCGCGCCTGCATGCTGGGCTTTCGCGATTACGTCAACAAGAACGGCTTCAAGAGCGTGGTTCTCGGCCTTTCCGGCGGTATCGATCTGGCGATCTGCGCTGCGCTTGCTGTTGATGCGCTGGGCGAAGAGCGGGTGCGCTGCATCATGCTGCCCTATCGTTACACCTCCGAGGATTCGCTGAAGGACGCAGCCGATTGCGCCAGGGCGCTCGGCTGCCGTTACGATATCGTGCCCATTGCCGAACCGGTGGATGGGTTCCTTTCGGCGCTTTCGGAAATGTTCGAAGGCACGGAAGAAGGCATTACCGAAGAAAACCTGCAGAGCCGTACACGCGGCACCATTCTCATGGCCGTTTCCAACAAGTTCGGCTCGATGGTGGTGACAACAGGCAACAAGTCGGAAATGTCGGTGGGGTATGCGACGCTTTATGGCGACATGAATGGCGGTTTCAATCCCATCAAGGACCTCTACAAGATGCAGGTCTACGCCATCTCCAGCTGGCGCAATTCCCATGTGCCGCCGGGCGCGCTCGGGCCATCCGGCGAAGTGATCCCCGCCAATATCATCTCCAAGGCGCCATCCGCCGAATTGCGACCCAACCAGACAGACCAGGATTCGCTACCGCCCTATCCGGTGCTGGACGATATTCTGGAGTGCCTGGTGGAAAAGGAAATGTCGGTCGAGGAAATCCTCGCGCGTGGCCATGATATCGCGACGGTGCACCGGATCGAGCATCTGCTCTATCTCGCCGAATACAAACGCCGCCAATCCGCGCCCGGGGTGAAGATCACCAAGAAGAACTTCGGCCGCGATCGCCGTTATCCGATTACCAACCGGTTCAGGGACAGGTAGTCGAAGGAGGGCATGGGGGAGCTTGCTGGACCCCGAATCTAGTTCGGGGTGACGGAGTGCGGATGCTGCGACTTCGCCATATATCGATGGCGAAGAAGCATCCTTTTCCTCCAACGGCGCGGACACGCCGCGCCGTCTCCCTATCTCGTTAAATAACCTGCCCCACATCGATGCGGTTACCATCCGGGTCTTCGAAAACGAAGGCCCGCAGGCCATAATCCTTGTCCTGCAGACTTTTGATGATGCGAAGCCCGTGGCTTTTGCAAAGCGCGTGCAGCGCGTCGGCGTCGCTGACCAGCATATGCGCCACATTGAAGGGGGCCGGTTTGTGCGTCGACTGCAATGTCAGGTGCAACTCGGCATTACCTTGTTTCAGGATCATGAAACCGACAGGGTTGCCGTTTTCGAAGGTCTTTTCGAAGCCCAGCACACGGACATAAAAGTCATGGGCCTTCTCGATATTCTTGACAGGAAGCATTGCGGCGATCCGACCGAAGCGGATGCCGTGATCGGCGATGGTGTTCATCGCGGAACCTCGGATCTGGGAGAAACGGGCAGGGGTGCGGGCGGTGCCGGAACGCTGCTGTTTTTTCCTATTTGAATTTGCAGGGCGGTGCCTGCGGCAATAGGATCATAATCACGGCGGTGGCGGATGCAAACGGAATGTTTGTGCCATTCAACGCTCCACGCCAGACGATCGACAGGCCCGGGAGGCAGCATGCGCAGTTCCATCGAAATCTTCAACATCCGCAATCGGCAGATGCGGGTGGTGTGGCAGACGCCGGAGCTGTTCGAGGCTCCGAACTGGTCGCCGGACGGGAAATACCTGCTTCTGAACTGCGACGGTCTGCTTTATCGCCTGTCACTTGCCGGCGACCCTTCGCCGGAAAAGGTCGATACCGGCTTTGCGACAATCTGCAACAATGACCACGGCATTTCGCCTGACGGTTCGCTTTATGCCATTTCCGACAAGGTGGAGTTCGGCAAGAGTGCCATCTATCTGCTGCCTTCGACGGGCGGAACGCCGCTTCTGATGACTAAGAACCTTCCGTCCTACTGGCACGGCTGGTCGCCGGACGGGAAAGGTTTCGCCTATTGCGGTATTCGCGATCAGGTTTTCGATATTTATTCCATGGACATAGACAGCGGCGTTGAGACACGCCTTACCCATGGTGAGGGCCGCAATGACGGGCCGGATTATTCGCCGGATGGAGAATGGATCTATTTCAACTCCAGCCGCACCGGCCAGATGCAGATCTGGCGCGTGCGGGTGGATGGCTCGGCCGTCGAGCGTATCACCGACAGCGTCTATGGCGACTGGTTCCCGCATCCGTCTCCCAGCGGTGACAAAGTCGTCTTCGTCTCCTACGACGCCGATGTCTTCGACCATCCGCGCGACCTCAACGTGCGCGTGCGGCTGATGGATATGGATGGTGGCAACGCCGAAACGCTGTTTGACCTTTTCGGCGGGCAGGGAACGATGAATTCGCCCAACTGGTCACCGGGCGGGGATGAGTTCGCTTATGTGCGGTATTTTCCCGTTGGGTGATGCGGTAGGGAGTGCTTCAGCCGGCGCGCGTCCGCGCGGCGGCTGAAGGCCGCAATACGCAGGTGAGGTGGCCACGGTCACATTGCCGCATCGCTGCGCAAGATACTTGTATTTGCAATCTTTGTTGCTCATAAGCTTCTTCGTCAGGTGCCTGCCCTTTACGGCGGGAGAATCGGGAATCCGGTGCAAGACCGGAACGTGCCCAGCGCTGTGAGGCGGATGCCCTTTTTCTTGATGCCACTGAATCCATTCGGGAAGGCGAAAGTGGGCGGATGAAGCCGAGTCAGAAGACCGGCCTGACAGAATAGACCAGACCGCGTGGACGGCGGCAGGTTGTTGCAGCAGCGCGTCGTGCAGGCGAAAACCGGAGCCGGTTTTCGTGGCGGCGCGCCAGCATTGTTGGGGATAGACGATGCCGACCGATCCACTCGCGACCAGTTCGCTCGACGCCGATGCATTCGATCACGCGCTTTCGCCCGCCTACCCGTTTTCCGAGGGGGAGCGAGAGGCGATCTACCGTGCCATCGAAACCCGCCGTGATGTGCGCGACCAGTTCCTTCCGGATCCATTGCCGGAAGATGTGGTCGAGCGCTTGCTGAAGGCGGCGCATTCCGCGCCCTCAGTCGGTTTCATGCAGCCGTGGAATTTCACGCTCGTCACTGACGGTGCGGTCAGGCAGGCAGCTTGGGTTGCCTTCAGCCGCGCCAATGGCGAGGCGGCGGCGATGTTCGAGGGGGAGCAGCAGGCGCTTTACCGCAGCCTCAAGCTTGAGGGCATCCGCAAGGCGCCGCTCAGCATCTGCGTCACCTGCGATCCGACGCGTGGCGGCAAGGTGGTGCTGGGCCGTACCCACAATCCGCGCACCGATGTCTATTCCACCGTCTGCGCCATCCAGAACCTCTGGCTTGCAGCGCGCGCCGAAGGCATCGGCGTCGGCTGGGTCAGCATTTTCCACGATAGCGACATTCGCACCATTCTGGAGATCCCCGACCACATCGAGATCGTCGCCTGGCTATGCCTCGGCCGCGTCGATACACTTTATACCGAGCCGGAACTGGCGGTGAAGGGTTGGCGCCAGCGCGTGCCGCTGGAGGATTTGGTATTTCGCAATCGCTGGGGCGGGCGGTAAAGAGAACACGCGACCGTCTTGTGAGTGAGATAGAGCGTTGCCAACTCCATACCGTGTGCTTGATGGGAGCTATTGCTGCGGCTGTATACCCTTCAGCGCCGGGTTCTTCAGGTCGATCCGGCCTGTCTGGTCGGGCAGGAATTTAGGGCCGATGACGCGGACCCTGCTGTTGTTCGGGTCATAGTCGCGTTCCGGAACCGGTTGTTCCGGCGGCTTTGCGGCCTGCTGCAGTTCGGTGGGTTTTTTGGGGGTGTCACCTTGCGGTGATGGAATGGTCGTGATGCTGGAATAGGGTTTCTCAGCTTCCGGCCGCGCAGCCTCCTGCTGCTTCATCTCCTCGTGATAGGCGGCCATGTTGCAGGCGCAGCCTGGGGCTTTGGTTGAGGCATTTCGATAAGCAAAGGCGGTCGGCAGGTCCTTATAGGGCTTTCCTGTTTCAGCCGAGACCATGTCAGCCGTTTCCTGCTCCGTCATGGAGTGGAAATAAAGCTCCGTCTGCGTACCCGGACACATTTTCTGGCATTGTTCGGCCTGCGCACGGAAATCGAGCGGCGAGGCATTGGAAGCGATGGGGAAGAACGAGCCGTCGCAGGTGCGCACGCACAGCGTCCTGAGCCCGCCTTCCGCAGCGGCATTGGGGTAGGGCGAAAGCCCTGCCTGTCCCGGCGGATTGCTCTGTTCGCCGAAGGCGTCGGGGTAACGTGTCACATCGGGTGCCGTCGGCTGGCGCGCTTCCGTTTCCGGAATGGCGCTGCAGCCATTGGCGTCAAGGGCGGCGAGAATGCGCTGGCGTCTGATGTCGCCATCATCGCTGCCCTGGGCCGCCATGGCATCGTCGCGGTCACGGATGATGGCATCGCGTTCGCTCTGCGCATCCGCCATCGCGTCGCTGATCTCCGCGCAGAGTTCGGCATTCGGGCTGCCATAAACGGTGACGCTTGCGGATGAACAGCCGTAACGGCGCAGATCGTTCCTGATCCTGCGGATCTCGATGTTCTGGCGGGTGAGCGCATTGGCGTAACGCCGTACCTCGGCGGTGTTGCCGATGACACGCGGCGGTTCGCGCAGCTGCGCATAAAGCGTATCGCAGACCTGATCCGCGAAAGCAGCGGCCGGGGCGATGAAAACAAGGGGAAGCAGGAGGCCGATAATGCTGCGGCGCCGGGTCAATGGTGCGATCCGTTCGATGTCCCCGGCCGGTGGCGAGGGTGTTATGCTTCGGGAAATCCGTGTTTCAGGAAGATAACATAAGCTGTTGCCGCAATGCGGCAACAGCATGTTCAAAACTGCGTTAATGCGCCTTCATCAGACCGAAGGGTGCGATGCCTGCACGACGGCAAAGGCCGCCATGTTGACAACGCCGCGCGAGGTGACGCTGGGCGACAGGATATGGGCGGGAAGTGCCGTGCCAAGCAGGATGGGGCCGACATGCAGGCCCTCCGTCAGCGTGCGGGTGACGCCGAGCGTGATGTTTGCGGCATCGAGGTTCGGGAAGACCAGCAGGTTCGCTTCGCCGGTCAGCACGCTGTTGGGCATGGCGCGCTTGCGCAGCGCTTCCGAAAGTGCCGAGCCGCCCTGCATTTCGCCGTCCACTTCCAGTTCGGGTGCTGCTGCCTGCACGATCTTCAGGGCGCGGCGCATCTTGCGGGCGCTTTCAGAATCGCGCGACCCGAAATTGGAGTGGCTGGCGAGCGCGATCTTCGGCGTGATCCGAAGCGGCGGATTTCCTTTGCCGCGAGAATGGCCATTTCAGCCACTTCTTCGGAGGTCGGATCGTTGTTGACGAAGGTGTCGGTGAGGAACAGCGCGCCCTGCTGGGTGATGAGCAGGCTGAGGCCTGCGAAAGAGCGAACGCTTTCCTGCTTGCCGATGATCTGGTTCACGTCGCGCAGGTGCCGGTCGTAACGGCCTTCCAGACCGCAGATCAGCGCATCCGCCTCACCACGCTTCACCGACAGCGCGCCGATGACCGTGGAGTTGGTGCGCACGATGGTGCGGGCCGCCTCCGGGTTGATGCCAGCGCGGCCGACGAGGGCGAAATAATCATCGACGTAGTCGCGGTAACGCGGATCGTCTTCGGGATTGACCACCGCAAAATCGGTATTCGGGCGGATACGCAGGCCGAAGCGCTTCAGGCGCGTTTCGATGATCTGTGGGCGGCCGATGAGGATCGGGATGCCGGTGCCTTCTTCCAGAAGCACCTGGGCGGCGCGCAGCACGCGCTCGTCTTCGCCTTCAGCAAAGATGATGCGCTTCTTTTCGGCAACCTTGGCGGCGTTGAAGACCGGTTTCATGATGAAGCCGGAACGCCAGACGAAGCGGTTCAGCTGGTCGAGATAGGCTTCGAAATCGCTGATCGGCCGGGCGGCGACACCGCTTGCGGCGGCAGCACGGGCAACGGCCGGCGCGATGCGCAGGATGAGGCGCGGATCGAAAGGCGAGGGAATGAGGTAGTTCGGGCCGAAGATCGGCGTTTCGCCGCTATAGGCCTTGGCGGCGACTTCCGAGACTTCCTCGCGGGCAAGCTCGGCAATGGCCTGCACGGCGGCCATCTTCATTTCCTCGTTGATCGTGGTTGCGCCGCAATCCAGCGCGCCGCGGAAGATATAGGGGAAGCAGAGCACGTTGTTGACCTGGTTCGGGAAATCCGAACGGCCGGTGCAGATCATCGCATCCGGGCGGGCAGCACGGGCCACTTCCGGCATGATTTCCGGATTGGGGTTGGCAAGCGCCAGGATCAGCGGATTTTCCGCCATACGCTCCAGAAGTTCCGGCTTCAGCACGCCTGCCGCCGAAAGACCGAGGAAGACATCCGCGCCGTCGATCGAGTCGGCCAGAACCCGCTTGTCGGTCTTTTGCGCGTAAACTTCCTTCCACTCGTCCATCAGCGAGTTGCGGCCGTCATAAACGAGGCCCTCGATATCGTGGACCCAGATGTTTTCTTTCTTTGCGCCCATGGCGACAAGCAGGTTGAGGCAGGCGAGGGCTGCCGCACCGGCGCCTGACGCAACGATCTTGACGCTCGAAAGCGATTTTCCGGCCAGTTCCAGCGCGTTGGTGACGGCGGCGGCGACGATGATCGCCGTGCCGTGCTGATCGTCGTGGAAGACCGGGATGTTCATCTTCTCGCGCAGCTGGCGCTCCACCTCGAAACATTCGGGCGCCTTGATGTCTTCAAGGTTGATGCCGCCGAAGGTGGGTTCCAGCGCTGCGATGGTGGAGACCATGTCGTTGATGCCGGGCGCATCGATCTCGATATCGAAAACGTCGATGCCGGCGAATTTCTTGAAGAGGACGGCCTTGCCCTCCATAACAGGCTTGGACGCAAGCGGGCCGATATTGCCAAGGCCAAGCACTGCCGTACCGTTGGAAATCACTGCAACGAGATTGGCGCGGGCGGTATATTCCGCCGCCATTTCCGGATTTTCATGGATGGCGAGGCAGGGGGCGGCGACACCCGGCGAGTAGGCAAGCGCCAGATCGCGCTGGTTGCCAAGGGGCTTGGTGGCCTGGATTTCCAGCTTGCCGGGGCGCGGGTAGCGGTGGAAAAAGAGCGCCTGTTCCTCGATGTCGGCCTTTGCCGTGTTGGCGGGCGTGTTGTTCTTATCGTGAGAGGTCATGTCTTCCACCGTCATGTCTGGTTCAATTCCGGCCCTCTGAATACAACAAACTTTCCCGTGGTACAGCCGTTATTTGCCGCCCCCTTATGCAAATGCGGGCATGGCTTATTCGCGTTTTCGTGATGCCATCAGTCATATTCCATACAAAAACCGGCCATTGTCATGTTGCTGCAACACGAGTCTGGTTCTGAGAGGGAAGAAAGCCGCAGGGACGCAACCGAACAAGGGGATTAAATCCGTGGCCGGTCAAATTGAAACCAGACAGTTCAGAACGCTTTTCATTTCGGATGTCCATCTCGGTTCCAAGGCGGCCAAGACGGATTTTTTGCTCGACTTCCTGAAACATCACGAGGCCGATACGATCATCCTGGTCGGTGACATCATCGACGGCTGGCGCCTGCGCCGCAGCTGGTACTGGCCGCAGGGCTGCAACGACGTGGTGCAGAAGTTGTTGCGCAAGGCCCGCAAGGGAACGCGCATCGTTTACATTCCCGGCAACCACGATGAATTTCTGCGCGAGTTTCCGGGCATGCATTTCGGCGGTATCGAAGTGGCCGAGCGCATGATCCACGAGGCGGCAGACGGCAAGAAATACCTCATCATCCATGGCGACGAGTTCGATGTGGTGGTGCGCAATGCCCGCCTGCTCGCCTATCTCGGTGACTGGGCCTACGACGCGGCGATTGCGATCAACATCGTCCTTGCTGCGGTGCGCCGCCGCATCGGTCTGCCTTACTGGTCGTTCTCGGCCTGGGCGAAATTGCAGGTCAAACACGCCGTCAACTTCATCGGCGAGTTCCAGCGCGTAGTGGCCGACGAGGCGCGCCGCAACAATGTGGATGGTGTGATCTGTGGCCATATCCACCACGCCGTGATGGAAGACATGGACGGCATCCGCTACATCAACACCGGCGACTGGGTGGAAAGCTGCACGGCGATTGCCGAAAATGCCGATGGCACTTTCGAGCTGATCACCTGGATGCAGACGAGCGATGTCCCTTCGCAGACATCGGACGAGATGGAGCCGGTGGATATTCCAGGTCTGATTGGCAAGCACGCGGCCTGATTGGGGTTTGTTCAACAGGCAGGGCGATCCCTAAGCGCGGGATGGTTCAGCTCTCTGTAGTCATCCTTGGGCTTGTCCCAAGGATCTGCAACCGATTGATTTCGCGCGACGTGGATAGATCCTCGGGACAAGCCCGAGGATGACGCCGAGTGTGAGGCAAGGCTGGTCATACAGTTTACGTGATACTGCAAAGACTATTGCGATGTGCGGCGTAGTGCTTTCACACGAAACCCGAACGACGGCTCTTATCCCCACAACTCCGGCTGCGGCGGATAAACCAGCGAACCCTCGTAAACGAGGCCCGGCTGCCGGTCCTGCCTGAGAATCAGCGGGCCGTCGAGATCGGAGAAGGCGGCTCCCTGAGCGGCCAGAACGGCGGGAGCCATGCCGAGCGAGGTGCCGAGCATGCAGCCGACCATGATGATGAAGCCTAGCCGCTCCGCCTCTGCCTTCATGACAAGTGCTTCCGTGAGACCGCCAGTCTTGTCCAGCTTGATGTTGATCGCATCGTAACGGTCGCGCAGGTCTGCGAGGTCCTTGGTGGAATGCACGCTTTCATCGGCGCAGATGGGGACCGGGTGGTCGATGCGGGCCAGGATGGCGTCCTTGCCGGCGGGAAGCGGCTGTTCGATGAGCGCGATGTTCAGTTCCGCTGCGAGTTTCAGATAATATTCGATATTATCGTCGTTCCAGCCCTCATTGGCGTCGATGATGATGCGCGCGTCAGGTGCTGCGGTGCGCACGGCCCGCAGGCGCGCCTCGTCATCCGCCGTTCCGGTCTTGATCTTCAGCAGCGGGCGGCCAGCGTTTTTCGCCGTTTTAGCCGCCATGGTCTCGGGGTCGGCAAGCGAGATGGTATAGGCGGTAACGAGCGGTTTTGCCGCGTGTCCGAGACTATGTTCGGCAGCACTTTTGCCACTCATCTTGGCTTCGAGGTCCCATAGTGCGCAATCCACTGCATTGCGGGCGGCGCCGGGTTTCATCACCTGCTGCAATTCATGCCGTGTCAGGCCGCCGGCAATCTGCTCAGCCATCGCTTCGATATCGGCGATAACGCCTTCGATGCTTTCGCCATAACGCGGGTAGGGCACACATTCACCTCTGCCGGTAAAGGAACCATCGCGGATGGTGCACGTTACGACATCCGCATGTGTGCGAGTGCCGCGTGAAATAGTGAAGCTGCCAGCAACGGCGAAACGTTCTGTTGTGGCTTGAAGGTAACGGGGCATGTTTTTTCACTTCCTGAAAGGCGTTAAAAGACACATGACGCCAAATTTATCGCGAATTGTCGGCTGTCACTGTGGCTTGCCGAAGGCCAAACCGTTATGAAACCTTTAAGAATCTCGTGACGGCTGCACTCGCTCGGAGCATTATGCAAGAACAGGATATACGGCAACAGGCGAACCCGGCCGCAATCACCGAAGACGACGCCGTCTCCGGCGGCGGCCAGCGGTATGCCTTGAGCGGTTCCTGGCGTAACAGCAATCTTTCCGGCATTTTTGCACGCCTCGAAAACATCGAGAAAAGCGGCCCTGCCGGTCCGGTGGAGATCGATCTTTCCTCGGTGGAGGCAATCGACACGACCGGCGCCTGGGTCATCCGGCGATTGCGCGAAGATATGGAAGCGAAGGGCGTTACCGTCACGCTTACCGGAAACGAGCGAATCGAGGATCTGATCGGCCAATTGCCGGATAAAGCGGCGATGGAGGGCGAGCCTGCCGCCAAGGTGGGACTTGCCGAACGCTTCTTCTCGCCGATCGGCCAGGCTGTCGTCCAGAATGGTGCGGATTTCCTCGCGGGCATGTATATTCTGGGTTCCGCCGTGCGCGGCGCGCAGATGAAGCTCGGGCGCGGACGCGGCGTATCGCCGGCGGCCATCGTCAACCAGATCGACCATATGGGCGTGCGCGCCGTGCCGATCATCATGCTGATGTCGTTTTTGATCGGCGCCATCATCGCCCAGCAGGGCGCTTTCCAGCTGCGGTATTTCGGCGCGGAAGTTTTCGTCGTCGATCTCGTCGGCATCCTGCAATTGCGTGAAATCGGCGTGCTTCTCACCGCAATCATGATCGCCGGTCGCTCCGGCAGTGCGATCACGGCGGAAATCGGCTCGATGAAGATGCGCGAGGAAATCGACGCGCTGAAGGTGATCGGTCTCAACCCTGTCGGCGTGCTGGTGTTTCCGCGTCTCGTGGCGCTGACAATCGCACTGCCGCTTCTGACCATCCTTGCCAATTTCGCCGCACTTTTCGGCGCCGCCATCGTCACGCTTCTCTATTCCGGCATCACCTTCGAAGTGTTTCTGTCGCGTCTGCATGGCGCGGTCGAGGAATCGACCATCGCCGCCGGCATGATCAAGGCGCCGTTCATGGCGCTGATCATCGGCATCGTCGCGGCGGTTGAGGGTATGAAGGTCGGCGGTTCGGCGGAATCGCTCGGCAAACACGTCACGTCGTCGGTGGTCAAATCGATCTTCGTCGTCATTCTGGTGGATGGCCTTTTTGCCATCTTCTACGCAGCCATCGATTTTTAAGGAGGGCGCGTTGGAAACTTTGGACCAGAAGCCGCAAGAGACAAAAACTGCAAAGGACGGCCGTGAGACGGTTCTTTCCGTCGAGGGTGTGACTGTGGGTTTCAACGGCAGGAACGTGCTTGAGAATCTCGATCTGGATGTCTATCGCGGTGAAATCCTTGGCTTCATCGGCCCATCCGGCGCGGGTAAATCCGTCCTGATGCGTGCGATCTTGAGGCTTCTGCCACGCCAGGCGGGTGCAATCCGCATTCTCGGCACCGATTACGACAAGGCCAGCGAAGACGACCGCATGATGCTCGACCAGCGGCTCGGCGTGCTGTTCCAGCAGGGGGCGCTGTTTTCCGGCCTGACGGTGAAGGAAAACATCCAGCTGCCGATGCGGGAATATCTGGACCTGCCGAAAAAGCTGATGGACGAGCTTGCCTATCTCAAGATCGAGATGGTGGGCCTGAAGCCCGATGCGGGCGACAAATACCCGTCGGAGCTTTCCGGCGGCATGATCAAGCGTGCGGCGCTTGCGCGCGCGCTGTCGCTCGATCCCGACCTTGTCTTCCTCGATGAGCCGACATCCGGCCTCGATCCCATCGGGGCGGCGGAATTTGATATGCTGATCGCGCGCTTGCGCGATCTGCTCGGTTTGACCGTGTATATGGTGACGCACGACCTCGACAGCCTGTTCTCCGTCTGCGACCGCATTGCGGTGCTAGGGCAGAAGAAGGTGCTGGTGGAAGGGACCTTGCAGGACATGTTTGCCTGTGACGACCCCTGGGTGCAGTCCTATTTCCGTGGCAAACGGGCGCGCTCTGTCGTTCTTCCGGACGACAGACACGAAAATCCGGTGGAGTAACAAGAAGCATGGAAACCAAGGCGAACTACACCATAGTCGGAATTTTCACGCTGATCGTGATCGCCGCCGCATTCGGCTTCGTTTACTGGATGGCAGAATTCGGCCGGGGTGGACCGACGGCGCAGCTCGTGGTGCGTATTCCCGGCTCGGCAAACGGCCTTTCCGTCGGCTCTCCGGTACGCTTCAACGGCATTCCTGTCGGCACGGTGCGCGGTCTTGCGATCGACCGTGACGATCCGGCCTATTCCATCGCCTTTACCGAAGTGCAGGCGGACGCGCCGGTTTTCCCGTCCACCCGCGCCGTGCTTGAAATTCAGGGCCTGACGGGCGCTGCCTATATCGAGCTATCCGGCGGCAACAAGGATGGTGAGCGCATTCTGCAGAAATCCGTCGAAAGCGGCGTTCCCGCCGAGCTGACGGCCGATCTTTCCAGCGTCACCAACCTTCTTGCCACCGCCGACAAGATCCTGAAACGCGCCGATGGCGCCATCGGCGAATTGCAGGGTTTCGTGCAGGATGCCCGCGGGCCGCTGACGCAGACGGTGCGTAACGCCGAGAAATTCTCCGATGCGCTGGCCGCAAATTCCGATGGTATCAAGAGTTTCATCGCCAGCCTCAGTTCGCTTTCCACCACCGTTCAATCGGTCTCGGTACGCCTGGACGGCACGCTGACTGCTGTCGAAGATCTGGTGAAGGCGGTGGATGCCGGCAAGATCGATTCTATCCTGTCTAATGTCGACAAGGTGACGAAGGACGTCGCTTCCGCTTCGAGCGATATTCAGGGTATCATGGAAACGGTGCAGAGCACGGCGCGCAACTTCGAGGCGGCGAGCACGGAAGTGCAGACGGTGGTGAAGCGCGCGGATGAGCTTTTGGCGTCGGTCGATCCCGCAAAGGTCAGCACCGTGGTGGGTGATGTTTCCGCAGCGACTGCCGATGCGCGTGATGCCGTGGCGAACTTCAAGCGAATTGCCGACGATGTCGGCGCACGCCGGGCCGATATCGACCAGGCGGTCTCCGATTTCACCGACATGGGCCGCAAGCTGAACCTTGCCTCAAGCCGTGTCGATGGCATTCTTGCCAAGGTGGACGGGATGCTTGGAACCGACGATGCCAATTCGCTGTTTGCAAAGGCGCGCGAGACTTTGACCTCGTTCAAGGCCGTGGCCGACAATCTCAATGCCCGAATCGGGCCGATTGCAGACAATCTCACGCGCTTCTCCAGTTCGGGCCTGAAGGATTTCCAGGCGCTTATCGGCAGCACGCGGCAGACGGTCGACAATCTCAACAATGCGATCACCAATATCGACCGCGATCCGCAGCGGTTGATTTTCGGCGGCGAAACCGTGAAACAATATGACGGCAGAACAAGGCGCTAAAAGGGGTATGGGCCAATGACACGATTGATGAACGGCCATAAGCGCCGTGCCCTGCTTTTGGCTCCGCTGCTTGCGGTTGCGATGGCGGGCTGTGCGGGAACCCCATCGAACGATACGTTCGACCTTTCCGTCTCTTCGGCGACTGTAACGCAGGGGCCGTCGCTCAAAGGCCGGCAATTGCTGATCGCCGATCCGACGGCGCTGAAAGCGCTTGATAGCGAAAACATCGTGGTGCGCCTTTCCGGCTCGGAAGTGCAATATCTCGGCAATTCGCAATGGAGCGACCGCCTGCCGCGCATGGTGCAATCCAAGCTGGTGCAAGCATTCGAGGATACCGGCAAGCTCGGTGGAGTCGGACGGCCGGGGCAGGGGCTGGCGATCGATTACCAGGTGGTCAGCGATATTCGCACCTTCGAAATCGATACGGCAAAAAACACCGCCGATATCGAGATTTCGGTGAAGCTCTTGAACGATCGCAACGGCACGGTAAAGGCGCAGGAAGTATTCCGCGCCAGCGCACGCGTCAGCGGTTCCGGAAATGCCAATTTCGTCAAAGCGCTGGACCAGGCTTTCGCCGCCGCCACCCGCGAAATCGTGGCCTGGACGCTGAAGTCGCTCTAAGTCTGACGACGGTCATTTCCGCTACAAGAGATTGCTCTATGTTGCGGGCGAGGCCTGTTGGTGACGGCCTTGCATTCAATGTTTCCGATCCGCGGGTCCGTGATGCGATTTCTGGTGTTGCTTTGCCTTTCCCTTGTTTCCGCCATGTGCGGAACGGGCACCGTTCTGGCAGCCGGTCTTCGGTTGATCGAGATTACCTCGGCAGGCGGCAACCCTTCCATGAGGGCGGCGGTGTGGTCGCCCTGCGCGGCGACTCCGGTGGAGACCCGCATCGGCCCCTTCGCTCTGCAATCGGTGCGTGATTGCCCTGTTGTCGATGGGCAATATCCGCTCGTCATCATCTCCCACGGTTTCGGCGGTACGTATTTCAGCCATCGGGATACCGCGGCGGCGCTGGCGGATGCCGGTTTCATCGTCGCGGCGATCAATCATCCCGGCGATAACGCCATTGACATGAACCGGGCAGGCGATCTTTCCGCGCTGACCGAACGACCGGCCGATATCGTCCGCCTGCTCGACCATATGCTGGCGAACTGGAACGATGCCCGTTTTATCGATGCTGGAAGGATCGGGGTGTTCGGATTTTCGCGCGGCGGTTATACGGCGCTGGTGCTTGCCGGTGGCGTTCCGGATTTTCCAAATACCGGATTGCCGTGCCCTGATGGGCAGGCGGCGGTGTGTGCTCAGATGCTGGAAAGGTCTGCTTCGCCTGAGGACCGGGTCTACGATGCGCGGGTGAAGGCTGTGGTTGTTGCAGACCCCCTCAACGCCTTTCCAGGGCGGGCCGATCTGCGAGATATCAAAATCCCCGTTCAGCTCTGGAGTTCGGAGCGCGGCGGCGACGGTGTGGCGCCGGAGGATATTTTAGGGCTGCGCGACGACCTGCCGGCAAAACCGGACTATCAGACGGTGAAAGGGGCAGGGCATTTTTCGTTCATAACACCTTGCCCCGCCGAGATGGAAAAAGCCCTGGCCGAGATATGCGGCGATATTCCGGGGTTTGACCGGGCGGAGTTTCATCGTCGACTGAACAGCGAAGTCATCCGCTTTTTCACGGCTTCGCTACGCTGAAGCACACGCCGGTGCCGCCGCCGATCAGACGGCGTCCTGCGACCGCCATTCCGGCAGCGGGAAAAGCCGGTCGTAGCCCCAGTTGAAGACGAAGGCATAGACTACGTAGAACAGCGCAAACGAGATATCCATCACCAGCGCCTGGGCAAGGCTGATGCTGAGATACCAGGCGATGAAGGGCATCAGCACGATCAGCAGACCAAGTTCGAACAGCAGGGCATGGGCGACGCGGATAGCAGGCGTCTTCAGCGTCGTGCCTTTCAGGCGCTGCATGGCATGGTCGAAGCCGAGATTGTAAAGATAGTTCCAGGCGGTGGCGAGCGTGGCGCTGACCAGACCGACAATGCCGATATCTTCCATGGGCATGTGAAATACGAATGCACCCAGCGGCACGACCAGCAGAAGGCCGATGATTTCGAAGCTGAGAGCGTGGCGGATACGATCGGGCAGGGAACGCAATTTATTCTCCGGTATGTGACCGGGCCGTCCCGCATGCTGTCGCCATAATGGCCGAGGTCGTCCTCTCGCAAAGCCATATAGCGGTTTCGGGCAAAATTTCAAGCCTTGGGTCATGGTTGGGTTTGGGAGCGCTCTTCTCAGCGGGAGCGGGATGAGGTGGCGAGGCCGGAGCTATGCGGCGAGACTTCGCCTTCATGCGACTATTCGTGCCACCGTATCACCGGCGTGGAGACGAAGCACGCGGCGGTGCCTTATCTTTTCAATTGTCCGCCGTTTCGCCGCTGCGGAACAAGACCGCTGTTTTTTCGTTATCGCTCATGGAAGGAGGCGTGCCATGCAGCATAATTCTCCAGATGGACGAACGATAAAGGCCGCCAACGCGGCACAGGCCACAACTTACAAGCCTAGCCTCATTTCCCTGAAGGGAAGTTATGTGGCGATGATATTCCGCAGGCCGCTTTGCCAAAATCCGCTGGATTTGCGGAAAAAATAAAGCGGCACGCCTCACCCATTGCCACCGATGACGACTGCCGCAATGACAGAGAGCTTTAGATGTCTCTAAAGTGTGATTTTCAATCCGGACCGTCTCCCCTTAGATTGGGAGATCGCCACGAAAGCGAAGGGAGAATGACATGAAATCAGTTCTCATTATCGCCGCTGTACTTGGTTTTTCCGCCAGTGCAGCGTTGGCGGAGTGCGCGGGTCATGAAAAGATCAACGCTTCCGTTCCTGCTGTTGACCGTGAATTCAAAACTGCGAGCATCGTTCCGCCGACGGATCCGGTGGACAAGCCCATCGTCATACTGAAAAAGACCGATCGCCTTCCGGCGGCAACGGTTGCGACGACTGGCGAACCCGAAGCCGCAATGCAACGCATGCAATAAGACAAGACAATGATCGTTTCATTCTGAAAATCCCGTGTGTGAGGTAATCCGCACGGGATTTGCTTTTCGCCATCTAGCTGTCGAGTTTCAGCGACAATTGCTTCGGGCCTTCATTCTTTTTCAGCACGTAGAGCGGCCGGGCGATGATGACTTCCGTTCGCCGCTGCAATTCCCGTCGCCTTTCAAGCGCGCGCTCGCGCATATCGCGGGAGCGAGCGACCACGGACAGGGCATTTTCTATGGTTGCGTCTGCTGCGTTCATCGCTGACCTCCATAATGTTCACTTTATGTTCTCATTATCGGTCGCTTATGTCAACACTGTGGCAGCGATACTTAAAGGGCAGCTGAAATGCCCTGGAGATGGTCTGTGACGGGGAAGCTACCGGCTGCATTGAGGGGGCAGGGTTTTGCCTGGAGCGTTTTCTCCCCTCGCGCTTGCGACGGAGCATCGAAGGCCCTTGCGGGCGCGACGGGGGATACTCCGGCCTGCTCAATCAATTTTCGGGATGCTTTGGCAATCATGCCGGGTGCCGATCGGCTCCGGCGGGAGGGAGGCTGTCAGGACAGGGGGCGTTGATCGGGTACGGTGAGGCCTGGAAGCAGGTCACTCAGATGTTCACTGGCGAGCGCGACGATGGCAAGCGCGGCCTGCTGGCGGTTCCAGCCAGCGTCTTCCGCTTTTTCGATGAGCCCTTGAATGGAGGGCTCCAGCGCGAACTGGCACTCGGCCTGATAGTCCATGGTATCGATAGAAAGCGATGGAGAATTAATTGCGGCCCGCATCGTTTGGTCTCCCTGTTTTCCGCCATGCACGTCGTTAAGCGACGCGCAAATCGGAAACATGCACATTCAGAGGCCTATGATATCGGGCAGGCCCGTATATCAATGGCAGCGAATCCCCCAGCAGGCGGGACGTTAACGGCAAGTCTCGATGGCTGTCAACGAACGTCCGGTAGCGACGGCGCCGTCTTACCTATTTCAGAGCCTTCCGTTCCGGAAAGGTTTTCGTCTCCAGACCAGCAATGCCATGACATAAAGCGCAAAAAGCACGAACCATGTGACGGGCAGCACCATGAAAAGCGCCGCATAGGCACAACTTCCCTCGAAACAGGAACCGAGAAATCCGGAATCGGCAAGCGTCCCCGACAATAGAAACGCACATACGCCGCTTCCGACTGCGCCGAGGGCGAAAAGCAATATGTTGACGATCAATCTCATCACGACAATCATAGGCATGATTAAGACCGCTTTGCGGAGCGGGTGGCACTGCCGCGCTGATATTTCGTCGTTTCAGTAGATGTGTTGCAAAACCGGCGTTGCCGGAGCGGCTGATTTTTTTGAAGGCCGCTTGTCGGTGCAGGCCCCGCCATGATCGGGCAGGGCCGTTATTGCCGGATTATTACTCGGTGATGGTATATTCGCCGAGTTCGCACAGGTTCTGCGTATCCTCGAGGTCTTCCAGCTCATCGCCCTGGAATTCGAAACGCATGTCGTATTTGCACACGCGGCGGCCATCGGCGATGGTGATCTCCATCGTTTCGCCCGGACCAAGCGCCTTCTTTCCGAACACGTCGTCTTCCCAGTCATCGACGCCGACCGGCGAGGTGTAGAAGGCATTGAGAACGGAGTTCGTTCCGTTCTTCAGCGAAAAGACGAGGTCGTCCGCCTGCGCTGCACCCGCAACCGTCAACGTAGCCCCGAAAAATACCGCCGTTACCCATTTTGATGTCATGATATCCCCCTTTTGCGCCATCGTTCTGGCTGGGCAATGCATACAACCAAACCAGTGGCTTGCAATGCAAACTGCGGGTTTTGGTTAAATTGCGAAGGGTTCGTTATGGGTAACTTTTCGAGATATCCAGTCTATTTTAAATATTACAAATACATATAAATAAATATTTCGAATTTTTGCCTTTATTTGTAATTTTATTTCTATGAAACAAATATATTATTCTTATATTTCGAAAATGTTTTTTTATTTTCAATTCTTTTTTCATTTATTTTGATTTTTATTTTGATGTATTTATGATTTTTCTGTGTGTATCGTGGACTTTATTATTTTGTATATATCGATTGCTGAATCAGCGAAGAGTTTTTACTAACAAAAATATTCTTTCAAAAAATGACGTTAATTGGTGGATGGGCCAGGCTGATCGCTTTCCGACAGAGGATAATGGATTTGATCAAGCGTTCGTTTTTATTCTTCTGCGGCCTCAAGCTGCCGGGTATCGTGGCACTGGCCACCCTGTACGCGGGTTTTCTGACGCAGGCTTTGGGCCAGTCGCGGGTCTGCAACGATCCTGCTCCGGTCAGCAACCTCAAAGAAATGTTCGATGCGATTTACGCATGCTGGGTGCCGCCGGAAGACACGGAGGGGCTTGTCGTGACGCTTCAGTTCATTCTGCATAAGGATGGGCAGATAAGGGGCAAGGTGGTCGTCACAGCCGCGCGCCCGCAGGAAGACAGTCCAAGACGGCAAGCCTTTATCGATCCCGCCATCGACGCGGTGAAGCGGGCAGCGCCTGTTCCTTTCACCGAGGAATTCGCAAGCCGTATTGCCGGGCGGCCCTTGGGGCCACGTTTTATCGGGACAAAAATCATACCCGAAACGAAGTTGTAGGTTTTCTTGGGAGCTAGGTCCGCTGTCGCGGCCGCATGTTTTGGGGCGCCGAATGCGAACTGTTTTTTCAGTCCCCGGCGCCGAAGGCGATGCTTTAACTTAGCACCGCAACGTCTTGTCATTTTTGAAGAATTTGGTGGGTGATGTAGGGCTCGAACCTACGACCCGCTGATTAAGAGTCAGCTGCTCTACCAACTGAGCTAATCACCCGACCGACACCGTGTGGCGGTGTGAGGGGGGCTATAAAGGGGAAGTTTCGGCTTGTCCAGCGCGGAAATGAAATTTCTTCGATTTTTGTGACGAAAAAATTTCAGTCGCGCTGGAAAAGGCTGGAAATCCGGGATTTTACGGATTTTTGTCTTTTGCTATCCTCGCCGGAAGGCTCTGCCGATAACGATGAGGATGCAGGCGCCGATGAAGCCGGCGATGAGATAACCGATCCATCCGGTCAAAACGATTCCGAATACCGAGAGAATGGCGTTGGCGACGATGGCGCCGACGATTCCAAGTAGGATGTTCATGAAAACACCCATATTGCTTTTCATGAATTGTTCGGCGAGCCACCCGGCGACACCACCGATGATGATAGCTGCGATCCAGCCAATACCAGCAGATCCCATGATTTCCTCCCATGATTGCTGCACTATTGAAGGTGATGATTCTCCGGGTGAAAAGCAAGGTAAACTCCCGAAAACCTCGCTTTTTGCGGGTGGTTTTCCGCGCAGCAGGCGATAAATAGCCTGATGCTGGGTGAAGATATGAAAGGCATGGATGTGCGGTTGATGTTTGGCGGAATGATTGACGGTAGGCGGATGTTTGGCGGGCCTTTATCCGGCCGGCGGCGAAAGGCCGCCCTGGCTGCAATAATGATCGCGGTATTCACCCTCCTTGGCAGCTTTCTGTCGTCCGCAACCTTGGCGTCGGCACAGGATTCGCCAGCGGCCGCACCAGTCGCTATCCAGGCTTCCATCGTCGAGCAGGCACGCACGGATCTGGAAAAATGGAAGGCCGATATTTCGGCAATCGCCAAACAGGTTGAGGCGGGCGGCAGCGATGACGTGCAACTGGTGGACCTGAAGGGACGCGCCGATACCATTGCAGCCGATGCTGCCGCCGCCAACACCAAGTTGCGGACCCGCCTGGACCAGATCAAGACGCGTCTCGACGCGCTTGGCGCTGCTCCGGCGGAAGGACAGCCACCCGAAGCGAGCATGGTGACGGAGGAGCGCTCCCGGCTGACGGCGGAGCGTGCCGAGGTAAATGCCATTGCCGGCGAGGTGGAGAGCACTGCCACCAACGCCGCGCAGATTTCCAACAACATTACGGCGGTTCGGCGGGCGCTTTTTGCCGCGACCCTGTTCAAGCGCACCGAAGTCTCTTCCCAGACGCTGGGCGACGCCTCTTCCGCCTTCGTGAGCGAGCTGACCAATCTCAACAACGCCTTCAGCAGTTGGGCGGGTTTCGTCTGGAACTACAAACGCCTGCCGATGTTCGGGGCGGTGATGCTGTCGATCATGGCGGCGCTGCTGTTTCTGGTGGGCGGTTATCGCTTTTTCGGCAGCCGCATGGAAAGGCGGGCCTTTTCCGGCGAGCCTTCCTATCTGCGGCGGCTTTCGGTGGCCTTCTGGTCAACCATGGTGCAGTCGCTGTCGCTTTTCCTGTTTCTGGTAACCTCGGCGTTTTTCCTCGATAATTTCAACGTGCTTCGTTCCGATATCGCGCCGATCCTGTTCGGGGCCATGGCAGTTACGGGCTTCGTCTATTTCGTATCGCGGCTGAGCTACGCTATCTTTGCGCCGACGCAGCCGGAATGGCGTCTGTTGCAGGTTTCCAATCGCGGAGCGCACACGCTGTCCTCGGCCGTGCTTTTGATGGCGCTCGTCAACGGTCTCGATTATCTGTTCGGCACGATCAGCGAGACGCTCTATTCGCCGCTGATCGTCACCGTTGCCAAGAGCTTCATTGCCTCCATCATCATTGGCATCATCCTGCTCACCGTGTCGTTCCTGCGCCCGGTGATCGGTGAGGGGCAGGACTACGAGACCGGCAACCAGCGCCTGCCGCGCTGGCTGGTCATTCTGCTCAGGGTCGGCGGGCTTGTTCTCATCGGTGCCTGCCTGACGGGTTATGTGGGGCTGGCGCGGTTCCTTGCGACGCAGATCGTCGCCACCGGTGCGGTGCTCGCAACAATGTATATCGGCATTCTTTCCGGCAAGGCGATTTCGCGACAGGGCGCCTTTTCCGAATCCCTGGCCGGTCGTTATCTCGGGCGGCGCTACGGTCTCGGCCCGGTTGCGCTGGATCAGGCCGGTCTTGCGGCGGGGCTCGGCATCTATGTCATCGCACTCGCCTTCGGCGTGCCGCTCATCCTGTTTTCCTGGGGGTTCCAGCCGGGCGATATCGAAAGCTGGGCCTATCGTCTGCTGACCGGCATCACCGTCGGCAATGCCTCCATCTCGCTGATCGGCCTGTTCGGCGGCGTCCTTGTCTTTGCCATCGGCTACATCATCACACGCTGGTTCCAGAAGTGGCTGGACAACAACGTCATGGCGCGCGGGCAGGTGGATGCGGGCGTGCGCAACTCGGTCAAGACCGGCATCGGTTATCTCGGCATCGCGGTTGCGGCCATTTTCGGCGTCTCTTCCGCCGGTCTTAACCTCTCCAGCCTGGCGCTGGTGGCGTCTGCCCTTTCGGTCGGTATCGGTTTCGGCCTCCAGAACATCGTTTCGAACTTCGTCTCCGGCCTCATCCTGCTGGTCGAGCGTCCCTTCAAGGTGGGTGACTGGGGTGGTGACAGGCACGACTGAAGGCACCGTCAAACGGCTTTCGGTGCGCGCGACCGAGATTGAAACCTTCCGCGGCCAGTCGATCATCGTACCGAACTCGGAATTCATCAATTCCTCGGTCGGCAACTGGACACACCGCAACCGTATTATGCGTGCGGAAATTCCGGTCTCCGTTGCCTATGAATCCGATCCGCAGCAGGTGATGGATATTCTGCTGGAACTGGTGCGCACCCAGCCGCCCGTACTGCGCAACCCCGAACCGCACGTGGAATTCCTCCGTTTCGGCGACTTCTCGCTGGATTTCGAATTGCGTTTCCACCTCGCCGATCTTTCGAATGGGCTTGGCGTGAAAAACGCGCTGAGGATCGCGATCCTGAAACGCTTCCGCGAAGAGGGGATCGCCATCCCGTTCCCGCAGCGTAACCTCAACATCCACGTGGAAGGCGATGCAAATCCGCAAATGCTGGCGGCGCTGCTTTCGGAAGAGGGTGACAAGGCGGTGGCGGCGCATACGGGCGCGGCGGCGCCTGCCGCGGCAACTGCACCGGAAAAGGACGCGGGCAAGGCGGGTGACAAAACCGTGGTGGAGCCGAAGGCGACGTTGAAGGCGGCCGGCAAGGACAGTTAATCTGCGGCTACCGCGGCTGCGGCGACGCAGCCGATACGGGCGTTGACGGGCGCGGGGAGTTATCCTCGCGCCCTATTTGCATTGTGGCGGATGAGACGCCAAACACAGGAAAGATCTTATTGGGAGGGAAACCGGATTTTGTCGGTCGTCTTCATGAAATACAGTGAAAATTCCCTCGATGACTGTATTGTTTTTTAAACTTTAAGTTGATATGCTGGGTTATATTTAGTTCATTTCTTTCCTGTCGGGGTTCACATGCCGGATCCAGTCGATGAGAATGCCCAGCCTGCCCAGCCTGCCCAGCCTGCCCAGCCTGCCCAGCCTGCCCAGCCTGCCCAGCCTGCCCAGCCTGCCCAGCCTGCCCAGCCTCCGGGCGAAGTTCCCGCGAAAACGTCTTTGCGGGAAAAATTGAGGAGTGCGTGGAGGTGGGTGACACTCCATGCCGCCCGAGTATCCTTACTGGCGACAGGTGTCGTTATCGGTTCTGCCGGTCTGTTTTTCCTGATGGGCGAAACCGATGTGACGGATGATTACCTGCCGAAACGCTGGAATGAATCCATCCGCAGACTGGGCATCGAGCCGGTCTATCCTCCACAGGAGGATATTTATGTCGGAGACATCATCGCCGAGGTCGTGGATTCGGGCCACAAGTTCAAGTCTTTGCCGACCGACCTCGAAAGCGAAGCCTTCATCGGTCGCTACGTCAAGATCACCCAGATACCTAATTTGCGGGGATATCTCGGGGTCAAGTCTGAGGCGCCTTATTTCGGCGACAGCACCTGGTCGGAGGATAAAAAGTCTCTGTCGATTGCTCAACCGCGTACGGAGGTTGCTGTGGATGGGACGACGTCTGGCCTGCTGGTGAAGGACGCGCTGTTTCCCATCGTCAGGATAGAACGCAAGGAAGGAATGGCAGGACTTTTACGCCATATCGCCTTTGGCGGCGCACGGGCGGATATCGAGGAAATCGAGCTTCAGAATGTGCAGACCTATGCGATCAATCCCTTCCATGCACAAAATGCGCTGATGCGGTTTTGCAATGATGACGACACCAAGGTCTATTGCGCCGACGACTATCTTCGCGAAAAACTCTCGTACATTCTCAGCCGCAATATTCTGAGAACCGCGGAGACAGAGGACTGTGGTTCGCGCTATATTTACGACATTCGCTTGCTGGTCGTGCGTCAGGCGTTTCTGACACGCGGGGTAAAGGTCACTAACGGCCGGGCACGCTCGGGTTTCATCGATGCGAGGGGAAACAAAGGTGACGTCCAGAAGACTGTGGATGGTGCGGACGTTGCCGCGACCACAGGCCCGCAGGGCCAGCAGCCGGCGGCCGAAAACATGGCCGGCAATGACAACACCATTCGCAGCACGAACAGTTCCGGCCTCTTTTCCGATAGCCAGTTTGCGAGGCCGCTCGTCATAGGCTTCAACAGCGTTTCCATCGGTATGCGCAACAGCACGCCCGCATGGCTGGACGCCGCGGCAAAAGCTGCCGCTGGCAAGGACGTAAAAGACCGCGCCAAGATTTGTGCATCTTCGCAGGAGGTTGCGAAATGAGATTGGCTATTTTTCTCTTCGGTATGTTTTTTCCGTTTCTGGCAAATGCGCAGGATGTGGTTCGCCCGTCTGCGAGTGGAGATATTGCGCAATTCAACGATGATTGCATTTATCGCATTCCACCTTGCAGCAAGGATGATGGTGGCGGCGTTTTTCCGCCGCCACCACCTCCGCCCGGTGGCGGCGGCGGGATACACAATCTGCCAGGCGGTCCTGTCCTCAAGAACTCGATTATCGTTCCCGGCAATGACGTTATAAAGGGGTTAAACTTGGACGGCCCGGATGTGCGGGGAATGCAATTGCAGCTTCAGACCAGATAGACGGTTTATCCGGCGGTTCAGGCTCCAATCCGTCTTGGCTGACACTTGATCTGTTCCGGTTGGTATTTTCCCATATGTGCACCACCGTCGTCTTCAAAAGGCGACGGTGGTTTGAAACCCGCCTCCAGCGACGGCATTTTCTCCCCTGTCGCAGCACCCTATGGCCATGTCGCAATCAGGCGGCTGAACGGCCGCCGGGCGCTTCATATTCCATCCCATCGATTTGGCAGCACGACAGGCAATGCCGGCGCTTTTTAGGGGTTCTGTAAATGAAGACACATGCACGGGCGGTGGTGATCGGTGGCGGCGTCGTCGGCGTTTCGACGCTTTATCATCTTGCCAAGAAGGGCTGGAGCGACAGCGTCCTTATCGAGCGCAAGGAACTGACCTCCGGTTCCACCTGGCACGCAGCCGGTCTTTTGCCGCTGTTCAACATGAGCTACTCGGTCGGCCAGATCCACAAGTATTCCGTGAAGTTCTACGAGGAGCTTCAGGAAGAGACCGGCATGAATGTCGGTTTCTCCAAGGTCTCGAACATTCGTCTCGCCCGCACCAAGGATCGCTGGGACGAATATATGTATTATGCCGGCATTGCCGAGACCATCGGTGTGCGGGTCAACATGCTGACGCCGGAGCAGGTGAAAGAAATCTGGCCGCTTTGCGAGACGGACGGCCTGCTGGGCGCCATCCAGCACCCCGATGATGGATATATCCAGCCCGCCGACCTGACGCAGGCGCTGGCGAAGGGCGCGCGAGACCGTGGCGCCACCATCTATCGCAACACCACCGTCACCGCCATCGAGCAGCTGGAAGACGGTCACTGGAAGGTGACGACGGATAAGGGCGAGATCATCGCCGAACATATCATTTCCTGCACCGGCTCCTTTGCCCGCAAGACCGGCGAGATGGTCGGCATCAATATTCCGGTCATCCCGGTTGAGCACCAATATATCGTCACCGAGCCGCACCCGGCCATTCTGGAGCGCCGCCGTCAGGGTCTGCCGGAAATGGGCGTTCTGCGTGAATCGGATTCGGCCTGGTACATGCGCGAGGAGGCCGGCGGTCTGATCCTCGGCCCTTACGAAGTCGGCGCTCCGGTCTGTTATGTCGACGGTCCCTCTGACGATAGCGAATATGAGCTGTTCCAGGAGGAACTCGACCGCCTTATGCCGCATATCGAAACGGCGATGGTGCGCGTTCCGGCTTTCGGTGAAGTCGGTATCAAGAAGGTCTATAACGGCGCTATCGCCTATACGCCTGATGGCAACCCGATCGTCGGTCCGGCACCGGGCCTGAAGAATTTCTGGCTGAATGAAGGCCACTCGTTCGGCATCACCGCTGCCGGTGGTGCTGGCTGGCAGCTTGCCGAATGGATCGTCGATGGTGAGCCGACACTCGATCTGATGGGTGTCGATCCGCGCCGCTTCGGCCCTCACGCTACGGAAGGTTACCTCATTGCCAAGAATGAGGAAGCCTATGCCAACGTCTTCACCATGCATTACCCTGATGAAGAACGTTCCGCTGCCCGTCCGCTGAAGACGACGCCGGTTTACGACCGTCTGAAGAAGCTTGGCGGCGTGTTCGGTTCCGTTTACGGCTGGGAACGTGCCAACTGGTATGCGCCGGAAGGTTATGCGCTGCGCGAAGAGGACCTCGGCGTCGGTGCGGATGTCATCACCAGCCACAACTATGCGCCGCCACTGGATGATGGCCGTATCGTTGAGAAGTGGTCGTTCCGCCGCTCGAACTATTTCGAACATGTCGGCAACGAGGTGAAGAACGTCACCCAGAATGTCGGCGTGCTTGACATGTCGGCCTTCGCCAAGATGGAAGTCTCCGGTCCAGGCGCGCGCGCCTGGCTGGACAGCATTCTCGCCAATATCGTGCCGAAGAAGCGCGGCCGTATTGCGCTGACGCACCTTCTGACGCCGAATGGCGGCGTGAAGGTGGAGTTCACCGTCTATGAATGGGCACCGGGCCGGTTCTATCTGGTGTCCGCCGGTGGTCTTGAGGCGCACGATCATGACGTGCTCCAGCGGCTTGCGCCCACCGACGGTTCCGTCGTGCTGCAGCCCATCACCCAGAAATACGGCGTGCTGGTGCTTGCCGGTCCGAAGTCGCGCGATCTCCTGAAGAAGCTGACCCGTACCAGCCTCGAGAACAAGGATTTCCCGTGGCTGACGGCGAAGCAGATCTCCGTGGGTGTGGCGACGGCGCATGCGCTGCGCGTCAACTTCGTCGGTGAACTGGGCTGGGAGTTGCACCATCCTATCGAAATGCAGAACTACATCTTCGACCGGCTGATGGAAGCGGGCGCCGAATTTGGCATCAAGCCATTCGGTATTCGTGCGATGGTGTCGATGTCGCTTGAAAAGTCGTATCGCAACATGGGCCGCGAGCTTTCGGTCGAATATAACGCCTATGAATCCGGTCTCGACCGTTTCCTGCGTCCGGAGAAAAACTTCATCGGCCGCGACGCGCTGGTGGCATACAAGGAAGCCGGCTTGAAATCGGTATTCTCGACGCTGACCGTTTCGGGCAATACGGATGTCGATGCCCGTGGTTCTGAAGCTATCTTCGATGCAGATGGCGCACTTGCCGGCCGTGTGACGAGCGGCGGCTTTGGCTGGCGTATCGGAAAATCGATTGCGCTTGCCATGCTGAAACCCGAATATGCCACGATTGGCACAAAGCTGAAAATCCGCATTCTTGGCACGCTTTATGACGCCGAGGTGGTGGAAGAAAGCCCCTTCGATACGGAAAACGCGCTGCTGCGCGCCTGAGGGATTTTCCTGGAAGCATTCGAAACACGGCCCTCCCTCGGGGGCCGTGTTTTCTTTTGGGTAAGCATGTATGCCGACTATTTTCGGGCAAAAGTGTTATTAATCATTCTGAAAAATACGCCTGCTAATTTCCCGTGAAAGACGACGGGGGACTGGGACAAAATGAATTTTCTGGGCATCACGGGCATGCAATATTCGGGTGTGCCATTTACCAATTGCCGCATTTTGCTTGCGGAAGATACCAATGTGTTCACCCAGATGGTGAGCATGCGCCTGAAAGAATTGCTGGGCGTTTCCGTGGAGGTGTGCCGCAACTTCGAGGAGTTGCAGGCGTGCTACGAACACTCGG
This sequence comes from Rhizobium sp. AN68, assembly GCF_030758035.1. Taxonomy (NCBI): domain Bacteria; kingdom Pseudomonadati; phylum Pseudomonadota; class Alphaproteobacteria; order Hyphomicrobiales; family Rhizobiaceae; genus Rhizobium; species Rhizobium sp. AN68. The sequence continues at coordinate 1,486,337 of NZ_JARWMI010000003.1, read as the reverse complement.
CCGAACCCGTGACGCTTGCGATTTCCAACATCAATCTTCCGGGGGCGGAAAATGGCGAGGCGCTGGAATATCTGATCGATCTTTCGATCCCGACCATCGTTTTCACCAGCACGTTCCATGAGGCGACCCGCGAAACGCTGATCGCCAAGAATGTGGTCGACTACATTCTGAAAGACAATATCTTTGCCGTGGACATGCTGACGGAATCCATCTGTCGGTTCCTCACCAACCACCGCCACCATGTGCTGATCGTGGATGACAGCCCAACGGCGCGGGCGCTGCTTTCCAGCCGCCTCAAGCGTTATAATTTCCGCGTCAGCCTTGCCGATAGCGGTGCGAAGGCGCTCGAAATCCTGAAGGCCAATCCCGATATCGGGCTGGTGGTGACCGACTACAATATGCCCGATATTGACGGTTTCGAACTGACACGGCGCATCCGCACCGTGCGCGGCTCGCACGAGTTGCGCATCATCGGCGTTTCCTCGTCCACCAACCGGCTTTTGTCGGCGCGGTTCCTGAAGGCGGGTGGCAACGATTTCATGCTTCGGCCCTTCATCGACGAGGAATTTTATTGCCGCGTCAACCAGAACCTCGACACGCTGGTGCAGATACAGCTGGCCAAGGCTGGCGTGAGACCGGCGGCCTGACCGGACTTTTCGTTATCAAAGCCGCGATAAGTCAAAGCTGAGACTCGAGCGGCAGGAAACGCATGATGCCCGCGACGATCCGGCGGCTGATGGCAGCGTCCGGTTCACGCCTGTATGTCTTCGGCTGGCCGTGTTCTTCGGTCATCCAGACGATGCGATTGCCGTTGTCTATATCCAGCTCGAAGCTCATTGAGCGGCGGATCTCTTCGCTGAATATCTCGTCCATGCGCGCAACCAGCGGGGCTGAGGTGAAAACGACGCCCATTTCCGTGTTGAGAGACGCGGAGCGTGGATCGAAATTGAGCGAGCCGATATAGCCGGTCTTGCCGTCGCGGGAGAAAGCCTTGGTGTGGAGGCTCGCCTGTCCTGAACCGCGAAGCGTAAAGCTTGGCTGGTCCGCCTGTGCCCGCAGTTCATGCAGTCGCACCCCGCCCAGCAGAAGCGGCTTTCGATACCGTGCGTAACCGGCGTGAACGGCGGCAACATCTGTTGCAGCCAGCGAGTTGGTGAGGATGGCAACCGAGACGCCGCGCTCGGCAAGGTTTGCGAAAATGTCCAAGCCCTGTTTGCCGGGAATGAAATAAGGGGAGGTGATGTGCAGGCTGTCATTTGCCGCCTGCATCAGCGGCAGCAGGCTCTCCATCAGGAAGTTGTGGCCGTTGCGGCGTTTTCCCGCTGCTTTTTCCGGCGGGTCGGCAAGCACGTCGGCTTCATCGACCCAGTGCAGGCGGTCCGACATCAGGAAATGTCCGCTGCCATATTGGTTTTCGACGCGCTCGAGATAGGGTTTGGCAGCCTCGCTTTTCGGTAGCGCAGCAAGCTCGCGCCGTAACCTGGCAAGCTTGCTCGGCCTGCGCGCCAGAAGCGAGCGCACGGGAACGGAAACGGCGCTGTTCCAGTAGTCGTCGAAGATTTCGGTGGCATCCGCAACGATCCTGCCGAAACCGAGAATGTCGAAATCGTGGAAATTGGCCCGTTCGGCGGCATCGAAATAGGCGTCGCCAATATTACGGCCGCCAACGATCGCGGCGCGTCCGTCGGCAATCCACGCCTTGTTGTGCATGCGCCGGTTGACGCTTCGGAACCGGAGGACCAGTTCCAGGCTTCGATACAGGATGTTTTCCCGCGCCCTGGTTGGGTTGAACAGCCGCAGCTCGATATTGGGATGGCTGTCGATGGCGTGGAAGATGCGGTCGGACATCGAGACGCCGAGATCGTCCAGAAGCAGCCTCACGCGCACGCCGCGATCTGCCGCGGCAATGACCTCGCGCATCATCAGCCGACCGGTCAGGTCGGCATTCCACATGTAATACATCAGATCAAGGCTGCGCCCAGCCGCCCGCGCGGCCGCCATACGCACCGCAAAGGCATCCAGATTGGAATGCAGCAGGCAGAGCGCGTTTTTCTCGTTCCAGCCGTTCCTTATTGACTGCCAGTGGCGGTCGAGCCCGGTCGCATCCTCGGCAACGGGTAGGGCAGTTGAGGGGCGTTTGGGAATGGCCTTTTCCCGCTGCTTGCTGATGACAACAAACAGGGCTGGTCCGACGACCAGCAGCACCATGGCGATAAAGACCGTAAATGCAGTCACTTGTTTTGATCACTCCCGGCCTGAAGATTATCAGGCCGGGTGAAAACGCGCGAGCACATAAAGCGTTCACGGCAGAAGAGGGTGCGGCAGCGAAAAAGCCTGCCTTGCGAAGCGAATGCAGGAGGCGGGACTTGTGAATCACATAAGTCTATGCTTATCTGTTGTCATGACAGAGAATGATATTTTCCGGGCGCTGGCCGATCCGACACGCCGCGCTATTTTCGAAAAGCTCGCGGATGGTGCCCAGAACGCTTCCGCCTTGCGTGAGGGTTTCGATATCAGCCAGCCGGCCATGTCGCAGCATCTTGCCGTGCTGCGGGGGCGGGGCTGGTCGTCGAACGGCGGCAGGGTCGTTTCGTCAATTACGAGGTCGATCCGGATGGGCTGACACGGATTGCGACATGGCTTGGCAAATACCGCGCCTACTGGCCGCAGCGCGTAGAAGCACTGAAGCTCTTGCTGAAGGATATGGATCAATGAACAGGGAACTGCCCGCAGCACCGAAACCCGGTATCGAGCTGGAATATGATCTCGATGAGCCGCCGCAAAAAGTCTGGCGTGCGATCAGCATTCCGGCCTTCCGTGAACACTGGTTGCCGAAGGAGGCTTTGGCTGAACCCGAGGCGATCAGGATCACCCCGGGGAAGGAGGTCTGTTACAGGATGCGGGATGACGTTCCGCCATTTCTGGAAAGCACCGTCACCTTCAGGATTGCACCCAACGCGAGCGGCGGCACCAGCCTGCGGGTCATTCATGAGTTGCCCATCACCGGTTCCGGTCGGATGACAAAGGCCGCCGCAAACCACAACCGTTCGCCCATCAAGCTCGCCGCCTGATCCACCACATTTCCTTACATTTTCAAACGACAGGAGTTCGCCGATGCGCGAAGCGATGCAACTCGTCCCTATGGTAGTTGAACAATCCGCTAGGGGAGAAAGGTCCTTCGACATCTATTCCCGGCTGTTGCGGGAAAGGATCATCTTTCTCAACGGTGAGGTCAACGACGCTGTTTCCGCACTTGTCTGCGCGCAACTGCTGTTTCTGGAGGCGGAAAACCCGAAGAAGCCGATCCATCTCTACATCAATTCTCCAGGCGGCGTCGTGACCAGCGGTCTCGCAATGTATGACACCATGCGCTACATCCGCGCGCCGGTTCATACTCTGTGCATGGGGACCGCCCGTTCGATGGGATCGTTCCTGCTTATGGCGGGCAAACCGGGCGCGCGGGCGGCATTGCCCAACGCCAGCATCCTCATTCACCAGCCGTCCGGCGGGTTTCAGGGGCAGGCGTCGGATATGCTCATCCATGCTGAAGAAATCAGGCAGACAAAGCACCGAATGACGCGGCTTTATGCCGAGCATTGCAAACGCAGCTATGACGAGTTTGAAGCGGCAATGGATCGCGACCGTTTCATGACGGTGGAAGAGGCACTGGAGTGGGGTTTGATCGACCGCGTTCTGGACGTTCGCGAAGATGTGGCGGCGGCATGACTCAAATCGTCCCGGTTGGCGCATGGCTGGCCGGGACGGTTGATCAGATATCCAGATTATCCGCGAAGGCAGCGCGTTCCTGAATGAAGCGGAAGCGGGCATCCGCCTTGGTGCCCATCAGATTGTCGACCGCCTCGCGGGTGCCTTCGAAATCCACGTCGTCGATCTCGACGCGCAGCAGGGTGCGCTTTTCGGGATCCATGGTGGTTTCCTTCAGCTGTGCCGCCATCATTTCACCAAGGCCTTTGAAGCGGCCGATTTCGACCTTCTTGCCTTTGAAGACGGTTTCCATCAATTCGGCGCGGTGGGCGTCGTCACGGGCATAGGCGCTCTTGGCACCCTGACGGATGACGTAGAGCGGCGGCACCGCGAGATAGAGGTGGTTGCCACGAATGAGTTCCGGCATTTCCTGATAGAAGAAGGTGATGAGCAGCGAGGCGATATGGGCGCCATCGACGTCGGCATCCGTCATGATGATGATGCGTTCGTAACGCAGATCCTCTTCGCGGTACTTGGTGCGCGTGCCGCAGCCCAGCGCCTGGATGAGATCGGCGATCTGCTGGTTGGCGGAGAGTTTTTCACGGCTGGCGCTGCCGACGTTGAGGATCTTGCCGCGCAGCGGCAGGATGGCCTGATTGGCGCGGTTGCGCGCCTGCTTGGCCGAGCCGCCAGCCGAGTCACCCTCGACGATGAAAAGCTCGGCATTCTCAGCCGTGTTCTGCGAGCAGTCCGCCAGCTTACCGGGCAGGCGCAGCTTGCGCACCGCCGTCTTGCGGTTGACTTCCTTTTCCTTGCGGCGGCGCAGGCGTTCTTCGGCGCGCTCGATCACCCAGTCCAGCAGCTTCGCCGCTTCGCCCGGATTGCCGGTGAGATAATGGTCGAAGGGATCGCGCAGCGCGTTTTCGACGATGCGCTGGGCCTCGACGGTCGCGAGCTTGTCCTTGGTCTGGCCGACGAATTCCGGCTCGCGGATGAAGACGGAGAGCATGCCCGCTGCCGAGATCATCACGTCATCGGTGGTGATTTCCCTAGCGCGCTTGTTCTGGGTCAGCTCCGCATAGTTCTTCAGGCCCTTGGTGAGCGCGATGCGGAAACCGGCCTCATGCGTACCGCCTTCAGGCGTCGGGATGGTATTGCAATAGGAATGGATCTGCGTGTCGCCGCCATACCAGGTCACAGCCCATTCCAGCGCGCCGTGGCCACCGGTCTTTTCGGTGCGGCCGGAGAAAATCTCGCGGGTGACGGTGAATTCCTTGCCGAGCGTGGCGGCCAGGTAGTCCTTTAGACCACCGGGGAAATGGAACACGGCCTTTTCGGGGATTTCGCCACCGGCGGGCACCATGCCGGGATCGCAGCTCCAGCGGATTTCGACGCCGCCGAAGAGATAGGCCTTGGAGCGGGCCATGCGGAAAATGCGCGCCGGTTCGAATTTTGCGTGATCGCCGAAGATCTGCGGGTCCGGATGGAAACGCACGCGGGTGCCACGACGGTTGTGCACGTCACCCAGTTCTTCGAGACCGCCGATGGGCGCGCCGCGCGAAAAGCGCTGGCGGTAAAGCTTGCGGTTACGGGCGACTTCCACTTCCAGAAGATCGGACAGCGCATTGACCACGGAAACGCCGACGCCGTGCAGGCCGCCGGAGGTCTCATAGGCCTTGCCATCGAACTTGCCGCCGGCATGCAGCTTGGTCATGATGACTTCGAGCGTCGACTTGCCCGGAACCTGCGGATGGTTTTCCACCGGAATGCCGCGTCCGTTATCGGTGACGGTCAGGAAACCCTCGGTATCGAGATGGACCTCGATGAAATTGGCGTGGCCTGCGACGGCCTCGTCCATGGAGTTGTCGATGACTTCGGCAAAGAGGTGGTGCAGCGCCTTCTCGTCGGTGCCGCCAATATACATGCCGGGCCGCATGCGCACCGGTTCCAGCCCCTCGAGCACGCGGATCGACGAGGCACCGTAGTCGTCACCGGAAGGAGACACGGGCGCTGGGGGTGGGGGCGTCGTGACGGCCGCAACGGCTGCTGGTTTCGGCTGCACGTTCACGTTCGCGGCTGCGGACACCGGGGCCTTCACGGGTTTTGCCGTGTCCTCGTTCTTTTCCGTTTCGCTGTTTGGTGCCACCGGAAGACCGGAGAAGAGATCGTTGCTATCGTCCATCATGTCCAAGGTTCAAAAAAGCGTGTCGTCAGAATTTCGCCAAGCGAATCAGTATGCCAATAGGGGCGAGTATAGCGCCAAACGTGCAGGGCGTGTGGCCTAACGCGGCGCACCCTATGCCACGACTATGTCAGGGTTTCGCAACAGGAGGATTGCGCTGCCGCCCTGGCAATGGCAAGTCTCGCAGCCACGAATGAACGGTTAACCAAGTCATGTCCACAGCTCATTTCACGTTTTGTACTCTTTTCTGCCTGACTGTTGCGGCGATGCCGGGCGGTGCCGGGGCGGCGGACGGGCCGCTGCGGCCGTTCAAGGACGAGCTGTTTTCCAGCCAGACAGTGCTTTCCACGGCCGATGGCGGCGCATCTGAGGTGATCGATTATCAGGAGATGCGCGATATCAACGGCCGCGACGAGGTACCGGAACGCCGGGTGAAGCGGCAATATGTGGATATGGCGCCCAAGACAGCGCAGGCGATGGAATCCGTGGCGGTTGAGGGCAGGGCGCTTGAGGTGGGCCGCGTCGGGCCATCATCCGGGCAGGCCTTCACCGTGATCTTCATTCACGGGCGCGGCGGCGACCGGCGGCTTGGCATGAACGACTATACGTTCGGCGGCAATTTCAACCGGCTGAAAAATCTGGCTGTCGCCAATGGCGGCACCTATTATGTGCCGAGCGTACGATCCTTCGATGCCAATGGCGTTGCCGACGTTTCCGCGCTGATCGCCTATGCTGCCAGCAAATCCGGCGGCAAGCCGGTGGTGTTGGCCTGCGCCTCCATGGGCAGCTTCATCTGCTACGGCATCAGCCGCGACAAGGCGACGGTCGGCAATCTCAAGGGCATGGCGATCCTCGGCGGCGCGGTCGACCCCGATTTTCCGAAGAGCGCCTTTGCGAAAGCCAAAAAGCCGGTGTGGTTCACCCATGGCAGCGCCGACAAGGTCTATTCCGCCGACAGCCAGGCGACCATCTTCCGCACCTTGCTGAAGGCGGGAGAGCCGGCGCGCTTCACGCTTTTTGAGACAGGCACGCATGGAACGCCGGTGCGCATGACCGACTGGCGGGCGGTTTTGAACTGGATTTTGAGCCGATGAGGTCCAGTTTTGGTTCGACAGGCGCGAATTTCGGCAAATTGACCGACGTTTTGAAGCTTATGACTGCTTTTTTGTACCAATTGTCATCAGCTGCGTTTAAGGAAATATTCCGGGATTTCCGGCAGGGTTTCTGTCGCGATTAGGGGCCGCCTGGCGGCTGAGGTAAGGGGTGTTCGCGCAAGCGGCTCTCCGAGACAAAGGGAATGGGATACGCATGACGCCGAATGTTCGACCGCTTGTAGCCGGAAACTGGAAGATGAACGGCACCCGTTCGTCGCTCGATCAGATCAAGGCCATGGCAGAGGGCGTCAAGGGCGCGCTTTCCGAAAAGGTGGATGCGCTGATCTGCCCGCCATCGACGCTTCTTTATGTGGCAACCGCGCTCTGCGACGACAGCCCGCTGATGATTGGCGGACAGGATTGCCACCAGAATGTTTCCGGCGCGCATACGGGTGACATTTCCGCCGAGATGATTGCCGATTGCTTCGGCACCCATGTCATCGTCGGCCACTCCGAGCGTCGCACCGACCATGCCGAGACGGATCATCTGGTCCGTGCCAAGGCCGTTGCCGCCCATCAGGCCGATCTTATCGCCATCGTCTGCATTGGCGAGACGGCGGACGAGCGCAAGGCGGGCCAGACGCTCGATATCCTCAAGCGCCAGCTCGCCGGATCGCTTCCGGACGAGGCAACCGCCGAAAACACCGTCATCGCTTATGAGCCGGTCTGGGCGATCGGCACGGGTCTGACGCCGACCACGCAGGATGTGCGCGAGGCTCATGCCTTCATGCGCGACGAGCTGGTCAAGCGCTTTGGTGATGAAGGCAAGACCATGCGGATTCTCTACGGCGGCTCGGTGAAGCCTGCCAATGCGCTGGAACTGATGGGTGTCGAGAATGTCGACGGCGCACTGATCGGCGGCGCGAGCTTGAAAGCCTCCGACTTCCTTTCCATCTATGCGGCATACGAGCAACTGACGGCTTGAGACACGCTTTCCTGCCACAGTGGCGGGAAAGGGGCTTGGAATAAGCCTTCGCCTCATGTAAAGAGCCGCGAAACCTTCTTTGTAGTGCTCCGCGCGGGGCATGGAATGGATTGTCATGCAGACCGTTTTGATTGTTATTCACCTCATGATCGTGCTGGCACTTGTCGGCGTGGTTCTGATCCAGCGTTCCGAAGGCGGCGGCCTCGGCATCGGCGGCGGTTCGGGCTTCATGTCCGCGCGCGGAACGGCCAATGCGCTGACCCGCACGACGGGTATCCTTGCCGCGCTGTTCTTCGTGACGTCGCTCGGACTTGGTCTTCTGACCCGGTACGAATCGCGCCCGACGGATATTCTGAACCGTATTCCGGCCACGCAGGGTCAGGGCAACGGCATTCTCGACACGCTCGGCCCGGCACAGACGCCGGCAACGCCGGCTCCGGCTGAGAATGGCGTTCCGACCAACAGCGGCGCTGCAGCACCTGCGCAGACCGCGCCTGCGCCGGCCACTGCTGGTGAAGCCGCTCCGGCACCGGCCAAGCCCGCCGATCCGAACGCAGTTCCGACCGGTCAATAAGCCCGGTTATGATTTAACGCTCCGGCAGGCCAAAAGCCTGCCGGTTTTCTTTTGTTCGCATTTCGCCACATCCCATTGCCAATTCGTCAACAGCGAATTTGCAACAGCATGAAATTTGGGCTGGCGGAATCAGAGGTAAAAAGGTATCCGGTGAATCCCATGGCGCGATATGTATTCATCACAGGCGGCGTGGTCTCCTCTCTCGGTAAGGGCATCGCAGCTGCGGCACTCGGAGCATTGCTGCAATCCCGTGGTTATCGGGTGCGGCTTCGCAAACTTGACCCCTATTTGAACGTCGATCCCGGCACGATGAGCCCGACACAGCACGGTGAAGTGTTTGTGACGGACGACGGTGCCGAGACGGACCTCGACCTTGGCCACTATGAACGCTTTACGGGGCGTTCGGCGACCAAGACCGACAACATCACCACTGGCCGCATCTACAAGAACATCATCGACAAGGAACGCCGCGGCGACTATCTCGGCGCGACCGTTCAGGTCATTCCGCATGTCACCAACGAGATCAAGGATTTCGTGACCGAAGGTAATGACGAGTACGACTTCGTCATCTGCGAAATCGGCGGCACGGTGGGTGATATCGAGGCGATGCCGTTCATGGAGGCGATCCGCCAGCTCGGCAACGACCTGCCGCGCGGCACTGCAATCTATGTTCACCTGACGCTGATGCCTTACATTCCGGCAGCCGGCGAATTGAAGACCAAGCCGACCCAGCATTCCGTGAAGGAACTGCAGGCGCTTGGCATTCATCCCGATATCCTGCTGGTGCGCGCCGACCGGGAAATCCCGGAAGCGGAACGCCGCAAGCTTTCGCTGTTCTGCAACGTGCGTCCTTCCGCCGTCATTCAGGCGCTGGATGTTGCCAACATCTATGACGTTCCGATCGCCTACCACAATGAAGGTCTAGATTCGGAAGTGCTGGCCGCTTTCGGTATCGAACCGGCGCCGAAGCCGCGTCTGGAACAGTGGGAAGAGGTCTGCAACCGTATCCGCACGCCGGAAGGCGAGGTAACGATTGCGATCGTCGGCAAATATACCGGCCTCAAGGACGCCTACAAGTCGCTGATCGAGGCGCTGCATCACGGTGGTTTTGCCAACCGCGTCAAGGTCAAGCTGGAGTGGATCGAGTCGGAAGTCTTCGAAAAGGAAGATCCGACGCCCTATCTCGAAAAGGTCAACGGCATTCTGGTGCCGGGCGGTTTCGGCGAGCGCGGTTCGGAAGGCAAGATCATGGCGGCACAGTTCGCCCGTGAGCGCAACGTGCCCTATTTCGGGATCTGCTTTGGCATGCAGATGGCAGTCGTGGAAGCGGCGCGTCATCTGGCCGGCATCGAGAATGCCTCCTCCACCGAATTCGGTCCGACGGCTGAGCCCGTCGTTGGCCTGATGACCGAGTGGGTAAAGGGCAATGAGCTGGAGAAGCGCTCCACCAAGGGTGATCTCGGCGGCACCATGCGTCTCGGCGCTTACAAGGCAGCGCTGAAGAAAGACACCAAGATCGCCGAAATCTACGGTTCCACGGATATTTCCGAGCGCCACCGCCACCGCTACGAAGTGAATGTGGACTACAAGGACCGGCTGGAAGAATGCGGCCTCGTCTTCTCGGGCATGTCTCCTGATGGTGTGCTGCCGGAAACGGTGGAATATCCTGACCATCCCTGGTTCATCGGTGTGCAATACCACCCGGAACTCAAGAGCCGCCCGCTCGACCCGCATCCGCTATTTGCCAGCTTCGTCGAAGCGGCGGTGGAGCAGAGCCGGCTGGTTTGACGGTTTGAATGAGATGAAGAGGGCCGCTTTTGCGGCCCTTTTTTATTGGGGTGCGCACAGAAAGCGTCAGGCCAGAAGGTTGTGCTTCCTCAGCCATGCCTCATACCATCCAGGCAATTCTTGCGTGGGGGTTCCGGGCTTGCCCATGCCGAAGCCGTGGCCACCAGAAATGATTGGGTGAAATTCGACATCCACATCCGCCTTCTCGCACGCCTGCTGCATTATACGGCTATTGGCGGGATTGGAAATCCGGTCGTCATCCGCCTGCGTGAGGAAGACCGGAGGGCAATCTTTGCTCACATGGCTTTCCACTGACCACTCTCGTGTTGCCTCGTCTGTCGGGTGCCTGCCGATAAGTGACCTCCGGGTCGATGTATGGTCATAGGGCGCTGCAAGCGTGATGACCGGATAGATCAGTGCCGCAACATCCGGCCGGGCTGATTGCCTGTCGATGTCATCGACTGCTTCGTAAGACGCAAAAGCCGAGCGGGCGGCGGCCAACCCCATCAAGTGCCCGCCGGCAGAAAAACCAAGTGCGCCGATCCTGTACGGATCGATCTGCCGGTCCGAAGCGCGTGCACGCACCAGACGAAATGCGCGCTGCGCATCCTGAAGCGGTGCCAGCGGTCCAGCAGCCCATCCTTCAATCGGCAGACGATAGGTGAGGACAAAAGCATAAATGCCTCTGGCCGCGAGCCAGCGTGCGGCGGGATAGGACTCCTTGCCTTCCTCGATGCGTTTATATCCACCGCCACCTGCAATGATCATTGCGGAACCATTTGGCTTTGCGGGAGCGAACACCTCCAGGCTCGGTACGGCAATGTTGGTGACAGCGCCTTTTTTGCTTATATCCGGGACGCCGTTCGGACCACCGCCACCCGGAGGCGGGCCGGGCCAAAGCGAAATCCACTGCCGATCGCCTTGCGCAAACAGACTTGGGACTTTCATGGCCGTGGCGAGGAAGGCACCACCAAGAAGCAGGCTGCGGCGGCAGATCATGATGTCATCCTCAATCGTGCACCTGGTTTCGGCATTCTCTGCGGAAGAACAGCTTACGGGGACGATTTAAAAACACCAAGAGTAGTCAGTACCGGGACATCCCGATGCTTTGGCCCTACACCACGGTCTCATCGCTCATCCGTCAATCGAACAAACAAAAAACGGGCCCGAAGGCCCGTTCTCTATGCCAGCGATAATCCCGACCGGCTTACTTCGGGCCGATCATGTTTTCCGGGCGCACATACTGGTCGAATTCCTCGTTCGTGAGGTATCCGCCGCCGACGGCCTCGTCGCGCAGTGTCGTGCCGTTCTTGTGCGCGGTCTTGGCGATCTTGGCGCAGATGTCGTAGCCGAGCTTGCTGTTGAGAGCCGTGACGAGCATCAGCGAGTTCTCGACGCCCTTCCTGATGTTGTCTTCGCGGGCTTCGATGCCGACGACGCAGTTGTCGGTGAAGGAGACGGCGGCATCGCCCAGAAGCTGGACCGACTGCAGGAAGTTGTAGGCCATCATCGGATTATAGACGTTCAGTTCGAAGTGCCCCTGCGAGCCTGCGAAGGAGAGCGCTGCATTGTTGCCGAAGATGTGGGCGCAAACCTGCGTCAGCGCTTCCGACTGCGTCGGGTTGACCTTGCCCGGCATGATCGATGAGCCGGGTTCGTTTTCCGGCAGCGACAATTCGCCAAGACCGGCGCGCGGGCCGGAGCCGAGGAAGCGGATGTCGTTGGCGATCTTGAACAGGGCTGCTGCTGCGGCATTGATCGCGCCATGCGAGAACACCATGGAATCGTGCGAGGCAAGCGCTTCGAACTTGTTCGGCGCCGTCACGAACGGCAGGCCGGTGATCTTGGAAATCTCTTCGGCAACCTTTTCAGCGAAACCGACGGGGGCGTTCAGGCCCGTGCCGACCGCCGTGCCGCCCTGGGCAAGCTTGGAAAGTGCGGGCAGGGTGAGTTCGATATTGGCAATCGCCGAGGCGACCTGCGCGGCATAACCGGAAAACTCCTGGCCGAGCGTCAGCGGCGTGGCATCCTGCGTGTGGGTGCGGCCGATCTTGATGATCTTTTCGAACTGCTTGACCTTGGCTTCCAGCGCCGAGTGCAGGTGCTTGAGGGCCGGCAGCAGGTGGTGAACGATTTCTTCCACGCAGGCGATGTGCATCGCCGTCGGATAGGTGTCGTTCGAGGACTGGCTCATATTGACGTGGTCGTTGGGGTGAACCGGCTTCTTGGTGCCCATTTCGCCGCCGAGCATCTCGATTGCGCGGTTGGAAATCACCTCATTGGCATTCATGTTGGATTGCGTGCCGGAGCCGGTCTGCCAGACGACCAGCGGGAAATGCTCGGTCAGCTTGCCGTCGATGACTTCCTGTGCGGCTGCGATGATGGCGTCGCCTACCTTGGGGTCGAGGCCTGCAAGCGCCATGTTTGCACGGGCGGCGGCCTGCTTGACGATGCCGAGCGCGCGAACGACAGAGGCGGGCTGCTTTTCCCAGCCGATCTTGAAGTTGCCGAGCGAGCGCTGCGCCTGCGCGCCCCAATAGCGATCGGCCTGAACTTCAATGGGTCCAAATGTATCGGTTTCCGTCCGTGTGGCTGTCATCAATCTTGCCTTTTTACTCGTTTTCCTCCGCCAAAACGGCACTTCGCCCGCCTTGCGCGCGCCGATATATAGAATCATCGCGCTGGCAATGAAAGCGTTGCGAGGCATGCCTGGCAGATATTTCCCTTGGGACACGGCAATTTTGGCGCTCATCCTGCCCGGTTAAGAAAAAGACCTTGGCGTGTCATTTTTACTACGTCGATAAAAGCCCGGAAAACTGGGGTTTCATCGGCTTGGAACGGCTTGGCCAACCACGGCAAAGTGAATGAAATAAATAGAAATTTAACCATTCTCGCCAATTCTGGAAATTACGTTTTTATGGTTTTGGCCGTAATATGAGGTTCATTTCGGGTGCGTTCTGGACTTCGGCGTTTTCTTTTCAACGGGCCGGCTATCGGCTAGACAAGCATGAAACTGGATGCTCCGTCTTCGTTGGCGGCGCTGGGTGCTACGAGGATCAAATTGCAAGTCACATCTGGAAAAACATCGGCAGCGCTGGTGCTGGCTCTCGGTCTTTCCGTTTCCACCGCTCTTCCCGGCAGCGCCGGCGCGGTAACGCTGATGGACCTTTTGCGTGGCGGGCCTGGCAAGGTTGCGCGCGATCGCGGTGAAATGCCGCCAGCCGGTATCGTCACCTCGCCGCCGACGGTCGGACCGAGCGCCGATGCATCCGATCCCGAGCCTCTGCCGCGTGTTTCCGGTCCACGTTATTACGATTACAAGGCCGATACCGCACGCGCTGTGAACACCGCCAATTTCGGCGATGGTCTTGCCAATGTGAAGTTCAGCGCCACCCCCGAAATCGGCAAGGCTCTGGAAGCCTATTACGGTGCCGGCGGCAAGGCGCTCTGGGTTTCGGAAGGTGAGCTGACTGCCCGCGCGAACGCCGTCATGGCGTTTTTGGAGACTGTTGGCGAAAGCGGCCTCGATCCGGCCGATTACAGCATTTCAGTACCCGCAAAGGACGTGACCGCCAGCATCAGCGCAGGCGCGAACGCATCCGGCACGCCGGTGGAAGTGGCTTCCGCATCGACCTCCGACGCCTATCAGCGCGCGCAGATGCAGTTCGAGCTTGCTCTTTCCGCCAAGGTCCTGGCCTATGTGCAGGATATGACGCGTGGCCGTGTCGATCCGAACCGGCTGTCCGGTTACCACGATTTCAAGCGCAAGACGGTAAACCTTGCGCCCGTGCTGAAGCTTGCAGGCCTCAGCCCGAATATCGCAGCCTATCTGCGCAGCCGTGAACCTTCGAACGCCGAATATCTGGCGCTGAAGGCCGAACTGGCCCGGTTGCGCAGCGAGGGTGATGCGGCCAACACGGTCAAGGTTCCCGCCGATCTGGTGCTGAAACCCGGCAACAGCAGCGGCGACATGGCGAGCGTCGTCAAGGCAATCGAACATCGCGCTTCGCCTGCCTTCAAGGCGGAACATGCGGCGATCATTTCCGGCTACCAGCAAACGCCGGATTATACGCCTGATCTCGTTGATCTGGTGAAGGCATTCCAGAGCGAAAACGGCCTGAAGGCCGACGGCGTCATCGGCCGCGCGACCGTGCGTGCCATGGTCGGCGAAAGCAACGACGCCCGGATTGCCAAGGTGCAGGTGGCGATGGAGCAGATCCGCTGGCTGCCGGCCGATCTCGGCCAGCGCTATGTCTTGATCAACCAGCCCGCCTTCATGGCCTATTACCACAACGACGGACAGGAACAGTTTGGCATGAAGGTGGTCGTCGGCTCCAAGGCCAACCAGACCTACTTCTTCCAGGACGAAATCCAGACCGTCGAATTCAACCCCTATTGGGGCGTTCCGCAGTCGATCATCGTCAACGAGATGCTGCCGAAGCTGCGCCGCGATCCGTCCTATCTCGACCGTCTGGGTTATGAGGTGCAGGTGGGTGGCCGTGCGGTTTCTTCCACCAGCGTCAACTGGTTCGGCTCGACCAATGCCATTTCGGTGCGTCAGCCGCCAAGCAGCGACAATGCGCTGGGCGACCTGAAAATCCTGTTCCCGAATGCGCATGCCATTTACATGCATGATACGCCTGCCAAGAGCTTCTTCAACCGCGATATGCGGGCGCTGAGCCACGGCTGTATCCGTCTGGTCGACCCGCGCCGCATGGCGGCCGCTGTTCTTGGCACCAGCGTCGACAAGGTCAACGAGCAGATTGCAGCGGGCAAGAACCGCGCCGTGCAGGTGCCGGTGAAGATACCGGTCTACGTGGCCTATTTTACTGCCTGGCCGGACAAGGCCGGCAAGGTGCAGTTCTTCGACGACGTCTACGACCGTGACAGCTACGTCCAGAAGGCGTTTGCGGTAACGACGAAGGCGCGTGCCGCGTCGATTTGATAGAAATCACATTGAGAAAAAGAAAGCGCCGGAAACGGCGCTTTTTTTGTTTGATGGCAAGGTCGCCACATGAATGATAGCGTTAAGCGGCAGCATCCGCACTCCGCCATCCCGGACATGGTCGGGGTCCAGTACGATCAGGTCTTTGATCGCGAAAGAGTTGTATTACGGCGCAGACGCGCCGTGGCTCGATACCGGGTCAAGCCCGGCATGACGGTGGGAGAACAGCGCCGTCTCAAGCCGCAGCGGCGCCCTTTGCGACCAGCTGCTCGAACAGCGCGGGCGTCAACGCAGTGAAATCATCTATCACGACATCCGGTTCGAGTTCGACCATCGGCACATCCGAGTAACCGAAGGTGACGCCGATCGACGGGACGGCCGCATTTTTGGCGGCGAGAATGTCGTTGATGCTGTCACCTACCATGACCGAGCGCTGCGGGTCGCCGCCAGCCTTTTCGATGGTGCCGAGAATATGGCGCGCATCAGGCTTGCGGAAAGGGAAGGTGTCGCCACAGGTGATGGCGGCGAAATATCGGGTGAGATCCAGTTTTTCGAGCAGCGGGAGCGCAAGGATTTCGGTCTTGTTGGTGCAGACCGCGAGCGTGATGCCAGCTGACGAAAGCGCATCCAGTACGCTGACGATGCCGGGGTAGGGGCGGCTGTCGCCGGGCATTTCCGCGCGATAATGGTCAATGAAACGCTCGTACAGCGGCTCCAGCTCGGCTTCCGGCAATTCTACCTGACGCAGCGCGAAGGCCCGCTTGATCATCACGCGCGCGCCCTGGCCGACGAGATGCGTCAGGTCGTCATAAGTAACGGGGGCAAGACCGGCTGCGGCAATGGTGTGGTTGAGGCTCGAAACGAGATCGGCGGCGGTGTCGACGAGCGTACCATCGAGGTCGAAGATGGCGAGCGGGGAGAGCGGGCGAGATGTCACGGGAACTGGCCTCTTGAGAGAATGCTTTTGGCGATGATATCGGTGCGTTCGTTGTGGCCAAGCCTAGGCAAACGGCTTTGTCTTTGCAACCGCGCCACAACGTTCTGTTCGTTGCCTGCAAAAATGCTTTCGTTTGGCTTTCGACCCGTGTAAACAGCACGGCGACGACAAAGCTACCGGAGTTTCAGGCACATGGATGCCCGCCAGATGAAGATCAAGGCCGCCGAGGCCGCATTGTCCCATGTGCAAGACGGGATGCGACTTGGTATCGGCACGGGCTCTACAGCTGAGGAATTCGTCAGGCTTCTGGCGGAAAAGGTTGCTGCAGGCCTGAAGGTCGAAGGCGTGCCGACATCCGAGCGTACCGCGCGCCTTTGCGTGGAGCTTGGTGTGCCGCTGAAATCCCTCGATGAATTGCCGGAACTGGACCTTACCATCGATGGCGCGGACGAAGTGGATCACGGCCTGCGACTCGTCAAGGGTGGTGGCGGTGCGCTTCTGCGCGAAAAGATCGTGGCGGCGGCATCCGCCCGCATGATCGTCATCGCCGACCAGAGCAAGGTTGTGGAGACGCTTGGCGCCTTTCCGCTTCCCATCGAAATCAATCCGTTCGGTCAGGTGGCGACACAGATAGCCATCGAGAAACTGGCGGCGCGGTCCGGCCTCTCGGGCGACCTGACGATGCGTTCGTCGGGCGACGGCGCCTTCATGACGGATGGTGGACACCTCATTCTCGACGCATCTTTTGGCCGTATTCCTGATGCAGAAGCGCTTGCACGCGAGCTGAACACTATCCCCGGTGTTGTCGAGCACGGACTTTTCATAAATTTGGCATCGCTTGCCATCATTGCGGGTCCTGAAGGCGCCCGCGTGATGCAGGCAGTATAACAGGAGCGAGATTTTCATGATCAAACTAGCGGGACTGGGCAAAGCTGCCGCTGCTTCGATCCTCATTTCCGGCATCGTGTTCGGTACTGCCGCACGCGCTCAGGAAATTTCGGAAGCGCATATCGCCGCCGCACGGCAGGCGATCGCCTCTCTTGGCGTTACTGACCGTTTCGATGATATCCTGCCGGGTCTGGCGGAACGTCTGAAGGCCGAACTCATTCAGGCATCGCCGAATGTGCAGGACGTGATCACCGCGACTGTCGACGCCAAGGCACTTGAGCTTGCGCCGCGCCGCGCCGATCTGGAACGCGAGGCAGCACTCACCTACGCGCGCGCCTTCTCCGTCGAAGAGCTGAACGCCATCTCCACCTTCTACAGCAGCGAAGCCGGCAAGAAGCTTCTGAAGGACGGTCCGATCGCCACGCGCGAACTGATGAAGGCTGCCGACATCTGGGCCGCGGGCATCAACCGCGATCTGAACACCTCCAGCATGACCGAATTGCAGAAGGTGGCCGGCGCTGATCTGAAGCCGCTTCCGGCCGATCAGGGCAACACCGGTGGCGCTCCGGCTCACAAGCCCTGAGTGAAATAGATAAAGCGTCGGGTCCCAAAACTCACGTTCAGAAATATTCAAAGCCCGGCCGCAAGGTCGGGCTTTTCATTTGTGCATCGCAGCACCTATATGTGCCATGAATACGCCACAGCCCGCCTTGAGGCCGATGGCACGTGGTTTTGATCAGGGGTTTTGACTATGACAGCTTATGACTACGATCTTTTCGTTATCGGTGGCGGCTCGGGCGGCGTGCGCAGCGCTCGCGTGGCCGCCTCACTCGGCAAGCGTGCGGGAATTGCCGAGGAATACCGTTACGGCGGAACCTGCGTCATCCGTGGTTGCGTGCCGAAGAAGCTGTTCGTTTATGCCTCGCAATTTCCTGAGCATTTCGAGGATGCCGAAGGTTTCGGCTGGAGCGTTGGCGAGCGTCGTTTCGACTGGAAAAAACTGATCGAAGCGAAAGACAGGGAAATCACCCGTCTCGAAGGGCTGTACCGCAAGGGTCTGGATAACGCCAAGGCCGATATTTTCGACAGCCGTGCAGAGCTTGTCGATGCGCATACCGTGAAGCTGACGAAGACTGGTGAGACCTTCACGGCCGAGCGTATCGTGATTGCCGTTGGCGGTACGCCGAACGAACACAAGGCGCTGCCCGGCCACGAGCTGACGATCTCCTCCAACGAGGCTTTCGACCTGGAAGAACTGCCGAAATCGATCCTGATCGCTGGCGGTGGTTACATCGCCGTGGAATTCGCCAATATCTTCCACGGACTCGGTGTCGAAACGACGCTGATCTATCGCGGCAAGGAAATCCTTTCGCGCTTCGATCACGATATGCGCAAGGGCCTTCATGAAGCGATGGAAGCCAAGGGCATTCGTATCATTCTTGAAGACGTCATTCAGGAAGTGAGCAAGGACGGTGCGGGCGGCTTTGTGGCACGGACGAAGCAGGGCAACTCGCTGCATGTCGGCTTGGTGATGCTGGCGCTCGGTCGCGATCCGAATACGCATGGTCTAGGCCTTGAAAATGCCGGTGTGAAGGTGGATGCGCGCGGCGCAATCATCGTCGATGAGTATTCGCGCACGAACGTCCCTAGTATCTTCGCACTGGGCGACGTCACCGATCGGGTACAGCTGACGCCGGTGGCGATCCACGAGGCCATGTGCTTCATCGAAACCGAGTACAAGAACAACCCGACCAAGCCGGACCACGAGCTTATTGCCACTGCGGTGTTCTCGCAGCCGGAAATCGGCACGGTTGGACTTTCTGAAGAGGAAGCGGGCAAGAAATACCCGCAACTGGAGGTCTATCGCGCGCAGTTCCGTCCGATGAAGGCAACGCTGTCCGGGCGACAGGAAAAGACGATCATGAAGCTGATCGTCAATGCCGCCGACCGTAAGGTCGTCGGCGCGCATATTCTCGGCCACGAGGCAGGCGAAATGGCGCAGCTTCTCGGCATCACGCTGAAGGCCGGATGCACCAAGGACGATTTCGATCGCACCATGGCGGTTCATCCGACAGCGGCCGAGGAACTGGTGACGATGTATTCGCCAAGCTACCGCGTGGTGAACGGCGAGCGCGTGTAACGCCGTCGCTTGCGCGACGTGATCACGTCTCCGCTTCGCTCGCCACCACTTGAAAACCGTTGTTTTCCGTGTGGTGGCGGGTTTATTAAATCGTTTGAATTGACTTTTATGCACGTTAAACGCCCAAAACGGGCGGAATGGGCCCGATGGCCCTGACATCGGCTATGCAAAGCCTGTGCTTGGAGCTATAAGCCGCTCAATTTTTCGAGGCGGTCGTGCACAAATGCGCGGGCGAGAAAAGGGTAAGGACATGGCACAGAATTGGACACCCGGCAGTTGGCGGCAGAAACCGATCCAGCAGGTTCCCGAATATCCTGACGCGGCAGCGCTTGCGGCGACGGAAGCCACGCTTGCGACCTATCCGCCGCTCGTTTTTGCCGGTGAAGCCCGCCGCCTGAAAAAGCAGCTTGCCAATGTGGCAGACGGCAACGCCTTTCTGTTGCAGGGTGGCGATTGCGCCGAAAGCTTCCTCGAGCATGGCGCGGATAATATCCGCGACTTCTTCCGCGCTTTCCTGCAGATGGCTGTCGTCCTGACCTATGGTGCGCAGCTGCCGGTGGTGAAGGTCGGTCGTATTGCCGGTCAGTTCGCCAAGCCCCGCTCTTCGAACGTGGAAGTGCTCGATGGCGTGACGCTGCCGTCCTACCGCGGCGACATCATCAACGGCATCGAGTTCAATGAGACCTCGCGCGTGCCGAACCCCGAGCGTCAGCTCGACGCGTACCGCCAGTCGGCGGCGACGCTTAACCTGCTGCGCGCTTTCGCAATGGGCGGCTACGCCAACCTTGAAAACGTTCACCAGTGGATGCTCGGCTTCATCAAGGACAGCCCGCAGGCGGATCGTTACCGCAAGCTGGCTGACCGGATTTCCGAGACCATGAACTTCATGCAGGCAATCGGCATCAGCGCAGAAAACAATCCTAGCCTGCGCGAAACCGATTTCTTCACCAGCCACGAGGCTCTGCTGCTCGGTTACGAAGAGGCGCTGACCCGCGTCGATTCGACCTCCGGCGACTGGTATGCCACGTCGGGCCACATGATCTGGATCGGCGACCGCACGCGTCAGCTCGACCATGCGCATGTGGAATATTTCCGCGGCATCAAGAACCCGATCGGCCTGAAGTGCGGACCGTCGCTGACGCCTGATAATCTGATCGAGCTGATCGACGCGCTGAACCCTGCAAACGAGGCAGGTCGTCTGACGCTGATCTGCCGTTTCGGCCACGACAAGGTTGCCGACAGCCTGCCGAAGCTCATCCGTGCCGTGGAGAAAGAGGGCCGCAAGGTCGTCTGGTCCTGCGATCCGATGCATGGCAACACCATCACGCTCAACCACTACAAGACGCGTCCTTTCGAGCGCATCCTGTCGGAAGTCGAAAGCTTCTTCCAGATCCACCGTGCCGAAGGCACACATCCGGGCGGCATCCACATCGAGATGACCGGCAAGGACGTGACGGAATGCACCGGCGGCGCGCGCGCCGTGACGGCAGATCGCTGTCGGATCGTTACCACACCCATTGCGATCCGCGTCTCAACGCCGATCAGGCACTGGAACTGGCCTTCCTTCTGTCCGAGCGCATGAAGAGCGGCCGTGACGAGAAGCGTCTGGCAATTGCTACTGCCTGACAGAGGCAGATCAAACAAAAAAGCCGCCGGATACTGCCGGCGGCTTTTTTTATGGTTGTCGGCCTGATTACTGGACGAGTGCCGGCTGCTGGCAGCGAACGTCGGTGACGCGCACATCGGCTTCGCCAATCTTGACGCCGAGTACCAGCAGCACGTTGTAGAGCAGCTGATCCACGGGCGCCGTGACTGCCGCGAGCGTGTTGGCAAGCGCTGACTGGATGCCCGCCAGACCTCCCAGATCGATGTTGAGGAAGAGAAGCCTGATATCCAGATTGAGGTTCTTCAGCAGTGAACTGACAAGAGTGGTAACGGTATCCTTCGTGGAAACACTCTTGATCTTGGCCTGGGTGATATCCGACTGGGTAAAGGTCAGCTTGGTCTTCGTCATGTTCGTGGCATTGATGAGGGCGCTGCCATTGATGGCGAGCAGGGCCGAATCCACGATCGCGGTCTTGGTGACGCGCGGATCCTTGCCGAAATTGGCAAAGGCCGTGGTATCGACATTGCCAAGCGCGATTTCTGCGACGCCGGGAACGACTTCGACATCGACCGTACCCTGTCCGCCGCCCGTGCAGCGAATGTCGGCGAGCCGCGCTTCGGCATGGGCGACTTCCACATAGAGCGGAATATTGACCTTCAGACCGGCAATCGCCTGAAGCCCGTCAACCACGACACTGACCGCCAGCCGGGTTTGTGCGGTGCGCACCACCGTGCCCTGGCCGCCGACGGCAAGCGACGGCGTTTCGACGGGTGGCTCACCGATGGCGAGCGTCGTCTTGACCGAGGCGAGACCGAGAAGATTGGCGTTGAGGTTGAGTGCCAGCTGGTTGCCGCCATTGCCTGCCACGGCGGCGGCGTTGAGAAGATCGAAGACGCCTGCGGTGACCTTTAGGTTTTCGCCGCTACCGATCAGCTTGTCCGAGAACGGGCCGAGATTGAGGATTTCTTCAAGCTTGAGCTTGATGTTGCTCTTGTTGGCGGTTTTTGCCAGCGTCTTCAGAATGTTGGCCACAGCCGGCTGCAGGCCGGTGGTCTTCGTCAGCGCGTCCAGGAATTTGCCGTAGGTGATTTCCGTCTTCAGGACATCCTTGTAGGTGCCGGCTGTCAGGTTGAGATCGACAGCCAGCGCTTCGACGACATGCAGCGCGTTGACATCAGCAGCCACAAGCGCCTGGTAATCCATAACCTTGAGCGAGACCGTCGTACCGAGCAAGCCGCCGAGCAGGCTGTTCAAAATGCCTTCATCGAGGCTTGCCAGTCGCGAGCCCACCGAAAATGCCGCGATCTTTTGGGATGAGGCCGTTCCAGCCGCGGAAATCTTGGGCGGCGTGGTGAAGGCGGAGGCAAAGAATATCTGGCCCTTTTCGACGATATTCACTTTCATCGCATTGGTGGGAAGTGCATTTTCGACGAAACGCTGGCCGACAGGCAGGGTCGCGTCCGGCTCATAGTGACCTTTGACGACTTCGGCATAACCGTTGCTCTTGGCAAATTCGTTCAAGGGGTCGAAAGGTTGAAGACCGTCTACGGTCAAGAGGCCATTCGGTGTCTTGACCCCGAGATTCATGCCGTTGAGGGCAAAATATTGCTGGACCGCCTTTTCGGGATCAGCGGCATTGGCCGCCGCTGATATGGCCGCAAGATCGGCGGTCTGCTGCAATTGCCGCTTCTGCAGGGTCAGATAGCCATAATCGACGCCAAGCGCCAATATGCCGATGAAAAGCGGTGCGGTAAGCCCGGCCGAGATGGCGATGTTGCCTGTGCGATCCTTCAGGAAACGGGGAAGCAAAGAAGAGATATTTTGCATGTCATGCTCCTCCGATCCGGATTGTGGAAAAACGCCGGATGACCGGCTCGGGCAGGGTGTAGCTGTAGAGGCTCCAGATCGGCAGATCACGGGCGTCATATTCCACCTTGACCGTGAACTGGTTGGCATTGGCGGGATCGGTGGCGACGTTGACCGTGAAACGCGTCTTGTCCATGAAGGCGTAGCTGAGGTCACTTTTGGTGACGAAATCACGGGCCAGCTGCTGGCGCTCGGTCGTATTCAGTCCGGCAACTGCCGTCCTTGCCGCGTCGGCGGCGATCTGCTGCACAGAATAGGCGGCCATCAGGTAGATACCGTAGGCAATCATTGTCAGCAGGACGAGAAAGAAAATCGGCGCGACGATAGCGAACTCGACAGCGGACGAGCCGGATCGATCACGAAGGAAATGCACTCCATTACGCATAAAGCACCCCCGTTTCTTCAGGCACCAAAGTCAGATGCCTTTATTCTTATTTTCGGAAATGCTAATTTATAGGTGTTAATTTTGTATTGATGTCGCTCTTATGGGTTGCAGGCCGGGAAAGCCCTTCGCGTTAATACCCATGGATTTCAGATCAGCCGAAGCCCTTTGAAGCTGGCGTGGCCGTCTTTGCCGATGATGATGTGGTCGTGCACCGCTATCCCCAGCGGCTTTGCCGTATCGATGATGGTTTTGGTCATCTCGATATCGGCACGCGAGGGGGTAGGGTCTCCACTCGGATGATTGTGGATTAGAATCAAAGCTGTAGAGGAAAGTTCGAGGGCGCGGCGCACCACTTCGCGCGGGTAAACCGGCGTGTGGTCCACGGTTCCCTGACCCTGCACCTCGTCGGCGATCAGGACGTTGCGCTTGTCGAGGAACAGGATGCGGAATTGTTCGCGGGTTTCATGGGCCATGGCGGCATGGCAATAGTCGATGACCGAAGACCAGGAGCCGAGAATCTGCTTGTTGCGGAGTTCGCCTTTCAGCATGCGCTGGGAAACGGAGGCGACGAGCTTCAGATCGAGCGCCACGGCCTCACCCACGCCCTTCACCTCCTGCAACAGCGGCAGCGGCGCGCCGAGCACCCCGCCAAGGGTACCAAAGCGGGCGATCAACGCCTTGGCGATGGGTTTGGTATCACGCCTCGGTATCAGCCGGAAAAGCAGAAGCTCCAGCAGTTCGTAATCGGCAAGGGCGGTATCGCCGCCGTCGCGATAACGCGCCCGCAGCCTGTCCCGATGGCCGTGATAGTGTGCGATCTCCGCTTCCGGCTCCGCAACGGCTGCGGGGTGTTCCGAGGTCTTCTTCACCGCACTTCGCGGTTCGGCAAAGAAGCCGCGCTCATCCGTTCCGTCGAACAGATCGCCGTTTCCCGCCTGAAAGCCAGAGGTCGATGGAAGATCGGCGGAAGGCGGGGCAGGGCGTTTTGCCATGGCGGTCTGGCCTTATGCGAGTGGCGGCAGGCCCGGACGGTCAAAGCCGCCCGGCGACAGTGTGAAGATTTCGCAACCGGTCGCGGTTACGCCGACCGCATGTTCGTATTGCGCGGAAAGGGAGCGGTCGCGCGTTACTGCCGTCCAGCCATCGGAGAGTACCTTCACATGCGGCTTGCCGAGGTTGATCATCGGTTCGATGGTGAAGATCATTCCCTCGCGAATCTCCGGGCCTTCGTCCGGGCGGCCGTAGTGCAGGATATTGGGGGTGTCGTGGAACAGGCGTCCAACGCCGTGGCCGCAGAAATCACGCACCACCGAGCAGCGTTCCGCCTCGGCATAGGCCTGAATAGCCGCGCCGATCGCGCCGGTGCGCGCACCCGGTTTCACTGCCGCGATGCCGAGCATCAGGCATTCATAGGTCACTTCCATCAGGCGTTCAGCCGCGCGCTTGATCGTGCCAACCGGATACATGCGGCTCGAATCGCCGTGCCAGCCGTCCAGAATATAGGTCACGTCGATATTGACGATTTCGCCTTCGCGCAGCGGCTTTGCGTCTGGAATGCCGTGGCAGACCACATGGTTGATAGAGGTGCAGACGGATTTCGTATAACCGCGGTAATTCAGTGTTGCCGGCAAAGCGCCATAGTCGGCGCCGAACTCGAAGACGAAACGGTCGATGGCATCAGTCGTCACACCCGGCTTGACGATTGCCGCCAGTTCGTCGAGGCAACGCGCCGTCAGCTGGCACGCCTTGCGCATCCCGTCAAAATCCTCAGGGGTATAAAGGCGGATGACGCCGGTATTCTTGAGGGGGGCGGAGGCTGCGTCTATATAGGTGACCATCATAGTGCTTTCTGTCTCTTTACGTCCCTGTTCATAAAACAGCCGGACGCCATTCGTCCATCTTAACCGTTCCCGTGACTGAAATTTGTGCCGGGGAAACGTCGCATTTCACCGCATAGGCCTCCACGCCGCGCGACATGGCCCGCTGAAACGCCAGCGCATAGACCGGATCCAGATCATCGCAGATGCGCATCCGGTCGCAATCGTTGCGCTGAATGAGATAGAGCATCACCGCGCGGTGACCCGCCTCCGCTGCGTCGCCTAGCTCCTCCAGATGTTTGGCGCCGCGTTTGGTGGCGGTATCAGGGAATTCGGCCAGACCTTTTTCGCGCATGAAATGCACGTTTTTCACTTCCACATAGGCATCCGGCCGCCCAATTTCGGAAAGCAGGAAATCGATGCGGGAATTGCGGCCGTATTTCTGCTCGCGCCGGATCGTCGAATAGCCGGCAAGCTGCGGGATGCGGCCATTGAGGATCGCTTCTTCCGCCAGCCGGTTCGGCATGCCGGTATTGATGCCGACCACGGTGCCATCGGCCTCGACCATTTCCAGCATATGCCGGTACTTGCGGGTTGGGCTGTCATGCTCGGACAGCCAGATACGCGAGCCGGGCGTGGTCAACCCGCGCATGGAGCCGGTATTGGGGCAGGAGCCTGTAATCGCCGTGCCGTCCTCCAGAACAGCGTCGAAGAGGAAACGCTTGTAGCGGGCGATCAGCGTGGCGGGAACGAGTGGGGGCGTGAAGAGCATGTGGCCTGAAAGGTGAGAGGTGGGGGCTGGTCAGGACAGGACGTAGGTTCCGGGTGCATCACCGAGCACTGGTCGCTTGCCGTCTCCCGGCGCCCTTGCCTTTACCTTCTCGCCATTCTGGCTTTCGATCCAGTTTTGCCAGTGCACCCACCATGATCCCTTGTGGGCCGTGGCTGCGGCCTGCCAGGCATCGAAGTCTCCGGATGGTGATGCGCCTGTCCAATATTGGTATTTTTCGGATTGCGGCGGATTGACCACACCGGCTATGTGGCCGGAAGCGCCGAGCACGAATTCCACGGGGCCGCCGAACAGTGCCGCCCCCGTGAAGACCGATTTCGCTGGCGCGATATGGTCGTCGCGGGTGGCTAGATCATAGACGGGGATTTTTATGTCGCCGAGGTTGATCCGCTTGTCCGCCACGCGCATCAGCCCGCGAGCGAGATTGTTGTCGAGATAACAATTGCGCAGATAGAAGGAATGGCAGGCAGCGGTCACCCGGGTCGAATCTGAATTCCAGTAGAGGAGATCGAAGGGCAGGGGTTCCGTGCCGCGCAGATAATTATCGACCATATAGGGCCAGATGAGATCGGAGGCGCGCAGCATGTTGAAGACTGTGGCCATGATCGAGCCATCGAGATAACCGACGGCCTGCATGTGCCTGTCGAGCGCGGCGAGCTGGCCTTCATCGATGAAGACCTTGAGGTCGCCCGCATGGATGAAATCCGTCTGGGCGGCGAGAAGTGTGGCGCTGCGAATGCGCTCATTGCCTTCCTGCGCATGCAATGCCAGGGCCGAAGACAAAAGCGTGCCGCCGACGCAATAGCCGATGGCGTTGATCTCTTTTTCGTCGGTTTGCTCCTCGATCGTGTCGAGGGCAAAATCGATACCTTCGCGGATATAGTCCTCCCAGCCCTTGTCGGCCAGCCTGGCGTCCGGGTTGATCCACGAGACCATGAACACGCTGTGACCCTGATCGAGACACCATTTAACGAAGGATTTCTGTGGGTTGAGATCGAGGATATAAAATTTGTTGATCCATGGCGGCACGATGAGCAGCGGCCGTTTGAGGGCCTTTTTCGTCGTCGGCGCGTAATGGATGATCTCGCAGAGCGGGCTTTTGGCAACCACCTTGCCTGGTGTGATGGCGATGTTCTGGCCGATGACGAATTTGCTGTAATCGGTCTGGCGCAGTTTCAGATGGCCGTGGCCGGCCGCGACATCTTCGGCAAGCTGTGCCATGCCCTTGACGAGATTGGCGCCGCTGGACGCGACCGTCTCGCGGAAGACCTGCGGATTGGTGAAGACGAAGTTGGCCGGCGAGAGGGCTTCCGTCACCTGGCGCATGTAAAACAACGCCTTGGTGCGGGTGTGCTCGTCCAGCCCTTCGGCTTCCATAACCATCCGGTCGGCAAAACCGACGGTGGTCTGATAGGCTTTGAGGAGAAAATCGAAAAATGGATTGGCCTGCCAGTCCGCGTCGGCAAAACGCCTGTTCTTTCGCTCTGCCGGGCCGGTCTCCGTGGCCTTTTCCGAGCGGGAATCGGCATCTTCCGAAAACTGCGCCACGGATTTTGTCCACAGATCGAAATAGCTGGAAAGCAGGTGGGTCTGCGCTTCGAGTGAACGCTTCGGTTCTGCCATCCAGTATTCGGCGACATCGGAGAGCGTCTTGACGATGTCGGTCATCGGATCGGCGCTGGTCTGCGGAATTTCACCGCGTTCGCGGGGCGCCAGCCATTCGGACGCGGCTTTGCCGAGGTTTTCCAGCGCGCGGGCGATGTTGACCGCAAAGGCTTCCGGGTCGCGGATCAGGTAAGCCTCGGCGGATGTGGCGTCGAAACCGGGCGTTTTGCCACCCTTTTTCTCTGCCCCGCCGTCAACACCTGCCATGCGCTGTCCTCCACCAAATTTGTGTTTGCACATTCTGCATGAAAACGAATACAAGTTCCACCAGCAAGGGGAGGCCACGAAGAGCCGAACCGCAGTCGAATTCGATATCGGCGATATCCTTACAGGCGGAACATGACGATGGGCAAGCACATGGGTACATGGGGAAGATTTGCGGAAAATGCTGGAAGGATCGCCCTTCTTTCGCTTTCCGGCGCCATGCTCGTTACAGTACTTGCCGCCTGCAAGACCCCGGCACCGATCGTCGCACCGGCCCATATGCCCCACCCGCAAGCCCAAATCGTCGGCCCGCGTCCCGTCAGCGACAATGTGGTGAGCCAGAGACGCGATACCGGCACCTATCCAAGCTTTTCAGCACCGATTACGGCTGCCGGCAGCCAGATGGGGGATGACGAGGCGTCCAAAATGGAATCGAACCTGTCGCGCCTCGGTGCTGCACGCCGCAACGGCCAGATTTCGGAAGCTGAATACAAACGCCGAGTCGCGGAATTGCGGGCGCTTGGCGAAAACCAGAAGCCGGTTGCGACGCCTGTTACGCAGTAAGGTTCTTCCGTTCGTCGTTCTGGGGCCTTTACCGAGAATCGACAACCTGTGGATCTCGAGATTCGCTCGGCACAAGGCCGAGGATAACGGCAATCCTTGTGCTTCATTCTATTACCAAGCAGCTCTCATAACCCCTTATTTACCCTGCCTTTGAACCATATGCTTACTGAAGATGTTAAGCGGATGGATGCGCTTTGCCGCTTATGATGCGGTCATAACAAACAGGCCGCTGAAAAAGCGGTAGACAGGGTGAAATATCATGAGATGCATCGCTGCTTTGCTGGTTCTTGCCGGTTTTGCGCTCGCACCCGCGCAGGCGCGGGCGCCGTACATCAACATCGGAACGTCAGCGCCTCAGGGACGATGAAAGTTGAAAAACGCCGGTCAGTCGTTTCCGGCGGCTTCGCTGAGCATATCGAGGTCCGGCACTGTAATATGACGGTTGTTCTCGATGCTGATCGTGCCTTCCTTGCGCAGCTTAGTCATTTGCCGGCTAACTGTTTCGATGGTGAGACCAAGGAAGTCAGCTATGTCTGCGCGCGATAGCGGCAGGTCGAACGTTGATTTATCGTCCTTTTCCGGATCGATATGCGTGGCGATCATATAAAGGAAGCTGGCAACCTTTTCCTGTGCCGATTTTCGGCCAAGTGTCAGCATCCAGTCGCGCGCCTCATCCAGTTCCTTCAGAGACTGGCTGTGAAGCTTACGTTCCATATCCGGCACTTCGGAAACCATGCGGTCGACGATGCGGCGCGGGAACAGGCAGATTTCCACATCGGTTGCGGCTTCCGCTGTCATCTTGCTTTCCGCCATGAACGGGCGGCCGAGAAAATCCGGTGCAAATTGCAGGCCGACGATCTGCTGGCGGCCATCCGACATCATCTTCGAGAGCTTCACCACGCCGTTGAGAATGTTGCCGTAGGAGCTGACGAGCTCCCCCTGGGCAAGCAGCTCGTTGCCCGCTTCCAGCTTCTTACGGCTGGAATGACGGTTGAGGTCGCAGAGCTGCTGCGGCGTCAACGTGCTGCAAAGACCACCGTGACGCGCCTCGCAGGAGCGGCATACGACGGGATATTCCGAATTGTGGATGGTCTTCTGTAGCGTGTCCATCAGCCTTTTCCGATGCTGGCTTTAAGGGACGAATGCGACCGCAGGTGTAAAATCCGGTCTTTTCGAAGGCTTGCGCCGCGTAGTCGTCGCCCCCGCGTCTACTTTAGCAAGAACTTAAGGTGCAATTTGATTGAAGTCAAAGTTGCAAACTGTCGCAGCCGTTACTCAAGGGGAGGAAATCGACATTTTCTTGATAAAAGGCAAATCCGGGGATGAAAACCGAACTTCTTCGCAAATATTCGGGCGCCGTGCCGCGTTACACGAGCTATCCTACCGCGCCGCACTTTCACGAGGGAATCGATAATGGCACCTATCGCCGCTGGCTCGGCGAGCTTGGCCACAGGAACCGGATATCGCTTTACCTGCATATTCCCTATTGCGACCGGCTGTGCTGGTTCTGTGCCTGCCACACCAAGCACACGCTGAAATACGAGCCGATTGCCGTTTATCTTGAGGCACTTAGGCGGGAGATAGAAGCCGTCGGCTCGCTTGTTTCCCCCGATGCAGTGGTCAGCGCGGTGCATTTTGGCGGCGGTTCTCCCACTATGCTGAGGCCTGAAGACATGGTGGGCCTGATGGACTGTCTAAGACGCCATTTCACCTTTGGTCTGGCGCCCGAAATCAGCGTGGAAATGGACCCGAACGATCTTGACGAAAGTCGCTATGACGCGCTTGCCGTCATCGGCATGACGCGCGCGAGCCTCGGTGTGCAGGACTTTGATGACAAAGTGCAAAAAACCATCAACCGGATTCAGACCTTCGAGCAGACGGAATCGGTGGTAGATGCCGTGCGGGCAAGGGGCGTTCACTCGGTCAATTGCGACATTCTCTATGGCCTGCCGTTCCAGACCTGCGAGACATTGCAACAGACGGTTGACCAGATCATCTCACTCGACCCCGACCGGATCGCGCTGTTCGGTTATGCGCATGTTCCGTGGATGAAAAAACACCAGTCGCTGATCCCTGAGCAGGCATTGCCAGATATTGCCGAGCGCTACCGCCAGATGACGATGGCGGCGGAGATGCTCGGCAAGGCGGGTTACCGGGCAATCGGGATCGATCATTTTGCCAAGCCCGCCGACACTCTGAGCCGGGCGGTCGAGACGGGGGAGCTGCGGCGGAATTTTCAGGGCTACACCACTGACACGGCTGATGCCCTGATCGGGCTTGGTGCATCCGCGATCGGCCGGTTGCCCCAGGGCTACGTGCAGAACATGGTGGCGACAGGGGAATATCAGCGGATGGTGGGCGAGGGTGGTTTCGCGGTTCTCAAGGGAATAGAATTGTCTGACGAGGATCACCTGCGCTCCTATGTCATCGAGCGGCTGATGTGCGATTTTTCGCTCGATCTGGGCGATTTGAAGCGGCGTTTCGGCAAGGCCAGCCATTCCGTCAGCATGGAGGCGCAGCTTTTCGCTGGCGGCGACAGGGACGGTGTGGTGCGGATGGATGGCGATGTTTTTGCCGTGACGGAGGCGGGAAAACCCTTTGTCCGTCATATCGCGGCAACCTTTGACGCCTATCTCGGCAGCGGACGCGGCCGTCATTCGGTTGCTGTTTAGGCAACAGTTTTAAGGCAAATTTCAAAGTTACGTCACGAAACCATTGGCTTTTTTGTGCGACTTGCCTATGTGGTGCGTCAGACAGGATATTTAATACGAACGACAATAAGGATTATGGGCGTGACAGCTACATTCGACAAGGTTGCCGACATTATCGCCGAAACCAGCGAAATCGACCGCGAAACCATTACGCCGGAAAGCCACACGATCGACGATCTGGGCATCGACAGCCTCGACTTTCTGGATATCGTTTTCGCCATCGACAAGGAATTCGGTATCAAGATTCCGCTCGAGCAGTGGACGCAGGAAGTCAACGAAGGCAAGGTTACCACCGAAGAATATTTCGTGCTGAAGAACCTCTGTGCCAAGATCGACGAATTGCGCGCAGCCAAGGGCTGAGGCGATAATGCCCGCTTCGAGCGGGCATTCCTTTTTCTGGACCTGACCTTCAGGGACGGGTCGTAACCGACCAGAAACGGGCCGGACGGATGCTGCTTGAATATTTTCAGATGATCGACAAGGTCGAAGCCGTGGATATGGCGACGCGCACATTGAAGGCGCGGTCTGTCGTTCCCGACAAAAGCCCGGTTTTCGAGGGACATTTCCCCGGCATGCCGCTGGTTCCGGGCGTGCTTCTGATCGAGACCATGGCGCAGGCTTCCGGCATGATGGTTCTGGCGTTCAGCGATTTTTCCGCCATGCCCTTCCTGATGTCGGTTGACGGCGCCAAGATGCGCACCTTCGTGGAGCCGGGCGCGGTTCTCGATATCGAGGCGGTGTTGGAACATGACGGTTCGGGTTTTGCAGTCACCAAAGCGAAGATCACTTGCGAAGGCAAGAAGGTCTGCGATGCGCAGCTGAAGCTCAGGACAATGCCTTTCAGCGAAATTCCGCTCGCGCCTATCGTCAGGAAGCGGGCCGAGGAAGTCGGCCTGATGGCGGCGATTGTCGCGGATGCGCAAAAATAAGCGCTTCCGCTGATGCCGGGAGACGGCATTTTTCCCCTAGACCCGGTTTTGATTCACGAAAATCGTGGGCTTGTGCTGGCGGATCGGGCCTTCACCATTGCCAATCCGCATCGCGCGCTTTATTCCGCAACGCATGGAGTGGTCGTTTGCGACCGCTGTTGGATAGCCGTGACCGCTTCAATGGGTCAGGCTGCAAAGGATGACAGACGATGAAATCTGACAATGATGTGGTGATAACCGGGGTCGGCATCGTGACCTGTCACGGCGTCGGCAGCCAGGCGCATCTTGCGCTTCTTTCGGGAACTGCGGCGCCGGCAACGGTGATCGAGACCGAAAAGTTCAAACCCTATCCGGTTCATCCCATGCCGGAGATCGACTGGTCCACGCAGATTGCCAAGCGCGGCGACCAGCGCCAGATGGAAAACTGGCAGCGTCTCGGCGTTTTTGCCGCCGGCCTCGCGCTTGATGATGCAGGGCTGAAGGAAAACCCGGAAGCCTGCGCTACCATGGACATGATCGTGGCTGCCGGCGGTGGCGAGCGCGACATCAATGTCGATACGCTGATTGTCGATGAGGCGCTGAAACGCAACGACCGCGAAGTGCTGCTCAACGAGAAGCTGACGACGGAATTGCGTCCGACCCTGTTTCTCGCCCAGCTTTCCAATCTGATGGCCGGTAACATCTCCATCGTGCATAAGGTCACAGGGTCCTCCCGCACCTTCATGGGCGAGGAAGCAGCCGGCATTTCCGCAGTCGAGACTGCGTTTCACCGTATCCGTTCCGGCGAATCCAGCCACGCCCTGGTGGGCGGCGCCTTCTCGGCCGAGCGCCCGGACATGATCCTGCTGTTTGAAGCGATCGGCGCGCATGCGCAGGGCGATTGGCAGCCGCTTTGGTCGCGTGGCGGCCAGGACGGCGGCGGCATGATTTCCGGTTCGCTGGGAGCCTTCCTGGTGCTGGAATCGCGCAAGCACGCCAGTGAACGCGGCGCACGCATCTATGCCCGTATCGACGCCATCGAGGGCGATCGCGGTAGCCGTGATGACGGCAAGATGGAAAAGCGCATGGAACGGCTGCTTGCCCCTGCAAAGGACAGTGCTGCGACCGTCGTGTTTTCCGGTGCGAGCGGTTACGACGCCGTGACGCAGCGTGAAAAGAATATTCTCGAAAAAGCTTTGCCGCAGGCCGTCATTCGCGGTTTCGGCGGTATCACCGGCCATGGACTTGAAGCACAGTTCCCGCTTGGGCTGGCGCTTGCTGCCCTGACGCTTGAAAGCGGCGCGAAGGTTCCTACTTTCGATGGCGCCGCGGAAAAGCCTATGGGCGAGGCGGCCAGCGAAGCGGTCGTCACCACCGTCGGCCATGTTCGCGGCGAAGGTGTTGCCGTTCTGTCCCGTGACGTGTGAGGAGAAAAGACCATGACTTCCAACTTCAAGGATCATCTCGGTCGCCCGATCGTTGCAGTCACCGGTATGGGCATCATCACATCGCTCGGGCAGGGTCTTGCCGATAACTGGGCGGCTCTGACTGCGGGCAAGTCGGGCATCCACAAGATCACCCGTTTCCCGACGGAGGGGCTTTCCACAAGGATCAGCGGCACCGTCGATTTCATCGACATCCCGGTTCCGAATTCCGTCGAGCGCTCTTATGCCTTTGCACGCGAGACAACCATTGAGGCTTTGGCGCAGGCCGGCATCTCGGGCGATTTCGATGGCCCGCTGTTTCTGGCTGCACCACCGATCGAGCCGGAATGGAGCGCCCGTTTCGAGCTTGCCGACCGGTCTCCGCCGGCCGCCCAGCCGGGTGATGCCTATGAACGGTTCCTGACGGCTTTCCGTCAACGTCCGGACCCGGCGTTTCAGGAAGCGGCTCTTTTCGGCGCGATTTCGGAGCGTCTTTCGGACCGCTTTGGTACACGCGGCCTGCCGGTCACGCTCTCGACGGCCTGTGCATCCGGCGCGACCGCCATCCAGCTTGGTGTCGAGGCTATCCGCCAGGGCCGCACCGAGCGCGCGCTGACGGTTGCGACAGACGGTTCGGTCAGCGCCGAAGCGCTGATCCGCTTTTCGCTTCTCTCGGCGCTGTCGACCCAGAATGAGCCGCCGGAAAAGGCATCCAAGCCGTTCAGCAAGGACCGCGACGGTTTCGTGATCGCCGAAGGTGCGGCAACGCTGGTGCTGGAATCGCTGGAATCGGCAATTGCGCGCGGCGCGAAGGTTCTCGGCATCATCAAGGGCGCCGGTGAAAAGGCGGATAGCTTCCACCGCACGCGTTCCTCGCCAGATGGCGGCCCGGCGATCGCGACGATCCGCGCCGCACTTGCAGATGCGGGTGTTGCTGAAAGCGATATCGGCTACATCAACGCCCACGGCACCTCGACGCCGGAAAACGACAAGATGGAATATGGCTCGATGCTTGCCGTCTTCGGCGAAGGCCTGAAAGACATTCCGCTGTCATCCAACAAGTCGATGATCGGCCATACGCTGACGGCGGCCGGTGCTGTGGAGGCGGTGTTCTCGTTACAGACCATGCTGACCGGCACCCTGCCGCCGACGATCAACTACAACAACCCTGATCCGACCATTTCGCTCGATGTGGTGCCGAATGTGAAGCGGGACGCGACGGTCAATGCCGTGCTTTCCAACTCCTTCGGGTTCGGCGGGCAGAATGCCAGCCTTGTCATGACGCGTGAACCGGCCTAACCGGTTCCGCCAGAAGACAGGGGCGTTTCCGGCCTGAACGAAGCCCGGGAACGCTCTCGCTGGTGTGACTACACATTCCGACCGCAAAACCGTTACAGAGTTTTGCTGGAATTACTCTTGAGATAGACGCCTCCGGGCGAAGGACTAAAAACATGCGCGCTCTTCAACTCGTGGACGACCGGAAGCTCGAAAAAGTGGACCTGCCTGAACCCGATGCACCAGGTCCGGGCGAGGTGACGCTGCGCGTCAAGGCCGTGGCGCTGAACCACATCGACGTCTGGGGCTGGCGCGGCATGGCTTTTGCCAAGCGCAAGATGCCGCTGACGATCGGTGCTGAGGCTTCCGGCGTGGTGGAGGCCATTGGCCCGGGCGTTTCGAATGTGCTGCCTGGCCAGCTCGTTGCGATCTACGGCGCGCGCACCTGCGGGATCTGCAAGCCGTGCCGTGAAGGCCGTGACAATCTTTGTGAACATGTTCAGGGCGTGCACGGTTTCCATCTCGACGGCTTTGCGCAGGAAAAGATCAATATTCCGGCCCGCCAGCTCGTTCCGGCGCCGCATGGCGTCGATGCCATCGGCGCGGCTCTGGCGCCTGTGACCTTCGGCACGGTCGAACACATGCTGTTTGACAATGCCAAGCTGGAATCGGGCGAAACGATCCTCGTGCATGCCGGCGGTTCCGGCATCGGCACGGCGGCGATCCAGCTTGCAAAGAAGATGGGCTGCACCGTCATCACCACGGTCGGCTCCGACGACAAGATCGAACGGGCGAAGGCTCTGGGTGCAGATCACGTCATCAACTACCGGACCGACCGTTTCGAAGGCGTCGTGCGCAAGCTGACGAAAAAGAAGGGTGTAGACGTGGTGTTCGAGCATGTCGGCAAAGACACCTGGGCGGGATCGATGTTCTCGCTGAAGCGTGGCGGCCGTCTCGTCACCTGCGGCTCAACCTCAGGCGTATCGACCGATATCAACCTGATGATGCTGTTCCAGCAGCAGCTGAAGCTGCTCGGCTCCTTCGGTTGCCGCATGGAAAACATGGCCAACGCCATGCAGAAGATGGCGCGCGGCATCGTTCACCCTGTTATCGACACCGAAGTCACCTTCGAGGATATCGACCGGGCGCTGGAGCGCATGGAAACGCGCCAGGTATTCGGCAAAATCGTTCTGCGGATGGATTGACGCCTTGAAACTGTTCATTACGCGGATCGTCCTGAAGCTGGACCATTTCCGGCAATGGCTGATTGCGACGTTTGCCTTCGGCCTTCTCAATCTGCTGAAGATATTTCCAGCTGACGCGGGAATTCGCGCTGCCGACAGGCTGGCGCGCTTGGTGGGGCCGAAAACCGGCCGCCACAAGCTGATGCTCTACAATCTGGCGCGCGCCTTTCCGGAGAAATCCGAAGAGGAGCGGCTTACCATCGCAATGGACAGCTGGGGCAGCATGGGGCGGCTTGCGGCGGAATATGTCTTTCTCGACAGGCTGTTCGATTTCGATCCGGAAAATAGCGAGCCGGGCCGTATCCGGGTCGAGGGTATTTCGACCTTTATCGAGCTTCGCGATAACCCGCGGCCCTTCATCGTATTTACTGCCCATAGCGGCAATTTCGAATTGTTGCCGGTGGCCAGTTCTGCCTTCGGTCTGGATGTGACGGTGCTGTTCCGGCCGCCGAATAATCCTTTCGTGGCCGACAAGGTGTTCAAGTTCCGCAAGGAACGCATGGGCAATCTCGTGCCGTCGCATGCCGGCTCTTCCTTCGCGCTTGCGCGGCAGCTGGAAAGGGGCGGCGGTGTCGGCGTGCTCGTCGACCAGAAGTTCGGCAAAGGCTTGACGACGAAGTTCTTCGGCCATGAGGTGCGCACCAACCCGCTTCTTGCCAAGCTGGTGCGGCAGTTCAATTGCGATGTCTATCCCGCCCGCTGCGTGCGTCTGCCTGATAACCGCTACCGGCTGGAAATAGAGCCGAGGGTTGAAATTCCGCGCGATGAAAAAGGAAATGTCGATATTCAGGCGACGGCGCGAGCTTTTGAATGACAAGGTGGAAAGCTGGGTCCGCGAATATCCCGAACAATGGCTGTGGTATCACGACCGTTGGGACGTTAAACACCAGATCTGATTATTTGCAGCGCGGCCGAATTTCTAGTGATTTTTTACAGAATTCGGCCGTAAAATTGCGTTTTTAAGTATTTTTACTTATTAGTGGAACCTTATTTTTCGTTCATGGATTATCGAAATTGAAAAAATAGCAGTAGCTATGATATTTTAGAGATTAATCCCTGCGGCGGTCCTGCGTGTCGTTACGTCATTTTTTAATGCACAGACGCTACAATGAGGGGATAAGTGTCTATCCATTCGGATTGGGAGCGGGCTGTTTGCCCGTTCA
The DNA here is from genome assembly GCF_030758035.1 of Rhizobium sp. AN68. NCBI lineage: Bacteria > Pseudomonadati > Pseudomonadota > Alphaproteobacteria > Hyphomicrobiales > Rhizobiaceae > Rhizobium > Rhizobium sp. AN68. The sequence continues at coordinate 1,449,477 of NZ_JARWMI010000003.1, read as the reverse complement.
GGGAGAGTTGGGTTGAAAGATTTGATTGAGCTGTTCTGGCTGCGTTATACGGAACTGCAATCAGCGGTTGGTAAGAACGAGGCCGACAAGATCGCAGTGCTGGAGCGTGAACTGGAGCTGCTGCTTGATCGGGTCATCGGGCGTAAGACCGGCAGTTCCGAGGACATTCGTGAGCAATTCCGTTTCGCCATCGACCTCCTTAATCACGAGGCGGAAGATCTCGGCTGCGTGCAGCGCAACTCCGATCTTTTGAGAACGCTGGTTGATCGCTATGTCGGCATGCCGCTCAAGGCAAAGGTGATCGGCGACGAGGACGAGGACATCCTGGAGTGGCATCACCGCCATCTCATTCTCGATGAGGATATGCTGAACGACCTCGATGAGCCGGTGGTCGTCGTCTCTCCCGGTTATCGGGTATCATTCGCCAATGGGATCGATGCTTTTCCGCGCAATACGCCGGAAGGGCCTTTGGGATGTCATATCGCCGAGCTTGTCGGAGTGCACCGTTTTCAGAACGATCTGCGGGAGAGGCTCGACAATTGCTTCAAGGGCGGTACGTCGAAATACACCTATGCCGAAGATCATGACGGCCATACGATCGTAAAATCGCTGGAAATGTCGCCCTGCTATTCCTCCAACTACAAGCTGGTTGGCGCAATGGTGGTCATCCGCGAAATCGCCGATCGCAGGCGCCGTCGCGCCACGGCATAAATTCACGGTTCGAACGCAAGCTTCGAGCCGTGTCCTTTTCCTGTCATTTCGGGAAGATGGTTTCCCAGATCGTGGAGATTGACCATGCGGATGATGCATCCGCAAGAAGCTTCGTCGCCATTGCCAGACAGGAAAGAACCAAAAGCGGGCGGATGATCTTCGCGCCGTTTTTCATCGCGAAACGCGATCCGATCTGCGCGCCGACGAACTGGCCGATGCCCATGGCGATGCCAAGCTTCCAGAGAACCGCGCCTCCAGCCGCAAAAACAACAAAGCCGCCGAAATTCGAACCCAGGTTCAGAAGCTTGGTATGGGCGGTTGCCTTCAGCATGCCGAAGCCGGCAAGCCCCACGAAGGCAAGCATGTAGAAGGAACCCGCGCCGGGGCCGAAAACGCCATCATAGAAACCCACGAGCGGTGCGGCGGTGAGGCCGAACACGAAAGGCGTGATGCGGCGATGGCTGTCGATATCGCTGAGCTGCGGCTTGAAGGCGAAATAGAGGGCAATCGCGATCAGCAGGAAGGGCATGATGGTACGCAGGAAGTCTGACGGCACGAAGGCGGCGGTGAAAGCACCGAGCCCGCCGCCGATCATCGCCATGATCGCCATCGGCAATTGTTCCCTCAGATTGACATGGCCGCGGCGGGCATAGGCAATGGTGGCCGACGCCGAGCCGAACTGCGATTGCAGCTTGTTGGTGCCGAGCGTATCGAGCGGCGGAATTCCCATGATCAGCATGGCCGGGATAGTGATGAGACCGCCGCCGCCGGCGATGGAATCGATAAATCCGGCAAAAATGGCGACGCAGAAAAGAACGAGGAAAACGTTGAGGGCGATGTCTTGCACTTGGCATGTCCAGGCGGGCTTAAGGGAGAGGGCCTCTTCTTTCACCGAAAAGATCGCCACGCAATATTTTTCTCTCCGATCCGAGACGGGCAGGGGGATTGCGGTGTTGCCGCTTATGGTTATGTTTCCGTGGCGCACCGCCAGACGCGGCGATGGCGAGACATCAGGATGAGGGCATTATGCATAAAGTGATATTCGATACGGACCCCGGTGTAGATGATGCCATGGCGCTTCTTTTTCTGCACCGTCACCCCGATATCGATCTGATCGGCGTCACCACCGTCTTCGGCAACGCGCCCATCGATATCACCACTCGCAATGCGCTCTTCCTGAAACGGGAATGGCAGATGACGGCGCCGGTAGCGAAAGGTGCGGGCGTGACCTTCGATCCGGCCCGCAAGGAAGGCCACTGGCCGACTTTCATCCATGGCGAAAACGGTCTCGGCGATATCGATATTCCAGAGACCATCGATCTGCCGCTCGATCCGCGTCCCGCGCATCGCTTTATTATCGAGACGGTCAAGGCCAATCCCGGCGAGGTGACGCTGATCGCTGTTGGTCGCATGACCAATCTGGCCTTGGCGCTGCGTGAAGAGCCGGATTTTGCGGCATTGGTGAAGCAGGTGATCGTCATGGGCGGCGCCTTCGATATCAACGGCAATGTGTCGCCGGCGGCCGAGGCCAATATTCACGGTGATCCGGAAGCGGCCGATCTCGTCTTCACCGCGCCCTGGCGCGTGGTCGTCGTCGGCCTGGACGTGACGACGAAAACGGTGATGACGAGCGCCTTCATGGCCGAGATGGCAGAGGCGGGCGGCAAGCCGGTGCGGCTGCTTTCCGATCTGTCGCAATTCTACATCGATTTCTACAAGACACGCACCGGCGATGGCATGGTGGTGCATGACAGCTGCGCCTGCGTTTACCTTGTCGCGCCCGAACTGTTCGAGACCCGCAGCGGCCCTGTACGCGTCGTCTGCGGCGGGCTTGCCGATGGCCAGACCATTCAGAAGCCGGATGGCCGCGCCTTTCCGCCGGGCGACTGGGACGGGCATCCGAGCCAGCTCATCTGCACCGATATCAAGCCGGAGCGGGTGCTTTCCGTCATCCGCGCGGCAATTGTGAAGGGCGAGCGTGACTGAACGGCCGGAATGGCCGTTCTTGACCATGGTCTGCCTTGCAATTTCCAAGAATCTGGCGTTATGCAGGTTTCCTGATTACATTGCGCAATTCGCCTTGCCTGTGGTCTGAAAAGGCCGCGCCGGAGCCACAAGGCGGATGATCGCGATGCCGCGTGGACCGAGAAAACCGCTGTAGGTTTTCTTGTGCTTTGCGGTACAATGAATAGCGCCCGCCGGATCGGTTCGTGTCGGCGGCGTTTAACAACAAGAACGAACTTCGTTATGGGCCGGTAGAACCGGTCCATTTCCATGAGGAAAGTGATGGAAGAGTTTCATAAGGTCCGGCGTCTGCCGCAATACGTCTTCGAACAGGTCAACCGTTTGAAAGCGAGCGCGCGAGCGGCCGGGGCCGATATCATCGATCTCGGCATGGGCAATCCCGACCTTCCGACCCCCAAGGCGATCGTCGACAAGCTGTGCGAAGTCGTTCAGGACCCTCGCACCCATCGCTATTCCTCGTCCAAGGGCATTCCCGGCCTTCGCCGCGCGCAGGCTGGTTATTATGCCCGCCGGTTCGGCGTGAAGCTGAACCCCGATACGCAGGTCGTCGCGACCCTTGGTTCCAAGGAAGGTTTCGCCAATATGGCGCAGGCCATAACCGCGCCTGGTGACGTGATCCTGTGTCCGAACCCCACCTATCCGATCCACGCTTTCGGATTCCTGATGGCGGGCGGCGTTATCCGTTCCATGAATGTGGAGCCGGACGAGAGCTTCTTCGGGCCTCTGGAGCGGGCGGTGCGCCACTCCATTCCGAAACCGCTGGCGCTGATCGTCAACTATCCGTCGAACCCGACGGCGCACGTTGCCTCGCTCGATTTCTACAAGGACGTGATCGCATTTGCGAAGAAACACGAAATCATCGTGCTTTCCGACCTTGCCTATTCGGAAATCTATTTCGACGACAACAATCCGCCGCCTTCGGTTCTCGAAGTTCCCGGTGCAATCGACGTTGCGGTGGAATTCACCTCCATGTCGAAGACCTTCTCCATGCCGGGCTGGCGCATGGGCTTTGCCGTTGGCAACGAGCGGCTGATCGCGGCGCTGACCCGCGTGAAGTCCTATCTCGATTACGGTGCCTTCACGCCGATCCAGGTTGCGGCGACGCACGCGCTGAACGGCGACGGCTCCGACATCGCGGAGGTACGCAGCGTTTATCGGCGCCGTCGCGACGTCATGGTCGATACGTTCGGCAAGGCGGGCTTCGAAGTTCCGCCGCCGGCGGCAACGATGTTCGCCTGGGCGAAGATCCCGGAAAAGTTCCGCCATCTGGGCAGCCTGGAGTTTTCCAAGCTTCTGGTCGAGAAGGCAGACATTGCCGTTGCTCCCGGCATCGGCTTCGGCGAAATGGGCGATGATTACGTCCGCCTCGCGCTCGTTGAAAACGAGCATCGAATTCGTCAGGCAGCGCGCAATCTGAAGCGTTTCCTGTCGAGTGCTGACGAAACGATGCACAATGTCGTTTCGCTCAATGCCCACAGATAAGGGCAACCGAAGGCGGCCGGGCCCCGGCCGTCACCATCACCAGCAAATCAGGAACATACCCATGGCAGATTCATTGAGAATCGGCATAGCGGGGCTCGGCACTGTCGGCGCTTCGCTCGTGCGCATCCTCCAGCAGAGAAGCAACGAACTTGCGATTACCTGCGGACGCGCGATTGAGATTATTGCAGTGAGCGCGCGCGACCGTTCGCGTGACCGCGGCATCGATCTCAAGGGTATTACCTGGTTCGATACGCCGGAGCAGCTTGCCAACGAAGCCGATATCGACGTGTTGGTGGAACTGGTCGGCGGTGCTTCCGGCCAGGCGGAAAAAGCTGTGCGCGCAGCACTTTCGCGCGGTCTCCATGTGGTGACAGCCAACAAGGCGCTGCTCGCCAAGCACGGCGTCGAGCTGGCCACGATTGCCGAAGACAAGGGTGCGCTTCTCAATTTCGAAGCGGCTGTGGCCGGCGGTATTCCCGTCATCAAGGCGCTGCGTGAATCTCTCACCGGCAACAACGTGTCGCGCATCTACGGTATCATGAACGGCACCTGCAACTACATCCTGACCAAGATGGAGAAGGAAGGGCTGTCGTTCGAGGTCTGTTTGAAAGAAGCGCAGCGGCTGGGTTATGCCGAAGCCGATCCGGCCTTCGATATCGAGGGTAACGACACCGCCCACAAGCTCGCCATTCTGACGACGCTTGCCTTCGGCAACAAGATTTCGGCCGACGACATCTATCTCGAAGGCATCACCAACATCTCCAGCGAGGACATTCTGGCGGCCGCCGAGCTCGGTTATCGCATCAAGCTTCTCGGCGTGGCGCAGGTGACCGAATCCGGTATCGAGCAGCGGGTGCATCCGACCATGGTGCCGCTCGATTCCGTTATTGCGCAGGTTGATGGCGTCACCAATGCGGTGGCGATCGAGTCCGATATTCTTGGCGAGCTTCTGATGGTTGGCCCAGGTGCGGGCGGCAATGCCACGGCCTCTGCCGTGCTCGGTGACATCGCCGATATCGCCAAGAGCCGTCCCGGTGCCCAGCAGGTTCCGGTGCTCGGCCGTCCGGCGAAGTCGCTGACCGATTATCGTCGCGCCAAGATGAAGAGCCATGAAGGCGGCTATTTTATCCGGCTGACGGTGAAGGACCAGGCGGGCGTCTTCGCCTCCATCGCTACCCGCATGGCGGATAACAACATCTCGCTGGAATCCATTGTGCAGCGCCAGCGCGTGCATGTGGAAGGCGCGCCGCAGACGATTATCCTCGTGACCCACGCGACGATGGAAGATGCGATCCGCAAGGCCGTCAAGGCGATCAAGAACGAGAAATATCTGGTTAGCGAACCCCAGGTCATCCGCATCGAGCGGACCTGAGACGCTTTACAATTTTTCTGAATTTGAGGGCCGCGCCACCATATGGAGGCGCGGTCTTTTTTCTCCCGAAACCCGTTTTGGTGACCACCGGATAAGCCGCCATAAAATTTGAGGGGATCGCCTCAGAACCGCTGGAAAACAACGCGATTCGGCTCTATGGTTAATCATGTTACCAAGCGAGGGAGGCGTGGCTGTGACATCGATTATCCTTTTCAAGGACAGTAAGCGCGAAAGCGTTCTGGCCGCCCATCATCGGGCGAGGCCTCACAATGCCAACGACAATATTCGAGGCATGGAATTCGATATTGCCGAATATGAGCGCAACTGGTGTTCACTTGCGGTGTTTTCCCTGTTGCTGCTGGTCGGCGCGGTATCGATCGTCAGCCCGTTTTTCTCGATTTTCTCGGTGTGAAACCTCATACGGGCGTTTTTGCTTGAAAAAGGCGCCATCGCCATTTAGCCCGTTGTCATGACAAGGCGCGGATACGCATTCGCATGACAGGACGATGGACAGGATGGCAATGATGGAGCCGGCCGATACCGTGGTCCGCGCATTTCTAAGCGTGGAGCGGTCGGCGACAGAGCAACGTTGGGTTTCGCGGCTGGATCAGGCCGCACAGAACCGTGCGCTGGCCATGTCCCAGATCCATGCCATTCCCGAACTGATTGCCCGGGTGCTGGCCGGGCGAGGGGTGGGGGTGGATGAGGCTCTCGCTTTCCTCGATCCGACCATTCGCTCATTGATGCCCGACCCGCATGTGCTGACAGATTGCGAAAAGGCTGCCGAAAGGCTGGTCCGCGCCATCGAGACCGGTGAGAAGGTGGCGATCTTCGGCGATTATGACGTTGATGGCGCCGCGTCTTCCGCGCTGATGTATCGGTTTCTCGCGCATTTCGGGCTGACGCCGGAAATCTATATTCCAGATCGTATTTTCGAGGGTTATGGGCCGAACCCGGCGGCGATGCAGCAGCTTGCCGCCAATGGCGCGACCCTGATCGTGACGGTCGATTGCGGCTCCACCAGCCATGAATCGCTGAATGCCGCAAAGGATGCGGGAACAGATGTGGTGGTGATCGATCACCACCAGGTCGGTTCGGAACTGCCGCCGGCGGTGGCGCTGGTTAATCCCAACCGCGAAGACGATCTTTCGGGGCAGGGGCATCTCTGCGCCGCAGGCGTGGTGTTTCTGGTTCTGGTCGCCACCCTCAGGCTATTGAAGGACAGGCGCAACAGACAGGCGTTCACGATCGATCTGCTGGCGCTGCTGGATATAGTCGCACTCGCAACCGTATGCGACGTGGTGCCCTTGAAGGGGCTGAACCGCGCCTATGTGGTAAAGGGGTTGATTGCCGCGCGCCATATGAACAACGCCGGGCTGGCGGCGCTGTTCAGGAAGGCGGGGTTGGGTGGGCCGGTGACACCGTATCATTTCGGTTTCCTGATCGGGCCACGCATCAATGCCGGTGGCCGTATTGGCGATGCCGCACTGGGTAGCCGTCTGCTTACACTCGACGACTCGTCACAGGCGGACGTGATTGCCGAAAAGCTGGATGAGCTGAACCGCGAGCGACAGGCGATGGAAGCCGTGATGCTGGCGGAAGCCGAAGCGGAAGCGCTTTATGAGTATGGCGACGGGTCTGGCGCTGGCGTCATCGTTACCGCACGGGAAAACTGGCATCCTGGCATCGTCGGACTGCTTGCCTCACGCCTCAAGGACCGTTTCCGCCGTCCGGCCTTTGCAATCGCTTTCGATCCCTCTGGCAAGGGTACAGGCTCCGGCCGCTCGATCAATGGTTTCGATATGGGCAAAATGGTCCGCGCCGCTGTGGATGCCGGCCTGCTGGTCAAGGGTGGCGGTCACGCCATGGCCGCGGGCCTGACGGTGGAACGCGCCAATCTCGGCAAACTCCGGACCTTCTTCGAAGAAGCTGCCGCAAAGACGGTGAGCGAGCTGGTGGAAAGCAGCGTGCTGAAGATCGACGGTGCGATTGGTGCGTCCGGTGCGACCCTGCAGCTTGTCGATCAGCTGGAACAGGCAGGTCCTTATGGCTCCGGCCATTCTCAGCCCATTTTTGCCGTGCCTGCCCACCGGCTGCGTGATGTGCGTCTGGTCGGCACCTCACACGTCAAGATCACGCTGGAGGCCATGGATGGCTCACGGCTGGACGGCATCGCATTCCGCGCCGCAGAGGCCCCTCTGGGGCAGATGCTGCTGAATGCGCGTGGCAGGTCCATCCACGTGGCAGGCACCGTGGGTGCCGATCTCTGGCAGGGCCAGAGGCGTGTGCAGCTGCGTGTTCTGGACGCGGCTTTCGCGCCCTGACAGTCGGCACAGATCGAGACTTGACTTTACGGGAAAAGCTGAAGGACGGCCGGAAACGGCATGCATCCTCTATCTCACACATCACGTGAAGATTTGAACGCATAATACTGATTTTCAAGGAGAAGCAAGTGGCACGCCCTAGGGGAGTCGAACCCCTCTTTTCAGAATGAAAATCTGACGTCCTAACCGATAGACGAAGGGCGCGTGCGCTTGTGGTGTGGCGCCCTTATAGTCAGGCTCCCGTTGCTCCGCAAGCGGAAAAATTGATTTTTTCCGCTTCGTGACGAGTTTTTTTATGGAGGCCGGAACGGCTGTGGAAAACTGCGCCGGGACTGGCCAAGGCCTTGAAATTTCGCCGCTATCACGGCGCGCCGGCAATGCCTTCATGACTCGTGGAAGGCCTCGGGGTGTGGTTCTCCAACCCTTAGCTGACATCTGCTGCCCGCCAGAAAGAACCGATACTGTGATTTGGCTGGAAGGGGAAAGGCAAGCCGGTCGATTTGCCCGCTGGCGCTTCATCCGGCTCGCCTTCCATCGGGGGGACAGCACTCAAACGTATCGCCCGGGAATCGGTTCCGGCGCATCGATCACGCGTGACGAATTCGCTGTCTGCGAAGCTGCTTTATATTTTCGAAGGGGCAAACACGAAGGCAAGTGGCACGCCCTAGGGGAGTCGAACCCCTCTTTTCAGAATGAAAATCTGACGTCCTAACCGATAGACGAAGGGCGCGTGCGCTTGTGGTGTGGCGCCCTTATAGTCAGGCTCCCCGTGGTCCGCAAGCGGAAAAATGCATGATTTGACAAAAAAATGACATTGGCTGTCAGAACCCTTGGAAAACAAGGATTTCCGTTTCGTAACAAATGGTTAAACCGAGGTCAGCTTGGCAGTTTCAGTGCTTCTCGCGGATGAAGAACGATGTGAAACGACGATTTGCAGGGGCCGGTGATTCACTCAACGGGGCTTCTGGTGCGAAAGAAGCCATCAAAATGAATGGCGAACCTTGCCAAACATTCCGGCGTCACCCTTGGGGTTTTCCCGAGATCTGCAACCACTCGATTTTGTTGACTTAGATCCTTAGAACAAGCCCATGGATGAGGTCGAGCGTGGAGAGGCTGTCGTCAAATGAAAACGGGGCCGAAATGGCCCCGTTCCATGATGTTAGCTGATTGCAGCGTTTCAATGCAGGATCTGGCTGAGGAACAGCCTCGTGCGCTCGTGCTGGGGATTGTCGAAGAATTCGGCAGGCGAATTCTGTTCGACGATCTGGCCCTGGTCCATGAAGATGACGCGGTTTGCGACCTGGCGGGCAAAGCCCATTTCGTGGGTCACGCACAGCATCGTCATGCCGTCTTCGGCGAGGCTGACCATGGTATCAAGCACTTCCTTGACCATTTCCGGGTCAAGCGCCGAGGTCGGCTCGTCAAACAGCATGATCTTCGGCTTCATGCACAGCGAGCGGGCGATCGCCACGCGCTGCTGCTGACCGCCGGAGAGCTGGCCAGGGTATTTATGCGCCTGTTCGGGGATCTTGACGCGCTTTAGATAGTGCATCGCCACTTCTTCGGCTTCCTTCTTGGGCATCTTGCGAACCCAGATCGGCGCCAGCGTGCAGTTCTCGAGAATCGTCAGGTGCGGGAAGAGGTTGAAGTGCTGGAACACCATACCGACTTCACGACGCACCTCATCGATCTTCTTCAGGTCGTTGGTGAGTTCGATACCGTCGACGTTGATCGTGCCCGACTGATGTTCTTCCAGCCGGTTGATGCAGCGGATCATGGTCGATTTGCCCGATCCCGAAGGGCCGGCGATGACGATACGCTCGCCCTTCATCACCTTCAGGTTGATGTCGCGCAGGACGTGGAAGTCGCCATACCACTTGTTCATGCCGACGAGTTCGATTGCCACGTCCGTTGTCGAAACGGCCAGTTTTTTTGTTTGGGTTTCTGCCATTTTGAGCGTCCCTTATCGTTTATGCCCGGTGTCGAGGTGCCGTTCCATGAACAGCGAATAACGCGACATGCCGAAGCAGAATATCCAGAATATGAACCCGGCGAAAATATAGCCCGTCATTGCGGTGACAGGTGTCGCCCAGTTCGCATCCGATTGGTTGAGTGTGACAATGCCAAGCAGGTCGAACATGCCGATGATCGAGACCAGCGACGTGTCCTTGAAAAGACCGATGAAGGTGTTGACGATGCCCGGAATGACGAGCTTCAGCGCCTGCGGCAGCACGATCAGCCGGGTTTTCTGCCAATAGTTCAGGCCGAGCGAGTCTGCCCCTTCATATTGCCCCTTCGGGATGGCCTGCAGGCCGCCACGGATCACCTCCGCCATATAGGCGGACGAGAAGAGCGACACGCCGACCAGAGCGCGCAGGAACTTGTCGAAGGTCCAGCCGTCGGGAAGGAACAGCGGCAGCATGATGCTGGCGAAGAACAGGACGGTGATCAGAGGAATACCTCTGATAACTTCGATGAAAAGCACGCACAGCATTTTGATTACCGGCAGGTTCGACCGGCGGCCAAGCGCCAGAAGAATGCCGAAGGGCAGGGACACTGCAATTCCGAAGAAAGACAGGATCAGGGTGACCATCAGGCCGCCCCAGAGCTGCGTTTCCACCACGGGCAGGCCGAAGACGCCGCCGATGAGGAGGAAAAACGCAATGACTGGCAGGATGATGAAAAGCGCCAGCGCATTGAGCCGCTTGAATGGCGCTTTCGGAATGAGCATTGGCACCAGGAGGATGGTGAACATGACCATCACAAGGATAGGACGCCAGCGCTCATCGATCGGGTAACGGCCGAACATGATCTGGCCGAACTTCGCCGAAACGAAGGCCCAGCATGCGCCGGACTCGCCATCGGCCAGCGCACCGCCCTGGGAGGCGGTGAGGCAGGCGATGCGATCCGTACCGGTCCATACCGCGTCTACGAACAGCCACTTGAAGATTGGTGGCAGAAGATAGGCGAGGAACGCGATGGCAAGAACCGTAAGGACGGTGTCCTTCGGCGTGGCGAAAAGTTTAGTGCGCAGCCAATGGCTGATACCAACCGCGCTTGAAGGCGCGGGTTTGGCTTCTTCAATGGTGTGGCGCACGAACGCGTGGTTGCTGATCGTCATCTATTATCTCTCCACCAGGGCCATTTTCGCGTTCAACCAGTTCATGACCACGGCCGTGAGAATGGACAGCGAGAGATAGAGAACGAGCCAGATAGCGACAACTTCGACCGCCTGTCCCGTCTGGTTCAGGATCGTGCCGCCAACGGAGACGATGTCGGCGAAACCGACCGCGACCGCAAGCGATGAGTTCTTGGTCAGGTTGAGATACTGGCTTGTCAGCGGCGGGATGATGATGCGCATCGCCTGAGGAACGACGATCAGACGTGTCGTCGTGCTGGCGCGAAGACCCAATGCCTCCGCTGCCTCGGTCTGCCCTTTTGCCACGGCCTTGATGCCGCCGCGAACGATCTCGGCGATAAAGGAAGCAGTGTAGAAGGAGAGCGCCAGAAACAGCGACATGAATTCAGGTGCGACGACCGAACCGCCTGCAAGGTTGAACCGCCCGGCAATCGGGTAATCGAATGTCAGGGGTGAGCCGAGCGCGAGGAATGTCGCAGCCGGAAGGCCGATGATGAGAAGTGTTGCGGTGATGCCGGTGCGGAACTGCTCACCGGTTCTTTCCTGCCTGGCCTTCGCCCAGCGATAAATGAAGACGCTGATGACGATGGCGACCACAAAAGCGAGCGGTATCAGCCATGTCCCTTCGCCCCAGAGAGGCTTTGGAAAGAAGAAGCCGCGATTGTTGAGGTAGGTCCCAAGTGGAAGCTGCAGCGAATCGCGGGCCTGAGGCAGAACGGAGATGACGCCCTTGTACCAGAAGAAGATAACAAGCAGGGGCGGGATGTTGCGGAAGATTTCCACATAGGCCTGCGCCAGCTTCGAGATTAGCCAGTTGTTGGACAGCCGGGCGATACCGACGATGAAACCGATGATCGACGCGGCGATGATGCCAAAAAATGCGACCTGAATTGTGTTGAGAATACCAACGAGCAATGCCCGGCCATAGGTCGCATCGCTGGTGTAAGCGATCAGCGACTGGCCGATATCGAAGCCGGCTCTTCCATTGAGGAAGCCGAAGCCGGACGAAATGTTTGACCGTTGAAGATTTGTGATCGTATTCGTCACGATGATCCAGACGAAGGCGGTCAGGATGACGACTGTCAGAACCTGATAAAAAATTCCGCGTATGCGTGGATCGTAAATGAGTGACGACGCGCTTTGCGCGCGCGATCGTTGCGAACTGACCGCGTTGCCTGCCATAGGCACCTTTCCCTTTTATATGCTCTTTGCGAGCTTATTCTATAATTTCAAGTGGAGGCCGGGCATTGCCCAGCCTCCCTTCAGTCCTTAACCAACGATAGTGCCGATCAACGAACCGGCGGTGCGTATTGCAGGCCGCCCTTGGTCCAAAGCGCGTTCTGGCCACGCTCGATCTTCAGCGGCGAGCCGGCACCAACGTTACGGTCGAAGACTTCGCCGTAGTTGCCGACCTTCTTGACGATGTTGTAGGCCCAGTCGTTCGTCACGCCGAGATCGGTACCGATCTTGGTGCCTTCTTCAGTGCCAAGCAGACGCTTGATATCAGGGTTGGCGCTGTTCTTCTGCTCGTCGACGTTTTTCGACGTGATGCCCAGCTCTTCTGCGTTGACCATCGCGTAGTGAACCCACGTCACGATGTCGAACCACTGGTCGTCGCCCTGGCGAACGGCCGGTCCAAGCGGCTCCTTGGAGATCACTTCAGGCAGAACGATGTTGTCATCGGGGTTCTTCAGCTTGAGACGGATAGCGTACAGACCGGACTGGTCGGTGGTGTAAACGTCGCAACGGCCGGAATCATAAGCCGAAGTCGCATCGGATTCCTTTTCGAAAACAACCGGGTTGTACTGCAGGTTGTTGGTCTTGAAGTAGTCGGCAAGGTTGAGCTCGGTGGTCGTGCCGGTCTGAACGCAGACGGCGGCGCCGGAAAGCTCAAGCGCGGACTTCACGTTGAGGCCCTTCTTGGCGATGAAGCCCTGGCCGTCATAATAGTTGACGGTACGGAAGTTGAAGCCGAGCGATGTGTCGCGGCTGATCGTCCAGGTGGTGTTACGGGTCAGAACGTCGACCTCGCCAGACTGGAGAGCCGGAAAACGGTCCTTGCTCGAAAGAGCGACAAATTTAGCCTTCGTAGGATCGCCGAAAACCGCAGTGGCAATACCGCGGCAATAGTCCACGTCGATGCCGGACCATTCGCCCTTGTCATCGGGATTGGAAAATCCCGGAATGCCAGCGCTCACGCCGCAGGTGACGAAACCTTTCGACTTCACGTCCTGAAGCGTCGCAGCCGAAGCGACCGAGGCTCCTCCCAAAACTGCTGCGCCGATAACGGCCGACAGAATTGCCTTTTTCATTTTTCCCAACCTTTGTTTGTTATCGTCAATCGGAAGAGGACCGGCATATTGTTTTTGCCCCAGCTCCCCCCTTCAGCAGATCTTTTCGATCCGCTTTTTCTATCACAATCGTAATTGGCAGCGGGGTCAAGACATGCTGACAATAATTGTGCCTATAAAACGGAATTTTCCAAATTTTGGTCGGGAAGTGTGCAAAGGGTGAAAATATAAGCATATTTTTGCGGAAAAATACACTTGCACGATTTTTGTATACTTCTTGTATGCTGTTGCCGGGTGGATCAATCCTCCCATCTACGAATGTTCTGCGGGACTTGACCTTGCCTCCGGCTCTCCGCATTGTCGCTCGCGTCAATATCCCTTCGAAAGCTGATCTGAAATGACCAAGACCAATGACCTGCTTTCCACCGCAGGTATGAATACGCGCCTGACCCATGGCGGCAACGATCCCGCCGACTGTTTCGGTTTCGTCAATCCGCCCATCGTGCGCGGTTCTACCGTGCTTTTCCCCGATGCCGAGACGCTTTCGACCGAAAACCAGAAATACACCTATGGCACCCACGGCACGCCGACGACCGATGCGCTATGCAATCTCGTCAACGAGCTGGAAGGTTCTTTCGGAACCATTCTCGTGCCATCGGGCCTTGCAGCGATCACCGTGCCGTTCCTCGCCTATCTTGGCGCCGGCGATCATGCGCTGATCGTCGATCCGGTTTATTTTCCCACACGCCGCTTCTGCAACACGATGCTGAAGAAGCTTGGTGTGGAGGTGGAGTATTACGACCCGGCCATCGGGACGGGTATCGAAGCGCTGATCCGCCCGAATACCAAGCTGGTGCATCTTGAAGCGCCGGGTTCCAATACCTTCGAGATTCAGGACGTTCGGCTGATCACCGAGATCGCCCACAGGCACGATTGCGTCGTGACGATGGACAATACCTGGGCGACACCGCTTTATTTCAAGCCGCTCGATTTCGGTGTCGATGTTTCCATCCATGCCGCCACCAAATATCCGTCAGGTCATTCCGATGTCCTGATGGGCTTTGTTTCCGCCAATGAAAAGCACTGGAAGACGCTTTATCAAGCGAACACCAATCTTGGCATCTGCGTGACGCCTGATGACGCCTATCAGATCCTGCGCGGCATGCGCTCCATGGGCATTCGGCTTGCGCACCACCAGAAAAGCGCCCTCGACATCGCCACCTGGCTGGAAAGCCGCGACGACGTCGTGAGCGTTCTGCATCCGGCGCTGCCGAGCTTTGCCGGGCACGAACTCTGGAAGCGCGATTTCAAGGGCGCGAGCGGCGTATTTTCCTTCGTGCTGAAGGCCGAAGAGGGCAAATACAAGCAGACTGCGGCGGCATTCCTGAATGCGCTGACCTTCTTCGGGCTCGGCTATTCCTGGGGTGGATACGAATCGCTTGCCGTGTCGGTGTCGCTTGTCGACAGGACGATTGCCAAAGGCCCGTCGGAAGGTCCGGTCATCCGTCTGCAGATAGGGCTTGAAGATATCGCCGACCTCAAGAAGGATCTCGAGGCCGGGTTTGCTGCGGCAGCCGCGGTCTAACCTCAGCCTTTGGCGCGGTAGCCGTATAGCCAGTCGAAGTCCTTCAGGAAGGCTTCCCTCGGACGTGTCGAGAAGACGAAGTCCCGGGCAAGCCGAACCGGGCCTGTGGCGTGATAGGCGAAACGATTGAGAGAGGCCCGCTTGCGGGCCTTTTCTATGCGCGGCAGACGCAGGGCTTCGAAGGCGGCAAGGGCCTGTGGTACGGGCAGGGATGTTCCGGTCAATGTGCCCGCCAGTTCAAATGCATCCTCGATGGCCATCGCCGCCCCCTGTGCGGCAAAGGGCATCATCGCGTGGGCAGCGTCGCCGATCAGCACCGTATCGCGACTATTGTGCCAGCGTCCGGGACCGGCCTGATAAAGTGGCCAGAAGGTCGGATTTTCCGACGATGCCAGCAGCCGAACGATATCCGGGCTCCAGCCGCGAAACTGCGCGAGCAGCATGGCTTTCTGTTGGCCGCTCGATTCCGCCCGCCATGTTGCGCCGGGATCGGCGCCGAGCGCGATGGCGACGATGTTGAAGCCGCCGACTTCCTTCAGCGGGTAGGCGACGATATGGCCACCCGAACCGAGATAGGCGGTGACGGCGCTTTTGTTGATGGCTGACGGCACATCTTTTGCCGCGACCGTGAAGCGCCAGGCAATATTGCCGGAGAAGGTGGCTGTGGGGGCGGAGGGGACAGCGAAACGGGCCGCGGACCAGACACCGTCTGCGCCGACGATCAGGTCGTGATCGCGGAACGTGGTTGCAGCGATGACGTCTGTCGTCGCGTTTTCGATACGTTTGCCAAGATGCAGGCGGCAGAGCGGATTGCGCGTTACCGCATTGAGAAGCGCGTTTTGCAACGTCGAGCGATGCAGCACGCCGTAAGGTGCGCCCCAGCGTGTGCGGGCCGTCGCATCCACGGGCAAGGACAGCAACGTGGCAAGCGATTTGCCATCGGCCAGATCGACACTGACCGGCTCGGTCCAACGCGCCTCTATCTCAGCCATCACGCCGAGTTCGGCAAGGATGCGGGCGGCATTGGGCGATACTTGCAGGCCCGCACCGACTTCCGTCAGTTCGCCGGCCTGTTCAACGATGTCAGAGCTGATGCCCTGGCGGGCAAAAGAGAGCGCTGCGGTGAGACCGGCGATGCCGGCACCGACGATGGCTACGGATTTGATGGGCATGTCGCGCCCCGATCAGGAAATGTGGAAGGTCAGGCGGCCTTCACATGGAAGACGCAGCCTGGAGGATTGGTCTGCTCGGCCTTCAGCGACGGATTGTAGCGGTAAAGGGTGGAGCAATAGGAACAGACCTTCTCGTTGTCGTCGCCCATGTCGATGAAGATGTGGGGATGATCGAAAGGCACCGAAGCGCCGGTGCACATGAATTCCTTGACGCCGATCTCGATCACGCTGTGTCCGCCATCGTTCTGGAAGTGGGGAATGGAATGCCCGGCCATGTTCGTCTCCAAATGCAATATCGTGGTTAAGCCGCAGGTCGTCATCGAGCATGGGCTTATTGCTGCGGATATGTAGCCTCAAACGCATTGCATCTCCATAAAAATCGTCAGGAAAACATGTTCAAAATTGCGATTTCCTGCCATATGGTCCGGCAAAAAGGATGTCCTTGATGAATCTCAACATGCCGCAATTTTCCGATTTTTCCCATGACGGCCTTCGCCTTGCCTATTTCGATGAGGGTGATCCGGCGGGCGATCCGGTTCTGTTGATTCACGGCTTTGCCTCCAGCGCCAACGTCAACTGGGTGCATCCAGGCTGGCTGAAAACGCTTGGTGACGCCGGTTACCGGGTGATTGCTATCGACAATCGCGGCCATGGCGCAAGCGACAAGCCGCATGATCCGCAAGCCTATTATCCGCCCGTCATGGCCGGCGATGCGGTGGCGCTGCTTAATCATCTCGGCATCGCGGAGGCTCATGTGATGGGCTATTCCATGGGCGCACGCATTTCGGCCTTTCTGGCGATGGCACATCCGGAGCGTGTCCGCTCACTGGTTTTCGGCGGACTTGGCATCGGCATGGTGGAAGGTGTGGGCGACTGGGATCCGATCGCCGAAGCGCTGCTGGCCCCCTCGCTCGATGTCGTCACGCATGAGCGCGGCCGCATGTTCCGCGCCTTTGCCGACCAGACGAAAAGCGACCGGCTGGCACTCGCCGCCTGTATCGAGACGTCGCGTGTCCTCGTCAGCCGCGAACAGGCCGCAAAGATAGATGCGCCGACGCTGATCGCGGTCGGAACCAATGACGATATCGCCGGATCAGGTGCCGAACTTGCGGCGATCATGCCGCATGCGCGCGCTATCGACATTCCCGGCCGTGACCACATGCTGGCCGTTGGCGACCGGGTGTTCAAGGCGGCGGTTCTGGAATTTTACCGCAGCCTTTGATGGGTGGCGGCAAGAAACGGTTTTTCATGCTGCATGAAGAAAAACTGAAGCCTTGCCGCCTTTAAAGTCGTCATTCGAATCCCATTTCTTATGCACGTCTTTTTCTGTATAAAGAACGACTACTGCAAACGAGGAGACCATTCATGGTCGCACGTACCGAGGCCCGTCAGCCGGAACAGCTGGCGATCGTCGATCCGATCTGGGGCAGCCTGCTGCATGAAGCGCGAAGCGCCGTGGCGCAGGACCCGCTGCTTTCGGCTTTCCTTTATTCGACAATCCTCAATCACCGGTCTCTGGAAGAATGCGTGATTTATCGCATCTGTGAACTCCTCGATCATCCCGATATGCAGGCCGTTCTTCTGCGCCAGACCTTTCAGGACATGCTGGATGACTGGCCCGAATGGGGCAGCGTGCTGCGCGTCGATATCCAGGCGGTTTACGATCGCGATCCGGCCTGCACGCGCTTCATGGAGCCGCTCCTTTATTTCAAGGGGTTTCAGGCCATCCAGACGCATCGCCTTGCCCATTGGCTGCTGCAAAAGGGCCGCAGGGATCTGGCGCTTTATCTGCAAAGCCGCTCGTCCAGCATTTTCCAGACGGATATCAATCCGGCAGCACGCATCGGCAAGGGCATCTTCCTCGATCATGCCACCGGGCTTGTGGTCGGCGAGACGGCCGTTATCGGCGACAACGTTTCCATCCTGCATGGCGTGACGCTTGGCGGCACCGGCAAGGAGGGGGCGGACCGTCATCCGAAGATCGCCAATGGCGTGATGATCGGAGCGGGCGCGAAAATCCTCGGTAATATCGAGATCGGCAGTTGCTCGCGCATCGCCGCCGGTTCTGTGGTGCTGAAGCCGGTCCCGCCGAAGACCACCGTTGCCGGTGTGCCGGCGCGGGTGGTGGGAGAGGCAGGGTGTTCCGAACCCTCGCGCCTGATGGATCAGGTCATCGGAGCCGATATCTGACGGGTCCGATATTTCCTCAATCGTCCGTGTGGAAGGCTCCGCGTGAAAGACATGGCCTGTGAAAGACATTGGCGATGTGCCGCTTTCACTTTACTTTCGCCTTTGTCCCATGCCAAAAGCGGCGCAACCCGAACCGCACAGGAGAATAGTGGTGAAAGCCGACGAAATCAAAAAACTCGACGCCTATTTCAAGCGCACCTTCAATGAAAAGATGGTTGTGAAGGCGCGTCCCCGTAAGGACGATTCCGCCGAAGTGTATCTTGGCGAAGAGTTCCTTGGCGTTGTCTACATCGATGACGAGGACGGCGACCGCTCGTACAACTTCTCCATGGCAATCCTCGACGTCGATCTCTGATCGTCACTGCCCGGTGACGGGTGTTTTCCCGGATTAATAGTCGCCCGCGGTGGTTCACGCCGCGGGCGATTTGTTTTTGCGGTCGGTGATACGCATCATCAAGCGGCTTTGCGGCCGCAACGTCACCCTCATCAGTGGCTCCGCCGGACTTGCCGATCTGTTTTCGAGATGGACGTTCTGCAACAGCACCGCCAGGATCGACACGGCCTCCATCATCGCAAATGCATTGCCGATGCAGACACGCGGACCTGCACCGAAGGGCATGTAGGCGTAACGGTGACGCGCCTTGGTCTTTTCCGGCTCGAAGCGGGAAGGGTCGAAACGTTCCGGTTCGTCCCATAGCGCCGTGTGCCGGTGGACAGCGTAGATCGGCACATAAAGAACGGTTCCGGCAGGAATATCATGGTCGCCGAGCTTGAAATCCTGCAACGCCGTGCGGGTGACCACCGGGGCAGGTGGGTAAAGCCGCATCGCCTCGGAAAATACCTGTCTGGTATAGGTCAGTTGGGCGATGTGCTCGGCGGCGACGGGATTTCCACCCGTGACGGCTGCGATTTCCTCAACGACTTTCCGCTCCACGTCGCTGTGTTGCGACAGCAGATTGAACGTCCATGCCAGACCGAGCGCAGTCGTTTCGTGACCGGCGGTGATGAAGGTGAGCAGATTGTCGATGATTTCCTTGTCGCTCATCATGCGTCCCGTCTCGGGGTCCTTCGCCTGAAGTAGCATGGACACCAGATCGTTTCTCTCGACGGGGTTCTGCCGCCGGTCCGCAATCACCGTCGACAGGCTGGAGCGCAGATAACCGACAGCGGCCCGGGCCTTGCGCCGACCGGGGTGAGGGAGCCATTCCGGTGCGCCCAGCATGGCGAGCGCGAAGGTCCAGCCTGTCGGTTTCAGATAGTCGGTGATGCTTTGCTCCACGCGCCCGATATCGATCCCGTGGCCGCCGGACATCATGGTCTCAACGATGATGTCGAAGGTGGTCCGCATCATTTCATGGCCGATATCGATGTCACCGAAAGGAGATCCGCGCCAGCGTCTGCCGGTTCGCTCCGCCGCCTCGATCATGACGGGTAGCAGTTCCAGCAGTTTTTCGTGCCGGAAGGCGGCGGCAACGGATTGCCGTTGCCATTTCCAGTGATCGCCATCGGCGGTCAGAAGGCCCTGTCCGAGAGCGGGGCCAAGCGCGCGGCGCACGTCCTCACCCTTGCCGAGCAGATGAGCGTTCTTGACGAGGGCCTCATGAATAAGGACAGGATCGGCAAGATGGACGCGCATCGTACCGCCGACACGGATAAACACCGCCGGTTCGTAGAAAATCTCCGGTGGCAATGCGTTCAGCGGATTGCGGATGAGTGAGAGGGCCAAACGTGCTGTGGCGAATTTCGATACGGGTGCCGCAGCGGATGTATCCGGGAGCGGGGTGCGAAGGTCGGTTCCGGGCATGGACAGGTCCTTTATTCGCGTTGAACACTCAAATTTATTTGTTAAGGTGTGTACCTTATTTTATTCATTTAAGGTGTGCACCTTAGGTTTCAATAGCGGGGTCCGATATCAATGAAGAAAAGCGAGGCCGGACGATCGACGGGGCGTCCTTCCCCCACACGACAGAGAATAATCGCTGCCGCACTCCAACTATTTAACGAGAGGGGGCCTGATCACGTAACCACAGCCGAGATCGCAAGGGCAGTGAATATCAACGAGGGTAATCTTTATTATCATTTCCGCACCAAGGAGGCATTGGTGCTGGCGCTGTTTGCCCTGTTCGAGACCGACGCGCTGGCGGTTGTCGCAAAGATCGACGAAGAGGACGAAGTTGCCGCATCGACATATGCTGGCTTTCTGCGGCTCTGGTTTTCGCTGGTGTGGAACTACCGCTTCCTGTTTCGTGATCTTGTCGGCCTTCTTTCCTCCGCACCTGCGCTGGTGGAGCCGGTTCGCGGCATAAGCGCGGCAATGCGATTTGCCGTTGATGATATCGTCAGCCGGATGGAGAGGGCAGGGCTTGCAGAGATTCCAGAAACCGAGCGGGCGGCCCTTCTTACCAATCTATGGATCGTCTCGACCTATTGGGCGGCTTATCTCAACCTTCAGGAAGGGGTCACCGAATTCGGGCCGCAGCAACTGGACTGGGGACTTCGGCAGGTGTCCAGCCTGTTTCGACCCTATCTCTCACCATTGGCCACCTCCGAGCTGGAGGCGATGCTTGAAGTTGATCCATGATTTCACCTGATGGTGACAATGTGAATGCTGGCAAAAACGCCCGCGACAATATCTATCGCGGGCGTTTCCCATCTCGCGGGTCTTAAGCCGCCGTTATCAGGCCGACTTCAGCAGATCGCCGTGCGGATCGAGCACGAACTTGGTTGCGGCACCCTGGTCGAAGCTTTCATATCCCTGTACGGCGTCGTCGAGTGCGATGATCTTGGCGTTGACGATGTCGGCAATGGGCAGGCGGTCGTGCAGGATCGACTGCATGAGCTGGCGATTGTATTTCAGCACCGGCGTCTGGCCGGTATGGAAAGATTGTGCCTTGGCCCAACCGAGACCGAAGCGAAGCGACAGGCTACCCTGTTTTGCTGCGGCATCGACCGCACCTGGGTCTTCGGTGACGTAAAGGCCGGGAATGCCGATCGAGCCGGCGGCACGGGTGATTTCCATCATCTGGTTGAGAACGATGGCCGGCTGTTCGCCGCCCGAATGGCCACGCGCTTCGAAACCGACGGCATCGATGGCGCTGTCGACCTCGTTGGTGCCGACGATCTCGGCAATCATGTCGCCCAGCCGGTCGCCCTTGGAAAGATCGATGGGCTCGAAGCCGACCTTGGCGGCGTGCGCAAGGCGATCCTTGTTGAAATCACCGATCATGACGACGGCGGCACCGAGAATACGGGCAGACGCGGCAGCCGCCAGACCGACCGGACCGGCGCCAGCGACATAGACCGTGGAGCCGACACCGACGCCGGCCTTGACCGCGCCATGAAAGCCGGTCGGCAGGATGTCCGAGAGCATGGTGAGGTCGCGGATCTTGGACATTGCCCTGTCGCGGTCGGGAAATTTCAGAAGGTTGAAGTCGGCATAGGGAATGGTCACGTATCTGGCCTGTCCGCCGATCCAGCCGCCCATATCGACATAACCGTAGGCGCCGCCGGCACGGGCGGGGTTCACCGTCAGGCACACGCCGGTATCCTGCGACTTGCAGCAGCGGCAGCGACCGCAGGCGACGTTGAACGGCACCGAGACGATATCGCCGATATCAAGCATCTCGACGTCGACGCCTTTTTCAATGACTTCGCCGGTGATCTCATGGCCAAGGACGAGGCCGGGCATCGCCGAGGTGCGGCCGCGCACCATATGCTGGTCCGAACCGCAGATATTCGTAGAAATAACCTTGAGAATGACACCGTGCTCGATACGGCGGCCATCCGGCGCCTCCAGCTTCGGATCATCGATGTCGCGGACCTCGACCTGGCCGGGGCGCAAATAGACGACGCCTCTGTTTTTGCTCATATCCATCTCCTCCTTGGGTTGAACACCAATACCGGCCCGCTCCTCCGCGGACAGGATATCGTCAAAACTCATGCGCGGACCCGTATGCGGCTCGCGTGGAATCTCAATCGGCGAAGGGATGGAAAGAAGAACAATCGGCGCGTCTGGACAAACGTCGCCTGCCTCTTGATCACCGCCCGCCGCAGATACCCGGCATTATGCCGGATATGTGCAGCAAACCATTTGGCGGGCGATGTGGCGGTCGGGAATACGACAACGCCTATAGCCGCAACGACACCGGCTCTCGCCAGATGTCACGGTGGCGTTATCTGTCGATCGATTTTCTCAGGCGCCCGGCGGCATCCTGAATATATTGCCAGGCGACGCGACCGGAGCGGCCGCCGCGCGTGGTCGCCCATTCCAGCGCCTCGTGATGCAGGGTTTCGCGATCAAGGCCGAGATCGAAATGTTCGGCATAGCTGTCAATCATCGTCAGATAGTCTTCCTGGCCGCATTTGTGGAAGCCGAGCCACAGGCCGAAGCGGTCCGAGAGCGAGACCTTTTCCTCAACAGCTTCCGAAGGGTTGATGGCGGTCGATTGCTCGTTCTCCATCATGTGGCGCGGCAGAAGATGACGGCGGTTGGACGTGGCATAGAACAGCACATTGTCCGGACGCCCCTCTACGCCGCCATCGAGGGCTGCCTTCAGCGACTTGTAGGCCGTGTCGTCGTGATCGAAGGAGAGGTCGTCGCAGAAGACGATGACGCGTTCGCCGGAAGCTTTCAATATATCCAGCAAGGCGGGCAGGGTGTGGATATCTTCGCGATGCACCTCGACCAGCTTCAAGGGAACGCCGCTTGCGGCGCGCACATCTTCGTGAACGGCCTTGACCAGCGAGGATTTGCCCATGCCGCGTGCGCCCCAGAGCAGCACGTTGTTGGCGGGAAAACCATCGGCAAAACGCAGTGTGTTCTCGTGCAGGATATCGCGCACATGATCGACGCCGCGAATGAGTTTCAGCGCAATGCGGTTCGGACGCGAGACCGGCTGCAGAAAGGAATTGACCGGCGTCCAGACAAAGCAATCCGCCGCATTCCAGTCGTTCACGGCAGGTGCCGGGCCTGCCAGCCGTTCCATGGCGACGTTAAGCCGGCGCAGTTCGGCAAGAAGCAGGGTGGCCGTCTCTTCTCGAATCATGGTGCTTCTTCCGCTTATCCGATGTTCATAACGATGTTTTCAACCCGGCCTAGCATGGCGTTTCAGGCCCATAAAGGTTAAGAGGTCCGGAATCGGTACGGCGTGGCTTCTGCATCTGTTGCATTCCCGGCGTTCCCCACTATATTCCGGCGGCTTGAAAGCTGGGGCGGCATACGAGGTCGTGCTGTAATCGTTGAGGAGTTTTATATGTTCATTAGTCAAGCTTTTGCCCAGGACACGGCGGGCGGCGCGTCTGCATTCGGTTCCGGCCTTGAGATGCTTTTCCTGTTTGCACCGCTTATGGTGGTCTGGTACTTTTTCCTCATTCGCCCGCAGCGCGCGCAGATGAAGAAGCGTCAGGAAACGTTGACCAATATTCGCCGTGGCGATCAGGTCGTTCTTGGTGGCGGCATCGTTGGCAAGGTGACCAAGGTCATCGACGACAATGAACTCGAAGTCGAAATCGCCGAAGGCGTGAAAATCCGTGCCGCTCGTGCTTACATTGCCGAAGTGCGCGTGAAGGGCGAAGTGGTCAAGACGGAAGCCGCTTCCTGATCCTGCCGGATAATTGAACGTCCGCTTCCGAATTTGACGGGTTGCGCATCGCGCAACCCCAACCCTGACCGAGATCGAAATGCTTCATTTTTCCCGTTGGAAAACAGTCTTTATCTGGTTGCTTGTGCTGGCAAGCGTCTTCATCGCATCTCCCAACCTGTTTTCGGACAAACAGCTGGAGGGCATGCCTGCCTGGTACAAGGACAACAAGGTAACGCTCGGTCTCGACCTTCAGGGCGGCTCGCACATCATGCTCAAGATCGAGCGTTCCGACATCGTCAAGGAACGGCTTGAAACGATCGTGGGTGACGTGCGCACGCAGCTTCGCGACGCCAACATCCGCTATTCGGGGCTTACCGGCAACGGCCAGCAGATCCAGGTTCGCATCAGCGATCCCGCTCAATATGAAGCGGCGAAAACCGCGCTTCGCGACCTGACGCAGCCGGTGTCCGCCGGAACGCTGGTCGGCGGTTCCATCACAGAAGTGACGATGAACGACGGCGGCGACAATCTGCTGCGGCTCAACCTGACCGATGAAGGCGTGGATTATCGCCTGTCCTCGGCCGTGTCGCAGTCCATCGAAGTCGTGCGCCGCCGCGTTGACGAAGTCGGCACCACCGAACCTCTCATCCAGCGTCAGGGTTCCGACCGCATCATCGTACAGGTGCCGGGCCTCCAGGATCCGCAGCGCCTGAAATCGCTTCTCAACCAGACGGCAAAGCTGTCCTTCCGCATGGTCGATACCACCATGCCGGTGCAGGAAGCGATGAATGGCCGTCCGCCCGCGACCTCAGAGGTTCTTTATTCGCAGGACGATCCGCCGGTTCCCTATCTGGTGGAACGCCGCGCGCTCGTTTCCGGCGACAACCTCGTCGATGCGCAGGCAAGCTTCAACCAGCAGACCAACGAACCCGTCGTCACCTTCCGTTTCGACAGCCGCGGTGCGCAGCGCTTTGCGCAGGCGACGCAGCAGAATGTCGGCAAGCCTTTCGCCATCGTGCTCGACAATCAGGTCATTTCCGCACCTGTCATCCGTGAGCCGATCATCGGCGGTTCGGGACAGATTTCCGGCAGTTTCTCGGTTCAGGGCGCCAACGACCTTGCAGTCCTGCTGCGTGCGGGCGCACTTCCGGCCACGCTGACCGTGGTTGAGGAACGCACCGTCGGTCCGAGCCTTGGTAACGACTCCATCACCGCCGGCCTCACGGCAAGCGCCATCGGCGCCGTCGGCGTCCTCATCTTCATGTTCGTCTTTTATGGCTTCTTCGGCCTGCTTGCGAACATCGCCCTCATCGTCAACGTGGTCATGCTGATCGCCGTCCTCAGTGTGATCGGATCTACGCTCACCTTGCCCGGTATTGCGGGTATCGTCTTGACGATCGGTATGGCGGTGGACTCCAACGTTCTGATCTACGAGCGAATACGCGAAGAGGTGAAGAGCGGAAAACCGCTGATCCAGTCACTGGATAATGGTTTCACACGCGCCTTTGCGACCATTATCGACGCCAACCTGACGACGCTGATCGTTGCAAGCGTGCTGTTCTACATGGGCACGGGTCCGGTCAAGGGCTTTGCCGTTACGCTTGCGGTCGGTATCATCACCACCGTCTTCACGGCCTATACGCTGACGGCCTGGATGTTTGGCTACTGGGTTCGCCGCAGCCGTCCGAAACATCTGCCGAAGGGTGTACGCACCGCCATGTTCGACGGTCGCGACATTCCGTTCATGCGTTATCGCCGTGTAGTTTTCATGATCACCGGTGTGATCATGCTCGCCTGCGTCGGTGGCTTCGTGGCCAAGGGCCTGAACCTCGGCATCGATTTCCAGGGCGGCTCGGTTATCGAAGTGCGCGCCAAGCAGGGTGAGGCCGATCTCGCAGATATTCGCGAGCGTCTGAACCAGCTGAACCTCGGTGAAATCCAGGCACAGAATTTCGGCACGCCGCAGGACGTTCTCATCCGCATTCAGGCGCAGGACGGCGGCGAAAATGCCGAGCAGTCGGCAATCACCCTGGTGCGCGGCGAGTTGCAGGACAAGTATGATTTCCGTCGCGTGGAAGTCGTTGGTCCGGCCGTGTCCGGTGACCTGACCGTGACCTCCACGATCGGCGTTGTGCTCGCCATGGCGGCGATCATGATCTACATCTGGGTTCGCTTCGAGTGGCAGTTTGCACTGGGTGCGGTCATCTCGATGGTGCACGACGTGGTCTTCACCATCGGCCTGTTCGTCTTCCTGGGTATAGAGTTCAACCTGACCAGTATCGCGGCGATCTTGACGATTATCGGTTATTCGCTGAACGATACGGTGGTCATCTACGACCGTGTCCGTGAAAACCTCCGGCGATACAAGAAGATGCCACTTTCGATGATCATCGACGTCTCGCTGAACCAGACCCTTTCGCGCACGATCCTTACTGGTCTGACCGTGCTTCTGGCACTGCTGGCACTGTATCTGTTCGGTGGCGAGGTCATCCGTTCATTCACCTTCGCCATGTTGTTCGGCGTCGGTATCGGCGTGTTCTCCTCGGTCTATATAGCGGCTCCGGTGCTGATCGCCTTCAAGCTGCGTCCCGACAGCAAGGATGCGGAAGACGAGAAGGATGAGAAGTCCGGCAATGCCATTGGCGGCAAGCCTGCCGTCTGATGGCCGGCGGGATTGAAATACGCCCGGCCCATTTTCCCGGCCGGGCGCCCATCGATGCCTATGGCAATGGCGGTTTCCGTTTTGCAGACATGTCGCACCGCGGCTCTCTCCTGTTGTTGCCTTCCGGCATTCACGGCTGGAGCCCGGTTGATGTGAAAGAATTGACGCTTGAGCATTTCGACAAGGTTCTGGCTGATGCGCAGGATATCGAGGTGCTTTTGATCGGCACGGGTGATGGCATGCGGGTCTTGCCGAAGGAATTGCGCGAAGCCTTCAGGCAAGCGGGCATTTCGGTCGATCCGATGAGCACGGGTGCTGCCGTGCGCACCTATAATATCATGCTTTCGGAATCGCGCGCCGTGGCTGCGGCGCTGATTGCCGTCGAAGGCTGACAGGACGTTTCGCGCGGGGAAACATGGCACCCACAGAGAATCTAGACGTCTGCCTCGCGACGCTGCGCGACACCGATCGCGACCGCTATCTCGCGTGCCTTCTGTCTCCGGCCGACAAGCGCGCAGCGCTTGCCGCGCTTTATGCCTTCAATGCCGAAATTGCCCGAATCCGCGATTCCGTGCGCGAGGCGCTGCCTGGCGAAGTTCGTATGCAATGGTGGCGCGATCTCCTTGATGGCAATGCGCATGGGGACAGCCAGTCTCACCCCGTTGCTGCCGCTCTTTTGTTGGCGATCGAGCAATATCGCCTGCCGCGACCGGTTCTTGCCAATATGATCGAGGCGCGCATCTTCGATCTTTATGACGATCTGTTCGTGGATCGTAACGCGCTCGAAGGCTATGCGGGGGAGACCGCCTCGGCATTGATCCAGCTGGCGAGCCTTGTGCTTTCGCCGGAAGACACTCCAGCAAGTGCGGAAGCTGCGGGACATGCGGGGGTTGCGCAGGCTATGGCCGGCATTCTAATGCTGATGCCGCTGCACCGTCGTCGTGGGCAGGTCTATATCCCCGCGGATATGCTTGCGGCTGCCGGGCTTGATCGCGAGACGTTTCTGGAAGGCGACGACAAACAACGCATCGGCATCGCCATCGAGATTTTTGCAACGCACGCGCTTGATCACATCGAGAAGGCGAGACGCGCCAAGATGTCCCGGAATGTCTTTGCGGCCTATCTTCCCGTTGCCTTGTCCGGCCCGGTCATCGCCGCTGCCAGAAAGGCGGGAGCGGGCGTGTTTGAAGGCGAAGTGCAACTGTCGCAGCTTCGCCGGCAATGGCTGCTGGCAAAGGCGTCTTTCCTCAAGCGTTTCTGATTGCTCGAACTGCACATCGCGCAGACAGATCGGAGCAATTTTCGCGTCGAGGCAGGAAGAGCCATACTTCACGCAAGCCTCGGTGTTTAAGAGCTTGAGCCGGGTTCGCATCGTTTCGATCCGCGAATCGCGATGTTTCGGTGCTGAGGGAGCCTTCCCGCATGAATATGGCGGTCTGGATAATCGTTTTCGTGCTGCTTGCGGTCTTCGCTGTTTATGCCTGGCGCATGACACGGGCAACGGATGAGGACAATAACCACGATGTGGGGCAGGCGATCATGGATTTTGCCCGCGCGTTTCCCACCGAGGCGATCAGAAGCCTGCATATGACGGTGGATGGCGGCGCAGCCTTCGTGCGGCTGCACGACAACAAGGCCGGCTTCATGCGCAATATGGGATCCCATTATGTGTGCCTGATGATCGATCCCGAGCGGATAAGGGTCGAGAGTCTGGAAAGCGGTGACGGTTTCGTCGTCACGTTTTTCGATACGCCGAAATATAGCGGCTCATACCGCTTCAAATCCGCCGGAGAGGCCGCCGAGGTTTCGCTGTGGCTGCTCGGTAGCCTTGTGGAGGCGCAGGACCATCACGACGAAGGACCGCAGCCCTCGGGCGCCTGAAAGCGTTCTGGGCGTCATTGTCCGTCGAGCGGCGGGTTCGCTTCCGTCTGCACACGCTCGCGCCAGATGATGAAAAGGCCGGATGCAACGATGATGAGGATGCCGAGCCATTTCGATGGCGTCGGAAAATCCGAAAACAGCGCATAACCGAGAACCGTCGCCGAGATGATTTCGAAATACTGGAATGGTGCCAGAAGCGACAGCGGCGCCAGCCTGAAGGCCCTGACGATCAGGAGATGCATATAGCCGGATATCGACCCTAACACGATGAGCAGGGTGAGGGTGAAGCCGGATTGCGGAAGCGAGATCGCGAAATCCTTGTCACCGTAGGCGTCGCCGGCCAGAAGGGCTGCCGCCATGAACACCGTGCCGGCAATGCCGGACATGGTCTGCATGACAAGCGGACTGTCGGCATCGCCGATGGCGCGGTTAAGGAACAGGTAGAGCGTGTAGAGAAATGCGCAGGCGACGGGCAGGAGCGATGTCCAGCCGAAATTCTCAAAACTCGGCTGAATGACGATCAGAGCGCCGCCGAAACCCACCGCAATCGCTGTCCAGCGTTTCCAGCCGACCCTGTCGCCGAGGAAGAGGGCCGACATCATCGTCAGCATGAATGGCTCGACGAAATAGATGGCAAAGACATCGGCAAGTGGCATGTATTTGACGGCGGCGAAGAACATCAGGCTGGCACTGGCATGCAGCACGCCGCGCAGGCAGTTCATCCACGGTCGTCTGGCGCTGAACAGCGCTTTGGGTGAGACCAGCAGCAGCAGGGGCAGGGTGCACAGAAGCTGGAAAAAGAAGCGGTAGAAAGTGACCTGCGCCGGTGACATTCCGCCGCTCACCGCCATGTATTTGGCGATGGCATCCATGACGGGCAGCACGAACATGCAGCCCGCCATGATCATCATGCCCTTGGCGACATCGTTCAAACCGGTCTGGCTGGTCATGGGTAGGGCTGCGCTTTCAACCAAAAGGTCCGACGAGGAAACGGGAGCGCCAGAGGGCGCTCCCCCTCGACGAGGTCAGGCGGCCTTCTGGCGTGGCAGGCTCTTCATATCAATGACGAAGCGATAACGCACATCGCTTTTTATCATGCGTTCATAAGCCTCATTGATCTGATCGATATTGATCATCTCGATTTCGGCGGCGATGCCTTTTTCGGCGCAGAAATCCAGCATTTCCTGGGTTTCGGGAATGCCGCCAATCATCGAGCCGGCGAAGGTCTTGCGGCCGGGGATGAGGCTGAATGCGTGCACCGATAGCGGCTTCTCAGGCGCTCCGACCTGCACCAGTGCGCCATCCCGCTTCAGCAACGCAAGATAGGCGTTGATGTCGTGGTCGGCGGCAACCGCGTCGATGATAAGATCGAGGCTGGAAGCCGCTTTCTTCATCTGGTCGGCATCGCGTGAAACGATCACCTCATGGGCACCGAGCTTTTTCGCGTCTTCTGCCTTGCCGGGGGAGGTGGTGATCATCACGACCGTAGCGCCCATGGCATTGGCGATCTTGACTGCCATATGGCCGAGGCCACCGAGACCGACGACGCCGATACGCTTGCCGGGACCTGCATTCCAGTGCCGCAGCGGCGAATAGGTGGTTATGCCGGCGCAGAGCAGGGGTGCTGCGGCTGCTGGATCGAGCCCTTCGGGGATCCGCAGCACATAGCGATCATCGACGACCACATGGGCAGAATAACCACCAAGCGTATGTGCGCCGCCGCCCATGGCCTTGTCAGGCGAGTTATAGGTGCCGGTCATGCCGTTTTCGCAATATTGCTCCAGCCCTTCGGCGCAGCTTGCGCATTCACGGCAGCTGTCGACGATACAGCCGACGCCGACGCGGTCACCCGCCTTGAATTTCGTGACCTGCGCGCCCACCCGACCGACGCGGCCGATGATTTCGTGGCCGGGGACGCAGGGGTAGAGAGAACCCGGCCATTCGCTGCGGGCCGTATGGATATCGGAGTGGCAGACGCCACAGAACTCGATTTCGATTTCGACATCGCGCGGGCCGGGATCGCGACGCTTGATGGTCGCGAGCTTCATCGGCGAAGAACCGTCATCGCAGGCATAGGCTGACGTTGTGAACATTGTCGTTCCTCCTCTTGTGGTGATCGATATTGCATGCACTGGCAGGCGATAAAAAAGTTGCGGCGGGTTTCAGCCGCCGGAGCCGGCTTCGGGCACTGCCGGGCCAAAGACCTCCTCAAAGGCTTCTCGCAGCAGAACATCGACATCGCCGATCATAACCGGCAATCCAAGATCGACAAGGCTGGTCACGCCATAGGCGCTGATGCCGCAGGGAACGATGCCGGAAAAATGCGCGAGGTCGGGATCGACATTGATCGACAGCCCGTGAAAGCTCACCCATTTGCGCAACCGGATGCCGAGCGCGGCGATCTTGTCCTCGGCCATGCTACCATCGGGAAGCAGGGGTTTTTCCGGACGCCTGACCCAGACGCCAACCCGGTCTTCGCGCCGTTCGCCACGGACATTCATCTTGTCGAGCGTGCGGATGATGACATTCTCCAGCGCGGCAACATAGGCGCGGACATCCTGGCGCCGGCGTTTCAGGTCGAGCATGACGTAAACGACGCGCTGTCCCGGCCCGTGATAGGTATATTCGCCACCGCGACCGGTGGCGAAGACCGGAAAACGCTCCGGCTCGATGAGGTCGGCAACATCGGCACTGGTGCCTGCCGTGTAGAGTGGCGGGTGCTCCAGAAGCCACACGAGTTCGTCGGCCTCGCCATTGGCTATGGCGGCAACTTCGCGTTCCATCTCTTCTATTGCCAGTTCGTAAGGCACGAGACCTTCCGAGATCGCCAGCGAACAGGCGGCGAGCCGGGAACGGGCAGCATATTTGTCTCGATATCCGTGCGTGTGAGCATGAAAAAGTCCTTTCCACAGCCTTCTCGCAAAATGATGAGAAGGCTGCAACCCCAGCATTTCCGGGCTTCCTGCATATAGGGTGGGCCGGGCCGATTTTTAATTTCAAAAAACTGTCACGACGCTCTTGTGCACCCAAAATCCTTTTGCTACATGCACCCCCGTCGGCGCAAGTCGACGCCTACCACGATGCGGTCGTGGCGGAATTGGTAGACGCGCAGCGTTGAGGTCGCTGTGGGGCAACCCGTGGAAGTTCGAGTCTTCTCGACCGCACCAAAGAAACCCGCTTCGGCGGGTTTTTTCTTTTTCTGCCAATCGTTTGGCGCTGCATTCTCCCAAAAAATTTGAAATATTTGACGTCGATGAAATCCGTCAATTGCTTTAGACGAGCTGAAGCGCGTCCGGTTTAAACAAACCACTGGACGCGCTCGTGATCTCTGGTTCCACGTATTTTGGCACGTGAAACCGTTATGCAATTTTGCTGGAGCTGCTTCAGCGCCGAATGATATTCGAAGCCGTGCCGTTGTCCTGATGATTACCGTCACCGACCCGGTAAGGATCGCCATCCATGACTTGATCCATCCGCCATCCGCTTCCGCGATAAGGACTTTCCCATGTCTGGCACCCGGCGAGAAAAACAGTTACCGACAGCAATCCAAAAGTAAGAGCGGTTCGCAGCATATGAGCCTCCTTCGAAATTTCATTACTTGCTCATGTAGGTGCAAGCGGTTGGCTTTGCGACGGTTTCCCTGAAATTATCGTGCTTTCAAAACCGGCCCACTGATCATTCGTCAATAAATTTCGGTGGATATCGATACACGTTGTAGTAGCCGGTTAAATACCCCCTCAAAACAAGGGGTGGAATATTAGAGGTCTGATGTTAGCGTTTGTCAGAAAAAAAGGTCTGGAGGTTTTCGTGCAGGGGGACAAGGCGGATTCAGACAATGCGCTCGGCTATTATATGTGGAGCATTTCCGACAATAGGTTGATCATGGACACCGTCACCGCGGAGTGTCATGGCTTTTCCGAAGCGGTGGCATCGCGAGGTGTGTCGATTGAGGATATTCTCGAAAGAATTGATGTGGAAATGCGCGATCAGGTGGCGCGGGCAATTTTCGAAAGCATCACTACCGGCGTGTTTTTCGACCAGCGCTACAAGGTGCATCTGCCTGATGGTTCCATCCGCTGGATCGTGGCGAAGGGCAGGGCGATTTTCGATGCTGAAAATACGCCGTTTCTCGGTCTTGGCAGCGTTCGTGATATCACTCTCAAAAAAACCTACCAGTTCGAGCCGCGCCAATAGCTATCGAGTGTCATGAAAAATGGCGCAAAAAAGAGGCGGCTTTCGCCGCCTTTTTCTGTTCGCACGCTACGGGATATCAGAAGACGGCGAGATATTTCAGCAGAGAAATAATGCCGATGATGATGACGATGACTTGCGCGATCTGTTTCGCGCCGCCGCCGACTGGCAGTCGTGCGATGAGCCACAAGACGAGCACGATCACCAGGAAGGTGATCAGAATGCTGACGAGCGTAGATGTAACCATAGGTCCCAGCTCCCTGTATAATAAAGGTTCAACGGTCGTTCACCGTTGTGTGAGTAAAAAGCGCCAGACAGGTTTTGGTTCCATGCGATTGGTTGCACGCGATTAAATTAGGAATATTTGAATGATAGATGGTGGAAAGGTGAAGTTGAGGCCGGTTGGCGCCACCGCCAAGGTCGGGCGGCTTGGTCGCCCACTGATTTCGACAGTGACCGGCGGCGCCCTGGAAATTGTGACGGGTGTCTCTGAACCGGGCTTCAATCCGATCGACCTCCTTTATTCGTCGCTTGCAGCATGCCTGGCGCTCAGCGCCCGGATTGCGGCGAGCCGCATGGGGTTACTGGACGGCTTCGAGAGCGTGCTCGTTGACGTTTCCGGTGAGAAATCCGCGCAGGAGCCCTATCGCATCATCCGTTTTGATATCAGGATGGAGATTGCCGGGAGTTTCGATGAGGCGACGCGCGCCGCAATTGCCCATGCGG
Source organism: Rhizobium sp. AN68 (assembly GCF_030758035.1). NCBI lineage: Bacteria > Pseudomonadati > Pseudomonadota > Alphaproteobacteria > Hyphomicrobiales > Rhizobiaceae > Rhizobium > Rhizobium sp. AN68. The sequence continues at coordinate 1,416,144 of NZ_JARWMI010000003.1, read as the reverse complement.
CCGAAGATATCTGCACCGTCAGCAACACTTTGAAGGGCGACGCGGACTTTGCTCTTTCGATCGCTAGCTGATCGTCACGGCTTTCGGGATTTTTCCCATTTCTTCACAAGCCGGTCGCGTTTCAGCTTCGACAGGCGCTTCAGCCAGAACACACCATCCAGCTGGTCGATCTCGTGCTGGATGCAGATGGCGTGAAATCCCTTGGCGCTCTCTCGATGTTCCACGCCCGCTGCGTCCTGAAACCTCACCTCGACCTCAGACGGACGTTCCACCTCTTCGGTGAAGCCCGGCATTGAGACGCTGCCTTCCACATGCCGCATGGTCTGCGCGGAGTGACTGACGATTTCGGGATTGATGTATGTCAGCACGGTTCCCGGTGTCAGCTCAAGCACGAAGACGCGCTGTTTTACACCGATGTGAGCCGCTGTGATGCCGACGCCGGGGGCGGCGCGCATGGTGTCGATCAGGTCCGTGACCAGATTTTGCAGGTGGTCGTCAAAAACAGTGACCGGCGCGCAAATCTCTGAAAGACCGGCATGGGGGTAGGGCAGGATCGGCCTGATTGCCAAGGAATGCTCCGTTCGTTTCAGGTTTGAGAGGATAGCGCGGCAAGCGCCTGTCCTTCCGCTGTGACCTCCAGCCAACTGCGCTGGGTGCGGGCGTCGCGTTTCGTCACCCGCACAAAGCGCGGTGACAGGACGGAGATTTCGCGCAGGACGAGGGCATGCGCAAGTCCCAGCCGATTGGCGATGCTGCGGCTGTCGGTGGCGATATCCATATTGATGGCCAGAAGCATCGCCGCGCCCGTGGCCGAAAGCGCCTGCGACGATCCTTGCACGATCTGCTCCACCGCTGCCATGAAAGCCGCTGCAGATTGTTCCTCACCCATCAAGCCATCCTGTTCAAGAGGCGGAATCGGCAAGCAGCCGGAAGGAGACGAGTACCGATTTCGAAGTTGGCGTAAAGCTGCCTTCGCCATAGCTTGACAGCGGCACCAGCACGTTCAGTTCGGGATAATATCCTCCGACACTGCCGCGCGGAATATTGTAGGGGACCAACCGGAAATTTTGGGCGATCCGCTCCACGCCATCGCCATATTCGCCGATGACATCGACGCGCTGGCGGGAGTGGGCGCCCAGCCCTTCCATATCCGCAGGATTCATGAAGATGACCTGGCGTTCGCCATAAACGCCGCGATAACGGTCGTCCATGCCGTAAATTGTGGTGTTGTATTGGTCGTGGCTGCGGAATGTCTGCAGCACGAAAAGATTATCGCCCGTGAGCGCCTGCTGATGCTCGGTCTGTTCGGGAAGCGGGCCGCTATAAAAGACGGCCTTTTTTGCCGGCGTGTTCCATTCCCGTTCGGAGGCCGTATTGCGCAGGCGAAAACCGCGCGGCACGCGGACGCGTTCGTTGAAATTGTCGAAACCCGGGATGACCCGCTCGATCATGTCTCGGATGAGATCGTAATCCTCGGCAAGCGCTTTCCAGTCGACCTGCGCATTGCCAAGGGTCGCTTGCGCAATGCCGGCAACGATGGCGACTTCGGAGCGTAGTTCCTCCGAGGCAGGCGGATTGATGCCGCCGGAACCATGCACCATGCTCATGGAATCCTCGACCGTGACGATCTGCGGCTTGCCCGCAGAATTACGGTCGATTTCCGTTCGGCCAAGGCAGGGCAGCACGAAGGAGATTTCGCCCGGCACCAGATGCGAATGGTTGAGCTTGGTGGCGATATTGACCGTCAGTTTCTGATTTTCAAAAGCCTTGACGATCAGCGGACTGTCGGGCGTTGCCCGCATGAAGTTGCCGCCGAGCGCGATGAAGGTTTGCGCCTCGCCAGCCAGCATGGCGGCTACTGCTTCGACGGTGTTGTGGCCGGGTTTGCGCGGCATGGCGACGCCGAGTTCTTTTTCCAGTGCGTCTAGCAGCGCCGGCGGCGCTTTTTCATCGATACCGACGGTGCGGTCACCCTGAACGTTGGAATGGCCGCGTACCGGGCAAAGACCGGCACCGGGGCGGCCGATATTACCGCGCAGCAACATGAAATTGGTGATTTCGCGAACCATGATGACGGAGTGGCGATGCTGGGTGACGCCCATGGCCCAGGTGGCGATGACGGAGCCGGCATTCATGTAGATGCGGGCGGCTTCTTCGATTTCTGCGCGGGCGAGGCCGGACTGGTCGAGAATGCTTTCCCAACTGGTCGCCTCGACGGCATCACGATAAGCCTCGAACTCGACCGCATGTTCGGCGATGAAGTCGTAATCGATGATGGCAGATTCTCCGGCAGTCCTTGCGGCGTCGTCGGCTGCAAAGATCGCCTTGCTCATGCCGCGCACCACCGCCATGTCGCCGCCTTGCCGGGGCTGGTAATAATTGGTGGCGATCTTGGTGTTGCCGCCGGTGATCATCTCGATCTTGTCCTGCGGATCGGCGAAGCGCTCCAGCCCCTTTTCCTTGATTGGATTGAGGACGACGATTTTCGCGCCGCGAAGCGCTGCCCGGCGCAGGTCGCCCAGCATGCGCGGGTGGTTCGTGCCAGGATTTTGGCCGATTACGAAGATCGCGTCTGCCTGCTCGAAGTCTTCCAGGAGCACCGTGCCCTTGCCGACGCCGATCGAGGCTTTCAGGCCGACACCGCTTGCCTCGTGGCACATGTTGGAGCAGTCGGGAAAATTGTTCGTGCCGTAAAGCCGAACCATCAATTGATAGATGAAGGCTGCCTCGTTGGAGGCGCGGCCGGATGTGTAGAATTCCGCCCTGTCCGGGCTGTCGAGGCTGTTGAGAACGCCGCCGATTTCGGCAAAGGCGTCGTCCCAGGAGACCGGCAGATATTTGTCGCTCGCCCGGTCGTAACGCATCGGGTGGGTGAGGCGGCCCTGTTTTTCCAGATCGTAGTCAGACCAGCCGCGCAGTTCGGAGACGGTTCGGGTGGCGAAAAAATCCGGCGGCACCCGGGCTTCCGTCGCTTCCCAAGCGACCGCCTTGACGCCGTTTTCGCAGAATTCGAAGGAAGAGCCATGCTCCGGATCGCCCCATGCGCAGCCCGGGCAATCGAATCCATCCGGCTGGTTTGCCTTCAGCAGCGTGCGTGCGCCGGAAATCGGCGCGCCGGATTCCATCAGCCGTTTGCCAACGCTTTTAAGCGCGCCCCAGCCACCTGCGGCGGCGGAAGCCTTGCCGATGAAATCTGCCTTGCTCATTGTCGTGATTTTCCTGAAATTTTCCTGGCCGCCCAGGGATACTTACCGTTTGGCAACGGCCAATCATATATAAAAAAGCTCTTTCAGAATCGTCTATGGGCGACATATGTCAATCTCTATCTTACCGGTTCCGACGGAACGGCAAGGGCTTTCCGGACGTTGTGCGGATTGAGGTGCACTGCCTGCCGCTGCATCATCATGGAGTGCCGCGCTCTTCGATCATGGTCTTGCGAAAGGGCGGTCCATGACATTTTCGTCGCAGTTCCGAAGCCCGTTGTTTTTCACCTATCCGGTTGTTGACAATATACTTTTTAACGCCATTCTGCCTGCAAATTCGTGCACTGCGGCATTTAAAGAAGGGGGACGCCAGATGACAGACCGTGACGACGATCTTCTCGCGCCCGAAGAGTTGAAACCGACAGAGGCACCCTCCGATATCTACGCCGAGGACGGCTCTGTCCGCTCCGACTTTCTGGCGATGGTGGGGGCAGCGATTGCCGACCGCGATCTGCTTTTCCTGCGCAAGAATGTGGCGCGGCTGCATGAGTCTGAACTCGGCGACGTGCTGGAGTCCATCATGCCGGAGCAGCGCCACGCGCTCGTGCGGTTGCTGGGTTCTGATTTTGACATGACGGCGCTGACCGAGGTGGATGAAGGCATCCGTCTCGATATCGTCGACCAGATGTCGAATGAGCAGATCGCTGCCGGTATCGGCGAACTGGATTCGGACGACGCTGTCTACATTCTCGAGGATCTCGACGACGAGGACCGCGAGGACATCCTCTCGCAACTCCCGTTCACCGAACGGGTGCGGCTGATGCGGGCGCTGGATTATCCGGAAAGCTCTGCCGGCCGTCGCATGCAGACGGAATTCGTTGCCGTGCCGCCGTTCTGGACCGTGGGACAGACCATTGATTATCTGCGTGAGGAGGAGGAGTTACCGGATTCCTTCACGCAGATCTTCGTCATCGACCCCACGTTCAAGCTTGTCGGCGCTCTCGATCTCGACAAGGTGCTGCGCGCCAAGCGTCAGGTGAAGATCGAAACGATCATGCACGAGACCAACCACTCCATTCCGGCCGAAATGGACCAGGAAGAAGCGGCGCAGCTTTTCGAACAATACGACCTTCTATCCGCCGCCGTGGTGGACAATAACGGCCGTCTGGTTGGCGTACTCACCATCGATGACGTGGTCGACGTCATTCAGGAAGAAGCCGAAGAGGATTTGCTGCGCCTTGGCGGTGTGGGCGACGAAGAACTGTCTGACAGCATCACCAGCACCTCGCGCTCGCGTGTGCCGTGGCTTGCGGTCAACCTCCTTACCGCCTTTCTGTCTGCCTCCGTCATCAGCCTTTTCGATGCGACGATCCAGCAGATCATTGCGCTGGCGATTTTGATGCCGACGGTTGCCGGCATGGGCGGCAATGCCGGATCGCAGACCATGACCGTGTCCGTGCGGGCGCTGGCTACTAAAAGCCTAGATATTCACAACGCTGCCCGCATTATCAGACGTGAAGCGGGCGTTGGCATCCTGAACGGACTGTTGTTCGGCTGTGCCATCGGCATCGTTGCAGGCGTGTGGTTCCAGGATGTCCATATCGGCGGCATCATTGCCGCCGCCATGTGTCTTAACATGCTGGCGGCGGCGCTGGCAGGCATTCTCATTCCGCTGGTTCTCGACAGGTTCGGGGCAGACCCCGCCGTTTCCTCTGCTGTCTTCGTGACGGCGGTAACGGACATTGTCGGCTTTTTTTCGTTTCTGGGCATCGCTACCTGGTGGTACGGTATTTCGGGATAGGCCAGAACAGGCGAAAGCGGCAGGAAAAATTGACTTTTACGTGAAGGTCAAATAATAATTGTCCGGTTATGAATCGGATAGGCCCTTGGACAAGTATTATAGCATAACCGAACTGACGCGCGAATTCGGTGTTTCCACCCGCACCTTGCGATTTTACGAGGATGAGGGCCTCATTCACCCTGAGCGACGCGGGCGTACGAGGCTTTTCAGGTCTGCGGATCGACGTCTCATTCAGGAAATCCTGCGCGGCCGCCGTATCGGTTTCACGATCGCAGAAATTCGCGAGATCATTCACGTCTACAAGGAGCCGCCGGGCGAATCAGGCCAGCTTGTGCTTCTGATGAAGAAGGTCGATGAGAAGCGCGCCGATCTCAGGCAAAAGCGCAAGGATATCGAAGAGACGCTGGCCGAGCTCGACAATGTCGAAGAGGCCTGCCTTACGCGCCTTGCCGAAATCGGCGTAGGGACCTGATGCAGGTTTCCCGCCGTCGCGCTTGACGTGATGGCCCTGGATTTCCCGCGGAGAGGAAAACCTCTCACTCCGTGATGCTTTTGATTTTACGCGACGTGGATAGATCCTCGGGTCAAGCCCGAGAATGACGCCGAGCGTAGATTGGGCGTGTGTCGTTCTTTATTGCGCCTCAACCGTGCACTGTTGCGCCACGTCGCTGACTTTCGTCTGCTGCTCGGCACTGAGCTTGCCTTCCATCATGATGTCAAACAGGCTTTCTGCCTGCAGCTTTTCAAGCGTGCAGCCGCAGAAACGTTGGCACAATTCCTGGCCGTTAGCCTGCTGGACGCAGCTTTTTTCACAGCTCGATTTGTAAAGCTCCACCTGGTCGACAGGAGGAGGCGGTGCCACAAGTGATACCGCGTAGACGAGGCCAATCAGCGCCGGCTGGTGGATTAGGTAAAACGCAAGGCTGTGACGGCCCGCTGTTGCTATCAGATTGCGGGGGGAGCTTGGGTTGCGAAAGCGGTCCAGCCAGCTGCGCGGTGTGACGAATTGCGAAACCGCAAGTCCGGCAAGAAAGGGCGCAAGCCACGGCAAAAGCGGCACATAATCGTTCGAGCGCGGCGGCATGGTGGAGAAACCGACCCATGCCAGCCATTTGCTGTTGAAAAAATCCGACTGGACGTATTGCGGCAGCGCAAAGGCAAGAGCCGCGAAAAGCAGCGTCACCAGCGGGGGTGCCCGCAGGAACAGCAGCCCGACAAGGCTTGCAGCGGCTATGTTGTGCAGGATTCCGAAAAAGATGAAGCTATCCGGAAAGGCGACATAGGTGGCGATGGTGATGAGCAGCGCCGAGCCCGCCACCATTGCAAAACGCTTGCCGAAGGACGGCCAGTTTATGGCTTTGCCATGGGCGAGAAACAGGCTGAAACCGGCGAGGAACAGGAACGAGCTTGCAATGGCGCGCGCATAAAGCTTCCACAGGCCGGTGGTTGCCGTACCCGGCTCCAGATAGCCGAAATACTCCAGATTCCATGTGAAGTGGTAAGACGCCATGGCGATGAGCGCCAGCCCGCGCAGTGTATCGAGACCGCCCATGCGGCCCTTGCGGCGGGTGTCGATTGCAGCTGTTTCTGTTTCCATAATTCCCGCTGTTTCAGCTGTCTGAAGCCGTTGTCTACTCAAGGGCTTGGCCCGTGAAGTAAGGCTATTTCAAGGCCCGGGCCTGTCCATGATGGCGCGGCGTGCCTCGGAGAAGAACTGGCGGCGCAACAGCGCCACTATGATGATGACCGTGCTTGCGATGAAGACATAGGGGCTGATGAACCAGCCGAGATAACCGATCGACAGGAAGATCGTCCGCAGCCCATCATTGAAGTTCTTAGCAGCGATGATGTTCATCTTTATGACGTTTTCAGCGGCACGCTCGGCAGCGTCGCGATCCGCGTTGACATCATGGACCATGGGTATGGCACCGAACAGGATCGTGCAATAATTGAACAGGCGGTAGGACCAGCCGAACTTGAAAAACGAGTAGCCGAAAAGGCAGGTTAGCCCCATGACCTTCAGTTCGAAGGCCGTGCGCCCGGCATACTGCACGAAGGGCAGGTCGCGAAACACGGTTTCGACCCGATCTGTCGCCCCCAGAAGAGCAAAGCAGCCGCCGATGGCAAAGATCGAGGTAGACGCGAAAAAAGCGGTACCATTCTGCAAACCTGCCATGATCTGAGTGTCGATCATCTTCAAGTCGCGTTTGAGAGAATTGTAAATCCAGTCGCGCCGGCGCTCCGCCATCGCCTGATTGAGGCTGGTTCGCGAAAACAGCGTCGTTCCCGTCGTGAGGTGGGTATAGGTGGCCCATAACACGATAAAAACGACGATCGAGATATAGTCCATGACGGTCATCACGGGCAGGTCACCTTGCTGTTTGCGAATCTTCGCGGCCATATTGATTTGAAGGCCATGGCAAGGCAATGGCAGCGGCCTACATGGGCAAACATTCTCCCGCCGCGTTGCAGCTTCGCCATTTCGTTTTCTGCTAACGTTCCGGTAACCAAGTGGCTTTATCAATCCCGTCGCGGACGGAAAGGTCTGCCGGTTCCGGGTCAAGGTTTTGCGTACCGGTTCCGCTTGATTTTTCGTAGACACCGCTCGCCGATTGACAGAATGACCGTTCGCACCTAGCTTTTTGTCAGGACCGGTGTTTCCGGCATCCGGAGTTGTCAAGGCTGTCATATGTCCCGCATCGTGCGGACAGGTTTTGTCGTCTCCGACCCGGTATCATCGGCAGTCCGGCGTGAATAACCGGGGGACGCCTTTTTCTACGAATCGTTCCCTTCATGTACGGCTGTCTCTGGCTTGCGACACCGCAATGATGCCGGTCCGTCTTATTCTTTTCTTCCAGGTTCTTCATGACAGATAAAAACCGCTCCGTTTTCATTCTAGGCGGCGCGCGCTCCGGCAAGTCCCGTTTTGCCGAGGACCTTGCGGGCAAAGCCAACGGGCGCCTGCATTATCTGGCCACCGGCCGGGCATGGGATGACGAGATGCGCGATCGCATCGACCATCATCAGGCCCGGCGCGGCGAGGAGTGGACGACACACGAGGCGCCCGTTGATATCGCTGCCGTGCTCGCGCGGCTGGATGCGCCGGACAATGTCATCCTGATCGACTGCCTGACATTGTGGCTCACCAATCTGATGATGGAGAACGCCGATATCGAGACGGCGTTCGCCACGCTGGCAGCGGCAATCGCGTCCACCAGGGCGAAACTGATTCTCGTCTCTAACGAGGTTGGCCTTGGCATCGTGCCGGAAAACCGCATGGCGCGCGAATTCCGCGATCACGCCGGAAGGTTACACCAGCGCGTCGCGGCCATCGTCGATGAAGTCTATTTCGTCGCAGCCGGGCTGCCGCTGAAAATGAAGGGCTGACGCAAGCCCTATAAAGCGGGTGTCGCGCGTCGGCGTCCGTTCTTTCAGTTTCTATGCACTTCTTATCGCCAAATCCCGGCTCGGTTTTGCCGGTGCTGCGACAGCTTCTCTTTCTTGATCTGGATCAAGGTGGCTTCCCCACGCCGGTGGCAATGCTCCAACCGACGCAAAGGCCCGTTTCCGCTTCGTAAAGCGCGCGCCAAGCCTTTCGTCGGTCTGCTTGCACGTTGGGGGAAACCAACAATGAATTACACGTTAGAAACCGCGATCGTGGCCCTTGGGGCTTTTCTCGCGCTGCTCGGGGCTGCTTTCGCTCACGACAGTCTTTTCGCCGCCCATATGTGGGTGCTGTTCTTTACGCTTCTGGTCAGCACGGTGCTTCTGCTGCGCCGTGTTTCTTTCGCGCCTGTCGATCAGGCCGCGCGCGCCCGGCTGAAATCCGAATATTTCGATGAGGTCGTGAAATACGGCGTCGTCGCTACCGTGTTCTGGGGCGTGGTCGGGTTTCTGGTCGGGGTCGTGGTGGCGCTTCAGCTCGCCTTTCCCGATCTCAACATCGCGCCCTATTTCAATTTCGGCCGGATGCGGCCGCTGCACACCTCCGCGGTGATCTTCGCTTTCGGGGGAAATGCGCTGATTGCCACGTCATTTTACGTGGTGCAGAGAACCTGTCGCGCACGCCTGTTCGGCGGCAATCTCGGCTGGTTCGTGTTCTGGGGCTACAACCTCTTCATCGTCATGGCTGCCACTGGCTATCTGCTTGGTATCACGCAGGGCCGCGAATATGCCGAGCCGGAATGGTATGTCGATATCTGGCTGACGATAGTCTGGGTCGCCTATCTCCTCGCATTTCTCGGCACGATCCTGACGCGCAAGGAGCCGCATATCTATGTGGCAAACTGGTTCTATCTGAGCTTCATCGTGACGATCGCCATGCTGCATATCGTCAACAACCTCGCCATTCCGGTGTCGTTCCTCGGCGTCAAGAGCTACTCCGCTTTCTCGGGCGTGCAGGATGCGCTGACGCAATGGTGGTACGGCCATAACGCCGTCGGCTTTTTCCTCACCGCCGGCTTCCTCGGCATGATGTATTATTTCATTCCCAAGCAGGTGAACCGCCCGGTCTATTCCTACCGTCTGTCGATCATCCACTTCTGGGCTTTGATCTTCATGTATATCTGGGCCGGTCCGCACCATCTGCACTATACGGCGTTGCCGGACTGGGCGCAGACGCTCGGCATGGTGTTCTCGATCATGCTGTGGATGCCGTCGTGGGGCGGCATGATCAACGGCCTGATGACGCTTTCGGGCGCATGGGACAAGATCCGCACCGATCCTATCGTGCGCATGATGGTGATGGCGGTGGCCTTCTACGGCATGGCGACCTTCGAGGGTCCGATGATGTCGATCAAGGCCGTTAACTCGCTCAGCCACTATACCGACTGGACCATCGGCCACGTGCATTCCGGCGCTCTCGGCTGGAACGGCATGATCACCTTCGGTGCCATCTATTATCTGACGCCGAAACTGTGGGGCAGGGACCGTCTCTACAGCCTGCAACTGGTCAACTGGCACTTCTGGCTCGCCACGATCGGCATCGTCATCTACGCCGCCGTGATGTGGGTGGCCGGCATCCAGCAGGCCTTGATGTGGCGCGAATACGATACGCAGGGCTTCCTCGTCTATTCCTTCGCGGAATCGGTCGCAGCGCTGTTCCCCTATTACGTGATGCGTGCGCTGGGTGGCCTGATGTTCCTCAGTGGCGCGCTGATCATGGCCTACAACGTCACCATGACCATCCTCGGTCGTCAACGCGAGGAGGGCGTCCGCAATGACGCCGCACCTTCGCTGCAGCCCGCTGAATAAGGAGAGGCCGATGTCCATACTCGACAAACACGGCGTCATCGAACGCAACGCCACTCTGCTTCTGGTCGGTTCGCTGCTCGTCGTCTCAATCGGCGGTATCGTGGAAATCGCGCCGCTTTTCTATCTCGAAAACACCATCGAGAAGGTGGAGGGCATGCGGCCCTACTCGCCGCTGGAACTGGCCGGGCGCAACATCTACATCCGCGAGGGATGTTATGTCTGCCACAGCCAGATGATCCGGCCGTTCCGCGACGAGGTGGAGCGTTACGGGCATTACAGCCTGGCGGCGGAATCCATGTACGACCACCCGTTCCAGTGGGGTTCCAAGCGCACGGGGCCGGACCTCGCACGCGTAGGCGACCGCTATTCGAATGAATGGCACGTGCAGCATCTGGCCGATCCGCGCTCCGTCGTGCCGGAATCGATCATGCCGTCCTACGCGTTCCTCAAAACCACGCCGTTGAAGATTACGGATATCTCGATGGAGCTGAAGGCTAACCGCGCCGTTGGCGTGCCCTATAGCGACGAGATGATCGAGAAATCAGCGGCTGATCTTCACGCGCAGGCCGATCCGAACGCCGATACGACCGAGCTTCTGGCGCGCTATCCGAAGGCGAAAGTCGGCGATTTCGATGGTGATCCAGCCAAGCTTACCGAAATGGATGCGCTGGTTGCCTATTTGCAGATGCTCGGCACGCTGGTCGATTTCTCGACCTATGACGATGCCGCCGGATATCGGTGAGGAGGCGATACGATGGAAACCTACACGGCCATGCGCCACTTCGCCGATAGCTGGGGCCTGCTTGCCATGACCCTGTTCTTCGCCGGCGTCGTCGTTTTCACCCTTCGTCCCGGATCGAAAAAAGCTGCGGACGACGCCGCCAGCATTCCGCTTAAGGAGGACTAGGATATGTCCGAAAAACACATTGATGACATCAGCGGCGTCGAAACCACCGGCCATGAATGGGACGGTATTCGCGAGCTTAACAATCCGATGCCGCGCTGGTGGGTCTGGACCTTCTACTTCACGATCCTCTGGGCCATCGGCTACACCATCGCCTATCCGGCATGGCCGCTGATCAATGGCGCAACGCAAGGGTTGCTCGGCTGGAGCAGCCGTTCCGAGATCGCCGCCGATATGGCGGACGCCAAACAGGCGCAGAGCGTCTATTCCGACAGAATCGCCAGTTCCTCGCTCGCCGAGATTGAGGCCGATCCGACGCTAAGGCAATTTGCGCTTTCCGGCGGTGCCGCCGCCTTCAAGGTCAATTGCATCCAGTGTCACGGTTCGGGTGCGGAAGGCGGGCAGGGATATCCCAACCTCAACGACGACGATTGGATGTGGGGAGGCAGCGTCGAGGATATCTATACGACGGTAAAGCACGGCATTCGTTTTGCCGACGATCCCGATACGCGCCTGTCGGAAATGCCGGCCTTCGGCGATATCCTCAAGTCCGAGGAAATCCGCGAGGTCGCCGCCTATGTCGTCAGCCTGACAGGAACGCCTTCCAACCCGGCACTCGTAGAACCCGGTAAACAGATTTTCGCCGACAATTGCGCCTCGTGCCACGGTGAGAACGCCAAGGGCAACCGCGAGTTCGGCGCGCCCAACCTGGCCGACGCGATCTGGCTGAAGGCCAGTGGCGAGCAGGGGATCGTTGCGCAGATACGGTCGCCAAAACACGGGGTCATGCCCGCCTGGGGTGAACGGCTTGGTGATACCACGGTCAAGCAGCTTGCGATCTTCGTGCACTCGCTTGGCGGTGGCGAGTGAACGTCACAGCCAACAAATGGAAAGGGCCGCTCGATGCGGCCCTTTTTCTTAGCGATCAGACCAGACGGCCAGTTCGTATCCATCCGGATCGGTGAAATGAAAACGGCGTCCGCCGGGAAAGGCGAATATGGCGACGCTGATCTGCCCACCGGCTGCCTCGACACGCCGGTGCGCATTCTCGATATCGGCGGCGTAAAGAATGACAAGCGGTCCACCCTTGGCTGACACAGGTGCCGTGGTGGTGAACCCGCCGGTCAGCCGGCCGTCGGAAAACTCGCAATATTGCGGGCCGTAATCCTTAAAGGACCAGCCGAAAGCGCCGCCGTAAAATTCCTTGCTGCGCTCGATATCGGCGACGTTGAATTCGACATAGTCGATGCGCCGGTCATTCGTATTCGTGGTCATCGTTTTATCCTTCAATCCGTTTCGAGCAGCGACTTCAGTTTCTCCAGATCGACCCGGACCGTCTCCGCATCCCGTTCGAAATCCTCGTCCGTCATGTCCGGCAGGCGAAGCAGGGTAAAGCTGACTTCGGCACCGCTGCCATTCGGTGTTACCCGCAGCGCGTTATACACCTTCATGCCATCCGGTAATGTCACGACGTGGTCTATCACGCCGAATTTGTTTAAGGGCGCGAAATTGACGCGGACCTCACCCAACGGGCCACCATCGGCGATCCAGTCCTCGCCGTCTGGTTTAAGACCGCCTGCTAGACCGGCGGCCCAGTGCGGCATGTTTTGGGGGTCGGAGGCGAAATCAAAGACATGGCTCCATGGTTTTTCCACCGACAGATGAATGATTTTTGACTGCATGACTGGCATCTCATCCTCCCTGTTTAATGCAGGCCGCAGGCTGCGCCACTTTGTCCGCGCTTGATGTAAGTCAAGGATGTTTCGCCGGTGAGATGGGAGAAAGCAAGGAGATAAAAACGGACTGCAATCATGAACATCTATCCCGTCGGACAGGACCGCCCGCAACAGCCCGTCGAAAGGCTGGAAGCGGAGGCTGTCAATTCCGCAAAAACGCGTAAACCCCTTTATGAAGCGCGCAAGAAAATTTTCCCGAAGCGCGCGGAGGGCCGGTTCCGGCGGTTCAAGTGGCTGGTTATGCTGGTCACGCTCGGCATTTATTATCTGACGCCGTTTCTGCGCTGGGATCGCGGTCCCTATGCGCCCGACCAGGCGGTGCTGATAGATATTGCCAACCGGCGCTTTTATTTCTTCTTCATCGAAATCTGGCCGCAGGAGTTCTTTTTCGTCGCGGGATTGCTGGTCATGGCGGGTCTGGGGTTGTTTCTCATCACCTCCGCCGTGGGACGCGCGTGGTGTGGTTATACCTGTCCGCAGACCGTCTGGGTGGACCTGTTTCTGGTCGTCGAGCGGGCGATCGAGGGCGACAGGAATGCCCGCATGAAGCTCGATGCAGCAGCTTTCACGTTCGGCAAGCTGCGCAAGCGGGTGATGAAACACGCAATCTGGCTGGTGATCGGCGTTCTGACCGGCGGCGCATGGATCTTCTATTTTGCCGATGCACCGACGTTGGCGAGAGAGTTCATGACGGGGCAGGCACCGATGATCGCCTATACGACTGTCGCGATACTCACCGCCACGACCTATGTTTTCGGCGGGCTGATGCGGGAGCAGGTCTGTACCTACATGTGTCCCTGGCCGCGCATTCAGGCGGCGATGCTGGATGCGAACTCGCTGGTCGTGACCTATAATGACTGGCGCGGTGAACCTCGCACGAGGCACGCCAAAAAGGCTGCGGCCACAGGGGAGAGCGTCGGCGATTGCGTCGATTGCAATGCTTGTGTCGCAGTCTGTCCCATGGGCATCGACATCAGGGACGGGCAGCAGCTGGAATGTATCACCTGCGCGCTCTGTATCGATGCCTGCGATGGGGTGATGGACAAGATTGGTAAGCCACGCGGGCTGATCGCCTATGCGACGCTGTCCGAATACCAGTCCAACATGGCGCTTGCGACCGGGAACGGCCAGCACGCAATCCGGCCTGCGAATGTGCGCAACGAGGACGGCGGGTTCAAAAGCAGCATTCGCCATTTCGACTGGCGCATCGTCTTTCGCCCACGCACGCTTCTTTACACGGCAATATGGGCTGCAGTCGGCATCGGCTTGCTGGTGGCTCTGATGACGCGCGAGCGGCTGGCTCTTAACGTGCTGCACGACCGCAACCCGCAATATGTGCTGGAATCGAATGGCTCGATCCGCAACGGCTATACCGTTCGCATCCTCAACATGGTGCCGCAACCGCGCCTAATGAGCCTGACGATAGAGGGCATTCCAAGTGCGGTGATGAAGATAAACGGCGTGCCGGATGCAGCCTCTCGCAGCTTCGAGGTGATGGTGGAACCGGACGAGGCGACAACGCTGAAGGTGTTCGTCACCCTGCCGGGCAGTCACGTCGCGCGGGCTGCTGAAAATTTCGAATTCATCGTCAGCGATACGGGCGGCCATGAGACGGCCCGTTACGACGCCGTCTTCAACGCTCCGGGAGTGAAAAAATGACAACGACCAATCGCCAGACGTCCGGTTTCATTTTCACCGGCTGGCATATGCTGGGTGTTATGGTGATGTTTTTTGGCATCGTCATCACCGTCAACATGGTGATGGCCTGGAACGCTGTCACCAGCTGGAGCGGGCTGGTGGTGCCCAATACCTATGTTGCCAGCCAGCAGTTCAACGCCAAGGCCGAGGCCGCCAAGGCAAGGGCCGCGACCGGCATCAAGGGCAGGCTCGTGGTGGATGAAAAGACCGTGCGCTACGAGGTGTTTCATCCAGATACCGGCCCTGTGGATACGGATTCGGTAACGGCGCGTTTTCGCCGGCCGGTCGGCGAGCACCAGAATTTCGACATGGAGCTGACCCCGGTGTCTACCGGGGTCTTCACCGGCCCGCATGACATGCTGCCCGGCCAATGGATCGTTGAGGTCACTGCCGTAAAAGACGGCAGGATCATCGTGCATGAGGGCACGCGGATCGCGGTGATCAGGGGGCGTCAATGAGCTGCTGTGCACCGGGAACGGAAGGGTCACTTCAACTCGGCGAACCGGTCAACCCACCATCATCAGAGGAGCTGATGCTGGCAAGCCGCGATCTGGGGCAGGGGCTGCGCCAGACAGATCTCAGCGTGCCCGGCGTTTATTGCGGCGCCTGCATCACCACCATCGAAACGGCGCTGCGCCGTCTCCGCCAGGTGGAGCAGGCGCGCGTGAACCTGTCCTCAAAACGGGTGGCGATTGTCTGGAAAGAGGATGTCGATGGCATCAGGACAGATCCCGCCGAACTTGCCCGCGCAATCCTTGCAACCGGATACCGGACGCATCTTTTCGCGAGCGGACAGGATGCTTCGGACGTGTTGCGCTCGCAACTGATCAGGGCGGTGGCGCTCTGCGGCTTTGCTTCCGCCAATATCATGCTTCTATCCGTGTCCGTCTGGTCCGGGGCCGATGCCGCGACGCGTGACATGTTTCACTGGATTTCGGCGATGATCGCCGCGCCGGCACTGATCTATGGCGGCCGGTTCTTCTATCAGTCGGCCTGGAATGTGCTGAAGCACGGGCGCACCAATATGGATGTGCCGATCGCGCTCGCCATCACGCTATCCTACGCAATCTCGCTGTGGGAGACGATTCATCATGGCGAACATGCGTGGTTTGACGCGACCGTGTCGCTGCTGTTCTTCCTGCTGATCGGCCGCACGCTTGACCATATCATGCGTGACAGGGCGCGCTCGGCCATTGCGGGCTTGGCCCGGCTTTCACCACGCGGCGCGACCGTTATCGGTGAGGACGGAACGCGGGAATATCGCCCGCTTGGCGATGTGCTACCCGGTATGACGATTGCGATTGCTGCCGGTGACCGCGTGGCGGTGGATGCGATGGTCATTAGCGGAAGCAGCGATCTCGACATGTCCATTGTCAACGGCGAAAGCGCGCCGCGTCGGGTGGAGGCGGGCCATCTGCTTCAGGCAGGCACGCTCAATCTCACCGGTTCGCTCGCCGCGCGGGTGACCGCATCGGCAAAGGATTCGTTTCTGTCGGAAGTGATCGGGCTGATGGAGGCGGCGGAAGGGGGGCGTGCGCGCTATCGGCGGATTGCCGACCGTGCCGCGAGCTATTATTCGCCCGTCGTACATCTTCTTGCTCTCATGACCTTTCTCGGTTGGGGCGTTTTGGGCGGTGACTGGAAGCAGGCGATGCTGATCGCGATTGCGGTTCTCATCATAACCTGCCCCTGTGCGCTTGGCCTTGCTGTTCCGGTGGTGCAGGTTGTGGCGGCAGGCCGGCTCTTTCGGCATGGCATCATGGTCAAGGAAGGCTCGGCGATGGAGCGACTGGCCGAAATCGACACCGTTTTGTTCGACAAGACAGGCACCCTGACGGTCGGGAAGCCGCGACTGGTGGAAACCGGCGATGTGAACCCCGCCACGATGGCGATTGCGGCTGGCCTTGCCGCCCATTCACGCCATCCGCTGTCCAAAGCCGTGCATGCAGCCTATGGCGGAATTTTACCGGTCTACGAAGCGGTGCGTGAAATTCCCGGCTCCGGTGTTGAGGCTCTCACGCCGGCGGGAACCTACCGGCTCGGCAACCGCCGTTTTGCCTGCCCGGATGAATCGCAAATGGAAAACGGCGACGCTCGATCGGAAGTGGTGCTTTCGCTTGACGGCGGGTATCTGGCGAGTTTCGGTTTCGAGGACAATCCGCGTCCTGGCGCCGTACAGGCACTGCGCAGCCTTTCTGCGCGAGGACTGGTGCTGGAAATCGTGTCCGGTGACCGGGTCCCGGCCGTGAAGGCCATGGCGCAGCGTCTGGGCATTGCGAAATGGAACGCCGACCTGTCGCCGAAAGACAAGGCGGGGCGCTGTGCGGCGCTGGCAGGCGAGGGACGCAAGGTTCTGATGGTGGGCGACGGCATCAATGATGCGCCGGCGCTGGCCGCAGCACATGTTTCCATGGCACCGGCAACCGCCGCCGATATCGGCCGGCAGGCCGCCGACTTCGTGTTCATGCACGAGAATCTGGATGCCGTTCCTGTCGCCATCGAGACATCGCGGCGGGCCGGACGGCTTATCCGGCACAACTTCGCGCTTGCCATCGGCTACAATGTCATTGCCGTGCCGATTGCGATTGCCGGTTATGCGACGCCGATGATCGCGGCCATCGCCATGTCGACATCGTCGCTCATCGTTGTTGCAAATGCGCTGCGTCTTGCCGGAACGGCTGAAGCCGTTTCTGCGCAACAAAGCGTGCCGACCGGATTTGCGGGCGAGGGGGCGCAACCGGCATGAACATGTTGATCTATCTCATCCCCGTCGCCCTGTTTCTTGGAGCGCTCGGGCTTTTCGCCTTCCTCTGGTCGGTGCGATCAGGGCAATATGAGGATATGGACGGCGCTGCCTGGCGAGCGCTGGACGATGGCGACGACCGGCCACGACCTTCCTAGGGGAGGCGCATTGGTTACGACACTCCCCCGACCTGTCGCAAATATGCAAAGCTGATTTGCGTCATCAAAATTTAATCGTTTCAGTCGCCCCTAGCCTTGCCGTTTGTTCATTACAGTGCCACAACACGACCACCTAAAAGCAAGATGGAGGCACATCCGTGGAACAGGCAGAAATCGGTTTGATCGGTCTCGGCGTCATGGGCTCGAACCTGGCGTTGAACATCGCGGAAAAGGGCAACAAGATTGCCGTATTCAACCGAACCCCTGAAGCGACGAAAAAATTCTACGCCGAGGCTGGGGACTTGCAGGGGCAGTTGATCCCTTGTGAAACCATCGAGGAATTCGTCGCCGCCATTCGTCCTCCGCGCCCGATCATCATCATGATCAAGGCCGGCGATCCGGTTGACCAGCAGATGGAAATTCTGAAGCCGCATCTCTCGAACGGCGACATCATGATCGACGCCGGCAATGCGAATTTCCGCGATACGATCCGCCGTTTCGACAATCTGAAGGATAGCGGCCTGACCTTTATCGGCATGGGCGTTTCCGGCGGTGAAGAAGGTGCGCGTCACGGACCGTCGATCATGGTCGGCGGTACCGAAGATAGCTGGAAGCGCGTCGAGAAGGTTCTGACCTCCATTTCCGCCAAGTATAATGACGATCCGTGCGTGGCATGGCTCGGCAACGACGGTGCCGGTCATTTCGTCAAGACGATCCATAACGGCATCGAATATGCCGACATGCAGATGATCGCCGAAATCTACGGCATCCTGCGTGACGGCCTGAAGATGAGTGCGTCTGAAATCGCCGATGTATTCGGTGAATGGAACAAGGGCCGTCTCAACTCCTACCTGATCGAAATCACCGAGAAGGTTCTGCGCGCTGCCGATCCGATCACCGGCAAGCCGATGGTCGATCTGATCCTCGACAAGGCCGGCCAGAAGGGCACAGGCAAGTGGTCGGTTATCGAGGCGCAGAACATGGGCGTCGCCGCAACTGCCATTGAGGCCGCCGTGGCTGCCCGTATCCTGTCGTCGCAGAAGGACGAGCGCGAAGCTGCCGAGAAGATCTTCGGCCTGCCGACCGTTGCAGCTGCACCGGCTGACAAAAAGGCCTTTATCGCCGATCTGGAAAGCGCGCTTCTGGCCGCCAAGGTCGGTGCTTACGCACAGGGCTTTGCCGTCATGTCGGCCGCATCGAAGGAGTTCAACTGGAACCTGCCGATGCCGACGATCGCCCGCATCTGGCGCGCCGGCTGCATCATCCGCTCAGAATTCCTCGATGAGATCACCTCGGCCTTCACCAAGGATCCGCATGTGGCCAACCTCATCGTGACGCCTGCCTTCTCCGGCATCGTCAAGGACACCGACGCCGCCCTGCGCCGTGTCGTTTCCTACGCGGTTCTCTCCGGTCTGCCGGTTTCGGCACTCGCTTCCGCGCTTGGTTATTTCGACGCCTATCGTCGCGCCCGCGGCAGCGCAAACCTTATTCAGGCGCAGCGCGATTTCTTCGGGGCGCATGGCTTCGAACGCACCGACGGTGTCGACAAGCCGCATGGCCCGTGGGGCAGCGGCGCCGACATTTTCTGATCGGCTATAACGATAAACGACAAAAGGCCCGCGCAAGCGGGCCTTTTTCATATCATCCGTCGATTTACTCAGCGTGCCGCAGAAAGGCCGACGATCAGGCCGGTGACGGCGTTGATGAGCAGGAACTGGTTGTCGACGCGTACCCAGCGCTGGTCGCGACGCGGCTCTGCCAGGCGGTAACGGCGATAGTCGCGGCGGTCGACGAAATGACGACGCTCTGCCGGCGAGAGGCGCTGACCGCGATCCCAACGGTGCTTCTTGACGATGACCTTTTTGGTGGTCGTGTGACGCTCGACGGTTACACCGCGATGACGATCGTCGTGGCGGCTTTGTGCCTGGGCCATTGGAGCAGCAAGAACAGTTGCGGCCAGAAGAATGGTGACGAACTTTTTCATGAATGTTTCCTCTCGTGTTTCGATAAGGAGAACTTACGAATAAACGAATGAACGGAAACTGAATTTAAAATTACATTTATGTAATGGTTGTTAATGGTTAGACGGGGACGTTAATCTTTCTGTTGGAGATTTCAGTCCAGCTTTTGCGTCGATCAGGCTGCCCGGTGGAAACCGGGCACCCTGTTTCAAGTATTAAACGCGTTCAGCGGATTTTGCCCAGAGGTTGATATCCGCGTCCTTCGCGTAACCGTCGATTTCCGCAAGCTCCTCTGTGGAGAAATCGGCATTGTCGAGCGCCTTGACGCAATCCTCGACCTGTTCGACACGGCTCGCACCGATGAGCGCCGACGTGATGCGACCACCGCGCAGCACCCAGGCGATAGCCATCTGCGCGAGCGTTTGGCCACGCCGCTCGGCAATGCGATTGAGCGCGCGGATGTTTTCGACATTGCGCTCGTTGAGGAAGGCGGGGTTGAGTGACTTGCTCTGCGATGCACGGCTGCCATCAGGCACGCCACCCAGATATTTCGTCGTCAGCATGCCCTGCGCCAGCGGCGAAAAGACGATGGAGCCAATGCCAAGATCTTCCAGCGTATCGACCAGACCGTCTTCCTCGATCCAGCGATTGATCATGGAGTAGCTCGGCTGGTGGATGATGCAGGGCGTGCCGAGATCTTTCAGGATCGCGGCGGCCTCACGGGTGCGTTTCGAGTTGTATGACGAGATGCCGACATAGAGCGCCTTGCCCGAGCGCACGATCTGGTCCAGTGCGCCGCAGGTTTCCTCAAGCGGCGTGTTGGGATCGAAACGGTGGGAGTAGAAGATATCAACGTAGTCCAGCCCCATGCGCTTCAGGCTCTGGTCGCAGGACGATATCAGATATTTGCGGCTGCCCCATTCGCCGTAAGGACCGGGCCACATGTTGTAGCCCGCCTTGGACGAGATGACCATTTCATCGCGGTAGCCTCTAAAATCCGTCTTCAGGATTTCGCCGAAGGCAGTTTCGGCGCTGCCGGGTGGTGGGCCGTAATTATTGGCCAGATCGAAATGGGTAATGCCGAGGTCAAAGGCGCGGCGGCAAATGGCCTGTTTGGTCTGGTGCGGTGTGTCGTTGCCGAAATTGTGCCACAGCCCGAGCGAGATCGCCGGCAGCTTCATGCCAGTCTTTCCGCAATGATTGTATTTCATGGATGTATATCGGTTTTCGGCCGGTTGCCAAACCATGGGTCTTCCTCCACTTGCTGATGAATGGTTGCCGGAGAAGCCGGCAAACCTTTGAAAGATGAGGGCAGGCGCAACGTTGCCTGCCGTTCCGCTAAGGATGGTTAAGCCTTTCGCCGCGTGGTTTCAATGCGAGGATTGGCAGGTATAAAGATCGAAGATACGGAACTGCGGCTGCCCGCTGCCCGCCTTCGGGGTGAAGATGATCCGGCGTGTTTCGCCCGCTGCGAGATCGAACAGATTGTCGGAATAACGCCCGGGCTGATCGGCCTCCAGCATGACGAAGAGGGCAAGACCTGCTGCGGTGACATCGATTTCGAGCTGGCCGTTTTTCAATGTGCCGGTGGAGAACGTCAGTCCAGAGGGCTGTAGCTCCAGAGACTTGTAGGTGTCGCGCACATGATGGCCTTCGCCTGTCATGCCGTTGGATGCTATGAAGTTCCAGGCAAGAATGGAACCATCAGGCAGGCTGTCCATGTCGATTTCGGTCAGCGTCGCCGCCTTGTCCGTACCGCACGTGCCGTTGGCAGATTTCAGCGGCACGCGGTTACCCTCCATGGTGAGGGCGACAATATTCATGTCGATCTCGACATCTTCCGCCGTGTCGTTGACCATGGAGAAACTTAACCGGCGCCCGTCTTCCGAGGGAATGGCGGAAACCGAGACCGGTTGGAAGAACCGGCGGGCAGCATAGTGCAGCGCCTTCCAGCCGCCGCCGTAGTCCAGGCTCGACCATGAGGCAACCGGCCAGGTGTCGTTGAGCTGCCAGTAGAGCGTTCCCATGCAATGGGGTTTCAGCGAGCGCCAGTAGTCGACCGCGGTTCGGATGGCCAGCGCCTGCTGCACCTGGCTCAGATACACGAAATTTTCGAAATCCTTCGGAAAGCGGAAATAGCGGAACATGGTGCCAGCGATGCGCTCATTGCCGCCGACATTCTTCTGGTGCAGTTCGATCACCGGGGAGGCGATGTTCATGTCTTTCTCTTCCGCATAGGTGCGGATGACAGGCATGGAGGTGTAGGACTGAAAACCGAATTCGGAGCAGAAGCGTGGCTTGACCGAGCGGTAATTGTCGAACGATTTGTTTTCGTGCCAGACGGACCAGTAATGCATGTCGCCGGAACCATCCGCATGCCAGGCATCACCATAATCGAGGTAGCCTGAAGCCGGGCTGGAGGGCCACCAGAGTGCTTCGGGGGCGGCTTTTTTCAGCGCCTTTTCGATGGTGCGGTTGAGGCGGTCGTAAGCCACGAGATAACGGTCGCGGTTGTTGCGGGGCTCCTCGAACCAGGTGAGGGCACCCACCAATTCGTTGTCGCCGCACCAGAGCGCGATGGACGGATGGGAGGACAGGCGTTTTACCTGATAGTCGACCTCGTGTTCGACATTGTCGAGAAAGTCTTCGCTGCAGGGGTAAAGATTGCAGGCGAACATGAAATCCTGCCAGACCAGAAGACCGAGACGGTCACAGAGATCGTAGAACCAGTCTTCCTCGTAAAACCCGCCGCCCCAGACGCGGATCATGTTCATATTGGCCTCGACGGCCGAACACAGAAGGTCTTCGGTTTTTTCGCGGCTGGTCAGCGAATAAAGCGCATCGGATGGAATCCAGTTCGCGCCACGGCAGAAGATTTCCCGGCCGTTGATGCGGAAGGCAAATCGGCTACCTGCCTCATCCTTGTCCGTCAGAAGTTCAATGGTCCTGAAGCCGATCCTGCGGGTGACGGTTTCATCCGGCAACTCCACCGCCAACGTGTAGAGCGTCTGTTCGCCGCTGCCCGCCGGCCACCAGAGCGCGGGATCTTCCACGAAGAAGACGTGGCGCACCACCGTCTCACCCGCACCCACGCCGCAATCGAGCCGCAGCCTTTCGTCGTTGAGGGAAAGGTAGAGCGGAAGGCTCGCCGGACCTTCGGCAAACAGCGTGATGGCCACATGCAGCTCGACGCCGCCCTCGACATGATGTTGTGAGGTGACGACGTGTTCGACCCGTGCCGTATCGAGGCGCTTCAGCAGGATTTTGCCGTAAAGGCCGAGCGGAGCAATCGCAATATTCCAGTCCCAGCCGAAATGGCACTGTGGCTTGCGCAACATGTTGCCGTTGGCAATCGGCGAGTTGCCCTCATGATAGGGAATGTAAAAAGGTTGCCGCGCCTGCCGTTCCGCCCCGGCTGCGATGGTGGAGTGGAAATGGATACGAATGGTGTTTTCACCGGGCCGCACGGCGCGAGACACATCGGGACGGTAACGTCGGAAGCAATTGTCCGAACTCAAGACCGGGACATCGTTGACGAAGACGATCGCGACGGTGTCGAGATAATCGATATCGAGATACCAGCTGGCATCGGCGTCATCGAGGATGAAGGTCCGCTCTATGATCCAGTCCCGATGCGCGACCCATTGCACCGCATTTTCATTGGCACCGTGATAGGGGTCTGGAATGATGCCCGCGTTTTTGAGTGCGCTGTGAACGTCTCCCGGCACGGTAAGGTCGGTCGTATGGTCTCCTTCCAGCGAGGTCAGGCGCCAGCGCCCGGCCAGATCGATGACGGTTTCGGGCGTGGAGGAAGAAATCATGATGGGACCCTGCATGGACGAATTCAAATAGGATAAGCTGGCCATTATGACGCAGGCTTGTGTCGGAATCTGGGGAAGATGCATGCCCGCCAGCCAGCCGTTATCCAGCTCGCTCAGCTCGGCAATTTCCTCCCTCCGGCAACGTTACCGTAAAACGATCGTTCCGTCATGTCTTCGGAGTGAAACTTCATGCGCGAAAAATGCCCGTTGGTACTATTGGAAAACCACGGGTACGGGTGCCTTAATATTTATTGACTTTTATTTATAAATATCAAATAATTATTGGTATTATTTAATCTATTTTCTTGGCATTGTTTCTCTCTTGAGCGGAAGTTTCGAGAGCGCGTAAGGTCGGTAATCAGGAATAAGCCCGTTCGATATTTTCCACGCCCTACATCGTTATAGCCAAAGGCCCGAAGACCGGATCGGGTGTGACGGCGACCGGCGACGTTTGCCTTTGCAAGAAACAAAAAGCTATCTATGATTATTGTTCTGCAAAGCGTGGCGAAATGACATGAACGATACTGGTAATTCAGGCAGGGACGAAGCGAAGGCGACAACGGGCGAGCGCCCGACCTTGAAGACCATCGCCTACATGACGGGTCTTGGCATCACCACCGTGTCACGCGCGCTGAAGGATGCGCCTGACATCGGCGCGGAAACCAAGGAGCGCGTGCGGCTGATTGCCCAGCAGATCGGTTACCAGCCGAACCGAGCTGGTGTGCGCCTTCGCACCGGCAAGACCAATGTGATCGCGCTGGTGCTGAGCGTCGACGAGGAATTGATGGGCTTCACCAGCCAGATGGTATTCGGCATCACCGAGGTTCTTGCGACGACGCAATATCACCTCGTCGTTACCCCTCACACCCACGCCAAGGATTCCATGGTGCCGATCCGCTACATTCTCGAAACCGGTTCGGCGGACGGGGTGATCATCTCCAAAATCGAGCCGAACGATCCGCGCGTCCGTTTCATGACGGAGCGCAAAATGCCCTTCGTTACCCATGGGCGGTCCGACATGGGCATTGAGCACGCCTATCACGATTTCGATAACGAGGCTTATGCCTATGAGGCCGTGGAGCGGCTGGCGCAATGGGGGCGAAAGAGGATCGCCATCATCGTGCCGCCATCGCGGTTTGCGTTCCACGACCACGCCCGCAAGGGGTTCACCCGCGGTATCAGGGATTTCGGCGTTTCCGAATTCCCGTTGGATGCCATCACCATCGAGACGCCGCTCGACAAGATCCGCGATTTCGGCAAGCGCCTGATGCAATCAGACGATCGCCCTGACGGCATTGTCTCCATCAGCGGCAGCAGCACGATTGCGCTTGTGGCGGGGTTTGAGGCAGCCGGTGTCAGGATCGGCAAGGATATCGATATCGTGTCGAAACAGTCCGCCGAATTCCTGAACTGGATCCAGCCGCAAATCCACACAGTCAACGAGGACATCAAGCTTGCGGGCAGGGAGCTTGCCAAGGCTCTGCTGGCACGCATCAACGGTGCGCCGCCAGAAACGCTGCAAAGCGTCAGCCGCCCGGTCTGGTCCTCAATGGCGCCGAAGCCTTGATAGAAGGAACGCCTGTCCGGATCAGGACAGGCAATCCTTCAGCGAGCCGGCGATGCCGCGCATCATCTTGAAGTATAGATCGGGACCCGGTTCAAGCGTGGCCGCTTCGGGATCGAGCGTCGCAGACTTTGCCGCCGTGCCTTCGGTTATGACGGAGATCAGTTTCGGCTCGAATTGCGGTTCGGCAAAAACGCAGGTCGCGCCAAGTTGGCGAACCTTTTCCTGCATCTCCCTGACGCGATCGGCACCGGGCAGGGTTTCGGGGCTGACGGTGATCGATCCCGCCGTTTTTACGCCGTAGCGATGCTCGAAATATTGATAGGCATCGTGGAAGACGATGAAGGGCTTGTCCTTCACAGGCTTGACCGTTTCCGCAATTTCGCTGTCGAGCGCATCGAGATCGTCGATCAGTTTTTTCGTATTGGCCTGATAGGTTTCCGCGTTGCCGGCATCGGCGGCAATCAGCGCGGTTTCTATCGTCTGGGCCATGGCCTTGGCGTTGGCCGGATCGAGCCACAGATGAGTGTCGTACGCGCCGTGTTCATGGTCGCCGTCATCGTGCGCATGATTATGAGCATGAGCGTCTTCGCTGTCCGAATGGCCGGCATGTTCTCCATGGGCCTCTTCGCCATCGTCATGCGCCTCGAAAGGGCCGCCTTCGCGGAAGGGAAGCTTTTCCAGCCCCTTGGCGTCTTCCAGTTCGACCACTGTTGCCTTGCTGGTCAACGCCTCCAGCGGCTTTTGCAGAAATGCCTCCAGTCCAGGCCCGACCCAGAAGACCAGATCGGCCTTTTCCAGCGTGCGGGCATTGGAAGGCCGCAGATTATAGGTATGCGGTGAGGCTGCGCCGTCGACAATGAGTTGCGGTTCGCCCACGCCACGCATGATTGCCGCGACGAGGGAATGGACAGGCTTGATCGAGACCACGACATTTGGGGCGGCGGTGGCGCCGGAGGCGGCCGCCGCTATTGCTACCGATGCCATGAGCGGGATCACGAACGATCTCATGAAATGCACTCCACTTGAAGAAGTATAGTTATGTTATTACATTTATTGCGTAACTCTATAACGTATGCGATAGCGGTAAGCAACATCGCCGATCGGACAATCCCATGCTTCATTCCGCCCATGCGGGCAAAGAGATACTGGTGTCACTTTCCAATGCCGGCGTGCAGCGCAACGGTCGCTGGCTCGTGCGCGGCGTGGATTTTTCCGTCAGCAAGGGTGAGATCGTCACGTTGATCGGGCCGAACGGTTCAGGCAAATCAACCAGCGCGAAAATGGCGATCGGTGTCTTGAAGCCGAGCGAAGGCGCGGTATCGCGCATTGCCGGTCTGAGGGTCGGATATGTGCCGCAGAAGCTTTCGGTCGACTGGACTATGCCGCTTTCTGTGCGCCGGTTGATGACGCTGACCGGGCCGCTTCCCGCGCGCGAAATCGACGCCGCGCTGAACGCCACGGGTATCGCGCATCTGGCAAACGCGGAGGTGCAGCATCTTTCTGGCGGAGAGTTCCAGCGGGCGCTTCTTGCCCGCGCCATTGCGCGCAAGCCCGATCTGCTGGTTCTCGACGAGCCCGTGCAGGGCGTTGATTTCTCCGGGGAGATCGCGCTTTATGATTTGATAAAAAATATCAGGAATTCAAACAATTGCGGAATTCTGTTAATCTCGCATGACCTGCATGTGGTCATGGCTGAAACCGATACCGTAATATGCCTGAACGGTCATGTCTGCTGCCGGGGAACGCCGCAGGCGGTGAGCCAGAGCCCGGAATATATGCGACTTTTCGGTGGGTCGGCCGCCAAGGCGCTTGCCGTTTACAGCCACCATCACGACCACACCCATCTGCCCGATGGCCGGGTGCAGCACGCGGATGGTTCGGTGACCGAACATTGCCACCCCGATGATGGCCATCATCATGCGCATGAGCAGCATCACGACCATCATCATGACCATGGGGATTGCGGCTGCGGCCACGAGCATGACGGACATGCCACTTCAAGCCACCAGCAGGGAGAGCGGCATGTTTGACGATTTCTTCGTTCGCGCCATGATCGCCGGCATCGGTGTTGCGCTCACCGCCGGTCCCCTTGGCTGCTTCGTTGTGTGGCGGCGCATGGCCTATTTCGGCGATACGATGGCCCATTCGGCACTGCTTGGCGTTGCGCTGTCGCTGCTGTTGCAGATCAACCTCATCGTCAGCGTCTTTCTTGTAGCCTCGGCGGTTTCGATCCTGCTGATTTTTCTGCAACGGCGGCAGGCGCTTTCCGCCGATGCGCTCCTCGGCATACTCTCTCATTCGGCGCTGGCGATCGGCCTCGTCATTGTTGCCTTCATGAGCTGGGTGCGCATCGACCTCGTCTCCTTCCTGTTCGGGGATATTCTGGCCGTTACCCGCAGCGATATCGCGCTGATCTGGGGCGGCGGGCTGGTGGTGCTGGTTTCCATGGTGTT
Source organism: Rhizobium sp. AN68 (assembly GCF_030758035.1). Taxonomy (NCBI): domain Bacteria; kingdom Pseudomonadati; phylum Pseudomonadota; class Alphaproteobacteria; order Hyphomicrobiales; family Rhizobiaceae; genus Rhizobium; species Rhizobium sp. AN68. The sequence goes on along the minus strand of NZ_JARWMI010000003.1, from coordinate 1,388,846 downwards.
CCTGTGGCGATCTCTGCTGGCCTCCACAATCAATACCGAGTTGGCCGAGGCCGAGGGGTTGAACCCTGAACGCGCCAAGCTCATCTTCACGCTGTTGATGGCGCTGGTGATTGCCATCGCCATGAAGGTTGTCGGCATCATGTTGATCACATCGCTGCTCATCATACCGGCGGCGACAGCCAGACGTTTTTCTTCCACGCCTGAGGTGATGGCTGTGGTCGCGTCTCTGATCGGAGCGGTTGCCGTCGTTGGCGGCCTGTTCGGATCGCTGAGTTACGACACGCCATCAGGACCGTCCATCGTGGTTGCCGCCGTGATCCTGTTCGTTATAAGCCTGTTGCCGGCACCGGGTTTTTCCCGCTCCGCAGATGAAGGAGGCAAGTCATGAATGCGCAGAACCTTACCAAAAACCAGTCGCTGGTCATGAATGCCCTGTCGAATGCGAATGCGCCGCTCAGCGCCTATGTGATCCTCGACAAGCTGCGCGATGATGGTTTTCGCGCGCCGCTGCAGGTCTACCGGGCGTTGGAAAAGCTGGTGGAATATGGTCTCGTGCACCGGCTTGAAAGCCTCAACGCCTTTGTTGCCTGCACCCACACGCAGGCAGAATGCTGCTCGCATCATCATGGCACCGTCGCCTTTGCCATTTGCGAATCCTGCGGCCAGGTGAACGAGTTCCACGATCACGAGATCGACCATCGCCTCGAGCGCTGGGTCAAGGACAGCAAGTTCAAGGCGGAAAAGACCACTATCGAAATTCGTGGTCTGTGTGCCGCCTGCGCGGGGTAACACCGTTTGGCGACAGCGGGCGTTCTTGCCCGCCATCCGTCATTTTTCGATGACTTCCAGATCCTTCGAAAAACGTTTCCAGTTTTCGATGTAATTTTCCGCCGAGCGGCGGATGCTGGCGGCGGCCTCGTCATCCAGCGTTCGGACGGCACGCGCCGGCGATCCGACGATTAGGGAATTGTCGGGAAACTCCTTGCCCTCCGTCACCAGCGCATTGGCGCCGACCAGGCAGTTGCGGCCGATCTTTGCGCCGTTCAGGATCGTTGCGCCCATGCCGACGAGCGAATTGTCGCCGATGGTGCAGCCGTGGATGATGGCGTGGTGGCCGATAGTGCACATTTCGCCGATCGTGGCGGCAAAACCGAGATCGCTGTGAACCATCACGCCGTCCTGAATATTGGTGCCGCGACCGATGCTGATTGGATCATTATCGCCGCGCAGCGTCGCGCCGAACCAGATGCCGACATCCTCGGCAAGTATCACCGAGCCAATGACATTCGCATCGGGTGCGACCCAGTAGCGATCCGTGGCGGGGGTCTGAGGCACCCGATCTGCGAGGCGATAAAGCGGCATGGCGGTTCTCTCCCTTTGGATTATGCGCCGATAGCGATCAGGCGACCGTTACGGACAGAGTGCCGACACCGTCTACACCACACTCGATCCGATCGCCGCGCACAATGGGGCCGACGCCTGCAGGCGTGCCGGTCATGATGACATCGCCAGCGGCAAGCGTGAACAGCTTGGAAAGCTCGGCAATCACTTCCGGCACTTTCCAGATCATCTGCGCAAGATCGCCTGTCTGCTTGCGCTCACCATTGACATCGAGCCAGATCGCACCGGTCGACGGATGGCCGATCTTGTCTGCGGGAACGATGGCGGAGACCGGCGCGGAATATTCGAACGCTTTTGCGCCCTCCCACGAGCGTCCCATCTTCTTCAAACCATCCTGAAGGTCGCGGCGTGTCATATCGATGCCAACCGCGTAACCCCAGACGTGGCCTAGCGCATCGCTTGCCAGAATATCCGCACCGCCGCTTTTCAACACCACGACGCATTCGACTTCGTAATGCACGTTCGACGACAGCGAAGGGTAGGGGAAATCCTGACCCGCAGGCAGAAGGTTGTCCGGATTTTTCTGGAAATAAAACGGCGGTTCCCTTGAAGGATCGTGGCCCATCTCGATGGCGTGATCGGCATAATTGCGGCCGACACAATAGACCCGCCGCACGGGGAACATCTCGTTTGTGCCCTCTACAGGCAGAAGAACGGGTTCTGGAACTGGAATGACGGTGGCGGCCATGGGATTTCCTGTCGTCTTTTTTAGAACTGCAAGTCTTGTCCCGCGATTCCTGGGCGATTTCCAGTTCAAAATGACCGCAGCCGTAAAGAGGTAGTTCCGGTACAGACAAGCGCTTGCAAACGGCGAAAAAATCTTTGCCTTGGCCCACGATGATCGAATTTGCTCAGTGAAAATAGCAGCTCTTACAGGTCTCTCGATCTGGCGGTTACGAGGTGTGAAATTTAGGCTCGCGTCGAGGCTGCAGTAAGGTGGGCTCAAGATGAGACTTGAAGGAGGGGTAGGGCTCGCGTTTTAAGTGTTCAAAAAAGTAAGGTCTCCCAAATTGGGGAGACCTTCGCAAACGCGAGTTACGCAGCTTTCTTGGCGGCGGACGTCTTATTGATGGCCGTCACCGCAAGGTTAGTCAGCTTGTTGTTGGTTGCTTTCTCCTGGTCAAGGATTTCGCTCAGAATTTTGTGGGCTTCATCGTGGCCGAGATCCTTCGCCCATTCGCGGAGCGAACCGTAGCGAGCGATCTCGTAGTGCTCGACTGCCTGGCAGGCCGCCAAGAGGCCAGCGTCGAGCGCAGTTCCTTCTGCCTCCTCCATGAGACCTTCGGCCTCCTTGATCAAGCCCTCAATGGCGTCGCACTTTTCCCCGGAGGCTTTCTTGCCAATGGATTTAAAGACCTGGTCAAGCTTCTTGATCTGATCCCTGGTCTCTGCAAGGTGATCCTCGGCGGCCTTCTTTAGTTCGGCACTTTTGGCTGCCTTCGCGACTTTGGGCAACGCTTTCGTTATAGCGTTCTCCGCGTAGTAGACGTCCTGCAATGTGTGCTCGAAAATGTCCGCAAGTGTTTTCATGGGATTCCTCCGGTTTGTTGATTACCATTTAGACAACGCGCAGTTGCGGGCTTAGTTCCCTTCCCGTCACCACCTGGTAGCCGAAACACAAAGACAATCACATATTCGCGCCCGACCTCCTTGTTAGACGAATTCCCGGCTGGCCGACCGAACTTAATCTTCTTTTGCGGCAGGAGCAGGTGGGTACCGCCAGCGACCAGACGATCGTTCAGAGGCCGAGTTCTCCGCCCTGATATATGTGCGAGTTTGCAAGACGATCGCTCGGAAAACTCAATCGTTGATCATTGCTTGCCGGTAGCGTACCCCGTCAGAAAAGCCAGCGGCAAAAAAGACCCGAGACCTTCTCGAAATGGGGCAATGGCCAGTTTCTCTACTCAACCTCTATCTTCAATTTGTGAATCGCAAGTCCAAGTGGACGCGTATCCTCACTTGATGGCTTCAGGGAATGTGGAGATGTAAAAAACTCGGGTCTAAATTCGAAGAAAATTGTCGGGGGAGATTCATCATTCTGGTCCCTTCGCAGCAAGTGTAAAGGAATGATCAATTCCCGATCGCCACGTTTATTTTTGGATGTAAATTTCCACTCGGCAACATTGGTACCATCGACCAGAACGGCAACAGTCTGCTCTATCTGTCTGCCAAGTAATAGAGCATCGACATCAAATATTAGTCTAATGGCCGTTTCCGGTACGAATGGAATTATCAAGGACATCGTATGGCGTTCGCCCAGGCCCCAGACGCCCCAGTCTTCAACTTCCGCCCATCCGTCTTTCAAATAAGTTTTTAAAACTCGGGGGGAACCCAGGCTCCTACCGACAAATCATGAAGTCGCTTTATTCGCCAATTGTTGAATTTATCGGAAGATGCCCGTGCCTTTCGCACTATCGCACTGCCGCCGCTGTCCGCTAATGGTATCAAGCATTCAGGCTTGTCTGAAAAGAACTCGTCAGCTGCGTTCTCGGCGCCATCCCAGTGCAAGCTCGAATAATCATGGACAACGATAAACCCACCTTCGACCATTCTTGGGTAGAAATAGTTCAGCGCACTCATCATCGGATTGTAAAGGTCGCAATCAAGATGAACGACGGAAAACGTTAGGTTGTCCGGAATTTGCGTAGCCGACTCTGGAAAATACCCTTTTACGTAGACGACATTGTCCTCGCCTACAAATTCCCGCACCTTTTCAAGACTGGTATCGGAAAACTGCAAGGGGATCGATGAATCAATGCCCTGGATATCTTTCGGATCGAAGCCTTCGAAGGTATCAAACAGATACGCCGTACGCCCCAGCGCCCTTGCGAAATTCGCCAATATATAAGATGTGTTTCCCTTATATACTCCAAGTTCAGCGATATCACCCGATATATTTTCTTTTTTAATTTGATCATATATGAGGCAAAACGTGAAGAAGCGGTTCATGTCACGTTTATGATGCTCTTCATTGTGAGTAAAGCCGCTCGACAATGCTTTGGGATCGAGCTGATCCTCTATCTTTTTGTACCTGTGAAGATTTACGGAATAGCGATGTGGAACAGTTGAGTAAAAATCAGTCGGCCATGATTTTTCAAGCTCCGCCTCACGAGAACTTTGAAACAAACTTTTCAAAAATTTCGAACCAAAACTCATCCGCGCCCCACAAAAATTAATATTACGTCGATCAGAGAATACTGGTCAGGCGATTATATAATTTCTCATTTCGGAACCGAACTTCGGTCCGACTCTATGAGCCCGAAAAGTAATCTGCATTAAGAATTGGACGACGCCCGCGCTGCTTGGCGTATTTATACGTGTTTAGTGCCGTCTACGACCACTAATGCGCGACCTTGGGAATTGTTCCCAGAACGAGCTGAGGCTCGTCACGAGCGGCAGCATCGCCCACAATTTTTGACCTAGCGGTCGCTCGCATCGGATAGCGATAAGCGATCCGAATTCAACCGTTCAAGCCCACCAGCCTCATCGATTTCGCTCTAGAGAAACCGTGTATTCTTCAGCGTTAGGGTTGTGGTCGAATTTCTTCGCCTTGTTAAAAACTACACGCTCGCCTTTTTTTCAAAGGATCTGCGCGGTATAATCAATCGAGACGTCTATTATCTTCTCGCCGTGATAGTGACCGACAATCATGAACATTGGTGCTGCTCAATGAAAAACTATCACAGAATTTTACCCTAGTAAGCGAGCGTAAATAGTTGAATTTCTATAAAAAAGCGGTGACATCAGGGTCTCGCATCTTTGCCGTGGCCCCGATGATCGACTGGACCGATACGAGGTGCAGATTTCTGCACCGGCAATTGTCGAAGCGTGCGCTGCTTTATACGGAAATGATCGTTGCCGACGCCATCATCCATGGCCAGCGCGACAGGTTGCTCAACTATCACACTCAGGAACATCCAGTTGCATTGCAACTCGGTGGGTCGGATCCGGTAAAGCTTTCGGAGGCGGTGCGGATCGCCAGCGATTATGGCTATGACGAGATCAACCTCAATGTCGGCTGTCCTTCGGACCGGGTGCAATCCGGCACTTTCGGCGCATGTCTGATGCGCGAACCCGAGATTGTCGCGCAATGCGTGACGGCGATGAAGGCCGTTGCGAAGGTGCCGGTCACGGTCAAATGCCGCATTGGCGTGGACGATCAGGAGCCGGAAGCCGTGCTGCCGGATTTTCTTTCGCGGGTTGTGGCGGCGGGCGCGGATGCGGTCTGGATCCATGCGCGCAAGGCTTGGCTGCAAGGGCTTTCGCCGAAGGAAAACCGTGAGGTGCCGCCGCTCGATTATGATCTCGTCTATCGCATGAAGCGGGAAAATCCTGACATCTTCATCGGCATCAACGGCGGTATCTCCGATCTCGATCAGGCAAGCCTCCATCTGCAGCATATGGACGGCGTGATGCTGGGCCGTGCGGCCTATCACAATACGTCCATCCTTGCCGATGTCGACCATCGCATTTATGGCGAAGAGGCCCGGCAAGCTGACTGGATGGGGCTGCGTGATGCGATGATGGCCTACGCCGCCGACTATATCGCCGCCGGCGGGCGCCTCAATCACGTCACCCGCCACATGGTCGGCCTGTTTCAGGGCATGCCCGGCGCGCGCCGTTTCCGGCAAATCCTTTCCAGCGACGCCACACGACCGGGAGCTGGAACCGAGGTGATCGAGGCGGCGTTCGCGGCAGTCGATTTCAACCCGGCGAAAGAAATGGCTGGCTGAGCCAGTCAGACCAATTTCTGCAATACCTGTGCGCCGTTTGGTGCATTGACCTTGCCGCCGGTGATGAAGAAAGCGAAGACATCGCGAGGGGTCTTCTCGACTTTTCTATCGGGAGCGATCAGCGGCAGGTCATCCGGAACACCGCCCGCCGCATAGGTCTTGACCCGTTTTGCCCAATGGTCGATCTCGGCCTTCGGATAACAGGTCTCGATATCGTCTTCGCCCTTTTGCAGGCGGCAATAGACGAAATCGGCCGTTACGTCAGCCAGCATCGGATAATCGTGATGGTCGGCGCAGACGACCGCGACCTTGTGTTTGGCGAGAAGATCGATGAATTCCGGCACCTGAAATGTCGGGTTTCGCACTTCCACCACGTGGCGAAGGCTAATGCCGTCCTGTTTTTCGGGCAGCAATGCCAGAAACGCGCCAAAATCCTCGGCGTCGAATTTTTTCGTCGGCGCGAATTGCCACAGGATGGGACCGAGATGGTGGCCGAGTTCTGTCAGTCCCTGCGTCAGGAACTTCGTCATGGATTCACCCGCCTCGGCCAGGACCTTGCGGTTGGTGACGAAGCGGCTTGCCTTCAGGGAGAAAACGAAATCCTCAGGCACGTCCGCCGCCCATTTGGCGAAGGTCTCGGGTTTCTGGCTGCTATAATAGGTGCCGTTCACCTCGATCGCCGTCAATTGCCGGCTGGCATGTTCCAGCTGGCGTTTCTTCGGCAGTTTTTCCGGATAAAACGTGCCTTCCCACGGCTCGAAAGTCCAGCCGCCGATACCGGTGCGGATCGTGCCTGATGTCGACATATACTGTTCCTCCTCGGGCTATCGGCCTTACGTACCCTTGCTGCGAAAGGTGCGGATTACTCCGCAGCCTCGCGTTTTCCGGCTGGCCGGCGTTCTAGAAGTTCCTTCAGGAAATGGCCGGTATAGGAGCGCTCGTTCTTGACGATGTCTTCCGGCGTTCCGGTTGCCACCACTTCGCCGCCGCCCGTGCCGCCTTCGGGGCCAATATCGATGATCCAGTCGGCCGTCTTGATGACTTCGAGATTGTGCTCGATTACCACGACGGAATTGCCCTGATCCACCAGCGCCTGCAGCATTTCCAAAAGCTTGTTGACGTCGTGGAAATGGAGACCCGTCGTCGGTTCATCGAGGATGTAGAGCGTGCGACCGGTGGAGCGTTTTGACAGTTCCTTGGCGAGCTTGACGCGCTGCGCCTCGCCGCCGGAGAGCGTATTGGCCTGCTGGCCGACCTTGATGTAACCAAGGCCGACATCGAACAGCGCTTGCAGCTTGTCACGCACGGCCGGAACGGCGGCGAAGAATTCAACGCCTTCTTCCACCGTCATATCAAGCACGTCGGCAATGGACTTGCCCTTGAAGGTCACATCCAGCGTCTCGCGATTGTAACGCTTGCCGTGGCAGACGTCGCAGGTGACATAGACATCAGGCAGGAAGTGCATCTCGATCTTGATGACGCCGTCGCCCTGGCAGGCTTCGCAGCGGCCACCCTTGACGTTGAAGGAGAAACGGCCAGGTGCATAACCTCGCGCCTTCGCCTCCGGCAGACCGGCGAACCAGTCACGGATAGGCGTAAATGCGCCGGTGTAGGTGGCGGGGTTTGATCGTGGCGTGCGGCCGATTGGCGACTGGTCGATATCGATCACCTTGTCGATGAATTCGAAACCATCGATGCGGTCATGCTCGGCCGGAATTTCGCGCGCGCCCATCACCCGGCGTGCTGCCGACTTATAGAGCGTCTCGATCAGGAAGGTGGATTTGCCACCACCCGACACGCCGGTAACGGCGGTGAACACGCCAAGGGGAACGGCCGCAGTCACATTCTTCAGGTTGTTGCCGCGTGCGCCAAAAACCTTGATTTCGCGGCCCTTCTTCGGCTTGCGGCGTTCTGCCGGCACGGCGACGCCAAGTTCGCCGGATAGATATTTGCCGGTCAGCGATTTCGGATTGGCCATGACCTCCTGCGGCGTGCCTTCGGCGATGACCTGACCGCCGTGAATGCCGGCGGCGGGGCCGATATCGACAACGTAATCCGCCGTCAGAATGGCATCCTCGTCGTGTTCGACCACAATCACCGTATTGCCGATATCACGCAGATGTTTCAGCGTATCGAGCAGGCGGGCATTGTCGCGCTGGTGCAGGCCGATGGAGGGCTCGTCCAGAACATAGAGCACACCCGTGAGGCCGGAACCGATCTGCGAAGCAAGCCGGATGCGCTGGCTTTCTCCGCCGGAAAGCGTTCCGGAATTGCGTGACAGGCTGAGATAATCCAGCCCGACATCGTTGAGGAATCGCAGACGTTCGCGGATTTCCTTGAGAATGCGAACCGCGATCTCGTTCTGTTTGGCGTTCAGATTTTCCGGCAGCGTCTCGAACCAGTCGCGTGCCATACGGATCGACATCTGGGTGACTTCGCCGATGTGCATCCTGTTGATCTTGACGGCGAGCGCTTCCGGCTTCAGGCGATAGCCGGCGCAGGCCGGGCAGGGGGCCGCCGACATATAACGCTCGATTTCCTCGCGCGCCCAGGCGCTGTCAGTCTCTTTCCAGCGACGCTCCAGATTGGGAACGATGCCTTCGAAATTCTTCACCGTCTTGTAGGAGCGCGCACCGTCCTGATAGTTGAACTCGATCTTGTCGTCAGTGCCCTGGAGAATGGCGTGCTGCGCCTCTTTCGAAAGGTCCGTCCATTTGCTCGACAGCTTGAAACCGAAGGCCTTGCCCAGCGCCTCCAGCGTCTGGTTGTAATAGGGGGAAGACGACTTGGCCCAGGGGGCGATCGCGCCATCCCGCAGGGTGCGTGCAGGTTCGGGCACGATCAGGTTTTCGTCCACCTTCTGCTGCGAGCCGAGACCGTCACAGGTGGGGCAGGCGCCGAAGGGATTGTTGAAGGAGAAAAGCCGGGGCTCGATTTCCGGGATGGTGAAGCCGGAGACCGGGCAGGCGAATTTTTCCGAAAACAGCATACGCTCGTGGGTCTCATTGAGCGATTTGTTTGCGGAGCCGCCAGCCGAGGTTTCTTCCGGCGGCAGGGGCTTGTCGGCAAATTCGGCCACTGCCAACCCGTCGGCAAGCTTGAGGCAGGTCTCGAGACTGTCGGCAAGGCGTGCTGCCATATCCGGGCGCACGACGGCGCGGTCCACCACCACATCGATATCGTGTTTGTACTTCTTGTCGAGGACGGGAACGTCAGCGATCTCGTAGAACTGGCCATCCACCTTGACGCGCTGGAAGCCCTTCTTCATCAGCTCGGCGAGTTCCTTTTTATATTCGCCTTTGCGGCCGCGCACGATCGGCGCGAGAATATAAAGGCGCGTGCCTTCCTCGAAGGCAAGGATACGGTCGACCATCTGGCTGACCGTCTGGCTCTCGATCGGCAGGCCCGTCGCCGGCGAGTAAGGCACGCCGACACGCGCAAACAGCAGGCGCATATAGTCGTAGATTTCCGTGACCGTGCCGACCGTGGAGCGCGGGTTCTTCGAGGTGGTTTTCTGCTCGATGGAAATCGCCGGAGAAAGCCCCTCGATGCGGTCTACATCCGGCTTCTGCATCATTTCGAGGAACTGGCGCGCATAGGCCGAGAGGCTCTCGACATAACGGCGCTGGCCCTCAGCATAGATTGTGTCGAAGGCGAGCGACGACTTGCCCGAGCCGGAGAGCCCGGTCATGACGATCAGCTTATTGCGCGGTAGATCCAGATCGATACCCTTGAGGTTATGCTCACGGGCACCACGGATGGAAATCGTCTTCAGTTCACTCATGATAAAGCTCGGACAAAATTAACAGGCCTGATGGCGGCGCGTCCTTATGTAGTGACGCAACCGGACGTGTCGAGGTTTATTCCCTATCGATCGATGGCTTTTCGGCTCACTTGACTCGAATTTCGTGATTTAATAGAACAAAAAAGGAACAAATTGCAAGTGCGAATGTACTCTCTGAGAAAGTCGGGATTATTCGCTGTGGATTGTTCCCCGTTGCGGTGCCCTTTGCGGGCGGCGATGGTTATTGTGTGCGGGATTTTTTGAAATGCAATTGCCGGTCACGATGGCTGGCGGACAGGATGACGAGATGGCTGGTAGCGTAAACAAGGTAATTCTGATTGGGAACGTTGGCGCCGATCCCGAAATTCGCCGGACGCAGGACGGCCGTCCGATTGCCAATCTGCGTATCGCCACGTCGGAGACGTGGCGGGACCGCAACAGCGGCGAGCGCAAGGAAAAGACAGAATGGCACACGGTCGTCGTTTTCAACGAAGGCCTGTGCAAGGTTGTCGAACAATATGTGAAAAAGGGCGCCAAGCTCTATATTGAAGGCCAGCTGCAGACGCGCAAGTGGCAGGACCAGACCGGTAACGACCGTTACTCCACCGAAGTGGTACTGCAGGGCTTCAACTCCACGCTGACGATGCTCGACGGTCGCGGCGAAGGTGGCGGCGGCAGCCGCAGCGGTGGCGACATCGGCGGTGGAGATTATGGCAGCGGCGGCGGTAACTACGGTGGCGGTTACGACCAGCAGCCGGCGGCCCGCGGCGGTGCCTCGCGTGGCGGCAGCCAGCCTTCCGGCGGCTTCTCCAGTGACATGGACGACGATATCCCGTTCTGATCGGGACCGAGATTGACGGGGCGGGCGCCGGTCGAACCGGTTGCCCGCTTCAAGGTCGCGACGACCTATGCCGCGGCTTTGTCCGCCAGCATCGCAACCATGACATCGGACTGCGAAAGAATACCCACCATCTTGCCGTTGGCGTCGATCACCGGCAGGTAATGCAGGCCTTCCTCCGCAAAGCGGATGATTGCTTCCTCGATCGCCGTTTCCGGCCGCACGGTTCTAACAGGCGATGTCATGATATCCTTGACGGTATCGTTAGGTGCGCTTTCGCCTGAGAGGATAAGGCGCAGGCGCTGCAGGAAACCGATGGAAGGGCGGCCGTTTCTCCAGCTAGCCTTTTCAAGAAAATCCGTCTGAGTGACGATGCCGACGATTTCGGCCCTGTCGTTGGTCACGGGCAGAGCCTTGAAATGGCGGTTGCGCATCAGTGAATGGGCGTGGCGCAGGCTATCATCCGGGGCGACGCCGACCACATCGCGCGACATGACGCTGGCGCAATCGAGGTGGAGGGCGCGGCGGCGCCAGGAGCGCAATTCCGTCTTGCGCAAAATCATCTCCAGCACATCGCGATCAATATCGAGAACCTCGTCATATTCCTTCAGCACCTCGTCCAGATCGGCTGAGGAAAAGCCGATTTTCTGTATCGGCGTCGGGTCTGCCGTGCCGTGGCTGGCCTTTCCAAACCTCAGGCCGTGCGGATAGGCGCGGCCGGTGGCATTGTTATAAACGAGCGCGAGGATGAGAAGGATGAGCGAGTTTCCGGCGACCGGCCAGAGAATAAAGCCATAGCCGAGACTATGCACGGCGGGACCGCCGAGAACGGCCGTCAGCGCCACCGCGCCGCTTGGCGGGTGCAGGCAGCGCAGCGCCATCATGGCAGCAATGGCAAGGCTTATGGCAAGCGCGCTGGCAAGGAAAATATCCGGAACGAGTAGAGCCACCGTCACGCCCACGAAAGCCGACACGATGTTACCGCAGAGGATCGACCAGGGCTGCGCAAGGGGGCTGGATGGCACGGCGAATAAAAGCACCGCCGAGGCGCCCATCGGCGCGATCATGGCGGGCAGGGTAGGGTCTAAGCGGAAAGCAAGGCTGCCCAGAAGTCCCGTCAGCGAAATGCCGACGAAGGCGCCCGCCGCAGCGCGCAGCCTTTCCCGGTTACTGACGGGAGCGGCATCCGGGATGAGGCGGCGCAGCGTGGATCGCATGGAAAGAGCTTTCTGGTGCGGAAAAAAGATGCGCGTCTTTTAACCGAGGCAGGAGCCGGATTCAAAGGGCGGATTTTTCGCAAATCCGGCCGGTTGCGGCATTTTGTTGCGAACCGATGGTCGTCAGAATGCGAAGGCCGATTTTATACCGTCCACTACGAACTGCACGGAAAGCGCGGCAAGAAGGACGCCGAGCAGCCTTGTCAGGATCGCGCGGCCGGTATTGCCGAGAAAACGGTCCATGCGTTCCGAGACGATCAGGGTGGCGAAGACGAGGGCCATGGCGAAGGCGAGGATGAGAATAAGCACGACCATTTCGAGCGTCGTCTTCATCGTTCCCGCCAGGAGCACGGTCGCGGAAATGGCGCCAGGCCCGGCGATCAACGGCAAGGCGAGCGGAAAGACCGCCAGATTGTGCAGATGGTCCTTGGTGATGGCAATCTCCGAGGTCTTTTCCTTGCGCTCCTGGCGTTTCTCGAAAATCATCTCGAAGGAAATCCAGAACAGCAGCAGGCCACCGGCGATGCGGAAGGCACCCAGCGAAATGCCGAGAAGGTTGAGGATGGTGAGACCGAACAGGGCGAAGATGGCGAGAATGCCGAAGGCGATGATTGAACCGCGCAGGGCCACCTGGGCGCGCTGGTCGCGCGTCATTCCAACCGTGAGTGCGAGAAATACCGGCGCGAGACCGGGCGGATCGAGCGTGACCAGAAGTGTTGTAAGCGCGTTGATGAGCGTTTCGCTGCTGGCCATTCTTTCCCCACATGTTTTGTTTTTATGCCGGAGCGTACGCAAGTCGTACACGCTTTGAAAGGGAGCGGCGTCGCTTTTGCCAACCTAAATGGCGAAAAGCGGGGTATGTCTTGCAAATGACGCAAAAGACTGTTCAAAACTCGCCTGGAAATTGGCTTAACGTGGCTGTTTCCGCTATAAAAATCCATCCGATTCTTAACAGAGAATGTGATCCGTTTTGACTGACCAGAGCCCCCCCGGCGGCGGAAAACTTCCGCCAGGCATTGAACCGATTTCCATCATTGAGGAAATGCAGCGGTCCTATCTCGATTACGCCATGAGCGTTATCGTTTCCCGCGCGCTTCCCGATGTCCGTGACGGTCTGAAGCCGGTTCATCGCCGTATTCTTTACGGCATGTCCGAACTCGGCATCGACTGGAACAAGAAATACGTCAAATGCGCCCGCGTCACCGGTGACGTGATGGGTAAATTCCATCCGCACGGCAATGCGGCGATTTACGATGCGCTGGCGCGCATGGCGCAGGACTGGTCTCTGCGCCTGCCGCTGATCGACGGACAGGGCAACTTCGGCTCCATCGACGGCGATCCGCCGGCGGCCGAACGTTACACCGAGTGCCGTCTCGAAAAGGCAGCGCATTCGCTTCTCGACGATCTCGACAAGGAAACGGTGGATTTCCGCGACAACTATGACGGCACCTTGCATGAGCCGGTCGTCATTCCCGCGAAATTCCCGAACCTTCTGGTCAACGGGGCAGGCGGCATCGCCGTCGGCATGGCGACGAATATTCCGCCGCACAATCTTTCCGAAGTCATCGACGGCTGTATCGCCCTCATCGACAATCCGGCGATTGAGCTGCTTGAACTGATGCAGATCATTCCCGGCCCGGACTTCCCGACCGGCGCGCTCATCATGGGCCGTTCCGGCATTCGCTCTGCTTATGAGACGGGTCGCGGATCGGTCATCATGCGCGGCCGTGCGACCATCGAGCCGATGCGCGGCGACCGCGAGCAGATTATCATCACCGAGGTTCCCTATCAGGTGAACAAGGCGACGATGATCGAGAAGATGGCCGAACTGGTCAAGGAAAAGCGCATCGAGGGTATTTCCGATCTGCGCGACGAGTCCGACCGCCAGGGTTATCGCGTCGTCGTCGAGCTGAAGCGCGACGCCAATGCCGAAGTCATCCTGAACCAGATCTATCGCTACACGCCGTTGCAGACCTCCTTCGGCTGCAACATGGTGGCGCTGAACGGCGGCAAGCCGGAGCAGATGACGCTGCTGGACATGCTGCGCGCCTTCGTGTCCTTCCGTGAGGATGTCGTCAGCCGCCGCACCAAGTATCTGCTGCGCAAAGCGCGCGACCGCGCGCATGTGTTGGTCGGTCTGGCGATCTCGGTTGCCAATATCGACGAAGTCATCCGCGTCATTCGTCATGCTCCCGATCCGGCTTCGGCCCGTGAGGAGCTGATGACGCGGCGCTGGCCGGCGCAGGATGTGGAAAGCCTGATCCGTCTCATCGACGATCCGCGCCACCGCATCAATGAAGACGGCACCTACAATCTCTCCGAAGAGCAGGCACGCGCCATTCTCGAATTGCGCCTTGCCCGCCTGACGGCGCTTGGCCGCGACGAAATCGGCGACGAGCTGAACAAGATCGGTGCGGAAATCAGCGAATATCTCGAAATCCTGTCTTCACGGCTGCGCATCATGCAGATCGTCAAGGATGAGCTTATTGCCATCCGCGACGAGTTCGGCACGCCACGCCGGTCCGAGATCGTCGAAGGCGGTCCTGACATGGATGATGAAGACCTCATCTCCCGCGAAGATATGGTCGTCACCGTTTCGCATCTCGGCTACATCAAGCGCGTGCCGCTGACCACCTACCGGGCACAGCGTCGCGGCGGCAAGGGCCGTTCCGGCATGGCGACGCGCGACGAAGATTTCGTCAACCGTCTCTTTGTCGCCAATACCCATACGCCGGTGCTGTTCTTCTCCTCGCGCGGCATCGTGTACAAGGAAAAAGTCTGGCGCCTTCCGATCGGTACGCCGCAGTCGAAGGGCAAGGCCCTCATCAACATGCTGCCGCTGGAACCAGGCGAGCGCATCACCACCATCATGCCGTTGCCCGAGGACGAAACGACCTGGGAAACGCTCGATGTGATGTTCTCGACGACGCGCGGCACGGTTCGCCGCAACAAGCTCGGCGATTTCGTGCAGGTCAACCGCAACGGCAAGATCGCCATGAAGCTGGACGAGGAGGGCGATGAAATCCTCTCCGTCGAAACCTGTACCGATCAGGATGACGTGTTGCTAACGACGGCACTCGGCCAGTGCATCCGCTTCCCCGTCGACGATGTCCGCGTCTTCGCCGGCCGCAACTCGGTTGGCGTGCGCGGTATCAACATGGCGGATGGCGACCGCATTATCTCCATGACCATTGTGGGCCATGTGGAAGCTGAACCGTGGGAGCGTGCGGCCTACCTCAAGCGTTCGGCCACCGAGCGGCGTGCCGCCGGGGTCGATGAGGAAGATATTGCACTGGTTGGCGAGGAAGTCGCGGAAGAAGGCGAACTCAGCGAAGAGCGTTATCAGGAACTGAAGGCACGCGAAGAATTCGTGCTGACCGTCTCTGAAAAAGGCTACGGCAAGCGTTCTTCGTCTTACGACTTCCGCACATCGGGTCGTGGCGGCAAGGGCATTCGCGCCACCGATACCTCGAAGACGACGGAAATCGGCGAACTCGTTGCGGCCTTCCCGGTGGACGAAGGCGACCAGATCATGCTGGTTTCCGATGGCGGCCAGCTGATCCGTGTGCCGGTAAACGGCATCCGTATCGCAAGCCGCGCCACCAAGGGCGTGACGATCTTCTCCACCGCCAAGGACGAGAAGGTGGTTTCCGTGGAACGTATCAACGAGCCTGAAGGCGACGAAGAGGCGGAAAACGGCAATGGCGAAGATGTGGCAGACACTCTGCCGGATACGCCAGAGGCACCGGAGAGCGAGGCGTAAGCCGTCTCGTTTCTTCATTGTCAATCAACAAAAACCCCGCGGTGCACAGGCTCCGCGGGGTTTTCTTTGTCTCGTCCGGTTATGTTCGTTTTGTCAGCGGATCCGGATATGGACCGGTGCACGCCCGGAGCGGCGGCCGACATGAAGGTGGATATTGGCTTCCGGCTGATTGGCACGCCAGGCGCGGGCGCCGTGCGACAGAAGCAGGCTGACGAGATCACGCGTCTTTGCCTTGGAGCGGTTAAGACCGAGATCGGCAATGCGCATTGCCGCCTCGTGAATGGGATGCAGAACCGACAGACTGCCTTGCCCGTTGCCAGACGCAATGTCCGAATAGTTCTCGTTAACTGCCATCTTGGAAAGCCTCGCTACACATTACACAATTCGAGGAGACAGGCGATGTTTCAACAAATAAGACACCGCCTGCACGAACGTCGATTACTGGAGTGACGCCCAGCAGCTGACGCCTTTCTTTTTCAATGCATTGCATGCATTTACCGCGGCGGCCTGGCCGTCGAAGCCGCCGAAGCGGGCGCGGTATACCTGGGAGCCTTCTCTGCTGAAGGCCACCGTGAAGGGTTTTGCGGACCGAAGGGCGGCGCCGCCTTTTTCCTGCGCATTCTGCAACAGGCCACGTGCCGAGTTTTCATCCGGCGATGCGCCAATCTGGATCACCCAGCCGCCCTGCGGAGCTTCAGCCTTTGCCGAAACGGAAGGGGTGGAGGGCACAGATGCCGGCGTGGACGCGGTGACGATATTGTCCACCTTGGTCGAGTTGGTAATCAACTTGCGGTCAGGCGCGACGGCTACCTGAGAAATAGGATCCTTGCCCTTCTGCCAGGTGGCGGCTTCCATGGCCTTTACGGCCGCATTGGAAGAGGAGCCTGCAAAGGCGGTAACCGGCGCGTCCTCGTAACGGGTCTGCGGTACGGGGCCGGCATGGGGCAGGCCGGAATCTGTCGCAGCGACAGCTGCGGACGGAGCCGCGACTGCCACAGGTGGAGCAGCAACAGCCACAGCGACTGGCTCTTCGACAGGTGCCGATCTCGTCTGCGCAATCAGGTTGCTGTTGCCGCTGCGGGAGGCCTGCGGCAGGTAGGTCGCAACAAGCTTGCGCATGGTGGCGTCACGGGCAGCGCTCGAGCGGCCGCCAAGAACGACGGCGACGATGGAGCGACCGTCTAGCTGTGCCGATGTTGCAAGATTGCTTCCGGCGGCACGGGTATAACCTGTCTTGATGCCATCTACGCCGCGAACGGTTCCCACTAGACGATTGTGGTTGCCGATGACCTGCTTGCCGAAATTGAAGGTGCGCGTGGAGAAGTAGCCGTAATATTGCGGGAAATGCTGGCGAAGGGCTATTCCGAGGCGGGCCTGGTCACGCGCCGTCGTCATCTGCGCCGTGTTAGGCAGGCCGTTGGCGTTACGATAGGTCGTGCGCGTCATGCCGAGCGCACGGGCCTTGGCGGTCATCATTCTGGCAAAACGGTCTTCGGAGCCGCCGATATATTCACCTAGTGCGGTGGCCATGTCGTTGGCGGAACGGGTGACGAGCGCAAGAATTGCCTGCTCGACCGTGATGCTGCCACCGGCGCGCACGCCGAGCTTGGAAGGAGGCTCCTTGGCGGCGTTGGCCGAAACCGGCACCTTGGAATCGAGCGAAATGCGCCCGGAATTGAGCGCCTCGAACGTAAGATAAAGCGTCATCATCTTCGTCAGCGAGGCAGGATAGCGCAGGCCATCCGGATCTTCGCCGTAGAGAACCTTGCCGGTCTTGGCATCAATGACGATGCCCGCATATTTCGGGTCCGCCTGTGCGGTGCCAACGGATGTTGCGGTTATGAACGCCGCAGCAAGGGTCAACGCAACGAACCTCACCAAAGACGTCGCACCCGCTTTGCGCGAATCTGCCCCAAATAGACTTTTCAACACTGCTGAACTCTTCAATCGCATATTTCTGTTCCGCTCGGACGCGCCCCGCCCGAGTGCTCCGGGAAGAAACTTTATCGGGATGGCGTTACCAAGTGGTTTATGAAAGGTATCCACGCTCCATAAAATGCGACTTTTCGGGCGCAATCTGTCTCACGCCTTTTCACGGATTTCAGTCTTTTACGAGGCGCTGCTCGATGTAGCGTTTCACGCCTGCGTCGAGTTCTTTCCATTGCGGTAGCAAGGTTGCGGAGAATCGGTAGAACAGGCTGAGGTCCTGGCCGGCGTGGATGTCCCTCTGGCAGTCGCTGCCCGTCGACTCCTGCTGGGTTTGCGGCAGAAGGCAGCGCACGACATAGTCGCTTTCGCCTACGCGCTGCCCGGTCAATATGACTTCCTTGCCGTAACCTGCGTCGGAACGCAGGCGGTGCAGTGTGAGGCCGTGTTTCAGCGGCACAGGCTCTCCTTCCGTCAACCGGGCATAGATCGGCCCGAAACGGCCGGACATGTCCTCAGACATCGTGCTTTGCGATAGCTGGATGAAAATAAGCCCTGCTGCCTGCGCCGGATCATCGAAAACAGCGCGATTGGAGTCTTCATATCCCTTGAGATCCGGCCAGGTGAGATAAAGATCGGCCCGCTCTCGCTCTCCATCATGGCGGTCGGAAGGTACACGCAGCGTGTTTTTCGCAAGTTTCAGCCGGTCATTGCCGATTGTGATCTCCACCGCATCGGTTGCTGTCGTGTGGCCCGCCTGAAGGATCCGCTCGCCGTACCATTTAACGCCGATATTGAGGGCAGCAACAAAGCATATAATAATGACGGCAATGATGACGGCGCGCCGTATCAGGGAGGATGAAAGCAGGGGGGCTTCGTTGTGCATGAGCTTCCGACTTGTTCTTGCCACTGGACGCGTTTTCCACACTGAAAACAGACGGGCAAAGCTTTAACCTGCGGCGATCGCCATTGAAATGCTGTTTTGCCGCTGCTACCTGATAGGGTGCAAGCAAAGGACGGCATATGGCAGCGCGCGACAGATATTCCCGGAAACTCGAATGTTCCAAATGCGGTCATCAGGGTTTTGCCGAGGTGTCAGAATCGGATGAGAAAGACCGCCGTAACCTTGATTTTCGCGTTGATGAAATGCCGCGTGGCTTCCGCACCGAGCGTGCCTCGGTCGATCCAACGGAATTCATGATCCGCTGCGGTCAGTGCGGTAACATATTCCGTTTCCTGCAAAAAACCGCCTATGCGCCGGGAGGCGAACCGCGCGTCAAGGCCTGAACGGAAGGTACCGGGATGACTGTACCGCAACAACCCAATGGGGCGCCGCCTAGGCGCAAGCCAATCTGGCCGTGGATAGTGCTGCTGGTGCTGACACTTTGCGCCATCTATTCCTACAATCGCGCCAACGAGATCATACTAGAGCTGTCCGACACGTTACCGCCGGCGCTGCTGAACCTTTTCGAGGATATTTTCCGGGGCGGTTTTCGGCACGGCGATGGCGGACCGAGCATCGGTGTCTGAACCGTAAAGCAGGTAACGCACACCCAGCTTTTATCCGCCGGTCGCAGTTTTTCGGTAGCATAAAAGAAAAAAGCCCCGCAAACGGGCGGGGCAGGTTGATCGCTCGGGGAAAGTTGGGCAATGCCCGGGAGCGATGCGGCTATATAAATGACAATATTACTGACGCGATAGGCCACTTCCGTCCCAAACAGTACGCCGACACATAAAATTTGCTCAAGCAGGAAGAATTTAGGAATATCAACTGTCCAAATCTGTCAGGCAACTTGACAGGACGTCGTTTTATTCTTCGATTGCCTCGAATTGCACATATTCGCGCCTAACATAATGGGACATGAGCAGACGCATGGATAAATCCGGAATCTTCTTCGTGGCGCTTTTATTGGTGCTTGTGGCAATCGTGCTGAGTCTGGCGCTATTCCACTCGCCTCAGCAAAGTCCGGCACTTCCTTCGGGCGAGGGGTCTCTGCTGCCGCCTGCAACGACACAAGGACAATGAGGTGCTGACGGATGCGAAGAGGCTGTGCGCGCGTGCGCCATCGGGATTGACGGCCTTTTTCAAAACGCTATAAAGCCTCACCACCGATGGATGGGTGTCCGAGTGGTTTAAGGAACCGGTCTTGAAAACCGGCGTGCGTGAGAGCGTACCGTGGGTTCGAATCCCACCCCATCTGCCACTTTCGTTTTGCATATGTTCTCATTGGCCCTTGCGCGGCTCCCGTCGCAGCAGGTTCCAAACCCTGCGACCACGATCCTCTTATCGTCCAGCGCGTGCTTATCACTGAGGGATTGCCGCCGAAGGGACTGCTTGCGGTCTGAGATGGCATGCTCATTTCGCGATATTCTCACAGTTCCACCCGTTGTCGATCGGCATCCCTACGTGTGGCCTAAGCGGTGGCACTTATTGTCCGATGCTCCTGTGCCGCCGGCTTGAGACGCTTGGCCAAAGGTCGCTCGACAAATCTCTCAAAGACATAAGCCGCGGCAACGACTATCAGGGGGAAAGTCAGCCAAAGCGTTATGTACGCGCCATCCGTCCTATCTAGACCAGCAATTCTTCTGATGATTGGGAAATAGACATAGATCATCGGAACGTGCAGCAAATAGATTGCGAAAGATAGACGCCCGAGGGCATGCATGAGCCTCCCACTGCGTAGATCAGAACATAGTAACACTAGCCCCGACGTCAGCAGCAAGATGATAGTGTCTGCTATGGCTCCTGACGATGAATGCGCGACGATTAACGCAAAGATTACCAAGAAAATGGCGCGCGTGCCCCGATTTTTTATGTGCAACGATCCAATCGCCAGTGAAAAATGGCCTAATATCGCCCCGTAGAAAAAAAGCGGTATGGCGCGAACAAGAGCCAAGTGCTCATGTAAGTGCGCAATCGACTTTCCTAATAAAACAAAAACGACGATCGCCGCTGCAGACAACCAAAAAGTAGCTCCCACCAAGATATGGTGCGGACTGCCAACCTTTGGGAAATAGGGAATGGAAAAGGCATAGATCGCGTAGCAGACCAAGAGTGCAGACAGCGTCCACGTGGGTACGTTCCAAGCCTGATCCGTAAAATAAAACTATTAGTCAGTAATAGTTGCGACACGAATGCGGAGGGCGCAAAAAATGAAGGGTCGTTAGTTGTAAATCCAGCCGCCTTTGTGAGCAGAAAGTAACATAGAAAAAGCATCATGATTATTGCGTGTGGTGGCCACAAGCGAAGTAATCGACCCCTCATGAAATCACCGGGAGAAAGTTTTTTCGATTGGAGTTTTTCTTTATATGCGATTGCTATGATGAAACCCGACAAGATTATAAAGAAGTCGGTTCCGATCCAGCCTTTGTGGAAAATTGGAGAGACCACCCGCAAATCCCACGGTGAAACCACCAGCATGTGATAGACAACAATATACAATGAGACCAAAAATCTAAGTGCTGACATAATAATTACCTCAAATATAAGTAATATATTAAATCAGCATTTTCTTACGGGTCAACATCTTTCACTAGGCGCTCGATCGCATCGCAATATTCTTCGCATGGACGATTTCAACGCGGTAGGTGCTTAAACGTGACAAACACCCCATCTGCCATAAAATTCCAAACAGACAGTTTGAAATCAACAGGACCGGCAGCGTTAGCGACGCGGTGTACTTTAGCTCGGAAATTTCTTGTATCACCGAAATGAAGAAACCCGCCTGTCGGCGGGTTCCTTTGATTAATGTATTAGAGTTCAGGACAGCCGCGTTCGTTCGCGAATGTGATGCGCTCCGGTCCTCGGCGGGTGAAGCCCTGGACGACGACGCGACCGGGGGTGACGCGCACGATTTCGGGGTCGCGCAGGCCTGCCTCGCGGGCGGCGGCGCGGGCTTCGCGTTCGCCGCAGCCACGCATGCGCGGAGGTCCTCGTCGGTCCATGTCGCGGTCGCGATCACGTATAACCGGGCGAACGCCGTCGGGGCCGATCCGCAGCTCCATGTCCTGCGCACTTGCGTGAATAGGAGCGGCAATGGACACCAGCGCGATGCCTAGTGCCAGGCCGGCGGTTTTTATTGACTTGATCATGTTCCCTCACTCAGCCGAAAACCGGCGGAAGCTCGTGTGTTTGCGAGGGGAAAACGCGGTCGGGCTTCGTTTGTTCCTTGAGCAGGAGACATCTCGAGACTGCGCGTTTACAGGCGCGTCGGGCTTCCCGCGCTGCGGAAAAGACATAAATCGTTAACCACGTTCATTACAATTTTATCGAATTTGCAGAAGTCGTTCGCATTTTTGCCACGTTATGCACAAGATTAAGCGACTGTTAGGTGCTTCGATGGCAGGGGCATGCATCGAGGCAAATGAGGGTGCGGTTCTTCGAGCCTGCAAGCAGCGTGGGGCAGACGATTTGAAATCTACGGTCAAGAAACTCGGCATCAACGCCAGATCGGGCGTGAAGTGGCTTGCAATTTCCGTGCTTTGCGCCGCGACAGCCTCGTGTTCCACCACCTCTGAGACCAAACCGAAGCAGAAGCGCAGCAAGGAATATTTCTCCGAATCGGAATATGGCGTCAAAGCCAGCCCGCGCGTGGCCGACGGCCAGAACATTCCCAAGGGCGGCGGGCGCGAGCTTCTCGGCAATGCCTATACCGTCAAGGGCCGACGTTATTTTCCGAAGGAAGAGCCGGGTTACAACAAGACCGGTCTTGCCTCCTGGTATGGTTCCGCTTTCCACGGCCGCCTGACGGCAAATGGCGAGGTCTATGACAAGGAACATCTTTCCGCTGCGCATCCGACATTTCCCCTGCCGAGCTATGCGCGCATCACCAATATGGAAAACGGTGCATCGGTTCTGGTGCGCGTCAACGATCGCGGACCATTCCATGAAGGTCGCCTGATCGACGTTTCCAGCAAGACCGCAGATCTTCTCGACATGAAGGGCACTGGAACGGCGAATGTGCGGGTGCAATATGCAGGCCGCGCGCCGCTTGATGGGCACGACATGCCTTATCTGATGGCGTCCTATGTTCCGAAGGGCTCTCGTTCTCCGGGTGTTGCGCCGGAAGGGCAGATCGCGACTGGTGTCATGGTGGCTTCGGCTTCGCCGAATTTCGTGCCGGCCCCGACATCCAACCCGAATTACGGTGCTTCGACGCAGACGGCGCTGGTTGGCACCAAAAAGAATGCAGCGCTCCAGGCCATGCCGCTGGTCAACGGCCCCGCACCGGCTTTCGAACAATTTGCAATCCTGCCGGAAATCGGTCCGTTCCTGGCGGAACGCCCGGAAGGCAATTTTACGCGTGAGCCGGCAGCACCTGGCGGCAACTATCTGCGCGTGCCAACGCCGTCGTCCAAATATGCAGCGGCTTATTCCGAGGAATCCTCTGCTGTTTCGAGAACCTCACGTGCGTTCGACAGCGTGCTCGTCGATCGCGGAGCGCTCAACGAGGATTCCATACTTGCCCATGTGAAGCGTCAGCAGGCGAAGACGCGCTGACGGGTTGAAGAGTTTATGGCTGACTTGCGTTTTCGTCGCGAGCGGCGGGTTGCGGCAGGGAAAGCTGGGCGGTTTCATGCACAAGGCCATTCATCGTTCTTTTCTCCCGGTCGCGGCAGCGCTCGCATTTGCGTTTTTCGGTAACGGTCCGGCGCAAGCGCAAACGCAAACAGCACCTTTCATCGCCAAGGCCGAACAGGCCTATATGATCGATGCCGAAACCGGCACGGTGCTGCTTTCCCAGAATGAAAATCAATCCTTTCCGCCCGCTTCGCTTGCCAAGCTGATGACTGTGGAGGTGATGCTGGATGCGCTGGCCAAAGGGCAGGTAACGCCCGAGACAGCTTATCCCGTTTCTGAATATGCCTGGCGCACGGGTGGTGCTCCGTCGCGGACCTCGACCATGTTTGCAGCGCTGAAATCTTCCGTCAGCGTCAACGATCTTCTGACGGGAATTATTGTGCAGAACGCCAATGATGGCTGCATCATTGTCGCCGAAGGCATGGCAGGGTCCGACTCCGCTTTCGCCAAGCGCATGACGGTGAGAGCCGGCGAACTCGGCATGAACCGCAGTGTCTTTGCCAATTCGACGGGTCTTCCCGATCCGGGCAACCAGACGACCGCGAAAGATATGGTGCTTCTCGCCCAGCATCTGCGCGATACCTATCCCGATCGCTATGGGCTTTTCACCAAGCCGGATTTCGAATGGAACCGGATTTTCCAGCGTAACAAGAACTCGCTGCTGGGTAACGGCATAGACGGTCTCGGGCTTGGTTTTGCGGAAGGAAGCGGTTTCGCGGCAGTCGTTTCGGCAGAGCGGGAAGGGCGCCGGGTCTATCTGGCGCTTGGCGGCATCGCTGACGACAAGACGCGGCAGGACGAAGCACGTCGGGTGGTTGACTGGGGGCTGACGGCCTTCGAAAAACGCCATCTTTTTGCAAAGGACGAAGCCGTCGGTTCGGTCAGCGTCTACGGTGGCGACGTCTCGCATATAGACCTGTCGCCCCGGGAAGATGTCAGCGTGCTGGTACCGGTCAATAATCCCGAGCGTATTTCCGGGCGGATCGTCTATCGCTGGCCGCTCAATGCACCGCTCGACACTGGTGCGAATGTCGGAACACTCAAGGTTTTTTCGGGCGAAAGGCTGTTGCGGGAAGTGCCGCTTTATACGAGAACGGCAGTCGGCAAGGGCACGTTGACCCAGAATGCAGCCGGGGCGCTCAAAGAATTGCTGCTGTTCTGGCTCTGATGCCTATCCCGCAAGCCGCAACTTTCCCTATGCTTTTGTTCAGACACCGGATTTTCTGAAAAGCGCTTCACACTTTTCGGTTCGATGCTGTAAACAGGCATTTCGATATTTCTGAGAATTCCTCACAGGACGTGACATTGGCCGAAAAGACCGGATTGTTCATCAGCTTCGAGGGCGGCGAAGGCGCTGGCAAGTCGACGCAGATTCGCACGCTTGCCGAGGCGCTTCGCGACCGTGGTTTCGATGTGATCGTAACCCGTGAGCCGGGCGGTTCGCCGGGGGCGGAGGCCGTTCGCCATGTTCTGCTGTCGGGTGCTGCCGAATCCTTCGGCGTGCGCATGGAGGCAATCCTGTTTGCGGCAGCGCGCAACGACCATGTCGAGGAGGTCATTCGCCCGGCACTGGAACGTGGCGCAATCGTGCTTTGTGACCGGTTTCTTGATTCCTCACGTGTCTATCAGGGTACGACCGGCAATCTGGAGCCGGATTTCATCGAGACGCTGCAACGCGTTGCTATTGATGGCGTCGTACCGGAACTGACGTTGATCTTCGATATCGCCGCCGAAAAAGGCCTTGCCCGGGCCAGAAAGCGTGCGGATGAGGGTGCCGCACCGGACCGTTTCGAAAAAGAGGAAATCGAGACCCACGAGAAGCGGCGTGAAGCCTATCTGGATATTGCGCTTGCCGAGCCGCGTCGTTGTCGGATCGTCAATGCCGATCAGCCGGAAGAAAAGGTGACGGAAGACGTCATGTCATTTGTCGAGCCTTTGCTCGAGCGGCTGGAGACTGCGGCGGGCACGGCGCATGAGTGAGGTTCAGGGCGTTCTCGACGGCGCAATTGCGCCGCAGCAGAACACGAAGCTTTTCGGCCATGGCGAAGCGGAGGCGTTTCTTGCGCAGTCCTATCGCTCCGGCAAGGGCCACCATGCGATCCTGATCGAAGGCCCGGAAGGCATTGGCAAGGCAACACTCGCTTTCCGTTTCGCCAACCACGTACTTACCCATCCCGATCCAGCCACAGCACCGGATTTCCTGGCCGATCCCGATACGGAATCGCTTGTCAGCCGGCAGATCACCTCCGGTGCGTCGCATAATCTGCTGCATCTGACCCGCCCGGCGGATGAAAAGACCGGCCGCGTGAAATCCGCCATCACGGTGGATGAGGTGCGGCGGGCAGGGCACTTCTTCTCGCAAACCTCGGGCACCGGCAATTGGCGTATCGTCATCATCGATCCGGCTGACGATCTCAATCGCAATGCCGCAAACGCCATTCTGAAAATACTGGAAGAGCCGCCAAAGCGGGCGATGTTCCTCGTTTTGTCGCATGCGCCGGGCAAATTGCTGCCGACAATCCGCTCGCGCTGCATGCCGCTCCGGCTGCTGCCGCTTTCGGATGCGGATATGGTGCAGTCGCTCGATCATCTCGGTATCAGCACGGCTGGCGAAAAGCGGGATGCGTTGCTTTCCGCCTCCAAGGGCAGCGTCGCGCAGGCGTTAAAACTGATGAATTACGGCGGCTCCGACATTGTGGAGGCGCTCGCCTCCGTCATGACGGCCGAAGGGCCCGGTGCACGCAAGCAGATGCACAAGCTTGCCGAAGTTCTGGCACAGAAGGATGGCGATATCGTTCTCGGCTTCTTCATGGAGCACGTGACGGAGGAGTTGATGACGCGTGCAAAAGCGGCGGCGATGGCCGGTGATATCGCAGCGGCAGAGAAACATGCGCGCCTTTCGTCGACGCTTTCGGAACGAATTACCGTGGCGCAGGCCTATAATCTCGACAAGAAGCAGATGGTGCTTTCCATTCTGGAAGATGTTCGCGGCGTGTGAGACCCAAGAGATCGTACGGAACGTACGCTTTTGCTTTCGCTGTTGCGAACAATCGTTTAAGAGCGGTCTATCCAAAAAACAGCCTGTAAAGTCGATAGAACGTCATGACAGACAAGACACCCTTCTACATCACCACCGCGATCTCCTATCCTAACGGCAAGCCGCATATCGGCCATGCCTACGAGCTGATTGCGACGGATGCCATGGCACGCTTTCAGCGCCTGGATGGAATGGATGTTTTCTTTCTGACCGGCACCGACGAACACGGCCAGAAGATGCAGCAGACAGCGAGGGCGGAAGGCATTTCGCCGGAAGAGCTGGCGCAGCGCAATTCCGACCAGTTCCGCGAGATGGGCAAGCTGCTCAACGCCTCGAACGACGATTTCATCCGCACCACGGAAGAACGTCATCACGAGACCTCGCGCAATATCTGGAACCTGATGGCCGACAGCGGCGACATCTACAAGGACAGCTATGCCGGCTGGTATTCAGTGCGCGACGAGGCCTATTACGGCGAGGACGAGACGGAAGTGCGCGCCGACGGCGTTCGCTATGGGCCGCAGGGCACGCCCGTCGAATGGGTCGAGGAGGAGAGCTATTTCTTCAAGCTCTCCGAATATCAGGACAAGCTGCTGAAGCTCTACGAGGAGAACCCGGATTTCATCGGTCCCGCTGAGCGTCGAAACGAGATCATCTCCTTCGTCAAATCCGGCCTCAAGGACCTGTCGATTTCCCGCACGACATTCGACTGGGGCATCAAGGTTCCTGATGATCCGAAGCACGTCATGTATGTCTGGGTCGATGCGCTGACCAACTACATTACCGCTACGGGTTACATCGAAGACAAGAACGGTCCGCGCGCAAAATATTGGCCGGCCGACGTGCATATCATCGGCAAGGACATCATTCGCTTCCACGCGGTCTATTGGCCGGCTTTCCTGATGAGCGCCAAGCTGCCGCTGCCCAAGCGGGTTTATGCGCACGGCTTCCTGCTCAACAAGGGCGAGAAGATGTCGAAGTCGCTTGGTAACGTCGTCGATCCGGTCAATCTGGTCAACCATTTCGGTCTCGATCAGGTCCGCTATTTCTTCATGCGCGAAGTCTCATTCGGCCAGGACGGCAGCTATAGCGAAGAGGGCATCGCCACCCGCATCAACGCAGATCTTGCCAATGGCATCGGCAATCTGGCCAGCCGCTCGCTGTCGATGATCGTCAAGAATTGTGACGGACAGATCCCGACGCCCGGGCCGTTGACCGATGAAGACAAGGCGATGCTCGCCTCCGCCGATGGGCTTCTGGCACTCTGCCGTGAGGAAATGGGCAAGCAGCTCATCCATCGCGCGCTTGCAGCCATCATCGCCGTCGTTTCGGAAACCGACCGCTATTTCGCGTCGCAGGAGCCGTGGGCTTTGAAGAAGACCGACCCAGAACGCATGGGCACCGTGCTTTACGTGACGGCGGAAGTCGTCCGCCAGATCGGCATTCTGTTGCAGCCCTTCATGCCGGGATCCTGCGAGAAGCTGCTCGATCTGGTTGCTGCCCCTGCCGACAAACGGGATTTTGCCGCACTCGGCGAAGCCGGACGTCTGGTTCCGGGAACGCCGCTTGAGGCACCGAAGCCGGTCTTCCCGCGTTACGTCGCACCGGAAGCGTGAAGGCGACGACCATGCTGATCGATACGCATTGCCATCTGGATTTTCCCGATTTCGAGGCTGAGCGCGACGATATCATCGCCCGCGCCCATGCTTCCGGCGTTGCCCAGATGGTGACGATCTCGACCCGGGTGCGCCGTCTGCCCGAGCTTCTGAAGATTGCGGAAAAATACCCGTCGGTTTTCTGCTCGGTCGGCACGCATCCGAACAATGCCGACGAAGAACTCGACATTTCGGCCGACGAGCTTGTGCGGCTTGCCGAGAGCCACGACAAGATCGTGGCGATCGGCGAGGCGGGGCTGGATTATTTCTACGAC
Organism: Rhizobium sp. AN68; assembly: GCF_030758035.1. NCBI lineage: Bacteria > Pseudomonadati > Pseudomonadota > Alphaproteobacteria > Hyphomicrobiales > Rhizobiaceae > Rhizobium > Rhizobium sp. AN68. The sequence goes on along the minus strand of NZ_JARWMI010000003.1, from coordinate 1,360,636 downwards.
ACGCAAAAGCCGGAAGACCAGAAGACCGGCCTCGTTCGCCACATCGAGGCGGCGCGGAGAACCAAGCTTCCGCTCGTCATCCACAGCCGCAGCGCTGATGAGGACATGGCTGCGATTCTGCGTGAAGAAAGCGACAAGGGTGCTTTTCCCTTTATCCTGCACTGCTTTTCCGCAGGTCCCGATCTCGCCAAAACCGGCGTCGAACTTGGCGGTTACGTATCCTTTTCCGGCATTCTGACGTTCCCGAAATCGCAGGATATCCGCGATATTGCAGCCACCGTGCCGCTCAACCGTCTCTTGGTGGAAACGGATGCGCCTTATCTCGCGCCCAAGCGTTGGCGCGGCAAGCGCAATGAGCCTTCTTATGTGGTGAACACGGCGGAAGTGCTGGCCGAGGTACATGGCATCTCGTTCGAGCGCATGGCCGAAATCACCACCGAGAATGCTTTCCGCTGCTTTTCGAAGATGACAAGGGTGTAGGCGTGGCAATCTACCGTCGCCGCTTTACGGTTCTCGGATGTGCGTCGTCTCCCGGCGTACCGCGCATCAACGGCGACTGGGGCGCCTGCGATCCTGAAAACCCCAGGAATCGGCGTACTCGTGCGGCCTTCATGGTGGAGCAGATCGGACCCGATGGCGGTAAGACCACCGTCGTCATCGACACCGGGCCTGATTTTCGCGAGCAGATGATTGCCGCCAAAGTGGAGGCAGTCGATGCGGTTCTATACACTCATGCCCATGCCGACCATTTGCACGGTATTGACGATCTGCGCATCTATTTCGCCATTCAGCAGAGCCGCATTCCCATCTATGCCGATCCAGTCACCATGGCGCGCATCTGGGATGGTTTTGCCTATTGCCTGGAAACGCCTCCGGGCAGCAATTATCCGCCGATCGTCGAGCCGAGGATCATCGCCGACATCGACGCGACCCTGATCATCGACGGGCCAGGCGGGGCGATACCTTTCAACGTGCACATGCAGCAGCATGGTGACGTGCACTCGCTCGGCTTTCGGATTGGCGATGTTGCCTATTGCACCGATGTCAGCGATTTTCCGACCGAAAGCGTGCCCAAGCTTGCCGGTCTCGACGTCCTCGTCATCGATGCGCTGCAGCACCGTTATCACCCCAGCCATCTCTCGCTCGAACAGGCGCTCGGCTGGATCGATAGATTTGCACCAAAAAGGGCGATCTTGACCCATATGCACATTCCGCTCGATTATGACACGGTGATGCGCGAAACGCCTGATCATGTTGAACCGGCTTACGACCAGATGCGTTTCGAAGTCGAACTCGAGATTGAAGCGCCCTAATACCGCCTGAAAAGGAACAGCATGTCGACCCGGCCTTTCCGTGCACCCAGTATGGCGAGCTTCTTCGACAATCTGCGCTCCAGTCGCCTGCGGGCGATGTTCCGGCGCGGCGAGCTGGGGCTGGTGGCTCTCGCCGTCCTCATCGGCATTGCGGCCGGCCTTCTGGTGGCGCTGATCGGCGGATTGAGTACGGCCCTGCATGTGCTGGTCTTCGGTGTCGAGCGGCTGAGCAGCAGTGAACTCTCCGGCTGGATCGTGCTTACCGGGCCGGTCATTGGCGGCATCGTACTCGGCCTGATCCTCTTCATTCTTTCGAAAACCCGCAAAAAGCCGATGGTCGACCCTATCGAGGCGAATGCGCTGCATGGCGGACGCCTTTCTCTGACGGACAGCATCATCGTCTGCGTGCAGAACATCGTCTCAAACGGTTTCGGCGCATCTGTCGGGCTTGAGGCAGGCTATACGCAGATCGCCAGCGGTGTGGCCTCCAAGATCGGCATCAAGCTGAAGCTGAGACGAGGAGACATGCGCATCCTCGTCGGCTGTGGTGCTGCTGGTGCCATTGCCGCTGCCTTCAACGCGCCTCTGACCGGGGCATTCTATGCCATAGAACTCATCATCGGCACCTATACCGTCGTGACACTCGCGCCGCTCATTGTCTCGGCGCTGGTGGCCAGCATCGTGGCAGGGCTTATCGGCGGACATGGTCTGTCCATCGATATCTACGATGCCAGCCGTGTGACGCCTCCGGATTATGTACCGGCCATCTTTCTCGGCGTGGTATGTGCGTTTATCGGCATCGTGCTGATGCAGACGGTCTCCCTTATCGAGGAGACGGCCCGCAAAAGCGCCATTCCCGGCTGGCTGCGTCCAACAATCGGTGGCGTGGCGGTGGGCGCACTTGCGCTGATTTCACCGCAGGTCCTGTCGAGCGGCCACGGTGCGCTCCATCTCAACATCGATGCCGATCTGACGATATACGGGCTGGCCGGGCTTTTCCTGCTGAAGGCTGCGGCGAGCGCTATTTCCATCGGCTCGAATTTCCGCGGCGGTCTGTTTTTTTGCCTCGCTGTTCATGGGGTCGCTGGTCGGCAAGATTTTCGCACTCTGCGCACCCTATATCGGCTATGGCTCGACAGCACCCGTGGTCTACGCCGTGGTCGGCATGAGTGCTTTTGCCGCCGCCATTATCGGCGGTCCTCTGACGATGACGTTTCTGGCGCTGGAACTGACCGGAGACTTCCAGATCACGGCTTTGGTGCTGGCGGCCGTCATCACGACATCGCTCGTGGTACGCACCACCTTCGGTTACTCCTTCGCCACCTGGCGTTTTCATCTGCGGGGCGAAAGCATCCGCAGCGCCCACGATATCGGCTGGATCCGCGATCTGACGGTGGGCAAGATGATGCGCGCCGATATTCGCAAGGCTAATGTCAGCATGGGACTTCCGGCCTTCAAGGAGAAGTTTCCGCTAGGCTCGACGCAGCGGGTTATCATGACACATGATGACGGGCGTTATGCCGGCATGGTCCTCGTGCCGGAAATCTACGCCGATCCGATGGATCGCGATCCCTCCAAGATCAGCCTCGAGACCTACCTCAATTACAAGAACGACGTGCTGCTGCCGGCGATGAACGCACGTCAGGCGGCGGCAGCCTTCGATGCTACCGAAAGCGAAGCTCTGGTTGTCGTCAACGACAAGATCGAAAACCGACCCGTGGGCCTGCTGACGGAAAGCCATACGCTGAGGCGGTATAGCGAAGAGCTCGAGCAAAGGCGCCGGGAGGCGTCAGGAGAGTTATAAATCACATCAGGAAACTGCACTTATATCTTGAAATATATAGGTTTATTATGATCTATATCTCGGGACGACAGACTTCTGATTTTCCAGCGATGTCGCATGGGCTAACTTGGCATCACATTGTGAAGCAAGCTGTCATTCGCCGCAGCGGATGCGATTTGAGTACTCAAAGGAATAGACCATGGATGGCGGCAACTTCGATCTCAAGGAGGAAATCCGCGATTATTGGTCGAAAAGATCAGAGACTTTCGATCTGGCCTTTGGACACAAGATAGCAGCTGGCGCCGAGGCCAATGCATGGCAGAAGCCGATCCGCGACCTGATGGGACCTGAGCCGAAACATATCCTTGAACTGGCCTGTGGCACCGGCGAGGTGACGCGGCTTATTCATGATCTCGGCCACGAGGTCACGGCACTCGACTTTTCAGAAGCGATGTTATCCGTAGCGCGCGCCAAACATGCGGGAAAACCAAGGCTACGTTTCGTGATGGCGGATGCCGAAAACACCATGGAGCCGGATGCGTCCTATGATGCGATCATTTGCAGGCATCTGGTCTGGACACTGACGCAGCCTGAGGAGACCTTCCGCGAGTGGTTCAGGCTGCTTCGTCCGGGCGGTCGGCTCTTGTTTTTCGATGGTGACTGGGCAACGCCAAAACCGGCAGGGCGTCTCGCCAGCCTTTTGATCCGGCTCATCGATCTTTCGGTGGGGGCCGACAAGAATTACGATGGTGCCCAAAGCAGCCATCATGCCGCTATCATGAAGGCGCTTCCGTTCGGGCAGGGGTTGCGCCCGCAGATGCTGACGCCGCTCCTGATCGCCGCCGGCTTTACCGGCATCGAACTGCACTCACATGCCCCGATTGCGAGAGCGCAGCGGAAAAAACACCAACCTGCGCAACAGGCTGCGAACTTTCGTCTACCGTCGTTTCATCCTGACCTGCCGCCGTCCTTGAAACGGGACTGGTAATGGGAAACGGGAAAGGTGAGGGGCCGAATGTGAAATCACACAACCACAAACTCAGCGGTCCTTTACAATAGCACCACCCGAGAAATGGTCGCGGTACCAGGGCAGAAACCATATTGCGAGCGGGCCGAAGACCATGCGATAGAGCGCTTGCGTAAAAGTCAGTCTTTCGCCGGTGCGCCGGACGACCTTTAATCGCATTAGCAGTTTTCCGGGAGTTGCCATGAAGGCGCTGCTTTCGAAGGCCGGGAAATAGCAAAACAACACGGATGCCAGCCATAAAAGCGTTACGCCCATCAGAGGTGTCGGCGGTTGCCCCGCTGGAGCGTCCATATACTGCGGTAGCCACTCTGCGGCGATGAATGTCGGTGCAAACGCCACACTGATGAGCAAGATGAGATCGACTATTCCTGCGACGATGCGTTTGAAGACCATGTTTCATCCCTGGACGTGAATCTGACTCGAATAAGATGATTGTACAAGCTATCTACAGAAAACACCCGAAAGCGCTGTCATTCTTTCCAAGCGCCTCTGACGCAAGGAAACGAGCTCCATGACTGCTCCACTCGTCATCTACGCGGATGGTTCATACGACCCCGTTGCAGTATCGGGAAGCTGGGCATTCATCGTGTTTGAAACCGAGCGGCAGATCCATGCTGCGCGAGGAACGGAAATCGGACTTACGAACAATTCGTTTGAAGTCATGGCGGTCATGAATGCACTTTTATGGCTCGATGCACAGGCTCCAGGTCGGCCAGCCAAGCTCTGGACAGACTCCGCTCACGTGATGGAAGGTTGCCATCGCTGGCGCGAAATTTGGCGTAGCAACGGGTGGAAACGCATCAATCCAGATTCGCGAAAACGCAAACGAAAGATACCAGATGGCGGTCTGTGGCAGAATGTGGATCGTTTGCTCCTTTGTAATCCGAACGTGGAGATAGCGTGGTGCAAGGGACACTCCGGTATAGCCGGGAACGATCTCGCGGATACTTTGGCCCGTACCAAGATGGTGGATGGGGGCAATTAGTCTCACGCCAACCGGTCTATAGACGCACGCCAGCAGCTTGTTCTTGTTGAAGTAGCGGAGCCTCAAGCTGTCCGCACATGAACAAAATTTGGGCGCTGTCGGCCCTGAAATCCACGCCAGTATGATGCCGCTGTTCCTCCTTAAATTGCCGTCCCATCTCTCCGCCAAGGGTCTGCAATTTGCTGTGGCAACGGGTGCATAAAAAATCCCAGCTGGGTTGACTCATTTATGAAACCGGTTACATTCCCTCATGTAAACGGTTTCATCGGTTAAAAACCGTGCTTGGAGGAGCAAATTTTCATGTTTAAACATTTGATGGCTGCTGCCGCTATGGTGCTGGCGGCGGGCACGTCCGTGCATGCTCAGGAACAGAGCTTCAAGATCGGTCTTTCCAATTCTTTCGTCGGCAGCGAGTGGCGCACGCAGATGATCGAGGAAGCCCAGGCTGCCGCAAAGGCGTGGGGCGAAAAGGGCGTGAAGGTCGAAGTCGTCGTTCAGAGCGGTAATGTCGATGTGCAGGGGCAGATCGGCCATATCCGCAATTTCATGAACCAGGGCGTTGATGCGATCCTCATCAATCCCGGCAGCCCGACTGCCTTTGATCCGATCTTCGCTCAGGCGAAGGCACGCAACATTCTCGTCATCGCAACCGACGCGGAAGTGTCCTCTAAGGACGCGATCTATGTCGGCATCGACCAGAAGGCCTGGGCGGCACAGTCCGCACAGTGGCTTGCGGATTCGCTGAAGGGCAAGGGAAGCGTCGTCGCGATCAACGGTATCGCCGGCAATCCCGCCAACGAAGCCCGCGTCGCCGGTTACCGCGAAGTGTTCAAGAAATATCCTGATATCAAGGTGCTGAACGAAGCCAATGCGAGCTGGGATCAGGCGCAGGGTCAGCAGGCAATGCAAAACCTTCTCGCCACCTATCCCGATATCAGCGGTGTGTGGGTGCAGGACGGCATGGCCGATGGCGCATGGCGCGCAATCGAAGCCGCCGGCAAGACCAAGGACATCGCCGCGACAGGTGAAATCCGCAAGGACTTCATGACGCGCTGGGAGAAGGAAAAGTTCAACTCCGGCGCCTCCGTCAATCCTCCGGGTGTCATGGCCAGCGCGCTCAACGTTGCGGTTCTGAAGCTGCAGGGCAAGGAATTCAAGGACGGCATTTTCGGCGGTACCTACGGCAACGCCATCTATATTCCGATACCCTTCGTGAGCAACGACAACCTCGCGGACAACATCAAGTCCGCCGAAGGTAAGCCGGGCTATTGGTCTGTCACGGCAACCGTGACGCCGGAACAGGCTGGCGAGTTCTTCAAGTAAGATCAGTCTCGGGCTGGCCGCAAACGCCAGCCCGAAACCTGAAATTCGAATGTGGACCGCGTATTGCGCGCGTCCGCCAGTGACGAAGCACAATGACAAGTAAAATTCGGGGACATGCGATGGCGAACGCTCTGGAAGCGGCCGGCATACAGAAGAATTTTGGCGCCGTGCGTGCGCTTTCCGACGGCAGGCTGACCGTTGGTCGCGGTGAAATTCACGCGTTGCTCGGTGCGAATGGTTGCGGCAAGAGCACGCTCTGCAAGATCGTTGCAGGTGCGGTCGCGCCGACCAGCGGCACCATCCGGTTCAACGGCGAAAACGTGCGCTTCAAAAGCCCGCGTGACGCCGAAAATGCCGGCATTGCGCTGTTTTATCAGGAGCTAAGCCTCATTCCGCAGCTTTCCGTCGCTGACAATATTTTTCTCGGTCGCGAACCGAAGCGCGGCGTTTTTGTCGACAGCAAGGCCCTGAAAGCCGAGGCGCGCAGGCTGATCGCGCTGTTTGACGGTGTTGCCGGCACCGGTCTGGAGCCGGATGCGATCGTCGGCAATCTGCCGCCCGATCAGCGCCAGCTCGTCGAAATCCTGAAAGTTTTCGCCCAGAATGCCAGACTCATGATCATGGATGAGGCGACAGCGGCCCTCGATGGCCGCCAGTCTGAGCGTTTTTTTGAGATACTCAGAGCCAAGAAGGCGGACGGTATCTCCACCATCATGATTTCCCACCGGCTCGATGAGGTTTTTGCTGTCTGCGACCGCATCACCGTCATGCGTAACGGTGCGACCATTTCGGAACTCGACACCGCCGCTACCACCCGCGAGGCCGTGGTGCATGACATGGTCGGCGATGTCCGCGCCGCGCCTGCCCGCCAGCAGGGACGCGCAGGTTCAGCGCCCAGCCTGAAGGTGACGGACGTTGCGGGCGAGGGTGTTCGCGGTGTCAGTCTTGAAGCCTATCCGGGTGAAATCGTCGGTTTGGCGGGATTGCAGGGGCAGGGCCAGTCGGCCTTGCTGAAGGGCCTGTTCGGCGCAAGCCCCTTTGCCGCCGGGCAAATCCAGTTCGAGGGCCGTGATGTCGCCATCGGCAAGCCTTCGCAGGCGGTTCATAACGGTTTTGCCTATGTGTCGGGCGACCGCGGACGTGATGCCTCGCTTCAGGGCCGGTCGATCTTCGAAAATCTTGTTGCAGCTCTGATGGTGCGCGAAAAGATGAGACTGGTCCGGCCCGCGACGCTGAAGCCGCGTGTGCAGAAGGTCGCGGACGACATGAAGACGAAGTTTGCTGGCATGGATATGCCGATAGGCACGCTCTCAGGCGGCAACCAGCAGAAAATCTTCATTTCCCGCTGGCTTGCCACCGCACCGAAACTGCTGCTGCTCGATGATCCGACCAAGGGTATCGATCTTGGCGCCAAGGCCGATCTCTTCGCGCTTATGCGCCAGCAGGCTGACGCGGGCGCGACCATTCTTCTCTATTCCTCGGAAGATGCGGAAATCCTCGAATATGCCGACCGCATTCTCGTCTTCAACGGCGGACGCATTTCTGCGGAGCTGACCGGAGCCGACATGACATCCGTCAACATGACCCGCGCCGCCTATGGAGACGCCGCATGAATTCCCTCGGTTTTATGCGTAAGCAACCCTGGATCATAACTCTTGTGGTTTTGGCCGTTCTCATCGGCGTCAACACGTTTCTGCAGCCGTCTTTCGTGCAGCCGGCCGTATTGCAGTCGAACCTGACGACATTTCTTCCCCTTATCCTGGTCGCCATCGGTCAGACCTATGTCATTCTGGCGGGGGATATAGATCTGTCGGTCGGAAGCATCGTAGCGCTCGCCAATGTCGTTACCGTCAGCGTCATCGCTGCACTTGGCGGAACGGCAGGTGCCGTCTTCGCAGGTATGGGAGCGGGAGTTGCGGTTGGACTGATCTGTGGGCTGGTCAACGGCCTGTTCATATCCGGCCTGCGTTTCCAGCCCATCGTCACCACATTCGCGACGGGCATCATCTTTGCCGGTCTGGCGATCTGGGTTCTGCCGCAGGCCGGTCTTCCCGTGCCGGAAGCCTATTGGCAGACCTATTCCGGTAGTTTCATCGGTTTGCCTTTCGTGCTGTGGATGCTGTTGGCTGGTATTGCCTTTACGCTCGTTGTGTCGCGCATTCCGTTTCACGTGCATTTGTTGGCCGTGGGCGGCAATCGCACGGGCGCTTTCCAGACGGGCCTGCGCCTCTCCGGCATTCGCATTGGCGCCTACATGATTTCCGGTCTGTTTTCGGCGCTCGCAGCGCTGTGCCTGACGGGCGAGACCGCCTCCGGCGACCCCTTGCTCGGTGCAAGCCTGGCGCTCTCCTCCATTTCGGCGGTCGTTCTTGGCGGCACAGCACTTTCCGGCGGGTTCGGCAGCTCGACAGGATCGATCGCCGGCGCGCTGGTGCTGGGCATGATCGGCAATGTGATTTTCTTTGCGGGCTTGCCCTTCGAGTACCAGACATTGGTGCAGGGGTTGATCGTGCTGACGGCACTTGCCGGTGGCGTTCTGGTGACGAGGCGTTGAGATGACAAATTCCGGTTTGAAAATCAAATCCATCATCACCGATCCGCTGACCATTGCGATTGGCGCGTCAGTCTTCCTGCTGCTGGTCGGCGAACTGTTGTCGCCCGGCTTCGCACAGGGGTCGCAGATCGTGCGGCTGCTGACGATCGCCGCCATTCTCGGCATCGTCGCGGCGGGCCAAAATCTTGTGATCCTCGGCGGACGCGAAGGCATCGATCTGTCCGTCGGCGCGATGATCTCGCTCGGCGCGGTCCTTGCCGGTAACATGATGAACGGACAGAATGTCGGAATACCGCTCGCCATACTGGTCGCAGGTGGCATTCCCTTCCTGATCGGCCTCATCAATGGCCTCGGCATCACCTTCGTGCGCATTCCGCCGCTGGTCATGACACTCGGCATGACAGCGGTGATCCAGGGCGGGCTTGTGGTCTATTCGCAGGGCGTTCCATCAGGTGCGGCGGCGCCCCTCCTGGCGGGTTTCATCAACCGGCCTCTCGTTTTCGGTATTCCCGGCGTCCTCTTCGTCTGGCTTGGCATTGCCGCGATCATGCTGTTCGTGCTGCGCCGCACGGCCTTCGGCTTCTCCATTTACGCCATCGGCTCCAACGAGCGGGCGGCGACGTTGGTCGGATTGCCCGTGTCTTTGATCCGCACGCTGCTTTACGGCCTGTCCGGCCTGTTTGCCGGTCTGACCGGGGTCTGCGTGATCGGTTATACCGGCACCTCCTTCATTTCTGTCGGCGACCAATATGTCCTTCCATCGATCATCGCTGTTGTCATCGGCGGCACTTCGCTTGCCGGTGGTGCGGGCGGATATATCGGAACCATGGCCGGGGCAGTTGCGCTCACCATTCTGCAAAGCGTACTGATAACGCTCAACCTCGATGTATGGGCCCGGCAGATCATATTCGGTGTCACGTTACTTGCGCTGATGCTGCTTTATGGCCGCCAAAAGCAGTTGCGTGTGTGACAGATGAGCAAAGACCAAGGTTCGAATATCAGGGAAGTTGCAGCTCTCGCGGGCGTTTCGATCGCGACCGTGTCACGGGCGCTGCAACAACCCGACAAAGTCCGCCCGGAAACGAGGAAGAAGGTTTTCGATGCCGTCAGGCAGGCGAACTTTGTTCCCAACGCCCAGGCCGCAAGCTTCAGGCGTCAATCCAACAATACCGTCATTCTTCTCGTTCGCGATATCGGCAACCCGTTTTATCTCGAGATCTACAAGGGCGTGGAGGAAGCGGCGGGGGAGGCGGGCTTCAAGGTGCTCATGGGCGACGCCCGTAACGACGAAAACCGCGTGGCGACACATATCGACATGGTCAGGCAGAAACATGCTGACGGCCTCATCCTGATGACCGGCCAGTTTCCTTCAGAGCTTCTCGGTCAGGGTGACGCGCTGCCGCCGATCGTCATCGCTTCGGAAACCGTGCCAGGCATCGCGCTGCCCACCGTCAAGGTCGATAACCGCGCCGCGTCCAAAAATGCCGTGCATCATCTGATCGAAGCAGGGCACACGAAGATCGCACATCTCGCCGGACCTTTTCCGGAAAGTCTGGCACAGGAGCGTTTCGAGGGCTACCGCGACGCGCTTGAGGAAGCGGGTATCGGTTACGCGGATGAACTCGTCGTGACAGGCGATTACAGCATCGAAGCCGGTAGACAGGCGATTGCCGGACTTCTCGAAAACGGCATTTCCTTCACCGCCATCTTCGCCTCGAGCGACCAGATGGCGATTGGCGCGATCAGCGAGCTGCGCGGGCGCGGGCTGTCCGTGCCGACCGATGTCTCGGTCATTGGCTTCGACGATATAATTTTCGCCAATGCCTTCGAACCACCGCTAACGACAGTGCGCCAGCCCCGGCAGGAAATGGGCCGCAAAGCCATGGCGCTGATGGTCGACCGGCTTAATGGCAAACGCACGGCCGAAACCATCGTGCTGGATACGGAACTGGTGGTGCGCGGCTCGGTCGCGCCCTGCCGTTCGCCGCACCGGTAGCGGCCAGACTGTGAATGCAAGGAGTGTAAGGACATGAAGACGATCAAAGGCCCGGCAATTTTCCTCGCGCAATTTGTCGGGGACAAGGCACCCTTCGACACGCTCGACAATCTCGGCCAATGGGCGGCTTCCCTTGGGTACAAGGGCATTCAGGTGCCGACCGATCCCAAGCTCTTCGATCTTGAGAAAGCTGCCGCTTCCAAGGCTTATTGCGATGATATCAAGGGACGTCTGGCCGAGACAGGCGTCGAGATCACCGAGCTTTCAACCCATATTCAGGGCCAGCTCGTCGCTGTTCATCCTGCCTATGACAAGATGTTCGACGGTTTTGCGCCCGCCGAAATGCGCGGCAAACCGCAGGCGCGTCAGGAATGGGCGGTCAACCAGCTGAAGTGCGCGGCGAAAGCCTCGCAGCATCTGGGCCTCAAGAGCCATGCGAGTTTTTCCGGCGCGCTGGCGTGGCCTTTCGTTTATCCGTGGCCGCAGCGCCCCGCAGGTCTTGTCGAAATGGCCTTTGCTGAACTCGGCAAGCGCTGGACGCCCATTCTCGATACATTCGAGGAGAATGGCGTCGATCTCTGCTACGAGCTGCATCCCGGCGAAGACCTGCATGACGGCATTACCTTCGAGCGTTTTCTGGAGGCGACCGGCAATCATTCCCGCGCCAACATCCTTTATGATCCCTCGCACTTCGTGCTTCAGGCGATGGATTATCTTGATTTCATCGATATCTATCACGAGCGCATACGGGCCTTTCACGTCAAAGACGCCGAGTTCAATCCGACCGGCCGGTCCGGCGTCTATGGCGGTTATCAAGGCTGGGTCGACCGGCCGGGGCGCTTTCGCTCACTCGGCGACGGGCATGTCGATTTCGGCGCGGTGTTTTCCAAGCTCACCCAATACGACTTCGAAGGATGGGCCGTGCTGGAGTGGGAATGCGCGCTGAAACACCCGGAGGACGGGGCGCGTGAAGGTGCCGGCTTCATTGAAAATCACATCATCCGCGTGACTGAGCGGGCTTTCGACGATTTCGCTAAAAGCGGCGTCGATGATGCCGCCAACCGTCGCCTTCTCGGGCTTTGAAAGGGATAGACATGTCCTCCACAACAGCAAGATTTAATAGCCGCCGCATTCGTCTCGGCATGGTGGGTGGCGGTCAGGGTGCCTTTATCGGCGCGGTGCATCGTATCGCCGCGCGGCTCGACGACCGTTACGAATTGGTCGCCGGTGCGCTTTCCTCCGACCCGGCACGCGCCAGCGCTTCGGCAACCCTGCTAGGCATAGCGCCCGAGCGGTCCTACGCTTCGTTTGAGGAGATGGCGTCGGCCGAGGCCGGTCGTGAAGACGGTCTCGAGGCGGTCGCCATCGTCACTCCCAATCACCTGCATTTCGCCCCGTCCAAGGTCTTTCTCGAATCTGGCATCCATGTCATCTGCGACAAGCCCGTCACCGCGACGCTGGAGGAGGCCAAGGAGCTGGCGAATATCGTGAGGGCATCCGACAGGCTGTTCATCCTCACGCATAATTACACCGGCTATGCCATGTTGCGGCAGATGCGGGAGATGGTGGCCAACGGTGCCATCGGCAAGCTGCGCCATGTCCAGGCCGAATATGCGCAGGACTGGCTGACCGAAGCGGTCGAAAAGACCGGCGCAAAGGGAGCGGAATGGCGCACCGATCCGAGCCGCTCTGGCGCGGGCGGGGCAATCGGCGACATCGGCACCCACGCTTTCAACGCCGCCGCCTTCGTGACCGGTGAAATTCCCGCGAGCCTCTACGCAGATCTCACTTCCTTCGTTCCGGGCAGGCAGCTGGATGACAGCGCCAATATTCTGCTGCGTTACGAAAGCGGCGCGAAGGGCATGCTCTGGGCAAGCCAGATCGCTGTCGGCAATGAAAACGCCCTGTCGCTCAGGGTCTATGGCGATAAGGGCGGCCTTGAATGGCACCACCGCGTGCCGGACGAGCTGTGGTTCACACCTTACGGCGAGCCCAAGCGGCTGATTACGCGCAATGGCGCGGGCGCAGGCGCTGCCGCCAACCGCGTCAGCCGTGTGCCATCAGGGCATCCGGAGGGATATCTCGAGGGTTTTGCGACGATCTACCGTGAAGCCGCAGACGCAATCATCGCAAAAAGGGAGGGAAAAGCAGCCGCCGGGGATGTGATTTATCCCGGCATAGAGGACGGCCTTGCGGGTCTCGCGTTCATCGATGCGGCCGTGCGGTCCAGCCTGACCTCGTCCTGGGTAGAGATCGACATATAGATCACTGGATATCGGGGACTGACGACGCAGGGCATCGGAGGTTGTGCTCAGCATTACCTAATTGTTCGGAAGAGCACGGGCAGGCGTGTCGTCATATTGATCAAACGGAAAGGGAGTTACGCGTTTGAAAACGTTCAAGTCAAAATTCGCAAAGATGGCATTCGTCGTCGGACTGGCGGCCGGTATCGCAAATCCGGTTTTTGCCGATGACAGCAAGACGCTGCCGATTGCCGCGCAGATGTACACACTGCGCAACGCCGGAACGCTTGAAGAGCAGCTTGCCATCCTCAACCGCGCGGGCGTTTCCGCCGTGGAAACGGTGGATATGCAGAAGGTCAGTGCCAGCGAGCTGAACGCGCTTCTGGAAAAGCACAAGATCAAAGTCATTTCCTCGCATGTGCCGATCGACAAGCTTCGCGGCAACCTCGACGAGGTCATCACCGAGCAGAAGGCTGTCGGCAATCCGGTCGTGACCGTGCCGTTCCTCAAGCCCGAAGACCGCCCTAAGGACGCCGCAGGCTGGACAGCCTTCGGCAAGGAACTTGGCGGATATGCCGACAAGCTTTCCGCGGCTGGCCTCTCCATGGCCTATCACAACCATGATTTTGAAATGGTCAAGTTCGACGGCAAGACGGCGCTTGAACTGCTGCTCGACGCCGCAGGTCCGAAACTGCAGAGCGAACTCGACGTCGCCTGGGTGGCGCGCAGCGGCAATGATCCGGCTGAGTTCCTCGGCACTCTGAACGGTCGGGTTTTTGCAATCCACGCCAAGGACAATGCACCGGCCGGCACGGCCGAAAACGAGCGCGGCTTTGCAACGATTGGTACCGGCGTTCTCGACTGGAAGACGATCCTGCCCGCGGCCAAACATGCCGGCGCACAGTGGTTCATTCTTGAACACGACCTTCCGCTCGATGCCGAGGCGGTCGTGACCAAGGGCAACGCGTTCCTGAGCGAGCGCCTGCCGACCATTCAGTAAACACTGCCAGTAAAACCAGAACCGCACCCCGGCGGCCGGTTTCGCCGGGGTGCATAAGGTTCGACAGACGCATGATGAGGTTTCCGCCGCGTTGCGACGGGGAGCGCATTGTCTCGTCGACTTTTTACCCAAGTACCAATCGGAGGAGTTATCATGGCGGACAATCATTATGATGCGATTGTTGTCGGTTCAGGCATAAGTGGAGGCTGGGCTGCAAAGGAACTCACGGAAAAAGGCCTGAAGGTTCTGCTGCTGGAGCGCGGCAGAAACATCGAGCACATTACCGATTATCAGAATGCCGACAAGGAAGCCTGGGACTATCCCCATCGCAACCGCGCCACGCAGGAGATGAAGGCGAAGTATCCGGTTCTCAGCCGCGACTATCTGCTGGAAGAGGCGACGCTCGGCATGTGGGCCGACGAGCAGGAAACGCCCTATGTCGAAGAAAAGCGTTTCGACTGGTTCCGTGGTTATCACGTCGGCGGCCGTTCGCTGCTGTGGGGACGCCAGACCTACCGCTGGTCGCAGACCGATTTCGAGGCCAATGCCAAAGAAGGGATCGCCGTTGACTGGCCGATCCGTTATCAGGACATTGCTCCCTGGTATGATTATGTCGAGCGTTTCGCCGGCATTTCCGGCAGCCGCGAGGGGCTGGACATTCTTCCTGATGGTGAATTCCTGCCGCCTATTCCGCTGAATTGCGTTGAAGAGGATGTGGCACGCCGGTTGAAAACCGCCTTTAAAGGCACGCGCCACCTCATCAATTCGCGCTGCGCCAACATCACCCAGGAACTTCCCGATCAGGAGCGCACGCGCTGCCAGTTCCGCAACAAGTGCCGGTTGGGCTGTCCTTTCGGGGGCTATTTCAGCACGCAGTCATCGACCCTGCCGGCGGCAGTCGCCACCGGAAATCTTACGCTCAGGCCTTTCTCCATCGTCAAGGAAATCCTTTACGACAAGGACAAGAAGAAGGCTCGCGGTGTCGAGATCATCGATGCCGAAACGAACCTGACCTATGAATACACCGCCGATGTGATCTTCCTCAACGCTTCGACGCTCAACTCTACCTGGGTTCTGATGAACTCGGCCACAGACGTGTGGGAGGGAGGGCTCGGCAGCAGCTCGGGCGAACTCGGCCACAATGTGATGGACCACCATTTCCGCATGGGCGCCACCGGCGAGGTGGAAGGTTTCGAAGAGTTTTATTTCAAGGGCCGCCGCCCGGCGGGATTTTATATTCCCCGTTTCCGCAACACCGGCGACGACAAGCGGAACTATCTGCGCGGTTTCGGTTATCAGGGATCCGCCAGCCGTTCGCGCTGGGAGCGGGAAATCGCCGAACTCAACATCGGAGCCGACTACAAGGAAGCGCTGACCCAGCCGGGCGCCTGGACTATCGGCATGACCGCCTTCGGTGAAATGCTGCCTTATCACGAGAACCGCGTGAAGCTGGACCACGACAAGAAGGACAAATGGGGCCTGCCGGTCCTGTCGATGAATGTCGAGATGAAGCAGAACGAACTCGATATGCGCGAAGACATGGTCAATGACGCAGTCGAGATGTTCGAAGCGGTCGGCATCAAGAACGTCAAACCGTCGAGGGGCAGCTATGCGCCGGGCATGGGCATCCATGAAATGGGTACGGCCCGCATGGGACGCGACCCCAAAACTTCCGTGCTTAATGGCAACAACCAGGTCTGGGATGCGCCGAACGTCTTTGTCACTGACGGTGCCTGCATGACTTCGGCCTCCTGCGTCAACCCGTCGCTCACCTACATGGCGCTGACGGCGCGTGCCGCGGAATTTGCCGTTTCCGAACGCAAGAAGGGGAACCTGTGATGAACAGACGTGAACTGCTGAAACTGATAGCCATTGCCTCCGGTCTTCCGCTGATCGGCGCTGACGTGGTCAATGCGGCGGAAAACGCCGCCAAGCCCTCCGGCGACGTCCACGTGTTCAGCCCGGAGGAAATCCGGCTTCTGGACGAGGTGGCTGAAACGATCATCCCTCGCACATCCACCCCGGGTGCGAAGGACGCTGCCGTTGGCGCATTCATGGCAGTCTATGCGGCCGATTGTTACACGGGCGAACAGCGGAAACTCTTCCTCTCCGCGATGGCTGACATCGAAAACCGCAGCCGAACGGAATACAAGAAGGCGTTTCTGGAGCTGACGTCGCAGGAGCGGCAGACGCTGATTTCTGCACTGGACAAACAGGCTCGGGCGGAACAGACACCGACCGCACCGCATCCCTTCACACTCGTCAAGCAGCTGACGCTGCTCGGTTTTTTCACCTCGAAGATCGGCGCCACCGAGGTTCTCGTTTACGACGAAATCCCCGGCGGCTTTGAGACCTGCGTTCCCTACAAGAAGGGTACGCCCGCCTGGGGCACGACCTGAATTGAGAACAAGCCGCCCGCCTGCATTCGCAGGCGGGCGCGTTCATACGGCAGAACAAGGATGACACGATGCGCAAGAGAATGATCATCACGGCGGCAATGCTGGCAGCAAGCGCCATTCCCGCTTTTTCAGAGGGCGATGTTGCCAAGGGGGAGGCGGCCTTCAAGCGCTGTTCCGCCTGTCACGCCATCGGCGAGGGCGCGAAAAACAAGGTCGGCCCGCAGCTTAACGGGATCATCGGCCGCACTGCGGGTGGCGATCCGGACTATAATTACTCGAATGCGATGAAAAAAGCAGGCGGGGAAGGGCTGGTGTGGACACCGGAGGAACTGCGAGACTTTCTCAGCGCTCCCAAGAAGAAAATCCCCGGAAACAAGATGGCCTTGGCGGGCATCAGCAAACCGGAAGAACTGGATAATCTTATCGCCTACATCGAAAGCGCGTCTTCGAAACCAGCCGAATGACAGCACGCCGTTTATCGAACATCAAAACTCCCGCAGTTTTGAGACGATGACCACGACTTTACCCCAGCATATCCTGCGCGCCGAAGGCCTTGCCAAGGAATTGCCAAGGCCTTCCGGCGTTGTCTTCAAGGATGCATTTGCGCTACTCAAACACCGGTTCTCAGGGGTCGGTCCGTCCTTCCTGCAGGCTCGACTTTTCGAACGACTTGTCCTGATGGAAGCCCAGTTTGGCCAAGCCGTTTTTCACCTCCGGCGCGTTCATGAATAAATCCCAGATCAGGCCGCTGCGATAGTTTTCCATCATCGCAACAACAGGCCCTTGATTGATCGCAAGATGCGTTCCGGACACCCAGCCGGTTGAGGGCTGGAATGAATCCATGAGGCCAAAGCGGCCGATGAGTGCACCATTGTTCCATTGCAGAAAACGCAACGCCGCCTCGCGTGAGCGATGAGAAAAGAAGGGCATGCTAGAGAGGGCTGCCGTTGTCGCAATGATGCCGTCATCGTCGGTCGGAGAGTTTACGACATAGCCCTTTGGCCCATCACACGCAGACAGACCCCACCCGGCCTCACTTGGGTAGCGCGTGCGGCAGTAGCGGTAATTGATCATGCAATGCGCGTGAACCTGCTCCAGATAGTCGTGACAATAAACATCGCCGAGACCGCGCGGATCGAGTGTGCAGAAGGAATAGTGCGACAGGAAAAGCGGTCCTCCATACGGCTGGCCAAGCGGCAGCCGAACACCGAGATACATCGATCCGTTCCGGATTTCGCCATCGCTTGCCCATCCGGAATGATAAGACTCGGCGCTGATTGCATGCGTCGTTGAACCCGCCGCGAGCACATAACAGACGAGGGCCTCGTTCCAGCCCACAATCGGCAAGTTTTTCGCCCAGGCATACCGACGGCTCCAATGCCAGAACAGCGGCCCGGGCTTTCCCCTGGTAAACCAGCCCCACTCCACCGTCTCGACGATTTCATTTATGGACCGGCGTAAATCGATTTCGGAGGATGTCTGCGCGCCAAAAAACTGTCTGACGCAGATCAGCGCCTGAACCAGAAGAGCGGTTTCAACGAGATCTCCGCCGTCGTCGAATTTCGCGAAGGGTATCGTTCTTCCACTGGACGCATCGATGAAGTGAGGGAAGGCGCCATGAAAACGCTTCACACTTGCCAGCGATCTCAACATCCGGCTCGCCCGCGCGATGGCTTCCTGTTCGGTTATCCAAGAACGGCGGACACCAACGATGAGCGAAAGAAAACCAAACCCGATACCGGAGACCGACGCGATTTCATGGATCGAGAGACCATCGGATCGCATACGATCCCGCGGTAGGCCACTCTCCGGGTGGCTCCCGGACCAGAAATATTCAAAGGTGTTGCGATGCAAACCATGAAGTTCAGCAGGTAATTTATCCGTCAATTCCAACCTCAGGGACCAGCGGCAATCAGTCTGCAGATCGACTGCCAAGCCTTATCCGACTCTGTCACCATCTCCAAATTTCAAGCGGAGCGGTGAATCCCGGTAGCCTCAAAAATTCTCGGCTACCGCAGCATCTGTCTTATCGTCTCAACGATCTGCTCTTCGCAGTAGGGTTTCGTAAAGAAAGCCGTATCTGCCGCGATCATATGACCGGGATCTGCGAGATGGCCGGAAACCAGGATAACTTTGATAGGGGGCCACCTGTCACGAACAATGGCTGCCAGTTGCAGGCCGTCGACGCCGCGTGGCATATCGATATCAGTGAAGACAATTCGTATGTCTGCGCGTGCCTCAAGGATATTGACCGCCTCCGTAGCATCTGCCGCAGCAATTGCTGTGTATCCTGCGGTTTCAACCAGATCCACGGCGGCAAGGCGTAGCAGCGGCTCATCCTCGACGACGAGTATGGTTGCCACATCGGCAGCATTCGAGGTCACGGTCATCATGACTGTCTCAAATGGGAAACCAGTCCCTGCATCGTTACCCGCAGGCCGTCAGGATCAAAATTGACCTCGACACCGCCTGTACCCATCAGACCAAGCTGGATGAGCTTCGATCCGAAACCTTTACCCGATGGAGCGGTCACCGGCGGGCCGTCCTGCTCCTTCCATTCCAGAACAAGCGCGTTCTCGCCGCCTGCATCTTCTATCGTCCATGAAATAACGACGGTTCCGGCATCAGAAGACCAGGCTCCATATTTCAAGGCGTTTGTGCCAAGCTCGTGCATCAGGAGAGCCAGCGACAGTGCAGTCCTGGGCCCGATTTCCATGTCGGTGCCCGATATGCGGTATCGCTCGGGAAGAGAAAGTTGGCGAAGCACGGAATCGATCACTGCCACCATGCGCGCCGACGACCAGTCCTGGTTCAGGAGAACCTCATGCGCATTGGAAAGCGCGCGCAATCTGCTCGTGAAGGCTTCGACAGGGGCTCTGTCGGTAACAGGGCGAAGCGTCTGTGTCGCAATCGCCTGAACCATGGCCATCGTGTTTTTGAGCCGGTGGCTGATTTCGTGATTGAGAACCTGCTGTTCCTGCTCGGCCCGAATCCTGGAGATCGCCTCACGCGTGCGGTCCGCTATCGCACGCACAAAATCACGCTCCTCGGACGAGAATTCATGCGGCTTGTCGTAGTGTACGAACATGACCCCCGCGAATGCACCTCTTTCGATGATTGGCACATTCACGAGGACGGAGATGCCTAATGAGTGTAGAAGCTCGGCTGAAGCGGAGGTTCTCGGATCTGTCGCCACATCGGGTATGATGACCGTCTCGCCGCGCTTCAAATCCTGGATATAGGATCCGTAATTCCTGAAATGATGGAGCCCCGCGACAGTGAACATTCCCTCCGCACACCAGTCGGGAAGCATCTGCACCGTCTCGGCGATAGGGTCAACGATGCCGTAGCCCGCCCGCGTCGCGCCTCTCAGACTCCCTGCCAAAATCTCGGCGGCGGCAAATGCCACTTCCGCAACAGTATCCAGCTCGCGGATCTTTTCGCCGAGTTCCAGGAATGCAAGCTGCCTGTCCTCCGACAGTTTTTGAGCGGTAGCGTTGCGTGCGACCTTGATATATCCCGGGACCTTGGGCGACGAATGGTTGGCCATCGGCCGGATCGTGCCGTCCAGAAAGATGCTGGAGCCATCAGCAGCGAGGTGCCATCGGCGGTCGGGTGCAACCCCTTCGGACGTGGCTCTGCTCACTTCAGCCGCAGGAACGCCGGCTGCCCGGTCCTCCTCAGTAAAAATCGACTCAAACGGCCGTCCGAGCATCTCGGCTTCCGACCAGCCAAATGTCTCCTGCGCTCCACCGAACCAGCTTGTAATGCGCTGGTCTTCATCGATCGTCATGATAATATAGTCTTTGGCGCCTTCGACGATCAGGCGAAGCTTCGTTTCGCTGTCGCGTAAAGCCTCCTGGGCTTGCATACGGTCAGTGACTTCAACAAACATGATGACGAACGCGTCTTCACCAGTGGCTTGAACATAGCCGTCAAACCACCGGTCCATCGATCCGATCTTGCGGGTGAAACGCTTGCTTTGTTGGGTCTCGACGGCCTCCACCACATCGGAAACCCACTCATTCTCGAATTCTGGAAAGAGTTCGCGCATGGTTCGACCAGGCACATCATCGCCTGGCAATCCAAGAAGAGTGCTCCATGCGGGATTGACCGTCTCGTACCGCCAATCGACAATCGTTCCGTTGACGTCACGGATCACCGAGCCTACGACGATGCCTTCCTCCAATTGCTGGAAAAGCGCACCCCAGCGTCGCTCGGAAAGGAAGGTCGCAATCTGGTTCGAGGCGACCCTTCCGATCTGGTTCAGTAACTGCAGCTCGCTTTCCGTCCATGTGCGTGGTTCGCCATCGATTGCTGCGAGCGCGCCGATCACCATGCCATCAGGGAGGGTTACAGGCACTCCCATGTAGGAGATCACACCCAGATCGGTTATGGCCAGATTATTTCTAACGAGATCATGAACCGTCGCATCCCCGATGATCAAAGGCTGTCTGTCACGAACCACATGCTGACAGAATGAATGCGTGAGTGGCGTTTCCGCTGCTTCAGCCCATTTGGGTGGCAACCCGACATGAGCGATGAAAACCTGCCGGTGCTCGTCCAGAATGGAGATCAAAGCCACTGGGCATTTCAGGCCGGTTTTGACGACCTCGATAATATCCTGGAATTCGGGTGGGCTCTGGACATCAAGCAGCCCAGAGTTTCGAACTGCGTCAATGCGTTCCGACGGTGAATTCAAGGTCAATCCTTATCCGCACAGGGGCGGCGTTGGTCAAGCCGACAAGGCGGCAAGCAGTTTGGGCGAAACAACAAGGCTGGGAGGAGGGGTAGCGGAGCGCTCTGCGCCAATAACGATGCCTTCAATGAACTGCAAGGCATTTTGCAAACCGTTCATCGTGTAGGGTTTCTCGATCGCTCCAAGTGCGCCTGCAAAGTCCTCAGGTATTCTCTTCAGGTTACCCGAAACAAAAACATAGGGGATGGAGCTCGAGGAAAGATATCGGCCGACTTCTATGCCCGTTGGACCATCCAGCAATTGAATGTCTACAAATGCGAATTGCGGCAGTGCCTTATTGGCAAGCTCGATAGCTTCCTTGCTGTCGGCAGCGATCCCCACAATCTCGTGTCCGGCATCTTCCACTTCGCTTTCAAGTTCCATCGCCAGCAGAGCTTCGTCCTCTACGATCAAGATTTTCACAGGAGATCCTTTCAGTCTTTTACAGAAAGCGTGACACGAACATCCGAGAGGCAACCTTCAACCGTCCGAACTATCGTAGCACGCAATTGTTTTACGCACGCTTCCAGCATCTTTTTGCTAAAGGCTGCTTCTTCCTTGTCCACTTCGCCCGGCGTGACGGTATCGGCAACCCTCACAAGGAAGTGGCCGTTGAGGCGCTTGACCTCCAGGTGCAATTGCCCGCCACGGTCCTTCAATCCTCTGCGAATGGCGTCGCCGATGAGTTCGTTGATGATCAACGCAAGGGGAGAGGCCTTGGTCGCCGGAACCACAACCTCGTGAAGATCGGTGGTGAGGATGATGTCGGTTCGCTTCAAGGCGCCGATCTTGTCGAGCATCAATGTATTGGCAAAATCCGCGACATCGAAATGCCCTACATCTTCATCGTTCAGAAGCTTGCGCTGGACGGTGCTGAGTGCTTCGACCCTGTTCAGCACAGACATCAATGTCCGCTCCACAACATCGTTATCAGTCATTCGCGCCTGAAGCTTCACGATTGAGGCGATCGTCAGGAGGTTGTTTTTTACGCGATGATCAACTTCGTGGACGAGGGTTGTTTTTGCCCGCAATGCCTCTGTCAAATCCGCCGTTCGCAGCGCCACCTCTCCCTCCGCGATGTGGCGGGCGCGAGCGAGTTCGGCTTCCTTGCTCTTGATATCGGTGAAGTCGAGTTGCGAGGCGAAAAAATAGATGACGGTTCCGGCAGCATCGCGAACAGGACTTACGAAGAGAGCATTCCAAAACTCTGATCCGTCCTTGCGATAATTAAGGATGTCGATCGCCAAATCCTGCTCGGCTGCGATTGCCTCACGCAGTTTCGTAACTGAACCAGGATCCGTGTCTGGACCCTGGAGCAGACGACAATTTTGACCAACCAGCTCTTCGGCGGAATAGCCCGTCAATCTGCTGAAAGCAGCATTGCAGAAGATGATTGGATTGTCGTTGAGGAGTGGATTTGTGATGATCATGGGCATGCGGGTGGCCTTGAAGGCTGCCGCAAACGGATCTTCAGAAGCGTGGCCAGATACTAGACGCTCTCCAGCGTCTTGAGCATCCTGCCGGAGGAGATCATTATCTTTCATGCAAGGTCCTGAAGGTAACGGTTCCCTAAAATGTTTGAATGGGAATTTGGTTCCAACGACAAAGTGAATTATTCCTGTTTTACAGGGTAGGGGATCCACGATCTTTTTGCATATTTTCCGTGAGCAGGTCTGCCGGCGTCCGATAGCCGAGAGATCGGCCTGATGACGTCAGTAGAACAAAAACGGGGCGACCAACTGGCCGCCCCGCTTGATATGAGACTGGGTCGAAACCTCAAGCAGGCCGCTCTTCGCCCGCGTTCGGCCTCCAGGTGATCAGCTTTCTCTCGGCGACATCGAGAATGAGATCGATGACGAGAACAAAAATGGCGAGAATGATGATACCGGCGAAAACGCCGACCGCGTCGAAGTTACCTTCCGAACGGGCGATCAGGTAACCGAGGCCTGCGGAAGACCCGAGATATTCGCCGATGATCGCGCCAACCACCGCAAATCCGACGGATGTGCGCAGCGACGACAGAATCCAGCTAGCTGCCGCCGGAAAATATACATGACGCAAGAGATCAGAGCGCTTTGCACCGAGAATGCGCGTGTTGGAAAGCACGACGGGGTTTACTTCGCGAACACCTTGCATGGCGTTGAAGAACGTCACGAAGAAGACGAGGGTGACCGCAAGAGCGACCTTTGACCAGAGGCCAAGCCCCAGCCAAAGGACGAAAATTGGCGCGAGGACCACACGCGGGATGGCATTCACGGCCTTGATGAACGGGTCCAACACACGGGCCACAAAGGGACTGAGGCCCAGCCAGACACCGGCGCCGACGCCGAGACCTGTACCGATGAGGTAACCGAGAACCGTTTCACTCAAGGTGATACCGACATGTTTGTAAAAGCCGGCATCGGCAACCCAGGTGATGACCTGCTTGACGATGTCGATGGGTGCCGGGAAGAAGAAGCGGTCGATCGCCCCGGAGCTTACCCCGAGTTGCCACCCACCCAGGAGCACGACCAGAAGCACGATCTGGATGATGCGAACATTAACGGCTTGCATAGCTTTTCTCCACTTCGCCGCGCAAAGACGCCCATATATCGCGATATAGGGTCATGAATTTCGGATCGAGCTTGATTTCGGCCACGTTGCGGGGCCGTTCCAGATCAACCGGGAAGCTCTCGATAACCCGGCTCTTGGGGCCGGCAGCAAGGACGACAACCCGGTCGCCGAGTGCAATCGCCTCTTCGAGATCGTGCGTGATCATGACCACTGCACGGCGATCTTCTTGCCACAATCTCAGGAGTTCATTCTGCATGAGGTGGCGCGTGTGAATGTCGAGTGCGGAGAAGGGCTCGTCCATCAGGATGACCTTCGGCTCGGTTATAAGCGCCTGCGCCATCTGGACACGTTTGCGCTGTCCGCCTGAAAGTTGATGCGGAAAGCGCTCTTCAAACCCCTTCAGGCCAACTTTTTCCAGCCAGGCCAGAACTTTGGTACGGCGCTCGTGTTCGGATACGCCGCGGAACAGCACGCCAAGCTCGACATTCTGATAGGCCGTTTTCCAGGGAAGCAGCGCATCCTGCTGGAAGAGATATCCGATGTTGTTCTGCACGCCCTGCACGGGAGAACCATCGATGGAGACCTTTCCCTGCGCCGGTTTCAGCAAACCCGCGATGGCATTGAGAATGGTGGACTTGCCGCATCCGGTTGGGCCGACAATCGAGAGAAACTCACCATCTCCAACTTTCAGGTTCACATCCTGGACCGCAACGAACGCGCCAAAGGCCATTGTTACGTTCTCGATTGCCACCATTGGCTGAAGATTGAGTTCCGCCACGGGTTCTAACTTTCTAATTGGCAAAGACATTGAAGACCCTCAGTTTACGCCCTTCGAAGCCGCAGCCTCGACGAACTTGTTGGTGTAGGTCGTGTTGAGATCGATCGTGGCCTTCGCGACTGCGTCGTTGAAGCTTTTCAAAACCGCCAACGGGGTTTCCAGATCGGCCTGGTTGAAGGTTCCATCTTCGGAGAAGATCGCCTTGGCGGCTTCGACCGCCTTGATGTAGGTCTGCTTGTCGCCGGACACGAAATCATCGGGAAGCTTTGCAACGATTTCCTCGGCCGAATGCTCCTTCATCCAATGCAGCGCCTTTACCGTGGCATTGGTAACCTTCTGGATCACCTCGGGATGTGCATCGATGTATTCCTGCGTCGCATACAAGACGGAGGTGGGGTAGATCCCGCCGTAGACGTCCTTGGCTCCCTGATCGCTGCGGGCATCGATCAAAATCTTGCCAAGACCACGCTCAACCACGATCGTCGCAGCCGGATCGTAATTGACCAACAGGTCAATCTTGCCTTGCTGCAGAGCGGCAACAGCAGCAGCGCCAGAGCCAACGCCGATGATGGCGATGTCATTGTCGCTCAGATTGTGCTGCTTCATGTAATAACGAATGAAGAAATCGGACGAAGACCCGGGCGAGGTGATCCCGACCTTTTTGCCCTTGATGGTTTCAGGTTTTGCCGGATCGAAGTCTGTATCGTTCTTTCCTGCGAGAACCAGCCCGGAATTGCGGGCGAGCTGAACGAAGCCAACCACGTGCTTGTTCTGGGACTGCATCTGGATCGTGTGATCGTAGAAACCGACGGCTACATCCGTGGACCCTGCGACGAGCGCCTGCAGGACTTTCGAACCGCCTTGGGCAAAGTTCTCGGTCGTCACCTCAAGGCCCTCGTCCTTGTAGAAGCCGAGGCTGGCCGCCACCGGAAAAGGCAGGTTGTTGAGGTTGTACGAACCAACACTCATTCTGACAGATTCTGCATTTGCCGACGCTGCCAGCGCACAGAGCGCCGCTGTTGCAAGCAAGTATTTACGCATGAGGGTCTCCTCCCAGTTTTGCTATGTTTTGAGCCAGTATGGCTTTGTCTAGGCTGCGTCTTCAATCGCAGCGTTTGGCTTGGCGAAGGCAAAGCCTTCGAAAAGTCTGCGGGCCGTTCTCACAAGCCCGGCTGTTATTGCTCCATTCCGCATCTCAAGTTGCACGTCCAGCCGACCGGCGGGATGCTCGATGCAGATCTGGGTCGGAACAGATCGATTTCCCGCTTGTTCAAATACCACGGAGCCTTCCGTGATCGCTGCGGTTGCTATGCCAACGGCGCCGGTCGTTGCCAGGGCAGGGTGGCACTCATTGGGCATGAAGTACCGGACAGACAAAGTGCCTCCCTTGCGGGCCGGCGCTACGATCACGGGTTTTGGTATGACCATATCCGTTACATCCCCAATCCCCATCAATTTGCCTGCCTGAATGCGTATGCGGGTCAATCGTTCGATGAGATCGCTATTGGAAGTCAGGGTCTGCGGATCTTCATATCCCGTGACGCCGAGGTCTCCCGCACGCATGAGGACCATCGGAATTGCGCAGTCTATCGCCGTCACATCTATTCCCTCAACCGTGTCGACAGGGTTTCCGGTGGGCAACAGTTTTCCGGTTTTCGCCCCCGCCGCATCCACGAAAGTCAGGGCGATCGGTGCAGCCAGACCCGGAACGCCGTCGATGGATGCGTCTCCGAGATAAATTACTTCGCGACCACGCGTCGGCACCTTTGCCTCGATCAATTTTCCGGTGTTCACGTTGTGGATGCGAACCACGGTATCGCTTCCCCGAGCCTCGACAAGTCCCGCTTCGATCGCAAAGGGACCGACAGCGGCCAGCATATTTCCGCAATTGGGCGAATAGTCGACATACTGCCTGTCGGTACGAACCTGGGCGAAGAGATAGTCGATGTCTGCGCCTTCGACGGTGGAAGGACCTATGATCGCCACTTTCGAGGTGACCGGATTGCCGCCTCCAATCCCGTCTATCTGCAGCGGATGACCGGAACCCATGATGGACAAAAGTGCCGCATCCCGTTCCGCTCGATTACGCGGAAGGTCAGACGCCAGGAAGAACGGTCCACGAGATGTTCCGCCGCGCATCAGCACACAGGGTATCTTAAGCAGGTCGTTCATTTATCGCCTCAATCTTGCATTTGGTGGATCAATCCGCCTTGTTGTTGCAATATGAGCAAAAGAATCTAATCTGTTAAATGCAATGTTCGGAGGTATTATTGCGATATGAGCATCAATTGCGAAATTCTGGATCTAAGAGCATTTCAAGCAGTAGTTGAGCTTGAAAGTTTTCATAGGGCTGCCGACGCGTTGCATATTTCGCAACCGGCGCTTACCCGGCGCATCCAGAAACTGGAACAGGCCATTGGCGCGCCACTCTTGGAAAGGACCACACGCCACGTTGCCCCGACAGCGATGGGTCAGGAGGTAATGCCGCTTGTCCGGCGCATGCTGGAAGAGTTCGACGGATCGCTTTTTGCGATGAAAGATGGTGCACATCGGCGCGGCCTCATCACGATGGCCTGCGTTCCAACCGCAGCGTTTTATTTTCTACCCACCGTGATCAAAACATTTAGCAAGCAATATCCGCATATTAGGCTGCGTATCAGAGACCTTACGGCAAACGAGGGGCTGCAGGCGGTTGCGCGGGGCGAGGTGGAGTTCGGGATAAACCTCATGGGTAATTCTGATCCAGACCTGGCATTCGAACCTCTCATCGATGACCCATTTGTGCTGGCGATGCGGAAAGACCATCCTCTGGCGGCTTTCGAAACGATCCAATGGAATCAACTGGAGCCTTACCCGCTGGTTGTCGTCGATCGCTCCAGCGGCAATAGAACGCTTCTGGATGGCGCACTCGCGCGGCACAATCTAAAGCTGAACTGGTTCTACGAGGTGACCCATCTCAATACGTCGCTTGGCCTGGTGGAGGCTGGGTTGGGGATTTCCGTGTTGCCGCGACTGGCTACCCCACAGGATGACCATCCTTTCCTCGTCACGCGGCCGATCGTTAATCCCGTGGTCTCCCGAACCATCGGTATCGTGCAAAGAAGAAGCAGTGCCTTATCTCCCGCCGCAGAGAAATTCGTGGAAATGCTGTTGAAGACCTGGAAAACGCCTTAGGGTTCACAATCGTGTATCTCGCCGCGAAGGGCCCGGGTCTGAAGTCACCTGGTGGAAGGTCGAGAAACGGGCGAGGGTGACGCCGTCTTCTCAGAGATGGTTGCGTCGTCACGCCGCCTTACCGGCTCTTCTAATAGCGGACCGCCTTGGCGTTCTGGGTCATAGATATGGGTTTTGCTGTTGCCATTTTGGCTGTTGAAGGAAACGGCGACGTGCGCCGCGCCGATTGACGTCAGCAAGCTCAATACTGATCAACCGTACAATGTAGATGTGGTTGAAGATCATAGCCTGCTTATCGACTGACAAGGCATACTCGCAGCAAGAGCGACCTCCATCAGTATCGCTTGAGGCAATAATGTGAGGCGGAAATTGAGTGGTGTTTTGTTTAGAGCGAAAGGATGCGTTACGCTTCGACTCAGCGTGATAACGCAACAACCAGATAAGGTTCAAAACAAGTTCTAAAGGTTGCCCAAACGGTCATTTGGACTGAAAACGCAAGACATTTCAATCAGCATAAGTTCCATAATCTATCTTATGCGATTATCGTATGTAGCCGCAAAGTTAAAGTGTCCTGTTTCTGCAAAGTTGGAATGTCACACTCCCCGGATCTGAATGATACCGGGGAGATTGCGGATGGGATTGATCACGATGAGCGAGCGCGATTTGCAGCGGATCGAGGTTTTGTCGAAAGTCGTTGATGGCCGCATGACTATCGTCGCAGCGGCGCATGTGCTGGCAATCAGCGACCGGCATGTTCAGAGACTGATTGGTCGTATTGAGGCTACCGGCGCTGCCTCGATCAGACACAAGGCAATTGGTCGCCCGTCGAACAATAAAATCGCCACCGGCGTCCGCGATTACGTTTTGATTCTGGTGCGCGAACGCTACCTTGATTTCGGGCCAACGCTGGCGGCCGAGAAGCTTCAGGAAGAGCATGGCGTCACAGTCTCGCGTGAGACGCTGCGTAAGTGGATGCAGGATGCTGGCATATGGCTTTCGAGAAAACAGCGGCGGGCGTTTCATCAGCCGCGGTTGCGGCGCGAGGCTTATGGTGAACTGGTGCAGATCGACGGCTCCGAGCACCGCTGGTTTGAGGACCGTGGCCCTGCGTGCTCTCTGCTGGTCTTCGTCGACGATGCGACCGGAAAGCTGATGCAGCTGCGGTTTGTTCGATCGGAGAGCGCTTTTACCTATTTCGAGGCGCTTTCGCTTTACCTTGAAGAGCATGGCGCACCTATCGCCTTTTACTCCGACAAACATTCCGTTTTTCGTGTCGCCCGGAAAGACGCCAAGGGCGGGCAAGGCATGACGCAGTTTGGTCGCGCGCTATCGGAGCTGCACATCGAGATTCTTTGCGCCAATTCCAGCCAGGCCAAGGGACGCGTCGAGCGTATGAACAGGACATTGCAGGATCGGCTGGTCAAGGAATTGAGGCTTGCCAATATCAGTGACATGGAGACCGGCAATGCGTTTCTGCCAGCCTTCATCGAGCGATACAATGACCGCTTTGCGGTGACCCCTACCCGCCCCGACAACCTCCATCGGCCTGTCAATCTGGCGCCAAGCAGGCTGAATGACGTGCTTTGCAAACGCGAGCAAAGACACGTCGGCGCACAGCTTTCATTCTCCTATGAGCGCAAACGCATCATGCTTGAGGAGAACGACGTCACGCGCGGCCTGGTTGGAAAGTATGTCGAGACATTCGCTTACGTTGATGGTCGACTGGATATTCGATGGAAAGGTCACTCGTTGCCTTACAAGATCTTCGACAAGGACCAGCGCGTGACCCATGCGGCTGTGGTCGAGAACAAGCGTCTCGGCGAAGTGCTGGCCTACATCAAAGAGCAGCAAGATCGAGAACATGCACTTGCGCCAAAGACCAACAGTGAGAAGATCGGCTACAAGCCGAGAGGCCGCAAACCCGGTCCGCGCACGGATTTCGTGAATGATCCGGAGGTGATTGCAAAAAGGCAACGAGCGCTTGCTCGAATGGAGGCGGCTGAATGAAGGTAGCTTTTGGCCCTAAGCCGTCATTCGCTGTCATAGAACCTTCATGGTCTGCATCGTATTCGGCATCCGTTGCCACGCCCATTCTTCTATCACCGGGGAACCTTCGATGAAGTGCCTGCGCATCTACGCCTCAGCGGATGGAGAGTCTCATTTCGATGAGATTGATTTGCCAACGACCGCCCGGCCCGTTCACCCTAACACCGTACCCTTCGATGTTACAGCAAACTACCCAGCCTCTCGGGTACGCATTGCGCATATTCCCGCAGGAATGCGGGAAGTATCGTGGCATGGAGTGCCTGAGCCTGTGCTGACGGTAAGGCTTGATGGCTCTGTGGAGTACGAGACTAGCGATGGTGAGGTGCGTTACGTTTCGACGGGCAGCTTCGTGCTTGTCGCGGATACGCATGGCAAGGGACACCTCTCGCGCCACTCGCCAGAGGCGCAGACCGTTCTCTGGATTTCTCTGCCGAAGGGCCTTGAACTACCCCCTACAAAATGACCCCTATTGGCGCAAAGCAGTCGCCACAACTGAGGAAGCTAAAGCCGAAGAGGGGGGTTCCATCACCCGCCCCCTCCCTGCCCTTGCAACCCGGCCCAGCCGGTCCGGTCGGCGGCTGGCCGTCGGCGCCAGTGTCGCATTTCTAACTGGCTGGCAGAGCGACAGATGACATTTTAACTTTGCACGATCCGCGACATTCCAACCTTGCTGCCACATCGTATGTAGCGAGGTACATTCTATTTTCAAGTGCGACATGCCAATGATTTCAATGGCTTCACTTTGGAGATTTTGGCATGTCCCGATGCTATACGCAGATCACCCTTGCCGATCGCCGCCGTCTTCATCATCTGGTGGCGGCAAAGGTTCCCGTCAACGAGATGGCGCGTCAGCTTGGCCGTCATCGCTCGACCATTTACCGTGAGATCAAGCGCAACACGTTTCATGACCGTGAACTGCCAGATTATGACGGCTACTACAGCACGGAAGCGCGGCCGCAAGCCCGACCGGCGGACGGACTTCATGAACGACCAGGAGGTGATTGCCAAAAGGCAGAAGGCGCTGGCGCGGATGGAAGCGGCGGAATGAACTGGCGACGTTGAATGCCAGCGGTCTATTGCAGACGTCAGCGGCGCATGCGAGTTTCGCGTTATGAAAGACGAACAACAAACTTCTTCCGATCATACACAAATCCACCTTGCTCCAGACGAAGCTCTGGTTCTTTTTGAGCTTCTTTCTCGTTGGTGCAAAGAGAGCAGCGCTCCCACGCCAAGCGCGTCCTGTTTCGAGAGCCCTGCCGAATGCGCTGTGCTGCACGGACTGCTTGCCGGTCTCGAAAAGCAGCTGGTTGCACCCTTCAGGGCAGACTACCTTGACCTTGTAAAAGAGGCCCGTCGCCGTTTGCAGTCATCGTGGGATTATCCTGCACTTAGGGTTTGATCTCATACCCGGAATGCCTGTTGATTGCCAAGGCAGATTATGCACCCTGCTGAGGAAGCTAAAGCCGAATAGGCATTCCCTCACCCGCCCCCGCTCCTTCCTTGCAACCCGGCCCAGCCGGTCGGATCGGGGGCTGACCGTCGGTGCCTGTGTCGCGTTTCTAAACAGCTGGCGAAGTCGCGCCTCTAACCAGCTTTGACATCGTATGTAGCAGCCAGATGAAGCTTTCTATGGTCTTGAGCGCCTCACCTTCATCAGCGCCGCCTAGACACTCTGTACATCGCTTGAGCACCATAGCGAGCAAAGGATTTAGAGAAAGCACCTATCCTTTATTTTTCGAGCCAAGGTGAAGCAGTGCTCCAGAAAATGCCATCACCGCCAAGAAAATCTTCCGTGAGTGGGCTTTGAACCCATGAAAGACATTGCTGACGAAATGCCCATGCATTGGCTGATGCGGCAAAGATTTTGATGATCTGTCGGAACTGATAGGGATTAAATAGTCGCCAGCGGTGTTCTCACGGGTACGACCACGTACTCATGAAGGAGCCTGCGCCGTGAAGCACCTTTACTCCATCACACTCGTTATTGCCACATTGGCCTGCATGCCTGTATCTGCAAGCCCGTTTTCGTCCGCCGCCGGACGTTACCGTATCGATCCCGCCTCGCGCATCGGATTTTCGATTGCACAGGTTGCCGGTCCGGGCATTAACGGCACTATTCCCGATATATCCGGCCGCTTCGATATCGATCCGGACCAACCGTCCAAGTCCTATGTGGAAATCAGTTTGAACCCTTCCAGCGTGAAGACAGGCCAGGAACGGGTGGAAAATTTCCTGCGGTCCAGCGCGGTTTTCAACATCGCCGCCTATCCGCAGATCGTGTTTCGCTCCAACCGCGTTACGCAGGACGGGCCGCGCAGCGCGGTCGTTGAAGGCGTGCTCACGGCCCGAGGCGTCTCCAGAGCCGAGACGTTTCACGCAACATTCGTTGAGCAGCAAAAGGGTTCTGTTACCTTCCATGTCACCGGAAATATCCCCCGCCTGCCCTATGGCATGGGCGTTGGCGTGCCGCTCTATTCGAACACGGTTGCCTTCGACATAGATTTGAAGGGCGTCAGATAAAAACGACGGAACGTCAAAAAATCGGTGGGACGGGATTAATTGTCGCTGGCCGGTGTTCTGTCTTGTATCGGACATGGTGTCCGCACCGTTACCTCTCAAAGGACGATCTCATGCGTGAACATCATTTCATTCTGGCAGGCGCTCTCGCGCTCGCCTCCACTGCCGCGCTTGCCGAACCATACGCCGGTGGCGCGGTGGTTGAAACGGCGACGGCAAAGGGCACGATCCTGACTGACGCCAAGGGCATGACCCTTTATACGTTCGACAATGATGGCAATGGCTCGTCAGCCTGCTATGACGGCTGCGCGAAGAAATGGCCGCCGCTTGCGGCTGCCAAAACCGACAAGGCGGATGGCGACTACAGACCACTCGCCCGCAGGGATGGCACGATGCAGTGGTCGCATGATGGAAAGCCGCTATATCATTGGCAGATGGACAAGAAGCCCGGCGATGTCACGGGTGATGGTGTTGGTGGCGTCTGGCACGTTGCCAAGGAATAGCACCTATGCCTGATTTTCTTGACGAGATCACAAGTTGCATACCGGCGCTTCGACGTTACGCGAATGCGCTCACGCACGACCGTGACACGGCTGACGATCTCGTTCAGGACTGCCTGGAAAGAGCCATCCGCAAAAAGGCGCTATGGCGGCCGCAGGGGCCGTTACGTCCATGGTTGTACCGTGTGCTGGTCAACGTTTACCGCAACAATCTGCGAGGCAGAAACCGCCGGCCCTCGCAAATCCCGATTGATGATGTTGCCGAACAGATGTTTGTGCCGGCGCCGCAGACGGGCCGGATCGCGCTTGCCGAAATGGCACGTGCCATCGAAAAGCTGTCAGGCGAGCACCGTGAGGCCCTCCTCCTCGTCGTCGTCGAAGGTCTGAGTTATGCGGAAGCGGCAAAGGTTCTGGAAATTCCGTTGGGCACTTTGATGTCCCGTCTGGGGCGTGCCCGAACAGCCTTGGCCCGCATGACCCAAGAAGACCAGCCAAATCTCAAGGTGATAAAATGACTGGCAACGAGCCGCAGATAACCGAAGCCGATCTGATATCCTATGTCGATGGGCAGCTCGAAGACCAGCGACGTGATGTCGTTCGTTCCCACCTCGCCTCCAATCCGGCCGATGCGCGCAAGGTCGAGATATGGCAGCGGCAGAATGCGACACTTACGGCTCTCTATCGTCCTGCTGATGTCGATGTTTTACCTGATCGCCTCGATGTTTATCGGATGGAGCGGCGCTTGCGATCGGAGCGTGCAAATTGGCGCAATCTGGCAGCGGCTTCCGTTCTCGTTCTGGCAGTTGGACTGACAGGTGGCTGGTTCGGGCGCGGACTTGTGTCGGAGGTCGATGCACCTGCCCATTCCATCGTGGCGGATGCGACGCAGGCGCACAAGTTGTTTGCAAGCGAGGTTCTGCACCCTGTCGAAGTTCGGGCTGATGCCGAGAACGCCTCCAGTCTGCCGAAATGGCTGTCAAAACGGCTCGACCGTAAACTGAACGTGCCGGACCTCACCCGCCATGGCTTGTCCCTTGTCGGCGGCCGGGTGCTGCCCAGTTCCGGAAGGCGCCGCAGCTCAGCTGATGTACGAAGACAAAAGTGGGCAGCGTGTCACTCTTTACATCGTGGCCGCGGCTGAAACGAGCGATACCGCCATGCGGCGCTCCAATGTCGACGCGCTGGAAACAGTGTCCTGGGATGACGAAACAATACGCTGCGCCCTGGTCGGCGGCCTGCCGTCCGACCGCATGGACGCTATTGCCAAAGACACCTATCAACAGCTGAGTTAGCCGATGCAATATCTCAAGGGTCATTCCGATAGAGCGACGAGAGGCGTAAGAAGATGGCGAAACACGTCCGCCTCCTTTGGTTTGGTGGCGATCGTTTTCCATTGGACAATCGCGCTCCAATTCCTCGCGCAGCTTGCGCTGGGATATCTCATGAGCCGCGACATCGATCCGGTGCTTCAGTTCAATCTTTTTCAGTATCACAAGTCGATTGGGTTTCTGGTTCTGGCCCTCGCCGCCCCCCGCTTCATCTGGTCGGTTTTCAGCAGGAAACCGCGGGCTCTGGATGGTGAAGGGATGGCTTCGAGGTTGGCCGCACGGTCGGCTCACGCCGCGCTGCTGTTCCTTACTCTTGCCGTTCCCCTTGCCGGTTGGGCCGTCGCGTCGACGTCTCCTCTGCAGATCCCCAGTTACGTCTTCGATCTTGTCGTCGTGCCGGGACTACCCATGGCGATCTCCGACCAAGCCGAGGCCTTCTGGACTAAGGTTCACGCCACTCTGGCCTATCTTGCCGCAGTTATCGTCGTTCTTCATGTGGCAGCGGCGCTGTGGCACCATTTCGTCCGCAAAGATCCAACGCTTCGGCGCATGATCCCTTTCAGGGCTGCTGCTGATAACATGGGCCGCACCGCCTCCCCTCGAAAATAGCTAATAAAGTGTTCTCTGGTAGTCCTTTTCCAGATCGTCATCCAATTTCCGCATCTCATCCTTGTTGCTGGGCGCCCCCGTCGTTTCGTCAAGGATGATTTTGATGAGCGACGGCATCTCGGAGCGATCCTGAAAATGATCCGGGCTCCACAAATGAGACCGCCGAAACGCCTTGGCGCAATGCATGAAAACCTCACTCACCCTGACGACAATCGCGAGTTTGGGCGCACGATCATTGATGCTCATGCTTCTCAGAAGTTCCGGGTCGGTTGCGAGCTTTGCCTGCCCGTTCACACGCAACGTGTCGTCAAATCCCGGTATGACAAACAGCAGCCCGACGCTTGGATTGGCAATGATATTGGTCAACGTATCCAGACGATTGTTACCCGGTCGATCCGGTATCGCGAGTGTGCGTTCATCAAGAATCTTGACGAACCCCGCAGGGTCGCCGCGAGGGCTTACGTCAGCACTTCCCGCCAAATTCTGCGTTCCTATGCACAGGAACGGAGAGCGTCTGATAAATTCCCGCGCATGCTCGCCAATGGTGTCCTGACACTTCAATATCGCCAACGCGTGGGTGGCCTCGAACAATCCTCGAAGCGATGGCTCATCTGTTATTGCAAATTCCGGATCAAGTTCAAACGCCGTCATCATCCTCACCCTTGTGACGTTGCCCCGTTGTTCCCATCAGCTTCACCAGACGAAAACGCCTGGATATTGCTGACATATCGATTGTTCTTCTCTGTCCGCATTTGAGCTGCTTCTAAATTTGAGGTACGTACCTCAATATTAGCACTATCGCAGATTTCCATTTCAATCAAGCAGTAGAACCGGCTGCGATAGAGGCACAACAATCACCGAAGCGGCTGCGGGAGCCTTTGAGGGCGGGCAATCCTGTACAGACAGTGTAGTTGGTTCTTACCTAAGGCCCTCGCTATTCACCGACGTTCAAGCGCTCGAGGCGGCCTTGAAGACGGCAAGCTGGTCGGCAAAGGCGCGTTGATAGGCCGGACGCGCCTCACCGCGAGCCACATAGGCTGAAAGGTTTGAATATTCGTCGAGGATGCCTGAGCTTTTTATCCTTTGCAGCACCGATATCATCAACAGATCTCCAGCGCTGAACGCACCGTCGAGCCAGTCGTCGTCACCGAGGCAGCGGGAGAGTTCGCCGAGCCGCTTGCTGATATTTTTATCGATCATCGCTAAGCGCTCTTCGTACCAGCTCTTGTCGCCCTCCAGAAACCGGGCAATCGAGCGGTCAACGATTGGCGGCTCCACCGTGTTGAGCGCGGCGAACATCCAGGTTATCGCCCGTGCCCGCGCATTCACATCCCGCGGCAACAGGCCGGCATTGCGCTCCGCGATGTGGAAAATGATCGCGCCGGATTCGAACAGTACAAGGTCGCCCTCCTCATAGGTCGGGATCTGTCCGAACGGCTGAAGTGCCAGATGCGCAGGTTCCCGCATCGCCTTGAAGGAGAGAAGGCGAACATCGTAGGGCAGTCCCGCTTCCTCCAGCGCCCAGCGGACGCGCATGTCGCGGGCCAGACCCTTGCCGCCATCGGGCGAGCGTTCAAAAGCGGTAATCGTGATCGTCATTGCTGTTCCCCATCGCGTGTGTTTGGAGACTATTGGCTCATTGTGGTCGAGCATCAGCTTTTTGCGCCGGCCGGAAAAGGCAGCGCGTCAGAATAGGCGTTTGCCAGAACGAAAACAATCCTTGTACGTTTCCATGACAGGTCATTAGCGTGCCGTTTGCCGTGGAAAGGGCTGGCCATTTCACGCAAAAACTCTAAGCTCCTGCGCCGGACGCGGATTGCCAAAACCTTCAGGATTTCAATTTAAATCATTAGGGAGAAACCATCAGATGAGCCTGCGTATAAACGACATCGCACCCGATTTCACCGCCGAGACCACACACGGTCCGGTGAGCTTTCACGAATGGATCGGCGACGGCTGGGCGGTCCTGTTTTCGCATCCGAAGAATTTCACGCCGGTCTGCACCACGGAACTCGGCGCGATGGGCGGCCTGCAGCCGGAATTCGAAAAGCGCGGCGTCAAGATCATCGGCATTTCGGTCGATCCGGTCGAAAGCCATGAGAAATGGAAAAACGACATCCGCACCGCGACCGGCTTTAATGTCGATTATCCGCTGATCGGCGACAAGGACCTGAAAGTCGCGAAGCTCTATGACATGCTGCCAGCGGGCGCTGGCGACAGCTCCGAAGGCCGCACGCCGGCCGACAACGCCACCGTGCGCTCCGTCTTCGTTGTCGGTCCCGACAAGAAGATCAAGCTGGTCCTCACCTACCCGATGACCACCGGGCGCAACTTCGACGAAATTCTTCGCGCGATCGATTCCATCCAGCTGACTTCTAAACATCAGGTGGCGACACCGGCAAACTGGAAACAGGGCGAAGACGTCATTATCACCGCCGCCGTCTCCAACGAGGATGCGATTGCCCGTTTCGGCTCCTATGACACAGTTCTTCCATACCTGCGCAAGACGAAGCAGCCCGGCTGATTTGAAATCGATAAAGGGGCGATGGATCTCCATCGTCCCTGTTTGATCTTACTCGCGGCGCGGCTACGGCTTTATCACGCCGCCGTGGTAGTCGAGCCGGTACACCTCAACGCTGTCCCGATATATGCGCTCCACGCCAGTAAAAGTCCGAAATTCGCCCTCATTGGTATCGACATAGATCATGTCTTCGACCTCGTGGGTGAAGCCGCCGAGGAAGCGCCCTTCCCTGTATAGCGTGGAAAGCGATCGCTGGATCACCCTGCCCGCCACCGTGCCGTCGATTAGCTCAGGGCGGATGATGCGGCCGTAATAATTCATGGCCCAAAGTGGAATTCCCTGATGCCAGACGACCTCCTGACCGATGAAGTCGGTTCCGCCGAAATAGCTATCGATATAGTTCCAGTCGCCGCTTTGAAAACCTAGGTCGTGTGAGCCGATGCGGGTGGGCGTCGAGGATTTGTTGCCGCCGCCCACATAAGTGGCGGACTTGGCCTGCACGATGAATTCTTCCAGCATCGGGAATACCTCACACCAGGAACATAAAGTGAACATACTGGACTTGTATGAAGGTCGCAAGCGTATTCATTACCCTGCCTGTCGCCATATTTTCACGGATGGCGGGCTTGGTAATCGCAGCGTTTGCCCTTAAAAGCGATGCATAAATGATCCTCGAAGAGTGCCCATGTCGCAGACCCCGCAAATCTATGTCGATGCCGACGCCTGCCCCGTGAAACCCGAGATTCTCAAGGTGGCGGAACGGCATGGGCTGGAGGTGACATTCGTTGCCAATTCCGGTTTGCGCCCGTCGCGCGATCCGATGGTGAAAAATGTGATCGTATCGGCCGGTTTCGATGCGGCGGATGACTGGATTGCGGAGCGTGCGGGCGAAAACGATATCGTCATTACCGCCGATGTGCCGCTCGCCGGGCGTTGCGTTGCCAGGGGCGCGCTGGTGACAGGACCGACCGGCCGCGTTTTCGACCAAACCAACATCGGCATGGCAACTGCGATGCGCGACCTTGGCGCACACCTGCGCGAAACCGGTGAGAGCAAAGGATATAACGCGGCTTTCTCGCCGCGCGACCGGTCTGCTTTTCTGGAGACGCTTGACCGTTTCTGCCGCCGTGTCAAAAAATGACCGCGTAAACAGGAAGGCGCAGCCCATGACCCCGGCCAATCCGCATAGCAACACCTACAGCCGCCATAAGCCTTTCTTCGTCGCTCTTTTCGTTGGCGCATTCGGCCTTGGCTTGGCGCTGGCATTCGCACGGCCGCTCGCCATCGAAATTGCGGCCATTCTGTTTTTCCTGACCTATCTCGGGCTGGTGGCCTTTCGGCTTCCGAAATTAACGGCCCAGCACCTGAAAGCGCATGCCGATAGTGATGACCTGCCGGCAATGGCCATCATCGCCATTACGCTGATCGCCGCCACCGTCGCCGTCGTTTCACTTTTCCAGGCACTCAACCATTCCGGCGAAACCGTCTGGACGCTGCTGCTCGCCTTCGGCTCCGTGATTTTCGGGTGGCTGACAATCCACACCATGACCGCCTTGCACTATGCCCATCTTTACTGGCGTCCGGAAACCGTTGATGGCAAGCGCAAGCATCGCGGCGGCATGGATTTCCCGGCAACGAAGGAACCCTGCGGTTACGACTTCCTCTATTTCGCTGTTGTCATCGGTATGACGGCGCAGACCTCGGATGTTGCTGTAACCACGACACCGATGCGCAAGGTCACGCTGTTGCACTCCATCGTCTCCTTCTTCTTCAACACGGTTCTGGTAGCAGCGGCGGTCAATGCTGCGGTCGCGCTTGCGGGCTGAACCGAAAAAAACTCTTCATAAAGGAATGGCTTCATGAATATCATCTCGCAAAATACGGCCTTTGGCGGCATGCAGGGCGTATTTTCGCACCCATCCGAAACCCTGAAATGCGAGATGACCTTTGCAGTCTATGTGCCGCCGAAGGCGATCAGCGAGCCGTGCCCGGTTCTGTGGTATCTTTCCGGCCTCACCTGTACCCACGCCAATGTCATGGAAAAAGGCGAATATCGCCGCATGGCGTCCGAACTCGGGCTGATCATCGTCTGCCCGGATACCAGCCCGCGTGGCAACGATGTGCCTGATGAAGTGACCAACTGGCAGATGGGCAAGGGCGCCGGCTTTTATCTCGACGCCACGCAGGAGCCTTGGTCGGAGCACTACCATATGTACAGCTACGTGACGGAAGAGCTGCCAGCCTTCATTGGCCAGCATTTCCGCGCGGATATGAGCTGTCAGGGCATTTTCGGCCATTCGATGGGCGGCCATGGCGCCATGACGATTGCGCTTAAGAACCCAGACCGCTTCAAGAGCTGCTCCGCCTTCGCCCCAATCGTCGCCCCCTCCTCTGCCGACTGGTCCGAACCGGCGCTGGAAAAATATCTCGGAACGGATCGTGCCGCATGGCGGCAATACGACGCCTGCTCGCTGGTCGAAGACGGCGCCCGTTTTCCGGAATTCTTGATCGACCAGGGCAAGGCCGACAGTTTCCTCGATAAAGGCCTGCGTCCCTGGCTGTTCGAAGAGGCGATCAAAGGAACCGATATCGGCCTGACGCTGCGCATGCACGAGCGTTACGACCACTCCTATTATTTCATCTCCAGCTTCATGGATGACCATCTGAAATGGCATGCCGAGCGACTTGGCTAAGCCTGCGAAAGTGGAAGCTTAACCTGCGCGGTTTGGATTCGTCCGACATCTTGAACAGCGACGTGACGGCGTTTTCAGTACGCCGTCTTCGCCATGGCTTTCGGAGATTTATGCATCCAAAGGAATGCGGGCAATGACCTTAATCTCGAAATCGAAGCCCGCGAGCCAGTTCACGCCTATTGCAGTCCAGTTCGGGTAAGGCTTCGTGCTGAAAATCTGCTGCTTGACGGCCATGATGGTTCCGAACTGTTTTTCGGGGTCCGTATGGAATGTCGTCACGTCGACAATATCATCAAATGTACAGCCCGCTGCATGCAGCGTGGCTTTGAGATTTTCGAAAGCCAATTTTACCTGACGTTCAAAATCGGGTTCTGGCGTTCCATCGGAACGGCTGCCCACCTGCCCGGAAACGAACAGAAGGTCCCCGGATCGGATAGCCGCCGAATAGCCGTGCTCCTCGTAAAGAGCATGTCTGTTTGCGGGAAAGATTGCTTCGCGCTTCGCCATTTTTAAATCTCTCTTCTTTGTAATCAGGTGCACTCTCTGGGCGGAACGTTACGCTTCGAGCGCTTCACACAACGCCTTATTTGATATACGGTGCGTATTTGAACTTGGTGGCATACATGCCGTATGTCAACCCATATACGTCACGTATGTAAAATTGAGGAGAGAATGGCGAAACGACGCGCGGAAACGATGGAGGAAAATCGCGTAAAACTGATCGCGGCTGCACGAAAGATTTTCGCCGAAAAGGGATACTCTTCCGCATCAATGGACGAGTTGACTGCTGAGGTTGGTCTGACGCGTGGGGCGCTTTATCACAATTTCGGAGATAAGCGTGGGCTGCTGGCGGCGGTGGTCGATCAGATCGATTCTGAAATGGCGTCTCGCGCTCAAGAGATCGGGGCACTGGCCGAGGACGATTGGCAAGGTTTGCTCGCCGAGGGCGCTGCCTATATCGAAATGGCGCTTGATCCGGAAGTACAACGCATCGTTATGCTCGACGGGCCTGCGGTATTGGGTGATCCGTCGCAGTGGCCTAGCCAGAGCAGTTGTCTGCAGACGACCAAGGGAACGGTTCAGAGCCTCATCGAACAGGGGGTCATCAAGTCAGTCGATGCGGAAGCTGCTGCCCGGCTTCTAAGCGGCGCTGCACTTAATGCTGCGCTATGGATCGCCGCCAGTGACGATCCCGTGAGGGTGCTGCCGAAGGCTGTCGAGGCTTTCCAGTCCATGGCCACCGGCCTTCTTGTGAAACCAGTTTAAACTCTATCTGGAAACCATACTTGTTCACGGAAACAACGCCGTCGCCAGCGTTGTCGGTCCGGGTCGGCTCAGACGGAACTCGCGGATCACGCGCTCCGCGACGCCGTAAGCGAGATCCTGCTCGATCGACTGATTGTCGAAGCTGACGACGGTGGCTGTGAATTTGGCCTCGGCGATAACCTCGCCCGTTGCCACGGCGGCCGCACGAACGATGACACGGGCCGATGCCCATTCTCCAAACAGGAAGGGGCCGCGGGTGACGGATGCGAGGCGAATGGTCAGCACAACGCGCGGTCTGATTTCGCCGCGTGCCGTCGTTTTGATGGCATTCTGTAGTTGCGCATGAATGGATTGCATCAATGCTGGCGCTACATCCGGCCGTGCCGCTACAAAGGCGCCGCGCACATCATAAAGCAGCCGGTCGGCATTGGTCGCCTCCGGTTGCAGCCTGAAAGACATGAGCGTGAAACACGCCAGCACAACAATGCCAAGGCGTTTCAATCGAGTGTTCATGATCTGCGGCTCCCCTAACGTGAGGTAACCGCATATTCGGTCATCAGGGTTAGAAAAGCGTTAAGGCGCGCTCTTCAACGCCTCCAGAACGTTGAGTGCTGCACGCATGTCGATGAGCCTAGTGGCGCGGCGCTCCAGCGCCTCCTCGTCCTCGCCCCAATGTTCGGCGGTCCAGTCCTCGTCAAGATGAGCCAGCGCCCAGGTTTCCTCCAGCGTCAGCTGCCCTTCCGCCAGTGCCAGCGCCAGAATGGCGGAGCCGGTCAGCGACGTCATGGTGTGCAGGGCGGCAAGCGCGATCGGCGTATCGTATTTTTTGAGCGTCACGGCAAAGGCTGCAACGGCTTCCCGAGGCTGATCGCGATGCATGACGCCTTCGACGAGAATGAAGCGTGCGCCGAGAACATTGGCCGCCCAGTCGATCACCGGATCCCAATGGTCCGCCTGCCGCGCCACAAGCGCTTCCGGTTGACCTGCGCGGTAGCACAGGAGATCGGAAGAGGAAAAGCGCAGTATGTCCTCGAAAACCGCCTGGGTGTCGCTGGCGATGCCGTCGATGGCGGTGTTCACATGTCGCGAGACCGGCATGACGACCGGGTTCACCACTTCTTTCTGCGCATCCCATTCATCGCGAAGCAGATCCGCAAGCGCCTTCGATGGCAAGACAAGCGGCTTCTTGGCGGGCGTGCGCAAAGGTTTGCCATCGAGATGGATGGTGAAGCCGCCGTCTTCCACGTCAGCAACGGTAACGTCCTTATAGAAACGTTTCGGCAGGGGCCGCTGCATCTGGATTTGGGCGCGAAGGATCGGATCGGGGTGGCTGAGGCCTTCCGAAAGGTCGTTCAGGAGATCACGCATGGCACGTCCTCATCAGTCGAATAGAAAGGATCATTCAAGAATATCGGCGGGAACATGGGCCGGAATTTCGCTCGGATGGCTGACGACGGCGTCTGCGCCTGCCTTCCAGAGATCATCGACCGAGGCGTAGCCCCAGGCAACGCCGATGGCCTTTGCGCCGGCGGCCTTTGCCATCTGCATGTCATAGATAGCATCGCCGATGACGACAGTGTCGGCCGGAACCATGCCGGTTTCATGGCAACATTCCATCACCATGGCCGGATGCGGCTTGGAAGGGCAATCATCCGCCGTGCGCGACACGATGAAATGCTCGGCAAAACCATGCGTTTCGAGAATATGGGTCAACCCGCGACGGCCCTTGCCGGTGACCGCGCCGATCAGCACCTCATCCCGTCTGGCGAGCGTGTCGATCAAGGGCGCGATACCGTCGAACAGCGGCTCGATCATGCCAGGTCGGGCGCGGATCGGGTGATAGATTTCCCGATAGCGCTCAGTCATCGCGCGCGCCTCGTCATCCACATGCGCCTTACCGAGCATGCGGGCGATGGCGATGTCGAGCGTCAGGCCGATAATTGCCTTGGTCTGTGCAATATCAGGCCGTGGCTTTCCGAAATCGGCGAAGGTATCGACCATGACGGCATGGATAAGGCCGGCGCTGTCGACCAGCGTGCCGTCACAATCGAAAAGAACGAGGTTCATCTGATATCAGCCTTCCCTGTCGCCGTCGGCCACGTCGAGGCCGAGCAGGTTCCAAGTCTGTACCATATGCGGTGGCAAAGGCGCGCTGACGCGAAGCCGGCCGCCATTCGGGTGCGGAATGTC
The DNA here is from genome assembly GCF_030758035.1 of Rhizobium sp. AN68. Taxonomy (NCBI): domain Bacteria; kingdom Pseudomonadati; phylum Pseudomonadota; class Alphaproteobacteria; order Hyphomicrobiales; family Rhizobiaceae; genus Rhizobium; species Rhizobium sp. AN68. The sequence continues at coordinate 1,317,100 of NZ_JARWMI010000003.1, read as the reverse complement.
GATATGGCGTGCATGCAGGTGCAGACGCTTCTGGACGCCGCCCGGAAAATCCCAGTTCGGATCATCGATGTAATATTTCGGATCGCCGATGATCGGGTGCCCCATATGCAGTGCGTGAACGCGCAGCTGGTGGGTACGGCCGGTATAGGGCTCCATTTCCAGCCAGGCGAGGTTCTGCGCGGCGGTATCGATGACACGGTAATAGGAAATGGCGTGATCTGCCCCCTCCTCGCCGTGCTTGGCAATGCGCATGCGGTCGCCGTCGGGGGTCTGCTCCTTGACCAGCCAGGTGGAAATCTTGTCCTGATGCTTGCGCGGCACGCCGCGAACCAGCGCCCAATAGGTCTTCTTGGTATCGCGCTCGCGGAAAGCGGCCGTCAGCTTCTGTGCAGCACCTCGGGTGCGGGCCACCACCAGCACGCCCGACGTGTCACGGTCCAGACGGTGCACCAGACGCGGCTTTTCGCCCTTCGGGCTGGTCCACGCTTCCAGAAGCCCGTCGATGTGACGGTTGACACCCGATCCGCCCTGAACGGCAATGCCGGCCGGCTTATTGAACACCAGAACCTTGTCGTCCTCATGCAGCAGCATGCGCGCCAGAAGTTCACCGTCTGCCGAATGTTTGAGGTCCCTGGATCCGATCGGTCCGCTTTTGACCTTGAGGTCGGAATCAACAGGCGGCACACGCACCATCTGTCCCGGCTGCACCCGTGCGTCCGTCTTCACCCGGCCGCCGTCCACACGCACCTGTCCGGAGCGCAGAAGCTTTTGCAGCTGCCCGAACCCCAGACCCGGATAGTGAATCTTGAACCAGCGATCGAGGCGCATACCGGCCTCGTCGGCCTCGACCTTGATATGCTCGATACCTGCCATGAAATTTCCAGTCTCTCTGTCTTGATCGCGCGCCCTGTTATCCGGCGCACCGTTTGGAGCAAGCCTTTAGAACAAACTGCGGCCCAAGGCCAGCCCGGCGAAAACCGCCGCGATGGAAACCACAAGGCTTGCCGTGATGTAAACCGCTGAAAGGCCGAGCGCGCCGCGTTCGAAAAGCGCTACCGCATCCAGCGAGAAGGACGAAAAGGTGGTGAAGCCACCGAGAACGCCGGTGACCAGAAACAGGCGCATCTCCATGGACGCGTTCAGCCGCCTTGCAACAAGCTCAACCAGGAAACCGATGAGGAAGGATCCGACCACATTCACCGCCAGCGTTCCCCAGGGGAAAGTCACGCCTACAAGGCGCACACTCAACAGACCGACGAGATAGCGGAAAACCGAACCGATTGCGCCGCCTGCTGCGACAAGAGCGATATTCAGCATTTGGGGAATGTCTCCGGAGAAATGCCCGACGGGTCTGTTGAAGACGTTTTCTAGAACATAGCCACGGGTGGTGAAACCCCCTCGTCCCGACCTTTTTTCGATTAAAACTCGATTAAATTGCACGTCCGCGATTTAGGCTTCCAACAAGACGCAGCTGCTAATCTGCGGTTTTACGGGTCGGCGAAGGATGGCCGGAGGTTGGATGACACAGGTTCTTTCCGTTTCTGCAAACACTGCGGCCTACGCACTGGAGGCCGTGAAGCCGTCGCAGCGTGTATCGCGCAGAAGCGAGGTTGAGGAAGCCATTCACGAATTGGCGCGCAAGGCCGAACAGGGAGACGATTTCCAGTTGAGAGCCTTGCTCACCGCCATCAAGCCGCCGGCCTTGACCCTCTATTTCCTGACAAGCGCCAGCCAGCGGCACGCCCCCCAGACAACACTCGATCAGGCCGTGCAGGCCTATGAGGAAAATCAATCCAATAAAAACTTATAATATCAATTCTATATCCATACTTATTAAATCGATTTATAAGTTTTTTAGTGAGCTTCGCCCGTTCAGGTTGTTGTCAGATTCAAATTTTAGTCCTTCGGTACCAACTGGAGGAAGATCATGATTTCTATTGCTCGTCACGTCACAGCCACCACGATCGCGCTCCTTGTTTCGGCGCCGGCTTTCGCGGCCACGACCATCAAGGTCACCGAAGGCGGTGAAGGTGGCGGACCAATGACACTCGTTATGGACCAGACGACGGTCAAAGCCGGTGAAGCCGTGTTTCATGTGCATAACGATGCCATGAGCGAGCAGCACGAAATGGTGCTCGTCAAGCTGAAGTCTGCAGACGAAAAAATACCGCTCAATACCGCGAAACACCGTGTCGATGAAAAACAGCTTAAAAGTCTTGGCGAAGTGGCCGACCTGAAGCCCGGCGGCGATGGTCAGGTCAAGGCAAAGCTTACGCCCGGCACATATCTCCTCTTGTGCAACATAAAAGGTCACTACGAAGCGGGTATGCAGGCCAAGCTGACTGTTACAAAATAATATTGGTCGAACAAGCTGAGCCTGCCGGATGAGTATTGCGTTCCGGCAGCCTCTTTTTTGCGTCAGTTGTGCTGGTGAGCGTTCTTGTCGTCACCACCCTTGGCCGAGCCTGCGGAAAGCACAATCTCGACCTTGCCAGCCTTTTCAAAGATCAGCGTCACCGGTACCTTGTCGCCTTCGGCGAACGGCTTCTTCACGTTGAAGAACATCATGTGCAGGCCGCCGGGCTTCAGCTCCACTGTCTCGCCGGCGGGAATGACGATGCCGTCATCCAGCTTGCGCATCTTCATGACGTCGTTGACCATGGCCATTTCGTGAATTTCCGCACGGCCGGCGGCGGAGGATTCGACGCCGATCAGCTTGTCGTCGCTGGAACCGGTATTCTTGATCGTCACATAACCGCCGCCCACGGGCTGACCGGGCAGCATGGCCTTTGTCGCGCCAGCCGAAAGCTCGAGACTGCCAGCCTTCACCACGTCCATATCCATGGCCATAGCGGAATGGTCATGCCCGCCGGCATGGGCTTTTGCGGTAACGCGGATGGTCGGCGCCGGGCTTTTCAACGAATGCGGATCGACGCCTGCGGCCGCCACCTCGTCCCAGGAAACCTTGCCTTTGTCGCCGCAAAGCTGCGTCACCTTGAAGGGAAGGTCCTGCCCGGCATCTATGCCGGAGATTTTTCCCTGAACGGCAAAGGTGTCATAGAATTCATCCGGCAGATTGCCGCCCTTCCAGCGGATTTCGACCGCGCCGCTTTTGATGTCCTTTCCGTGGTTCTTGTAGGCTTTCTGATAGTCGCCCTTGATGACCTCAAGGTCCCAACCGGCCTTGGGCTGCGGCTTGGCAGTGATGAAGCCTTCCGGCAGCTTGATCTGCACTTCCGTGGTGGCAAGTCCGCCATCGCAGCCATGCGGCACCTGAAGTGCGGCAACGATTGTGCTTTCCTGTTCGGCCGAACCGTCAACGAAGGTCGTATGGGCGAAGGCCTGCGCCGTCGAGACGGAGGCGACGAACAGGGTGCAGGTGATGATCTTGGTGGTTTTCATTTGTTTGTCCTTGCGACTGCGGCGCCATTGGCCCGGGCAGCTGCTCCGTGCCGCCACCCGGCGGCGATGATCCTGTGAAACGAAGAGATCAGGCGAACAGGGATGGTGGGCCGCGTGCGGACGGTTTGCGGATCGTCTGGACCGAGCGAAAGTCCCATTCCGCGGTCAGGCGATTGTCGAGCCAGGCGAACTCCGTCCTCAGCCAGCCGGCCGCATCGGGCACCGGCAAGAGAATGGACGAGGCCAGAAGGCAGGCCTCGCAAAACAGGATCGCATCGCTTGAATGGGCGGGGCCGTCATTGGGGTGCGAGGCATTTACCCCGCCGCTGTGGCCTAGGCAGATTTCGGCAAAGGTGCCGTCCGGCAGCCGGTAACTCTCATCCAGAAGAACGGCAGGTGCCCCGGCGAGCGCGGGCTTGTGGGCAAAACCAAGCGACAACATCAAAAGCGCACAGAAAATGCGAAGCATTTTCTCCACCCTTGTCAGCGGTCGTTTTCGATTTGCGTCCATCTTCTGGCGATACCCCTCTTTCTTTCCGATTTCAAAGGGGAAATTTGCCGCAGGCCCAACCGCTCAACGGAACAATCGATACAGGGCGGCATTTCCTCTCCAATACTGATCGTTTCGGAAGGAGTACCGACATGCCAGCCAAATCGAAAGCCCAGCAGAAAGCCGCGGGTGCGGCGCTGGCCGCCAAACGCGGTGAAGTCAAGAAATCCAGTTTACAAGGTGCTTCAAAAAGCATGGAGAAGTCCATGACAGAAAAGGAACTTGATGAACTGGCGTCGACAAAGCGCAAGGGTCTGCCGGAGAAAAAATCAGACTGACGGCACGCCTCATACAAGGAACTCGCCATTTATCCTGCCAGCGATGGCGCAGATGGAGCAAAAATCTGTTCAGATGCGTCATTTCGTCCTTGCCAATGACCGGGCTTCGAAGATAATGAGCCTCGCATCATCGTTGGGAGAAACCGCTTCATTGCGGTGCCGAAGGAGCAACCGCCCCGGAAACTCTCAGGCAAAAGGACCACCGGTGACGACGGAACTCTGGAGAGAAGCCACCTTTGATAAGGACGGCTCGCCGAAGGGATAACAATCTCAGGCGACAAGGACAGAGGGGGCTCTTGAACCCGGCGCGTTTTTCGCGTCATGACCTGAGCCCGCGCGATCTTTCGCGCAACCCTGGAGGCGTCCTTGGACGATACCGCCGAGCTTAAAATCACGCCGCTCCATTCCCTGCATGTTTCCCTTGGCGCCCGCATGGTGCCTTTCGCCGGTTACGACATGCCGGTGCAATATCCGGCGGGCGTGCTGAAGGAACATCTTCAGACCCGTACCTCTGCTGGCCTCTTCGACGTGTCCCACATGGGCCAGGTTATCGTGAAGGCGAAGTCGGGCAACAATGCCGACGCTGCAATCGCGCTTGAAAAACTGGTGCCGGTTGACATTCTCGGCCTGAAGGAAGGCCGCCAGCGTTACGGTTTCTTCACCGATGAAAACGGCTGCATCCTTGATGATCTGATGATCACCAATCGCGGCGATCACCTTTTCGTCGTCGTCAACGCGGCGTGCAAGGACGCCGATGTCGCCCATATGAAGGCGCATCTTTCTGACACTTGCGACATTACCCTTCTCGATCATCGTGCGCTGATTGCGCTTCAGGGACCACGCGCGGAAGCGGTTCTGGCCGAGCTTTGGGCCGGTGTTTCCGAAATGAAGTTCATGGACGTGCTGGAAGTTCCCCTGCACGACGTTCCCTGCATCGTTTCCCGTTCCGGTTATTCCGGCGAGGATGGTTTTGAAATCTCCGTGCCTGCCGAAAAGGCGGAAGAGATCGCCAAGGCCCTGCTTGAGCACCCTGATTGCGAGCCGATCGGGCTTGGAGCACGCGACAGCCTGCGTCTTGAAGCTGGCCTTTGTCTCTACGGCAACGATATCGATACAACGACCTCCCCCATCGAAGCCTCGCTTGAATGGGCGATCCAGAAGGCGCGCCGCGCCGGTGGTGATCGCGAAGGCGGTTTCCCTGGGGCAGAGCGTATTCTCGGTGAACTCAAGGACGGCACATCGCGTCGTCGCGTCGGCCTGAAGCCAGAGGGCAAGGCACCGGTGCGCGGTCATTCCAAGCTTTTCGCGGATGCAGAAGGCAAGACGGAAATCGGCGAAGTGACTTCCGGCGGCTTCGGTCCGTCGGTCGAAGGTCCCGTTGCCATGGGTTACGTCCCTTCTGCCCATACTGCTCCCGGCACGGCGATCTTTGCGGAAGTGCGCGGCAAATATCTGCCCGTCACCGTCGCTGCCCTGCCCTTCATCAAGCCCACCTACAAACGATAATCTTCATCCCATCTCCGGAGAGAATACGATGCTGAAATTTACCGCAGAACACGAATGGCTGAAGTTCGAAGGCGATATCGCCACCGTTGGCATTACAAGCCACGCCGCTGAACAGCTTGGCGACCTCGTCTTCGTCGAATTGCCGGAAGTGGGCGCCACCTTCTCCAAGAATGGCGACGCGGCGACCGTTGAATCCGTCAAGGCGGCTTCCGATGTCTATTGTCCGCTGGATGGCGAAGTGGTGGAAATCAACCAGGCCATCGTCGACGATCCCTCGCTGGTCAATTCCGATCCGCAGGGTGCTGGCTGGTTCTTCAAACTGAAGCTCTCCAACGCCGCGGATGCCGATACGCTGCTCGACGAGGCAGCCTACAAGGAGCTGATCGCGTAATGACGACGCCCACGGAATTCCATTTCACCGACTATCAGCCCTATGATTTCGCCAACCGGCGTCACATCGGGCCGTCGCCGTCGGAAATGGCGGAGATGCTGAAGGTCATTGGCTACAAGAGCCTCGATGCCCTGATCGACGCCACCGTTCCCTCCTCCATCCGCCAGAAGGTGCCGCTGACCTGGGGTGCAGCGCTGACCGAACGCGAGGCGCTCGACCGCCTGCGCGAAACGGCCAACAAGAACCAGGTGCTGACCTCGCTGATCGGCCAGGGGTATTACGGTACAATCACCCCGCCGGTGATCCAGCGCAACATTCTGGAAAACCCGGCCTGGTACACCGCCTATACGCCTTACCAGCCAGAAATCAGCCAGGGCCGTCTTGAGGCGCTGCTGAACTACCAGACCATGGTCTGCGATCTGACCGGCCTCGATGTCGCCAATGCATCGCTGCTCGATGAAGCGACCGCCGCTGCCGAAGCCATGGCGATGTGCCAGCGCGTCGCGAAGTCCAAGGCAACCGCCTTCTTCGTCGATGCCAATTGCCATCCGCAGACCATCGCGCTGATCGAGACACGTGCGGCGCCACTCGGCTGGAAGGTTATCGTTGGCAATCCCTTTACCGATCTCGATCCTGTCGACGTATTTGGCGCGATCTTCCAGTATCCGGGCACCCACGGTCATGTCAGCGATTTCTCGGGCCTGATTTCCCGCCTGCACCAGACGGGTGCCATCGCTGCCGTTGCCGCCGATCTTCTGGCGCTGACGCTGTTGAAGTCACCCGGTGAAATGGGTGCGGATATCGCCATCGGCACCTCGCAGCGTTTCGGCGTTCCGGTCGGCTATGGTGGTCCGCATGCGGCTTACATGTCCGTCAAGGATGCACATAAGCGCTCCATGCCTGGCCGTCTGGTCGGCGTCTCAGTCGATGCGCGCGGCAATCGCGCCTATCGCCTGTCGCTGCAGACCCGCGAGCAGCATATCCGCCGCGAGAAGGCTACCTCCAACATTTGCACCGCGCAGGTGCTGCTTGCAGTCATGGCGTCGATGTATGGCGTTTTCCATGGCCCGCAGGGCATCAAGGCGATTGCCCAGCAGACCCACCAGAAAGCCGTTTTGATGGCCAAGGGCCTGGAGAAACTAGGCTACGTCATCGAGCCGGAAACCTTCTTCGACACCATCACCGTCGAAGTCGGCCATATGCAGGGCGTCATCCTGCGCTCGGCCGTTGCGGAAGGTGTGAACCTGCGCAAGGTCGGCGCGACCAAGATCGGCATGAGCCTTGACGAGCGCACGCGTCCCGCGACACTTGAGGCGGTCTGGCGCGCATTCGGCGGCAATTTCTCGATCTCGGATTTCGAGTTGGAATATCGCCTGCCGAAGGAACTGCTGCGCACCAGCCAGTACATGACGCATCCGATCTTCCACATGAACCGTGCCGAAAGCGAGATGACCCGTTACATCCGCCGTCTTTCGGACCGTGATCTCGCGCTCGACCGCTCGATGATCCCGCTCGGTTCCTGCACCATGAAACTGAACGCAACTGCGGAAATGCTGCCCATAACGTGGCCGGAATTTTCCGACATCCATCCCTTCGTGCCGGCCAATCAGGCGCTCGGCTACAAGGAAATGATCGATGACCTTTCGGAAAAGCTGTGCTCGGTCACCGGTTATGACGCCTTTTCCATGCAGCCGAATTCCGGCGCGCAGGGGGAATATGCGGGGCTCCTGACCATCCGCAACTACCACATCGCCAATGGCGGCGCACATCGCGACGTTTGCCTCATTCCAACCTCGGCGCACGGCACCAATCCAGCCTCCGCGCAGATGGTCGGCATGAAAGTGGTGCCGGTGAAAGTGCGGGAAAATGGCGATATTGATATCGACGATTTCCGAGCAAAAGCAGAGCAGTATGCGGAAAACCTCTCGTGCTGCATGATCACCTATCCGTCCACCCATGGCGTGTTTGAGGAGACGGTTCGCGAGATTTGCGAGATCACCCATAAACACGGTGGTCAGGTCTATCTTGACGGCGCCAACATGAACGCCATGGTCGGTCTTGCCCGTCCCGGCGATATCGGTTCCGACGTCAGCCACCTCAACCTGCACAAGACCTTCTGCATCCCGCATGGCGGCGGCGGTCCGGGCATGGGGCCGATCGGCGTCAAGGCGCATCTTGCTCCCTATCTTCCCGGCCATCCGACGACGGACGGTCGTGAAGGTGCGGTTTCGGCTGCCCCCTTCGGCTCGCCGTCGATCCTGCCGATTTCCTGGAGCTACTGCCTGATGATGGGCGGCGAAGGGCTGACGCAGGCGACCAAGGTTGCGATCCTCAACGCCAACTACATCGCCGAACGGCTGAAGGGTGCTTACGACGTGCTCTACAAGTCCGAAACGGGACGTGTGGCGCATGAGTGCATCATCGACACCCGCCCGCTGGCAGACAGCTGCGGCGTGACGGTGGACGACGTTGCAAAGCGTCTCGTCGACTGCGGTTTCCATGCGCCGACCATGAGCTGGCCGGTTGCCGGCACGCTGATGATCGAGCCGACGGAATCCGAGACCAAGGCGGAAATAGACCGTTTCTGCGATGCCATGCTGGCGATCCGCGAGGAAGCCCGCGACATCGAGGAAGGCCGTGCGGACAAGACCAACAATCCGCTGAAGAACGCGCCGCACACGGTAGAAGATCTCGTCGGCGAGTGGGATCGTCCCTACAGCCGCGAACAGGGTTGCTTCCCGCCCGGCGCCTTCCGCATCGACAAATACTGGTCGCCGGTAAACCGCATTGACAATGTCTATGGCGACCGCAACCTTATCTGCACCTGCCCGCCGATGGAGGCTTATGCCGAGGCCGCCGAATAAAGGCATCGGTACGAACGAACTTATGAAGGCCCGGAGCGATCCGGGCCTTTTTCGTTCCGGACACAAGCCCCCAAGACCGGACGACCACGTCACATGCGATTGATCGTAACCCGTTCCATGCTAAACCGGATGCTGCAATTTAAGCGGTGATGGAGTTTGAATGCGTTTGATTTGCCTGAATGGTTGGGGCGGAAAGCTCCATGACGAGCTTGTTCCCTATATCTCCGCGTCCGATCCCGACATTCTATGTTTGCAGGAAGTGGTGCACACACCGGCAGCCGAAGAGGACTGGCTGAGCTATCGCGATGACGGTATGGACCTGCCGCAAAGGGCGAACTTCCTTCGCGATGTCGAAGAAGCCCTACCCGATCATCTGGCAATCTTTTGCCCGGCGTCACAGGGTGACCTCTGGCACGGGGAGACACGATATCCCTCTCAATGGGGGCTGGCGACTTTCGTGCGTAAATCCATCGCGATTGTTGCGCAGGCTCAAGGTTTCGTGCACGGCTGCTTTTCTGCGAATGGGTACGGAGATCACCCGCGTTCGCGCACGGGCCATGCTGTCAGGGTTTTCGACTTCACGACCGGCCAGCCAGCCGTCATCGCCCATATGCATGGGCTGCGTGACCCCAACGGTAAACACGATATTCCCGCCCGTCTGATGCAGGCAAAACGCCTCGTGAAACTTGTCAAAGACATCGCGGAGTATGGTGACCGGATCATCGTCTGCGGCGATTTTAATGTTCTGCCTGAGAGCGACACCTTCACGGTATTGAAGGAACTGGATCTCATCGAACTCGTCACAACACATGGTTTCACAGACACGCGCACCTCGCACTATGCCAAACAAAACCGTTTTGCAGATTACATGCTTGTCAACCCGGTTGTGCAGGTCGATCACTTTGATGTGGTGAGACAGCCAGAAGTCTCGGATCATTGCCCTTTGCTGATCGAATTCAGCTAGAGGCTTAAGCCGCATTACCGGTCATTGCCTCACGTCGCGGCTTGGTCAGCGCACGAGCCGGATATCGCTCGTCACCACCGTCTTGCCGGTCCTGCCGTCCTTGTCGGTGGTGCGAAGCCGCAGGCCGTTTTGCCCGACTTTTTCGATTGTCATGGCTGCGACGCGGTCACCGTTGATGTCGCGGTTCCAGCGAACCGTCAGATTGATTGCATTTCCCTGCCGCGTACCGGAAAGGGCAGACGGTCGGCCGGAGGGTCCGGTGTAAGCGCCGCTGTAACGTCCACCTTTCTCCGACAGGTCGGCCGCAATTGCGCGCCTGACCACCAGAAGCCCCCGGCATGTGCCGGACATATTGAGCGACGAGGTCCCCGTTTTGGAATTCAGCGTACAATTGACGTTGATCGGCGGCGTGCCAATGCGGGTGATCACGGTTCCCTTCCCCGCCCATGTGCCCTTCAGCGACGAGAGGAATTCGCGTTCGTCCGCTAATGCCGGCTGCACACCGAGCAGCCCTGCAAAAAATAAACTCGTGATAGCCGTCGTTTTCATGGCGCGTATCCAATTTTTCACGAAGATTAACTCGCTTGCACCGTCAAACGTTCCTCCGGTTTATTTAGCAACTGTCAAAAAATTCGAGAGGCTCATGTTTCTCTCGTGCCGATGCAACCAAATGCAGGCATAGATGTTTCTCGCCAGCGTCGATCAATTTCTGATCACCTACCGCGTATTTTTCGGAGCATATTTCATGACGACGATCGGCGTTTTGGCACCGCGCGGCAGCCTCCCCTCCGGCGGTCTGCCTCGCAGCGGTGGTATGTCAGACCGCACGCTTTTTGCCCTTGCGGCGCTTAATTTCTTTCTGGCCGATGCCCGCGACGGGCTAGGGCCGTTCCTGGACGCATTTTTGGCGACACAGGGCTGGTCTTCACTTTCGCTGGGGATGATTGCCACGGTCGGCGGCCTCGTCGGTCTGCTTGCCACACCACTCTGCGGCGCGTTGGTGGACAGCACGACGTGGAAAAGGACGTTGATTGCCATCCCCGTCGTTCTCGTGACCGTCGGCGCGCTGATTACGCTGATCTTTCCCGATGCGTGGATCGTCTGGACCGGCCAGATCATGACTGCGGTTGTCGGCGCCGTCGTTGGACCGGCTCTGGCCGGACTGACGCTTGGTCTGGTCGGTGAACGCCTGTTCTCCCGTCAGATATCGCGAAACGAATTCTGGAACCATGGCGGCAATTTCGCATCGCTCTTCGCCACTTACGTTGCCGTTTCCTTCTTCGGCCTGCATGGCGTCATCGGACTGATGCTTCTGACGGCTGCCGGCGCACTTGTTGCCGCCGCCGCCATCGACCCCGACAGGATCGACCACAAGGTGGCGCGAGGCCTTGGCGAGGACAAGGGCGAACCGGGGCCTTCAGGCATCAACGTGCTGCTTCACGAACGCGGTCTGATATTCCTCGCGATCATTCTTCTCATCTTCCACTTCGGCAACGCGCCGATGGGGCGGCTTATCGCGCAGAATTTTGCCATCGAACTGCAGACACCATTTCGCACAACAGCGATCATTACTGGCGTCGCGCAATTTGCCATGATCTTCGTTGCGGCCCTGGCGCCGTGGCTGATCCGTCGCTTCGGTCTTGCCACGGTGTTCCTGATCGCGCTTGCGGCCCTTCCGATCCGCGGTCTGCTGGCTTCCGCCTTCACCGATTTCTGGGTAATCTTTCCGGTACAGCTGCTTGACGGTATCGGTGCCGGCCTTCTGGGCATCGTGACGCCTGTGGCCGCCGAACGCATTCTCAAGGGAACAGGCCGGTTCAATGTCGGTCTTGCAAGCGTCATGATGGTGCAGGGCATTGGTGCGTCCCTTAGCAACGTCGTTGCCGGCTGGCTGGTAACCAAAGGCGGTTACGCCCTTTCGCACTTGGTCGGCGGCGGCATATCGGCCATCGCCATCGCTCTCTTCTTCATCTACCGAAACGAGATCGCCCCGAAGCAGGCCGACGAAGCACTGCCTCAGTAAACCGTACAAATAAAAAAGGAGGCCTCACGGCCTCCTTCACCCAACTTGCGCAAATGTCGGTTATCCGACGAAAGCGCGCTCGATGACGAACTCGGCAGGCTTGTTGTTCGCACCTTCGTTAAGGCCGGCCTTTTCAAGAAGCTCCTTCGTGTCCTTCAGCATGGCCGAAGAACCGCAGATCATGCCGCGATCGATAGCGGGATCGAGTGCGGGAACACCCAGATCCGCAAACAGCTTGCCGTTCTCAATCAGCGAGGTGATGCGGCCCTTGAAGGGATAATCCTCGCGCGTGACAGTCGCATAATGCTTGAGCTTGTCGCCGACGATCTCGTTCAGGAATTCATGGTTCCTGAGTTCCTCGACCAGGTCGAAACCGTATTTCAATTCGGCCACATCGCGGCAGGTATGGGTGAGGATGACCTCTTCAAACTTTTCATAGGTCTCGGGATCGCGGATCAGGCTTGCGAAAGGTGCGATGCCGGTGCCGGTCGAGAACATATAGAGCCGTCTGCCTGGTGTCAGCGCATCCAGAACCAGAGTGCCTGTCGGCTTCTTGCGCATAAGCACGGTGTCGCCGGGCTTGATCGCCTGAAGATGCGAGGTCAACGGGCCATCCGGAACCTTGATCGAGAAGAATTCAAGTTCCTCGTCCCAAGCCGGGCTGGCGATGGAATAAGCGCGGTAGATCGGCTTTTCGCCGACCATCAGGCCGATCATGGCGAATTCGCCGGAGCGGAAGCGGAAGCCGGCCGGACGCGTCATGCGGAAGCGGAACAGGTGATCCGTATAGTGCTCCACCGACAAAACTGTCTCGGCGTAAACACCATCAGGTATCTTGATCGCGAAATCTTCCGTCTTGGCTGGCGCGTTCATTTCAGGTTCCGTCCATTCATTCGATAAGCGACATTCTTCGACCGGGCAATTATACCATTTTTGCCGCGGTTTGAAGGCATGAGAATATCAATACTGCCATGCGCGCAGAAAATATGCATCTAAAACTCATATTTCCGCGCAACGCGTCATTGGGCCGCACGGCGGCGCCAGCTATAGGCCTCTCCACTGTTGGCCGGAAGGGCCGTCGGCTGGTAATAGACCGGGATTTCCGGCAGGCGATTTTCGGACAGACGGCGGATCGCCGTCTCGTTCGTCACCGCAAAGCTGGTAAAGCCGGTGCGCAGCATCAGCGGCACCTGGTCGATCAAAACATCGCCAACCGCCCTCACCTCGCCGGCAAAATCAAGACGGCTGCGCAGCAGCGAGGCATGGCTGAAACCCCGCCCGTCATTGAAGGCCGGGAAGCTGACGGCGACAAGGTCGATGCGGTCGAGATAGGGCTCGAGCCGGGTGACATCGTCGGCAGGCGCAATCAGAACGCCGAGGCCGACATCATTGCTTTCAGCCGCACGGACGAGGAAATCAGCAAGCGACAGCACCGGTTTCTGCTCGGCAGTTGCCTTCACTTCTTCCGTTTCGATCACCCAGGGATCGTTTTCCACGAAGCCGTCGCGGTTCCATATTTTCGTCATGGCAATCTCCTCAGGCGGCTTCAGCGGCGGAACCGTAGAGCGCATCCTTGAACGGCTGCGGTCCGACGCGGCGATAGGCTTCGAGGAAGGTTTCTTCCTTCGAAAGACGCAAGCCCAGATAGGTGTCGACGATGGTTTCCACCGCGTCGGTCACTTTTTCCGGCTCGAAACCGCGGCCAATGATCTCACCAATCGAGGTGTTTTCATCACCCGATCCGCCAAGCGTGATCTGGTAGAGTTCCGCACCCTTCTTCTCAACACCCAGAAGGCCGATATGGCCGACATGGTGGTGGCCGCAGGCATTGATGCAGCCGGAAATCTTGATCTTAAGCTCGCCGATTTCCGCCTGACGTTCCGGCGCGCCAAAACGGGTAGAGATTTCCTGCGCCACCGGAATGGAGCGCGCATTGGCAAGCGCGCAATAGTCCAGCCCGGGACAGGCAATGATATCCGTAATCAGCCCGGCATTGGCAGTCGCCAGTCCGGCTCCTACAAGTGCGCGATAGACCGGCTCGAGATCGGCCAGCGCCACATGCGGCAGGATGATGTTCTGCTCGTGGCTGATGCGGATTTCGTCAAACGCGTATTCGGCGGCGATATCGGCGACGAGTTCCATCTGCTCGTCGGTCGCATCGCCGGGAATGCCGCCAATCGGCTTCAGGGAAATCGTCACCATGCCGTAGTCCGGATGCTTATGCGGCTGGACGTTCTGCTCGACAAAACGGGCAAAACCCTCATCCGCCCGCTTCCAGCGCGCCAGGCTCTCCCAGCCTTCAGGACGGTCCTTAAGTGCTGGCGGTGCGAAATAGGCGGTGATGGCCGCAATATCGGCATCCGGCAGCTTCAATTCCGTGTTTTTCAGCTCCGCGAATTCAACCTCGACCTGGCGGGCCAGTTCTTCTGCGCCGGTTTCATGCACGAGGATCTTGATACGCGCCTTGTACTTGTTGTCGCGGCGGCCGTGCAGGTTGTAAACGCGCATGACGGCCGTGGTATAGGACAGCAGGTCTTCTTCCGGCAGGAAGTCGCGGATCTTCTTGGCGATCATCGGCGTACGGCCCTGCCCGCCGCCGACATAGACGGCAAAACCGATCTCGCCCTTGTCGTTCTTTTTCAGATGCAGGCCGATATCGTGAACCTGAATCGCGGCGCGGTCGCGCTCGGCGCCCGTTACAGCGATCTTGAACTTGCGCGGCAGGAACGAGAACTCCGGATGCACGGAAGACCATTGACGCAGGATTTCCGCATAAGGACGCGGATCGGCGACCTCGTCTGCGGCGGCGCCCGCGAAATGGTCGGCGGTCACGTTGCGAATGCAGTTACCCGAGGTCTGCAGCGCATGCATTTCCACGCTTGCCAGTTCGGAGAGGATATCGGGCGTGTCGGACAGGCGCGGCCAGTTGTACTGAATGTTCTGGCGGGTGGTGAAGTGGCCGTAACCCCGGTCATATTTGCGGGCGATATGGGCCAGCATCCGCATCTGCTGCGAATTCAGCGTGCCGTAGGGAATGGCGACGCGCAGCATATAGGCATGGAGCTGGAGATAGACACCGTTCATAAGGCGCAGCGGCTTGAACGCGTCCTCAGCAAGCTCGCCGGACAACCGGCGCTCGACCTGATCGCGAAACTGTGCCACGCGGCCTTCAACAAATGCGTGATCGAACTCGTCGTAACGGTACATATTCTTCCTCAGACTGCGATGAATGCTGCATCGGCCGGCTTGAAGCCGTTGGCATAGTGCATGGTCGGGCCAGCGGCGCGAATGCGCTCACGAAGCCGCGTCGGCCAAAGCTTGCCATTCTCCTCCACCACGTCGATGACATTCACGTCAACGACCTTGTTGGCGGAAAAATCCCGCTTGCCGATTTCCTCGAACGAAGCGACGGCCTCTGCGTGGCGGGCGACGATTGCGTCCTGCAGGTTCTCCGTCCATTCGCCATTGGCATCGAGCCATACAGCGATCCCATCGCCCAGGCGGTTGGCGGTCAAAACCTTGTCAGCCATTTGCATACTCCCTTTTAAGGTTCGCTGGCCGCGCAACAAGCGCGAGCGCCTCGGACCTGTCAAAATTGGCGCCCGCCACCGCATCGCCGATGATGACCATGACCGGACCGGTCAGTTCGTCGCGATGTTCGAGGTCGGGCAGATCGTTCAAAGTGCCATGCAGCAGGCGGCGATCCGCGCGGCTGGCATTTTCGATGACGGCTACGGTCGTTTCCACGCCCAGACCTGCCTCTATCAGCCTCGTCGCGACCGACGCGGCAACGCTGCGGCCCATATAGACAGCAATGGTAGCACCAGAGACGGCAAGCCGCGCCCAGTCCGGCAGGACATCGCCGGTCAGATCGTGGCCGGTGGTGAAAATCAGCGACGAAGCGACACCGCGCAGCGTCAAGGGC
This sequence comes from Rhizobium sp. AN68, assembly GCF_030758035.1. Lineage (NCBI taxonomy): Bacteria > Pseudomonadati > Pseudomonadota > Alphaproteobacteria > Hyphomicrobiales > Rhizobiaceae > Rhizobium > Rhizobium sp. AN68. The sequence continues at coordinate 1,301,197 of NZ_JARWMI010000003.1, read as the reverse complement.
AATTCGAAATCCGCAGCAGCGGCGAAGGCGGAGGTGATGCCCGGAACGATCTCGTAACCTATACCGGCATCGCGCAGCGCCGCCATTTCCTCTCCCGCCCGGCCGTAGACCAGCGGATCACCGGATTTGAGGCGCACGACGCGCTTGCCGTCTTTACCAAGACGCACCAGCAGGCGGTTGATCTCATCCTGCGACTTGCTGTGGCACCCCTTGCGTTTGCCGACGGACAGCCGCTCGGCGTCGCGGCGCCCCATGTCAACGATTGCCTGCGGCACTAGCGCATCATAGACGATCACATCCGCTTCCATCAGCACGCGCTGCGCGCGCAGCGTCAGCAAATCTTCAGCACCGGGACCAGCGCCCACAAGCCAGACGCGGCCTTCGCTGCGCTCGGGCGATTGCAGCAAACGGTCAGCGGCATGGCGGGCGGATGATGTATCGCCGAGAGCGACGGCATCTGCGACAGCACCGGAAAAGAACCGGCGCCAGAAATTGCGCCGCAACGCGCCCTTGGGAACATTCTGCTCGGCGGCGTGACGATATTGCACGGCGAGACGCGCAAGCTTGCCCAGCGACGGAGACAGCATCTGATCGATACGCGCGCGGATCATCTGGGCAAGAACCGGGCCGGCGCCTTCGGTGCCAATGGCTATGGCGACGGGTGCGCGGGCGACGAGTGCGGGCGTGAAGAAATCGCAGAACTCCGGCTGATCCACCGCATTGGCGGGGATTTTCTTGGCGCGCGCAGCCAAAACGATCTCACGGTCCAGTGCCTCGTCTCCAGTGGCGGCAAAAACCAGCGTCGCGCCTTCAATCAGCGGGCTTGCGAAACTCAAGGCCCGATGATCGATGCCGTTTTCGCTGATATAGCGCGCAAAATCCGCTTCGGGCTCGTCGGCATAAGCAATGACATGTGCATTGGTATTGGCAAGCAGCCTTACCTTCGCAAAGGCCTCGTCGCCATTGCCGAAAACAGCGACCTGCCGTCCCTCAACCCGGAAGAACGCGGGGAAGGTCGAAAGGCGATCGCCAGTAGCGGAAAAATCATGTTCGTTGTGCATCGGGCATTTATCCCGCATTGCGGCGCAAGATTGAAGAAACAGAAATTCAAGCCTTTCCGGCACCTGGATTTTTATTTCTCGAACACCCCTGTTTTTGAGGAAAACTAACCGGCGCACCTTTATCAACCCTGTCGAACGCCTCGAAATCCCATGAGAATCCCTTGACAAACCAGGCCCTCGCGCCGAACAAGAAGGGACTATTTTCGTCGATATCTCCATGCAAAACCGCTTCCCCCTGAGGCGGTACGAAGGATCAGACCCTTGACCAGCTCGACCATCGCCGCCCGTCTTCTCGATGTTATCGAACACGATATCCTGCCCCTGACGACGCGCGGCGTCAGCCTCGGCAACAAGGTTTTCGGTGCGGCGATCCTGCGTAAATCCGACCTGTCGCTGGTGATCGCGGAGACGAATAACGAGCTGGAAAACCCGCTCTGGCATGGCGAAGTGCACGCGCTGAAGCGGTTTTACGAGCTGGGTGAGAAGCCGAACACCAAGGAATTGATTTTCCTTTCCACCCATGAACCCTGCACCATGTGCATGTCCGCCATCACCTGGGCCGGCTTCGACAATTTCTACTCCTTTTTCAGCCACGAGGATTCGCGCGACGCTTTCGCCATTCCGCACGACCTGAAAATCCTCAAGGAAGTTTTCGGGCTGGAGCCGGGCGGGTATCGCCGCAGCAACGCCTTCTGGAACTCTTTCTTCATTGCGGATCTGGTGGAGAGCGAAGACGATCCGCTGAAGACCGAGCTGAAGGCGCAGACGGCCCGCATCAAGGCTGCCTATGACGAGCTTTCCACCAGCTATCAGTCATCGAAGAGCGGCAACGATATTCCGCTGAACTAGAGCATTTCTAGACGGTTGTCCGCCTGGATATGTATGAAAATAAAGAACGAAGGTTTGAAAGACTATGGAAGCCTCGAAGGATATTTCCCGCCTGATCGAGATCATGGAAGCCCTGCGCCAGCCGGAAACCGGCTGCCCCTGGGATGTCGTCCAGACCTTCGAGACGATCAAGCCTTACACCATCGAAGAGGCTTATGAGGTTGCCGACGCCATCGAGCGCAAGGATATGGATGATCTTTGCGAAGAACTGGGCGACCTGTTGCTGCAGGTGGTTTTCCATGCCCGCATCGCCGAGGAACGGGGCGAATTCGCCTTTGGCGACGTGGTTGAGGCCGTGACGTCCAAAATGATCCGCCGCCATCCGCACGTCTTTGCCGTTTCCGCCGCCAATACGCCTGACAGCGTCAAGCTGCAATGGGACCAGATCAAGGCCGAGGAAAAGCGCGAGCGTGCGGAACGCCGCGCCCGCCGCGGCATCACCGAGGATTTCAAGGCTGGCTTTTTAGGCGGTGTGCAGCGTAGCCAGCCGGCTCTGACCGAGGCTCTGAAGTTGCAGGAACAGGCTGCGCGTGTCGGTTTCGATTGGTCGGATCCAGCCCCCATTCTCGACAAGATCGAGGAGGAAATCGCCGAACTGCGTGAGGCGCTGGCGGAGGGAAAGCCGGAGAAGGTCTCTGATGAACTTGGCGATCTCATCTTCGCGCTGGTCAATATCGGCCGCCATGTCAAAGCCGATCCGGAGGACGCGCTGCGCGGCACCAATACGAAATTCCGCAGGCGTTTCAATCACATCGAGACGTCGCTCACCGAAAATGGCGAAACGCTTCAGGAAGCGAGCCTTGAGAGAATGGAAGACCTGTGGCAGGCGGCAAAACGCATAGAACGCTCGCTGGATATGGTTTCGTCCTGATCACCCGGATATGCCGAAAAATTCAGAGTGCCCGGTGCTTTCGACAGTGGTGACGAAAACCTAGAACCTCTCCTGCGTCACGCTCCGGCCTGCCCCGAGCATCTGCTATGCCCTGATTGTATCTGGGTTTTTAGATCCTTGGGACAAGCCCAAGGATGACGTTGAGTATAAGGGAACATACCGCAATCGTTCTCGGAGCGCTCACTGCTCCCAGTCTTCCCGCTCGCGGATGGTTGCCTTTCCAAGCTTGCGTTCCAGCTCGGTGGCCTGCGCTTCCGACAGGCGCACATCAAGCGAAACCGAACCGTCCTCATTGTCTTCGCGGCTATCCACGATGGAGTTGCTGTAGACCCATGAGATCAGCGGCAATTGCTCGACGGAGAGGACGACAGTCGTTTCCGTCAGGACACCTGACAGGCGGCCGGAAATCTCGTCCATCAGGGCATCGACGCCCTCGCCCGTGACCGCCGAAACGGCGCGAATATCGGAGCGGCCCTCGGCACGTTCAATGATGGCGTCATGCGCTTCTGGTTCGAGACGATCGACCTTGTTCCAAACCTCGATGATGCGCTTTTCGGCTTCCTTTTCGTCGATGCCGAGATCGCCAAGAATGCGCAGCACATCGGCCGGCTGGGCGGCATTATCCGGATCGGACATGTCGCGCACGTGCAAAATAAGATCGGCTTCCAGCACCTCTTCCAGCGTTGCGCGGAAAGCGGCGACGAGATGTGTCGGCAGATCGGAGATGAAACCGACGGTATCGGAAAGGATAACCGTGCGGCCATGCGGCAGCTTCATGCGGCGCAAGGTTGGATCGAGCGTCGCGAACAGCATGTCTTCCGCCAGAACGCCAGCGCCGGTAATACGATTGAACAGGGTGGACTTGCCGGCATTGGTATAACCGACCAGTGCCACGATCGGATGCGGCACCTTGCGGCGCTTGGCGCGGTGAAGCTGGCGGGTGCGCACCACCTGCTCCAGCTCGCGCTCGAGCTTGACGATGCGATCCTGCAGCAGCCGACGGTCGGCCTCGATCTGCGTTTCACCCGGACCGCCCATGAAGCCCGCGCCACCGCGCTGGCGTTCAAGGTGTGTCCAGCTTCTGACGAGGCGGCCCTTCTGATAGTTCAGATGCGCAAGATCGACCTGCAACGTGCCTTCCTTGGTGGAGGCACGGCGGCCGAAGATTTCGAGGATCAGGCCCGTCCTGTCGATGACCTTGGCATTCCACTGCTTTTCAAGATTGCGCTGCTGCACCGGGGTCAAAGGATGATCGACGATCACCAGACCGGAATTGGTTTCATCCAGAAGATGGCCGATTTCCTCGATCTTGCCGGTTCCAAACAAAGTCGCCGGACGCGGCTGGTTGACCGGCACGACAAGACCTTGCGTCACCTCAAGATCAATGGCGAGCGCCAGCCCCTTTGCTTCCTCAAGCTTGGCCTCAACAGACCGTACAGGAGAAACCGGACCCGCCACCGCATCACGGCTTTCGCGCTGCTGCTTGAGGACAGGCACGATGACCACCGCACGCATGTCGTCGCGGTGCTTTTCCTGTTCGGGAATGATCGATTCGTTCGAGGTGTCGCGCGTCGTAATGGGTTCAGCCTTATCAAGAAATGACATTGCAGCCGACCGCATCCGTGCGGACGACTATCTGGATTAACCTGATTGAACCGGAAATGTTCCCGGTTCAGGTCAGCTTATATCGAAGATACCGTTGAGGGAGCCTGATCAGGCTGCGCCTTCTTCGCTCTCGAACATCTGCATCGGCTGGCCGGGCATAATGGTGGAGATCGCATGCTTGTAAACAAGCTGCGAGTGACCGTCACGGCGCAGAAGCACGCAGAAATTATCGAAGGAGGTGACAACGCCCGTCAGCTTGACGCCGTTGATCAGGAAAATCGTGAGCGAAATCTTTTGCTTACGAACGGTATTGAGGAAAAGATCCTGAAGGTTTTGAGAACGTTCCGCCATGGCGCCGCTTCTTTCTTTTTTGCCGGCAGGGATACCGGAAAATAATCAATCAATAATAAGCCGGCCGAGTCTAGTCCCCCGCTTGGCCGACCTGCAACTCTGGTATCAAATCGTGTCCTGTTCCGCAACGGCGAAAACAGCCGAATGAGTACGAGTATTGACCTGCTTTTTCGATTCGAAACAGTCAGAAATATTGTATCGAAACCCGGAAAAGCTGTTCCACGTCGCGCACCGCATCGGCAGATGCAAACAGCACGACGCGGTCCTTCGCCTTGATCTTCGTGCTGCCGTCCGGGCGGATCACCACACCGTCGCGATAGATCGCGCCGATGCGCACGCCATCAGGCATATCGATGTCACGGAAGGACTGGCCCACCAGCGGCGAAGTCTCCAGCGCCTCTGCCTCGATTACCTCCGCCGAGCCGCGCTGAACGGCATAAACCGACCGGATACGGCCCTTGCGCACATGCTGGAGAACGCGCGAAATGGTAACGGCCCGGGGATTGATATAGGCGTCGAGACCGAGTGAATCCGCAACCTCGTGAAAGGACGAGCTGTTCAACAATGCAAGGTTGGATTTGCAGCCAAGCTGCTTGGCCATCACCGCCGCCAGTATATTGGTTTGATCGCTGTTGGTGAGCGTCACGATCAGATCCGCATCCTGAATATCGGCCTGCAGCAAAATCTTCTGGTCCAGCGCCGAACCATGCATGACAATGGTGTTGCTGAGCTGTTCCGATGCGGCAATAGCCCTGTCGCGATCCGCCTCGATGATCTTTACCCGCGTCTTAGGCTGCAACTCCTCGATCTTCTGCGCGACGAAGTGGCCAATATTGCCGGCGCCCGCAATCACGATGCGCTGCGCCTCCTGCTCCTCATGGCCGAAGAGGCCAAGGGTGCGGCGTGCGTGCTGGCGCTGACAGATGACATAAGCGAGGTCGCCGACGCGCAGCTGCTCGGAGGAGTGCGCGACCTTGAGGATGCCGTTCCGGTAGACACCCACCACGGTTGCGATAAGGTCCGGAAAGAGGTTGGAAAGCTGCTGCAGCGGCGTGTTGATGACCGGGCAGTCCTCCATGCACTCGATTGCCAGCATGAAGACCGTGTCGTCGGCGAAACGCACGACATCGGTGGCACCCGGAAAGGCGATGCGCCTGAGTACCATCTTGCCGACTTCGACTTCAGGCGAAATCGTCACGTCGATCGACATGTTTTCGCGGCTGAACAGATCGGCATATTCCGGTTTCAGATAGCTTTGGTCGCGGATGCGGGCGATCTTGGTCGGAACGCTGAACAGCGCATGCGCAACTTCGCAGGCGACGATATTGATCTCGTCATGCAGGGTCACGGCGATGATCATGTCGGCCTGGTCCGCCCCCGCCTTTGCCAGCATGTCGGGATGGGCGCCATGGCCGACATAACCGCGCACATCCAGCGTCTCTGTAATGGCGGTAATGAGGGTCGCGGAGGTATCGATGACCGATACCTCATTATCCTCGCGCGACAGTTGTTCGGCAATGCCGTAACCCACCTGCCCTGCGCCGCAAATGATGACTTTCATGCTGTCTCTCTGACGGAATAATCGATTACGACGACTTGGGCCTTCGTCTCTTATACGCCGAGAGATTTCAGTTTGCGATGCAGTGCCGATCTTTCCATGCCGACAAATTCCGCCGTTCGCGAAATATTGCCGCCGAAGCGGTTGATCTGGGCAACCAGATAGTCCCGCTCGAACATTTCACGTGCTTCGCGCAGCGGCAGGGTCATGATGTGCTGATCGCCTTGCGCCGAAATCTTCGGCAGCATGTCGCCAATATCCGCCGGCAACATGTCTGCCGAGATTGGTGCCTCACCGCCTTCGGGGCGTGCCAGAATCATCAGCCGCTCGATATTGTTGCGGAGCTGGCGAATGTTACCCGGCCAGTCATGCGTCTGGAGAACGGCCATGGCGTCATCGCCGATCTTGCGCGGGCGGATGCCGGCCTGTTCGGAAATCTGCCGCATGAACATGTCGACGAGGAAAGGAATATCCTCACGCCGCTCGGACAGCGCCGGCACCTTCACTGGCACCACGGCGAGGCGATGGTATAGATCTTCGCGGAACTGGCCTTCGGCGATCAGGCTTTCGAGGTGATGGGCGGTTGAGGAGATGATGCGCACATCCACTTTTACCCGCTTGCCGCCACCGACACGCTCGAACTGCTGATCGACCAGCACGCGCAGGATCTTGTTCTGGGTTTCGCGCGGCATCTCGCCGACTTCATCGAGATAGAGAACACCGCGATGGGCTTCTTCCAGAGCGCCCACCTTGCGCGGCTGCCCGGGCAGACCTTCGGTACCGAACAAGGCGATTTCCATGCGGTCCGGCGTGATCGTCGCAGCGTTCAGCGCAACGAAAGGTCCTGTGGCACGCGAGGATTTCTTGTGCACCATGCGCGCCACCAGCTCCTTTCCGGAACCGGAGGGGCCGAGAATCATGATGCGGCTGTTGGTGGGCGCCACGCGGTCAATGGTCTGGCGAAGTTGGGAAACCGCAAGCGACGCGCCGACGAGTTCAACCGCGTCGCCAGTGCGCTTCTTGAGTTCCTGCACCTCCCGCTTCAGCTTGGAGTTCTCCAGCGCGCGTTCGGCAATCAGGATCAGGCGGTCTGCCTTGAACGGTTTCTCGATGAAATCGAACGCGCCGCGCTTGATGGCGTTGACGGCGGTTTCGATGTTGCCGTGACCGGAAATCATCACAACAGGGATATCGGGATGGCGGCTCTTGATCTCATCCAGCAGGGCCAGACCGTCGAGCTTCGACCCCTGCATCCAGATGTCGAGAAAGATGAGACGCGGCACGCGTTCGGAAATGGCGGCCAGCGCGCTGTCGCTGTCGAACGCCATACGCGTCTCGTGGCCTTCATCGGAAAGAATACCCGCTACGATTTCGCGAATGTCCGCCTCGTCATCCACGACCAGAATATCAGACGCCATATGCTGCTTCCTTGTTATTTTTGCCGCCGACCGCCTCGATATAGGGCAGCAGCACTCTGATCATGGCACCGTGGCCATGGTCGAACTCCGGCGGGGCATCGTGGAGTTCCAGATACCCGCCATGCTCTTCGATGATTTTCTTGACGATGGCGAGGCCGAGGCCCGTGCCCTTGTCCCGCATCGTCATATAGGGTTCGAGAATGCGGTGACGGTTTTCGACGGGCAGGCCTCTGCCATTGTCGATGATGTCGGCCACGAACCGCGAATTGGCCTCGTCGAAGGATGCGCGCACCAGGATTTTACCTGGCCGCTTTTCGCCTTCCACCGCCTCGATCGCTTCCGTTGCATTCTTGATGAGATTGCCGAACGCCTGTCCCAGCATGCGGGCATCGAACATGCCCTCCAGCGGGACATCGCCAAATTCCGTCGAGAATTTCGTGTCTGCGGCGCTTATTTCGCGCAGGAATGCCGCGTCCTTCAAGATCGAACGGAGGTCCGACTTTTCCTTCGTGGGCTTCGGCATGCGCGCAAAGGCCGAGAATTCATCCACCATCCGGCCGATGTCACCAACCTGCCGGACGATGGTGTCCGTACATTGGTCAAAGATGGCGCGATCGTTCTCGTCGATCTGCTTGCCGAAGCGTCGTTTGATGCGCTCGGCAGAAAGCTGGATAGGTGTCAGAGGATTCTTGATCTCATGCGCAATACGCCGCGCGACGTCGGACCAGGCGGTCGAGCGCTGGGCAATGACGAGATCGGTGATATCGTCGAGAGTGATGACGTAGCTGTCGCGGCTGTCGCGCGCATCCTCACGGGTCACCTGCACATTGAGCGTCCGTTCCGTGCCGCGCCGCATGATGTTGATCTGCTTGCGGAAATTGCCGCGCGACCAGGTGTTGGCCTCGGTCACGACCTCTTCGATTTCAGGCGCGATATCAGATAGTTGCGCACCGATAAGCTGGTCGGAGGAAAGCGCCACGAATTCTTCAGCCGAAGGATTGACGATGGTGATCCTGCGATTTTCATCAATGCCGATAACGGCGGCGGTAACGCCCGACAATACGGCCTCGATGAAGCGGCGGCGATCATCGATGTCGTCTTTCGCTTCAATGATCTGTTCCTGTTGGCTGCGCAGTTCCGAGACCATCTTGTTGAAGGTGCGCGACAGGCGGCCAACGTCGCCATCGATGGCGCGAACGGGAACCAGCACATGCATGTTCCCGGTGGCTACACTGTCTGCGGCGCTGATGAGGAGACGGATAGGACGCACGATACGGTCGGCCACCGCAATCGCTGTCCAGATCGCCGCCAGAAGCACGATCAGCGCGAAACCGAGATAAAGGATTGCAAACGCAATCTGCAACGGCGCACGGCCGGCCTCCATCGCCTTGTATTCGGCGCGGTTCTCTTCCATCAGCCGCATCGCGCCCATTACCTTGGGATCGACGGCACGCACGGTGTAAAGAAACGTACCGCTGATGCCCTCGAGCTTGATGATGGCGCCGACGAGATTGGTGATGCCAGGCGGAATAAGGGTTGGCTGACCAGCGGCGGCCTTTTCAAGCGCATCGTGCGGAATGGCCGGAAGCGGCTTTTCCGTCTTGATATCGGCTTGCGCGACGGCGTCGCCGTCTTCCTGCACCAGGAATGCGCCGAGAAGACCACGGCCCTTGGCCTGACGAGTCATGAGATCGACGAAGCCGGTGCGGTCGAGATAAAAGAGCGCGCGATTGCGGTCGAGGTCGGTGGCCATCGACAGGGTCTGTCCCTGAAGATAACCGGCATTCTCCATCATATAGGCCTGGGCGATATTGCTGGAGGAATCGACGATCGACTGGGTACGTAGCGCAAACCAGCGGTCGAGACCGACATTCAGTGTCAGACTGGCGAAGATGGCGACGAGAACGGCCGGTGTAATCGCAACGATGGAAAACAGCACGACGATGCGCACATGCAATCGTGCCGCCGCCCTGCCCTTTTTCCGCGCTTTCAGCAGGCGGTTTATTTCCCGACCGATGAGAAAGATCAGTCCGATCACAAAGACCGAATTGATGACGACCGAGGCGATGACGACATTCGATGTCGGCGCAATCGGTGTTACGCCCAGAAGCACGAAAAGTGTCAGTATGGCGCAAACAAGGGCGACACCGGCAAGCACCAGCCCCGGCAGAGCGAAAGACATCCTGCGATCGGCTACCACCATTCCCGCTGCGTCTTCGGCAACGGCTTTTTCGGCGGCGGGTTTCCGCATGCATTTCTCCCAATCGCTGGCTAGCCAGCACCACATTCATGAAAATGGGCGAATCCGCCTCGTGCCGGCGAATCTCTCTCCATCCTAGTGTTTTCCAAGCAACACAATGTGGCGAAAATGCAACGACAACCGCGGCCTTGTCAACATTCTCAGCTGGGCCGGGAGCTGCGATACACGGAAACGCCAAGCTCGCGAATCTTCTTGCGCAGCGTATTGCGGTTGAGGCCAAGAAGATCGGCAGCCTTGATCTGGTTACCGCGCGTCGCCGTCAGGGCGGCGAGAATGAGCGGATATTCCAGTTCGCGCAGAACACGGTCGTAGAGACCCGGCGGCGGCAGGTCTTCGCCGAAACTTGCGAAATAATCCCGCATGTTTTCCTCGACCGCCTGCGAAATGGTCAACGAGCCGGTGCGGACCGCCATCTTGTCGAGCGGGCTGTCTGGAACATCCGACTGCAATTCCTGCTCGATGATCTCGCGGGTGATGACTTCCTGCGGATAAAGCGCCATCAGGCGACGGATCAGGTTTTCGAGTTCGCGCACGTTGCCGGGCCAAGCATAGGCCTTCATGACTTCCAGCGCCTCGGTCTCGAAGCGCTTTCCTTCCAGCCCCTCCTTCTCACCCGTCTGGATGAAATGGCGCACCAGATCGGGAATATCCTCAGCGCGGTCGCGTAGCGGCGGTAGCCGCAGCGGCACGACGTTCAGGCGGTAATAGAGGTCTTCGCGGAAAAGGCCCTGGTTGATCGACTGCTTCAGGTCCTTGTTGGTGGCGGCGACGATGCGAACATCGGTCCTGATCGGCGTGCGTCCGCCCACCGTCGTATATTCGCCCTGCTGCAATACGCGCAGCAGCCGCGTCTGGGCGTCCATTGGCATATCGCCGATTTCGTCGAGAAACAGCGTGCCGCCCTCGGCCTGTTCGAAACGGCCGGTCGAGCGGTTCTGCGCGCCGGTGAAGGCGCCCTTCTCATGGCCGAACAGTTCGGATTCGATCAGATCACGCGGGATTGCCGCCATGTTGATGGCGACGAAGGGGCCGTTGCGGCGCTTGCCGTAATCATGCAGCGCGCGCGCCACCAGTTCCTTGCCGGTGCCGGATTCGCCGGTAATCATCAGCGTCAGGTCGGTCTGCATCAGGCGGGCGAGAACCCGGTAGATTTCCTGCATGGCGGCCGAGCGGCCGACGAGCGGCATGCCGTCCTGCATATCGTCGTCCAGTTTGGCGGGCTTGCGCTTCGGCTCCGACAGGGCGCGGCCGATGATGGCAATCAGCTCCGTCAGGTCGAAGGGCTTGGGCAGGTAATCGTAAGCGCCCTTTTCCGAGGCCTTGATCGCGGTCATGAAAGTGTTTTGGGCACTCATCACCAGAACCGGCAGGTCGGGGCGGGCCTTCTTGATGCGCGGAAGCAGATCGAAGGCGTTTTCATCGGGCATCACGACATCGGTAACGACCAGATCGCCCTCGCCGGCAGAAACCCAGCGCCAGAGCGTTGCGGCATTGGACGTGATGCGCACATCGTAACCGGCACGGCTGAGCGCCTGATTAAGCACGGTGCGGATCGCGGCATCATCATCGGCGACGAGGATAGTAGCTGTCATCTGTCATTTCCTGTCGAGTTCGGCAAGATGCGGTCGTCCAGCGCCACTTCAGGCGAGACGGGCATCAATACGCGGAAAGTCGTGCGATGGTTCTGGCTGTCGCATTCGACAATGCCGCCATGGGCGCCGATCAGTTTGGCGACAAGCGCCAGACCCAGGCCCGAACCATTCGTCTTGGTGGTAATGAAGGGGTCGAAGAGATGCGGCAGGAGATCGGCCGGCACTCCCGGCCCATTGTCATGCACGCAAAATTCAAGCGGCAGCGAGATGCGTTCGCGGCTGCCGGCCACGGACATGCGCATGCCGGGACGATATGCCGTCGTCAGCACGATCTCGCCCTCCGACTGATTCCCGACGGCTTCCGCCGCATTTTTCACCAGATTGAGAAAGACCTGCACCAGCTGGTCGCGATTGGCATAGACCGCCGGCAGCGATGGATCATAATTCTCGGAAATCTTGATGTTGCGGGCAAAGCCAGCCTTGGCTATGGCCTTCACGTGGTCGAGCACCGAATGGATGTTGACCGGCACGCGGTCCACCGGACGCTCGTCGGAAAATACTTCCATGCGGTCGACCAGCGAGACGATACGATCGGTCTCGTCGCAGATCAGCCGCGTCAGCGCACGGTCCTCATCGGCAACCGATGTCTCGAGAAGCTGCGCGGCACCACGAATGCCCGAAAGCGGGTTCTTGATCTCATGCGCCAGCATCGAGGCAAGGCCGGTGACAGAGCGTGCAGCAGCCCGATGGGTCAATTGCCGGTCGATCTTGTCAGCCATCGACCGTTCCTGAAAGACGACGACAACAGACCCCGGCTCGCTGACAACAGGCGCGACATAGAGATCAACGAGCTTGTCCTGTCCAAGCCGGGGGGAGCTCAGATCGACCCGATATTCATTTACCGGCGCGCGACGTTCCCGCACCTGATCGATCAGCGCAAGCAGCGGACTGCCGAAAGGAATGAAGGTGGAGACGCGGTAGCGGGCGAGATGGGAGGCGCTGGCCCCGAAAAAAGCTTCTGCTTCCCAATTGGCAAAAGCGATAAAACCTTCGGCATCCACCAGAATAACGGGATTCTGCACCGCGTTCAGAACCGCCATGGCGAGCGGGTTCGCATCTGCCGGGCTGTGTTTATCAGCGCTCATGCGGCCTTCCTTGCGGCTTCTTCGCCCGCATTGTCGCAAAGGGCGGAGCGCAGCAGATCAGCCACTTCCCCCGTATCACGCGATGTCATGATTTTAGCCTTGTCGGTGGTGGCGATCTCCGTCGCGAAACGGTCGAGATACCAGCCCAGATGTTTGCGGGCATGCCGAAGACCGGCTTCCCTTCCATAAAATTCGAGCATCATGTCGTAATGTTCGACGGCGATATCGGCAATATCGGCGCGTTGCGGCGCTGCATGTCCGGCCAGTACCGCCGGCAGCCAGGGTTGACCCTGTGCACCGCGACCGACCATAACGGCATCCGCGCCGGAACGGCTGAGGATTTCACGCGCATCTTCGGCGGTCTCGACATCGCCATTGGCGATCAGCGGCACGGAAATCACCTCGCGCACGGCGCGAATGGCATCCCAGTTCGCCCGACCTTCGTAAAACTGCATACGGGTGCGGCCGTGAATGGTGATGAGCTGGATGCCAGCGGCTTGAGCGCGGCGCGCAATTTCAGGTGCATTGATGGTGTTTTCATCCCAGCCGAGCCGCATCTTAAGCGTCACGGGCACATCGACCGCGCCGACGGTCGCCTCGATCAACGACAGCGCATGGTCAGGATCCCGCATCAAGGCTGAACCGGAGTACCCGCCCGTCACCTTCTTGGCCGGACAACCCATATTGATGTCGATGATACCAGCGCCATTGTCAGCGGCAATTTTTGCCGCTTCCGCCATAAAATGCGCTTCGCGCCCGGCGAGCTGCACCATATGCGGAACCATCCCGGCATTTTTCAGCCGCGCCCAGGATTCCCCACGATTGGCGACAAGTTCCCGGCTTGCGACCATTTCAGTCACCACAAGGCCCGCGCCGTAACGCCAGGCGAGCTGACGGAAAGGCAAATCGGTCACGCCCGACATAGGCGCCAGCACCGCGCGATTACGGATCGCGACTGAGCCGATGCTGAACGGGACTGACAACTCCGGAAGGGGCAAGTGATGATCTTTCGTGCAGAAGAGTTATATGCATTATTTTTAGACAGTGTTTGCGCAGTTGCCAAGCACTTTTACAGGGTTGCACCTTTTATTTGCGCGTGGCCTGCCTGCCTGTTTTGCTGGCGGCGGCAATTTGTGCAGGTTTGAACAAACGGGATGACCGATCCTGCGGCATGTGGGTGCGGGTGGGCGGCTTATCGGGCTGGCCATTCGGGTTTTGAAACGCTAGAGCAGGACTGTCAACCATTAAGGGTTGCGCATAAAGCATAAGACCAATGCAGGAAAGTACTATGAAACTCGGCATCGTCGTTGTCGCCGCAGGACGCGGAGAAAGAGCCGGCTCCCCCGAGGAAGGGCCGAAACAATATCGCCCGATCGGTGGCAAGGCCGTGATCGAGCATACATTGTCGACCTTTCTTGCCTGGGCAGACACATCCCCTATCGTGGTCGTTATCCATGCCGACGATGCGGCACTCCTGTCACCAATCCTTGAACGGCTGAATGCCGGAGAGCGGATTGTCACCGTCACGGGCGGCGCAACCCGGCAGCAATCGGTGCTCGCTGGTCTGGAAGCGCTGGCCGCGCAAGACCTTACACATGTGATGATCCACGATGCCGTGCGGCCTTTCATCGCCGTGGACATGCTGGAACGCATCGTGGCGCTGCACAAGGCGGGCGCTGTCGGCGTTCTGCCTGCCCTGCCCGTCACTGATACGCTGAAGCGTGGCGCAGGCGATTCCGTCGCGGAAACGGTTTCAAGGCAGGGTCTTTATGCGGCGCAGACACCGCAAAGCTTCGGCTATGGCGAAATCCTCGCCGCGCATCGCGCTGCTGCCACATCCGGGAAAACCGACTTTACCGATGACGCCTCGATCGCCGAATGGGCAAGTCTGCCTGTGACGCTGGCCGAAGGCTCGGTCGACAATGTGAAACTCACTCTCAAGCGGGATATCGCCATGGCCGATGAAAAGCTCTCCTACGGACTGCCTGACGTGCGCACCGGCAATGGTTATGACGTGCACCAGCTGGAAGCAGGAGACGGTGTGACGCTGTGCGGCGTCTTCATCGAACACGACCAGAAACTCAAAGGCCATTCGGATGCCGATGTGGCGCTGCATGCGCTGACGGATGCCCTGCTCGCCACCTGCGGCGCTGGCGACATAGGCGATCACTTCCCGCCTTCCGATCCGCAATGGAAGGGTGCCGCTTCGCGCATCTTCCTCGAACACGCGGCCAAGGTAGTACGCGGCAATGGCGGCACGATCATGAATGCCGATGTCTCGCTGATTGCCGAAGCGCCGCGCATCGGACCGCATCGGCAGGCCATGCGTGAGGCGCTTTCCGACATTCTCGGCATCGCGCTGGAGCGCTGCTCGGTCAAGGCGACCACCAACGAGACGATCGGCTTCGTCGGCCGCCGGGAAGGTATTGCTGCGATTGCCACTGCCACTGTGGTCTACAAGGGCAGACCGCTATGAGCCTGTTTCCTGCGGATATACAAGAACTGGCGCGGCGGATCATTTCTGACTTTACCGCCGGCGGCTTCATGGTCTCGACGGCGGAAAGCTGTACGGGCGGCCTGATTGCTGGTTCGCTGACGGAAATCGCCGGCTCTTCTGCCGTCGTCGATCGCGGCTTTGTCACCTACACGAACCAGGCCAAGATGGACATGCTTGGGGTTGGAACTGAGACGCTGGCGAATTTCGGCGCCGTATCCCGACAGACCGCGCTGCAAATGGCGCATGGCGCGCTATTTCGTTCCCGGGCGGATTTTGCCGTAGCCGTGACCGGCATTGCCGGTCCGGGCGGAGGTTCGGCTGAAAAACCGGTGGGGTTGGTACATCTGGCCGCCAGGGCGCGCAGCGGTAAAATCCTGCACCATGAAATGCACTACGGAGAGATCGGGCGCACGGAAATCCGTCTTGCAACCATCAGAACGGCGCTCGAGATGCTGATTACCCTCAATCAGGCTGGGTCCGCGTAGATTTTATCGGCGCGGGTCTCGAAGGCTTCGGCGAACATGCGGAAGGCCCTGTCGAACATCGATCCCATGACCGCACCGAGCAGCCGGTTCTTGAATTCATACTCGATGAAAAAATGAATGGCCGAGCCGCCCTCTGCGGAGGCTTCAAAACGCCAGCGATTGTCGAGATATTTGAACGGGCCGTCGATATATTTCACGTCGATAGCGCGCTCTGCCGGGTTCAGCAGCACCTGCGTGGTGAAGGTCTCGCGAATGGCCTTGTAGCCCACCGTCATATCAGCCACCAGCAGAGTCTTGCCGTCCCGCTCCTTGCGCGAGCGGATGACCAGCGCTTCGCAAAGCGGCAGAAACTGCGGATACTTCTCCACATCGGCGACGAGGTCGTACATGCGGTCGGGCGAGTGTTTTACAAGGCGATGCGTTTCGAACTGTGGCATGAGCGGGAGTTAATCCTCGATAACAAGAAGATCAAGAAGGCGGCGAAGCTGTTTTCGGCTTTTAAGCTGGAATACCGGCACGTTGGGACCATAAAGCGCGAAATTCTGCTCGAAGATCGGGGCGTGGCGGCGTTCGAAATTCCAGATATAGCGCAGGAAATCGAGATCCAGTCTTTCGGGGCACCCTTCAGCCATTTCAGGACGCGCCTTGCCATACCCCTTGGCAATCCGAGTGATGGCGCCCCAAAGGCAAAGCCAGCGCGGCATGCGCACCCAAAGGACGATGTCGGATCTCGGCAGACGCATGTCGAAAGACGATGGATTGCTGCCGTCCATCAGCCACCGGTCTTTGGTGACGATGGCGGCGATCCTCTGCCGCTGTTCTTGGCGCGGGCGTGCCTGCCAGCCGGGCAACCAGAAAATATCGCGATCCATGGAAATGTATTCAAATCTAAAGCGTCTTACGAGCTTCCGGGAAAGCGTCGATTTTCCGCCTCCGGAGCAACCAACGACCGAAATACGCTGCGCAGATGCGATAATCGCAGCCGCGTCCTCCACGTTTTCAAGATAGTTCGGCATCGAATAAACCTCGTCTTCGCCACCATGCCATTTTTAAATAGCGCGGCTATTACTCTGCGGCGGCATGGCCGCGGCGTCCGATGTTACGGAAATTTAACTATTGCAACCCCCCTCGCAGGGATTGCTATTTATTTGCGACTAATATTACACCCATGGGATGCAACGGCGCTGGAACCTCCCATTTTCACCGCGCTTATTCATCCCTGGGTTCACACCCACATAACCCGCTTTGAGCCACTGAGTGAGCCGATGGACGATTTTTCCAACATCATCAACCTTCTCGAATCCGCCAAGCAACTTGCATCGATGAACGAAATGCCGATGCTTGCCTATCTCATCGACGTTGCGAAATGCGAGGCGAGAGAGAACAAGCCGGTTTTGCGCAAGCGCAAACGCGGCGAATCGACCGCCAAGGAAGAATGTTAGACGCCGGCTCGATAAAGCCGGCTGGCCCAATCTTCAAGACGATGTCATAATCAGGACTGAAACCGGCCGCTTTTCGAGGCGGCCGTTTCTTTGCACGATGGAAATGACAATCTCATGATCGCCGCATCCGCCGATATCAGAACCTATACGCAGGAAAGACCGAAGGAACGGCACGGCTTCGTGCAGATCGTTCTTCCGGTCTCGGGATGTCTGCGGATCGATGTAGCAGGGCTACAGGACGAATTGTCCACCGGGCGCGCGGTCTTCATTCATCCCAACACATCGCACACACAGGAAGCGACGACGATCAACCGGTCGCTGGTGGTCGATATCGACGAAACTGCTGTTCCCGAACGGGTGCTGGAGAGATTTGTCCACAAGCCGTTTCTCGATATCGCACGGGATACACGGCAGCTGATCGCTTACATGCGCGGCGTCATCGGATCGGATGGGCCGCGTGAGGATATTGCCAACCTCTGGGCACCGCTCCTGATCGACAGCCTTGCGACTGAAAAGACCGATATCCGCCACCGCCTGCATGCGCTGGGCGAGATCGTCAGAGCGGAGCCATTTTTCCCCTGGACCATCGAGACGCTCGCATCCTGCGCCGCGATCAGCGATAGCCGCCTGCATGCGCTGTTTCTGGAAGAGTTTAGCCTCCCTCCTCACCGCTGGCTTGCAGAGCTGCGCATGGACAAGGTCTGCGCATTGCTGCGCCACTCCACATTGCCGATTGCGGAAATTGCCTTGCGGGCCGGCTTCTCCGACCAGACGGCACTGACGCGCGCCATGCGCAACGCGATGGGCAAAACGCCTGCCGCTTATCGCCGGGCCTTCGGAATTCACTGAAAGCACAGCACCTCTTCTCTCAGGAGTTTTTGTCAAGACAGCCGTACGTGGCTGTGGCACATCGCGGGCAATCGTGAATGCGGATGTGACATGACATGAACAAGACAAGCCTCGGTGTTATCTACGGCATGATGGCGGGCGCTCTCTGGGGTGCGATCTTTCTCGCCCCGAAACTCGTACCGGATTTTTCCGCCCTGCAACTGTCAACGGCCCGTTACCTGACATACGGGCTGATTTCGCTCATCATCATCGGACCGCGCCTGAAACGGGTATCGGCCCATTTCGGCGCGCGCGAATGGATCGCGCTCGGCTGGCTGAGCATGATCGGCAACATCGCCTATTATGTCTTCATATCAACGGCGGTGAAACTGAGCGGCGTTGCCTTCACGTCCATCATCATCGGATTCCTGCCGGTTGCCGTCACCATCATCGGCACGCGCGATCATGGCGCGGTATCGCTCAAGCGTCTGTGGCCGTCGCTCGCCTTTGGCGCAATCGGCATTATCGGCATATCCTGGCAGTCGCTGACGGAAAGCGATGCGGGGCTGGATGTATCCCGCCTGATCGGGCTGGCCTGTGCGCTTGGCGCGCTCGCCTCATGGACGGCCTTTGCGGTTGGCAATGCCCGCTGGCTGTCACGCCTTCACGATGTCAGCGCCGACGACTGGAACATGATGACGGGTGTGGTGACCGGAGGGCTGGCGCTGGCGCTCGCCATACCGGCCTTTGCTTTCGGCGGGGAAAGCCATAGCTCCGAGGACTGGCTGCATTTTGCGGCCATCGCCGCCGGTCTCGGTTTCACCGCATCCATTCTCGGAAATGCTCTCTGGAACCGCATGAGCCGCCTGCTGCCGCTCACCATGGTTGGACAGATGATCCTGTTCGAGACGCTCTTTGCCTTGCTCTATGGTTTCCTCTGGGAAGGTCGTGGGCCAACAATCGTGGAAGTCCTGGCGATTTGCTCAGTCGTGCTGAGCGTCATCCTGTGCATGCGCGCGCATCGGCCGGAGAAGGTTGTGGCATGACTTCAGGTGAAAGCAGCAACGTCATCCTCGGGACAAGCCCAAGGATGACGCGTGAGAGAAATTGCCCGCCCCGCCCACTTACTCCGCAGCGGCCAGAAGCTTCTTCTCGCGGGCTGCGCGCAGGCGTGCAAAATCGTCGCCCGCATGGTGGGAAGAACGCGTCAGCGGGCTGGAGGAGACCATCAGGAAGCCCTTGGTATAGGCGACCGTCTCATAGGACTTGAATTCCTCCGGCGTGACATACGCCTCAACCTTGTGGTGCTTGCGTGTCGGCTGCAGATACTGGCCAATCGTAAGGAAGTCTACGTCAGCACTGCGCAGATCGTCCATCAGCTGCAGCACTTCGTTGCGCTCTTCGCCAAGGCCGACCATGATGCCTGATTTGGTGAACATGGTGGGGTCCAGTTCCTTGACGCGCTGCAACAGGCGCACGGAATGGAAATAACGCGCACCGGGGCGAACCGTGAGGTAATTGCCGGGAACGGTTTCCATATTGTGGTTGAAAACATCGGGCTTCGCCGCGACGACACGCTCCAGCGCGCCGGGCTTTTTCAGGAAGTCCGGGGTCAGAATTT
Organism: Rhizobium sp. AN68; assembly: GCF_030758035.1. Classification (NCBI taxonomy): domain Bacteria; kingdom Pseudomonadati; phylum Pseudomonadota; class Alphaproteobacteria; order Hyphomicrobiales; family Rhizobiaceae; genus Rhizobium; species Rhizobium sp. AN68. The sequence continues at coordinate 1,281,554 of NZ_JARWMI010000003.1, read as the reverse complement.
CGATGGTGGTGTTGGGAGACGCAGCGCGGATCGCCCAGATCACCTTTTCGAAGTGCTCCGCGCCGCCATCGGCAAGATCGTCGCGGTCGACCGAGGTAATGACGACGTGGCTGAGGCCCATCTGCTTGACGGCCTTGGCGACGTTTTCCGGCTCGTCCATGTCAAGCGCATTGGGCTTGCCGGTCGCGACGTTGCAGAAGGCGCAGGCGCGGGTGCAGATCTCACCCATGATCATGAAGGTCGCGTGTTTCTTGTCCCAGCATTCGCCGATATTTGGACAGCCGGCTTCCTCGCACACCGTCACCAGCTTGTGACTGCGCACCAGTTCGCGCGTTTCGTGGTAGCCCTTGGATGTCGGCGCCTTGACGCGGATCCATTCCGGCTTGCGCATGACTTCGGTATCGGGCCGATGGGCCTTCTCCGGGTGGCGGATACGCTTTTCTTCGGACGAAGTCCTGTCGAGAATAGTGACCATAAGAAACCTGTTTCTATCGCTTGCCGCGATCATCACATTTATTGACGCGATGCTTTAGAACAATTCCAGAAAAAGCGTAAGCCCCTTCCGGGCACGAAGCCTAGTCAGCGCCGTACCAGCTTAGCCATGAACAACAACAGGCTGGCGCCGATGAAGGACGTTACGAAATAACCGAGCCTGCTGTCCTGCACGAAAACGTCGAAGGTTCTCAGCACCGCAACGGCAACCACCGAACCGACGATGCCGAGAACGATATTCATGAAGATGCCGAAACGCATATCCATGAGTTTGCCGGCGAGCCAGCCGGCAAGACCGCCGATGATGATTGCCGCAATCCAGCCGATATTTTCCATTCCCGCGCTCCCTTATAGAACCAGCGTTGAGACATATGGGACACCCGGCACGGTTAGACAATGCCGGGCATCACGGGGCACTCATGCGTTCAGCACACGTCCGTAGGCGTCGAGCACGCTTTCCTTCATCGACTCGGAAATGGTCGGATGCGGGAAGATCGTGTGCATCAGTTCCTCTTCGGTGGTCTCGAGGTTCATGGCGACCACGAAGCCCTGAATGAGTTCGGTGACTTCCGCACCAACCATGTGCGCGCCGATCAACTCGCCTGTCTTCTTGTCGAAGATGGTCTTGACCATGCCCTGATCTTCACCGAGTGCCACGGCCTTGCCGTTGGCCGCAAAGGAGAAGCGGCCGACGCGAATATCGCGGCCCAGTTCCTTCGCCTTGGCTTCGGTGAGACCAACAGAGGCGACCTGTGGGTTGCAATAGGTGCAGCCGGGGATCTTGAGCTTGTCCATCGGGTGAACATTCGGCAGACCGGCGATCTTTTCAACGCAGATCACGGCCTCATGCTCGGCCTTGTGGGCGAGCAGCGGCGGGCCGGCGACATCGCCGATGGCGTAGACGCCAGGCACGTTGGTCTTGCCGTAACCGTCGATGACGATGAAGCCGCGATCGGTCTTCACGCCGACGGCCTCAAGGCCGATGCCTTCGATGTTGGCGACGACGCCGACAGCCGAAATCATCCGGTCAGCGGTGATCTTCTCGGACGAACCGTCCTTCTTCTCGAGCGTCGCAGTAACCGAATTAGCAGCCTTCTCGACCTTGGCAACCTTGGTTTCCAGATGGAACTTGATGCCCTGCTTCTCCAGCTGCTTCTTGGCGGAGGCAGATATCTCCGCATCTTCGACCGGCATCACCTGGCTCATGATTTCAACGACGGTAACGTCGACACCCATGGTGCGGTAGAAGCTGGCGAATTCGATGCCGATGGCGCCGGAACCCATGACGAGCAGCGACTTCGGCAGTTCTTCCGGCTTCATTGCCTCGAAATAGGTCCAGATCAGCTTGCCATCCGGTTCGATGCCTGGAAGCGCGCGCGGGCGGGCGCCTGTGGCGACGATGATGTGCTTGGCGGTATAGGTGCCCTCGCCCAGCGTGTTCTTCGGAACCGGGCCCATCGGTTCGACGGGCTTCTTCTGGGTCTTGGAAACTACGATTTCACCGGGCTTGGTGATCTTGGCCTCGCCCCAGATGATATCGACCTTGTTCTTCTTGAACAGGAAGCCGACGCCGTTGTTCATGCGGTGCGCGATGCCGCGCGAACGATCAACGATCGCCTTGACATCAGGCTTGATCGAGCCTTCGAGCGTCAGGCCGTAATCCTTGGCGTGCTGAGCCGTATGCAAGACATCGGCAGTACGCAGCAGCGCCTTGGTGGGAATGCAGCCCCAGTTGGAGCAGATGCCTGCAAGGTGCTCGCGCTCGACCACGGCAACCTTCATGCCGAGCTGGGCTGCGCGAATCGCGGCAATATAACCGCCCGGTCCCGAACCGATGATGATGACGTCATAAGATTGAGCCATAGGTATCCTGCCTTGTCCTATCGGGTCACGGCATGCCGTTCCGAAACGAGAATTGTTGTCAAAGTCCGAGCATCATGCGAACGACGGGCTCCAGCCCGCGCCCGATAGCCCGCGTGTTTTCAGCATCGAGATGAACGCCGTCTACGGGCGTCGTGCGGGCAACTGATCCCGCATCGAAAAATCCGCAATCGAGATCGTCGGCCAAATCCCGGTAGACCGGGGCGAGCATCGCCGATTCATCGATCGCATCGCGAAAGATAGCGCCCATCACGGGGTTGGCCGTTTCGCACAGTTGCGGCGGCGCGACGATCAGAACATCCGGCGCTTCCCAGTCCGGCACCTGCCAGACATGGTTGCGCACCAGTTTGACCAGCCGCTCCACACCCTTCATCGCGACGATCGCCGAGCCATGAATCGACGGTTTCAAGTCGTTGGTGCCGAGCATGATGATGACCAGATCAAGCGGCGCGTGGCTGTGCAGAAGCGTCGGCAAGAGCCTTGCGCCGTTGCGATCGCAATCAGCGGTATGATCATCATAGGCGGTGGTTCGTCCACCCAGCCCTTCGTGAATCACCTTCACATCAGGCCCGAGCGCCTTTTGCAAGACGCTCGGCCAAAGATCGTCATGGCTGTGCCGGCCACCCGTTTCCGCATCTGATCCCCATGTCAGGGAATCGCCAAAGCAGAGGACCGACTTCACCATCTCACTCTCCGATCAAACCAGCATGCCCATCGGGTTTTCGATATAGCGCTTGAAGGCGCTGATCAGCTCGGCTCCGAGCGCGCCATCGACGCAACGGTGGTCGGTAGAGAGCGTAACCGTCATGACATTGGCGATCTTGATCTCGCCGTTCTTCACGACAGCACGCTGTTCGCCCGCGCCGACTGCCAGAATGGTGGCATGCGGCGGGTTGATGACGGCGGAGAAGCTCTTGACGCCCATCATGCCCATGTTGGACACGGCCGTCGTGCCGCCCTGATACTCCTCGGGCTTCAGCTTGCGCTCCTTGGCACGCTTGCCGTAGTCCTTCATCTCGTTGGAGATGGTGGAGAGCGACTTCTCTTCCGCCTTGCGGATGATAGGCGTGATCAGGCCACCCGGAATGGAAACGGCAACGCCGACATCCGAATGCTTGTGCTTGACCATGTTGCTTTCCGTCCAGGAGACGTTGGCATCAGGCACATCGCGCAGCGCGAGAGCCAGCGCCTTGATGACCATGTCGTTGACCGAAAGCTTGTAGGCGGGCTTGCCGTCCTTTTCGGGAGCGGCGGCGTTGAGCTGGGCGCGCAGCGCCAGAAGCGTATCCAGTTCGCAATCCACGGAAACGTAGAAATGCGGAACGGTCTGCTTGGATCTCGACCAGACGCTTGGCGATGACCTTGCGCATGCCGTCATGCGGCACCAGTTCGTAAGAACCGGGTTCGAACAGCTTGAGAACAGCTTCTTCGGACGGGCCCTTGGCAAGTGCGGCAGCCGGTGCGCCTGCGGATGCTGCGGCAGCAGGAGCAGCTTTCGCACCACCGGAAGCGGCGGCCTTTTCTACGTCTGTCTTGACGATACGGCCATGCGGACCGGAACCGGACACGGCCGTGAGGTCGAGACCGGCTTCCTTGGCGAGACGACGGGCAAGCGGCGAAGCGAAGATGCGCTCGCCGGATTTTGCAACCGGGGCCGGGGTGGAAGGTGCGGAGGCCTGGTCGGCAGCTGGCTTTTCAGCCTTGGCCGGGACAGCTTCTTCCTTTGGCGCTTCGGCCTTTGCAGCTTCCTGCTTCGGAGCCTCGGCTTTGGCCTGGGACGCGGCAGGAGCAGCATTGCCACCCTTTGCTGCCTCAGCCACATCCTCGCCATCGGCGGCGAGGATAGCGATCAGGGCGTTGACCTTGACCGCTTCCGTGCCTGCGGGAACCACGAGCTTGGCGACCGTGCCCTCATCGACGGCTTCCACTTCCATAGTTGCCTTGTCGGTCTCGATCTCGGCGATCACGTCACCGGGTGCGACCTTGTCGCCTTCCTTGACCAGCCACTTGGCCAGATTGCCCTCTTCCATGGTGGGAGAAAGGGCAGGCATGGTGATGTTTATCGGCATCGAAACGCCTCCCCTTACTTGTAGCAGACGGTTTTGACAGCCTGAACGACTTCATCGACGTTCGGCAAAGCCAGCTTTTCGAGGTTTGCCGCGTAAGGCATCGGAACGTCTTTGCCGGCAATCGTCAGGATCGGCGCATCGAGATAGTCGAAAGCGGCACGCATGACCTGGTTGGCGATGAAGTCACCAACCGATGACTGCGGGAAGCCTTCCTCGACGGTGACCAGACGACCGGTCTTCTTGACCGATTCGATGACGGTGGGCAGATCCATCGGACGGATGGTGCGAAGGTCGATCAGTTCGACGTCGATGCCGAGCTTTTCGAGTTCCGCAACCGCCTTGATTGCGTAGGTCATGCCGATGCCGAAGGAAACGATCGTCGCATCCTTGCCCTTGCGGTGAATGCGCGCCTTGCCGATAGGCAGCACGAAATCGTCCAGCTTCGGCACTTCGAAGCTCTGGCCGTAGAGAATTTCGTTCTCAAGGAAGATGACCGGATTCGGATCGCGGATGGCTGCCTTCAGGAGACCCTTGGCGTCCGCTGCCGTGTAGGGCATGACGACCTTGAGGCCCGGAATATGGCTGTACCATGCGGCGTAACATTGCGAGTGCTGAGCACCAACGCGGGCAGCAGCACCCGAGGGGCCACGGAACACCATCGGCGCACCCATCTGGCCGCCCGACATGTAAAGCGTCTTCGCAGCCGAGTTGACGATCTGGTCGATCGCCTGCATGGCGAAGTTGAAGGTCATGAATTCGACGATTGGCCGCAGGCCCGTCATTGCCGCACCGACGCCGATACCGGCAAAACCGTGCTCGGTGATCGGGGTGTCGATGACGCGGCGCTCGCCGAATTCCTGCAACAAGCCTTGGGTAATCTTGTAAGCGCCCTGATATTCGGCGACTTCCTCACCCATGACGAAGACTTTTTCGTCGGCGCGCATTTCTTCGGCCATGGCGTCGCGCAGCGCTTCACGCACCGTCGTCATCACCATTTCGGTGCCTTCAGGAATATCCGGATCGGCAGCGACTTCGATCTTAGGTGCTGCCGGAACCTTTGCGGCTTCCTTGGCAGCGCTCGGCTCCTCGGATGCTTCGCGGGTCTTGCCGCCTGCGGCATCCGAATCGGAATTTGCAGCTTCAGCCTTCGGCTCTTCCTTCTTGGCGGAAGAAGAGATGTCGGCAGCGCTTTCGCCTTCCTGGATAAGAACGGCGATCGGCGTGTTGACCTTGACGCCTTCGGTGCCGGCGTCGATCAGCAGCTTGCCGATAACACCTTCATCCACAGCTTCCACTTCCATGGTCGCCTTGTCGGTCTCGATCTCGGCAATCACGTCGCCGGAAGTGACCTTGTCGCCTTCCTTTTTAAGCCATTTGGAAAGCGTGCCTTCCTCCATGGTCGGGGAAAGGGCGGGCATAAGAATTTCTACTGGCATGGGTTTCCCTTTCCCGATCAGAGCAGAATGTCGGTGTAGAGCTCGGATACATCCGGCTCTGGGTCGTTCTGGGCGAAGTCTGCGCTATCGGCGACGATATCACGGACATCCTTGTCGATGGCCTTCAACTCGTCTTCGCTTGCCCAGCCCTGCTCCAGAAGCCGTGCCTTGACCTGCTCGATCGGGTCATGTTCGGAGCGCATCTTCTGCACTTCGTCTTTCGAACGGTATTTCGCCGGGTCGGACATGGAGTGACCACGGTAACGGTAGGTCAGCATTTCCAGAATGATCGGACCCTTGCCGGAGCGGCAATGTTCCAGCGCCTGATCGGCGGCTGCCTTTACGGCGCGCACATCCATGCCATCCACCTGGATGCCGGGAATGCCGAAGGACTGGCCGCGCAGCGAATAGTTCGACTGTGCGGTGGCGCGGGCGGTCGAGGTGCCCATGGCGTAACGGTTGTTTTCAACGATATAGATGATCGGCAGTTTCCAGAGAGCGGCCATGTTGAAGCTCTCGTAGACCTGACCCTGGTTGGCGGCGCCGTCACCGAAATAGGTCACGGAGACATTGTCGTTGCCGCGATATTTATTGGCGAAGGCAAGACCGGTTCCGAGCGAAACCTGCGCACCGACGATGCCGTGGCCGCCGTAGAAATGTTTCTCCTTGGAGAACATGTGCATCGAGCCGCCCTTGCCCTTCGACAGGCCGCCCTTGCGACCGGTCAATTCGGCCATGACGCCACGCGCGCTCATGCCCAGAGCCAACATATGGCCGTGGTCACGGTAAGCGGTGATGACCTGATCGCCTTCCTTCTGAGACATCTGCATGCCGACAACAACGGCTTCCTGACCGATGTAGAGGTGACAGAAACCACCGATGAAGCCCATGCCGTAAAGCTGACCGGCCTTTTCCTCGAAGCGACGGATGAGAAGCATCTCACGATAGGCGTGAAGCTCTTCTTCCTTCGAAAAGTCCGGGCTGTTCTTACCGGTGAATTCGCCTGCAGCCTTTGCCGTTGTCTTTCGGCCGGATACGGACGCGGTTTTTCGCGGCGCCATTCATCCCTCCCTGAGTTGTCGTTTGAATGGATAGATTGGCGCGTACCATATGCAAGAAAATGCCATGCAGCAATGCTTTAAACGCATGGCACATATTCATGCTAAAGTGCTGTGAATAAATCACAAATCATTAATTAACTTGATTTCGGTTAATTAGAAGTAGGTATTCATGATGACAATTTCGTCCGTACGGGACATATTCAACTGATAACGGGAAATCTCGTCAATCATGTCACGTTCGAGAGAACCGTCGCTCAATAATTCGACCTGCCGCTCCAGCGCAACGCGCGCCTGCGTCAGCTTGGCAAGCTCTGCCGTTCTGGCAATACGCTGTCGCTCCAGCCGCTCCGTCGCCTGAAGGCCGAAGTCGCCGTGGATGGAATGATACCCGAAATAGGAAAGAAAAGCGATCGTAATGGCCGGAACGATCAAACGGCCGAATCGTCTCTTTTTATGATGTCTGGTCCACATGCCGGAGAGAAGCCTTAAAACGCATAATGTGAGTCTCGAGACTAATGCGGATTGTTTAACTATCCGTTGACCTTAAATTCCGCGCGGCTGATAGACGCAAAAAAGCCCGCCAGAGGCGGGCTAATAATGACGAAGATATCAGAGAGAGTTCGTTATGCCGAGCGTGATCCGGCATCAAGCCACAGCGCGTCTTCGCCGTGAAAAGAGTCTTTTCAACCCAGGGACCTGGGCTGACTGAACCCCGGATCAACTCGGGAGTGAGCAGTGCGGATAAACCGCCCATCCCTGAGACTGGCCCGCCAGGCGGCGGGCCATATCGCGAAACCCGAACGCGGATTATCCGCGCAGGATCGAACGGCCGGCGTAAGCAGCCTGCGGGCCCAGCATTTCTTCAATGCGGATAAGCTGGTTGTACTTTGCGAGCCGGTCGGAACGGGCAAGCGAGCCGGTCTTGATCTGACCGCAGTTGGTTGCGACCGCGAGATCGGCGATGGTGGAATCTTCCGTTTCGCCCGAACGGTGCGACATGACGGCGGTATAACCTGCCTTGTGCGCGGTTTCGACTGCGTCCAGCGTCTCGGAAAGCGAACCGATCTGGTTGACCTTGACGAGGATGGAGTTGGCGACACCCATCTTGATACCGTCGCGAAGGCGGGCGGAGTTGGTGACGAAAAGATCGTCGCCCACCAGCTGGCACTTGTTGCCAATGAGATCGGTCAGCGCCTTCCAGCCATCCCAGTCGTCTTCAGCCATGCCGTCTTCGACGGAGATGATCGGATATTTCGCCACGAGCTCGGCCAGGTATTCGGCCTGCTCGATCGGCGAACGGGTCTTGCCTTCGCCTTCATAAACGTAATTGCCGTTCTTGAAGAATTCGGTCGCCGCACAGTCGAGACCGATGAACATGTCGTCGCCTGGACGGTAGCCAGCCTTTTCGATCGACTTCATGATGAAATCGAGTGCTGCCGGCGCGCTTTCGAGACCCGGTGCAAAACCGCCCTCATCGCCGACATTGGTGTTGTGGCCCTGTGCGGACAGTTCTTTTTTCAGCGTATGGAAGACTTCGGAGCCCATGCGCACGGCTTCGCGAATATTTTCTGCGCCGACCGGCAGGATCATGAATTCCTGGAAGTCGATGGGGTTATCGGCATGCGCGCCGCCGTTGATGATGTTCATCATCGGAACCGGCAGAAGATGCGCGTTCGGGCCGCCGACATAACGGTAAAGCGGCAGGCCGGAGGCTTCAGCGGCAGCCTTCGCAACGGCGAGCGACACGCCGAGGATGGCGTTGGCGCCGATGCGCGACTTGTTCGGCGTGCCGTCGAGCGCGATCATCATCTGGTCGATCTGGATCTGGTTTTCAGCGTCGAAACCGCCAATCGCGTCGAAGATTTCCGTATTGACGGCTTCGACCGCCTTTTCCACGCCCTTGCCGAGATAACGCTTGCCGCCATCGCGCAGCTCAACCGCCTCGTGCGCGCCGGTGGAGGCGCCGGAGGGAACGGCGGCACGGCCCATGGAGCCGTCTTCGAGATAAACGTCGACTTCAACGGTCGGATTGCCGCGGCTGTCGAGAATTTCGCGCGCGATGATATCGGTAATGGCAGTCATGGTCTCTCCCTTGGGAATGGAACAGATATTTTCCGTCGCCTGTCTTAGACGATGGCGAAGAAATTACAATGACGGTGGGCAGCGGAAACGGCCCGCCCGCCATTAAAATCGATTGGCACAAAAGTGCCCGCCGTCACGGTCAGCCGATCAGGCTTTCGTAATCGCGTCGAAAGCCAGAAGCTTTTCGAGCAGTTTCGGCATGTCCTTCAAGTGGACCATGTTAGGGCCGTCTGACGGCGCATTGTCCGGATCCTCATGCGTCTCGATGAAGAGGCCGGCCACGCCAACCGCAACGGCCGCACGCGCCAACGTCTCGACGAATTCGCGCTGGCCACCTGTGGAGCCGCCCTGCCCGCCCGGTTGCTGCACCGAATGGGTGGCATCGAACACGACAGGTGCGCCGAGCGCTGCCATGATCGGCAAAGAGCGCATGTCGGAAACCAGCGTGTTGTAACCGAAGGACGCGCCGCGCTCGCACAACATCACATTCGGATTGCCGCTCTCATTGAGCTTGGCGAGCACGTTCTTCATGTCCCAGGGCGCCAGAAACTGGCCTTTCTTGACGTTGATGATGCGGCCGGTTTTGGCGGCAGCAACGAGAAGATCGGTCTGGCGGCTGAGGAACGCCGGAATCTGCAGCACGTCCACCACCTCGGAAACGATGGCGCATTGCTCTTCCGTGTGGATGTCGGTCAGAACAGGAAAACCGAATTCCTTTTTGAGATCGGCAAAAACCTGCATCGCGTTATCCAGGCCGATGCCGCGTTTTCCGGAAAGCGAAGTGCGGTTCGCCTTGTCGAAAGAGGACTTGTAGACAAGCCCTATTCCCAGCTTGTCGCAAAGCTCCTTCAGGACGCCAGCGATCATGAAGGCATGTTCGCGGCTTTCCATCTGGCAGGGGCCGGCAATCAGCGAAAACCGCTCGGTATTCGAGAAGGAAACCTTGCTGGCGCCATCGCCGGCGGTGACTTTAAGATTGTTCGTAACGCTCATCATTTTTCCTCGAAGGCGAAGGCAACACCCTGACCGGGTGCTGCGGGCACCACCAGACGGCCGTCCGCTTTTGCGCAGGACACGCCATTAGCAGCAAGCACCGCCTCTGTCACGGCAAGATCGTGTGACGAAAAGACAATGCCCGCGCCGCGCAATCCGCCTTCGTTGCCATCCTGAGCATTCAGGGCCTGCCCGCTGAAAGCCGGTTTTCCGGTCAATCTGATGCTGGCATTGCCGGTCGCGAAAACCATATCACCGCCCGGAGACCATTTGCCTTCACAGCCAAACACCGTCTCGATCAGGCCCGCCACCTTCATATCGCCGCCGGTAAACAGGACGATTTCACTGAGGCCGGTGACACCATTGGCGTGGCGCTCCAGCATGGTGCGATCGCCCGGAAGGGCTTGAACCCGTTGACAACTGAACAAAAAGAAATCCGCGGCCGCCCCGCTTGCAGCAAAAGCAAGCCGGAACGCCGCCTCGCCTTGCGAGCCATCCGGCATCCGAACAGGCCGCGAAAACTCGAAAACATCGCCCGCCGAAAGGCCGGCTGCCCGAAACCGCTCATGGTCAACCAAGGCGTCTTCAGTCCTGGCGACAAGAGCCGAAAAACCCTCCTGCCCGTCCCGTTGCCGGAAGGCCACATCCCTGCCAGTGAAAACATCACCCCTCTCTATTGACGCATTATATTTAGCCGGATCAGTAATTGCGAGCGGCTCCAGATAGGTGCCATCGGCGAAAAATACGCAGGCATTTTGGGTGCCGAAAGGATGCAGAGCCTCCGGCGCAACCGTAAAGCCAAGACTGACGAGGCGCTTCACGGCGACGCCTATGACTTCCACGGGCAAAACGAGATGGTCAACGCTATAGGGTTTCGTCATGAAAATGTATCCTGCTGGCCTTCCGCCCGGAGCATGCCGGGACGGTTTCGACCGCACAAAAGCACAATTGCGTGCTATGAGGCAAATCATCACAGCAACAGATGGCACCTTCACGAAATTTTAGGGGATTGCAGAACACATATGGAACATATAGTGTTCGTTCTGTATTTGTTTCGCGACTTCCACTACGATTCTAAAGGGTGTTTTCCTCATGCTCACGCGCAAACAGCAGGAATTGCTTCTCTTCATTCATGAACGAATGAAAGAGTCCGGCGTGCCGCCCTCCTTCGATGAAATGAAGGACGCACTCGATCTTGCTTCGAAATCCGGCATCCACCGCCTGATAACCGCTCTCGAAGAGCGAGGATTCATTCGTCGGCTACCGAATAGAGCTCGGGCGCTGGAAGTCATCAAGCTGCCCGAGGCTTATACGCCGGGTGCAAGGCCGCAGCGCGGCTTTTCGCCAAGCGTTATCGAAGGCAGCCTTGGCAAGCCCAAAACGCCGGAACCGGCCCCTGCCCCCAAGACGCCGGCCAATGATCTGGGCGGCGCTGTCACCGTGCCGGTCATGGGCCGCATCGCTGCGGGCGTACCGATTTCCGCCATCCAGAACAACACCCATGATGTGGCCGTGCCAGTAGACATGCTTGGCACGGGCGAACATTACGCTCTTGAGGTCAAGGGTGATTCGATGATCGAGGCCGGCATTTTCGACGGCGACACAGTCATCATCCGCAACGGCAACACCGCCAATCCCGGGGATATCGTTGTGGCTCTGGTGGATGACGAGGAAGCCACGCTGAAGCGCTTCCGCCGCAAGGGTGCCTCCATTGCGCTCGAGGCGGCAAACCCAGCCTATGAGACCCGTATCTTCGGGCCCGACCGGGTTAAAATTCAGGGCAAGCTGGTGGGGCTGATCCGCCGCTACCATTGATCTTATCGAACCGAACGTATTCACTTTATAATAGGCGTCATCGTGAAGATGGCGCCTATATTGGGTTTGGCTTTTTCCAAACGTGGCGGGCTTTTGCGGGTGCACGAGGATATGCGCCATCCAGCCTATGCGCGTTGCCCTTTCTAAACTGAGTTCCTGCTCCATAAAGATGCTTCGGTTTCGCTACAGGCGTGGTGGCGAATGGGCTGCTCGCTGTAATTGTCGAAGCGATCCCATCCGCTGTTTTTTAGCGACGTTGTTCTGTCGTGTTGCGCAGTCAGTTTTAGTCGTCACCAAAGGGTGACTTATCGAAGGCGCGCTCTCAGCGGCCCCACATCACCATTCATCAACGGCGTTTATGGGAGCCATGGATAATTTTCGATATTCCGTGAACGCTTGGCAGGTGTAGAAATACGCGTCATATCCGGGAGATACGCCATGTACGATCTTTATATAGCCAACAAGAACTATTCTTCATGGTCGCTGCGGCCGTGGGTATTGATGCGCACGCTCGGTATCGCCTTTGATGAAAAGCTCATTCCGTTCGGCGAAGGCGTATCCTTCTCCTCCTTTTCGCCGACGGGCAAGGTGCCCTGCCTGGTCGACGAGGGTATGACGGTTTGGGAAACGCTTTCGATCGTCGAATATCTTGCCGAAAGACACCAGGGTGTCTGGGCAAGCGACAAGCATGCGAGGGCCTGGTCGCGTTCGGCCGCAAGTGAGATGCATGCCGGCTTTTCCTCGCTGCGCAATCTCTATCCCATGTCGGTGGGCATTCGGGTCAAACCCAGGGGCGGCGATGCCGGACTTAAGGCCGATATAAAGCGGATCGATGCGTTGTGGAGCGAGGGTCTTACAAAATTCGGCGGGCCATATCTTGCCGGTCAAAAGTTCACGGCGGTCGATGCTTTCTTCTGCCCGGTTGCATTCCGTTTCCAGACCTATGGCAGCGCGGATCTTTCGCCAGCAGCGAAAGCCTATTGCGACCTGCTGCTCGCCCTGCCTGCCATGCAAGAATGGTACGAGGCCGGTTTGAAGGAGAGCTGGCGCGACGCTGGTCATGAAGAGGAAGTTGGCGGGATCGGCGAATTGACTGAAGATTTGCGCGCCAAGGCCCGATGATCCATGCTGGCGGCAGTCATTGCGACGCCGCCAGCAGCCGGATGATGGGCTGCGGCAGATCACGGTCGAAACGTCCGCTTTTCCAGTCGTAATAACGGTGCTGGCTCCAGGGCCTGTCCGTTCCGGCGATTGCGGCGCGCAGCCCGCTCACCACACCCTCCTCCCTCTTGTCAGCAAAATCTATTTCCACAGAACCGAGACGCCGCAAGATGTCACGGCTGAGCAGGAGTGCTCCCGAGCGGCACTGCGAAAAAGAGGTTCTGCGGGAAACAACGACGATATCGGCAATATCGCAGGCTTTTCCGGCGAAGCGGCCATCTTTCAGAACGACGACCCACTCTCCGCTTGCGGCGCTCGCTACGCACCATATGTCTTTCCTGCAGGTGAAGACGCCAGCTTTGGCGCCTTTGAGCGCCGCCGTCATCTCGCGTACCACCACAGCCATGTCTTCCGGCGACAGTTTCGATCTCGAGTCAGAACCAGCATTATTTGCCATGCTCTCACCATTTATAAAATCTGGCGGCACGGTTTTTTCCGGCAGCAGCAGCGCCCTTTGCCACTGTCCGTAAACGAAGCCCTGCGGACGGGCTTTTGTGGTTGAGACCTTGCCGTCCTCCAGGAGTGCTACCAAGTCGCCGTCCTCGTGAATCAATAGATCCGGCAGATCACGATAGGCCGTAACTGCCGACACGCCGAAGGCGAAGAGCAGAAACGGGATGCCAAGAAGCGCAAGCTTGCTTCGCAGCAATGTCAGCAGCAGGAAACCCACCGAAGCCAAACCGATAAACCATCCATGCGGACGCCCCGTCGCTGCGCTGCCGCCCCAGGAGGCCACCTCGTTTGCAACCTCGATGACGAGTGCCATGCCATAACCCATGATCTTCAGGAACGGCGCATCGAGCCCGAAGGGCAGCAGCAGCATGGCGATAAGAGCGAATGGCATGACGATCAGTGACATGAGCGGCATTGCAGCCAGATTGGCGAACAGTCCATAGGTGGTGACACGGTGAAAATGTTCGGCCGAATAGATCGCCGTCGAAAGGCCCCCGATCAACGACGTCGTGATAACGCCGCCAATGACCGCGCCCATCATTTCCGCCACCTTCAGCCATGCGGGCTTGCGCCCGATGAACAGCCGTTCGCGGTCCGTGCGCCAACGGCTCCAGAAGGCATAGGCGGAAACAAGCGCTATGGTGGCCGCAAATGACATCTGAAAACTGGGACCCATGATTTCCGAGGGCGAGAAAGCCAGAATGATCAGGGCGGAAATGGCAACGTTTCTGAGGCTGAGTGATGGCTGATCGAAAAGGACCGCAATCAGCATCACAGACATCATCAGCCAGGCGCGCTCGGCGGAAACGGCGAAACCGGAAATCAGATAATAGGCGAGCGTCATCAGCAGTGCCGCGAAAGCCGCGATCTTCTTGACCGGCCAGCGCTGCGCAAAGGCGGGAAACAGGCTGAAAGCCAGTCTCAAGCCAACAAAGAATATGCCGGAGGCCAGTGCCATGTTGAGCCCGGATATGGCAACGATATGGGCAAGGCCGGAGAGCCGCAACGCCTCCATCGTCTCCGCCGATATAGCCTGTCTCTCATCGGTGATGATGGAGGCGGCGAAGGCTCCGGCATCACCGCCGATGGTGGTGCGGATGCGTTCGGCAATTGCGCTGCGAAGGCCGTAAAGCCGCATATCGGCCCATTCCAACCAACCCTTGTCAGGCCTTGCGTCACCAACGGGTGATACAAGCGCATCCGGTGATTTATAAAAGAAACCGGTCGCGCCTATGCCTTTGAAATAGGACGTGAAGGCGAAGTCGTTCAGTCCCGGCAAGGCCGGGCCGGATGGCGGCGAGAGGCGGACCTTGCCGCGAAGGGTTGCGCCGAGTGCGATCGGCTCGCCTCCGCCACGCGAAAGCACCGATATCCTCTGCGGCGGACGCGACAATGTCGGGTCCGCTGTTGCGGTCAGATCGACGACATATCGCCAGTAGCCGCGTGCATCGACCTCCCGGCGCGCCACGGTGCCGGTGATGGTGGTGGTGACGGGGGTATCCAGCACCACGGTCCCTGCCCGTCGGGTTTCTAAATCGGCCAGAAGCATGCCGAGCAATAGAAAAGCGAAAGGGCCGCAAACCGCCGCCGCAATGCCAGCTTTATATCTCACAAAGAGCGCCAGAACGGCGACAAAAAGAAATGTGGCAATCAAAATGACCGGGGAAGGCGTGGCATCTAGAGAAAACCAAAATACCGCGCCGCAGCCGATGGAAACGGGAATGAAAAGAAAATCGTGGCCGAATGCGCGCTCCTCGGCCAGGCACGTGGCGATTTTTTCGGCCAAGGTAGTGTTGCGGTTAATCTCGGGAATAATGGCGGGAGTGTCATATGTTGTCGCATCACTGCTTCGGCGGAGAGGAAACAGAATTTCCCGTGTGCCGGGCAAGTCTCCCTGCATCGTTTTAGCATATTCGAAATGCTGTTTTTCCCCTTGACCGAGCAATCCCCACCGCCCCTTGCCGCACCAAAAACAGGTTTGCAGACCAGCGCTGGGGATTGCAATCCTTTACTTTAACGATGCGTTGACCGAGATTGAATTGCTGCTGCCGGGAAAGCCTGAAGCAACGCGATTGCGTTTGCCGCAATGCACAATTTGACCTTTGGATAGCTTGGCATCCGCGCAAGGATCATATAGCTAATCGGTAGACGCTTAACCGCGGGGCGTATCTCAACGCCCCCACCCGCATGTTTTCGGAGGATCAGTATGACGGAAAAAAGCGCTACAGTGACACTTGGCGAAAAACAGGTCGAACTCCCGGTCAGGGAAGGCACGATTGGACCAAGCGTCGTCGATATCGCCACGCTGTACAAGCACACGGGCTCCTTCACCTACGACCCCGGCTTCACCTCGACAGCCTCCTGCGAATCCAAGATCACCTATATCGATGGTGACGAAGGCGTTCTTCTGCACCGCGGCTTCCCGATCGAGCAGCTTGCCGAACAGGGCGACTTCCTGGAAACCTGCTATCTGCTGCTTTACGGCGAATTGCCGACGGCTGCGCAGAAGAAGGACTTCGACACCCGCGTCACGCGCCACACCATGGTGCACGAGCAGATGAGCCGCTTTTTCACCGGCTACCGTCGCGACGCACATCCGATGGCTGTCATGTGCGGCACGGTCGGCGCGCTCTCGGCCTTCTATCACGACTCGACGGACATTACGGATCCGCACCAGCGCATGGTCGCTTCGCTGCGGATGATCGCGAAAATGCCGACGATCGCCGCCATGGCCTACAAGTACCATATCGGCCAGCCCTTCGTTTACCCGAAGAACGACCTCGATTACGCTTCCAACTTCCTGCACATGTGCTTTGCCGTGCCTTGCGAAGAGTACAAGGTCGATCCGGTTCTGGCTCGCGCCATGGACCGCATCTTCATCCTGCATGCGGATCACGAGCAGAACGCTTCCACCTCCACGGTGCGTCTTGCCGGTTCGTCGGGTGCAAACCCGTTCGCCTGTATTGCAGCGGGCATCGCCTGCCTCTGGGGTCCGGCACATGGCGGCGCCAACGAAGCGGCGCTCAACATGCTCAACGAAATCGGCACGGTTGACCGCATTCCGGAATATATTGCACGCGCCAAGGACAAGAACGATCCGTTCCGCCTGATGGGCTTTGGCCACCGCGTGTACAAAAACTACGACCCGCGCGCCAAGATCATGCAGAAGACGATGTACGAAGTGCTGGAAGCCACCGGCAACTCCGACGATCCGATCATGCAGGTCGCGCTCGAACTCGAAAAGATCGCTCTTTCCGATCCTTATTTCGTCGAGAAGAAGCTGTACCCGAACGTCGACTTCTATTCGGGTATCACGCTGAAGGCGCTTGGCTTCCCCACGACCATGTTTACCGTGCTGTTCGCACTGGCCCGCACCGTCGGCTGGATCGCGCAGTGGAACGAAATGATCGAGGATCCGCAGCAGCGCATCGGCCGTCCGCGCCAGCTCTACACGGGCGCCGGCAAGCGTGACTACGTTCCGGTTTCCAAGCGTTAAGCCGGGAAACCAACCAACATAAAAAAGCCGGCGGGTTTTATCCGCCGGCTTTTTTGTTGGATATGATCATCGATAAGAATAGCGAAACCTGCCCTGCCGACCCCAGGAAGCAGACAGGATCGCTGCCGGTTCAGCCTTGTTACTTGCGGCTGTTCAGCACATCGAGAAGGATAAGGGCACCGGTTTCGCCAGGAGGCACTTCGGTATGCAAACGCTCCTGCACCAGAGCATAGCCGTCCAGCATCGCCCGCCGTTCGGTGGTGTCGGATGAGAGCCGCTCGGCCCAACGCAACATCGACCCTGCCCGTACCACCTCGTTGAAATATTCCGGCACCACGACATAGTCGGCAATCAGGTTCGGAAGCGCACCTGTCCAGGTTTTCACCCGCTTGCTCAGCATCGTGAAAATCCAGTCGGTCTTGTAGACCGATATGGTTGGTACGCCGACGAGCGCGAGTTCGAGAATAACGGTGCCGGACGCGGCAATCGCCGCATCGGCGCGCGCAAATGCATTCCACTTGAAGGCGGGATCGATGCCTATTTCGGGCCTGATATCCTGAGGCCATGTTGCCGCCAGTTCGCGGATGCGGTTTTCCTGGCGCGGCACTGTCGGCAGCAGAAACTTCGTCGGGCCGTTGCGCTCGACATATGCTTTTGCCGCTTCTTGAAACGGCTCCATCAACCGGGTCGTTTCGGTGGAACGTGACCCCGGCAGGAGCAGAATGGTTTTCGGTTCGCCGTTGGCAGGCAGGGGCCGCTCAGCCCGCCTCTGCCGCACGGAGAGCACGTCTTGATCGACGCTGAGGCGATGGCCGACAAAGGTTGTCGGTGGGCCGCCGAGACGCCGCATCGCCTCCGGCTCGAATGGAAGCAGGGCCAGAACGTGATCGACATAGGACAACATCGCAGTGGCGCGATATTCCTTCCACGCCCAGACGCTGGGGCAGACATAATTGACGACCGGCAGATCCGGCAATTGTTTGCGGACTTTTTTTGCAACACGATGGGTGAAATCCGGGCTGTCGATGATCAGCAGAATATCCGGCTTGGCGACAATGATTGCCTGCGCGGTCTGGTTGATCCGCGAAATCAGCTTCGGCAGCTTCTTCAGAACCTGCGTAAAGCCCATGATGGAGAGTTCTGAATAATCGAACAGCGAAACCAGCCCCTGCGCCTCCAGAGCCTCACCGCCGACGCCCATCAACTCGACAGAACCCGAGTAATGGCCTTTCAGGGACCGGATGAGATCGGCACCCAGAAGATCGCCCGATACCTCGCCGGCTATAACCGCCACCTTCAACGTTGCCGTCATCCCACCATGTCTCCGCCCATCATGTCTTCACCGAGTGACGTATCGATACCGCAGACGAATATGCCGGCCTGATCTGCCGCCTTCAACATCTCATCGCGATCAAGTACCAGCGCGCGCCCGGCTTCAACGGCGATCCCCGCCAGCCCGGCCTTATGCGCGTTCTCCACCGTTTCCACGCCGATAGTCGGCAGGTCAGCGCGGATATCCTGCTGCGGCTTGCAGAGCTTCACCAAAACACCCTTGCGACGGGTCGAGATGCGGCCCTCAGCGCGCAATGCCGCGACACGCGCCAGCATCGCGTCTGTGCCCTCGACGCCCTCCAGTGCAACGATACGGCCGCCAACGGCGACTGCACCCTGCCCGACATCAAGCGTGCCGAGTGCCAGTGCGGCTTGCGCGGCCTTGCGTATGTCGCGCAGATCGTCTTCAGCAGGTTTATGCGCACCGAAAGGGCCGGTCGTAGCAAGCAGACCGGGTGCGATCTCGTGGGCGCCAATGACTTTTGCCCCAAGCGTGCCGATGACCTTGATGACCATCTGCAAAACGGCGTCATCGCCGCTCGACAGCAGGGTGCGGACGATGGATGGCAGTTTCAGCAATATGCCGATCGTGGGGCGGATTTCCCGCCATTCAGGGCGTCGCGCCACGGCGCCGGAAAGCACGACGCGGTCCACCTGGTTTTCGCGCAGCAGGCGACCAAGCCCGGCGACATCGCCGACGCTAATCACCGCATTGTCGAAACCGCTCCAGTCAAACTGGGAATCATCACGCAGCTGTACAATGAAGGGGTTCTCCCCCATCTCGCGCGCAGCCGCCGCGACATGCAGCGGCAGCTGGCCGCTGCCGGCCACGATGGCGAGACGCCCGCCGCCTGTCACGGCTCACTTGCCCCGGTTTGGCGAAGAAAGCGCGCGGTCGCTGTCCGCACCGATGAAATCGAGGATTTCGATGACCTGGGGGCAATCGAGATATTCTGCGCGGTCAATCGCAGCCGCATTGCTGCGGATGGCGCCTTCGCCTTCGAATATCTGCTTGAAGACGCGCCTGACCTTGTGAATATCCGCGCGGTCTATACCGGAACGCGTCATGCCAACGACATTCAGCCCGCCGAGAATGCCGGGATTACCGTTCAGCATGCCATAGGGAATGACGTCATAATTGACCGCCGACAACCCGCCGATAAAGGCCTGACGACCGATTCGGGTGAACTGGTGCACGGCACAGCCGCCGCCCAGGATAGCGCGGTCCTCGATGGTGACATGTCCAGCCAGCATCACATTGTTCGACAGGATGATATGGCTGCCGAGGCGACAATCATGCGCCACGTGCGAATTGGCGAGGAACAGGTTGTCATCGCCGACAATCGTCTTGCCGCTGCCGTCGGAGCTGCCCGCATTCATTGTTACGCCTTCGCGCATGATGCAGCGCGCACCGATCTCGAGCGTCGTTTCCGAGCCATCGTGGCGAATTGCCTGCGGTGTACCGCCAATAACGGCCATTGGATGGATGACCGAACCACGGCCAATGACGGTTAGACCGGAGACGACGGCATGATTGTGCAGCGTGACCTCGTCTTGCAGAGTAACTTTCGCGCCGACATAGCTCAGGGCACCGATGACGACATTTTCACCGATAACCGCGCCGTCTTCGACAACGGCGGTCGGGTGAATTCTTGCCGAAGCCGCGATAGTGCTCATTGCTGGTCCTCGGGGATCATCATCGCACCGACGTCAGCTTCCGCCACCAGCGCGCCTTCGACCTTGGCCTCGCAATGAAATTTGAAGACATTGCCCCGCTGGCGCTGCTTGACCACGTGAATTTCCAGACGATCGCCGGGAACGACGGGTCTGCGGAAGCGCGCGTTGTCGATTGTCATGAAATAGACGAGATAACCGCCCTCACCCTGGCTGCGGGCGCAGATCGCACCTGCCGTCTGGGCCATGGCCTCGACGATCAAAACGCCCGGCATGATCGGGCGATCCGGGAAATGACCGGTGAAATGCGGTTCGTTGACCGTCACGTTCTTGATGCCAATCGCCGAATTATTACCATCGATCTCGATGATCTTGTCGATGAGCAAGAACGGGTAACGATGCGGTAAAAGCTTCATGACTTCCAGAATGTCAGCCGCGCCGAGCGTCGTCTTGGTTTCTTCAGCCATCGTTTTTTTCTCCTGTTTTTTTATCACGCCCTTCAGCGCGCGCCAGAATATCGGCCATGTCGCGCAGGAAATACTTCATCGGACGCGCTGGCGTCCCACCATAACGAGCGCCGGCCGGAACGTCGGCGACAACACCGCTCATCGCCGCAATCTGCACGCCGTCACCAATAGTGATATGGCCGTTGATACCCGCCGCGCCGCCGATCATCACACCATCGCCGATGCGGGTGCTGCCCGCAATGCCGACCTTGCTGACGATGCCGCAATGGCGGCCGATGCGGACGTTGTGGCCGATCTGAACCTGATTGTCGATCTTGGTACCTTCGCCGATGACCGTATCGTCCATCGTGCCACGGTCGATCGTCGTATTAGCGCCGATCTCAACATTATCCTGAATGATAACCCGGCCGATCTGAACGATCTTCAGCATGCCGCGCGGACCGGGCGCATAACCGAACCCGTCCTGACCGATGCGCGCTCCGTTGTGAATAATCACATTGTTGCCGATGAGAGCGGCAAGAATGCTCGCGCCGCCGGCAATCGTGCA
This sequence comes from Rhizobium sp. AN68, assembly GCF_030758035.1. Classification (NCBI taxonomy): domain Bacteria; kingdom Pseudomonadati; phylum Pseudomonadota; class Alphaproteobacteria; order Hyphomicrobiales; family Rhizobiaceae; genus Rhizobium; species Rhizobium sp. AN68. The sequence continues at coordinate 1,260,535 of NZ_JARWMI010000003.1, read as the reverse complement.
ATCACGCCCCACCTGAACATCCGCGCCGATGATGACACCAGGCCCGATCCGCGTACCGGCGCCGATATGGGCACCAGCGCCAATCACGGCGAGCGGCTCGACAATCACGCCAGCTTCCAGCTTTGCAGACGGATCGACATGCGCGGTATGGGAAACTTCAGCTTCCATCACCACAATCGTACCGGGACGCATCGCGGCGGGATGCAACAAGGCACCTACCTGCGCAAAAAGCGTGTGCGGGTTTTTCGATATCAGCGCCGGGATGTGAGACGGCAGCATATCCGCAAGTGCGGCGTCACAAATGACGGCGCCAGCCTCACAGGTCGGCAACTCATCGCGGTTTTTGCGAGAAAGAATATAGCAGAGCTGGTCGGGTTTTGCCCGGTAGACCGGCGCAACGGACCTGATGATCCGTTCTCCCGCCGCCTCATCAGACAGTTCCGCCCCAAAACGGTCTGCGATGTCTTTCAATCGCAGTCCCTCGTGGGGCGGAAAAAACGCGTTGTATTCCATTAGCCGGACACTCCAGAACGTTCAAAGTTGCAGTTCTGGACTGCCGATATCAGAAAGTGTTGGACATGCCAAACCGGAAACGCTGTTCCTCGTCGTAGTCTTCCTTGGCGATCGGAACCGCATAGTCAACGCGGATCGGGCCGAAGGGCGATGCCCACATCACGCCGATACCGGCGGATGCGCGGATGGAGTTGTCATCCTGCAGGGTTTCTCCCGAACCGATCTTAACCTTGTTGCCATATAGCGTACCGGCATCTACGAAACCTGCAAGGCGCAGACCGAAGTCTTCGGGAACACCAGGCATCGGAGCCGTAACTTCTGCTGAAGCGGCGAAGTAGGTCGTGCCGCCGATGGAGTCGGAACCGATGCGCGGGCCAATACCATCATTCTTGAAGCCGCGAACCTGACGACCGCCGAACTTGAACTGATCGAACACCAGCAGATTGTCGCCCGTCGGCAAAACATGACCCGCCTGGCCGGTGAGCGAGCCGATAACATCGTACTCGTCCGAAAGAGTGTAGTAGAAGCGCGCCTTGGCGTAGATCTTGTAATATTCGGAATCGCCGCCGAGGCCTGCAAATTCGTTCGTCAAGGCAGCCTGCCAGCCTTCACGCGGCATATTGCGGTCGTCAAGCGTATTGTAGTTCAGCGTGTTGGAGATAATGGACTGTGTCCAGTCACCGCCACGGATCAAATCCTTGTAGGGGCCTGCAAGATTGCTGCCGGTTTCCCAATCGCCCTCACCGTCATAGTTGAGCTGTTTGTAGGTGTACTTGAACGTCGTTGAGAGGTTCTCGGTGATCGGCGCCGTCACGCGAAGTGCGAAGCCCTGCTCGTCGTAATCGTAATAGTCTTCGCTGCGGCTCTGGCTTTTGAACAGGTCGAAACCTGCGGCCAGACGGTAACCAAGGAAATACGGCTCGGTGAAGGACAGCGTGTAGCTGCGTGCATCGTCTTCACCCGCACCGGCGGCGAGACGAATGTACTGGCCCCGACCGAGGAAGTTCTTCTCTTCGATCGATGCTTCAAGCAGCACACCGTCGTTCTGCGAGTAACCCGCACCGATACCGAACGAACCAGTCGACTGATCTTCCACGTCGACAACGATGACGACGCGATCAGGCGCGCTGCCGCCAGCAGTCGAGACATTGACCTTCGAGAAATAACCGAGCGCTTCAAGACGGCGCTTGGCAGCCGTAATGACCGTCTGGTTGAAAGCATCGCCTTCGGAAATATCGAACTCGCGGCGAATGACGTAGTCACGCGTACGCGTGTTGCCACGGATTTCAATACGCTCGACATAGGCGCGCTCGCCCTGATCGACGATATAGGTCACACCGATGGTGTTACCAGACATATCGCGGTCACCGCGCGGCGTTACACGGGCGAAAGGATACCCCTCACCGGCAACGCGCTTGGAAATCGCTTCCATGCTCTGCTGGACTTCCTTGGCGCTGTAGCTAGCGCCCTGGCGGGTTTCCACGAGACCCTGAAGCTCGGAGCCGTCAATACCCGGAACAGTCGATTCGACTGCGACGTTGCCGAAGTCGTACTTCTTGCCTTCGTCGACCGTGATGGAGATGGTGTATTCGTTCTTGGACTCATCAAGCACAGCGTCGGACGACACGACCCGGAAGTCGGCATAACCACGGTTGTAGTAGAACTGGCGCAGCGCCTCTTCGTCGGCGCGCAGCTTGTCCTCGTTATAGACGTCCTTGCGTGTCAGGAACGACAGCATGTTGGACTTCTTGGTATTGATGACAGCGGCCAGACGACCGTCGCTATAGGAATTGTTGCCGACAAAATCGATGCGGCCGATCTTCGTGCGCTCGCCTTCGTTAATAACGAAAGCGATGTTCACACGGCCCTGACCAACGGAAACGGTCTGGGTGGTGATTTCGACGTCGCTGCGGCCGATCGCGGAATAGGCTTCCTTGATGCGCGCGATATCGGCAGTAACGATTGCCTGATTGAACGGGCCGAGCGGCTGGGTCTGCACGACGCCAGCGAGCTTGTCGTCCTTGATCTTGCGGTTACCGTTGAAAACCACCTGATTGACGAGCTGGTTTTCGTTGACCGTTACAACCAGCGTGCTGCCGGAAACGCGCATGGAGACATTCGAGAAGTAACCGGTGGCGTAAAGACGCTTCACCGATTCATCGATGTCCGAATTGGAAAAGTTCTTACCCGGCGCAATGGTGATGTTGGAGCGTACAGAGTCCGCACCGGATCTCTCAGCGCCACGAACATCAATCTTGCTGATGACGGCTGCATTCGCAACACCAGCAGAGGCAAGCACGCCGAGGCCCGCAACCGAAGAAACACCAGCAGACAGCGCAACCGCCGACACCGCGTTCAAAAATCTTGAACCAGCCTTCATTTCAATTCTTACCTTTTTACGTTGTCCCTCAGCGGGCGGAACCCGACTCCGGCCATGTGCGTCGTTTTACCTGCTTTTCCCCTACAAGCAAGTCAGAACGTTAAATTCTGTTTACTTCGTGATCCAGAGTGGCGCATTCGCCACTTCGGGATAAAAACAGGGTAAACAATCGACTAACAAAACCGTTAAAACACTATCCTCAGCCAATCAAGCTGCTGATATCATTCCATGTTGCAAAAACCATAAGACCCAAAATCATTGCCATGCCGATACGGAACGCAACCTCCTGCGCACCGGCACCAAGGGGTCTGCCGCGGACGGCCTCGATTGCATAAAACACCAGATGTCCGCCGTCCAGAACCGGCACAGGCATCAGGTTCAAAAGACCGATCGATACGGAGAGAACCGCTGCAAGCTGGATGACGGCCGAAATACCGAGCGTCGCCATCTGGCCCGAAGCCTGTGCTACGCGGACGGGACCGCCCAGTTGATCGGCGTTCATGCGCCCGGTCACGAGGTTACCGATGTAGTTGAAAGTACCGGTGATGACGTGGCCCGTTTCACGCACGCCCTCAAGCAGCGCCTCAGACGGCGAATACTCGATGTGGCGGAAATTGCCGCTGTTCTGGTCGGTGACAATGCCGATGATGCCCATTTCCAGCTTGTTGCCGAACTGGTCCGTAGTTTCGGTGCGGGTCGGAACCATCGGCAGCTTCAGCTCCTCGCCTGCCCTTTCGACGGTCACAGTGATCGGCGTGCCCGGACGGATGCCGACATAACGGCGTACGTCCTCGAACGTCTTGACCTTTTCACCGTCGATCGCAACGAGGCGGTCACCGGGGTGCACGCCGGCGGCCGCAGCCGCGCTGTTTTCACGCACTTCCGCCACGACCGGATCGGCGATCATACGGCCATAGACACCGAACAGGACCGCGAAGATGAGAATGGCGAGAATGAAATTGGCAATAGGTCCGGCGGCAACCGTCGCCGCCCGTTTCCACAGCTTAGCGCCGGAAAGCGTCTGCGCCCTCTCCTCAAGCGACATGTGCGACAGGCCGGAACTATCCGGCTTGCTGGACGCATCCTCGTCGCCGAAGAATTTTACATAGCCGCCGAGCGGTATGGCGGAAATCTTCCAGCGCGTGCCGTGCCTGTCGGTAAAGCCGATCAGCTCCGGGCCAAAACCGATGGAAAAGGCGGTGGAGCGAATGCCGCTCCAGCGGCCGACAAGGTAGTGGCCCATTTCATGGACGAAAACGAGCAGGGAAAGTACGAGGACGAAGGGCACGATATAGCCGGTCAGAAAACCGGTCGCCGCCATTATTGTGTTCATGACAATCTGCCCTTTATTTCATGACCTTGCGCGCCGATTAAAAGCCCGGCAACAGGCCGCCGCCCGATCCGGGCACGTCGCCGGTTGCCGCCGCATGCACGAAAGCAATGAGGAATACCGTAAAGCAGGCGAAAACAAGACCGTCAACCCGGTCCATAAAGCCGCCATGGCCGGGAATGAGATGGCTCGAGATCCTTGACCTGAAAACGCCGTTTCACGAAGGATTCGAAGAGATCGCCTATCTGGCTGAACACCGAAAGAATGAGAGCGAGCCCAAGCAGCAGCAGGCTGATTCTGCCGTGATAGGCAAGAGACACCGCGCCGCCGCCGATCAATGCGGCCACCGCTCCGCCGATAGCGCCTGACCAAGTCTTGCCCGGTGAGATCGACGGCGCAAGTTTTGGCCCGCCGATGGCGCGCCCGACGAAATAAGCGAGAATATCCGTCGACCAGACGACCGCGAAAATGAACAGGATGGCGACGAAACCGGTCAGCTCATCACCGCGAATGGCGGCCAGCGATATGCCGCTCAGACCCGCATAAACGATGCCGCCCACCAGCCACCAGTTTCTGCCACGCAAGACGGGAAAAAGTGCCGCCGTCAGCGTGAAGCCAGAGAGCAGAGGCAGGTCGAGCGAAGGTTCGCCGAAAATCGTGTTGCCGGCGATGACGGCAACCGCAAACCAGCCCCAGGCATTGCCGGTGGAATTGGTTTCCGACATGCGGGTGATTGTCGCCCATTCATAATAGATGAGGATCGCCAGCAGACCGGCCACGATGCGGAACAGAATGCCGCCATACCAGGTCGCAGCCAAAATGACCGCCGCCATGACGATTGCGGATATGATCCGCAGTCTGAGTTCACGGCTCATCAGGCGCCTGCCACGGCAACCTGCTCGGCCAGAGCGCCAAAACGGCGATCACGCGTTGCATATTGCTCGATTGCGGAAAAAAACCGCTGCCGGTCGAAGTCGGGCCAATATTCGGGAACAAACAGGAACTCGGAATAGGCGGCCTGCCAGAGCAGGAAGTTCGACAGCCGTTCCTCGCCGCTGGTGCGGATGATCAGATCAGGATCCGGTATGCCTGATGTATCAAGTCTTGCCGAAATAATCTCCGGCGTGATCGATTCTGCATCCAGCCGGCCTTCGGCGACATCGCGGGCAATCGCCATTGTCGCGCGGGCAATCTCGTCGCGGCTGCCGTAATTGAAGGCAATCACCAGCGTCAGCCTGGTGTTATCAGCCGTCATATGTTCCGCTTCTTCGAGAAGACTGCGGATATCGTTTTTCAGCCCCTGCCTATCGCCGATGATGCGCACACGCACGTTTTCGCGGTGCAGTTCCGCAAGGTCGCGCCTAATGAAAGCCTTCAAGAGCCCCATCAGGTCGCTGACCTCGGATTCGGGCCTGCGCCAGTTTTCCGACGAGAACGCGAAAAGTGTGAGATAGCGGACACCGCAGTCGCCGGCCGCACGCACCGTTTCGCGCACAGCCTCGACCCCGCGGCGATGCCCCATCACGCGCGGAAGACCGCGCTGTTTTGCCCATCGCCCATTTCCATCCATGATGATGGCGACGTGCTCGGGTATTGAGGAACGTGTCGTCGTCGGCATATCGATCCAGTAACAGGCAGCGCGGAATTAAAACGAATAAAATACAGGTCTATCGCAAGCGATACTAGACCTGCATGATTTCCTTTTCCTTCTCGCCAAGCAAGCGCTCAATTTCCGAAATCGTGTCGTCGGTGATTTTCTGCACTTTTTCCGACTGTCCACGGCTTTCGTCCTGACCGATATCACCGTCTTTTTCGGCTTTTTTCAGACCATCCATGCCATCGCGACGCACGTGACGAATCGCCACCTTGGACTTCTCGGCGTAGTCATGAGCTACCTTGACGAGTGATTTGCGGCGCTCCTCGTTGAGTTCTGGCAACGGGATACGCAGGTTCTGACCATCAACGATCGGGTTGAGGCCGAGATTGGATTCGCGGATGGCACGGTCGACGGCGTTCACCATCGACTTGTCCCAGATGTTGACGCCGAGCATGCGCGGCTCCGGAACCGTGATGTTTGCGACCTGGTTTAGCGGAACGCGCGAGCCATAGGCCTCGATGGTCACCGGATCGAGAATGTTGGCCGAAGCGCGGCCGGTGCGCAGCGATGCGATATCGCTTTTGAATGCATTGATGGCACCATCCATGCGGCGCTTGATATCGTTGAGGTCAATACCACTCATCTTGATACTCCATCTCTATCGGCCGTGGCGGCCGGAATACGCCACAGGGGCGACATCGTTTTTTGATTATTTGTCGTGCACGATGGTCTTGCGGCCGCCGCCGGTCAATATCTGCGCAAAACCGCCCTTCTCGTGGATCGAGAAAACAATGATCGGGATGTGATTCTCGCGGGCAAGCGCGACAGCTGCAATATCCATGACCGCCAGTCCCTTGCCGAGCACTTCGCTGTGGGTCAGCTCGTCGAAACGGGTGGCTGTCGGGTCCTTTTTCGGATCGGCGGAATAGATGCCGTCCACCTGGGTGCCCTTGAAGATCGCTTCCGCGCCCATTTCCGCGGCGCGCAGCGCTGCAGCGGAATCGGTGGTGAAGAAGGGGTTGCCCGTGCCGCCGGCAAAAATCACCACGCGGCCCTGCGCCAGATGGTGGAGCGCTGCACGCTGGGAGAAGCTCTCACAGATTTCCGGCATCGCAATTGCGGACAGAACGACGGTGTCAATGCTGAGCTTGCGAAGGGAGGTTGCGAGCGCCAGCGCGTTGATGACGGTGGCCAGCATGCCCATATGGTCGCCGGTAACGCGATCACCGCCCTTGGACGCCACGGCAACGCCGCGGAAGATATTGCCACCGCCGACGACAACGCCGACTTCAACGCCCATCGCCCTCGCCTCGGCAATATCGGAGGCGATACGGTCTGCAACCGCCACATCGATACCGAAACCCTGATCGCCCATAAGAGCTTCGCCGGAAGCCTTGAGAAGAACACGTTTGTAGATCGGCTTGGAAGACATCATGACTCCTCGGAAATGTAACCGAAACGCGGATACACGAAGGGCACCGCGTTGTCACGCGATGCCCTCCCGTTTTCCCAAGATTGGGTAAATATAATCAGCCCTTGGCGACTGCGGCGACTTCTGCTGCGAAATCGCTTTCTTCCTTTTCGACGCCTTCGCCGAGCAGCAGGCGAACCATGCCCGTCACTTCGATGGCAGCACCGGCTTCCTTTTCAGCTTCCTTGACGGCAGCGCCGACAGTGATGTCGGGGTTGATGACGAAAGCCTGCGACAGAAGAGCGACTTCTTCGAAGAACTTGCGCATGCGGCCATCAACCATCTTTTCGATGATGGCTTCCGGCTTGCCGGATTCACGGGCCTGCTCGATGAAGACGTTGCGTTCGCGCTCGGCCACGGCTGCGTCAACTTCCTCGGCGCGGATGGCGAGCGGGTTGGTTGCAGCGATGTGCATGGCGACCTGGCGGCCGATGGAGCTCAGAACGGCCTTGTCGCCGACCGACTTCAGGGCAACGAGAACGCCAAGCTTGCCGATGCCTTCGCCGGCAGCATTGTGGATGTAGGTCGCGACAACGCCGTGCTCGACTTCGAGTGCTGCCGAACGGCGCAGTGTCATGTTCTCGCCGATAGTGGCGATCGCGTCCTTGATGCTGTCGGAAACGGACTTGCCGGTTGCCGGATAGGTGGCGGCGCTGACTGCTTCAACGGTGCCGTCGGTGGAGAGCGCTACCTGGGCAATGCCGCGAATGAGATCCTGGAACGCGTCGTTGCGAGCAACGAAGTCGGTTTCGGAGTTGAGTTCGACAACAACAGCCTTGTGACCCATGGTGGCGACGCCGATCAGACCTTCGGCAGCCGTACGGCCAGACTTCTTGTCGGCCTTTGCGATGCCCTTGGCGCGCAGCCAGTCGATCGCCGCTTCCATGTCGCCATTGGTTTCAGCAAGAGCCTTCTTGCAGTCCATCATGCCTGCGCCGGATTTCTCGCGCAGTTCCTTCACCATTGCGGCTGTGATTTCGGTCATAGTTTGCCTCTTATCGGTTCGATCGGTCAGCCGGCTGAATTCGCCGTGCCGAAGTTCTGGGTGATGAGTGTACCCGGCCGCACACCCTTTGAAACCGCGACGATTTCAGGAAAGGGGCATGCGCATTCCCAAGTGCTGCGGCGTCTCCATACATCGAAACGATGGGTGCCGCTCAAGTGTGACAGCGTTATGAAGGCTGCCACCGGATTTCATCCGCATCAAAACGCCAGAGACTTCACCGAAGCCCCGACGGAGCGGTTTGAAACGAACAAGGCCGTCAACCCATTTAAGGTCTTTGACGGCCTTGTCATATCCTGGTCGAGGAGACGGCGACACGAAATCGCCGCCAGACAGGGCCTATATCAGGCGCCAGCCTCGTCTTCGAGCGCGGGCTCGATCGGAGCTTCTTCCGAAGCGCCGATGTCGCGGCCGGACGAACCCTGCTGACGCAGGATGCCGTCGATGGCGGCGCGGGCGATCAGGTCGCAATAGAGCGAGATGGCGCGCGATGCGTCGTCGTTACCCGGGATCGGATAGTCGATGTGATCCGGATCGCAGTTGGAGTCGATGATCGCAACGACCGGAATGCCAAGACGCTTGGCTTCTTCGATCGCGATCTTTTCCTTGTTGGTGTCGATGATGAACATCAGGTCCGGAACGCCGCCCATATCGCGGATACCGCCGAGAGCCTTTTCAAGCTTTTCGCGTTCGCGTTCGAGGGTCAGACGCTCTTTCTTGGAATAGCCGGTGCCTTCCGAGTTCAGAATCTCGTCAACCTTGCGCAGACGCTGGATCGAGTTGGAGATCGTCTTCCAGTTGGTCATCATGCCGCCGAGCCAGCGGGAGTTGACGTAATACTGGGCCGAACGCTTTGCGCTGTCGGCGATGATTTCAGACGCCTGACGCTTGGTGCCGACGAACAGAACGCGGCCGCCACGAGCAACGGTGTCGGACACGACCTGAAGGGCGCGCGACAGCATCGGAACGGTCTGAGCCAGGTCGATGATGTGGATGTTGTTACGGTCGCCGAAGATGTACGGCTTCATCTTCGGGTTCCAGCGATGCGTCTGGTGACCAAAGTGAACACCAGCTTCCAGAAGCTGACGCATAGAAAAATCGGGCAATGCCATGCCTAGTTACTCCTTTTCCGGTTTAACCCCCGCGAAGCGAACAGCGCCGATTTTCATCGACACCACCGGGCGGAACGGACCGGATTTCTCCCGGAACATCCCAAGCTTCGCGTGTGGAATGGTGAGGCGCATACAGTCGCCTCAGATAAAAAGCAAGCATTTCTGCGAAAAAACCGCGCAAACGGTCCGTCTTTTAGCGAACCGGCTTGTTTTCGCAGGTTTCCGGCTTGAGGATATCAAGCTTCGCGAGCTTGCCGGTCAGAACGAAATCGCCGTAATCCATCGTCAGATCGCGGGTGATTCCGTTATCGTAAAGCTTGAACGACATGCGGTAGATCGGCAGGGCGTCGGTGCCGGTCTTGTCGTTGTAATAAGCGATCGTCACCGGCCAGAACGCGGCTTTGCCGAATTCGCCCGCCTTGCCTGCCTCGGCATCGCCGTCCTTCGGCATCTGCGCCTTGCCGACAAGCGTCGAAGTGATCAGGCTTTCATCGCCGTCATCCGAGCCGTCGAAAATACGGGATTCGAAGATGCGCTTTCCCTGCTTGGCGTTTTCAATGACCTGAAACATGTGCTCGGTCGGAAATTCGCTGGCCACGAGATCGATCTGACGGGGGTCCGGGCGGGTCAGATCAACCTTCACACCCTCTTTGTTGTCGATTGCAGCGCCCTGCACTTCCTTGTCCAGCTTGTCGTCGGTGTAGGACTTGGTCTCGAAGGTGAACTTCTTGGCCGCCAGGTCCTCGAAGGTCGTCGTCTGCTGGTCGGTCATGCGGACCGCGTCGCCGGTGTTGATCTGTGTCACGAAACGGAAATCCGTCTTGTAACCCTGACAGGCAGAGCCGGTGAATTCATAGACCATGCGGCCCGTCATGCCCTCGATACCGGAACGATCCGTCGCGTCCTTGAGTTCGAGATCGTAGACGGCGCGATGGGCGATGAGGTCCGGAACCGTGACGGGCAAGGCATTGGCACCGTTCGACAGGCCGGTCATGAGCCCTGTGGCGGCAACGAAACCAAGCGTCCTGACAAACATTCAATATCTCCTGTTGGACTCGCTGCTCATATTGTACAAGCAACCGCCCGGCTTTTGGATCAACATCTTCTGAATGCCGGATTCTTGAAGGATTTACAACAAAACCGGAGACGAAAATGTCTGATGTCATCGAAGGCCGCCTCAAGGAACTGGGCTTTACTCTTCCCGTAGCGGCAGCACCTGCCGCAAACTACGTTCCGTTCACCATCAGCGGCAATCTTCTTTATGTATCGGGTCAACTGCCGATGGAATCAGGCAAGATTGCGGTGACTGGCCTCGTTGGCCGCGATGTTGACGTTGCAACCGCCCAGCGCGCCGCCGAATTATGCGCCGTCAACATTCTCGCACAGGTCAAGGCTGCCTTGAACGGCGACCTCTCGAAAATCCGTCGTATCCTCAAGCTGAACGGCTTCGTTGCCTCGGTTCCGGAGTTCGTTGAACAGCATCTCGTCATTAACGGCGCCTCCAATCTCCTCGCCAACGTTCTGGGTGATGCCGGCAAGCACGCCCGCGCCGCCGTCGGCATGGCCTGCCTGCCCTTCAATGCCGCCGTCGAGATCGACGCGATCGTGGAAATCGACGTATGACCCTTAAACTTTCCTGGCTTACCGCCCAGCCCGTCGCCCATCGCGGTTATCATGACCTGAACAAGGTGGTCTGGGAAAACACGCTATCCGCATTTTCGCGCGCCATCGACGCTGGTTTTGCCATCGAATGCGACGTGCAGCTGGCCGCCGATAGCGTGCCGGTGATTTTTCACGACGACGACATGGCCCGGCTGACGGGTATCAAGGGCGACGTGCGCGAACATACCGCCAGTGAATTGTCTCTGCTTTCGGTCGGTCAGACCAAGGACCGCATACCGACGCTGAAACAGCTTCTGGCGCTATGCGCCGGCAAGGTGCCGCTGGTGATCGAACTGAAAGGACGTCAGGGCGAAGGCGTCGATGACGGGTTTGCCGAAGCGGTGCTGGAAGATCTCGAGGGCTACAAGGGCCAGGTGGCTCTGATGAGCTTCGACCATCACCTCCTCAGAGACCTGAAGGCTGCAGGTTCGCCCTGGCCGCTCGGCCTTACCGCCGAAGGCGCCAAGCCGGAAGACTTCTTCAAACACGACGAGGCGATGCAGATCGGTGTTGATTTCATCTCCTATCATTGGGGTCATTTGCCCAATAGTTTCATCGAGGCGCAAAGAAAACTTGGGCTTCCCGTGATTACCTGGACTGTCAGGGATGAAAATGCGCGCGAGACTACCTATAAATATGCGGACCAGATGACATTCGAAGGTTTCGACCCGAGAGAGAACCCCTCCGCCACGGCATGACAGAAGACTATTCCATACGCGTTGCGCAATCCCTGAGGGATATCGATCCGGACAGCTGGAAACGGCTTTCCGGAACATCACGCAATGTGTCAGGAAAACCGTACAATCCTTTCATTTCCCACGCATTTCTATCCTCGATGGAAGATTCTGGATCGGCCACTGCCAAGACCGGATGGCTTGGGCACCATCTGCTTCTCGAAAACGGGTCGGGCGAACTTGTCGGAGCCGTTCCGGCCTATCTGAAGAACCACAGCAAGGGCGAATATGTCTTCGACCATGGCTGGGCGGATGCCTTTGAGCGAGCCGGCGGCCATTATTATCCGAAGCTGCAATGTTCGGTGCCGTTTACGCCGGCGAGCGGGCCGCGGCTGCTGGTATCCGAAACCGAAGACGAGACGCGCTTCAAACCGCTTCTGGCATCCGGCCTTGTCCAGGTGACGGAAAAGATCGGCGTTTCTTCCGCTCATGTCACGTTTCTGGAAGACGCCGACCTATCCGCGCTTCTGCTCCGGGACTTCCTGCACAGGACCGATCAGCAGTTCCACTTCATCAATGACGGCTATCGCGATCACAACGATTTTCTTGATGCCCTTTCATCGCGCAAGCGCAAGGGGCTGAAAAAGGAACGTCGGGCAGCGCTGGAAAACGGCATCGAGATCGACTGGTTGACCGGAAGCGACCTGACAGAGGAGATCTGGGACCAGTTCTTCGCCTTCTACATGGATACCGGCAGCCGCAAATGGGGACGGCCCTATCTGACGCGGGAATTCTATTCGCTGATCGGCGAGCGCATGCCTGATGACGTTCTGCTGGTCATGGCCAGACGCGAGGGACGCTATATCGCCGGTGCAATCAATTTCATTGGCTCGGATGCGCTTTACGGCCGACACTGGGGCTGTATCGAGGACCATCCCTTCCTGCATTTCGAGGTCTGTTACCATCAGGCGATCGATTTCGCGCTGTCGAAGGGTTTGAAGCGGGTGGAGGCGGGTGCGCAGGGTGAGCACAAGCTGGCGCGCGGTTACGTGCCGGTCACCACCCATTCAGCGCATTTCATCGTTCATCCGGGTCTGCGCCGCGCGATTGCCGATTATCTTCAGCGCGAGCGTGAAGAGGTCGAACATATTGGCGACTATCTGGAAGACCACACGCCCTTCCGCAAGGGTGAGCGACAGGAACACGAGCCGGATACATAAAGCTGTCGCGATCTTTCAGATTCGCTGCCTACGCTTTATGCCTTTGTTTCGTCGCATGTCGTTATCGCAAAACCGCTACACGCTTTTAGGCGACATGCTTTAGTCCGTTACGAGGAGAGACCACCGATGACCGCCAGCGCCTATGATGACAACAATATCTTCGCGAAAATCCTGCGCGGCGAAATTCCGAGCCACAAGCTCTATGAAGACGAGCATACGCTGGCTTTCATGGATGTGATGCCGCAGGCACCCGGCCATCTTCTGGTCGTTCCGAAAACCGGCTCGCGCAATCTGCTCGATGCCGACCCGCAGGTGCTGGCAAAGACCATTGCCGTGGTGCAGAAACTGGCAGTCGCAGCAAAGGAAGCCTTCGACGCGGACGGCGTCTTTATCGCCCAGTTCAACGAACCGGCGGCTGGCCAGACCGTGTTCCACCTGCATTTCCACGTCATTCCGCGCAAGGAAGGCGAGCCGCTGAAGCCGCATTCCCGCGCTATGGCCGATGGCGAAGTGCTGAAGGCCCATGCGGAAAAGATAAAGGCAGCGCTTGCCTCGTGATGTTTGCCAAGACGCCCAAGCGTTTGGCAGAATGGCGGCATCCGCACACCGTCACCCCGGAGCTTATCCGGGGTGCGGCGCGATCCAGTCCTTGATCGCGCAATATTCCTCTCGGCGCAGACGCGCCTTGGCTGGTTGCCGGATCTAGTCCGGCATGACGACCGTGGTGCTTATCATCATTCCACGGGACGGTAGGCATTCCTCTCCGGCCAGGGCCAGCCTTCAAGCACCGCCATATCCGGCCGGAATATCTCCACCTTCAGGGGATAGCACGGGACCGCGTCGCTCGAATGGCTGGCACCACAATCGCCGCCGGGGCAAGCGGAGAGCGCGCCGATGAGATCAATTTCCGCGAAGAGTTCCAGATAGTCGCCCGGCCGCACCGGGCTTGCCTTCATGAAATACTGATGCGTATCGCGGGTGAAACCCGTGCACATAAAGACGTTCAGAACATCGTGTACATGCGGTTCCGCCTCGCCGAATGACAGGCCTTTGGCCGCGGCGAGGGCATTGGTGAGGTTCGAATGGCAGCAATGGTGATAGTCGCCGCCGCTCAAAAGCTTGTTGGTGTAGGGATCGCACCGGGTGCCGATCACATCATGCACGCCACCGCCATCTTCATCCCAGCCATACCATGACAAAGTATCATGGGTGATGGTCGCCATCGGTCGCAGGGACGGCAGATTGCTCCACAGGTGGTTGCCTACGGAAACATGGGTCGCATGCAGGGCGCGGGTTTTGCCGCTGAAAAAGCGCTCCGTCAGATCATGGGCATTCCAGAGGTTCAAATCCCCCACCTGTGGGCCTTCGGTGCTGACGATGCGAAAAAAGTGTCCCTTAGGAACATTGAAAGTGCCGCCCTCGCGCGGTGGCACGATGACTTCGTCTATCTTCACCATGGCTTTTTTAGCCTGTGCCAGACGCGCCAGGTCCGGTGTCTGAAGTGTGCCGTTCGGATAAACGACGACGGGACGGACGGCGCGGCGCGCGGCGGCATCAATGGGTTCGGCGGCGGACAAGGGGGTCATGAAATCCTCGGATGGATGAAAATGTGACGCGAAATTGCGGCATGAATGGCGTGATGACAAGACGGGTTTTTCTTGCGCTCAAACCAAGTCTGACTTAGCCTCGCAGCATCATGAAACTGCCACCGCTCGCCACCCTCCGCGCGTTTGAAGCTGCGGCCAGAAGGACAAGTTTTTCCCTGGCCGCGCAGGAACTCGGCATGACGGCGACGGCCGTAAGCCAGCATGTGCGTAATCTGGAAACATGGCTCGGCGCGCCGCTTTTCGAGCGCCATGCGAGAGGCGTGAGACTGACGCCGGCGGGTCAGGAATTCGGCATGACGGTTTCGTCCGGCTTGGGGCAGATCGCTTCCGGTGCGGAACGGATCAGCCGGGGCCGCGACCGCATCACCGTTCGTCTGGCCAGCCTCCCTTCAGTGGTTGCGCATTTTCTGACACCCCGCCTGCCCCGTTTCCGCGCGCTCTATCCAGACATACAGGTGTCAATCAGCTATTCCGGCAGGAATGAGACCACGCAGCCCGATCTCAGCATCACCCACAGCCCACGCCCTGCGCAAAAAGCCGTGGCGCTTTTCAGTGCCGAGACGCGCCCGACATGCGCACCCGCTTACGCCACGAAGTCCGGTCCCTTCAACGATGTCTCAAGCCTGCTGCGGGCCGAATTGCTGCATGACACCACCGAGACGGCATGGCGGGACTGGCTGGCGACTGCTGGCCTATCCCTGTTCCAGGGCACGGGCCCAATCTTTGCGGACTTCAATCTGCTCGTGACCGCTCTCAAGGCGGGACACGGCATCGGCCTTTGCCCGACAGCGCTTCTTCGCGACGAAATCGCCGACGGTCAATTGACCGTGCTTTTCGATCGGGCGGCCGATGCGGACAAATATTACTGGTTGATCGAAGCAGAAGAGATGACCGCATCAGCCCGACTCCTGTCGGACTGGCTTGTCGATGAGGCGCGCGAGAGCGAAAACCGGGACGATTACTCCGCCGCGACGACTTGAGTCGAAGCGCGAGCCTTCTCTCCGTTTCTTTCCCTTACCGAAAGCCACTTGAGCAGCCAGGCTGAGGCTGCACAGACGATTGCAAACGCGACGAGACCGCCGAAAACATCAGACAGATGATGACCGCCTTGAACGAGAACGGCGGGCAACATCAAGATATTGATCGGCAAGATCACCGCCATCACCAACCAGTGACGTGGAACGAACCATACAGACATCGCCGCCATTAAGATATGAAACGAAGGGAAACCTATTAGTCCCAGCACGTTTTTGGGCGAAAGGTGAACAACCCCTTCCGTTATCAGGCGGTTCAACTCCTGCCCGTACGCATTATCAACCGCCAAGGGGATGGTCTGAGAAGCCCATTGCGGCAGTTGCACATAGGCGGATGGCCCAAATGACGGGAAAAATATCCAGAAGATTATACTTGCAAAAGCGCCCAGCACTCCCGTTACAAGGAAGTGGTGCAACATCCGCTCCTTGCCTGTAAAACCAAGCGTAATAACGATCACCAGAAGCTGCGGCAGCGACGTCGCATAAACGAAAAACAGGATCGTTCCGATCCACGGATGTGTCGCCGCCCAAGTGACGATGCCCATCCAACTATAACCGAAGGCTGCATCCACACGGAAAAGCACATGATCGATTGCCGGGAACGCGACAGGCAGGAACATGTAGTTAAAGACGGACGCGACAAGCGTAAAAAGAATGAACAGTCCGCCTGCGATTAGCGCGGCAGCTATGCGAAGATCACGCCCGCTTTTGCGATAGAACTGACCGAGAATAAAAACGCCGGCGCCCATCGATCCGCATAATAAATATCCGGCGTAGTCAACCCCGATGCCTTTGACAGCGATCAGTACCGTATCGATAACGAATAAGATGGTGATAAAGCCAAGTACAAAACGCTCTGCCGCAAAGAGTCGCATGGAATAGCCGCCCCGGTTCCAATCGACGGGACAGTAGGGTATTTAGCTTAATATTCATATAAGGAAAGTATTATAAACAACCCACCGGCCGAGAGCCAGATCGGCGCGGCCACGCCGGCGATAAAGCGATTGCCGGTCGCCAGGAATGCGATGAAACCGAATGTCGCCGCTCCGATGTGCAGCCACAGTAGCGATGCCTCCACGAGATGACCACATCGCCCCGGCTTCTGTCGGAACGGCTTGTTGCGGAGGCGCGCGAGTACGAAAACCGGGGCGATTATTCCGCCGCGAAGACTTGGGCAGGAACTGCTGCCGCCTTGCCGGCCCGTTCCTTTGCCGACAGCCAGTTGAGCAGACGGCTCGAGGCTGCGCAAACGATAACAAAAGCGAAGAGGCCGCCAAAAATATCCGAGAGATGATGTCCGCCCTGAACGAGAACGGCAGGCAGCATCAAAAGATTTAGCGGCAAAATCACCGCCATCACCAGCCAGTGACGCGGAACGAACCAGACGGACATCGCCGCCATGAAGATGTGAAACGACGGGAAACCGATCAATCCCAACACGTTTTTAGGGGTGAGATAGCTTACGCCTTCCTGCCCCAATCGCATCAGTTCCTGTCCATAGGCAGGATCGACCGCCATTGGAATTGTCTCGGTGACCCATTGCGGCAGATCCAGATAGGCTTTAGCGCCGTAAGTTGGAAAAAATATCCAAAAAACGATGCTGGCGAGAGCGCCAAGCACACCCGTTACCAGAAAATGGTGCAGCATCCGATCCTTGCCGGTAAAACCCAGCATGATGACGATCAACAGCAGTTGCGGCAGCGACGTCGCATAGACAAAAAACAAGGTTTTGCCGATCCACGGTTGGGTAGCAGCCCAGATGACAACATCCCGCCAGTTATAGCCGAGCGCGGCATCCACGCTCAACAACAGGGGATCGATCGCCGGAAACTGAACCGGCAGGAACATGTAGTTAAACACAGAGCCCGCCAGCGAAAAAAGGATGAACAGCCCAGCGGAAACAAGTGCAGCCGCTATGCGAAGATCACGCTCGCTTATCCGGTAGAACTGGCCAAGAAGAAAAACCCCGGTACCCGCCACCAGGCACAGAGAATATCCGGTATAGTCAACCTCAATGCCCTTCGTCATAATCAATGCAACATCGACAATAAATAATATAAAAATTACATTCAGTACAAAACGTTCTGCTATAAATAACTTCATAGAATTTACCCCAGACGCCTTCAGCGGAAATCTAGGTCATTGGCCTTAATATTCGGATAAGAAGAGTACTAAAAACCGAGCACAAACAACCCGGCTGCCAAAAGTGCGATGGGCACAGCCACGCCGACAATGACACGCTGGCCGGCGGCCAGGAACGCTGTGAAACCGAGTGCTGCCGCGCCGATGCGTAGCCATAGCGGTGAAGCTTCAAGCGTTCCGGTTGGAAAGACGATCAGCTTGGCGGTGACGGCCATCACGAGCGCGGTGGCGACTGCCCTCACCCAGTATAGCGCCTCGGAATCCTCCTTCAGCCGGTTGCCGGCGAGCACGCCGAGCCAGCGCCAGAGATCGGTCGCCAGCCAGCCAGCAATGGCGATGAAGAGATAGGGCGCCCACCACTGTTCGGTCATCATGGTTCGCTCTCCGGTGAGACGGGACCGATCTTTCGACGAAAGACGAAACGGTCGATCAGATAAGCCACCGTGCCGCCACCGATCCCGGCATAGAGAATGTCGAATTCCGGCGCGATTAACGCAAAGACCGGCCCCGCGATCACACCGATGATGAAGGCGACCTTGACGACGGAATGGCGGGCGGTCGCCCAGATCGACGCTATGAAATAGACAGGCGTCAGAAAAAACAGCACGCCTGCGACAAGCGGTGGAAAAGCCGCGACGACGCCGTAACAAAGGCCGACAATGATAGCGTTGACGACGGTAAGGGTAATGCCGAAACCGGCAAACCACGCAGCCCGTGCTTCGCGCGGTATCTTGGAAAGATTTTGCGTGGCGAAGACCCAGGCGGTGATCGCCACGAAGTGGGAGAGGAACAACAAAATCCATGTCGGCGTTTTTGCGCCACGCATCTCCGGAACGATGGAGGCAACCATGGGCATCATTCGCACCGATGACAGCGTCACCGCCAGAAAACACGCGGCAAGATTGGCGCCGCCGACCATCGAGCCGATCAGGATCATCTTGGCCGGCAAAGCCCAGATAACCAGCGTCATAAACACCGCTTCCCCACGTTGAACGCCCGATTCCAGCGCGAAGGCGCTGAAACCGACGAAGGATGTCATGAGAATAAGCGAGGGCAGCGAGAATATGCCCCGCATTCCCCTGAAAAACCAGCCGCGCAGGGGGATGGTATCGCTGTCTGCTGATTGCATTGCTGGTCCACTAATGCATGTCGTCCGAAAGTGCGCAGCGGTTTCGGAATGATGAGAAAAATAAAGCGCGCTTCACGAATCCGGTAAAATGCGACGCGCTTCAGGCATGAAAATGCCGGGCTTTCGCCCGGCACCGTTTGTCGGTCGGAAGACCGTTATCATTTCTTCTTCGGCACCTTCGGCACCGTATTCGCCTTGCGGCGCGGCTTGCTATCCTCGTCGGGCTTGCTCGCCTCGGCAACCAGAACATCCGCTTCCTCATTGGCAATCGCTGCCTTCGAGGCGGGCTTCGCCTTGGCCTTAGACGCCTTGCCCGGAGACTTGGCAGCATTGAGCTCTGCTTCCGGCTTCGGCTTTACCGGCGCTGTTTCCGGCAGAACCTCGAGCTTGAGGCCGTCGGAACCATCGTCCTTCTTGCCGACGGTGACGCTGACGACACCGCCCTTCTTGAGCTTGCCAAAGAGGATTTCGTTGGCGAGCGGCTTCTTGATGTGTTCCTGGATCACGCGCGACAGCGGGCGAGCGCCCATCTTTTCGTCGTAACCCTTTTCCGCCAGCCAGGAGATCGCGTCTTCGTGCAGATCGAAGGTGACATTCCGCTCGGAGAGCTGCGTCTCGAGCTGCATGACGAACTTCTGTACCACCTTGTGGATAACGGCAGTCGGCAGCGGCGAGAACGGAATGATCGCATCCAGACGGTTGCGGAATTCCGGTGTGAACAGGCGATTGATCGCCTCTTCATCCTCACCCGTGCGTCGCGAAGAACCGAAACCGATGGCCGATTTCGCCATTTCGGAAGCGCCCGCATTGGTCGTCATGATGAGGATGACGTTGCGGAAGTCGATCTTCTTGCCGTTATGGTCGGTCAGCGAGCCATGGTCCATCACCTGCAACAGGATGTTGTAGATGTCCGGATGGGCCTTCTCGATCTCGTCCAGCAACACCACGGAATGCGGATGCTGATCGACGCCATCGGTCAAGAGACCGCCCTGATCGAAGCCGACATAACCGGGAGGTGCACCGAGCAGACGCGAAACGGTATGGCGCTCCATATATTCCGACATGTCGAACCGCAGCATCTCGACACCGAGCGAGGCGGCGAGCTGCTTGGCCACTTCGGTCTTGCCCACGCCGGTCGGGCCGGAGAAGACATATGAGCCGATCGGCTTGTTCGGTTCGCGCAGACCGGCACGTGCCAGCTTGATGGCGGTGGCCAGCGCCTCGATGGCGATGTCCTGACCATAAACGACCGAGCGCAGTTCCTTTTCGAGGTTGGCGAGAACCATCTCGTCATCCTTGGAAACGGTCTTCGGCGGAATGCGGGCCATCGTCGCGATGGTTGCTTCGATTTCCCGTTCCGTGATCAGCTTGCGGCGCTTGGACGCCGGAAGCAACATCTGCGCCGCACCGGTCTCGTCGATTACGTCGATCGCCTTGTCCGGCAGCTTGCGGTCGGAAATGTAGCGGGCCGACAATTCGACAGCAGCCTTGATCGCTTCGTTGGAATATCTGAGGTGATGATAATCCTCGAAGTAGGGCTTCAGGCCCTTCATGATCGCGATAGCATCATCGATCGACGGCTCGTTGACGTCGATCTTCTGGAAGCGACGCACCAGCGCGCGGTCCTTTTCGAAGAACTGGCGATATTCCTTGTAGGTGGTCGAACCGATGCAGCGGATCGCGCCTGACGACAGCGCCGGCTTCAACAGGTTCGATGCATCCATTGCGCCGCCAGACGTCGCACCCGCACCGATGACGGTGTGGATTTCGTCGATAAACAGGACTGCGCCGGGATATTCCTCGAGCTCCTTGACGACCTGCTTCAGGCGTTCCTCAAAATCACCACGATAGCGGGTTCCGGCCAGAAGCGTGCCCATGTCGAGCGAGAAGATCGTATCATTGGCCAGCGCTTCAGGCACCTTGCCTTCAACGATACGCTTGGCCAAACCTTCGGCGATCGCCGTCTTGCCCACGCCCGGATCGCCCACATACAGCGGGTTGTTCTTGGAGCGGCGGCAGAGGATCTGGATGGTGCGGTTGACTTCCTCATGACGGCCGATCAACGGGTCGATCTTGCCGTTTTTCGCCTTTTCATTGAGGTTGACGCAATAGGCCTTCAGCGCATCCTGCTGTTTCTTGGCGGATGAGCCTTCTTCCTCGGGATTGCTGCGTGCAGCCTTGGGGTCGGCCTCCGGCTCGTCTGCGCCACGCGGAGCGCGGGTCTGCGATGTGCCCGGACGCTTGCCGATGCCGTGGGAGATATAATTGACCGCATCGTAACGGGTCATTTCCTGCTCCTGCAGGAAATAGGCAGCGTGGCTTTCGCGCTCGGCGAAAATGGCCACAAGCACGTTTGCTCCTGTCACTTCCTCGCGGCCGGACGACTGAACATGAATGACAGCCCGCTGGATAACCCGCTGGAAGCCAGATGTGGGCTTGGAATCCTCGTCATAACCGGTCACTAGGTTGGTCAGTTCGTTGTCGACATAATCGCTGACAGTCTTGCGCAGCGCATCGAGATCGACATTACAGGCGCCCATCACGGCAGCGGCATCCGCGTCGTCGATCAGCGCCAGAAGGAGATGTTCCAGCGTCGCATATTCATGGTGACGCTCATTTGCAAAGGTCAGTGCCTGGTGCAGCGCCTTCTCGAGACTTGGGGAAAAAGTTGGCACGTTGCGATCCTCATTTCTTTTCCATGACGCATTGCAGCGGATGCTGGTGCTGTCGGGCGAAATCCATGACCTGGCTTACTTTCGTCTCTGCGACCTCATATGTAAACACCCCACATTCTCCTACGCCGTGCTGGTGCACGTGCAGCATGATGCGGGTAGCCGCTTCGCGATCCTTCTGGAAAAAACGCTCCAGAATATGAATGACGAACTCCATTGGAGTGTAATCGTCATTCAGTAAAAGAACACGGTACAAATTCGGTCTTTTCGTCTTTGGCTTGACGCGGGTTATAACGGACGTTCCGCGGTTCGTACCGCCGTCTTCCCCGTCGCCCTCGCCCTGCATGTAGATCGGCTCAGCGATCATCTTTCATCATTCTCCAAACCGTTCTCAAACCGGCAGTCATCACCAGGAGGGAGAACTTCGCCTCTACATATCTAGGTCGTTAAGATCGGATTTTAAGCCCCCTGTGAAACGGTGCAATCACTATTGCGTTTGCGAAGAGGCAAACCTTGGGAAAAACAGGGGGCTTGCCATAGCACTGCTGGAAAGCGCGGTGCTATCCGCCTTTCCTGACGTGGTTTCAGCCTTGACGCCAAGCGCCTGCAAGGGAATCGCGAGCAACAGCGGACCTAATCTCACGCCCGCGCCATCCGCCGTCATTCCTTGTTGTCGAGCATTTCGCGAACGGCGATCGCCAGCTGTTTCAGCGAGAAGGGTTTTGGCAGGAAGCCGAACTTGGCATCCGCCGGAAGGTTTTTAGCAAACGCGTCCTCGGCATAACCAGAAACGAAGATGAATTTCAGGTCGGGATAGGATTTGCGCAATTCCCTCAGGAGTGAAGGACCGTCCATCTCCGGCATGACGACGTCGGACACGACGATATCGACCTTGCCTTCCAGCTCTTCCATCACCTCCAGCGCCTCGACACCCGAACCCGCCTCATGAACGGTGTAACCACGGGTTTCCAGCATGCGCTTGCCGCCGCGCCGTACTGCCTCCTCGTCCTCCACCAGAAGCACGACGGCGGAGTTACCGGTCAGATCCAGCGGCTCTTCCTTCACCGGTTCGGGCAGAGCCACAGGGGCAAGTGCAGCTTCACCGGGCTGCTGGCCCGGAACGTGCACCACTTCCACCACGTGGCGCGGCAAATAGATGCGGAACGCAGTGCCTTTGCCCACTTCCGATCGGGATAGATGTAACCGCCGGACTGCTTCACGATGCCATAGACCATCGACAGGCCGAGACCGGTGCCCTTGCCGACATCCTTGGTGGTGAAGAACGGCTCGAAGATTTTGTCCATGATCTCCGGCGGAATGCCGGTTCCGTTATCGGCGACCTCCACCATGACCATGTCTTCCGCCGGGACTTCCGGCCGACCGAGCGCTGCGGCTTCATCCGCATCCACATTGCGCGTGCGGATGGTGATCTTGCCGCCATCGGGCATGGCATCGCGCGCGTTGACGCAAAGATTGATCAGCACCTGCTCAAATTGCGACAGGTCGGTCTTCACCGGCCAGAGATCGCGGCCGTAATCCACTTCCAACTTGACATTGGTGCCGGAAATCAACCGGTCCACCAGCATGCGCAGGTCGCCGATAACGTCGGTCAGGTTGAGGATCGCCGGGCGCATCGTCTGTTTGCGCGAGAAAGCGAGAAGCTGTCGCACAAGCACCGCCGCGCGGTTGGCGTTGCGCTTGATCTCCATCAGGTCGGCGAAGCTCGGGTCTGCGGGCCGGGCCTGCAACAGCAGATGGTCTGATGACAACAGGATCGCAGTCAGCACATTGTTGAAATCGTGGGCGATGCCGCCTGCCAGCGTGCCGACGGCGTTCATCTTCTGTGTCTGCGCCATCTGGGTTTCGAGCGCCTTCTGCTCCGTCACCTCGATCGCATAAACGATTGCCACCTCTTCGGGCGCCTCGTCGTCCTGATCGATGACGGCATTGACGTAGAAACGGAAATGGCGGCCCTCGTCGCTCGGATGGCGGGAATCGAACGGGGCGATATCGCCCTGCCGGTCCTTCGCCTCGGCCAGCGCCTGCTCAAGCCTGGGTTTCTCATTGTCGTGGATGATGGCTTCGAGGGCAACACCGCGATCAATATCGTCACGCCCGACGACGCCGGAGAATAGCTTGAGGAATGGCGCGTTGATACGAAGAATGCGGCCTTCGCCGTCGAGCGAGGCAATCGCCATCGGCGTGTTGTTGAAGAAACGCGTGAAGCGCATGGCGGACGAGGATTCCGTATCCTCCTGCCCTTTCGGACGCATCAGAACAATCGTCCGGCTTTCGCCGGGCGCGCCGTCCTTCGAGGTAACCTGATGCACGAGGCGGGCCGGCATGCTCTGGCCGTTGACCCGGCGCATGTCGAGATCGAGAATCTCGGTGCGCTTGGCTGAACCCTGGGGATGGACGGATTCGATCAGCGCCATACCCTCGCCGGCGACGATGTCCGACACAGTCATCGAACCGGGCGAAAATTGCGCAAGATCGATGCCGAGCCATTCGGACAGGGTGGCGTTCAGATAAACAATCTCACCCTTGCGACCTGCGGAAAAGAAACCGGCCGGCGCGTGGTCGAGATAATCGATGGCGTTCTGCAATTCGCGGAAGAAGCGTTCCTGATCTTCCCGCTCAGGCGTGATATCGGCAATCTGGAAGACGTGCAGCGCCTCGCCGCCCGCATCCTTCAGCACCCGACCTTTCAGTCGGTACCAGTGCGGCCCGCCGGAAGTGGCCTCCCCGAGCGGCTTGAGCAGACGGAACTCCTCGTAACCGTCACGCCCCTCCCGCAAAACATTGATGAGGCGATAGAGCGCCTCGGTCGATTCCCGGCTGCGCGAGAGCAGCGTCTCCAGGCTCTGGATATCGCTCGCCTTCGTGGTGCCGCTCATCCGGCAATAGGTGGCGTTGGCGTAGACCATATGCCCCTTGGCATCGGTAATCAGTGTGCCGTCCGGGTGTGCCGACAGGAAACGGCGGGCCAGCCCGTCCGATTGCGACTGCGGCATGACCTCGATGAAACCGATGATCGACGACACCAGAAAAAAGATACCCATCATCGCTAGCACGCCGAGAATGCCGAGCACGATTTCGTTTTCCAGCGAATCCTTGAAATAGACGAAAGCAGCAGCGGCAGCGATGAGCACCAGCGCCAGCAGCAGAATCCGCAGAACCGTGCCGGAACGGGCACGCCTGTCCACCAGCGGAAGGTCGTTGTCGCTTGTCTCGCGCACCCGTGTCATCTTGGCCTCGCAGTCCTGCAGGTCGTCATTCGGTCAGCCCTATTTCCTCGACGGAATCGGGCAGTAGAATTTCTTGTAGCAACTCGCTTGACCGTCAAAAAGCTCCGCTGCACCACAAAGGCTTAAAATCGCACAGAGAAACGGCCCTAAAGAGGCGCAAATGCCTCAGAAGCCTATTTTGCGGCTGCAGGTCAGCGCTTTAACCTGGCATTGAATGCGCGGCGCGGAGCATACGATATTGCCATCCGCTAGCGTGCAAACCGAGCATCCATCCGTGAAATCGATACAGGATGGATTGTCTCTTACGAACTCAATCATGTTCGCAGGATTTTCGGACGCCTTGTCATCCGCCGTCGCGGCCTGAGCGGGAAAAACAAATCCCGGCAATCCAAATAAAACAACAAAAATAAAAACTCTTACCGGAAACCCGTCAACGAGCAATTTCGCAAGCATTTACAATCGCTCCTTCGAAGAGAGAATTGCAACCTTCATTGCTCCCCGGCATTGAAGGGAAAGATATGACGCTTGGGTGGCGCCCGGCCGGCTGATGAGACGATCCTATGAACTGATCCTGGGGACGAAATGAATAAACCTTGTATCACGCTTAAAAAAATCGTCTTTTCCTGCTTGGCGTTCACATTATAAGAACCACGGCAATATTAATTGCACGAAAAAATCTGAAGGGATGATCTCCATGATGGAAGATTTTATCGGCACCTATGGAAACAATCTCATCGTCGCCGTCGTCGGTGTCGGTCTCGCCCTGCTTGTTCTGGCAATTGTTCTCTGGATACTGCGCAGGCGCGGCGGGGCGGCCCCGTTTATCCGTGGCGGTCGCAACCGGCAGCCGCGCTTACAGGTTCTCGATGCGACGGCGGTTGACGCCCGGCGCCGTCTGGTGCTGGTGCGCCGCGACAATGTCGAGCATCTTGTCATGATTGGCGGTCCAACCGATATCGTCATCGAGAGTGGTATCGGCGCGATCCCAATCGTCAGGGAAGTGCGCGAACCGCAGGAAGCGGAACTCAAGGCGCTGCCGCGTCAGGACAGCGAACCTAAAAGGGCTGAACCGCCGATCCCTCGCGAAAGCCGCCAAGCTTTGCCACAGCAGCCAATCGCAGCGGCATCTCCAGCCTCCTTGCCGGAAGAACCCGTAAAGCAGCCGCAGCGGCCGGAACCGCCCGCCCCGGCTGCTCGTGCAGCACCCACCCCTGCACCGGCCGCATCGCTGCCACCACGTCCGTCTACGCCACCGCAACCCGTATCCACGCCCACGACGGCACGCGAGCCCGTTGCACCGATAAGACCAGCCGTCCCGGAAAGGGATATTACCCGTCCTGCGCCACCACCGGCATCGGTCATTGCCGCACCGGCCGCCGCTGTTCTGCCTCTCGCCGCCGCATCACTCGACATGCCCGCCGAGCGACCGGAACAGCGCCGCCCTGATCCCTTCGCGCCGGCCCCTCTACCCTCGGCGCCGCCCGCACCGCCTGTCCAGGCAACGGTTCCTGAAGAACGGCCGACGGTTGTTGCTCCGCCGGTTTTTGCCGCGCGCGAACCGGTCATCGACCAAACGAATGCCGCAGATTTTCTGGATGCCGCGCGCGAGCGCGTTCTACCCGGCCTGAAACCGGGGCAAGATGCGCCTGCGCCCTTTGCGCCAAAGCCCGAAAATCCGCCCGTCGTCTCCGCTAACGCCGAGCCGAAATTTTCCGATGACCTTGCCAGCGATTTCGAAAGCTTTCTTGAGGCGGAGATCGCCAAGAGCAAGGATGCCGATAGCGAACAGGCAGTCGCCGCTGCTGCGGAAAAGCCAAAAACCGAACCCGTCTCGCCGCCTGTTACTGGTGCAACGCCGGATGGCGACATGCAGAAGGAAATGGCGCGTATTTTCGGCGAACTTTCCGTTACCCGCGACCGCTGACAGGTTCACATCTGTCGGCGGACAGACATTCAAAACAAAAAAAGGGCGCGGAAACAAATCCGTGCCCTTTGTCATTTTTGGTTCTGTTCGCTGGCCGACTCGCCGAAGCGCCCGGAACAACGCTGGCTTTATTCGTCGCGGTAGACTTTTTCACGACGCTCGTGACGTTCCTGCGCCTCGATGGACAGGGTCGCTATCGGTCGTGCGTCGAGGCGCTTGAGGCCAATAGGCTCACCCGTTTCTTCACAGTAACCGTAAGTGCCGTCATCAATCCGCTGAAGGGCAGAGTCGATCTTGGAGATCAACTTGCGCTGGCGGTCACGGGCGCGAAGTTCGATCGCCCGGTCAGTTTCCGAAGATGCCCGATCGGCTAGGTCGGGATGGTTGGCGCTTTCTTCGGCGAGATGTCCGAGGGTCTCGCGCGCTTCTCTCAGGATGTCGTTTCTCCAGGCGACCAGCTTCGCGCGGAAGTAGGCACGCTGGTTTGCATTCATGAACTCGTCGTCTTCCGAGAGCACATATTTGCTAAGATCGATCTTCTCACTCAACGCGATTCTCCTCGAAGAACATCTCAATGCGGCGGTGTATACTCCAATGATATAGGCTGATTCAAGTCTACAGATCAGTTTTCAGGCATTTTTAAAACTGACACAAAAATCATCTAAATGACTAATTTTTATCCTTTATTCGTATTCAAGCGATCTCTTCTTAAATCACTTAAACGCGACTTACCAACAGGAAAGAGGACTTGCGGTCATGCAACCCTATCCTGTAGCATTCCTCCATTGCCTCCCATTCGAACGTCGGTCCCCGCCCTTGACAGCATCTTCTCCGAGCCGAGTGTATCTTTTGCGCCACGCCAAGGCCGCCTGGGCGGCACCGGGAGAACGCGATTTCGACCGGGGATTGAACGAGGCCGGTTTTGCCGAGGCGGAGATCATCGCCGACCTTGCCGCCGACCGGCGCTACCGCCCGGACGTGCTCTTGTCCTCCACGGCCACGCGCTGCCGACAGACCACGCAGGCCTGGCAGCGGGCCTTCAACGAGGGCATCGAAATCGTCTATATCGACGAAATGTACAATGCGCGCAGCGAAACCTATCTTTCTCTCATCGCCGCGCAAACGGACCCACAGTCCGTGATGCTGGTCGGGCACAACCCCACAATGGAGGCGACGCTGGAGGCGATGATAGGCGAGGACCTGCTGCATGCCGCCCTGCCCTCCGGTTTTCCGACATCGGGTCTTGCGGTTCTCGATCACGACGACAGTGCCGGGAATGGTAAAAACCGCTGGCGGCTGGTCGATTTTCTCTCTCCCGGCAAATAGCCGCAGCAGCGTGCGACCAATGCGTTGCCGAAGCCGGACTCGTTGAAAATCCATTGGCGCGCTTCTTTTTTGGGCAACCGCCCCTTCCTATATTGCAGCTGTGACCGTGAAAAATAGCTGGGAAACTGCCATTGCCGCCTTCTCTTACGTCCCTGACGGACAGTGCGCTCATTGCATTCGACAATCTGGCCGACCGTGCGAGCACCCTTACAAATCCGACATTGCGGCTTGGCGTCACCGGTCTTTCGCGGGCGGGCAAGACGGTTTTCATCTCCTCGCTCGTCCACAATCTTCTGAATGGCGGTCGTCTGCCGCTGTTTGAGGCCATGCGTTCCGGGCGCGTCTCGAATGTGCGTCTGGAGCCGCAACCGGACGATGCCATTCCCCGGTTTCAGTATGAGGACCATATTCAAGCTCTGGTACGCGACAGGCTCTGGCCGGATTCGACACGGGCAATCTCTGAACTGCGGATCACGCTCGACTACCAGAGCGCCAGCGGTTGGGGCCGTTGGTTTTCCGCAGGTAAGCTCTCCATCGATATCGTCGATTATCCCGGCGAATGGCTGCTCGACCTGCCGCTGCTTTCGCAGGACTACAAGAGCTTCAGCGACAGCACCGTCGCGCTGGCGCAAAATGGCATCCGCGCCGAACTCGCGCAGGAATGGTTGGCAATAGCCTCCTCGCTCGACATCAATGCGCCCGCCGACGAGATGACGGCGCGACGCCTCGCGGAAAGCTTCGCCGCCTATCTGAAGGCCTGCAAATCCGACGAGCGGTCGCTCTCCACCTTGCCGCCGGGCCGTCTGCTGATGCCGGGGGATCTCGAAGGATCACCGGCGCTGACCTTTGCGCCCCTGCCGGGCCTGACAGACGACAAGGCACCAAAGGGGTCGCTGCGCGCCATGATGGAGCGGCGCTACGACGCCTACAAGGCAATCGTGGTGAAACCCTTCTTCCGCGAACATTTCGCCCGCCTCGACCGGCAGATCGTGCTGATCGACACTCTTCAGGCGGTCAATCGCGGCCCGGAGGCGGTGCAGGATCTGGAACGGGCGCTGGGCGATGTTCTCGCCTGTTTCCGCCCTGGCACCAACAGTCTGCTATCATCGCTGCTGGGCCGGCGCATCGACAAGGTTTTGATTGCCGCTACCAAGGCCGACCACCTGCATCATGAAAGCCACGACCGGCTGGAACGGCTAACCCGCCGTCTGGTGGACCGCGCCATCACTACCATCGGCATGAATGGTGCCGGCATCGAGGTCATGGCACTGGCTTCCGTGCGCGCTACGCGGGAAGCAAGCGTGAGACAGAACGGTCACGAGCTTCCGGTCATCGTCGGCACACCGATGGCGGGTGAAACCATCAACGGCGAGATATTTGACGGCAACCGTAAAACGGCGATCTTTCCCGGCGACCTGCCCGAAGACCCGGAGCCGCTTTTCCGCAGCATCGACAGGGATGGCGACAAGGCGACGTTGCCGGACGTCAATGTCGTGCGTTTCCGCCCCCCCAATATCGATGAACCGGGCAGCGGCGGCATCCGGCTTTCCGTTCCCCACATAAGGCTCGACCGCGCCATGCAGTTCCTGTTTGGAGACAAGCTCGCATGAAGGCTCCCACACCAAACGATCCGCAGGCACGCCGCCCCGCGGCTTTCACGCTCGAAACCGAAGAAACGGCACGGTCAACCGTCGCGCAAAAACGCGCACCGCGCAGCTTCGACACCGAGATTTCCCTGACGCCCGATGAGGATGATCCATTTTTAGCACCTGAAGAGACGGATGCCGCCGCATTGCCGGTGGCCGTGCCGAAGAAAAGCCGCTTCTCCTTCGGCAAGCTGGCGCTTGGTGCACTCGGCGTGCTGTTCTCGCTGGCCTTCGGGCTCTGGGCGGATCAGCTTATCCGCAATCTCTTTTCCCGCTCCGACTGGCTGGGTTACACGGCGAGCATTGCGCTCCTTGTTGCGCTTTTTGCCGTCCTCGTTCTGGTCGGACGAGAAGTGTTCGGCATCATGCGGCTCAACGCCGTCCAATCGCTGAAAGCCGATGCGGAGACGGCCAGCCTCGACAAGAGCCCGAAACCCGCCCGCGCCATCGTTACCCGCCTCAATGCAGTTCTCTCCCACCGCGCCGAAACGGCCAAGGGGCGCGCCGCACTCAAGGACACCGAAAACGACGTGATCGACGGGCCGCATCTGATCGAGCTTGCCGAACGCGAATTGCTGGTGCCGCTCGACCGGCAGGCCCGCGCGCTGATCCTCAACTCCTCCAAACGCGTCTCCGTCGTTACCGCCGTCAGCCCACGCGCCGTGGTCGATCTCGCTTATGTGCTTTTCGAGGTGACAAGGCTGGTGCGCGCCATGGCGGAACTTTACGGAGGCCGGCCGGGCACGCTCGGCATGCTCAGGCTTTTGCGTGACGTCGTCGCCCATCTCGCGGTCACAGGTTCTATCGCCGTCGGTGATGGGCTTGCCCAACAGGTTCTCGGTCACGGGCTTGCCTCAAAACTCTCCGCACGCCTGGGTGAAGGTGTCATCAACGGTCTGATGACGGCGCGAATCGGCATTGCGGCGATGGATCTGTGCCGCCCGCTACCCTTCAAGGCGGTAAAGCGACCCGGCATAGGTGATTTCATGTCTGACCTCACTCCCGATCTTGGTGGCGGAAAAACCGGTCAAAAAGCCTGATCAGCCGGACTTGTACGGCTCAAAAGGTTACGGACGAAGGTGTAAATAAAGCCGAAATAAACCAAGCATTAACCATTCCGCCGGTAGATTGCCGCTTATCGAACAGGCTTCTTCGCCGGGGAAAGTATCATGTATTCGCGCTTCTTTTCGCTTGTGGGCGGACTTGCCGCCATATTGTCCGTCAGCGGCAGCTTCGGCCTGTCTGACGTCCATGCCGCATCGCGCGATCGCGACGACGTGTTTTTCCGTTCCGTTGCCGGAAGCTGGAAAGGTCCGGGCGAAATCGTCGCCGGCAAGTACAAGGGCACCAAGTTCACCTGCGACCTGACGGGCGAGCCACTCGACGACAAGCAGACGGGCATCAAGCTCGCCGGCACCTGCCGCGTCGGCGTCTTCAGCCAGCCCATGTCCGCGGTCATCAGCCAAAAGGGCGGCTCTTACGAGGGCAAGTTCCTCGACGGCGCCGAAGGCAAGGGACTGGACATCATTTCCGGGCAGGTCAGCGGCGACAAGGTCGTTGTGGGCATCAATCGCGCCAAGCTCAACGGTGCCATGGTCGCCCGCGTCTCGAACGACAATTCGATGAACATCACCATTTCCGTCAAGGTCGCCGACCAGATGATCCCGGTTATCGGCGTCACACTCGCGCGCGACATCGACCAGATCGCAGTCGGTTCGATCAAGCCGTAAAACCCGCGACCTTTTCAGCCATCGCCAAGCGGGAGTGTCCACCACTCCCGTTTTTCGTTTGCGCTGATGATGCCGGTTGTATCCGCCTGCCGCAGCCATTCCCGCACGGGCTTGCCCCGGACTTCGAGATCGGGTGCGATATCGGCTAGCGGCATCAGCACGAAGGCACGCTCCGTCATGCGCGGATGCGGCACTTCAATGCTTTCCGTAACGACAACATCATTACCATAGGTCAGCACGTCGATATCGATGGTGCGTGGCCCCCAGCGCTCCGTTCTGACCCGTTTCATGCCCTTTTCGATATCGAGGCACAATTGCAGCAGTGCGGGTGCTAAAAGCGAGGTTTCGACCAGCGCACAGCAATTGAAAAAATCCGCCTGGTCCGTCTTACCCCAGGGCGGCGTGCGATAAAGCCCGGAGACAGACAGCACCCGGCAATCGCCGTGCGCATCCAGTTCGCGCAAGGCTCTGGCCATTGCAGCCGCAGGGTCACCGATATTCCCGCCAAGGCCTAGTGCGGCAACTGTTATCCTGTCAGGCACGGTGTTCAACACTCACCTGCGCATAGTCGAGAATGCCGGGAACCGGCGCAGAGGGCTTGCGAACCGTGATACGCAGCCAGACAATCTGCGGATAACGCGCGCGCAGGGCCTTGGCGATATCGTTGGCGAGGGCCTCGATCAGGTAGCGACGCTGGCCGACGACGATCTTTTCGATAACGGCGAAGGCGACGCCATAATCGACGGTATTTTCGATATCGTCGGTTTCGAGCGCGTCACCCGCTTCAACCTCCATCTCGGCATCGACGAAAAAGCGCTGGCCCAGCACCTCCTCCTGCTCGAGAAGGCCATGACGGGCGAAAAAGGAACAGTTTTTCAGAATAATGGTGTAGCGGCTCATCGCATCGCCTCCATGGCGGGGTTATACCGGAATAGCCGGCCTCTTTTAAGGCATGCGGCACTCCGGCATCTATTGATCTATGCATCGGGCCTTGCCGACGCTTTGGCAAGAACCGCGTCGGCAATTGCCAGCGCATCGCGTGTTAGGGCGACATTGTGCACGCGAAAAATCGCGGCACCCGCCAGCCTGAGGATCACTGTCGTCGCTGCTGTTCCGATATCGCGTTCGTGGGCCGCATCCCTGCCCGTCAGCGACCCGATGAACCGCTTGCGCGACGTCCCGGCCAGAACAGGCAGGTCAAACGCGGCAAGTTCGCCAAAGCGCGCCATCAGCTCGACATTTTCACGCTCGTCCTTGGCAAAACCGAAACCGGGATCGAGCACGATGGCGTCGCGGGCGATTCCCGCAGCTTCCGCCATCTCAAGCGAACGATTGAGGAATTCGAACTGATCATCGATAAGATCGGCGCGCTTCTGCCTGTCGCGCCCGGTATGCATGATGCAGACACCCGCGCGCGCGGCGGCAACCACACCCGCCATGTTCCCGTCCTTCTGCAGGCCGAAAACATCGTTGACGATATGGGCGCCCGCCTCGATCGCCAGCCTTGCCGTGGATGCGCGGTAGGTGTCGACGGAAATCAGAACATCAGTCTCGCGACGGAGCCGTTCGATAACCGGCAGCACGCGATCCTGTTCCTCGCCCTCGGTCACCTCGGCCGCGCCCGGGCGGGTGGATTCGCCGCCGATATCAATGATATCCGCCCCCTCCTCAACACAGGTCAGGGCATGGGAAAAAGCCGCATCAACG
Organism: Rhizobium sp. AN68; assembly: GCF_030758035.1. NCBI lineage: Bacteria > Pseudomonadati > Pseudomonadota > Alphaproteobacteria > Hyphomicrobiales > Rhizobiaceae > Rhizobium > Rhizobium sp. AN68. Next base: position 1,227,408 of record NZ_JARWMI010000003.1, on the reverse strand, counting down.
GCAAGATAACGGCCGCCATCCGAAAAGGAATCGGGCGTCGCATTGACGATGGCCATAATACGGCCACGTCCATCAAGTTTCAGGGAGCGACCATGGGCCGCTTGCCACACATTGCTGCCGGCTGTTATCACGTAACACGCGCCTTTCGGGAATAACGGAGTGTTATGCCAATTCTTATAAGTTCCGCTCCGCCTATGCAGCAAACGTTTTTCAAGTTCAACCGGAAGGCCGGGTTATGACGATATCTTCACGTGCTCTTTGCGCCGTTTTCGCTGGCGCATTAGCCCTTTCCATGCCCGGATCGGCCTTTTCCGAAACCATCGTCAGCAAGACCTATTCCTATTTTTCGATCAGCGGTAAAACCGCCGCTGACCTCGACAAGCAGCTTTCCAAGCATGGCCCGCTGACGCGCAACACCGGCGCACGCCATCCCGGTGCCACCGAGATCAAATTCGGCGGCGAACTCACCTATGTCGAGAAAAACGGCATGTGCAGCGTTGGGAGCACTAAGGTGTTGCTGAACACCCGTATTCTCCTGCCGCAATGGAAAAACCGCCGCCGCACCACGGCGGAACTGGCCTTCATCTGGGATACGTTGCTTGCAGATATCAAGCGCCACGAGGAACGGCACGCGGAAATCGCCCGCACCCATGCCCGCTCGCTCGAAAGGCAACTGACGGCGCTTCGTCCGCAAAAAGACTGTGAAACGCTACAGGCAATGGTCGGCAAGATCACTCAGACCGTCATGGACGAGCACGACAAGGATCAGTTGCGGTTCGATATCGTGGAATCCAAAAACTTCGACGCGCGCATGACCCGGCTTTTGAAGAACCGGATCGAACAGGGCCAGAACCGGCGCTGAGGCGCCTTTCCGCCCATACTCCCCTGGACGCGAAACGCAACGCTAACATGACGTTACGTCATGTTCGATATCACCCGTGACTTCTCGTCATGGTGCGGTCGACGAGACTCATTGTAGCTTGTTCACATGGTTTTTAACGGTGGTGATCCGCAGGGGTCCGGCGTTCGAAACCACCTCCGGTTCTCCCGGTGCGCACTTGAGGCTCGCAGGTGTTTCCTCCCTCGCTTGCATGCTGCGTACCCGCCTCGCCCCGCTCCCCGCTAACAGGTGAGCGGGGCTTTTTCTGTGGCGTATAATGCGGCTTGCCGTCAGCCCTGACGTTCGGGAACGTGAACGACAAGGCCGTCAAGCTCGTCCTTCATCTTGATCTGACAGGAAAGACGCGAGGTCGGGCGTACTTCGAATGCGAAGTCCAGCATGTCCTCTTCCATCGGCTCGGGTCCGCCGACGCGTTCCGCCCATGCGTCATCAACATAGACATGACAGGTCGCACAGGCACAGGCGCCGCCGCATTCCGCATCGATGCCGGGTATGGAGTTGCGCACGGCATTCTCCATGACGGTGGAACCGTTGCTTACGTCGAGTTCATGGGGCGTGCCGTCAAAGGCAACAATGGTCAGTTTTGTCATGCCGGAGATCCAAAATGGTGTCTAAGAACTGTTCTAAACAAACACATAGAAAGGCCGGTTCGCCTTGGCAACCCGCTTCTCGCAGGCGCCAAGCGCAACCGGCCCTGTAAAACAGACTGGATCGCCTTAACGGCAGAGCTTTAGGATGAAATTTTCCGCTTCGACAATCGCTGCCGCAAGTCTGGCTACGGCCGCGCTATCGTTGCCCTTGTCCTCCACTGCCGCCGCCGCCGTGGAAACGGTGGAGGCACCAACCGCCTGCGCGGCCCCCTTTAGACGATGGGCAGTTGCCTTGACGGTCTTGTCGTCAGCGCCGGCCATTTCATGCAGGGCAGCACGGGCGTTACGGCTGAAGAGTTGCAGCACCTCGATTTCAAGTTCCTTGTCGCCCATCGTCTGGCGCGCGAGATGTTCGAAATCGATTGGTCTTGTCGCGGCGGCCGGCGCACCACCAAAATTATCCGGAGCTTCGAAAGCAATACTGACGGCTGCCATATCTGAAATTCCTTTGTCTCGCCGTTTCCTGTTTCGTGTCACATCTGTGTCGTATTTACGCATTGAAGCCGGTGCTATCAGCTTAAATTACGGCGTGACGCGGGCGAAAATCTTCTGCTATGGTTAATTTATGTTAAACTTATGCGAAACAAGGCGTTCAGCGTGAAACTCAGGTTTAAAAACTGTTAAAAAGCCGACACTTCGCTGCTGCGGCAAACCCGCATTAATTGTTTCGAACACCTAAATGTGTCACTACGGTACTGCCGTTCCGACGAGGCTTATGCTCAAGCTTTGTTATTCCGGCACAGTGATGTAATTTCGCCCGAAAGCTGGACCACCAGCAATTCGGGATTGGTAATGGCGGAATTGTTCTCTTTAACGGGATAATGTTCCGCTGGCATGATGGCGGCAGTCCATTTGCGGGTCGCAGATGGTCAAACGGCATGAAGCCGGGCGTATGTGTAACGAGGCGTAACCGCATGGCGAATAACAAGATCAGCGACTCTGTCGACGAGACTGCATTTCAGGCGTTGGAAGACGCCCTGCAGCTTGGTGCTTTCGAAGACAAGCCGGAATCGCGGAAGACGACAGCGCCAAAGCAGCCGGAGGCCAGATTGAAGGAAGCAAGCAGACAGACCCCTGCTCCCGAGGCCGCGCGCGCGCCTGCCGAACAGGCGCCCAGATCCCCCAATCTGGAAGCTGCCAACGACGGCTCCAAGCGCAGCCCGGCCATGATCCTGAAATCGCTCGAAGGCGGCTCCATCGGCGGCGCGCTCAGAAACGCGACGATCATGTCGGTGATCTGGGCGCTCGGCGGCCTCGGCATCGCGCATCTTATCTACGGCAGTGCACTCTGGAACATCGGCTCGGTTGCCGATCTCGCCGCAATACCTGGGCTGATGGCGATCGTCGTCGGCATCGTCGTTCCGATCATGCTGTTCTTCGCCTTCGCGATCATGATGGCGCGTGCCCGCGATCTGCGCAACGCTGCCCGGTCGATGGCAGAAGTCGCCCTTCGTCTTGCCGAACCCGAAACTGTCGCCTCCGACCGGATCATGTCCGTCGGCCAGGCGGTTCGCCGAGAAGTCTCGGCCATGAACGACGGCATCGAGCGCACCATTGCCCGCGCGACGGAACTCGAAACGCTCGTCCATTCTGAAGTCAACGCGCTAGAGCGCAGCTATGCAGACAATGAACTGCGCGTGCGCAGCCTCGTGCAGGAACTGAGCGCCGAGCGTGACGCCATCGTCAACCATGCGGAGCGCATCCGCTCCTCCATTGTCGGCGCGCAGGAACAGATCAAGGAAGAGCTTTCAATCGTCGGCGAAGAGCTTTCGATGCGGCTTTCCACCACCGGCGAGGCCTTCGCCTCGATGATCGACACACGCTCGGCCGCGCTGCTCGAAAAATCGCGCGCCTCGACCGAGGCGATGGGCAGCCTGATTGCCGCCAAGACCGAAAACCTGCTTCAGGCACTGAATTCCTCGGGCGCAACGCTATCGAGCGAATTCGACATGCGTCTGCACAACCTCACCTCGACGCTGGACGAGCGCGGCGAAGTGCTGCTGGAACGCTTCGCGATCCACGCCTCGACGCTGGACAGCGGCGCGGAGAGCCTCAACAGCGCACTCGAGGAACGCACCCGCCAGCTTAACGAGACCCTTTCCACCCGCACGCTCGAACTCAACCGCAATATCGATCGCGGCCAGCAGATCATCGGCGGTTCGCTGGATAACGTGCTCGACAAGCTGTCCACGACGCTTGAAGAAAAAGGCCTGTCCTTCCGCCAGAGCCTGCAAAGCACGGCTGATGACGCGATCATGGATCTCGATCTTCGCTCCGGCCTCTATGAAGAACGCCTGCAGGCGACGGTCGGCCAGGTCAACTCCGCCTTCGACGAACATGTGGCGGATTTCGCCAGTGCCTTCGACCAGCGCGCCGGCAGCCTCGACAGCAAGCTGATGGAGAGCCTCGCCCGGATCAACGAAACCGTTGCCGGCGGCTCCGAAGCCCTCGACACCATGCTGACCAGCGGACTTGAGCGCATCGGCAACACCATGACCGATCAGTCGCTTGCACTTGCAACCGCACTGGGCACCGGCCAGGAAATGCTCGAAAGCGCGCTTGAGACCCGTACCCGCGCGTTCAGCGACGCAATCGGCCAGCGCACCGCTGAAATCACCGATGCCTTCACCAATTCGCACGAGAAGATCGACGGCGTGCTGGCGGAGCGCAGCAATGCCCTGTTTGGCGCGCTTTCGGCAAGCCAGGACCGTTTCGACGAGGCGCTTGCAAGCCGTTCGCTGGCAATTACCGGCTCGGTCTCCGGCACGGCGGAACGTCTAGCCGCGATGCTTGAGGAGCGTGCAGCCGCAATCAACAGCGTCGTTGCCGATGTCGAGCGCCGTCTTTCGGAAACGCTCGAAACCCGCGCCGCCGCCATCACCGGCGCCGTTTCCGGCATAGAGGACCGCATTTCCGATACGCTGGAAAGCCGCACGGCTGCCCTGCACGACGTCGTATCCGGTGCGGAAAACCGTATTTCCGAGACGCTGGATGGCCGCACGGCCGCTCTTTCCAGCGCCATTTCCGGCGTCGAGGAACGCATCGCCGACACGATGGACAGCCGCACGCTGTCGCTCGACATGACCTTCGCCAATGTCGAGGAGAGGCTGTCGGAAACGCTCGACAACCGTACCTCCGCTCTGTCCGGCATTGTGGCAAGTGCCGAAGAGAGGATTGCGGGCGCACTCGACAGCCGCACGTCCACCTTCGGCGACGTGGTTGCCGGTGCCGAGAGCCGTATCGCGGAAACGCTTGATGGTCGCACGGCAGCACTCAACGCCGTCGTTTCGGGGGCTGAAGAACGCATTGCGGATGCACTCGACAGCCGCACCATGGCGCTCGACATGGCGTTTTCCGGCGCCGAGGAAAAAATTACCGAAGCACTCGATACCCGCACCGCCGTCCTTGGCGAATTGGTGGCCGGTGCCGAGACCCGTATCGCGGAAACGCTCGATGGCCGCACGGCAGCGCTTAACGCCGTCGTCTCCGGCGTTGAAGAACGCATTGCGGATGCACTCGACAGCCGCACCATGGCATTTGACATGGCGTTTTCCGGCGCAGAGGAAAAAATTACCGAAGCGCTCGATACCCGCACCGCCGTTCTTGGCGAATTGGTGGCCGGTGCCGAGACCCGCATTGCCAGCGCACTTGACAGCCGCACGGCTTCGCTCAAAAATGTCGTATCCGGCGCGGAAGAGCGGATCACGGACGTGCTCGACAGCCGCACCATGGCGCTCGACATGAGCTTCTCCGGTGTCGAGGAAAAGATCGCCGACATCCTCGACGGACGCACTGCTGCGCTTCACTCGGCGGTTTCCGGGGTCGAAGATCGTATTGCCGATGCTCTGGACAGCCGCACTGCCGCCCTTTCCGGCATTGTCTCCAGTGCGGAAGAACGCATCGCGGACGCGCTCGACAGCCGCACCATGGCGCTCGACATAACGATTTCCGGCGTTGAGGAGCGTATCTCCGAGGCGATGGATGCCAGAACCGCATCACTGTCGCTCGCGGCCGCAGGTGTCGGCCAGCGACTGGAATCGACGGCTTTCACGCTTGAAAACGCACTTGCCAGCGGCCACGAGCGGCTGGAGACCATGCTCGGTTCGCAGGCCGAACGCATTGCCGGTTCGCTTGAGCGCAATAGCGGCCTGATCGAGCAGAGCGTCTCCGGCGCGGCCAGCCGCATCGAAAGCGTCGTGGAAGACGGCAGCAGCCGTTTTGCGCAGACGGTGGAAGAAGGCGTCTCCCGCCTCGAGAGCAATCTGTCGCAATCGCATGAGGACATCCGTACCTCGCTCGCGCAGCGCCAGGCGGATATCGCCGCGACGTTGAGCTCAGCCACGACCCAGATGGGCGACATGCTCTCCGAGCAGGCGATGATGATCGGCACCACCGTTGCATCCAGCGCCAGCATGCTCGAACTCTCGCTCGAAACCCAGCAGGAGACGTTGCAGAAGGCCATAGACGGCAGTGCAGCCACGCTGGAACAGCGTCTTCGCAACAGTGCCGGCGATATTGCCGTCAAGATCGGTGAGGCCGCCCGCGAAATCGGCGGTGCGACCGATGCTCTCTCCTCGCGGATCGAAACCTCGATCGGAAGCGTTACGGGCAGGCTCGACGAGACCGGCACCCGCATCGAGACTTCGCTCGGTGCGCTACAGGAGCGTGTGTCGAGCGATCTCGGCAACGTCAACACCTCGATCGAGGATGCCGGACGTCGCTTTGCCGACGCGCTGGAAGACAAGACAGCCGCCTTCGCCCGCACCAGCGACGATGCTGCTCAACGTATCACCGGCATTCTGGACGAGCAGACGATACGGGTTGCCGACACCTTCGAAAGCCGCACCAGCCGTCTGGCGGAAACCTTCGATGCCGGTTCGGCCCGCATCGATGAACGCCTCGGCACCATGGACCGCGCGCTGACGATCGGCCTCGAAAACGTCAACCGCACCATCGAAGGCAAGGCGAGTGAGCTTGCGGTCGGCCTGCGTGGGGCGGTCATTTCCGCCACCCAGAGCATCGACGAAGAAGCCGTTCGTTCCACTGCCCTGCTTGCGAAAACGGGCTCGGAATTCGCCGAACAGGTACAGGCGCAGAACGACGCCTTCACCAAGGCGATCGAAGAACGTTCTGGCGAGATCGTCAATCGCATCTCGGATGCACAGACACGCCTGTCCGGCCAGGCGGCAGCCGTCGCTCAGACCTTCTCCGAGGCGGGCAACATCATCGTCAACAAGGTTGCCGAGGCCGAAGCGGTCGTGCGCTCGCAGGTGGGCGTCATTTCCGAGACCCTGACCGGTGTCGAATCCGCTCTCGATGCGCGCGGCGAATCCATCCGCTCGGCGCTGGACAACCGCACTCGCGAACTCAACTCGATGCTGGCCAGCCGTTCTGCTGAACTGTCGCGCCTGATCGAAGAGAAGGCAAAGCCTGTCGTCGACGAATACGCCACCATCGGTCGCGAAGCCGCCGAAAAGATCGTCTCCGCCGCCCAGCAGAGCGCCGAACTTCTGTCGCAGAGCAACAGCGGCATGGTCGGCATGGTTGAACAGGCGATCAGCGATTATGCCAATGCCGGAAGCGAGGCAGCAAGCAAGCTTGTCGCGGCAACCCGCCAGAGCACGGACATGCTGTCGCAGACGCATACCGCCATGGCCGACGCCGTCGAAGAAGGTATCGACAAATACACCCGTACAGGCAGCGATGTGGCAAACAAGCTTGTCGCCGCCACGCGCCAGAGCACTGATATGCTGTCGCAGACCCATAACAGCATGGCCGAAATCGTCGAAAAGTCGGCAAACAACTTCAACTCTGCGGTTGAGCGCGCCGCGCAGGAATTCGGCACGGCCGACGAAGCGTTGAACGCATCGGCCACCCGCTTCTCCGAATCCGCCTCGCAGGCCGCCGACATGGTGTCCAGCTCCAGCCGTCTGCTGGAAGGAAAGATCGATCGTCTGTCGAATATTTCCGGCCAGACACTGGCGCAGGTTGCCGGCATCGTCGGACGTTTCGAGGAACATTCGAAGGTTCTCAGCCAGGCGTCCGAACTGCTCAATGCCGCGCAGTCGAGCCTTGTCGGTACGCTGGAAGAGCGTCAGGATGCACTTCGCAGCCTGTCTGTCGGACTAGTCAAGCGTTCCGAGGAAATCGAAACCGCCATGCGCGGCGTCGTCAGCGTGGTGGAAACCACGCTCAACGAGGCCGAGGAGCGTTCGCAGAATGTCGCCGGCAACCTGCGTGACAATCTGCAGGCATCCTTCTCCGATATCGGCCGTTCGCTCGACGAGACGGAACAGCGCGCCCGCTCGGCAGCACAGACCATGCGGGGCGCCCTGCTCGCCGCTGGTCAGGATGCCAGCCGTTCGATCGAGAGCACGCTTTCCGACGCGCAGAAATATTCCGACGAGCTGGTCAACCGCCTGCGTGGCGGTGTCGAATCCTCGCTTTCGGAAGTCGACAACCTGCTCGGCAGTGCCTCGGAAAAATCCAATGCCGCCGCCGCCAACCTCAAGGAAACGCTGCGTCAGGCAGTTGAGGAAGCTGTCAGCCGTTTTGCCGGCGCGACGGACGAAATCCGCCGCTCCAGCCACGATATCCGCCGCGAGCTGGATGCTACCCGTGCCGAACTTAAGCGCGGCGCGTTCGACCTGCCGGAAGAGGCCAAGGAAAGCGCCGCAGCGATGCGCCGCGCCGTTTCCGAGCAGATCAAGGCCCTGCAGGATATTTCCCAGCTTGTCGGTCGCTCGACCCAACAGATGGAAGTTTCCGAACCCGTCGCCCGCGCCATTGCAGCGACCCAGCCTGCCGCTGAACGCCGTGTCGAAGCGCGTCCGCAGCCGGCAGCAGCCACGCCGGCACAGCCACCACGCGCAGCTCAGCCGCAGCCGGCAGCCGCACCCGCCTTGCGTGGCACCCTGCCGCTTGAGAACCGCCAGGTCGAAAACCGTCAGGCGCCTGCCCCGTCCCAGGCGGCTGCAGCGCCTGCCGCACGCCGCGAAGAAGGCGGTGGCTGGATCAGCGATCTTCTGCGCGGTGCCTCGCAGGAATCGGCCGCCGCTTCCGCACCCCGCGCAAGCGGCGATCAGCAGCCGACCCGTGCTGCCGATACACGCAATCCGCGTCACATGGTGGAATCGCTGAACTCGCTGTCCGTCGACATCGCGCGCGCGATCGACCACGATGCGTCGGTGGAACTGTGGCGCCGGTACCAGCGCGGCGAACGTGATGTCTTCACCCGTCGCCTCTATACGCTGAAGGGCCAGACGACGTTTGACGAGATCAAGCGCAAATACGAGCGGGAGGCCGAATTCCGCACCGCCGTGGACCGCTACATCACCGATTTCGAAAAGCTGCTCGCTGATGTCGCCCGCACGGACCGTGACCGGACAGTCACCCAGTCCTACCTCACCTCCGATACCGGCAAGGTCTACACGATGCTTGCCCATGCGGCGGGTCGGTTCAACTGATCTCTGGTTAAGACCAGAAACAATAAAACCCCGGTCATGGCCGGGGTTTTTCGTTTTGGTCGGCAGGTAGCTTTTCGACTGTAGTTCAGTCGCTCACGTTGAAATCAGATCTCGAACGTACCCGATGCTACACGGACCGCGTGGCCACCGATGCGGGCGCGGGCGATTTCGTTGTCCTTGATGTCCATGCGCAGATGGATGTGGGAAGGACGTTCCATCTCCACGCCCTGCTCTATCAAGAGCGGATAGTGACCGTCTGTCAGGCCGTCGAAATGATGGATTGCGCCAGAAAGGGCGGCGGCGGCGGAACCGGTGGCGGGGTCTTCCGAAATCCCCATTTCCGGGGAAAACATGCGGGCATGGAACTTTGCTGCGTGATTGACGCCGCCGCGACAGTAGATATAGGCCGCCGTCAGGCGCCCCTCCACCAGCGGTGCGGTGCGCAGCCAGAGATTGGCGTCGAAATCCATTTCGCTGATAGCGGCAATATTGTGCAGCGGCACGAGCAGGAACGGCACACCGGCCGTCCAGATCGACGGTACGTGGTTCTCAAAGCCTAGATGGCCTTCGCTCACGCCCAGCGCATCGGCAAGTGCGGTATGATCGAGCGGCAGGGTGACGCGGGACGATTTGCGCGGGAGGTCGAATTCGGCGAAGCTGACCGCACCGGCGCGCATTTTCACCGCACAGCGGACCGGCCCCACCTTTTCCTCCAGCACACAGACCATATCGATATCGTCGTCACCTTCATTGCGATTGCGCTCGGCTATCGCGATCGCCGCGCCAACAGTCGGGTGGCCCGCGAAAGGCAACTCGCCCGAAGGCGTGAAGATACGCAGCGAAGCCGCGTGGGCCGGATTGCCCGAGCGGTTGACGAAAACGGTCTCGGAGAGGTTCATTTCTCTGGCTATCGCCTGCATCGTCACTTGGTCGAGGCCATCCGCGTCATACATGACCGCCAGCGGATTTCCCGCCATTTTGGTCTCGGTAAAGACATCGTAGATATTGTAATTCAGCACCACGCCCGTCTCCTGCCACTCGCCGTTCCGCTTGTTTCGCGCAAGTTGCCTCACGTCGCGCCGCATCGCAACCCTTGTCGAAGGCCGGAAACCAAGAAGCTGTGGACCGCACGCGGGCAAACCCGCCTGCTGCGAACGCCTGTCCGCCGGAAAGGCCTTGTCGCCTGCTGCCGTCTTCATGTACCAAGGATGCGTCTTGTGGCTTGCGATCGACCGTTTTATCGACGTTTGGAGATTGTGAGCTGCTTCAACAGGTTACAGCATCGTCCGCATATCGATTCCGGTATGCGTCGTTGCCGAGGGAAGCGAATGTCGCATTCTAACTGTTCACTATCCTTCGTGGCCTCCGCAACCGAGGAGGCGCAGAGGGCGCTGGAGGAGCTGAAAGGCGCTTACGGCAACACGCCCTTCGACGAGGCGGAAGTGATCGTGGCGCTCGGCGGCGATGGCTTCATGCTGCAAATTCTCAACGAAACGATGAATTCCGGCAAGCGGGTCTATGGCATGAACCGGGGATCGGTCGGCTTTCTGATGAACGACTACCGGGTAGACGGCCTGGTCGAGCGTATTGCGGTGGCGACCGGCAATGATTTTCATCCGCTGCGCATGACGACGACGGATTCCGACGGCGATGAATTTACGGCGCTTGCCATGAACGAGGTCAGCCTGTTCCGGCAATCGCATCAGGCCGCCAAGCTTCGTGTCGAGGTGGACGGCAAGACGCGGCTTGAAGAGTTGATTTGCGACGGCATGATGGTTGCAACACCGGCAGGATCGACAGCTTATAACTTCTCAGCCCATGGACCGATCCTGCCGCTGGAATCACCGCTGCTGGCGCTCACACCCGTCAGCGCCTTCCGGCCAAGGCGTTGGCGCGGCGCACTTTTGCCCAACAAGGTGACGGTCGATATTCACGTTCTGGAGCGCGACAAGCGTCCGGTGAACGCGGTCGCCGACCATACGGAGGTGAAATCCGTACGGCATGTGCGGATTGCGCAATCGCAGGACAGGACGGCCAGAATTCTCTCGGACCCAGACCGTTCATGGTCAGACCGCGTACTCGCCGAACAATTCAACAATTGACGCCAACCACTGATGATGGCCATGCCCCTGAAAAAACCTCTTCTCGCCGCCCTCATTTTCGCCGCCACAGCGCTTCCCATGCGGGCGCAAACGGAGGCGATCGACAACTTGCCGGTATCGGCGATCTTCGTTGTCAGCAGCGGCATGTGGGAAGAGCATAATCTTGAGCCGGTGAAAGGTCCTGACGGCCAGTTGCGGCCGCCGCCAGCGACACCCTCGCGCGGTTATTACAAGGTGGTTGCAATCCGCCAGGGCGATGGCACCGCTAAAGTCTATCTGCAGCGCATCGCCACTACCGCAAACGGACCGAACCTTCTCGAAAACATCGAGCTGGAAGAGTTCAGCCAGATGAAGTCCTACGTCACGGATATTCGCCCCGAAAGCTCAAACGGTGCATCGGCCTCGCCCGGCCTGTTTGTGACCGTCTATCTGAAAACCGATCCGCAGATCAGGGAAGCGGAAAGCTGGACGATCCTGATCGACGAACTCGGCGAGATGAAGATCGAAAAGGCCTCGAACTGAGGGCGAGAGAACGTCGGTTTGAACGGAATCGTTGGAGGTTCTCTACCTCCTGGATTATACGCAGTTTTACTGGAAACTCTCTACGCGTTAAGCTCATGCGGCCCGGCCAGAACCGCACCGAAATGATGTTTCCATAGTCTGGCGCCGAGTTCGCCGCTGCGATCGAGGCTGGAGCCCACCGTCAGCCATGGCAGAAGCGTGGGATGAAGCCCCGCATCAAACAGGGCAAAACCCGCAGCCAGCACGCAGGTATCGGCCTGAATGCCGCAGACCAGCACCCTGTCGAGCTTTAGAGACAGGAGGTGGTCGATAGCCGCCCTTGGCGGAGCGTAGCCGTGCTTTATGAAAATCCAGTCCGCCGCAACCAGCGAGCAGTCGTCCCTGCCCGGCTTCCAGCCGAGTTGCCGCTCGAAAGGCGTGACGCTTTCATCATGGCGCTCGACGCTGGCAACGCTTGGCATGGTGGCGGCCAGCGCGGATATGTCCGCCACAAGCGCAGCCGGCGGATTGAAGCTCGGCTGAACGTCGACGATGTAAAGCGCCTGTTTCATCCATCTCCTCCAACGAAAAACCCCTCGCAATGGGTTTGCGAGGGGTGATTTTTTCAAGCGACGCTGTGACGCGTCAGTCGATATCAGCCACTTCCACGTCTGCGCCGCCGCTGATGCGGTGCGCGAGGGCCGCTTCCATGAACTGGTTCAGATCGCCATCCAGCACGTTGCCGGGTGCGGTGCTTTCCACGCCGGTGCGCAGGTCCTTGATCAACTGGTAGGGCTGCAGAACGTAGGAGCGGATCTGGTGGCCCCAGCCGATATCCGTCTTGGATGCGGCCTGAGCGTTTGCCGCATCTTCCCGCTTTTGCAGTTCCACCTCGTAAAGGCGGGCGCGCAGCATGTCCCACGCCTTGGCGCGGTTCTTGTGCTGGGAACGCTCCTGCTGGCAGGCCACGGCAATACCGGTCGGTATGTGGGTAATACGCACGGCCGAATCGGTGGTGTTGACGTGCTGGCCGCCTGCACCGGACGAACGATAGGTATCGATGCGGCAATCGCTCTCGTTGATGTCGATCTGGATCGAATCATCGACCACTGGGTAAACCCAAACGGAGGAGAACGATGTGTGGCGACGCGCATTGCTGTCATAGGGCGAGATGCGGACGAGGCGGTGTACGCCCGATTCCGTCTTCAGCCAGCCGAAGGCATTGTGGCCCTTGACGAGGATCGTCGCGGACTTGATGCCGGCCTCTTCGCCGTCATGAACTTCCAGCACTTCAACCTTGAAGCCTTCGCGGTCGGCCCAGCGGGTATACATGCGCAGCAGCATGTTGGCCCAGTCCTGGCTTTCCGTACCGCCAGCGCCGGAATGAACTTCGAGATATGTATCGTTGCTATCAGCTTCACCGGAAAGCATGGCTTCCACCTGACGGCGGTTCGCCTCGCTCCTCAGCGCCTTCAGCGCATCTTCGGCGTCCTTGACGATCTCGTCGTCGCCTTCCATCTCGCCGAGTTCGATCAGCTCGACATTGTCCTTGAGCTGCTGCTCAAGCGCCTTCACGCCATTGATGCTGTCATCCAGCTGCTGGCGCTCGCGCATCAGTTTCTGCGCTTCGGTGGCATCGTTCCAGAGGGTCGGGTCCTCTGCCTTGTTATTCAACCAGTCCAGTCGTCTTATCGCCTGGTCCCAGTCAAAGATGCCTCCTCAGCAGGCTTATGGCCTGCTTGATTTCGTCGACTACGTTCACAATTTCATTGCGCATTTCGCTGGTTCTTCGCCTTCATTTAAACTGGTAGCTCAAATAAATGCGGGGGGCGCGGATGTAAAGACCCGCGCCCCCCGCCAAACATAAGACTGGTATCAATAAAGACCGCCGCCACCGCCGGTGATGGCCTGCTGGGCCTGTGGCGAGGTCTTCAGAATATCCTCCTGCGACATGCCTTCCGCGCCGATCACCGAGAAGGTATCGGCCGGGCCGGTGCCCGGCTTGAAGGCTTCCATGATCGTATCAGGTTCGCCTTCCGAAGCGGCCATGCCGGTCTTGCGGTTGACGGCGATGAACTTCATGCCTTCAGGCACGATGAACTTGCTCGGTTCCAGGTGCTTGGCCGCATCGGCGATGAACTCGCCGAAGATCGGTGCCGACAGCGAACCACCGGTGCCGCCGCGCCCAAGCGGTGCGGGCGAATCGAAGCCGATATAAAGACCGGCAACCATGTCCGGCGTGTAACCGACGAACCAGGCGTCCTTTTCATCGTTGGTGGTGCCCGTCTTGCCAGCAACCGGCAGATCGACCTTGATCTTGCCCGCCGCCGTGCCGCGCTGCACGACACCTTCAAGCATGGAGGTCGTCTGGTAAGCGGTCATCGGGTCGAGAACCTGCTCGCGGTTATCAACGATGACCGGCTCGTCCTGATTTTGCCAGCTGGTGGCGTTGCAGCCCTCGCAGGCACGCTCCTCATGCCGGAAGATCGTCTTGCCGTAACGGTCCTGGATGCGGTCGATCAGCGTCGGCTTGATCTGCTTGCCGCCATTGGCGATCACAGAATAGGCCGAGACCATGCGCATGATGGTTGTTTCACCCGAACCGAGCGACATTGCCAGAAGCGGCGGCATCTTGTCGTAGATGCCGAAGCGTTCGGCATATTCAGCCACCAGATTCATGCCCATGTCCTGCGCCAGACGCACTGTCATGAGGTTACGGGATTTTTCGATGCCGAGACGCAGGGTCGAAGGACCGGCGGAACCCCCGCCGTAATTCTGCGGCTTCCAGACCTGACCGCCCGAAACAACCTCGATTGGCGCGTCGAGAATGACCGAGGCCGGGGTATAGCCGTTGTCGAGTGCAGCCGCATAGATGAACGGCTTGAAGGAGGAGCCGGGCTGGCGCATCGCCTGCGTGGCGCGGTTGAATTCCGACTGCGCGTAGGAGAAGCCGCCGACCATGGCCAGAACGCGGCCAGTGTGCGGATCCATCACCATCATGCCGCCCTGCACCTTCGGGGGCTGGCGCAGACGATATTCGTTGCCGGAACCGGACAGCGGCTGTGCGTAAACGACGTCACCAACAGCCAGTACGCCAACCGGCGACTTAGCCGTCGGCTTTTTGCCTGTGGCATCGCGATAGGCCCAACGCATGTTTTCAGCGGAGATATGGCCGCGTGTGCGCTTGTCGCCATCCTCGGCATCGGGGTCGACCTGCACGCCAATATCGATACCATCGGCAGCAACGGCGAGGACAACCGCGATCTTCCATTCGGGAACGTCGCGAAGGCCCTTTACCTTGGCGAGCGCCGCAGTCCAGTCACCGGTTGTCTCGATCTTTTCGACGGGTCCGCGGAAACCGCGACGCTCGTCATATTGCACCAGACCGTCCTGAAGCGCCTTGCGCGCCTCCATCTGGATCTGCGGATCGAAAGAGGTGCGAACCGAAAGACCGCCTTCAAGAAGCGCCTGCTCGCCGTATTTCTCGACGATCTGGCGGCGGACTTCCTCGGCGAAATAGTCAGACGCGAAGATATGCGCGCCGCCACGGCGCAGATTGACGCCAAGCGGCTGCTTCTTTGCATCCTCTGCATCGCCGACCGTGATGTAGCCGTTCTCGGCCATGCGGTCGATCACCCAGTTGCGGCGCTCCAGCGCCGCCTTCTCGCGGCGGATCGGATGGTAGTTGGCCGGACCCTTCGGCAGCGATGCGAGATAGGCGGTTTCCGCGATCGTCAGTTCCGTGACCGATTTGTTGAAATAGGTGAGTGCCGCACCGGCGATACCGTAGGAATTCAGACCGAAAAAGATCTCGTTGAGATAAAGCTCGAGGATCTTGTCCTTGGAATAGGTCTGCTCGATGCGGAAGGACAGAAGCGCTTCCTTGAGCTTGCGGTCAAAGGTCTGGTCGTTGGTGAGCAGGAAGTTCTTTGCCACCTGCTGGGTGATTGTGGACGCGCCGACCGGACGACGGCCGGAGCCGATATTCTGGAGGTTGACGAGAACGGCACGGCCGAGACCCCAGATGTCCACACCCGGATGGTTGTAGAAATTCTTGTCTTCCGCCGAAAGGAAAGCTGCCTTCACACGGTCCGGGATAGCCTGGATCGGCAGGAACAGGCGCTTTTCATGGGCGTATTCCGCCATGAGCGCGCCGTTGCCGGCGTGCACGCGGGTCGTCACCGGCGGCTCATAAGTGCTCAGAACTGCGTAATCCGGCAGGTCCTTCGTCACGCCGTGCAAATAAATTGCACCGGCGGCGGCGGCGCACAGGAAGAGCACGCTGGCCAAGCCGAAAAAATATCCAATCAGTCTGATCATACCAAGCTACCGATAATTCGGATCGTAACCATCAACGCCCGATGATACGGGCGCATCCTTGCATATCGCGTGCCGTTTTGCACACCATACCTTCGATGACAAGCCGGAACGACAGCATTCGCTGATATGTTACCGGGCCGACTGCCGCAATTGCGGTTCCAGCCGCAATGGCGGATCACCACAGAATCCGCTTCCGCAATAACGCGGCGAATGTGAGTAAAATAGGGCTTCACCAACCTAATCGTCCGCAAGGCCCAAGAATTGAACAGCTTTTCGGCAGCAAGGGGCACGGCGACAACGGGGCGCCGCTCGCCCGCCCGGGCCTTCAGCCGCCGTTCGCCATGGCCTTGGTGCGGTATCGTCCGACCGCAGTTGCTAGCGTATCGGCGACCTTCTTGCGCCATTCCGCATCAAGAAGGAGTTTTTCATCTTCCGGATTGGAGAGAAAGCCGAGTTCCAGCAACACCGATGGCACGTCATGGGCGCGCAGCACCATGAAACCGGCATAACGATGCGGATTGTTGATGAGGCCGACCTGTCCCTCGAAGGACGATACGATATTTTCTGCCAGCGTCACCGAAAAGGCCTGCGTTTCGCGCCGGGTGAAATCGAGAAGGATATCGGCCACCTCAGGCGGCTCGCTGGAGGCTGCCACACCGGCAATCTGGTCGGACTTGTTTTCGCGCTCGGCCAGCTCCTGCGCCCTGCGGTCTGAGGCGCGGTCTGACAATGTATAGACGGTCGCCCCCCGGATGCCCTTCTGCTTCAGTGTATCGGCGTGCAATGAAATGAACAGGTTGGCATTGTTCTGCCGGGCGATCGTGACCCGTTCGGACAGAGCGAGAAACGTGTCGGAATCACGCGTCAGGAACGCCTTGATGCCGGGCTCCCGGTTCATCCGCTCCACAAGTTCCTTGGCAAAGGTCAGCGTGATGACCTTTTCCTCCGTGCCGGTTACGCCGCCGGAAGCGCCGGCATCGATGCCGCCATGGCCGGCATCAACAGCGATGACGAAATCCGTTTGCCGCGATGTCTTGTCGTCAGGCGTGATCGCCGATGTCGAGACCGGCGCCGGCGCGCGCCATTGCTGCTCTTTCACCAGTTCGGCGAATTTGGCCTTGGTGGTGATCTCCGCATCCAGGACGAAACGGAACGATGTGCCGTCCTCGCCCTTCTTGGTTTCGGCAACCGCCACCTGAACCGGTTTTTTTGCCGTCAGCACGATGCGGGCGCTGTCTTGCCCCATGCTACCGAAGCGAATGTCCGAGAAAAGGCCGGTTGGCGCCAGAGCCGATGCGGGGAACGCAAAATTCACCGCCGGAAAGTCCACGACGATGCGGGCGGGCGAATCGAGATAGTGAATGTCGAATTCCGGCTCCTCGGCAAAATCGAGAACGATGCGCGTGCGCGCCTCGTCGCCTATGATGCGTGCCTGATTGGCGATGAGCGGCTCCACGGCGAAGGCCTGTGGAACGCAGGAGACGAATGCGGCGACCGAAAAGACAACCGGCAAGACAAGGGCACCCGCAAGCCGCGCGATTCGCGCGCCAAGCGGCCCTGCCCCATCGAATATCGCTGCGCTGCGCGTGAAATTCATGGTCTTCAAGAAATTCCGTATTTCAGTCATTTTTCATAAATGGTGCGGCAAAGTGCCGGGAACGTCGTAATTTCGGCCACGCCGGACGCGTGTTTGTGCGTTTGCGCCCCACAATCGCAGGCGTTGGTGAACCAATTGTTAACCCGGAAATTCCACCAACAATATGGCATATTTAGCCAGCCTATTGCTATTATGACAGAGAAAACATACAACAAGGATGAGGGTTAAAAGTGTTGACGGGATAGATGCCCGCCGGCTGCCAATCGAAAAAGACGCTGGCGCTGCAAAACGGGCAATCATCTGCCGTCGTTACATTTATCCTGAAACTGGATCAATTCCGGCCGTGGCCGGAGACCTACCCGGTGGCAATGCCACCGCTGCTCTGAGGAGAGCAAATTCATCGGACCCCAAGGGGTCTATATATTATTGTCGTTCCGCCTGGCCAATGATGTCGCAGCAGTTTTCATATGAACCGGATACCAGGAGCAGGCCAAGCGCCTCGCCGTCGGTCCGGATGCTGCCAGTTTACAGAGGCCCGGCTGGAGACTTCATTTCCGGCACATCCTTGCACTCATATGAAAGGCTCGTCCGTGTGGCGGGCCTGTTCTCGTATAAAACAAGGCTGCGCCGAGGAGCACAGCTTACATGGCAGACAAAATGCTTATCGACGCCTCCCACGAAGAGGAGACACGCGTAGTCGTTGTCCGTGGGAACCGGATCGAGGAATTCGACTTCGAATCGGAGCACAAGAAACAGATCCGCGGCAATATCTACCTTGCCAAGGTCACGAGGGTTGAGCCCTCCCTTCAGGCGGCCTTCGTCGATTACGGTGGAAATCGCCACGGGTTTCTCGCTTTTGCGGAAATCCACCCTGACTATTACCAGATCCCGCTCGCCGACCGTCAGGCGCTCCTCAAGGCGGAAGCCGAGGATCATCGCCGCAGCGACGACTTTGAATCGGCTGACGCCCCCGAGCCCGGCGCACCGGCTGTCGATCTGTCGCAGGCGGACCAGCCGGATGTCGGCATCGTTGCCGTCAGCGAGACGACTGACGCCGTGGTCGTGGACGAAACCGTTGCCGCTGCCGCTGCCGAAGAGGTATCCGAAGATGTGACTGCTGTGGCCGTCGAGGCCGTTGCGGAAGAAGCACCGAAGAAGCGTACCCGCCGCCCCCGCGCCAAGAAGAAGGTAGCGGACGAAGAAGCCGTTTCCGACACCACTGTTGAGGCCTCTTCCGAAGAAGACGGCAGCACGGGCGGCGAAATGGCTGCCATGGTCGATACAGATACGATTTCCGAGGAAGTCGAGGGTCTTCGCCGTGGCAATGACGATGATGACGACGACGATGATGACGATCATCACGAAAAGGAAGTGATCGAATCCGTCGGCGCCGAAGACGCCATGGAAGAGGTTCCCGATCGCGTTGCCCGCAAGCCGCGCAAGCAGTACCGCATTCAGGAAGTCATCAAGCGCCGCCAGATCCTTCTCGTGCAGGTTGCCAAGGAAGAACGCGGCAACAAGGGTGCCGCACTCACCACCTATCTCTCGCTTGCCGGCCGTTATTCCGTGCTGATGCCGAATACCGCACGCGGCGGTGGCATTTCCCGCAAGATCACCCAGCCGACCGACCGCAAGCGCCTGAAGGAAATCGCGCGCGATCTGGAAGTTCCGCAGGGCATGGGCGTCATTCTGCGTACCGCAGGCGCCAACCGCACCCGCGTCGAGATCAAGCGCGACTTCGAATATCTGATGCGCCTGTGGGAAAACGTCCGCACGCTGACGCTGAACTCCACGGCCCCCTGCCTCGTTTACGAGGAAGGCTCGCTCATCAAGCGTTCGATCCGCGATCTCTATAACAAGGATATCAGCGAGATCATCGTTTCGGGCGAAGAAGGCTACCGTGAAGCAAAAGACTTCATGAAGATGCTGATGCCGAGCCACGCCAAGGTGGTTCAGCCTTACCGCGACATCCACCCGATCTTCTCGCGCTCGGGCATTGAAGCCCAGCTCGACCGCATGCTGCAGCCGCAGGTTACGCTGAAATCGGGCGGTTACCTCATCATCAACCAGACGGAAGCTCTGGTTGCCATCGACGTGAACTCCGGTCGTTCGACCCGCGAGCATTCCATCGAAGAAACGGCGCTGACGACCAATCTGGAAGCGGCGGAAGAAGTGGCTCGCCAGCTGCGTCTTCGCGACCTTGCCGGTCTTGTTGTCATCGACTTCATCGACATGGAAGAAAAGCGCAACAACCGCTCCGTCGAGAAGAAGCTCAAGGACTGCCTGAAAAACGACCGGGCGCGCATCCAGGTCGGCCGTATCTCGCATTTCGGTCTTCTGGAAATGTCGCGCCAGCGCATCCGCGCTTCGGTGCTGGAATCGACCACGCAGGTCTGCCAGCATTGCGGCGGCACGGGTCACGTTCGCTCGGAATCCTCCATCGCTCTGCACGTGCTGCGCGGCGTTGAGGAATATCTGCTGCGCAACACGACCCACAACATCACCGTGCGCTGCACGCCGGAAACGGCTCTCTACCTGCTCAACCACAAGCGCGGCACGATTGTCGATTATGAAGGCCGCTTCGGTGTGGCGATCATCATTGCGGCCGATGCCGGCGTCGGCGCGCAGCATTTCGCCATCGATCGTGGCGAAGCGGTTGAAAATCCGGTGAAGATCGAAAGCCTTATCCAGATGCTCCCGAGCTTCGTGGAAGAGGAAGACGATTTCGTTGTTGAGGTGGAAGAGGACGAAGAAGAGGAAGAAATCGTCAAGGCGCAGGCCAGCGAGCCGCGCCAGCAACAGCAGCAGGGCGACAATGGTGAAGACGGCAAGCGCAAGCGCAAGCGTCGTCGTCGCCGTCGTGGCAAGGGCGGACAGAACGACCAGAACGGTGCAGTTGATGCGCAGGCTGGCGATGACACCGGCGCTGATGATGCGGACGACGAAGATGGCGTCGAAACCGATGAAGCCGCAGACGACGCCGATGAAAACGGTGTGAACGAAGCTGCAAGCTCCGATGAAGAGGGCAAGCGCAAGCGTCGCCGTCGTGGCAAGCGTGGCGGCCGTCGCAACCGTGCTGAAGACGAGGCTCTCGATGCCGCAGGCACTGAGTCCGACGAAGGAGGCGAAACGGAAGGCGAAGAGGTTTCCGCCGCAGCACCCGTAACCGAAGAGCCTACCGCTGCCGAAGTGGTGGAAGGTGTGGTTGCCGACGTTGTGGAAGCGGAAGCCCCGAAGAAACCGCGCCGCACCCGCAAGGCGAAGGCCAAGACCGAAGACGTGCCGCTGGCTGAAGCGGCACCGCAGGCTGAAGTCGCAGCCAAAACCGTTGAAACGGTCGAGCCGGTGATCGTCGAGCCCGCAGTCGTTGTGGAAACCGTCGTCGATGTCGCCCTCGACGAAGTGGGTGAAGCCTCGGCCGATCTGGGTTCGGAAGCCGTAGCACCCGCGACGGAAGAAAAGGTTCGCGCGAACCGGGGCAGCAATGTCTCGAATTCGGAGCCGGTCGTGACCTCGTCGGGCACGCCCGCCAACCCTGACGGCGGCGAGCCGAAGCCGCGCAAGGGCGGCTGGTGGCAGCGCAAAGGCTTCTTTTGATAGAAGACACTGAAACGAAAAAACGCCCGCAACCATGTTGCGGGCGTTTTGCTTTGTTGGCGGATGTTGGGTTTATCTCATGCCGTAATCGATCCGGCATCCAGCCACGGCGCGTCTGCGCCGTGAAAGAAATCTCTCGCGATCAAGGACTTGACCGCGTTGGCAAAGGACCAAGTCCGGGGTGACGGAAGCCCGATATACCAATCGTCAAACAGACCGTGTCAGACCACCATCGACGCGGATGTTCTGGCCGGTGATGTAACCCGCACCTTCCGAGGCGAGGAAGGCAACGGTTGCGGCTATCTCCTCGCTCGTTCCGTAACGCTGCATCGGCACACCCTGGCGGCGCTCTTCCGTGGCTGGCAGGCTATCGATCCAACCGGGCAGAACATTGTTCATGCGGACATTGTCGGCCGCATAGGTATCGGAAAAAATCTTGGTGTAGGAAGCAAGACCGGCGCGGAACACTGCAGAAGTCGGGAACATGCTGCTCGGCTCGAAAGCCCAGGCAGTCGAGATGTTGACGATCGACCCGGCTTTCTGTTTCACCATGAATGGAGCCACGATCCGTGTCGGGCGGATGACGTTCATCAGGTAGACATCAAGTCCCGTGTGCCATTGCTCATCGGTGATATCGAGGATGGAAGCGCGCGGGCCATGGCCTGCACTGTTCACGAGAACGTCGATACGTCCGAATTTTTCGAGCGTCAGCTCCACCAGTCGATTGAGATCGTCGTTGGACTGGTTGGAGCCGGTGACGCCGATGCCGCCCAGTTCCTTCGCCAGCGCCTCTCCCTTGCCGGAGGACGACAGGATCGCGAGCCTGTAACCATCAGCGCTTAGACGTTTCGCCACGGCCGCGCCCATGCCGCTGCCGCCTGCCGTCACAATCGCCACTTTTTCTGCCGACATCGTTCTTCTCTCCATGTCCAATCGGGCGGACCGCCGCGTGGCAGCCCTTCTCCATCCATAACCCGCTCCATCTATAGCGGGTTTTGGCAGCGAGTTCGAACCAGAAAGCCTTGGACCGGCTTGAAGAAAAACTGATCTGAAGGCCCGTCAACGCCGCACTTGATTATCCGCCGCATGGACCTGTCTGCTGTCGATCGGGGCCTCCTCCCTCTCCTTCAAACCATAGTCCCGCATCACGGTGGCGATACGCAGGCGGTAATTGCAAAAGACGCCGGACCGTCCCAGCGACTGGGCTGCGCGATGCGACGCGGTGTCGCGCCATGCCTTCACCGCTTCCTCATCCCTGAAGAATGACAGCGAAAGCATCTTGTCGGGATTGCTGATGCTCTGAAAGCGTTCGACGGACAGGAAGCCGTCGATGGTTTCGAGCTCGGCGCGCAGGCTGGTGGCAATATCGAGATAATGCTGTTTTTCGCCCTCAGCCGGCCAGACCTCGAATATGACGGCGATCATCGTCCGCCTCCGCCGTGCGGCGCAGATGCCAGCCTCAGGAACAGCCTGTCCTCACGGCGAATGAATTGCTCGCGGCGGGCGAATTCATAATTTTCCTGCCCTGCCGGATCGGCGGCAAGTCGCGCCCGGTAGGCTTCGTACGCGGCAAGGTTTTCGATGTTATAGACGCCGTAGGCAATAGTGCTCGATCCCTCTTTCGGTGCGTAATAGCCGATCAGATCGGCGCCGCAGCGCGGTATCGCCTCACCCCAGTTGCGGGCATATTGATCGAAAGCATCGACCTTGAAGGGGTCGATCTCGTAACGGATGAAACAGGTCAGCATCGTCGGTCTCCTCGTGTTCTGCCTTCCCTGTCTACGCCATTGCCTCACATCAATGCTTCGGCTATCATCGAACTATGAAAGACGGACCCTTGATCGCAAATGTCGCCGCCCTGATCGGCGACCCCGCCCGCGCCAACATATTGACGGCGCTGATGGACGGACGCGCGCTGACGGCAAGCGAGCTTGCCGAAGCCGCCGGCGTGACACTGCAGACCGCTAGCGGGCATCTGTCAAAACTCTCCGACGCGCAATTGCTCAAAGCGGAAAAACAGGGGCGGCATCGCTATTTCCGGCTTTCCGACGCGGATGTGGCGCAGGTTCTTGAAGCGCTGATGGGACTTGCGCAGCGCACCGGGGCCGTGCGCGTGCGTACCGGACCAAAGGACACCGCGCTTCGCGAGGCGCGCATCTGTTACGATCATCTGGCCGGAGAAAGTGGCGTGGCACTGCTTTCGACTATCACCGCAAAAGGTCTCGTGACGTCAGGCGACGATCCCACACTTACGGATAGCGGGCGGGATTTCTTCTCGAGCTTCGGCATTGATCTTTCGCCGCTGGAAAAGGCAAGGCGCCCGGTTTGCCTGCATTGCCTGGACTGGAGCGAACGTCGTCACCACCTCGGCGGCGGGCTCGGCGCATCGCTTCTGAAAGCCATGCAGCAGCGCGACTGGCTGCGGCAAGGAAACGGGCGCGTGCTGACCTTCACCACAAAGGGTGAAAAGGCCTTTGCCAGCACCTTCGGTTGTTCGCCCGCCTGATCCCCGCCAAGGGGAGAAGAACCCAAGGGCTTATTTCAGCCAGCCAGCAATGCGCCCAACGGCCTCGGCAATATCCGACACCGAACCCGCATAGGAAATGCGCAGCGCCCTGTGGCCCTCCTCTGGATCGAAATCCATGCCGGGCGTCGCCGCCACGTCGATTTCCGCCAGCATGCGTTTGGCGAAATCCATGCTGTCGTTAGAGAAGCGGCTGGTATCGACATAGGCGTAAAATGCGCCATCCATGGGAGACGCCAGCGGCAGGCCGATTTCCGGAAGGCGCGTCATCAGGAAATCGCGGTTGGTGCGGTAGCTTTCCCGGTAGACGTCCAGTTCCTCTGCCGCCGAAAAAGGCTGCGGTTGCCGCCAGTTGGGATAGTTCCGGCGGTGAAATATACAGGCTCTGAGCAAGACATTCGACCGGACGGACGAGTTTTTCCGGCAGGACCATCCAGCCGATGCGCCAGCCGGTCATGCAATAATATTTCGAGAAGGAATTGATGACGACGGCATTGTCGGTGAGTTCGAGCGCGCTCGTTTCCTCGCCGACGAAAGTCAGGCCGTGGTAGATCTCGTCGGAAATGAAGGCGATATCCCGGCTTTCACAATAGTTTGCCAGCCGTTTCAGCGCTTCGCGGCCGGTGACCGTGCCGGTCGGGTTGGCCGGGCTTGCCAGGAGCACGCCCTTCAACTTGCAGCCCGCCCTGGTTTCAGCCCGCTCGAGGCTGGCAGGCGTCAGCGTATAGCCGGTTTCCGCCGTTACCGGCACTTCCACGACATTGAGGCCAAGCGCTTTCAAGATATTGCGATAGGCGGGATAACCGGGCCTTGCGATCGTGACATGATCACCGGCATCGAAAAGGCTGAGGAAGGCGAGGTTGAAAGCGGCAGAAGACCCGGTGGTAACGGCAATGCGCGCCGGATCGACGATAACCTGGTGGCGCAGCCGGTAGTGGCCAGCAATCGCTTCGCGCAATTCACGCAGGCCCAGCGCATCGGTATAGCCGATCCGCCCATGCTTCAGCGCCTCCTGCGCGGCCGCCAGAGAGGCTTTCGGCGCGGGATGGGAAGGCTGGCCGACCGCCATGGAAATGACGGGGCGTCCCGCCTGCCGTCGCCGGTTCGCCTCCGCCAGAATATCCATGGCGTGAAAGGGTTCGACTGCGCTCCGCTTCGACATCGTTATCAAGGGCATGCTCTTTCCTGAACCGTATTTCAGAGACTTGCCCCAGAATCACACGCTTCACAATCGTGCGACCATAATGCGGACAACTATTTTTGGCGTATGGCATTTGGCTTAAAGTAAGGTAATTGCATCATAACATTCATGAGGCATTGGCCGCACAGTATGAGGACCGATATGGCGCATCTTCTCCGTTCAACCCTTCTCGCCAGCGTAACGGCTCTTTCCATGGCTTTCGCTTCTCTGCCCGCCCATGCCCTCGATGACAAGCAGAAGAAGGAAATGGGCGAGTTCATCAAGCAATATCTGATCGAGAACCCCGAGATCATGCTTGAAGTTCAGGACGCGCTTGAACGCAAGCAATATGCGACCCGCAACGCCAAGGCGGCGGAAGCCGTGGCCGACAACCAGAAGACCATCTTCAGAATCGAAATACGATCTGGCGCTCGGCAATCCGGACGGCGACGTCACGCTGGTCGAGTTCTTCGATTACAATTGCGGTTATTGCAAACGCGCTATGGGCGACATGGACAATATTCTGAAGACGGACAAGAAAGTGCGCGTCGTGCTCAAGGAATTCCCGATCCTCGGGCCGGAATCGGTCGCCGCGCATCGGGTCTCCAACGCCGTCAAGCTGCTTGCGCCTGCCAAATATCCCGAATTCCAGCGCGCCTTGCTGGGCGGCCGCGGACGGGCGAATGAAGACAGCGCCATGGAAGTCGCGACGTCGCTCGGTCTCAAGGAAGCCGACATCCGCAAATCGATGGCAGAAAACCCCAACGACGCGCAGGTGCAGGAAACCTACAAGCTCGCCAACAGCCTCGGCATAACAGGAACACCGTCCTATATCGTCGGCAACGAGGCCGTTTTCGGCGCTGTTGGTGCGGACCCGTTGAAGGAAAAAATCGCCAATATGCGCAGCTGCGGAAAAGCCACCTGCTCCTGATTCCGCAAAAAGCCGCTGCATTCCCTGTGGATGCCGGGCCTGCCGGCTCTTTACGGCTTTCGGGGGCTTTTCCTTGAAGGCTGCGCAGTCTATAGGTGTCGCTGATTTTCTTATGGAAACACGAATGAGCAACATCATCATCGTCATCAACGGCCCCAATCTCAACATGCTGGGAAAAAGGGAACCGGGTATCTATGGTGGCAAGACGCTGAAAGACATCGAGAATGATTGTCTTGCTGCTGGTGCAGATCTCGGGTTCGCTGTGGAATTCCGCCAGTCCAACCACGAAGGCGTGCTCGTGGACTGGTTGCATGAGGCGGGAGAGAGAGCGGCAGGTGTCGTCATCAATCCCGGCGCCTACAGCCACACCTCGATCGCGCTGCATGACGCCATTCGTGCGATTTCCACGCCCGTCGTGGAAGTGCATATTTCCAACATCCATGCGCGGGAAGAGTTCCGTCACAAATCGATGGTATCGCCCGCCGCGAAGGGCATGGTCTGCGGTTTCGGACCATATGGCTACATCATGGCGCTTCACGCGCTGAAGAACATCACGGCATAAAAAGAAACAAAGAATAGGGTTTGTCATGTCTGAAAAGAAACAGGGTATCGACAAGGAACTGATCCGCGAGCTCGCGAATATCCTCAACGATACCGACCTTTCGGAAATCGAAGTGGAGCAGGAAGACCTGCGCATCCGCGTTTCCCGCGCCGCTCCGCCCACCACGGTATATGCCGCAGCGCCCACCGGTTACGCAGCACCGGCGCCAGCCCCTGCAGCGGCGGCAGTTGCCGCTCCGGCAGCACCTGCGGTCGCCGCAGCACCTGCCCGCAACCCGGCCAATACCGTTACCTCGCCAATGGTCGGCACGGTTTACCTGTCGCCTGCTCCGGGCGCACGTCCGTTCGTCGAAGTGGGCGCGACCGTCAAGGAAGGCCAGACCATCCTCATCGTCGAAGCCATGAAGACCATGAACCAGATCCCGGCTCCGAAGTCCGGCAAGGTCGTGGAAATCGTCGTCAACGACTCACAGCCCGTGGAGTATGGTGAAGCTCTCGTGGTCATCGAATAAAGGCGGTTCAGCATGGTTTCGAAGATCCTCATAGCCAACCGCGGCGAGATTGCGCTGCGCGTCCTGCGCGCTGCCAAGGAGCTTGGCATTCCGACAGTCGCCGTGCATTCCACCGCAGACGCGGACGCCATGCATGTGCGCCTTGCCGACGAAAGTGTGTGCATCGGCCCACCGCCTTCGCGTGACAGCTACCTCAACATCCACCAGATCGTTGCGGCCTGCGAAATCACCGGTGCGGACGCCGTTCACCCTGGTTACGGCTTCCTGTCGGAAAACGCCAAGTTCGCCGATATCCTCGACGCGCACGGCATTACCTTCATCGGACCGACCGCAGAGCATATCCGCCTTATGGGCGACAAGATCACCGCCAAGCAGACGGCACAGGAACTCGGTATTCCCGTGGTTCCCGGCTCCGACGGCGAAGTGAAGCCCGAGAATGCGCTCGAAATCGCCCGGACGATCGGCTTCCCGGTCCTGATCAAGGCGACGGCAGGCGGCGGCGGTCGCGGCATGAAGGTGGCGAAGACGGAAGCGGATCTCGACGAGGCGGTCTCGACGGCCCGCTCCGAAGCGGCAGCTGCCTTCGGCAACGACGCCGTTTATATGGAAAAATACCTCGGCAAGCCGCGTCATATCGAAGTGCAGGTTTTCGGCGACGGGGACGGCAACGCCATTCATCTTGGCGAACGCGATTGCTCGCTGCAGCGCCGTCACCAGAAGGTGCTGGAAGAGGCGAACTCCCCGGCCCTCACCGTTGAACAGCGCATGAATATCGGCGAAATTTGTGCAAGCGCCATGCGCAAGCTGAAATATCGCGGTGCCGGCACCATCGAGTTCCTTTACGAAAACGGCGAGTTCTATTTCATTGAAATGAACACCCGTCTTCAGGTGGAACATCCAGTCACGGAAGCGATCACCGGCATGGACCTCGTGCAGGAACAGATCAGGGTTGCTTCGGGACAGGGCCTGTCGGTCACGCAGTCGGATATCGAATTCCATGGCCATGCCATCGAATGCCGTATCAATGCCGAGGACCCGCGCACATTCGTTCCCTCCCCCGGCACGTTGACCTATTTCCATACGCCGGGCGGCCTTGGCGTGCGCGTCGATTCGGGTGCCTATCAGGGCTACAAGATCCCGCCTTATTACGACAGCATGATCGGCAAGCTTATCGTTCACGGTCGCGACCGTGACGAATGCATCCGCCGTCTGCGCCGGGCACTGGACGAGTTCGTCGTCGACGGCATCAAGACCACGCTCCCGCTTTTCCAGGATCTTCTTCAGAACGAAGATATCCTCAGCGGCAATTACGACATTCACTGGCTGGAAAAATACCTGGCCGGTGATGCGTCTCACTAAGAGATATGGTTGGGCGGCGCAGCAAAAATAACGGCATAACCGTCGATATATTGCTGCGCGCCTATTCCGCCGGCCTGTTTCCGATGGCCGATTCGGCTGACGATCCCGAGCTTTTCTGGGTCGAGCCGGAAATACGCGGCATCATTCCGCTCAACGATTTCCACATTTCCAAAAGCCTCGCCAAGGCGATGCGCAAGAAGCCGTTCGAGATACGCTTCAATACCGCTTTCGAAGCGGTGATGGCAGGATGTGCGGCTGAAGCGCCGGACAGGCCGAGCACCTGGATCAACGCCACAATTCGCAAACTCTACACCGAACTGCACCAGATCGGCCATGCCCATAGTGTCGAGGCGTGGGATGGCAAGGAACTTGTCGGCGGACTTTACGGCGTATCGCTTGGGGCCGCATTCTTCGGCGAGAGCATGTTTTCCCGCCGCACCAACGCCTCGAAAATTTGCCTCGTGCATCTGGTGGAGCGGCTGAGAGCAAGCGGTTTCGTGTTGCTCGACACTCAATTCACCACCGAGCATCTGAAGACATTCGGCGCGATCGACGTGCCGAAGCAGCAATACGCGAAAATGCTCGATCAGGCCGTCAACCAGCCAGACCTGCAATTCTAAAAATCATAACGTAACGTTATTTGCTTGCCGTTGAGGGAGCGGGAACTTCGGAGTCCTGCTTGCAGCCAGTCAGCCATACGTCGTAGATCGGGTGCTCGACGGCATTGAGGCCGGGGCTGTCGGCGAACATCCAGCCAGTGAAAATCCGCTTTATCTTGCGGTCGAGAGTAATTTCATCCACCTCGATGAAAGCATCGATCTTCTGGGCTTCCGTCTGGTCGCGCGAGTAACAGACCTTAGGCGTCACCTGGAGCGCGCCGAACTGAACCGTTTCGTCGATATAGACATCGAAAGACGTAATGCGGCCGGTGATCTTGTCGATGCCGGAAAACACTGCCACGCGGTTTTCAAGACGGGCGGCGGAGACGGGCGATACGAGGATGACAGCAGAGATCGCTGCAAACAGCGAGACTGTCAGCGCACGCAAAGAACGATCCCGCGTGAATATCCTCATACGATATGTCTCCAAAAAATTGCCTGTGTCGGGACGACGACCGGATCAACGCGTAAGGGCGGAATGTGGCAAAAACCGGTGAGGTCGTGTGCTAAGCGCGGCGTTTTGCACAACACCGCGCATCGCAATGCTCATTTTTCCCCTGCTCAGTTGCCGGGGGTCCAGGCGTCGTAGTCGCCGGTTACGCGTGGACGCTCGCCTGCGACCGCCAGCGATCCCTGTGGGCGATAGGCCTTGGATGTGCCGGTAAGGTTGGCCTGATGCGCCTTCTGCCATTCCCGGGGAACGTATGTTTCCTGGGTCGGCGGCACGTCGGTGCGGTAGTGCATCCAGCCATGCCAGCCGGGCGGAATGGCCGAAGCTTCAGCATAACCGTTATAGATCACCCAACGGCGCGGCATGCCCCAGGAGGTGGTGCCGCCTTCGTAATAGGTGTTGCCCAACTCGTCCTGTCCGACCTTCTTGCCGAAACGCCAGGTGTGAAACCGCGTTCCGATCGTCTGGCCGTTCCACCAGGTGAAGATTTGCGTCAGGAGAGTCTTCATTATGCGTTCCTCGGGCTTGAATGCGCCGCAGCGATTTTCCGTGCACGGCACAAGACAAGCTTATGCCGCCCCTCACGGCGATTGTCCAGTATTTCCCGATATATCCGCGCTATTTCAGCTTCATCCTGAAACCGAAATGCCGCTTCTCGAAACCCAGCCGCTCGTAAAAGCGATGGGCATCGAGCCTCGCCACGTTGGAGGTGAGCTGCACGGCTTTCATGCCCTTGGCGCGCGCTTCATCAAGGCAATAGTTGATCATGACCGCACCGATGCCACGGCCGCGCATGTCGGGCCGCGTCTGCACCGCTTCAATCACCATGGATTTGGCGCCGCGCCCGATAAGCTTGGTCAGGATGGCCGTCTGGAAAGTGCCGACGATCTCGCCGTCCAGTTCCGCCACGTAAAGCGTCTCGGTGGGGGACGCCTCGATATCGCGGAAGGCCGCGAGATAGTCCGGCAGCGCCGATTCTGTCGGTCGTATCGCCGTGGCCTCCGATTTCGTCAGCGGCATAGATGGCCGCGAGTGCGGGAACATCCTCTTGCCGTGCCGCGCGGATTACCAGCGTATCTAATGTCGCATTCATCGTTTCAGGCTCTTTTCCATGACGATACCGGGAAAACCATCGATACCCGCCATGCGCTCGATTCGGTCAACCTCGGTAAATCCGACGCCTTCATAAAAGGCTATTGCGACAGTATTTTTGGGCTCCACTTCCAGACGCATGATTTCCGCATCCGGAAAGCAGGTTTCAAGCTCGGCGAAGAGATCGCGGCCGACCCCCTGACGCTGGAATTCGGGCCCGACATAAAGCTGGTGCAACAGGGCCGTCTTGCTCATCTTCGCAGACATGGAAGCATATGCCATACCGCCGATCTGCCGGCCATTATCGGCCACCAGAAATTCGCCGCCCTTTTTCTCGATGCGGTCCTTCATGGCCTGTGGCGAATGCCATGCGGCAATCAGCTCCTTCACCTTGTCTGCGCCGTAGATCGCGTCATAGGTCGCATGCCAGGTGGTAGCCAGAAGCGCCCGGACCGGCTCGATATCGCGCTGGCTTGCCGTGCGTATAAAAAACATGATGTTTGCTCCGTCTCGAAACAGAAATGCCGGGCGTGATCCCGGCATAAATCAATGTCAGTCCCAGTGCTCGACGTCATCCTCGGGCTTATGCCGAGAATGACGGATGAGAACTTGCTACTTCAATGCCTTTGTACAGGCACGGGAAGCAGCGTCCGCTTACTCGTCCTCGATGCCGAGCTTGGCCTTCACCAGCGCCTGCACGGCCTGCGGGTTGGCCTTGCCGCCCGTCGCCTTCATGACCTGGCCGACGAACCAGCCGGCAAGCGCCGGCTTCGCCTTCACCTTCTCGACCTGATCTGGGTTGGCGGCGATGATCTCGTCCACGGCCTTTTCGATGGCGCCGGTATCCGTCACCTGCTTCATGCCGCGCGTCTCGACGATTTCGGCCGGGTTGCCGCCCTCGTTCCAGACGATTTCGAACACATCCTTGGCGATCTTGCCGGAAATGGTCTCTGCCTTGATGAGATCGATAATGCCGCCCAGCTGTTCGGGAGAAACCGGCGTCGTCTCGATGTCCTTGCCTGATTTGTTCAGCGCACCGAGAAGATCATTGATGACCCAGTTGGCGGCGGCCTTCGGGTCGCGGCCGGCAGCAACCGACTCGTAATAATCGGCGATCGCCTTTTCCGAAACGAGGATCGAGGCGTCGTAGACCGACAGGCCAAGATCGGCGACGAAACGGGCTTTCTTGTCATCAGGCAGTTCCGGCAGATCGACCTTCAGCGCCTCGACGAAAGCATCGTCGAATTCGAGCGGCAGCAGGTCCGGATCAGGGAAATAGCGATAGTCATGCGCGTCTTCCTTGGAGCGCATGGAACGCGTCTCGCCCTTGCCGGGATCGAACAGGCGAGTTTCCTGATCGATGACACCGCCGTCTTCGAGAATGGCGATCTGGCGGCGCGCCTCATATTCGATGGCCTGGCCGACGAAGCGGATGGAGTTGACGTTCTTGATCTCGCAGCGCGTGCCGAAACCTTCGCCGGGACGGCGCACGGAGACGTTGACGTCGGCGCGCATCGAGCCTTCGTCCATGTTGCCGTCGCAGGTGCCGAGATAACGCACGATGGACCGCAGCTTGGTGAGATAGGCCTTTGCCTCATCTGACGAGCGCATGTCGGGCTTGGAGACGATTTCCATCAGCGCCACGCCCGAACGGTTCAGGTCCACGAAGGACATGGTCGGGTGCTGGTCGTGCATGGACTTGCCAGCGTCCTGCTCCAGATGCAGGCGCTCGATGCCGATCTCGATATCCTCGAAATTGCCCTGACGATCCGGACCCAGCGAAATCGTGATGATGCCCTCACCGACGATCGGGTCCTTGAACTGCGAAATCTGGTAGCCCTGCGGCAAATCCGGATAGAAATAGTTCTTGCGGTCGAAGATCGAACGGTTGTTGATCTTGGCCTTCAGGCCGAGACCGGTGCGCACCGCCTGCTTGACGCATTCCTCGTTGATGACGGGAAGCATGCCGGGCATGGCGGCGTCCACCAGCGACACGTTGGAGTTCGGCGCATTGCCGAAAGTGGTCGAAGCGCCGGAAAACAGCTTGGAATTGGAGAGAACCTGCGCATGCACCTCCAGGCCGATCACGATTTCCCAATCGCCGGTGGCGCCGGGAATGAAGCGTTTCGGGTCGGGGGGTGCGCACGTCTACAAGGGTCATATGAAGCTCACGATATACGGGTTCTTTGGCCTTGGTGGGTAGAACAAATGGAGCGCGGGCGCAAGACATCTTGCACCCTGTCGCGCCAGGCACCGGATTTTCGCCGAAACCGGATACGCGTTTTTTACGGTTCTCAGTTTCTATTCACGTCATGACCATGATCGCTCTCTGCTTCATGACCTATATGGCCTTCAATCTTTTCGTCTTTCTTGTCTATTGGTGGGACAAGGAGGCCGCAAGAAAGGGTGGCTGGCGCATTCGGGAAAGTACTCTGTTATTGCTTGCTTTCATTGGCGGCAGCTTGGGCGCAGTCTCGGCTCAACAACTGATGCGCCACAAAACCCGCAAGGAACCCTTCCGCAGCATCCTGATATCCATCGTAATTTTACAGGTGGGCCTTGTCGCGTCCCTTGCCATCATGCCGGACTGGCCGATACGGCTTGTAACCGGCCTGCAGACGCTCTCTCAGAACCCCGGCCCATAAAGGCCGCTCTCGACCTCGACCAGCTGCTTTTGCAGGCCGACGGATTGCACGTCGCGATCAAGCTTCGGCGCATAGGAGACGGAAAGCCAGTGGACGCTATAACCGTGATGACGGAAAAAGGCGACCGCCGGTTCGTTCTGCGCATGGGTTTCAAGCCGGATGGTTTCGAAATCACGTTGCAATATCTGCCGTTCGATATCCGCAAGCAGGAGGCTGCCTATACCCCTGCGCTGAAAATCCGGATCGATCCAGAAATCGGAAATCGCCTCGTTGAAATGTTCCCGTGCCGCCCATCCGGCAACCGCGCCCCCGAACTCGGCCACGCGGATGGCAAGCCAGGACGAGCGGGTGAAATTGGAAAAGGCACTGGCTGCGTTATCGTAAAGCGTCGCGGTAATGCCGAGCGCCGTTGTGGCCTGCCGCCACGCCCTGAGGCCGATGGCTGCCAGAACCTCCGCTTCCTGCTCCTGCGCATTGCGAATGACGATCAAGCCGCACCCTCCATGGCCGACCGAAGTAAAGCATCGGTCGCGCGATTCGGCCAGTGCGGCCTTGATGAGTACCAGCGTGTGCCTGTGATCGACTAAGGAGCCTTAAAAAACACACTTAGAGCGAAGACTCCCATGAAGTAACGATGTCTACCTTTTTTATTAGAATCCCTCTTCATGGCTTGAAGGTTCGAGGCTAACATTCTTGGTTGTTGTTATGAACGGAATGGCGAGAAAAGGCTGTGCTTCAAAGAATCTTTCCTTATCTCCGATCAGGGGAGAAAATTCCCCACAATCTGATGCTCGACGCTCTAAATCAAATTACGGACGGCTTGTTTACTGACAAGCGTCGTGCCGTGGCCAGCTCCCTCTCTGAAACAGCCGGTCAATATCTGCCAGATGAACATCTCTTAGATTTCATCAGCGCAAAAATAAATCAAAGTGATCTTACAACAATCATCAACGAGAGAAAAATCTTCATCGCTAGACTGCAGGACTTACTCCCATCCATTGTCCAGATTTTAGATTTGATAGATTTTGCCAATATCAGTTCGGCCGTTCATCAAATAAATGACTGTTGCCGGGACTATCCGTCGGTCATGGTGTCTGAATACTCAAGTAAGAAGCGAAAGAAAATCCTACGTGACATTAACACCCTGATAACTCAAACTAATGAGTTGGAGAGCCTACTCGATCAAGCCGCTCGTCATATCGACATTCAATATGCACACCACAAAACTGCGCTGCATCAAGTATTGAATGACAGCACCTATTATCCAATCCGTCACATCGAGGAGTTGCGCGGAGAACTAAAGGTGTTGCGTTTTGCCGCCGAGCTGACTCGTTATGAGGATGAGAATGGCGGGACAGCGTTTTATGTAGGAGACAACAAAGGGCGGACCCACATCGTAGAGTGCGCATACCGCCTTTCCCTTCAATTTCAGTCACCCGAATTTGTCACGACACCCGGGTCATCATTCTCAATTCTATGCAGTTTGATATTTGAACTCGCGAGTGGCATATCCGATGAGAGCTTGGCGGGAGCGATAAACAGATTTGCTCGTAGTGAACTGAGAGTGGAGATAGATCGGGACGAGATAATTTCTCGCTACGAGAACAGCGATGAAGGAATGCGAGAGCGAGAGGCCGATAACTTTGCTGACGTGAAGCAGCGTATTAAGGAGCTCTCAAAATCTGAAGAATTCTGGAGAAAAATGATGTCCGCTCGTGAGTGGGATAAGTTTTCTGAGAGCCAAATAGCATTACGTCTCGTCGACGTTTTAGAGCAACGGGAAAAGGCAACTCTCACCCATGGACCTCATTTGGTTTGGGCAAGCCAAATAAGCCCATCGACAAGACAATCATATATGGATGAATTGCTAGACCATGAGCAGCAAAGGTTGAAACTGGCGATAGAAGTCGGGCAACAGAAACGTCGGGCGAATTTATCGACCCGCTTTTCGGAAAAATAACAAATCTGCGTCAACATCGTAGAACGCAGTCGGGGTATATCTCGAACGTGCCTGAGACGGCATGTCGCGGTGTAGCGCAATGGATAGCGCACTTGCTTTCTACGACAAGATTTACCCCTTGCCGGGCAAGAGGTTGCGGGTTCGGATCCTGCCACTGCGGCTTAATCCATTCGCTCTGCGTTAATGGCTTTCTCATCGAACCGCTTACAACGTCTCGACAATTTGTCGTATCCACATCGATCCAGAAATAGGAAATCGCCTCGTTGAAATGTTCCCGTGCCGCCCATCTGGCAACCGCCCCGCTAGACTCCGCCACCCGGACGGCAAGCCAGGCCGAACACATCGCGAAGGCACCGGTCGGTGACACGCGCCGGACTTGACCGCACCGGTCTCGCCCGCTAACCAAAAAGAGCAAACAAGGAGCTTTTATGTTCGCTCAATCGGAGTCCCGGTAACGGCCCTGCCCGCAAGTTTCTTGCGCGCCGGGCCATGATGAAACCGACCTGGATGCCTTAACGGCACCCGGACTTGTTTTCATGCGTCTAGAAGACGCCGACCGGATTTCCGACAATGGACATTTCCCGCGCCGAACAGCGCGTTCTTCACCTGCTCGCCCAGGGCGGCAGCATCGAACTCGTTCGAGACGACCATCACAAAATCGAAAAACTCGCGCTCTATACGCGCGACGGCTGGATTTTCAGCGGCCTCGATCTCCTCACCTTCCGCAAACTGAAACGGAAGAGAGCCATCGCCTCGTCAGGCGGCAAGCCTTACCGCATCACGACGCGTGGCTTGGAACTCGTACGGGGTGAGCTGGACAATCGATAAAAACAAACGGGCGGCACTTGATGCCGCCCGTGACAATTATAGAGCTTTTGTTCAGCCGCTTACCACCACTTGGCGGGGGTGAACTTGCCGGCAGCCTGCTCGATGGCATGCGCCGTCTTGAAGAGCGTCTCTTCTTCGAAAGGCTTGCCGATGAGCTGCAAGCCGAGCGGCAGGCCCTTGCCGTCCAGGCCGGCAGGCACCGAGAGGCCAGGAAGACCGGCCATGTTGACCGTGATGGTGAAGACGTCCTGGAGGTACATCTTCACGGGATCGGAAGCGAGTTCCTCATCACCGACAGCGAAGGCGGATGACGGGGTAATCGGCGCCAGAATGGCGTCGACGCCCTCATGGAAGACGTTTTCGAAATCGCGCTTGATCAGCGTGCGGACCTTTTGCGCCTTCAGGTAATAGGCGTCGTAATAACCGGCTGAAAGCACGTAGGTGCCGACCATGATACGGCGCTGCACTTCCTTGCCGAAACCGGCTGCACGGCTCTTCTCGTACATGTCGGCAATGTCCTTGCCGTCCACGCGCAGGCCGTAACGTACGCCGTCATAACGAGCGAGGTTGGACGAAGCTTCCGCGGGCGCGACGATGTAATAGGCAGGAAGCGCGTATTTGGTGTGCGGCAGCGAGATATCGACCACTTCGGCACCGGCATCGCGCAGCCATTCGACGCCCTTTGCCCAGAGCTTTTCGATTTCTTCCGGCATGCCATCGACGCGATATTCCCTGGGGATACCGATCTTCAGGCCCTTGAGCGACTGGCCGATGGCCTTTTCGTAATCCGGCACCGGCAGGTCGACGGAGGTCGTATCCTTTGCGTCAACGCTCGCCATCGTCTTCAACAGGATAGCGGCGTCGCGCACGTCACGGGCGATCGGGCCGGCCTGATCGAGCGAGGAAGCATAAGCAACGATGCCGTAACGCGAGCAACGGCCATAAGTAGGCTTGATGCCGACGGTGCCGGTAAAGGCCGCCGGCTGGCGGATGGAGCCGCCGGTGTCGGTTGCCGTGGCGCCGGCGCACAGATGCGCGGCAACGGCTGCGGCCGAACCGCCGGAGGAACCACCGGGCACCAGCTTCTGCTCGGAGCCATTGGCGCGCCAGGGGTTGATGGCCGGACCGTACCAGGAGCTTTCGTTGGACGAGCCCATGGCGAACTCGTCCATGTTGAGCTTGCCGAGCATGACGGCGCCCTGGTCCCAAAGGTTCTGGGTGACGGTCGATTCGTATTTCGGCTTGAAGCCATCGAGAACATGCGAACACGCCTGCGTGTGCACGTCACGGGTGGCGAAAAGGTCTTTCACGCCAAGCGGAACGCCTTCCAGCTCGCCCGCCGCGCCTGCGGCGATGCGGCCATCGGAGGCTTTCGCCATGTCGCGCGCTTTTTCAGGCGTCAAGGCAACATAGGCGTTCAGCGCGCCGTTGGCGGCGTCGATGGCGGCAATATAGGCGTCGGTCAGCTCGAGGGCGGAAAACTCTTTCGCCTTGAGCTTTTCGCGGGCTTCGGCAATGGTCAGGCTCGTCAGGTCGGTCATGGTCGGCAACGGCTTTCGAAATCTTGAAAAAATCGGGCGGCAAACGGCGGTCGGATTACTCGACCACTTTCGGAACCATGAAGAAGTCCCGGTCTGTAGCAGGCGCATTGGCGACGATGTCTTCCGCCTTGTTGCCGTCGGTGACGACGTCGGCACGCTTTTTCATATCCACGGGGGTAACGGAGGTCATCGGCTCGACGCCGTCAACATTCACTTCCGAAAGCTGCTCCACGAAACCGAGTATGCCGTTCAACTGGCCAAGCATATTTTGTGCTTCGTCTTCAGTAACAGCGATACGGGCAAGGCGCGCAACGCGCTTTACGGTGGCGAGATCGACGGACATGGTTCTACTCCGGTCAGAATTTTCCTAACCGCTATAATCACCATGTCCGCCATTCGCAACGGTAGAAAGCATGTCGCGTAAAACTGTGTAGCGGTTTTGCTGTAGCGACATGCGTCAGCAAAATGTCAGAAGGACAGTATTTCGCCCGGCTTCGGCGTGTGGACGCGCGCATCCGAGCCTTCCATGCCGGCCACGAACTTCTCCGGCGTCTGGTCAACGATCGGGAAGGAACCGTAGTGGCAGGGAATGACGTTGGCGAATTTGAAAAAGCGCTGGCAGGCGAGTGCAGCCACCGCACCACCCATGGTGAAGCGGTCGCCGATTGGCACGAGACCGATATCCGGCTGGTGCAATTCGTTGATGAGCTTCATGTCGGAGAAAATATCCGTATCGCCCATATGGTAGACGGCCGGACCGTCTTCGAAATGCAGCATCAGGCCATTGGCGTTGCCGAGTGAATGGGAAACGCCATCCTCGGTGATCTGAGCGGACGAATGCAGTGCATTGGTGAAGGTTACGGAAAAACCGTCGAAATGTACCGTGCCGCCGGTATTACCCATATCGACCTTCGCCACGCCCTTGGTGGAAAGCCAGGCGGCGAGATCGGCATTGGCAAGCACCGTCGCGCCCGTTTCGCGAGCAAGCTGGACGGTATCCCCCACATGATCGCCGTGGCCGTGGGTCAGGAGAATATGGGTGATGCCTTCAGCCGCGCTTTTCGCATCCTGTCCGGCAAAACCGGGATTGCCGGTGAAAAACGGATCGATAAGGATCTTCGCGCTGCCGTTTTCAAGGCGGAAGGCGGAATGGCCGAGCCAGGTGATTTTCATGGGAAGTTCTCCTTTGTATTGCCCGTATATTATGACATAGGACGGCTTGAACAACCGCACTACCGATATTTCAGAGAGGCGACAATGGCCGCGGATAATGACGATTACGTGTATGACGAGGCGACCGGCGAATGGCGGCCTGCGTCTGAGCTGGCCGCAGAAGCTTTGCGCGCGAACGAAGTGCGCGATGCGGCAGGCAACGTGCTTGCGGATGGTGACCAGGTAACGCTGATCAAGGATCTGAAGGTCAAAGGCACCAATACGGTCATCAAGCAGGGCACTGTCATCAAATCGATCCGCCTGACCGGAAATCCGGAAGAAATCGATTGCAGGCACGAGACGGTTAAGGGTCTGGTGCTGCGCACCGAATTCGTCCGCAAAAGATAAGGGACAGCGTACGATATGGCGATACTTACCATCGAGGAGCTCGCGGAAACGCTTCAGCCGGCACAGGCGATTGCGGGCCTCGACCTTGGGACGAAAACCATCGGACTTGCCATGTCGGACCTGTCGCGGCGCTTCGCCACGCCGCGCCCCGTCATCAAACGGGTCAAATTCACTCGGGATGCCGAGGTGCTGCTGGCCTTTGCCGAAAAGGAAAAGGTATCCGCTTTCATCATCGGCCTGCCCATAAACATGGATGGATCGGCCGGACCACGCGCTCAAGCAACACGCGCCTTCGTTCGTACCATGGGGGAAAAAACCGCCCTGCCCTTCATTTTCTGGGATGAACGGCTTTCAACGGTCGCCGCCGAACGTGTGCTTCTGGAAATGGATGTCTCACGCGCCAAACGGGCCGAACGCATCGATTCGGCAGCCGCAAGCTTCATTCTTCAGGGCGCGCTGGACAGGCTTTCGGCACTCGCCCGCGCAACGGGCTGACGTCCCTGCCACCAATTGGCAATCTGTTTTCGCTTGCGGAAAGCAAGGATCGCAAAAACGATCAGGCTGTCGACCGCTATGGCGCGCGCGACCAGCGGCGGCAGGCTTTCCGGCGGCAGGCCGAGGATATTGCCGTAAATCTGGAATACCAGATCATGCGTCTGGCGCGTCAGCATGAAGAAGCCGAAGCTCAAGTCGTAATAGGATAGCCAGTACCAGCTGCCGAGCAATGCAACGGGACCGGCCCAGAGGATCAAAAACCACTTCATGCAGTCTGCTCCCGCGTGAAAATCGTATCGGGAATGCCAGCAAGCACCGCCCAGCGCACCAGAGCCATCAGGCAAAGGTTAAACGCTGGCGCGTCAATATCCAACGGCAGCATAGCAAAAAACGTCATCATGACGCCCAAAGCTGTCCAGCGGCTCACTTGCGGCTCCCTTATACGCAGTCATTGCGCATGGTTAACATTGTGTTAATTCACACTGGACCGGTAGCCATGGCTAAGCAAATGAAAGCTGTCGGTATGGTTAACGATGGCGGGTCCGGCTGTGGAAAACACCCCTCACGAAGCCAACGGCATGCGATGCCGCAAGGTTGCCGGACCGCTGAAAACATGGTTGATTTTTCGTCAAATAACGGCCGATTTTGTTAAGGCGACCGTCTCGCCCGGCTCGTTACGCCGCGCTCAGCCGTAAACGCCGCGCACCAGTCTTTTGACGGCGGTTGCAATCTTGTCCCAGTCCTTGTCCGACTTCAACGGCACGCCGGCGAACTGGCCGCTGGTGGCGGCGGAAATCACGAGATGCTGGATGGCGGCGAACAACACGGCATTGACGGCTGCGGTATCTACGCCCTTGGGTGCTGCCAGCGATCCGCGCATGCGCTCCAGCCATTTGCCAAGCGATTTGGCACGGGCTTCGGCAAGCTGCCTGACCTGCGGCGAGCCATCCGACACTTCCCAGGCAATGATCTTGCAGACGAGAGGATCGCTGCGCAGCGCATCCATGAAATAAAGCGCCAGCTTTTCCATGAGATCGCCATAGGTCAACAGGAACATGCCGCCGGTATCTTCAGGAATACGGTCCTTCACCCAGGATCCGAGATCCTCGCCGATCGCCTCGATCAACCCTTCCAAACCGCCGAAATAACGGTAGATCAGCTGCTTGTCGCATCCGGCGCGGCGGGCAACGGCATTGATGCCAAAACCCTGAAAGCCCTCTTCGGCCAGAAGCGACCGGGCCGCCTCAAAAATCGCCTTTTCGGTCGCAGCGCGATCCTTGATGCGCTTTTCCGGCTTGTCGGCTGAAATCACCTCTGCGGTCGCCAGCATGCTTCCCTACCCGTCTTTTAAAAGGCCTGACCCAACGGGTTAACAAAGCATGAAGACAAGGACAATGCAGCGCAGCAGCTGGGGAGAAGGTTCCTGTGGATGAATGAAGATCGAAGACCCGTACCCCGCAAATAATCACTCCAGCGCCATTCCAAACCACACGGTGCCTGGTGTGTCATGGGTTTCGAGACGTTTGAAGCCGCGAGTTTCCCAAAAGCGAATACCCGCCTGGTTGCGCTCGCTGGCGCCGAGGTGGATGCCATAGACGTTGTTTTGTCTCGCCATATCGAGCCAGCGCGACAAAAGCCGCGTGCCGCCGCCCTTGCCCTGTGTGCGTGGCAGAAGGTTCAGGTGGATATGGGCCGGAAACGGATCGGTCAGCCAGGTTGGCGTGTGGCGCGGGTGGTGGATGAAATGTGCACGGCGCTGATCGGCGTCCCATGTTTGCTGATCGCCAACGGGGTCGGGATAAAGGGCGCGCAGATGCGGCCACCACTCACGCTCCAGCCGCTCATCATGCAAGGCGGTATCGAGCGCGCCGGCGATGTAACCGCAGACACCCTCTTCGTCTTCTGCCACAAAAACGGCATCGGGCCACAGATGCAGATAAGGCACGGAATAAATATGCCCCACCATGCGGCCATCGCGATAAAGCGGGGTGGCATCCTGCCCGGCATCGCCGGTGGCAAGACTGATGGCGTAGAGCGCCTCTTCATCTTCAGGACGGGCGGAGCGGAAGGTCAGCATCTGCTATCGACCCCCATCTCCATGCCCGCACACGCGCCCACCGACTGAAAGACAGAAATACGCCCCACGCCAACGCCTTTTCTCAAATCCGATACCCCTCCCACAGGGACTGCAACAACAGCCTTCCACCCTTTATCGGTCAGGACGCGGGCGGATACAATAAATCGATTATATAATTCGGATCAAAGCGAGAATCGAGCATGCCGTAAGTATGTCGCCAACCACCCGCCAGACGGGTTTCGAGGAAGGCGTCTGCGATCTTGCCGGCGCCGAGCCGGCAAAGTTCGGCGGCAGCGGC
Source organism: Rhizobium sp. AN68 (assembly GCF_030758035.1). Taxonomy (NCBI): domain Bacteria; kingdom Pseudomonadati; phylum Pseudomonadota; class Alphaproteobacteria; order Hyphomicrobiales; family Rhizobiaceae; genus Rhizobium; species Rhizobium sp. AN68. The sequence goes on along the minus strand of NZ_JARWMI010000003.1, from coordinate 1,185,601 downwards.
GGCGAGTGCGAATTGCTCCACCAGCAGGCGGGCGGCACCCTCATCGCGTTCGGCAAGCGCGATTGCGGCGCGCAGCACATCCGTGGTCTTTTTGCCGGCGGGTCCGAGATCGCGCTCCAGCGTCTGGAAAACGAGATCGAACAGATCCTTGCCGCGCTGAAGAACACGCAGCACATCCAGCGCCATGACGTTGCCGGAGCCTTCCCAGATGGCATTGACCGGCGCTTCGCGGTAGTGGCGGGCAATCGGCCGTTCTTCCACATATCCATTACCGCCAAGGCACTCCATCGCCTCGTAGATCAACGCCGGCGCGATCTTGCAGCACCAGTATTTCACAATCGGCGTCATCACCCGCGCATAGGCCGCCTCGGCGGCATTGTTGCGGGCGGCATCGAATGCCGATGCCAGCCGGAAGGAGAGTGCCGTTGCGGCTGCGACATCCAGCGCCATATCGGCGAGAACGCGCGTCATGATCGGCTGGCTGACCAGCGTCTTGCCGAAGACGGAACGGCCGCGTGCGAAATGCACGGCTTCGGCGAGCGAAGCGCGCATCATGCCTGATGATGCCAAAGCGCAGTCGAGCCGCGTCAGCGTCACCATGTCGAGAATGGTGCGCACACCGCTGCCAGGTTCACCCAGAAGATAACCGAAAGCATCGGTGAACTCGACTTCGGCGGAGGCGTTGGAGCGGTTGCCTAGCTTGTCCTTCAGGCGCTGGAAGTGCAGGCCGTTCGCGGAACCGTCTTCCAGATAACGCGGCACCAGGAAACAGCCCATGCCGTCGCCCATCTGCGCCAGCATGACGAAACCGTCGCTCATCGGCGCGGACAGGAACCATTTGTGGCCGGACAAGCGATAGATGCCCTCGCCCACCCGCTCCGCCGTGCTGCGGTTGGCGCGCACATCCGTGCCGCCCTGCTTTTCCGTCATGCCCATGCCGACGGTGACGGCGGTTTTCTGCAAGGCCGGCTTCTGCGAGGAATCATATTTCCGCGACAGTATCTTCGGCACCCATTCCTTCTGCACACGCGACGAGGTCATGATGGCGGCAACGGAGGCGCTGGTCATGGTCAACGGGCACAGATGCCCGGCCTCGAGCTGCGCGGTCAGATAAAATTTGGTGGCGCGCGCCTTGTGTTCGTTGCCGCGCGTCTCAGCCGCATTTTCCCAGACGCTGGAATGAAGACCCGATGACATGGAACGGCGCATCAGTGCGTGCCATGCGGGATGGAACTCAACCTGATCGAGACGTTCGCCGCGCGGGCCATGCGTGTGCAGCTGCGGCACGCCCTGATTGGCCATGCGCGCCAGTTCCTGCGCTTCGTGCGAGGTGACGTAACGGCCGAGCTGGTCGAACTCGTCTCTCAGATTGCGTGACAGGCCGGATGTGAGGTCGACGATCAGCGGATCGGAACGATAGGCATTGATACCGGACCATAGGCTAGGCTGGTTTAGTTCGGCGAGCGATTCTTCTGTCCGGTTCATGCCTGTCATTCGCATCCTTCTATCGGGATTCGTGCTTTATTGCGTGTATATGCCAAAACCCGGCTTATCGCATGCTTGCCCGCAAAGCCACCTGTCTTTATAGACCCGTTGACTATTGCGACCCGGAGGACAATTTCCATGGTCTATTTTCCCCACCGCCATCTCCTCGGCATAAAGGGGCTTTCCCATCAGGATATAACCCTGCTTCTCGACAAGGCCGACGAAGCGGTGAAAATCAGCCGTCAGCGCGAGAAAAAAACCTCGACGCTTCGGGGCCTCACGCAGATCAACCTGTTCTTCGAAGCTTCGACCCGGACACAATCCTCCTTCGAACTTGCCGGAAAACGGCTTGGCGCCGATGTGATGAACATGTCGGTCAGCAATTCCTCGGTGAAGAAGGGCGAAACGCTGATCGACACGGCGATGACGCTGAACGCCATGCGCCCCGATGTGCTGATCGTGCGTCACTCCTCGGCCGGTGCCGCAGCCCTTCTCGCGCAGAAGGTTGCCTGCTCCGTGGTCAATGCCGGCGACGGCCAGCATGAACACCCGACGCAGGCCCTTCTCGACGCGCTGACCATTCGCCGCGCCAAGGGTGATCTTTCGGGAATAACGGTGGCGATCTGCGGCGACGTACTGCATTCGCGCGTTGCCCGCTCCAACATCATCCTGCTCAACCAGATGGGCGCGCGCGTGCGCGTCGTGGCTCCCGCAACGCTTCTTCCCTCCGGTATCCGCGACATGAGCGTCGAGGTCTTCCATGACATGAAGGAAGGCTTGAAGAACGCCGATGTTGTGATGATGCTGCGCCTGCAGCGCGAGCGCATGTCCGGCTCCTTCGTGCCTTCGGTGCGCGAATATTTCCACTATTACGGTCTCGATGCCGAAAAGTTGAAGGCAGCGAAAGAAGACGCGCTGGTCATGCATCCCGGCCCGATGAACCGTGGCGTGGAAATCTCATCCGAAGTGGCTGATGGTCCGCAGAGCGTCATCGAAAGCCAGGTGGAAATGGGGGTTGCCGTGCGCATGGCTGTCATGGAAACCCTGCTTGTCTCGCAAAATCAGGGTGAGCGCGTATGAGTGCCGTGACCGTTCTCAAAAACCTTCGCATCGTTGATCCCTCCCGCAATCTGGACGAGGTGGGCAGCATCGTCATCGGTGCCGACGGCACGATCCTCGCCTCCGGCGGGCAGGCACACAACCAGGGTGTGCCCGAGGGTGCGACGGTTCGCGACTGCAAGGGGCTGCTGGCCGTTCCCGGTCTGGTGGATGCCCGCGTCTTTGTCGGTGAGCCGGGTGGCGAACACCGTGAAACCATCGAATCCGCTTCCCGCGCGGCAGCGGCCGGCGGCGTCACCAGCATCATCGTCATGCCGGACACCGACCCCGTTATCGACGACATTGCGCTGGTAGAATATGTGAAAAAGGCGGCACGCGACAAGGCGCTCGTCAATGTGCATCCCGCCGCAGCCCTGACCAAGGGCCTCAACGGCGAGGAAATGACCGAGATCGGCATGCTGAAGGAAGCCGGTGCGGTTGCCTTCACCAATGGCCGCAGGGCGCTTTCCGACACGCTGGTGCTGCGCCGCGCCATGACCTATGCGCGCGAATTGGGTGCGGTGATTGCACTTGAGACCCGCGACAAATATATCGGCGGCGGCGACATGAACGAGGGGCTTTTCGCAAGCTGGCTCGGTCTGTCCGGAATCCCCAAGGAGGCCGAGATCATTCCGCTGGAGCGCGACCTGCGCATTGCCGGTCTGACGCAAGCGATCTATCACGCCGCCAAGATTTCCGTGCCGGAGTCGGCAGAAGCGATCCGTCTTGCCCGGCAGCGGGGCGTCAAGGCGACCTGCGGCATCTCGATCAACCATCTGACGCTGAACGAGAACGATATCGGCGAATACCGTACCTTCTTCAAGCTCTCACCTCCCTTGCGCGCCGAAGACGACCGCAAGGCCATGGTCGAGGCGCTGAAGGATGGCACGATCGACATCATCGTTTCCTCGCACGACCCGCAGGACGTGGACACCAAGCGCCTGCCCTTTTCGGATGCGGCAAGCGGTGCGGTGGGGCTGGAAACCATGCTGGCGGCGGCGCTTCGCCTTCACCATAGCGGCGAGGTTCCGCTGATGCGGCTGATCGATGCGCTTTCCACCCGCCCGGCGAAAATCTTCGGACTGGATGCGGGAACGCTTAATGCCGGCGCGAAGGCTGATATCACGCTGATCGACCTGGACGAGCCTTGGCTGGTTGCAAGAGATCAACTGGTGTCGAAATCCAAGAATACGCCGTTTGAGGATGCCCGTTTCAGCGGCCGCGCTGTCGCCACTTATGTGGCTGGCAAAGCGGTTCATTCCTTGGCATAAGATCACGGGCATGGGATCACGCAGGCGCGCGACGAGAGGGAACGTTGAATGAGTGCTTTGACTGACTGGCAGACGGCGCCTGCCCTTCTCGCGCTTGCGGCGCTGATTGGCTATCTATTCGGCTCGATACCCTTCGGCCTGCTTCTTACCCGCATGGCGGGGCTGGGCGATGTGCGCAAGATTGGTTCCGGCAATATTGGCGCCACTAATGTGCTGCGCACCGGCAACAAGAAGCTCGCCGCAGCGACATTGCTGCTTGATGCGCTGAAGGGCACCGCCGCAGTGCTCGTCGCCAATGCGCTCTGGGGTTACGAGGCGTCGCTGGTTGCCGGTTTCTTTGCCTTTCTCGGCCATCTGTTTCCGGTGTGGCTCGGTTTCAAGGGCGGCAAGGGCGTGGCGACCTATATCGGCGTGCTTTTAGGCGCTGCCCCCCTGATGATGCTGGCTTTTGCGCTGATCTGGCTCGCAACCGCGTTCATCACCCGGTATTCCTCGCTGTCGGCGCTGGTTGCCATGCTTGTGATCCCGGTCGCCCTCTGGATAGTCGGGCCTGAAAAGACGGCGCTTCTGGTAACGTTGCTGAGCGTGATTTCCTGGTGGAAACACCGGGAAAACATCGCACGGCTTCTGGCCGGCACGGAAAGCAGGATCGGGCAAAAGGGCTAAGGCAAGCTTTAAGGATAAGTCATGCCGCATGAGGAAACGACACGGCAGGGCATAGAGCTTTCCGCGCGGCAGCGGGTCGCATGGCTTCGGCTGATCCGCAGCGACAATATCGGCCCCGTCACCTTCCGCGAACTCATCAATCATTTTGGCAGCGCTGAAAAAGCGCTCTCTGCCCTGCCCGAGCTTTCAAGGCGCGGCGGTTCATTGCGCAGTCCGCGCATTGCCACACAGGCGGAAGCGGAAGGCGAAATCGAAACGGCTGAAAGATTCGGCGCTCGCTTCGTCGGCATCGGTGAGCCGGACTACCCGCCTGCCCTGCGACAGCTCGACGGCGCGCCGCCACTGATCGCCATGAAGGGATCAGCATCCACCGCAACAAGACCTTGCGTCGGCATCGTCGGATCACGCAACGCCTCCATCAACGGCGCGAAATTCGCCGCGATGCTGGCGCGCGATTGCGGTCGTGCGGGCTATACGATCGCTTCCGGGCTGGCGCGCGGCATCGATGCGGCAGCGCACCGGGCAAGCCTTGCAACCGGCACGGTGGCCATGCTGGCGGGCGGTCTCGACCGTCCCTACCCTCAGGAAAATTTTGGGCTCTTGCAGGACATCTACGAACAGGGTGGCGCGACGATCAGCGAAATGCCCTTCGGCTGGGAGCCACGCGCGCGGGATTTCCCCCGCCGCAACCGGCTGATATCAGGCGTCTCGCTCGGCATCGTCATAGTGGAAGCGGCGGAACGATCCGGTTCGCTGATCACGGCGCGGCTTGCCGGCGAAGCGGGACGGCTGGTTTTCGCCGTGCCAGGCTCCCCACTCGATGCGCGCTGCGAAGGCACCAACCGGCTGATCAAGGAAGGCGCGATGCTGACCACAGGGGCGGCCGATATTCTCGATGCGCTACGACCGCTGATGGAACCGCGATTGCCCTATGACCGCAAGGTCGAGGAACCACGATCCGATGCGGAAATGTCACCGCCCGGAGATGACGAGCGCAGCATCGTTGCCGCCGCTCTCGGGCACTCGCCCGTCGAAACGGACGATATCATTCGCCACACGGGTTTTTCCGCGGCCACGGTTCACATGGTGCTGCTGGAACTCGATATTGCCGGGCGGTTAAACCGGCACGCCGGGGGGCGGGTTTCGCTCCTCGCGGATTGAAAGCTTACGCCGCCCGCTCTGGATATCGCCGACTTCCACATAGGCCATTTAAATCAGATAGCACAGCATGTCGGCGCCCTCGCGATTGGCGACGAGCCTCAGTTCCGCGAGCATCTGGCGAATGTAAGCCAAGTTCTCTCTGGTCCCTTCATTATCGGCATTATTGTTTGTTGCGTTCGGGACCATATATCTATCCTGGAATTTCAACCTGAAACAAAGATCATTACGTCAATTCAAATCATGTTGGTCACTATAACAAATTTACCAAAGATTGCAATACAACGGCAGATTATCCATAGGTTGCAATTGCCTTGGAGCGATAAAATCGGGCTTGCCTCTTGACCCGCGCGCATTACCTGTCCATGTCGAATTATAAAGAAGGCGAATTGCGGCATTATGCCGTGATCCGGCTATGTTAACGGACCAGTTCCAGAGAAAAACAATATGAATGTCGTCGTCGTAGAATCTCCTGCCAAAGCCAAGACGATCAACAAGTATCTTGGTCCGGGCTACAAGGTTCTTGCATCCTTTGGCCACGTCCGGGACCTTCCTGCCAAGGACGGATCTGTGCTGCCCGACCAGGACTTCGAAATGTCCTGGGAGGTCGATAGCGCATCCGCCAAGCGCATGAAGGACATTGCCGACGCGGTGAAATCCTCCGACGGCCTGTTTCTCGCAACCGACCCGGATCGCGAGGGTGAAGCGATTTCCTGGCATGTGCTTGATCTCTTGAAGAAGAAGCGCGTTCTCGGCGACAAGCCGGTGAAGCGCGTGGTCTTCAACGCCATCACCAAAAAGGCGGTACTGGACGCGATGGCGAACCCGCGCGACATCGACGTGCCGCTGGTCGATGCCTATCTTGCCCGCCGTGCGCTGGATTATCTCGTCGGTTTCAACCTGTCGCCGGTTTTGTGGCGCAAGCTGCCGGGCGCCCGTTCCGCCGGCCGCGTGCAGTCCGTTTCGCTGCGTCTCGTCTGCGACCGCGAAGCCGAGATCGAGCGTTTCGTCTCCGAGGAATACTGGAACATCAGCGCGCTGTTGAAGACACCGCGCGGTGACGAGTTCGAGGCGAAGCTGGTTTCCGCCGATGGCAAGAAGCTGCAAGGCCGTTCGATCAAGACAGGAGATGACGCCAACCGCCTGAAGGCGCTCCTGGAAGGCGCGACCTATATTGTCGATACGGTCGAGGCGAAACCCGTCAAGCGCAATCCCGGCCCGCCCTTCACCACCTCGACGCTGCAGCAGGCTGCCTCCTCGCGCATGGGCTTTTCGGCCTCGCGCACCATGCAGGTGGCCCAGAAGCTTTATGAAGGTATCGACATCGGCGGCGAAACCGTTGGTTTGATCACCTATATGCGTACCGACGGCGTGCAGATGGCGCCGGAAGCGATCGATGCCGCACGCCGCGCCATCGGCGAGCAGTTCGGCGACCGCTATGTGCCGGAAAAAGCACGCTTCTACTCAACCAAGGCAAAGAACGCGCAGGAAGCGCACGAAGCTATCCGTCCGACCGATTTTAACCGCACGCCTGATCAGGTGAAGCGTTACCTCGATGCCGACCAGTTGCGTCTTTACGACCTGATCTGGAAGCGCGGCATTGCGAGCCAGATGGCATCTGCCGAAATCGAACGTACCACGGTGGAAATCCTTGCCGACAAGGACGGTGAAAAGGCCGGGCTTCGTGCCGTCGGTTCCGTCATCCGCTTCGACGGCTTCATTGCCGCCTATACCGACCAGAAAGAAGATGGCGAGCAGAGCGACGACGGTGACGATGAAGGCCGCCTGCCGCAGATCAATGCGCGCGAGAACCTCGCCAAGCAGAAGATCAACGCCAGCCAGCACTTCACCGAGCCGCCGCCGCGTTATTCGGAAGCATCGCTCATCAAGAAGATGGAAGAACTCGGCATCGGCCGTCCTTCCACCTATGCGGCGACACTGAAGACGCTAAGCGACCGCGAATATATCATCATCGACAAGCGCAAGCTCATTCCCCATTCGCGCGGACGGCTGGTGACGGCTTTCCTCGAAAGCTTCTTTGCCAAATATGTCGAATACGACTTCACCGCCGATCTGGAAGAAAAGCTCGACCGCATTTCCGCGGGCGAACTGGACTGGAAGCAGGTGCTGCGTGATTTCTGGAAGGATTTCTTCGCGCAGATCGAAGATACCAAGGAATTGCGCGTTACCAACGTGCTGGATGCGCTCAATGAAGTTCTGGCCCCGCTGGTCTTCCCCAAGCGTGAGGACGGCTCCGATCCGCGCATCTGTCAGGTTTGCGGCACCGGCAACCTTTCGCTGAAGCTCGGCAAATATGGCGCTTTCGTCGGTTGCTCCAATTATCCGGAGTGCAACTTCACCCGCCAGCTCACGTCCGATGGCTCGGAAGCCGAAGCTTCCGTATCCAACGAGCCGAAAGCGCTGGGTGCCGATCCGATGACCGGCGAGGAGTTGACGCTTCGGTCTGGCCGTTTCGGCCCGTACATCCAGCGCGGCGATGGCAAGGAAGCCAAGCGCTCCTCGCTGCCCAAGGGCTGGAAGCCTGAGGACATTGACCACGAAAAGGCGCTGGCGCTCATCAACCTGCCGCGCGATATCGGCAAGCACCCCGAAACCGGCAAGATGATTTCCGCCGGGCTTGGCCGCTACGGACCCTTTCTGTTGCATGACGGTTCCTATGCGAACCTCGAAAGCATCGAAGACGTGTTCTCGATCGGCCTCAACCGTGCCGTTACCGTCATTGCCGAGAAGCAGAGCAAGGGACCGGGGCGCGGCCGCAACGGCACGCCTGCGGCGCTGAAGGAACTGGGTGATCACCCCGATGGCGGCCCGATCACCGTCCGCGACGGGCGTTACGGCGCTTACGTCAACTGGGGCAAAGTTAACGCCACCATTCCAAAGGGGCAGGATCCGACCTCCGTGACGCTGGACGAATCGCTGGTGCTGATTGCCGAGCGCATCGCCAAGACCGGAACCGGCGGCAAACCCGCCAAGGCCAAGAAACCTGCTGCCAAGAAGGCCGATGGCGACACAGCCGCAAAGCCGAAGGCGACAAAAGCCAAGGCCGCAACGAAAAGCAAGACGGCTGCCAAGCCGAAGGCCGCAGCCAAACCCAAGAAGGCAGAATCGTGAGCAAGGCGCCGCGTCAGAGACAGGGTTCCGCCAGCGACGGCTTCGGACGTACCGGGCGCGGCAAGCGGGCAAATGAAGGTGAAGGCATCATCCATGGCGAGGTGCCTTCCCGCGAAGTGCTGCTGAAATTCATCGCCGAGCATCCGCAGCAGGCCTCCAAGCGCGAAATCGCCAAGGCTTTCGGGCTGAAAGGCGACGACCGCGTTGTGCTCAAGGCACTGCTAAAGGAGCTTGAAACCGATGGCATGGTGCAGAAGAGCCGCAAGACGCTGACGCGACCGGGTGGCCTGCCGCCGGTGACGGTTCTCGACATCACCACCCGCGACAAGGACGGCGAATTGATCGGCCGGCCTGCCGAATGGCCTGAAGATCAGGGCGCGGCCCCCGCCGTGCTCATCCGCCAGTCCTCGCAGGATCGCAGTAAGAAAGCCCCTGCCGCCGGTCTCGGCGATCGCATTCTGGCAAAAATATTCCCTTCAAAGGACAGCGTCGGCCCGGCCTACACGGCCCGCGTCGTCAAGCTGATCGACCGTCGTCAGAACGCGCTGCTTGGCGTGTTCAAGGAAACGGAAGGCGGCGGCGGACGCCTGATGCCGATCGACCGGCGCGGCGAGGAAATGGTCATCGACCCCGAGGGTGTGGGCGATGCCAAGGACGGCGACCTGATCGAGGTGGAAACCTCGCGCAACAGCGGTCGTTACGGCCTGACACGCGCAAAGGTTCTTTCGGTGGTCGGCTCAGTCGCCTCGGAGAAAGCGATCTCGATGATCGCGATCCATGCCCACGGTATTCCGCACATCTTCCCGCCGAATGTTCTGGCCGAGGCGGATGCCGCAAAACCCGCGACCATGTCGCACCGTGAAGACTGGCGCGACCTGCCGCTGATCACGATCGATCCGGCCGACGCCAAGGACCATGACGACGCGGTCTATGCCGAACTCGACCCTTCGCCCGACAATCCTGATGGAGTGATTGTCACCGTCGCCATCGCCGACGTGTCCTGGTATGTGCGATCAGGCGCACCGCTCGACCGCGAGGCGCTGAAGCGTGGTAACTCCGTCTATTTCCCTGATCGTGTCGTGCCGATGCTGCCGGAACGCATCTCCAACGACCTCTGCTCGCTGAAGGAAGGCGTCGACCGCCCTGCCCTTGCTGTGCGGATGACGTTCTCGAAGGAAGGCCGCAAGGCGAGCCACACTTTCCATCGCATCATGATGAAGAGTGCCGCCAAGCTCTCCTACCAGCAGGCGCAGGCCGCAATCGACGGCCGCCCGGACGACAAGACCGGCACGCTGCTGGAGCCAATCCTGAAGCCGCTGTGGCACGCCTATGCCGTGATGAAGCGCGGCCGCGATCGCCGCCAGCCGCTGGAACTCGACATGCCGGAGCGCAAGATCCAGCTCAGGCCCGACGGCACGGTGGACAAGGTCGTCATTCCCGAACGCCTCGACGCGCACAAGCTGATCGAGGAAATGATGATCCAGGCGAACGTCGCCGCCGCAGAGACCCTGGAAAAGAAAAAGCAACGGCTGGTCTACCGCGTGCATGACGCCCCCACACTTACCAAGCAGGAAGTGCTGCGCGAATTCCTCGGCACCATCGGCATTTCCATGGCCAAGGGTGTCGCGATGCGCGCCAATTCCTTCAACGGCATTCTGGCGCGCGCACTCGACACGCCGCACCAGATCATGGTCAACGAGATGGTGCTGCGCAGCCAGAGCCAGGCGATCTACAGCCCGGAAAATATCGGCCATTTCGGCCTCAACCTGATGAAGTACGCGCATTTCACCTCACCGATCCGGCGTTATGCCGACCTGATCGTGCATCGGGCGCTGGTGGGATCGCTAGGCCTCGGCGAAGGCGGCATCACCCCGCAGGAAGAGGCGACGCTTGACGATATCGCCGCCGAAATCTCGACCTTCGAGCGCCGCGCCATGGCCGCAGAGCGCGACACCATCAACCGGCTGATCGCGCACCATCTTTCCGAGCGCGTCGGTGAGGAGTTCGATGGCCGCGTCGCGGGTGTCACCAAGGCGGGACTATTTGTCGCGCTGCCGCAGTTTGGCGCCGACGGGTTTGTTCCTATATCTACACTTGGAACCGACTATTTCCTCTACGACGAAGCCCATCAGGCTCTGACGGGGGAAAAGACGGGTCTCGGTTATCAACTCGGCGATACGGTTCAGGTGCGGCTTGCAGAAGCGGTACCCTTGGCTGGTGCGCTGCGGTTTGAAATGCTGAGCCCGGGGCGCAAGATGCCGGTCGGCTCGCGGTCGTTCCACAAGGCAGGCCGGCGGACATCACGTCCTTCCGCCAAGCCGGGAACAAGGCCGCCGAGAGGACGTCGGTAACAAGACCGCGTCAAGCGGTTAAGACAAACGGGAGAAGGACTTCAGGATGAGTGCAAATCAGGGCTCGGAAACGGTTACCTTCGGAGATGGAAGCGCGGAGCGTCCGCTTGGCCGCTCGATCATGCGGGGCATGGCCAATCGCTGCCCGGCCTGTGGCAGCGGTCGCCTGTTTCGGGCCTTCCTGAAGCCGGTGGACAATTGCGCGGCCTGCGGCGAGGAAATGCATCATCACCGCTCCGACGACCTGCCGCCCTATATTTCTATCGTCATCATCGGCCATATCGCCGTTGGCGGCTTCATGATGACCGATCTCGTGCTTTCCGTTCCCATGTGGGTACACTTCGCCATCTGGGTGCCTATCACCATTCTGGCCGCGCTTCTGACGCTGCAACCGATCAAGGGTGGCGTCATCGGCCTGCAATGGGCACTTAGAATGCACGGCTTCGACGGAAAACAGCCAAAAGTGCAGATAGACGGCTCCTCCCACTGACGGCGGGCGGGAATTTGCAAGTGTCCGAGCTTCCCTCGAACACCCAGGCGGCGAGCGGTCCACTGCGGCCGCGCGATGCCGCCTCAATCATCCTGTTTGATCGTTCCGGCCCTGCTATTCGCGTGCTGATGGGCCGGCGCAGTAATGCCCACATATTCATGCCCGGCGCTTACGTGTTTCCCGGTGGCAAACGCGATCCACGCGACCACGCCCTGCCCTTCTCCGGCGATCTGCACCCCGCCGTGCTGCGCAGCCTCACCACGTCTGCCGCGCGCCGCCTGAGCGCTGCCGGGGCACGGGCGCTGGCGCTTGCCGCCGCGCGCGAGCTCGTGGAGGAAACCGGCGTCGATATGGGCATGGACGCTGATGGTCCGGATCTTTCGCGTTTTCGATATGTGGCGCGCGCAATCACCCCGCCCGGCAATATCAGGCGTTACGACACGCGATTCTTTTGCTGTTACGCCGACGAGTTGCGGCTGGATACCCGGCTAATCAGGGATTCAGATGAGCTGCACAATGTGCAATGGCTTGACATGACAGCGCTTTCCAGTCTGAACATGCCGAAAATCACACGCACGGTTCTCGAAGATGTCACAAAACTCATGATAGGTGATCCGTCACTGCCCTTTGAAAGCCCCGCGCGGCTCTATGTCACGCGCCACGGCCGATTCATTCGAGACTTTGTATAAAGGCCGTCATGTCACAAATGAAATGCGAAGCGGACGCCATTCACTGGCCCTCACTGATCGCCGCCATCTCCGCCATCAGTGCGGTCGGTGTCGCCATCGGCCTTGGCCTGCCGCTCCTGTCGATCATCCTTGAGAAGCGCGGCATCTCCTCCACCATGATCGGGGTAAATTCGGCAATGGCCGGCGTTGCGGCGATGATGGCAGCGCCGGTGACCACCAAGATCGCCCATGATTTCGGCGTGGCGCGAACGATGCTATTTGCCGTTGTCGTGTCGGCCCTGAGTGCGCTCTGTTTCTATTTCGCCGACGCCTTCTGGATGTGGTTTCCGCTGCGAGATCGTCTTCCATGGCGCAACCACCACGCTGTTCATCCTCTCCGAATACTGGATCAACATGACCGCGCCACCGAAAAAACGCGGCATGGTTCTCGGCATCTACGCCACCGGACTTGCGGTTGGGTTCGCGGTTGGCCCGTTATTGTTTTCCGTGGTCGGCAGCGATGGCATCCTGCCATTTCTGGTCGGGGCGGCAATCATACTGCTTGCCGCGATCCCGATCTTCCTTGCGCGCGGCGAAAGCCCGGAGCTGAGCGAAAGGCCGAACCACCATTTCGCCCGTTATATATGGCTGGTGCCGATGGCTTCTGCGGCGGCCTTCGTGTTCGGCGCCGTGCAAGCGGGCGGTCTGTCGCTCTTTCCCATCTATGCGACCCGCGAAGGCTTCAACGAATCGCAGGCGGCACTTCTGCTGACAGTGATGGGCATCGGCAACATGGTCTTCCAGATACCGATCGGCCTGCTTTCGGACCGAATGAAGGACCGGCGCACAATGCTGGCGCTGATGGCCTTTGCGGGCGTTTGCGGCACGCTGGCGCTGCCCTTGCTGGTGGATAGATGGATTCTCGTAGCGGCCCTGCTGCTGTTCTGGGGCGGCCTCGTATCCGGCATGTATACCGTCGGCCTCACCCATCTGGGATCGCGTCTCAAAGGGGCCGATCTGGTGGCCGCCAACGCCGCCTTCATCTTCTGCTACGCCATGGGCACAATAGCCGGACCACAGGCCGTCGGCATTTCCATGGATGTTGCGGGTACCGATGGTTTCGCCTGGGCGCTTGCCGTGTTTTTCGGGCTTTACGTGGTGCTTTATGCCTTCCGTTTTGTTTTCAGGGCAAAACAGACTTGACTTTTCAGGCGCGATACGTAGTTTCGCGCCAGATTTAGCCGAGGTGAGAAGCGCCTGCGGCTTCTCTTTTGTTTAAAGGCAGGACGACCATGGCGAAAGCTACAACAATCAAGATCAAGCTGCTGTCGACAGCCGACACCGGTACCTTCTACGTCACCACCAAGAACAGCCGTACGTTCACGGACAAGATGACGAAGACGAAGTATGACCCGGTTGTACGCAAGCACGTTGAATTTAAGGAAACCAAGATCAAGTAATTCTTGATCGGGTTCTCCGGCAAAAGCGCGCCCAACGGGCGCGTTTTTTGTTTGTACGGAAAGGATTGCCGCCAACGGCATTCTTTGCGCCAGCGCCCTCGCAAGGCCCGCCACGGGCCAACGAATCGCAACCTTCCTAGTTGCGGTTCTTGAGTTTGGAACCCAGTCGGCGCTATCGGCACGGCGGGAAAACTCTTTATCACCGTCTCGCCTAACCAGCGCCTCTCCTAATCAGCGTCTCATCGGCCAAATGCGCCAACCGCTGCGACAGCGCGCTGCCTGCGCGCGCAGCCGGATGTGCTGCGCTATAAGCGGCAGCACAAGCACAGAATATTTTCGGAGATAAGGCGGTCGGCCAACGATGTGATCACGGCACGAGGAACCGATTCGGACATCGTCAGCCGACCGACCCCACGATCCAGGAGATGCGGCGGACCTGAGCATCATGGGGCATTCAAACTACGCAATACCAGCCCCTGACGACCGAAACATCAGCGGTGTAAACCGCCATCGTTTCTTCATCACTAGACGGAAAAACCGCCGGAAGAACTGTTATTCTCGATTGGGAGTGTGCGCAGAAGTAAAATAAAAATCAACAAATTCTTAAGCCAGAGATACATCACCTGGAAAACATGGTTAAATATACAACGCTGGCACACTATAGTTCCGTGAGCGATTGAATTCAACGTATTTTTCAACTTGAACTCTATTAATCCTGTTAGACTTCACCCCCTCATTGCAAGAAGATAAAATACTGGCAAGGTCAGGGACTTGGCGCTTGCCACAGTTTGCCGCCAGGTCTTTGGGCGGCTATCGATAACGGTAAACGTCGAAAGTCTCAAAAGGCGGCACGGATTTTCAGCGTCATGGGTCTGCGCCTCTAGGCGGCGGCCGCCACGACGCGGTTGCGTCCTGTGTGTTTCGCCTCATAGAGCGCCCTGTCGGCCTGCTTCAGAAGCTCGTCCGGCGCGCCGAATGCTCCGCTGCTGGTGGCGATGCCGAGCGAAGCCGTGATACTCAACTCGCGGTCGATGGAACGAACGTGAAACGGCTTGTCCTCGATGATTGCCCGCAGGCGCTCGGCAACGCTTGTGGCAAGCTCCATCGACGTGTCGGGCATCACAACCACGAATTCCTCCCCGCCATAACGGCAGGCAAGATCGGCGCCGCGCACCGTGCTGCGGATGCGGGCTGCAAACTCGCGCAGAACCTCATCGCCGACATCGTGGCCATAGGTATCGTTGACCAGCTTGAAGCGGTCGATATCGGTCATGCAAATGGAAATCGGGCGGCCACGCACGGCGGCGCGGTCGAAAAGTATCTTCAGATGATTGTCGAGATAACGGCGATTGTTAAGACCAGTCAGCCCATCGACGATAGCAAGCTCCATCGTGTGCTGGAGATTGAGCCGCAGATGCTCGTTATAGCGCTTGCGCCGGATCTGCGTCAGAGACCGGGCGACAAGTTCGTTGGGATCGATCGGGCGGAGAATATAATCGTTCACGCCAAGATCGAGCGCCCGCGCCACCATGTCGTCCGCCCCCTGTTCCGCTACCAGAAGCAACGGCAGGAACCGGGTACGCTCCAGCGAACGAAGCTGCGAACACAGTCTCAGCGGATCGTAATCCTCAAAATTGGAATTGACGATGACAAGCTCGAAGGGGTTGCTCGCGGCCTTCAACAGGGCCGCCTGAGGCTCCGTGACGGCATCGACCTCGGCAACCGGCTTCAGCGCCCTGACGATGCGTTCCTGCGAGCTGGCGCGGCCATCCGCCACCAGAACGCGGCCAGGCGTCTGCATGAGGCCATCGCTGCGCAGCATCTCCTCGATGCCGATCTCGCGCGCGGTCTCGGCCCGCAGCCGCAATTCGTCACTGACGGCCTTGAGGCGCACGAGGCTTTTGACACGGGCGATCAATTGAAGGTCGTTAACGGGCTTGGTCAGAAAATCATCGGCGCCGGCTTTCAGACCGCGCACGCGGTCCGAGGGCTGATCGAGTGCGGTGACCATGACAACAGGAATATGCGCCGTTTTCGGATTGGCCTTCAGCCGTTCGCAGACCTCGAAACCGTCCATGCCAGGCATCATGATGTCCAGCAGGATGATATCGACCTGTTCCTGGTCGCAGATATCAAGCGCCTTGAAACCATCCTCGGCGGTTACGACGTCAAAATATTCCGCGACAAGCCGGGCTTCGAGAAGCTTTACGTTTGCGGGTATGTCGTCAACAACCAGAACTCTCGCCGTCATAACAGTTCCCCAACCGCCTTACGCATCGCCTAGATAGGTCTTGATGATTTCGATGAATTTCGGAACGGAGATCGGCTTGGACACATAGGCCTCGCATCCGCCCTGACGAATGCGCTCCTCATCCCCCTTCATGGCGAAGGCGGTTACCGCGATGACCGGAATGACGTGCAGCTCATCATCCTCCTTCAGCCATTTCGTCACCTCCAGCCCGGAAACCTCCGGCAGCTGAATATCCATGAGAATGAGGTCGGGGCGATGCTTGCGGGCAAGATCCAGCGCTTCCATGCCATTGCGCGTCTGGATCGTCGTATAGCCAGACGCCTCGATCAGGTCACGAAAGAGCTTCATGTTCAGCTCGTTGTCTTCGACTATCATGACCTGCTTGGGCATGGTGGGCAGTCCCCGTTTCGCTTTGAAACCTTCTCCCAGACATATAGGGTGCCAGAGAACCGATTCCATCGTCCATTTGTTGCGCAAGGCTAGAACGATTTGGTTTCAAAATAGGTAACTTCGGTAGAGAAATGCTGAGAGATACAAAAAACAAAGACAATGGCGGAAAAGATCCGCAAGAAACGGCAGCCGCCATACTTGGCTGGCTGGCAAACGAGCCGGAAATGCTCGGGCGTTTTCTGGCGCTGAGCGGATTGCAGGCCAATATGCTGCGCCATGCCGCCCACGATCCCGGCTTTCTGGCGGGGCTCACCGATTTTCTGATGAGCCACGAACCAGACCTCATGGCCTTCTGCGCGGCGACCGACACATCCCCCGAAACGGTTGCCGCTGCCTGGCACCATTTTTCCGGCCCGGGACTGGATTCGGGTGAGTATTGACAGACCACCCCTTGAGCCACCGTCACGGCCGGAGTATGGTTGGCGACGTTCTGGTTTTGTTTTCGGCCCATGTCCACGTCGCATCTTTATGATCCCGGTTTTTGCCGCGACTGTCTGGCCGGCCAGCCAGCGGACCTGAGGCGTTGTCGCGCCTGTGGCAGTCCCCGCCTCGTCTACCATGACGAACTCTACGACCTCAGCATCGCCCATATCGATTGCGACGCCTTTTACGCCTCCGTTGAAAAACGGGACAATCCCGAGCTTGCCGACAAGCCGTTGATCATCGGCGGCGGAAAACGCGGCGTGGTTTCCACTGCCTGCTACATTGCCCGCATCCAGGGCGTGCGCTCCGCCATGCCGATGTTCAAGGCGCTGGAAGC
Source organism: Rhizobium sp. AN68 (assembly GCF_030758035.1). Taxonomy (NCBI): domain Bacteria; kingdom Pseudomonadati; phylum Pseudomonadota; class Alphaproteobacteria; order Hyphomicrobiales; family Rhizobiaceae; genus Rhizobium; species Rhizobium sp. AN68. The sequence continues at coordinate 1,168,361 of NZ_JARWMI010000003.1, read as the reverse complement.
TTGTCCGGACGCCGTGGTCATCAAGCCCGACATGGCAAAATATAGCCGCGTCGGCCGTCAGATCCGAACCATGATGCAGGATTTGACGCCGCTCGTGCAGCCGCTATCCATAGACGAGGCGTTTCTCGATCTTTCCGGAACGGAGAGGCTGCATCACGATCCACCTGCCCGGGTTCTGGCGAAATTTGTGAAACGGGTGGAAAAAGAAGTGGGCGTGACCGTCTCGGCCGGGCTGTCCTACTGCAAATTTCTGGCCAAGGTCGCGTCCGACCTTAAAAAACCGCGCGGCTTTTCGGTGATCGGCGAAGCGGAAGCGCTTTCCTTTCTGGCAGCACGGCCCGTCACGACGATATGGGGCGTTGGAAAGGCGTTTGCGGCGACGCTGGAGGCGGACGGCATCCGCATGATCGCGCAGTTGCAGGAGATGGAGGAAGGCGACCTGATGCGCCGCTATGGCGTGATGGGACAACGGCTGTTCCGGCTTTCGCGCGGTATCGATGAACGGCACGTGCACAATAACGACCCCGTGAAAAGCGTGTCTTCCGAGACCACCTTCTTCAACGATATTTCCCGCCACGAGGACCTCGTACCGATCCTGCGGTCGCTTTCCGAAAAAGTTGCCTGGCGCCTGAAGAAGAGCGGCATTTCCGGCCAGACGGTTGTACTGAAAATGAAGACGGCCGATTTCAAACTCCGCACCCGCAACCGCAAGCTTGATGACCCGACCCAGCTTGCCGACCGCATATTCCGCACCGGCCTTTCGCTGCTTGCGAAAGAAACCGACGGCACCAAGTTTCGCCTGATCGGCATAGGTGTCAGTGATCTGCGCGATGCGGACCTTGCCGATCCTCCCGATCTCGTCGACAGGCAGGCAGAACGGCGGGCGGCGGCGGAAGCGGCAATGGACAAGCTGCGCGACAAGTTCGGCAAGGGCAGCGTCGAGACCGGCTACACTTTCGGCACACGCAAATAGCGGCCATGCCGCTTGCAAACGCCGTGAAACCCTGCGGCCTGCAACACCCCGCCCATATTTTAGATATTACACAAATTAGTGATGTGGCAGACGCCCTATCCTTAAACTTCATTAAACTTCGCGTGGTTGAGTAAACGAAGTTTTGTGCATGTGGTGTATTGCGTCATGTCCCTTCGCTTCCGTCTTCTGACCGGCATGCTGTCGGCCAGCATTCTTGCCTTTCCGGCGCTTGCCGCCGACAACAAGTCCCTGCAGATCGTCGTTTCGAAAAGCGATCAATCGCTGGCGCTTTACGAGAACGGCGAGATCGTTGCTACATCCAAGGTCTCAACCGGCAAGGCCGGGCATGAGACGCCGAGCGGCATTTTTTCGATTCTGGAAAAACGCAAATACCACGAATCGAACATCTACTCGGCCGCGCCCATGCCTTTCATGCAGCGACTGACATGGTCGGGCATCGCGTTGCACGAAGGCAAGGTGCCGAATTACCCGGCCTCGCATGGCTGCGTGCGCCTGCCTTCGAAATTCGCGCAGTCGCTGTTCGGCGAGACCCGCTATGGCGTGCATGTCATCATCACCGACCGGCCGGTTTCTCTGCGCTCCGTACAACATTCAGCCCTGTTTGAGCCGCGGGACGATGCCGATGACGGCAAGCTGCTTTTATCCGACGTCGAGCTGCGCCCCGCGACCTTCGACGCCGTATTGGGCACCGTTGAGGTGGCCGTGAATGAAAAAACGCAAGCCATCAAACCGATGGCCAAAGGCAAGGAGCCCTCGCCCTTGCGCATCCTCATCACCCGGCGCGGCGAGCGCGAAAAGGTGATGGATATTCAGGCGGTACTGACGCGCCTTGGCTTCGATGCCGGCGCACCGGACGGCTATACCGGAGAAATGACGATCAGCGCCGTCAACGGGTTCAAGCGCTGGAAGGGGCTGAAAACCACCGGGCCGCTACTGACCGACGATTTCGTCGCTGCGCTTTACGCATCCGCCGGCGAAGATCATCCACCGAATGGCCAGATCATGGTGCGACAGGATTTCAAGCCGCTATTCGAGGCTGCGATCGACATCAAGGATCCCGAGGTGGCACTCGGAACGCATTTCTTCGAAGCCGTTGCCGTCAACCGCGCAGCCGGAACCGCCGAATGGAATGGCGTAACACTGGAAAACCATCTGCCGGCCGCAGCCCGCAAGCGGCTCGGCATCACCGTTACCGAAGCGCCCGGTGGCTTTGACCAGCTAAGCGCCGTGCTCGATCGCCTCGAAATACCGGCTGAAATTCGCTCCCGAATCGAGAAAGAGCTTTCAACCGGCAGTTCGATTACCGTTTCCGACCTCAGTCACCAGATGGAGACAGGGGTGGGGACGGACTTCATTACCGTGACAAAGGAAGGGCCGGTTTGAGGGCTTGAGGCCTCACACCAGCTCCACATCAACAACGCCGGGGGCAGAGCGAAGTGCGGCGGCGATCTCAGGGGAAATACGGTATTTCTCCGTCAGCTCCACCTCGATCTCACGGCTCCCCTCGTCCTTGATGACGATGAAATAAACCGATCCGTCACCTTTGGTATTGAGGTGGCGGGCGACGGTTTTCAGCGGGCCAGAATCGCGCACATAAACCCGCAACGCCTTTTGCATTTGGACGGATTTCTCCTCGAGCGATTGCGCCGTCTGGATGCGAAGACCGATGCCTTCCGGGCGCTCTTCCGCCTGCACGGTGATAACAAGCGATTTGCCCACCTCGAGCAGATCGCGAAACTGGGGCAAGCCCTTCGGAAAACAACACCGCCTCATATTGGCCGGAGGCATCGGAGAAGGTGACGATACCCATCTTGTTTCCGGTCCGGGTCTTGCGCTCCTGCTTGCCGGTGACGGTGCCGGCCAGACGCCCGGCGGTCGCACCCTGTTTCACTGCGGCGGAAAAATCGGCGAAATTCTGCACCCGCAACTTTTCCAATACGGGGCGGTAGGTATCGAGCGGATGTGCGGTCAGGTAAAAACCGAGCACCTGATATTCGCGCAGCAGTTTTTCCGAGGCGAGCCACGGCTGGAAGGCAGGCAGGATGAGCTTTTCCGGACCGCTTGCGCCGCCGGAGCCGAACATGTCCGACTGGCCGGTAACGCGGCTTTCCTGCGCGCGTTGCGAATAACCGATGATACGGTCCAGCCCGCCGATCATCTCGGCGCGGTCGCGGCCAAAACAATCGAAACCGCCAGCGTTGATGAGGCTTTCGAGCACACGCCGGTTGATCTGCTTCGGATCGATGCGCAGGCAGAAATCCTCCAGGCTTGCAAATGGCTTGCCGTCGCGCACGGTAACGATGTGTTCCACCGCGCCCTCGCCCACGCCCTTGATGGCGGCCAGCGAATAATAGATGCGGTTCTCACCCGTCTCGAACTGCCGGAAGGACGTCTGCACCGAAGGTGCCACGACCTCTATACCGAGACGGCTGGCATCCTGGCGGAAATCATTGAGTTTTTCCGTGTTGGCCATATCCAGCGTCATGGAGGCAGCGAGGAACTCCACCGGATAATGCGCCTTCATATAGGCGGTCTGATAGGACACGATGGCGTAAGCGGCGGCGTGGCTCTTGTTGAAGCCGTAATTGGCAAATTTCGCCAGAAGGTCGAAGATGGTGTTGGCCTGAGGCTTCGACACGTTGTTTCTGATCGCGCCGTCGACGAAGCGCTCGCGCTGCTGGTCCATCTCCTCCTTGATCTTCTTGCCCATGGCGCGGCGCAGAAGATCGGCTTCGCCGAGCGAATAACCTGACAGAACCTGGGCGATCTGCATCACCTGTTCCTGATAGACGATAACGCCCTGCGTCTCCTTCAGGAGGTGGTCGATGGTGGGGTGGATCGACTCCAGTTCCTCCTCGCCATGCTTGCGGGCATTGTAGACCGGAATGTTTTCCATCGGACCCGGACGATAAAGCGCCACCAGCGCAATGATGTCCTCGATGCAGTCCGGGCGCATGCCGATAAGCGCCTTGCGCATGCCGGCACTTTCCACCTGGAACACGCCGATAGTTTCACCGCGTGACAACATCTCGTAGGTTTTGGCGTCGTCCAGCGGAATTGCGGCGAGATCGACCTTGATGCCGCGTTTGGCAACGAAATCGACGGCAACCTTCAGCACCGTCAGCGTCTTCAGACCGAGAAAGTCGAATTTGACGAGGCCTGCGCTTTCCACCCACTTCATGTTGAACTGGGTAACCGGCATGTCGGAGCGCGGATCGCGATACATCGGCACCAGCTTCGACAGCGGCCGGTCACCGATGACGATACCGGCAGCATGGGTGGAGGCGTGACGGTAAAGCCCCTCGATCTTCTGGGCGATATCCAGAAGTCGGGCAACGACGGGTTCCTTGTCCGCCTCTTCCTGCAGACGCGGCTCTTCCTCGATCGCTTTTGACAGCGGCGTCGGATTGGCCGGGTTGTTGGGTACCAGCTTGCAGATCTTGTCCACCTGCCCATAGGGCATTTCCAGCACGCGGCCGACGTCGCGCAATGCCGCGCGAGCCTGCAACGAACCGAAGGTAATGATCTGCGCCACCTGCTCGCGGCCATATTTGCGCTGCACGTAGCGGATCACCTCTTCGCGGCGGTCCTGGCAGAAGTCGATATCGAAGTCGGGCATCGACACGCGTTCGGGATTGAGGAAGCGCTCGAACAGCAGCGAGAAGCGCAGGGGATCGACATCGGTGATGGTCAGCGCATAGGCCACGAGCGAGCCTGCACCCGAACCGCGGCCGGGGCCGACCGGAATATCCTGCTGCTTGGCCCATTTGATGAAGTCCGCAACGATCAGGAAGTAACCTGGAAAACCCATGCGTTCGATAACGCCAAGCTCGAAATCCAGCCTGTCGCGATATTCCTGCTCTGTGTAGCCAGGTGCCATGCCGAGGGCCGCAAGGCGAAGATCAAGACCTTCGACGGCCTGACGGCGAAGCTCTTCGGCCTCTGCCCGTTGCGCCGCTTCGGGATCGTCGCTGGCACCGGTGAAGCGCGGCAGGATCGGCCCACGCTTCTTCAGCACATACGAGCAACGCATTGCGATTTCGACGGTGTTTTCCAGTGCCTCCGGAAGGTCGGCAAACAGCTCCGCCATCTCCTCACGGCTTTTCATATAATGGTCGGGGGTCAGGCGGAACCGGCTGTCATCCGAAACGATGGCGTTATGCGCCACCGCCATCAATGCGTCATGCGCCTCATAATCGGCCCTCGAAGGGAAGAACGCCTCGTTGGTGGCGACCAGCGGAATATCATGTTCATAAGCAAGTCCAATCATACGCCGCTCATGGACGCGGTCGAAACCGGACTGACGCTGCAATTCGATATAAAGCTTGTCACCGAAGAGTGATTTCAGCGCCAGCAGGCGTTCTCTCGCCTGCGCCGCATGCCCTTCCTTCAGAGCCATATCCACCGGACCACCGGAGGCACCCGTCAGCACAATCAGCCCGGCATTGGAGGCTTCCTCCAGCCATGCACGGGTAATATGCACGGACTGGCCACCGCTTTCGCCTTCCAGATAGGCGCGGCTGATAAGGTCCACCAGCCGCTCGTACCCTCCGGCATCAGCCGCGAGCAGCACGATGGCTGGAAGCTTGGCAAGGTGGCTGTTGTGATTGCGGCGATCATCCACCGCATCCTGCATGTCGATCGACACCTGACAGCCGATAATCGGCTGCAAGCCCTCATCACGCGCCTTTTCGGAAAACTCCAGTGCGACGAAAAGATTGTTGGTGTCGGTAATGGCTATGGCCGGCTGGCCGTCTGCAACGGCCTTGGACATAATTTTCTTGAGGGGTAAAGCCCCCTCAAGCAGGGAGTAAGCGGAGTGAACCCGCAGATGGACGAAACCGGGTGTTTTCAGCGTTTCGCCAGAGGTCTCTCCACGCGTAACCGTCTCGCCCATATCGTCATCCTGTCATTCTGAATCGAGGGGGCGATTTTCCGATTTTCGGCCTTCAAAGTCCACCGCCTTTCGGCGTCTATACAGGCTTCTGCGCCGGTGTGCCCTTCACAGGGCAGTGAGGATCACCGAAAAGCTGGCGACGAACACAGCGATGGAGGCGAAAGCGGCAACGTCACGGATGAAATCAGTCATTGGTCTCTCCTTACTCGTTATGTTCTAACTTTGTTCTCATTTTGTTCGATTGTCAACAGGCTTTTATTGATAGTCTCCTTGCTAACGCGGCAGAATCGGCTGCGGTTCCACCTTCGTGAATGGCAAGCCACTGACTCCAAAGCAAAAAAACCCGGAGGCAAAAACACCTCCGGGTTCGTGAAAATTCAATTGTGGAAGGACGAGTGGCTTCGCGGGAAACCTGAACGTAGACAGACTCAGCCGCAGAAAAGATCGCAAAGGCGGCGCTATGGTCGCCTTACTGCATCACGATCAGAAGTCTACGATCTTGCCGTCTGCAAGCGTCACGCGGCGGTCCATGCGGTTGGCAAGCTCGTGATTATGGGTGGCGATCAGTGCGGCAAGGCCGGACTGGCGCACCAGCGCTTCCAGCGCATCGAACACGTAATGCGCGGTCTCGGGATCGAGATTGCCGGTCGGCTCGTCGGCGAGAAGCAGGAGCGGTGCGTTGGCAACGGCACGCGCGATCGCCACACGTTGCTGTTCACCGCCGGAAAGCTCAGCAGGGCGATGTTCGCCGCGATGGCCGACCCGCATGTAATCGAGCACCGCGCTCGCACGCTTGCGGGCCTCGCCCTGCGTCAAACCGGCGATGAGCTGCGGCATCATCACATTCTCCACCGCCGTGAACTCCGGCAGCAGATGATGGAACTGGTAGACAAAACCGATGTCGCTGCGGCGGATCGCCGTGCGCTTTTCATCCGGCAGACCATTGCAGGGCACGTCATTGATGAAGACCTCGCCAGCATCCGGATGCTCGAGAAGCCCGGCGAGATGCAGCAGCGTGGATTTTCCGGTGCCCGAGGGGGCAACAAGCGCCACCATCTCACCACTCTTCAACTCGAAATCGGCCTTGCGCAGAATGGAGAGCGACGTCTCGCCCTGACCATAGGTCCTCTCGACGCCGGTAAGCCGCAGCACTGATTTTTTTGCCATATTGTGAAGCGGTCCTTATTCGTAACGCAGGGCCTGCACCGGATCGAGCTTGGAAGCCCGCCATGCCGGAAAGATGGTTGCCAGGAAAGAAAGCGTCAGCGCCATGATGACGACGGTAATGGTCTCGCTGATATCCATTTCGGCCGGAAGCTGGCTGAGGAAATAGAGCTGCGGATCAAACAGCACCGTGCCTGATACCCAGGAGAAGAACTGCCGGATCGATTCCACATTGAGGCAGACGATGACGCCGAGTGCCACACCGGCGAATGTGCCCACCGTGCCGATGGCAGCTCCCGTCATGAAGAATATACGCATGACGGCGCCGGAACTGGCGCCCATGGTGCGCAGAATGGCGATATCGCTGCCCTTGTCCTTAACCAGCATGATGAGGCCGGAAATGATGTTGAGCGCCGCCACCAGAACGATGAGCGTCAGTATCATGAACATCACGTTTCTTTCCACCTGCAGGGCGGAAAAGAAGGTCTGGTTACGCTGTCTCCAGTCGGTGATATAGATCTGCCGCTCAGCTGCCTGCTCCACCAGCGGGCGGATGCCGTCGACATTGTCTGGGCGACTGACGTAAAGCTCGATGGATTGCACCAGGCCTTCGGCATTGAAATAAAGCTGGGCTTCGGACAGCGGCATATAGATCATCGACGCATCATATTCCGACATGCCGATCTCGAAGACGCCCGAAATCTTGTAGGATTTGACGCGCGGGTTGACACCCATCGGCGTCACATCGCCTTCAGGCGAAATGAGGGTGATATCGTCGCCCGCCGTCACGCCAAGCTGTGCGGCAAGCCTTGAGCCAACCAGAACCCCGTCGCCCGCCATGAAGCCGACGAGATCGCCGGTTTTGACGTTGGTGGCGACTTCCTTGATCTTGTCGATATCGTCCTGGCGAACGCCGCGCACGAGCGCACCGGAGCCGGCGCCACCGCGACCGGAGGCCAATGTCTGCCCCTCTACCAGCGGCAGGGCCATCGTCACGCCCGGAATGGCGGAGAACTTCTTCGCCAGCTCATCGTAATTGTTGAAGGGCTGGTCGATCGGCTGGACGATCATATGGCCGTTGATGCCGAGAATGCGCGAAATCAGCTCGGTGCGAAAACCGTTCATGACAGCCATGACGATGATAAGCGTCGCGACGCCCAGCATGATGCCGACGAAGGAAAAGCCGGCGATGACGGATATGAACGCTTCCTTGCGCCGCGACCGCAGATAGCGCCAGGCCACCATGCGCTCGAAAGCAGAAAACGGCCGGGCGGTCCTTTCCCGGGCGGAAGGAGCCGCACCCTTGTCAGCCTCGGCTTTTGCCATGTCGTCTCCCTGATCTGAACTTGAAAGGCCGGTTTTCACAAAAAACCGACCCCTGATCTTGATCTCATAAAGCTGGAGCGGATTTCAGGCGAAAACCGCTCGTCACTTTCACCATTTCGCGCTTAGCCAAGCACCCTGTTCATTGCCGCTTCGATTGTGACGGTTTCACGGTCGCCGGTCTTGCGATCCTTCACCTCGACTTCACCGTTCGCTGCCGAACGTGGGCCGACGATGATCTGCATCGGCACGCCGATCAGGTCAGCAGTCGCGAACTTCTGGCCCGCGCGGTCGTCCGTATCGTCATAAAGAACATCCTTGCCGGCATTGGAGAGCGAGTAATACAGCTTTTCGCACGCCGCATCACAGGCTGCGTCACCTGCCTTCATGTTGATAATCACGACATCGAAAGGAGCGACCGAAGCCGGCCAGATGATTCCGTTCTCGTCATGCGATGCTTCAATGATGGCGGGAACAAGGCGTGTCGGGCCAATGCCGTAGGACCCCATGTGAACGGGGTGTTCCTTGCCATCAGCACCCTGCACCTTGGCGCCCATCGGCTCGGAATATTTGGTGCCGAAATAGAAGATGTGGCCGACTTCGATGCCGCGCGCGGAAAGGCGCTGGCCATCGGGAATGGCGTCATAAGCAGCTTCGTCGTGCATTTCCGAGGTGGCGGCATAGTCGGCCGTCCATTCGTCGAAAACGCCCTGAAGGGCTGCGACATCGTCGAAGTTGGTATCATCGGCGGGGATGGCGCGGTCGAGGAAGCTCTTGTGGCAGAAGACTTCGGATCTCGCCAGTATCGGCCAGAATGATGAATTCGTGGCTGTGATTGCCGCCAATCGGGCCGGTATCGGCACGCATGGGAATGGCGCGCAGGCCAAGCCGTTCGAATGTGCGCAGGTAAGCCACGAACATCTTGTTATAGGAGTGGATCGCGTCTTCCTTGGTCAGATCGAAGGAATAGGCATCCTTCATAAGAAACTCGCGCGAGCGCATGGTTCCGAAACGGGGGCGCACCTCGTCGCGGAACTTCAGCTGAATATGATAGAGGTTCAGCGGCAGGTTCTTGTAGGATTTCACATAGGACCGGAAGATGTCAGTGATCATCTCCTCGTTAGTGGGGCCATACAGCATCTGGCGGTCCTGACGGTCCTTGATGCGCAGCATTTCCTTGCCGTAATCGTCATAACGGCCGCTCTCCTGCCACAGCTCAGCCGTCTGCAGCGTCGGCATCAGAAGCTCGATCGCGCCCGAGCGATCCTGCTCCTCGCGGATGATCCTGTTGACCTTGTCCAGAACGCGCTTGCCGAGCGGTAGCCAGGAATAGATGCCAGCCGATTGCTGCCGGATCATGCCCGCACGCAGCATGAGGCGATGGGAGACAATCTCCGCTTCCTTGGGGTTTTCCTTCAGGATGGGCATGAAATAACGGCTGAGACGCATGACGACTTCCATTGGTATGGGCAACAACACGCAAAGGCGCGGGAATCGCCCCGAATAGAGGGATATTGGCGCCGTACATAGCTGTTTCTGACCAAGAAGAAAACCCGCCATGCAAAGACCTGCCCAGGCGATTTCGTGGCATTTTCGCGATAGCTAATTCGCGTCAAAACGCTTTGGCCGGAATATTATTCTTGATCCGGTGCGACAAATTGCACCACAGGGAATTTTTTGCCGACTGTAACAAATATGCAAAAAATGAGATGACAAGCATGGGTGATTGGGCTAACTTTAGCTCACAAAAGAGGCAGGAAGTCTAAATTCTTGCCGTTTTCGCGGTCAGTCTTGGGAGGATTCGATCTTAGGCGCGCTTGTCGCTGCCCCGGTAACGGTTACAGATCACGCGAAACCTGAAAAACAAGGCTGAAATGCCTTGTTTTTTTTTTGATTCCGGCGAAGTTCACAACCCCGAATGGTTATTTCGGTAAAATTGTGACAGCGAATTGCCCGCCAGACACTCTCATGGTGTGTGCACGACTGATATGACATCCATGTGACAGCACTGGCGCATCTTGTAGCGACCGTTCATAAAACGGCAGCACAGCTTATGTTGCCTTAAATCGCATCACGAAGCCCACCACGCTGCAAATCTACGGCGCGCTTAATCCTGGCGCGTGGGTGAAGTGCTTCAGTCGAAAACCGGGATAATTCTCGGAAGGTCGTCCATGCTGACGCCGAACCACCAGGTTACGCCGTACCAGAGCCCGCAGATCAAAGCCGATATCAGCGTTGTCCACAACACGATGCGCCCGCCCCTGAACCTTGACGGGGCGCTTGCAACCGTGCCAATCGCCACATCGCCGTCTTCCTCCTGAGTGCGAAGGCCAATCGGCAGCACAACGAAAAGCACCGTCCACCAGACGATGAAATAAATGGCGAAGACCGAAAGAAGCGGCATGACGTCCTCCTGCGTGATGCGCCCCTTGTAACGCATTCATCCGCGAACCGGAATCACTTCCCTGCAAGATGTATAAAAAGCTGCAAGAGAGGAGAAGGAACGATCGCGGACGGCGATTGCGTCATGTCCGAGATGGCCCGGACATGACGGGGCGTGACGGTTTGAAAACCCGGGATTTTCCGGTTCAGACCTTGGTGACGAAAACCGTCACGATCGGCTTCTTGCCCCATGCCTGATTGGCAGCGGCGCGTACGGCGCGGCGCACTGACTCGCGCAGCAGCGCAAGATCCTTGCGGCGGGCCCGAGGGATGCTTTCCACGGCGCCGAGTACGGCGTCATAGAGCGTATCTTCCATGTCCTCGCCCTCATCATCGAATTCCGGCAGGCCGAAAGGTACGACATCGGGATCTCCGAGGAAGTCGTAGCGGCTGTCCAGCAGCACATTGACGGAGACATGGCCGGCGAAGGAAAGCTTGCGACGATTGCTGATCCCCATCTCGTCGAGGTCACCGATGAGGTTGCCGTCCTTGAAGACGCGGCCGTGCGGTGCGTCGTTGATGACTTCCGCAGGACCAGGCGCCAGACGCAGAATGTTGCCGTTACGAACCTTCGGCACCTGAGAAATGCCGGCCTGTTCAGCCAGTTCCTTCTGCGCCACCAGATGCGCCGCCTCGCCATGCACCGGCACCAGGATTTGCGGCTTGGTCCATTCGTACATCCTCAGAAGTTCGTTACGGCGGGGATGGCCGGAGACATGCACCAAAGCCTCATTGTCGGTAACGATATGGATGCCCTGCTCTATCAGGCCGTTCTTGATCTCGATGATCGCCTTTTCGTTGCCGGGAATGGCGCGCGAGGAAAATACTACCGTATCACCGGCAGCCAGCGCTACATTACGCATCTCATCGCGCGAAAGCTTGGCAAGGGCTGCCCGCGGCTCGCCCTGCGAACCGGTGAGAATGACGACCACCTTGTTGCGCGGAATATAGCCGTATTCGTCTTCAGCCAGGAACGGCTTGATACCTTCCATGATGCCGAGATCCTGCGAAACGTTGACGACGCGCTTCAGCGACGAGCCGAGCAGCAGCACTTCGCGTCCGGCAGCTTCCGCAGCCTGCGCGATGGAGCGGATACGGCCGACATTGGAGGAGAAGGTGGTGATGGCCACGCGACCCTCGGCATTTTCAATGATCTGGCGCAGCCCCTCAGACACTTCGTGCTCCGAAGGCGATACGCCGTCACGCAGCGAGTTGGTGCTGTCGCACATCAACGCCAGCACGCCCTCCTCGCCGATGGCGCGGAAACGCGCCTCATCCGTCAACGGACCGAGAGACGGCGCCTCGTCAATCTTCCAGTCGCCCGTGTGGATGACATTGCCAAGCGGCGTGCGGATGACCAGCGACATCGGCTCGGGGATCGAATGGTTGACACCGACGGCCTCGATTTCGAACGGGCCGACATTGATGCGATCACCCGCCTTGAACGGGGTGATTGGAATTTCGGCACGGCTGCCCTCATAGGCGCGCTTTGCCTCCAGCATGCCGGCGGTGAAACCCGAGGCATAGACGGGTACGTTGAGGCCCGGCCACAGATCGTTCAGCGCGCCGTAGTGATCCTCATGGGCGTGGGTGATGATGATGCCTTTGAGGTTCTTCTTCTGCTCGGCGATATAGCTGATATCGGGCAGAACCAGATCGACACCAGGCAGATCGAGACCGGCAAAGGTAACGCCGCAATCCACCATGATCCATTGGCGCTTGCTTTCCGGACCGTAGCCGTACAGCGCCAGATTCATGCCGATTTCACCGACGCCGCCAAGCGGCAGAAATACCAGTTCGTCCTGTTTAGTCATTGTTCTTCTTATCCACTCACGAGAGCGCGCTGGCGACGGCAATATGCCGCGCCCAGCCGCCCGTTTAACAGCATCGGACATGAAACATCATGATCGACCGGGCCGATGCGGAGCCGGTCTGTCACCCTGCTTTTCATGAGCAGCAGGAAAGCTCCAACCTGTGGGAAGAGGTTCGGCGTGGGTCCTTGAAGACACGCCGTCCACCTCATCCAAAAAACACGTCGCCGGCGGCGATGGAGCGCCTTGTGCCCTCATCCTCATCCAGCAGCAGATAACCATTATCATCAATTCCAACGAAACGCCCGCCGATCGAGCGATCCGGAAAATTGACGGTGATATGTTCGCCGATACCGCAGGCAGCCGCCCGCCATCCGGCCATGACACCGGAAACGCCCCTGCCCTCATCCCAGCTTTGCAGCACATCCGCTGTCTCGCGGAAGAGATGCGCGAACAGCTCGTCGGGGGAGCACGACGCCCCGTGTTCGGACAGCATGGTGACGGGATAAAGCGGATTTTCAGGCTTGTGGGCGATATTGATGCCGATGCCGATGACGATGGCGCGGCGTCCATCCGGCAGAAGTTCGGCTTCCATCAGAATGCCGCAGGTCTTCCGGCGCCCGATCAGCAGGTCATTCGGCCATTTTATCTCTAGCGGTTCGCCACCCGTCGGCAGCACAGCGCGAATGGCGCGGTAGACGGCGAGCGCAAAGGCAAGCGGCAATGAACCGATGCGGTCCATTGGCGCGGGATCGATGAGAAGAAGCGAAGCGTAGAGATTGCCTGGTTCAGACACCCAAGGCCGGCCGCGACGACCGCGTCCGCCAGTCTGGCGGATGGCGGTGATCCACAGATTGCCGCCATCGCCTGCCCTTGCGCGGGCGAAACATTCTATGTTGGTCGATGGCGTGTCCGCCATCGCCTCGTGCCGGAAGTCATCGATGGACATCCGGCCCGTATGCTTGTGCGTATTGCTCAAAAGAACGTCTTTGCCGCAACCGTGACTGCATTGCCGAGCGCACCACCGAAGACGATGAAGGCGACGACGAACAGTCCAGAGAGCGCATAAACGATTTTCAGTTCGCCAGCCGGACGCTCGAAGCTGCCCTTGGCTTCATCGAACCACATGACCTTGACGACGCGGATATAATAATACGCACCGACAACCGAACCGATCACACCGATAACGGCAAGCGGATAGAGTTTGGCTTCGATGGCAGCAAGGAAGACGTAGTACTTGCCGAAGAATCCGGCGAGCGGCGGAATGCCGGCAAGCGAGAACATCAGGATCGTCAGAACAACTGCCATGAAGGGGTTGGTGGACGAAAGCCCGGCCAGATCCTCGACATTTTCGACATTGCCGATTTCCTTGCGACGCATGGAGAGAATGCAGGCGAAGGTGCCGAGCGTCATGACCATGTAGATGGTCATGTAGAGAATGACGCCCGAGATACCGGCCTCGGTGCCCGCCGCAAGACCAACCAGCGCGTAACCCATGTGACCGATGGAAGAATAGGCCATCAGGCGCTTGATGTTCTTCTGGCCGATTGCCGCGAACGAGCCGAGCAGCATGGAAGCGATGGAGATGAAGACGACGATCTGCTGCCAGTCGGCAAAGACCGGCTGGAAAGCGTCAACAACGATGCGAACGAAGATCGCCATGGCGCCGATCTTGGGAGCGGCAGACAGGAAGGCCGTGACCGGTGTCGGCGCACCCTCATAAACATCCGGCGTCCACATGTGGAACGGCACGGCGGAAATCTTGAATGCCAGACCGGCGAGAACAAAAACCAGACCGAAGACGAGGCCGAGCGAACGGGTCTCTGCCGTCAGAACCTGGGCGATTTCGGTAAAGCCGGTATTGCCGGTAAAGCCGTAAACCAGCGACATGCCGTAAAGCAGCATGCCCGAGGAGAGCGCACCGAGAACGAAATATTTCAGGCCCGCTTCGGTGGAGCGAAGGCTTTCCCGGTTGATGGCGCAGACGACGTAGAGCGCAAGCGACTGCAGCTCCAGCGCCATATAGAGCGAGATCAGGTTGTTGGCCGAAATCATCAGCAGGATGCCGAGCGTCGCCAGAACCAGAAGCACCGGATATTCGAACCGGCCGACCGGCTCGAAACGGCTCTGGCCGACAGAAAGGATCATGGCGGTGATCGAGCCGATCAGCGCCAGCACCTTCATGAAGTTGCCGAAGGCATCGGCGACGTAAACGCCGCCGAAAGCCACACCCGAAGCGGGCGCAAAGACGATCCAGAGACCGACGACGAGCAGCAGGGCCACGGAGAGGCCCGTAACCGTCGTTGTCGACTTGTCGCCCGAGAAGACGCCAATCATGAGCAGCGCCAGCGCGCCGACCGCAAGGATCAGCTCGGGCGTCGCGATGTGCAGACTGGCAAAAAGAATTTCAGCGGTCATGTCCAACGGGTCCTGTCGTCAATTCATAGAAAGCGCAACATTTTGCGCCGCCTGCAATGCAGCCGTATAGTTGTTTACCAGAAGATCGACCGAAGCGGCTGTCGCATCGAAAACCGGAGCCGGATAGACGCCGAAGAAGATCGTCAGCGCAACCAGCGGATAAAGGATGACCTTTTCGCGGGTTGACAGATCGAGCATCGATTTCAGGCTTTCCTTCTCAAGCGCACCGAAAATCACGCGGCGGTAAAGCCACAGCGCGTAAGCGGCCGAGAGGATGACGCCGGTTGCCGCAAACAGCGCGACCAGCGTGTTGGCGCGGAATACGCCGATCAGCGTCAGGAATTCACCGACGAAGCCGGAGGTGCCGGGCAAACCGACATTGGCCATGGTGAAGATCATGAAGGCGACGGCATATTTCGGCATGTTGTTCACGAGACCGCCATAGGCCGAGATCTCACGGGTATGCAGCCGATCGTAAACGACGCCGACGCAGAGGAAGAGCGCGCCCGACACGATGCCGTGCGACAGCATCTGGAAGATTGCGCCCTGCACGCCCTGCACATTGGCCGCGAAGATGCCCATGGTCACGTAACCCATGTGGGCAACGGAGGAATAGGCGATCAGCTTCTTGATGTCGTCTTGCATCATCGCCACCAGCGAGGTGTAGATGATGGCGAGAACCGACAGCGTGAAGACGAAGGGTGCGAAATAGTCGGACGCCAAGGGGAACATCGACAGCGAGAAACGGATGAAACCGTAACCGCCAAGCTTCAGCATGACGCCTGCCAGAATGACGGAACCTGCGGTCGGCGCCTGCACGTGGGCATCCGGCAGCCAGGTGTGTACCGGCCACATCGGCATCTTGACCGAGAAAGCGGCGAAACAGGCAAGCCACAGCCAGGTCTGCATGCCAGCGGGGAAGCCGTATTTCAGAAGTTCGGTCATGTCTGTTGTGCCGGACTGCCAGTACATCGCCATGATGGCGAGCATGGTCAGAACCGAGCCAAGCAGCGTGTAGAGGAAGAACTTGTAGGATGCGTAGACGCGATCCTTGCCGCCCCAGACACCGATGATGATGAACATCGGGATCAGCGTTGCTTCGAAGAAGACGTAGAAAAGAACGGTATCCAGCGCCACGAAGACGCCGATCATGACGACTTCCAGAAGCAGGAAGGCGATCATGTATTCCTTGATGCGCTTTTCAACCGACTGCCAGCTTGCCAGCACGCAGAAAGGCATGAGGAAGGTGGTGAGGATGACGAACAGCATGGAGATGCCGTCGACGCCCAGATGATAGGCGGCGATGTTGCCGAACCATGCGTGTTTTTCCACCATCTGGAAACCGGGGTTCGAATTATCGAAACCGATCCAGACGAACAGCGAAACCAGGAAGGTGAAAACGGTCGTCAGCAGCGAGACGTTGAGAATGTTGCGGCGACCGTAAGGGCCGTTCTCATTGGTCAGCAGCAAGAGCACCACGCCGATGAGCGGCAGAAAGGTGACCGTTGAAAGAATTGGCCAATCGGTCATCAAAACGCACTCCCGAGCATCATCCAGGTGACAAGCGCCGCGATGCCGATCAGCATCGCAAAGGCATAGTGATAAAGGTAACCGGATTGCAGGCGGACCATGCGGTTGGTCACGTCAACCACACGCGCTGCAATGCCGTTCGGTCCATAGTGGTCGATGACGGCCACGTCGCCCTTCTTCCACAGGAAGCGGCCAAGCGCCTTTGCGGAACGCACGAAGAGGAAGTCATAAAGCTCGTCGAAATACCACTTGTTCAAGAGGAACTGATAGAGGCCGCGATGGGTCGCTGCCAGACGCTTCGGCGTCTCCGGCGACTTGATATACATGTACCATGCGGTGACAAAACCAAGCGTCATGGCGAAGAACGGGCTCCACTTGACCCACAGCGGAACATGGTGGAACTCGTCAAGGATTTCATTTTCCGGAAGCGTGAAGAGAGCACCCTTCCAGAACTCGGCATATTCATGGCCGAAGAAATAACCTTCGAAGACAACACCGGCGAAAATCGCGCCGACTGTGAGAATGAAGAGCGGGATCAGCATGACCATCGGCGATTCATGCACATGGTGCATCACGTCAGCCGAAGCGCGCGGCTTTCCGAAGAAGGTCATGAACGCCAGACGCCAGGAATAGAAGCTGGTGAACAGCGCGGCGATGACCAGCAGCGTGAAGGCGAAACCTGACAGCACCGAATGGGACGCATAAGCGGATTCGATGATCACGTCCTTCGAGAAGAAGCCGGCAAAGCCGATCATCGTGCCCGGAATGCCTACACCTGTCAGCGCCAGCGTGCCGACGGTCATCGTCCAGAAGGTGATGGGGATATGCTTGCGCAGGCCGCCCATGTAACGCATGTCCTGCTCGCCATCGACGGCATGGATAACCGAACCGGCGCACAAGAACAGCAGCGCCTTGAAGAAGGCATGCGTGAAGAGGTGGAACACGGCCGCGCCATAAGCGCCGACGCCAAGGGCCACGAACATGTAACCGAGCTGCGAGCAGGTCGAATAGGCAATCACGCGCTTGATATCGTTCTGCACGAGACCGACGGTCGCTGCGAAGAAGGCGGTGATGGCGCCGACCAGCGTCACGACGGTGAGCGCATCATGCGACAATTCGAACAGCGGCGACATGCGGGCAACCAGGAAGACACCGGCGGTGACCATTGTTGCGGCGTGAATGAGGGCGGACACAGGGGTCGGGCCTTCCATCGCGTCCGGCAGCCAGGTGTGCAGCAGGAACTGCGCCGACTTACCCATGGCGCCCATGAAGAGCAGCAGGCAGACGCCCGTCATCGCATTGACCTTGTCCAGCTGCATGCCGAACAGGTTGATGACGGTTTCGGTGGAAGCTGCACCTTCAGCCGGCAGATAGGTGCTGGCGGCAGCGAAAATGGTCTCGAAATTGATCGAGCCGAACAGCACGAAGACGCCTGATATGCCGAGAATGAAGCCGAAGTCGCCAACACGGTTGACGATGAACGCCTTCATGGCTGCAGCAGACGCCGAAGGCTTCTTGAACCAGAAACCGATCAGCAGGTACGACGCCAGACCAACGCCTTCCCAGCCGAAGAACATCTGCAGCAGGTTGTCGGAGGTCACCAGCATCAGCATGGCGAAGGTGAACAGCGAAAGATAGGCAAAGAAGCGCGGACGATGCGGATCGTGGTGCATGTATCCGATCGAATAGAGGTGCACCAGCGTCGAGACGGTGTTGACGACGACGAACATGACGGCCGTCAGCGTATCGATGCGGAACGCCCATTCAACGTCGATGCCGCCGGACTGGATCCAGCGCAGCACGGTGACCTTGATCACCTCGCCCGACTCGCCATGGGCAAGCGCGACGGAGAAGAAGACGATCCACGACAGGACGGCGACCACGATCATCAGACCGGTGGTGACATATTCCGAAGCCTTGGCGCCGATCGACCGGCCAAACAGGCCGGCAATCAGGAAGCCGATCAGGGGAAGAAAGACGATAGCCTTGTAGATCATAGCCTTATCAGCCCTTCATCATATTGACGTCTTCGACAGCGATCGATCCGCGGTTGCGGTAGAAGACAACGAGTATTGCAAGACCGATGGCCGCTTCGGCGGCTGCGACGGTCAGAATGAACAGTGCGAAGACCTGGCCGACGATGTCGTTCAGGAAAGCCGAGAACGCCACCATGTTGATGTTGACCGCCAACAGGATGAGCTCGATCGACATGAGGATGACGATGACGTTCTTCCGGTTGAGGAAGATACCGAAGATGCCGATCGTGAAGAGGATCGCGCTGACCGTCAGGTAGTGGGAAAGACCGATTTCCATATTCTGTTTCCTTGGATCCGTTCGCGCCTTCAGATGCCCTGGCCCGGCTTGACCTTGACCGTGGTGACGGCGGTCTTCGGGTCACGGCCGACCTGCGTGGATATGTTCTGCCGCTTGATGTCGGTGCGGTGACGCAGCGTCAGCACGATGGCGCCGATCATGGCCACCAGCAGTACGAGACCGGCAAGCTGGAAGAAGTAGACGTAATTGGTATAGAGCACGTCGCCCAGTGCGGCCGTATTGGTGCGCACGGCCGGTGACGGGATCGGCATGGTAATCGATTTGGCCGCCTGCGGGTTGAGCACGCTGCCACCGACCACGACGATCAGCTCAGCCGCGAGGATGATACCGATCAGCGCACCGATCGGCGCATATTGCAGCACGCCGGAGCGCAGCTCCGCAAAATCCACATCCAGCATCATGACGACGAAGAGGAAGAGAACCGCCACCGCACCGACATAAACGACGAGCAGGATCATGGCGAGGAATTCGGCCCCCGTCAGCAGGAACAGCGCGGCTGCGTTGAAGAAGGTCAAAATCAGAAACAGCACCGAATGAACAGGGTTCTTCGATGCGATGACCATGAACGCAGACGCCACGGCGACGAAAGCGAATATATAAAAGAATACAGCGTGCAGACCCATGTTGGTGCCTTCTTGTCCTCATCCGGGCAAAGACCGCGCAATCGCGCGCTCTACCCGTTTCGTCCCTGCCGGCGATAACCGTGCAGGCTCTTTTACTCTTTCTTCGCTTCCCGGGGTCTCCCCCGGAAAGACGGTTGCGCCTTAACGGTAAGGCGCATCCAGTGCGAGGTTGCGCGCAATTTCACGCTCCCAGCGGTCGCCATTGTCGAGAAGCCTTTGCTTGTCGAAATAAAGCTCCTCGCGGGTTTCCGTCGCGAATTCGAAGTTCGGGCCTTCGACGATGGCATCCACCGGGCAGGCTTCCTGGCAGAAACCGCAATAGATGCACTTCACCATGTCGATGTCGTAACGCACCGTGCGGCGGGTGCCGTCATTGCGACGCGGACCGGCTTCGATGGTGATCGCCTGAGCGGGACAGATCGCCTCACACAGCTTGCAGGCAATGCAGCGCTCTTCACCGTTCGGATAACGGCGCAGTGCATGCTCGCCGCGGAAGCGCGGAGACACCGGGCCCTTTTCGAAAGGATAATTCACCGTGGCCTTCTGCTTGAAGAAGTGGCGCATCGTCAGGAAGATCGCACCGACGAACTCCTTGAGGAACAGTGAATTGACGGCTTGGGAAAGGCTGGCCATCTCAAACTCCAGATTTCTGAGCGAGGAGTACGGACATCAACCGGCCCACCCCGTCAGCTTCAATACGAATGCAACAATAACGACCATGGCGAGCGACAGCGGCAGGAACACCTTCCAGCCAAGGCGCATGAGCTGGTCATAGCGGTAACGCGGAACGAAGGCCTTCACCAGAGCGATCATGAAGAAAACCATGCAGCCCTTGAGCGCGAACCAGACAATGCCCGGAATCCAGTTCAGGAACCACACATCCACGATCGGCAGCCAGCCACCAAGGAACAGGATCGTCGTCAGGCAGCAGATCAGGACGATCGCAGCATATTCGCCGAGCATGAACATCATGTAAGGCGTCGAGCCATATTCGACCATGTGACCGGCCACCAGTTCCGATTCCGCTTCCGGAAGGTCGAAGGGCGGACGGTTGGTTTCGGCAAGACCCGAGATGAAGAACACGATGAACATCGGGAACAGCGACAGCCAGTGCCAGTCGAGGAACGAGGCCGGCAGACCGATCATCGTGCCGAGGCCGGTGCGCTGCGCCAGAACGATATCCGTGAGGTTGAGCGAGCCGACGCACAGAAGCACGGTGACGATGACGAGGCCAATAGACACTTCGTATGACACCATCTGCGCCGCCGAACGAAGCGCGCCGAGGAACGGGTACTTCGAGTTCGAAGCCCAGCCGCCCATGATGATGCCGTACACTTCAAGCGAGGAAATCGCGAAAATGTAGAGAATGCCGACATTGATATTGGCAACGACCCAGCCATCGGCGAAGGGGATGACCGCGTAGGTGGCGAGCGCCAGCGTTACGGCAACCAGCGGCGCCAGAAGGAAGACCGCCTTGTTGGCGCCCGCCGGAATGACGGGTTCCTTCAGTATGAATTTCAAAAGGTCGGCGAAGGACTGGAACAGACCAAAGGGGCCGACGACGTTGGGACCACGGCGCAACTGCACGGCTGCCCAGACCTTACGGTCGGCAAGCAGAAGGAAGGCGATGGCCACCAGAAGGCAAACGAGAAGCAGCAGGGACTGGCCGACCATGATCAGCGCGGGCCAGACGTAGCTCCAGAAAAACGAATCCATAATCCCCTACCCTTACTCTGCCGCAGCCTGGAAATTGTTGCGGGCCAATGCGGAACACTCGGCCATGACGGCGGATGCGCGCGCAATCGGGTTCGTCAAATAAAAGTCTTTTACCGGCGAGGCAAACGCAGACTTATTGAGGCTGCCCGCGCGAGCGGCAAGTGCCTCGACATCCGCGCCGTTGCCGGCAACGATCTCATCGGTTTCCGCCAGATGCGGATGCGCGACATAAAGCTGGCCGCGCAGCGCCGACAGCGAATCGAACGGCAGCTTCTTGCCGAGCACGTCGGAAAGCGCACGCAGGATCGCCCAGTCTTCACGGGCCTCGCCTGGTGCGAAACCGGCGCGGTTGCCCACCTGAACGCGGCCTTCGGTGTTGACCCAGATACCGGATTTTTCGGTATAGGCCGCACCCGGAAGGATGACGTCGGCGTTCATCGCGCCATGATCGCCGTGGCTGCCGATATAGACGGTGAACTTGGCGCCCTTGTTCGACAGGTCGATTTCATCAGCGCCGAGCAGGAAGAGAACGTCCATGGACGTTACCATTTCGGCAGCAGCAACACCGCCCTCGCCCGGCACGAAGCCGATGTCGAGACCACCTACGCGGGCAGCGGCGGTGTGAAGCACCGAGAAACCGTTCCACTCTTCGCTGATTGCGCCAACCGAAACGGCAAGCTTCGCAGCGGCCGCGAGAACGGCTGCACCATCGGCGCGTGCCAGAGCGCCCTGGCCGATGATGATCAGCGGGTTGTTGGCGGACTTCAGCTTCTCAATGAAACTGTGAGAGCCATTGGCGAGATCGGAAAGCGTTTCCGCGCCGGAGCCTAGATATTCGTAGTTGTAGCGCAGCTCACCGGCTTCGCCGATCACGCCGATCGGGAAACCACCGCGACGCCAGCGCTTGCGGATACGTGCATTGAGCACGGCCGCTTCATAACGCGGGTTGGCGCCGACGATCAGCAGCGCATCCGCGTGCTCAATGCCTTCGATTGTGGAATTGAACAGGTAGCTGGCGCGACCCAAAGACGGATCAAGCGCTGCGCCATCCTGACGGCAATCGACATTGGCCGAGCCGAGCGACGCCAGAAGCGACTTCAGCGCGAACATTTCCTCGACGGAAGCAAGGTCACCGGCAATCGAGCCGATCTTGCTGCCGCTGGTTGCGGCAACCGCCTGCTTGATAGCGCCGAAGGCTTCGCCCCAGCTTGCGGGCTGCAAGCGGCCATCCTTGCGGACGTAAGGGCGGTCGAGACGCTGCGTCTTCAGGCCGTCCCAGATGAAGCGGCTCTTGTCGGAAATCCACTCTTCGTTGATTGCCTCGTTGACACGCGGCATGACGCGCATGACTTCGCGGCCACGGGTATCGACGCGGATTGCCGAACCGAGAGCGTCCATCACGTCGATGGTTTCGGTCTTGTTCAGTTCCCACGGACGGGCAGTGAAAGCGAAAGGCTTGGAGGTGAGCGCACCGACCGGGCAAAGATCGACGACGTTGCCCTGAAGCTCGGAGGTCATTGCCTGCTCGAGATAGGTGGTGATTTCAGCGTCCTCGCCGCGGCCGATGAGGCCGAGTTCGGCGATGCCAGCAACTTCCGTGGTGAAACGGACGCAGCGCGTGCAGTGGATGCAGCGGTTCATCACCGTCTTGACGAGCGGACCGATATATTTGTCTTCAACCGCACGCTTATTTTCCGCGTAACGCGAACCGGCGATACCGAAGGCCATAGCCTGGTCCTGCAGGTCGCATTCGCCGCCCTGGTCGCAGATCGGGCAATCGAGCGGGTGGTTGATGAGAAGGAACTCCATCACGCCTTCGCGGGCCTTCTTGACCATCGGCGTGTTGGTGAAAACTTCAGGCAATTCGCCATTCGGGCCGCCGCGAACGTCGCGCACGCCCATGGCGCAGGATGCGGCGGGCTTGGGCGGTCCGCCCTTCACCTCGATGAGACACATGCGGCAGTTACCCGCGACCGACAAGCGCTCATGAAAACAAAAGCGCGGAACTTCAGCACCAGCCTCCTCGCACGCCTGCAACAGCGTGAAATGATCCGGAACCTCGATCTCTTTACCGTCAACCTTGAGCTTTGCCATGGTTCTACTTACGTCCTGTTGCCTGTTCGTCCCGTGTCTCTCACACGGTCCGCAACAAATCCTTAATCGCGCCCGACACTTGATCTCGTCGGTCAGGCGCTTCATGGTTTTCCGGCGCCGGGATCATCCCCGCGCCGCATGCAAACTGCGAAAAGCTTATTCGGCAGCTTCCAGAACAGCGCCATCATCCATGGCCCTGTAGGTATATTGGTCGATGCGCTTTTCGATTTCCGGACGGAAATTGCGGATCAGCGCCTGTACCGGCCATGCGGCGGCGTCGCCGAGAGCACAGATGGTGTGGCCTTCAATCTGCTTCGTCACTTCGAACAGCATGTCGATTTCGCGCTTCTGCGCGTTGCCCTTCACCATGCGTTCCAGCACGCGCCACATCCAGCCGGTGCCTTCACGGCACGGCGTGCACTGGCCGCAGCTTTCATGCTTGAAGAAGGCCGCGATGCGGGCGATCGCCTTGATGACGTCGGTGGACTTGTCCATGACGATCATGCCGCCGGTGCCGAAGGACGACTTCACTTCGCGCATGCCGTCGAAGTCCATGATGGCGTCCTTCATGTCCTCACCGCGCACGATGGGGCAGGATGCGCCGCCGGGGATGACGCCAAGCAGATTGTCCCAGCCGCCGCGAATGCCACCGCAATGGTGTTCGATCAGTTCACGGAAGGACAGGCCCAGCGCATCTTCGAAGGTGCATGGACGCTCGACATGGCCGGAGACCATGAACAGCTTGGTGCCGACATTGTTCGGACGGCCGATAGACGAGAACCATGCCGCACCTCGGCGCAGAATGGTCGGAGCAACGGCGATGGATTCGACGTTGTTGACGGTCGTCGGGCAACCGTAAAGACCCATATTGGCCGGGAACGGCGGCTTCAGGCGCGGCTGGCCCTTCTTGCCCTCGAGGCTTTCAAGCAGTGCTGTCTCTTCGCCGCAGATATAGGCACCTGCGCCGTGATGGACGTAGATGTCGAAATCCCAGCCGTTCTTGTTGTTCTTGCCGAGCAGGCCCGCATCGTAACATTCGTCGATGGCGGCCTGAAGCGCCTCACGTTCGCGCATATATTCGCCGCGCACGTAGATATAGGCGGTGTGCGCACCCATGGCGAAACCGGCGATAACGCAGCCTTCGATCAGCGTATGCGGATCGTTGCGCAGGATTTCGCGGTCCTTGCAGGTGCCGGGCTCGGATTCGTCGGCGTTGACCACGAGATAATGCGGACGGCCGTCGCTTTCCTTGGGCATGAAGGACCACTTGAGACCCGTCGGGAAGCCTGCGCCGCCGCGACCGCGAAGGCCGGAAGCCTTCATCTCATTGATGATCCAGTCACGACCCTTTTCGATGATCTGCTTGGTGCCATCCCAGTGGCCACGCGCCCTCACGCCCTTCAGGGACTTGTCCTTGAGGCCGTAGAGATTGGTAAAGATGCGATCCTGATCTTTTAACATGCTTCACCCTTTACCGCGGCTTCTTGCCGAAGACCTTGATATACTCGGCTTCGCCACCCTTGGCGAGCGCCTCGGCCTGCTTGATCCACTCATCGCGTTCGATGCGGCCCTTGAAATTCAGATAACCATCCACCCAGTCGCACTCGGCCTTCTTCCAGCCGGCAATCTGCGCATAGGTGAAGATACCGAGCTCGTTAAGCGTGCCTTCGATCTTCGGGCCAACGCCTGAAATGAGTTTCAGGTCATCGGGCGCAGCGGGCTTTTCAATGCCTGCCGGACGGTCGGCCGACTCAAGCGACGGTCTGGATGCTGTCGCTTCCTTGCCCGCCGATTGCTGTTCCCCTGCCTTTGCGTTTTCCGCAGCAGCCTTGGGCTCGTTCGCAGGCGTCTTCAGCTTCGGGTCGGTTTCCGGTGCGTCCGTCTTCGGCTTGGCGGCATTCGAAGGAAGAACGGGGGCTGCTTCCGCCGGAGCTTCCGCAGGCTTGTCGAGATTGGAGCGATCTGGCTTGATCTCTTCCGTCAGCGTCGTCAGGCCGCCAACGGGCACCGACTGGTGACGGTCGATCTGGGGGCCGGTCTTGACCGTGTCGCCCTTGCCTGCCTCGAACGTGTCGATGATCTCTTCCAGGCGCTCGGGCGTCAGATCCTCATAGGCATCCTTGAAGATGATGACCATCGGCGCATTGACGCAGGCGCCCTGACATTCCACTTCTTCCCAGGACAGCGTGCCGCTCTCGTTGGTGTGCAGCGGATCGTGATGGATCTTCTTGCGGCAGACATCCATCAGCGCTTCGGAGCCGCGCAGCATGCAGGGCGTGGTGCCGCAAACCTGAACATGGGCGCGTGTGCCGACCGGCTTCAGCTGGAACTGGGTGTAGAAGGTCGCCACTTCCATGACGCGGATATAGGCCATATCCAGCATGTCGGCGATTTTTTCGATGGCGGCGCGGGTAACCCAGCCGTCCTGCTCCTGCGCACGCATAAGCAGCGGGATAACCGCCGATTGCTGGCGTCCCTCCGGATATTTCTGGATCGTCTTTTCCGCCCATGCGGTATTATCCGCGTTAAAGGCAAATGCCACGGGCTGGAACTGATCTTCGGCTAGTCGACGAACGGACATACTTCCTCACGCCTTTTCAGTTTAACGTCTCACAACGCGATCTCGCCACCGTGACGAATTCGCAGGCATAAGCCGCCTTGTCTTTCTGCATGAACACGATGAACTTGCTGCCATTGGGAACCGAGGCCTTGATCTCATATCCCGAAGACAGAAGCTGCTTGATGGTGGAACCGCCGCTGCTTGATAGCGATACGCCCCCCTCGTCCGTCGCGGTCTGGGCGAGAACGGAGGTCGACATCGAAGCAAGAAAAGCCAAGATGGCCAGCGGCAGACGCATCAGCGGTCGACCTCCCCGAACACGATGTCGAGGGAGCCGAGCACGGCTGTAACGTCGGCAAGCTGATGGCCCTTGCACAGGAAATCCATCGCCTGCAAATGTGCATAACCCGGCGCGCGGATCTTGCAGCGGTAGGGCTTGTTCGAACCATCGGCGACCACGTAGACGCCGAACTCGCCCTTTGGCGCTTCGACGGCGGCGTAAACTTCGCCGGCGGGAACGTGATAGCCTTCGGTATAGAGCTTGAAGTGATGGATAAGAGCTTCCATCGAACGCTTCATCTCGCCGCGCTTGGGCGGAACCACCTTGCCATCCAGCGAGGAGACCGGACCGATGCGGTGCTTGCCGGAGAGAAGATCGACGCACTGCTTCATGATCTTCACCGATTCGCGCATTTCCTGCATGCGGATCAGGTAACGGTCATAGCAGTCGCCGTTCTTGCCGACGGGGATATCGAACTCCAGATCGGAATAGCACTCGTAGGGCTGCGCGCGACGCAAATCCCAGGCAGCACCCGAACCGCGCACCATGACGCCCGTGAAACCCCAGGCGAAGGCGTCTTCAAGCGAGACGACGCCGATATCGACGTTACGCTGCTTGTAGATGCGGTTGTCGGTCAACAGGCCTTCGATATTGTCGAGAACGGTAATGAAGGGATCGCACCATTTGCCGATGTCTTCCACCAGCTCCGGCGGCAGATCCTGATGCACGCCGCCCGGACGAACATAGGCCGAGTGCATGCGGGCGCCACAGGCGCGCTCGTAGAACACCATCAGCTTTTCACGTTCCTCGAAGCCCCAGACCGGCGGCGTCATTGCGCCGACGTCCATGGCCTGAGTCGTCACGTTCATGATGTGCGACAGGATGCGGCCGATTTCCGAATAAAGCACGCGGATCAGCTGGCCGCGCATCGGGATTTCGAGACCCAGCAGCTTTTCGACGGCGAGCGCGAAAGCGTGTTCCTGGTTCATCGGCGCGACGTAGTCGAGACGGTCGAAATAAGGCACCGCCTGAAGGTAGGTCTTGGTCTCGATCAGCTTTTCGGTGCCGCGATGCAGAAGACCGATATGCGGATCGACGCGCTCGACGATTTCGCCGTCCAGTTCCAGAACCAGGCGCAGCACACCGTGCGCGGAAGGGTGTTCCGGACCGAAGTTGATCGTGAAATTGCGGACGTTATGCTCAGTCATTCTAGTGCTCCGCCGAGGTGATCATGGCGATGAATTCGGGGCCGGTCATATTCTGCGTGGTTTGCGCGAAAGAATAGCTCGAGGGCTTCTCATCCGTGAAAATCTGCGACGCAAAATGGAAACTGGAAGGGTTGTCGAAAGCCTGCAACGAGACGGCAAAATGCTTGCCATCCTTGGAGCGCCACATCAGCGTGCTGCCGCAATTCCTGCAGAAGCAGCGCTCGCCCCATTCCGACGAGGTATAAACACCGAAATGTTCCTCGTTCTCGATGGCCACGTCAGCGCATTCGACAGCCAGAAATGTTCCGCCGGACCAGCGGCGGCACATCGAGCAATGGCAAACGCCGAATTCGCGGGCGCCGATGCTGGCATTGAAGCCAACGGCGCCGCAAAGACATTGTCCGTGCTCTGTCGCGGGGGCTTCGCTCATTGCTTGGCCTTTTCATCACCCGGGAGAACATAGTCAGTCCCCTCCCAGGGAGAGAGGAAATCGAAATTGCGGAATTCCTGCTTCAGTTCGACCGGTTCATAGAGAACCCGCTTCAGAACGTCATCGTAGCGTACTTCCACAAAGCCGGTAACCGGAAAATCCTTGCGCAGCGGATGACCTTCGAAACCGTAATCGGTGAGGATTCGGCGAAGATCCGCATGGCCTTCGAAAGGAATGCCGTACATATCCCAGGCTTCGCGCTCGAACCAGTCTGCACCCATGTAAACGGAGGTTGCCGAGGGAACGCCCTCGTCTTCCGCCACCTGCAGCTTGATGCGCACGCGCAGATTCTGGCGCGGCGACAAGAGGTGATAGACAACGTCGAAACGCTTCTCGCGCTGCGGCCAGTCGACGCCGCAAATATCGATGATGTTGACGAAACCGCACTGCACATCGTCACGCAGGAACGTCAAAAGCGCGATAACGCTTTCCGTCGTCGTGTTCAGCGTCAGCTCGCCATAGGCGATATCGGCCGAAACCACGAGGGAACCACGCGCTTCCTTAACGTAAGCAGCAAGATCGTTTAGAGCTTCGCTCATTCCTTAATCCGTCCTTTGCCCTTAGCGCTCGATCGTACCGGTACGCCGGATCTTCTTCTGCAGCAGAAGCACGCCGTAAAGCAGCGCCTCCGCCGTGGGGGGACAGCCCGGAACGTAGATATCCACCGGGACGACTCGGTCGCAGCCGCGCACGACGGCGTAGGAATAATGGTAATAGCCGCCGCCATTGGCGCAGGAGCCCATGGAGATGACATAACGCGGCTCGGGCATCTGGTCATAGACCTTGCGCAGTGCCGGCGCCATCTTGTTGGTCAGCGTTCCCGCGACGATCATCACGTCCGACTGGCGCGGCGAGGCGCGCGGGGCGACACCGAAGCGCTCCATGTCGTAACGCGGGCCGGAAGCCTGCATCAGACCCTCGACGGCGCAGCAGGCAAGACCGAACTGCATCCACATCAGGGAGCCGGTACGCGCCCAAGTGATCAGCTCGTCGGTCGAGGTGACGAGAAAGCCCTTGTCGGCCAGCTCGTCGTTGATTTCCGTGAAGTAGGCATCGTTGCTGCCGACAGGCTTGCCGGTCGCGGGATCGATGATCCCCTTCGGCTGCGGTGCAACGAGCGTGCTGTTGTTCTGGCTCATGCCCATTCCAGCGCTCCCTTCTTCCACTCATAGATAAAGCCGATGGTGAGAACGGCGAGGAACACCATCATAGACCAGAAACCGAACCAGCCCATGTCACCGAAGGACACAGCCCAGGGGAACAGGAAGGCGACTTCCAGGTCGAAGATGATGAAGAGAATGGACACCAGATAAAACCGGATATCGAACTTCATGCGGGCGTCGTCGAAGGCATTGAAACCGCACTCGAAAGCGGAGAGCTTTTCCGGGTCCGGCGCCTTATAAGCGACAGCGAAAGGCGCGATGAGAAGCGCCAGGCCAATGACAAGAGCGATACCG
Organism: Rhizobium sp. AN68; assembly: GCF_030758035.1. Classification (NCBI taxonomy): domain Bacteria; kingdom Pseudomonadati; phylum Pseudomonadota; class Alphaproteobacteria; order Hyphomicrobiales; family Rhizobiaceae; genus Rhizobium; species Rhizobium sp. AN68. The sequence continues at coordinate 1,139,020 of NZ_JARWMI010000003.1, read as the reverse complement.
ATAAAGATTGCGATCGGAATATAGGAACTGAGGAGTTCAGTCATGGTCTCTTCCCTGTCCGGCCGGGTGCCGGACCTGCCTTTGCGACTGAAAGTCTAAAGGCGCACAAATATGTTGCAACGCCAAAGTGGTTAGCGCAGCCGCGCTCTCTCTGCAAGAGTTTAGGCACCATTTCAAGACACCTGCCGCATTGATTGGCAACAATATTGCCGGAATTGACGCAAATTTGGGCCACAATTCCGGGCTAAGCCCCTCAAATACAATAATAATCGATTGAACGACGCAACCGCAAAAAAGTCACACGAATTTTACGTCAAAATGACAGCGAAGTGACGATCTCTCGATATCGAAACTTGAGTAAAAACAGCAGGAAAAACCGCGCTCGCGAATGCCGGAAACAGGCGCTGAAATCGCCATTGCCGATATAGCAGGACGATGCCTGCTTGCTTCGTTTGGGAGTGTCATTTCGGTGAAAGAAATGGCGCGAGTGACGGGGCTCGAACCCGCGACCTCCGGCGTGACAGGCCGGCACTCTAACCGACTGAGCTACACCCGCGCTCCACAGACATTCGTCTGCGTTTTTTCCGAGGAACAGGATGGCGCGAGTGACGGGGCTCGAACCCGCGACCTCCGGCGTGACAGGCCGGCACTCTAACCAACTGAGCTACACCCGCTTATCCTGACCGACAAGACCTTAGTCTCGCCGTACGAACCAGCCTCGGCTGTTCGTTGAGCGGCTAACTACGGCGTTCGTGCGGGGGTGTCAAGCAGGTTTCACGACAAAAGAATAAGCTTCTTCATTTTGATCGGAAAAAACTGAAAGGCCTTTGACCGGCATTGCAGCGAATGCCTTGTTTTCCGGGCTTTTCCCAACAAAAACAAAAAACTTGTCCACAGCCGGGGCGTCCGTAACGCGATTCCAGCATACCGCCAAAGGTAACGGCCGGGCTTTGTTTTTATCGAAAAGCCCGCAGTTCCCGGCTTTTTGCCGATCACCTCTGCCAGTGGGCAAAGCTGTCCGGAAAAAAAAACAAAAAAACTTCACAAAAGCCCTTGCGGTTTTTTTCCGATCCGAATACATCACGGCCACCGACGCGGCAGACACGATCTGCAAGACGCGAAGGGCGATTAGCTCAGTTGGTAGAGCGCCTCGTTTACACCGAGGATGTCGGGAGTTCGAGTCTCTCATCGCCCACCATTTTCCGGCTTCTTCAAGTTGTGCGCATTACCAAGCCGAAGCTCTTTCGGATGTCGGTGCGTTTTACCGTCAACTTCCTGCATCGGGAATCACGGCCCCTGCCCCCGATTCTGTAGACGGCCGCGGCCTTGGGCTGGTGGAGCGGCTTTTCCGGCATGAGTTTATGCCAGATCGGCACTCCTGTTCCACATTCATACAGGCCGGCTCCAATAGGTGTGCCACCCCGCAACATACCGAAAAATAAGCAGATTCAGACTTTTTAAAGAGATTTCATGCATTGTTTTCGAGCCGTTTCATGATGAACGGTATAAATGATGGATGAAACCATGTCGGTCGACGCGTTTGTAACACTCGCGCTTATTGCGCTGCCTGTTTATATTTTTTTCCGTTGGGTCCAGCAGGACTCGGAAAAAGACAGCACTCCCAAAAGCAAGAATTCCATGGGGCGGTGATCTCTAGCGATCTGGTCCACTGCACATTCATGGAAGTCCTCCGGATAACACCCTCGATTATGCGATAGCGACGCGACCATGCCGGTTTTAACGGCTGGTATGCGACTCATCGTGGGGAATCGGCATTCCCCAGATCGGGGTTTCTTCCGCCGCACAAAAAAGCCGGGCTATGCCCGGCTTTTCTCATTTGCGATTCTATTCGGACCGATCAGTTGATCGCCTTCAGATCGACGGTAAAGAACAGCGTTTCGCCGGAAGATCCGTCGACGCCGTCATTGTCAGTGACGACATAGGCCGTTCCTGCCTTGTCGAAGGTGAAGCCTTCCAGCTTGTCAACGGTATAGCCATTCGTCTGGGCCTTGAGGTCCGGCAGGAAATCATGTGCTTCCTGCTTGGCCACCAGCGGCAGTTCGCCACCGATCTTGCCCGGCTTCAGGTCAGCGATCGCGACGCGGTAAAGCTTCTTGATCTTTGCCTTGTCACCGACCTGATTGTCGCGCTCGACGATATAGACATAGTCGCCCTGTGCGGTGATTTCAGAAAGGCCGACCCAGCCTGCCTCGGTCTTGTCGAGCGGGTAACGCACGGCTCCCCATTCCTTGGACTTCGGATTGTAGGAGACGAGTTTGACGAAACCCTTCTCGTCCGTGCCCCATTCGCGCTGTACGGCCATCCACAGCGTCGCGTCGTCGCCCTTGCCGATCATGGTCACGCCTTCGAAACCGAAGCGGGTTTCGCCAGCCAGCAGTTCCTTCGGCAGAGCGATCTCAGCCTTGATCTCGCCCTTGGCGCTGACATTGTAGAGTGCGTGGGGCACGAGCTTGGCACTGTCGCCCTCCGAGGCCAGCCAGAAGCCGCCCTTACCGTCAAGCGTAATGCCTTCGATGTCGAGTTTCTGGGCTGCGATACCGTCGCGCTTGATGCGCAGGGCGCTGGTGATGGTGGCGGGCTTCTTCGTTGCGTCGATGGTGTAGATCGACGGCTGGTTTCCATAGACCGAGTCGGACACGGCATAGAGGATGCCAGGCTTTTCAGCATCGCCCACCAGACCGGAGAGAGCGCCCCAGCCGATCGGTGCGCCATCAACGGTGGCGGAAGCGAGCTGCGGGTAGGCAATCTGGCCTTCTGCGCGTTCATAGATCATGACATGCGAGCGAGCGCCGCCATCTTCAACGAGATCGGCTTCGTTGGCAGTGACGAGAAGATTGCGCGACGGAATGGCGACGGCACCTTCAGGCGAAATGCCAGAGGGCAGAAGCTGGACCAGTTCCGGTGTGCCGCCCGTATCCTTGTAGACCGCAGCGAGAGACGCGCGCTCGGCAAGAACGAAGAAGTACTTCTGGCCATCGAAGGTTGCCGCCTCCAGACCTTCCGGCTCGATGCCCTTGGCCTTGGAGCGCTTTTCCGGATAGTGGCCGATGCTGGCGGCAGCGTGCTCAAGGGTGGCACCGGCTTCATAAAGAAGCTTGCCGGTCTTGTCGAAAATGGTGAAGCCGCGCGCGCCGCCCTGCCAGTCACCCTCATTGGCGATGACGATGCGGTCATTGTCCAGCCACTTCACGGCATCTGGCTCACGCTTGCGGCCTTCCTGCTTGTCGGTGAACTTGATCTGGCCGTCCGTCTTCGTGTCGACGCCTTCCAGATCAACCGTGCCGGCGGAGAAATGCGTCTTTACCGTACCGGTCTTGCCGTCGATGATGACGATGTGGTTGTTTTCCTGCAGCGTGAGCGCGATCTCGCCATTGGCATTGATCGAGACGAATTCCGGCTCCGGATCTTCCGGGGAGATTTCGGCAAGGCCGGTCACGTCGATTTTCTTCAGCGTCGCGCAGTCAGCAACACCGTTCTTCAGACCGACCGTCACCAGATAACCGGCCGGCATCTGTGGCAGGGCGCCTTCGTTCACCTCTTCATCGCGTTCGTTTTCGATCGCGATAGCGGCGAAGGTCTTGTCCGGGGAAATTGCGACAGAATCTGGCTGGCCGCCGAGGTCGCAGCTCGCTTCAATCTTCTTGGTGGCGATATCGACCGTCACCAGCTTGCCGGACGGCTTGGCGCGGTTTTCGGACGTGTTGACACCGGCCAGAACCTTGGCGCCAGCAACGGCAACCGAGGTCGGTTCGCCTTCCAGCAGCAACGCGCCGCCAGCCTTGGGTGCCTTCGCGTCGGTGATGTCAACGAATCCAATGCCGCCAAGCGGGCTGTCCGAATAGATCAGCGTCTTGCCGTCTTCGCTGGCGGTTACGATTTCAGCTGAAGTGACGGCCTTCGCGTCCTTGTCCGCTGGCAGGTTCTTTACGACCGGGAAAGATGCGATGCGGTTGAAAACCGGCTCGGCAGCAGCCGGAAAGGCCGCGGACGTGAGCAGAGCAGCAGTCAAAGCCATCTGAGAAAGTCGGAACGCCATTATAAATCCCCCTTGGATCCAAAAAAACACCCTATGGCTTCTGCGTCAGAGACATGACAGCGGCATGACATTTCCTGCCGGAGGAATCAAAAAGCCCGACCATGAAGGCCGGGCTTTCCTGTTCGTGCGCACATTCCGCGTATCAGAGCGCCGTGTGACCGGATGGAGGCTACACAGGCGCGCTCTCCTACTTTCAAGTACATCTTGCCGGTTCGAAAAAAGGGCTATCCGAAAAATCATTTCGAAAAGCCGCCCGGTTTACGTGCCGGCATGATGGCGTCAGGGCGTCAAAACATGTTTCCTCGTGAACCTGAAAAGCCGCCCGCCCGCCGCCGGACGTCACGGCCTTTCGGAAACCTTACGAGTTGACGGCGTCCTTCAGGCCCTTGCCTGCGGAAAACTTCGGTACGTTGCGAGCCGGGATATCGACTTCAGCACCCGTGGAAGGGTTACGACCCTTGGAGGCTTCACGACGGCTTACGGAGAAGCTGCCGAAGCCAGCGAGACGGATGTCGCCACCGCTCTTCAGTTCGTTCTGTACGGTTTCGAATACGGCATCAACAGCGGAAGCAGCATCTGCCTTCGTGAGACCAGCCTTTTCGGCAACAGCAGAGACGAGCTCGTTCTTGTTCATGTTTCCACCCCTTTCAATGGTTTGAAACGACTCAAATTAAGCCGGCGCAGAATACGTCTGTATCCGCGCGCAGCAACTCAAAAGCGCTGGAATCGCCTGAAAAACAAGGGGTCTGCGGGGTTTTTCACAAAAAAGGCCGACATTTCTGCCGGCCTTTCCCTTAAACGTGCCAATTTCGCACCAGTTCTGCGAGCATCAAAGAAGCATCGCGCCTTTCGGCATCTAACACATTGAATCTATGCACAGGTGTCGCGAAAAGCGATTCTGGCTTTCACAACGACGTGGCAATCAATGTGCGATCGTCTGTCCGCCCTCGTCGACACCGTCGACAGTTGCGATAACAGGCGTTTCGATGCTGCCGTCCCACTCGATTGGCTCGGGCATGCGAAGCAGCGCGTGCTTGATGACCTCACCCATGCGAGACACCGGGATGATCTCCATCTCGTTCTTCACATTATCAGGAATATCCGCCAGGTCCTTGGCGTTTTCTTCCGGGATGAGCACCTTCTTGATACCGCCGCGAAGCGCCGCAAGCAGCTTTTCCTTCAGGCCGCCGATCGGCAGCACGCGACCACGAAGCGTGATCTCACCCGTCATCGCCACATCCTTAGAGACCGGGATACCGGTCATGATGGAGACAATGGCGGTTGCCATGGCAACACCGGCAGACGGTCCATCCTTCGGGGTAGCCCCTTCCGGAACGTGAACGTGGATGTCGCTCTTGTCGAAACGCGGCGGTTCGATGCCGAAGTCCACGGCGCGCGAGCGGACATAGGATGCCGCTGCCGAAATGGATTCCTTCATCACTTCCTTGAGGTTGCCGGTGACCGTCATGCGGCCCTTGCCCGGCATCATCACGCCTTCGATGGTGAGCAACTCACCGCCAACTTCCGTCCATGCCAGACCGGTGACGACACCAACCTGATCCTCACGCTCGGCCTCGCCGTGGCGGAACCGCGGAACGCCCAGATAATCCGGGACATTGGCTGCGGTGACTTCCACGGACTTGACCTTGCCCTTGATGATCTCGGTCACGGCCTTTCGCGCAAGCTTCATCAACTCGCGCTCGAAGCTGCGCACGCCCGCCTCGCGGGTGTACTGCTGGATCACGATCATCAGAGCGTCATCGCTGACCGAGAACTCTTCCGGACGCAGGGCATGTTCCTTGATCGCCTTCGGCAGCAGGTGACGCTTGGCGATTTCGCGCTTTTCGTCCTCCGTGTAACCGGCGATGCGGATCACTTCCATACGGTCCATCAGGGGACCTGGAATATTCAGCGTGTTGGCCGTGGTCACGAACATCACGTCGGACAGGTCGTATTCCACTTCAAGATAGTGGTCCATGAAGGTGGAGTTCTGTTCCGGATCGAGCACCTCCAGCAGTGCGGAAGACGGATCGCCACGGAAATCCATGCCCATCTTGTCGATCTCGTCGAGCAGGAAGAGCGGATTGGACTTCTTGGCCTTCTTCATCGACTGAACGATCTTGCCCGGCATGGAGCCGATATAGGTACGGCGGTGACCGCGGATTTCCGCCTCATCACGCACACCACCCAGCGCCATACGCACATATTCGCGGCCGGTCGCCTTGGCGATCGACTTGGCGAGCGAAGTCTTGCCGACGCCGGGAGGACCGACGAGGCACAGGATCGGGCCACGGATCTTCGAAGCGCGAGCCTGCACGGCCAGATATTCAACGATGCGTTCCTTGACCTTGTCCAGACCGAAATGATCCTGATCGAGGACCGCCTCGGCGCTGTTGAGATCAACCTTGACCTTCGACTTCTTGCCCCAGGGCAGGCTGAGCAGCCAGTCCAGATAGTTGCGCACGACAGTCGCTTCCGCAGACATCGGGCTCATCTGGCGAAGCTTCTTCATTTCCGCCTCGGCCTTATCCTTGGCCTCCTTGGAAAGCTTGGTCTTGGCAATGCGCTCTTCCAGTTCGGCCATCTCGTCACGGCCGTCCTCGCCGTCGCCGAGCTCCTTCTGGATCGCCTTCATCTGTTCGTTCAGATAATATTCGCGCTGCGTCTTCTCCATCTGGCGCTTGACGCGCGAGCGGATACGCTTCTCGACCTGAAGCACGGAAATTTCGCCTTCCATGAAGCCGAGCGCTTTTTCAAGCCGCTGCTTCACGCTGACGGTTTCCAGCATTTCCTGCTTTTCGGTGATCTTGATCGACAGGTGCGAAGCAACCGTGTCGGCCAGCTTCGAATAATCGTCGATCTGGCCGGCAGCGCCGACAACCTCGGGCGAAATCTTCTTGTTGAGCTTCACATAGCTCTCGAACTCCGAAACGACGGAACGCGACAGCGCCTCGATCTCAACCGGGTCTTCCGCAGGCTCCTGCAGCGGCGTCGCAGACGCTTCGTAGAAATCCTCGCGGTCGGTATAGGCCTCGATCTGGGCGCGGCCCTTGCCTTCCACAAGCACCTTCACGGTGCCGTCGGGCAGCTTCAGAAGCTGGAGAACGTTAGCGACCGTGCCGACCTTGTGGATGGCTTCCGGGGACGGATCGTCATCGCTGGCGTTGATCTGGGTAACAAGCATGATCTGCTTGTCCGAGCCCATGACCTCTTCGAGAGCGCGAATGGATTTTTCCCGCCCGACGAACAGGGGAACGATCATATGCGGGAAAACGACAATGTCGCGCAGGGGAAGTACCGGATAGATACCGCCGGATGCCGCAGACGTGATGTTCGTCATATCATTTCCTTTCATGGTCCCTTTCAGGACACTTTGCCTGACGTCTTGGGGCGTCCGGCATATTCATTTCTCGAGACTGAAAGTGGAGTTTCGGAACGCCGATTTCAAGTCACCGGAAGAGACGACCCCGCGCAACGGCACGGCCGTAAAATTCAAACAAATACAGCGCCGGCTATTACTCCCGACATTTCCGGTTATCCCACAGGATCAGGAACCGGGTCGCCGACGGTAATTCACATTTCCGTCATATCGCGCTGCAAATCAGTTTTAAGACTTTATCAGCAAAGCGCAATCCGCTCCAAACGCAAAATCGGGTTACTCCAAGTTAGCGGCAAGTTTCGCACCTGCCACAACAGAAAAGGCCCGCACGAGTGCGGGCCTTTTGAATTCATCAAAGCGTCGGATCGGTCAATCAAGCCGAAACATTGGCCTTCTCTTCCTGACGATCCGCATAGATGTAGAGCGGGCGAGCGATGCCGCTGACGACATCGTTGGAGATCACCACTTCGCGCACGCCTTCCAACGTCGGCAGTTCGAACATGGTATCCAGAAGGATCTTTTCCATGATCGAGCGCAAACCGCGGGCACCCGTCTTGCGGGTATTCGCCCGGCGGGCAATCTCGCGCAACGCGTCCTCGTGGAAGGTCAGTTCCACATCTTCCATCTCGAACAGACGCTGATACTGCTTGACCAGCGCGTTCTTCGGCTCGGACAGGATCTGGATCAGCGCATCCTCGTCAAGGTCCTCCAGCGTAGCCAGAACCGGCAGACGGCCGATGAATTCCGGAATAAGACCGAATTTCACCAGATCTTCCGGCTCCAGTTCGCGAAGCACCTCGCCAACGCGGCGATCGTCTTCCGCCTTGACGGTCGCACCGAAGCCAATCGAGGTCTTTTCGCCCCTGGCCGAGATGATCTTGTCCAGGCCGGCAAACGCGCCGCCGCAGATGAACAGGATGTTGGTCGTATCCACCTGCAGGAATTCCTGCTGCGGATGCTTACGGCCGCCCTGCGGCGGAACGGAAGCGACCGTGCCTTCCATGATCTTCAGAAGCGCCTGCTGAACGCCCTCGCCCGACACGTCACGCGTGATGGACGGGTTATCCGACTTGCGGGAGATCTTGTCGACTTCGTCGATATAGACGATGCCGCGCTGGGCGCGCTCGACATTGTAATCCGCAGCCTGCAACAGCTTCAGGATGATGTTTTCCACGTCCTCGCCGACATAACCGGCTTCGGTCAGCGTCGTTGCGTCTGCCATTGTGAAGGGAACGTCGATGATGCGGGCGAGCGTCTGGGCAAGATAGGTCTTGCCGCAACCCGTCGGACCGACGAGCATGATGTTCGACTTCGCAAGCTCGACATCGCCATTCTTGGAGGCGTGCGCGAGGCGCTTGTAATGGTTGTGAACGGCCACCGACAGGATCTTTTTCGCCTGCTTCTGGCCGATGACGTATTCGTCGAGGATCTTGATGATGTCCTGCGGGGTGGGAACACCCTCGCGCGACTTCACCATCGACGTCTTGTTCTCCTCGCGGATGATGTCCATGCACAATTCGACGCATTCATCGCAGATGAATACCGTCGGTCCGGCAATGAGTTTCCGGACTTCGTGCTGGCTCTTGCCGCAGAATGAACAATAGAGTGTATTCTTAGAGTCGCCGCCGTTGCTGCCGCTGACTTTGCTCATATCACTTTCCTTCCAGCACGCCGCAGGTCCGCTAAACGGATCGCGGTCAACTTACCGCCCGCCGATACGGCCGCCCTTGGGTGCATCGCCGTATCCGCCTCGTTTCCCGGGGTACTAACCGGTATCAGATACATGAGCTGACAACCGGCTGCAACGAATTCCCCATCAAACCAAAGGCCACGTCATAAAAATTCAACACAGCCTTTATATATACTAATATCGCTTTCTGTTGCGGTTGAAAGCCCCGAAATTACTTTGCGGGGTTAAACAACCGTCAAAAAGCGTCGCGCCTTAATTCGCGGCGGCGCCTTCCATTTCCTGGCGCGAGGTGAGGATCTTGTCGATCACACCCCAGTCCTTGGCCTCGTCGGCATCCATGAAGTGGTCGCGATCAAGGGTTTTTTCAACCTCTTCCAGCGTACGGCCGGTGTGCTTCACGTAGACTTCATTAAGGCGACGCTTCATTTTGATGATGTCGCGGGCGTGACGCTCGATATCCGAAGCCTGCCCCTGGAAGCCGCCGGAGGGCTGATGCACCATGATGCGGGCGTTCGGAGTTGCGAAACGCATTCCCTTTTCGCCAGCGGCCAGAAGCAGCGAGCCCATGGATGCGGCCTGGCCGACGCAAAGCGTCGAAACGGCAGGGCGGATGAACTGCATCGTATCGTAGATCGCCATGCCGGCGGTCACGACGCCACCCGGCGAATTGATGTAGAGCGCGATTTCCTTCTTCGGGTTTTCAGCCTCGAGGAAAAGCAGCTGCGCGCAGACGAGCGAGGCCATCTGGTCTTCCACCGGTCCGGTGAGGAAAATGATGCGTTCCTTGAGAAGACGGGAAAATATGTCATAGGAGCGTTCGCCGCGATTGGTCTGCTCTACGACCATCGGCACCAGAGCCATGGCGGTATCAACTGGATTTTTCATGTCCGTCCTTTGTCAAACTCTGCCCTTCGCGGAAAACCGCTCCGGAATCACTTCTAACCTTCGTTCTCCCTACATAGAGTGTCCCTGCCCGGTACTTCAAGACACGAAGCCGCATATCCTTAACGGCTCAACAGCGTTTACGGGCGTTTTCCACCCGCGGGGTAACGGCTATGGACAAGCCGATGCCAACCGGACCATTCTCTGTCGCACTCATTATTTTTTAACAGGAGCAAACCGCAAACGCAAAAACCGGTGTGTTGCCCAGATATAACTTCTCACTGGCAAGAACTCGTTAGGTATTTGCGGCTGATACTACGACCGCGAATTTCCGGTTTCCCGTCAGGGGGCGGGAGCCTCTTTTGAGGCGAAATGGCATCTCCACCAATTCGGCGGGCATTGCGCACATCGTGCCGCGAACCGCTTTTACGGCATGATAGCGCAGATAGGATTTTGCAATGCTGGATGCAAAGACGGGCATGCTGCTTTGGGCGTCGGAAACGCTGACCCTTGCCCTGCTGCTGGGAACCCTGTGGCTGCACCGCCCTGCCCGCCGGCACAATATCTATTTCGCCGCCGGTTTTGCCGCCACGAGCGCCGGCACGGTGATGGTGGCGCTGCGCGGCGATATTCCCAACTTCCTGTCGATCGAAGTCGGCAATACGCTTGCCCTTTCGGCCTTCAGTTTCTGGCTCGCCGGTCTCCTGTCCTTCGAACGGCGCAAGACCGCCGGCTGGATCGCCATTCCGCCGCTGTTATGGGTGGCGGGCATGCTGATCGGCCCCGTACGCGAAAACATGGTCCCGCGCATCCTGCTCTATCACATCTGTGCCGCCACCGGTTATTTCATGCTGGCCGGCATTCTTCTGGTCAGCAAGGCACGCTCGTCATTCAGCCGCAAGGTGCTGGCGGCCACCTTCATCTTGCAGGCATTTTGCGGCGCGCTCGTGGCGTCCATCGTCATTCCCGTCAACGCCGCCGCCCCCAACGCCATTCCGCTGACGGCAGCGCTCGCCTTTTCAGGCATTCTCGGCTTTACCATCATCGTCATGATGAGCGCCAAGATTATCATGGAAGACACGGAAACCCGCCTGCACCGGCTGGCCATGACCGACCACCTGACCGGCGTCCTCAACCGGCGAGGGCTGCTTGAAGAGTTCGAACACATCAAAAAAAGGTCGCCCGGCTCCAGCCGTTACGTGGCGCTGGCGCTGTTCGACATCGACCATTTCAAGAAGATCAACGACAAATACGGCCATCAGTCGGGAGACGCGGTGCTTGTGCATTTTTGCAATATGGCGCAGCGGATCATCGGTGAGCGCGGCCTGTTCGTCAGGATGGGCGGAGAAGAATTCGCGCTCGTCGCCGAAGTGGAAAGCCCCTCCAGCACCGTGACGCTTGCGGAAGCCATCCGCAGCAACCTGCGCCTTTCGAAGATCAGCGCACGCGGCGAAAACATCGAGGTCACGACCAGCGTCGGCATATCCGAAGCCATGATCAAGGATGCGGATCTGAGCGTGATGATGACGGAGGCCGACCGCGCGCTTTACGCGGCCAAGAAGGCCGGCCGCAACCGGACCGTGATCCACGTCAATTCAGCCAATGTTGTCGTCCCCTCTCCGGACCGGAACGAAAACCCGATGGACAACAATGCCAACCGGCAGGTTGCGGCGCTGAACCGGATAGCGGCCATCGCCAACCGGTGACAAAGTAACCACACAGTGACATGCGGATAAACACATGGAACGGCATTTTCACGCCCTTCCCAAAGTGCGGCGCGCGGAATAAACCATGGACATGACAGCGACATTTCCCTTTCTCAAAATCGATCCCGCCACGCGTCGTGTTTCACTCGATGCACGCAATCCGGCTTTCTACAACGACCCGAACCCGGTCTACGCTGCCCTGCATGCCCAATGTCCCACTTTCTATTGGGAAGAGCAGCGGCAGTGGTTTTTCACCGAATACGACCATGTCAGCGCCCTCCTGCGCGACCGCCGGTTCGGACGGCAGATCCTGCATGTTGCGAGCCGCGAGGAGATCGGTCTGGCAGAGCCGCTCGAGCATGTGAAGCATTTCGACGCCGCAGAGCAGCACTCGCTTCTGGAGCTGGAGCCGCCGGAACACACACGGCTGCGCACCCTCATCAACCGCGCTTTCGTTTCGCGGCATGTCGACAAGATGAAGCCGGAAATCGAGGAACTCGCCAACCGGCTGATCGACGCCTTTGAAGGAAACGGCGAGACGGAACTGCTCTCTTCCTATGCCGATATCATCCCGGTCACGATGATCGCGCGCATGATCGGCATTCCCGAGGAAATGGGGCCGCAGCTTCTGAAATGGTCACATGCCTATGTCGGCATGTACATGTTCAAGCGCACGCCCGAGGACGAGCTTCTGGCCGACAGGGCCGCACATGAGTTTTCAGACTATGTGCGCAGTGTGATCGCGGAGCGCCGGGCAGAGCCGAAAGACGATCTGCTGAGCCACATGATCCATACGGAGCACAAGGGCCAGTATCTGACCGACGACGAGCTGATCTCGACCACCATCGTTCTGTTGAACGCCGGGCACGAGGCGACGGTGCACCAGATCGGCAATTCCGTGCGCATCATTCTGGAAAGCGGCATCTCGCCCGACACACTTTTCCACGACGAGACGGTAACGGAACGCACGGTGGAAGAAACGCTGCGTATCTGCGCGCCCGTCCATATTTTCCAGCGCTGGGTTCTGGAGCCGGTCGAGATCGACGGCGTGGAATTCAAACGCGGCGACAAGGTCAGCCTCATTCTGGCGGCCGCCAATCTCGATCCGGCCAAGTTTTCCGATCCCCTGGCATTCAGGCCGGACCGAAACGAAGGCGCCAACGTCTCCTTCGGCGCCGGCATCCATTTCTGCATTGGCGCGCCGCTGGCAAGACTGGAGCTGAACCTAGCCTTGCCTCTGCTTTTCAAGCGACTGCCGGGCCTGAAGATTGCCGAGCCACCCAAGGTCAAGGACGTCTATCACTTCCATGGTCTGGAACGGCTCGATCTCAGCTGGTGACAGCCACGCCGGGAACAACCTTTATCCCGGCGGTGGACCAATAGAAATCATCCGGCTCCTACAACCGGATGACATAATCCTTGCGGGTCGTTTCGACGACCTCCCAGGTTCCCTTGAAGCCCGGCCGCAGGACCAGCCTGTCGCCCGGTTTCAGGTCGCGCGGGGATCCGCCATCCTCCGTCAGGATCGAGTGACCCTCGAGAATGTTAAAATATTCCCATTCGTCATAGACCACCCGCCATTTGCCGGGCGTCGACTGCCAGATGCCGGCATAGATGCCACCGGGCGCTTCCTCCAGATTCCACGTGGTGAATTTGGGGTCGCCGGAAATCAGCCTTTCCGGTGCGGGTGCACTGTGCTCCACCTCCGCCTCGACATCACTGGCCGTAGCGGTTCGTGTATCTTCGAATGCGAGAAAATTCGTCATGACGACCCCGGTCTCTCAGAGCTTCGCAAGCGATTGTTCGAGATCGGCGATGATGTCCTTGACATCCTCGATGCCGATCGAGAGGCGCACCACATCCGGTCCGGCACCCGCCGCCGTCTGCTGTTCCGGTGTCAGCTGCGCATGTGTCGTGGAAGCCGGGTGGATGACGAGAGAGCGTGTATCGCCGATATTGGCGAGATGGGAGAAGAGTTGCAGACCTTCCACCAGCGCCTTGCCGGCGGCATAACCGCCCTTGATGCCGAAGGTGAAGACGGAACCAGCGCCCTTTGGCGAATAATGCTGCTGGATTGCGTAGTTGTCGCTGTCCTCCAGCCCGGCATAATGCACCCAGCCCACCTTGGGGTGCGCTTTCAGCCATTTGGCGACGGCCAGCGCATTGTCGGAGTGGCGCTGAACGCGCAGCGGCAGGGTCTCTATGCCCGTGAGGATGAGGAAGGCATTGAAGGGTGAGATCGCAGGGCCGAGATCGCGTAAGCCAAGAACGCGGCAGGCAATCGCGAAGGCGAAATTGCCGAAGGTCTGGTGCAGCACGACGCCGGAATATTCTGGGCGGGGCTGCGACAGCGACGGATATTTATCCGTGGCCGACCAGTCGAAAGTGCCGCCATCGACGATGATGCCACCCATGGAATTGCCATGGCCGCCGAGGAATTTCGTCAACGAATGCAATACGATATCCGCGCCATGTTCCAGCGGCCGCAACAAATAGGGGCTTGCCATGGTGTTGTCGACGATGAGCGGCAGGCCGTGACGATGAGCGACATCGGCAATCGCGGCGATATCCACGAATGTGCCGCCCGGGTTGGCCAGGCTTTCGATGAAGATCGCGCGTGTGCGGTCGTCGATCTGCCGTTCGAAAGTGGCCGGATCAGCCGCATCGGCCCAGCGCACCTGCCAGTCGAAACCCTTGAAGGCGTGGCCGAACTGGTTGATGGAGCCGCCATAAAGCTGGCGTGCCGCGACGAAATTGTCGCCGTGTTGCAGCAATGTGTGGAAGACCAGCAATTGCGCGGCGTGACCGGATGCAACGGCAAGTGCCGCCGTGCCGCCTTCAAGCGCTGCGACACGCTCCTCCAGAACCGCCTGGGTTGGGTTCATGATGCGCGTGTAGATATTGCCGAACTCTTTTAATCCGAACAGCGCGGCGGCGTGATCGGCGTCACGGAAGGCATAGGCCGTTGTCTGGTAGATCGGCGTCGCGCGCGCACCGGTGGTCGGATCGGGCTGTGCGCCCGCGTGCACGGCCAACGTTGAGAACCCGGGATTGCTGCTCGGCATGATGTTTCCTCCAATGATATTTTGGAGGGATCATAATGCCTTGCCGCCAAATGATAAGTCCAATCCGTACCAACTATCGCACAATATTGAGACGCGGATACTCAATTGCGGGGCAACGGTCCATCACCACGTTCATGCCGTAGGCCTCGGCCTTGGCCGCCGCATTGTCGTCTCTGACCGAAAGCTGGCCCCAGATCACCGATGGCCGCTGCGGCAGCAATATCGCCTCTTCGACAATTGCCGACAAATATTCCGGCGCCCGGAACACATCGACCATATCAACGGGCTCGGGAATGTCGGCAAGCCGCGCATACACTTTTTGCCCCAATATCTCCTTGCCCGCCTGACCGGGATTGACCGGAAACACGCGGTAACCCTTGGACAGCAGAAAGCACATGACGCCGTGGCTCGGCCGATCCGGATTGGGAGAGGCGCCAAGCAGGGCGATGGTCCTGACATCCGTCAGAATTTTTCTGAGGTAATCCGGTTCATAGGTATCATGCTGCATGTCAACTTTTCCCTCTGCCATATCGCGCGGTTCAAGGACCTCAAGCGCCGGCTCGACGCTCAATGGCCCAGCGAGAATTGCCTCTCCCGCATAAATCCGCGGACGAGCTTTTCGCACCGCTTTTTTGCGGCCGCTTTCCTAGATCTAGGAACCCTCATCCTTCTCTTGAACCCCTGCTCGAATGAAAATATTGAACAAGCCGGGCTCGTGATGTCACGAAAGTATACCTAGGTTCGCGCAAAATGATTTCACAAAAACACCTTAAGCGGCGTTGTGCTGAGTATTTTTATCCAGTTTTTCAAAAGCATACATTTCGATGAACATTTGCTGAAACAACATTTGCGTGCATCTTATGCGCCCTTCGTCTCCTGTTTGTTTTCATTCCGTTCACCGATGCATTAGGCGTATCTAATTTTCAGAAAGTTATTCTGTAAATCAAGTTATAGGTAAAACTGTAACGTTGTAGCCGGCCATTCAGTAATGAATTGAAACTTCTTTTCATTTTTAGCCTGCATGTGCTCGCTTGATTGATACAGTTTCATCTTCTGGATATGGGCAATTTCGAGCAGGAATAATCGCCGCAATCGGTCGCATTTTTGCGAAAAACACGTTCCACAGCAAAACCATAAGCTGTGCATCCGGCATAGGCGCGTATGTCCTGCTGATGAAATCGTGAGCACGGCCGTATATCGCCTCTCGCACAGTTACCCACTCCATCCCGCAACACGCACAAACCCGAAACTTGACACGCGTCATAATCCGCAAAGAAGCAACCGCTTACGACAGGAGGATTTGCGTCTCCCACAGCCACCACGGAAAATGGATTCCGGTTTTCAAGCCGATGCTGTAGGTTGCCTAGAATAGCCCATGAGCGAGTCTCTATCGTGACATTTGACATTCTAATTCTGGTGCTTCTGGGCGCGATATTGCATGCCGGATGGAATGCGCTGGTAAAATCCGGATCCGACAAGTCGCTGGACGCCTCGCTGATCGCGGCGGGCGCCGCAGCTTGTTCTTTACCCTTCCTGCCCTTCCTGCCGTTTCCTGCGCCGGTGGCCATTCCCTTTCTCATCGCCTCGGCCGTTCTGCAATTTGCCTATTTCCGGCTAGTCGCCGCCGCCTATACGATCGGCGATATCGGCCTCGTCTATCCCGTCATGCGTGGCGTGGCGCCGCTGATCGTCGCAGCGACGAGCAGCCTTTTTCTCAGCGAGATTTTAAGCCCGCTTGCGCTTGCCGGGATTGCCATCATTTCCGGCGGCATCCTGACGCTTGCCTTCGAGGCGCGGCGCGGCGGCGGAAAGGCGATCATTGTCGCGCTCATCAACGCCTTCGTAATTGCATCCTACACCTTCGTTGATGGTGTCGGCGCAAGGCTTTCCGGCAATGCGATTTCCTATACGCTGTGGATGTCGCTTCTGCCGCCCGTACTCCTCTTTGGTTTCGCATTTTACCAGCGCGGCGTAAGCGCGGTTACGCAGCATGTGCAGCGAAACTGGTGGCGCGGCCTGATCGGCGGCGGCGGCTCCATCCTCTCCTACGGGCTGGCGCTCTACGCCATGACCAAGGCCCCCGTCGCCGTCGTCGCGGCGCTGCGCGAAACCTCAATTCTGTTTGCGCTGGTGATCTCCGTCGTCATCCTCAAAGAACGCGCCAGCGTCTGGCGTTATCTCGCTGGCGGCATCATCGCAGCGGGTGTTCTGGTCATGCGGCTGGGATGAAACAGGTAAATCTATGGGGTAAAATAATACCACATAAACAAACCGTTGTTTTTATTGATTTATTTTTACGGTCAGCAAAATCCGTCATATTGACGCTTCATCCAGCACACCGTATAAGCGCGCCAGATCGGATTCCAAAGGGAATATGGTCATTTGTGGTCGCCTTCGGGTGACCAAACCAAGCAACAAGAAACGCCCGTATGCTCTTACTTAAAGAGCATGACGGGTCCACGTTAGAAAGTGAAATCCATGTCTACTTTCGTTCAGAAGCCTGCTGAGGTGGAGAAGAAGTGGGTCATCATCGACGCCGAAGGCCTCGTTGTTGGTCGCCTCGCCACCATCATTGCAACCCGCCTGCGCGGCAAGCACAAGGCCACCTACACCCCCCACGTCGATGATGGCGACAACGTCATCGTCATCAACGCGGAAAAGATTGCCTTCACCGGCAACAAGTACGCCGACAAGAAGTACTACTGGCACACCGGTCACCCGGGTGGCATCAAGGAGCGTACGGCTCGCCAGATCATCGAAGGTCGCTTCCCGGAGCGCGTCGTTGAAAAGGCCGTCGAGCGCATGATCCCGCGCGGCCCGCTCGGCCGTCGTCAGATGAAGAACCTGCGCGTTTACGCCGGCTCGAACCACCCGCACGAAGCACAGCAGCCCGTCG
Source organism: Rhizobium sp. AN68 (assembly GCF_030758035.1). Lineage (NCBI taxonomy): Bacteria > Pseudomonadati > Pseudomonadota > Alphaproteobacteria > Hyphomicrobiales > Rhizobiaceae > Rhizobium > Rhizobium sp. AN68. The sequence continues at coordinate 1,121,345 of NZ_JARWMI010000003.1, read as the reverse complement.
TTCTCGACGTAGCCGTGCTCAACAAGAAGAACGTAAGGAGCGCCTGATAATGGCCGATCTTTCCTCTCTGAAAGACCTCGCCCCTGCATCGGAAGCTTCTGCTCCCGTGCACGTCCGCAAGGTTGACACTCTCGGCCGCTCCTACGCGACCGGCAAGCGCAAGAACGCCGTTGCCCGCGTATGGGTAAAGCCGGGTTCTGGCAAGATCATCATCAACGGCCGCGATTTCACCACGTATTTCGCACGTCCGGTTCTGCAGATGATCCTTCAGCAGCCGATCGTTGCCGTTGCACGCACGGGCCAGTTCGACATCATCGCTACCGTTGCCGGTGGTGGTCTGTCCGGTCAGGCCGGTGCCGTTCGTCACGGTCTGTCCAAGGCCCTCACCTACTTCGAACCTGGCCTGCGCGCCGTTCTGAAGAAGGGTGGCTTCCTGACCCGCGACAGCCGCGTTGTCGAACGTAAGAAGTACGGTAAGGCCAAGGCCCGCCGTTCGTTCCAGTTCTCCAAGCGCTAATCGCTTCTCGGAACCGTTCGTTCAAAACTTCGAAAAGGCGGGGCTTCGGCTCCGCCTTTTTTCATTGCCATCCTCCTTGTTTTTTCGGCGAGAAGACAGCACCCTCAGCGCAAACCGCAATGGGGTGATCAATGCCATCAAAAACCATCGACCATGCCTTCACCGCAGCAACGCTGACATCGGCTGCGACCGACCCGACCCATGCGGGCGTCCTCTCCTTCATGCGGCGCAAATATACCAAGATCCTCAAGGGCGTATCGACGGCCGTCTGGGGTGTCCCCTTCGATGCAGCGACATCCAACAGGCCGGGTGCACGCTTCGGGCCGCAGGCGATCCGCCGCGCCTCCGCGATTTTCGACAACGACCCGCAATATCCCTTCGCCCGCGATCTTTTCGCCCATATGCCGACCATCGATTATGGCGACTGCCTGCTCGACTACGGCAATCACTGGAAAACGCCTGATACAATCGAAAAGGAAGCGCGTAAGATCATCTCCAAGACGGATTATCTGCTGACGCTTGGCGGCGACCATTTCATCACCTGGCCGCTGCTGAAGGCGCATGTGGCAAAGCACGGCCCGCTGGCGCTGGTGCATTTCGATGCGCATCAGGATACCTGGTTCGACGACGGCAAACGCATTGACCATGGTTCCTTCGTGGCACGCGCCGTGCGCGATGGTCTGATCGATGCCGATCGTTCCATCCAGATCGGCATTCGCACCCATGCGCCTGAGGATTTCGGCATCCGCATTCTCCACGGTTACGAGGTGGAGGAGATGCGGGCGAGCGACATCGCCTCGCTGATCATCAAGCACACGGCAGGGATGCCCACTTATCTGACCTTCGATATCGATTGCCTCGATCCAGCCTTCGCTCCCGGAACCGGTACGCCCGTGGCCGGTGGGCCGACAAGCGCCAAGATATTGTCCGTCCTTCGCGGACTCGGCCAGCTCGATATTCGCGGCTCCGACGTGGTGGAGGTCGCGCCCGCTTACGACCATGCTGATATCACTGCCATTGCCGGAGCGACCGTTGCAATGTATATGCTTGGCCTGCGCGCCGAACGGCTGGCGAAGGCCGGCTGAACCGACGCCCGGGCGCTTAGCAAACTGAATCCGATTACCCTCGCAACCCTCTGAAAAGTCAGGACAAGGACATGACAGCGAAGATCTTCATCGATGGCGAACACGGCACAACGGGTCTGCAGATCCGCACGCGCCTTGCTGGTCGCCGCGATATCGAGTTGCTGTCCATTCCCGAAGCCGAGCGCCGCAACGCCGCTATCCGCGAGGACATGCTCAACAACGCCGACATTTCGATTCTCTGCCTGCCGGATGATGCTTCCAGAGAAGCTGTCACCATGGTGGCAGGCAACAACAATGTCCGCATCATCGACACCTCGACCGCCTATCGTATTCACAAGGACTGGGCTTACGGTTTTGCCGAAATGGACAAGGAACAGGGCGAAAAGGTTCGTTCCGCCCGCTTCGTCGCCAATCCGGGCTGCTACCCGACCGGCGCGATCGGCCTTCTGCGTCCGTTGCGCGCCGCCGGCATTCTGCCCGATGGTTATCCCGTCAGCGTCAACGCCGTGTCCGGATATACCGGCGGCGGCAAGCAGATGATCGCGCAGATGGAAGATCAGAGCAGGGACGATGCGATCAGTGCCAACAACTTCCTCTATGGCCTGACGCTTGCACACAAGCACGTGCCGGAAATGACCATTCACGGCCAGCTGGACCGCGCGCCGCTGTTTGCACCCTCCGTCGGGCGCTTCCCGCAGGGCATGATCGTGCAGGTTCCGCTGTTTGCCGCCGACCTCAAGGAAGGCACGACCATCGAGACCGTGCATGCCGCGCTCACCGCCCATTATGCCGGACAGGACATCGTCAGCGTCGTTCCGCTTGCCGAAAGCAAGGGGCTGTCCCGCATCGATGCCGAGGAATTGGCGGGCAAGGACACGATGAAGCTGTTCGTCTTCGGCACGCCGGGCGGCGAACACATTAATCTCGTCGCGCTGCTCGACAATCTCGGCAAGGGCGCATCGGGTGCGGCTGTCCAGAACATGGAGCTGATGCTCTCGGCATGAGGCTTTCTGCGTGAACCGAGCTATCCCCTTTTTTCCGGCCTCGTGGAATATCGAGGCCGCAAAACAGATTGCCGATACGCCGGCCGGGGTGGTTTACGAAGTCAGACTTGGCAATGGTTCCCTTGCCATCGCCAAGGTACTTAAACACAAGGTTCTGAAAGACAGCCTTCGCGGGGCGGATTTCATCGAATGGCGGGCAGGTGTCGGCTGCGTGAAGCTGCTCGATCGCTCCGACGACATATTGCTCATGGAACATGCCGGCAATGAGACATTGCGCGACGTGCTTTTTCGCGACGGCGACGATGATGCCACGACCGCAATCGCCGCCGATGTTCTCCTTCACTATCACCAGCCTTCAACGCAGACGCCACCAGCAAGCCTGCTGACGCTGCCGCAATATTTCGAAAGTCTGTTCCGTAAAGCCGAGCACGATCGCAGCGAAGGCACCGACAGCCCCTACATCGAAGCCGCTTCGCTTGCCGAGGAGCTTATCGGGCACCAAAGCAATATTCGACCGCTGCACGGCGATCTGCATCACGAAAACATCATGCGCAGTGCGCGTGGCTGGATCATCATCGACCCGGCAGGCCTGATCGGCGATGCAGCACTCGACGTCGCCAACATGTTCTCCAATCCGCTCGACCGCTTCGATCTGACACGCAGCGAGGCACGCATCGCCTCCATGGCGTCGACTTTTGCGAAAGCGCTCAAACGGAACGAACGGGTGCTTCTGCAATATGCGTTCGCCTACGGCTGCCTTTCGGCGGCATGGCACGAGGAAGATGGCAACACGCGCGAACGCGACGACGAACTGGCCGTCGCGACAACCATCAAGTCTGTCCTGAAGCAATTTTAATGGTTTTCAGTCCCTGATCTCAACCGCGACAGGTGCCGGGTATTCGCCGAGGAAGCCTCGCCAATGGGCGACTGCAAAACCAAGCACCAGCAGCGCCATGCCCTGATGGGCGAGCGCCACATGAATGTCCACATGCATCAGAAGCGTGGTGATGCCGAGCGCCGCCTGAATGGAGATCAACACGAAGAACAGTACGGCGCGGCGGGCATGCGGCGTGCCGGGCAAGGCGCGAGCCAAGGACACCATATGCCACAGCGTGGCGGCAAACAGCGTATAGGCGCCGAGGCGGTGGACGAACTGCACCGTCTTCGGGTTTTCGAACAAGTTGATCCACCAGGGCTGTTGCAGGAAAAGATCGCCGGGCACCAGGGAGCCGTCCATCAGCGGCCACGTGTTGTAGGACAGGCCGGCATTCAGCCCCGCCACCAGCGCGCCGAGATAAATCTGGAACAGACAGAGGAAGGTCAGCAGCGCGGCAAAACGGCGGCCGGTCGTTTCATTGGCAGCATCGGGCGAATGGTGCGACAGGCCGCGCAATATCCACATGCAGCCCGCAAAGATGAGGCACGCGATCGTCAGATGCGTTGCCAGGCGATATTGCGAGACATCTGTACGGTTGACGAGGCCGGAAGACACCATCCACCAGCCGACGAAGCCCTGAAAGCCGCCAAGCCCCAGAAGGCCGATGAGCGGCAGGCGCAAGCGCCTTTCGATGCGGCCGGTCAGCCAGAAGAAGGCGAGCGGCAGGGCGAAGATGAGACCGATGGCGCGGGCAAGCAGTCGATGCGCCCACTCCCACCAGAAGATCGTCTTGAACTCATCGAGCGACATGCCCCGGTTGATTTCCTGATATTGGGGAATACGCTTGTAGAGCTGGAATTCCTCTTCCCATTCGGCAACGGAAAGCGGCGGAATGGCGCCGTGGATGGGCTTCCATTCGGTAATTGACAGGCCAGACTCGGTCAGCCGCGTGGCGCCGCCGACAAGCACGAGACAGAACAGAGTGAAGAGGACGACGCGCAGCCAGATGCGCAGCAGGCGGCGATCCTTCTCCTGTTTCTGCAGGGCAGCCTCCACCACCATTTCCGCAGAACCATTTGCCATCGTCATGCCGCTCGAATGCATCTTTGAGGTCTCCATCATACAGTCATGTTGATTAGCCCCAACCGGCACAACAAAACAAGGCCTCAGGGTTTGCGGCATCCGGTCGCGGCGGTATAGTTTCGCCAGACACTAGATCGTCCTGTCTCTGCTTCGAATCACCAATACGATCTAGATTTTTTGTTTTACGCATGTCTTTTCCCCAAAACCGATGACACTTTTGGGATACATGCTCGGTTACGGAAGATTTCATGCACCCTCGCCTCAGATCGCTCATCGGCACCATCGTCATCATCTGCCTCGTCGTCATCTACGCCGTAGCGGCGACAGCCATCGCGTCGGCGACGCTGGCGCAATCTCCATGGTGGGTGCATCTTGCCTACTTCGTGCTGAGTGGGCTTTTGTGGATACTGCCCGCCATGCTGGTCATCAAATGGATGGCCGGCTCCAAAAAACAGGAATAGGCACCTGCCTTCTACGGGACATCCAGAGGTCGCAATTTTATAAACCTCTTGTTTGCCGCTCAACGATATAGTCTCACCGAAACAACCGGAGAGCGTGGATGGCGGCTGAAGCGCCGGTCATAGTCAGCGAGGGTGAAGGACCAGCCGCCGTGCAAAACGAGCGGCGGGGCGCCGATCGCCTGGCTATCGATCTCGTCGACGATGCCTCCACTATCCGCGCCGACTGGGAACAGCTGGAGAGCGACCCGCTCAATTCGCTGCATCAGGGTTACGGCTGGTGCTCCATCTGGGGGCAAACGCAGGACAGACCCCTCCTCATCATTCGCGGCAGGCAAAGCGGAAAGACCGTGTTCCTGCTGCCGCTCGAAATCGTTCTGGAAGGCGGCATCCGCAAAGCACGTTTTCCCGGCGGCCGTTTCAACAATATCAATACCGGGCTTTTCGACCGGTCCTTCGCCGAAGCAGCCAGCCACAAAACGGCGGCAGCCATTGCCCGCGAAGCGCGAAAGCTGCTGCGTGGCCAGGCGGATATTCTGGCCCTGCAGAACATACCGCTGATCTGGCGTGGCAGGACCAACCCGCTCTCGCATCTGGCATCCGTCGAAAACCAGAACCCGGCCTTCCAGATTCCTTACTGGCAAATTTTGAGAGCACGCTTCGGCAGATCAACGCCAAGAGGCGCCGGAAGAAATTCCGCATCCAGAGCCGGAGAGCCGAGGAAATGGGTGGTTACAGCCATGTGATCGCCCGTTCGCCACGGGAAAAGTGCGAATTATTGCAGACGTTTTTCCGACAGAAGGCAGCCCGGTTCGCATCGCAGGGCATTCCGGATGTTTTTCGCGATCAATCGGTAAAAGACTTTTTCTATGACCTCGCAAATTTTCCGGAGATCGGCACAGACAGTCTTCTGGAACTCCACGCCATTCGTCTGCATGGTCAAAATGAAGGTTTCATCGCTGCCATATCCGGCCTTTCGCGCAAGCAGGATCACATCATCTGCCAGTTCGGTTCTATCGATGAGACCTTCGCGGAAATCAGCCCCGGTGAGCTGCTGTTCTGGCTGATGATCGAACGGGCTTGCAGTGAAAATGCGGCGATCTTCGATTTCGGCGTCGGTGACCAGCCCTACAAACGCAGCTGGTGTCCGCTTTTCACCGTGCAGCATGATATTTTCCTGCCGGTGACGTTGAAGGGCCGCGCGGCGGCCTCTGCCTATGTTGCCATTGCCCGGACAAAGAGCCTGATCAAATCCAATCCGGCACTCTATGCGTTCATTCAGCGTTTCCGCGCCGGTCGGCCGAGCATGGACGCAACGCCCGCTGCCGACTGACCGGTTATCGGCCACAGCATCTCAGGCGGCGCTCAGACGGTCCGGTTTGCGCATGCCGGTCATCGGCAATGCCTGCTCGTAGCCGTGGGCAACCAGTTCTCCGAGGGTCTTTTCCAGCAATTCGCTATCATTACCGGGAACGGACACGACGATTTCCGCCGGCAGATTGCGCAGCATTTTCTCAAGGCTCGATATCTGCACCGCGCCGCATTCCACCAGAACTGTGTCATAGGCGTCGGAAAGCGCGCTGAGGATCATGGTCAACCGGTCGATCGCGCGCATGGCCTCACGCGGCTGCGCATTGCCGCGCGGCACGATATGGGCATCGGAAAGCCGGTCGCCGTGAATGGTTTCGCCAAAGGCGGCGGCACCCGCCAAAAGGTCCATGACGCCCGGCAGTCCGGTCTCAGGCGCCATCAGGCGCGTCGGACAGGCCGATGCCGTCATATCGACGAGAACGACCGAGCGGCCCATTTCGGACAGGGCGCGCGCCAGCATGACGGTGGTGGTCGAACCACTGTCGCCAGCTGGAGACACGACCGCTGCGACGGATTTCGCAAGACGGGTGGCGAGGAAAGACGCGACGGAGTCGATCGAGAAATTGTCGGCGTTGTCGATCTCTTCTTCCGCAGCGTCCACTTTCGCAGCCGCGTCGTCTGCAACCGGCAGGGCCGATTTGGCAGCAACGGCCGCGACCGGTATCTGCGCTTCCTGTTCGACAATGGACTGGCGGGCAGCGGCAGGCATGGAACGAACCGCAGGCGTCGCATCCTCTTCACGTGCGGGGAGCGGTTGTTCCGGCGTATCCGGTGTCTCATCCGTGTCAGCACGCGCTTTGGCGGGTGGTGGCGGATCGGACAGCGGCGGGACATGGGTCTTGCCAACCGGCTTCAACGCCCGCCCGGTGAACAGTTCCACGAGCATGACGACGATGCAGGAGAGAAGGAAGGCCGCCAGCGTGACGACAATGGTGATGGCGCCGGTCTTCGGGAAATAGGGTTCGCGCGGCTCCACTGCCGTTGAAATCACGCGGGCATCGGCGGGCGTGGATTCGGCTGAACCGGCGCGCGACGTCGCCTCGCGGTAACGGGCGAGATAGGTTTCAAGAAGCTGGCGCTGAGCCGAGGCCTCGCGCTCCAGGTCGTTGAGGCCAACCTGCTGCTCACCGGCGCGTACGCTTTCCGTTTTCAGCACGTTCAACTGCTGAACCAGTTGCCGCTCCCGCAGGCGGGACACATTGGCCTCGTTTTCGAGACTTGCGAGCACCTTGCGGGTCTCTTCCTGAATCTGCCGCTGTATGCCGTCAATTTGGCTGCGCAGCGCCTTGATACGCGGATGGCCTTCCAGCAGCGAGGAAGACAGATCGGAAATCTGGCTGCGCATGGCAGCCTCGCTTTCCTTCAGTCTCTGGATCATCGGCGAGGCGACGACGTCGGGGAAAGTATCCAGCGGGCGGCCGCTCGAAAGCGCGTTGCGCACGCCTTCTGCCCGCGCCTCCGCATTCGCCCGCTCGCCGCGGATACGGCCAAGTTCGGTCGAGATATCACTGAGTTGCCGGGTGGCGAGCGTTTCGCCCTGCCCTGCCGACAGAATATCGGACGAGGCGCGGTAATCCGCGACCTTCCTGTCCGCATCGCGAACCTTCTCACGCAGACTGGCGATTTCCGGCTCCAGCCAGCGTGCCGCCTCCGTGCTTGTGTCCAGTTTCGCGCCGCTCTGCAGCGCGATATAGGCCTTCATCATCGCGTTGGGGACTGCTGCCGCAAGCATCGGGTCCTCGGACGAGAACTCGACCGTGATGACGCGCGAGCTTTCGACCTGGTAGACCTGCAACCTCTCCTGGAACGCCTTCAGTATCCGTTCCTCTGGCGGCACCTGCTGCGGATCTTTCTTGACGCCGACAGCAACCAGCAGCTTCGAGACGAGAGAAGGACGCGCCGCCGGGTCAAGCTCCTGCCGCTCATAAAGCTTCATATCTTTCGCGACCTGCTTGATGAGGTCAACCGATTGCAGGATCTGCACCTGGCTGGAGATGGTCAATTCATCGAGCACGGGTTCGGCGGGCGCATTCGACTGCTGCGACGCACCGAAGGAGGCCGCGCGCGATTCGATGAGGACGCGCGCCTCGCCCTTGTACGCGGGCGACATCATGCTTGCGACAACGAAGGCGGCGCCCCCGGCAAGCAGCGTGATCGCCGCTATCCTGCCCTTGCGCTGCCATATGGCAGCGACGAGCCGCGCGAGATCGATATCCACATCTCTGTCATCAATGCGATCGCCGTTCATACGGGCTCCGTAACCGAGATACACCTCGGGCGCTCAAATATAGAGGCCAATTTTCGCGAAGTTTAAGTCTTTCCGGTAACACAACAGTTAATTGTGACGAAGCCCACGAAATAAAGCCGATATTACCATCCTTGCGACTGGCTGTTTACCGCCCATTAACCCTAACAGAACGATAAGAATGCTCATAGTTCGACTCGGAGCCAGATGAGATGCCGCTCGCCGGATCACGACATGTCACCGCACTGACGCTTGCCGTTCTAACGGCCCTTTCCGGTTGCGCGGCATATCAACCTGCGCCCAAGGCGTTTCACGAGGGCGCCCTGCAGCCCTATCATGTCGATAGCGGTGACAGGCTGCGCATCAACGTGTTCGAACAGACCGGGCTGACAAATACCTATACGGTCGATCAGGCTGGTTATGTCGCCTTCCCGCTTGTCGGTCAGGTTCCCGCCCGAGGCAAGACGCTGCCGCAGCTCGAAGCCGCCATTGCCGCCAAGTTGCGTCAGGGTTATCTGCGCGATCCCGACGTCACGATCGAGATCGATCGTTATCGCCCCGTCTTCATCATGGGCGAAGTCGGCCGTCCCGGCCAATATTCCTACGTGCCGGGCATGACGGCGCAGAACGCCATCGCCATCGCCGGCGGCTTCACGCCACGCGCCAATCAGGCCGATGTCGATATCACCCGCAAGATCAATACCGAGGTGATGACCGGCCGGATCGGGATCACCGCACCAATTCTTGCGGGCGATACGGTCTATGTGCGTGAACGCTTCTTCTGAAAAACGGAGCGGCTGACATGGCGGATGACGGTCCTCCCCTGCGCATCATTCACTGTTTCCGCTCTCCCGTCGGTGGCGTGTTCCGCCATGTCCGCGACCTGATCGAAGAACACGTCAAGCAGGGCCACAAGGTCGGCATCGTCTGTGATAGTTCGACCGGCGGCGCGCATGAGGAACGGCTTTTCGCGCAGATCGCCCCGATGCTGGAGCTAGGGTTGACCCGCCTGCCGATCAAGCGGTCGATAAGCCCCGGCGACCTGTGGGCGCTCTTTAAGTCCTACAACCATATCAAAAGTTTGCGGCCGGATATTTTGCATGGGCACAGCGCCAAGGGTGGCGCTCTGGCCCGGCTGATCGGCTCATTGTTGCGGGTGAACAAGTATCGCGTAGCCCGCCTCTATTCGCCGCACGGCGGCAGCCTGCATTACGATCGCAAAAGCCTTAAAGGGCAGTTATTCCTGCGTATCGAGCGGTTTCAGGAGCATTTCACCGACGCCCTGTGTTTCGTTTGCAATTTCGAACAGGAAACCTACGAAACCAAGGTCGGCAAACCACGCACCCGCACGGCGATGATCTATAACGGCGTGCAGGAAAGCGAGTTTGAAACCGTGCCCGCCCGCGAAGGGGCAGCGCGCTTTCTCTATATCGGCATGTTGCGTGACCTGAAGGGCCCCGACATCTTCATCAAGGCATTCGCCAAGATGGAACGCAGCATCGGCCAGCCCATGTCCGGCGTCATCGTCGGCGATGGGCCGGACAGGGACAAATATGCTGATATGATCGCCAGGGCCGGACTTTCGCAGCGGATATCCATGCATGCCGCCATGCCCGCCAGACAGGCATTCGGGTTGGCGACGACTGTTGTCGTTCCCTCACGCGCCGAGGCGATGCCTTACATCGTGCTGGAAGCGCTTGCTGCGGGGAAAACCGTCATCGCCTCGCATGTTGGAGGCATAGCTGAGGTTCTGGGAGAAGACAGCGAGGCGCTCGTTCCGGCTGGAGACGCCGATGCGCTGGCAAAAATAATGGTCAAGGATGCCGAGAGCCCGGACTGGGGGAAACGGGTGATGCCCCGCCCCGACAGCTTCAAGGCGAAATTTTCAACGCCTGTCATGGCCGACGACATGATGAAGCTCTATCGTCACCTGCTTTCGCTCTAGAAACATTTCAAAAACACGATTTTTAATTGTATATTCCGCCGTCCTGTAGAAACTCATCATAAACGTTTCTTAGCATGTTTCGGCTAGTTTCCTGCTCGTAAAGCGCACGTATCCGCACGGATGCGAAAACTGTGCTCTACCACTTTGAAGTTGCGCATCGTTCCCTTCGAAAATCGATTCCGATTTTCGGGCCGATGGGCTGGAGGGTGCGGACCAAAGCAATGACCAAGGCTGACAAGGGAAGACTTGAATTCGATCTGGCGACGTTGCGCCAGCAAATCTCCGAGCGCGATGCGGGTGAGCCTTCCGCATCGGAAAGCGTTGTTCTCAATCCGCTTGCACGGCAGATCGCCAACCAGCTTCGCGCCGGCAACCATTCGCCAAACATGGTCATCGGCCAATTGCGTCTTCTCGAATTTTCGATGCTGGCGATCATCGCGGCTATCGTCAATGGCATCGCTGCCCGGCAGGGGCTTGAAACCTTTCTTGCGGTTTTCGGCATTGGGGTGCTGGGCGCGGCGGTTTGCGTGTTTCTTTTGCAGGCCGGCGACTGTTACCAGTTGCCGACGCTGCGCGCGCCGCTGAAAATGTTTGCCCGCATTCAGGGCGCCGTCTGCCTGTCCTTCGTCACCGTCGCCGGCATCCTTCTCCTGTTTTTGCCGGAAGCGCTGCATTCCTGGCAGACTTTTGCCATCTGGTACGCCACCGGCGCAATCGCCATTTTCACCGGACGGCTGATCCTCGGCTTCGCCATTCGCCACTGGGGCCGCAACGGCGTGATGGAGCGTCGCGCCGTGATCGTCGGTGGCGGCGATGCCGCCAAGGACCTCATCCGCTCGCTCGAACAGCAAACGGACAATGATATCCGCATCTGCGGCATTTTCGACGACCGAAAAAGCGAGCGTTCGCCCGATGTGGTTGCCGGCTACCCCAAGCTCGGCACCTTCGCGGAACTGGTGGAATTCGCCCGCCTGACGAAGCTCGACATGCTGATCATCGCCCTGCCGCTCAGTGCCGAGGCGCGTATCCTCCAGCTCCTGCGCAAGCTGTGGGTGCTACCCGTCGATATCCGTATCGCGGCCCATGCCAACAAATTGCGTTTCCGCCCCCGCGCCTATTCCCATGTCGGCGCAGTGCCGATGCTCGACGTGTTCGACAAGCCGATACGCGACTGGGATTCGGTCGGGAAAAGGGTGTTCGACATCGTCTTCAGCATTATCGGCATCGTTCTGTTGTGGCCGGTGATGCTGGGCGCGGCTATTGCCGTCAAAACGACATCCAAAGGCCCGGTGTTCTTCAAGCAGAAGCGTCATGGCTTCAACAATGAAACGATCAATGTCTGGAAGTTCCGTTCCATGTATACGGAACTCAGCGACCCCACGGCAAAAAAGGCCGTCACGAAAAACGATCCGCGCGTCACGCCGGTCGGGCGGTTCCTGCGAAAATCCTCGATGGACGAGCTGCCACAGCTTTTCAACGTTCTTTACGGCGATCTTTCTTTGGTCGGGCCGCGCCCGCACGCAGTGCACGCCCAGACGGGCGACCTGAAATATACCGAGGTGGTGGAGCATTATTTCGCCCGGCACAAGGTCAAGCCCGGTGTTACCGGCTGGGCGCAGATCAATGGCTGGCGTGGTGAGATCGACCACGGCGACAAGATCAAGTTCCGCACCGAATACGATCTCTATTATATCGAGAACTGGTCGCTGCTTCTCGATCTGAAGATCCTGTTTCTGACGCCGATCCGGCTGCTCAAATCGGAAAATGCCTATTGACCCACACCGGTTACCAGCACGAACCGGATTTTGACGCACCGCTTGCCGCCATGCGGCTGGTCGGCGCGTTCTTCATTGCTTTCGGCGTCTTTCTTTCCGGCTTCGTGATTTCCGAACCGGCGCCCTATGAGCTGATGATGGTGGGGCAAGTGGCCATCTGGTTCCTGCTGGGATTGCGCCTTTCGCGCACCGTCGTCCTGCTTCTGTGCCTGCTGCTTGCCTTCAATGTCGGCGGTTATCTTTCGCTCACCACCATGGCCAATCTTGACGAGGGGCCGCTTTATCTCGCCGTATCGACCTTTCTGGCGCTGACCTCGGTTTTTTATGCTGCCATCATCGAGGACAAGCACCAGCGGCTGCTGCTGATTTTCCGGGCCTGGCTCGCCGCGGCGCTGATTACATCCCTGCTCGGCATCATCGGTTATTTTCACGCCATTCCCGGTTTCGAGGTCTTTACCCTTTACGATCGCGCCAAGGGCGCCTTTCAGGACCCGAACGTCTTCGGCCCCTTCCTGGTGACGCCGTCGCTGTACCTGATTTACGGCCTGCTCTCCGGCAAGGCGATGCATGCGCCATGGCGGATCCTTGGCCTGCTCATTCTGTCTCTTGCCGTGTTCCTGTCGTTTTCACGCGCCGCATGGGGCCTTTTCCTGTTTTCCGCAGTGCTTCTGGTTTTCGTCATGCTGCTGAAAGAGCGTACGGCGGCATTCCGGCTGAAAATCCTCGTTCTGTTTCTCGTCGCCGTGGCATTGATGGTGGCAGCCGTCATCATCGCCCTGCAATTCAAGCAGGTAGCAGACCTGTTCTCCAGCCGCGCCTCGGCGGTGCAATCCTATGATGGCGGCCATCTCGGACGTTTTGCCCGCCACTATCTCGGTTTCCTGATGGCGATGGAACATCCGCTCGGCATCGGCCCCATGGTGTTCGACGACATCTTTCCCGCCGCGGAACATAATATCTGGCTGAAGAGCCTGACCACGCATGGCTGGTTCGGCTTCGTCATCTATCTCACGCTGATCTGCTGGACCATTGCCGCCTGCTTCAAACTGCTGCTGCGCCAGCGGCCCTGGCAGCCGTTTCTCATCATTTCCTGGGTAACCTTTGTCGGGCATGTGATGATCGGCAACGTCATTGACACCGACCACTGGCGGCATTTCTTCCTGCTGCTCGGCATATTGTGGGGATGCATGGCTCTGGAAAAGCGCGAAAACCTGCGCCGAAGCAGAAGTGCCACCTAAAGTCCTTACCCTTACGGAACCTTACATTATTTCATGCGTTTAGCCCGCGATCATGATTGTCAAACGGGGAGACATCCTATGACGCAGACGAACAATCTCTATTTTATCATTGGCGCACTTCTGGTGGTTCTTGTCGGGCTTGGAGCCTATGTCTGGCACGAAGAAAGCAAACCGAAGGGGATCGAGATGAATATCGGCCCGAACGGTGTTTCCGTGCAGGAAAACTGAGCACTTCCAGTAAAAAATGCGTAGCGGTTTCATGACTGAAACCAAGGCATTGAGTGCGTCCAACGCTTCGTTTCATTAGAGACGCACTATATGTCCGCAAGCGTCGCGCAAAGTTCGGCTATTAGACCGGGTGCATCCCAAGCTTGAGACGGCTGGGGATACACCCGGTCTTCTTATGAGAGGAGACGAACGGCGGGATCGAGAATCTTCGCCGAGCCGGTTCGGTATGCATGACGTGTATCGGCCTGATCATGGAAACAGTGAGCGCAATGGTCTCCTCCGTCGACCTGTCCACACGCATCAATGCCACCAAACTCGCACTCAAGGCCATCAAGGAGCAGGAGGACAATTCCGCTTCGACCTCCTCGCCACGAACTGCGATCCTCGACTCCTATGGGATCGACACCTCGCCCTCCTCCACCAATACGCGGCTGACACAGCTTCTGGCACAATATGCGCAAGTCTCCGGCACTGACGCGGAGACCGACGACACCAGCACGCAGGCGCCCTCCGGCGACATTACACAGGCCAGTTTCATGACAAGCCTGAAGGCGACGCTGGAAGAACTCTCCAAGGATCCGAGCAAATCTACGCAAGCCAAGGCAATGCTGGAAGCGCTGGCCGCTGGAACGCTGACAGTCTCCGATCCGACCGAAGGCGCAAAGATAAAAGCCTGGGACGTGGAGGCCGACAAGACAACCACCTCAAAACCGGCAACCGAGATCACCACGACCGGCTGGAGCGATTTTCTGAAGGACCACCTCAAGCGCGACGGTTCCGCTTATGCAAAGACCACCGGTGGCGCCTATGTCGACAGTATTTCCGGCGACAATGCATTTTTTGGCAATGTCGGCAGTCGGTATTATTATCTGACCTGGCCGCAGCCTAAAACCGGAACGCTGACGGTTTAAGCCAACGTTTCCGGCGAGGGTCGCAAAGAGCGCCGCCGCACTTTTATAGATCTGCTGCGACATGAATCATGCCGCAGCATCTTCTCCCTGCCTCGTTCAGACGGCAGGTGCTGCGGCTTGTTCCGTTCCGCCGGAAAGCGCCTTTTGCAGTTGTGCTTCCTGCTCTGGCGAAAGCGAGGTTTTGATGACCCGCCCACGAAGACCCTCCAGTTCCGCCATCACCTTTTCCGGCTGCACCTTGCGGATCAGCACGAACAACGCCGAAGATCCATTCGGGATGGTTTCACCCAGAGATTTGATGAAATCGTCGTCGATGCCATAATCCGTCAACGACCCCGCAAGCGCACCCGTTCCCGCACCGATCGCGCCGCCAATCGCAAATCCCGCGAGCGGATTGAGGAACAGCAGGCCAACGAGGCCGCCCCAGAGACCACCGGAGAGAAAACCGGAGCTTGCACCGATCGCCGTCAGATTGACGCTCTGCTTCAGGTGCACCTTGCCGTTTTCATCGCGAACGACGACGACGGCATCTTCCAGATCTACCAGATATTCCTTTTTCATTCCAGCAAGTTTCAGAAGGACCCGGTCGGCCTCTTCCGTTCCGTCAAAACCGACAACGACGAGTTCGGACATGTTTCATCTCCCTGAATTTCAGTTTCGCTTAGATTGGAACGCCAAAGAACACGGCAGGTTCCCGCCATGATGGAAGGATGATGTGTCACGCGTTTGACGGGCAACATCTTCGGGAAGAAAGTCCCCTGCCCACCGTCCACAGCCTTTGTTCCTTTTTTCAAGAAAAGGCTATTTTCCGCTTGCGCCCTAACAGGCTTATATATAAACGGCTTTCAGGTTCGGAGCGTAGCGCAGCCCGGTAGCGCACTTGACTGGGGGTCAAGGGGTCGTGGGTTCGAATCCCGCCGCTCCGACCATTAAAAACAGATAGATAGCCAGTTCCCCCAGAGCTGGCTATAATTTTTTCAGCCACATTCTCGCCGGCGCCATGCGCGAATTGACAAGATGCGGTGTGGGTGTGCGTTTATCCAAGCCTGAGAACGAGGTGTGCTGTGATGGTCAAAAAAACAAAAATTGAACACTCGGAATTCTCAGGCGAATTTGAAGACGACGGTATCACGGTTCTGGTTGATATCTACCGACCGGCTGGCACCCAGCAGGATTGGACGCTCGAGGTTATCAGCGAGCATGATGATGTCACCACCTGGGAAGAACCTTTCACGACAGACAAGGACGCCTGGGAAGAATTCCTGGCCACCTGTGAGAAAGACGGAATTCGCAGCTTCCTGGACGGCGAAGATCCATCTGTTCATTGACGCTTGACACTGCGGTGAGAGGCCGTGGCGGGCGCGAGTGCATTCAACCGATAATTCCAGAAATATACCCTCATTGCAAAGCCTGTGACCGTCCAGAGACGGCACGCATTTGCCTTGTTGACTCTCTGCTAAAATAAGAACATTTAGTGAACAAACGAGAGGTCAACCGATATGCCCGATGCGGAGAAAATCACCCCTGTACGGCCTGACGACATAGCTGGATATGTCATCCAGTGTCATGATGGCGATGCGAAGGCGGCTGTTGAAACGCTGCTGGGCGAAATTGAACATTTGCAGGAACAGCTTTCCCTTGCGGTTGCCATCATGGGAAAAGGCTATACGCGTGGATGGACGCCGGATTTGGGAAGTGACTGAACCAGCCACAAGCTGCGTTTGATGCAGCTTGTGGAATATCACTGAATGCTGCGCAGCCTTCAGGCCTTTTCAGCCAGTTCGCCGATTTCGCGGTCAATCAGATAAAGCGCATTGGGACCGTCACCGATCAGCTCGATCTTGCCCATTATCGTGCGGCACAGGCTGTCCTCCTCATGCTGTTCGTTCACGAACCATTGCAGGAAGGATGTGGTCGCATGGTCTTTTTCAGACCGCGCGAGATCAACCGCCGCGTTGATGGCGGCGGTGACACGCGATCTCGTGTTGCGCGACAATTGCAAACAACCCCTTGATATCGTTTGCGGTGACCTGTGGAGCCGGCAGCTCGGTGAAAATAACTGGAGCTCCGAGATCGTTCAGAAAGCTGAAGATGCGGTGCATATGCTCCAGCTCTTCGGCAGCATGGCCAAGCAGAAACTTGTAGCAACCATCGAGATTGCGCTCAGCCGCCCAGGCGGCCGCCTGAAGATAGGCGTGGTGGGCGCGCAATTCGCCGTTGAGCAGGTCGTTCAATGTCGTTTCGACTAGTTTATTTGCCATTGGTTTATCCTTGTTATGGTGATTGCAGCCAATTTTGTCGTGCGGGCTGCTTCACACACCCGGCGAGCGAGATAAGAGGGATCGAGCGTCCCATCCGGTACAGCACGGAGATGGCGTCATTGCGTCGGCGTTAGCTGTGCCAGAGCCGCGTCCAGCCTTTCGCCCTTCATGACCAGTTTGGGGCGCAGCTTCTCCGCCTTTTGCCTGACCGATTCCAGATTGACGGGCTTGCCGACCTGGATCACACCGATCATCGCCATCATCAGATGCGGCGGGCAATAATAGAGATAGACGCCTTCCTTCTCGACGGTAACGGTGAAGGCCTCATCGAGCTTGCCTTTCCAGGGCGTTACGCCTTCCGGAACGGCATAGGACTGCACGTAATGGCTGGAATTTTGCGGCACGAAGGTGATGGTGTCGCCGGGCTCTGCCTTTACATAGGAAGGCTCAAACACCATGCTGCCGTCCGTGCCGTAATTGAGCATCAGCACCTTGTGTTCGGCAGCAAAGGACGGCGCGACAGAAAAGGTTACGGCCAAAGCCGCGGCAAACGTCATCAAAAATCGTTTCATGCAATTATTCCTTCAAGGGTTTTCAAATGTTCGGGCAGCGGGTCGCCAGCCGGCTGAATGACGGGATTGCCGCGCCTGTCCCGCAAAACTTCCACCGCCACCCCGTAGGTCTCGGAAATGAGCTTCGGCGTGACGATATCTCCCGGCGCGCCGGTCGCCTTCAATGCGCCATCGGAAATCACCAGCAGGTTGTCGGCATATTGGCAGGCCAGGTTGAGATCATGCAGCACGACCAGCGTTACCCAGCCATTGGCGCGGGTTTCCTGCCGCACCAGATCGAGAAGCGCCACCTGATGCTTGAGGTCCAGCGCGCTGACCGGCTCGTCCAGCAGCATCGCCTGCGGCTCGCGCATCAGAACCTGCGCGAAAAGCGCCATCTGCCGCTGCCCGCCGCTGAGGGAGGCGATCTCCCTGCCCGCCAGATGCGCTATGCCCGCCTGATGCAGGCGTGTCATGGCCAGGTCGAGCGTCTCGTCGTCAATATGCAACGACAGACGCCCGAACCGGCCGAGTGCCACCACCTCCAGCACGCTGAGCGCAATATCGGCCGTGGTGTCCTGCGGCATGTAGGCAAAGCCGTCGCGCCACTGCCTTATATACCGCCCCGCCCGCTCCCCGGCCCGAAGACGGCGGTCGCCGAGGCTGATCGAACCGGCAGCAAGTGGCAGATCGCCGAAGATCGCTCTCAGAAGGGTCGTCTTGCCCGTTCCGTTTGGGCCGATGACGGCATGAATATGCCCCGCCTCCAGACGCGCCGACAGCCTTTTCACAACAGTCTGTCCGCCGCGCTCGGCGGAAATCGAATCGAGAACCATCATCGGCCGCGCCTCTTCGGAGCGAAAATCAGCCACATCAGAAACGGCACGCCGACAATGGCCGTGACGATGCCAACCGGGAACAGCGCACCGGGAACGATCGATTTGGAGAGGATCGAGGCAGCCGACAGCATCAGCGCGCCGCTCAGCACCGACATGGGCAGGAAGAAGCGCTGATCCTCGCCCACGGTCATGCGGGCGATATGCGGCGCGACCAGCCCGATAAAACCGATGACGCCGACGAAGCTGGTGGCCGTCGCGGTCATGATGGCGACGATGACGAGAACCTTCATGCGCAGCCAGCGGACATTGATGCCGAGGCTTGCCGCCCGCATCTCCCCCATTCTGAGCGCGGTCAGCTTCCAGCAATCCGCCATCAGCAGGGCGCAGCAGAGGGCGGTCACGGCAGCGGTCAGGCCAAGCGTCGGCCATGTCGCCTTAGTCAGGCTGCCGAACAGCCAGAAAAGGATCTGCTGGGACAGCTCCGGTGAGGACAGGAACTGGATGAGCGACAGCAGCGACTGAAACAGGAAAAGAAGCGCGATGCCGCCGAGAATGATGGTTTCGGTCGTCATCTGCCGCATGGAGGCCAGCGTGAAGAGAAAAAGTGCTGCGAGCATGGAAAAGACGAACGCGCCCAGCGGAACGGCAATCATGGCATCCAGCCCGAGACCGCCAAGCGCCAGCACCAGCGCCGCACCGAAACCGGCCGCTGCGGCCATACCGAGCGTATAGGGGCTGGCCATGGGATTATTGAGCAGGGTCTGCATTTGCGCGCCACCTGCCCCGAGTGCCGCACCGACGGCAAGCGCCATCAACGCCATGGGCAGGCGAAGGCCGCGCACGATGGAATCGGTCATGGCGGCCCGTTCGCCAAGGCCGGTCAGCGACTTCACCACTTCGGCGGGCGACAGCAGCGAAGGACCAGTGGCGATATCGAGAACGAGGCTCACCGCCATCAATACGAAGAAGATAGAGACGACACGCCAGCGACGGCGCTCGCGCAGCCGGTGCGCACCGATGGCCTCGGCGTAGCGGGCAGCAATTGTCATGAAAACCTGCCTGAAAGGACTGTCTGGAAAAGCGGACGCCGCAACGGCGGCGTTCGCGAGATTTCGCCACTGTGGCGGCGAAGAAAGCACGTTTCTGCGCCGCCACAGGCAAGCGCGATATCAATCCTTGACGGCGATGGCGAAAGTGCCTTGAGGCGTTACCGGAAGGTACTTCTTGTAATAGCCGAGATAGTTGGCGATCGGATCGACATCCTTGAACTGCTCGGGATATAGCTGCTTTGCGATGTACTGAACCATGGCGAAATCGGAGAGCGTGCGCGACGCACCCTGGTAGACACCGAACAGCTGGCCGTTCTTGATGGCGGGCAATTCGCTCCAGCCCTGACGGGCCTCAAATGCCTTGAGTTTCTCGCCTGCGTCTGCCGCCTTCACCGCCTGTCCCATTGGCAACGCTGCCGGGTTCTTGTTGTTTTCGCGACCGGAAATGAAGATGGCGTCAGGCTTGGACGCCAGAACCTGTTCTGGATTGATCGGTCCCCACCATTCGACGAAGGGAGCGGCAATGTTGTCGCCGCCAGCCGCCGTGGACATGGCGCCCCACATGTTCTTGCCGTAGGTGAAAGAATATTCGGCCGGGCCCTTGTTGCCGAACTCGACATAGACCTTCGGTTTCGGCTTTCCGGACTTGGCGACCCGATCAGCTACCTCTTTCAGCGAACTGGCATAGAAGTCGGCAATTTCCTTGCCACGCTTCTCCTGGCCGGTCAGGTCGCCAAAAAGCCGGGTCGAGGCGACGTGCCGCTCGACCGTCTGGGCGTTGTAGTCGACGACGACGACGGGAATGCCCTCTTCTTCCAGACGATCGGCATCGAGACCAAGCGCTTTGTATTGCCAGTCTGCCAGAATGACCAGATCGGGATTGAGGCTCAACACTTTTTCGACCGAGAAAGTCTGCGCTTCCACTTCACCGACATCGGCAATGTCGGCAAGCGAGGCGCGATGCGCGAGATGCATCTTCCAGTTGGCGGGTACCCAGCCTTCCCAGGCTTCGCGAGAAATGCCGACGACGGAATCATAGGCTTTCTCGCCGCCGACCGCCATGTAGTCCTCGAAGTAGAAACCGAGAACAACGCGCTTTGCTGGAAGGTCAACCTTCACTTCGCGTCCGATGACATCTGTGATGGTCTTTTGTTCAGCCATTACATAAGGGGCGGTAAAGAGAATAGATAAGAGCGATGCGGCAAGGCCGCTCATAAATGATTTTGGGGTCATGATGCGATCCAGAAGTTGAAACAACGTCGCTCTATAAAAGATGATTTAAAGAGTCAACTTAATTGTTGGATCGCATAAGTTACTAATATATAGACAAAAAATGTGATTTCCGACGAACCTCGAGAGGGAGAAAGCGGGTCGCCTGATGAAAGACAGGCTGCGTCGTTGAGAACTCAACAGTTAAGAAACCAAGCGTTTGGGCCCCGTCCCGACCGTTGCGCGATCAGAACAAAACGCAAAATCCCGCTTCAGGAGATCGATCAGCAATTTTGCGGACGTTATGCCCGACCGTTTTCAAAACTCGTTTGAAGCAATTGTGAAGTCGTCGGCGATCGACATGTGTTCGACATTTTCCCAGGTCTGGTCCATGGCATAGGTCTCAGACAGATAGGGGATGCCGATATGGCCGTAGCGGACGGAAAGCTGGCTCTCAGCCGCCTTTTCACCGAGATACGCGACGCGGCCGAGATAGAGCGCGGTCGCAAGGCCTGTCCTGTCCGCACCGGACTTGCAATGGATGAGGATGGGCTTCGGCGCATCACGCATGATCGCGACCAACTGGTTCACCTTGGTCATGTCGAGTTCGTGGCGGGCTGACATGCCAAAATCGATATGGGTCAACCCAAGCTCGCGCGAGGTTTTGATCTCATCCTTGTACCAGTCCTCGGATTCATTCTCTCCGCGCAGATTGATGACCGTCTTGATGCCATGGTCCCTGGTATAGCGGACCAGCTGCTCACTGCTTGGCTGGTTGGAGCGGTAAAGCTGCCCTGCCACCACCTCGTGAAAGTTGCCGAGAAGCTGGATGGCGAGGAGATAACCGCCTGCGGCAAGCACAGCAATACCCATGCCCCCCAAGGAGCACTTCCATAATCTTCGCATAATAAATCGGTTCTCTCATTGGACGAGACAACCGATACAGCTGGATTCTGACAGTAGGCTGAAAGTTATGCGACAGTATTGTAAGAGTAGAAAAACTGCGTTTCGTCAGCGCACGAAAACGTAGACCGCATAGATGGCGATGAGCGCTGCGGCCACAGCGGCGGCAATAACACCAAGGCGTTTTTCGATGAAGTGGCGCACCGGTTCACCGTATCTTTGCAGCAACCCGGCGAGGATGAAAAAGCGCGCGCCGCGCGTGACGACAGCCGAGAGAATGAACAGGCCGAGGCTGATATTGGCCGCACCGGAGAGGATGGTGACAACCTTGATCGGCGGCAGATGCGCAAAGCCCGATGTCACCAGCAGGAGAATGATGGTCTCGTAATTTACCGAATTCTTGAGCTGCTCGAAGCTGTCCAGCTTGCCGTAAAATTCCAGAATTGGCCGCGCGATACTCTCGAAAGCATAGTGGCCGAGAAACCAGCCGGCAATGCCACCGAGAACGGAAGCGACCGTTGCGACGAGCGCATAAAACATCGCCTTTTTTGGCTTTGCCAGGACCATGGGCAGGAAAAGCACATCCGCCGGCACAACGAAGACGGAGCTTTCGACGAAGGCCACGATCGCCAGCCACCACACGGCGCTTTTGCGCGCGGCAAGCGCCATCGTCCAGGCATAGATGTTTTTCAGCATTTCATGTCCCCGGGGGAAGATCGTTTTAGACCGAAGGCAAGGCGGGAGCCAAGGCATCTCAGTGGCGTTTTGTCAGCGGCGGACGGTCTGACTATCGACCGCCGCCAAATCAGGATTAGAGACAACGCAAGAGAATGGCAAATGTTAGAAGATTTATTTTTTGCGTTGCGGCAAATGAGAAAAACAAACAATTCCAGACCGCAGCGGCGAATGGTTGCTGCGATGCGAAATTTCACCCTCAGGTAGATAAACCGGCCTTTTTGCGGTAGAATAAGGTGTGGCGGAAAGAGGAGGAAGTTATCATGGACTATGTAAGCTTCATTACGTCGATCAATCCGGTCATACTTGTCATCCTGCTGATTGTTCTTCTCGCAGGCGCCTACAGCAGCTGGGTTTCCCACTGACAAAGGCGGGCGGCAGCACCGGTCCGAAAAGACGCTGATTTTCCATCGGCGGTAGGCATTCGGCCGGATGAATGTTATCAAACCCGGAGTTAAAGCAACTTCCGGGAAGCCTGATGTCGAACGAATTCGCATTCACTGATACGTCTGAAAAGCTCAGCACCACGCTCGAAAAGCTGATTGGGAAACTGCAAGGTCAGACGATCACATTGCGCGAGCTGATGGAGGCAATCGGCGAACAGGGCCTGCTGCTCATCTGTGCCATAGCTTCCCTGCCCTTCCTCATTCCGGTCTCCATTCCCGGCGTCAGCACCGTGTTTGGCGCAGCGATCATTCTCGTCAGTCTCGCCATCACCCTCAACCGTCTGCCATGGCTGCCGGCCAGGATTCTCGACCGGCAGATGGAAACGGCAAAGCTGGTACCGGCACTGCAGAAAGGCGTCGCCATCGTCTCCAGGCTCGATCGCTTCATCCGCCCGCGCCTTCCGGCGCTGACGGCGGGCATCGTCGCCAATAGAGTGAACGGACTTGCGCTGATGACCGCTGGCGTGTTGCTGATGATGCCGCTCGGCTTCATTCCCTTCTCCAACACCCTGCCTGGCGTCGCCATCCTGCTTTTTTCGGCGGGTATGATCCAGAGGGACGGCGTGACCGTTCTCGGCGGGTATCTGTTTCTCATCCTGACGGCGATTTATTTTGCAGCACTCGCCTATGCCGCCTTCTGGGCCGGACAGGGCCTCAGCAGCTCGATGGGCGGCTGAGCCTTATTGTCCACCTCTATTGCGGGTGTTGCGACCATTGCGTCGCGATGCCCACCAGACTGCAAGCCGCCGCCGCCTGCGGCGAACCGCCGGCAAATCGTGGGAAAGCACGATAAGACCAAGCGGGACCATCCAGAAACCGAGGATGGGCAAAAACCCGAGCGTTCCGCCCACCACCAGCGCCGAGCCGGTGGCGATCCTGCCGACGCGCGAACGCGGCATGGCAACGCTCCATTTTCCGAGATTGAGACGACCCGTTCTGTGGTCCATTCCAAATTTCATTCCATACTGCCCTTTAACATCTGGCCTGTGGATAATTTTTTCACCGTCGATAAGCCCGGAAAATCGGGACTCCGGCGAGATAAAACAAGATGAATGCGTTTTTTTTGAAAAAAGCGCTTGGCAAATCGGAAAAGCATTTGTATTACCCCGCTCACACCGCGCCAAGCAGCGCACGTTCCCTGGTAGCTCAGCGGTAGAGCATTCGACTGTTAATCGACAGGTCGCCGGTTCGAATCCGGCCCGGGGAGCCATTTTTCTCTAGAGGAGAAAAGTAACATACCGCAAAACAACCATGCAAAAACAATTGCTTACAATTGACCGCTGCTTTCATGGGCGCCAGCGCCTACTCCCATTCTTGCTATTTCGGATACTTTTTGGCTACATTTCCGTCTGCAGGCGGGTAAACGAATGAAGTCAGAAGATGTTTCAAAATATGTGCTGAGAGATCCATCGAGTGGCATCTATCGGTATTACCGGCGCGTCCCTACGGAGGTTTCTCACCTCGACAAACGCGCGCATGTGAAGAAAAGCCTGAAGACGAAAAATCATAAAGACGCGCTTGAACGAGCCGAGTCTGTTCACAAGGCCTCGGAAGCTTTCTGGCGTGCCCTACTTGAGGGCAAAAGCGCCGTTGGTGCAGTCGAGGAATATGATGCGGCTGTGCGAGCTGCACAGTCAATGGGCTTCACATACAAGCCGGTGGGCGAAGTTTCCCAGATTGACATTGCCGAACTGGAGCGCCGTTTCAAAATTGCCGAGCAGAATTTCGACATATCGCGGACCATTGCCGACGGCGTCCTTGGAACCGCCCCCGAACCTAGACCACACATAAGTGACGTGTGGAAGCTCTACACACATCACAAAGAGGCCGGGCGGACCGGAATGTCGCCAAATCAGCTAGCCGAGACAAGTAAATGAGTTTGCTCCTGCGGCTGTAGGACGCTACCCGATTTAGCGTCCTGTGACCCTAGGACGATTTCGTCCTGTGGCTGTAGGACGCTTGATTTTGTATCGTCCTGTGACGGTAGGACACTAGTAGTGTCCGGCGACTGTAGGACGCTAAAATTCGGGTGGTATTCGGAGGGCCGTTTGCCAGAACCCATCACGCGGGTGAAATAGCCCCACGCTACAAGATCCTCTGTTGCGCTTGCGACGCTGCCCCTTGTTAGGCCGGTGGCTTGCTGCAAGAAACTAACACTGGCGCGCGCGTTGCCATGCTTCTGGTAATAGCGATTGAGAATGTGGCGCGCGGTCTTGATGTGGATGAGCCGCACGGCTTCACCTACACGCCGGCCGGCGACGTCTCCCAGATCGATATCGTGGAGCTGGAGCGCCGCTTGCCACCATCGCTACCGAGGCAACTCGTCCTACAATCGTCGTGCGTACTAGAAATGTCCTCGACCGTCGCGAGCCACAATTGAGCATTCACCCCTGGTTAAGATCGCAAGCGTCATTGTCCATGGAACTGCGACGCTTTGTCGACGTTAAATCACTCATCGGGAGTCGAAATCATGAGACTATTAAGCGTAGCAATTGGTATGTTGTCCGTCGGTATCCTCTCTGGATGCGTGGATGACAGCGGATATCAATCGGGCGGTTACTACGCGTCGAGCGTTCAGTATCGTTCCAATGAGCGTGAACGATACTACCGCGACTATGACCGGCGCAATTACAATCGTCGCGACTATGTGCGTCGTGACCGTGACCGCCATGATTATGTTCGACCAGAGAGGGAACCGCAAAGAGATCCTTCCGGAAACAGCAGAGAATGGATCGATCAAGGCGGTGGCAGAGGGTACGAGCGAGCCGTCGTCAACGGGCAGGTCATTTACAGGACGGGGAAAGACGTCCAGTAGGGCAACTAAATGCACGCCGCCAGGTGCTGCAGATCGAAGGGCGAACCATCGACTTGGCGCTTTCTGCTCACTATCCTCACAAGCAAATAAAAACCCGCCCACCTCTCGGCAGGCGGGTTGAATGCCTTGGCCATTGGTTGGGGGTAGTGTGCGGACTAGTTTTTTTATCCTGCCGGCTAACCGGTTTTGTACGTCCATAAGGATCATATTCAACAATTATATTAGAAGGCCAATATTCGCTTGCTCCGCCAAAAACAGCGAAACCTTCAAGTGGTCCTCGATATAGATCAGTTTCTATCTTTCCATAATCAATTCTCCTAAAGTATTGGAGATTTTAATTATAGACAAAAACAAAATACGTTTCTTTATCGATTAGACTACTTACTCCTGCTCACCTCAACAGGGCATAAATGCTTGAGACCTCAATCGAGAAAGAGCAACATGTATTTTCAATCATATGATCGCGATGCCGAATACTTCTACTGGCTAGAGCGCGTTTATTGCTGCTGTCCGCACAGGTACTCTGGTTACTGGCGGCCTTGCTGTCGCTCTCGGTCCCATTGGTTTGATCGCTGGGAGGCTTCTGCTGCACTGTGCCTGCTCATCGACGGTGCCAACGCTACCGATACCGCAACCACAAACGCCAACGCCGCTATCTATAGTAATCCCTCGGCCCTAGATCAGGCAAAGTTTTCTTCAAACGGCTATACCTCTGCACTGCGCGATCAGATTCAGATGCAATATACCGCAGCTTGTGCCACCGGCCCGGGGAGCCATTTTTTCCAAAATATGGCATGATGAGCGAGATGCCGCAGCATTCGCTCTATATCGATCTTGGCATAGGCGCGTAGCTGGGCGCTATTGACCTCAGGTCTTCTTCGCCACACGCTTCGTCGAAGTGGACGCGTTGGTGAGTGCCGGCGGATCGCTTGCCGGGAAACTTTCCTCCAGGCTTTCGGTCAGGTCGTCGTCTTTTCGGCTGGTCTCAGCTTTTTGCTCTTTCTGAAGAGATTTTACCGCTGGTGATTTGGCATTTTTTGCCGAAGCCTTATCCGCAGTCACCTTCTTCTGGACCAAGGACTTGGCGGCAGCGGGTTTCTTCGCGCCATTTTTGCCATTGGTCTTTCCGGTTTCTGTGCTTGCCGAGACCTCCAGTTCCGCCTCCATCCAGTGGCGTTCGTGATGTCCCTCCGGCCTGCCTTCCCTCTCCCATATTGCGCGGGCTTTTTCGCGGATTGCTGCTTCGCGATCATGGTTCATAACGTCCTCCTCTTTGCGTCGCATCGGCTTTGACTGCGCCAATTGAAAAACAGAAATGGCCGGAAATTGTTCCGCGTCCGGAGATTGCGCATGCGCATTTCCCTGAAAAAAGGGAACCCTACTCACTGCAGGATCGTTTGTCCGGCAGGAACCCGCAGGAGGACCATCCATGAGCGATCCGAAACAGAAGAAAAACGAACCTCTCGATATCGAAGACGAAGATTTGCCGCGTTTTGAAACCGACAGCGAACTCAAATCGAAAGAAAGTGAGATTTACCCCGATGAATCGATAAGCCTGCGCGCACGCCGGCAGGCAGCGCGGCAACACGAGGATGCCTTCATCGTCGCCACAGACCTTGAGGACGATGACCAGCGCGATGCGGCACCCGGCACAAGGGAACAGCCATAGGGGCCTTAAAACGCATAAGGCGGGCCACAGCCCGCCTTTATAAGGATCGTAGTAAGTTGGTCCGGTCTTCAGCGACGCACGGAAACGATGGCCTTGCGGTTGAAGTTCGACACCTGCACCCGGCCGGACTGATTGCCGCCGAGAATTTGCGCTGTCTTGCCGCTCATGCTCTTCAATATTCCGGCGTGATAACCGCGGCCGTTGCGAATGACGACAACATCGCCCGGTTTGGCGGCGGCGACGGGAACGGCATAACCGAATGACGTCCAGGATTTTGCAAATCCGTAGGATTTGGGCGATGCGCGCCCGGCCTTGCTGGCAACGGCATGAAGGAACAGGCCACACCACGGTGTGCTGCGGGGATTTGCCCCAAGAATATTCTTCAGGCTCTTGTTGTTTTTGGATTCATGCAGTCCGGTGTATTTTTCAGCTTGGTTCAGCATGCCAGCCGACGCGGGTGCCACGACTGTAAAAGCCAAGGCAGCGGATAGAATTAACGCGGATACTCTCAAACGTCTCGCCCTTATGTTAGAGGGCGTCCGTGTATTGTGACAATTTAGCGACAATTTGACGAGAAAAGGGCAGAAATCAGACGGATATTCATGCGGACTGATCTGTCATTGCTTTAAAACAGGCTGCCCTGTGCATCGTCAGCGCGGCTGCGGCCGGCATTTTCGAGATCCAGCATGCGTAATTTGGTGTTCGTTCCGCCCGGCGCGGAAAAGCCACCCAGCCGGCCGCCAGCCGCCAGAACACGGTGGCAGGGAATGATCAGCGGCACGGGATTTTTCGCCATGGCCTGCCCGACGTCGCGGGCCTTTTCCATGGAGAGGCCCAGCGTTTTTACGATACCGCCATAGGTCGTCGTGCGGCCCCAGCCGATATGCCGTGCCACCTCATAGACATCTAGAAAGAACCGCTCCTGCCCGGAAAGATCGAGTTCCACGGGCGTAAAATCAATCTCTTCACCATCGAAATAGCGGCTAACCATCGCAATCGCCTCACGGGCGCGTGTGTCGGGTACAGCAATGGAAGATGACGGCAGGCGTTTCTGGATTAGTTTTTCGGTTTCACCGGCATCTGCGCTGGGCAATTGCAGACGGGCGATACCGCGCTCTGCCCATGCGAGGCCGCAATGGCCGAGAGCTGTCGGGAAAACAATATAGCCGTAGTGGTTGGTCATTGCCGTATTCATCCGCTTTGCACGCGCACGATGCCATATCCTGCGTTCGACACAACCCGTTTCTGGCGGCGGATAAAACAAGGCCACCCGGCTTTACGGGTGGCCTTTCACATCTTAATCCCGAAACGCTGTCAGGATGCAAGTTTACCCTGATCTTCCACCTTGTTTCCGGCCTCCAAGAGGCATTGCGCCTGGCGGCTCGCGGTAACGAAGGCGGCGCGCGCAATCTCTCCCGCCACGTCCCCCATCAGCGAGGCGCGGCACAGACGCAGGGCCTGCTCATGCGCCTTGTCACCGCGTTGTGGCCATTCGTGCTGGAGAAAATCGAAGGCCTCGTAAACGCCGTTGAAAATCCGGGGAGCACCGTTTTCCAAGGATATGGTAACAGGCTTTTCCCACTTAACGTCTTTCAGCAACATTGATTGTACTTCCATGCTCTATTAACCAGCGAAAAACGCTGGCTCCTCCAGTTGGTTCCCTTCACTTTCGGTTTCAAGGTCGAAAAAATAGCCCTCGAAAAACCATGTGCCTCCAGCTTTCCATTCTACGCGATTTGAGGAACAAAGCGTTTCAACACTCGTTCAAGCGGAAGTGAACCGGATCCCTTCATGCCAACAAAATCCTCTCCTGTTATCGTCTGGTTCCGCAAGGACTTGCGCCTTGCGGACAATCTCGCCCTTCTCGCAGCGGTGGAGCATGGCGGCCCCGTCATACCGCTCTATATCCGTGAGACATCCAGCGGCCCGCTGGGCGGCGCGCAGGAATGGTGGGTTCACCATTCGCTTGCCTCTCTTTCCGCGGCGCTGGAAAAATGCGGCAGCCGTCTACTTCTCAGGAGCGGCAACGCAGAGGAGACGCTGCGCCGGCTTATAGCCGAGACCGGCGCGGATGCAGTCCTCTGGAACCGTCGTTATGAGCCGACCGGCATGGCAACGGACAAGACACTAAAAGAGGCGCTTGGGGACGACGGCCTGACAGTTCGCAGCTTTGCCGGACACCTCCTGCATGAACCATCCCGGGTGCAGACCAAATCCGGCGGCCCCTACCGGGTCTATACGCCCTTCTGGCGGGCTCTGGAGGGCGGCGAGGAGCCACATACGCCGGCGGATGCACCGCAGAGCCTGAAGGCACCTGAGACATGGCCAAAATCGGAGAAACTCGATGATTGGAAGCTTCTGCCGGTCAAACCGGACTGGGCCAGGGGTTTCAGCGAGATATGGACACCCGGTGAAAATGCCGCGCGGGAAAAACTCGATGATTTCATCGATGGTGCCTTGAAGGGTTATGAGGAAGGCCGCGATTTTCCGGCGAAGGACGCCACGTCGCTTCTTGCGCCGCATCTGGCGCTCGGCGAAATATCGCCCGCCGCCGTGTGGCATGCGACGAAGGGGCTATCACGCCATATCGCGTCCAACGATATCAGCCGTTTCCGCAAGGAACTCGTCTGGCGGGAATTCTGCTACCATCTGCTGTTCCACTTTCCCGAGCTGGACGAGAAAAACTGGAACGACAGTTTCGACGCCTTCGGCTGGCGGGACGATGACACATCCTTCAACGCCTGGACGCGTGGCATGACGGGTTATCCGATCGTGGATGCCGGCATGCGGCAATTGTGGAAACATGGCACCATGCACAACCGGGTGCGCATGATCGTGGCATCCTTCCTCATCAAACATCTACTTATCGACTGGCGCAAAGGAGAGAAGTGGTTTCGCGATACGCTTGTTGATGCCGATCCGGCCTCCAACGCCGCCAACTGGCAGTGGGTGGCGGGTTCGGGCGCGGACGCCTCGCCGTTCTTCCGCATTTTCAACCCCATATTGCAGGGGGAGAAATTCGATGCCGAGGGAGACTACGTGCGCCGCTTCGTGCCGGAGCTTGAAAAGCTTGAGCGAAAATACATCCACAAGCCGTTTGAAGCACCGAAAGAGGTGCTTAAAAAGGCGGGTATCGAGCTCGGCAAGACCTATCCCCTGCCGATCGTTGACCATGGGAAGGCACGGGAAAGAGCACTTGCAGCCTATGCCGCAGTGAAGAACAACGCATAAAATTGGGTATCGGCAAAATTTTGCGTGGCGAAGCCTGAGGCGGGAAGATAATTTCTTGCCTTGAGGCGGTTGTAACGGGACATAACGGCACCTAATTTCCGCTCAGACAAGAAGGCTCAATCATGACCATTCATCCCTCTGCGCTCAGTGCTATCGGCAACACGCCGCTTATCCGTCTGAAAGCTGCCTCTGAAGCGACGGGGTGTGAAATCCTCGGCAAGGCGGAGTTTCTCAATCCCGGCCAATCGGTTAAGGATCGCGCCGCGCTTTACATCATCCGCGATGCGGAACGGCGCGGACAGCTGCGGCCGGGCGGCACCATCGTGGAAGGCACGGCAGGCAATACCGGCATCGGCCTGTCGCTGGTGGCCAATGCGCTTGGCTACAAGACTGTCATCGTCATTCCCGAGACGCAAAGCCAGGAAAAGAAGGATGCGCTGAAGCTTCTCGGCGCAAAGCTGGTCGAGGTTCCGGCGGCACCCTATTCCAACCCGAACAATTACGTGAAGGTTTCCGGCCGCCTGGCAAAACAGCTGGCCGCGACGGATGAAAACGGCGCGATCTGGGCCAACCAGTTCGACAATATCGCCAACCGTCAGGCCCATATTGAGACAACGGCACCGGAAATATGGGACCAGACGGACGGCAAGGTCGATGGTTTCATTTGCTCCGTCGGTTCCGGCGGAACGCTTGCGGGCGTAGCTGACGGCCTGCGCGATTTCAATCCCGATATAAAGATCGGCCTTGCCGACCCTGAGGGGGCCGCCCTCTACGAATTTTACAAGCATGGCGTCCTGAAGTCGGAAGGCTCCTCTATCACCGAGGGCATCGGACAGGGGCGCATCACCGCCAATCTGGAAGGCTTCGCGCCGGATTTCTCCTATCGTATTTCGGATGCGGAAGCCCTGCCGGTGCTGTTCGATCTGGTCACGAAAGAGGGTCTTTGCCTCGGTGGCTCCTCCGGCATCAACATTGCCGGCGCAATCCGCCTTGCCCGCGAGCTTGGTCCGGGGCATACAATCGTGACGATACTTTGCGACTACGGTAATCGTTATCAGTCGAAGCTGTTCAATCCGGATTTCCTGCGCTCCAAGGGGCTTCCGGTTCCGCAGTGGCTGGCAACGAAAAGCGAGATTGCGGTTCCGTACGAAACCGTTTGAGGACATGCCGAAATGCCTGTGAATGCCCTGTTCCGTGACGATTTTTATCTTTCCACCGCAGAAGCGATCGTCACGGCGGTGCATGAGGATGGCGGCATCGAGCTCGACCAGACCTGCTTTTACGCCACGTCCGGCGGCCAGCCGGGCGACAGCGGCTTTCTCGAGCGGGCCGATGGTTCGCGCATAGAACTCGGCATTACCAAAAATGGCGCCGACAAGAGCGTTATCATCCATGTGCCGCTGGAAGGTCAGCCTTCCCCCGAGGTCGGTGA
Organism: Rhizobium sp. AN68; assembly: GCF_030758035.1. NCBI lineage: Bacteria > Pseudomonadati > Pseudomonadota > Alphaproteobacteria > Hyphomicrobiales > Rhizobiaceae > Rhizobium > Rhizobium sp. AN68. Next base: position 1,089,468 of record NZ_JARWMI010000003.1, on the reverse strand, counting down.
AAAACTGACCCTGCACGTAGACTGGCCGCGCCGTTACAAGCTGATGCGCATGCACACGGCCTGCCATCTGCTATCAGTCGTCTGCCAGTGGCCAATCACCGGTGCTGCCGTCGGCGAAGACGAATCGCGCGTCGATTTCGACATGTCGGAAACCATCGACAAAGACGAAGTGACGGCAAAGCTGATGGAACTGGTGAAAGCCAACCATCCCGTTTTCCTGCAATGGATTACCGACGAAGAACTTCAGGCCAATCCGGGCATCGTCAAATCCAAGAATGTGCGCCCGCCAATCGGCCTTGGCCGGGTCAGCCTTGTCTGCATCGGCGAAAATTCTACCATCGACAGCCAGCCCTGCGGCGGCACCCATGTTTCCGAAACGCAGGAAGTGGGCGATATTCACATTGCCAAGATAGAAAAGAAGGGCAAGGAGAACAGGCGGTTCCGCATTCGTTTCGGCACGCCTGAAGCTGCTGCCTGAAATCAGGAGAGACATCGTGAGCACGGATAAGAGCCGTTTCGTCGTTTCGGCGGACTGGGTAGAAAAGCAGCTCGGCACGGCCGGGTTTCGTCTCGTTGATGCCTCGTGGTATCTGCCGGCGCATAAACGCAACGGTGCGGAAGAATTTGCGGCGGGTCACCTGCCCGGTGCCGTGTTCTTCGATCAGGACAAGATCGCCGATCATGCAACCGGATTGCCGCATTCCCTGCCCTCGCCAGAGTTCTTTGCGGAACAGGCGGGAGAGCTTGGCCTCAGCGACACCGATACCATCGTGGTCTATGACGGCCCCGGTTTCTTTTCCGCACCGCGCGTGTGGTGGATGCTGCGGGTGATGGGCATCCGCAAGGCCTACGTGCTGGATGGCGGTCTTGACGGCTGGAAGCGCGAAGGCCGGCCGCTAGAAACCGGCACGCCGGAAATCGAGCCTGCCACCTTCACACCCGATTTCAACGAAAAGCGCGTGACCTCGCTATCGACCATGCGCGGCATCGTTGACAGTGGCGAAAAGCAGATTGCCGATGCCCGCGGCGCGGGACGTTTCACCGGCGACGAGGCCGAGCCGCGTGCCGGCATGCGTTCAGGCCATATGCCTGGTGCTCGCAGCCTGCCCGCCACCGCATTTTCCGAGAACGGCCACTTCAAGGACCTCACCGCCATCCGCAAGATGGTGGCGGATGCCGGTATCGATCTTGGCAAGCCGGTGGTGACGAGCTGCGGCTCGGGCGTTACCGCCGCCGTCATTACGCTGGCGCTGGAATCGCTCGGCCACCAGGATAATTCGCTCTATGACGGTTCGTGGTCGGAATGGGGTGGACTGGAAGACACGCCTGTTGTCACCGGCCCTGCCGAACCTCTTCCCGTGGTGTCACATGGGCCGTTGAAGGCGCATGTGACGCAGCTTGAAATGACGGCGCCGCCGAAGGTCAGCCTTGCTATCCCCGTCAACATCCAGACGGCACTGATGCGGGTCACCGATATTCCCCTGCACTTCTACCGTTACATGTACTGGCGGGTGGGAAAACGTTGGCACTGGCAGAAACGCATGCGCATGAGCGATGCGGAACTGTCCGCCGTCCTCAAGGACCCGAAGAACAGCGTTACCGTCCTTTATATGAACGGTGCACCCGCCGGTTTCTTCGAGCTGAACAAGGCAAGCGACGAGGTAACCGAGCTTTCCTATTTCGGGCTTCTCGAAGAGGCAATCGGTGCTGGCGTCGGCAAGTGGTTCCTGTTGCAGGCGCTCTACGCCGCCTGGCAGGACAATCCCAAGCGCGTGACGGTGACCACCAACACGCTTGACCATCCCCGCGCGCTGCAACTCTACCAGATGATGGGATTTTCGCCTGTTGGTACCTATGAGGCCTGGGTAGAGCCGCTGTCCGATACCGAGCTTCTGGAAATCTCGTTGCGCAACTGAGTTCGTCACGTCGGGGATGGCCCGCGCTATTCCCCGACTGTAGAGCACATCCGACTACTCCTCCCTCATTCCTTTGCTTGTCACAGGAATGAGGGAGTGGGAGGCAACCGCACATGAAACCATTGTGTAGTTTGCGACTCAGGCTTTATCGATAATCAAATGGGTCGCGCCCTCACCCGCCGAGGTCCCGGTGCAGCGATAACCAAGCGCAGGCAAATCCAGCCCCTGGAAGAGGTTTTCGCCCTTGCCGAGAAAGACCGGGGCCAGCGCCAGATGCAGTTCGTCGATCATGCTTCCGGCCATATATTGCCGAATGGTCGAAACGCCGCCGCCGATCCGGACATCCCTGCCGTTTGCCGCCTCCAACGCCATGTCAAGGGCGGCCTTGATGCCCGTGTTGACGAAATGAAACACGGTGCCGCCCTTCATCGCAAAGGAGGCGCGCGCATGGTGCGTCAGCACGAAAACCGGCACGTGATAAGGCGGCTCTTCCCCCCACCAGCCCTTCCAGTGTTCATCCCGCCAAGCACCGCGGATAGGGCCGAACATGTTGCGGCCCAAGATCCAGGCGCCGATATTTTCGAAACTCTTCTCGGAAAACTGCTCGTCCGTGCCGGTCGAGCCGCCTTGCTTGCCGAACATGCGGTGAAAGGTGCGGGTCTTGAACGCCCATTGATGCAGCATTTCGCCATTCACACCCAGCGGGTTCTGAAGACTTTGATCCGGCCCAGCACCGTATCCGTCAATCGAAATGGCGAAATTTCGAACGACAACCTTCGGCATGGCAATATCCTCCCGTTTCAAGAGGACAGGTTGCCGTGCATCCGGTAACTGGCCTCAGATTTCTCTTTCCAGAGTAACGGCCGTCGGGGTATGCCCGCCGGCGGAACCTTTGTCTTCGGTAACGCTGTTGAGGAGATGATCGGCAATCAGCTCCGCCTGGAATTTACCCAGCTCGTAGCAATAGGTGATCTCACGTTTTTCGGCCGACCAGTAGACATCGGGACGCCCGCAGGACTTCGCCGTCAACTTGACCTCGCCTTTCAAGCCGTAAACGCCGAAACTGCGGCTGATAAGATCGAGAACCTTCGATTCCTTGACCATGATGGCGTAAGGTTCCAGCTCCGGATCGCGCGGCGGCACGTAGCTCACGGTAAATCTGGATGGTGTCTGCGCGCGGTGGGGCGTCAGAAAATCTTCCCATGCCGATGCGATACGCGGATAGGCGGCGCCACATTTGGCAAATTCATCATTGGCAAGCCCCATCATGGTGGCGAGATCGCCATAGCCGTCCTTGTCGCGGCCGACCATCAGGCAGGCCATGTTGCGATCGCGGCTCCTGTCGGGAACAAGCGCCGAAAACACCGGTGCGTCGTGCTGGGGCAAAGCCTCCGTTTCGCGCGCCAGATACCAGCTGTCGGTAGCATTGACGAGTGCGGTATCAAGCCATTCCTCGTTGGCCTGAAGGATGAGCGTGCCCGCCAGCTGATCGGCAGGTGCTTGCGCGCTGCCGGTCTCCGGCGCGCCGAAATCCGAGATCAGCATGCGTGCACCCTCGTGATAAAGCGAGAAGATCGCATTGCCGATGACGAAATTGACCGCCTGCTGGAGCTGATCGTCGGACAGGCCATCGAGACCGGAGGCGACCTGCGCCTGCGTGTCGATCGGAACCGTCAAAGAAACGAAAGCCAGCGGAACGGCGGCCAGAAAACGACGGAACATAAAATCAGACCTTCCGGGATCGAGGAGCGCCACTGATTCCCGATGCTAACGAGTCACGCAATGGGCTGGTTGCATCACCCGTCAAGAATCGGGTGGATAGAGGTCTGTTTCGGGATCATAGCTGCAAAGAAGCAACGCCGATCCCAACAGAAGGACCTCGCCATGACCGATCTCGTCTTTACAGCAATGCCGGCTAAGGAAGCTGAGGCTTTCCGGGCGGGAGCCGCCGACGCCTATGGCAACCCGCCGGAAAAGGCCGTTTCTCCAGGCGGCATGCCGTGCCGCCATTGCCTTTCCCAGATTAATGAAGGCGAAGGAATGCTGATCCTCGCCTACCGGCCCTTCCCTTCGCTCCAGCCCTATGCGGAAACGGGGCCAGTCTTTCTTCACGCTGAGGCCTGTGAGCACTATCCGCAGACGGATGCCCTTCCCCCGATGCTCAACAGCCCCGATTATATCGTTCGCGGTTATGGCACTGACGACCGCATCGTCTACGGCACCGGCGCGGTGACGGCGACGGACGAAATCCTTTCACGCGTAGCACATCTTCTGGAGCGGGCAGACGTCGCTTATGTGCATGTGCGCTCCGCCCGCAACAATTGCTACCAGTGCCGTATCGACACAGCATAATCGCGCGATTACTTGCAATTTTAAGCAAACGGCTAAACGGCTCTCAAACTTTCTACGTCATGATGCAAGCATCGGAAACAATTGATTTGAGTAGCGAAATGACAAACAACCTCAATATGGCGACCCGCACTGCGACCCGTAGCAAGACCCGGATCTACGCGACCGTGCACTATTTCAGCCAGTCGACCCGAGGCCGCGTGGTGGACCTGTCCGCCACCGGCATGGCGCTCGAACTGGACGGACCTTTCGCTGCCGCCAAGGGAAGCCGGGTGAAGGTGCAGAGTGAAGATCTGGGTTTCATCGAGGGTGTCGTGCAATGGCAGCACATGAACCGGCTCGGCCTGCAACTCAAACTTTCCACCAACACGCTGGCACAGCTGTCGTCTTATTTCCGCTTCTTCCACGAAGAAGTAAAACCGACTCTCGCCCGCTAAGCAGACGTTTCCGACAAGGGGAATGCGCAGGCCGGACAAAGCGCATTCCCGAAGCGCACCATGCGCGCGCGGCCACCTTGTGACAAAAAATTTATCAAACGGTTGAAAACTGGCCCGTCCGTCACGGGCTTGTCATTTTGATGATGGACTCCTCGGGGATTGCTTCTACCTTGTCGTTTTCCTGACAGAGCAAGCTTCATACGAAGGAGTTCCCATGTCGTCGCTTCTCGCTCTCCACCCCATCACTCGCCGTTCGCTTCTGGGTGGCATCGCCGCCTCTTCGGCTCTGGTGCTGTTGCATCCCTTCGCCGCGCGCGCCGCAGCCAACCAGGCGCATCTGCGCATCATGGAAACGACTGACATCCACGTTCACGTCTTTCCCTATGATTATTACGCCGACAAACCGAACGACACGATGGGTCTGGCGCGCACCGCTTCGATCATCGGCGCCATCCGTGCCGAGGCCGGAAACTCGATGCTGGTGGATAATGGCGACTTCCTGCAGGGCAATCCGCTCGGCGATTACATCGCCTATGAGCGCGGCATGAAGGCCGGCGACAAGCATCCCGTCATCAACGCCATGAATGTCCTTGGCTATGATTGTGGCACGCTTGGCAACCACGAATTCAATTACGGCCTCGACTATATGTCCAATACGCTGGCGGGCGCCGGTTTCCCTTATGTCTGCGCCAACCTCACCAAGGGTCAGCTGGCTTCCGATCCCAAGCAGGATGAGCTGTTCTTCAAGCCTTACGTCATCCTTGAGAAACAGATCCGCGATGGTGCAGGCGTAACCAGCCCGGTCAAGGTCGGTATCATCGGTTTCGTGCCGCCGCAGATCATGATGTGGGATTCCAAGAATCTGGAGGGCAAGGCCCAGACGCGCGATATCGTCGAGGCGGCTAAAGCCTGGGTTCCGGTCATGAAGGAAGAAGGTGCCGATATCGTCATCGCGCTTTCCCATTCCGGCATCGATGGCAAGGGCCAGACCGATCGCATGGAAAACGCCTCGCTTTATCTGGCGGGCGTGGAAGGCATTGACGCCATCTTCACTGGTCACCAGCATCTGGTCTTCCCCGGTCCGAAGACATGGGACGGCATCGAGGGTGCGGATGCGGTCAAGGGTACGCTGATGGGCAAGCCGGCCGTGATGGCCGGTTTCTGGGGCTCGCATATGGGCCTCATTGACCTTCTGCTCGAAAAGGACGGCAAAAGCTGGAAGATCGTCGATTTCACCTCCGAGGCCCGGCCGATCTACCACCGCGACGACAATCGCAAGGTCGTTGCAGATGTCACGGACAAACCGGAGGTCATAGCAGCCGCCAAGGCAGATCACGAAGCGGCGCTCGCCTATGTGCGTCGCCCGGTCGGCAAGACGTCGGCGCCACTCTATTCCTACTTCGCGCTGGTGGCCGACGACCCGTCCGTGCAGATCGTCTCCAATGCCCAGACGTGGTACATCAAGGACATGCTGAAGGAAGGGCAATATAAGGATCTGCCCGTGCTTTCGGCAGCAGCGCCCTTCAAGTCTGGCGGTCGCGGTGGTGCGGATTATTACACCGATGTCCCTGCCGGTGACATCGCCATCAAGAACGTCGCCGATCTCTACCTCTACCCCAACACGGTGCAGGCGGTGCTGATCAACGGTGCGCAGGTGAAGAACTGGCTGGAAATGTCCGCCGGCATGTTCAACACGGTCGAGGCCGGCGCAAAGGATGCGCCGCTCCTAAACGCGGATTTCCCGTCCTATAATTTCGACGTCATCGACGGTGTCACCTACCAGATCGACATTTCCAAACCGGCAAAGTTCGACAAGGACGGCAAGGCCGTCAATCCCGACAGCAACCGCATCGTCAATCTGCAATTCGACGGCAAGCCGATCGACCCCGAGCAGAAATTTGTGGTGGCGACCAACAATTACCGAGCAAGCGGCGGCGGAAAATTCCCCGATATCGCCGCCGACAAGGTGATCTTCGTGGCGCCCGACACCAACCGTGACGTGATCGTGCGCTATATCATCGATCAGGGCACCATTAACCCGTCGGCGGATGCGAACTGGTCCTTCGCCCCAGTTGCCAATACGACCGCCATCTTTGAGACTGGCCCGAAGGGTCGCAATTACGCGGCTGACATCAAGGGCGCAAAAATCGAGGATGCCGGCGACGGCGCCGAAGGTTTCGCAAAGTTCCGCCTCGTTCTCTAGAGCTTGCAGCCCTCCCGGCGTTTCATCGGCCGGGAGGGCATTTACTCAATTGCGGTCACTCACGATACGCAACAGCAGTGGCAGTTCCGGCGGTGGCTTCTGCTCGATGCGTTGATAGTCGCTGCCATCGCGGTTACGGCGGATGAGCCGGAGACCCGCCATGTCACGCCGCAGCATCGCGGCATCTCCAAACAGATGCAGACCATCGAGAAAGCTGCTGAATTCGCGCTCTGAGAAACTGCGACCGGCTGGTATTCTTGCCCAAAGATACCAGAGGCACAGTTCCTGCTGGGAGCGGCGGGCCGGCCACTGCACCAATCTACCGGCAGCATCGAAAGTCCGCGCGGTCTTCAGCACCCTGCCCTCATTGACAGGCATTGTCTCCGGTCCTCTCTGCGGTGGCGGCGAGCCACTTGCTACGGGTGGCGTGCGCGCGGCGCGCAGATGCTGAAAGTTGCGAAACCCGGCAGCCCGGCTTAGGAGATTGAGCATCTCCACATGGCTTGGCTGGCGGTCCAGCCTGCCGATTTGTTCGCGTAGCGATTTGGCAAATGTGGAGAGGTCGGCGATATCAATGGAAAAGATCGAACGTGGCATGACTTACCCTCGAGTGCCATTCCGAAGAGGTGTCGCTGATCGCCGGCTTCCGACTAGGCACGGGATAAGTGCTGTCAATCTTTCAAAATGCAGGTTTAGCTTCCCTTACGGGACGGCGATGCCTCGGTGAACTGCTGACCGTGTTTCCTGTATAAGGCAGGCCATTCACCTTCGTCAATTGGTCACTCAGTCAACCCATATCACTCGGCGGCGACAGAAATAGTCCGCTGTTTGCCTCCGGCAATTATCCTGTTGAAATCCTTCTGGTTCGGGCATGCCGACAGACGCTGCTGAAAGGCCGTGGCAAGCCACTGGCCAGCGGGACCGGCGGGTGAATCCACCCGGCGCAGCGCAAAGATTGGATATTCGCCCTGCTCATAAGCTTCAAGATCAAGTGCCTTCAGGCTACCATTGGTCAGGTCGTTGCGCACGATCGATGCGGGCAGACCGCCCCAGCCGAGACCGCCCTTGATGAGCTGGTATTTCGTGGCGATGTCGCTGACCCGCCATGTCTTGTAGGACAGCACGTTGAAATCACGCCCCTTGGTCAGCCCCGACGCATCGGTGACGACGAGTTGGACCTCCTCGCGGACATCGCCCAGAACCAGCGGCCTCTGGATCTGTGCCAGTGGATGATCGGCGGCGACGACCGGCAGCATGAAGGAATGGCCGACCTTTTCGACGACGAGTTCGTCATCCTGGCGCAACAGCGCCCCGCCGATGCCAATGCCAGCCTTGCGGGAGAGCACCATATCCATCACCATGCCCAACTCACCCACATTGAGGCTGAGGGTAACGGTGGGGAATTCCTTGCGAAAATCGCGAAGCACCGCAACGACGGCTTCCGCCGGCACCATGGTGCTGATGGCGACAGAAAGCTCGGCCTCCAGCCCCTGCTTCAAACCCTTGGCGCGCGCACGCATTTCCTGCAGACCGGCCACGATGCGCCTTGCATCTTCCAGCATGGCGCGACCCTCGTCCGTCAATCGAGGCTGGCGTACGCCATTGCGCTCGAACAGGCTGACTTCAAGCTGCGCCTCGAGATTGGCGATGGTGTAGCTGACAACGGACTGGGCGCGATTGAGCGCCCGTGACGCGGCAGAGAAACTTCCGGTTTCGGCAACCGTCAAAAACACCTGCAATTGGTCGAGCGTCGGGTTCGCGTCCATGTTCCATCCATTTCATCGATAGGTCGCTTCCACATTATCACAGTTTTCTTGATGGCATCAATTGGTCATATAGGGGGCAAAGGAAGGGCATCGTGCTCTCCCGCCCTCCCAAGGCGCCCGTCAATTCATCGCTTATGCAAGGAAAGACCATGTCCAACATTCTGCTCATCACCTCCAGCCCGCGTGGCGACGAGTCGGTTTCCAACAAGTTTTCCGGCGAACTCGCAAACAAGCTGAAGGCCAAGTCGGCTTCCAACACCCTTGTCCACCGCGATCTTGCTGCCGACCCCATTCCGCATCTCGACACCGTCAAGACCGCTGCGATCCGCAAGGCTCCAGACCAGCGCACGGCTGAAGAAGCGGTTGCAGCCGATTATTCCGACAAGCTGGTTGCAGAGCTTATGGCCGCCGACACTGTCGTCATCGGCACCGGCCTCATCAACTTCAATATCTATTCCGGCCTGAAGTCGTGGATCGACAACGTCGCCCGCGCTGGCCAGACCTTCAAGTACACCGAAACCGGCCCGGTTGGTCTTGCCACCGGCAAGAAGGTCTACATCGTGCTGGCCGCCGCCGGCGTTTATTCCGAAGGCCCGGCTGTGTCGATGAACCACGCCGTTCCTTACCTCAAGACTGTTCTTGGCTTCATGGGCATGACGGATGTTGAAGTGATCTATGTCGAAGGTCTGGCATTTGGACCGGAAGCCGTTGAAAAGGCCGTTGCGGCAGCCGAAGCAAAGGTTGCCGAACTGGCGCAGGCCGCCTGAGGCGCCGTTTGACACGTGGTGATGCCGGCTCGATTGCCGGTATCAGCCGACCCACATTCCGTAACGGCCGTGCACCTGATCGCGGCCGTTATTTTTTGCCGCATAGAGCCGCGCATCGGCTTCCGATAGCAGCGCGCGGAAAAGCTGCCCGTCCTCGAAAGCCGTGGCGACGCCGATGCTGACAGTCAGCGGCGAACCGTCTGGCCGTTGCAGATCCTTCAATATCGCCGTCCGCAGACCTGCTGAAAAGGCAAGTGCCCCCTCATGGGTCATCGTCGGCAACAGGGCCACGAACTCCTCGCCGCCGAACCGGTAGAGATGGCCGTGCGGTTGCACGATGCGTTTCAGAACGGCGGCGAATTCCCGCAACATCTCATCGCCCTGCAAATGCCCAAAGGTATCGTTGACGGTCTTGAAGTGATCGATATCGACGATCAGCACGCTGACGGGACGTTTCTTTTCCAGACATTCCACGACGACGGACGGCGCATCGAGTTCCATGCGGGCGCGGTCAGACACACCGGTCAGCATGTCGCGGCCAGACCGGGACAAAAGCTCCTCGTAGCGTTCCCTGAAGGTGAGGTCGTTGAAGACATCGGCAACGCTGCGGCGCGTCAGGAAGCGGCCTTTCGCCGCCGTCAACTTCAGATAAATGGCAAAGAGCAGAGCATAGATGGCAACGGCCACCATCTTCGCTTTCCAGCCATCGTAAAAGACATCGACCGGCGCGTTCAGCATATATCGCAACGCCGCGTAAAAGCCTGCCTGATCCAGGCTCAAAATCACCACGCCACAGATTGCAAAGCGCAGGACAATATGGCGCTGCAAATAGCGTCCCAGCTTTTCGTAAAACAGGATGATGGCGATGGCGTCGATATAAAGCAGGCTGGTTCCCCAGACCATCAGCACGCCCATCTCATCCAGAAATCCGGTATCTACCGACTGTCCGGGGACAATTGCCACCGTCGGATGGAAGCGGATGATCTGCACCATGATGATGGTGAGTATATTGCCGAGAAACAGGCCGTAGATCGGCTGGCGGACGACTGCCGCATCCTCGCGCATATAGAGCATGAGGATCATCATCAGTTTGCCGGCAAAAAGGATCGAGGAGCCGGGTGATACCACGCCAAATGGCAGCTCGACGTAAAAGACCGCCGCCAGGTAGGTTTCCAGGAAATGCATGACGCCCAGCGCGGTGAGAAAAACACCGATGCCGAGAATATGCCGGTAATGAAGGAATGCCGTCATTACCGAAAAATAGACGATGGCTTCCGCCACGAAGAGGGCCAGATTTGCCCATTGCATCGGCATACGCCCTATCGATCCACATCGCGCCGGTTCATCGGCGCGACTTCATGCCCTCTGAAGACGATAGGCCGAAGCAACCAACGGAATCTTAATGTCCAGCAGAAGAAACCGCCATCATTTTCCTGGGAAAAGCGATGCACCGTTCTGGTCGATGATCAGCTTTGCCTTACGGATGGTGAACTCAACCGCATCGTCCATGCTGGTGAAGACATCGGCGCGCACGAATTCATGCACGAACGTTTCCTCGCCGTCCTTTTTCTCGATGCGGCCCGCCAAACGGAACTGGCCGCCTTCCTTCAGCGGCGTCGCATAGATCAGATAGTCTCCATGCACATGCGGTTCCGACTGCGCTGCCTTCTGCGGCGCATCCGCGGACTGGCCGGAGCCGAAGGCCGAAAGGATTTTGGAAAAAAACGATGCCATGGCTTTCACTCCCTTAATCTGTCTCGCATTTCGAAGGGCGGATATGCTCCGCCCTTCCCGTCGCTCTTATCCCGATCAGATGATCAGGTTCGACAGGATCTCGTTTTCGGTAATATCCTCATAGCCGAGGCCCGCAGCCTCGAAACGTTCAAGAAGCCCTGCGAAGTTTTCCTGAGCGTTGGTTTCGATGCCGATCAGGATCGAACCGAAATTGCGGGCCGATTTCTTCAGATACTCGAAACGGGCGATATCGTCGTCCGGGCCAAGCAGATTGAGGAAATCGCGCAGCGCGCCGGGGCGCTGCGGCAGGCGCAGAATGAAGTATTTCTTCACGCCGGTGTAACGCATGGCGCGTTCCTTGACGTCAGGCAGGCGCTCGAAATCGAAATTGCCGCCGGAGACGACGACGATAACCGTCTTGCCTTCCAGTTTCTCGCGGCCGAGCTTCTCCAGCGCGGCAATGGACAGCGCACCCGCTGGCTCCAGCACCACGCCTTCGAGGTTCAGCATCTCGATGATGGTCACGCAGATGGCGTTTTCGGGGATGAGCAAAACCTGCTCGGCCGGAAAATCCTTCAGCGCCTGGAAGTTGAGATCGCCGATGCGGGCAACGGCGGCGCCGTCGACGAAATTGTCGACCTTGGGGAGCGTTACCGCTTCGCCGCGCTCGAGGCTCCTTTTCAGGCTCGGCGCGCCTTCCGGCTCGCAGAACACGAAGTTGCCCTTTTCAACGGTGCCCGCCAGAAAGCCGGTAAGGCCTGCCGAAAGCCCGCCGCCGCCAACCGGCATGACAACCATATCCGGTTTGGTGCCTTCGGGAAGCTGGTCCATGATTTCGGCAGCAACCGTCGCCTGGCCTTCGATGATATCCTGATGGTCGAAGGGCGGCACCATGTAGGCGTCATTGTCTTCGACGTATTTGCGCGCGGCGGCGTAACATTGGTCGAAAATATCGCCCACCAGACGGATGCTGATGAATTCACCACCGAAGATACGGGTCTTGTCGATCTTCTGCTGCGGCGTGGTCACCGGCATGAAAACAACACCGTGAACGCCGAAATGGCGGCAGGCGAAAGCAAAGCCCTGCGCATGGTTGCCGGCCGAAGCACAGACGAAAACCTTGTCCTTGCCAGCCTTCGCAACAGCCTTGCGGAGAAAGTTGAATGCGCCTCTAATCTTGTAGGAACGAACCGGAGACAGATCCTCACGCTTCAGCCAAATCGACGCGCCATACCGACGGCTGAGATGTTCATTCAACTGCAACGGCGTTTCCGGGAATATCTCCCGCACTTCCCGCCGCGCTGCCTCCACAAGCTGCTTGTCCACGATTGTCAATCCATTGAAATTCATAATGGCACCCGCTATGCCATAGGAAGGCGTCAGAGACAAAGACTCATTTCACGCTGCCACGAACCCTGGGTTTCATTTCTTGAACAGCAATCTTCTGCGCTCGGTCATATATGTGGCGTCCATCTTCGGGCTCTATCTCGCGACGGCCATGTTCCTGCCCGCGCTGACGGACCTTTATTACGGCAATGACGACTGGACGGTGTTTGCGCTTTCAGGCTTCATGTGCGGCGGCTTTGCACTTGCCTGTGCGCTGGCCACGCGCGCACCGATCGCGTCCTTCAACAAACGTTTCGGCTTCCTGCTCGTCAACGTGCTCTGGCTTGTATTTTCCATTGTCGGAGCGGTTCCGCTCTATCTGTCCGAGCTTGACCTGACGCCCGGTCAGGCCCTTTTCAGATCGGTCTCGGCCATCACGACGACGGGATCGACCGCGATATCCGGCCTCGATAATGCGCCGCAGGGCATTCTTCTGTGGCGGTCGTTGCTCTGTTGGCTCGGCGGCATCGGTATTGTCGCGCTTGGCCTCTTCATCCTGCCGCTCTTGCGCGTTGGCGGCATGACCTTCTTCCGCATGGAATCATCCGACACCGGCAATGACCGGCCCTTCGCGCGGCTGGCAAGCTTCACCCGCGCTTTCGTGGCGATCTACATCATCATGACCATCGCCTGCACGGTGGCTTTCGATTTTGCCGGCATGTCGCATTTCGATGCCCTCAACCATGCCATGTCGACGGTTGCGACCGGCGGTTTTTCCACCCACGACGCCTCGTTTGCCTATTTCAACAACACGGCGCTGCTTTGGATTGCCACCATCTTCCTGATCTTCGGCAGCCTGCCCTTCTCGGTGATGATCCTGCTTGCGGTGCGCCGCAGGCTGGAGACGCTGCGCGACCCGCAGATAGCCGTCTTCCTTGGCTATCTCTGCGCGATTTCCATCGCTGTCGGCGTTTATCACCACCTTAGAAACGGCGTGCCGCTGGATACTGCGCTCAGCCACTCCTTCTTCAACATGACATCAATCCTCTCGACCGGTGGCTTTGCGAGCGACGACTACACGCTGTGGGGTCCGTTCGTTGTCGTCGTTGCATTTTTCGCAACCTTCATGGGCGGCTGCTCCGGCTCGACGGCGGGTGGTATCAAGGCCTATCGTTTTCTGATCATGTTCAATGTCGTTCGGGCGGGCCTCAAAAAGCTGATCTATCCGAACGCGGTTTATTCGGTCCGTTACGGGCAGCAGGTGGTCGATCCCGACACGATCCGGACGATCTTCCTTTTCGTCAGCTGTTTCATCGCGCTCTGGATCGCCGGCAGCCTTGCCATGAGCCTGATGGGTTACGATTTCCTGACTGCGACCTCGGGCGTTGCGACCGCACTTGCCAATGTCGGCCCTGGCATCGGCCCGATCATCGGGCCTGTCGGCAATTTCTCCACGATCAGTGATCCGGCGCTCTATCTCCTGTCTGTCCTGATGCTGCTTGGACGTCTTGAAATCCTCACCGTTCTCGTGCTGCTGATGCCGATTTTCTGGCGCAACTAAAATGCCGGTGCGCTTATTTTGGCTGCCTTAATAAAGCGCTTGACCTTCCCACGTTGGAATAGTCCAGGCTCCTGCTGTTACGAGTTCCAACCCAAGGAGAACCGCCTATGTGCACCGCCCACCAGCATCACCCCGAAACCGCTGCCGCACCTGTTGATGCCGACCTTTCTTTCCACGTTGAAGACATGACCTGCGGTCACTGCGCCGGTGTGATCAAGGGCGCAATCGAAAAGACCGTCCCCGGCGCCGCCGTTCATGCTGATCCGGCAAGCCGCACGGTTGTGGTTGGCGGCGTCTCCGACGCGGCACGTATTGCTGAAATCATCACCGCTGCAGGCTATACGCCAGAAGCGCGCGCCTGATTTGACGAGATGCCGGCGGCGGCCTTCATCCCTGCCGCCGGATCGACCTGCCTGCCCCCGCTTCACGCCGAGCTTGCGTGACAGCCGCTGGACGATACCAACGTTCGTCCTTCTCCATACCTCCCGCGGCAAGTGACTCTCCCTTTCGACCGGGGATGACAGTGGAGGTTTTCCCGGTTCCTGAAATTCATATTTTCAACGGCTGACAAGGTCTGAAAACCTGTCCTTCATCATGCTCGGGCCTGTCCGGGCATCTGATACCTATTGATTTTACGATAGGTGGAAAGATCCTCAGGACGAGGATGACGTTGAGTGTGGGCGATGGCCTGTCAACAGGCAAAACCCGGCTCTTTCGAGCCGGGCCATATCTCGTCAGCAATGTCACATTGGCCTATTTCACTGCCAGATCCTTGGTCATGATAAAGTAGTTGATCGGATGCGGCTTGAAGTTTTCGACCTTGTCCGAATAGGCATCGAAAGCGGTCTCATGGACGAGGTAGACGGTGACGGCTTCGTCGTAAATCCGCTTCGCCGCCTCGGCATAGATGGCGTAACGTTTTGCCGGCTCAGCCGCCATATAGGCAGATTTGATCAGCTTGTCCGTCTCCTCACTGCAATAATGCGAGATGTTGTAGCCGCCTCCGCAGGTATAGTCGGCGTTGAGGAACCCGATCGGTTCTGCAACATCGGTGGCATAACCGCGTGACAGAAGGACCATGTCGAAATTGCCGGACAGGAGATCGGGCTCGATCGCAGTGTAATCAGCAACGCGAACATCGACCTTGATGCCGATTTCCTGCAATTGGGCCTGAATAACGGCGGCAACATCCTTGAGTTCGGTTCTTTCAGTATAGGCCAGAAGTGTCAGCTTGAGGCTGCCGGGGGCAATGCCCGCCTCTTTCAGCAGAGCCTTTGCCTTCTCTACGTCATAAGCGGGCGTGACGTTTTGCGGCACCCACGGCTCTCCCGGTGCGAAGGGCATCGTTGCGGGCTTTACCATGCCTTCATAGATGCTGTCGGCAATACCGGCGGTGTCGATGGCGGCCCGGATCGCCTGCCGAACCTTGATGTCCTTGAACGGCGGCTTCGAATTATTGAGCAGCATTTCCGTAATCCGGGGCACGGTAATTGGCGCAACCTTGACACCCTTCGTGGCTACAATGGTCTTTACCGCCCAAGGTGGAATCACGCGCGAAATCTGCACTTCACCGCTTCTTATCTGGGTGGCGCGGGTATCGGCATCCGGAATAAAGTTCACACGGCCGCCCGAGAGCTTCGGCATACCGTTCCAATAGTCATGGTTCGCCGTCAGTTCCATATATTGGCTGGCATCGACCTTGGTGATCTTGAACGGTCCGGTGCAGGTTCCGATCGGATCGACCTTGCCGTCCTTATAGGCGGATGGCGCGAGGATCGAAGTCGCCGGGCTTGCCATTTGCGCCGGCAGCAGCACCGATGGCTCGATGGTCGTGATCTTCACGATATCGTCGCCACCAACCTCGACGGCAGCGACCAGCTTAGGCGAAAAGGCCCGGGCCGGAACGGGCGCTTTCAGAAGATTGGTGAGCGCATTGACCGCGGCTTTTGCATTAAGCGGCTCGCCGTTCTGGAACTTCACGCCCTTGCGCAACTTGAACTCCCAAACCTTCGGTGAGGTTTGTGTCCAGGATTCGGCCAAGCCCGGCTCCAGTGCGGTGTCATAGCCGACGCGGACCATGCTTTCGAAACACCCTGCGCGCGAACCGAGATAGGCATCGTCGGAAGCCATCTGCCAGCCGGTCTTGACGCCGGTATAATCGTCATAGGTGATCGTTCCGGCCGTTGCCGCTTGCGTTCCAAAAGAGACCACAATGGCGCTTGTCGCCAAAAGTACGTGCTTTATCATTGAATATTCCCCTTTTATTTTTGATGACAATGCTCAAAATTCAGTCGTCTCACGAGATTTAAGATATTAATAAAATAGATCTCGAAAGACATAAGAATATCCTTCGGATGCTCCACGAACATCCGCTTGAATATCATTCATTTTATGTTTTTATACTCGGAATTTAATTCCGATATTAATTCACAAACGCACAAATCATCTGTTTTTACAGAACCAGAAGACTGTAACTGCGCTGCTCCTCAGCCCCATTCGCGCCAGTGATGGCAACGAGCGAAATGCTCCCCGGCAACGTCTTCCAGAAGCGGTTCCTGTTCGCTGCAAATCTGCGTCGCATATTTGCAGCGGGTGTGAAACTTGCAGCCACTTGGAGGATTGAGCGGGCTTGGCAGATCACCATCCAGAAGCATTTCCGGTGCATATAGTCCGGTTTCATCAAGCATCGACGAGGCAATAAGAGCCTTCGTATAGGGATGCTTAGGCGCCCGGAAAAGCTCATCCCGGTCGGCGATTTCAACGATCCGCCCCAGATACATCACCGCGATACGGTCGCAGAGATAACGCACCACGCGCAGGTCATGGGAAATCATCAGCACCGTCAAACCATGACGACGCTTCATGTCCATCAGCAGGTTCAGGATCTGCGTACGCATCGAGGCATCGAGCGCCGATGTCGGTTCGTCGCACACAAGGAAGCTTGGATTGAGAAGAAGCGCGCGGCCTATGACCACGCGTTGCAACTGCCCGCCGGAACACTGGCTCGGATAACGGTCATAATAGGAGGCATCGAGGCCGACCTCCTCCAGCATCTTGAACACGCGCGCGATGCGTTCTTCGCGCGTGCCGATGCCGTGCTGGGCAAGCGGCGCTTCCATGCTTTGCCCTATGCGCATGCGCGGGTCGAGCGCGGAATAGGGATCCTGGAACACCAGTTGCACGACACGGCGCATGCGCCGCAGCGTCTCGCCCTGCATGTGCAGAATATCGTGGTCTCCGATGCTGACCTCGCCTTTCGTCGCGTTGGTCAACCGCGTTATCAGCCCGGCGACAGTGCTTTTGCCGCAGCCGGATTCGCCAACGAGACCAAGAACCTCACCCTCGCCGATCGTGAGGGAAACATCGTCCACGGATTTGACCACGCGATTGCCGAAACCCGATATCGGATAATATTTGCACAGGTTGTTTGCGACCACATAGGGCTTGATCTTGCCAGCCGCCTGAGGCTGGTTCGGTGTTTTCACTGTCGATAGCATCGCAACCCTCCTTCAGCAGACTGTGTGACTGGCATGGCTGCCGGCATGGTCGTCGTCGACCGCCCAGCACCGCGCCTTGCGACCTTCCGGCAAGGCATTCAAATCCGGCTCCGTTGCCATGCAACGGCCGCCCATGCCGGCCGATTGTGCAAGCGCGCAGCGGGGATGGAAACGGCAACCGCAGGACATGTCATGGGCCTGCGAGCTGGAGCCGGGGATCGTCAGCAGCTGCCCCTCGCTGTCGGTCGTCAGAAGCGAGCAGCTGATGAGCGCCTTGGTATAGGGATGTTGCGGCGCCTTGAGGATTGCCTGCGTCGGCCCTTCCTCGACAATGCGACCAGCATACATCACCGCAATCCGGTCCGCGAAAGCGGCAACGACCGAGAGGTCATGGGTGATGAGCAGCGTGGCAAGCCGCCGCTTCCGACGCTCATCGTCGAGCAGGCGCAATATTTGTGCCTGGACGGTGACATCGAGTGCCGTCGTCGGTTCATCGGCGATCAGCAGTTGCGGATTGCCGGAGAGTGCCGCAGCAATCATGACGCGCTGCGCCATGCCGCCGGAGAGTTCATGTGCGAAGCATTGCGCCCGCGCCGACGGATCGGGAATTCCAACATCCGAGAGCATGCCGACAACCCGGCCCAGTGCCGCATGCCGGCTCATCTTGCGGTGGACCCACAGTGGCTCGGCGACCTGCGTCCTGACCCGGCTGGTCGGATCGAGCATTGCCTGCGGTTGCTGGAAAAGCATTCCGATATCGGCGCCGCGCAACGCATCAAGCTCGGAGGGCGAGAGAGCGAGAATGTCGCGCCCGGCAAAGGAAATGCGGCCGGAGTTGATTTCCGCGCCGTGCGGCAACAGCCGCATCAGCGACAGAGCCGTCATGCTCTTGCCGGATCCGGATCGCCGACCAGTGCAACGACCTCTCCGGCATCGACGGAGAGCGTCAGACCGGAAATAACAAACTTGCGGCCATTTGCAGACGGCACCGAAACGTGCAGATCCTCGATTTCCAGAAGCGGTGTCCGTTCCGGGGCGATGGCCGTATTGGCATGCGTGTGTCCTTCGATATTCATAAGAGTTCCCCTTATTATTATTGCATCGGAGGCATGGGCGTATTTTCAAGCGGCTTCAGACGATAATACTCTCCTTGGGGCTATCGTGCCCTGTGTATGTTTGATCGGCGCGGGCGCCGGTCATTGCTCTAACCGCAGGCGTCAATGGCCGTTCGGTTTCCTGGTATCCATGTTCAGGCCGTGGCCGATCCATGTCACGCTCAACGCCGACAGGAAAATCGCCAGACCTGGTGCGATCACGAGAATGGGCATACGTTCCGCATAGGCCTGCGCATCGGCCAACATCAGCGCCCAGTCTGCGGCAGGCGGCTGCACGCCGAGGCCGAGAAACGACAGTCCGCCCACCGTGATCAGCTTGTGGCCGAAGCGCAGGAAGGCAACTGCTGCGATGGGCCAGATCGTGTTGGGAATGACATGCCGGAAAATAATGAAGCGGCGTGTGCATCCAAGCACCTCGGCGGCGCGCATATATTCTCGGGAATTGATCGAAAGCGTCAGCCCGCGTGCCAGTCGCGCAAAAGGTGTCCAACCGACGATCGTCAGCGACGCGATCAATGTTCCATATCCCGGGCCGAAGATGGCGACGAGGAAAATGGCGATCACCACGTCAGGGATGGCGATGAGCAGATCCACCACCCGCATCAGGACTTCATCGACAACGCCGCGGCTGCGACCGCTGATGATGCCGATGAATGTTCCGATGGCGACCGACAGAATGACGGTGATGGCGGCAATCGTGACCGTGAAGCGTCCACCGATAAGCAACCGGCTCAAGACATCACGCCCGAGATGGTCAGTGCCCAGCCAGTAGGCGGCGCTTGGCGCATTCAACCGCAGGCGAAGGCTTTGCTGCGCGGGATTATAGGGCGAAATCCACGGCGCGATGACGAGCAGCACGATGATGACGAGAAAAATCGCCGAACCCGCGTAGAACGTCCAGTGCCGCCGGCGGATGAAATCCGTGAACCGGAAAAGTGTCGACGGGCGCTTAGGCAAGGTCATTGGCATGGCGGCTACCGGCGCGCTCGGGAAGTGACTAATGGTCATGTTGACCTCGCATTGCTGGATTGATCAGGACATAGAGGCCATCGGCCAGGGTATTGATCAGGATGGAAAGGGCGACGATGCAGATGAAACCGCCCTGCAGCATTGGGATGTCCCGATTGACCACGGCGTCGTAAAGAAGCCGGCCCATTCCGGGGATGGCGAATATCACCTCCACGACCACCGATCCGCCAAGCAGGCCCGCAAGCCACAGGGCAAAGAAGGTGACGATCGGAAGCGAACCGTTGCGAATGCCATGGCGCATGACCGTGCCATGCATGCCGAGACCGCGGCTGCGGGCCGCCGTGATGTAAGGCGCGCGCAGAACCTCAGCCATGGCGGCTCGCGTCACCTGCGTGAAATAGGCCAGTGGGCGCAGCGTCAACGTCAAAGCGGGAAGCACCAGCGAGCGCCAGCTATCCCAGCCCGCGGACGGCAACCAGCCGAGATAAAGCGCAAAGACGAGCGCCGACATCGGCGCAAACCAGTATTCCGGCGTGGCAACGAAGGTCTGGATCATCAGCGTTGCGAAATTGTCCAGCCGGCCACCCGGACGCATCGCCGCCAACGTGCCGAGCGGCAGGGCGACGGCGACCGCAATCGCCAGCGCCGTCAGTGCCAATGTCACGGACACGCCGAGAGAGCGCAAAAGCTCACCCGCCACGGGCTGGCTGCTGGTGAAGGAAAAGCCCAGATCACCGCGCAGCGCGCCCGACAGCCATGCGAAATATTGGACGTAAAGCGGCCGGTCGAGCCCGAGGCTTAACCGAAGGGCCTCGACTGCATGCGGATCGAGCGCCGTATCGCGCATGCGCGAAAACAGAATGGTGCGGGCAGGATCGCCACCGGCCATGTAGGGCAAAAGAAACGCGATGACGGAGACGATCATCAGCATAAGGCACAGAATAAGGAAGCGTTGTATTATCTGTATCCACATTGCCTGTTCTCCTTCGCCGAAAATGGCCATTGCACTGCAATTGATGATCGGTCCCCGCCGGGGAAATGCGGTTTATTTCATGAGGCGCGGCAAATCCGTCACCACACCAGACCTGCCCTTCAGCATGCCGGAACGCTTGGGCAGGATCGCCACCTGCGTAAAATCGGGGTCTTCAGACTGGGCAAGATCCTGAATGATCGGGCAATCCGGTTCACCATTGTCAGGGCAATAGGTCGCGATATTTCGCAGCGTGTCGGCCATCTCCCGAAGAGCATGCATCTTGGCCTCGAGATCTACGACATGTTCCATGACGATGCGCTTGACGTCGCAGGACGCACCGCCGGGATCGCGCCACAGGGTCATGAGCTGCCTGATCTTTTCGATAGAGAAACCGAGGTCGCGGCCGCGGCGGATGAAACGCAGCGTCTCCAGATCGTTGGTCGTATAGACCCGATAACCGGATTCCGTGCGGTTTGCGGATTTGATCAGCCCGATCGTCTCGTAGTGGCGGATCATCTTTGCGGAAACACCGGATGCGGTGGCGGCTGTACCAATGTTCATCGATCCTGCTCCTATCTTTCCGGGGTGAAAAACACGTCTGCATGAATGTCGGCGGTGCGGATGCCCCTTGCCAAGAGCTGCGGCACCGTTGCCTCGATCATCGCCGGCGGTCCGGCCAGATAGGCTTTCCAGCCATCGAGATCGTCGAAGTCGTCCGCCACGGCGGAACCGACATAACCGCGCCGCATCTGCGCATGGTCTTCATTCGAGAGAACCGGAACAAAGCTCAGATTGCCGTGGCTTACGGCAAGTTCTTCGAAACGGTCGACCATATAGAGGTCACGCTCGGCGCGGGCGCCGAAATAGACATGGATCGGGCGTTGCCGGCCCGTGGTCCGATCAGTGGCAAGCGCTGCCTCTACCACCGCCTTCACCGGCGCCAGCCCCGAACCGCCGGCAATGCCGAGGATCGGTCCGCAATGCTTTTCCCGCAGATACGAAGACCCGAAGGGACCGACCAGCACGACAGGGTCACCCGCCTTGGCGTTCGCGAAAATATGGCCACTCGTGACGCCGCCGGGGACATGCCGGATATGGAATTCGATCAGGTCCTCATCGATGCGGCTGGCAATGGAATAGTCACGCGGCGAACAGCCCGGATAAAGCAGGCGCACATATTGGCCGGCCTTGAAGGTAAACAGTTCGCGATCGTCGAGCCTGATGCGAATGAGCTTGATATCATGCGTCGCATCCACCGCTTCCGCGATGACGCCATCAAAGCGGCCGGCCGGAATATCGGCAAACTCATCCTCACCGTCGAGCCAGCCGATCGTCACGTCGCTCAACGGCACGGCGCGGCAGGCGAGTGTCAGTCCTTCCGCCTTTTCCTCCTCGGTCAACGAAAAGGGCGTATGCTTGAGAAGGTCGATCTCGCCTGAGACGAGGTGCGATTTGCACGCCCCGCACCGGCCCATGCGACAGCCGTGCGGATAGGAAATTCCGGCGGCAAGGGCGGCCTGAAGGATGGTCTCGCCCTGCGCTGCCACAATGCTGCGTCCGATACGTGGCAAATAGACTGTGTTTCCAGGCGTCATCACATCCGCCCCCTATTCTGCCGCTGCGAGTTGCATGCCGGACGATCTGTCCAGCAGCGGCGGGCGGAAGCTTTTGAGACGCAGCGCGTTGGTCAAGACAAACACGCTGGAAAGCGCCATGGCTCCGGCAGCAAGGACAGGCGACAGCAGAACACCGTTGGCAGGATACAATATTCCGGCCGCCACGGGAACGAGCGCGGCATTATAGGCAAAGGCCCAGAACAGGTTCTGGCGGATGTTGCGGATCGTCGCCTTGGACAACGCAATGGCATTCGCGACACCGCGCAAATCGCCAGACATCAACACCACATCGGCGCTTTCTATGGCGACGTCCGTACCCGTGCCGATTGCGAGACCGACATCGGCCGCCGCAAGGGCCGGCGCATCGTTGATGCCATCACCGACGAAGGCCACCCGACGGCCATCGGCCGCAAGTCTTTTAACGGCCTCGACCTTGCCGTCAGGCAGTACTTCCGCCACCACTTCGTCGATACCAAGACGGCGGGCAATGGCTTCGGCCGTGCGGCGGTTATCGCCTGTTATCATCGTGACCTTGAGACCAAGCGCATGCAGCGCTGCTATCGCCTCCGGGGTCGTCGGCTTGATCGGATCGGCAACAGCGATGATGGCGGCCAGCCGGCCATCGACAGCGGCATAAAGCGGCGACTGCCCTTCCCTGCCCAGCCGGTCGGCATCGTTTGCGAACTTCGCAATGTCGTAACCGAGCTTCACCATGAAGCGGTCGGCGCCCGCCTCGAGCTTGCGCCCGTCAACCGTTGCCGCAACGCCGAAACCGGGGGTCGCCTCAAAGCCGGCCGCGTCGGCAAGCGTCAGGCCACCATGTTTTGCCGCCTCGACGATCGCTTCGGCTATGGGATGTTCGGAACGGCTCTCAAGCGAGGCGACAAGGCGCAACACCTCATCCTGATCGAAGCCTTCGGTCGTGGTGAAATGCACCAGTGTCGGCTTACCGAGCGTCAGCGTGCCGGTCTTGTCGACGGCGATGACATCGGCATCACGCAAAGTCTGGAGAGCATCGCCGCGCCGGAACAGCACACCCATTTCGGCGGCGCGTCCGGTACCGACCATGATCGAGGTCGGGGTGGCAAGGCCCATGGCGCAGGGGCAAGCGATGATGAGGACAGCGACGGCGTTAACCAGCGCAAAGGTCAAGGCCGGGTCCGGCCCGAGAATGAACCAGACGATGAAGGTGGCGAGTGCAGCGAGCATGACTGCAGGCACGAACCAGTTGGTCACCTTGTCCACCAGCGCCTGTATCGGCAGTTTGTCGGCCTGCGCTTCCTCGACCATGCGGATGATCTGCGCGATCAACGTGTCGGCACCGACCTTCGTGGCGCGGAACGTGAAGGAGCCGTTTCTGTTGACCGTACCGCCCACGACTTCGGACCCAGCCGTCTTGGTCACCGGCACTGGTTCGCCTGTAATCATCGATTCGTCGACATAGGAAGAACCATCAAGCACCAGACCATCGACTGGCACTTTCTCGCCGGGACGGACGACGATGACATCGCCAGTCGCAACATCCTGCAGCGGCACATCGATGGTTTCACCATTGCGCATCACTCGGGCCGACTTGGCCTGCAGGCCGACGAGCCGCTTTATCGCCTCGCTGGTGCGGCCCTTGGCGCGCGCCTCGAGGAAACGGCCGAGCAGGATAAGCGTGACGATCACCGCTGCGGCCTCATAATAGACATTGGCCGTGCCTCTCGGCAGGATTTCGGGCACGAAGGTGGCGACGACCGAGAACCCCCAGGCGGCGGCGGTGCCCAGCACCACCAGCGAATTCATATCCGGCGCCAGCCGCAGAAGTGCGGGGATGCCTTTTTTGAAGAACCGCAGGCCCGGCCCGAAGAGGACAAGCGTGGTCAGCGCGAATTGCAGATACCAGCTTTCCCGCATGCCGACGGTTTCCATCACGAAATCATGGATGGCGGGCACCAGATGCGAGCCCATCTCCAGAATGAAGACCGGCAGCGTCAGGGCAACAGCGGTGGCCAGGCTGATTTTCAAACCGCGCAACTCGGCTTCGCGCCGGTCCGGCTCGTCACCCTTGGCCTTGTCGGCGACGATCTCGTTTGCCTTGTAACCGGCTTGGCTGATTGCTTCGGCCAACCTGGCGGCAGAGACGGCATTGCCGGCGACGCGGACGGTGGCCCGCTCTGTTGCGAGATTGACACTCGCGTCGGAGACACCGGAAACGGCCTTCAGCGCCTTTTCGACACGGCCGACGCAGGACGCGCAAGTCATGCCCTCGATATCGAGTTCGATGGTTTTCTCGTCGACGCTATAGCCTGCATTTCGCACGGCATCGACAACGGCCGAAACGTTGGGCGCTCCTGAAAAAGCAATATCGGCGCGCTCCGTCGCAAGATTGACCGAAGCCTTGACGACCCCCGGCACCTTGGCAATAGCCTTCTCGACACGACCGACGCAGGAGGCACATGTCATTCCCTCGATGGCTATCGAATGGTTCGCCTGTATCTGGATTTGTGACATGCGTATGACCTCTTTTTCTCTTTACAAAAAAAAGATAGGGCTTCCCATCGTGGCAAGGTCAATAGGCTCTTTTGGATGATTTTCACGGAGAAATGCCGCGAGCGTGAACAAGCCCATTTTTTAGGCTGACTCATACGTCATGATGCAATCGATTGCCCGGATATCGACTATCCCGGCGCAGAATCCATCCTGAATGCCCGCATGTCGCAGGAAAACGGCAGAGAAATCTTTTAATTGGAGATGGAAATGGTGCGGACGGCGGGACTTGAACCCGCAAGACCAATGGTCGGCAGATTTTAAGTCTGCTGCGTCTACCGATTTCGCCACGTCCGCATTGTCGCACCGCGTGCCAACAGGCCCCGGCGCTACAAAATTGCCTTGGCATTCCTCAGGCGCAGGATCGAACGAGACCCTGACCCCAAACACCGACAGCGCCACATCTACACAGGCCGCACCGTTTCGGTCAACCGGGCCTTAGCCACACCAGGACTGATTTTTTGCCGAGACCGGATGAGCCAGGCCTTCCCGCACGAGTTGATCGGCAAAGGATACGCCCGAACGTGAAATCCGTTTGCGTTCCATGGCTTGCCCGCCGGCTGTTGCCGACGACGCC
The DNA here is from genome assembly GCF_030758035.1 of Rhizobium sp. AN68. Lineage (NCBI taxonomy): Bacteria > Pseudomonadati > Pseudomonadota > Alphaproteobacteria > Hyphomicrobiales > Rhizobiaceae > Rhizobium > Rhizobium sp. AN68. The sequence continues at coordinate 1,064,130 of NZ_JARWMI010000003.1, read as the reverse complement.
ACATCGAATGCGCCAGCATTCAGCATATCCCGCAACCGCACCTTGGCAATGAAACCGCGCTGACGCTCTTCCATGCATCGCGCCCGGTCGATCTGCGGGACCTCGATGCCGGCGAGCTGCATTTTCACGCCCTTCATCCAGAAGGTATTGCCATCGGCCACGCAATTGGTGAGACCTGAGCGACCACAAAAGGCAAAGGCGCCGCTTTTTTCTCCCAGCGAGACTTTTTCGACCGAAGGGCGTGTTTCCGGCAGGATAGCGGCAACCTGGCTCTGCTGTGCCGCAGGCGGCATGGCAATCGAGCGTGGCGGCACCGGACCATTGATCGGTGAAACCGCCGATGCGGGGCGGATGGCCGCCACCTTCTCCGGTGCGGCCGTCTCGCGTTTGGCGGCTACGGCGATCTTGGGGGAATTTGTTGTGGTGGATGTTGCCTTCGCGACATGCCGCTGCGGCATAAGACTGTCGCGATGTTCGTAAGCCTGAATGCCGCCGGCCACGACGCCCAGCATCAGCACCCAGGGCCAAACGCTGCCGCCGGCCGATTTCTTCGCCGTACGGCGTCGCGTTGTCGGTTTTCGATTGCTCACGATCAGACTCCTTTTTACGGAGCCGCATTATCGGTCAAGAGAGTTTCTGAAAGGTTGGCATTCCAGAGCGCCTTCGCTTTTCCTGAAAATGCTCGAACAGAGTTGTGGATAAACGATCAGCGAACCTGATCAAGCAGCCGCTTGCATTCGAGAAGATCGAACAGCGCCTCCTGCAACAGCGCTTGGTCATCCTTGCCGATGCCAGATTTGCCGACCGATATCTCGGTATCGCTGTTACCGCCACCGAAGCCGAAAAATCGGCCGCTCGGCTTGGCTTTCGGGCGGCCGACGACCTCGTCTCCGTCCGGATCCAGCACGCGCGGTTCGGCAACTTCCTTTTCGCCGCTCGCTGCCATGATGGCTTCCATGGTCGCAAGATCGCCCGACGCGATTGCCGCCACGAAACGGTTTCCGTTGGTTTTCAGAAGTTTCTGCACACCTTTGATGGTGTAGCCGTGGTCATAAAGAAGATGACGAATGCCCTTGAGGAGATCGATATCATCAGGCCGGTAATAACGGCGGCCCCCGCCCCGTTTCATCGGCTTGATCTGCGGAAAGCGCGTTTCCCAGAAACGCAGCACGTGCTGCGGCAGGTTCAGCTCATCCGCCACTTCACTGATCGTCCGAAACGCGTCGGGGCTTTTGTCCAAACTTCCACTCCCATCCGGACTTTGAGCGCCATGCACCCAGCCGGACACTGAACAAGAACGCTTTTCACCAGCCGATACCGTGCATCATGTATTGCGAAAAATCGAACCCGATCCTCGCACCGATGCCCGTGGCGGCAAGATACCATTTATCTAAAATTGATTATGATGTGAGTCGACCAGATTTCAACGGCTTGCACGTCGAAATTCAAGCATGTTCACAAGAAGAATGGGGATAAAGGCTTGCCATGCGGCAAAAAACCCGTGTTACAGCCGGCTTACGCCCCGGCTTTCTGACCCTTTTGCTTGGTCTTGCGAGCCGTATGCGCCTTCAGGATCTCGCTGTTTCAGCACGTTTGACGCCTTGAAGGTCATGACGCGGCGCGGCGAAATCGGAACTTCCTCACCCGTTTTCGGGTTGCGGCCGATACGCTCGTTCTTTTCCCTGATCTGAAATGTCGCGAAGGACGAGAGCTTGACGACCTCGCCGCGCGTGATCGCATTACAAATCTCGTCGATGATCGTTTCGACCAGTTCGGCGGATTCGGTGCGGGACAGCCCGACTTTACGAAACACAGATTCTGCAAGATCTGCGCGTGTCACTGTCTTCCCGGCCATTTTTCCCCACAAACCGTGTCTGAATTTTTCTCTAGGAGCCGCCGAGATTATTTCCCTTGTGGCGACCGGTCAAGGGATTGTTCCAGATTCATTTGAGGCTTTCGGCAATCAGTGCAATGGCTTAGAGCGACTGACGCGGTTTTGCCGCACGCGGGGGTCGCTTCAGCGCGTTTGAACGGGGTACTGCCGCAAAAATCACAACCGATTTTGTGCCAGCGCCCCGGTAAACGCTAAAATTTGCCGTTACCAGCGCAGCAGCACTGCGCCCCAGGTGAAACCGCCGCCCATGGCTTCCAGCATGACCAGATCGCCTTTCTTGATGCGTCCGTCACTGGCCGCAACGGCAAGCGCCAGCGGAATGGATGCGGCCGACGTATTGCCGTGCTTGTCGACGGTGATGACGACTTTTTCCGGATCGATGTTGAGCTTTTTTGCCGATCCGTCGATGATGCGCTTGTTGGCCTGATGCGGAACGAGCCAGTCGAGATCATCAGCCGTCGTGCCTGTCGCCTCGAAAGCCTGTTCGATGACGTCGGTGATCATGCCGACAGCGTGCTTGAACACTTCCCGGCCTTCCATGCGCAGATGGCCGACCGTGCCGGTCGTGGAAGGTCCACCATCGACGTAAAGCTTGTCCTTGTGCGAACCGTCGGAGCGCAGCTGCGAGGTGAGGATGCCACGATCGCTGGAAGTACCTTCGCCTTCGCCTGCCTCGATTACGAGCGCGCCTGCACCATCACCGAACAGAACGCAGGTGGTGCGGTCCTTCCAGTCGAGAATGCGCGAGAATGTTTCGGCGCCGATCACCAGCACGCGCTTGGCCATGCCGCCGCGAATGTAAAGATCGGCGGTGGCCACGGCATAGACGAAGCCGGAGCAGACGGCCTGCATGTCGAAGGCGAAACCGTGGGTCATGCCGAGACGGTTCTGGATGTTTACCGCCGTTGCCGGAAATGTATTGTCCGGTGTCGAGGTTGCCAGAATGATGAGGTCGATGTCATCGGGCGTCAGGCCGGCATTGTCGAGTGCCGCACGCGCCGCAGCCTCGCCGAGCGAAGCGGTGGTCTCGCCTTCTCCCGCTATGTAGCGCTGACGAATGCCCGTGCGCTGCACGATCCATTCATCGGAAGTCTCTACGACCCCTTCGATTTCACTATTGGTCATGACACGCTTCGGAAGCGCTGCCCCGAAACCACGTACGATAGAGCGGATCATTCCCTTATTCCTCGTCAGCCACGAGAGCTTCGGGCGCCGGGGGCGGAAGCCGTCTTGCGTGGTAAATCTTCAGATCGTTTTCAATTTTTGCCGTAAGACCGTTATGGACCATGTCGTAGCCGACATCGACCGCGGAGGCAAAACCGATGGCGTCCGTGCCGCCATGGCTTTTGATGACAATGCCGTTCAGGCCGAGAAACACGCCACCGTTGACCTTGCGCGGGTCCATTTTTTCTCGCAGCACATCGAAAGCGCTTTTCGCGAGAATATAACCGATCTTGGCAAAGAAGCTGCGGGAGATCGCCTCACGCAGAAGCGTGGTGATCTGGCGCGCCGTGCCTTCGGCGGCTTTGAGCGCAATGTTGCCGGTGAAACCTTCGGTCACCACCACATCCACCGTGCCCTTGCCAATGTCGTCACCCTCGACGAAACCGCGGTAATCGATGGTGCCTAGATCGGCCTCGCGGATCAGCCGTCCGGCTTCACGGACCTCTTCCTGACCCTTCACCTCCTCGACACCGACATTCAGCAAACCGACGGTCGGACGGTCGATATCGAAAAGCGCACGCGCCATGGCGCCGCCCATCAGGGCAAAATCGAGCAATTGCTGAGAATCGGCGCCAATCGTGGCGCCAACATCGAGCACGATGCTTTCGCCTTTCAGCGTCGGCCATATGCCGGCAATGGCAGGGCGTTCCACCCGCGCCATGGTGCGCAAACAGAATTTGGCCATGGCCATCAGCGCGCCGGTATTGCCGGCGGATACGACGACGTCCGCTTCACCGAGCTTCACGGCCTCGATGGCGCGCCACATGCTGGAGACATAGCGGCCGCGACGAAGCGCCTGACTTGGCTTTTCGTCCATGGCGACCGAGATTTCACAATCGTGAAAGACCGACTTTTCCCGAAGTGCGGGATATTGTGCCAGAATGGGGTCGCACTTGCTTTTCTGCCCGTAGAGCAGAAAAGTCACATCGTTGTGCCGTTCAAGCGCCTTGGCGGCACCGGGTATGGCAACATCAGGGCCGAAATCGCCACCCATGACGTCAATCGCTATTCTGATCACTCGTCCCTTATCCTTTTTGCCGCCACTCAAGCGGATTTTGCGCGAAAATACCTGTTCCGGCCTGTGTTACAATAAAATTATTTCAGCCCGGCGGCGCATTCAGTCTTTTTTCCAGTCTTTCAACACGGCGAAAGGCGACGGACGCTTTTCTTCTTCAGGCTCATTTTCGGTCGTATCGGTAAATTCGATATCCGATTTGCGCGGATAGGGATCGATCGCAAGGGCCGCGAATTCCGCAACCGTCGCGCCAACATCAATGCTGTCGCCGGTGAACTGGTCGGGAATGTCAGGGCCATTGGGGTCGAGTACGATCTCCCCTTCCTCATTGGTGACCATCCGCGCCAGCTTCGATCCTTCCGGCACGAAAATATGCTCGACGCTCTCGTCGATCTTGCTGGAGACCGGCTCCAGCGTCACGACGCAGGACTGGGTCACGGCCGCATGCACCTCGCCCTTGATCTTCACGCCATCCCTCTTCCAGCGGGTAACCTGCAGTTCCGCCTTCAGATATTCGACGGAAACCACATCCCAGAATTTCGCCAGCGCCTTCAGTTCCTCGGCATTGGCTTCAAGACCAATCCTCACCGGATTGGCGGAAATATGGCCTACCTTTACGGGGTAGGAAAAAGGCAGATCGTCATTTGCGGCGTGTCGCGCGTTCATCGTAAACCTCATAGTCCAGGCAAAGGCAGCTTCAGGCTTCCGGTTGCTATCGTTTCTTCGGAGCCTGCGGAAAGGTTGGAAGACGCCTCCATCATCCAGCCCGCAAGCCCGTCCAGTTCCGGTGCCTTCTCATCTGTCTGGGGGTATATATTGCGCCGGAGCGCTGCGGCAAGGGCAACGGGGTCGGATGCATCCAGCGCCGCCGCATAGGATCTCGAGCCTCCCGTAGAACATGCCGGCAAATTTCTTCATGCGCTTCGGCACGCCCTGGTCGCCAATGCCGAGCTCACGGATGGAATGGTCGATATCCTGAAAAAAGGCGTCGACGATCTCCTGGGCGATTTCCTGCCCGCTCACACCGGAGGATTTGGTGCGGCGGAAATAGAGAATCATGATGATCGACAGCATCTCGAAGCGGCCCATCACCGTGTCCGGAACGCCGAGATCAAGATAAAAAGCGGGCGTGCGGGCCGCAGCCGTCAGGATCGCATATTGCCGGTCTACTATGGCGCGGTTGTTGTTTTTCTGTCTGAACAGCCCGAATATCATCGTTTTTTTCCGAACGGGGCTGGTGAATTCGCTCACCCGCCTATCGCACTTGTTGCATGATCGCCAAAGCTGGTTTACCGAAGCATCCACGAATTGCAATGCTGTCGCGGTCACGTTCGTCTTTCGGCTGAAACAGTCTAAGAGACCGGAAGAGTTTCCAAAGGCCGTGAAAGCGTTGAATTTGGGGGGTGATCGGGATTTTCCGTCCCCGGATTGACACAATCATGTGCACAGACACTGTGCACCACGCAATGCCGGAAGGTGCCATTCATGATCGCAGTCGGGGAAAAGCAGTTGAGCAAGCAGAAATCCGCAAGTCACGGCAAAATTCTGGGCAAGACCGCCATCGCAATCGTCGTCGCGTCCACCCTGCTTTCCGCCTGCACCAGCACCACCGATGTGTTCCACAACGGCTACGTCATGGACGAGCAGTCGCTTCAGCTGATCCCGGAAGGTTCCAGCCGCGAGCAGGTTCTGCTGACCATGGGCACGCCCTCCACCACGGCGACGTTCGGCAACGAGGTTTTCTATTACATCTCGCAGAAGCGCGTGCGCCGCGCCGCTTTCATGAAGCCGACGTTGGTCGAACAGAACATTCTCGCGATCTATTTCAACAAGGACGGCGTAATCGAGCGTAAGGCCAATTACGCGCTGCAGGACGGCAAGGTCTTCGACACGATTTCGCGTACCACCCCGACAGGCGGCAAGGATCTCACCTTCCTGCAGCAGCTGCTGTCCGGCGGCACCTCGGGCGCCAACATCGCCAAGAGCATTCTTGGCCAGGGCGGCAACACCCCCTGATCGTTGAAGAACGGCAAAATCAAAGGCCCGGGGATCGCTCCCCGGGCCTTTTTCATTCGTCGGAACCTCAGCCTTCAGTGGGCAAGAACCGCAAGCAGCAGCAGCGCCACGATATTGGTGATCTTGATAGCCGGGTTGACGGCCGGACCGGCGGTATCCTTGTAGGGATCGCCCACCGTATCGCCCGTAACCGACGCCTTGTGGGCGTCCGAACCCTTGACGTGGCGCACGCCGTCCTTGTCGATGAAGCCATCCTCGAAGCTTTTCTTGGCGTTATCCCACGCACCACCACCGGAGGTCATGGAAATCGCCACGAACAGGCCGTTGATGATGACGCCAAGCAGCGATGCACCGAGTGCGGCAAAGGCAGAGGCCTTGGAACCTGAGATAAGCAGCACGCCGAAATAAACGACGAGCGGCGCCAGAACCGGCAACAGCGACGGAATGATCATTTCTTTGATCGCCGCCTTGGTCAAAAGATCGACCGCCCTGCCGTAGTCCGGTTTTTCCGTTCCTGCCATGATGCCAGGCTTTTCGCGGAACTGGCGGCGAACTTCCTCGACGATCGAGCTTGCCGCCTTACCCACCGCCGTCATGGCGATACCGCCAAAGAGATACGGAATGAGGCCGCCGAACAGCAGACCGGCAACGACGTAAGGATTGGCAAGGCTGAAGGATATTTCGCCGATATCCTTGAAGTAAGGATAGGTATCGCCATTGGCAGCGAAATAGGACAGGTCGTTGGAATAGGCGGCAAACAGCACCAGCGCGCCGAGACCGGCAGAGCCGATGGCGTAACCCTTGGTCACGGCCTTGGTGGTGTTGCCGACGGCATCCAGCGCGTCGGTCGCCTTACGTACATCCGGGTCGAGACCGGCCATTTCGGCAATGCCGCCGGCATTGTCAGTCACCGGACCGAAGGCGTCGAGCGCCACGATCATGCCCGCCAGACCAAGCATGGCGGTGACCGCGATGCCGGTACCGAAAAGGCCACCGAGCTGGTAGGTGCCGATGATGCCGCCGACGATGACAAGCGCCGGCAGCGCCGTCGATTCCAGCGAGACTGCAAGACCCTGGATGACGTTGGTGCCGTGGCCCGTGACCGAAGCCTGCGCGATGGAATTGACCGGGCGTTTGTTGGTGCCGGTATAATATTCGGTGATGACGACGATAAGCGCTGTTACCACAAGGCCGACCAGCCCGCACAGGAAGAGGTTTGTGCCGGTAATCTCCATTCCGGCAACCGTGCCGATGGTACCCCAGCCCACGGTCGCGTAAGTTGCCACGGCAAGCCCCGCAATCGAGAAGACGCCGGTGGCAATCAGCCCTTTATAGAGAGCGCCCATGATGGAGTTGTTGGTGCCGAGCTTGACGAAGAAGGTGCCGGCAATCGAGGTCAGGATGCAGGCGCCGCAAATGGCCAGCGGATAGACCATCGCGCTTTCCAGTATCGGCGTTCCGGCAAAGAAGATCGCCGCAAGCACCATGGTTGCCACCACCGAGACGGCATAGGTCTCGAAAAGGTCGGCCGCCATTCCGGCGCAATCGCCGACATTGTCGCCGACATTATCTGCAATGGTTGCAGGGTTGCGGGGGTCGTCCTCGGGAATGCCTGCTTCGACCTTGCCGACGAGATCGCCGCCGACATCTGCACCCTTGGTGAAGATGCCACCGCCGAGACGGGCGAAGATGGAGATAAGCGAAGCGCCGAAACCGAGCGACACCAGCGCGTCAATCACCTCACGCGATCCGGGCGCATGGCCGAGCACCGAGGTGAGGATGAAATAATAGATGGAAACGCCAAGCAGCGCGAGGCCAGCCACCAGCATGCCGGTGATGGCGCCTGACTTGAACGCGATGTCGAGACCGGCGGCAAGGCTGTGGGATGCGGCTTGTGCGGTGCGCAGATTGGCACGGACGGAGACATGCATGCCGATGAAACCGGCAGCACCCGAAAGCACGGCGCCGATGATAAACCCGATGGCCGCAAGAGCCGACAGCAGATACCAGGCGAGAACGGCGACGATCAATCCGACGATGGCGATGGTGAGATATTGACGGGTGAGATAAGCCTGCGCACCTTCACGGATAAAACCTGCTATTTCACGCATACGCTCGTTGCCCTGATCGGCAGCGAGAACGCTCCTGGTCGTCCATGCCGCGTAAACCACGGACAGGACCCCACATAAAATCACTATGGGTATTACGGTCATGCGCACTTACCTCCCAAAAGGCCGGGTCTCACTCCCTCCCCGGCGTGGCGAACCATGTGCAAGGACAGGGGCGATCAAATGCGCGGCCTGTCCTGTCGTGGCCATTATTCCCCTCCCAAGGAAAAATGACCTGCGCGGCAAGATTGCGTTGGCGAAAGGCGTGGCGTCAAGCCCACAAATTTGCCTGAAACATGAAAGGGGTAGAGATCGAAGGCGATCTTACGCGGCGTTTCTGCGCGGGGTCAGCAACAGCGACGCCACCAGCACGAGGCATAGCCCCGCAACCGGCCAGATAACGAGGTTCATGACCGACCAGCCCCAGGCTGTAAACACCTTGCCGGAAGAGAACGACGACAGCGCTACCGTGCCGAACAGCACGATATCGTGAAAGCCCTGTACCTTGTCTGCCTCATGCGGGCGGTAGCTGGAGGTGATGATGGCGGTAGCGCCGATGAAGCCGAAGTTCCAGCCGAGACCGAGGAGAATGAGCGCCGCCCAGAAGTTCCATAATTCGATGCCCATATGGGCGACGATGGCGCAGGCCATCAGCACGACGAGACCGGCTGCAACGATTTTTTCCGCGCCGAATCGCGCAATCAACATACCGGTGAAGAAACTTGGGCCGAACATGGCGAGAACGTGCCACTGGATGCCGAGCGTCGCAAGTTCGGTGGGAAACCCGCAGCCGACCACCATGGCGAGCGGCGCGCCGGTCATCATGAAGGTCATCAACGCATAGGAACCGATGCCGCAGACCATGCCGGTGACAAACCGGTGCGTGCGCACGATTTCCGACAAAGGCCGTGCCGCCTGCGCGTGGATAGAGGCGGCCTTCGGGTCCGGCAATTTCAGGAATGCCAGAATGGCAATCGCGATGATGCCGAGCGGCACCAGCGCGATGAAAGCACCGGCGAAGGTGACCGGTGCGAAGACATCCTTGCCGAAAATGGCAAGCTGCGGCCCGATGATCGCCGAGACGATGCCACCCGCCAATATCCAGGAAATGGCTTTCGGCTTGTAAAATGAGGGGGACGCGTCGGCAGCAGCGAAGCGGATTTTCTGCGTGAAGCCGCCGGAAATGCCGATCAGCAGCAGGCCGATCGCAAATAGCCAGAAGTCGGAGCGGAAGAGTGCCACGGCAGCAATGCCGCCGCCGACGGAGCACATCAGCGCGCCGACCATGAAGCCCGCCTTGCGGCCGAGAAAACGCGATGCTGCGGCAACGCAGATGGCGCCCAGCGCCACGCCGATGTTGAAACCGGTAAGCGGCGCCGTTGCCAGCGACTTGTCAGCCCCGAGCAACTGGTAACCGGCAAGCGCGCCAACCGAGAAGCTCATAGGTGCTGCCGAGCCCATGATCGCCTGTGCGGCGGTCAGGAGGAAGACGTTGCGCTTCGCCTCGTCCAGTTGAACTTCAAGTCCGGGGACGGAAACGGCGCTCATATCTTCCTCACCTAACGTATTTCAGCGTTTTGCCTCGCCGCGTACCTGCTTGGCAATGCGGTCCAGAACCGCGTTCACCAGCTTCGGCTCGTCATGCTCGAAGAAAGCACGGGCGATTTCGACATATTCCGTAACGATGACGGCGACCGGAACGTCCTTGCGCTCCAGAATCTCGAAAGCGCCGGCACGCAAGATAGCGCGAACGGTGGCATCAAGACGCGACAGCGGCCAGTCTTCCAGAAGTGCGGAGCGCACCAGTGGGTCGATCTTCGTCTGATCGCGGACGACGCCGGACACGATGGAACGGAACCAGGAAGGATCGGCCTTCAGATAGGTATCGCCATCGACTTCCTGACCGAGACGATGTGCCTCGTATTCCGCCACGACTTCCATCACGCCGGTGCCGCCGACATCCATCTGATAAAGTGCCTGCACGGCCGCGAGGCGCGCAGCGCCACGCTGGTTGGCGGGCTTTACCGAAGGCTGGCGCGGTTCGCCGCCATTTTCAACATCCGACATGCGTTCAGCCACCCAGTTTTTTCTTGAGCTCGATCATCGTCAGCGCGGCGCGGGCCGCAAAACCGCCCTTATCCTTGTCAGAACGGCGAACACGTGCCCATGCCTGATCGTCGTTTTCGACGGTGAGGATGCCGTTGCCGATGGCCAGCGATTCGCTGACGGCGAGATCCATCAGGGCGCGGGAGGATTCGTTGGAAACGATGTCGAAGTGGTAGGTCTCGCCACGAATGACCATGCCGAGCGCTACGAAACCATCATATTCAGTGCCTTCGTTGTCGCCGCCATCCAGCGCCATGGCAATGGCCGCGGGGATTTCGAGTGCGCCGGGAACGGTGATGACGTCATAGGTTGCGCCAGCCTCATCCAGCGCGAACTTCGCGCCTTCGAGAAGAGCGTCTGCCATATCGTCGTAAAAGCGTGCTTCCACGATAAGAAGATGGGGTTTGGACATGGGATTTTCCTGAAAAGGTTCGGGCCGGATCATACCGGCTTTTGCGGCGGTCAAACCACGGCTGGCCGTTTTTGGCAAGTAATTTCATGTGTCACCCGCGCAAGAGGCCCCGTTTACCAGACAATTGCGCAGGTTTTCGCCTTATCCGGCGAGGCTTACGAAAATCAGGTTTTCTGGAAAGCCAGATGCACGCCAAGCCCCATCAGCACCGTTCCCGCAGTGCGACGGGCAAGCACCTGCACCCTGCTGGAGCGCTTGAGCCGCCCGACCATCGCGCCCGCCAGAAGCACGCCAACGAGATCGGCGGAGGAAAAGATGAAATTGACGGCAATACCGAGGATCAGCAATTGCAGCCAGATCGGAAAGGCCGCCGCCGGATCAACGAATTGCGGCAGAAACGCCAGAAAGAACAGCGCCGTCTTCGGATTGAGCACGTCGACGATGATGCTGTCGATGAAGGCACGCCTTGCCGATTTCGGTTCGATGGTCAGATTGACGGTCTCACCTTCAAGCTTGCTGCGCAGCATCGAGAAGCCGAGCCAGATGAGATACAGCGCGCCACACAGCTTCACGGCCAGATAAAGCCACGGCACCGCCTGGAACAGCACCGAAAGCCCCGCCGCAGAGGCGACGATATGGAAATAGCAGCCGACATGGATGCCAAGTACCGCCATCAGCCCGGCAAACCGGCCGCGCGCCATGGTCTGCGCCGCCGCATAAAGCATGGCCGGGCCGGGAATATAGGCAAACAGGGCGGTGGTGATGAAAAAGGCTGTCAGCAGTTCGAAAGACGGCATGTCGTAATCCCCCTACCCCGTTTGGGCCTAAAGAAGTCTTTATAGTGTTTGCGCGTCAATCGAAAGCGGAGTGCGGGACAACAACTGATCTGTCGCGATGGCGGAGGGCTGTAAAGTCTATCCGGCATTCTGGCCTTGAGAGGTAATCCAGTCAACGCGCGTCTGCGCGACGGCAAGAGTCTTTTCAGCCCAAGGATTTGGGCTGGCTGGATACCGGCTCAAGGCCGGGAGTGTATTTCAGCACAATAGATGCCGAACGGTGTTACGCCGAGGGAAACTCCGCAAGCCTTGCGGCATATCGCGCCATGGTGTCGACTTCGAAATTGACGAAATCACCCGGTTGGCGCTCACCCCATGTGGTGACTGTGAGCGTATGGCGGATCAGGAGCACGTCGAAATCCGTTCCGTCGACCGCATTGACGGTCAGAGAAGTGCCATCGAGTGCAATGGAACCCTTGGGCGCCACGAATTTCGCCAGATGGTCGGGCGCGCGCAGGCGGATACGGACCGCCTCACCTTCCGGCTCGACAGACAGAATCTCCGCCTTGCCATCGACATGGCCGGAAACGATATGACCGCCAAGCTCGTCGCCAATCTTCAGAGCGCGCTCCAGATTGACGTGCGTGCCCTTCTGCCAGCCCGCAATCGTCGTCAGGCGCAATGCCTCTTCCCAGGCCTCGACCTCGTACCAGCGCTCGTTGCTGCCATCTTCGGGCAGTTTGGTCACCGTCAGGCAGACGCCGCCATGGGAGATCGATGCGCCCATATCGATGGTCTTGGGATCGTAATTGGTCGCCACCCGCAGACGAATGCCTTCCGCCAGAGCTTCAAGCTCGGACACGGTTCCAACATCGGTGACAATTCCGGTAAACATCAAAGCGGCCTTTCATAATCGAAGCAGCGATCCGGCCCGTAGGCGGTTTCGCTGACCAAAACATAATCGCCCGGAATATCGGCACGGCTGAGCGGCGTTTCAATCCCGCCTTCACCAACCACGACCGGGCTTTCAAACAGCATGATACGGTCCACGAGATCGGCTTCAAGGAACGATTTTGCGGCAAAAGCGCCGCCTTCGACCAGAAGTTCCGACATGCCGCGTTCAGCGAGAATGTGAAGGAGGTTCTCGAGGGTTGGTGCTTCAAGGATTTCGACGCCTGCGTCGATCAGTTGTTGGCGGCGGTCGTGGCTACCCCCCTCTGCCCTGCCGGGCACCTCAAGGGAGGAGACAGATGGGGCACTGTCTTGCCATACATCGACTTTTAGAGACCGGGGGTCAAAATTTGAGCGAGCGGGCGGTTGCTTGCCGATCTCCCCCCTTGAAGGCAAGATACCCGGCAGTGCAGAGGGGGATAACGCCGCGACGATTACCGGCACCTCGCGTGCACTCCCCACCAGCTTAGACGTCAACGGTAGTTCAAACTTGCGATCAAGCACGATTCGGACCGGAGAACGATCTTCGAGACCTGCAATTCGAACGGTCAGTTCCGGATCGTCCGCTATCGCGGTACGGATGCCCACGAGGATGCAATCGCAGCGCGCTCTCAGTTCATGCACGGCGTGCCTGGCCTGCGGACCGGTGATCGCTACCTGCCCCTCCCCTTGTCTGCCGATCATGCCATCGGCAGAAATGGCAAGCTTCAGAATCACATGCGGGCGTTTTTTCAGCTGGCGTGTGAGGTAACCCGCAAGCGCTCTCTTGCCTTGTTCGCGCAGCAGGCCTGTTTCCACGACAATGCCCGCCTCCCGCAGGATGGAGTAACCGCGACCGGAAACACGCTCGTCCGGGTCGTCAACCGCCACAACGACACGGGCGACGCCGTATTCGACCAGCGCATTGGCGCAGGGCGGCGTCTTGCCCCAGTGCGAGCAGGGTTCGAGGGTGACATAGGCTGTTGCGCCGCGCGCTGCTTCTCCGGCGATTTCCAGCGCCTGGCGTTCAGCATGGGGGCGGCCGCCAATGGCGGTCACCGCTTCGGCGATGATTTTTCCGTCCTTTACGAGAACGCAACCGACGGAGGGATTGGTCTGGGTTTGACCCTGATGGCGCAGGGAAACCTCGATTGCCCGGGCCATGAATTTTTCGTCATCGGCGCGGCTCGTCACGTCTATGCTCCGGCGTCTGTATCTCGGGCGATCTTGGCGTTGATTTCGGCAATCACGTTCTCGAAATCCTCGGCATGGCTGAAATCGCGATAGACCGAGGCGTAACGCACGAACGCCACGTCATCGAGGCTCTTCAGCGCTTCAAGCACCTGGAGGCCGATTTCTTCCGAGGGGATTTCCGTCTCGCCGGAACTTTCCAGACGGCGGGCGATGCCGGATACGGCCCGCTCGATCCGGTCCCGGTCAACCGGGCGTTTGCGTAACGCGATCTCGAAGGATCGCACCAGCTTTTCCCGGTCGAAGGGCAGCTTGCGGCCGCTTTTCTTGATGACCATCAGCTCGCGCAGTTGCACGCGCTCATAGGTCGTGAAGCGGCCGCCGCAATCGGGGCAGATGCGCCGCCGGCGGATGGAGGTGTTATCCTCCGCCGGACGCGAGTCCTTGACCTGTGTGTCTTCGGAACCGCAAAATGGGCAGCGCATCTCTTTACGTCCTTACATGTACGGATACATCGGGAAACGGTCAGTCAGGCCGACGACCTTTTCGCGCACCGCAGCTTCAACAGCAGCGTTGCCCTCATCCGAGTTGGCGACCTTCAGACCATCCAGCACCTCGACGATCAGCTTGCCGATTTCGCGGAATTCCGCTTCCTTGAAACCGCGCGTCGTGCCGGCCGGCGTGCCGAGACGCACACCCGAGGTGACGAAAGGCTTTTCCGGATCGAAAGGAATGCCGTTCTTGTTGCAGGTGACGTAGGCGCGACCGAGAGCTGCTTCAGCACGCTTGCCGGTGGCGTTCTTCTTGCGAAGGTCAACCAGCATCAGGTGGTTGTCGGTGCCGCCGGAGACGACATCAAGACCACCTTCGATCAGCGTTTCGGCAAGCGCCTTGGCGTTCTTGACGACCTGTGCGGCGTAATCCTTGAATTCCGGCTGCAAAGCTTCACCGAAGGCAACTGCCTTTGCGGCGATGACGTGCATCAGCGGGCCGCCCTGCAGGCCGGGGAAAACGGCGGAGTTGAACTTCTTGGCCAGATCCTCGTCATTGGTGAGGATCATGCCGCCACGCGGGCCGCGCAACGACTTGTGCGTTGTCGTGGTGGCAACGTGGCAATGCGGGAACGGCGACGGATGCTGGCCACCGGCGACGAGACCAGCGATGTGGGCCATATCGACCATCAGATAGGCGCCGACTTCATCGGCGATCTCGCGGAAGCGCTTCCAGTCCCAGATACGGGAATAGGCGGTGCCGCCGGCAAGGATGAGCTTCGGCCGGGTTTCCTTGGCCTTGCGCTCCACCTCGTCCATGTCGAGCAGGTTGTCGCCTTCGCGCACGCCGTAAGACACGACGTTGAACCACTTGCCGGACATGTTGACCGGCGAACCGTGCGTCAGATGGCCTCCGGAGTTCAGGTCGAGACCCATGAAGGTGTCGCCCGGCTGGAGCAGCGCGAGGAACACGGCCTGGTTCATCTGCGAACCGGAATTTGGCTGGACGTTGGCGAAGTTGACGCCGAACAGCTTCTTGGCGCGCTCGATGGCAAGCTCTTCAGCAATGTCTACGAACTGGCAGCCGCCGTAATAACGCTTGCCCGGATAACCTTCGGCATATTTGTTGGTCATGATCGAACCCTGCGCTTCAAGCACAGCGCGGGAAACGATGTTTTCCGAGGCGATCAGTTCGATCTCGTGGCGCTGGCGACCCAGTTCCTTCTCGATCGCGCCGAAAATATCCGGATCGACTTCGGCAAGCGGACGGGAGAAGAAAGCATCTGTGTTCGACATGGTGAAGGCTCCTGAAACAGTAATGCGATGGCGTCTTAGCGCCCTGCCCGAACAAGAGCAATACGGGCAGCGAGATTTGCCCGTCAAACTGCGACGTTGCGACAAAAAACGGCAGCTGTTTTTTCAAAACCAGCAGCGAAAATGAAAAAAAGCCGCACCCGACGGGGTGCGGCCTTTCACTTAAATATAAAAACCTGATGGCAGCGCCGGATCAGTTGCGCGGCAACAGGTCGTCGTCGACAGGTCCAGCCGGCTGTTCGATGCCGGTGGTGGTGTTGAGCGCCAGTTCGGCGTTGCCGTCCTTTTCATAGATGTCGTCGCGGAACTGCACCACGCCGTCCTTCGCCGACCATGCGGTGATGTAGACGAAATAGACAGGCACTTCCTGCGCCAGCTTGATCGGTGTGTTGACGCGGGTGGCGATGACGCGTTCCATTTCCTGACGCGACCAGCCGGGCGTGTCGCGCAGCAGCCAGCTTGTGAGGTCGCGCACGTTCTGTACGCGCACGCAGCCGGACGATTCGAACCGCATCAGCTTGTTGAACAGGCCCTGCTGCGGCGTGTCGTGCATATATTCGTTGTTCGGATTGTGGAAGTTGATCTTCGTCGAGGACATGGCGTTGATCTTGCCGGGGTCCTGGCGGAACATCAGGTTCGGTGCCTTTGGCGCAAACCAGTCGACCGCCGTCGGCGAAACTTCCTGTCCCTTGCCGTCGATGAGGCGGATGTTGTTCCGCTCCAGATAGGTCGGGTCCTTCTGCATCAGCGGCACGATGTCCTTTTCGACGATCGAGCGCGGCGCTGTCCAGTAAGGGTTGAGGATGACTTCGTAAATCTTGGAATTGATGACGTGCGTCGGGCGGCTGGCGCGACCGACGACGGCGGTGTTGCGCAGGACGACGCGCTCATTCTCAACCGCTTCGATGGCAGCGGCCGGAATGTTCACCATCAGGTGACGCTGGCCGAGATCGCCGGACATGGACTGAATGCGCACGAGGTTGGTCTGCAACTGGGCCAGACGGATCTGGGCTGAAACATTGAGCGCCTTGGTCGTATATTCGCCGCTGACACCATCGGCGGGAAGGCCGTGGCGGGCTTGGAAGCGCTTCAACGCACCATCGACGTAAGAGTCGAAGGCGCTGGAAATGCCAGCTTCGCGCGGCAGGTCGCCGGAAACCATCAGTCGCTGGCGAAGCGCCTGAACGGAAGGATCGGAAACGCCGATCTGGAGACGCTGCTGGGTGACGGGCACGTCCGGCCAGCCGCCATTCTGCACGATCTGCTGATATTGCATGATCGCCTGCTGCATGTAGACAGGCGCTTCCCGTCCGAGAACCGGGTTGTTGGAAACGACGCCAACGGCGGAACGCGACGAATTCGCGTCGAACTGGTCATCCCAGTTGCCGCGGCGCGACGAGCCCATGAGATCGTTGAGCGCATTCTGCGCCAGGGCCGGCGCGGCAAGCGCGGCAACACCAACGGAAACAGCCGAGCGCAGAAGCGCACGGCGCGATACGGATTCGGAAACGGATTTTTTTGTCATTCTACCTACCAGCCACTCTCTTCGGCATTCTCAACAATGCCTAAATCAATATGATTAACAAACACGTACAACGTGTCTGCCGGCCGGTAATGCTCAATACCCATGGTCTGGGCGCTATTGTCTGGCAGAACAGTCGGGACTTGCCACGACAGCAGGAGAAACCGCCGGCTCCTTCACCTTTGCGGGTCCCATATCAATATGGCCAATTCGTGTCACGGGCCTTTTCTCACGAAGCTGTGTATGCCTGCAAAACAGGGCGAAAACGCACCTAGTAGACCGGGCTTGACACGCCCAGGTGAACGGCGCCTCGAACACGAATCCGCAAGCCGGAGGCAAACCGATGCCCCCGACTCTAACAGTGAAACCGCCGCGGAATTAGAGGCGATAAGCGATCGAGTCGTTCCAAAAGCGATCGAGGCGCTGCAGCAGCTTGTTCATTTCGGAGAACTCGCCGGTGCCGATGCCGCCGACCTTTTCGATCGAGCCGACGTGGCGCTCGTAGAGGTGAGCAACCGTTTCGGCGATTTCCTGGCCTTTTTCAGTCAGGCTGATGCGGACCGAGCGGCGGTCGACACGCGAGCGCTGGTGGTTGATGAGACCGAGGTCTACGAGCTTCTTGACGTTGTAGGAGACGTTCGATCCGAGGTAATAACCACGCGAACGAAGCTCGCCGGCCGTCAGTTCGGAATTGCCGATGTTGAACAGCAGGAGCGCCTGAACGGCGTTGACATCATCGCGACCCTGACGATCGAACTCGTCCTTGATGACATCGAGGAGGCGGCGGTGGAGACGTTCCACCAGGTGCAGCGACTCCATGTAGAGCGAACGGATGGTATCTTCATGTGCGTCGGCAACAACGGCCTGCGGCTTTGCTTTGCTATTGATCATGACTGCCTCACTGTTTTGTTTGGCGGTGTGTTTGTTTGTCTCCCGCCTTGAGTGAGAACCTAATCAATGCGCATAAAATTCTACTTAAAAGCTACGATTAACAAATGCTTACCTGCATTTTCCCAAGTGGGTCAAACTTGTGGCGAAGCGGGACTGGCTTATCACCATGCATTACAAATCAAAGACTTAGCAATAAAATTCGACCGAAAACCAGGCTGAATTGCTTTATTCTTATGGTAAATCAATTCTTGCGCGCTCTTCATTCTGGCGCTGATCGAGCCAAAAAGCGACCAGGAATAGTATATAAATGGTTGCCACGAGACCGTGCATGACGGGTACAAGCGTGTTGGCGCCGAAGATATATGGCCACACCTTATACATGGCGATCTGGGTGCCGGCACCCAAGACCCACATGACTGCCCCCCAGGAGGCGCCGAGCCAGAGACCGAGCGCCGCGACCGGGAAAATCACCGCAAGCGCACTACCCGCCACTCGCCATGGCAGGTTAAGCATATCGAACCGCCCATGCCCGCCGAGAGAATATCCCGTCAGCATCGCCCAATATTGCAGGCCGAACCAGAAACAGGAAACCGCGACCAGCCTCATGAAGACCAGAAAGAGGATTTCCGTCAGCGGACGTTTCGGCAGAGGTTGAGAATCAGGTTCCATGGCCGGAAGATACGGTTTCGACGGGCGGGCGACCAGCCCATATTGAATTCGGCGGCTTGCCTTGTCAAAGCACCCTCGCCCACCGGGGAAGTCCAGGGGAAACATTGTCGCATTCGCATGGCGCTTGCTTCGTGTTATGCAGCTTTCCTGACTTGGGTGGGATACGAAGGACATTCTTACATGCAGGACAAAACGCATCTGGTCGACGCGATCACCGGCCATCGCCGCATGCGCCGCAATCGCAAGGCCGACTGGACTCGCCGTCTGGTT
The DNA here is from genome assembly GCF_030758035.1 of Rhizobium sp. AN68. Taxonomy (NCBI): domain Bacteria; kingdom Pseudomonadati; phylum Pseudomonadota; class Alphaproteobacteria; order Hyphomicrobiales; family Rhizobiaceae; genus Rhizobium; species Rhizobium sp. AN68. The sequence goes on along the minus strand of NZ_JARWMI010000003.1, from coordinate 1,045,301 downwards.
CAGGAAAGCCGCCTGACCGTCGATGATCTCATCTGGCCGGTCTTCATTGTACCGGGCAGCAATATCCTCGATCCCATACCGGCGATGCCCGGCGTAAACCGCATGAGCGTCGACAAGCTGGTCGAAGCGGCGAAGGAAGCCGCCGATCTCGGCATTCCGGCGATTGCGACCTTCCCGAATATCGAGATGGACTTGCGCGACGAGACCGGCTCGAATGCGCTCGAGGCCAACAACCTCATCAATCAGGCGACCATCGCGGTCAAAAAAGCGGTTCCGAATATCGGCATGATCACCGATGTTGCGCTCGATCCCTTCACCAGCCATGGGCATGACGGCATTCTGCGCGGCGATGAAATCGTCAATGACGAGACCGTGGATCAGGTCGTTCGTGCTGCAATCCTTCAGGCCGATGCCGGTTCGGACATTATTTCTCCGTCCGAGATGATGGATGGCCGCATCGGCGCCATCCGCCGCGGCCTGGATGCGGCCGGGCACCAGAACGTCGGCATCATGGCCTATGCCACGAAATTCTCCTCCGGCTATTACGGTCCGTATCGCGAGGCCATTTCGACGGCCGGACTGCTGAAAGGGGACAAGAACAGCTATTACATCAGCCCCGCCAACGGCATGGAGGCAATCCGCGACGCAGCGCTCGACGTGGAAGAAGGTGCTGACATGCTGATGGTCAAACCGGGCTTGCCCTATCTCGACATCTGTTGGCGGCTGAAAGAGAATTTCGGGCTGCCCACATTCGCCTATCAGGTGTCCGGTGAATATACCCAGATCAAGGCAGCGGCCATGCATGGCTGGATCGACGGGGAGCGCGTGATGATGGAAACGCTTCTCTGTTTCAAGCGTGCAGGCTGCGATGGCATTCTGAGCTATTTCGCAGTGGAAGCCGCGCGCAAACTCGCGAAGGGCTGACAGCCGACGCTTATTGTATTCGGTCGTTTTCTTCCCATATTGTTTGCTGACACGGAATGCTGCCTGACGAAAAGCGCGTTTCGAGCTGTTATGTCTTCTCAGGAGAAAACGACCGATGAACCTCGACCAGAACCCTACCTATGTCGCACCGGACGACTGGCGCGCCTATAGCGGCGTACTGAGCCGACGCATCTTCGCTTTTCTGATCGATTACGCGATCGTTCTCCTGCTGTGCATTCCAGCCGCCGTGATCGTCTTCTTTCTCGGCGTGATTACGCTGGGTCTCGGCTTCTTCCTCTATCCGGCCTTGTTCGTCATCGTCGCGGTCCTTTATTTCGGCGTAACGCTCAGCGGCCCGTCGCAGGCCTCACCCGGCATGCGGGCGATGGGCATCGCGATGGCGCGCATGGACGGACGGCGAATCGATTTCCTTCTGGCCACCGTGCACATTGCGCTTTTCTGGATCATCAACTCGGTTTTGACGCCGCTTATCCTGCTTGCAGGCCTGTTTACGGAGCGCTCGCGCCTCGTTCATGACTTCCTGCTCGGCACCGTCATGGTCAGAACCTACTGATATAAGGGAAAGCCACGAAAACGTGGCTTCCATATCAGGCAAATACCGCATGGTGCAGTTGACGTTTTCCGTCATTTTGCCATTCTGTGACATTATGCATGTCGCTTGAAGCGTCGCCGCACCCCGTGAAATCGCGGCGCGCTTTCACAACAGACGCAGGAGGCGATCACGGTTCGATGAACACGCAGGCGACGCCCTCTCCCCAATTCTATCTTACGGCACCGGCCACCTGCCCCTACTTGCCGAACCAGATGGAGCGGAAGGTTTTCACGCATCTGGTCGGCCCGCGTGCGTCGGAAATGAACGACCTTCTGACCCAGGGCGGCTTCAGGCGTTCACAGAACATCGCCTATCGTCCGGCGTGCGAAACCTGTCGAGCTTGCGTTTCCGTGCGCATCCTTGCCGAACAGTTCCAGCCGACGAAATCGATGCGGCGCGTTCTCTCCATCAACAAGGATGTCGTCGCTACCGTTCATGCCGCTGAGCCATCCACCGAACAGTTCTCACTGTTTCGCCGCTATCTCGACCATCGGCACCAGTCAGGCGGCATGTCCGACATGTCGGCGCTCGACTATGCGATCATGATCGAAGACACGCACGTCAACACCCGCATCATCGAATACCGTGTGCGAGAGCCCGGCTCCGGCATCGATTCCAGCAAACGAGGTGAACTTCTCGCCGTAGCGCTGAGCGATGTGATGAGCGACGGGCTGTCGATGGTCTATTCCTTCTTCAACCCCGATCTAGAAAAGCGCTCGCTCGGCACTTTCATGATCATGGATCACATCACCCGCACACGCGCGCTCGGCCTGCCGCACGTCTATCTTGGCTACTGGGTCGATGGTTCTGAAAAGATGGGCTACAAGACGCGCTACCACCCGCAGGAGCATCTGACACCGCGCGGGTGGGAGGTTTATAAGCCTACGGTAGAAGAATAGTTCGCCAAACAGTCAAAACCGTATGCTAAACTCCATTTAAACTTTGGAGTACTTCAAATGAAAGCAACGATTTGCGAGATTGGCGAAGCCGCTGGTATTGTTATACCAAAGGATATGCTTGAACGGCTTGGATGGAAGACAGGCGACGTTCTTGATCTAAGTGTATACGGCAACATGCTTGAATTGCGTGCTGCCGGTGGTCTTGATGAAGAACTGACGGATGATTTTAATCGGCAGCTCGAACACGCGCGGATTGCGATGCGCAAATACCACGTTGCGCTAAGAACGCTCGCCAAGTCCTGAAACAGCGACCATCAAAGACGTCCCGAGTAATCGCTCGGGACGTCTTTCAGCTGTTACCCGCCAAATTTCCCGCTACGCGGAAAGCCCTTCGGTACGGTGCGGCCAACGGTGGCGCGGTCTGCCAGCCATTCGCGCAATTCCTCACCGACCTTGGTGAAGAGGCGCCCGGCCGTGTCGGACCAGCTCAAGCCGTCTGCGAGCGCGAAACATTTCACATCAACCACGCCGCCGTCCTTGTAGCGTTGCAGGCGCACGCCCTTGCCGCGTGACATTTCCGGCACCTGCGACAGCGGGAAGGCCAGAAGCTTGCGGTTTTCGCCAACGACGGCGACATGGTCGCCAGTAACAGGTACGGCGAGCTTGGCTTCGTCAGGCATGGCGACATTCATGATCTGCTTGCCCTTGCGGGTATTTGCGACCATTTCGCTTTCGGCCACGATGAAGCCGTTGCCGCCAGTCGAGACGAGCAGAAGCTTGCGCGACGGATCGTGAACGAAGGCCGTCAGGATGTCCTGATCGTTCTCCATATCGACCATGATGCGGATCGGCTCGCCATGGCCGCGACCGCCCGGCAGCTTGTCTGCGCCGAGCGTGTAGGCCTTGCCGCCGGTGGTCAACAGCAGCAACTTGTCGGTCGTCTGCGCCGGGAAGGCGAGCTTCGGGCCATCGCCCTCCTTGAAGGTGAGAGCCGACGTATCGGACATATGCCCCTTCAGCGCCCTGATCCACCCCTTCTGCGAGATGACGATGGTGACCGGTTCCTTTTCGATCATCGCCTGCTGGATGGCCTCGATGTCGGCATCCGGCGCATCCGCAAACTGCGTGCGGCGACGGCCGATCTCGGTTGCCTTGGCATATTTCTTTTTGACCTCGCCGATTTCCCAGGCGACGGTCTGCCATTGCTTTTCATCGGAGGCGAGCAGACCCTCGATTTCAGCCTTCTCGCTGCTGAGTTCGTCGAACTCCTTGCGGATTTCGAATTCCTCAAGCTTGCGCAGATTGCGCAGACGCATGTTAAGGATGGCTTCGGCCTGATTATCGGTGAGCGACCACTTGGCCATCATCACCTGTTTCGGTTCGTCCTCCTCGCGGATGATACGGATCACCTCATCGAGATTGAGATAGGCGACCAGCAGGCCGCCCAGAATCTCGAGCCTGCGATCGATGGCCGCAAGACGATGGCGGGAACGGCGGACCAGCACGTCCTTGCGGTGTGCCAGCCATTCGCTCAGCACCTCGTTCAGCGCCATGACCTTCGGCACCCTGCCAAGCGACAGTACGTTCATGTTGAGCGGCAGGCGGCTTTCAAGGTCGGACAGACGGAACAGCGATTCCATCAGCAGCGTCGCGTCGACGGTGCGGTTTTTCGGAACCAGCACGATACGCACGTCTTCGGCCGATTCGTCGCGGACATCCTCAAGCAGCGGCAGTTTGCGGGCGAGCAGCAGCTCGGCGATCTTTTCGATCAGCCGCGATTTCTGCACCTGGAACGGGATTTCGGTGATGACGATCTGATAGCCGCCACGTCCGAGGTCTTCCGTTTCCCATTTGGCGCGCACGCGGAAACCACCGCGCCCGGTCTTATAGGCTTCGAGAATGTTCTCGCGGCTTTCGATGATCACGCCGCCGGTCGGCAGGTCGGGGCCGGGAATGAATTCCACCAGCTTTTCAACCGTCGCATCCGGATGCTTGATGAGATGCAGAGCTGCGTCGCACAGTTCATGGGCGTTGTGCGGCGGGATGGACGTCGCCATGCCGACGGCAATGCCGGAGGCACCGTTGGCAAGCAGATTGGGGAACGCGCCCGGGAGGACGACCGGCTCCTCATCTTCCTCATTATAAGTAGCGCGGAAGTCAACCGCGTCCTCGCCGATGCCTTCGAGCAGCAGCGCTGCCACATCGGTCATGCGTGCTTCGGTATAACGATAGGCGGCGGCGCCGTCGCCATCGATATTGCCAAAATTGCCCTGCCCGTCCACGATCGGATAACGCTGCGAGAAATCCTGCGCGAGACGGACCAGCGCATCGTAGACCGACTGGTCGCCATGCGGATGGAACTTACCGATAACGTCACCGACGATACGGGCGCATTTCTTGAAAGCCGAGTTGGGGCGGATGCCCATTTCGCTCATGGCGTGGATGATGCGGCGGTGAACCGGCTTCAGTCCATCGCGCACATCCGGCAGCGCACGATGCATGATCGTGGACAAGGCGTAAGCGAGGTAGCGCTCTTCAAGCGCCGCCTTCAAATCGACCGGATGAATGTTATCGTCTCCGCCTGACGGAGGTACAAGATTTTTTCCCATGGTGCTTGACTAGCGGAAATGCCGATTCCCGGCAAGGAATTCGGGGGTCTCGGCTGTGGACGAAACGACGCCTTTTGTGAGGATTTTTATTAACTGCGTTGCGAATGCCGCAATGCCGCCGTCATACAGAATCGATCTAAATCCTGTAGACCTTTGAATAATCGCGAATATAAATGTCACCATTCACATTTAGAACACGGTGCACATCCGCACATTGAGGGAAGAAACACTATGAGACTGAAATCCACCCGGCAGATTCTTTTCGCAAGTGCCGCGCTTCTCGCGCTTTCCGCACCGGCATTCGCACTGGATGGCAACGACGTTCTGAAAAAGATCAACGCCGCCTACGCCGCGCAGGGCGGTGAAATCGCCGCCGGATCCGTCGCCGTCAACGGCGACACGGTGACGCTGAATGGCGTGACCTTCAATGCGGCTGCCGATCCGGCCAAAAAAATTCCGGTCGGCAACGTCACCCTTGAAGGCGTCGAGGAAAACAACGGCGGCTACAAGATCAAGAACGCGCGTTTCGACAATGTCGATTACAAGCAGGAAAACGTGGAGATCAAGGCTAACGACATCTACATGTCGGGTCTCACCATCCCTGCCGATGCGACGACGGGCACGATTGATGCGCTGATGTTCTACGACGAGGCGCATAGCGGTCCGATTTCCGTTTCCATCGATGGCAAGCAGGCTTTCTCGCTCGAGGAAAGCAGCGCAACGATGTCTGTCAGCGACGACAAGGCCTCGATCGGCTTCGATCTCGACGCATCCGGCTTCAAAGCCGATCTCAGCGAAGTCAACGATCCGGCCACGAAGGACGCAATTGAAAAGCTCAATCTGCAGGCCCTTTCCGGCAACATGACCATGAGCGGAAGCTGGGAAGTCGCCTCCGGCACCGTAGACGTCGAGGAATATGCCATCGACCTCGACAAGGTCGGCCGTCTCAACATGTCGTTCGGTTTCTCCGGTTACACACTCGCCTTCATCAAATCGATGCAGGAGACGGTGAAGGCGCAGGCTGCAAATCCGAACAAGGAACAGGCGGAACAGGCAGCGGGCCTTGCCATGCTCGGCCTGATGCAGCAGCTTTCCTTCGTTAATGCCGAAATCAGCTTCGAAGATGCCAGCATCACCAAGCGCGCCATCGACTACGCTGCAAGCCAGCAGGGTATGACCAGCGATCAGCTTTCCCAGACCATCAAGGGCATGGCGCCCATCATGATGGCTTCGCTCAACGTTCCGGAATTGCAGAACATGGTGTCGGCTGCGATCAACGCCTATATCGACAATCCGAAGAGCTTCTCCATCTCGGCCGAACCGGAAAAGCCGGTTCCCTTCCCGATGATCATGGGCGCCGCCATGGGCGCGCCGAACACCCTGCCGACAATGCTCGGCGTCACGGTGACGGCAAACGAATAGCACAACAAAAAGCCCCGGTTACGCCGGGGCTTTTTACTTCTGGTCAGTGGAGTGGGGCTGTCGCTCCATCCTGCTTGTCGTGCAGGGCGAAACGGTCGATCATATGGGCGCTCGCTTCGTTGACGCCGATTACCTCGACCGTCTTGCCGGTCTTGCGGAATTTCAGCACGACCTTGTCCAGTGCACCGACAGCCGAGATATCCCACAGATGCGCTTGTGTGACGTCGATGGTGACCGTTTCCACGTCTTCGGCAAAATCGAAGGCGGCAATGAAGCTTTCCGTCGAGGCGAAGAAAATCTGCCCATCGACGCGGTAGATGCGGTGCCGACCATCCGCGACAAGCTCTGGACGAACGTGGAAGAGTTTTGAAACCTTCCCCGCGAAAAACACGCCGGAGAGAAGCACGCCTGCGAGTACGCCTTTTGCGAGATCATGGGTCGCCAGCACGGTCCCGACCGTTACCAGCATGACGATGCTGGAAGACGGTGGATTGCGGCTGAGATCGAGAATCGAACGCCACGAGAAGGTGCCGATCGAAACCATGATCATGACAGCCACAAGAGCGGCCATTGGAATGATGCGGACAAGATCATCCAGCACCAGAATGAGGAACAGCAGGAAGGCGCCCGCCACAAAGGTGGAGAGCCTGCCCCTGCCGCCGGATCTGACGTTGATGACCGACTGGCCGATCATGGCGCAGCCGCCCATGCCGCCGATCAGCGCGGAGGCGATGTTGCCTGTCCCCTGCCCGATGCATTCCCGGCTCTTGTTGCTGCCGGTATCTGTCATGTCGTCGACGATCTGTGCCGTCAGCAGGGATTCCAGGAGACCGACGGCAGCCAGCGCTGCGGAATAGGGAAAGATGATCTGCAGCGTTTCGAAAGTCAGCGGCACCTGTGGCAGGGCGAAGACCGGCAGCGTCGAGGGCAGCTCGCCGAGATTGCCGACGGTGCGGATATCCATGCCGAAAAACACCGCTACGCAGGTCAAAACGACGATGGCGACCAGCGGCGACGGGATGATTTTCGTGACCAGCGGGAAGAGATAGATGATCGCAAGACCAGCCGCGATCATGACGTAGGTTGCGACAGGCACGCCTATCAGCTCGGGCAATTGCGCCATGAAGATCAGGATCGCCAGCGCATTGACGAAGCCGGTCATGACTGAGCGAGAGACGAAGCGCATCACCCGCCCGAGCCTTGCAAAGCCCGCAGCGATCTGCAGCACACCCATGAGGATGGTCGCAGCAAAGAGATATTGTAGGCCGTGTTCCTTCACCAGCGTCACCATCAGGACGGCTGTGGCGGCGGTTGCCGCGGAAATCATGCCCGGACGGCCACCGGTGAAGGCGCAGACGCAGGCAATGGCGAAAGAAGCGAACAACCCCACCTTCGGATCGACGCCGGCGATGACGGAAAAGCCGATTGCTTCGGGAATGAGCGCGAGTGCGACGACGATGCCGGAAAGCACATCGCCGCGAATATTGGAAAACCACTCACGTCTGTAAGTCTGAAATCTGTTCATTTGATTTTTTCGCAAAGTATGACGCACCGGCCGGAAGCATGTCCGGTAGATTGAAAAAGAATGTCGGTGCTTTGCGTTGTCTGGCGGATCGGCGGCCAGAAGAGCCACCCGGAATTTCACCGGGTCCGTGGTGAATGCTCCACCTATAGACGGCAAAAAAGCGGGCAGCAAGTTGTCTGCCCGCCTTTCGATGCTGGCGATGCGCCTTACGAGGCTTCGCTGCGACCAATATTGGTGTTGTGCTGGGTTGGGCCGGTTCCCGACCAGTCGACCCTGCGGGTTGCGAACATGGTGGCAGCAATGGCGATGAAAGATATCAACGCGCCGGCCAGCAGCGCATATTCATCCTCATTCAGAACCAGATACATGACCCCATAAGCCACCGCCAGAACCGTGAACAGGGCTATCCCGTTCTGACGGCTATCGGTTGCGCTTCCGAGATAGGAGGAGATCAGGAGCGCTGTCAGAAGCGACGCCGCAGCATAGGCGATGGTGAAGCCCGTATGTTCCGCAAGTGCGAGCAGCAGCACGTAGAAAACGATCAGCGCCAGCCCCGTCAGCACGTACTGAATCCAGTGCACGCTGCTGCCGCCCCTCAGTTCGACGATGAAGACGGCCAGGAACACCAGAGAGATGAAGCCTATCGAATATTTGAGTGTCCGGGCGATGATCTGGTAGAATTTCACGGGCTCGACGAGGTTGATCCTCATCAGGCTGTCGGTCAGCGGCAGGCGCGAACTCTCGACCACGCGGTCTATGCCCCTTGCGAGATAGGGGATTGTCCAGTTGGCCGTGAAATCCGAGGCTGTGACGGTCTTTTCCTCCGGCAGGAACAGGCCTTCAAAGCCGGGATGCGGCCAGTTGGCCTTGGCCGCCAAACTGGTGGTCTGGCCGGCGGGCGCGACGGCAAAGCTGCCGGAACCATTCAGGGAGAAGGCTATATCGAAATCGAAGCCTTTCTCGACAAGGCCTCTTTCGATCGATCTGTGCACGCCGGCATCGGACCTGATGGACATGTCCTGCGCACCCGTGCGGGGCGCTATGACAGAGATATCACGCATGCCGGGATCGAACGGCAATACGGAACCGCCATCGATCCTGACACCGGCGCTCGAGCGAATGCCGGTCATATCCTGTATGCTGAGAACGAGAATGGCGCTGTCGAGGCGGGGCGTGCCGGAGAAGCGGGCGAGATCCTGAAGGATGCCGGCACCGAACCGGCCTTTGAGGACAAGGTCGCCATTATAGACCGGCAGGCTGTAGATCGACAGCCGCTTCTCCTCGGTCTTCAGATCGGCCGTGACATCAAGCGTTTCCGGCATGACCAGCGCCCATTCGGTCGTGCGATCGACGATGCTCTGGCCGTTCACCTCGCGGCGTCTTTCCACGTCGAAAGGCACGGCGAGATAAGGGCCGTTCACCACCTGATCGCCACCCCAGCCGCTGGCGATACGGCCCGAAACATCCTCGGCCCGAGAGGCGCGCTCTTCCGTCAGCGCCCAGACGAGAAGCAGCGGTACGAGCAGAACCATCGATATGAAACCGATCATCAGAAACTTGGCGCCCGGTGAGCGCAGGCTGACGGCGAAGCCGTTGCGAGGCGGGGCTGGCGGCATCTGCCCACCGGCCGGGGCGAGGTCTTTTTCCGATTCATGTGCCATTCTGAAATCCTTATAAATATGATCGCGCCGCAACCCCAAGCGAAGTTCGGCCGGCGCTGTCCCAAGTTTAAAATCCCCGATAGTCTTTGCGTCCCCAAAATGAGCGCAAAACTATACTGGGATCGGATTCCGGCTGATTACGTTCGGAATTCCGTTAAACTCGCGGTAAAATTGTGACTTTCCCACGTTCGTTGCAGAAACAGAAAGGGCCAGCGTCGCCGCCAGCCCTTTTGTTCAAAACCCGTGGCGGTTAAGATCAGTCCTTCTTGGACGGAACCACGCGCAGCGCCAGCTCGCGAAGCTGGGTCGGCGTTGCCGGGGACGGCGCGTTCATCAGCAGGTCCTGTGCCTGCTGGTTCATCGGGAACAGCGTGATTTCGCGCAGGTTCTTCGCACCAACCAGAAGCATGACCACGCGGTCGATACCGAAGGCGCAACCGCCATGCGGAGGCGCACCGTACTGGAAGGCGCGGTAGAGACCGCCGAAGCGCTCTTCCACGTCGCTCTGCGACAGGCCGACCTTTTCAAAAGCCTTGACCATCAGCTCGGGCGACTGGTTACGGATAGAGCCGGAGGCGATTTCGAAGCCGTTGCAGACCGCGTCATACTGGAAAGCCTTGATGGAGAGCGGATCCTGCCCTTCCAGCGCTTCCATTCCACCCTGCGGCATGGAGAAGGGGTTGTGGGCGAAATCGATCTTCTTTTCTTCGTCGTTGTATTCGAAGAAGGGGAAATCGACGATCCAGCACATTTCGAAACGGTCGCGGTCAATCAGGTTCAGCTCGTCGGCGGCACGGGTGCGCGCCTCGCCGGCAAACTTGTAGAACTTGGCGGGATCGCCCGCGACGAAGAAGCAGGCGTCGCCCGCCTCAAGGCCGAGCTGCTGGCGCAGCGCCTCGGTGCGTTCCTCGCCGATGTTCTTGGCAAGCGGACCGGAGCCGGCAACCTTGCCTTCTTCTTCCTTCCAGAAGATGTAGCCGAGGCCCGGCTGGCCCTGGCTCTGCGCCCAGGCGTTCATGCGATCGCAGAATGCACGCGAACCACCGGTCTTGGCCGGGATAGCCCAAACCTGCACCTTGGGGTTTGAGGCGATCATGTTGGCGAAAACCTTGAAGCCCGAGCCATCGAAATGTTCGGTCACGGCTTCCATGACAATCGGGTTGCGCAGGTCCGGCTTGTCGGAGCCGTATTTACGGATCGATTCGTCATAGGGAATGCGCGGCCATTCTTTCGTCACCGGCTTGCCTTCGGCAAACTGTTCGAAAACGGCCGTCATCATCGGCTCCATCGTGGTCCAGACGTCTTCCTGGGTCACGAAGCTCATTTCGACGTCGAGCTGGTAGAATTCGCCCGGCAGGCGGTCTGCACGCGGGTCTTCATCGCGGAAGCATGGAGCGATCTGGAAGTAGCGGTCGAAACCGGCCACCATCAGAAGCTGCTTGTACTGCTGAGGGCCTGCGGCAGCGCGAAGAACTGGCCTTCGTGGATGCGCGAGGGAACGAGGAAGTCGCGCGCGCCTTCCGGCGAGGATGCGGTGAGGATCGGCGTCGTATATTCGGCAAAGCCCAGATCGCCCATACCCTTGCGCATGGAGGAGATGATCTGCGTGCGCTTGACGATGTTCTTGTGCAGGGTTTCGCGGCGCAGGTCGAGGAAGCGATACTTCAGGCGAACATCTTCGGGATATTCAGGCTCACCGAAGACGGGCAGCGGCAGCTCCTTGGCAACGCCCAGAACCTCGATCTCCTGCGCATAAAGCTCGATCTCGCCAGTGGCCATGCCCTTGTTGATGGTGTCTTCGGACCGCGCCTTGACGAGACCGTCAATGCGGATCACCCATTCACCGCGCACGGTTTCCGCAACCTTGAAGGCCGGGCTATCGGGGTCGGCCACGACCTGGGTAATGCCGTAGTGGTCGCGAAGGTCGATGAAGAGAACGCCGCCATGATCTCGCACGCGATGAACCCAACCGGAAAGGCGAACGGTTTCGCCGACGTCGGACTTGCGGAGAGCGGCACAGGTGTGGCTGCGGTAACGATGCATTTTAATATCCTGGAGCGTGTCGTGGGCCAGATGGGCGGCACTGTCGAAATTTGCCGGAAAAGCGCATGACCAGCCCGATTTGTCAAGGCAAAGCACAACAATGTCGCGTTCAGCCTGTCCTTTCGCGCGCCTTCGCTTTAGATAGTGCTTATTCAGCCCGCCAAACCGAGTCGGCCCGCAATGAGCCAGATCAGACCTCTTATCCCGCTTCTCGTCACCGCCGGCATTCTGATTGGCGGCAACGGTCTGCAGGGAACCTATATCGCGCTGCGGGGCCTTTCCGAAGGGTTTTCGGCCAGCACCATCGGCCTCATCAGCGCCGCCTACAGCATCGGATCGCGCTCGGCTGCATTTCGGTGACGCGCCTTCTGCGCAAGATTGGCCATATCAGAACCTTCGCCACCATGGCGGCGGTCGCATCGGCCGCCTCGATCGCCATGCCGCTTGTCCTTCATCCCTTGTTCTGGATGTTGATGCGCTTCGTCATCGGTATTGCGGTCGCCTGTCTTTTCGCCGCGATCGAAAGCTGGATCAATGCGCAGGTGACGAATTCCAACCGTGCGCGCACGCTGTCCATCTATCGTTTCGTCGATCTCGGTTCCGTAACGCTCGCCCAATATATCATTCCCGTCGCCGGCATTGACGGGCCTGTGGTGTTTTCGCTGATCGCCATGGCGCTCACGCTGTCGCTGGTGCCGATCTCGATTGCCGACAAATCCAACCCCGCGCCGCCGAAACAGATCCCGTTCAATCTTTTCGCGGTGTGGCGCATCTCACCGCTTGCCGTCGTCGGCTGCGTGGCTGTCGGCCTCAGCATGGCGGCGTTTCGCAACATCGGGCCAATCTATGCCGAACAGATCGGCCTTTCCGTCACCGCCATCGCCACCTTCATGAGTGCGGGCATCATCGGCGGCGTGGTCTTGCAATATCCGCTCGGCGTCTATTCCGACCGTTACGACCGCCGCATCATCATTCTCGCTACCACGGCGTGCTCCGTGATTGTCGGTCTGTTTCTCGCCCTGTTTGCCGGCTCGGACGAATGGAGCAACATCATCGGCGTCTTCGTGTTCGGCGCCTTTGCCCTGCCGCTCTATTCACTCAGTTCCGCCCATGGCAACGACCATGCCAAAGAGGGCGAACATGCGATGGTGTCTGCCGGGCTGCTGTTCTTCTGGTCGGTGGGTGCAACCGTCGGCCCGCTGCTCGCCTCCGTCCTGATCGACCAGTTCGGTCCCAAAGCGCTGTTCAGCTACACGGCCGCGATCCAGATCGTTTTCATCGCCTACACCATATACCGGCTTAGGGTGCGCGAGGGAGTACCCGTTGAGGAGCGGAACTGGCGGTTCCGCCCGCTTTTGCGGACCTCGGCCTATTTTCAGAAGCTGGCCGCCCCTGCACCACCCAAAAACGACGGGCCGACGCCAAAACCACCTGAGAAAAACGATCCTTGAGCCTTCAAAAGCGGGCTTTGTATTGACATGCGCCCGGCAAAGGGAAAGTAAGACGGATAATTTTCACGAGTGGCCATTTGCAATGATTGAAACGACTGCCGCCCTCGCCGAAGCCTGCACGGAACTGGCGAAATCGGAATTCATTACCATCGACACCGAGTTTCTGCGTGAGACGACCTTCTGGCCCGAGCTTTGTCTCGTGCAGATGGCGAGCCCTACCCTTGAGGTACTGGTCGACCCGCTCGCCAAGGGTCTCGACCTTACGCCGCTGTTCGAACTCATGGCCAATCCCGATGTCGTGAAGGTTTTCCATGCGGCGCGTCAGGATATCGAAATCATCTATCATCTTGGCGGGCTTATTCCGCACCCGATCTTCGATACGCAGGTCGCGGCCATGGTGTGCGGTTTCGGCGATTCGATCTCTTACGACCAGCTGGTCCAGAGGATCAAGAATGTGCAGATCGACAAATCCTCACGCTTCACGGACTGGAGCCGCCGCCCGCTGACGGAAAAGCAGCTGGATTATGCGCTGGCCGACGTCACCCATCTGCGCGATGTCTATCTGGCGCTCAAGGCGCAGCTGGAGCGTGAAGGCCGCTCGCTTTGGCTGACCGAAGAGATGGACATTCTGGAATCGCGCGAAACCTATGACATGCATCCCGACGATGCCTGGCTGCGGTTGAAATCGCGCCTGCGCAAGCCGACTGAACTCGCCATCCTCAAATTTGTAGCAGCATGGCGTGAACGTGAGGCGCGGTCGCGCAACGTGCCGCGCTCACGCGTGCTGAAAGACGATGCGATCTTCGAAATCGCACAGCAGCAGCCGAAGGACACCGAGGCGCTGTCGCGGCTTCGCACCATCCCGAAGGGCTGGGAGCGCTCCTCCTCCGGCACGGCCATCATCGAGACCGTGAATGCGGCGCTGGCACTTCCGAAAGAGGAAATGCCGAAAGCGCCGCGTCACAGCCACGCACCGGAAGGCTCCGGCGCTGCCGTGGAGCTGTTGAAAGTTCTCCTGAAGCTAACGGCAGACAAGCACGGCGTCGCAGCAAAGGTCATCGCCAACAGCGAAGATCTGGACAAGATCGCTTCCGAGGGCGAGGCTGCCACCGTGGCAGCGCTGACCGGCTGGCGGCGCGAACTGTTTGGCGATGTGGCGCTGAAGCTCATCAATGGCGAAGTGGCATTGCGTTTCGCCGGCAAGAAGGTCGAGGCGGTTGATGTGGCGGTGAGCGAGGCCTGATCGCCCGCGCCTCACGCAGTTTTGCGCATTGTCCGGACGCGAAAGCGCTTCTGCTTTTACCGGACCTGCGCCAACCCAAATTTTGCCTGCATCGCGGTCCATCTCTTTGCAGATGGTCTCGCTTTGAGGGTATTTCCATGAAACCTGCCCGTGCTCTGCTGTTGGCCGCATCTATCGCGGCCGCAGGCATTTTCCCTACTCTTTCATCCACGTCAGCGCGCGCCGATGACGGCAAGGTCGATCTTCAGGGCGAATGGACCACCGATTGCCTTAAGATCGGCAAGAACGATCGTCACGGCATCGTCACGCGCATCACCAAACGCGGTGGCCGCATGCATGCTGTCTCACAGATTTACGCCCGCAGCAGCTGCCAGCAGCCCACGGTGCAGGTGCGTTACGAAGGCACGCTGGACGGTGGCCTGAAGGACAACGACAGCATGCTCTTTGCCCATACCGTCACCTCAATCGCCATGACACCCAACGACCCCGCGGTTGTCGAGCATTATAATGGTGACCCGAAGGGTACCGGTTGCGGGTTGACTGGCTGGAAAGAGAATATTCCCTTCGATGTCGATGGCCGGACCTGCGCGGCCATCACATTTGCCAGCAAGGGAGAAACCCTGTTCGACCGGGCATGGATAGACGGCAACCGGCTGCGTTTTGCCGCCTTCCCCGTCACATGGTCGAACCGCTCGCCGGACGACCGTCCGCAATCGCCGCTTGAAACGGTCTATTACAGAACATCCTATTAAGTAGTAGAGCCGGGTGCACAGCCCTTTTGCGGCAACGGGGCAACAGCCTTTCCAATCCTTCATGTGACCTTACCGAATGGTCACTTTTTGCAGCGCATTTTCCACATTAATGTCGCATATGACTTGAACAGAAGCTTCGCCTGACGGGGGCACGACGCTTCCCTTCCCCGAGATCAAGAACCGACATGAGAAAATTGCTGCCCATTCTGGATTACGTGGTGCTCTTCGTTGCCGTGGCCGGCAGCGGCGTGGCCTACGCGTTTCTGGAATATGGCGGCGGCGCGCTCATTGGCGCCACCTATGCGCTGTTCGCCTGTGCGCCCATCCTCGCCTTCGAGCGTGGTTACGTGCTGCCCGGTCTGTCGCGGCAGGTTAGCGCATTGCCGACACCGGCCTATATTGCCGTCGGCCTCATCATCTATGCCGTCCTCGTCTTCTGTGGCTTCGGGCTTGGCGGTACCATTCTGTGGGTTAGCGGCATATTTCCCGGCACCTGGAAACGGGCGGTGCATGCCGAGGTGCAGACACTGATCTTCACCCTCATCGTCTGCGGCATCATCGTTTTCATCATGCGCGTGCGCGAACTGCTGGGCCGTGACATCTTCATCGATCTCATCCTTGGGCGCTATCGCCGTCCAGTCAGCGAGGACCGCGTCTTCATCTTCATCGACCTCGTCGGCTCCACTTCGTTTGCCGAAACCCATGGCGACCTGAAGGCGCAGGAGTTTCTGGGCGAAATCTTCGCGAGCTACGCAGCCCCCGTCAGAAGACATGGCGGCGTCATTGACGACTACATCGGCGACGCGGCCATCATCACCTGGCCCTATCACATGGCGATAAGGCGGGCAGCCTGCGTGCGCTGTGTTTTCGATATCCAGGCGACCATCGAGGACAAGCGCGACATGTGGCTCGCCCGTTTCGGCGAAGTGCCGCGCCTTCGCTTTGCGATTCATGGCGGGCCGGTCATAACAGCCGAAATCGGCGTCGATCACCACAAGATCACCTATTTTGGCGACACGGTAAACACCACTTCGCGGCTCGAATCACTGAGCAAGATGCTCGGCCATCCCGTGCTGATTTCTGCCGATCTCGCCCATCAGCTGGTGCTACCCAAAGGTGTGCGCAGCGAATATCTCGGCGAACATGCTGTCAAGGGACGCGGCCAGACGCTCGGCGTGTGTACGCTCAGCCAATATCAGGCCCCAGCCGCCTGAAAAAACCCCTGAAAACAAACGGGTAGCCTCGTTTCCGAGGCCGCCCGTCATCAAAATTCATCAAAGCTTCAAACTGCAATCACCTGCCTGTCATGTAGCGCCCCTATCGCCTCAGTCCTGTCTTCAACAGGCATTGAGGGGTCTCCACCATGAAGCATATTCTTTTCGCACCTTTCGCCGTTCTTGCGCTCGCAACCGCATCCCATGCAGAGCAGGAGTTTCCGGCAAAGCTGGTCTCGCACGCCATTCTGCCGGCCAACACCATCATCGCAGCACCTGCCGATGCGCCGGAATACCTCAAGACATCCGCCAAGTTCACGACGGCCGACCGCAAGCGCGCCGAGGGTCTCGGCACCGTGCCCGGCAAGGATGGCGTTCGCCCGACCGGCCTCTCCATGCCGTTCAACGGCCAGGCCATGCAAGGCTTTTCCGGCATCAAGGCCATGGCGGACGGCAGCTTCTGGAGCCTTTCCGATAATGGTTTCGGCTCGAAGCTCAACTCCAGCGATGCCATGCTGATGCTCCACCACATCAAATTCGACTGGGATGCCGGCAAGGTCAACGCGCTGGAGACGGTGTTCCTTTCCGACCCGGACAAGAAAGCTCCCTTCCCCATCGTCATGGAAGGTTCGACCAAACGTTACCTGACGGGCGCCGACTTCGACGTCGAATCCATTCAGCCCGTTGCCGACGGCTTCTGGGTGGGCGAAGAGTTCGGTCCCTACATCCTGAAATTCACCCGCGACGGCAAGCTGACCGACGTCATCGCCACCAAGGCCGGCGATATCGAGGTGAAGTCCCCGGATCATCCGACCCTGGCACTGCCCGGCAACCCCACGCAGAAAATGCCCGCCTTCAACCTGAAACGATCAGGTGGTTATGAAGGCATGGCGCTCTCCAAGGACGGCTCGAAGCTTTACGGCCTTCTCGAAGGCCCGCTCTACACCGCCGAAGGTCAGGTCGAAAAGACCGAAGACGGCTCAACCGCCCTTCGCATCATCGAGCTCGATACCGCCAAGAAGGAATGGACAGGCCGCACCTGGCTCTACCCGCTGGCGCAAGGTGGCGAAGCCATCGGCGATTTCAACATGCTGGACGAGAGCACCGCGCTGGTCATCGAGCGTGACAATGGCGCCGGCACCGCCGACAAGGCCTGCGCCGACCCGAAGAAGCCGGATGTAAACTGCTTTGCCGTACCTTCCAAGGTCAAGCGCATCTACAAGATCGAATTCAACGACGCCAATGCCGGCAAGGCGGCGCGCAAGATCGGCTATATCGATCTGCTGAAGATCTCCGATCCTGATAACAGGAAGCGTCAGGGCGGCGGCAACGGTTTCTACGACATGCCGTTCGTGACCATCGAGAATGTCGACCGTGTCGACGCCACCCATATCATCGTCGGCAACGACAACAACCTGCCCTTCTCGGCCGGCCGTGCGCTGGACAAGGCTGACGACAACGAGTTCGTCCTGCTGGAAGTCAAGGACCTTCTCGACGCGAAGTGAGGAAAGGGGTGCCGGAATTCGTTCCGGCACCGTCAGCGCATCGGCGCAATCTCAACTGAACGGAGCGTTCCTGCGGCCTGAAAAAGGAAGCGAGGCGCTCCGTTACTGTACCGACCCAACCTGACCCGGAACCCGGTTCCGAAACAGGAAAGACCCGTCATGCAGGACAATGCCGAACGACTGTATTACGCCCTGAGGAAAAGCTGGTCGCTCGAAACCAGCAGCCTGTGGTCGAGAGAAAACCCAGCCAGGGGGCAAGGCGGCGTTACAGCTCTGGTGGTGCAGGATATTTTCGGTGGCGACCTCGCCAAAACCGTCGTTAGCGGCGCCGACCATTTCTACAATATCGTCAACGGCACCCGCTGGGATTTCACCTTCACCCAGTTCGATATTCCGGTCGGTTACGAGGACAGGCCCGCCACCCGCACGGAGGCGATGGCAAGGGCCACGCCCCTGCAATATGCCTATCTCAGCGCCTGTATCAGGAAGGCGCTGGGGCACGGTTGAATAATAACGGCTTGTAGCGAGGCGACCGGTTTGTCTCGGCGACAAACCGATTTCGGTCTGTCGTGTTTTTCGTTTGCGGTTTCAAATCCACAACTTCAGCTTCTCCTCTCAAAGCAGACACAATCCATAGCATAGTACCGCAGGTAACGAGGTGTGCCGAGAGGAGAGTTGTGCGATGAGTGAGAGCTGCCCGGTCCTGACGCCCGCCGAACGGCAGGTTCAGGATATATTGCAACGGACAGAATCGGCGATGGTGTCCACAATTTTCGCAGCGCTTGAGCGTGCAAGCAAACAGGCTGCTGACGAACTCCAGTCAATCGGGTCTGAAATACAGCCACCGCCTCATGACTATTTTGCCGCTGTCGCGCACCAGCAGCTTTTCCTGCTGTTATGCGGAGCCGACCTGGAAACATTCGAGGGCGGAGATCCCGAAGTCGCGCGTCACATCATCCAGAATGCCCAAAACATATCCGACCATTATTGGAAGTAAAAAAGCTGCGACCGCGGATGGTTCCGGCGGCTGACCGCGCTGTGTGAAGCCAGATTTCGTTCCACGCAAAGCGCGCACACGATCTGCATTTCAAAGGGATATCTGGCCTAATCGGCTTGCCTTCGCAATTTCACGTCATATGCCCTTCATAGTCCCCGGTTACGCAGGCCGAAATCCGGAGACAGGCATGCACTCAACCGCACAACTCAATCGCCCCAAGCTCGCAGAGACAGTTATCCATTCGACGGCAAGCATAAGGGACTCGAACATAGGTAGCTGCTGCGAAATTTTGGCCGATACCTCTCTGCACAACGTCGAACTCGGGAATTACTCCTACCTCGGACCCCGTTGTATTGTCGGTGATGCGACAATCGGGAAATTCTGCGCTATTGCCGCGGACGTCAGGATTGGCGCACCGAACCATCCAATGGACCGACCGTCCATGCATCGTTTCAGCTACTGCCCGGAATATTACGCTACAGAGGCGGTGCGCGACCACGCTTTTTTCGATCGCCGCAAGGAGGATCGCGCCGTCATCGGTCACGATGTCTGGATCGGTCACGGGGTCATCGTGCTGCCGGGCGTGAAGGTTGGAGACGGCGCCGTGCTCGCAGCAGGCGCGGTCGTCACCAAGGACGTGCCGCCCTACACCATCGTCGGCGGTGTTCCCGCGAAGATCATTCGCGAGCGGTTTTCGCAAACCGTGGCGGGGAAGCTTGCCAAAATCGCCTGGTGGGACTGGCCCTTCGAGACGATCATGGCGCGGCTAGCCGACTTTCAATCAAGCGATATCGACGCCTTTTGTCAGCGCTGGTCCTAGTATAGCTCCACAACTGTCTGCGGTGCCAAATGGCCGGCGTCTGCCCGTTACTCGAACACAAACGCCAACCGCTTGCCCGTCAGCTTCGCCAGTTGCTGCAGGCGTCCGTCCAGACGCTCTCCGGCAAAATCGCAATAGGCGTGTGGCACGACGAATTCCAGATCCAGATCCGGATTGGTGGATTTGCGGAATTTCAGGTGATCGACGACACCGGGCATGGAGGCTGAGAAGAGGTAAACGACGCGTAGCAGGCCGCCGAGCAACTTGCCGAGTTCCAGCAGGCGGTCACCCGCCATGGCGGCGAGCGGCTGTGTGGTGCCGTTGTCGTTCAACCCTTCGAAGCGGTAATAATTGGCAAGCGCGATATAAGCGCGGCCCGGATGGGTGATCGCCACGAAGGAGGAGTGGGCGATGATGTTGAGCGCCTGCAGGCCGCGATAGTCCGGATGTGCACGCCAGCTGATATCTGCCAGAAGGCAGGCCGCCTGCCGGTAACGGCTTTCCTCTTCCGTCTCCTCGATGCCGAAGACCGGAAAGGTGCGGCCGCTCCAGTCGGCCAGTTCGCGCGCATGTTCGGGCGAACGGGCACGCAGAATGGCAAGCTCGTCGGCCGTGACCAGCAGCGGGTCGGTATCCCGCTCCGCTTCCGTCAGCAGCGAATAAAGATAACCTTCGCGCACGCCCTGCGCCGAGAAGGCGATCGTTGCCGGCTTCATCGCCTTTAGAACTTCACGCATGGCGATGGCGCCGAACGGCAGAAGCGAACGGCGGTTCTTGGAGACCGCCTGCCAGGCCGGGTCCTTGCTGTCCCTGGAGACGATGACTTCTTCCAGAAAATTCAGCATTTCCGCCAGCGGTAATTCATATCCCTGCATCATGTGCAGCGGATAACCCGTGATCTCCATGTGCAGCTTGGCGATGTTTCGCCACGTGCCGCCCACGGCATAAAAGGTACGCCCCTCGCCGGCCGCCAGCAGCTTTGCGAAGGATTTGACGTGTTTGCGGGCAATGGTCGTCGCCTTCTCCAGCGAGCCATCCGATTGCTCCGACAACCGAAGGCCGCCGAGCGGCAGGGTGATGCCCTCGCCACAGTTCTTGCCCTTGATGTCGATGAGTTCCAGCGAACCGCCGCCCAGGTCGCCTGCAATGCCATCTGGGTCGTGGAAACCGCTGATCACGCCATAGGCGGAATAAAGCGCTTCTTTTTCGCCGGACAGGACCTCGATCTCGCAACCAAGTATGGCTTCGGCTTCACGGATGAAATCCGGGCCGTTTTCCGCTTCACGCGCTGCCGCTGTCGCCAGCACGTAGAGTTGCTGCGCCTGCGCCTGTTCGGAAAGCGCATGGAAGCGACGCAGTGCCATCAAAGCCCGGCTAACGCCTTCCTCATGCATTCGGCCCGTGAGGGCCAGTCCCTTGCCGAGACCGCAAAGGACCTTTTCGTTGAACAGCACGGCGGGCGCGCGGGAAAGACCTTCATATACGACGAGACGAACGGAGTTCGAACCAATATCTATGACGGAAACGGGGGCAAGGCCGGTCAGCCGCCCCTGTGCTTCTGATCGAGTCATTCAGCCTGTTTCTTGCGGGAAGAAATCAACCCGGCAATCAATTTGGGCGCACTTGATTTCAGGGCTTCACCACGTCCGGAAAGGCTGGGATTGGTCATGAAATAGTGCTGCGCGTTGAACGGTTCTTCGCCTTTACGCACCTCGATGCGCCTCGACGTTCCGTCCGCAAGTATCTCGTAGCTCTGCTGGTTGTCAATGAGATTGCCCAGCATAATCTGTGAAAGAACCTGCTCGTGCACGGTGGGGTTGGTGAGCGGCACCAGCGTTTCAACGCGGCGATCAAGGTTGCGCGGCATCATGTCGGCGGAGCCGATATAGACCAGCGCCTTGTCGGACGGCAGGCCAAAACCATTGCCGAAGCAGAAGATTCGGCTGTGCTCGAGGAAGCGGCCGACAATCGATTTGACGCGGATATTGTCCGACAGACCCGCAACCTGTGGGCGCAGGCAGCAGATGCCGCGCACGACGAGATCGATCTCCACGCCAGCCGCACTGGCGCGGTAAAGCGTATCGATAATCTCGGGATCGACCAGCGAGTTCATCTTCATCCAGATCGCCGCCGGCGCACCGCGCTTGGCGTGCTCGATCTCTTCGTTGATGTGCTTCACGATGCGCGCACGCAGCGTATAGGGCGAAATGGCGAGCTTCATGCCCTCTTCCGGTTCGCCGTAACCCGTGATGAAGTTGAAGATATTCGCCATGTCGTGGGCGATCTTCGGGTTGCAGGTGAAGAAGGACAGGTCGGTATAGATCTTGGCCGTGATCGGGTGGTAGTTGCCGGTGCCGAGGTGGCAATAGGTTCTGAGCTTGCCGTCCTCGCGGCGCACCACCATAGACATCTTGGCATGCGTCTTGAGTTCGATGAAGCCGAACACCACCTGCACGCCGGCCCGCTCCAGATCGCGCGCCCAGCGGATGTTCGCCTCTTCGTCGAAACGCGCCTTCAATTCGACCAGCGCGGTCACGGATTTGCCGGCTTCCGCCGCGTCGATCAGCGCGCGAACGATCGGGCTGTCGTTGGAGGTGCGGTAAAGCGTCTGCTTGATGGCGAGCACTTCGGGGTCGCGCGCAGCCTGCAACAGGAACTGCACAACCACGTCGAAGCTTTCATAGGGGTGGTGAACCACCATGTCTTTTTCGCGGATGGCGGCAAGGCAATCGCCGGCATGTTCACGCACGCGCTCGGGGAAACGGGCGTTGTAAGGCTCGAACTTCAGGTCGTCGCGCGGTGCGCGCACGATTTCCGAGATGGTGTTGAGCGCGAGCAAGCCGGGCAGAACGGCAACGCGATTATCAGGCACGCCAAGCTCGTGCACCACGAACTGGCGGAGCGACTGCGGCATTTCGCTGTCGGTCTCAATGCGGATAACCGAACCGCGGCGGCGGCGCTTCAGCGCGCTTTCGAAGAAGCGGACCAGATCTTCCGCCTCTTCCTCCACCTCGATATCGCTGTCACGGATGATGCGGAACGTGCCGAATCCCCTGACGGTATAGCCCGGATAGAGACGGTGAATGAACAGGCCGACTACATCTTCAAGCGTGATGTAGCGGATGGCGTTTTTCTCATCCGGTAAACGAACGAAGCGGTCGAGCGCCGTCGGGAGACGCAACAGCGCTGTCATCGGCTCGCGGCCGTTGACGCTGTCGAGTTGCAGGCCCATCGAGAAACCGAGGTTCGGAATAAAGGGGAACGGGTGCGCAGGGTCGATGGACAGCGGCGTCAGCACCGGGAAAATACGTTCCTCGAACTCGGTGCCCAGCCAGGTACGATCCGCTTCGGAAAGTGCGGCAGGCCGCACGATGAAGATTTCTTCCTTGGCGAGATATTGCTGCAGAACCGCAAGCGAAGCCTGCTGCTCCATTTGAAGATTGTCGATTTCCTTCAGAATATCTTCCAGCTGCTCGGCTGGTGTCTTGCCGTCAGGTGTCTTGACCGTAATCTTCTGGCGCACCTGGCCTTCGAGGCCGGCGACGCGAACCATGAAGAATTCATCGAGGTTGGCGGCGGAGATGGACAGAAAACGCAGTCGCTCCAACAGCGGATGATCCGTGTTCAGCGTTTCTTCCAGAACACGGCGATTGAACTGGAGCCAGGAGAATTCGCGGTTGATGAAGCGCGCGGGGCTGTCCCAGAGATTCTCGCCCTCGGTCACCGGCTGAACCTTGTTGAAGTCGTCCTGCACAATAGCGTCCATGTCCTGTACCATCCCCTGACTTTCCGTCCCGTGATCCTGCTGCATCCCGCGATCGTCCCTCTTGCCCGTATAACAGTTTGACGACGGAACTGTGACAGTCAATCGACCTCCAGCCCGCTACCCCTTGTCCCTTCGCCCATCGCGTTAAGGACTTCCGCCGCCAAGGGACGGGTTATCCTTGTTCCACGCGAGAGCGCCAGCCTGTCGATACGGTCCACAATCGTCTGCGCCGTATCGAGTGAACGCTCCATTCTGTTGACGATGTAGCCTATGAGTTTGTCATCCATATAAAGCTGCCGGTCGGCGAAGAGTTTCACCAGAACCTGTGCCAGAAGACCCTCGTCGGGCTCGCCTGTCTCCACCACAGTCACGGCTTTCAGGCGTGAGCGCAGGTCCGGCAAGGTCACCGGCCATGCGGCCGGCCATTGCCGGCTGGTCATCAAAAGCGTGGTGCCGTGCTGGCGCACGCTGTTGATGACATGGAAAAGTTCGGTGTCGTCAAAACCGCGGCGATCGGCATCCTCGAACAGAACCGCTCCGGTTTCGGCAAGACGCGCAGCGCCAACACCGGCTTGCGGGTGGATATCCTGCGCGCTGCTGATATTTTTCCAGATATTGGCGAGATGCGATTTTCCCGAACCCGGAGGCCCGGCCAGCACCACCACGGGCGAAGGCCAGTTCGGCCATTCATCCACAAGGCTGACGGCAGCCTTGAGCGAGTCGGACACGAGAAGATCGTCCCTTCCAGAAGCGGACTGGTGTGAGAATGCGAGCGGCAGCTGCTCGGCCTTCGACCGGGCGTTGTCGTTTTTGATTTGGTCAGTCATCGTTAGCCCTGAGAGTCAACCTTGCCGGAGGACGTTTCCTGTTCTTCCCAGGGAAGGTTGGCGGCGTGCCCATGGTAAAGATCGCTTTCAAGATATCGCGACAATGCAAAGCGGACAAGCACGCCAACGGCTGCCGCCGCCGGCACGGCGACCAGAAGGCCGACGAAACCGAAAAGCGCACCGAAGGCGAACAATGCGAACATCAGCCATACCGGATGCAGGCCGACGCTGCTGCCGACGAGCTTCGGCTGCAGGATGTTGCCTTCGATGAACTGGCCGGAAAAGAACACGGCAAGTGTCAGAAATACATAGATATAATCAGGCCAGAACTGCACGATGGCAACGCCGACGGCAAGGATGAGGCCGACCATCGAACCAATATATGGAATGAAGCTGATAAGGCCGGAGAAAAGGCCGATCAGCAGGCCGAAATTCAGGCCCACCAAGGACAGGCCGACAGCGTAATAAACACCAAGGATGAGGCAGAGCGACCCCTGCCCGCGCACGAATCCGGCAATCGTCCTATCCATGTCGCGGGCGATCTGGCGGACCGTATGCACGTAGTCGCGCGGTATCCAGCTATCGACCTTGTCGATCATCCGGTCCCAGTCGAGCAGCAGGTAGAAGGCGACGACGGGTGTGACGACCAGCAGCGACATGACATCGACCAGCGATTTGCCGGAATTCCAGATCTGCGTCAGCAGGGTGCCAATGAAGCCCGCGCCTTCGGTCAGCAGCTTGGAAAAATTCTCCTTCACTGCATTGATCTGGTTGCTCACCCAGTCAGGCAGCAGATTGGCGTCCGCACCGGCGATCAACTGCTGCAGGGACGAGACATATTGCGGGATGCGCGTGATGAATTCGGATGCCTGGGCGGCAATCAGCGGAATGATGATGATGAGCGACAGCGCGAAAATCAGCACGAAGGAGACGAGGATAACGACGGTCGCCATCAACCGGCTGAGGCCTCGGCGCTCCAGCCAGTCGGCAACCGGATCGAGAAAATAGGCAAGCGCCATGCCCGCCACGAAAGGCAGGAGGATGGAGCTGAAGACCATCAGGAAAAAGATAAAGACGGCAAGCACGCCTATCCAGAAAAAAACCTGCCGGCGCAGGCTCGTACCGCTCACATGGGGTTGCATCCGTTCATCCTCTTGTCGCCGTGCCGTCATTGCCCATGATGGAGATAGGATGCGCATATGCACATGGTCAAGGCCGGTGGCCCGGCAGCGATAGACACGGCGGTTGCCAGGTCCGTGCAACGACGACGGGTTTTCAAGTCTGCGCTGCGCATATCGCCGTCGAGAGGCCCGAGGCACACAAAACGTCAAACCGTCGCAAAGCCGTTAAAAACCGGAGCTTTTGCCACTCAAACCCTTGCATCGGGCCCCGTCCCGTGCGAATGGCGACGCCAAAGGAACCAGCGGAGACGAGAGCGATGAGCCAGTCGGGCAAGAACGGTCTTACCTATAGTGACGCAGGTGTGGATATCGACGCCGGCAACCTGATGGTCGAAAAGATCAAACCGGCGGTGCGCTCGACGCGGCGTCCCGGCGCGGATGGCGAAATCGGCGGCTTCGGCGGCCTGTTCGATCTGAAGGCCGCAGGCTTTAACGATCCGGTTCTGGTGGCCGCCAATGACGGCGTCGGCACCAAGTTGAAGATCGCCATCGATGCGAATTTCCATGACACCGTCGGCATCGACCTCGTTGCCATGTGCGTCAACGATCTCGTCGTGCAGGGCGCAGAACCGCTGTTCTTCCTCGACTATTTCGCGACCGGCAAGCTCGACCCGGATCAGGGCGCTGCCATCGTTTCCGGCATTGCAGCCGGCTGCCGCGAATCCGGCTGTGCGCTGATCGGTGGTGAAACCGCTGAAATGCCCGGCATGTATTCCGATGGCGACTACGATCTCGCGGGCTTTGCCGTGGGTGCTGCCGAACGTGGCCAGCTTCTGCCCGCCGGCGATATTTCCGAAGGCGACGTCATTCTTGGACTTTCGTCCTCCGGCGTTCATTCCAACGGTTTTTCGCTGGTGCGCAAGATCGTTTCGATCTCCGGTCTTGACTGGGACGCCCCGGCACCCTTCGCAGATGGCAAGAAGCTTGGCGAAGCGCTGCTGACGCCGACGCGCATCTATGTAAAGCCGCTTTTGAAGGCAATCCGCGAGACCGGCGCGCTGAAGGCGCTGGCGCATATTACCGGCGGCGGCTTCCCGGAAAATATTCCGCGCGTTCTGCCCAAGCATCTCGCCGCCGAGATCGATCTCGACGCGATCGAGGTTCCGGCTGTGTTCTCGTGGCTTGCAAAAACCGGTGGCGTTGAAGCCAAAGAAATGCTGCGCACGTTCAACTGTGGTGTCGGCATGATCGTGGTCGTTTCGGCTGAAAATGCCGCCAAGGTCACCGATGCTCTGACGGCGGAAGGCGAGACCGTGTTCCCGCTCGGCCGCATGGTCGCCCGCGAAGAGGGTGCGCACGGCACGATCTACAAGGGCGCCCTCAGCCTATGATGAGCGCCGCCTCTCGATCTGGCCGCGCACGTGTCGTCGTTTTCATTTCCGGCAGCGGCTCCAACATGGTGTCGCTTGCCAAGGCCTGTCAGGAGACGGATTTTCCGGCCGAGATCGCCTGTGTAATTTCGGACAAGGCGTCGGCAGGCGGGCTGGAAAAGGCGCGGGCGTTCGGTATTCCCACGCTCGTTTTCGAGCGCAAGACCTATGCCAGCAAAGCCGAGCATGAGGGCGCCATTCTGGCCGCACTTGGCGAGATTGCGCCTGATATCATCTGTCTTGCCGGTTACATGCGGCTGATCTCCGGGAATTTCATCGCCCCCTATGAAGGCCGCATCATCAATATCCACCCTTCCCTGCTGCCGCTTTTCCCCGGCCTGCACACCCACCAGCGCGCCATCGACAGCGGCATGAAGATTTCCGGCTGCACCGTACATTTCGTCACCGAAGGCATGGACGAAGGCCCGACGATCGCGCAGGGCGCGGTGCCGGTTCTTTCCGACGACACGGCCGAGACGCTGGCGGCGCGGATACTCACCGTCGAACACCAGCTTTATCCACTTGCCCTGAAGCAGCTTGCGGAAGGCAAGGTGCGGATGGAAGGTGGGAAAGCCATTTCCAGCGGCGACGCAAGTAAATCTGAGTATTCCAGCCTGATTTCTGCTTACTGACAAATATTTCACTA
Source organism: Rhizobium sp. AN68 (assembly GCF_030758035.1). NCBI lineage: Bacteria > Pseudomonadati > Pseudomonadota > Alphaproteobacteria > Hyphomicrobiales > Rhizobiaceae > Rhizobium > Rhizobium sp. AN68. Next base: position 1,017,833 of record NZ_JARWMI010000003.1, on the reverse strand, counting down.
AAGTACAAAGATACTTAAAGTGGTATTTCCTCTAAAATAAACCGAACGTTTACCATAATCACCTTTAATGCCCGCAACGGCCCCGCATTTTGGAGCCCTCCGGTCATTCAGGAGCGATTATGCTAATTTCGAAGTTTTCCCTGCCGCTTTCGGCCGTTTTACTGGTGGGTACGAGCCTGCCGCTCGCCGCCGAGCAAAGCGGCATCACCGCTTCGCTCGATGCCGGTGTTCTAAACATCAAGGCCACAGAGACCTTTTACAACGGAAGCCACAAAAACAGTCAACTCGACTGGAAAACAACAAATGCCATGGCGTTACGCGGATCGCTTGGACTTGAGCTGTCACCCGAGTGGCGCATAAAAACGGAAGGTCGAATCGGCTTTGCTGGCGATGGCTACATGACCGACTACGATTGGCTGCCTCCCTATTACAGGGATACATCGAAAACTGGATGGAGCGACCGCTCACAGCACGGCGACACTCGCCTCGACCACTACCTGACCGGAAGCATCGAAATCAACAGAACACTGCTGGAAGACCCGCTGCAGCACCTCAGTGCCGGTATCGGCTTTCGCTATACCGACGTGCAGTGGTCCGCCTATGGCGGTGACTACATCTACAGTTGGAGAGGATTTCGCAATAATGTCGGTGAGTTCAACAATAGCGAAAAAGCCATCACCTACCGGCAGCAAATCCCCGTATTTTACGGCAATGTGACCGGTGGGCGCAAATTCGGGAACTGGTCGCTGAATGCCGGCCTCGAAGGCGGCGCAATGATCTATGCGAAAGCCACGGACGATCACTGGATGCGTTCGATCCGCTTCACCGACAAATTCCATGTTGGCGGCATGTTCGGAGCAAAAGCGGGCATCGCCTATGCCCTGACTGAGAATGCCTCCCTCTACCTGGATGGCGCATACGAATATACGAGCTTCGGTCGCGGTGACAAAACCCTCACACCGACTGGCGGAACTACCGGCCTGTTTTATAAAGATACGGCGGGCGGCGATATGCAGTCGCTTTTCGTTGGGGCCGGCGTAAAGGGCAGATTCTGAGTTGAAGGCTTCCGGTTGAGGCGGGAGAAGATGTTATTATCGCACGCAGAACGAAGCTGTGGCATGCCTCGTAAAAGCGATCGATCCTCAATCTCGTCGACACCTCATCTCTGCGATGCGGACAGAACGGTCGCAACGAAAAAAGACAACTCCGGATGAGGTCAAGGCGTGGAAAGAAGAAGGCCGCAAGTAATGGCCTTTGTCGTGGACGCCTCGGTAGTCGCGGCTTGGTTCCTGTCTGACGAGGACGGCACAATCGCCGATCACGTCTCTATCATCCGCCTGGCACGAAACATGCGCTTCCCGCCTATGATGCTGCCTACCTCTCGCTTGCGATTTCGCACAATGTGCCTTTAGCAACACATGATAGGAAGCTTGCGGCTGCGGCAAAGTTGGAAAACGTTGCGTTCGCTTAAGGTTTGCGTAGAGCCGCGCGATTCAACATGGCCCACTGCAACAGAATAATCGTCTTGGAATCGGTGATTTCGCCGGACGCGATCATCGCGAAGGCTTCGTCGAGGCCGTAGGTCAGAACCTCCAGATCCTCGCCTTCGGTTTCCAGACCACCGCCGCTGCCGGCCTGCACGTCGAGATCGATGCGGGCGACGAAGAGGCTGACTTTTTCGGTGAGCGTTCCCGGGCTGGCATACATGTCGAACAGGTATTCGACCTTTTCCACCGCGTAGCCAGATTCTTCCATGGCCTCGCGGCGAATGGCGTCGGCGGCGTTGTCGTCATCGAGGAGCCCCGCTGGCACTTCGATCATGAAGCTTGGATCGCCGTTCACGAAGACGGCAGGGCGGAACTGGCGCACCATCACCACGCTGTCGCGTTTGGCATCGTATAGAAGGATGGCGGCGGCGCTGCCGTGATCGTGGACTTCCCTGATGATGCGGATTGTCTTGCCATCCGGCATGCGCTGATCGAAAATGAGCTTCTGCATATGCACGAAGCCCTTCCACACCGTTTCCTTTTCCACCAGCCGGACCCTGCCGGAATCAGTGTCGGCCGGAACGTTTTTCGCTTGCGTCTGTGTCAACGGATATTCCTTGCCTGTCGCGGAAGTGTTCAGCTTGGCCCTGTTGCGGTGCAATATCAAGCCTTTCAGGCTTCCTCGTCGCGGTGGAGCCACACCTTATTGTCGTGGAAAGCCGCGCCGCCATAGGGGGCGACGGCATCGGCGCCCGTCAGAACATTGATACCCTCGCCGTCCAGATGCGCCTTGTTGGGCCACAACCCTTCGGCAACCAGAACGCCGGGCCTCGCACCCTCCACGATTTTCGCGTGAAGACGCACTTCGCCGCGGCCATTGCCGATACGCACGATGTCGCCATCGGCTATACCGTTGCGGGTGGCGTCCTCGGAACAGATCATCACTTCCGGACGGCCTTCCTTCTGCACGGAGGTTTTCGTTTCCGCGAAGGTGGAGTTGAGGAAGTTGCGCGCTGGCGATGTCGCCAGTCGGAAAGGATGCTCTCCGTCGGCGGTTTCGATGACATCTACCTGATCCGGGAATTTCGGAAATTGCGCAACCGGTCCCATCACGCCGATGTTTTTCGGCGGTTTGTTTGGAGACGGCCCTGTCGCCCATTCGGGGCTGAAACGGAATTTTCCGTCACCATAACCAAAGCCCTCGAGATAATGCGCCACCTCGAAAGAGGGCTGCGCATCGATCCATTTTTCTTCCGCCAACGTATCGAAATCGCCCCAGCCGCTGACTTTCAGCATATGATCGACATGGTCGCGGGCTGAAAGACCGAAGCCCGGCATATGGTCAATACCAAGACGTTTCGCCAGTTCTTCGATGACGAAGAGATTGGTGCGCACGGTTTCCGGCGGCTCCACCAGCTTGGGGCCAAGCAGAATGTGGTTCTGGCCACCGGCACGGTAGATATCGTCATGTTCAAGGAACATGGTGGCCGGCAGCACGATATCGGCCAACTCGGCCGTCTCCGTCATGAATTGCTCATGCACGGCAACAAAAAGATCGTCGCGCAGGAAACCCTGTTTCACCAGCCGCTGCTCGGGTGCGACATTGACGGGGTTGGTGTTCTGGATGAGCAGCGCCGTCACCGGGCCACCATGTCGCAGCGCTTCCGCATCCCCCGTCAGCACGCGACCGATCTGGGACTGGTCGAGCTGGCGCACGTTGGGGTCGGCATAGGCTGTGCCCATCAGTTCCGCCTTGTTGAGCCGGAAGATATCGCCGTTATTGTGGAAGGCGCCGCCGCCTTCATATTGCCAGGAGCCAAGAACGGTGGCGATCGAAAGGGCGGCATGCATGGCGACCGCGCCGTTGCGCTGGCGGGCGAAACCATAACCGAGCCGGAAGAACGTCTTTTTCGTCGTGCCCACGAGCCTTGCGAAATCCTCGATTTCCTCCACGGAAAGACCGGTGATTTCGGACGCCCATTGCGGCGTCTTCGATTTCAGATGCTCTTCAAGTCCCACCGGATCGTCAGCGAAGCGCGCCATGTAATCGCGGTCGGCATAACCATCGCGGAAGGCAATGTGCATGATGGCGCAGGCGAGCGCCGCATCGGTGCCGGGACGCAGGACGATGCGCATATCGGCCTGTTTCATGGTCGGATTGTCATAGATATCGACGACGACGATCTTCGCGCCACGTTCCTTGCGGGCTTTTACCGCATGGGTCATGACGTTGACCTGCGTGGCGACAGCATTCGTGCCCCAGATGACAACGACATCGGCCTTGCCGATTTCGCGCGGATCGGGCCCGCGCAGCGCGCCTGTACCCATCACATAACCCGTCCAGGCCATGTTGGTGCAGATCGATCCGAAAAAGCCGGAATATTTCTTGGCGTGACGCAGGCGCTCGATGGAATCGCGCTGAACCTGTCCCATGGTTCCGGCATAGAAATAAGGCCAGATGGCTTCGGCGCCGTGCTTTGCCTCGGCTTTGACTAAGGCGTCAGCAACCTCGTCCAGTGCCGCTTCCCAGGATATCTCCTGCCAGTCGCCGGTACCCTTCGCACCCTTGCGGCGCTTCGGGGTCAAAAGACGGCCGGGATGATAGATACGCTCTGAGTAACGCGCCACCTTGGCGCAGATGACGCCGGCAGTGTATGTATTGGCATTGGCGCCGCGCACGCGGCCGATGCGGCCATCGGCATTGATGTCCACTTCCAGCGCGCAGGCGCTCGGACAGTCGTGCGGACAGACCGTGTGGCCGATGCGCGTGGCACTTTCGGCGTTCGGGGCGGCGTTTTTAGCGGAAATCGGGGTCGCAAGGTTCATGTCTTTTCTATATTGCATCAGCGACGCGGCAAAAAGGCCGAAGTGACGTCCATCAAGAATATTCATCATCCCCATCGGGAAGCGAGACACATCCCATGAACTATCGCCACATCTACCACGCCGGCAATTTCGCGGATGTTCTCAAACACGCCGTTCTCGCCCGTCTCGTCCGTTACCTGCAGAACAAGGACAAGGCGTTTCGTGTGCTGGATACTCATGCCGGCATCGGCCTCTACGACCTGTCATCGGAAGAGGCGCAGAAGACAGGCGAGTGGCAGACCGGCATCGGCAAGCTGATGGACGCCGATCTGCCGGCCCCTGTCGCCGAATTGCTGGAACCCTATCTTTCCACCGTCAGGGAACTCAACCCCGAAGGCGGCATGCAGTTCTACCCCGGCTCGCCAAAGCTCGCGCGCATGCTGTTCCGCCCGCAGGACAGGCTTTCGGCCATGGAACTGCACCCGGACGACGCACGCGCGCTGGCGCGTCTGTTCGAGGGAGATTATCAGGTTCGGGTGACGGAGCTCGATGGCTGGCTGTCGCTTGGCGCGCATCTGCCGCCGAAGGAAAAACGCGGCCTCATCCTCGTCGATCCGCCTTTCGAGCTTGAAAATGAATATCAGCGGCTGGCGGATGGGTTGAACAAGGCATATCGGCGTTTCTCCACCGGCACCTATTGCCTGTGGTATCCGCTCAAAAAAGGCGCACCGATCAAGGATTTCCACGAGCGGCTGCAATCCTTCGATATTCCGAAGATGCTGTGCGCGGAACTTTCCGTGAAAAGCGACCGGCTGGAAGGCTTGAGCGGCTCAGGCCTCATCGTCGTCAACCCGCCCTACACGCTGAAGGACGAGCTGCACACGCTGCTGCCATTCCTGAAGACGGTGATGGCGCAGGACAGATACGCCTCGCACCGCGCCTTCTGGCTGCGCGGCGAGGAGAAGCCGGAAGAGGATTGAGGGCTTACCCTAACCCCTTCCGCGCCTGTGCAAGCTGCGATCGCTCAAAGAACAGGATCACGAACAGCGCCATGATGAACGGGATGATGAGGTAGAACAGCCGGAACACCAGCAGCGCCGCAATCACGTCAGCCGGGTTCATATCCGGCAGGCCGGTGACGAACACCAGCTCCAGCACGCCAAGCCCGCCCGGCGCGTGCGAGATGAGCGCCGCTGAAAAGGAAATCAGGAAAATCCCGAGAATGACCATGAAACCGGGATTTCCGGCTTCCGGCAGCGCGAAATAGATGATGCCTGCAGCTCCGATCAGTTCGATCGGACCGATGACCAGCTGTTGCGCCACCAGTTTCGGCACGGGATATGGCAGAAAAAACGAACCGATTTTCAGCGGCCGCAGCTTCAAAAGACTGCCGAGCACATAAAGTGCGACGATGGCGAGCAGCAGGACGCCGGTTGTCGTTGACGCTTCCACGGGCAGGATGCCGGTAAAGCGCTCGGTAATGTCCGGTTCATAGACCAGCACCAGTCCGATGAGCATGATCGTTCCGATGATGAAGGTGAAGGAACAAAGGCCGACGAGAATGCCGACTTCGGCAGCGCTCAACCCCTTGGACGTATAGGCCCGGTATCGGACGACGGCACCGGAAAACACGGATGCCCCGACATTGTGGGAAAGCGCGTAGGTGGTGAAGGAGGTGAGCGTGATGAAGAACCAGTTTACCTTCCGGCCGAGATGCTGGAGAGCGATGCGGTCGTAACCGGCAAGGGCGGCATAGGCGACAAGCGTCGACAGGCCGGAGCACACCCAGTCCCGCGCGCGAATGGCCGTGAGGCTTTCCCATAGATCATCGAGTGAAAGACCGCGCAGCTCGTGATAGAGCAGCCAGGCCGAAAAACCGATCGTTGCCAGACCAATGACGGGCCAGATGTATTTCTTCAATGTCATGCGGTCATGCCCGCCTATTTCCCCCAGCTTCACCCCAACCCGATTTCCGCACTCCGCAGAAGATCCGTTCGACTCTATTCGTTATGCGGCGAAGCTTTCAACCTTTTTGCCCGTTTGCCTCGTTCACAAATTTATGTAAGACCGCTTTGTCGTCTGCGGGCGATACGAGGTCGTCCATTTTCCGGAGAACGTGCACGAAATGAAGCGTTATGCCGGTTTCATCGCCCTCGGTCTTCTGTCGCTTGCGGCCCTTTGGTTTTCGCGGGAAAATCCGGCCCCGACCGGTTCTGCAACCAACCGGCAGACCCAATCCCAAACGCAGCCCGCTGGCAATTCCAGGCCCGAAAAATCCCAGCCGGAAATTGCCCGACGAGACACGGGCAAAAACCCTGTGCCCGCCGGAACAGGCTTCGATTTTTATGTGCTTTCGCTCTCCTGGTCGCCGGCGTTCTGCGCCAGCTCCGAAGGTTCCGGCAATCGCCAGCAATGCGGCAGCGACAGGCGGTACGGTTTCGTCGTACACGGGCTCTGGCCGCAAAACGAAACCGGATACCCCGAATTCTGCACGAGCAGCGAGCCGGACCGTGTGCCCGACGCAATCGGCCGCACGATGTTCGACATCATGCCCTCCATGGGCCTGATCGGCCACCAGTGGCGCAAGCACGGCGCCTGCTCCGGCCTTTCGCAGAAGGATTATTTTTCGGCAACACGAACCGCCTTCGAGGCGGTCAAGCTGCCGGAGACGATTGCCTCCGGCGCTAAAGGCGCCACCCTTTCCGCCGACGCCATCGAAACCGCCTTCACCGACGCCAACCCCGGCATGTCGAAACGCGGCGTCTCGATCAGCTGCGACGGAAAACGCCTTGAGGAAGTCCGTATCTGCCTCAACAAGGACATGACATTCCGCGATTGCCCTGAGCTTGACCGCAAGGGCTGCCGCGTCAGCGCTACCGAAATCGTCCCCATTCGCTAATACCCACACATCAACATATGTCAGGACCCGACTATGGAACTGCTTTATTCCGTCACTTCCCCCTACTCCGCCAAGGTGCGCATGGCCGCCCGCCATCTCGGCATCGACATTACCAACGTCGCCGTCGACACCAATGCCGAGCCCGCGACGCTGGTTGACAACAATCCGCTCGGCAAAATTCCGGTCCTGCTTCTGGACGATGGCGGCTCGGTCTATGACAGCGTCGCGATCATGCACTATCTAGACCGCCTTTCGGGCGGCAAGCTCTACCCGAAAAAGAACGGCAAGCGCACCGAAGCGGAAATTCTGGAAGCGCTCTGCGACGGCATCATGGATTGCCTGCTGGCCATCGTTTACGAGCGCCGTTCCCGCCCGGAGGACAGAGTTCACCAGCCATGGATCGACAAGCAGTGGAAAAAGGCGGTGAAGGGTCTGGATCATCTCAACGCCAACCTGCCGAAAACCGGCAAGAAGCTGCATGGCGGACATTTCGCCCTTGCGGCGTTGATCGGTTATCTCGATCTGCGTTTTGCAGGTGAATGGGCCGAAGGGCACGAGGCGCTGGCGCAATGGCCGGAAACATTCGGCAAGCGTTTCGAAGCCTATAAGGACATGAGGGCTGCCGCCTGACGCCAATGTGAGCGCCATGCCTGGCCTGATCGCCGGGCATGGATGCTGTAACTGATGGCAAAAACAAAAAAAGCCGGGGCGTAAACCCCGGCTTTTCTTTTACCGATCCTTGAAGGATCAGAACTTGACGCCGATACCGGCCTTGACGGAGTGGTCGTCGAAGCCGCGCGAGAACGCGCCGGAGTCCAGGCTGTAGTCCTTCTTCTGGTAGTCGCTGTAGCGATATTCCAGACGGGCAGTGATGTTGTCCGTAACCATGGCTTCAACGCCGGCACCAACGGTGTAGCCGAGGGCGGTTGCGCTGTCCTTGGAGGTCGCGTCACGTACCTTGTTGTCGGAGGCTGCGAGACCAGCCGTACCGTACAGCAGGAACGGGTTCATGTCGTAACCGACGCGGGCACGCAGCGAGCCATTGACGCCCTGCTTGCCTTCGACGGCGTTGCCACCAACCGTACCAGCGGAACCGCGCTCGCGGCCGAGGTTAACGTCTGCTTCGGCACCGTAAACGATCTGGCCGTTCTGCATGTTGTAACCGCCGTAGATGCCGCCGCCGGCACCCTTGGCGTCACGGCCGTCGTTGCTGGAGCTGAAACGGCCCCAATCGTAGTTGGCGGTACCACCGAGGTAAGCGCCGGTCCAGTTCTTGACCGGAGCGGGCTGGTCGTAGGCTACCGGTGCCTGCGGCACGTCGTTTACGGCGTCAGCGGCGTGAGCAGCCGAGAAACCGGCGGCTGCAATGGTCGAAGCCATAATGGTTGCTACGAAAATACGCATGTTATTCTCCTTTCAGGACCGCGCCGTACTCAAAACATTGTTTTTAGACGCGGTAAATTCGTCGGGTTAATCGCCCCTCTGAAAATTGAATTTGATGGGAGAATGCGGAGATCAAAGAGCCAAAATGTGAATTGTTTGGGGCAGACACGTGACTAGAATTAGACGTTGCCTAATTGCCACAAGGGTTTTATTAACCCTACCGGAAACTTAATTTCCAATATATCGAATTTAAACTTAGTTATATTCAAATTAAATTTAAATTACATTACCAATAAAAATCCACACAATTCTTTTACGGCCCACGGACAGCTTGCGATTTGCGATTATATCCAGCAAATAGGGCGTGTATGAGCAAATGCAGGTCCGCTGTGAAAGAAAATATACCGAAGACAGTCTTGATAACGGGTGCCGCCCGGCGGCTCGGGCGGGCGATCGCCACGGATTTGGCCTCGCATGGCTTTGCGATTGCCGTCCACGCCAATGCCTCTATGGGGCAAGCCGAGGAATTCGCTAACGAAATAAGGCAAAAAGGCGGCAAGGCCGTTGCCGTTCAGGCGGATCTGACACAATCATCGCCAACAATGGCGCTTGTCGAACAGGCATCTTCGGCGCTCGGCCCGATAGGCGTCGTCGTCAACAATGCATCCATTTTTCTGGACGATCTCGGCAGAAACGCCCGATCCGGCAATCTTCGACGCGCATTTTTCCGTGCACGTGCGGGCGCCTTCCCTCATCGCGGCCGCCTTCGTTCAGCAATTGCCTCAGGATAAATCGGGACTGATCGTCAACATCATCGATCAGCGCGTACTTGCGCTTACGCCGCGTTTTTACTCCTATACGCTTTCGAAATCGGCCCTTTGGACAGCCACACGGACGATGGCGCAGAGTTTTGCGCCGCGGGTGCGCGTCAACGCCATCGGGCCGGGTCCCTCCTTCAAAAGCGAAAGACAGGCGCCGGAGGACTTTCAGGCGCAGATCGACGGCCTTATATTAAAGCGCGGTCCGGAACCCGACGAGTTCGGGCGGACGATCCGCTTTCTTTTTGATACGCCGTCGATCACCGGACAAATGATCGCGCTCGATGGCGGCCAGCATCTTGGCTGGGAAACCCCTGATGTGGCGGAGATACCTGAATGAACGGAAAGAAGCTGCCTGACGGCGGTATTCTCTTCGATGAAACCGATGACGAAGACGACGATGCAAACCTTGCCGCGACAGACGCGACCGAGGCACCGCGCGACGTTGCCGGCATGGACTGGAATGCCGGCTGGAAAAACGAATCCGGCCTGAAGGGCATGGATCTTATCGGCGAATTCGTCAAACACCTGCCGAACTCGCCGGGTGTCTACCGCATGTTCAACGAGGCGAACGACGTTCTCTACGTCGGCAAGGCGCGCTCGCTGAAGAAGCGCGTCGGTAACTATGCCCAGGGTCGCGTGCATTCCAACCGCATTGCGCAAATGGTGCGGCTGACCGCCCATATGGAATTCGTCACCACCCGCACGGAAACCGAGGCGCTTCTCCTGGAAGCTAACCTCATCAAACGCTTGCGGCCGCGCTTTAACGTGCTTTTGCGCGACGACAAGTCATTTCCCTATATCCTGATCACAGCCGACAATCGTGCACCGGCGATTTTCAAGCACCGGGGTGCGCGGGCGCGCAAGGGCGACTACTTCGGACCCTTCGCCTCTGCCGGAGCCGTTGGACGCACGATCAACTCACTGCAACGCGCGTTCTTGATCCGCACCTGCACCGACAGCGTTTTCGAAACCCGCACGCGTCCCTGTCTTCTTTACCAGATCAAGCGCTGTTCCGGCCCCTGCACACATGAGGTGAGCGATGAGGGGTATGCGGAACTCGTCAAGGAAGCAAAGGATTTCCTGTCCGGCAAGAGCCAGAGCGTCAAGACCGCGATTGCCCGGCAGATGAACGAGGCGGCCGAGGATCTCGACTTCGAGCGCGCCGCCGTCTATCGCGACCGGCTGGCAGCGCTCTCGCACGTCCAGAGCCATCAGGGCATCAATCCGGCCGGCATCGAGGAGGCGGATGTTTTCGCCATCCATCACGAGGGCGGCATATCCTGCATCCAGGTGTTCTTTTTCCGCACCGGCCAGAACTGGGGCAACCGCGCTTATTTCCCTAAGGCCGACCCGTCCCTGCCCGGCTCGGAAATCCTCAATGCGTTTCTGGCGCAATTTTACGACGACAAACCGGTGCCGAAACAGATCCTGCTTTCCGAAACCGTAGAGGAACAGGAATTGCTGGCCGCTGCTCTTGGCGAAAAAGCCGGACACAAGGTCACGATCAGCGTGCCGCAGCGCGGCGAGAAGAAGGACATCACCGACCATGTTCTTGCCAATGCCCGCGAGGCGCATGGCCGCAAGCTGGCGGAAACCTCGTCTCAGGCGCGGTTGCTGAAGGGGTTCGCGGAAACCTTCAACCTTCCTTACGTGCCGCGCCGGATCGAGATTTACGACAACTCGCACATCATGGGCACCAATGCCGTGGGCGGCATGGTGGTGGCGGGGCCGGAAGGCTTCGTGAAAAACCAGTATCGCAAGTTCAATATCAAATCGACCGATATCACTCCCGGTGACGACTTCGGCATGATGCGTGAGGTCATGACCCGCCGCTTCTCGCGCCTGTTGAAGGAAGAGGGCAAGCCTGACCGCGCGCAGACGCTGACGCCCACACCCGAGGAAGCCGCGGACATGCCCTTCCCCGCCTGGCCGGACGTTATCCTGATCGATGGTGGTCAGGGACAGATGACGGCGGTGCGTGCCATCCTCGATGAGCTCGACATTCGCGACAGCGTGATTGCCATCGGCGTCGCCAAGGGTGTGGACCGCGAGGCGGGCCGCGAGCGCTTCTTTGCGGATGGCCGCAGCGATTTTTCCCTGCCGCCGCGCGATCCCGTGCTTTACTTCATCCAGCGCATGCGCGACGAGGCCCACCGTTTTGCCATCGGCTCACACCGGGCGCGGCGCAAGAAGGAAATGGTGCGCAATCCGCTGGATGAAATTTCGGGGATCGGCCCAGGACGCAAGCGCTCGCTGCTGCAGCATTTCGGTACGGCCAAGGCGGTTTCACGCGCAGGCCTCAACGATCTGATGAATGTCACCGGCATTTCAGAAGCCGTAGCGCGGCAAATCTACAATCACTTCCATGAGAGCAGTGGCGATTGAAGGCGCACTGTCGCAACGAACTGCTAAAAAAACATAATAACGTGTTGACCCTATGCGTCAGGGGCGGCATCAAGGCAGCTTATCCAGACTGACAGGTTTCCCATGGCTTCGCGCGCATACAGCATTCCCAACCTTCTCACCTATGCCCGCATTCTGGCGGTTCCCGTCATCGTTTTGTGTTTTTACATCGAAGGAAAGCTGGAAAGCTCGGATTTTGCGCGCTGGACGGCACTCTGGCTGTTCATCGTCGCCTCGCTGACCGATTTTCTGGATGGTTATCTGGCGCGTATCTGGAACCAGACCTCCAATATCGGCCGCATGCTGGACCCGATCGCCGACAAGCTGCTGGTCGCCTCAGTGCTGCTCTTGATGGCAGCGGACGGCACCATTGCCGGCTGGTCGCTGTGGGCCGCCATCACCATTCTCTGCCGCGAAATTCTGGTCTCGGGCCTGCGTGAATATCTGGCGGCGCTGAAGGTCAGCGTTCCCGTCACCCGCATCGCGAAGTGGAAGACCACCATCCAGATGGTGGCCATCGCCTTTCTTCTCGCAGGTCCCGCGGGAGACAAGGTTCTGCCCTACACGACCGAGATGGGAATTACGCTTCTCTGGCTTGCAGCAGCGTTGACCATGTACACCGGCTACGACTACTTCAAGGCTGGTCTCAAGCACATCGTGGACGAAGAATGATGGCGCGGATCGTTTATTTCGCCTGGGTTCGCGAAAAGATCGGCACGGCGGAGGAGGAGCTGGATATCCCGTCCTCCGTTACCACGGCCGGTGAGCTGATCGCCTATCTCTCAACCCTTGGTGAAAACTACGAAACCGCCTTCGAATTTCCGGATGTGATCCGCGTTGCGGTGAATCAGGAACATGTTGAACATGACGAGAGCATTGCCGGTGCGCGCGAGATCGGCATCTTCCCGCCCATGACGGGGGGATAACCGGATGCAGCCGACGGTCCGCGTGCAGGCACAGGATTTCGACGCTGCGGAAGAAACCCGCAGGCTGACGGAAGGCGACAAGAGCATCGGCGCGGTGGTGGCCTTCACCGGGCTTTGTCGCGATGATGGCGGCACGCTCGCGGCGCTGGAACTCGAGCATTATCCCGGCATGGCCGAAGCGGAAATGACCCGTATCGCGAAACTCGCCATCGAACGCTTCGACCTCCTCGGCCTCACCGCCATTCATCGCCATGGCAAGATCGCCACCGGCGAGAATATCGTCCTCGTCATTGCTGCTTCCCGGCACCGGCAGGCCGCTTTTGACGGCGCAAATTTCGTGATGGACTACCTCAAGACGTCCGCCCCATTCTGGAAAAAGGAACACGGCAAGGATGGCACGAAGGGCGACTGGGTTGCCGCAAAGACGACCGACGACACGGCCAAGGACAAATGGCGGTAACGCGTTGTGTTTTCCCGCACTTCCGGACGAAAACCGGACGCCACCCCTCCTGGAAATGCTCTAGGGCGCTTCCACTCTGCTGCGCATGACGATCAGCCAGCCCACCAGAAGCGCCAGAACCGCCGCATCACGCCAGATAACCGGGCCGTAACCGACCCATAGCGTTTCCGCGAACCCGACGGCAGCAGCCCCGAGCGCGCAGACGAGCGGGCTTGCATAACCGCCCGCTGCCGAAATCAGCACGACCTTCAGGCCGAACACCAGACCGGCACCGAAATCCATGGTGCCGTAATAAAACGTGGCGAGGACGCCGGCGATGGCGGCAAGCAGACCCGCTGCACAGTAGGACAGCAGGAACACCCTGCCTGCATTTACCCCGCACAGTGACGCGGCGAAAGCATCGTCCGACACCGCCTTCCAGCGTCTGCCAAAGCCGGAACGCTGGAGGTAGAAAGTGCCTGTGAGAACGAGCAGGCAGAAGACAGCCGTGTTCAGCATCTGCATCGACGTCAGGGTGACGGCGAAGCTTCCATCGGCCCAGAATCGCACCGGTTCGGACAAAAGCGGCGGCAGCCATAATTGTCGCGTGCCGGCGGCAAGTCTGGCACTTTCGGTGAGCGCGATCAGCACGCCAATGGAGGCGACCGTCACCGCATTGGGGGAGGCTTTCGCCAGGGGCCGCATCACCGCCCTGCCGATGAAAGCCGCCGCCCACAGACCGCCGAAAAGACCGGCCCCTGCCCCAAGCGCGAGTGTTGCAGGCAAGATCAGCCACAGCCGGTTCCAGCCAAAATCGGCAAACAGCAGACAGGTCTGACCGGCGAAAGCGAAGATCGCGCCATAGGTGACATCGGCCCGTTTCGTGACCGAAAAGGCGATGGCATAGCCGAACGCCAGAACCGCATAAAGCGAGGCTACCGGTACGGCATTCAGCAATTGTTGCAGGAAATAAGCCAATCCGTCCTCCCCATCGCATTATAACTGTTAAAATCCATTTTGATAGTTATAATGTCGCCATGACATTTCGCTGGACAGAACATCGTTTCGCAGGCGGCGCATTGGCCCTCGATGTCGCCAATAGCGTCATCCTGCGCGCGGACGCGGCAAAATCGGTCGACCGTTTTGCTGTGCCTGAGCAGATCGCCACCTTTGCCGAGGCGTCGACTCGACTCGGAGCGGAGCGCGACAGGTTTCCCGCACTCATCGCGCCCGAAGCGGACATGAGGCAGGTATTTCTCGATCTTCGCGAGGCGATCGACGATTATTTCCGCTCTTCGATGACGAATGACGACGATGACGACGGCCGGCTGGCAGGGCTTCTCTTCGCTTGCGGCACGGCACTAAGGTTGTTTCCTCTGCGAGAGAGCCTTGCCAATGCGACCGCCCATTCAGCTCTGTCGCTGCTTGCGGCGGAGACGCGGAAACGGCTGCGGATTTGCGGCAATTGCGGTTGGCTTTTCGTCGACCGCAGCAAGAACAGAAGCCGCATCTGGTGCGACATGACGGTGTGCGGCAACCGGCAGAAAGCCAGCCGGCATTATCACCGCAAGAAGGAAGCGCAGGCATGAAAGGAATAACCATTCCGTTGCTGGCGATCACTACGGTGCTCGGTCTTTCCGGTTGTCAGCGGGACGAGCCGCGCGATGTCGCGAAGGTTTCCGGCCGCATGTTCGTCTTCAACTACCGTGTGGCGATTGCCACCTATCTCGTGACCTTGCAGCGCATCGCCCCCATCCGCGACGGCAGCACGTTGGAAGCGACCTTCGAAAATCCCCGCGGCGGCACCGAGCTGACGACCAGGGAGAAGATTTTCCCGGCAGATGAAAAGATCGCCGTTCAAAGTCCGCCGGTCGAATGCGTCAAGCAGGACCGCCCCTACAAGGTCACGATCCGCATCAAAGGGCCGGAAGGCGATGTATTGCAGACGATAGAGACCACCATCCGCTCGGACACCGACCAGTCGCTCCTTCCCGCCAAACCGCTGACGGTCGGCCCGCTCTACACACCCAATCCGGACGTGTTCAAAGCGGACGGCACGACGGATATGCGTCCTGTCGAGGGGTGTCCGGCGTCGTGACGATCGTCGGAGGAGACGAAGCGAAAATTGAACCTCCCCTCATTCCTGTGCTTGTCACAGGAATCTAGCCAGCCCACGTCCTTGGGCTGGACAGACTCTTTCGCCGCGCGGACGCGCGTCGGCTGGATTCCTGTGACAAGCACAGGAATGAGGGGGGCGGGTGCTCGGCACAGGAAACAATCTACCTGCAAATAATACAAAAAAAACGGAGCCTTTCGGCTCCGTTTCATCGAGTCTTTTCAGCGGCTTCATGCCATCGCCTGAGATGGCGATTCAAGCCGTTGATATTTTGAATCAGCCGACGATTTCGGTTTCGGCGAACCAGTAGGCGATTTCCTGTGCGGCGGTTTCAGGAGCGTCCGAACCGTGAACGGAGTTTTCGCCGATGGAAAGCGCGAAGCTCTTGCGGATGGTGCCTTCAGCAGCCTGGGCCGGGTTGGTTGCGCCCATGATTTCGCGGTTCTTGAGGATGGCGTTTTCGCCTTCCAGAACCTGAACGATGGTCGGGCCGGAGGTCATGCCTTCAACGAGTTCGCCGAAGAAGGGACGCTCTTTGTGAACGGCGTAGAAGCCTTCGGCTTCGCGCTTGCTCATCCAGACGCGCTTGGAGGCGACGATGCGCAGACCGTTGTCTTCAAATACCTTGGTGATCGCGCCAGTCAGGTTACGCTTGGTTGCGTCCGGCTTGATCATCGAAAATGTGCGTTCAATCGCCATGTGTCCGTTTCCTTTTCCTATAGAGAAAGTGGGCGGTCTTTACCCGCCCAAAGGCCCGAAAACAAGGGGGATCAACCACATTGCGACGATGGCTGCAGACATTTCACGCCGCTGTCACACTGCGGCCTCTGGCGTCGTGGAGGTCAAGGCAGCCTTCGAACCAGTCACGGACGGGGTCGTTTTCGGAAAACAGATCCGCTCCGGTGGTAATCCTTGCCCATTGCAGCGCACCGAAAACGATGTAGTCCGCAAACAGCGGCGATGAGCCGCCGATGAAAGGCTGGAAGCCCAGCATGCGGCGGATCGGCGCCAGGAGCGCTGGGAAGGCCGCGATTTCCGCCTCACGGTTCGCCACCACATCCTCGAGCGTCCGGCCGAGCGCCTTCGTCCTGCTGTCGCGGAAATAAAGGCGGTCAGGCTCATCAAGCATATTGTGGATATCGAGCACGGCAATGCGGGTGATGGCCGGGTGCAGTACCGTCTGCGACCAGCTTTCAACGAAACGCGCCATCGCCTTGCCGCCTTCCCCGTTAAACAGCGACGGCCGCTCCGGATAGGCCTCATCCAGATAAAGGGCGATCTCGAAACTGTCGCTCACCAGCTGGTCGCCATCACGAAGGATCGGCACGGTCCTCGAAAAACCGTCCTCCACCGTCGGGATGACCGTGAAGGGCAAGGGACGCTCCTCGAAATCCAGCCCCTTATGCGCAAGCGAAAGCACGGTTTTCCAGCAATGGGGAGAAAACGGCCGTGCGCTATCGCTTCCGCAAAGTGAATATAAGGTTCTGGAGGTCGTCATAGGCTGCACCCTCTTCTGCTACATCGATGATGCGATATAAAAACGACCGCCGCCTGAAATCAAATCAGGATTTGTCATACTACTGATCAAAAATCGCATCCGGCGCGCAACAGTCCCCTCCACGAGAATTGGGGTCTCACGGCAATGAAAACCTCGTCAGGTTTAGCCTATTTTAAACCGTTGCTTGTAAGAATAATCGTGTTCAACAATCGGTTATCACCGGTGCATTCATAATTTATTGGTATTGGGGCTGTCAGTGACGTCAACGGCGGGCGATAAAAAACGCGAGAAGGCAAGGAACGGTCTCGTCTTTACAAAAATTGCTCAGTTCATCGACAAGATGAATATTGCACCGCTGCCGCGAAACTACGAACTGATCTACGAAATATTGTCGGGGCATAACCCGGCGATGGGACGTGATATTCTCGCCCTTGGCAACGCGCCGCAACAGCATGAAATCGATATTGTCGGCCAGAGACACAATCTGCCGGGTTTTTCGAAGATCGAGGCCGAGCAGATGGCAGCGACGGCCTTCGAGACGCTGAAGCAGATTTCCGCGCGGCTGGAAGCCGGCCTGCAACGCACCGAAACATTCATTGCCAGTCTTTCCGGGCAAGATCACTCCGAGCTGCCTGCAACGGAGCGGCTTGCGCAATTGATGGGCGATATTCACGAGGAACAAACGAGTCTCCGGCATTTCGTTTCCATGGGGCTGATGAAAATCCGCGAGGTTGAGAAAAGCCGGACCGATCTTCAGGCGAATTCCCTGCGTGATGCCTTGACGGCGCTTCCCAACCGGGCGGCTTTCCTCGAGAAGCTCGGCGACCTGTTTTCGGGCGCTCAGGGGGCATCAGCCACATCGCTTGTGCTGCTCAACATCGACCATTTCCGCGAAATCAACGGCAAATACGGCCCCACTGCCGGCAACAAGGCGCTGCGCCGGCTGGCAGCGCTTTTCCGCAAGACGATCAAGAAGGACGATTTCGTTGCCCGCATCGGCGGAAACGAGTTCGCTTTTCTGTTTGCCGGCGTCTCGCAAAACACAGCTGAAGCAATTGCAGAGCGGTTGCGGCAGAACGTCGAGGCGCTGCGTTTCGTTACCAGTGAGGGCGACGGCGAGCATCTGACCGTCTCGATCGGCGTTGCGGCAGTGGACTGCACCGCGACATCAGCCGAATTTTTCAGCCATGCCGAGCTCGCCCTGCTGTCCGCACGCTGCGGCACGCGCAATTGCGTCATAGGCTACTCCCGGGACGTGGCTCAACGCAGCCGCAGCAGCTATCTGGCGCAGCTCGGCTGTTGAAGCTGCATATCTGATCTGGTGTGGCGCGCGCGCTCTTGCCTTGGCCACGCAGTTCGGCCAAAACGGCGCCATGATTACGATTACCGATCTCTCCGCCCGCATCGCCGGGCGCCTGCTTCTCGACCACGCCAGCGTGACGCTTCCGGCTGGCGTAAAGGTGGGCCTCGTTGGCCGCAACGGCGCCGGCAAATCCACTCTTTTCCGGGTCATCACCGGTGACTTTTCAGCGGAAAGCGGTTCGGTAACGATCCCGAAACTCGCGCGCATCGGCCAGGTTGCGCAGGAAGCGCCGGGAACGGAAGAATCGCTGATTTCTATCGTGCTTTCCGCCGACAAGGAGCGCAGCGCGCTGCTGGCCGAGGCGGAAACCGCAACAGACCCGCACCGGATCGCGGAAATTCAGGTGCGGTTGGTCGATATCGACGCGCATTCGGCGGAAGCCCGGGCGTCCAGCATTCTTGCCGGTCTTGGCTTCGATCACGAGGCGCAGCTTCGCCCCGCCTCTTCGTTCTCCGGCGGCTGGCGCATGCGCGTGGCGCTCGCGTCCGTGCTGTTTGCCGAACCCGACCTCCTGCTGCTCGACGAGCCGACTAACTATCTCGACCTTGAAGGCACGCTCTGGCTGGAAGACTATATCCGGCGTTATCCGCATACCGTCATTATCATCAGCCACGACCGCGATCTGCTGAACAATGCCGTCAATTCCATCGTGCATCTGGACCAGAAGAAACTGACCTTCTATCGCGGCGGATATGACCAGTTCGAGCGCCAGAAAGCCGAAGCAGACGAATTGCAGATGAAGGCGAAGGTGAAAAACGACGCCGCGCGCAAACATCTGCAAAGCTTCATCGACCGTTTTCGCGCCAAGGCCACCAAAGCGCGCCAGGCGCAGAGCCGTATCAAGGCGCTGGAGCGCATGGGCACCGTCGCCGCCGTGATCGAGGACCACGTCCAGCCGATCACGTTCCCGGAGCCGGAAAAGCAGCCCGCCTCACCCATCGTCGCCATCAATGGCGGTGCCGTGGGTTACGAGCCGGGCAAATCCATTCTGAAGCAGCTCAATCTCCGCATCGACAATGACGACCGCATCGCGCTGCTCGGTTCCAACGGCAACGGCAAATCGACCTTTGCGAAATTCATCTCCGGTCGGCTTGCGCCGCAAGCGGGCGATCTTCGCATCGCCCCGGGCCTGAAGATCGGCTTCTTTGCGCAGCATCAGTTGGACGATCTCGTGCCGGACCAGACACCGGTCGAACACGTGCGCAAGCTGATGCCGCTGGCGTCTGAAGCGCAGGTGCGGGCACGGGTGGCGCAGATGGGCCTTGCGACGGAGAAGATGGCGACGGCTGCGAAAGACCTTTCCGGCGGTGAAAAGGCCCGGCTGCTGATGGGACTTGCGGCCTTCCATGCGCCAAATCTGCTCATCCTCGACGAACCGACCAACCATCTCGACATCGACAGTCGCCGGGCGCTGATCGAGGCGCTGAACGACTATAACGGCGCCGTCATCCTCATCTCGCACGACCGGCATCTCATCGAGGCAACTGTCGACCGCCTATGGCTGGTGGCCGACGGCACGGTGAAGACCTTTGAAGGCGACATGGAGGAATATCGCGACCTCGTCGTCTCTTCCGGAAAAAAGAAGGAAGAGAAGACAGAAGCCACCGCCGACCAGACATCGAAAGCCGACCAGCGCAAGGCCAACGCCGAAAAACGTGCCCAGCTTGCGCCGCTGAAGAAAAAGATCAATGAAATCGAATCTTTGACGGCGAAGCTTGAGAAAGTGATTCAGTCGCTCGACAAGGAACTGGCGGACCCTGCTTTGTACGAAAAGGCACCTGCCAAGGCCGCGCAGAAAGTCAAAGAGCGTGGCGAAGCCGCGAGTAAGCTTTCGGACGCCGAGGAGCAGTGGCTGATGCTTTCGAGCGAATATGAGGATGCGATGACGCAGTGATGCGTCATCATGCTGGTGCGAAAATCTAAGCGCATTCCCTGCGAGGCTGCAGCCGCTCGAGCGGCACGGCGGGCGAATAAAGATACCCCTGACCGAAACGGATTCCCATCTGCATGAGCAGCCTGCTCTGCTCTTCCGTTTCTATACCTTCCGTCACCAGCGTGGCGCCGTAACGTTCGGCGCTTTCGAATGCGAGCGCTATGGCCTCCCGGAACCGCGACTGTTCAAGCCGGGACGTCATCCAGTGATCGATCTTGACCTCCTCAAAGGGGAACCGCGCAAGCAGGGTGAGTGCCGCATAACCGGTGCCAAAATCATCGAGCGCCAGCCGCACGCCCGCTTCGCTCAGCCTGTCGAAATTCTGCTGCACGATGTCGATGGCCGGTATCCTGCTCATCTCCGTCACTTCGATCGACAGACGGTGCGCCGGGACCCCCATCTCGTTCAAAAAGGCCACAACCCGCTCTCCGAAGCCCGCAGTGGCAAAAGACGATGCTGAAATGTTCACCGCCAGATGAAAGTCCGGGTCGAGACCCCGCAGGTCGATGAGGTCGCGGACGACGGCTTCGATCGTCGACCATTCAAACTCCACCAGCAGCCGGTGACGCTCGGCAATCTCCAGCACATAATAGGGCGAAAGCGGCTGTCCGCACGCATCCACCGCCCGTAAAAGAGCCTCCGCGCCAATCATGCGGCGATTGTGCATTTCGAATTTCGGCTGATAAAATATCGGCGGCTTGCCGGATCTGATCCAGTTGACCAGCATCTGGCGCACCCCCTCGTCCCGCGTGGCCTTATCGGCAAAGGAGAAGGGAAATATCTGCACCGGATTTTCGCTTCCTCGCAGCGCAAGACTAAGCTGCCGGAGGAAGGAAGCCACGTTCTGCCGGGAAAGCTTATCCAGATTAGCGGCACCGATTTTCAGATGCGGCACCGGTTCTGGATCCGCAGACCGTGAAAATGTACTTAACCCGTCGTGGAGACGCATTATCAGCCTTGTGCTTTCCGACTTCTCGAGCGAAATCCCCGACATGACGACTGCAAGCGTGGTATCGCCGAACATGAAGCTGCGCGGTGCATTGGAACTCGACAGCAGGCCGTTGTCATCGTTACAGATTTCCTTTGCCAGCCTCGGCCAGAAAAGATCGCCCCAATCCTCGCCCTGGCAGGCGGCGACATCGGCCATATTGACGATTTCTATGAGAAGGAGAGCGTGCGGAACGGCCGGCTCCTGCCGCATCACGACTTCGATATGGTCTTTGAGGGCGCGCCTGTTTGGAAGGCCCGTCAACGAATCCGTCCGCGCCGCAGCATCGCGTTTCATTGCCTCTTCACGCGCCCGCGCCTCGCTGCGCAGCAACAGAAACAGACAGGCGATCATCGGCAACCCAACCAACGAGCCGAAGATGCGCCGTCCGACGTTACTGAGAAAAACGTCCTGATTTATCATGCTGAGACTATAGGTCACGCAAACAGCGAACAACGCCGCGAAAATCCTGACCGCGAATACGCCGAAGACCTCGCGGACGCCGAGTTCAGTGAGACTGCGCCGGCGCATCCAGCCATACATTGCCATCCCGAAAGCCGAGATAATGCTCATATCCAGAAAAGCGGCCCCAAAGAGTGCCGGACCACCAAACAAAAATCGCCCTGCGGAGACGAGCGCCAGGCTTATCAAGCCGCCTTGCCAGGACCCCAACACGCCAGCCAGGAACAGCAGGTCAGAGCGGATATAGGGCTTGGAAGGCAGCTTGATAAACTCGGATACCAGTAGCGTCAGCAAGAAACCGGTAACCCCGAAGATGATGCCGTAGTAGATTTTATAACGAGCGTCATCGAGAGCGATGTTTCGCTGCAGAAGGATCAGCACCGACACCATGCCGACAAGGGCCGCAGCCTGGAGCAGCAGGAACGGCAACTCGGCGGCTGACGCGGCCGCCTGGGCGGCGATCAATTCCATCATCTCTGCATGTCCCCCGGTCATTACTATTCTTTTGCCGTGGTTCCGGCGTTTGACCTTCACAAATCCCGCGTTTACGCAGGAAAATCAGTACATATAGCCAATCGCTCCACACGACCTGTCGCTCCACCGCGGGCTGCCCCCGTGCGAAATCGCCGGACAGGTGCCAACAGCAAGCGGCTGACAAGACACGAGTTCGAGTACCTCCTCACCGCGGGCGTCGCACAATGCCGAGCAGGAAAATCAAGCAACGAAGCGAAGCGCCAACCAACAATCGAATGAAAAAACCATCGAGACAGTCTACCGAACGAATTTTACGTCGACACTAAAGAACTTAGTGTATATAAGATGCGAGAATTACGCTGTATGTATTTAGTTGACAATTGCCTTCGTTGAAATCCTGAAAAAATCCATATAGCTAGGTATTTTCAATTATGATTATAATACATTCAATACTGAAATTGAAATTGGTTTACATATATACTATGCATTAATATTTCGGAACTTAACTTCGAGTCCGAATTTTAAAAGCATTAAGTTATAAAATCAATACTTTTAAATTTTAAACAATATTTTCACATTTCAAATATTAGGCAACATAAAATATGCATACCGATTTTTGCCATGCCGTTACGCACGGAAAAAAGACGGGACCTGCAAGGACGATCGCCTTGCTCCTTTGAGCGTTTCTGTTAAAAAACTCGTAAAGTCACACTTTATCCCACGCATCATACAAATGGGTCCCACTTCATGTCAGCCACCAAGCTTGCCATCGTCGGCGTCGGCAAAATCGTTCGCGACCAGCACCTTCCCGCCATCGCAGGCAATCCGGATTTTGAATTGATCTGCACGGCCAGCCGCCACGGTACCGTGGATGGCGTCGCTTCTTACGGCACCATCGAGACCATGCTGGAGGCCGTCGAGGATATCGAGGCCGTATCGCTCTGCATGCCGCCGCAGTACCGTTACGAGGCTGCATATGCGGCGCTGAATGCCGGCAAGCACGTTTTCCTCGAAAAGCCGCCGGGCGCAACGCTTTCGGAAGTTCAGGATCTCGTTCGCCTTGCGGATCCGAAGGGTCTTTCGCTATTTGCAAGCTGGCACTCGCGTTATGCGCCGGGCGTTGAAGCTGCAAAGGCGTTTCTCGCCTCGACAAAAATCGACAGCGTGCATGTCATCTGGAAAGAGGATGTGCGCCACTGGCACCCCAACCAGGCATGGATCTGGCAGGCGGGCGGTCTCGGTGTGTTCGATCCCGGCATCAACGCGCTGTCGATCATCACCCACATCCTGCCCCGCGCGCTGTTCCTGACCAAGGCAACGCTTGAGTTCCCGGAAAACCGCGACGCGCCCATCGCTGCCGAGCTGCATTTTTCCGACGTTACGAAAATGCCCGTGCGCGCCGAGTTCGACTGGCGCCAGACCGGCAAACAGAGCTGGGATATCGTTGCCGAAACGGCGGCCGGGCAGATGGTGCTTTCGGAAGGCGGCGCGAAGCTCTCCATCAATGGCGAGCAGGCGGTGTCGGAACCTGAGCGGGAATATCCGGCGCTCTACGAGCGTTTTGCGGAAATCATCAAGGCCGGACGCTCTGATGTCGATCTTGCGCCATTGACTCATGTGGCCGATGCCTTCCTGCTCGGCCGCCACAAATTCGTGGATTCCTTCTACGACTGAGGAGCCGAAAGGCTTTTGGAAGCCTTCCGGAAGACAGGTGCATCAAAGGGCGCGGCTGACGAAACGGTCGCGCCCTGACTTTTTTGCCTGATACAGTGCCTCGTCAACGCTGCGCAAAAGCGTGGCGCGGTCAGCACCGGCCTGAGGGGCGATGGCGCCGCCAATGCTGAGACGCGCACCGACCGCCTGCCCGTCAACATCAAAGGGTTCACGGAAGGCTGCCAGAAGCCTGTCTGCCAGTCCGTTCATCACCTCAGACCTGCTGGGACGGGGTATGAAAATGGCGAATTCGTCGCCCCCCATGCGCACCACCGTGTCTTCGCTGCGGATCGAATTGCGAATGCGGTCGGCGGCAGCGGTCAGCACCCTGTCACCCGCCGGGTGGCCGAACGTGTCATTGATCGCCTTGAAACCGTCCAGATCGAGATAAAGCACGCCGAAGGCCTCGTTCTCACGCAGAGCCGCGCCAAGCTGGCCATCGACAATCGCCTCCAGCGCCTTGCGATTGTAAAAGCCGGTCAACGGATCAGTCATCACCGCATCCCGCAATTCACGCTCCGCCAGACTCATTGTGAAATTGGCCTTCTGTAGACGCAGGAGTGCGGCCGCCAGCAGCGCGAAGTGCTTCAGATTGTCAATTTCGCTTTGAGAGAATTTTCTCGGCACCGTATCGACAAGGCAAAAGGCGCCGACCACAAGACCTGGTTCCAGCTCGATCGGCGCGCCAGCATAGGAACGCAATCCGGGACCGCCCTTCACATAGGACATGAAGCGGAAATCCGGATGCTGGGTCAGATCGGAAATGACCACGACATCCTGCCTGGCAATTACTCGGTTGCAGATCGACAGATCGCGCGGGCATTCCGAAAGTTGCATTCCCGCCTGTTCGGCAATATGGAGCCAGTCCTCATCGACGATATGGACGGCCGCACGCGGGACGTCAAAGACGCCCTGCCCCAATCGAGACAGCACTTCCAGTTCCGGCATCTCGGCATTCTTGACGGACATGATTGACCGCACCGCGACCAGACGCTCTATTTCCCCGTCGGGCCGTGAAATCGCCTGTCCCATGATGATGTCCTTCTGCTGTTTCGTCTGTGGCAGCCGCCACCGTCCGTCACCTGTCGGCCGGATCAGACAGCTATGTCTGATCTCGGCTCATAATGCGAAAACCGACAGGCGGCGCCACATGCGAATTTTTGCCAGTCTTTTTGTGTGGGGAACTGTGATCAGGCTTTCTTCTGCCAGCGGCCTTCCGGCGATTGCTGCCAATAGGTCAGCGCATGACCTTCGGTCTTCAGCCTTTTCCAGTGGTTCCGCGCCATTTCCAGCTGGTAGGCATCATATCCATCGAACATGAACACTATCCGCTCATAGCCCTCCACCGCCGGCGGTTCGGCACCGTCGACGAGAAACCGCACACTCGCCTCGTTACCGTTCGCATTCGACGCCGTCAAAAGAATCGGCTGGTTTTGCGGCGCGGCAGAGCTATCCGTTGCGTGCGGCAGAAAACTGTCGTCACGAAAGGTCCACAGATGCGTGTCGAGGAAATCGCGGCGCTCCTCGTCCACCGTCTGGATCGCGACCTTCCAGCCGCGTTCCAGCGATTTTTCGAGCAAGGGCGGCAATGCATCCTCCAGCTTCGATTCCGTCAGATGGTAGAACAGGATTTCAGTCATCTGCGGACTTGCAGCTCCGGTCGCATCAATCTTCGTAATGGGCGCGAACGAGTTCGTTCAGCAGCCGCACACCGTAGCCCGATCCCCAGGACTGGTTGATCTCGGTCAACGGCGAACCCATGGCGGTGCCGGCGATATCGAGATGCGCCCAGGGTGTTTCGCCCACGAAACGCTTGAGGAACTGAGCGGCGGTGACAGAGCCCGCCAGACGGCCGGAGCTGTTCTTCATGTCGGCGAATTTGGAATCAATAATCTTGTCGTAATCCTTGCCCAGCGGCATGCGCCACAGCTTTTCCGCCGTAACATCACCCGCCTGCGAAAGACGTGCAGCCAACTCGTCGTCATTCGAGAAAAGGCCAGCCTGAAGATTGCCGAGTGCAACCGTGATCGCTCCCGTCAAGGTGGCGAGGTTGATCATGAATTTCGGGTTGAAACGCTCCTTGGTGTACCAGAGCGCATCGGCGAGAACCAGCCGGCCTTCGGCGTCGGTATTGATGATCTCGATGGTCTGGCCGGACATGGACGTGACAATATCGCCGGGACGCTGGGCGTTACCATCAGGCATGTTCTCCACCAGACCGATAACGCCGATCACATTGGCTTTCGCCTTGCGGGCCGCGAGCGTGTGCATGAGGCCGGTCACGGCGGCAGCGCCACCCATGTCGCCCTTCATGTCTTCCATGTTAAGGCCGGGCTTCAGCGAGATACCGCCGGTATCGAACACGACGCCCTTGCCGACGAAGGCGATAGGCTCATCCTTCTTGGAGCCGCCGTTCCACTGCATGACCGCAAGCCGGGGCGGACGCGCCGAACCCTGCGCCACACCGAGAAGCGCGTTCATGCCAAGCTTCTTCAGCTCCTTCTCGCCGAGAATTTCGACCTCGACACCGAGCTTTTTTAACTCCTCCGCCTTTTCAGCGAATTCGACAGGACCGAGAACATTCGGCGGCAGGTTGACGAGATCACGCGCCAGGACAACGCCGCCCGCGACGGCCTCGGACACGGCAAAGGCCTTTTCCGCCTCCTGATGGACTGCTGTCACGATGACGATTTCTACTTTCTTCGGCGACTTCTCATCATCGGATTTCTTCTTGGTCTTATAGGCATCGAAGCTATAGGCACGCAGCAGCAGGCCAAGCGCAAAATCCGCAGCCGCCTGCGCACCGACATCGACGCCCGGGGCATCTAGATAGACGGCAACCTTGTCCGCCTTCCTGAAATTGGCGGCAGCGGTGCCGCCGGCACGCAACCAGTCATGGGCGACAAGTTTCGCCGGCTTGCCGAGGCCAATGACGAGAAGCCGGTCGGCGCCCGAACCCTGCGGCGCAATCACGTCGAGTGTCGTCATGGACTTTGCGGAAAAGCCCGAAATCTTTGCCGCCCGTTCAAGCACGCCGCCCGGATCGGCTTCCGATGCGCCGGCAGCTGCCTGCGCCTCACCCGAGGCTTGCAGCACAACGGCAAGGGTATTTTCAAGCGAGGCGGAATTGGCGAAAGAAATATCGAATTTGGCGGACATGTTTTCCTGCTCTTCGTGGATAACTTGCGTGTGCGCCCGATCATGGCCTTTTCGGCCCCCGGCGCAACCCTGCATTTTTAAAGGCTCACATTCTTTAACGGCCGACATTCGCTAAAGGAAAGGCATTTTTGTGGAATGGCCGATCGCGTCATGAAACCGACAGCTTGTTCCACAAAAAGACACAGGCGGTGGAAAAATCATCGTGCAAAACATTTTTGTGAGCGTGCCGGAATAGCCAATTGCAAACGATGCGATTAGATAGGCGGAAATCCGGCGAGCGATCGCGCAGAAAAACAATGTCGACAAGGGCAGTATGAAGCTTCTCGAGAACTATATCCTGCGACGGACAACGCAGATGTTTCTGGTCGCGCTGCTGCCGGTGCTGGCCATCATCTGGACCATCCAGGTTCTCCAGAGAATCAACCTCGTCACCGATACCGGCCAGTCGATGGGCTCCTTCATGGCGCTGGCGACGATGATCCTGCCGACGCTGATTCCCGTCGTGTTGCCTTTCGCCCTCGTCATCGGCATCACCCAGACGTTCACGGCGATGAACAACGATTCCGAGCTCGCCATCATCGATGCGGCCGGATCGTCGCGCTCTGTGATGTTTCGCCCGGTTATCATTCTGGCTGCCGTTCTAAGTGCGCTTTCCTTCACCATCACCAACTTCATCGAGCCGCCTGCCCGAAATTCGGCCAGGCAGATGGTGGCGGCTGCCTATGCCGACCTCCTCTCGTCGGTGATCGAGGAAAAGACCTTCCGCGCTGTTCAGGACGGCCTCTATGTGCAGATCGCCCAGCGTCAGGGCCGTATCCTCAAGGGCCTGTTCGTCGCCGACCGCCGCGATCCGAATTTCGATCTTATCTATTACGCCAAGGAAGGCATGATCGATGAAAGCGGCACGTCGCTGACGATGCGCGACGGCGAAGTCCAGCAGAAAACACCTGATGGCAAGGTCTCCATCGTCAAGTTCCTGTCCTATGCCTTCGACCTTTCGACCATGTCGGAAAAGCAGACTTCCGAACCGTCGCTTTCTCCGGGCGATGCGAGCCTCGGTTTCCTTCTCTCGCCAGACGAGAACAACGCGAGTTACAAGCGGTCTCCCGAAAGCTTCCGCAGTGAGCTGCACAAGCGCCTGTCGGACTGGATGTTCGCCTTCGCCTTCGCACTGATATCGCTGGTCATAGCCGCTGATGCGCGCTCGCATCGTGAAGCGCGGATGCATCCGATGGTCGCTGCGCTGGTGACGGCCTTCATGCTGCGCTGGCTCGGTTTTTACGTCACCAACCAGGTCAAGCAGAGCGCGGCCTTCATTCCGCTGGTCTATGCCGTGCCGGGCCTCAGCGGCGCCGCCGCCGCCTTTATTCTCATCACGGGTCGCAAGCCGAGAATGCCGAAGATCATCGCGGATACGGCCAGCCGTCTGCGCCGTCTTTTCTCCAGCCGGCTGGCGCGAAGCTCGGGGAGCGGTAACGCATGATTTTCAGCACCCTCGCCCGGTATTTCCTCAAACGGTATCTGATCACGGCCATCTGGTTCCTGCTCGGCGTATCTGCAATTATCTATCTTGCCGATTTCAGCGAAACTGCGCGGCGCATGTCCAGCGTGCCGGGCTATTCGGTTCCAGGCGCACTTGGTCTCACCGCACTTCGCCTGCCGTTGATCCTGCAGCAGACTATTCCCTTCATCGCACTCTTCGTCGGCATGACGACGCTGATCTCGCTCAACCGGCGTTACGAGCTCGTCGTCACGCGTGCGGCAGGCGTCTCCGCCTGGCAATTCATCCTTCCTTTTGTCCTTGGTGCGGTCTTTCTCGGCATCCTGTCCGTCCTCGTCCTCAACCCTATCGCCGCCTGGGGGCAAAACCAGTCGCTGTCGATGGAAGCGGGCTGGCGTAACGAAGGCAGCGGCGGCCGCCAGCAGGACATCATTCCCTGGATGCGCCAGTCGAGCGGCGGCCAGGATACGATCATCGGCGCCAAGAGCTTCGAAGACAACGGGACCATGCTTCTCGACGTGGTTCTGATACACCTCGACAAGGCCGGCAACATCGTCTCCCGGCAGGACGCGAAGTCGGCAAAGTTGGAAGATGGTTACTGGCTTCTTAACGGCGTCGCGGAAACCCGCGCGGGACATGTGCCAGTTCGGCAAGAGAGCACGCGGATCAGTACCAATCTGAGACGGGAATTCGTTCAGGAACGCATGACACAGACGGAAACCGTTGCTTTCTTTGATCTTTCTCACAAGATCGAAGTTGCAAAGTCTTTTGGACTGTCTTCGAAAGCGCTTGAGACGCAGTATCATTTCCTGCTATCGACCCCCCTGCTTCTGGTTGCGATGACCTTGATCGCCGCGACAGTTTCATTAAAGTTCAGCCGCTTCGCCCAGCCGCGCTCCGTGATTCTGGGTGGAATCGTTTCCGGCTTCGTGCTTTATGTAGTAACCGTGCTCGTAAGGGCATTCGGGAGTGGTGGCGTTGTCCCTCCCACCGTCGCGGTCTGGGTTCCAGTCATCGTGGCGTTGGCTTTGGGGGCAACCATTCTGCTTCATCAGGAGGACGGCTAGTGGCGGTATATGACCGCGGGAATATCAGGCGGCTTTGGACGGCCCTTCTGACAGGTGCCGCTGTGTGCGCATATTTGGCATCCAGCCCGGTCGCTTTCGGCCAGGGTGGTTTGCTTGCGCCCGGAAGCCAAGACGATCTGAAACTCCTGCTTACGGCAAATGAACTGACCTATAATCGCGATTCCCAGCGGGTCATCGCGAAGGGTGTGGTTCGCATGCATTATTCGGGCTACCGTATGGTGGCCCAGCAAGTGGAATATAATCAGCAGACGGGCCGCGTGATTGCGCACGGCAACATCGAGCTGATCGAGCCCGGCGGCAACAAGATCTATGCCGACGAGATGGATGTCACTGACGATTTCGGTCAGGGCTTCGTCAATGCGCTGCGCGTCGAGACCCCGGACAATACCCGCATCGCGGGTGAAAGTGCCGAACGGCTCGAAGGCGACCGCATGGTCCTCAATAACGGCGTCTACACTGCCTGTTTGCCATGCGCCGAACGGCCCGAAAAGGCGCCGCTGTGGCAGGTCAAGGCTGAACGTGTCATTCAGGACGGCAAGACCCATACGATCCGGCTGGAAAAAGCCCGCTTGCAGCTTTTCGGCCATTCGATCGCCTATGTGCCGTTCCTGACGGTTCCGGACAATACGGTGAAGCGGAAGTCCGGATTCCTGTTTCCGCAGATGAGCATTACCGACAACCTCGGTTTCGGCATCGGCGTGCCCTATTTCCAGGTTCTGTCCGACACCTCGGATGTGACCGTTACCCCGACCTATTACACGACGCAGGGTCTGCTTCTGCAGGCGGAACTGCGCCAGCGTTTCGAAACCGGCATGCACACCGTGACCGTCGCCGGCATCAGCCAGCTGAAGTCCGATACATTTACTGCCGGAACCAGTGACGCCCTCAACGACAATCGCGGCATGATTGCCAGCAAGGGTAACTTCTCCATCAATCCGCGCTGGGCGTTCGGTTGGGATGCCATGGTGCAGACCGACAACAACTTTTCGCGTACCTATGGGCTGAAGGGTTACAAGAACGACGTCCAGACCAATCAGATCTATTTGGCTGGCGCAGGCGAGCGGAACAGCTTCGATGCCCGCGGCTATTATTTCAACGTTCAGGATACGGACAACAACGAATCCAACGAACGCAAGCAGGCCATCGTTCATCCGGTTGTCGACTACCGTTATTTCGTACCGGATCCGATCTATGGCGGCGAACTTTCGCTGACCACCAACCTGACCAGCATCACCCGCCAGAAACAGGATGCCTACGCGCTTGGAGGCTATTCGCGGTTCAACGGGCTTGAAGGAAACTATACGCGCCTTTCCACCGAAGCCGAATGGAAGCGCACCTTCACGATGGATAGCGGCCTGCAGATCACGCCGATCCTTGCCGCCCGTGGCGATGCGCTGTGGACGGATATGTCGGCTGCAAGCTTTACATCGGGTGGCACGTCTTATGCCTATCAGGGCATGATGCAGGACGATGCGGCGTTGCGAGGCATGGTAACCGGCGGTCTGGAAGTGCGTTACCCCTGGCTGTTCACGGCGCTTAACAGCAACCACGTGATCGAGCCGATTGCGCAGATTTTCGTGCGTCCGAACGAACAATATGCCGGCCGCTTCCCCAACGAAGATCTGCAGGCTTTCGTGTTCGACGCGACCAACCTGTTCGAACGTGACAAGTTCTCCGGTTTCGACCGGATCGAGGGCGGCACGCGCGCAAACATCGGTCTGCGCTACAACGGCACATTCGACAATGGCTACGGCATTCGCGCCATTGCCGGTCAGTCTTTCCACCTGGCGGGCGACAATTCTTTCGCCTCCTACGATCTCGTCAATGTCGGCGCGAATTCCGGTCTCGAATCCGACCGCTCGGATTACGTCGCCATGGCAGCCTTCGATGCGCCAATCGGTCTTTCGCTGTCGTCGAGCCTGCGCTTCGACAAGGACAATCTCGAGATCAACCGTTCCGAGACAGGCGTCAGCTATTCGGACCGCCGCCTCACCGGCAAGCTCAGCTATACGCAGGTCAAGGCGCAGCCGCAGTACGGCTACAATGAAGACCGCGATATCGTTCAGGCGTCCGGTACACTGCGCATGGACGACAACTGGTCGCTGTTCGGCTCGATCAACTACGATCTGAACGGAAAATTTGCCGCCGAGCGCCGTATTGGCATCGCCTATCAGGATGAATGCACGATCTTGACGGTCAGCTACTCCGACGAGGGCAATATCAATTCCAGCCGGCAGGCCGCCAATGACTGGTCGATCAATGCCCGTTTGGCATTCCGCACGCTCGGCGATGTCAGCATAGGCTCCGCAAACGAGGACTGGGCCGATATGGATATCGGCTGGAAACCGAACAATTACTGAGTTTAAAGGCAGGCCATACAGCATCGTGGCCTGCCTTTTTGCCATCCAGCCAGTAAAAGTCACGGTTTTGCCGCAACAACGCGCCAGGGTTCGTCCGGTATAGAACCATCGGGTTTCTTTCAACAAACCGACACATTGCCGTCTTGCAGATCGCGATGATATATACGTGGCAAATTCGCGGTGCGGATGCACAGGTGCAGATCTGAAAAGCCGGGGTAAGGAATATTCCCCATTGGCAGACAGAACAGATTGGCGGGACGGGGAAACAGACCCCCGCCCGACGAAAGGGAGAAGGATATGATGAATTTCGGAAAGACGGCTTTGCGTGGCGCTGCTTTCGCCTTTGCGATATTCGCCGTTCCCATGGCCGTTGCGCCCTTTGCCAGCCAGGCCTTCGCCGACAGCACGGTCAAGATCGTCGTCAACAAGACCCCCATCACCAACGACGATATTGCCAGGCGTGTCGCCTTTCTGAAGTTGCAGCGTCAATCCGGCAATCTCGCCGAAAAGGCACGCGAGCAGCTGGTTGATGAGGCGCTAAAGCGCGAAGAAATCGGCCGTGTGAAAATGTCGGTCAGCACCGAAGAAGTCGATGCGGCTTTTGCGCGCTTTGCTGCAAACAACAAGATGAACCCGCAACAGCTGACGCAGATCCTCTCCAAGGCCGGTGTCGGCGCCGACCACTTCAAAGCCTTCATTGCCGTGCAGATGAGCTGGCCGCGCCTTGTGAACGCCCGTTATGGTGCGCGTGGCAAGATGTCTAACCAGGACCTCGTCACCCGCCTGAGGGAACGCGGCGACAAGCCGGTAACGACGGAATATTTCCTGCAACAGGTGATCTTTGTCATTCCGGAATCGAAGCGTAATGCCATCACCGGCAAGCGCAAGGCCGAGGCTGAAGCCTCGCGCAAGCGTTATCCCGGCTGCGACCAGGCCATGACTTTCGCGGCCACCATGCGGGACGTGGCGATCAAGGATCTTGGACGGATTCTGGCGCCCGAACTGCCGGAAGAGTGGAAGCCTCTCGTGGAAAAGACCAAGGAAGGCGGCACCACAGGAACACGCGTGACCGAAAAGGGCGTCGAATATCTGGCAATCTGCAAGCAGCGTCAGGTTTCCGACGATTACGCAGCGGAAATGGTGTTCAAGTCCGAAGACCTGATGAAGGCCAAGGGTGGCGAAAACCCGAACGAGAAGAAATATATGGATGAGCTGCGCAAGAAGGCGCAGATCGTCAACACCTGATACGAGAGCCGGCCTTTCCGTGACACATGCATCCCTGCCGCTTGCCCTGACACAGGGAGATCCAGCCGGTATCGGCCCTGATATCGCCATTGCCGCCTGGGCCAACCGCCGGGAGAACGGCGTGGCGCCATTCATCTTCATCGGCGATCCCGATGTGGTGGCGAGCCGTGCGGCGCTGCTTGGCATACCGGTCAGTATCGAGACCTGCGAAGCGGCGGATGCCGTCGGCGTGTTCGACCGTGCTTTTCCCGTTCTTCCTCTTCCCGTCGGTTTCGAGGTTCAGGCCGGCCAGCCGCATGTCGGAGCCGCTCATGCGACGATCAAGGCGATCGAGCTCGCCGTTGCCTTGACGGTCGAGGGCAAGGCTTCCGCCGTCGTCACCAATCCGATTGCGAAATCCGTGCTTTACGAAGCAGGCTTCGGTTTTCCCGGTCACACGGAATTTCTCGCCGATCTGGCTTTGCGCCTGACCGGCAAACAGGTGATGCCGGTGATGATGATTGCCGGACCCAAGGTCCGCGTCGTGCCGGTAACGATCCATATCCCAGTAAAAGACGTGCCTTCGGCGCTGACGGAAGAGCTGATCGTTACGACCTGCCGCATTATCGATGCTGATCTGCGGCAGAAATTCGGCATTGAAGCACCACGACTGGCGGTCGCCGGTCTCAATCCGCACGCGGGTGAAGATGGGGCATTGGGCACGGAGGACCGCGATGTGGTTCACCCTGCGACCATACGGTTGCGGAAAGACGGGATCGACGCTTTCGGCCCACTGCCCGCCGATACGATGTTCCACGATGCCGCCCGCAGGCGCTATGATGTCGCCGTCTGCATGTATCACGATCAGGCCCTTATCCCGGCCAAGGCGCTTGGCTTTGACGATTCCGTCAATGTCACGCTCGGCCTGCCCTTCATCCGGACCTCGCCCGACCACGGCACCGCCTTCGGCATCGCCGGCCAGGGCATTGCCAGCGAAACGAGCCTTGTCGCAGCGCTGAAGATGGCGGCGGAGATTTCTCTTCGCAGCCGGGTCGGCGCATAATGGCCGCCATTGACGGATTGCCGCCGCTACGCGATGTCATTCAGCGCCATGGGCTAGACGCTAAGAAGTCGCTCGGGCAGAACTTCCTGTTCGATCTCAACCTCACCCAGAAGATCGCCCGAACCGCTGGGCCGCTTGACGGCGTGACGGTCATTGAGGTTGGCCCCGGGCCTGGCGGCCTCACCCGCGCCATTCTATCGCTCGGGGCCAAAAAGGTTATCGCCATTGAGCGGGACAGCCGCTGCCTGCCAGCACTTGCGGAGATCGAAGCGCACTATCCCGGACGTCTTGAGGTCATCGAGGGTGATGCGCTGAAGACCGATTTCGAGGGTTTGGTTCCCGCTGGCGAACCGGTGCGGATCATTGCCAACCTGCCTTACAATGTCGGCACGCAACTGCTGGTCAACTGGCTGCTGCCGAAAGAATGGCCGCCTTTCTGGCTCTCCATGACGCTGATGTTCCAGAAGGAAGTCGGCCAGCGCATCGTGGCAGAAGAAGGCGACAACCATTACGGCCGCCTTGGCGTTCTCGCCGGCTGGCGCACGGTTTCGGAAATGGCCTTCGACGTCCCGCCGCAGGCCTTCAGCCCACCGCCTAAGGTTACCTCGACGGTCGTGCATCTGCTGCCAAAGGAAAAGCCGCTGCCCTGCGATGTCGCGAAGCTCGAAAAGGTAACGGAAGCCGCCTTCGGCCAACGCCGCAAGATGCTGCGCCAGAGCGTGAAAAGCCTTGGCGGTGAAGTTCTGCTGGAAAAGGCAGGCATTGACGCGACACGACGGGCTGAAACGCTGTCGGTCGAGGAATTTGTGACGCTAGCGAACTGCCTCTAATTGAAGGCGACGTTTCGGCACTTCTAACGCGGGTGACAGAATTAGAGGACAAGCGCGTGGAGAGTGCCGGTTTTCACTACAAGCTCCACATGCCCGTCGGATCGCCTGATTGCGCGGTCGTGTTGCTACACGGTTCGGGAAGAACGGAGGAAGATCTCGCTTCGTTTGGCCGTGCCGTTTTTCCCAACGGCATTCTGTATGCTCCGAGAGGCATTGTGCCATGGGAAAATGGCTTTGCGTTTTTTCGCAGAAAGCCCGACAGACAACTCGATATCGACGACCTGAAACATCAAGCCGCCGGGCTTTGCCGGTTTATCGAATTCGTATTTCAGCAGACGGGGCAAAGACCCTTTCTCGCGGGGTATTCAAACGGTGCGATCATCGCGGCTGAAACAATCTGCCAGAATCGTCATCTGTCGAGGGGTGCAATTCTGCTTCGGCCACTATCCCCCCGCAATAAGGAGCATTTTCCGAAGCTCACCGGATATCCTGCGCTCCTGCTGGCAGGTGCACATGATGAGCGGCGGCATCGCGATGATGCGCCCCATTTGGCCGATCAATTTTCGACTGCGGGCGCGGATGTGGTACTGGAGACACTCGACACAGGCCACGGCTGGGCAGCAGACGCGGCAGACGAGCGCCTGTCCCGGCAATGGCTACGTCAGCATTAGAGATAACACGCCGCTTTAACTGCCAAATCAGAGCTGCGGTTCTTCTGCAAGCAGTCCGCGCACGAAATCGAACATGCCGTGGCGGCGGTCGCGGCGCACACGTTCGGCCTTCACTATCGCTTCTACGGCCTCGAAGGCCGCCTGCAGGTCGTCGTTGAGGATGACGTAGTCGTAATCGCGCCAGTGCTCGATCTCGGCGCGGGAATTGAGAAGCCGGGTCTGGATCACCGCTTCGGTGTCTTCGGCGCGGCGGTGCAGGCGCGATTGCAGCTCGGTCATGGTTGGCGGCAGGATGAAGATCGACACGACGTCGGCCTTCATCTTGTCCTGAAGCTGTTCGGCGCCCTGCCAGTCGATGTCGAACAGCATGTCGCGTCCGGCCGCCATCGCCACTTCCACCGGCTCGCGCGGCGTGCCGTAAAAATTGCCGTGAACCTCGGCCCATTCCAAAAGCTCATCGCTGTCACGCAGGCGCTCGAAGTCGCGCTTGGAGATGAAGTGGTAGTGGATGCCTTCAATCTCGCTCTGGCGGCGCGGGCGCGTCGTCACGCTGACGGACAGGCTGATGTTCTTGTCCTTGTCAAGCAGGTTGCGCGCTATCGTGGATTTACCAGCGCCCGATGGCGATGAAATCACCAGCATCAGCCCTCTGCGGGCAATCGTAACAGGGGAATTGTTCACCGGAACCATGGGTCTACTCCAGATTTTGGACCTGCTCGCGGAACTGGTCGATAACCACTTTCAGCTCTATGCCTGCTGCGGTTACCGCACTGGCGTTCGATTTGGAACAGATTGTATTCGACTCGCGGTTAAATTCCTGTGCAAGAAAATCGAGCTTGCGGCCAACTGGCCCGCCATGAGCCAAAAGTTCGCGCGATGCCTGGACATGTGCGTGTAGCCGGTCGACCTCTTCGCGCAGATCCGCCTTGGTAGCGATCAGTGCGGCCTCGGCGTGCAGACGGTCGCGATCGAGCCCGTGCATGCCATCGCCAATAAGGGCAATCTGCTGGGCAAGCCTTGCAGCGATCTGTTCCGGCTGGCGGGAAGGATCGTTTTCGATGAGGTTCACGAGTTGCTCGATCCTGTCGATCTGCCCGGAAAGGATGGCAAACAGGGACGCCCCTTCCCGCTCGCGCATGTCCTTCAGCTTCTCGACGGCGGCGGCAAAGCCCGCAAGCACGTCGGCGTTGCGCGCGGCCTGCGCCTCGGCGTCATCTTCCGCCTCGCGAAAATCGACGAGCCCGCGCAGCGACAGTAGCGTATCGAAGCTCAGCGGCTTGTCGTCGACGACGTCGCCCAGTTCTTCCTTGAGAGCGAGAACTGCGGCAAGAGCATCGCGGTTGATCACCGCCTCCAGCCGGTTTTCCGCAATCGCCAGCGTCAATCCCGCCTGAATATTGCCGCGGGAAAGATGCTGTGCCGCGATTTCCCGCAGGCCCGTTTCCAGCGCTTCCAGACCGTTTGGCAGGCGCAGGCGCACATCGAGCCCCTTGCCGTTCACCGAGCGCAATTCCCACGCCCAGCGGTAACGGCCGGAGGTTCCTTCGCTGCGCGCGAACCCGGTCATCGATTGCAATGTCATATTCAGAAAGCCCCCATCATGCCGTGCAAAAAACCGGGCCTTGCGATGACAAGGCCCGGTCAGAACTATCAGTTATTGGCCGGTTTTTCCGCCTCGGTGCCGCCGGGCTGACCATCCACGACAACATCGGGATTGGCGCCGGAAGCCGCTTTTTCGGCCTCGATCTTGCGCCAGCGGCGCACATTGGCGTTATGTTCGTCCAGCGTCTTCGCAAACACATGGCCGCCGGTGCCATCGGCAACAAAGTAGATGTCATCAGTACGCCACGGGTTGGCAACCGCCTCGAGTGCGGCCCGGCCCGGATTGGCGATGGGAGACGGTGGCAGGCCCTTGATGACATAGGTATTGAAGGGCGTCTGCTTTTGCAGGTCCGACTGGTAGATCGGACGGTCGGACGGTTTACCGTCGCCGCCGAAGAGACCGTAGATGATCGTCGGGTCGGATTGCAGGCGCATGCCCTTCTTCAGCCGG
Source organism: Rhizobium sp. AN68 (assembly GCF_030758035.1). Taxonomy (NCBI): domain Bacteria; kingdom Pseudomonadati; phylum Pseudomonadota; class Alphaproteobacteria; order Hyphomicrobiales; family Rhizobiaceae; genus Rhizobium; species Rhizobium sp. AN68. The sequence goes on along the minus strand of NZ_JARWMI010000003.1, from coordinate 980,174 downwards.
TTGTAGAACACCGAAGCGACATGGGCGCGCTCGTCGTCCTTGCCGGTTTCCTTCTCCACGATCGAGGCGAGCGTCACGAATTCCTCGACCGTCTTGATCGGCAGGTCGGGGTCACGACGTTCCCAGATCATGTCGATCAGCTTCTCCTGCGCCGCACTCATCTGGTTGATGATTTCCTCACGCTTCGTACCACGGGTAAAGCGATAGGTATCGGGGCGAAGGCTGCCTTCCGGCGGCAGGGTGGCGGGCAATTCGCCATCCAGCACCTCGTCGGCGGCAAGCCGCGCGAACATCTGCTTGACGGTCAGACCTTCCGGCAACGACACGGAATAAAGGATCGATTTGCCCGACTCCAAGAGCATCATGATATCCTTCATCGATGCACCGGCCTTGATTTCGTATTCGCCCGCCTTCAGCGTCTGGTCTTTTTGCAGGTAGCTGCCCGTCATCAGGCGGAAGACACGGGCATTGGATACGACGTCATTGCGCTCGAGATTATTGGCGATCTCGATGAGGCCTGCGCCGTTGCGCACGGTGAAATGTGTGTTCGTCTGAAGCGGACCGGGCTCCTGAAACGCATTTATCATGTAATAAAAGGCTGCGACAGCAAGCACACAGACGGCAACCGCAAGCGTCATCAGAAAATTCAGGAAGATCACCAGCTGGCCATGGGCCTTGCGGGAGCGCTTCGGTGGAGCCGGCACTTTTTCCGGCCGAAGCGCTTCGGTCGGGGATTTCGGGATGATCGGGCCGCGATTGCCCTCACCCGCGCCGTCTCGTCCGTATGGTCCCTGGCTGTTCTGGTTCGTGTCGCTCACCGTCGGTCCTTTTCAGTTCGGCGTTGTCAGCGCTTTTTGCGCAGGTAATGCGGCAAAAACAGGTTCGGAATGCCTTCCTGCACCACATAGAGACATCGTGAAGACCTCATTGTCCTCCTTCACGAATCGTCGTTTCCGGCAAAGCCGGTCAAGGAAAGCCATCTGCGGCGGGAAATTCACCCGCAGCAGGAAATCATTCCGAAACCGGCAAACCGTCTTCCGTAAACGACTACAATATCGGCGCGAAAATCGAAATGGCTTTCGCAAGCCGCAATGCGTTCTTCAAAGAAGAGCGCTCTCAGGCACCCGGCGGGAGGGAGCCGCACCGCTTTAGGCGGTTTGCGGCGCCGGGTTTTCGTCGTGATTTATGCTTCGTAGCGACGCAGTACGAGGGAGGCGTTGGTGCCGCCAAACCCGAAGGAGTTCGACAAGGCGACGTTGACCTGCCTCTTGCGCGCCTTGTGCGGCACCAGATCGATCTTCGTCTCCACGTCGGGATTGTCGAGGTTCAGCGTCGGCGGAACGATGTTGTCGCGGATCGCAAGCGTAGCGAAAATCGCCTCGATAGCGCCAGCTGCTCCGAGAAGATGGCCGGTGGCCGACTTCGTGGAAGACATGGAAATCTTCGACGCCGCGTCACCAACCAGCCGCTCGACCGCGCCAAGCTCGATCGTATCGGCCATGGTGGAGGTGCCGTGGGCGTTGATATAGTCAATATCGTCAGGCGTGAGGCCGGCGCGCTTCAGCGCCATCGCCATGCAGCGGTAGGCGCCATCGCCATCTTCAGACGGTGCGGTGATGTGGTAGGCATCACCGGAAAGGCCGTAACCGACTACTTCGGCATAAATCTTTGCGCCGCGCGCCTTGGCATGTTCCAGCTCTTCCAGAACGACGATACCGGCACCTTCGCCCATGACGAAACCGTCACGGTCGCGGTCATAGGGACGGGATGCCTTCTGCGGATCGTCGTTGTGCTGGGTGGAAAGCGCCTTGCAGGCGGCAAAGCCGGCAAGCGCGATGCGGCAGACCGGTGATTCGGCGCCACCTGCGACCATGACCTCGGCATCGCCGAACGCAATCATCCGGGCAGCATCGCCGATGGCATGCGCGCCGGTCGAGCAAGCCGTCACTACGGCGTGGTTCGGACCGCGCAGCTTGTGACGGATTGAGACGTGGCCGGAAACCAGGTTGATCAGACGGCCGGGAATGAAAAATGGAGAAATGCGGCGGGGGCCCTTGTCGCGCAGCGTATAACCCGCCTCGACAATACCTTCCAGACCGCCGATGCCGGAGCCGATCAGAACGCCCGTGGCGACCTGGTCCTCGTCCGTTTCGGGATGCCAGCCGGCGTCCGCAAGCGCCATGTCGGCAGCGGCCACACCGTAAAGGATGAACGGATCGATCTTGCGCTGCTCTTTGAGTTCCATCCAGTCATCGGCATTGAACGTGCCGTTGGAGCCATCGCCGATGGGAATGCGACAGGCAATCTTTGCGGGCAAGTCTTCGACTTCGAACTCAGTCACGAGACGGGCACCGTTCTGGCCGGCAAGCAGCCGTTCCCAGGTGATTTCCGTTCCGCATCCAAGAGGAGATACCATGCCGGTACCGGTGATAACGACACGCCTCATCGCCAACGCTCCGCCCTTATCCAAATCATCGGTCTTTTTGCAACGCCACACACCATGGAATGGCGGGAACAGGCGCTGCACCATTTTGAATGTCCGCATAATCTTCCGCAGGCCAGAGCCGGTTCAGAAACTTATGCATTCGTCAGGACGCACGTCTTTCAGGCGCGTTCTGTTTCACGATAAAATATTGGCCCGGACAAGCCGGGCCAAGACGGGAGGTTGTTACACCTCCCCAATACAGGTCGATCAGGCCTGGGCCTTCTCGATGAACTTGACAGCGTCGCCAACAGTCAGGATCGAGTCAGCTGCGTCGTCTGGGATCTCGACGCCGAATTCTTCTTCGAAAGCCATGACCAGTTCAACGGTATCGAGCGAATCAGCGCCCAGATCGTCAATGAAGCTTGCGCCTTCAACAACTTTGTCGGCGTCGACGCCCAGATGATCAATTACAATTTTCTTTACGCGTTCTGCGATATCGCTCATGTCGGTTTCCTCGACCTTTATTTTGAAGGGAATGCCTTACGGCACCCTGCCCTGTTAGAAGCCCTCATGCGCCGTTCAAATCCGGCACTGCTGGCAAACCCGTTCAACCCGGTCCAAGCTAGACATCGTCGCGCAAAATCGCAACGGCTTCCTGTCTCTCCGGGACGACTGTTCACAGTCTTGGCCCGATTAACACGGTTTCAACCGGTCGAAAAGCCTGAAAACGCGCTAAGCACAACGTATGACAGGCAATTTCGCCGGAAACCGGCATGGAGGGTCTTGCGGCGCCCGACACCAAACAAGGTGCAGAAACAGCGCCGCAATCGTTTCAAGACGCCTTTCAGGTGGCGTCAGATCATCGCCATGCCGCCATTGACGTGCAAGGTCTGGCCGGTCATGTAAGCAGCTTCATTGGAAGCCAGATAAAGTACGGCCGAAGCGACTTCGGCGCCCGTTCCCATGCGCTTCATGGGAATGGCACCCATGATGGCGTCTTTCTGCTTGTCGTTCAGCTTGCCGGTCATCGCGCTTTCGATGAAGCCGGGCGCCACGCAGTTGACGGTGACGTTGCGGGTGGCGATTTCCTGTGCCAGCGACTTCGAAAAACCGATCATGCCAGCCTTGGAGGCGCAATAGTTCGCCTGGCCGGGATTGCCGGTGACGCCGACGATGGAGGTGATGTTGATGATGCGGCCGAAACGGCGGCGCATCATCGGATGCGTCAGTTCACGCGTCAGGCGGAACATCGCGGTCAGGTTCACCTCGATGACGTTGTCCCAGTCCTCGTCGCTCATGCGCACGAACAGGCCGTCCTTGGTAATCCCGGCATTGTTGACGAGAATGTCGACGCCTTCCAGCTCGGCCTCGGCCTTTTCGCCCAGCGCCTTGACCTCGGCACGATCGGCAAGGTTGGCCGGGAAAATCTTGACGCGGTCGCCAAGTTCCGCCGCCAGGGCTTCGAGCTTTTCAACGCGCGTGCCGTGCAGGCCGACGGTTGCGCCCTGGCTGTGCAGAAGGCGGGCGATTTCCTCGCCAATGCCGCCGGTCGCGCCGGTTACGAGAGCCTTGCGGCCTGTCAGATCAAACATGTTCCGTTCCTTCTTTAGAGCAATTCCGCAAAAGCCTTTTAGCGAAATCGCATCGGGAATTACCGTAAAACAAAAAGCCGATGCGGGGCGAAGCCCGTCTCAGCCGATAAGAGTGGCGAGAAGCTGGTCGATATCGGCAGCGCCGTTGACGGCAACGCCGTTCACCGTCTTGTCGATGCGACGGGCAAGACCCGTCAGCACCTTGCCCGAGCCGATCTCGTAAAGCTGCGTTACATTGTTGGCGGCAAACCATTCCACCGTCTCGCGCCAGCGCACCTGGCCCGTCACCTGTTCGACCAGCAAAGCGGCGATCTCATTGGCGTCGGAAACGGGGGCGGCACGCACGTTGGCGATAACAGGCACGACCGGATTATTCTTTTCGACAGCCGCCAGCGCCTCGCGCATGGCTTCCGCCGCCGGCGCCATCAGCGCGGAATGGAAGGGCGCGGAAACAGGCAGCATGATGGCGCGCTTGGCGCCCTTTTCGGAAGCGATCGCAGCCGCCTTCTCGACAGCCGCCTTGCCACCGGAGATGACCAGCTGGCCGCCGCCATTGTCGTTGGCAATCTGGCAGACGCCGAGAATGGCAGCCTCTTCACAAATTGCCGAAACAGCGTCGTGCTCCAGCCCGATGATCGCTGCCATCGCGCCCTCGCCCACCGGCACGGCAGCCTGCATGGCATTGCCGCGGATGCGGAGAAGCCGTGCGGTATCGGCAATCGAGAAGGTGCCGGCAGCACAGAGCGCGGAATATTCACCGAGCGAATGGCCAGCGACATAAGAGACGGCGTCGGAGAGCTTCAGACCCCGCGCTTCCAGAACCCGCATGACCGCCATGGACACCGCCATGAGCGCCGGCTGGGCGTTGGCCGTCAGCGTCAGCGTTTCTTCCGGGCCATTCCACATGATGTCGGAAAGCTTCTGGCCGAGCGCGTCATCGACCTCCTGGAACACAGCCCGTGCTTCCGGATAGGTATCGGCGAGTTCCTTGCCCATGCCGATGGCCTGGCTTCCCTGACCGGGAAATGTGAATGCAATACCCATGGGATGTGGTCCTTCTTGTCTGGCCTTGCCTTTATTCTTTTCGACTTCCATTCACATTCCGGCCTGCGGAGTCAAGGCTTGAAGCCCTTCGGCACCCCATCGACGCGGTTTTGCCGATCTATTTTCCCCTTTCTTTTCATCATATTTTTTCTTGCACTGCGGCAATTCCCCATTACTTTCATGCCACCTTTCAAATATCTGGCCAAGCACCGGGACATTTCCATGAAACAGAGACTATTGGGCCGCACGGGCATTTCCGTGTCCGAAATTTGCCTTGGCACAATGACGTGGGGCACGCAGAACACTGAAGCCGAAGCGCATGCGCAGATGGATTACGCGCTGGAGAACGGCGTCAATTTCTTCGATACGGCCGAGCTTTACCCCACCACCCCCGTTTCCGCCGAAACGCAGGGACGGACGGAAGACTATATCGGCACATGGTTCGAAAAGACCGGCAAGCGTGACCAGGTCGTGCTCGCCACCAAGGTCGCCGGTTCCGGGCGTGACTATATTCGCGGCGGGCGCGATATCGATGCGAGCGCCATCCGCGAGGCAGTAGATACCAGCCTCACGCGCCTGAAAACGGATTACATCGACCTCTATCAGATCCACTGGCCGAACCGTGGCACCTATCACTTCCGCGGCGCCTGGAGCTTTGATGCTTCCGGTCAGGAAAAGGAGCGCACGCTTGCCGAGATAACCGAAAAGCTCGACACGCTCGGCGAGCTGGTAAAGGCCGGCAAGATCCGCGCTATCGGCCTTTCCAACGAAAGCGCCTGGGGTACACAGAAATATATCGATATTGCCGAGGCCCGTGGCCTGCCGCGCGTCGCAACCATCCAGAACGAATATAACCTGCTCTATCGCAGCTTCGATTTCGACATGGCGGAAGTCGCCCATCACGAAGATGTCGGCCTGCTGGCCTACTCGCCGCTGGCGGCGGGGCTGCTCACCGGCAAGTATCAGAACGGCGCGCGCCCTGCGGGCTCGCGCGGCACTATCAACAAGGACCTCGGCGGTCGCCTGCAGCCGCATCAGGAAGCGCCGGTCAAGGCCTATCTTGAGCTAGCCGCACAACACGGCCTCGATCCGGCACAGCTCGCCATCGCGTTCTGCCTGACACGCCCCTTCATGGCCTCCGCCATCATCGGCGCAACGACCATGGAGCAGCTGAAGGTGGATATCGCAGCAGCCGATGTGGCGCTATCGGAAGAGGTGCTGAAGGGTATTGCTGCGATCCATCGGCAATATCCGATGCCGATCTGACGATAGCGCAGCGCGCTTTTTCGCCTCCGGTCCTTGCATTCCGGGCAAAAATGGGTATAAGCGCGCTGTTCACAACACCCGGTCCAATTGGCTGGTGGCTGAACGGAGGGCTGGTTTCGGTAACGAAACAGCAGGAACCATAAGGTTTTTCCGGCCTCCCGTGTCTCCGCTCTCGACCGTCTCGAACAACGCTTTTCTTGCTTTAAGGCTTCGCAGCCTAACCAGGAGCAGTCGTTGAGGCTTAGCGCCGTTGCCGGGTGAAGGACGAAACGCAAGAAAGGCAAAGCTTAAATGGCTCTTTACGAACACATCTTCCTTGCCCGGCAGGATATTTCTGCCCAGCAGGTCGACGCACTTGTCGAGCAGTACAAGGGCGTTATCGAATCGTTCGGCGGTAAAGTCGGACGCGTCGAGAACTGGGGTCTGAAGTCCCTCACCTACCGCATCAAGAAGAACCGAAAGGCTCACTACGCTCTCATGGACATCGACGCTCCGGCGCCTGCGATCCACGAAATCGAGCGCCAGATGCGCATCAACGAAGACGTTCTTCGCTACATGACCATCGCCGTCGAAGCCCACGAAGAAGGCCCGTCCGCGATGATGCAGAAGCGCGACCGTGACGACCGTCCGCGCCGCGATGGCGACCGTCCGGATCGTGGCCCGCGTGAAGATCGTGGTCCCCGCGCACCGCGCGAAGGTGGCTTCGGCGACCGCGAAGACCGTCCGCGCCGTCCGCGCGAAGACCGTGCATAAGGAGAATTGACCAATGGCTGATACATCCTCTTCCCAGGCACGCCGCCCGTTCCACCGCCGTCGCAAGACGTGCCCCTTCTCCGGCGCAAACGCTCCGAAGATCGACTACAAGGACGTTCGTCTCCTGCAGCGCTACATTTCCGAGCGCGGCAAGATCGTTCCTTCCCGCATCACGGCCGTTTCCCAGAAGAAGCAGCGCGAACTCGCCCAGGCGATCAAGCGCGCCCGTTTCCTCGGCCTGCTGCCTTACGTCGTAGCGTAATGATTTGAAGCGAGGCCGCGCTTTGGCGCGGCCTCGTCTTCCACGATGCAACTGACTTTTGATCAGTAGGTTGCGAGTTCAAATCCTTCCGCGTTGGGCGCGGATCGATACCATAAAACCCATGTTGGGGACGACGATCCTGATTGGACCGGTCCTCTAACTGCTCAAGTTTCCAGCAGGACAGCGAAGTGCAAAAGTTGAACCAGACAGTGCTGATCACCGGCGTTCTCGCCGGCATATGCGCCGCGTTTCTAACGCTTGGCGCAACGGCACAGTCGTCCTTTTCCTTCCTGCTTTACGCCGGTTCCGCCATGCCCATCTTCATCGCCGGCATGGGCTGGGGAAATCGCGCAGCCGTCGTTGCGATCATCACCACGGCTATCATCGGCGCGCTCGTCATATCGCCGCTTTTCTCGCTGACCATTGCGATCTTCACGCTGATCCCGGCGGGCTGGCTTTCGCATCTTGCCAATCTGGCGCGCCCGGCCTCGGAACTCGGCGGCCCGGATGACCTGCTTGCCTGGTATCCGCTGTCCGGCATCGTCCTGCATCTCTGCCTTCTGGTTTCGGTTGCCGTCGTCATTCTCGGCTGGATGATCGGTTACGGTCCCGATCTCGTCGCGCGCATGGTCGATCTGATGATGACCTCCGTGCAGAGCCGCGAACCGCTGTTCGAACCCAATGTCGAGGCACTGGCGCAGACGAAGTCACTGCTGGTTCTGATGCTGCCGATCGTTCAGGGCGGCCTGTGGGTCATCCTTTTGTTTGCGGCCTATTATTTCGCGGCCCGGCTGGTCGGTTCCTTCGGCAAGGGTCTTCGCCCACGCGAGGACATTCCTTCCGCACTGCGCATGCACCGCAACGCCATCTTCGTTTTTCTCTGCGGCATCGTCGCCATGTTCTTCGGGGGCGTCGCCGCCATGGTCGGCGCAGTCGTCTGCGGCACCTTCGGCGCGGGCTTCCTGATGGCGGGTTACGCCTCGCTGCACAAACGCGCGCGTGGAAAGGACTGGCGTCTGCCGGTTCTCATCCTCGCCTATCTCTCGGCGGTCTTTGTCTTCCCGCTGCTTATCATTCTCGTTTTGGGATTGAGCGACGTGCGCAGCACGATCTCCCTCACCCCAACGCGGAAAACTGACAATACGAACGAAACCAACACATAGAAAGGATCAAGAAGATGGACGTTATTCTTCTCGAACGCATCAACAAGCTCGGCCAGATGGGCGAAACCGTAAAGGTTCGCGACGGTTACGCACGTAACTTCCTGCTGCCGCAGGGCAAGGCGCTGCGCGCCAACGCCGCCAACAAGACCCGTTTCGAAACCGAGCGCGCAACGCTTGAAGCCCGTAACCTCGAGCGCAAGTCGGAAGCCCAGAAGGTTGCCGAAGCACTCGAAGGCAAGTCCTTCATCGTCGTTCGCTCGGCTGGCGAAACCGGTCAGCTTTACGGTTCTGTTGCTGCTCGCGACGTCGTTGAAATCCTCGGCGCCGAAGGCTTCAACATCGGCCGCAACCAGGTTGAACTGAACACGCCGATCAAGACCATCGGCCTGCACAACGTTACCCTGCACCTGCACGCCGAAGTCGAGCTTCAGGTCGAGCTGAACGTTGCCCGTTCTGCCGAAGAAGCCGAGCGTCAGTCCAAGGGCGAAAGCCTCACCTCCGCCGACGCCATCTACGGCGTTGACGAAGACGCCCTGCGTCCGGAAGACTTCTTCGATCCGGAAGCTGACGGCAACGACGACGACGAATAAGATTTGGCCTTGTGGTCATAAGGAAAACCTCGGATGGCGACATCCGGGGTTTTTTTGGTTTTGTGACTGGAGTGTGTGGAGGGATACCCCCCTCTGCCCTGCCGGGCATCTCCCCCACAAGGGGGGATATCGGCAGGGCGATCCCACATCGCTAATAGCCGCAACGTTGAGGTTGTCGAGCGCAAGCCACAACTCGATCTCCACCCTTGTGGGGGAGATGTCCGGCAGGACAGAGGGGGTGCCTCTCGGCAAACTCAGCGCCAGACTACCTCGCCGCCGTCTCCGCCCCCTCCGGCGCCACGCTCTTGTCCACATGCACGACCACCGACATGCCCGGCGACAGATCCGCTGCCAGCGGCTGGTCGGCGTCGATTGCGATGCGCACGCCGAGACGCTGGGCGATCTTCACGAAATTGCCGGTGGCATTGTCGGGCTTGATGACAGCGAATTCCGATCCCGTTGCGGGCGAGAACCGCTCGACGCGGCCGTTGAGCTTGCGGCGATGCAGGGCATCCACCGAGATCGTCACCGGCTGGCCGACCTGCATACCCGCGAGCTGGGTTTCCTTGAAATTGGCGATGACCCAGACATCATGCGGCACAACCGCCATCAACTGCGTTCCGGCTGTCACATACTGACCGGTGCGCACGCCGATTTCGCCGAGCCTGCCGTCCACCGGCGCGTGAATTTCGGTATTGTCGAGATCGATCCTGGCGAGTTCGACCGCAGCCTCGGCATTGGCGACAGCGGCCTGCAGGGAACTGCGGTTAACGATGATCGTCTGCAAATCCTGCCGCGAGACCTCAAGTGCCGCTTTCGCCTGCGAGAGCGATGCCCTCGCCTTTTCAAGCGCGGCATGAGCCTCTTCCTGCAGGCTGGAGGTGCCGGCACCGCTTTTGATGAGGTTGTCCTGACGGTCTGATGCCAGTTGCGCCTGTTTCAGAGATGCCTGCGCGCTATCGACAGCCGCCTCGCTGGAACGGATATTGGCGTTGGCGGCGTTTTCCTGCTGGCGGGAATTGTCCAGTGCCGCCTTTTGCGTATCCAGCGCGGCTCCCGCCTGCGCCTGCTTCTGGCGGTAGATGCGGTCGTCTATCTTCGCCAGCAATGTGCCCTGTTTGACCTCCTGATAGTCCTTCACCGGCACATCCACGACATAACCGCTCACCTGCGGGCTCATCGTCGTCACGTAACCACGCACGAAGGCGTTGTCGGTCATTTCGACGGTTGAGAGGAATGGCGGCAGGCGCCATGCATAGAGCACCAGGGCGACGCCGGCGAGGCCACCGAGCAGAACGAGAATGGAAACGGGGGTAAAAATCTTCTTCAGCATATTATCACTCTTGGAGGTTCAAGACTGTGGCGCCGGCGCGGCATCGACATTGTCCCGGAAAAAGCGGGGACGGATGCGCAGCCATGCAAGGTGGAGCAAAAGCGCCATGAGCGCCAGCGCCGCAACGGTGGAAATCAACAGGAACGTATCGTTATAGGCGAGCACATAGGCTTCCTTGGTAACCTGCTGGCCAAGGAGGGAAAGCCCCTCGGCCTTCAGCAGCGCCGGATCGGTGATGACGTGGCTGTAGGCGCCGGAAAGCTGCGACACGCGCTGGGCGACCAAAGGGTTGGTGAGCAGGATATTTTCCACCAGAATATTGGAATGGAATTTTTCGCGCAGCGTCACGAAACTGCCGAGCAGCCCGGTCATCAACATCGATCCGGTGATCTGGGTGAACAGGAAGATGGTGATGAAATTCACCAGATAGGGCGCTCCGCGCGCAAGTGCGGCAGCGAACCCCTTTGCCATAACGGGCGGCAGGAACATGGCCGCACCGAAGGCGATCATCATCTGGCTCAGATACATCTGCGCTGGCCGCGTCAGGTTGTTGGACTGGCTGTCCAGAAAAGCGCCGGCCGCAATCAGGGTAAGCGCAATCACATGAGCGGTATCGACATATTTCGTCAGCATCAGCCAGGCACAGGCCGCACCGCCGAGAACCGTCGCCAAAAGCACCAGAGCATAAAGCGTGATCGTCTGGTCGTTCAAAAGGCCAAGCTGCTGGTAGAAACTCACCGCCGTCGAGGATTGCTCGGAGGAAACTGCACGGTAGATGAGCAGGACCGCTATGACATGCAGGTTGGTTTTCGAGAAAATCCAGCGCAGGTCAAGCAGCGGGTTCTTGCGCGGCAACTCGATGACGACCATCAGCGTGAGAAGCGTGATCGACGTGGCCAGAAGCACGCCCAGCCACCATGTTTCGAACCACCAGTAAAACCGGCCAAGCGTGAGCATGACCGCAAGACAGCCGAGGCCACCCGCAAACAGAAGGTAGCTCAGAATATCCGTGCGCTCGATGACTTTCGCCCGCGGAGGCGGCGTGACTTTCAACAGGTAGATCAAGGCGAGCGAGATCAGCGCGAAGCCCATTTCCATCGTGTAAAGGGCATTCCAGCCGCCGATTTGCAGCAAGGAAGGCGAGACGATGCGCGCGAGCGGTGCAGACAGCAAGGTTCCGGTGAGTGCGATGCTGAAGCCCAGCGAGAATTTCCGCGCCGGCGGAAAGGCCTCCAGAATGTAGAGAAAGCCGAGCGAAGAAAGAGGTGCCGCCGCCATGCCGCTGAGGAAGCGGATGACGATCGCCGAATGCAAATCTGTCACGAACAGGTTGAGGCAGGAGGCAACCACGAAGACGATGATCGAAAGTTCGGCAAAGGGACGCAGGCCATATTGCGTTCGCACCTTGAACAGCGCGATGGAAAACGTGGCATAGGGGGCCATATAGGCGGCGGAGAGCCAGGCGACCTCGGCCACCGTGGCGGAAAATTCGCCCTGCAACTGGTATAGATTGGCCATGACGAGGTTCATGCCCAACCCTTGCGTGATGAAGAACGCCAGGCCCGCGAAGATGAAACACAGCCGCAGCCACACTGGCCGCTCCACCGGTTGAGGCGCGGCGGCCGCAGCAGCAGATTCCGGCACGTTCGCCGGCTTTACCGTAACGTCGGCATTTTCAGAGGCGGTCTCATCTGCCGTTTGCGGCACCACGGTACTCACGATTGCGCCCTCCCGCTTGCCAGATTTTGCAGATTGGCCGAAAGCCTGCGCATGACATCCAGCGCCATCGCCAGATCCTGCGAGGAAACATCGGCGGCGATTTCAGAACGGAGCGATTTTGCCACCGCCTGCACCGTTTCGGAGGTTTTCTCGCCCTCCTCCGTCATGTGGATGCGTTTGGCGCGGCGGTCGGTTTCGTCGGAGCGGCGCTCGATGAGGTTCTGTTTCTCCATGCCGTCAAGCACGCGCACCAGCGTCGGCGTTTCGATTTCCATTTCCTCGGCAAGCTCCGTCTGGGTCAGCGGCCCACGTCGCGACAGCGCGAAAAGCGCACGCGCACGCGCCAAAGTCAGGCCGCTTTCCCCTACCCGCGCGTCAAAAAATGCGCGCAGCTTGCGGGTGAAGGCGGACACCTCGTCCAGAAGCTGTTCCTTGTCGGTTTCGCGGGACATGTCAGCAAGCCTTATAATTAGCACACTACTTATTTTCTGCCTATTTATTTGGAAGCCTGCCGATTTTCAAGTTTCTTTCACGTCGGGTCTGCCATGCGATAAACTCATGGCAGCGAATCACGTTGCCGGGAATTTCCCGCCCCTTGTCCCCACCCGCCTGTGGATTGCTGGGGACAACTGAAGATGTGATCCAGCTTCGCAGACAGGACGTCAGGCTGCCATAGAGTGTTGCAACAATATCATTGACTGCCATGGCCAAGGAAGCCAAACCCGAAGTGTAGTGGCAAGGCAAAGGGAGATCGTGCAAACCATGAACGACGCTGTGAGAAAGATCACCCCCGCGCAACCGGCGGAACCGCATTACCGCGAGGCGCCGAACAATATCGAGGCCGAACAGGCGCTGCTGGGCGCCATCCTCGTTAACAACGACGCCTATTACCGCGTGTCGGACTTCTTGAAGCCCGTGCATCTTTACGAACCGCTGCACCGCAAGATTTTCGAAGTGGCGGGCGACATCATCCGCATGGGCAAGACCGCAAATCCGGTGACCATCAAGACCTTCCTGCCCGCAGACGACAAGGTCGGCGACCTGACGGTGGCGCAATATCTGGCGCGTCTGGCGGCAGAAGCCGTTTCGATCATCAATGCGGAAGATTACGGCCGGGCGATTTACGATCTGGCGCTGCGCCGCGCGCTGATCCAGATCGGCGAGGATGTCGTCAACATCGCCTATGATGCGCCGCTGGACATGCCGCCGCAGGCGCAGATCGAAGACACCGAGCGCCGCCTGTTCGAACTGGCGGAAACCGGTCGCTACGATGGCGGCTTCCAGTCGTTCAACGACGCCGTGGCGCTGGCGATCGACATGGCGGGCGCCGCCTTCGAGCGTGACGGCAATCTTTCCGGCATTTCCACCGGCATCCATTCGCTCGACGCCCGCATGGGCGGCCTGCAGCGTTCCGACCTTATCGTACTTGCCGGTCGTCCGGGTATGGGCAAGACCTCGCTTGCCACAAACATCGCCTATAACATCGCCGCGACCTACGATCAGGAAGTTCAGCCTGATGGTTCGTTCAAGGCGAAAAACGGCGGCGTCGTCGGCTTCTACTCGCTCGAAATGTCGTCCGAACAGCTGGCAACCCGTATCATTTCAGAGCAGACGGAAGTGTCTTCCTCGAAAATCCGCCGCGGTGACATTACCGAGGCCGATTTCGAGAAGCTCGTCGCCTGCTCCCAGATGATGCAGAAGGTGCCGCTTTACATCGACCAGACCGGTGGTATCTCCATCGCCCAGCTTTCCGCCCGTGCCCGTCGACTGAAGCGTCAGCGTGGTCTTGACGTCCTGGTGGTCGACTATATTCAGCTGATGACCGGCGCCGGCAAGAGCGGTGAGAACCGCGTGCAGGAAATCACCCAGATCACCACGGGCCTTAAGGCGCTCGGCAAGGAACTCAACGTTCCCATCATCGCGCTTTCACAGCTCTCCCGTGCGGTGGAAAGCCGTGAAGACAAGCGCCCGCAGCTTTCCGACCTGCGTGAATCGGGCTCGATCGAGCAGGACGCCGACGTGGTGCTGTTCGTGTTCCGTGAGGAGTATTACGTCAAGAACATGGAGCCGCGCGATATTTCCGATCCGAAATATGCCGAGTGGGAGGCCCTGTTCGACAAGGTGAAAGGCACCGCCGACGTCATCATCGCCAAACAGCGTCACGGACCCACCGGCACGGTGAAACTCGCCTTCCAGTCCGAATTCACCCGCTTCGCGGATCTGGCCGACCCGAGCTTCAGCCAGTACGAAGAGCATTGATCTAAACCGAGGGCGGAACCGGGTCAGCGTTTCGCCCTGCCTGCTCTAAATCGAAACTGGGGAATCTTTTCAGAACTTTGGCGGGATTGCCTCACAATCCGATTCCGCGCAAAAGCGCCACGGTGACGACGCCGAGCGTTGCGGCTGGCAGCAGGCTGAGGCGGAGCGCCGCGACTGCCGTCACCGCGCAGGCGATTGTTTCCGCCATTCCGCTTGAGAATGCCGTTGGCGTCACCACAGCCATCAAGACCGCAGGCGGAACCACGCCGAGCGCTTTTTTCAGACGCGGCGTCAGGGTGAAATGGTTGACCAGCAGCAGACCCCCAAGACGCGTAGCGACGGTGGCCGCCATCATGGCGAGGATCGCCAGCAGGGTGTTCGTATCAAGCGTCATGCAGGCTGCTCCACCTCGTCCTCGCGGCCGAAGGCTGCGACGGAAAGTCCCGCAAGCGCACCGGCGGCTATGTACCAGGCGCCCGGGACCAGCGCGTGCGTGACAAAGGCGGCGGCAGCGCTTGCCAGCAGCACCAGGCCCGTTTCCCTGCCCTTCCAGAACCCCATCAGCAGCACGATGAACACGGCCGGAAAAGCGAAGTCCAGACCGATGACCGTCATGTCCCCCATCACCGAGCCTAAAAGTGCGCCCGTGAGCGTGGCGATGTTCCAGACGAGGTAGATTGACAGCGCAGCGCCGGTGAAAAATGCGGCCGTCAGCCTGCCGGCAACTGCCCTGAATTCCGATAGCGCCCAGGATTCGTCCGTCAGCACCAGCATGGCAGCATATTTTCGCCAGCCGGTAAAATCATCGAGCTTGCCAGCGATGGAAGCGCTCATCAGCACATGGCGAAGATTGACCAGCAGCGCGGCAAAACCGAGCGCGCTCCAGCTTGCCGGATGCGTCCACAGATCCATGGCGACGAATTGCGAGCCACCTGCAAAGACGAGAATCGACATCAGCGAGGCTTCCAGCGGCGACAATCCCTTGCCGACCGCGACTGCACCGAACACGGCGCCGATCGGCACCATGGCGACCAGCAGGGGTGCCGCAGCTCTCAGGCCTGCGCCAAGCTCTGCACGTTTTTCCAGCACGGACATTGCATTCTCCTTTTCAGAGACATGCGATTACGCCTGCAAGTTTTTCCAGTCTTGAATGAAAGTGACGTTGCGCTTCGGAATGGCCACCAAAATCACGCTGTCCGGAATTGTCCCGGCGTGACGCCGGTGCGCGCCTTGAAATGCCGCGTAAAATGCGCCTGATCGGCAAAACCGCACAGCGCAGCCACCTCGGCCGGCATTTCGCCGGAACGCAGAAGACGGCGCGCCCGCCTTATGCGCACATCTGTCAGATAGGCATGCGGGGTGATGTGGAACTCCTTGCGGAAGGCCCGGATGAGATGCGCGCGGCTGAGACCAGCGATGGACGCCAATTCCTCAAGGCCGATATCGGTCTCGTAATTATCGGAGAGATAGTCGCGGGCGGTATGGACCGCCGTCTTCTCGCGGGTTTCAACGGCCAGGATAATGGCGCTGCCATGCCTGCCGAACAGTGCCGCCAGAACCGAGAACATGCCCTCGTCTGCCTCAAGAGCGCCGGACTTGGCCTCCAGCCTGCGATGCGCCATCTGAAAAGCAGCGGCCATCTGCGGATCACGCGGCAGAAACCTTGGAAAGGACGGCATTCCGTGGAAAGCCCTGCCCGTCACATCCTCGATGATATCACGCAGCAGCGCTGCGTCGGGATAGATCATCCGATAACGATAACCGCCGCCACCCGGCGCACCATCGTGAATCTCGTCCGGATTGATGAGATAGAGATGCCCCGGCCCGGTCTGTTCCCTGGTGCCCTGAATGGTGGAAATCTGCGAGCCGCTTTCGATCGCGCCGATCGAGAAGGTATCATGTGCGTGCGGCGAATATTCATGTGTCAGGAACGTCGCGCTCAGACATTCCATGCCGCCAAAACGCGGGTCGCGCCAGAAACGCGTCGTTTCCGTCGCTGCAACCGGCATGACGTCTATGGCCTGTTCCTGCGAAACATTGTGCATAGAACGACTTTAAACCAATCGGTCATTACCGTCTTGAACAAAAGTGCTAGGGTCCGAACCGGTTCCAAATCAACCGGACGCATGGCATGACAGACGACTTCGAAGACACATTTCCCGAACACGAAACCGACGCTTTCGAACATGCGCCGCTGAGGCTGACCGTCGATCTCGGCGCGCTTGCCGACAATTGGCGCGACATGAAAAAGCGGTCCGGCAAGGCGCGGACGGCGGCTGTCGTGAAAGCAGATGCCTACGGGCTCGGTATCGAGGATTGCGGCGCGACGCTCTACCATGCCGGCGCACGCGACTTCTTCGTGGCAACGGTGTCCGAAGGTGCGACCTTGCGATCCTATGCACCGGAAGCGCGAATCTTCGTGCTGTCAGGCATCTGGCAGGGCCAGGAGCGTCAGGTCTTCGATAATGATCTCGTGCCGGTTCTGGCCTCGGAGGAACAGCTGTCCTTCTGGATGGCGACGGTTGCCGAACGCGGCGAACACCCCTGCGCGCTGCATGTGGATACCGGCTTCAACCGGCTTGGCCTGCCGCTGGACGACGCGCTGTTTCTGGCAGACGACGTGACCCGGCCTGCGAGTTTCGATCCGGTTCTGGTGCTCTCCCACCTCGCCTGCGCCGACACGCCGTCTTCGCCTATGAATAAGGTCCAGCTCGAATCATTCCGCAAGGTTAGCGCCGCTTTCGAAGGAACCGAATCAAGCCTTTCCGCTTCTGCCGGAATCTTTCTGGGGCCGGATTATCATTTCGATCTGACCCGCCCCGGCATTGCCCTTTACGGCGGCGAGGCAATCAACGATGTGGCAAACCCGATGCGGCCCGTCGCAAAGGCCGAAGCGCGGATCATCCAGATTCGCGAGGCCGGCGAAGGCCAGACAGTCAGCTATGGCGGCACCTATTTGCTGAAACGGGCGAGCCGCCTTGCCATCGCTTCCGTTGGTTATGCGGACGGCTACCAGCGGTCGCTTTCCGGTTCCGGCATTCCATTGCGCGAAATGGGCCATGGCGGTGCTTACGGCATAGTCAACGGCCACAAGGCGCCGGTCGCCGGTCGTGTGACCATGGATCTCACCATTTTCGACATCACGGACATACCGGCAAACGCTGTCCGCACCGGCGATTATATCGAGCTTTTCGGCCCGAAAGTGCCGCTCGATGAGGTGGCGCGCGCCGCCGGCACCATCGGTTACGAAATGCTGACGGGGCTTGGTTTGCGCTACGAGCGGCAATATCTGATGGCTGACGACTGAACCACGTCTTTAGCTCTTGGAAAGCGGAAGCGACCTGTGCTAAAAGAGAACAAAAGGAGATCGAAATGCCCGAAATCCATTTGAGCGAGCAGGACGAAAGGTTCATCGAAGAGCAGGTGGCTGCGGGTGTCTATAGCGATGCGGACGCCGCTATTCATGCGAGCCTGCAATTGCTGAGCAGCGATGAAAGAAAAAGAGTCGCGCGTAAATTGCTGATACAGGGCATTGACGACGCTGAAGCAGACCGGGTTCACCGCTATGCCTCACAAGACGACTTCCTGAGCGATATCAAACGCGTTTCCGTGCAGCAAAAAACGGGGACCGGTCATTAAAATCCGGACCCCAATCTGGACCACGCGGGCAAGGCGCGATCTTGCCGAAGACCATGGGCCGGGCTTCGCAGTATTGCCTATCGTGAGCGCGTCATCTTCTTTCGCGTTGACGAGGCCGATCTAACCGTTCTGCGCTTGCTGCACGGCCACCAGGACAATTCCGCCAAAGATTTCAAACAAGAAGAAAACTGACATAGATGGCCAAAGCCAAGACCCAATTCGTGTGCCAGAACTGCGGCACGGTTCATACCCGCTGGGCGGGAAAATGCGAAGGCTGCGGCGAGTGGAATACCATCGTCGAAGAAGATCCGATGGGCGGCATCGGCTCCGGCCCCGGCAAGACGCCGAAAAAGGGCCGGGCGGTCGCGCTCACGGCGCTTTCGGGCGAGATCGAGGAGGCGCCGCGCATTCCGACCGGCATCAGCGAACTGGACCGGGCAACCGGTGGCGGTTTCGTGCGCGGTTCGGCGGTGTTGATCGGCGGCGATCCCGGCATCGGCAAATCGACCCTGCTGATGCAGGCGGCGGCTGCCCTTTCACGGCGCGGACATCGCGTCATCTATGTTTCTGGCGAAGAAGCGGTAGCGCAGGTGCGTCTGCGGGCCCAGCGGCTGGGTGCGGCGGAAACCGACGTGCTGCTGGCGGCAGAAACCAATGTCGAGGATATTCTGGCGACGATTTCCGAGGGCAAACGCCCCGATCTCGTCATCATCGATTCCATCCAGACGCTATGGAGCGACACGGCCGATTCCGCTCCCGGCACGGTAACGCAGGTGCGCACCGGCGTGCAGGCAATGATCCGTTACGCCAAGCAAACGGGCGCGACCATGGTGCTGGTGGGCCATGTGACCAAGGAAGGCCAGATCGCCGGTCCGCGCGTGGTGGAGCACATGGTCGACGCCGTGCTTTATTTCGAAGGCGACCGCGGCCACCATTACCGCATTCTGCGCACCGTCAAGAACCGCTTCGGGCCGACGGACGAGATCGGCGTGTTTGAAATGTCCGACCGCGGATTGCGCGAGGTCTCCAACCCGTCCGAACTGTTCCTTGGCGAGCGCAACGAGAAATCTCCCGGTGCCGCGGTCTTTGCCGGCATGGAGGGCACCCGTCCCATTCTGGTCGAGGTGCAGGCGCTGGTCGCGGCCACCTCGCTCGGCACGCCGCGCCGCGCCGTGGTCGGCTGGGACAGTTCGCGGCTCGCCATGATCCTTGCCGTGCTGGAAGCCCATTGCGGCGTGAAGCTCGGTCAGCACGACGTTTATCTGAACGTCGCCGGCGGATACCGCATTTCCGAACCGGCTGCGGATATGGCGATAGCTTCTGCGCTGGTTTCCTCGCTTGCCGGTCTTGCCCTGCCCGCCGATTGCGTCTATTTCGGCGAGATCAGCCTGTCGGGCGCGGTACGGCCCGTCTCGCATACGGGCCAGCGTTTGAAAGAAGCTGAAAAACTCGGTTTCTCCGCCGCACTTCTGCCGTCTGCTTCGGCTGAATTGCCGAAAGCGGGCAAGGGGCGCTGGACGGAAATAGAAAGCCTGCCGGACCTCGTGGCGCGCATTGCCGGTTCCGGCAACCGGTTCAAACAGGTTGAGGACGACTAAGATTGATCCTTTCGCCAAGGGAAACAGTGGTGTAAGAGGATCGCACAATTGGCAAGGCAGCGCCTGACAGGGCGTCGCACCTCCGGAGTTGGTATATGCCCATTACAATTTTCGACGGCATCGTCATCGCCGTTGTTCTTTTCTCCGCCATTCTCGCGATGGTGCGCGGTTTTTCCCGCGAGATTCTGTCCATCGCGAGCTGGGCCGGTTCGGTCGCCGCCGCCTATTATCTTTTCCCGATCCTGCTGCCCTATGCACGCAACTATACCGATGACGACAAGATCGCCATCGCCGGTTCGGCAGGCGTCGTCTTCCTCATCTCCCTCGTCGTCATTTCCTTCATCACCTCGCGCATTGCCGATTTCATCATCGACAGCCGCATTGGTGCGCTGGATCGCACGCTGGGTTTCCTGTTCGGCGCAGCGCGCGGCATTCTCTTGCTGGTCGTCGCGGTTGCCTTCTGGAACTGGCTGGTGGATGTGAAGACGCAGCCGCAATGGGTAACCCAGGCCAAGTCCAAGCCTTTCCTCGACGGGCTGGTGGGCAAGCTGGAAGCGGTTCTGCCTGACGATATCGAGCCGCAGATCCGCGCCCGCATCCTCGGAAAACCGCAGGAACCGGCAGCCGCGCAGACCCCTGCGGAAGATGTACCGGCGACAAATCCGCCGGCAACGAATAATTGACACAGTGTCGCGCCTTGCAATGCATGCAAGGCGCGCTATTTGTGCTAAATATCAAGCACGACACAGACTGGCCGACCGGGAGACAAGCTCACCGGAGAGGTCTTTCGTTTTTCTCGGTAGAGAGCAAGGGCAAGCCGGATGATTGAGCCGCTTTCGCATTCCACTTTCAATGAAGAGATCGACGGCGACACGCTGCACGAAGAGTGCGGCGTGTTCGGCATTCTCGGCCACGCCGATGCCTCCGCCCTGACTGCACTCGGCCTGCATGCGCTTCAGCATCGCGGCCAGGAGGCAGCAGGCATCGTCTCCTTCGATGGCAAGCGCTTCCATCAGGAACGCCATATGGGCCTCGTCGGCGATCATTATACCGATCCTGCAACCCTTGCCCGCCTGCCCGGCTCCATCGCGATTGGCCATACCCGCTACTCCACGACAGGCGAAGTGGCGATGCGCAACGTGCAGCCACTGTTTGCCGAGCTGGAAGAAGGCGGCATTTCGATTGCCCATAACGGCAATTTCACCAATGGCCTGACGCTTCGCCGACAGATCATCGCCACCGGCGCCATCTGTCAGTCGACATCGGATACCGAAGTCGTGCTGCACCTCATCGCCCGTTCGCGTCACAGCTCCACTGCCGACCGTTTCATCGACGCCATCCGTCAGATGGAAGGCGGCTATTCGATGCTGGCGATGACCCGCACCAAGCTGATCGCAGCCCGCGACCCGATCGGCATCCGCCCGCTCGTCATGGGTGAGCTGGACGGCAAGCCGATCTTCTGCTCGGAGACCTGCGCTCTCGATATCATCGGCGCGAAATTCGTGCGTGACGTCGAAAACGGCGAAGTCATCATCTGCGAAATTCAGCCTGATGGTTCGATCACCATCGATGCACGCAAGCCTTCGAAGCCGCAGCCGGAACGTCTCTGCCTGTTCGAATATGTCTATTTCGCCCGCCCCGATTCCGTCGTCGGCGGCCGCAACGTCTATACGACGCGTAAGAACATGGGCATGAACCTTGCCAAGGAAGCGCCGCTGGAAGCTGACGTTGTCGTTCCGGTTCCCGATGGCGGCACCCCGGCAGCGCTCGGTTTTGCGCAGGAAAGCGGTATTCCGTTCGAATACGGAATCATCCGCAACCACTATGTCGGCCGTACCTTCATCGAGCCGACGCAGCAGATCCGCGCTTTTGGCGTCAAGCTCAAGCATTCCGCCAACCGGGCGATGATTGAAGGCAAGCGCGTGGTGCTGGTGGATGATTCGATCGTGCGCGGCACGACTTCATTGAAGATCGTGCAGATGATCCGCGAAGCTGGCGCGAAAGAAGTGCATATCCGCGTTGCCAGCCCGATGATTTTCCATCCGGATTTCTACGGCATCGACACGCCTGATGCCGACAAGCTGCTCGCCAACCAATATGCCGATGTGGACGCCATGGCGAAATTCATTGGCGCCGATTCGCTTGCCTTCCTGTCGATCGACGGTCTTTACCGCGCCGTCGGTGGCGAGAACCGCAACAATGCGCGTCCGCAATTCACGGACCATTATTTTACCGGCGACTACCCTACGCGCCTTCTCGACCAGAACGGCGAGGCGATGGGCAGCAAGATTTCCGTGCTGGCCAGCAACGGCTGATAATTTTGAAATAACAAGCGGCCATCGGCTTCCGGTGGCCGCTTTTTTGTGGCGGGCGATTGAAACCGTGCCCGCTGCGGCGTTTTGATCGCTTGCGGTTGGCGTCAGGGGCTTCATAAAACAAGCGGAATGAATTTCGGAGGGGGCAAAATGACCATCAATCTCAAGGGCAGGATCGCGCTCGTCACCGGCGCGTCGCGCGGTATCGGCTATTTCACGGCGCTGGAACTTGCCAAGGCCGGTGCGCATGTCATTGCCTGCGCCCGCACGGTCGGCGGCCTCGAGGATCTGGACGACGCCATCAAGGCCGTCGGCGGCACCGCGACGCTGGTTCCCTTCGATCTCGCCGATATGAACGCCATCGATGCGCTGGGCGCCAATATCTTCGAGCGCTGGGGCAAGCTCGATATTCTGGTCGCGAATGCCGGTGTTCTCGGCGTCATCTCGCCGGTCGGCCATATCGAGGCGAAAGTCTTCGAAAAGGTCATGACCATCAATGTCACCGCTACATGGCGGCTGATCCGCTCGGTCGAACCGTTGCTCCTGCGATCGGATGCCGGGCGCGCGTTGATCCTGTCTTCCGGTGCTGCCCATAGCTGTCGTCCCTTCTGGGGCGTCTATTCCACCTCCAAGGCCGCCGTTGAGGCACTTGCCCGGACCTGGGCTGCGGAAACAGACAAAACCGCGCTGCGCATCAACAGCATCAATCCCGGCGCGACGCGCACCGCGATGCGTGCGCAGGCCATGCCCGGCGAAGACCCCGCAGACGTGCCACACCCTTCTGAAGTTGCCGCCGCCATTGTTCAACTCGCCTCGCCTGAGCTTACCGAAACCGGCAAGCTCTTCGTGGTGCGTGAAGGCAAATTCCTGGATTACCGCCAGCCGGAATAGGCTTTTGGTCAAGGCGATCTCTTAAGGTGCTTCTGGCGCCTGCGAGAAACGCTTGACCGCGAAACACCGGCACGCCATAAGGCAAGGCATGAAAACAACGATCTGCACCTGCTGCTGAATAATTTTTGCTGGTTCACCACCGGCCAGATCGTTTTCGTCTCCCCGCAAGGTCCAACAGACAAACGGTCCGGCCAGGACAATTGACTGCCTTTAGGGAACGCCCGCATGTCCTTGCGCCTGAAACTCCACAACACCCTGACACGCGAAAAGACGGAATTTGTGCCGATCGACGCCGACAATGTGCGCATGTATGTCTGCGGACCAACGGTTTACGATTTCGCCCATATCGGCAATGCGCGCCCGGTCATCGTTTTCGATGTTCTTTACCGGCTGTTGCGCCACGTCTATGGCGAAAGCCATGTGACCTACGCCCGCAACATCACCGATCTCGACGACAAGATCAACGCAAGGGCGCTGCGCGACTATCCGCATCTGCCGCTGAATGACGCCATCCACGCGGTGACGAAAAAGACCGCCGACCAGTTCCATGAGGATGTGGCAGCACTCGGCTGCCTGCAGCCGACCGTTGAACCGCGCGCCACCGACTACATCGCCGAGATGATCGACATCATCGAGAAGCTGATCGCGCGCGGCCATGCCTATGCGGCGGGCGGCGAAGTGCTGTTCGACACCCGCTCGATGGCCGATTACGGCCAGTTGTCCAAACGCCCGCTGGACGAACAGCAGGCCGGCGCGCGCGTGGCGGTGGAAGCACACAAGAAGACCCCCGGCGATTTCGTGCTGTGGAAACTTTCCTCTGATAATGAGCCCGGCTGGGAAAGCCCTTGGGGCCGCGGCCGTCCGGGCTGGCACATCGAATGCTCGGCCATGGCCGGTCGCTACCTCGGCGAAGTGTTCGACATTCACGGCGGCGGGCTCGATCTCATTTTCCCGCATCACGAGAACGAAATCGCGCAATCCCGCTGCGCCCACGGCACGCAGGTGATGGCCAATGTGTGGATGCATAACGGCTTCGTGCAGGTGGAAGGCCGCAAGATGTCGAAGTCCGAGGGCAACTTCGTGACCATCTATGAATTGCTGCACACCGAAAAATTTGGCGGTCGCCAATGGCCGGGCGAGGTTCTTCGCCTTGCCATGCTGATGACGCATTACCGCGAGCCAATCGATTTTTCGGTGAAGCGTCTCGAAGAGGCCGAACGTCTTCTCGCCAAGTGGCCGGCGGCCGAAGCCTCCGACGCGGCACCGGACGAAACCGTGCTTGATGCGCTTGCCGACGACCTGAACACGGTTGCCGCCGTGCAGGCGCTTCACGCGCTGGCACATGCCGCCAACACCGATCCTGCCCGCCTGCCCGCCTTTGCGGCCAGCGCCGCGCTGCTCGGCGTATTGCCGAAGAAAGCGGAAGTGGACGAGGCCATCGTTTCAGCCGTCGATGCCCTGGTGCAGCTACGCCTTGAAATGCTGAAGGCGAAGAACTTTGCAGAGGCGGATCGTTTGCGCGACGAGCTTTCTGAGAAGGGCATTCAGTTGAAGGATGGCAAGGATAAGGAAACCGGGGAACGGACGACGACCTGGGAGTTGAAGCGGTAATTTGCTGCTGCGGCTTGGGACTTCCCCCCTCTGCCCTGCCGGGGAGATCAGCCGGAAGCACACTTCCGCTCCGTATTCAGCGTTCAAGAGGGGCGAGCGATAACCGCGATTGATCTCCCCACCTGTGGGGGAGATGCCCGGCAGGGCAGAGGGGGGCCGACGGTCACCACAATCCGCTTGCGGTTTTGAGTTACCTCAACCAATCTGAGGTAAAGCAGCTAACTGGCGAACCAATGATGCCACACGCGGACGTAGACCCGATGCATCGCAAATATGCGAAGCAGATGCGGAAAGTAATGACGGATGCCGAACTGAAGCTCTGGAATGCTATTCGCGCGCATCGCCTCGAGGGGTTAAGTTTCCGCAGACAAATGCCGATTGCCGGTTTTATCGTCGATTTCGCATGTTCGGATCATCGCCTGATTATCGAGATCGATGGCTCCCAACATACAACCGAGGCGGCGCTACAATACGATCAGGAACGAACTGCGCGGCTTCAGGAAGACGGCTGGACCGTCCTCCGTTTCTGGAACGAAGATGTTGTGAAAGACATCGACAATGTCTGTCTCCACATTATCCGAACGGTGAAGGAGAGCCAACCATGACCACCTACACCGGCGGATGCCAGTGCGGCGCGATCCGGTTCCGCGCGACTGGCGATCTCAAGGACAGTTCCATCTGTCATTGCCGCATGTGCCAGAAGGCTTTCGGGGCCTATTATGCGCCGCTGGTTTCGGTGCGTGAGGTCGAATTCGAATGGACGCGCGGCGAACCCAAGCGTTTTCAGTCCTCCAGCGTCGTCAAGCGCGGCTTCTGCGCCGAATGCGGCACGCCGCTGACCTATGAGGCGCCGGATGGCATTGCGGTTGCGGCCGGTGCTTTCGACGATCCTGCCGCCTTGCCGCCCACCATTCAGTGGGGGGTGGAACGCAAGATCGATTTCGTCGCCAGCATCCACACGCTACCCGCCGTCCCAACGGAAGACGATCTGACCTCGGTCGACTATCTGACCAACCTCGTTTCCTACCAGCACCCCGACCATGACACCGAGAGCTGGCCCCCGGAGAATAAACGATGAGCGAAACAGGCTTTTCCGGCGGCTGCCAGTGCGGCGCCGTGCGGTTTCATGCGGGCAAGATCGGTCGCCCCTCCATTTGCCATTGCCGCATGTGCCAGAAGCATTTTGGCAATTTCTTCGGTGCACTCGTCACCGCCGATCAGGCGCATCTGACATGGACGCGCGGCCAGCCTTCCCTCTTCCGTTCATCTGCGAAAATCCATCGCGGCTTCTGCAACAAATGCGGCACGCCGCTGACCTACCATTATCCTGGCGGCGTAGAGATCGCGATCGGCGCTTTCGATCATCCGGAGCGGATCGAACCGCAGGTGCAGGTCAATATCCACAAGCGCATGCCCTGGATCGAGCAGCTGTTTTCAAAACCTGCAATCGAGCAGAGCGTCGATGAGGCTGATATCACCTCCTTCCAACACCCGGACCACGACACCAAGGTCTGGCCGCCGGAAGACGACCGCGCATGAACGGTTCAGAAAGCTTCAGCGGCGGATGCCAGTGTGGCGCCGTGCGTTACCGGATCGATGGCGGGTTGCGCTATCCGCATCTGTGTCATTGCCGCATGTGCCAGAAAGCATCGGGCAACTATTTCATGCCGCTTGCAGCAAGTACCCGCGCGAAGTTTGAAATGACCCGTGGCGAGGCTTCGTGGTTCCAGTCGTCCGATCACGTGCGGCGCGGTTTTTGCGGACGGTGCGGCACGCCACTTTTCTATGACATGCCGGACGCCGATTTCATCAACATCACGCTTGGTTCGCTGGACGAGCCGGAGCTGATAAAGCCCGAGGCGCAATCAAATCTCGACAGCAAAATGCATTGGTTCGGGGAGCTTGACGGCTTGCCGGTCGAGCCGGAAGCTGCGCCGGATGAAAACCGGCTACCGGTCAACAACCGGCAACACCCGGATCGTGACACGGCCGAATGGCCACCTGAAGGAAAGTAAGACATGACCGAAGAATTGCGCAGCTTCTATCCCGAGATCGAACCCTTCGAGAGCGGCATGCTCGATGTCGGCGATGGGCACACGATCTATTGGGAGCGGGTTGGTACACGCGGTGCGAAACCGGCGGTTTTCCTGCATGGCGGTCCGGGCGGCGGGGTAAACCCCACGCATCGCCGCGTTTTCGACCCGGCACTTTACGACGTCATCCTGTTCGATCAGCGCGGCTGCGGTCGCTCCACGCCGCATGCGGAACTGGAAGCCAACACCACCTGGCATCTGGTTGCCGACATTGAAAGGCTCCGTGCGCTGTGCGGCTTTGAAAAATGGCTGGTTTTCGGCGGCTCCTGGGGCTCGACGCTGGCACTCGCCTATGCCGAGACTCATCCCGAACGCGTGAGCGAACTGGTGCTGCGCGGCATCTACACGGTCACCAGGCCGGAACTGGACTGGTATTACCAGTTCGGCGTTTCTGAAATGTATCCCGATCGCTGGGAAAACTTCATAGCGCCAATTCCTGAAGCCGAGCGCGGCGAGATGATGCAGGCCTATAATCGCTATCTCATCGGTACGGACGAAGCCAAGAAGCTCGAATGCGCGCGAGAATGGAGCCAGTGGGAAGGCGCAACCATCGCCCTTGTTACCGATCCGGCGCGCGTCGAGGATTTCGGCGAGGATAAATACGCCATCGCCTTCGCACGCATCGAGAACCACTTCTTCGTCAATGGCGGCTGGCTGGAGGAAGGGCAATTGCTGCGCGATGCCGGCAAGCTTCGCAATATTCCGGGCGTCATCGTGCACGGGCGTTACGATATGCCCTGCCCGCTGAAATATGCCTGGCAGCTTGCCAAGGCCTGGCCAAAGGCGGATTTCCATATTGTCGAGGCAGCCGGGCATGCCCTGAGCGAACCCGGTATTCTTGACCAGCTGATCCGCGCAACCGATCGTTTCGGGGAAATAGGCAGGCCTTTCAGATGCTTGAAGCGGCCTGATGAGATAACGATTCACGCAGATTTTTGTGCGTGGATCATCCGTTTGGTCGCAAAGTCGCCTGTTTCAAGAGCAAATCGCCTTTTATTCATGCAGTTTTTCTCATGAACGCTTCACGGAAATGAATTGGCCCGCGCTACGCCGATCCGTTATGAAGGGCCATCCCTAATAATTGGCGGTACTCCCATGGCACTCGATAAAACGCTTCCGGCCCAAGAGGGCGGCGATAGCGCACGCGGTTTTGCTTTCGCGCTCTCCGCATATCTTCTGTGGGGATTCCTTCCCATCTACATGAAGGCGGTTGCGCATATTTCGCCGATAGAGGTCATCGTGCACCGCGTCATCTGGTCGGTGCCGATCGGCGCCGCCGTCCTCATCGCTCTCGGTCGCACGGCGGAAATCCGCACTGCGCTGAAAACCCCTAAAATGCTCGCCATGGCAAGCCTCACGGCCGCGCTCATCAGCATCAACTGGGGCATCTATATCTGGGCGATCGGCGCGGGCCGCGCACTCGATGCCGCGCTCGGCTATTTTATCAATCCGCTGTTCAGCATCTTCCTCGGCGCGGTACTGCTCAAGGAAAAGCTTTATCCGGCGCAGATCGCCGCCATCGGCCTCGTGGGGCTGGCCGTTGCGATCCTCACCTGGCATGCGGGCAGCCTGCCATGGGTT
This sequence comes from Rhizobium sp. AN68, assembly GCF_030758035.1. NCBI lineage: Bacteria > Pseudomonadati > Pseudomonadota > Alphaproteobacteria > Hyphomicrobiales > Rhizobiaceae > Rhizobium > Rhizobium sp. AN68. The sequence continues at coordinate 952,040 of NZ_JARWMI010000003.1, read as the reverse complement.
TCCATTGCGCTCACCGTGTCCTGGGGTTTTTACGCCTTTTTCCGCAAGACGCTGCCAATCGGCGCCACACAGGGCTTCCTGCTTGAAGTCATGCTTCTTTCCGTTCCGGCCGTGCTGGTGCTGGCCTGGCTTGCCATTAGCGGACAGGCGCATTTCATGGCCGGCAATGCGACCGATACCTGGCTGCTTGCGGCCAGCGGCATCGTCACCGCCGTTCCGCTTATTCTTTACGGCAATGGTGCAAAGCTTCTGCGGCTGTCGACCATCGGCATCATGCAATATATCGCGCCGACGATGATCTTCCTCATCGCCATCTTCATCTTCAAGGAACCGTTCGACATGGTGCGGATGGCGGCCTTTGCAATGATCTGGGTGGCGCTGGCGATCTACACCGCATCGAGCCTGATGCGGCTGAAGCGATAACGTTCCGCGTCATGCCAGCTCTCCACATTCCCGTATCTGTAACGGGAATGCGGGACTTCAATAATCGACCAGCAATTGCGGTGTCGCGTCATAACCGAAGCGCGGTTTGACGCCGAGAAGTCCAGCCGTCTGGGTGATGATTTCACGGGTCATGGGTGCGGCCGTCGAGGCAGCCGTGCGTCCTCCGTTCACGCCGGTCCTGGGGGCGTCGATCATCGTCAGCACGACATATTTCGGCTTGTGCATCGGAAAACCGGCAACGAAGGCGTTGAAATTGATATCCTTGGCATAACGGCCATTGATGACCTTGTCGGCGGTTCCGGTCTTGCCGCCAACGTGAAATCCTTCCACCTGTGCACCCCTGCCCGACCCTTTGATGCCGTTCCAGTTGAAAAGGTAACGCATATCGGCGCTCGTCTTTCCGTTGATGACGGTGCGAGAAAGCACTGCCGCATCCTCTCGGGAACGCTGCAGGAAGGTCGGCGAAATAAGGCTGCCGCCATTGATGAGCGCAGCTGCTGCCACCGCCGTCTGCAAAGGCGTAGTGGCAACGCCATGGCCGAAGGAAATGGTGACGGAATTGATCTTCTTCCATGTTCTCGGCTGGGTGGGCGTGGCAACGCCAGGCATTTCCGTGTCCATTCTGGAGAGAAGTCCCAGTTTCGTCAGGAACTGCTGGTGGCCTTCGACCCCGACCTTGTCGGCAACAGCCGCCGTGCCGATATTCGATGAATATTGAAACACTTCCGGGATCGACAGCGGGCGGTTCCGGCCCTTGAAATCCTTGATGGTGAAGCCGCCCATGCGTATGGGTCGCGACGCGTCAACCACCGAGTTGAGCGTTATGGCACCTGCATCCAGTCCCATGGCAAGTGTGAAGCTCTTGAAAGTGGATCCCATCTCAAAAGTCGCATTGCTCATGCGGTTGAACCAGCCCTTTTCATACTCCCTGTCGATGCTGCCATCGGCAAGGGTGCGGGAAGGCTCGTTCGGGTCGTAATCCGGCACCGATGCCATGGCCAGCACCTCGCCCGTCTCCACATCCAGTATCACTGAACCGGCAGCCTCCGCCTGATAGGCGGTTTTCGCCTTTAGCACGACCTCACGCACGATGTTCTGCACCCGCAGATCGATCGACAATCTCACCGGCTCCAGCGGTGCACCGCTGGCAAGGCCGGTCGCGCGCAAGTCGGCCAGGCCCTGCTGGTCGAGATAACGTTCCATACCCGCAAGGCCCTGATTGTCGACATTGACGTGGCCGATGATATGCGAGGCTGCGGGGCCACCCGGATAAAAGCGCCGTTTCTCCGGCCGGAAACCGATGCCAGGGATGCCGAGGTTGAGAATATCGGCCTGCTGGCGCGGCGTCAGCTGGCGCCGCAGCCATTGAAAGCCGGTGTCCGAGCGCAATCTGCGGTGCGTCTCGCGCCAGTCGAGATTGGGGATGACGGTTGCGAGCTTCTCGACAACCTCATCCGCGTCCACGACCCGGCGCGGATCCGCATAAAGCGACACCATGTTGAGATCGGTCGCGAGCAGCGTGCCGTTGCGGTCGAGGATATCGGGACGGGAGGCGACTGCTGTAGCGCCGGTATTGATCCATGCGGTCGCAATGGGTTCGGCAAGGCCGTATTGGACCAGTCGCGCCGCAACGACGCCATAGATAACGGCAAAGACAGCGATCAATATTCCGAGCCGCTTTTTCGCGTCCACCCGGCGGCGGGCAGCGGAACCGAGGATCGCATCCCTACCCTGAAACGGACTTCTCTGAATAATAAAATGCGTCCGGCTTTTCAGCCGCACCAAAAAAGCAATCATTCCCCAATGAGCCCCGCTATCATGGCGGCGAAAATCAAATTCCGCGCTCAGCCTACGCCTTGTAGACGCTGGCACAGGATCGGGCGCGGAGCCATGAAAACAGCGGGCGGGGCGATGCCGCAGTCAAATCTCTATTAATATACACTTAAAATTGTAACGAACCGCGTGGCGGCCCGTTAACATTTATTCGATGCCTAGAGACGGGAGATTACCGAGGGGTCGCCTTCCGGGTTCTGCTGCGCAAGCGCCCGGTCGATGATGGCGGGCACGATGTCCTTGACCTCATCTATGACCAGCGGGTTTAGAAGATGGGCGCGATGGATGAAACCCTGATCGCGCATATGCTGCACAAGTTCCAGCATCGGGTTCCAGAAGCCGTTGATATTGGCGAAGACAATCGGCTTGGCGTGACGGCCGAGCTGCGCCCAGGTCATGATTTCGACGATCTCTTCCAGCGTGCCGACGCCCCCCGGCAGCGTTACGAAAGCATCCGAGCGCTCGAACATCATATGTTTGCGCTCATGCATGTCCTTGGTGACGATAAGCTCGTTCAATTGTCCGAGAGAATGGCGTGTAGCCTCCATATCGACCAGAAATTCCGGTATGATACCCGTTACTTCGCCGCCGTTGGAAAGAACGCCGCTGGCGACCGCGCCCATGATGCCCTTGGTGCCACCGCCATAGACCAGGCGAATGCCGTTTTCGGCAATGGATTTCCCAAGCGCGCGGCCTGCTTCCATGTGAGCCGGGTCACGTCCGGGCTGGGAGCCGCAATAAACGCAGATGGATCAGAATCGCTGTATTTTTGTCAGTCATGATGGGAAGGAACTATGCCGGATGCGACACGTCAAGAAAATTTGGGAAATCCCTTGCAAATATGGCCTTTTACGGCCACGCCGCTTGTCTGGGGCAAGGTAAGACGCTAGCAATCTGAACTCGTGTAAAAAGCTTACAATACCCGGAGATTCCAGGATGAAAAACAATAAAGCCGGTTTGCTGGCACTGATCGTGCTGGGCATCGCGTCCCTGCTCATGATCTTTTTCGTCCTGCCTAGAATTTCCAATGACGGCAAACCCATCGGCGATGCCATCAACGAAGCGGGCAACGCAGTGAAGAACAGCGTTGAAATGGGCAGCGACAAGGCGGGAGACATCCTGTCCGACGCCGCTCAGGAGACCGCCAATATCGCCGACAAGGTCGGGCGCCTCGCGGCTTCCGCAACCCAGTCGATCAAGGATCTGACCACGCTTTTCGCCGATAGCAAGGTTCCGTCCGACGCCGACTTTGCGGCGGCACGCAAGAAGGTCGAGGCATCGCTCAAGGAACTGACCAATATCGAAATTCCCGAGACGCTGGATGAAACGACGTCGCGCCTCATCACCACGGCGCGCACTGCGGCCGAACGCACCACCGCTTTCCTGCGCGGTCTGCCGGATAGTGCAGCGGCGGCGGCGGCACAGGTTCGCCGTCTGGCGGGCGTCTTCACCGGCACCGACGATGGTGCTGCACAGCAGACCCAACCCGCCGCTCCTGCCGCCGATGCAGCGCAGTCCACATCGGGCGCACCGACCTTTGACGTGCTTCGCGTCGAGCCCGATGGTTCGGCTGTGGTCGCAGGCAAGGCACAGCCCGGCTCCAAGCTTGAAATTCTCAGCAACGGCAAGGTGATCGCGCAGACGACCATCGACGGATCAGGCGATTTCGCCGCCGTTTTTGACAATCCCCTGCCACCGGGCGACCATGAGCTGGTGCTGCGCTCGACCGACGCCAGCGGCAAGGCAACGCAATCCGAAGAAGTCGCAACCGTTTCCGTGCCCAACGGCAAGGCGGGCGAACTCTTGGCAATGGTGTCCAAGCCCGGTGAAGCAAGCCGCGTGCTGGCAATGCCGGAGGCGGCACCTTCAGCACTCCAGCCCCCGCAAGCCGCGCAACCGGGCCAGTCGGCAACAGCTGCCGCCACCACGACGCCCGCGCCTGCCGCTGGTACCCCGTCTCCGTCCGCTGCCGCCGCTCCGTTGACTTCGACCGTTCAGGTAACCGCCGTCGAATTCGAAGGCTCGAAGATTTTCGTTGCGGGTTCCGCGCCTGCCGCTTCGAGCGTGCGCGCGCTGGTCGACGACAAGGAAATCGGCAAAAGCACCACGGAGGCCTCCGGCCATTTCGTCATTGAAGGCAATGTCGATCTTTCCGTCGGCAGCCATATCATCACTGTCGAAGAGCTGAATGTCGACGGCACAGTGAAGGTGCGCGTGCGCGTTCCTTTCGAGCGCCCGCAGACCGACCAGGCAACCGTCGCCATGCAGGCACCGGCCGCAACGCCATCCGCCGCCACGACGACCGCGCCCGCTGAAAACCAGAGCACGGCAAGCGACCGCGCTGCATTCGAAAAGCTGCGCACGGATGTCGCCAAGGCCTTCGGCATTCTGTCCAATCTCTACAAGGATCAGGCCACACCGGCGCTCGACCAGGCCATTGCCGGCCGCTCCGCCGTGGTGATCGGCCTCAAGTCGCTCTCCGAGTTCCGCACTGCCGCAGGCACCGAGCCGTCCTTTACCGCCTTTGCCGGCGATATCGCCGCCAAGGCACGTCAGCTGCTGACATCGGTAGAGGCATGGCCGAACGACGTTGCCGGGATCGGCAAGGGCATCGCCACGCTGGCAAGCCGCCTTGCCGACCTCCACATCATCGCGCCGCCCGCACCTGCACCGCAGGCGCCCGCCGGTCCGCAGACCTTCGAGCAGCCGCCGCTTGCCGAAAGCCAGAACAGCGTCATCATCCGCCGCGGCGATACGCTGTGGCAGATTTCCCGTCGCGTTTACGGACAGGGCGTGCGTTACACCACGATCTACCTCGCCAACGAGGATCAGATCAAAAATCCTGACCTGATCGAGCCCGGCCAGATTTTCGGTGTGCCGGAGAAGGCACTGCCGAATGCGGAAGAACTTCATCGCAAGCGTCTGAAGAGCGGTTCCTGATCGTTCAAGACATTGCGGTGACCCCGCAACAACCCTACCTGTGACAAGCACGGCGGCTTTCCAGAGCCGCCGCCCTGCTGTCGGCTTCCGGCAGTGCCCGGAGCAAATGATGGCCACCAAGAAAAAAACCATTTCGGCGGATTCCAGCAATCCCACGCAGACCCTCATCAACCTCTGGCCCTACATGTGGCCGGAAGGCCGCCTTGACCTGAAAATGCGGGTAATCTGGGCGACGGCGTTTCTCGTTATCGCCAAGCTGGTGCTGATCCTCGTTCCCTATTTCTTCAAATGGGCAACGGATGCGCTGAACGGCAAGCTGGACATGGTCGGGCTGGTTCCGGCCTTCCTGCTCGGTGCTGTCGCGCTTGTCATCGCCTATAATCTGACGCGGCTGATACAGGTCGGGCTCAACCAGCTGCGCGATTCGCTGTTTGCCAGCGTCGGCCAGCATGCCGTGCGCCAACTCGCCTACCGAACCTTCGTGCACATGCACCGGCTTTCCCTGCGTTTCCATCTGGAGCGCAAGACCGGCGGGCTTTCACGGGTTATCGAGCGTGGGACCAAGGGCATCGAAACCATTGTCCGCTTCACCATTCTCAACACCGCCCCGACCTTCATCGAATTCCTGCTGACGGCGATCATTTTCTGGACCTCCTACGGCTTTTCCTACGTGCTGGTCACGGTTGTCACCGTCTGGGCCTATATCTGGTTCACCGTGCGGGCCAGCAACTGGCGCATCTCCATTCGCCGCGCCATGAACGACAGCGATACCGACGCCAACACCAAGGCGATCGATTCACTGTTGAACTTCGAAACCGTCAAATATTTCGGCAATGAGGAGATGGAGGCGAAGCGCTTTGATGTCGCCATGGAGCGTTACGAAAAATCGGCGATCTCGATCTGGACGTCGCTCGGCTGGCTGAACTTCGGCCAGGGCGTGATCTTCGGCATCGGCTCCACTGTCATGATGGTGATGTCGGCGATGGCCGTGCAACGCGGCGAGCAGACCATCGGCGATTTCGTGTTCATCAACGCGCTCCTGCTGCAGCTTTCGGTACCGCTGAACTTCATCGGTTTCGTCTATCGTGAAATTCGCCAGGGATTGACCGACATCGAACAGATGTTCGAACTTCTCGAGGTCGAGGCCGAGGTTACCGACAGGGCGGATGCGAAGCCGCTTGTGGCCGGACCGGGTGCCATTTCCTTCCGCGACGTGCATTTCGCCTACGATCCGGAAAGACCGATCCTGAAGGGCATTTCCTTCGATGTGCCTGCGGGCAAGACGGTGGCGATCGTCGGTCCTTCGGGTGCCGGAAAATCGACGATCTCGCGGTTGCTTTATCGTTTCTACGATATTCAGGAAGGCGCCGTCACCATCGACGGGCAGGACATTCGCGACGTGACGCAAAAGAGCCTGCGCTCGATGATCGGCATGGTGCCGCAGGATACCGTGCTGTTCAACGATACGCTCGCCTACAACATCCGTTACGGACGCCCTTCGGCAACGACCGAGGAGGTCACGGCAGCGGCGGATGCGGCCCAGATCAGCGCTTTCATCGGCAAACTGCCGGAGGGTTACGCCACCATGGTTGGCGAACGGGGCTTGAAACTTTCCGGCGGCGAAAAGCAGCGCGTGGCGATTGCGCGAACCATTCTGAAAGCGCCGCCGATCCTCATTCTCGATGAAGCGACCTCTGCGCTGGACACCCACACGGAACAGGAAATCCAGAGCGCGCTTGATATCGTTTCGAAAAACCGCACGACGCTGGTCATCGCCCACCGCCTCTCCACCGTCATCAGCGCTGATGAAATCATCGTGCTGAAGGAAGGTTTGATCGCCGAGCGCGGAACCCACGCCTCGCTGATGGCACAGAACGAGCTTTATGCCTCGATGTGGAGCCGCCAGCGCGAAGCCATCCGGGCAGAGGAAATGCTGCGCCATGTTCGCGAAACCGACGATCTTGGCGTTGTTGACCGCGGCGAACCCGCGCATTGACGGGCATAAACCCCTGACAACAGGGCGGCACACCAACCGGACCATTGCCGGGCGGGGAGTTTGGCTGTAACCAGCTAAGCGAACTTTGTCGCATGCCCGTATGGATGATGTCGTATCACGACCATATAAAGACGCGGCAGGCGGAAACCGGAGCAAGGAAACTTATGAATCTGTTCGACACCATTCGCAACACCATCGTACCGATCCACAAGGAAGGCTACGTCTTCGTGGCCGCCTTCTTCGTCGCATCGCTGGTGCTCGGCTGGATATCCGAACCGCTGTTCTGGGTCGGTCTGGTGCTGACGGCCTGGTGCGCCTACTTCTTCCGCGACCCCGAGCGCGTGACGCCGCAGGATGACGACCTGATCATCAGCCCTGCCGATGGCAAGGTGTCCGCCATCCAGACCGTCGTTCCGCCGCTGGAGCTGGAACTCGGCAAGGAGCCGATGGTGCGCATTTCGGTGTTCATGAACGTGTTCAACTGCCATGTGAACCGCGCGCCCGTGCGCGGCCGCATCGTCAATGTCGCCTACCGCCCCGGCCTCTTCCTCAATGCGGAAGTGGACAAGGCCTCCGAAGACAATGAGCGCAACGGCCTCGTCATCGAGACAGCGCATGGCAAGGTTGGCGTGGTGCAGATTGCCGGCATGGTCGCCCGCCGTATCGTCTGCTGGGTCAAGCCGAATGAACCAGTTGATGCCGGCGAGCGTTTCGGTCTTATCCGTTTCGGTTCGCGCCTCGATATCTTCCTTCCCGAAGGTTTTCAGCCGCGCGTTTCGGTAGGCCAGACGGCAATTGCCGGCGAAACGGTTCTGGCCGAGTTCGGCTCCGCCAAGGGTCCGGTCCTTAGCCGTCGCGGCTGACGAAAACAGGAAGGGCATGCGCCATGGAAACGCCGATCTCGGAGCCGCAACAGAACGGAAAACATGAGGGCCGCAACGACAGCGGCCGTGGGCCGCGCCTGAGGGAAATTCCCTTTCGCCTCGTGATACCCAACCTCATCACCGTTCTGGCCATCTGCGCGGGCCTGAGCGGCGTGCGCCTTGCCATTGAAGGCCGGTTCGAGCTGGCCGTGGGCATGGTGCTCCTTGCCGCCTTCCTCGACGGCATCGACGGGCGCATCGCCCGGATGATGAAGGCGACATCCAAATTCGGCGAACAAATGGATAGTCTGGCAGACATCGTCAATTTCGGCGTTGCCCCTGCCCTCGTCGTCTATATCTATATGCTCGATCAGGCGCGTTCTATAGGCTGGATCGCCGCCCTCATCTACGTGATTGCCGCAGGCCTTCGTCTGGCGCGCTTCAATGTCATGATCGAGCGCCCGGTGAAGGCGCCGTGGCAGAACGAATTTTTCGTGGGCGTTCCGGCGCCGATGGGCGCCATGCTGGTGCTCCTGCCTGTTTATCTCGGCTTCCTTGGTGTCGAGCCGGGCAAGCCCTTCGCCTATATCGCCGCCGCCTACACCGTGTTGATCGGTTATCTTCTCATCAGCCGCCTGCCGGTCTGGTCGGGGAAGTCAGGTACCAGCCGCATTCGCCGCGATCTGGTGCTGCCGATGATCCTCGTCGTCGTGCTTTACGTCGCGATGCTGATGAGCTTCACCTGGGAGGTACTGGTTCTGACGGTTGCTGCCTATCTCGTGTTCATCCCCATCAGCGCCCGCCTCTGGCACCGCCGTTATGGCACGCTGACGATTGAGGAAGACGCGCATGACGACGCCAATGGCGGCAACGGCCTCGATCGCGGTATTTGAAACCGCAGGTATTATTTTTCTCCCACGAACCGTCGTTTGACGTGACACAAAATGTCGCAGCCCGAAAAGCGGGCTTCGCTTTCTTTCGCCTCGAATCCGTCAAGATTACCCACGAAAGAAGTAGCTCACACGCATCGAAACGGCGATTGACGTGAATTGTGGAGAAAGAGAAATGACGAACGAGACGAAGGCACAGCCGCAGGCGAAGCCCGACCTCAATAGCCACTACCGACCGCTCGGACTGAAGGCCGTTGCGGCCGCAGCCCTGATGCTGAAGCGCAAGCCCGCCGCCAAAACCGCTTGAAAACGTTCGCTTTTCTTAAAAGCACAGCATCCAAAGCCTCGCAGACTTTGCGATGGTAACGGTCAATCCGAAAAAACACCCGGTTAAATGTGCGGCGCTAATATTAGCGCCGTCTCCGTTTGTACGGCCCCCATCAATAACCGCATAACCGGCCTGTTTTATAAAACTTCCCGATCTGTAACGAAGCTGCAACCAAAACGAAGTAAAGTATTCGACTTCCACGGGACGACTGTACGGATAGTCTCGCATCGACTACTGAGCATCAAAAAAATTTCTACTTTAGCGATTCTTCCTGCTACAGCGAACAAGGCCGATTTTCGATGCCGTTGACAGGCGGTATCGGACCAATTCGGATGTTGCGGGAAAACCAACGAAGACGGGCCATGGGGGGCTTCATACGGCATGCAGGATAAAATCCTTCTGATTGAAGATTCCGTTGCTCTTTCCATGCTGCTGAAGTCGCGGCTTTCGGAGGAAACGCCAGCCGAAGTGATCCATTGTGACAGCATGGCGCAGGCCGATATTCTGCTGCGCGCCCATGATTTCACGCTGGCACTCACCGGTCTCAATCTGCCCGATGCGCCGAAGGGTGAAATTCTCGCACTTCTTGCCGACCACAAGGTGCCGGCGATCGTCTTCACCGCCACGGTGGATGAGGAGGCGCGCAAGCGCTACGCCGAAAAGAAGATCATCGACTACATCGTCAAGGATGGCCATCGCACCGTTGATGCCGTGGTGAAAACGGTCGACCGGATTTTGACCAACAGACTGTTTTCCGTGCTGGTAGTGGATGACGTGCGGACGGCGCGTTCCGGCCTCGTGGAAATCCTCGAACGGCAGAATTTCAGGGTCAGCGAAGCCCATTCGGGCAAGCAGGCGCTGGAAATCCTGTCGCAGGATCCATCGATTCAGCTTGTCATCACCGATTACCATATGCCTGACATGGACGGCTACGAGCTGACGCGCCGCATCCGCGACAGCCGTTCCTCGGAAGACCTGCGGGTCATCGGCATCTCGTCCTCCACGGACCGGCTGCTTTCGGCAAGCTTCCTCAAGGCCGGGGCATCGGATTTCGTCTACCGCCCCTTCGTGCCGGAAGAATTGCAGTGCCGCATCGACAACAATATCGAAACGCTGAAACAGCTGAAACGGCTGCGTGAACTGGCAGAGCGGGATCATCTTACCGGATTGCCGAACCGCCGCTCCTTCTTCGAGCGTACGCGGGCGCTGATGGACGTCATCAACGACAATGACGAGAACGGCGCAGTCGCCATTCTCGACATCGACCATTTCAAGAAGATCAACGACACACTGGGGCATGATGCCGGCGACAGGGCGCTGAAGAAGCTTGCCGAACTGCTGCACGACATGTGCCATGAGCAGCGCCACATTCCCGCGCGCCTTGGCGGCGAGGAATTCGCCGTGTTCCTGCGTGGGCTCAATGCGCATGCCGCCTATCAATTCTGCGAGGAGCTGCGCGGCGCCGTCGAAAAGAACGGCCGCCAGCTGAGCGGCAGCAGCCTGGCGCTGACGATTTCGCTCGGTGTCGTGGAAATCGAAAAGGGCGAACCCTTCGACAATCAGCTCAATGCCGCAGACCAGCTGCTCTACCTCGCCAAGGCGAACGGCCGCAACCGCGTCTATTCCGATATCATGATCCAGGAAGGCCTGCAGAAAATCGGGCGAAACGGGTAAGACGGACGCAGGATGGGCAACTGTGGAGTGACCGGGTCGATCCGCGATGACCAGCCTCGAATGCCAGCAAGCACATCAGAACAATGACATCTGGCCATCATCCTTAGGTAGCCTCATTTTCGCGAGCGGCGCGCTTTCCGGCACCGGCTCGATAAGGTCAGCGCCGACATTAGCGACCTTGTTGACCTTGTCCGATACCGGGATCATCTCGAAAAAATCATCCTGAACCGGGCGCATCAGGTCGGCCACCTCGCGCGGTTCCTGCGTCTTGCAATCCAGCCAGCGGCTGAAATCCTCTGGCGCGATTACCACCGGCATACGGTCGTGAATGCGGCCGATCGCGGCGTTGGCAGCAGTGGTTAGGATGGCGCCGGTATCGACCTCGGACCCGTCAGCGGAAGACCACGTCTCCATGAGGCCGGCAAAGGCGACGATGCCGCCGTTCTTCGGGCGGATGAAATAGGGCTGCGGCTTGCCGCCCTCCTCCTTCGGCGGGCGGCGCCATTCGTAAAAGCCGGTGGCAGGCACCAGCACGCGGCGATGGCGCATGGCGGCGCGAAAGGATGCCTTGCCGATGGCCGTTTCCGAACGCGCATTGATGAGCAGGGGGAAATCCTTCGGGTCCTTGACCCAGCCGGGCAGAAAACCCCAGCGCACCAGCATGGCCCGACGGTTGGGCAGGTTACTGCCGCGCTCCTGCCGTTCACCCTCCAGCACGATCAGGATCGGCTGTGTGGGCGCGATGTTGAAACGGGCGGGAAAATCTTCAAGGCCGATCAGGTCGAGATAATCGGCAATCTCTTCCGGTGTCGCTTTGAGCACGAAACGTCCGCACATTGTCTGCTCCTCAGGCCCGGGGACCGAATAAAATGATAGCCGTGCCCGCGAGGCAGACGGCACCGCCGGCGATATCCCATCTATCCGGTACTTGCCCCTCAACGCCCCAGAGCCAGAGAAGCGATGCGGCAATGTAAATCCCGCCATAGGCAGCATAGGCCCTGCCCGCGGTCTCGGTCGGCACAAGCGTCAAAGCCCAGGCGAAAGCGGCGAGCGCCAGCATGCCTGGCAGCAATATCCAGCCTGTCTTGCCAAGCTTCAGCCACGCCCAGAAGGAAAAGCAACCGGCGATTTCCGCAACAGCCGCCAGGGCATAAATAAGATAGACCTTCATTCCACCGTCTTCTGCGTGCACAATCGATCCGATTCCCGAATATACCATCGGTATTCCCGGACCAATATAGACAGGCCCAAGACGGCTGAAACAAGCGAAACCACTCATGACCCTTCGTATCAAGCCCCGCCCCGCCTCCTCCGCCATCGTCCGGAATGGAGATCGGCTGCTGCTCGTGCGCCGTATAAATCCGCCGTCGAAAGACATGTTCGCATTTCCGGGCGGGCGCGGCGAAGAGGGTGAAACGCCAGCAGAGACGGCGCTGCGCGAACTTCAGGAGGAAACCGGTATCGTCGCGCGTAAACCGCAGCTGTTTGCGACCTATGACCTGCCGTCGCGCGACCCCGAAGGTGCGCTGACGAGCCACTATTTCCTCTCCGTCTTTACCGTGGAAACGGACGCGGACCCGGCGGTGACGGCGGCCGACGACGCGGCGGATGCAGGCTGGTTCACATTGTCGGAAATCCGCCGGTTGCCGGCACCGGAAAGCGTCGTCGAATGCGCCGAGCGGCTGCTTGCATGATTGCCAGCCAGGCAGAATCGCTATTATCTAGAGGATGTCGCGCAACACTGTGCAGCAGTTTTGCGATAACGACATGATATAGACCTAAAGCTGACGGGGCGGTCTGAAAGACCGCGATGGCTTTAGGACCAATCCGCCCGCCGGGTGTTCACGAGTATGTGTGGGGCAGAATAAAATTTTGATACGGCCAACCATTTTCCTGTCTTTTTTCCTGACCATGCTTGTACCCGCCGGGCAAGACGGCGTCGCTCATGCGCAGCCTTCGAAGGCTGCTTCCAGTGAGGTTCGCCCGCCGGAAGCACAACCGCCCAAACCCGCTCCCTATGACGACAGGCTGGCACGGCTGTCGGAGATATTGGGGGCGGTGCAATATCTGAGAACCCTGTGCCCTTCCTCCGGTCCGGAGGACTGGCGCAAATCGATGAGCGATCTTCTGGCGGCCGATACGGCCAACGAACCTGAAAGGCGCCAGCGCATGACGGCTGCATTCAACCGTGGATATCGTTCCTTTGCGGCCATCCACAGCAGTTGCACACGCGCCGCCGTCATGGCAGAAGAGGGCTACCGTAACGAAGGGGCAACACTCGCCCAGGAAATTGCGTCCAGGTTCGGAAATTAGCGGATTGTTAACCTCTTTTCGCCGCAGCCCGTGCCGTTTTGATAAAAGGCTGCTAGTGTTGTTAACAGGGTGGTAAGGACTTGCCCGCCCTGTCGAGGATGAAAAATGCAGACGAGCCGTAACGAAATCGACGACATGATCGTGCATGAAAAGATGCAGGTCGCTCTGGAACACCAGAACGAGGCATGGGCTGACGGCATGGCCGACGGCATCGAGCCGGAGATCATCGCCGATGCCGCAATCGCTCTGGCCATGCGCGAAACCATCCGTATGCACGGCGAAGCCGGTGCCGAAGCAATGCTGGAATCGCTGCGCCAGCGCATGCTTGAAGGCGAATTTTCCCCGCAGCGCGTGATACAGTAAAGTCGGGGTCTGTCATGTCTTGCCTGAGCAAGGGGCTTTTGCGCTCTTCCGCCATGCTGTCCATCTTGGCTGCCTTGACCGCCGGGTCCATTGGTTTGCCCAGCCGCGCCTTTGCGCTTTCCGAGCTGAAACCCGCACAAAATACCGAAGGCGAGCCGCAAGCCCAAAGTGGCGAACAGCCGCAACGGCCCCAGGCTCCTGAGCCCGACGAGATCGAAGGTGATTCGGACGGCATTCCACTGCCCGACCCTCTGGTCGACCGTTCCGCCGGTCAATCGACCCAGCAACCCGCCAAGCCGGGCAACACGCCGGAAATGTCGGTCGTTATCGAGCATGATATTTCAAAGGCGCCGGAAGCTGTGCGCAAGCTTCGCCAGCAGATCATCGACGCCGCTTCTTCGGGCGATATCGAAAAACTGCGGCCTTTCATCGCCGCCAGCGACAAGCAGTTCCGTATCGACGGCAATGACAGCGACGACCCGATCGCAGCGCTGAAAAGCTATTCCGGCGACCCCGACGGTCTGGAAGTGCTGGCGATCATCATCGATCTGCTTTCCACGGGTTATGCCCATGTCGACGCCGGCACCCCGGATGAAGCCTATGTTTTCCCCTATTTCTCCGGAAAGCCGCTCAATACGCTGACCGCGCCGGAAAAGGTCGAGCTGCTGCGCATCATCACGGCGGGCGATCTGGCTGATATGCAGGAATACGGTAATTACAGCTTTTACCGCATCGGCATTTCGCCCGATGGCAAGTGGAAGTTCTTCACCGCCGGCGATTGATCGCGCGGCGGTGCTTGCCGTTCTTTTGCAAAAATCCTAACTGTGCGGCATGAGCAATTCAGCAGAAGCGCGTCGCGGTTCTGCAAGTGGAACTGCGCGAAAACAAAAAGAGAGCATTTCTGCAGATTGCCTCGGGCAGCCCTCAGCGACCCTAGCCGGAAATGCTTTCGATGAACCGAACGGTGATGCCATGCCTTCCGCCTTTCTTGCCGACCGCCGCCTGATCAGAGTTTCCGGCACGGGTGCCGAAGAGTTTCTGAACAATCTGATCACGGCCGATGTTGAAAACCTGCCGCAAGGCGAGGCGCGCGCCTCGGCACTTCTGACGCCGCAGGGCAAGATCCTGTTCGATTTCCTGATCACGCGCGATGGGCCGGATTATCTGATCGAATCGGGCGCTGCCGAACAGGATGCGCTGCTGCGCCGCCTGACCATGTACAAGCTGCGCGCGCCCGTTGATCTCAAGGCCGAACCGATAGAAGGCGTAAGCGTTTTCTGGAGCGAAAGTGTGCCGGAGGCGGACGCGAAGGACGGCCGTTTCGCCAAGGCCGGCATCAATCTGTTCCGCGTGCCGGGTGCTTCGGCCTCGGGCGACATAACGGCATATGATGCCCTGCGCATTGAGTACGGAATTGCCGAATCCGGCCGGGATTACGCGTTGCAGGATGCTTTTCCGCATGATGTGCTGATGGATGTGAATGACGGCGTCTCGTTCAAGAAGGGTTGCTTCGTCGGTCAGGAAGTCGTCTCGCGCATGAAACATCGCGGCACGGCAAGACGGCGGGTCGTCACCGTTTCGGCTGAAAGCGCGCTTCCCGCAACCGGAACAGAAATCACCGCCAATGGAAAACCGGTCGGGGCGCTTGGAACCGTTTGCGGCAACACGGGACTTGCCATCGTGCGGACAGACCGCGTTGCCGATGCGCTCGCCTCCGCCACGCCGCTCATTGCCGAGAATGTTCCCGTGACTGTGGCCTTGCCGGCCTGGAGCGGCATCTCCTTCCCCGTCGTCGATCCTGCGGTACAGGCGGAGGAATAGGCGTGGCGCCCGCTAAAAGTCCGCGCGCCTGGCAGCGCATGCTTTCTGGACGGCGGCTCGACCTGCTCGACCCCTCACCGCTCGACGTAGAAATCGCCGATATCGCCCATGGTCTTGCCCGCGTCGCCCGCTGGAATGGCCAGACGCGCGGCGATCATGCCTTCTCCGTCGCCCAGCATAGCCTCATCGTCGAAAACATTTTCTGCCGCATATGTGCGAATGCGACGCCCGACGATATGCAGATGGCGCTTTTGCACGACGCCCCGGAATATGTCATCGGCGACATGATATCGCCGTTCAAATCAGTGGTCGGCGGCGGTTATAAAACCGTGGAGAAAAGGCTGGAAGCGGCCGTGCATCTGCGCTTTGGCCTGCCGCCGCATGCCTCGCGCGAACTGAAAGACCGCATCAAGAAAGCCGATACGGTTGCCGCCTTTTTCGAGGCGACGGAGCTTGCCGGTTTTTCCATTGCCGAGGCACAGAAATTCTTCGGCCTGCCGCGCGGCATCACCCGCGATATGTTCGACATTATCCCGCTTCCCTCGACCGAGGCGCAGAAGCGGTTCGTTGAACGCTTCGAGGCGATCGAGGCGATGCGCGTGGTCAAAACCGGCAACGCGGCTGGAGGGGTTAAATGACTTCCATCGTCGTATCGCCGTTGTCGCGGATCGCGGAAATGGCCGTGAAGCACAAAGCCCGTGAAATGGTGACGCTGATCGCAAAGGAGCAGACCTTTCACCGCCCGGCGGTGATCTCAGCCCAAAGGCACCTGACCCTTGCGATGAATGACATCAGCTTCAAGGGCACCGGCGATCTCATCGCGCCTGACGATGCGCATGTGCTGCGGCTGATCGATTTCGCCCGCGAATGGGACCAGTCCGCACCGCTTCTCATCCATTGCTGGATGGGCGTGTCGCGCTCTCCTGCCGCAGCCGTCATTGCAGCACTCAGCCTTTATCCGGATCAGGACGAGATGGCGCTTGCGCTCAGCCTGCGCACCGCATCACCCTATGCCACCCCCAATGCCCGCATCATCGCAATCGGGGACCGGTTGCTTGGGCGGGATGGCAAGCTGGTGGCGGCAATCAAGACGATCGGCAGGGGCGCGGATACGGACGGCAACGTACCCTTCGTGCTGCCTCTCTCCAACTGACGGCTCCGTTTTTGGCGGAACCCCTGCGGCATCCAGTCGTTACCAAAGTAGAACAGCAATAAGAATCACGGGATAATTCATGGAACAACAGGCAACGGATATCATCGTCGCATCGCAGGCAGCGGTACGGCAGGCGAGCACGCTGGCGGTGCAATATTCCTTTTCGATCATCGGTGCGCTGCTGCTTCTGATCATCGGCTGGCTGGCCGCGACTTTCCTGCAGCGCTGGGCTTTTCAGGGCCTGTCCCGCATCCGCGGCTTCGATGCGACGCTTGCCGGTTTCTTCGCAGGTGCCATCCGTTACGTGGTGCTTATTCTGGTGCTGGTCATGGTGCTTGGCCAGTTTGGCGTACAGACGGCCTCCATTCTTGCGGCACTCGGCGCTGCCGGCCTCGCCATCGGTCTGGCGCTTCAGGGCACATTGCAGAACATCGCCGCCGGCATCATGCTTCTGGTGCTGCGTCCCTTCCGGGTTGGCGAATATATCGAGACTGGCGCCGTGAGCGGCACGGTGATCGAAATCGGCCTGTTTGCGACCGAGCTTAAAACCAGCGATGGGCTTTACCGCCTTGCGCCAAATTCCACCCTGTGGAACGTGCCAATCACCAATTACAGCCGCTTTCCCTCACGCCGACACGAATTGAGCCTGACGGTTAAGAGCGACGAGGATCTGGCTGCGGCGCAGGACATGCTGATGCGTGTGGTGCGCTCGGAAAGCCGGGTACTGCTGGCCCCCGCCCCCGTTACCTTCGTCGATCTCGGTCAGCGCCGACAGCGCCACCGTGAAATTGCGATACTGGGCGCGTAGCGACAATTACTTCGCAACCACGCGTGACGTGACGAAGGCAATGAAGCTCGCTTTCGATGAGCGCAAGGCGGAATTAACCGCACAAACCGCGTGAATTGGGAGCGTCCCAGCCGCTCCCTTCTCCATGCAACTTTTTCCCATATGAAAGCCGGCCCTGAGCCGGCTTTCACCATTTTTCGCGCAAGGGTGGCGGCGGGCGCTCTTGCGTCTGGCAAAGGACGTGTTTATACGACCTATGCGTAATGTTATTACATAACTTACCCTTCGATTTATAACCACATAAGGGCCAGAAGAATGCAAAAAACCATCACCCGCGTCACCGGCGCGCTTGCAATCGGTTCCATGCTGCTGATGACAGCCCCGGCACTGGCGGCCGGAAAAGACAAGACGTCCACCGCGCATAGTCACAGCCACGACCACAGCCATGGCCAGACCGAAGCCGAGAACCAGATCTACAAGGGTTACTTCGAGGATGCGCAGGTGAAGCCGCGAATGCTTTCAGACTGGGAAGGTGACTGGCAGTCAGTCTATCCCTATCTGCTGAACGGTTCTCTCGATGGGATCATGGCGGAGAAGGCAGCCCACGGCGACAAGACAGCAGCCGAATATCGTGCCTATTACGAAATTGGCTACAAAACGGATGTCAATCGCATCACCATCAAGGGCGACAACGTGGCGTTTTATAAGGAAGGCAAACCAACGCAAGGCACTTATGTCAGCGACGGCCAGGAAATCCTGACCTACAAGAAGGGTAATCGCGGCGTGCGGTACATCTTCAAAAAGACCGGCGGCGATGCGGACGCACCGCAATTCATTCAGTTCAGCGATCACACCATCGCGCCTAAAAAAGCCGGCCATTATCACCTCTACTGGGGCAATGACCGCAAGGCACTTTTGGACGAGGTGACCAATTGGCCAACCTATTACCCGTTCCAGATGGATGGCCCTGAGATCGTCGAGGAAATGGCGGCGCATTAAGACCGCACTCTTCCTGGTTTTCCGCAGCCTGTGGTCAAACCTTGAATTGTCACGATTTCGCCTTCCCCCAGTGGGGAGAAGGCAACCAATGCGAGTTGATACGGCTCTTTCCCCGCTCACTGCCCCATGGTCGAGCGATGCGCCCAGCCGGTCATGCGCTTTTCGAGCCAGGCCATGATCGCATACATGACGATACCTTCCACGGCGAGCATCAACAGACCGGCAAAGACCAGTGGCACGTTGAACTGGCTTTGCGCCGAACTCATCATATTACCGAGGCCATAATTGGAGGCGACGGTTTCCGATACGACCGAGCCGACGAAGGCGAGCGTGATGGCGATTTTCAGCGAGCCGAAGAAGTAAGGCATGGAGCGCGGAATGCCGACCTTCAGCATGATATCCATCTTCCTGGCGCCAAGTGCGCGCAGCACGTCCTCCGTTTCCGGCTCGATGGTGGCCAGACCGGTCGCGACGTTGACGACGATGGGGAAGAAGGAAATCAGGAACGCAGTCAGAACCGCAGGAACAGTGCCGATGCCGAACCAGATGACGAGGATCGGCACCAGCGCCACTTTGGGGATGGCGTTAAAACCGATCATCAGCGGATAAAGCCCGGCATAGATGGTTTTCGACCAGCCGATAAAGAGGCCGATGGCGAGACCCGCCGCGACGGCGATCGCAAAACCGAGCGTGGTGGTATAGAGCGTCTGAAGTGAGTTCTTCCAGATCGGCGACCAATATTGCACGATGGCCTGCCCCACACGCACGGGCGACGGCAGAATGGTTGGCGGCATTTTCAGCGCATAGACCAGCAGCTCCCACATTGCAAACAGCGCCAGCGTATAGAGCCAGGGGGCGGCCTTCACCCAGTTGACCCGGGCGATCAGCGGTTTCGACGGCGCGGTTGCCATGCTGCTTTCCACAAACGCACTCATGCCGCCACCCTCGCCTGCGCTATCTCGCCATGCAGTTCCTGCACCATGTCGTTGAAACCCTTGTCATACATGATATCCAGCTGGCGCGGTCGCGCAAAAGGCACGCGGTGTTCCGCCAGCACGCGGCCCGGCCTTGCACTCATCACGAAAATCTTGTCAGCGAGAAAGGTCGCTTCGCGCAGATCGTGTGTCACCAGAATGATGGTGACCCGCTGCGCCGTATGCAGATCGCGGATGACGCACCACAGTTCCTCACGGGTAAAGGCGTCGAGCGCGCCGAAGGGCTCATCCAGCATGAGAAGGTCCGGCTCGTGGATCAATGCGCGGCAGAGATTGGCGCGCTGCTGCATGCCGCCGGAAAGCTGCCAGGGGAATTTCGAGCCGAAGCCTTTGAGGCCGACGATTTCCAGCAGGCGTTCGGCTTTGGCGACATATTCGGCCTTATGCGCGCGCAGACGCCGGCGGTGTTTCTCGACGATCTCCAGCGGCAGCAGGATATTTTCGAGCGTCGTGCGCCAGGGCAGCATCGTCGGGTTCTGAAACGCCATGCCGACAATGGACACCGGTTCCGTGACCTGCCGACCGGCAACGATGACATTGCCCTTTTGCGGAATGTGCAGCCCCGTTACCAGCTTCATCAGGGTCGACTTGCCGCAGCCCGACGGGCCGACGACAGCAGCGAATTCCCCCTTGTCGACCGTCAGGTTGAGGCCGGATACAGCCAGCGTTCCGGCTGCCCCGCCGTAACGCATGTCGACATTGTCTATTTCCACGAGATGTGACATCGCAGTCCCCTTTTCAGCCCCCCATGCTATTTAAAAATTGCAAACCGCCCGGACCGGCAAGCGATCCGGGCGGTCGCCGTGACATCAATCAGGGAAGCATGCGCTCTTCCTTGGGCGGCAGGTAAGCCGCGTCGAAGACCTGCTCTGCCTTGACGTTGCCTTTCAGACCCATGGAAACTTTCAGGGTCTCGAGGGAGGCAGCAAGCCGGGCCGGATCGACGCCGCCCATGCCATTTTCCACCACATAGGGCGTCTTGATGTTCATGCTGTTGGCCATGTTGAGGCGTTCCAGCTCAATCGCGCTGTCGAGCGTCTCGTTACGCTTGAGCACGGCCGCCACACCCTCTTCAGGGGCCTTGACGGAATCGGCGAAGCCCTTGGCCAACGCCTTGAGGAAACCCTTGACGGCATCAGGGTTTTTCTCAGTAAAATCAGTGTTTACCAGCACGGCATTGCCATAAAGATTCAAGCCATGCTCGGCCATCAGGATGGTCGAGATATCGTCATCGGCAATGCCCTGTTTTTTCAGGTTGAGGATCACCGAAAAGGCAAAGCCGAAGACGCCGTCGACATCACCCTTGGCGAGCATCGGCTCACGCACCGGAAAGCCGATCGATCCGATCTTGATTTTGCTGTCGTCCAGCCCCGCGACCTGCTTGAAGGCTGGCCATTGCGCAAAAGCGCCATCCGGCGGCGGTGCGCCGAGTTTCTTGCCTTCCAGCGACTTCGGGTCGCCAGTCACACCAAGCGACTTGCGGCCCACGACGGCAAATGTCGGGCGTTCATAGACCATATAAACGGCCTTGACCTTCTGGCTCGGATCCTCATCGAGGAACTTGATCACCGAATTGATGTCGCCGAAACCCATCTGGTAAGCGCCGGTTGCCACGCGCGGAATGGCCTCCACCGAGCCGTTGCCGCTGTCGATCGTCACGTCGAGGCCTTCGGCCTTGAAGTATCCCTTGTCCAGCGCCAGCAGGAAACCTGCTGCAGGTCCCTCGAATTTCCAGTCGAGCGTGAATTTTACCGGCGTTTCGGCATGGGCGCTCGTTACCGGCAGCGACAGCCCGGCAGCGGCACCGACTGCAGCAATGGCCAGAGCTCTCGACAACAACCTACGCGTTAATATCATCTGTTCCCCCTGATGGTTATGGTTGGATTGGTTGCATAAGACCCAATTCCAGCCATCAAGGCAAGATAAAATTGCATACAAAATAGCCGTTATTTTGTATGCTTATTTTAAAGGCATTCATGGTCAACCGGCAGGCAAAAAGCCCGATTTTTGCCCATCCCGCATGCAACGAAGCGACAGCAATATCGTTCACGCAGCGAACACAGCGTTCTCACTTGCCGGGGTTGCGGATCAGGCGCAGCGTGGGACAAATAGGGCCACAAACAGCAGGCAAAACGGCGGGGACGGCACGATGAATTCTGCACTGGGCATACACCACATCACGATGATCACCCGGAAGGTGCAGGCGAATGTCGATTTTTACGCCGGCTTTCTGGGCTTAAGGCTCGTCAAACGCACTGCCGGTTTCGAAGATGCCATGCAGCTTCACCTGCTTTACGGCGACGGAAACGCCTCGCCCGGCTCGCTTTTGACCTTCCTCGTCTGGGAAGACGGTGGGCAGGGCCGCGTGGGTTATGGCCAGACGCTGGAAGTTTCACTGGCGATCGACCCTGCCAGCATTGGTTTCTGGCTGACGCGCGCGCTGAAATTCGGCATCCGCGCGGAGGGCCCATCCGACGAATTCGGAACCCCTGTCATCCGGTTGAAAGACCCTGACGGCCTGATCGTCAAGCTGGTCGGCACGAACGCCTTCGCCGATGCCACGCCGCATGTGACAAACGACATCCCCGCAGAAGACGCCATTCGCCGGATTTATGGCGCAACGATGCTGAGCGAGGTGCCGGAAGAAACCGTGGCGTTCCTCACAAGATATTTCGGCTACCGGCAGGAAAGCCAGACGGGCGCGATCCGCCGGCTCGTATCGCAAAGCGGCGACATCATCGACGTGCGCGACGCGACCGGCTTCTGGTCCAGCGCCCCGGGCACCGGCACTGTTGACCACATCGCTTTCCGCGCGAAGGATCTGGAAGAGTTGAACGCGGTTCTGGCCGAGCTGAAATCGCTGAATTCCAGCACCACGAATGCCCACGACCGGAAATATTTCCACTCGCTTTATGTCCGCGAACCGGGCGGCGTGCTGATTGAAATGGCGACCGACGCTCCCGGCATGACCGTGGACGAAACGCTGGAGGCACTCGGCGAAAATTTGTTTATCCCGCCACTCTTCATGAAGGACGAAGCGGATGTGCGCGTTGCGCTGCCGCAATTTTCGATGCCGGGCGAAGAACGTATCGTCTATCGCGACCTGCCCTTCGTGCACCGCTTCTATACGCCCGAGAAGCCGGATGGCAGCACCATCATCCTGCTGCACGGTTCCGGCGGCAGTGAAACCAGCCTGATGCCGCTGGCGCACCGGGCTGCTCCGGGCGCCACGCTTCTCGGTGTCCGTGGCCGCAGCACGGAGGAAGACATCGCCCGCTGGTTCCGGCGTCTGCCCGATTTCAGCTTCGACCAGAAGGATATCGTCTCGGAAGCGGAAGCCTTTGCCGCGTTCATTGACGGCGCCATTCGGTCCTATGGTCTGGATCGTTCGAAGCTGCGCTTCATCGGCCATTCCAACGGCGCAAATTTCTATGCGGCCTTTGCTGCACTCTACCCGGAGCTTGCCGGGGATGCGCTGCTTTACCGCCCGTTGCCGATTCTCGATAGATGGCCGGAAAGTGATCTTACCGGACGCAACTTCCTGCTCGTAGCCGGAGAACGCGACAAATATCGCGACAGAGCGGCAGATGTGCAAGGCAGGCTTGTGGCCGGCGGCGCGCGGGCAGAAGTGCAAATGATCGATGACGGTCACGATCTTGGGTTTGCCGATATCGAAGCGGCACGGCACTGGCTTGCGACGTGACATCTGACGATACTGCGTTGCCTCGTGGTTTGTTCTCCCCCGCCGGGCAGAAAGCCACGGCAGCGGTATAAGGGGCAAAGGCCGTGAGATTGGGCAACGTTTTCCCCTCATCCGACCCTTCGGGACACCGTCTCCCCGGCGGGGAGAAGAAACAAACGACAACCTCCCGCATCCCTCAACCAAGCCTTGCATAAATTCGCCAAAACGGCTTTAAAAACAGCTTAGTAATTGGAGAGTCTGTTTGGAAATCCCGTTTCTCATCCTCGCCGTCATCGCAGCCTTCATCTATACGCTGGTCGCAAGCATCCGCAATTCAAGCCGCATCAAGTCGCTGGAGCGTGAGCTTAACGGCCTGAAGCGGCTGATGGCCACCGGGGCGGCCTCTCCTCTTGCCGCACAGGCGGAGGCGGATGCAGCCGCGGAAAACCCGGATTTCAGGGCGGAAGAAGAAAACCGGGCTTTGCCGGAAGAAGAGTTCGTCGAAACGGAATATCCGTCCGAAACCGAAGTGGCCGCGGCCATGGCGCCGGCGGAGAACCTTGCCAGCGCGGAAGAGACAAGTGCGCTTTCCACTGAGGCCGCATCCGCGTCAGCCCCGAAGGAAAGCTTCGAAAGTCTGCTGGGCGCACGCTGGGCAGTGTGGGCAGGTGGGCTGGCGCTGGCGCTCGGCGGCATTTTCCTGATCAAATATTCGATCGAGTCTGGGCTCCTGAGCCCGGCCGTGCGGCTTTCGCTCGCCGCCATTTTCGGCCTCGGTCTTGGGCTTGCCGGCGAGGCGATCCGCCGCAAGGCCGTGCCGGGCATCGCTACGACCTATTCCAACGCCATGATACCGGGCGTGCTGACGGCCGCCGGCGCATTGACGCTGTTCGGCGTGGTTTATGCGGCCTACGGCATTTACGACTACATAAGCCCCACCACCGCTTTCATCCTGCTCGGGCTTGTCGCCTTCGCCACTATTGGCCTTTCACTTCTGCATGGGCAGGCGCTCGCCGGTCTTGGCCTTTTGGGCTCTATGCTGACGCCTGCGCTGATCGCCACCGAAACGCCTGATGTATGGGCGCTGTTCATCTTCCTGACGATCTCCTGGCTCGCGACAGCTGCTGCCGCGCGCAGGCAGCGCTGGACCGTGGCTCCCTCGCTTGCCAATGCCGGTCTCGGCCTCTGGGCGCTCGGCTATATCGCCATCGCCGACACGATCAGTGCCGCACCTCCGGTCCTTGCGCTGCTCGTCATGCTTGCGGGTACGATCTTCCTCTGGCCCGGACGCTATTTCGACGCAGCACCTGCCGAAACGGGAGAAACCGTAACTTCCGGGCGGCGCGCCGTTCGCGCCATGCGGCTTTTGCTGCGCCCGTCGCTTGCCATCAATCTCACCGTCTCAATGGCCGTGATCCTGCCGGCATTCAGCTTTCTCGTCATCGGCGCCGGCATCGACCTTCATCCGGCCGTGATTGTCTCAGCGCTCATCGCAGGGCTGGCTGCCCTTGGTGCTTCCCGTCGCAACGCGGTCTGGCCCGCCATTATCGCAGCACTTGGTGCGCAGGCTGCGGTCTCGGTGATGTCTCGCTCCGGGCTCGATTTCATTGGCATCATCAACGATACCTCGATTGCGCTGCCGCCGGTGCGAACCGGCTACATGGCTGAAATCGCCATGGCGCTTGGTCTTGGCGCCATTCTTTTGCTCTGCGGTTTTTCCTTCCTTAAACGCAAGGGCGCGGACGATCCGGATTTCGCCCAGCTCTGGGCGGGGATTGCAGCTCTCTTCCCGGTCTGGCTCGGAACCGCGAGCTTCGTCGAATATGGAAATCTCGGTCGTGACTGGCTGCATGCAGCCTATGGCCTCGGCCTCGGTTTCCTGCTGATCGCCGCTGCCGAATGGCTGCACCGACAAAACAACGAGGCCTATCGCAAGCCGCTCAACATCCTCGTGCTCGGCTCCTTTGCCGCATTCGCGCTAAGCCTGCACACGCTGACTGAGGGGCTTACGACAACCATACTGCTTTCCGTCATCGGTTTCGGTTATGTGCTGGCAACCCGACAGCGCAACTGGGATGTGCTGCCCTGGGTCATGGCGATTGCAAGCGTCGCCGTTCTCGGCCGCATCGCTTGGGAGCCGACCATCGTCGGGCCGCAAAATCTTGGGCTCACGCCGGTCTTCAACGCGCTTCTGCCGGGTTACGGCATTCCGGCGCTGCTCGCTATCGTCTCCGCCTGGATGCTGCGCGACTGGCCGGGCTTCCGGGCAAAGAACTTCCTGCAGGCCATCGCCAGCCTGATGGGCCTGCTGGCGGTCGCAATCCTCATCCGCCATGCGATGAATGGCGGCACACTGGACGAAAGCGTGCCGACGCTTGGCGAACAGTCGATCTATACGCTGCTGACCATCGGTTTTTCAGGCGTACTGATGACGCTCGATTTGAAGAGCCCCAGCCCCGTCTTCCGTTACGGCTCGATGATTGCAGGCGTTATCGCCGTCATCAACGTGCTGGTGATGCATTTCTTTACGCTGAACCCCTATTTCACCGGCGAAAATACTGGCCGCATCCCGTTCCTCAACCTGCTGCTGATCGGTTACCTGCTGCCGGCGCTTGCCTATGGCGGCCTTGCCTATTACGCACGCGGCAAGCGGCCTGCGGCCTATGTCAGCCTGCTGGCCGTGGCGGGTGCCGCACTTGGCTTTGCCTGGGCCACGCTTTCGGTCCGCCGCTTCTGGCAGGGTGAAAACATTGCCAACTGGAAAGGCTTCCTGCAGGGCGAGACCTACAGCTACTCGGTGGTCTGGCTGTTGATCGGCGTATTGCTGCTCATCGTCGGTTCGCGCTTCAATGCCCGCAGCCTGCGTCTGGCATCCGCCGCCTTCGTGCTGATCTCCGTCGCCAAGGCATTCCTGATCGACATGAGCAATCTTGAGGGCGTTCTGCGGGCGCTGTCCTTCATCGGGCTTGGCGCCGTGCTGATCGGTATCGGTCTGTTCTATCAGAAAATCCTCACCCGGCAGCCGAAGACATGATCCCGGCTGAGGCTTTTGCGCCCTATGAGGCGCTTGCGCAGGACCTTATCCCGCATGCCGCCGATGCGGGCGACGGCTCGCACGATCTTGCCCATATCCACCGCGTCTTCCGCAACGCCATGCGCATCCATGCGGGCGAAGGCGGCGATGGCACGGTGCTTGCGGCCAGCGTGCTTTTGCACGATTGCGTGGCGGTGGAGAAGAACTCGCCGCTTCGCGCGCAGGCCTCACGCCTTGCGGCGGAAAAAGCCTCCGGCATTCTGGCCGGGCTTGGCTGGCGTCAGGCCGATATTGACGCCGCCGCGCATGCCATCACCACACATAGTTTTTCCGCCAATATCGAGCCGCAGACGCTGGAGGCAAAGATCCTTCAGGATGCCGACCGGCTGGACGCCATCGGCATGGTGGGAGCGGCGCGCTGCTTTTACATTGCCGGACGCATGGGCTCGGCGCTTTACGACCCGGCCGATCCGCTGGCCAAGGACCGTCCGCTTGATGATCGCGCCTTTGCCATCGACCATTTCGAAACCAAGCTGTTCAAGCTTGCGGATGGTTTCCGCACCGAAACCGGGCGAGAACTGGCAAAGGCCCGCCATGAGCGGCTGAAACAGGTGCTGGGCCTGTTTCTCGACGAAATCTGAGGAGACCTGAATGCGTGTGACCGAACTCAACATCTACCCGCTGAAAAGCGCGCGCGGCATAGTCCTCTCGAAAAGTGATGTTTCGGCGGAAGGCCTGCCCGGCGACCGGCGCGCCATGCTGACCGACCCCTCGGGCAACTTCATCACCCAGCGCGAATTGCCTGATATTGCCACGGTTCTGGCACAGCACGCGGATGGCGGCATGGTGCTTTCGCGGGAAGCAGGTGGCAAGATTTTCGCCAGGCCTTCCGGGCAGCGCATGGATGTGGCCGTGTGGAAATCGATCGTCAGCGCCAATATCGCCGATAGCGAAACCAACGACACATTGTCTGAGTGGCTTGGGCGCGAGGTGAAGCTGGTGTTCTTCGACGACATCGCAAAACGCATCGCGAGCCTCGAATGGACCGGCAACGAAACGCCCGTCACCTTTGCGGACGGTTACCAGATACTCGTCACCACCACCGCTTCACTTGCAGCCCTTAACGACAATATGCGTGCAAATGGCGAGGACGCCGTCGGCATGGAGCGGTTCCGGCCCAATATCGTGCTGGAAACGGACGAGCCGTGGGCGGAGGATCGCTGGGCGGCGATCGAGATCGGCGGCATTCGTTTCGACCTCGTCAAGCCCTGCGCCCGCTGCATCATGACGACACAGGACCAGATCACCGGCTCGCGCGATGTACCTTCCCCCATGAAGGCCATGGGCCGCATCCGCATGTCCGGCGACCGGCGCGTGCCCGGCCCGCTCTTCGGCTGGAATGTCACACCGCGCGGCAAAGGCAGGCTAGCTGTTGGCGATGTGGCAAAGGTAGTCGAGGAACGGCCGGACGGCTGGGCGATCAAGAGGCGTTAAGCTGTCGGGCGATGCATCTCACGATCTCGTATCAAGGCTTCTTCGCACCGACGATCAGGAAAATCGGACGGCGGTCTTCGTGTTTCATCTCCGGCCGCTCCGCCAGCAGGGCGGGATCGGGCCTCGGTTCCGCGAGCCGCGTGATCGCAAAGCCTGAAGTCAGCAGGGCGTTGAGAATGCCTGACACCGTGCGGTGATATTTGACGACATCATCCGCCATCCAGTTGGAATGGCGCACGCCCTCGTTCTGATAGTTATCGAGCGGCCAGTGCAGTATTTCGCCATCTTCGCCGTAGAACCAGTCCTGTTTGTCCAGCGCCGTGAACACGGGGTGCTCGATGGAAAAGACAAAGTCACCGCCGGATTTCAACACGGAGAAAACTCTCGCGAATGCCGCATCGAGGTCGCGGACGTAGTGCAGAGCGAGTGAGCTCAGTACCAGATCGAAGCTTTCCGGCGCAAAATCGATGTCCTCGATCGCGGCGCGGCGATATTCGATGCCGGGGCCGCCGTTTATCTCGGCGGCGCGGCGCAGCATATTTTCCGACAGATCGACCCCGACGACATGCGCCGCGCCCTGCTCTACGGCATGGCGGCAATGCCAGCCAAAACCGCAACCGAGATCAAGAACTGTCTTGTCTTTCAGCGTTGGCAACATGGCGCGCAGCTCATGCCATTCGCCCGCCTGACGCAGACCCTCCAGAGAGCGTGGCATGGCGCTGTAGCGCTCGAAAAACTGCGGGTCGTCGTAAATATTCTGCTTCATCGTTGCCTCACCTTGCCCGATGGCATTTCACCTGAGTGTCTCATCAATCGCACGAATAGTGCCGTCAAGAAAAGTTGCTAGTGGGGCAGCCTTGCAAAAGATAATATTCCTCTCATCAAAGGGGAATTTTGCGGCACAGCGTCCCACGGGGCGAGGTGCTGCATCGGGAGAGTTTCATGTCGCAAGCCACACGCCAAACCATGCCCTGGGCGATCATCGTCGCCGGGTCGCTGATCGCGGTCATGACCTTCGGGCCACGCTCGGCGATGGGCTTTTTCCAGCTACCCATGCTGGCCGATACCGGCTGGGACCGCTCCACCTTCGGACTTGCCATGGCGTTTCAGAACCTGTTCTGGGGTCTAGGCCAGCCATTCTTCGGCGCCATCGCCGATAAATTCGGCACCGGCCGTGTGCTCGTGCTTTCCGGCTTTCTCTATGCGGCTGGCCTCATCTGCATGTCCTTCGGCACGTCGCCCTTCTGGCTGCATTTCGGTGGTGGCGTGCTTGTCGGGCTTGGCATTGCCGCTGGTTCATTCAGCGTCATTCTTTCGGCCTTCGCGCGGCATGTTACGCCGCAGCAACGCTCGCTTGCCTTCGGCATCGGCACCGCGGCGGGATCGGCGGGCATGTTCCTGTTTGCGCCAATCAGCCAGGGCCTGATTTCCACCTATGGCTGGTCGGACAGTCTCGTTTGGCTTGCCGTGATGATGATGCTGGTGCCACTGCTGGCCTATCCGATGCGCGGCAATTCCTCGTCCGGCAGCCAGTCGCAGACGCAATTCAAGCAGACGGCAGGCGAGGCGCTGAGAGAAGCGCTCGGCCACAAGAGCTATCTGCTTTTGACCACCGGCTTTTTCGTCTGCGGTTTTCAGGTGGCCTTCATCACCGCGCATTTTCCGGCCTATCTCGGCGATATCGGCATCGAACCCCGCTATGCGGTCATCGCCATGGCGCTGATCGGCTTCTTTAACATCATCGGATCGCTTGCCGCCGGCGTCATTGCCCAGCGTTACTCGAAACCCTATCTGCTGGCCTATATCTATATCGCCCGCTCAATCGCCGTTACAGCTTTCCTGCTTCTGCCGCAAACGCCGCTTTCGGTCATCATCTTCGCGGCCGTGATGGGCATCCTGTGGCTTTCCACAGTGCCGCCGACCAATGCGTTGGTGGCGATCATGTTCGGCACGCGCCATCTCGGGATGCTGGGTGGCGTCGTATTCCTGTCGCATCAGATCGGCTCGTTCCTCGGTGTCTGGCTCGGCGGCTTCCTTTACGACAAGCTCGGCTCCTACGATCTCGTCTGGTGGCTCGGCGTCGGCATGGGGATTTTTGCGGCCATCGTGCATTGGCCTATTCAGGAACGACCCGCACCTCGTCCAGCAATGGCCTGAGGCTATACCGCCTTATCGAGCGCAGGCAGCACCGCCTTGCGCTCCAGTGCCTTCAACGCCGCCTGCACGAAACCGTCGCGGGCGGCGTTTTCATTGAGGCCGCGTGGATCATAGACATGGCGGTGGAGAAAATGGCCGGTCAGGCGAAAGGCTGCCGCGAGGCTGTCGCGGTCGGCCGCCTTCGACTGACCTTCGCTCAGGAAAGCGGGAAGCGAAAGCATACGCGCCGCATAGGGCGCGCCCGCCGTACTACAGACCGCCCTGCCCGTTTTGGGCGATACATAGATGAGATCGGTGCGCAGGCCCGTTGCCGCGCATTCCGTGAGATCGAGACCGAAACCAAGATCGTTCAGCACCGCCAGCTCGAACCGTACGAACAATTCGCCAGCATCGACCGGATCATGGAGATTGTCGAGAATGACGTCGAGCGCCTGATAGAGATGCGGATGCGGGTCACGCTCCGGCAGAAGCCGCAGCAGCGCGCCCATGGCCTGCACGCCATACACGGCGGTTGCCGTTTCCATCAATTGCGCTGCCCGCAACTGCAAAGGCTCAATGCGGAATTCGCCGAGATGGTCGTCAAGCCGCGCCCGCCAGATCACATCCACCCGGTTTCCCGCCTGCAGCACCGGCTGCATGCTGCGGGAGCGCCCGCCGCGCACCATCCCCAGATGGCGGCCGCGCAAACGGGTCATCACCTCGGCGATGACGCTGGTCTCGCCATGACGCTTTACGCCGAGAATGATTGCCTCGTCCTGCCACTGCATGAAATCTGTCCGAATTCCGATTCAAGCCCGATCATAACCGATCTGACGGCGAAACGTTATTCTTTTACGGTGTCGCGCGCCGCAGCAACGAGCGTCGTCACGAAATCGGCGATTTCGTTTTCACCGAAAGGCTTGCCCAGCAGGGGCGCATGCACGAGATCTTCGGGGAAACCACTCGTGTCGCCATAACCGCTGACGAAACCGAAGGGAATTCCGTGATCGCGCAGGTGGCGGGCAAAATCGTAACTCTTGCCGTCGGAAAGGCTGACGTCGAGAAGCACGCAATCGGCGCCATCCCGCCCTAATGCGTCCTGTGCCTGCGCAAGTGTCGTCGCAATCGTGATGGTTTCAACGCCGATGGACTGGAGAACCGCCTCGACGTCAAGCGCCACCAGATATTCATCTTCAACGATGATGCAGCGTTGTGGCACCATGTTTCTTCTTCTTTCAACGTGAAGGGAACCAGACGGATTTGCGCCGCTGTCGCCAATGTGATTTTCAAGCGCCATGTCGACAGAGTTCGCAAATTACGGACCCAACGTCATTTAAAAAAGACATGTCGAAAAAAGATCAGATGAAGGGTCTTGGCCGCTTTTCATCGTTTTGCCAACCGGCAACATGGCTCAGTCCGGCATCGTCCAGCACCAGACAGCCCTTGTCCGTCCAGCGAATCAGACCGCGATCGACAAGCTTTCTCAAGGTCTTGTTGGTGTGGACGATGGAGAGGCCGAGCGTATCGGCAACGTGCTGCTGGGTTACCGGGATCGGCGTTTCACCCTGCACGAGATTAACCGCCTTTGCCTTGCTGTAAAGGAACGCGATGAGGTAGGCAGCACGCTCGATTGCTGTGCGTCGGCCGATGCTGAGCAAGTGGTTGTCGAGCATGCGCTCCTCGCTTGCTGCAATCCACGTCAGGTCATAGGCAAGGGTCGGATGATCGGTGAAGAGGTTGTTGAGTCGCGAGCGCTCGAAGACACACAGTGTCACCGGCGACAGCGCCTCCACCGAATGCTGCATTTCCCCCATGACCGTGCCCTGCAGGCCGACTAGATCGCCTGGCATGACATAATTGAGGATCTGCCGCCTGCCGTCTTCCAGTGTTTTATAACGGAAAGCCCAGCCTTGAAGGACAGTGTAGAGATGGGCGCTGTGCGACCCTTCCATCAAAATGACGGAACCGCTTTCGACCGCCAGTTCCCCTGTCTTGAAACGGGAGACGAAATCCAGTTCGGAAGAGGAAAAGTCCCTGAAATGCGGCAGGTCGCGCAAGGGACAGTGCTGACACGGGGTGGTGGAAATTCCGTTCGGTTTTTTTGGCGACATGAATATCCATCATCGAAAAAAGGTTGCGCCCAATCGTTTTGGAACAACCCACCCGAATGCATTCGGTTCCCGATAAAAGGTTGAAGATATTCAGAATGTTCGTTGTGTGCCGTTCCGTTTCCGGCCGGCACATCCACATTCCTGTGCCTGTCACAGGAATGTGGGAGGAACCGGATGTGCCTTATCCCCGCGGAAATTCCAGGCCCATTTCGCGGAAACGTTCGGGGTCGTCGCCCCAGTTTTCGCGAACCTTGACGAACAGGAAGAGGTGGACCGGCTGTTCGAGGATTTCAGACAGTTCCTTGCGCGAGGCGGTGGAGATCGCCTTGATCGCGTCGCCGTTCTTGCCGAGAGCGATCTTCTTCTGGCTGTCGCGCTCGACATAGATCACCTGCTCGATGCGCACGGAGCCGTCCTTGCGCTCTTCCCACTTCTCCGTCTCGACATGCGAGGCGTAGGGAAGCTCCTGATGCAGACGCAGGAACAGCTTCTCGCGGGTGATTTCGGCGGCGAGCTGGCGCATCGGCAGATCGGAAATCTGGTCTTCCGGATAATACCACGGACCTTCCGGCAGGGTATCGACCAGATAATCCATCAGGTCTTCGCAGCCCGAACCGTTGGTGGCCGAAATCATGAAGGTCCGGTCGAAGGTCACGTGCTCATTGGCGGCGGCAGCAAGCTTCAGCAGGTCTTCGCGCTTCACCTGGTCGATCTTGTTGAGGCAGAGGATTTTCTTCTGCGGAACATCCTTCAGCCCCTCGAGAATCGCTTCCGCGTCACCCTTCAGGCCGCGTTCGCTGTCGATCAGCAGCAGGATGAGATCCGCATCCTTCGCTCCGCCCCAGGCCGAGGTGACCATGGCGCGGTCGAGCCTGCGGCGCGGCTTGAAGATGCCGGGCGTGTCCATGAAAACAATCTGCGCATTTTTGTGAATGGCGATGCCGCGCATCACCGCGCGCGTCGTCTGTACCTTGTGGCTGACGATCGAAACTTTTGCACCCACCAACCTGTTGACCAGCGTCGACTTGCCGGCATTGGTCGGGCCGATGAGGGCCACGAAGCCGGAGCGGGTCGGAAGGGCGATGTCTTCGCCGGCAACGGCGGGGTTTTCGTGATCGGTCATGATATCCATTCAAGGTCTGAGGTATTCAACATGCGGCCATAAGGCTCGCCATGCGCTCGATTTTAGCGCCACTATCTTTCGGGCGCTCAGTTCTAGGTGGAGCTTTTCTGCCAGACGCCTTCGCGTTCCAGCAATCTGGTTGCTGCCACCTGTTCGGCTGCGCGCTTGGAACGCTCGACGCCGGTTTCCGGCTTTACGCCGGGAATTTCCACCGTCACGGTGAAGCTGGGATCGTGATCCGGTCCGGAGCGATCGTCAACCCGATAAGCGGGCGTAACCGCAAATCTGGCATGCGCCCATTCCTGCAATTCAGTCTTGGCATCGCGCCGTCCGGCATCCACGCGCGTTGCGCGGCCCTGCCAGTATTTCAGAATGAACTTGCGGGATGCCTCCAGACCACCATCCAGATAGAGAGTGGCGATCAGGCTTTCGACCACATCGGCGCGCACGTTCAGCATCGCCTTGCCGGTCAGCTTCTTCACATCCGATCCGGTGCGAATGAAATTATGCAGGCCCATTTCGTCGCCGATAGCGGCGCAGGATTCGGCGCTGACAAGCTGGTTGAGGCGAACAGAAAGCTCACCTTCGCTGGCGTTGCGGAAGGTGGAGAACAACAGCTCGGCAACACAAAGGCCGAGAACGCGGTCGCCCAAAAACTCCAGCCGCTCGTAATTGCCCGCCGCAGCGGAACGGGCACTCGCATGGGTCAAGGCCCGGTCGAGCCGGGCCTTTTCCTTGAATTCATATCCGATCAACGCTTCGAGACGGGAAATCTCCGCAATCGACAGCGGCTTGGTCTTGCTCATCCCACAACCTTGAAGAGACGGTCCCAGCGCATGTTGGACGGCCAGTCCCAAATGCGGCTGAACGGCGTGTCATTGCCCAGCGAGAAGAAGATGACGCTGGCGCGGCCGATCAGGTTTTCTTCCGGCACGAAACCGACATCGAAACGGCTGTCGAGCGAGTTGTCGCGATTATCGCCCATCATGAAATAATGGCCTTCCGGCACCAGGAATTCGCGAGTGTTGTCGCCGCGCGAATCGGGCGACTGGTCGAGCGTGTCGAAGGTGACGCCATTATCGAGCGTTTCGCGGAACACCGGTACATTGGCGCCCGGATCGGCACGGTAATCGGAGGTGAAGGTGCCATCAGGCTGCTTCGGAACCGGCTGGCCGTTGATGAACAGCACGCCGTTCGTCACCTGGATGCGGTCACCGGGCAAGCCGACAAGACGCTTGATGTAATCGACTTCAGGATTGGGCGGCAGGCGGAAGACCACGACATCGCCACGCTTGGGCTTGCTGAATTCGAGGATACGGCCGGAAAACAGGTTCGGCGAAAAGGGCAGCGAATATTTCGAATAGCCGTAGGAGAACTTGTTGACGAAAAGATAGTCGCCTACCAGCAGCGTCGGCATCATCGAACCTGAAGGGATCGTGAAGGGCTGAAACAGCACGGTGCGGATGACCATGGCCAGCAGCAGCGCCTGAATGATGACCTTGACGTTTTCCCAGAGGGCGTTCTGCTTCTTTTCAGCTTTTTCGGACACTTAAAGACCTGCCTGATTGTTTACCGGTTCCTGCGATTTGACGGAGGCGTCCGGGCCGTTGTTGCTCGCGACTGCGGCGGGGTAAAGCAATTTTTCACGCAGCCAGCGACGCTTTCATATTTCTGCGACTTCTCTAGAACCTTTCCAGCCGGAAGGGAAGCGCTTCTGTCATACGCCTGCAAATAGGCCGCCAATGCGGCAGCCGCCGGTCTCAGTCGCTCACGGGAAGCGCCTCGATAATCACAAATGCCTGAGCGTAAGGGTAATCGTCCGTGATGGTCAGATGGATATTGGCGCGGTGACCGGCGGGCAGCATGGCCGCCAGCCTCTCTGCGGCACCGTTGGTGAGCGCCATGGTCGGCTTGCCGCCCGGCAGATTGACGACCCCCATGTCCTTCCAGAAAACGCCGTTCGCAAGGCCGGTTCCGAGCGCCTTTGAACAGGCTTCCTTGGCGGCGAAACGCTTGGCGTAGGATGCCGCGCGGTTCTTGCGGCCATCGGACTTGGCGCGCTCGATATCGGTGAAACAGCGGTGCGTGAAACGTTCACCGAAACGGGTGAGCGAATGTTCGACGCGGCGGATATCGATCAGGTCGCTGCCCAATCCAAGGATCATTTCAACATCTCCAGAGACGCGTTTTTATTGGCGGCGCGATGCGCGAGATTTTCCATCTTGCGGCGCTGGAAACCGCTGATGAGGCTGTAGACGGTGATATAGGCGATCACCGCGCTCACGGCCGCGGGCAGAAGCGCACCGACGGTCATGGGTTCCAGCACCGGCCTCCATATCTGTCGGAATTCGAGGTGGCTGAACAGCGCAACGAAATCCACATGCGCAACCCCAGCCTCCTTCTGTCGTCCGAGCAGGAAATGCCCGAGTTCCCAGGTGGACGCCCAGATGAACGGAAATGTCAGGGGATTGGCGAAGGTGGTGCCGAGTGCTGCCGCAACGAGATTGACGCGCATGAGGAAACCGAGCGCCATGGCGATAATGATATGCACGCCGAGAAACGGTGTCCACGCCACGCCGATACCGAGCGCGACACCGGCGGCAATCGAATGCGGAGACGCAGACAACCGCAGGAGACGCAGCTTCATATAGCGCAGCGAACGGGTAAAACCCGTGCGCGGCCAAAAGAGGTCACGAATCTTCTCTGAAAAACCAACGGGTTCACGGCGGCGAAACGGCATGAGGGCAGTCTATTTCATCGCCCCGGCTGAGCCAAGAGCATCGTATACGACACGGGGATTTCTTTTGCAGGCATATTTTCCCCGTCATTCCGGCTTTTAGCTGGAATTCCGCCCACATCCCGTGGCATCACCAGAGAATACGAACCTTGCCGAACACTCTGACGTCATCCTCAGGCTTGTCCCGAGGATTTGCAACCGATTGATTGAATGCAAGGCTATCAGATCCCTGGGACGAGCCAAGGATGACGTCGAGGAAACAAGCACCTCTCGCCGTCAAATTCGTTTCAAAAGCAGCATGTCCTATCATTTAGACCGGACAGCGGTGAACGCCCGTTTGTAGCGCGCATTCACACAGCCTTACGAGACACGAGAAGGAGCTGACCGACAACGGCCACCACCTTCCAAGTCCCATACGCATGGCGAACGGCTGCCATGCGCTGAGTGCATTACCGGCGGAACAGGCCGCGGTCGATTTCGCGCTGGCGGAACTCGAGGTCGACATTCGACACGGAGCCGCTGAGATATTCGAATTCGCGTTCCTGGGTCGTCTTGCCACGAACTGCACGGGCGATCTTGCGAAGCGGAGTAAACATGATTTCATGTCCTTTCAGTTTGGAAATGGCGTTTCTCATCGGGGTAGGACCACCGGCACGCCGCGTTTTCCGTTTTCAATTTCTGAAAGGAAGATAGTCGCAAACCACATGCGCGACCAGAGACAGTAAAAGGCCGCTGCCATGCATCCAGTGCATAACAGCGGCCTTTTGAATGTGCGAATGATCAAAAATGCCTCAATCGAAGGCACGTTTGACCGTGGATACGCAATCGAGGTCTTTCAGCTGCGACAGCAGCTGGTTGAGTTGCCGCAAATCCCAGACTTCGACATCCAGCGCCAGTTCGGAAAAATCCGTGCCGATGCGGACCATATTCAGAGCGCGTATGTTGACATCCAGTGTCGCGATCGATTGCGCCACGGAGGCGAGCGTGCCGGGTTCGTTCAGCGCGTTGATCATCACCCGCGCCATGAAGCGCGACTTGTTCGCCTCATCAAGATCCCAGCGGACATCAATCCAGCGCTCCGGCTCATCGTCGAAACGCTGCAGCGCCGGCGCCTGAATGGGATAGATGGTGATGCCCTTGCCTTTTTCCATGATGCCGACGATGCGATCGCCCGGAACGGCGCCGGCGGCACCGAAATGCACATCGACATTGCCGGAAAGGCCACGGATGGGCAGCGGGTCCGGTCCATCGAGCATTTCGGCTGCGCCATCGTCTTCCAGAACGGAGCGCGACTTTCCGGGGATCTTGAAGACCATACCGGAAGCGCTGCGCATGTTGAACCAGCCGTCGTCGCCGGTCATCTTCACCGTCACGCGCTCGTCCTGATAATCCGGATAGACTGCACGCAGCACGTCGAGCGAGGAGACCTCGCCGCGCCCGACGGCGGCGATAGCGTCTTCCACATCCTTCTGCGCCAGACGATGCAGCACAGGTTTCAGCGCGTCACGCGAGAAGGCCTTGCCGGCACGTTCGAAAGTGCGCTCCAGAATACGGTAACCGAGACCCGAATATTGCTTGCGAATGGCCATGCGCGTGGCGCGGCGGATGGCCGAGCGGGCCTTGCCCGTCACCACCACCTCTTCCCATGCAGCGGGCGGAACCTGCACGCCGGAGCGGATGATCTCCACCTCGTCGCCGTTGTTGAGCCGGGTCACAAGCGGCATGATCCGGCCGTTGATCTTGGCGCCAACTGTGGTGTCGCCGATATTGGTGTGCACCGCATAGGCGAAATCGATGGGCGTCGCGCCACGCGGCAGCGCAATCAGCTTGCCCTTGGGTGTGAAGCAGAACACCTGGTCCTGGAACAGTTCCAGCTTGGTATGTTCGAGGAATTCTTCCGGGCTGTCGCCTTCTGCCAGCGATTCGATGGTGTGGCGCAGCCAGGAATAGGCGTTGCTCTCCGGCGAGAGCAGATCGCCCTCCCCGTTTTCGCCGTCCTTATAAAGCGCATGGGCGGCAATGCCGAATTCGGCGATTTCGTGCATGCGCTTGGTGCGCAGCTGCAACTCAATACGCTGGCGCGAAGGGCCAACGATCGTGGTGTGGATGGAACGATAGTCGTTCTGCTTCGGCGTGGAGATATAGTCCTTGAAGCGGCCGGGTACCACGCGCCAGCGGGTGTGGACAATGCCGAGCGCCCGGTAGCAGGAAGGAATATCGTCCACCAGAATGCGGAAGCCGTAGACGTCGGACAGTTGCTCGAAAGAGAGCGATTTCGACTGCATCTTTCGGAACACCGAATAGGGCTTCTTCTGACGCCCCTTGACGCTGGCGCCGAGAAGGCCATTCGCCACGAGTAGCTCGCGCAGCTCGTCCTCGATCTTCTTGATGAGCCCTTCGTTGCGCGTTTCGAGTTCCTGAAGGCGGTTGGTCACCGTCTCATAGGCTTCCGGATTGAGGTAACGGAAGGACAGGTCCTCCAGCTCGTCGCGCATGTCCTGCATGCCCATGCGGCCCGCGAGCGGCGCATAGATTTCCATGGTTTCTTCGGAAATGCGGCTGCGTTTGTCCGCTGGCATATATTCCATGGTGCGCATGTTGTGCAGGCGGTCGGCCAGCTTCACCAGAAGAACGCGCACGTCGTCGGAAATGGCAAGCAGCAGCTTGCGCAGGTTTTCGGCCTGTTTGGCCTTGCGCGTGACGAGATCGAGTTTCTTGAGCTTGGTCAGCCCCTCCACCAGTCTGCCGATATCCTCGCCGAACAGCTCGTCGATTTCAGCGCGGGTAGCGGTGGTGTCCTCGATCGTATCGTGCAGCAGCGCCACAGCGATGGTCGATTCGTCAAGATGCATTTCCGTCAGGATGGCGGCAACTTCCAGCGGATGCGAGATATAGGGGTCGCCATTGGCCCGCTTTTGCTGGCCATGTTTCTGCATTGCATAAACATAGGCCTTGTTCAGCAGGGCCTCATTCGCATCCGGTTTATATTTTTGAACCCGCTCAACGAGTTCGTATTGCCGCATCATGCGATATTCCACAAAAGAAAGCGCGCCAACCTTGGGGTCGGCGCACAATGCTGCATCAATAGGGATCAGATTATGACGGCAAATATTGACAGACGGTAACCACCGCCTGCCAATGGCGTCATAAAGTCAGATCAATAGTCGTCATTTTTTTCCGGCGGCACAAGGCCTTCGATACCGGCCAGCAGTTCTTCTTCCGACATCTGGTCGAAAGTAACGGTTTCCGGCTGGTCGTCCTCTTCGCCATCGGCAGTAGCGGAGGCTGCCAGCGTAACCGGATCGGGCTCGGGCTCGTCCACTTCCACATGCTTCTGCAGCGAATGGATGAGATCTTCCTTGAGGTCGTCGGGCGAGAGCATCTCGTCGGCGATTTCGCGCAGAGCGACGACCGGGTTCTTGTCGTTATCGCGGTCAACCGTGATGGACGAGCCCTGGGAAATCTGGCGCGCACGGTGGCTGGCGAGAAGGACCAGCTCGAAACGGTTGTCTACTTTATCAATGCAATCTTCAACTGTGACGCGGGCCATTGCCTGTCCTTTGCGAGTCGTAATGTCGTGGATCAGAGCGCCGTGCTTTCTTGAGGATGCACAAGGGATGCTCTAACCTATTGAATCTGCGCTTCGTGCCTTGCGAAAAACGCTTTGGATTCCTCGCGACGAAGCCTTCCAGCTTCCGATACAGCCATTGGCCGCGGAATTCAAGTTTTTCCTGTCTTTGGCGTCTTTTGGCACCTTATTGCCCTTGTTTGGCGTCTGATGAACAAAATGTCTAGAAGAATTGTCTTGGAATACGGGTGAAGTTACCTTACTTAAAACGCAACGGCGCTACGCAAAATTCGTTGATACGACATGATTTTTCGCATTTGCGACCGGAAATAAAAGCCAGATAATGGCCTTTCCAAAAAAGGAATGGGATGGAATGTTCGATCCACGGGAGAAAATTGCGCTCTTTATAGATGGAGCCAATCTTTATGCAGCATCTAAAAGCCTGGGGTTCGATATCGACTATCGCAAGCTTCTTAAGGCGTTTCAGAAGCGCGGATACCTGCTGCGCGCCTACTATTACACCGCATTGATCGAGGATCAGGAATATTCCTCGATCCGCCCTCTGATCGACTGGCTGGATTATAACGGCTACAAGGTCGTGACGAAGCCGGCGAAGGAATTCACCGACGCGCTCGGTCGCCGCAAGATCAAAGGCAACATGGATATCGAACTTGCTGTCGATGCCATGGAACAGTCAGAGACCGTCGATCATCTGGTTCTGTTTTCCGGTGACGGCGATTTCACCAAGCTGGTGGACGCGCTTCAGCGCAAGGGCCGCAAGGTTTCCGTGGTGTCCACCATGGCAACGCAGCCAGCAATGATCGCCGACGATCTGCGCAGGCAGGCAGATCACTTCATTGATCTCATGACCTTGAAGGCCGAAATCGGGCGTGACCCGAACGAGCGCCCTGCCCGGCACGTCGAAAGCCCCGAAACGATCTGATCCCGGTTTTTAAGCCGCCGACCTAATGACAACGCGTCCGTCTGCAAGGCGGGCGCGTTTTTGTTTGGCGCCACAACCGTGTATTCCTGCCGGAAAATTCCTCTTAAAATTAACAAACATCAAATTCGGCCAGTCAAAATTATATCTTGGTTAATTTTAGACGTGTCTAAATCACCCAACGGCACCAACGACATGATTTCGGTGTCAAATCAGGATGTTCAGACATGCATGGCCAAGTAAAAACCAATCAACAACTCGACGAAAGACTTAATTTTCTGGGGCTTGGCCAGGAGCAACGGCAAAACCTTTCGGACATGAAGGGCGTCATTACAGGCTCTCTCGACGCCTCTCTCGACCGTTTTTATGCGAAGGCGCGCTCCGTGCCGGAAACGGCGAAGTTCTTTGCAAGCGAAGCACATGTCCAGCATGCAAAAGGCATGCAGATGAAACACTGGGCAAGAATTGCCTCCGGCGCCTTCAACTCGGACTATACCGATGCCGTGACGGCCATCGGCCGTACCCATGCAAGGCTGGGGCTGGAGCCGAGATGGTATATTGGCGGTTACGCGCTGATGCTTGATGGCATCGTCAAAGCCGTTATCAATTCGGAACTGAAGGGCCTTTTCCAGGAAAAGAAGGCCAAGAAGCTGAACGACGCCCTGACGGTAACGATCAAGGCCGCCCTTCTCGACATGGACTATTCGATCTCCGTCTACCTCGACGTGCTTGCCGCCGAGCGGCTGAAGGTCGAGGAACAACAGGCGCAGATGAAGAAGGAGCAGGAGCACGTTCTCGAACTGCTCAACAACGCCCTGAACAAGCTGGCGAATGGCGACCTCACCTCCAGCATCAATGAAAAGACTGCACCGCAATTCGAGGGGCTGATTGCCAATTTCAACGCTGCGGTCGGCAATCTCGCGGGTGCATTCTCGCAGATCGTCGAGGAAGCCAACAAGATATCAGGCAATACGCGCGAACTGACATCGGCTACCGACGACATGGCCCGCAGAACGGAGCAGCAGGCAGCAGCCCTTGAGGAAACCGCCGCCGCCGTGGAGGAAATCACCACCATTTCCAAGCTTTCGGCGCAGCGCTCCGAAGAAGCCAAGGCCATCGTCGAAAGCTCGGCCGCCGAAGCGGCGCGGTCACGGGATGTGGTGACGGAAGCGGTAAAAGCGATGGGAGCCATCGAGGAATCGTCGCAGAAGATCACCCAGATCATTTCCGTCATCGACGAGATTTCGTTCCAGACGAACCTTCTGGCGCTGAATGCCGGTGTGGAAGCCGCGCGTGCCGGTGAAGCTGGCAAAGGTTTTGCCGTCGTCGCCCAGGAAGTGCGCGAGTTGGCACAGCGTTCAGCCAACGCCGCGAAGGAGATCAAGACCCTCATCACCAAATCCTCGGAGGATGTGATGCAGGGCGTATCGCTGGTCAATAAAACCGGGCAATCGCTGAATACGATCGGCAACAAGGTGGATCATATTCAGGAACATATCACCTCGCTGACCAAGGCGGCCCAGGAGCAGTCCGTCGGCATTCAGGAAATCAGCGCCGCAATCAACAGCATGGACAATCTGACCCAGAAGAATGCGGCCATGGTGGAAGAAACCAACGCGGCCACACACAATCTGAGCGATGTGAGCGCCAATCTGGCGGCACTGGTCAGCCGGTTCAGCGTCTCGGCGTCCACCTCCTATGTGGAGCGGACTTACAGGGCGGCGTGAGAGCTGTCTATTCAAGAGGCGAAAGCATCCCCGCTCTCATTCCTGTGCTTGTCACAGCAATCTAGCCAGCCTAAGTCCTTGGGCTGAAAAGAACTCTCTCGCCGCGCAGACGCGCGGCGGCTTGATTCCTGCGACAAGTGCAGGAATGAGGGATGAGCTCTAGGCGTTGTTGCCCTTCAACAGCCGCGACTTCTGCCGGTTCCAGTCGCGTTCCTTCTCCGTCTCGCGCTTGTCGTGCAGCTTCTTGCCCTTGGCCAGTGCCAGTTCCAGCTTCGCACGGCCCTTTTCATTGAAATAGACCTTCAGCGGCACCAGCGTCATGCCTTCACGATTGATGCCGGCGCGCAGACGGTTGATCTCGCGCTTGTTCAGCAGCAACTTGCGACGGCGGCGCGGCTCGTGGTTGAAGCGGTTGGCCTGCAGATATTCCGGCAGGTGGGAATTGATGAGCCAGATTTCATCGCCCTCGTCCGATGCGTAGGATTCGGCGATGTTCGCCTTGCCTTCGCGCAGCGCCTTGACCTCGGTGCCGGTCAGCACCAAACCCGCCTCATAGGTGTCGATGATTTCGTAGTTGAAACGAGCCTTGCGGTTTTCCGCAACGATCTTGTTCACCACGCGCTGGCTGCCTTTGGGGGCCATGATATTTCAATCCCTTGTTTTTCTTATTGCGCCTGCGGCTTGTCCGCCACGAGCGGTTTTCACGTTTCTATTTAGTATCGTCGTTACGAAAAGAAAAGGCGCGCGAAACGGCTTCTGTCGCGAAGCAGTCCCATTGCGCGCCTTTCGGGTTTCAGGTGTCCGTCAGTTCATCAGGCCGGCATGCTTCAGCGCCGCGTCGATTGCCGCTTCCGTTGCCGGTTCCAGCGTGCTCATCAACGGCGAGCGGACCTTGCGGTTACCGCCACGGGTCTTTGAAAGCGCATATTTTGTGCCGCAGACACCAGGTTCCATGAAGATGGCCCGGTGCAGCGGCATCAGGCGGTCCTGATACTCCAGCGCCTTGGCGTAGTCGCCTGCAAGCATGGCCGCCTGGAATTCGGAACAGAGGCGTGGCGCAACATTGGCGCTGACCGAAATGCAGCCGACGCCGCCATGGGCGTTGAAGCCGAGCGCCGTGCCATCTTCGCCGGACAGCTGGATGAAATCCTTGCCGCAGGAAATCCGCTGTTCGGAGACGCGGTCGAGCTTGCCCGTCGCATCCTTGACGCCGACGATGTTCTTGTGCGCCTTCACAAGCGCACCCATGGTTTCCGGCGACATATCCACCACCGAACGCGGCGGGATGTTATAGATGACGATCGGCAGTTTCACTGCTTCCGCAACTGCGGAAAAATGGGCGAAAAGCCCCTTCTGCGTCGGCTTGTTGTAATAGGGGGTGACCACCAGCAGCGCATCCGCGCCGGCATCCTGCGCGTGCAGGGCAAGTTCGATCGCTTCATCGGTATTGTTGGAGCCAGCGCCCGCGATGACCGGAACCCGTTTCGCCGCTACCTCGATGCACAGCTCGACCACACGTTTGTGCTCGTCATGGGACAGGGTTGGAGATTCCCCCGTCGTGCCCACAGGCACAAGTCCGTTGCTGCCTTCGGCAATCTGCCATTCCACATGGGCGGCAAATGCCTGTTCGTCCACGGCACCATTGTCCGTGAACGGGGTAATGAGGGCGGGAATTGATCCCTTGAACATACAAAGCTCCTGGCGCCGAGCCGGTTCATGCTTCGGCCGCATTCGATGGTTAAAACCGGCACACATTAGTGCCAGCCCTTGGCGCCGACAAGCGCAAAGGCAGCCTATTTTGTCCGAAATTGTCGGAAGTGTGACAGTCGCGGAAGCTCACGCGGCAGGCAAAAAACGAGGCGGTAGAATTTTACGCCGCTCGCAGACCGGTGAATTAAAGTTGATTGGAGTGCCGAGCGGAAAGTAAGGTTTCGTTAAGCACAGTCTCCGTAGATTCCAGAGTGGGATCTGAGGCGAAACTCATAGGTGCAACGCACTGGCGCATTTCGCAATCCCGCTGCAATGAAACGACAATACAAGAAGGTCGATTGTTTCCGTCCAGTGATGAAGAGCGGTATGAAAAAGACAGTTTGGGGATTGATGGCGGCAGGTCTTGCCGCGACCGTTTGGAACGCGCTGGCCGGCCCCGTGCCGGAAGCTGCCGTGCCGCTTCCCTATGTGAAGCCGAATGCGCCTGCTGTTCCCGCCTTCATGCCGGCCTCGCCCGAAATTACCGGCGCCATACCACGCCTTAACCGGCCTGACGATGCAAGCCAGCTTAAAGCGGGACTGGATGCGCTTTCCAGCCGCGACACGACACGCGCCATCGCCCTTCGCAACGCCATGCAGACAGGCAGTCTCGACCGGCATATTCTTACCTGGGCGATTGCCATTTCCGGGCAGAAGGACGTGCCTTTCGCCGAAATCACTACAGCCCAGAGCGAACTGGCGGGGTGGCCGGGTGCGGCGACGCTGCGCGCCAATTCCGAAAAGGCGCTTTACCGCGAAAATCCACCGGCACCCCAGGTGCTTGCCGCTTTTGGCAGCGGCCGGCCGGAAACA
Organism: Rhizobium sp. AN68; assembly: GCF_030758035.1. Taxonomy (NCBI): domain Bacteria; kingdom Pseudomonadati; phylum Pseudomonadota; class Alphaproteobacteria; order Hyphomicrobiales; family Rhizobiaceae; genus Rhizobium; species Rhizobium sp. AN68. The sequence goes on along the minus strand of NZ_JARWMI010000003.1, from coordinate 907,527 downwards.
GCCGAGGGCACCGTTGTGCTGGCCAAGGCCCTCACCTCTTCCGGCAAGGCTTTGGAAGCACAACGCCTCATTCGCAAGCTCTGGGTGAGCGAAGGCATGGACAAGGACATGGAAGACCGTGTTCTTGCCGAGTTCCCCACTTATCTGACGCCCGCCGACCACAAGGCGCGGATGGATTATCTGATGTATCGCAGCCGAATCGGCCAGGCGAAACGTTTCGGTGATCTCGGCAAGGCGCAGTCGCTCTACAATGCCTGGGCCGCCGTGCTGCAGCGCTCAGGCAATGCCGTGGCGCTGCTGGGCAAGGTCGACGCCAACTTGCGCAGCGACCCTGCTTTTCTCTTCGCGCGCATCGAAAATCTCCGCAACCAGCAGAAATATCCGGAAGCCGCAGCACTTTTAAAGCAGGCGCCGAAGGACACGGCAAAACTCGTCAATCCCGGCGAATGGTGGAACGAGCGGCGAATCATCGCGCGCGGCGTCGCCGATCTCGGCGATTTTGCCGAGGCCTATCGCATCGTCGCCAATCATTCGGCCACATCAGCCGTCGATGTTGCCGATGCGGAATTCCATGCCGGCTGGTATGCGTTGCGGGCACTGCGCGATCCCGCCACGGCCTCACGCCACTTCAACACCCTTTTGCAGACCTCGAACCGGCCACTTTCCGCCTCACGGGCCTATTATTGGCTTGGGCGGGCGGCGGAAGTGGGCGGGCCGGGCAATGCCCGCGATTTCTTCACCAAGGCGGCTGCCCATTCCGGCACCTTTTACGGCCAGCTTGCCGCCGCACGAATCGATGCAAAGACGCTGAACGTCACATACCCTGCTCCGAGCGCTGCCGACCGTGAACGATTTGCCGGCCGCGAAGCCGTGCGGGCCATCGACAGGCTGGAAGCCGCAGGCTACGGCTGGCGGGCCGACAGCCTCTACAGGTCATTGGCAGATCAGCTCGACAGCCCGGGCGAGCTTGCCATTCTGGCAGCAAGGGCGGAGGGCAACGGCAACCATCAGGTATCACTGCAAATCGGCAAGACGGCCTTCAGCCGCGGCATCGACGCGGCCGCCCTTGCCTATCCGCTCGGTGTCATTCCCGCCAGTGCCAATATTGCCGGCTCCGGCAAGGCGCTTGCCTATGCCATCGCCCGGCAGGAAAGCGCCTTCAACCCGGCCGCCGTCTCCGCTGCCAATGCCCGCGGACTACTGCAATTGTTGCCGGGAACCGCCAAGGGCGTGGCCGGGCGCCACGGCTTGCCCTACACTCAGGCGATGCTGACCAGCGACGCCGGATATAACGCCACGCTCGGCGCACATTATCTCGGCGAACAGATCGACAGTTTCGGCGGCTCCTACATCCTCACCTTCATCGCCTATAATGCCGGCCCGAAACGCGTGCCGGAATGGATCGCCCGCTATGGCGACCCCCGCGGCAAGCCTATCGACGATGTCGTGGACTGGATCGAGCGCATCCCCTTCCCCGAAACCCGCAATTACGTGCAGCGGGTGATGGAGAATTATCAGGTCTACAAGACGAGGCTGGGGCAACAGGCTGATATTGTCGATGACCTGCGTCATGGGCGGGCGGGATAGAAGACCGGTTCATCAGTTGACTACTGTCAAAATATCGAAGCACCGGCAGGCCCGGTGCTTTTTTTGTTTTCAGGATTTACCGCACTCAAACGAAAAAGCCCGGCTCGAGAGCCGGGCTTTCCATCACTGACAATGTCAGATCAGATTAGAACGAACGCTGAAGGCGAACGAAGCCGGTGACCTGATCGTCAGCGCCATCTTCGTCGTAGTAGTTTGCGGTAACCTTGGTGCTCAGACCTTCGGTGATCTTGTAGTCAACCGTCAGACCAGCGGTCCAGGCATCACGGTCACCAACGAAGTCACCATCAACCGGGTTGACGTCGAGCTTGCTCAGATATTCGAAGCCGGGCGTGATGGTCAGGCGGTCGGTAGCCTTAACAGCATACTCAACAGCAACAGCCCATTCAGACTTTGCGTAGTAAGCGTTGTCACCCGAAGCCCATACACCTGCGAGGCCGAACGTGCCCGGACCAACGTCTGCGAACAGGATGCCGCGCACCGCAACGTTCTCGGCATCGAAGTCGTAGCTGGCAATCAAGTTGGCAGAAACTGCGCCGAACTTGCCGCCGATCATGCCACCGATACCTACGTTGTTATCCGGATCGTAACGAAACTGACCGAACTGGCCTTCAAGCTCGTCAACCGAGATAGCAGCCTGGAAAGAACCTGCATCATAGGTGTACTTGATCGAGTTGAACAGGGTGTTCGTGGACAGAATGTCGGTTTCGCCATTCAGATCGTCGTCCCACCAGCTGTAGAACTTACCGACCTTCAGGCCGCCGAGTTCGATGAAGGCCTGGTCAACGAAAACGCTGGAACCAGAAGCGGTACCGTTGTCGGCATTGCCACGGAAGCCGATGAAGCCACGCAGAGCGCCGAGTTCGGTGTCGGTGCGTGTGTCGATTTCGAACTGAGCGCGCGTGAACGAATCCCAGTCAGACGTGCCGCCAGCAGCGGTGCCTGCGCTTGAACCGTTACCACGATTAAAGTCGGTCTGGAAACGGATGTAACCGCCGAACTTCAGGCAGGTTTCGGTGCCTGGGATGTAGAAGAAGCCGGTGCCGAAAGCGTCGCAAACGCGAACGTATTCCAGGGGCTCAGGCTCAGCAGCGACGATAGCGTCGGCAGCGTGAGCGCCGGATACTGCTGCGAGAGCCGCAGCGGAGCCGATCAAAAGGCTCTTGATGTTCATGGTTGACCTCCAGTCAAACGCTTAATCTTCTAAGCAGCGAGTGGGAAACACAAATCGATGCGTGCCGCTTATGGAGATGATTAGAGCCAAAACCGGCCGGACAGGCAATCGCAATCGTGACAAAAGGAAGACAGTAAGGTGCCCTTAGTTTTGCATTGTTGCGAAATAGCTACAATTCTAATTTCCCCAACTCCAATTCTTAATGAGTCGTTAATTTCTTATTTATTTCACATACTTACGAGGAATGGCAAAATTTCCTCGCGAGCTAGACTCGGCCCGCAAGCAGGATATCGACGCAATCAGGCCACGCGAACTTGTCAAAAGAGCGATTTACGGGGCTGTAGATTTGGACACGCTCGGCGCTCGGAACCGCCTCACCGCCCCGCTTGATATATTGCGCCCAAGCAAGAGATGCTGAACGAATCGGCAGCCATGGACGCCGCCTGACGTCAGTCAGAGAAAATGGACTCGGAGCGCTGCAATCAATCGTGGCTGACCACCTTTGCAGTGATGCGTCACACGCGCCTTCCGAGGGCAGATTGACAGAAAATGAAAAAGCCCGGCTCGAGAGCCGGGCTTTCCTTCACTGACAATGTCAGATCAGATTAGAACGAACGCTGAAGGCGCACGAAACCGGTAACCTGGTCGTCACGGTTGTCGATGTCAACGTAGTTAACAGCGATCTTCGTGGAGAGGCCCTGGGTGATCTTGTAATCAACCGTCAGACCAGCCTTCCAGCCGTCGTCGTTCGAGAAGTCGTCGAAGGAAACGAGGCCGTAGTTGCCATAGTACTGCGCGCCGGGGGTGATCGTCAGCTTTTCAGTTGCCTTGATGGCATATTCAGCTGCAACTGCCCACTCGGAGACGTTGTAGTAAGCGTTTGCGCCAGAAGCCCAAACACCGGCCAGACCGAGCGTGCCCGGACCAACGTCAGCCGTTGCGATCAGGCGAACGGAGCCGTTTTCGCGGTCGGTGTCGTAGCCGCCGATGAGCTGGAAGGAAGCAGCGCCGAGCTTGGCGCCAACGCCGAGAGCAACACCAACGTTGTTGTCGGATTCGTTGAACGGACCAACAGAGATGCCTTCGAGTTCGTCAACCGAAGCGCCTGCCCAGAACGAGCCAGCGTCGTAGGTGTAACGAATGGAGTTGAACAGAGCGTTGGAAGACAGCTCGTCCGTTTCGCCAGAAAGGCCATCGTCCCACCAGCTGTAGAACTTACCGACCTTCAGGCCGCCGAGTTCGATGAAGGCCTGGTCAACGAAAACGCTGGAACCAGAAGCAGAACCGTTGTCGGCATTGCCACGGAAGCCGATGAAGCCACGCAGAGCACCGAGTTCGGTGTCGGTACGGGTGTCAACTTCGAACTGAGCGCGCGTGAAAGCGTCCCAATCAGACGTGCCGCCGTTGTTGGTGCCAGCGCTCGTGCCGTTACCATTCTTGAAGTCTACCTGGAAACGAACGTAACCCTGGAACTTCAGGCAGGTTTCGGTGCCCGGGATGTAGAAGAAGCCGGTGCCGAAAGCGTCGCAAACGCGAACGTATTCCAGGGGCTCAGGCTCAGCAGCGACGATAGCGTCGGCAGCGTGAGCGCCGGATACTGCTGCGAGAGCCGCAGCGGAGCCGATGAGAAGGCTCTTGATGTTCATGATTGACCTCCAGTCAAAGTTTTTAAGTGGGTCTGGGTACTTTTGCCGAAGGACAGCATTCCCTGCCCCATTCCCGTGTTCTTAGAAGCCAAACGATCCACCGCCTCGCTTCTGGTCGTGAAAATACAAAAGGTTTCGCCGCTTGCAATCGCCAACATCCGATAAAGCGCATTTACGTACATGCTTCATTTCGGTTTGTTGCGGAAACAGCACACAGTGGGCACACGGCCCATAGGCGGCTTTACCATGCGTTAAGAAATGACTTGAAAATCCGTTAGTTAGCGCGGTTAACAAGGTCTTTCTAAACTATAGGCCTTTTCAGAGATCCCTTGCCCCGCAGGGGAAGGGCGACGGAAACTTTTGCCCCGTTCCAGCCCCACCCTTAGTATGGCACCCTGGTGCGCACATAGAAACAACAGTGAAACCCGAGCTGTTCGCCACCGATTCCCCGATCAACGATTCGGCTCGCAGGCTCCGGCACTTCAATTGTTTGGCCGATTGCGTCCGCAAGCGTTATGGGACGAGTCGCGAAAACGGCGCGGGATACGAGTGTGCGTCACTTGGGTACAGAGTGCTTTGTAACTGCCTGCAAGAAACGAGGGGCAGAATCGCGTCGGCGCATTAGCTCTCTCCACTATCCTGCGGTTTATCGCTGGGGGCCGGAGTTTCGCGAAACGCGCTGAAGAACGAACTGGCATGCGGAAACGCATGCTTTGGGTGTCTGCTTGGAAGAAGTAGCTGTTTAGGGAGATTTATAATTTCAGGCTTCGTGCCGAAATGGCGGAGAGGATGGGATTCGAACCCACGATACGCTTTTGACGTATACTCCCTTAGCAGGGGAGCGCCTTCGACCACTCGGCCACCTCTCCGGTGCGGCCTGATTATTGCTTTAAAAAAATGAATGCAAGGGTTTTTCGCCAAGAAGCCGAAAAACCTGTTGGCCGAACACCCGCCAGCGAAACTTTGCGGGCGATTGGGGAACTTCTTCTCTTCCGGCACGTTCTGGCTTCGGTAACAAAAAGAGGTGTTCTAATGGCTCAGACCAAACTGAATGTTGTCGAAGATACGATCGAAAACCAGATTGCGGAGTTGCGTTCGCAGATTTCGTCTCTCTCCAAGTCCGTTTCCGCTCGTGCGGAAGGCGTTGGTGAAGATGCATCCGAATTTCTGGATGAGGCTCGTGGCCGCGTTCGCAAGGCGGCAAGCAATGTGCGCGCCCAGGGCCAGAACGTTGTGGAAGCAGTCAAGGAAAACCCCGGTACTGCAACCTCACTGCTGACGATCGTCGGCGCACTCGGCTTTGCGATCGGTTATGCGGTCGGCGCTGGTACGCAGCAGAGTTCTTCGAACAGCAGCCTTTACCGCTGGCGCTGATTGCCACACTAGAGGTTAGAATTCAGGCAAGGCGGGATACGTTCCGCCTTGCCTGTTCGCATTTATTTCAGAGAATTGACGACCGGGGGCGGAAATGATGTTTAGCAGCGATCTTGAAGAAGCATTGTTGGATTTCGCGAGAGATCACGGCATTGACAGGGATGAGGCTATCCAGCGCATCGTCCGCGCCGCACTCATCAATAATGGTTATCTCGCTTCCGGCGAAGAAGGCATTCCGCCGGAAAAGCTGAACGCCAGCAACGATGACTAAGACTCAATATCCGGATTTGGATGGCGCAGGCGCTGCCCCGCCCTTGTAGCGGCTGGAAAGCGCACGCAGTGTATTTGAAAACTCCGTAACATCGGCGCCAACAGCCACGAAAGATGCGCCGAGTTCCAGATAACGGCGATTGAAGGTCTCGTTGAAGGTGAGAATGCCAGCGGCTTTGCCGGCCGCGACGATCTTGACGATCGCTGCCTCGATTACGGCCTGCACTTCCGGCTCATCCAGCCTGCCGAGATAGCCCATATCCGCAGCAAGATCGGCCGGGCCGATGAAGATGCCGTCCACACCTTCCACCGCAAGAATATTGTCGAGATCATTGATCGCGACGCGCGTTTCGGCCTGCACCAGCAGGCACACGCTGTCGGACGCACTGTCGGCATAATCGGTTATGGTGTTGAAGGCGGAGGCGCGGGCAACCGCCGCCCCCATGCCGCGAATGCCGCGCGGCGGATAGTGCATCGCGCTGACCAAAGCTTCAGCCTGCGCCGCCGAATCGACCATGGGCACCAGAAGCGTGCGGGCGCCTGCGTCCAGCAGCTGCTTGATCATCCAGCTTTCGCCAACGGGCACACGCACCACCGGTTCGGCGGGCGATGTGGCGAGAGCGCGCAATTGGTCGATGATGCTGCGAAGATCGTTCGGGCCGTGCTCACCATCGATGACCAGCCAGTCGAAACCCGCTGTTCCGGCAATTTCCGCCGTGATGGCCTCACCCATATCGAGCCAGAGACCGATTTGCGGCCTGCCAGCGTGGATGGCTGTTTTGAAACGATTTTCGGGAGCGGGCATGATGTCCTCAGGAAAGCAGTAATTTCAGATCGGCGGACGGGTCCGCCAGGATGGCGCGATCCGGCTCAGCGCCGGTATCGAGCAGTTTTTTGCCGGGAACATAAGCCTTGGCATCGTTGACGGCGTCGACCGCCACGAATCGCCCGTCGCGGAAATACCAGACCGACCAGCTGCCTTCGCGCGCGCCGGGCCGCAGCACCGTCTCGTCATAACCGAGGTTGAAGCCGGCGATCTGCAGCTTCACCTCGTATTGATCAGACCAGAACCAGGGTTTGGCATCATAGGCGACTTCAGCGCCTGCCAGTACATGCGCGGCGGCCTCGGCCTGATCAACCGCGTTCTGGACTGATTCGAGACGCACAAGCTGGCCCCGCCACGGCAGCAACGCGCAATCGCCCACCGCGTGGATATCCTTGTCCGAGCTGCGGGTGTGTTCATCCACCACGATGCCATTGCCGACATCGAGGCCCGATTCGCGGGCAAGGCGATCGTTCGGGGTTACGCCAATGCCGACGATGACGAAATCCACGTCAAGCACCGAACCATCGGAAAGCTCGGCAGCGGCTACTCGGCCAGCCATGCCGACGAGCCGCACGAGGCCGGTCTTTTCGCGGATGGAGACGCCGTGCTCCTGATGGATGCCGCGCATGATATCGGCGGTTTCCTTTGCCGCCACGCGCTGGAGAATGCGGTCGGCCATTTCGATCAGCGTGACCTCGAGACCGAGCTTGTGGGCGACGGCTGCCGCTTCGAGACCGATATAACCACCACCGATAACCAGCAGCCTGCGGCCGGGTTTCATTTCCTCAAACAGCCGGTCAGCATCGCGCTTGTCGCGAACGGTCAGAACACCTTCGAGATCGCCACCGATGCTGGCGGGCAGCTCGCGGGGTGCAGCACCGGTCGCCAGTACCAGCTTGTCGTAGGAAAGCGTGCTGCCATCCTGCATGCGAACGGATTTGGCAGCGCGGTCTATCTCCTCCACGAAGGTGGAGAGCCGGATATCGACATTGTTTTCCGCGTACCACTCCTCAGGCCGAAACATCAGCCGGTCGAAGCTCATCTCGCCTAAAAGGTATTTTTTCGACAGTGGCGGCCGTTGATAAGGATAGGCATCCTCCGAGCCGATTATGGTGATGGGGCGCTCATCCTTCAGCGCCCTGAGCTTTGCCGCCAGCGCGAAAGCGGCCTGCCCCGCCCCGACGATTACCAGCCTTCCCGCCACATTTCACTCCCAGAACAATCGCCAATGGGCAGATTTGCCGCACCCTGCGAAGCCATATTGCGGGATCAGGCGTAACGCCAAGTACGGCCCGCGTCAACCGTACAGCGCCACCAGCCCGGTGCAAGCATGACACATTATCACCCCAGACTGCGACACCCTTGCAACCGGAAGGAGCCGGATGCATTTCCTCAAGGGAAACATCGGCTTCCGACAGGCGGTCTGGCCCATGTCGAGACGCACAACAGACAATTGCGCGGATTTCCTTCACGCACTGGCAAGGAAGCCGCGTTAAAATCGGCATCAGGAAAAGGCAATCCGGGAGGTTGTCATGGCTTTACATATTGATCACCGTCAAAGCGTCCCGCAGGACGAGCAATACGAGAAGTTTCAGATCGACCGGCCCGGAAAGATCACCTTGATCGGGCATCACCTCAGCGCCAAGGATACCATGCGCTGCCTGGTGCGCAGCATCTCGCTTTACGGCGCAGAGATCGAGGTCAGCCCTCATCTGGAGATGCCCACTAATTTCTATCTGGAAATTCTCGGCATTCGCGATGAGATCGGCTGCAACCTGATCCGCAGGGAAGAGGAAAAGGTCACCATCGGATTCAACATGTTGATCGACGCGGAGTTCCTGCACCATGTGCGCAGGCTGAGTTTCGAGACCAGCGTCTGAGCCGCATCGGCCGATTCGCGGCCGAGTTTTTCTCTCACGGCGCGACGGTGGAAAAAACTGTTCCAAAACAGCCATCCGGAAACCGGGCGCGACTTGCGTCCGGTTTTTTTGCACCTATTGTGTGCCGGGTTTTCAAACAGGTACTGGAAATCTCAGCCAATGTCCGCTTTCTCACGTCTTACGCCGCTTGCCGTCTCTCTTCCTTCAACCGTTCCCTTCGTCGGCCCGGAAGCCATCGAGCGGGGCCGCGGCCTGAAGGTGGAAGCGCGGATAGGCGCCAATGAAAGCGGGTTCGGTCCTGCCCCATCCGTGCTTATGGCCATGCGGGATGCGGCGGCCGAGACCTGGATGTACAGCGATCCGGAAAATTTCGAACTGAAGGAAGCACTCGCCATCCACCACGGCGTTTCGCGTGGCAATATCGCTATTGGCGGCGGTGTCGATGGTTTGCTGGGTGAGATCGCCAGGCTAATCGTTGAGCCGGGCACGCCGGTGGTCACCTCGCTCGGCGGTTATCCTACCTTCAATTACCATGTGAACGGCTTTGGCGGAAAACTCGTGACCACGCCATATGTCGACGATCACGAGAACCTCGACGGGCTTCTCGATCTCGTCATCCGGGAAAATGCACCGCTGGTCTATTTCGCCAATCCCGACAATCCGATGGGAAGCTGGTGGGAGGCAAGCGAGGTCGTGGCCTTTGCCCGTGCGCTGCCGGAAACCTGCCTGCTCATTCTGGACGAGGCCTATTGCGAGACCGCACCTGCCAGCGCCGTGCCAAGCATCGACGCCCTTATCGGCCAACCGAACATCCTGCGCATGCGGACTTTCTCGAAAGCCTATGGGCTTGCCGGCGCCCGCGTGGGGTATGCGATCGGCACGCTCGGCAATGTCGAAGCCTTCGACAAGATCCGCAATCATTTCGGCATGGCACGCGTTTCGGTCGCCGGCGCATTGGCGGCACTGAAGGATCAGGCCTATCTGCATGACGTCGTTGGAAAAATTGCGGTGGCTCGAGATCGCATTTCTGCGATTGCCCGCAGTAACGGCCTCTCGCCCCTGCCGTCGGCAACCAATTTCGTCACCATCGATTGCCAGCGCGACGGCACTTACGCCCGCGCCATCGTCGACGGCTTGATGGAACATGGCGTGTTCATCCGCATGCCGGGCGTGGCGCCGCTCAACCGCTGCATTCGTGTGAGTGTGGGACCTGATGACAAGCTTGATCTTTTTGAACAGGCATTGCCTAAGGTCATCAAGGCGATTGGGTGAGGCGGACGACGCCTCCCTCATTCCTGTGCTTGTCACAGGAATCTAGCCAGCCCAAGTCTTTGGGCTGAAAAGAGTCTTTCGCCGCACGGACGTGCTTCTGCTGGATCCCTGTGACAAGCACAGGGATGAGGGCGGAGGGCTCCGGCAAGCATGTAATCCGCTGCTGCGCACTGCGCGTATCGCTTCAAAACCAGCCCGCAAACCACTGTTCGCGAATCGTTTTCCATCAACCGACATCGCCAGACATAAGAAAACCGCGCCGGCCTTGTTCCTGCCGGTCGCGGTTTGATGTGTCAGCGCAAAAGCTCGTTTCAAAGCCCTCGCCGCATTCCCCTTCGGGTTTACTTTCGTTTGTACCGGTCATCGGGACTGGAGGGAACCGGACCGGAAATTCTGTCGCGGATAAGGTGCGTCAGTGCATCGTCATCCAGTCGCGTGCGGCACGCAGCGCTTCGGCCAGTTCCGCCTTGGTCATGTTGCGGGCAAGATCTGCTCGCAGCGAAGCGGCTCTTTCCGATCCGCGGATCGCGGCGATGTTGAGCCATTTGTGGGCCGCGACCAGATCCACCTTGCATCCCCGGCCGGTCGCATAGACCAGGCCGAGATTGCAAAGGGTGTCGGCGCGGGTTTCGCCACCGGCAACTGCCATTTCGATATCGCGAATTTCAAAGCGTGCCATCGTTTTAATCCCTGTCTTCTCGCCTGTTTCATCAAGTGCCTTCTTGTCGAGGCTAACCTTTGGAACTGCCGTCTTTTGCGGCTTTTTTGTTCTTCCGGCCGGCAGGTTTTCCCTGCGCTTCTGATGACCCCAATATGTCATGAGGCTTTCAACGGGCGCTTAAAAGGCATGATTAATGGGCCGCAAACAAACTGCAAACGATTGGTAAAATTGGGTTTTTGTTAAATATCACGAGGTGCGGAAATTAAGGACTTTCGAGCGAATTTTACGAAAACTTTAGAATTGGATTTCAACCCTTCATTCACCACGATCCAAACAACGGTTTTTCGAATTGCCCCTCTCCCACTCTCCTGACCGACGCAAATGCAGTCTCGCAGCTGGAATTTTCTGTTTCCTTTTACGTGAACGTCAAATACTATCCGCATGCCCGTGCGGAGGACGAAACGGGCAAAGAAAGCGCGACATGGACGGAGGAGTTTTTATGAAGCGTGTGATGATGATTGCTGCAGGCCTGCTGATCGGCAGCAACCCTGCTTTTGCTGCTGAGCCCATTGAAGGCAACTGGAAGACGGCGAGCGGCGAGACAGCCGTAATCGGCCCCTGCGGCGCAGCTTTCTGCGTGACGCTGAAGACAGGCAAACATGCGGGAAAACAGATCGGCAAGCTTTCCGGCAAGGGAAACAGCTATTCGGGCGATATTACCGATCCCGCCAATGACAAGACCTATAGCGGCTCCGGCACCGTTTCCGGCAATTCGCTGAGCATGAAGGGCTGCGTGCTGAAAATCCTGTGCAAATCGCAGACCTGGACGCGGTTGTGAGATAAGATGCGGCGGACAGGCTTGTAACAGCCTGTCCGTCGTCGCAGACGGACGTCGTGTGTAACGCATATATCCGTTGATGTATCGTCGCGGCCCGAACGAACACTCTTAAGAGCGACGCATGCCTGCCACCCTTTCCATAATCCTGATTTCGGGTACGTCCCATGTCGGCAAAAGCACTCTAGCCGGCCTGTTAAGCGAAAAGCTCCACTGCGAGGCAATTTCAACCGACAGCCTGGCACGCCACCCCGGGAGGCCATGGCCGGGCATACCCACGCCTGTGGAGGAATATTACAGGCAGCTGTCGGCAGAAACGATCCATTGGTTTCTGAAGGTGCATCACCAGAATATCTGGCCGCTTGTGCGCGGGCTGATCGACAGCAAGACAGGCACCGGCAATATCGTCGTCTTCGAGGGCGCGGCATTGCGGCCGGAATTTATAGCGCCCCTGCTGGGCAGAACGGTTGCCGGGGTCTTTCTTCACGCACAGAATGACTTTCTCTCCGACAGAATGCGCGCGCATGCAGGATATAAAGATGCGACGGCGGGCCAGCGCCGGATCATGGACGCCTTCATTGAGCGGTCCCTGCGCGAAAATACCGAAATGCTGGCATCCGCGCGACACCATCACGTCCCGATCGTCGACATCGCCAATCCCGAAGCATTCGATGGCCTCGTCAACGAACTTAAAGCCCGTGCGGTAGCCTCTCCGGCGTGATCCAAAAGCAGGCGATTTGAGGCCGCTGAAGCCAGCCACCGCCCTAATTCACACTGGAAGTATCCCGTTAATCTCCCTGAACACCATATGAACCGGGGTCTCAGGGTCCGTTCAGTCCGAGTGTGGCAAAACTCTGTCCATGAACTCCAATAAAGGGGAATGGACATGACAAAGTTGATCAGCCGGCTGGCAATCTTCGCGTTTCTCATGGCGATCTTCGCCATGTCCTTCGCCTCGCTCGTCGTTAATCCCAACCGCAGCTTTCAGCGGGTGAATGCGGGTGCGGCGCTTGCCTGCCAGCACAGCCCGGCACCCGCCGCCAATTGCCCCGTCGTGCTGTGAGGACCAGCCGATGACGACGATCTTTTCCAACGGCCTGTTTTCCGCACTGAGACTGGTGCTGATGGCATCGATCTTTCTAGGCCCGGTGGCGGGACTTGCAGTTTACAAGGCAGATCCCCGCCCGGCATCCAAAGGCGCCGGTTTCGTGCTGCTGATGAGCCTGCAACGCGGCGCGCTCGGCTGAGATTTCACCGCCTGCCCTTTGCCGCAGCCATTTTTCCGTTTCTTTTCAGTTTCTTCGTATTTCTGTCGCTTGCCTGTCGAAATAGGCCTCCTATAATGGGCCATGACAATAGCAAAACGAACGATTCCGCCCTTCTCCTTCATAAGCCCCGAGCCTTTCGCGCCGCAGACGTTCACGGACCCGAAAGAAGCTGTTGAGGCTTTGACCGCGCTTTACGAACGCAATACGGCGTTCCTCATCAACTCCTTCACCGAACTTGCCAAGGGTGCGCCGATTACCGGCCGCTACCGCGCCTGTTATCCGCAGGTCAGCCTCGAGACATCCACTTTCGGTCATGTCGATTCGCGCCTTTCCTATGGCCATGTCACCTCCCCCGGCGTCTACACGACGACGATCACCCGGCCGGAGCTTTTCCGCCACTACCTGAAAGAGCAGCTGGGGCTTCTGATCAAGAACCACGGCGTTCCGGTGACGGTTGCCGAATCGGCTACGCCCATTCCGCTGCATTTCGCCTTTGGCGAAGGCGCTTATGTCGAGGCGGCGGCGGCATCCTCGCTGTCCGACGTGCCGTTGCGCGATCTTTTCGACACGCCCGATCTCAACAACACCGACGATCTCATTGCCAATGGCGAATATGATCAGGTGCCCGGCGAACCAGCGCCGCTTGCGCCGTTCACCGCGCAGCGCATCGATTATTCGCTGGCCCGCCTCAGCCATTATACGGCAACGAGCGCCAGCCATTTCCAGAACTTCGTGCTGTTCACCAACTACCAGTTCTATATCGACGAATTCGCCGCATGGGCGCGGCAGTTGATGAAGAATGGTGGCGAAGGCTACACGGCCTTCGTGGAGCCGGGCAACATCATCACCCCCGCCGGTTCCGACAGGCCGGACACGGATGCGGTGCTTGGCCGCCTGCCGCAGATGCCAGCCTATCACCTGAAGAAAAAGGGCCATGCCGGCATTACGCTGGTCAATATCGGCGTCGGCCCTTCCAACGCCAAGACGATCACCGACCATATCGCCGTGCTGCGCCCGCATGCCTGGCTGATGGTTGGCCATTGCGCCGGCCTGCGCAACAGCCAGCGCCTTGGCGATTATGTGCTGGCACACGCCTATGTGCGTGAGGACCACGTTCTGGACGACGACCTGCCGGTCTGGGTGCCGATCCCGGCTCTGGCGGAAGTGCAGCTGGCGCTGGAAGGTGCGGTTGCGGAAGTCACCGGTTACGAGGGCTTCGAGCTGAAGCGCATCATGCGCACCGGCACCGTCGCCACGATCGACAACCGCAACTGGGAGCTTCGCGACCAGGCGGGCCCGGTCAAGCGCCTGTCGCAATCGCGCGCCATCGCACTCGACATGGAATCGGCGACCATCGCGGCCAACGGCTTCCGGTTCCGCGTGCCCTACGGCACCCTCCTCTGCGTCTCCGACAAGCCGCTGCACGGCGAATTGAAGCTGCCGGGCATGGCGACGGAGTTCTACCGCACGCAGGTTGCCCAGCATCTGCAGATCGGCATCCGCGCCGTGCAGAAACTCGCCGCCATGCCAACGGAAACGCTGCATTCGCGCAAGCTCAGAAGCTTCTACGAGACGGCGTTCCAGTAAAAACAGATATCGCTAAAAGCGCCTTGGTGTATTGTTTCGAAAATCGATACACCAAGGGTTTTCCCATGCGCACCAACATTGAACTCGATGATGATTTGATCGCCGAGGCGATGGAAAATTACCGGTCTCTCTACCGAAAAGGCGACAGTGAAAAAGGCGCTGCGGGATCTCGTGCGCATTCATCGTCAAATGCGTGCGCTTGATACATTGGAGGGTATGGGCTGGGAAGGCGATCCAGATGAGATGTGGACAGGCTGGGACGCGGAAACGGATTGGGACACGATCATCGTCGCTACTTACTGTATCGAAAACGGATGCGAACGACTTCACAACGACCGAGACTTTCAGCCTATGGCCGATCATCTCGGTCTGCGACTGGCCTGATCTTTCAAACCACCTTCACTGTCCCCTCGACACGCACGGGAAAATTCACCGACCGGGCGATGAAGCATTTGTCGTGGGCATCGTGGTGCAGCTCATCAGCCCGCGCAAGATCACCCTTCGAGATGGTGATGACCGGTCTCAACACTACCTCGCTGAATTGCCCGGCGCCGTCCTTTTCCATCACCAGCGTGCCTTCGGCATTGTCGACATAGTCTTCAACGATGATGCCGTTGACGGAGCAGAAATGCAGGTACCATAGCTTGTGGCAGGCCGAGAGCGAGGCAACCAGCAGGTCTTCCGGGTTCCAGCGGGAGGCATCGCCGCGAAAGGCGGGATCTGAAGAGCCGGCGATATCCGCTTTTCCGGACGTGGAAATCGTGTAGTCGCGTTCATAGTCACGGTAGCCCGAGGTACCCTTGCCGCGATTGCCGGTCCACTTCACCTGAACGGCATAGTGATGTTCCTGTCCTGCCATTTCTTTTCTCCCTTAGAGTTTTTTTTCGCATTTCCCGGACGTAAAACAACTACGCGCTTTATTGGAAATGCTCTGGTGTATCGCGCAGGTGATCGAGCCCCTTGCGCAAAGTCTCGATGATCTGGTCCACCTCCGAGCGGCTGATCGTCAGCGCCGGTGAGGCCAGCATGCGGTCGCCGGTGGCACGCATGACGAGGCCGTTTGCCAGGCAGTGGTTGCGCACGGCGGTGCCGATGTCATCCGGCTTGGCAAAACGCCTGCGGGTCGCCTTGTCGGCCGCAAGCTGCAGGCCACCCATGAGGCCGACATTCACTGCCTCACCCACCAACTCGTGGTCGGTGAGGCTTTTCCAGCCTTGCGAAAAATAAGGGCCGATATCATCCCGCACCCGTTCCACCAGCCCCTCATCCTCGATGATACGAATATTTTCCAGAGCAGCCGCGGCGCAGACGGGGTGGCCGGAATAGGTGAAGCCATGGTTGAAATCACCGACCTCGGACAACATCACATCCGCCACGCGGTCGGAAACGAGGACGCCGCCAATCGGCAGATAACCGGATGACAGGCCCTTGGCGACGGGCGCGAGGTCCGGCTCCACGCCGAAATGCTGGTAGCCGAACCAGGAACCGAGGCGGCCGAAACCGCAGATCACCTCGTCGGACACCAGCAGAATGTTGCGCGCCTTGCAGATGCGGGCGATTTCCGGCCAGTAGGTTTCCGGTGGCACAATGACCCCACCGGCGCCCTGAATGGGTTCCGCCACGAAAGCCGCGACATTCTCTTCACCGAGCTCGTCTATCTTCGCTTCCAGTTCGCGGGCCACCTTCAGGCCGAATTCCGCGGGTGAGAGGTCGCCGCCTTCCGCATACCAATAGGGTTGGCCGATATGGGCGATACCCTCGATCGGCAGATTGCCCTGCTCGTGCATCCACTTCATGCCGCCGAGCGAAGCGCCGGCGACCGTAGAGCCGTGATAGCCGTTGCGGCGAGCGATCACCTTGGTCTTCGTCGGATGGCCGAGCGCCTTCCAGTAGACCCGTGCCATGCGGAACCAGGTGTCGGTGGCTTCCGAACCGGAATTGGTGAAGAACACATGGTTCATGTTCGGCCCGGCACGGGAAGCGATCTTCTGAGCCAGAAGTGTGGCTGATGGTGTCGTAGTGCCGAAAAAGGCGTTGTAATAGGGCAGTTCGTTCATCTGGCGCTGCACGACATCGGCGATCTCGCGGCGTCCGTAACCGATATTGACGCACCATAGTCCGGCAAAGGCGTCGAGATACTTCTTGCCGGTGCTGTCATAGATGAAGACGCCTTCTGCACGCTCGATGATGCGGGTGCCGCTCGCGTTCAGCTTACCCATATCGGAAAAGGGGTGAAGGTGATGAGCGGCGTCGATGGCGGCAAGGTTGGACACCGGCTTGGAGACTTCATTCATGACAGATCGCACTCCCGCAAAGACGACGGCGCCTTCCGGAGCCGCACCCAACCGAACATGGCCGGGCGGCTTCGATTTGGCAAGACTGGCGTTTTTTGGGAGATCGAGACGATGGGTCGGCCTTGCCGCTTGTTTCTACTCCCCGCCGGGGAGAAGAAATGCGCTGCTGCCTTGAAGCAGGTTCGATTGCACCGTTATGGAGGTGGTGCGCTACGCCAAGACCCCTCGCCCCACCAGCACCTTCAATTCGCCGGCATGGACTTCAAGTGCCACGTCGCGCTCCATCGGCAGCAATTCGCCATCGATGACGCAGCGCACGTCATGGCGCTTCTTGGGGAAATGAAGTTCCACACCCGTGACGGTCGTGGCCGTTACCGCAGCGTTTTCCTTCAGCTTGCCGCGCAGGATGTCGAAAGCGAGCCTTGCGACGCCCGAGGGGCGCAGGGGATCGGTGAGATAGAAGCCGAGATGGCCGCCCGAGACATTATCCGCGACCAGAAGCGAGTTCTGCCCGAATTCATTGTTGGAGACGGAAATTGCTGACACCTTGCGGCGCTGCGTCTTGCCATTGACCGTATATTCCACCTCGAAGACCGGCGGATTGAGAATGACGCTGATGGCGGCGCGGACGCTTGCCTTGATCTTGCCAAGGCGGGAGGCGAAGGCGAGATTGTTGCGATAGCGCACCATGCGCGAATGCAGGCCTGCGGAAAACTGGTGGACGAAAAGACGGCCGTTGGCGCTGGCGATATCGACATTGGCGATCTCGCCATTCGCCAGTGTCTCCAGGACCTGGCGGATATCGAGCGGCAGCTTCAGCGAGCGGGCGAACAGGTTCATGGTGCCGGCCGGTACGATACCGAGCGCGATGCCGTGTTTCCAGGCGATACCGGCAGCGGCCGAAATCGTTCCATCACCACCGCCGGCAATGATGCCTTCGATATCAGGCTCATCGGCGGCGCGTTCCATCTCCTCGACAACTTCCTTGCCGGAGACCACGCGGCAGTCGATTGTGTGGCCGGCGCGGGAAAAGACCTCGCGGGCGTGGTCGCAATAGGCATCCATATCCGTGGTGCGGAAGGTGCCGCCGTCACGATTGAAAATTGCAATGAGCTTCATATTTCCAACCTGATCCTGTGAGGCAGCCGCGCGTAAATGCTTGGGGTTATATAGGGTTCCAAACACCATCGCGTGAAGATGCTCTTTTGCCGAGAATCGCTCTACCGCAATGCATCATTTCATGTTAGATATCACTTAAGGTCATTTTCATGACCGCGCATCTCCAGTCAGGGCAGGCCGTTCCCATACGGTCTTGCCCTTTTTCTGTGGGGTCCTCCCCCTTTTCAGGTCGCAATGAGCCATTCGAATTTGTCGGAAGCCCGCCTCGAGGCGGAGAGTGAAACCGTTGTTGCGGCAAGGCCTGCCGTGGCACTGACGCCGTTTGCCGTCGCACTCATCGAACTGGCGCTTGCGGCCGGCGGTTTCGGCATCGGCACCGGCGAATTCGCCATCATGGGCCTGCTGCCTGACGTCGCAACGACCTATGGCGTCACAGTGCCCCAGGCAGGTTACGTCATCACGGCCTATGCACTGGGTGTCGTCATCGGCGCGCCCATCATCGCGGTGCTGGCTGCGCGCATGACGCGGCGCACCCTGCTTCTCGGCCTCATGGGACTTTTCGCACTCGGCAATATCTTGAGCGCCGTCGCACCCGATTTCCTGAGCTTCACCGTGCTGCGCTTCATCACCGGCCTGCCGCACGGCGCCTATTTCGGCGTTGCAGCGCTGGTGGCTGCCTCCATGGCGCCAATCCACAAACGTGCCCGCGCCGTTGGCCGCGTCATGCTTGGCCTCACCATCGCCACGCTGCTTGGAACGCCGCTTGCCACTTTCTTCGGGCAGATGCTTTCCTGGCGCGCGGCCTTCATGCTGGTCGGCGGCATCGGGCTGTTGACCGTCGCCCTGCTGTGGCTGTTCCAGCCGCGCGACAGGGTAGAGGAAGGTGCCAGCGTTTGGCGTGAACTCGGGGCTTTCCGCCGCGTGCAGGTGTGGCTGACGCTCGCCATCGCATCGGTCGGTTTCGGCGGCATGTTCTCGGTTTTCAGCTATATCGCCAAGACCACCACCGATGTCGCGATGATGCCGGTTTCCACCGTCTCCATGGTGCTCGCCCTCTTCGGCATCGGCATGAATGTCGGCAATGTGGTCGGCTCGCGGCTGGCCGATATCTCGCTCAACGGCACGATCGGCGGCATGCTCGCCTTTAACGTGGTGGTCATGGCCGTGTTCGGCATGACGGCGCATGACCCGTTCATGATGTGTCTCTGCGTCTTCCTGATCGGCTGCGGTTTTGCCGCCTGCCCCGCCGTGCAGACGCGGCTGATGGATGTGGCAGCGGATGCGCAGACGCTTGCGGCTGCCTCCAACCACTCCGCCTTCAACATCGCCAACGCGCTCGGCGCATGGCTTGGCGGCACGGTCATCGCCATGGGCTATGGATATGCCTCCACCGGTTATGTGGGCGCTGTTCTTTCGCTTCTCGGGCTTGGCGTTTTCCTTGTGTCCGTCACCGTCGAACGGCGCGCAAAAGCCGGCTGAAAGCCGGTTTTTCAGCGGCCGGAACACCCATTCCGGCACCTGCAATAAACCTTACGGAAATTTCACGATCGGCTCGCTTGACTCTTTTTGGTTTCGGGCGCAACACGGCGTTACGCGCAGGCCGTGACCCGGCACAGCGCGGATTTTAACGGAGCATCATTTGATGTCTAGCGACAGTAGTAGTCGATTGCCTTTGCCGAAAGCGGCGAACGGGAACTGATCCGGCACCTGTCGGCTCACCACCGCGTTCGTCGTAATCGGCGAATCGACGGAAAGGTGAGCAATCATGAACTTCCACACCCTCTCCCAGAGAGCCAGCAAGGCCGCACGTCTTCTCCGCAGCGGAAATGCCGGTTCCACCACCATTGCAGAACGCGTCGAGCACCTCAACACACTCGATACGCATGAGGCAGTCGCCGCCCTGCTCGCCATGCCGCAGGCAAAGGCCGTCGCCATTCTCGACCGGCCGGAACTGCATGACGCAGCCGCCATCATTGCCGGTATTCCGCTTGACCAGGCCGCCCGCTTCGTCAACCTGATGTCAGACGACCGCGTTGCCGACGTCATGGCGGAAATGGACGAAGAGCCGCGCGCAAAGCTGTTTTCCCGGCTGGACCGCACGACCGCGCTCTCCATCAAACATCTGATGGGTTATCCGCCGCGCACCGCCGGCTCGATCATGACCACGGAATTCGTCAGCGTGCCGGATAGCTGGACGGTGGAACAGACCCTTTCGCACATCCGCGTCGTCGAGCGGTCGCGTGAAACGGTCTATGCCATCTATGTGCTGGCGCAGGACGGAACGCTGTCCACCGTCGTGACGCTGCGTCGCCTGCTGACCGGCGAGGCCGGCGCCTCCATTCTCTCCGTCGCATCGAAGGAAGGCATCGTCTGTGCCAGCCCCTTGATGTCGCAGGAGGATGTTGCCCGGCTCATCCGCAAGCACGACCTTCTGGCGCTTCCCGTCGTTGACGATAATTCGCACATTCTCGGCATCGTCACGGTCGACGACGTGATCGACACCATGATCGCCGACACCACGGAAGACGCCCACAAGTTCGGTGGTATGGAAGCACTCGGCAAGCCCTATATGGCAATGGGCTTTCCGGACATGATCCGCAAGCGCGCTGGCTGGCTTGCCGCCCTGTTCCTGGGTGAAATGCTGACGGCAAGCGCCATGCAGCATTTTGAAGGCGAGCTGGAAAAAGCCGTCGTGCTGACGCTGTTCATTCCGCTCATCATGTCATCAGGCGGCAACTCCGGTTCGCAGGCCACCTCGCTCATCATCCGGGCACTGGCGCTCGGCGAACTGAAGCTTTCGGACTGGTGGCGGGTGCTGCTGCGGGAAATCCCGACGGGCCTGACGCTCGGCTGCATTCTCGGCGCCATCGGCTTCCTGCGTCTGACCATCTGGCAGCAGGCAGGCTTTTATGATTATGGCGACCACTGGCTGCTGGTGGGCGCCACCGTCTTTGCCGCACTCGTCGGCATCGTCACCTTCGGCTCGCTGGCCGGCTCCATGCTGCCATTCCTGCTGCAGCGTCTGCGGCTGGATCCAGCCAGCGCATCTGCGCCGTTCGTCGCCACGCTGGTGGATGTCAGCGGCCTCGTCATCTACTTCTCGGTGGCGCTGGTGATCCTCAGCGGCACGCTGCTCTGAAACACAAAAGGCCCGCTCGAAAGAGCGGGCCTTTTCATTTGCAGAGTTTTTGACAGGGCAAGCACCCCTCAACCGCCGGCGCTGATAACGCCCGTTCCGAGAAGTCCCAAAAGAATGACGCCGATGACCACCCGGTACCAGACGAAGGGCATGTAGCTCTTGGTGGAGACCAGCTTGAGGAAGACAACGATCACGGCGTAACCGACGACGAAGGCGATCAGGGTTGCAAGCCCCGTCTGGCCCCAGCCTACAGGGTTCTCCTCGCCGATGCTTTTGAACAGCTGGTAGAAACCGGAACCGAACACGGCGGGAACGGCGAGCAGGAAGGAATATCGTGCGGCCGCGTCGCGCGTGTAGCCTAACAGCAGGCCGGCGCTGATGGTGCCGCCCGAGCGCGAGACGCCGGGGATGAGCGCCATAGCCTGCGCGAAACCGAACAGGATGCCATCACGCCAGATCAGCTGGTTCAGCTTGTAGCGCTTCTTGCCGATCCTGTCGGCGACGCCGAGAATGATGCCGAAGACAATCAGCATTACGGCGGTGATATAGAGATTGCGCAGCGAATGCTCGATGGCATCCTTAAAGAACAGGCCAAGCAGCACGATCGGCACCGAGCCGACGATGATCAGCCAGCCAAGCCGCGCATCGGACTTGTCATAGGGTCCGAGGCGAAGGTTCTGCCGGAGCCAGGCGGCGGCGATCCGCATGATATCGGACCAGAAATAGACCAGCACCGCCGCTTCCGTGCCGATCTGCGTAATCGCCGTGAAGGCGGCGCCCGGATCCGCACCGGAGGGCAGAAACTCCCCGGCTATCCTCAGATGCGCGCTTGAAGAAACCGGAAGAAATTCCGTAAGTCCTTGCAAAAGGCCGAGAAATCCGGCCTCCAACCAACCGATGCTCATGTGATTTGATGTCCCTGCTGCGAATCGAATTCGCAGCATTATGCATCAAACCGGGCAAATCCGTGTTGCATCGCACCATGAAAAAGAAGTGCCGGAGGGCTTGGTTTTACCCGTTATTTTTCAGGCTGCCTTCTCCGCAGCCTCGGGATGAAGGGTGTACTTCGCGCCGTTCTTGCACACAACATGGGCGTCGCCCCAGCTTTTCAGCGCCGAGATCACCGGCTTCATGGTTTCGCCGAGTGGCGTCAGCGCATAGTCCACGCGCGGCGGCACCACCGGGAAGACGGTGCGCGAAATCAGGCCCGCCTCTTCCAGTTCCCGCAGCTGCTTGGTGAGCATGCGCTGGGTGACGCTTGGGATGTGGCGGCGCAACTCGTTGAAGCGCAGGGTGCCCTCGTTGATGAGGTGATAGAGGATCACGCCTTTCCATTTGCCGTCGAGAAAACTCAAGGCAGACTCCACCGGGCAGCCCGGAAAATTGCCGGTAAGCTTGGCGCGCGGTCGCGACATCACAGTATCCTTTTTGTATGTATCATCACAAAATGTGCATTCTTGCGATCGATGTTCATATGTATCAAGTAAGAGGCACGCAAACAAGCAAAGGAGACTGTTCATGCGCGCCATCGGTTACAAGACGAGCCAGCCCATCACCGCAACGGATGCCCTTATCGACCTCGACCTGCCGCAGCCGGAAGCGACGGGGCATGATATTCTGGTGGAGGTGAAGGCCGTTTCGGTCAATCCTGTTGACACCAAGGTTCGCCGCAACCAGGCGCCGGAAAACGGTGCAGCCCGCGTGCTGGGCTTTGATGCGGCGGGCGTGGTGAAAGCCGTCGGCGACAAGGTATCGCTGTTCAAGCCCGGCGACGAGGTGTTTTACGCTGGTGTCATCAACCGCCCCGGCTCCGACAGCGAATTCCATCTGGTCGATGAGCGCATCG
Source organism: Rhizobium sp. AN68 (assembly GCF_030758035.1). Lineage (NCBI taxonomy): Bacteria > Pseudomonadati > Pseudomonadota > Alphaproteobacteria > Hyphomicrobiales > Rhizobiaceae > Rhizobium > Rhizobium sp. AN68. The sequence continues at coordinate 884,731 of NZ_JARWMI010000003.1, read as the reverse complement.
TCGGCGCCAAACCGAAGTCGCTGAATTTCGAGGAAGCAGCGGCACTGCCGCTGACCGCGATCACGGCCTACGAGACGCTGTTCGACCGGCTGCGGGTGACAGAGCCCGTTCCGGGTGCGGCAAATGCCGTTCTGGTGATCGGTGGCGCCGGCGGCGTCGGCTCGATTGCCATCCAGCTTCTGCGCGCACTGACCGATCTTACCGTCATTGCCACGGCTTCGCGGCCGGAAACGATGCAATGGGCCAAAGACCTCGGCGCGCATCATGTCGTCGATCACAGCAAGCCGATTGCCCCGCAGGTGGAAGCGCTTGGCCTTGGTGCACCGGGCTTCGTATTCTCGACCACCCATAGCGACATTCACGCCGCAGACAGCGTGGCGACCATTGCGCCGCAGGGCCGTTTTGCGCTGATCGACGATCCGGCCGGCGGTTTCGACGCCATGGCGTTCAAGCGCAAATGCGTTTCAATCCATTGGGAAATGATGTTTGCCCGCGCGGTATTCCAGACGCCCGACATGATCGAACAGCACAAGCTGCTCAATCACGTTGCGGAACTGGTCGATGCCGGCAAGATCAAGACGACGTTGACCGAAGTTTTCGGCACGATCAACGCCGCAAACCTCATCAAGGCCCACGCCTTGATTGAAAGCAACACGGCCAAGGGCAAGATCGTGCTTTCGGGCTTTTGATCTACACGTCACACGAAGTGGGAGGTGCGCGCCTGATAAAGCGCGCCCTTCCCGGTCAATCGTCTTCCGGATCTTCCGGGCATGGCCATGCGGCAGGCGTCGTCAGGCCGCTCGGCAGTTTTGTCTTGGCGTCGCCGCAGGCGATGTCGATCTGTTTCTGCTCAAGGCCGGTGGCGGCGGAAAGATCGACCCCCTCTATGCGGGTCAACAGCAGGAAGGCGTTGGCAAAATCCACCGCGCCGCCGAGCTTTGCGCCCTGGAAGCTGGCACGCGACAGATTGGTCAGCGAAAATTTCGAGCCGGACAGGCTGGCATCTTCAAACTCGGCACGCCCGAGTTCAGCCTTGGTAAAATCCGCGCCGTCCAGTTTGGCCTTGTTGAAATTGGTCCGCTGCATTTCCGCATTGATGAATTTTGCGCTGGTGGCGTCGGCGGCGGAAAAGTCACTGCGGTAGGCTTCCACCTTCGTCAGGTTGGCGCCCTGCAGGTTCGCCTCTCCAAGAGCCGTCCGGATGAGTTTCGCCTTTTCAAGATTGGCGCCCTTCAGCGAGGAGCCGCGCAAATCCGTATAGGTGAAATCCGTGCCGTAAAGCATCGCCGAATCGAGGTTGCTGCCGCCCAGCATCAGGAGGCGCTTGTTGCATTCGCGCCAGTCGATGCCGGCCATGGCGTCGGCGCGGCAGCTGGCGGCCATCAGCGGGCTGCCACTGAGCGAAACGGCAACTACCATACCTGCCGCCAGACCGGCGACGATCCTTGTATTCCGCACGATATTCAGCCTCTGAAAGCCGGACATTCCATCACTCCTGCCGCCGGGCGACGGCCCAAACGCAACATATGCACATTCAAGGCGTTACCGCATTCCTGACCCACAATCCATGGACCATGCAAAGCTACAACACCCCAACATCCTATATGTAAGAAATCGAAGGGCAATCCACAAATACTAGGGGGGACGAGACTTTCGACGCCTCGCGCACGCGACGTCATCCTTTCGCTTGTCGCGAGGATCCAACCACGTATCGTGAAATCAATCGGTTGCAGATGCCCGGGGCAAGCCCGGGCAAGACGAAGGTTGCCGGCAGACCGGCATCACCATCACATATTGGCGTAAACCGGCCCCTCGCCGCCTTGTGGCGGAACCCAGTTGATGTTCTGGTTGGGGTCCTTGATATCGCAGGTCTTGCAGTGCACGCAGTTCTGCGCGTTGATCACGTAGACTTCCTCGCCGTCCTTCTCCACCCACTCATAAACGCCGGCAGGACAATAACGCGTCGAGGGACCGGCATAGACGTCGTGTTCGGAACGCTTCTGCAAGTCCATATCCTTCACCTGAAGATGCACCGGCTGGTCTTCCTCATGGTTGGTGGAGGACAGGAACACCGATGACAGCCGGTCGAAGGTCAAAACGCCGTCCGGTTTCGGATAGGCGATCGGCTTGTGTTTGGAGGCCGGCTCAAGGCTCTGCGCATCCGTCTTGCCGTGTTTCAGCGTGCCGAAAACGGAGAAACCGAACAGCTGGTTGGTCCACATGTCGAGACCGCCAAGACCGACGCCAACAAGCGTGCCGAACTTCGACCACAGCGGCTTGACGTTGCGCACCCGCTTCAGGTCCTTGCCGATATCGCCGTCGCGCCATTCCGCCTCGATCTCGGCCACTTCATCATGGGCGCGACCGGCGGAAATAGCCGCGGCGATCTTTTCCGCCGCCAGCATGCCCGACAACACCGCATTATGGCTGCCCTTGATGCGCGGCACATTGACGAAACCGGCCGAACAGCCGATCAGCGCGCCGCCGGGGAAAGTCAGCTTCGGCACCGACTGGTAACCGCCCTCGGTAATCGCGCGCGCGCCATAGGAAATACGCTTGCCGCCCTCGAAAGTGTCGCGGATGGCCGGATGCGTCTTGAAGCGCTGGAATTCCTCGAAAGGATAAAGATAGGGGTTCTTGTAATTGAGATGCACCACGAAGCCGACGGCAACGAGATTGTCCTCCAGATGATAGAGGAACGAGCCGCCGCCGGTCTTGAAACCGAGCGGCCAGCCGAAGGAGTGCTGCACGAGGCCCTGTTTGTGGTGTTCCGGCTTGACCTGCCAGAGTTCCTTGATGCCGATGCCGAATTTCTGCGGTTCGCGATCTTTCGAAAGGTCAAACCTGGAAATCAGCTGCTTGGCGAGCGAACCGCGCACGCCCTCGCCGATCAGCACATATTTGCCATGCAGCTCCATGCCGCGCGTGAAGGCGGGGCCGGGTTCACCGTTCTTCTCGATGCCCATATCGCCGGTGGCGACACCGATCACTGCGCCTTCTTCATTATAAAGCACTTCGGTGGCGGCAAAGCCCGGATAGATCTCGACGCCGAGCGCTTCCGCCTTTTCCGCCAGCCAGCGACAGACCAGCCCAAGCGAGACGATATAATTGCCGTGATTGTTCATGAGCGGCGGCATCATGAAGTTCGGCAAACGGATGGAGCCGGCCGGGCCTAAGAACATGAACTGGTCGTCCTTGACCTCGGTCTTGAAGGGATGCCCCTCTTCCTCACGCCAGCCGGGCAGAAGCCGGTCGATGCCGATGGGATCAACCACGGCACCTGAGAGAATATGCGCGCCGACTTCAGCACCCTTTTCCAGAACGACGACCGAAAGCTCCGGCTCGACCTGCTTCAGACGGATCGCGGCGGCAAGGCCCGCAGGACCCGCACCGACGATCACAACGTCGAATTCCATCGCTTCGCGTTCCGGCAGTTCCATCGCTTCCGTCATCTTGTCCTCTCACCTCGCCGGTCCCATCCGGCTGTTGTTATATCCGCTTCCGGCATTCGCACCGTGTTGCCTGCACTGGCCGAAAAGCCAGTCTGCGACAACACATTCGCCCTAGCCTGTCTTCGCAAAGCACGACGGCTTTGTCGAGCTTCCATAGCGGCAAAACATGTCGCACGCCACTCAATTGTCAGACAACCTGATGAGTATTTTATTACTTTTACGTGCACGTAATATTGAGAATAGGAGTTGAGTGGGTGGGCGTCAAGGTTTGTCATTATTTGATGGCAAAGGATTGCCAATTCCAAGGATTGCACCGAGCCCAAGTCGCCAGGGCGGTCAGGACGCTTCCCGCCGTTCATTGCAGCTCGCACTCCCAGCCATCCGGCCGGCCGAAAACTCGAGCTGCAAAGTGTTTTTCCGCCAAGGCCGACTCAGCCGGGCTAACGCCGCTCTTCCGACTTTGACCTCAGCAATGATGAGATCAGGTCAGTACAAGAGTTGCTTTCAGGCAAAAACGCGTGCGCTGTTTTCCAAGTCTCCAGCCACCTTGATGTATGGCGTGGGGCCAAAACTGATCCGGGCCACACCAAGGTCTGCCAGCTCTCGGATATCTTTCAGGTCGCCCGATATCATAACATTGACCGGTAAAGTCGCGCGGTCGCATATTTCTTTGATCAGCTTTTTGTCTTTTAGCCCGGGCACGAAAAAACCATCTGCTCCTGCCGCCTTATAGGCTGCCCCGCGAGCGAGCACCTCATCCAGCAAGACCGCATGATCGATGCCCTCATCTGCTTTGAGAAACACGTCCGTTCTCGCATTGATGAAGACCGGGACACGGTGGTCTTCGGCAGCGCTGCGAATAGCTCGAAGCCGGTCCACCTGATAATCGACATCATAGAGGCCCGTCCCGTGCACCACCTGATCCTCGAAGTTCAATCCGATGACGCCGAGGGTGAGTAGACGACCTACGTTGCGCCTGACCGTTGCAGCATCACTCGAATAACCGCCTTCAAAATCCACAGTGAGAGGCAGATCGATGCATTTCATTATTCGAGCGACGACCGCCAGTGCGTCATCGAGCGGCATCTCCTCACCATCCGAATAGCCTTGCGCGGCAGCAACGGACCAGCTTCCGGTTGCAATGGCCTTCGCACCGCTGCGGGCAACGGCCATCGCGCTTCCTGCATCCCAGATGTTGTAAAGGACGATGGGATCGCCCGGAATGTGCAAGCTTCGAAACTTTTCTGCACGTTCAATCTGATTGCTCATTTTGGTGTCTCCCGTGTGCTACCTTTGAGCTTTCGCTCAATTTCGATCAGCCGTCGCCTGTTCTAAAGGCCGCGGCCGTTACCTGGAAACGACTAGCACCGGGAAAATGCTCAGAACGCCGATTTTCGGGCACCTATTTCTTTTTGTCTAAAATTACGAGAGTCCTCTACTTGCGAATCAGGATGAGTACCGCAAGCAGCTAAAATCAAACATCCCGTTCAAACCGCCCATTCTTCATCCGTCGTAAACACAATCGTCAGCCACCGATCCGTCCCCTCGCCGCCGAGTGCATCGCCGATCTCGTCGCGGATCGCGTCCCATTCTTCGAGACGCCGGGGTGGCCAGTTTTTCGGGACGATGAAGAAGAGTTCGATCTGGCGGCCTCGCCCCACGCGGGCGACATAGGAATAGTGCGAGGCGAAGCCGAATTTTTCGACGGTTTCGGCCGCTACCCTGTCCACATGCTGCTTGAATTCAAACGGCGTCACCAGAAGGATGTCGGCGAGCGCCTGCTTCACATTGCCGAGCGGCATGGGAATGATGATGAGGCAGACCAGCGCCAGAACGGCGGGGTCGATATAGGGCGCGATCCACTGATGCGCCGTTCCCGTCAGCCCGTAGCCGATGGCGAAGGCGAGGAACAGGGCCGCGCTCAGGAGCGCGCTCATCAGCCAGCTTTTGGCGTCCAGCGCCACGAAGGCCGATTTCAGTCTGCGGTTCTGGCGTTTGACGAACCATGCCATGATGAGCGAAACGGCAAAGCTGACGAAGGTGACGATGATGGCGTAATCGAACTCGATCGATCTGCCGCCGTCCATCAGGCTGTCGATGGCGTTGATCAGGGCATAGATCGCAGCGCCCATCAAAAGCGTGCCGTTGAGGCCGAGGACCATCGGCTCCAGATGCCAGAAGCCCATGGTGAAACGCTCTGCCAGCCGGCCACCGGGCCGCGGGGCGGCGGAAGCCGCGATCAGCCGCGCCACCAGTAGCGCCAGCACCGTCATGAAGGCATCCGTCAGGGCATAAACGCCATCGAACACCACCGCGAAAGAGCCGGAAAACAGGCCTGCACCAATGCCGAACGCGGCCAGAAGAACCGTGATGGCAATTGAGAATTTCAGCAGAGATTGTTCGGTCATGACGCGTATTTAACCTTCAAAAGCGGGCGCCGCCTTCCTATAAACAGCACAGATGGAGCGGGATAGCGAAAACTGTGGACGGTTTTCGCCTGTAGTCACGCTTCGATTCTTTGATCTGCTGCAAACAAGACAGGACAAAACCCATGGATCTCGGCATTTCCGGCAAACGCGCCCTCGTTCTCGCCTCCTCTCGCGGCCTTGGGCTGGGCATCGCCACGGCGCTGGCGAATGAAGGCGTGAATGTTCTTCTCGTTGGCAGAAGCAGCGAAAAGCTGGACGCGAACTGCAAGACGATCAATGCACTCGGCAAGGGCAAGGCCGACTGGGTGCGGGGCGATCTTGGCGACGACAATTTCGTCGAGGCCATGGTTCAGGCCGTGAACGACAAGCTCGGCGGCATTGACATTCTCGTCAACAACACCGGTGGCCCGACGCCGGGTCTTGCGCAGGAGATCACGACCGAGAAGCTGGAGAGCTTCTTCCAGTCGATGGTGCTGCGCGTCATCACGCTCACCAATGAGCTGCTGCCGCAGATGAAGGAACAGGGCTTTGGCCGCATCCTGACCGTTGCCTCCTCCGGCGTGTTCGAACCCATCCCCAATCTGGCGCTCTCCAACACGCTGCGTGGGGCGCTGGTGGGCTGGAGCAAGACATTGTCGAGCGAAGTGGCCGGTTTCGGCATCACCTCCAACCTTCTTCTGCCCGGCCGCATCCATACCGACCGCATCGACGAGCTGGATGGCGCCAATGCCAAGCGCCTGGGTAAAAGCATGGAGGAAATCCGCGAGGCTTCGGTCAAGAGCATTCCGGCAGGCAGGCTTGGCACGGTGGAAGAATTCGCCGCCGCCGGGGCTTTCCTCTGCTCGGTTCCGGCAAGCTACATCACCGGCACAATGCTGCGGGTGGATGGCGGCGCGGCGAAATCGAACTGACGCCGGTTACACGCCGGAGCGGTCAAGAGGCCGCTCCGTAGACTACGAAGCGGTTTCTGCCGGTATTCTTGGCTTCGTAGAGTGCCGTGTCGGCGCGGCGCAGCACATCGCTCGCGCTCTCGCCGGGATCGGCAAAGGCAATGCCGGCCGAACAGCTGTAACGGAAATCCGGCACATCGCTCAGCGGCGATGCCTCGGTCAACGTCGCCAGCAGCTTCTGCATGGTGCTTTCCGCGCTCAGCATTCGCGAACCGCTGAGAACGAGTAGAAACTCCTCACCGCCGATCCGCCCCACCAGATCGTCCCGGCCGATCGCGCCGGAAAGCCGGGTGGCGAAATCCCTAAGGACGAGATCGCCGCAGGCATGCCCGAAACGGTCGTTCACCGCCTTGAAGTGGTCGATATCCATGATGATCACCGCAAGCGCCTGCGCCTTGTTGGGGCCAAGCATCTGGTTGAGGATATCCATGGCATAGCGGCGGTTGCCGAGGCCCTTGAGTTCGTCGCTCAGCGCCGATTTCAGCGCCCTGTCGCGCTCCTGCCGCAGATCGCGCAACTGGATGCCAAGCTCGGAAACATCGGTCACGACACACAACATCCAGCCGCCCGGCAGCGTCGTTTCCGTCGTCAGCATCCAGCGTCCATCGTTCAGGCTGGTTTCGATGGTGCGGTAAGGCAACTTGCCGCGCCTTGTCCGCGCCGAGCGCAACCACAGTTCGAAATCGGTGGTTTCGACCGCCGTTCCTGTCGAGCTGCGATACCCGCCGCGCATCAGCTCCATCCAGCTCGGAAAACCGTCCGGAGCCATGCCCAGCGCCTCGCGGAAGGCCGCATTGGCAAAGCGCAACTCGTCGCTGCCATCGAAAAGGGCATAACCCTGCTGCGATGACGCCATGAGGTTCATAAGCTGGGAATGGAAAATTTCCACGTCGCCGCGAATGAGGACCTCCGGCCCGGGCGGCACATCTTGGTGGGCGGAACATGCCTGCTTGCGGGACATCTGGACTTCCGGGTTACAACGCGACAGCTACAATTAAGAAAGCTCCCTGAGGATATATCCTTTATTTATACTTTGCGATTGCGAAAAAATATTTAATTTGCATGGCGAAACTGTATTTATAACGGAAAATTACTTTATTCTAATGTTTTAATAAACCGAGAAGTGGCGCTTGCCATTCTGCCGGGCCTGTGCAATCAACCGCCCTCCTCTGACATCGGGATGCCAAATGCGTCCCTTATTCTCACGCCGGGCCGCCTTTGGGCCGGGCGAGCATTTCTATCGGCGACAAGGATATGGCGATGACGCAAAAGCGGGCACTGGGCCTCGATTTCGGCACGACCAACACGGTCATGGCTCTTTCCGACGGCGGCGGCGAAAGCCGCTCCATGCAGTTTACCAGCAGCGCGGGCACGGATGACAGTATGCGCACCGCGCTCTCCTTCATGAAGGATTCGGGCCTTGGTGCGGCTGCCCTGCACGTGGAAGCGGGCCACGCTGCCATCAGGCAATTCATCGACAATGCGGGCGATTGCCGCTTCCTGCAGTCGATCAAGACATTTGCGGCCTCGCCGCTCTTTCAGGGCACGTTGATCTTCGCCAAGCGCCAGAGCTTCGAGGATTTGATGGACGTGTTCCTGCGCAAGCTGAAAACCTATGCGGGCGCAGAGTGGCCAAGCGACGTCTCGACCGTCATCGCCGGTCGCCCCGTGCGTTTCGCCGGCAGCAATCCGGATGAGACGCTGGCGCTCTCCCGCTACAACGAAGCGCTGACGCGTGCCGGTTTTCCGGAAATCCACTATGTCTACGAGCCGGTGGCGGCCGCCTATTATTTCGCCCAGAGCCTGAAGAAGGACGCCAATGTGCTGGTGGCGGATTTCGGCGGCGGCACCACCGACTATTCGCTGATCCGCTTCGAGACCCATGCCGGCAAACTTTCCGCCACCCCCATCGGCCATTCCGGCGTCGGTGTCGCCGGTGACCATTTCGACTTCCGCATGATCGACAATCTGGTCTCGCCGGAAATCGGCAAGGGCAGCAAGTTCAAGAGCTTCGACAAGGTGCTGGACGTGCCTTCCGGCTACTACGTGAATTTCGGTCGCTGGAACCAGCTGTCTATCTTCAAGACCTCGAAAGAATTCACCGATCTGAAATCGCTGGTGCGCTCGGCGCTGGAGCCGGACAAGCTCGAACTTTTCATCGATCTCGTGGAGCATGACGAGGGTTATCCGCTTTATCAGTCGATTTCCGCCACCAAGATGGCGCTGTCCTCGGCCGAAGAAGCGGAATTCAACTTCGCGCCGCTCGGCAAGGCCGGTCGCAAAATGGTCAAGCGCAGCGATTTCAACAACTGGATCGCCGACGACCTCGCCAAGATCGAGGGCGCGCTGGACGAGGTTCTGGAGAAGACGCAAGTCGCGCCTGAGGCAATCGACAAGGTGTTCCTCACCGGCGGCACCTCCTTCGTGCCGGCGGTGCGCGAGCTTTTCACCCGTCGTTTCGACGCGGACCGGATCGAAACCGGCGGCGAGTTGCTCTCGATTGCCCATGGTTTGGCCATGATCGGCGAAAGCGGTGACATTCAGCGCTGGACAGCGTGATTTACGGGTTCCCCGGGCGGGGAACATGGGATAATTTCACCCCATGATCGCCGCTCACGACCTCTCCCCGGCCGAACTCGCCGCGCTTCTGCATTTCCATGCGGATGCGGGCGTGGACTGGTTGCTGGAAGACGGACCTGTTGACCGTTTCGCCGAATTTGCCGCCTCCCGCCCTGCCCGACCGGCAGCGCGTCAGGAAAGTTCTGCGCCCGCACACCAGATGGACAGCGGCACGGAGCGTCGTGCCGATGCTCCGCAGCGGCAGACGGCAGGTCGCAGCGCGCCGACGAGAGGCGCGCCGCCTGCTCCGGCACTTCAGCAGAATGTTGCCATGCCGGACGAACAGGCCGTGGCGGCTGCCCGTTTTGCGGCTGAAAGCGCAAGGTCGCTTTCCGAACTGAAAATCGCGCTTGAGGGTTTCAGCGGCTGCAACCTCAAGAACAGCGCCCGCAACACGGTATTCACCGAAGGCGACCCTGCTTGCGCCGTCATGGTGATCGGCCCGATGCCGGATGCGGATGACGACCGCGAGGGCCAGCTTTTTGCCGGCAAGACCGGGCTGCTGCTCGACCGTATGCTGGCCGCTATCGGCCTTGACCGCGCACGCATCATGCTCGGCAATGTCGTGCCCTGGCGTCCACCGGGCAACCGCCCGCCGACTCAGGCCGAAATGGATATCTGCCGCCCCTTCATCGAGCGCCAGATCGCACTTGCGGAGCCGAAACACCTGTTGCTTCTTGGCAACTTGACCGCACGTTTCTTTTTCGGCGGCACCGGAACGATCCATACGCTGCGCGGACAGTGGCGTGATGTCGCAGCCGGGCACCTGGTTTTACCGGCGCTGGCGAGCCTGCATCCGCAGGAACTTCTAAACGCACCTGCCAGTAAGTCATTGGCATGGCAGGATTTATTGGCGTTTCAGGCAAAAATCTCCGAAGGCTGATTGCCTGATTCTTACTCAGAGTAAACGAAGTATGAAAAAAGCCATGCGTATTACGCATAACAGCGGCGCGCTGACCCGGCTTGCCGAATCCATGCTGCACTGCGATAAGCCAGCCTGTGTCTTGGGAGGAATTCGGTTTAAGGAACCAAGGCAATGACCACTCGCTTCCGTCCGGTACATTCCGGCTTTGAAACGCTCCGACTGGCGGGCCTCGGCCCTCGCTCCAGTCAGGGTTACCATCGTTTCGGCGCTGCCGCTAACGAACAGATGACCGCACGTGCTGCCATGCAGCAGGTTCGCGTGACACGTCCTGCAGCTGTCTTTGCGGATTTCCGCGAGCGCTGAGAGCACTCAGGCCGGTGTAAAACCGGTCCATATCTTTGATTGCGCGCTGGCGTCTTTCTTCGGGAAGGCGCCTTTTGCATTTGCGGGACTAGGCGCCGACACGACAACGGCTCTGGCGCCGACGATGCCGCATGTTTGCGACCTCCGTCAAATTTGGTGCGTCACCCCTGCGGCGTGGAGGCCTTGCGTGCCGCGCGTCTCGCCAGGCCCAGCTGGTGCTCGCGGAAAATGATGAAGATGCCGGCGAAAATCACGATTGCCGTGCCGATCAGCATGGTGAGCGTTGGAATGTCTCCGAACAGGATATAGGAGACCGCTATCCCGAAAACGATGGAGCTGTATTCGAAGGGCGCGATAGTGGAGACCTCCGCGTGGCGATAGCTCTCCGTCAGGAAGATCTGTGCGACGCCGCCACAAATGCCGCTGGTGATCAACAGCACGGCCTGCTTGGTATCCAGAGCGCTCCAGCCGAAGGGTACGCTGACGAGCGACAGCAAGGTGGCCGTGAGCGAGAAATAGAGAACGATGGTCGGCGTCTTTTCCGTTTCCACCAGTTGCCGCACCTGGATCATTGCGAGACCACCAAGTGCTGCCCCGCAGAGCACGGCGATCGCGCCCAGCCCCTCGCCCGCAGCAAAACCGCCTTCACGCAACAGGGTCATCTTCGGCCACAGGATAACCAGCACGCCCATCATGCCAACGAAAACCGCGCTCCAGCGGTAGATGCGCACCTTCTCGCGCAGGATGAAGGCGGCGAACACGACGGCCAGCAGCGGTGAGGCATAACCGATGGCGATGAACTCCGGCAACGGCAGCAGCGTCAGCCCGTAAAACCCGCAGGCCATGGAGAGAATGCCGAGAAACCCGCGCTTGAAATGGCCGATGAGATTGTTGGTGTGCAGCGCGCTCGTCAGCGCATGCAGCCAGGCAAGATAAACGACGATGGGGATGATGGCGAAAGCGGAGCGGAAGAAAGTGATCTGACCGGCCGGCACATCGGGACCGGAGGCCTTGATACAAGTCTGCATCACCAGAAAAAAGCCAACCGAAATCAGCTTCAGGCTTATCCCCCGAAAGGGATTTGTCGGTTCGGCGTTCATCGGCAGTTACTCATATCGGCTGCGCAAACACGCCATCGGGAGATTGTTCATGCGGGGGAGGACGACGCGGGGGAATTGGATTTGCCCAAGGCTAGAGCATTCCCGAAGCGCTTTACAACAAAAAATGTTATTTACCCATGAATTCCGTTGATCTGGTGAGGCGCAGGATTGCTTTCCCCGGCTTGTGGCCTCCTCACCCCCATTGTTCAGGCCTTCGGCCCTGATGGCGACGTGAGAATCAGACCAAAAGCGACACGCGCTAAAATTTGAAGAAAATAAAATACAATTTCAGCAATCGTTCAACATTTGCTGGCATGGTCCGCAGGTCCGGCGGCGACAGAATCGTCTGCAGGGCCGGCAAAGCCTTCCATGGCAGGACAGAACGTCCTCCCGATGCGCACATGATTGTGACGAATACTCTACCTATTTTACATCCGGGCCTTATGACGACATGATGCCCGGAGGACAACGACAAAGTTATTCAGGAACAGTCATGCGAACAGACACGGGCCAGATCGTTCACCTGGCAGATTACCGCCCCACCGATTTCGTTCTGGAGCGGGTGGATCTCACCTTCGAACTCGACCCCAAGAATACCAAGGTCGAAGCCCGTCTGATCTTTCATCGCCGAGAGGGCGTCGATGTGTCAGCGCCGCTCGTTCTCGATGGCGACGAGTTGACGCTTTCGGGCCTCCTGCTCGATCAGGTGGACATTCCCGCAAGCCAATATGACGCGACGCCCGATAGCCTGACGATCCGCGATCTGCCTGCGGAGACGCCCTTCGAGATCTGTGTCACCAATTACATCAATCCGCAGGTCAATACGCAGCTGATGGGGCTTTACCGCACCAACGGCGTTTATTGCACCCAGTGCGAGGCGGAAGGTTTCCGCCGCATCACCTATTTCCCAGACCGGCCCGATGTTCTGGCACCTTATACGGTGACGATCATCGCCGCGAAGGACGGCAATCCCCTGCTGTTGTCGAACGGCAATTTCCTCGGCGGCGGCAATTACGATGAAGGCCGCCACTTTGCAGCCTGGTTCGATCCGCACCCGAAACCCAGCTATCTCTTTGCGCTTGTCGCCGGCGATCTCGGCGTGGTGGAAGACACGTTCACCACCCTTTCCGGCCGCGAAGTGGCGCTGAAGATCTATGTCGAGCATGGCAAGGAGCCGCGCGCGGCCTATGCCATGGATGCGCTGAAGCGCTCGATGAAGTGGGATGAGGAACGCTTCGGCCGTGAATACGACCTCGATATCTTCATGATCGTCGCCGTGTCCGATTTCAACATGGGCGCGATGGAGAACAAGGGTCTCAACGTCTTCAACGACAAATTCGTGCTGGCCGACCCGGAAACTGCGTCCGATGCGGACTACGCCAATATCGAGCGCATCATCGCGCATGAATATTTCCACAACTGGACTGGCAACCGCATCACCTGCCGCGACTGGTTTCAGCTGTGCCTGAAAGAAGGCCTGACGGTCTATCGCGACCAGGAATTTTCCGCCGACATGCGCTCGCGCCCGGTCAAGCGCATCGCCGATGTGCGTCACCTGAAATCGGAACAGTTTCCAGAGGATTCCGGTCCGCTGGCCCATCCACCACGCCCCGATACCTATCGCGAAATCAACAACTTCTACACGACGACCGTTTATGAAAAGGGCGCCGAAGTCACCCGCATGATCGCCACGATCCTTGGGGAAGACGACTTCAAGAAAGGCATGGACCTTTATTTCGAACGCCATGACGGCGAAGCGGCGACTGTTGAGGATTTCGTCAAGAGTTTTGCCGATGCCAGCGGCCGCGATCTGTCGCAGTTTTCGCTATGGTACACCGAGGCCGGCACGCCGCTCGTCTCCGTGTCCTCCGCCTACGATGCCGCCAAGGCGACCTTCAGGCTGACGCTGGAACAGACCGTCGCACCAACGCCCGGCCAACCGGTGAAGCAACCGCGTCATATTCCGCTGTCGCTGGCGCTGATTCTCGACAATGGCCAGATCGCCGAGCCGCAGGCTGTCACGGGCGGCGAATACCGCGACGGCGTGCTGCATCTGACCGAACGCAACCAGACATTCTCCTTCTCCGGCATTTCATCGCGCCCAGTGCTGTCGCTCAACCGCAGCTTCTCGGCGCCGATCAACCTGCATTTCGAACAGAGTGCTGCCGATCTGGTGCAGGTCGCCCGGCACGAGACGGATATGTTTGCCCGTTTCCAGGCGCTTACCGATCTCGCTTTGCCGGCGCTGATTGCCGCCACCAGGGCCGTGCAGAACGGCCAAGAAGTACGCTCGGACGCCGACCTCATCGCAACGCTGATCGAAATCGTCGGCGACGCTTCGCTTGAACCCGCTTTCCGCGCACAGGCGCTGGCGCTGCCGAGCGAAACGGACATCGCTCGCGAACTGGGCGGCAATACCGACCCGGACGCCATCCACAAGGCACGCAACGCGACGATCAAGGCCATTGCCACGGCCGGTCTCGAAACGCTCCGGCGGCTCGCCGACAGTGACGGAAATGGTGAAGCCTACAGCCCCGATGCTGACAGCGCCGGACGGCGTTCGCTTCGCAACGGCGCGTTGAGCTTCCTTGCTTTTGCTGAGGGAACGCCTGACAGGGCGGCAAAGGCCTATGCCAGCGCCACCAACATGACCGATCTTGCGCATGCGCTCGGTGTACTGACCCAGCGTTTCCCCGACAGCACGGAGACAAAGGAGGCGCTTGCCGCCTTCGAAGCCCGCTTTGCCGACAATGCGCTGGTTCTCGACAAATGGTTCTCGCTGCAGGCCGCCATTCCCGGCGACGGCGCGCTGGAACGTATCAAGGCGCTGATGACGTCGAAACACTTCATCGCTTCCAATCCCAACCGGGTACGGTCGCTGGTGGGCACGCTCGCCTTCTCCAACCCGACCGGTTTCCACCGCGCCGATGGTGCCGCTTACCGGTTCCTCGCCGAGCAGATCATAGCCATCGACAAGCGTAACCCGCAGCTTGCCGCGCGCATTCTCACCTCCATGCGCTCCTGGCGGTCGCTGGAAGCAAGCCGCGCCGAACACGCCAAGGCAGCGCTTTCGACGATCGCCGAAGCAAAAGGTCTTTCAACGGATGTCAGCGATATCGTCGGGCGTATTCTGAAAGGATAATACCCGGCGAACATTCGCCAACTCCCCTATTCCGGACAATGCCTGTGCGCCGTCTTGATTTCCGTCAAGGCGCCGCAACGCATTGCGCGACACAATCGTCAGCGACAGGCCGGAACGCGGCCGCAAGCGGAAAGGGATTTCAAATGACGGATATTTCCAACACCAGCAATTCGTTCCAGCGTTTCATCACCGAGGCCCCGGCCCATCAGGCGGTCTGGCTTCAGGCCGTGCAGGGGCTGGGTGCGGCGTCCACGCTGGATGCCAAGACGCAATGCCTGGTCTATATCGGCATTCTTGCCGCACTGCGGCTTGAAGGCGGTGTGGCATTTCATGTGCTGGAAGCCAAAGCGCATGGCGCAAGCCGTGACGATATCATCAGCGCGGTGCTGACCGGGCTTCCTGCCGCCGGAAACGGCGTTCTCGGCGCACTTGGACCTGCTCTTGAAGCTTTCGACAAGGCTTGAGAACCACCGGCCGGAACACACCGGAACGTCCCAGACCGGCTATCCGGGTGTCGGTTTTTCCAATGCCTGGCGCCGCTGTGCAGACCGTAACGCGCTGTCCCGAAAAAATACGGAGTCGGTTCAAGGGGTTAAAATTCTTTTAACTTTTGCCTCTGGACACGGCGAATCGCATTTGATTCACTATGCATATTCGAGCGGCGGCGCTTCGAATCAGTGGGGATATCTTGAAGGCGGGACAATGACGAACGTGCGGCGGGCGACTGCGGGCGATGAGCGGCCGTATGCCAAATTTTCTGATCTTGCGGCCTGGGGCGAAAGGCTTTCCAGCGACCTGATGGGTTTGATGAACGGCTCCGACCGCCCGATGCCGCAGGTCGAGACCCTGCTGAAGCGCCTCATTCCCATTCTCATTCTTGCATTTCTCGTCGTCATCGCGGCGTCACGCATGCTGGGCATTGTTGCCGAATATAGCCGCATGGAAGAGGCAGCCCGCCACTCTACCGCACTGACGGCGCTGACGGCAAAAGCAGCCCTTATCAACAACGGTATTGTCTTTGCCTCGCAAGAGCGCACCCGCGCAGAGGCGAGCCTTGCCGCAGCGCTGCCTTCGGGCAGCCTTGCTGATGGCACCATGGTGCTTCTGTCGGGCAGCAACGGCCGGATTTTCGCCGGCGCCGGCAAGGGCGCCACGCTTTATATTGGCACCTCCCTGCCGGCTTTGCTTCCCGAAATCGCCATTGTTCAGCGTTTTCCCGGCGCGCCCGGCACCATCGAAACCAATATCGACAACCAGCCGCATTATGCAACGATGATCCCCTTCGGCGACGATGGCGGCATGGTCATCGCGGCGCGCTCGCTTGAGCCGATCCGTTCTTTCTGGCGCAGCGAAATCGCCATGAACGTGACGCTGTTTGCCGGAATCTCCTCGATCCTTCTCGTCGTGCTCTACGCCTATTACATGCAGGTCAAACGCGCCCGCGACGCTGACGACATCTTCGCTGAATCGAACCTGCGGGTGGAGACGGCGCTGTCACGTGGCCGCTGCGGCCTGTGGGACTTCGATCTTTCCACGCGGCGCATGTTCTGGTCCGGCTCGCTCTACGAAATCCTCGGCAGACCGCCGAAGGCCGCACCGCTGTCCTTTTCCGATGCGGCGCGCATGATGCATTCCGAAGATGGAAACCTCTACGAGCTTGCCCGTGCTGTCGGCTGCGGTGATCTGCGCCAGATCGACCAGATCTTCCGCATGCGCCACGCGAAAGGCCACTATGTCTGGCTGCGCGCCCGTGCCCAGGTCATCCGCACCAATAACGGCCCGCGCGTCATCGGCATCGCCATGGACGTGACCGAGCAGCACCGCCTTGCGCAACGTTATGCCGAGGCAGACCAGCGCCTTGCAGACGCCATCGAATCCACCTCGGAAGCCTTCGTGCTGTGGGACAAGAATGACCGTCTCGTCATGTGCAACACCCATTACCAGAAGGCTTACGGCCTGCCGGACAGCGTTCTGGTAGCGGGCACCGAAAAGAGCGCCGTGCAGGCGGCTGCGGCGCGCCCGGTCGTGGAGCGGCGCGTTGCGGACCCCGATCAGTCTGGCCTTTCGCGCATGACGGAAGTGCAGCTTGCCGATGATCGCTGGCTACAGATCAATGAACGCCGCACCCGTGACGGCGGCCTCGTCTCTGTCGGCACCGACATTACGCTTCTGAAGCGCCATCAGGAGCGCCTGCGTGACTCCGAACGCCGGCTGATGGCCACCATCGGCGATCTTTCCGCCTCGCAGCATAAGCTGGAGCGGCAG
This sequence comes from Rhizobium sp. AN68, assembly GCF_030758035.1. Classification (NCBI taxonomy): domain Bacteria; kingdom Pseudomonadati; phylum Pseudomonadota; class Alphaproteobacteria; order Hyphomicrobiales; family Rhizobiaceae; genus Rhizobium; species Rhizobium sp. AN68. The sequence goes on along the minus strand of NZ_JARWMI010000003.1, from coordinate 867,546 downwards.
AAGACGGAGCTTTCAGACGCCAACGCCAATTATCTCGCCGAAAAAGAGCGCGCCCAGGCGGCAAACCTCGCAAAGTCCGAATTCCTCGCCAATATGAGCCATGAGCTGCGCACGCCGCTCAACGCCATTCTCGGCTTTTCCGACATCCTGCAAAACGAGATGTTCGGGCCGGTTGGCTCGCCGAAATATTCCGAATATGCCCGGGATATCCACGACAGCGGCAAGCACCTCCTAAATGTCATCAACGACATTCTGGATATGTCCAAGATCGAAGCCGGCCATATGCGGATCAACCGCGAGACGATCGATCTCGCGCCGCTGATCGAAGAAACCCTGCGGTTGACCGCCATCCAGGCGGAACAGAAGAACATCACCGTGCAGCAGAAGGTCTGCGCCGGGCTGACGATGCAGGGCGACCGCCGCGCCATGAAGCAGATCATGCTCAACCTTCTGTCCAATGCCGTGAAGTTCACCGGCAATGGCGGCCGCGTAGCGCTGCGCACCCATGTGCATCAGGCCGCCATGATCCTCACCATCGCCGATACCGGCATCGGCATTCCCGCCGAGGCGCTCGACAAGATTGGCCAGCCCTTCGAGCAGGTGCAGAGCCAATACGCCAAAAGCCAGGGCGGCTCAGGCCTCGGGCTCGCCATCTCGCGCTCGCTCGTCAGGCTGCATGGCGGCACGATGAAAATCCGCTCCTGCGAAGGCAGAGGCACGGTGGTGACGATTATCATCCCGCATGCGGCAGGGTGCTGTGGCACGGTGCATTGAGGAATATCGGGCTGTGCCCGCTGCGTTGCAGTAAGTGACGGCAGAACGCGCGATACCCACCATCACCCGCCATTTTTCACCGTTGCCACAAACGCCTTCCTGACAACCTTCGCCAGCCGCTTCACCTCGCCCTCCAGCGTGGAAATATCCGGGCAATCCCCGGCCCGGCAAACCAGATCGATAAGACCGGCAGGCGCTTCCTTCGGATTGAAAGCACCGTCGATGCACAGCCGCACGATCTGCGATATCTCGGTGTAAAGCGCCGTCGCCGCCATGCAGTCGTCGAAGGATTGCTGCTCCATCACCGGGGCGGCCAGCACCTGCAATGCCTCTGCCGTGTTGCGACGCGGTTCGTGCGGCTGGAGACCCTTGGCGGGACCGACCAAAGCCAGATATTGGGCGATGAATTCGAGATCGATCAGCCCACCATTGATGAGCTTGAAGTCCCAGATGTTTTCCGGCGGCTTTTCCTGTTCGATGAGGCTTCGCATTTCCAGCACATCTGCTGAGACTTTCGCCACATCGCGCTTCTGGGACAGTACCGAGGCGATGATGCCGCGCGCATCTTCCATCAGCGAGGCTTTGCCACAGATCAGGCGAGCGCGGGAAAGCGCCATATGTTCCCAGGTCCAGGCTTCCTCGCGCTGGTATTTCTCAAAGGCGGAAATGCGCGTCGCCACCGGCCCCTTGTTGCCGGAGGGGCGAAGCCGCATGTCCACCTCGTAAAGCACGCCCTCGGCTGTGGGTGCCGATAGTGCGGCAATCAGCCTTTGGGTGACGCGAGTGAAGTAACGCACCACATCGAGCGGTTTTGCGCCGGTCGATTCATGGGCGGCATCGTCGTAATCGTAGAGGAGAATGAGGTCGACATCCGAACCCGCGGTCAGCTCGAAGGAGCCGAGCTTGCCCATGCCCATCACGGCCACGCGCCCGCCCGGATATGGCCCATGTGCCGTCTCCATCTCCGAGAGAACGGCATTCAGGGCCGCTTCAATTACCAGATCGGCAAGATGGGTGAAGGCGCGGGCGGCGATCTCGCCACGAATCGCGCCTGTCAAAAGCCGCACGCCGATGAGAAAGCGCTGCTCGGCGGCGAAAATACGGAGCCGGTCGAGAATATCCTCGTAGTGGCGGGCATTGGAGAGGAAATTGCCCATGCGCTGGGCAAGATATTCGCGCGTCGGCACGTCGCTCATCAGCGCCGGGTCCAGCATGCCGTCAAAAACATGCGGGCGGGCGGCGATGATTTCGGCAAGGCGCGGGGCCGACGACATGATCGTCACCAGCAGCGACAACAGCGCCTGATTGTTGCCGAGCAGCGAGAAGAGCTGGATGCCCGCCGGTAGCCCGGAGAGGAAATTATCAAAGCGCAGCAGCGCCTCATCCGCCCGCTTGCTTTCGCCAAAGGCGCGCAGCAGATCCGGCGTCAGCTCCGTCAGCCGCTCGCGCGCCTCGACCGATTGCGTTGCCCGGTACCGGCCATTGTGCCAGGTGCGGATGACGCGGGAAATATCCTCCGGCCGCTGAAAACCAAGTGCTGAGAGGGTTTTCAGCGTATCTGGATCGTCCTTCTGGCCCGTGAAGACCAGATTGCCTGCCTCACCGGAGAGTTTCGTCTCCTGTTCGAACAGCGCCGAATAACGGCGCTCCACCAGCCGCAGCACCTTTTCCAGCTTCTCGGAAAACGCCTTGGGATCTTCAAAACCAAGCATGAAGGCAATGCGCTTCAGTTCGGTTTCGGTGTCGGGCAGCACGTGGGTCTGCTCATCGCGCACCATCTGAATGCGGTGTTCCACTTCGCGCAGGAACCAGTAGGCTTCAGTCAGGCTATCGCGCGTTTCGGCATCGATCCATTTCGCTTCGGTGAGCGCCGCCAGCGCCTCCTGCGTCGCGCGGACCCTGAGCGCCGGCATACGTCCGCCGGCAATCAGCTGCTGCGTCTGCGCGAAGAACTCGATCTCGCGGATGCCGCCGCGTCCGAGCTTGACGTTATGGCCCTTAACCGCAATCGCGCCATGGCCCTTATGCGCATGAATCTGCCGCTTGATGGAGTGAATATCGGCAATCGCCGCGTAATCGAGATATTTGCGGAAGATGAAAGGTGTCAGTTCGCGCAGGAAATTGTCGCCGGCCTTCAGATCGCCGGCCACCGGCCGCGCCTTGATATAGGCGGCGCGTTCCCAGTTCTGGCCCCTGCCCTCGTAATAAAGCAGCGCCGCTTCCACGGGAATGGCGAGCGGTGTCGAGCCGGGGTCTGGCCGGAGCCTCAAATCGGTGCGGAAGACGTAACCGTCTGCCGTGCGTTCCTGCATGATACGCACGAGGCGGCGCATCATGCGGCCGAAATTCTCTGTCGCAGCATAGGGATCATCGATAATGCCAGCAGAGGGTTCAAAGAACACCACTGCGTCGATGTCCGAGGAATAGTTCAGTTCGCGCGCGCCGAGCTTGCCCATGCCAAGCACGATCAGGCCGGAACCTTCGCTTGGCGTGGCAACGTTCTTAAGTTTGAGCTTGCCGGTCTCATGGCCGACAAGCAGCAGGTGGTCGATGGCGGCCGACAGCGAAGCATCCGCCATGTCGCTCAGCCAGCGCGTGGTATCGCGGGCGGTGAAGATGCGCGCGAGATCGGCAAGCGCTGCGACGAAGGAAAGCCGACGCTTGGCGATCCTCAAGCGCGACATCACCTCGTTTTCGACGGGCACGCCGCCCTCTTGCCCCGGCTTCCAGCAATCGCGCGCTTCACCGACGAGATCGGCCAGTAGTGGCTCCAGCGGCTTCGAAATCGCGAGCGTCAGCAGTCCCTCGTCCGCCGCGGCCATATCGCGCAGATAGGGCGACAGCGTGAAAGCCGCAGCGATGAAGTCCTTCAGCGGGCTTTCGGCGGCAAGAAGCGCGGCCACAGCTGGCTCGCCCTTGGCGATATCCTTCAGCGTGGAGAGAACGGATTTCAGTTCCGTCTGCGTATAGGGGCGGATAACTCCCGGCAGAACCTCGCTCAGCCGCCTTTCAGCGGTTTCCCGTTTCGTCACTGTCTCTCTCCCTCTCCCGAGCGACCCATCCTTGCGCTTCGACCGTGCCTGATTCTCAGGAAGGATCGCTCCCCGCAAAATCGTCCTGCCGCCACGCATTGTCGAAGCTTCCGGGCGCATACACTCCGCGTTGTAACAAATGCGTGGCGCTTTGCGATCAGGAAAACCGTTTTTGCCGATCTTTTCCGAGGTCCGGCCTGAGGAAGCGCCATTTCAGTCGTGGCCGGCAATCTCGCGTAATGTCTCCGCAATTATGCCCACGTAGCGTCCTGCTCAACGAAACCCGACTCCCAGGTTTTGCAACGCTTGATGCTGCAACGGATATGATCATGAAACAGATTTTTACAGTGAAATGGCAAAAAAACCTGCGTGCAATGGCGTTGTGCCTGACCGCGCTGCCCCTGGCGCAGGGCATCTGCACGCCCGTCCTCGCTGCCGATCTCGGCAAATCGGACAGGTTCGCCGAACCGCAGGGCAATTTCGACAATGCCCGCTACAGCAGTTCCAGTGAGTGGAAAATCACACTTGGCGTGGGTGCTGCCTACGCTCCCAAATATGAGGGCTCGGACAAGCTGGAAGCAGGCGCGGTTCCCCTGGTTTCCGTTGAGTATGGAGATACGCTGAGCATCGATTTCAGTGGCGTCACCGTCAACCTACTGAACAGCAACGGCTTCAGACTGGGCGTCAAGGGCGGCTGGGAAGCCGGGCGCAAGGAAAAGGACGACAAGAAAAATCTTCGCGGAATGGGTGACATCAAGGCGGGCGGCGTGGTCGGCGGTGTTATCGCTTATGGCATCGATCCCTTCGAGGTCTATGCGAAGGTGGACAAGACCATCAGCGGGAGCGAAGGGTTGACCGCAACCGTCGGCGCCAGCGTTTCGCACAAAGTCGACCAGTTCATCCTTGGCGCGGACCTCTCCGCCACCTGGGCGGACGACAAGCACATGAAATCCTATTTCGGCGTCACCTCAGCCCAATCCGCCCGTTCCGGCCTACGCCGCTATGACGCCAAGGCAGGCTTCAAGCGCATCGACGCCAGCGCCTCCCTCACTTATCTTATGACCGAGAACTGGTCGATCACCGGCGCCGGCGGTGTTGGCTTCCTGCTGGGCGATGCCAAGGACAGCCCGCTCTCCAAGAAGGACATCCAGCCCTTCGCGATGATTGGCGTGGCTTATACGTTCTGAGCCGATGGCGATGTGGCATTGCGGGGATGCGTAACCATCTCCGCAACGCCGTCACGTGTCTGTCCCGCCGCCTGAAATTGTCGCCTGCCCTGGGCGGAGGATCGTCGCTAAGTTCAGAGAATCCTGTCCCTGTATTCCGGCGGCGCCACCCAGCATTGCGCACGTTTTCCGAACCAACGGTAGCGATTGCGGGCGACAAAACGATAGACGGGATCACGCAGAAATGCGGGAATTATGCGCAACATGCCAAGCAGCCGCCAGGGCATGCCAAGCGCCTCATAGATCGCAAGAACACCGTCGCTGTCCTGTCGCACCCTCTCGCCATCGACGACGAGCAGGCTGACCGGATTTTTGGGGTCCATTCCGTGCCGCCGGTAGATTTCCGTGCCGACGGCTCCCTGCATGGAGGCCAGCCGGAAATATCCGGCCTTGTCATGCCGCAGTACGAATTGCGCATTCACCGAACACAGCACACATTCGGCATCGAACAGAATGATCGGTCCATGGTGGTCGCCGACCAAGGGGGCCATGTTTGCCATCAATCATAAGTCCTTTTGCCGATCGCGATGCGATCCCCTCATAAAGTGCAGCTGTAGAACCTTATAAGATATTCTTCCGATCATCTTTCAATTCAATCTCGAGAGACGATTATTTCTCGGAGGTGAACGAATTTCCGCACAAATAGCGGTGACCAGCCGGTGCTGGTGTCAGCGGCGTTGGACAGCGCGGCTTACTGGGTCGAAACGGGAAAGATCATCGAGACGGTCAGGCCCGGGCAGACGGAATTTGTAGTGTCGGTGTCCGACAGCGCGAGCGATCCGCCGTGCAATTCCATCACGGCCTCCACCAGCGACAGGCCGAGCCCCGTGCCGGGTTTGGAGCGGCTTTCGTCCAGCCGCACGAAACGTTTCAGCACCTCGCCGCGCTTGTCGGCGGGGATACCGGGGCCGTTATCGGAGACGGACAGCACGATGGCGTCCGGTTCGCTCACCAGACGCACGATGAGTTTTTTGTCGCCCTCGCATTCGCAGGCATATTTCATGGCGTTGTCGATGAGGTTCGAAAGCGCCTGGCCGATCAGTTCACGGTTGCCCTGCACCGAAAGACCGGGTTCGATCTCGGCCTCAAGCGTAAGTCCCGCGTCCTCGGCTACCGGTTCGTAAAGTTCGGCGCTGTCGGCGGCGATTGCCGACATGTCCACATCGGTCATTTCGGCGGCGATGGAGCCGGCCTCGACGCGGGAAATCATCAACAATGCATTGAAGGTGCGGATCAACTGGTCGGATTCGGCGATGATGCCTTCGAGTGCCGCGCGCCGTTTCGTCTCGTCGTTGTCATCCAAGGCGGCGGCCGCCTTGTTGCGCAGCCGCGTCAGCGGTGTCTTGAGGTCGTGGGCGATGTTGTCGGACACCTGCCGCAAGCCCTCGTTCAGCTTTTCGATACGGCCGAGCATGGCGTTGAGCGAGCCGGACAGCCGATCGAACTCGTCGCCGGAGCGGCCCTGCGGCAGGCGCTGCGAAAGATCGCCGGCCATGATCTTCTTGGTCGCTGCCGACATGCGGTCGATGCGTTTCAAGGCATTGCGGCCGATGCCGAACCAGATGAGCAGCGCACCGGCGCTCATGATGGCAAGCGCCACCATCAGCGCATTGCGCACCAGCGCCCGGAATTTGGTGGGCTCGCCGAGATCGCGGCCGATCAGGATGCGCAGGCCGTTGTCCAGCATGAAGACATTGGCGGTCGCCATATGCTGCACGCTGTCGCCGCTTTCGGAATAACGTTCGTAACGGAAGGGGAAACCCGTCCAGCCCTCCTTGTCAAACACGCCGGGCTGCACGGAAGCGACGTTGCCTGCAAGGATTTCGCCATTGGGGCCGGCGATGATGTAAAGGCTCGCCCCCGGTTGGCGGGCACGGCGCTCCATCATCCGCAACAGCGGGTTGATGCCGCCGCGATTGTAGATGCGCTGCACATCCGACACTTCCTGCAGCACCGCGTCACGCGTCTGCTGGTTCAGCAGCCGTTCGGAAAGGGCGGTGACATAAAAGACCAGAAAGGCGGCGCAGAGCGCAAACAGCAGGATATAGAGCGCAGAAAGGCGCACCGCTGTTGACCGAAACAATATTCTGAGGCGGACCATTTTCGCCAATCAGCCCTCATCCTTCATCATGTAACCCGCGCCGCGAATGGTCTTCAGCAGCGGCTTTTCGAAGTCCTTTTCGATCTTCGAACGAAGGCGGGACACATGCACGTCGATGACATTGGTCTGCGGGTCGAAATGATAATCCCAGACGTTTTCCAGAAGCATGGTGCGGGTCACCACCTGGCCGGCATTCTTCATGAGATATTCCAACAGGCGGAACTCACGCGGCTGCAACAGGATTTCCTTGCCGCCGCGACGGACATCGTGGGATAGCCGGTCAAGTTCGAGATCGCCGACACGGTAGACCATGTCCTGTTCGGGTTTGCCCTTGCGGCGGCCCAGTACTTCGATGCGTGCGAGAAGTTCGGAAAAGGCATAGGGTTTGGGCAGATAATCATCGCCGCCGGCACGCAGGCCGGTCACGCGGTCGTCCACCTGCCCAAGCGCCGAAAGAATGAGAACCGGCGTTTCGATGCCGCGCCGGCGCAGCTCGCTGATGACGGAAAGTCCGTCGCGGCGCGGCAGCATGCGGTCGATCACCATCACGTCATAGGAATTCTCGCAGCCCATGAACAGGCCGCTTTCACCATCGCTCGCGTGATCGGCAACGATACCGACTTCCCGGAACGCCTTGGTCATATAGGCCGCAGCCTCGAGATCGTCTTCAATAACAAGAATCTTCATGTGCGGGACAATAGCGCCCTCGCCCTTTTCCGCACAACCGGAAACAGATGCGACGGACATTTCCTGAACCTTGTTTTCCATGAGATTTCCTCCTCGGTGCTGACTGGACCGGCTTTGTGGGTCCTTGTCTTCTCCCCGGCGGGGGGAAGGTGGCCCGAAGGGTCGGATGAGGGGGCAAGGGCGCGGTCTATCGCTGGCCTTGCCCTTGATCCCGCTGCCACGACCTTCTCCTCCCTAGCGGAGAAGAAACAAGCGGCACGCGCGTTCCACATACTCTGTCCCGCCCTCAAGGTGAGAGACAGTCCCGAGCGACGCCGGCTCGAAGAAGAACCGGCGTCGCATCTCAGATTATCAACCCTGGTCGATATCCAGTGCGATGAAGCGGCTGCCGCTGTCCGTCTGGATCTGGAACAGCGCCTTGGAGCGTCCATCCTTCTTCGCCTGCTCGAGAACCTTCTCGATATCGGCGGCAGAAGCCACCTGCTGGTTGTTGACGGAGGTGATCTTCTCACCCGTCTTCAGGCCACGGGCAGCAGCGTCGCTGTCCGGATCGACATCAGTGATGGCAAGGCCGTTGCCGTCGTCAGCGGGCGCAACCGTCAGGCCGAGGCTCGACAGCACCTTTGCGCTGGAAGGCTTGCTGCCACTGTCGTTTTCCTGGCCCGGCGTTGCCTTGGAGGCATCGTCGCTTGCGAGATCGCCAAGCGTCACGGTGACCGACTGCGACTTGCCGCCGCGCCAGAGCGAGATTTCAACCTTGCTGTTTGGCGTCATGCTGCCGATGCGGCGCGACAGATCGCGGGCATCCTTGACCGGGTCGCCATTGACGGCGGTGATGATGTCACCCTGCTTGATGCCAGCCTTGTCGCCCGGCGAACCGGACTGCGGCGAGACGACGAGCGCGCCCTTCGCTTCGGCAAGACCAAGCGACTCGGCAATGTCCTTGCTGACGGGCTGGATCTGCACGCCGAGCCAGCCGCGTTCGACCTTGCCGTCCTTTTGCAGGTCGGCGATCACGTCCTTGGCAACGGACGACGGGATGGCGAAAGCAATACCGACATTGCCGCCGGAGGGCGAGAAGATTGCGGTGTTGATGCCAACGACTTCACCGTTGAGATTGAAGGCGGGACCACCGGAGTTGCCGCGGTTTACGGCGGCGTCGATCTGCAGGTAATCGTCATAGGGGCCGGAGCCGATATCGCGGCCACGGGCAGAAACGATGCCCGAGGTTACCGTGCCGCCGAGGCCGAAGGGGTTACCGACGGCTACGACCCAGTCACCGACGCGAATCTTGCTGTCGTCAGCAAACTGCACATAGGTGAACTTGCGGTTTACATCGACCTTCAGCAGCGCCAGATCGGTACGCGGATCACGGCCAACGAGCTTGGCTTCGAGTTCGGTACCGTCATTCATCACCACCGTGTAGGCGGAGCCGTCATCGACAACGTGGTTGTTGGTGACGACATAACCGTCTTCGGAGATGAAGAAGCCGGATCCTTGAGCGACGGGGCGCAGCGGACCCTTGCCGTCACGGTGACGATTCGGACCACGGTCGGGACGGTCCTGGTTGGGACCGCCGAATTCCTTGAAGAAGCGCTTCAGGGGATGGTCGTCCGGCAGCTGGTCGAGACCACGGCCGCCGAAATTGAAGGAAAAGTTGCTGGAATCATCGGAAGCGGGCTGCACGTTCGACTGGACACGAACGGAGACGACGGCGGGCGAAACCGCCTCGACCACATTGGCGAAGCTCGGAACCTGCGGCGCAGTCACCTCGACCGGAGCGGCAAAGGAATGAACGATCGGTGCGGCGATGCCTGTGGAAAGCATCAGCGCGGCAAGACCGCCAACGGTCGTTGCCTTCAGAACCGTCTTCAGCGAGGAGCGTCCGTTTTGCGAGTGAGACATGGTGTACCTTCTTTCTTCATTCAGACTGGAACCCGTTTGACCGGGGGAGAAGCGGTGGATGATGAAGATATAGGAGGCGACACCTTACAGCGAAGTGTCTGACGAATGAAAAAACCGTAATGTTGAAAAAGAACCGAGGACTGATATGAAAATCGGTTATTTTTCAATGAGATTACGAATTCTCTCTTCTTCGTCCGCGCTCAGTTTTTCCGGTCGCTCCTGGGTAGCGCGCCGACGCGAAAAAACGAGGATGGCGAATATTCCCGCAAGCGCCAGAACGATGGGCGCGCCCCACAAAAGTGCGGTGCGCATGCTGAAACGCGGTTTCAGCAGCACGAATTCGCCATAACGAGACACGACGTAGTCGACAACAGCCTGATCGCTATCGCCTGCCACCAGCCTGTCCCGCACCAGAACGCGCAGGTCCCGTGCCAGTTCGGCATTACTGTCATCGATCGACTGGTTCTGACAGACCATGCAGCGCAGTTGAGACGTGAGATTGCGGGCGCGCTGTTCCAGTGCGGGGTCTTTCAGCACCTCGTCCGGGTTGAAGGCGAAGGCCGGCCATGACGTAAACATGAGAACGAGAAGGAGCGTGAGCCCCGCCACAACCTCCCTCATTCCGCCGCCTCCGGCATCGCGGCCGTTTTTGCCGGCTTCGCCTTGCGGCTCGGTGCGCCCACCCTCAACCGTCTGTCGGAGAGCGATATCAAACCGCCGGCCATCATGAACAGCGTGCCGCCCCAGATGCACAGGATGAAGGGTTTCCACCAGATGCGCACTACCATGCCGCCATCCGCCATCGGGTCACCGAGCGAGACGTAGAGCTGGCTGAGGCCGAACGTCAAAATGCCCGCTTCCGTGGTCGGCATTCGCCGTGCGGTGTAGAGCCGTTTGGAGGACCAGACGTCGGCCACTTCCACACCCGCCTTGCGTATGGTGAAATGGCCGCGATCCTCGGTGAAATTAGGGCCGACGGCATGGCGGATGCCATCGAAGGTGAGACTATAGCCGCCCGCCTTCGCCTCCATGCCCTGCTTCATTTCAAGAACGGTTTCGGTCTCGAAGGTGGTGACGGTGACGATGCCGAGCACGGTGATGCCAAGCCCCATATGGGCAAGTGCGGCGCCGAAGGCCGAACGCGGCAGGCCCTTGAGGCGTCGAAAAGCGATGCCGAAGGCCAGTTTGCCGAAATTGGCCCGATACCAGAGATCGGCAAGCGCCCCGAAGATCAGCCAGAAACCGGCTGCGATGCCAAGTGCGGCGAGTACCGGGCCTCCATTTTCCACGTACCAGAGCGTCAGCCCGGCAAGGGCTGCAATGGCGGCCGCCACATAAAGCCGCTGGAAAGCGCCGAGAAGATCGCCGCGCTTCCAGGCGAGCATCGGCCCGAAGGGCGTGACGATCAGGACCGGGATCATCAGGAGGCCGAAGGTGAGGTTGAAGAACGGCGCGCCGACCGAGATTTTTTCGCCTGTCAGCGTTTCGAGAATGAGCGGATAGAGCGTGCCGATCAGTACCGTTGCGGTCGAGACCGTCAGGATCAGATTGTTGAGGACCAGCGCCCCTTCGCGTGAGATCGGCGCGAACAATCCACCCACCTTCAGCGAGGGCGCCCGCCATGCGAACAACGCGAAAGCTCCGCCGATGAAAACGGTAAGGATGCCGAGAATGAAGATGCCGCGGCTCGGATCGGTGGCGAAGGCGTGCACGGAGGTCAAGACGCCGGAGCGCACGAGGAAGGTGCCGAGCAGCGACAGCGAGAAGGTCATGATCGCCAGAAGCACGGTCCAGATTTTCAGCGCTTCGCGCTTTTCCATGACGAGTGCCGAATGCAGCAGTGCGGTGCCCGCAAGCCATGGCATGAAGGAGGCGTTTTCAACCGGATCCCAGAACCACCAGCCGCCCCAGCCGAGTTCGTAATAGGCCCAGTAAGATCCCATGGAGATACCTGCCGTCAGGAAGGTCCATGCGGCGAGCGTCCAAGGCCTTACCCAGCGCGCCCAGGCCGCATCGATCCGGCCCTCCAGAAGTGCAGCGACGGCGAAGGAGAAACAGACGGAAAAGCCGACATAACCGAGATAAAGCAGCGGCGGATGGATGGCGAGGCCGAAATCCTGAAGGATAGGGTTCAGGTCCTGCCCTTCGGCCGGCACCCGCTCCAGACGCATGAACGGATTGGAGGTGAGCAGAATGAACAGCAGGAACGCGACGGAAATCCAGGCCTGCACGGACAGCACATTGGCTTTCAGCGTTTCCGGCAGGTTGCGCCCAAAGACGGCAACGAGCGCGCTGAAAAACACCAGGATCAGCAGCCACAACAGCATGGAGCCCTCATGGTTGCCCCAGACGCCGGTCAACTTGTAGAGCATCGGCATCAGCGAATGGGAGTTTTCCCAGACGTTGCGCACGGAGAAATCCGAAACCGCATAGGCCCGCGTCAGCGCCGCAAAGGACAAGGCCACGAGCAGGAACATCACGACGGAGCCGAGCGAGGCGATATCCATCAGCGCCCGGTCGTTGCGGCGCGCGCCGATCACCGGCAGCGTCGAGACGATCAGCCCCACGGCGAGTGCCAGAACCAGAACGTAGTGGCCGATCTCGTTGATCATTTTATCGCTCCGGTCTTGTCGGCTGAAGCCCCCGCAGGAGAAGGCGCTGCGCCGGAAGGTTGCCCGCCCTCTCCGGTGTTCTGCCACAGGCCCTTGTCTTTCAGCCGGTCGGCCACTTCCTTCGGCATGTAGTTTTCGTCATGCTTGGCCAGAACGCTGTCGGCAACAAAGCCATGGGTCGCGGCATCGAAAACGCCTTCCGTCACCACGCCCTGCCCCTCGCGGAAAAGATCGGGCAGAATGCCGGTATAGCTGACGGGCACGTTTGCTTCACCGTCAGTCACCGTAAAGCTCACCGTGCGGCCCTCCCCGCGCTTGACGGAGCCTTCCGCCACCAGCCCACCTAGGCGGATGCGGGTGCCGGGATTGACCGGCGTCTTCTCCAGATCGGCCGGCATGTAGAAATAGGCTATGGACTGGCCGAAAGCGAACATGACGAGCAACACGGCCGCGACGATGAAGCTCATGCCGCCGCCGATGATTGCGAGCCGTTTCTGTTTGCGGGTCATTGCGTCACTCCCTGCGGCATCGCGCGCCCTTGCCCGTTCATGCGAACGGGTCCGGCAGAAACTCCCAATTCCTTCGCCAGCGCCAGAAGCTGCTTACCCTCTTCGCCCTCAGGCGGGAAAACCTGCAAACCGGCTCTCAGTGCCTCGCCCGCCTTCGCTGCATTGTTCAAGACGGAATAGGCGCGCACGAGGCGCATCCAGCCTTCGAAATCACCGGGATTTTCCTTGAGCTTGGCGTCGAGGCTCGCCACCATGCCCTCGATCATCGCCTGCCGGTCGGCGGGCGTCATGTCTTTCGCCGCCGCCACGTCGCCTGCGGTCGGGCCGGGCGCTGCCTCGCCGCCGGTTCTGGCGATATGTTCCCGCACCAGCGGCAACCATGGCGCACCGGCTGGTGCATCCGCCGCCAGTGCTGCAAAGGCCGCACGCGCCTCCTGCGCCCTGCCCGCCTGCTCCAGCGACAGCGCCAGATAAAAGCGGGCGCGTGGATTGCCGGGTTTCAGCCGCTCGGCTTCGGCAAAGGCCTCACGCGCAGCCTCGATGACGATGCCGTCATTGCTCGCCACCAGTGTTTCGCCAAGTCCCGTCAGCCGTTCCGTGCTCGGCCCTTGCAGACGAAGCGCGTTGCGATAGGCAAGCTCGGCATCGCCAAGCCGCATCGTCTTGAAATAGATCGGCGCCAGGATATCCCAGCCTGCACCGTCGTCGGGGTTTTCGGCCAGATGCCGCTCGGCCCGGGCGACCAGAAGGTTCATGTCGTTGCCGGGTTGCTCCAGACGCGCCTCGAGCGGCATGTCCGGCACTTCCGGACTTCCCTTCCAGATGTAAAGACAGAGGCCAAGTGCAGGCAGCAAAACGGTAATCAGGGTTACGGCGAGATTGTGCCGCAGCGGCCGGGCGCTGCTTTCAGCGTCTTGACGGGTATCGGCTGCGGCAAGCAGCCGGCGGCCGATTTCGGCGCGGGCATATTCCGCCTCCGTCTCGCCGATCAGGCCAGCGGCACGCTCGCGGTCCAGTTCGGCAAGCTGGTCGCGATAGACTGCAACCTCGCCGTCGCGGCGCGTCTGCGACACCTCGGTCTTCCGCATCAGCGGGTACATCAGGACGATGGCGACAGCCGCCGTCAATATCGCAACGACAATCCAGAACATAAGGCTCAATTACTCGAATGCACGGCACATGGAAACATGAAGCGCGGAGATGACGCGAATTTGAGACATCACGCCGCACCGCCCGGCGTCCAGGTGCACCGCTATAGCCCTTCCTGTCACTCGGAAAGGTCCATGACCTTGATTTACGTCAAAGGAGACCAGCTGCCATCGGCATTGCGACAGGCCGCACCGCGAACCCGGGTTTCCTTTTCATCGACAGTCAGCGTGTGGGAATATTGCCGGCAATTCTGGTTGCCCACCTGATAGGGCGCATTGGCAACCACCTGGCCGCTGGCATCGTCGCCGGTCCATGTCACCGGCGTACCGACCGGGGCGGTTTCCAGTGCGCGATATTCGGCCTCGAGCGCTTTGGTGCGGTCGCCCTTTTCGAGCTGCAGACCGCTTCGTCCGACAATGCCGCCCTGCATGTTGGCAAGGAACGGCGTTGAAGGTTGTGCCGAACCGCCGAACAGACTGCCACCGGCCGAGCGGGTGCCCGTGGTGGTGCAGGCGCTCAGCATCGATACGCACAGGATCGAGAGAAGTGCCGGGCGTGACACCAGCGAACGCATCGTCACGGAGCGGCAGCCATCATACACGTCAACCAAACCCTGTCCTCTTTTCCTTACCGCACCGCGCGTTATATATCGGCATTGAATTTCTTGCCTTTTTTCTTGCCTCACGCAAGCTCTTTCGAGAGGCCAGGCAAAATCAGATCGGCTTTCAGGCCACCTATCCCGCTGCGCGAGAGGGAAAAGTGGCCATGGTACTCAGACACCACTTCGGAAACGATCGACAATCCGAGGCCGGTGCCAGGACGGCTTTCGTCCAGCCGCCTGCCGCGCTTCATCGCTTCGCTTATCTGCCCGGGCTCCAGCCCCGGCCCGTCATCCTCCACGATCAACTCCACCCATGAGCGCCGGCCCATTTCGGGGTCGGAGGACGGGTGAGTGCCGGTCGCAAGCGTGACGACGACTTTGGTCTGTGCAAAACGCGCGGCATTCTCGAGAAGATTGCCGACGATCTCCTCCAAATCCTGCTGTTCCATGCCCAGCACCGCCCCCGGATGCTCGAAATTCAGCTCGAACTGCTTGTCGGGGTTGAGGCGGCGCATGACGCGCACGAGCCGTTCCAGCGCCGGCTCCGCTTCCACACGGGCAAGGATCGAACCGCGCTGGGCGGCAATGCGGGCGCGGGAAAGATAGGATTGCACCTGCGCCTGCATGGCGTCAGCCTGCGCGCGCACCAGATCGCCATGCTGCGGCTCCAGCGTGCGGGCCTCGTTCAGAAGCACGGCAATCGGCGTTTTCAGCGAATGTGCGAGATTGCCGACCTGCATGCGGGCGCGCTCGACGATGCGCCGGTTGCTGTCGATCAGCGCATTGACTTCGTTCGCCAACGGCTGGATTTCGCGCGGGAATTCGCCTTCGAGGCTTTCCGCCTCCCCGCCCCTGATCTTTCCGAGCGCCAGACGGGCCTGATCGAGCGGCCGCAGACTGTAGAGAATCGCAAGACCATTGACGACCAGACTGCCGACACCGAAGACGGCGAGCGCCAGATAAAGGCTGTTGGAGAAATTGCGCACATCGTCTTCAACGACGTTGAGGTTGCCGGAAACGCGGAAACGCGCCGCGCGGCCTTCACCATCCAGCACGACTTCCGTTTCCGCCACCCGCACCTTGTTGCCCGCCTCGTCGGTCACGGCATAAAAACGCTCGTATCTGTTATCGAAGGGAGCATCGATAATGCTCGGCACCGGCAAGGACGCGACGCCGAGCGAAGAGGAGACCAGCGGTGCCGTCTGGAAATTGCCGAGCGGCTCCACCACCCAGTACCAGCCGGTATCGGGCTGCGAGAACCGGAGATCGCCGAGCTGCGGGCTGCCGGCCAGCGTATTCTCGTTCGAAATCGTCACGGAATTAATGACGTTATAAAGCTGCGCCCGCAGAAGATCGGTGAAGCTGCGCTCCACGCCCTGCCGGTAGAGCGTCGAGATCACGACGGCAATGACCACCAGCGCCAGCGCCGACCAGGCCGAGGCGAGAAGAAGAACGCGGGCGGTAAGAGAGCTACTTCGCATCTGCCGGCGCTTGCATCCGGTAACCGAGGCCACGGATGGTCTCGATCAGATCAACCCCGAGCTTCTTGCGCAAACGTCCGACAAACACCTCGATCGTGTTGGAATCCCTGTCGAAATCCTGATCGTACATATGTTCGACCAGCTCCGTGCGCGAGACGACCTCGCCCATGTGATGCATGAGATAGGAAAGCAGGCGGAACTCATGCGAGGTGAGCTTCAGCGTCACGCCGTTGACCGTTGCCTTGGAGGATTTGGTATCGAGCTTGACCGGTCCGCAGACGAGTTCTGAGGAAGCGTGGCCAGCGGCGCGGCGGATGAGCGCACGCACGCGGGCAAGAACTTCTTCGACATGGAAGGGCTTGGTCACGTAATCGTCGGCACCGGCATCGATGCCCGCCACCTTGTCGCTCCAGCGGTCACGGGCCGTGAGAATGAGGACCGGCATGGCCTTGCCCGCCGCGCGCCATTTCTCGACGACGGTGATGCCGTCCATCTGCGGCAGGCCGATATCGAGAACGATCGCGTCATAGGGTTCGGTATCGCCTAGATAATGGCCTTCCTCGCCGTCAAATGCCTGATCGACAACATAACCGGCTTCTTTCAGCGCGTCGGTCAGCTGACGATTGAGATTGGCATCGTCCTCAACCACGAGAATACGCATTATCCGCCCTTTCCTTACGTCCCGGCCCGCGCGCGCGTCGCCGGTCATGCTAACTGTGTCGGATTGTTTTCCGATATTTCGGCGATGCGGGCAAGGCTACATCGGCACGCGCATCGTTACCTTGCGCGGGCGCTCGCCATTACCCTGGACGAGAACGGTAACTACACAGGACTGACCGTCACCGGAGGGATAGACCGAAAGAAGCTGACCACCGGTTTCGCGCACCACGCGGGCAACGGCCGCGCCGCAATCGCTTGCAGCCAGAATGTAATGGCCCTGCAAATCAGCCTCGGGCGCCGTGAAACCGGAAAGCCCGGCTGCAAGCGTCGCGATGATGAGAGGTGATGCCATTGCACAAATCTTCCAAAAAAATCGGCTTCGTCTCGAACCGTATTGTGACCGAATATGTAGCGCAAAGCGTCTGAATGGCAAATGAATGCCGCCCCCGACGCCACGACGCACGGCGGGGACGGTATGGGCGCTAGTGGCGTCACCGGATGGCACGGGTTGCCGAAAGGCGGCCGTAAAGTGCGACGAGGCCGCCAATTCCGCCCGCAACGGTCACCAGTCCCTCCGCCAGCTCGCCGTGCAGGCCGGCGGGAAGATCAAGACCAGCGACGCTGAAAAGCGGTGCGAAAACCGCAACCAGGGCGCCCCAGATCGTGCGCGATTGATACCATGCCTTGGTACTCTCCATAATCTCGTCCTTTCCGTTGTTTTTCAGGTGGTTGTCAGAGTGGGAGAACGGCGTGCGCCGCCACTCCCAGAGGCACCGCACGGCCGAGCTGACGGACACGCACGGAAATGTGATCCCGCAAGGTCGGGAAATCTGTGAGTTCGCCCGCTCTGGGGTACAGCCAGAAGGGTTCGGAGACCTCTGCCGTGCGTCGAACGGCCTCGCGATCCAGCACCTCCACGCGGTAACGCTCGAACGGCTCTTCCAGCGGTATCTCGCTCGCGTCCCAGCCATCGGCCTCCATCCGGCCTCGGCGCACCCAGCGCAGCAAAATGCCGTCCCTGCGCCGCTCGGCCGCAAGATGCACCGGCGCAAGCGGCGTTTCAGCCCGCAAGCCACCCTCGAAGACAAAAGGACCGGCGGGGGCGCCCGCCAGTCCCGCCGCCTCGACGATCCAGTTCAGCCGCCGTCCGCGTTCGGTCGCGGCAAGACCGAGCGGCTGCACCGCCGCGTCCAGCACCACAACAGGGGTGCCCACCGGCGCGCCAATGGCCAACGCATCTTCCGTGCCGCCAAGCCCACGCAACAAAGCGGAAAGCCGCCAGCGCGCGGGCGCAATTTCCTCTGCGCGCGCGAAAGCGATGATCTCCCAAACACCGTTTGCGGCCCTCACCGCCATGCGGTTCTCGCCGTTCAGCACCGAAAGCTCCGTGGCCGAGGAAAGCTCGCCGGATGGCAGATCGATCAGGATGGTGTTTTGCCGGTCGAAACGGCCGGAGGGGCCTGATGTCAGCGGCATGGCCAGCGTGCCGATCATCGCGGGCCGGTCAAGCACGGCGCGCTGCCGGTAGCCTTCCGTGCCGGCGGAGGACGAAACGACGATTGGCCGCCATGGCCGTGCAAAAACGGCAATCTGCGCCGAATTTTCAGACGCTGTGCCGTCATGGCGCGGCAGGTCGAGAAACAGCACCTCCGGGGCAAAACCTTCCGCGCCGTTTGCCCCGCCAACACGACGCTCATCCACAGCGCCCGAAAAAGCGGCGGATGCGGCGGAAAAGGCGCGCGCCTCCACCTGCCGTACAGTACCGTCCTCAATCCGGCTGATCAGAAACCACTCTGCCGGAGCCTCCGAAAACACATTCTGCGGGAGACGAATGCAATCGCCGGGTTCCAGAGCGATATCTGCGGGCGGCAACGCAAAACGCAGTGTGCGCCGTGCCTGCCTGTTGTCACGCAACAGGGCCTCCGCCGCGGCTTCCGCCTTTTCCGCCGGGAGTGCCGCGCTAAGGTCGAGCCGCATGACGCGGCTGCCGGCATTGTCGATACGGCGCGAACGCACGCTCGCCTGCTCGTAGTCCAGCGCCGGATTGAACGAGGTCAGCACGGCCTCTGCGGCGAAATCGCTGTCATGGCCGCGATTTTCCGACCACAGCGGTTCGTCGTCCAGATCGGCCAGCACGGCAGCGTCACGCACGGGCAGAACCGCCGTATTGCGAGAGCGGAAGTGCAGGGTTCCGCCGTCCTCAGCCACATCCACCTGAAACGCCGCCATCAGCGGCTCCAGGAGGTTGCGGGCCGAGGTCACGTCGCCTTGCACATATCCCGTCAGATCGCCACTGACGGCAGAGACGTCGAAGCCGGAAAATCCATGGTCCGTCAGGATCGCGGCGATGGTATCGGCAAGTGTGGTAGTCCCAAGCCGGCCGTTCAGCCAATGGCCGGTACGCCAGTTGGCCCCATCGCTCCAGGCCGCGCCGTTCTGCGGAAAGGCGGGGAACGGCCGCGCATCCCAGGTCCACATATAGACGCGGTTATGATCCACCATCGCCGCATCCCCCTTCCCCCTCCAATGGTCGAGATGCGCCTCCAGAAACCGTCGCTGCTGGCTGTCGGCGCGGCTTCTGCGGGAAAAATAGGGATAAGCGTTTTCCGCCGATTTCGGATCGGGAAAGACATTCGGGCGCGTCGCACTCTTGTCCACCGCCGGGCAGCCGAGTTCGGTGAACCAGATCGGTTTCGACCCCGGCACCCATGCGGTTGGCGTCAACTTCTCCGCACCGCGCACCCGGTCAAAATGGGCATTCTGCCACCAGCTTCGCAGGTCCTTGTAGCGGAATACCCACGGCTTGCCCTTGAGACCATCAGTGATGGGCGTGCGCCGCCGCGCCGCGCGGTCGGCATGGCTGGCGTAATACCAGTCGAAACCCTCGCCCGCCGTGATGGCATAACGGAAGGCGTTAGCATCGTCCGGGCCGCTCATACCATCAGGATTGCCGTTTGCGGCATCCTCGTCGCGCCAGTCGGAAAGCGGCATATAGTTGTCGATGCCGATGGCATCGATATCAGGGCTTGCCCAAAGCGGATCTAGATTGAAGAACACGTCGCCGGAACCGTCCGCCGGCTGATAGCCGAAATATTCGCTCCAGTCCGCGCCATAGGTCAGTTTCGTTGCCGACCCGACAACTGCGCGCACATCCGCCGCCAGCCGCACCAGTTCCTCCACGAAAGGAAAGGCGTCGTTATGGTCGCGCAGGCTTGTCAGCCCGCGCAGCTCCGAGCCGATCAGGAAGGCATCCACCCCACCCGCCTGCGCCACCAGCGCCGCATAATGCAGCACCATGCGTCGATACCCCTCAGTGCGGTTGCAGAAGGTGGAAATCTCCGTGCGCGTGCCTGCACTGCGGTCGGGCGAACCTGCCAGGCCAGGTGCCGGAAAACAGGTGATGCGTCCGCGCCAGCCATAGGCGCCCTGCTCGCCTTTGCCGTAGGGGTCCGGCAGGCCGTTGCCGGCTGGCACATCCATCATCACGAATGGATAAAGGCAAACCTTCAGACCACGCGCCTTGAGGTCGACTATTGCCTGCACAACGCTTTGATCATCCGGCGTGCCACCATAGGCCGGGCCGCCGCCGTGACGGCTGACGAGATGCGCTTGCCCGCGCGAAACACCGGCGACGGACCATGCAGCACTTTCCCTGTCGCGACCTGCCACTTCCACACCCGGCAGAATGCGGCATTCGCCCGCGCGCATGTCGGTGCCGAACCAGCTCACTACGAGCGCCACGCTTTGCAGATTGGGGCACAGCGCCTGCAATTCGTCGATCGCGGCCTGCCAGTCGGTCAAGGCAGTCAGGCAATTGCGGTTCATGATGCGACTTTCGCCCATGCCAGTTCGTTCCGAAACCTGCGCCGTGGCGTAACCGTGTTCCGTCGCGCCGGGAATGACGGTGATGGCACGGATGGCTTTTTCCAGCCGGCCGACCGGTCGCACCACCTCGAACTGCATCAGCGGAATGCGGTTGCCATAGCTGTCAAGCGGCAGGCGTTCGAACACGACATAGGCCAACCCGCGAAAGGCGGGTGCATTGCCTGCGCCCTGTTTTGCCTCGATCAGCGGATCCGGTAATTGCGTCTCGCTGCCGGGATAAAAGCGCATCTCGATGGCGCTCAGGTCCAGTTCCCGCCCATCGGCCCAGACGCGCCGCACCATGGCCGCCTCGCCCTCGCACAGCCCGACGGCGAGATTGGCGAAGTAGCGAAAGGTCTCGACCTTCGGGCCGCGATTGCCCTTGCCGCCGCGACGCGTCACCTCGACGCTTTCCTCAAAGCGCGTCGCCCAGATCAGCGTACCGCCGATCCTCGCCGTGCCGTAAAGCCGGTTGATGGCCGCGCCTTCGTCCGCACCCGGAATACGCGCTGTGGAAAGCCGGGCGCCGGACACCGTCCGCCCGTTCGAAAGCAGCGCGCGGTCGACGGCATTACCCGCCAGCGCGCCAGCCGCGCGACCGATGATGGCACCCACGGGGCCGAAAACGCCGCCGAGTGCTGCACCCGCCGCCTGAAAGAGAATGGTCGCCATGGTCGCCTCGAAAAATGTCAGGGTTCGGGAAAACGGAAGACGCCGGCAATACGTCGCTTCCAGCCGGGCACCAGCGCCGAGCGCACCACTGCCACCTGTTCATAGGCATGGATGAAATGCTGCGGCACGGCGAGGATGCCGAGATGTTTCGCCGCTGCATCGGCCCGCCAGCGGAACAGCAGCAGGTCGCCCGGCATCGCCTCTTCCATATCAGGCACCGCCGAAAAATAACGTGTGGCTGCCTCCAGCAGCCGGTCCTCGCCGCCCCGCTCGGCCCAATCTGGTGTGTAGGGCGGCGGCAGTTCCGGTTCCTCGCCGTAAAGCGAGCGCCAGATGCCCCTGACAAGGCCGAGGCAATCGCAGCCAACGCCTTGCAACGACGCCTGATGCCGGTAGGGCGTGCCGATCCAGCCTTGCGCGACCGCCAGCACTTTTTCTGAGGTAATGCTCATGGAAACAGCGCCTTGCCGTCATGGGTCTGGCCGCCGCTGGCGTAGGAATAGGCGAAATCCGCCCCCGGCAGATGCGGAAAGCCACGAAAGTTCAGGTGATTGGCGAATTTGGCCTTGCAGGTCGCAAAACTCTTGTCGCAACCGGCGATGACGGAAAAAACATCACCCGGCTGCGGCGGTTGCTCCGGAGCGAGCCAAAAGGACAGAAGCGTGCCGCCATCGCGTTTCTCGTGGCTGTCGAGATCGAAACCCTTGCCGGCAAGTTGGCCGCTCAGAAACTGCAATTTCCCACGGCTGAAGAAACCATCGGCGAAAGCGTCCAGCCCTGTCACCAGCAGGTTGCCCGCCGCGTCCGTGCCCGCAACGCTGCCGGTGCCGGTAAATCGCTTGAGATCGACGCCGCATCGCCGATCACCAAGGGCGGCATCGCAGCGCCGCCCATAGACCCTGCCCTGCGGCTGGGAAAGACGATGGGCGATGCTGCGCAGCTCGGCACGAAACGCTCCGCCCGCCCGTGTCACCTCGCCGATTTCGCGCATGTTCAGCAGCACATGCTGTTCCGGCGCCTGCCAATTGACGAGGTAGAGCGCCACCTGCGCACCATCGAAACGTCCGGCGGCCAGATCGCTTTCGGAAATCGCCTCACTGGAAAAGCCGCCCGTCACTTCACCCGCACTCGCGCCAAGTCCGGCCTCGCTGTCGCTGTCACTTGCACCAAAGCCGCTTGCGGCCAGATAGGCGGTACCGGCGAAGGAAAGGGTCTCGTCATGGTCGGTAAAACCGATGACCTCGCCGTCCTTCAGCGTCACTTTCCAGCAATGGCAGGTGGTCGTGGCCTCGCCCGCCAGATGTTCGGCCAAAGCGGCAGGAATGGTCTTCATGGCAGGATTTCCATCAATGGAATGGAGGGAATGCGGCCCGCCTCGAAGGCGGTAAGGTTCACGTCGACGCGGTCGATTGCAAATCGCACCGGCACGTCGAATTCGAAACCGGCCCGGATTGCGGCACCGGCAGGCGGCGCCTTACCGGCGCGAAACGTCACCGTACCGGTCGCATGGTCGACCGAAAAATCCGACAAAGCGGCTTTCACTCCATCGACTGAGATGATGACCGAAGCCTCGACCGGCTTCGCCACCCGCCGGGTGAAGGAACCGCCCGCATCGGCATAGGTCTTCACCAGCTGAAAAGCCGTCGTCGTGCCGTCACCGGTGCCGATCTTCTGGTCGCTTGCAGCAGGTGTCTGGCCCGGCGGACATGATTTGAAATCCACCGGGTCGCGAAACCGAAAACCATGGAGTTCACCGCGCCGCGCCTCGAAAAAGGACAGCACCTCGTAAAGATCGGCAACGGAGCGAATGCCCGATCCTGCGTCATAGGCGCGTCTGGCATTCTTCCAACGCTGGTTGCGGTTCTCCCGCCCATTGGAAAGGTTGACGATATCGGTTCTCCTTACCGGCCCGCCGCTCACGCCAAGCGCCAGCCTCAGCGGAAACCGCACTTCATGAAATGCCGCCATGTCGTTGTTCCTGGATTCGTTTTGATAGTCTGGGAAAGATGGAAGGGTCACGCTCGACACAGAGGTCTTGCAGGGAGGAGGTCCAATCCGTCACAGGCCGCGCTGGCCACGCCCGACGCTGCGCGCCAGCATGGCGGCGATCTGGCCTTCGCTTTTTCTGAAGCTCGCCGCGTCCGTCGCCGTCACATTGAAAACGATCTGCGCGCCGCCGCCACCCGCCGGTGCGGCAACACCGAGCGCCCCATCCGAACCACGCTTCAGCGGCAGGATCGCCTCGGCACCCGCTTCGCCCATCAGGCCAAGCCCGCCGCCCATCGGGAAGAAGGCCGGGCTTGCGACCACACCGCCATCGGCAAAGGGCGTGATACTGCGTCCCGGCACCCCGCCATCGGCAAAGGCAAACAGCGAACCGCCGCCATTCAAAAGCCCGCCCACGGCATTGCCGATCATGTTCTCAAGCGGCTTCAGCCCGGCGGAAAGCGCAATGCCGGAGAGCCGTTCGCCAAGCCCGCGCAACACTTCATCCAACCCCTTGCCGCCCGTCGCCGCAGCCTGCATGGCAGAAGTCAACGCCGCCCCGAACCGCTCGGAACGCCGTTCGAGATCACCCATCACCTCCGAGAGCGCTTCCGCTTCCTCGCGACTGCCCGCAATCGATCCTTCGCCTGCCATCACGCTTGCCTTTCTGATTCAAAACGGAACCGTAGATGTTTGAATTGCCTGGTCGTTTTCACGAAAGATGCACGTCCCCCAAAATAGCAAACCACACTCACCCATCCGGAAACCGCCGCATCATCGCATCCATCGCCGGGCGGTCGAGGGTGTGGAAAGCGGGGCGGATGCCGCCGGTCATGGCAACGAATTCCCTTGGCGTCAGCTGCCAGAAGGTTTCGGAGGAAAGCCGCAGCAGGTGGAAACCGGTGTGTATTACCGCCTCCCAAGGAAAAGGACGCGGCGTCAGATCGCCCACCTCACCTGCTGCGGCACTCAGGGGTCCGGCGGCGTGCTCCTCGAACCGGCAAAGGTGGCTGTCAGGAGATCGGCGACGATGGCGGCGTGGCCGGCAACGCCGCCTTCTACCGTGGCTGCGGCCACGTCCTCATCGGAAAACACGTTGCCCGCGCCGCGCAGACCTGCGCCGATCACCCGTATCATATCGGTCGCCTTCATACGTCCGGCTGCGAAACGTTCGGCGAGCGCGGTGAGATCATCGGCCTGAAAGGCGGTTTCGAGTTCGGCGAGAGCGCCGAGCGTCAGGCAAAGAACGCGCCTTTCGCCATCGATCAGCGCCTCGATCTCGCCGCGATGGCGGTTCGCCCGCCCGTAACGTAACCCTTGCGGCATCACAGTGCTCCGAAATTAAGGAAACCGGCCGATTCCAGCGCAGTCTCGAATTGCACTTCGCCATCGTGGCGACCGGAATATTCGAGCGCGACGATCTGGAACGGCCCGGTGATCGTGCCGAAGTCAGGAATGACGATCTGCCAGCCCGGAATGGAGCCGGCGAAAAATGCGCCACGCACTAGGGCATCGCTTGCCTGATCCTTGAAGATGCCCGACGCCGTCAGCGATGCCCGCTGCACGCCGGCGCCGGCCAGAAGCTCGCGCCAGCGCCCGGCGCTTTCGCCGTCGGTAATATCAACCGCCTGCGCGTTGAAGGCCAGACGCTTGGTTCTGAGCCCCGCCACGGTCACATAGGAGCCGGCGTTGTTGAACTTCAGCAGCAGGTCCTTGCCCTTCTGCGCCACCATGGTGTTCTCCATCTCGTTTCGATTAATGTCGTCTCGTTTGATGTTGCCGGGTCGCAACTGGCCTGCTACCAAAAGCATTCCCGCATCTCGCACCCGCGATTTTCATCATGTCTGATGCCACCCCCTTCACGTCTCGCGCGCGCCTTATCGGCGTGCTTGCGGTTGGGCAGATCGTCAGCTGGGGCACCGGTTTCGACATGCTGGCCATACTGGGGCCACGCATCGGACAGGAACTGGCCATCGCAAACGAGGTCGTTTTTGCCGGTCTCACCGTCATGATGACGATCAGCGCCCTCTGCGGCCCGCTTCTGGGAAGAACGCTGGTGCGCCGTGGTGCCGCCCCTGTTCTTTTGGCGGGTTCGTTGCTGTTCACGGCGGGTTTTGTCGTGCTCGCCTTTGCGGGCGGCGTGATAAGCTACGTCCTCGGCTGGGTCGTGATGGGTCTGGCCGCGACCTGCGGCCTGACGACGGCGGCCCATACCGCTGTGGTGGAACGTGTCGGCGCGGAAAGTGGCCGGTCGCTGACGCTTCTGATGGTGTTTACCGGACTTTCGGCAGCGGTTTTCTTGCCCGTCACCACCGTCGCAGATCAGCACCTGGGCTGGCGCGGCACCCTTTTGGTATATGCCTGTCTGCAAATATTCGTGCTTCTGCCACTCTATGTTTTTGTCCTTCCCGGACGAAGGACGAGCAATACTCCAGGCACGTCGAAAGGCGCTGCGGTCTCGACATCGCCTGTCGATACGCGGCGCGCCTTTCTACTTCTGGCGGCAATGACGACGCTTAGCGCCTTCACAGCCTTTGGCTTTTCGCCGCTCCTGCCTCTGCTGCTGGTCCATGCCGGCGCATCGCAATCGCTCGCCGTGCAACTGGCAGCCGTGCGCAGCGTGCTTGCGATCATGGCGCGCGGATTGGATTTTCTGCTTGGAAAACACGGCAATCCTTTCGTCACCTGCATGATCGGCTTAGGTATGCTGCTCGCATCCTTCGTGCTGTTGCTCGTTTTTGCCCCGGCCATGCCCGCTTTCATCGGTTTCATCATTTTCTTCGGCTTTGGCGCGGGCGTGCTCACCGTCAGTCGCGCGGTGTTGCCGCTCGCAGTATTTTCACCGGAACAATATGGCCTTCAGGCTGCGCGTATCTCCCTGCCGCAGAACCTTGCCATTGCCGTGGCGCCCGTCATTTTCACGCTGGCGCTGGATCGCGGCGGGGTGGCGGCCATGCTCACCATCGCCGCCGTGCTGATCAGCATTTCGTTTCTGCTGCTGATCGTGCTCTGGCGCACCGTGCGCAAACAGAATTCCTGAACCGACCCTATTCCGTTACGGCCCTGAAACGCATTTCTGCGAGGAAGTTCCGTGTCTTCGGCTCGCGCCGCGAACGGCTGGAGAGAAGCTGCAGATTGACGAGCGAGATACCGACAAGCGGAAGGGCGGCATCGTCGAGCAGGGTTTTCACCCGCCCGGCAATCTCACCCGCGCACCTGCGGCCATTGACATCGCCCCAGATGTCCAGCGACAGAAAATGTTCTTCGGCCTTTTCCGTCGCCGTCGAGTAATCGCGGCTTTCAAGTTCGCCGATAACGATCAGGGGCAGGATGGCGCGCGGCAAAAGCCGGTCGACGATACCGCCGGGGATGAGCGCCATCAGAGCAGCGTCGCCGGAAAGTTTTGCGAAAATCGCCTGTAGAAGCACATTTGCGGCACTCACGGGCTTTCCTCCTCACAGCGGCAGACGATGAAACGACGGGTCTCGTCCGGATCCATCACGGCCCGGATCGCCAGAATGCGCCGTCCCTTGCGAAAGCGCATGCCGGCGGCAATGTCGCTGCGCCAGACCAGCCAGACGCGGTGGGTGATTGTTACGCCCTCAGCCGAGGCCCGCTCATGCGAGGCATTCGAAACAGGTTCGATGGCAGCCCAGAGCGAACGCAGGAAACTCCAGCTTTCCGCGGCCCCACCCTGCCCGTCCGTTACCTCGCTGCGCACCTCCAGCTCCAACCGCGCCGTAAGCTTGCCGGGGTCGAGAAAAACGAGGTTCATGGCTCAGAGCCCCGCACGGCAGAACGGCGACACCAGCCGCTCGTAACCGGCCGGAACCGCTGCGGGTTGATTTTCCAGAGCAACGGCACCGCGGAAGGCGAACATCTGGGCCACATGCATCAGCATGGCGCGTTTCAGCGTATCGGGCACATCGGTTCCCGCCTCACCGTAACCGGCAATGAAGTCGATCTCGATGCCGTTCATAACCCGTCCGGGTGCTGGCGGGTCGCGCAGCCACAGCCGCGCCGGGCGCGCCTCGCCGTCAAGCAATCTGTCGGCGGCTGTGATGTCGGCCGCGCGCCCTTGACCGTCAAAAACCAGAATCGTTTCGATGGTTTGCACCGGTCCCTTACCAATCAGAATCATGCCACTCGGCGGCCACCGGTCGAGATAGAGCCGCCAGGTCTGGCGTATCAGGCAAAGTCCTGTCGTACGTTCCAGATGCTCGCGGGCGGTACGGATCAGCGCAGCCAGCAGCGCATCCTCGTCGCCGCCGTCGAGACGCAAATGCGCCTTCACCTCGGCAAGCGTCAGCGGCTCCGCCTGCGGCGGATGAATGAGGGCATAGGTCATGGGGTCTCCGGATATGGGACAGAAAGAATTCCGGCCGAAAGCGTTTGGCGAAAATGTAGCATCCGCACGCCGTCACCCCCGACTTGGTCCGGGGTGACGGGGAAGATTGCGGTCAATTCACCCCGAACTTCACCAGCTTGATCGCCTCGAAGTTCTGCACGCCGCCGCCCACGCGCTTGGTGGTGTAGAACAGCACATAGGGTTTTGCCGAATAGGGATCGCGCAGGATGCGCACGCCGGTGCGGTCCACCACGAGGTAACCGGCGCGGAAATCACCGAAAGCGATGGCGAAGCTGTTTGCCGCGACATTCGGCATGTCTTCGGCCTCCATCACGGGAAAGCCCATCAGCGAGGCGGGCTGCCCGACGGCAGCGGGCGGATGCCAGAGATAGGCGCCGCTGGTATCCTTGAAGCGGCGCAGCGCCCCTTGCGTCTTGCGGTTCATCACGAAGTTGCCGTTCTGGCGGTGGCCTGCCTTCAGCCCATAGACGGCATCCAGCAGCACATCCATTGGCCCCGCGGAGGCGAAGCCACCCGCAACACCGGTGGCGACATAACCGATATTCCCCCAGCTCCAGCTGTCATTGGCGACGGCCGTATAGGAGAGGAAACCCTTCGGTTTGTTGGTACCGTCGCCGGCGATGAACGCCGCTGCCTCCTGTTCGGCAAAGGCAATGTCCACTTCCGAGGCGATCCAGGCCTCGATATCCACGGCCGCATCATCCAGCAACCCCTGGGTTGCGGCAGGCATGGCGTAGAGTTCCATGGTCGGGAAGGAAAGTTCGGAGAGCTTCGGTGTCGTCGTCTCGGGGCGAGCCGCCGTTTCAGAAACCCAGCCGGTGGCAAATCCACCCGGCGAAAACGGCTTCTTCAGCACGGCAGTGGAAACCTGCCGCACGGTCGCAAGCGACCGGATCGGTGAAATCGCCGTCATGCGGCGGCCAATCTCGCCATCCGTTTCGGTGGGCAGCAGATAACCACCATCGGCGCCTGTCGATCCGGCAAAGGCCTTGGCCTCCAGATCGCGCAGCGCGCCCTCCTCACCCCGGCGGATATAGGCCTCGAAGGCGGCCTTGTGCTCATCCGTATCGAGGGAATGCGCCTGCTTGCGGCCGAGCGCCGGGCGCGCTTTCTTGAGCGCCAGATCGTCCATGATCTTGCGGTTGTCATCGAGCGCCTTGTCGATGCGGTCGAGCTTGTCGCGGGTCACGACGTCGGACCCCATCTTGCGTTCGATATCGGAAAGCCGCTGGTCGTTGGTGTCGCGGAAGGTCTCGAAGGCCTCCATGAACTCGTCGAAGGCCGCCGTCATCGTATCGGGCACGGCCTTCACCTGCGGCGCAACCGTCATTGCGGCCGGTTTTGTCATCTGGTCTGTCATGTCGCCATCCTTGTTTTCGGAAGTGTTTGGGAGGAAGTCAGCGTTTGAAGGCTGTGTCGAAAAGCGAACGCGCCGCGCGGCGCATGGTGCGCATCAGCTCGGTTTCGCGGTCGCGGAAGAAGCGGGCGTGTTTGACATCCGATACCCGCGCGGACGGCAGCATCGGAAAGGTCACCACAGAGATTTCCCAGAGATCGGCCTCAAGAATGCGCCTGACGCCAGAGCGTGCCGCCTTGCCGGAGCGCCCCTCCTTGCTGGAACGTACCGTGCGAAAACCGATCGACAGCCCGTCCAGCGCGCCTGTCTTCATCAGCGAATGGACCTCGCGCGAACGCGCGACGCCGGGGGCGAGAACACCTTCCACGTAAAGCCCGCGCTGATCCTCGCGGATGGTACGCCATGCGCCGATCGGCTCGGCCGGATCGTGCTGGTAGAGCATCCGGATACCGCCCGCACCCCGTTCCTCGATGGAGCGGCGGAAAGCGCCGCGCTCGATCACGTCGCGGCCGAGATCGACCTCGCCGAAGACGCTGGCATAACCGGAAAACGTGCCGTCGCCAGCTATGCCGCGCAGTTCCAGATTGGCGAATTTGCGCGTGGCGGGGCGCGGCCCGCGATAGACGTGCATGGGAAACTCCTGCGATGTGAAAAGGGGGTGCCGCGTGGAGGCTAAGCGCGCGGACGGGCGTTGTAACGGTCGGCCACGCGCACCAGCAGGCCAAGCCCCCACCAGGCCACCATGCTGGCAGCGGCAGAGCCCGCCACCATGATTTCCCGGCCTGAAAGCGCGCCGGCAATCTCGAGTTGCTGCACGATCCACAGGCCCACGGGGCCGCCGAAGATCATGCCGCAGGAGACGCCGGTCACGAAACGGCTCGCCGCCTCGCGTTTGCTTTTCGGCAGGAGGTAGACGAGCGACACACCCGCGCCTGCGACGGCACCGGTGATGCGGGCGGCCCAGATGCCGCCTTCATTGGCGAATTCAGACATGGGTAATCATTCCGGTTTAGGATGTGAAAAATCGGACAGACGCGTCGCGTCGCCCGCAGGTCGGGTGTGCAGTTTCAAAACGCCATTTCGCGAGTCTTCAGAATCGCTTGAACGGCGAACCTCACAAAACGATTCCGCTGGTTCAGAATTTGGTCGAAGACGCGGCCAGGTGGCTCAAGCACGGTGGCTAATACCCCACCGCCTCCCGCTTTTCCTCGTCGGTCAGAAACGACGCTGCGCCGATCCTTGTCCACAGGGCGTCCCGCTCACCGGCAAGACCGGCGATCCTGTCGAGATCCGGTTCCAGCCGCAGCCCGGAGCCGAAAATCGGCGATAGCCAGCCGCAGAGCCGTGCCGCCGTGCGGTTGACCAGCGGCAGCACGGTGAGACGATAAAAAGCGCGGTTTGCCTCCTGGTAATTGGCATAGGTATTGTCGCCGGGAATGCCGATCAGCATCGGCGGTACGCCGAGTGCAAGCGCTATGTCGCGTGCGGCACCGTTGCGCGCTTCCAGAAAATCCATGTCGCGCGGCGAAAGCCCCATGGCCTTCCAGTCGAGACCGCCTTCCAGAAGAAGCGGCCGGCCTGCATTCATCGCGCCCTGATAACCTTCCTCCAGCTCGCGCTTCAGCCGCTCATATTGCTCGGTGGAGAGATTGCCACCCTCCTTTGGCTGATAGACCAGTGCACCGGAAGGGCGAGCGGAATTGTCGAGCAGACGTTTGTTCCACTGGCTTGCGGCATTGTGCAGATCGAGAGCCGCGCCCGCCGAAGCAAGTGGCGCGAACCCGGCCCGATCGTCCAGCGGATGAAAAAGCTTCAGGTGCAGCAGCCCCAGCCCGTCACGTTCAGAGGCAATGCGCCTGATGGCGCGGCCCTCGGCACGATAATCGTAACCCACGGGCCAGCCATCCGCGCCTTCGATGATGCTCACCCGGTCCGGCCGCAGAAGATGCAGCTCGCGCAGTCGTTCGCCGACCACTAGCGGCTCGATATAGGCGTTGCCAGCCAACATCAGATGGCCATACAGCGTCTCGAAAAAGTCCGGCCCGCCCAAATGAGCGCTCGGCTTGCCTAGAAGTGCGAGCAGCGAATGATCGCCGATCTCCTCATCGCCATCGTAAAGCAGCCAGCTCACCGATGCGGAGGCTTCTGCCACCATGCGGGCGGCGCGGTGCGCTACCGGGTTTTTCATGAAGCCCTCGCGGGCGAGTGCGGCATAGGAGCGGCCGGTCCAGAATGCCTGCCCACCCTGCGCCGCAACCGCCATGAAGCCGCCCGCCGCTGTCTTGCGTTCAGGCACGGCTCTGCCATCCGCCGGGCGCCGCCACGGCAGGGAAAACGGAAATCGCATGGAATTGTCCTTGTTTTAATGCGGGCTCAGTTTCCCGCCAGGCACTCATCCCTGTGCTCGTGACAGGGATTCAGCCAGCCCAAGTTTTTGGACTGAAAGCACTCTTTTTGCCGCGCAGACGCGCGTCGGCTGGCTTCCTGTGACAGGCTCAGGAATGAGGGTGGAGGGCCCGAGTCTTGACGAAACTTACCGGATTGGCGCTTTCACTGCCGTATCGCTGTTGAAATCAGCGGCAACCCGCGTCTCGCGCAGCGGCTTCACCGTGCGCGTCGAAAGATCATAAGCGGGGTCGGCTTTGTAGGCGGCGAGCGCCGCCTCGTTTTCGAACTCTCCATAGACGATGAAATCGACCGAATTGCCCCATTGGTCCTTCTTCACATTCTCGCCGATTTCCAGCTTCAGCGAATGCGGTATGGCGGTGAGGCCGGAGAGCCCCTTGCGCACGGCGTCGCGGTTTTCCTCGGGAACGGTGAAAAAAACGATATGGCGGATCACGGTGTCACCTGTCATGCAAATTCGAATATGGCCCTTGCGGCGCTTGCTAACGGGTTATCATCTGGCCCGCGCCGGTTCAATCCGCGCCGCCAAAAGGGCGCGATGAAATGCCCGGCCGTAGTCCCCGACAAGCCGTGCCCGGTCGCGGCCATTGATGATGGCGCGCGCGCCCTCCCAATCCTCACGCTTGCCCTCGAACACATCGGCAAGTTTCCGGCCGGTAAAGCTGCCGGCTATCATGCAGTGGATCAGGATCGCGGTTGCCACATCCGGTTCCATGGCGCGCTCGGGACGCTCCAGAAGGTCCACACCGGTCAGCTGCGACATGGCCTCGTAATTGCGGCGATGCGTCAGTTGCACGAAACCGCGCCCGAGCCAGCTTTTGCCCTCGGCGTCTGGCCGCCAATAGGGTTTGCGCACCATGGGCAGCCTGCCTGCCGCAAAGGCCCGGTCCAGCCTTGCGATCGCCTCGGCATCGTTTGCCGCCAATGTCTCGCGCACCGGCTGCATGGTCGCAGCCGTCTCGTGAAAAGTGGTGGCCAGCATGTAGGCGAGCCAGCGGGGATCACCGCCCGGCAGGGCCTTGCCGAAGCCGGCCAGGATCGTCTTCGTGCCGTCAAGCTGTGCAGCTCGCAGGCGACCACCGTAGATGGAAATTCGCACCGACGCGAAGAATCGCGCCTCGTCATAGGCCACAGCCGGCTCCTGAAAATCGGGGGCGATATCACCCTTTGTTTTTTCCACATGACGGCCGTCAGAACTAAATCGATTTGAAAAAATCCTAATCGATTTTAATCCGCTGACCGGGGTTTTGAGGTAAAAAATTCCTTGAGTTGCGGAACCTTAGCGCGCTAACTCCATTCACCGCGCACTTCCGCAGCGTTGACCATTCAAGGAGGAATGCCACCATGACAGCGACAATCCCCCAGACCGTTTATGACCGGCTTGAAAACGAGTGGCGCCAGATGCGCGAAACCGGTTCTCAGCCGAAACCCACGCAGTCTCCGAAGAAGTAGGATCTGCCAGACGTCCGATTTTGGGCGTTGACGGCGACCCGGATTTCTTCTCCCCGTCGGGGAGAAGAACCAATATGCATCGGCTAGATAGGCAATTGGCTCTCATTCATGGGGCCAATTAGCGCCTATATCACATTCCGCGCACCCTCGGCTCACTCGCCACAGTCGTCGTCAACGCCGTTATTGCCCAGACCAGCGCATCCAGCCGGTCGGGCGAGCGTCCGGATGAAAGGCCGTCAGGTCCGAAATCCGCCATCTGGTCGGTTAGTTTTTCAAACCGTGCGGCGTGGCGTACCCTGCCCTGTTCGTAGAGTGCCGCCACCGGCTCGGCGCGGGTGAACTTGCCCCGGCTTGCCCGCACCAGGGTCAGCGGCAGATTGGCGTCTATGCTCTGCAACATTGCCCGCACCATCTCGCCGCCCTGATTGACTTCCGCAACCACCCGGTCGCCCTCATGACGGCGAACGGCGGCGACAACGGCCCGCGCCCAGCCGCCCGGTGTTTCACCTTCCACCGAACAATCCGCAAGCACGACCAACTTGCCTGATATGCCAAGCCCGGCCGCCACGATGCCGCAGCAGGAATTTTCACCGATACCGGCGGGCGGGTCTACCGCGACCACGATCCGCGCCAGCGACTCATGGTCGGTTTCCACAATTGCTTCCAGATCGGCACGTTTCCACAGCGCGCCTTCGCGCTCATCAATCAGTTCGCCGCCGATTTCCTGACGCCCCAGCCGCGTACCGCCGTAACGGTCGTGCATGGCTTTCAGGAAACCCGGTGAGAGATTTTGCGCATTCATCGCCGTCGGCATTTTGGCCACCCGGCTCGAAGGGTCGGCGAGAAGCGCCTTCAGGAGGGGAATGGGCCGTGGCGTCGTCGTCACCAATTGCCGTGGGGCCTCACCAAGACGCAGGCCAAATTGCAGCATGTCCCAGGTTTCCTGCGGATATTTCCATTTTCCAAGTTCATCGGCCCAAGCCATGTGAAATTGCGGGCCGCGCAGGCTTTCTGGGTCTTCAGAGGAAAACACCTGCGCCATGGCCCCGTTTGGCCAGATGAGCCGGCGGCGCGATACCTCGAAGGCGGGGCGGCAACGGCGGGCGATACGGCAGATACCGGAAATGCCGTCGATCATCACCTCACGGGCATCCCCCAGGGTTTCCGCAACAAGCGCGATGCGCAGATCAGATTGCTTGCCGGCGGACGCAATCCTGTGCACCCATTCGGCCCCGGCGCGGGTCTTGCCGGATCCTCGCCCGCCGATCAGAAGCCACGTCCGCCAGTCACCCTCAGGCGGCTGTTGCGGCAGGTTGCCGATGAAACGCCAGTCGCGCAGAAGGGTGAAGACCTGCTTTTGCAGTTGGGGTTCGCTCGAAACATCCGTCATGTGTCAGCTTCTGTAGATGGACTACGAGCCAGATCTGCCTCCAGCCTCGCGCGGCATTTCTGTTCCGCCAGTTCGTCGATGCGTTTGAGGAAATGCGCCACCGCCATTTCGTAATCTTCGGTATCGGCTTCGTCCTCGCCGGCAAGAGCCTGCCTCTCTTCTGCCAGCACCCGTTGCAGGGCATCGATCCGTTCCAGTGTGCGCACAATCAGCGAAAGCTGATCCGTTGCGGCCTTCACGTCGGCGCGCGCCTGTTTGCCCGAGGCATCCTCCACCGTTGATAAAAATGCCGCTTCGCTTGTCTGCCGCAGGTTGCGGTACATGCAGAACTGTTCGCGCATCTCCACCGTCAGCTCGTTCAGCAATTGCCGCAGATTGCCATTGCGCGCCGCATCTTCGGCAGCCAGCTTGTCGGCCCGCGATTTTATCTCGGGTGCGGCCTCCAGCCTGCCCTCGCCGCCATAGGCGCAGCTTTCCTGCCAGACGCCGTGGAGCGCCAGATCGCAATTGAGGATATTTGCCATGAGGTGGACCTGCGAGAGAAATGACGTGTCGCGGAAAAAGCATCGGTTAAACCGACCTTTGCCGCTCAGCCGCAAATCTCCGACTGTGACCTAAACCTATCAAACCACCGTCACGCTGTAAAGGATTATTTTCCTATAATTGTGATTTTTATCCTGCTAACAGGGTTTGCACCCTCGCCCTGCGCATACTACACTCGTGCCAGACGGCGGGAAAAAGGGGCAAGTCAAGTTGTTGAAACAATGGGTTGGGCGGTTGTTTGCGGGTCTTTCGGCAACCGGCATCGTCTTTGGCACTATTCTGTTCTGCGCTTCGCTCACGCCGTCTCTTCTGCCGCGCACATGGCTGATGCAAGGTGTGCTGTGCGGATTTTCCTTTGCCATCGGTTATCTGATCGGCGTGGCGCTCACCGCCATCTGGACCTACCTGGAATTGCCCCACCCCTCGCGCCATAACCGGCGCAGCATCCGCTTTCTCATCGCCCTTGCCAGCGCGATAACGGCGATCGCGTTTCTTTGGCAGGCGAAAGACTGGCAGAATTCCATCCGTATCCTGATGGAGCTAGATCCGTTGCCCAGCGCCCACCCCACCAAGACCGGCGGCGTTGCGGTGCTGGTCTCCGCCCTCCTCATCGGCGCTGGACGGCTTTTCCAGCTCATCCGGCGATTCTTCTCGGTGCGCAGCCGTCACTTCCTGCCGCGCCGGCTCGCCAATGTGCTCGGTATAGCCGCCGCCATCGTGCTGTCATGGATGCTGCTGAACGGTCTGATCTTCGATATCGGCCTGAAGTTTGCCGATTCCTCGCTGAAACAGGTGGATGCGCTGATCGAGCCGGATGTACCGCGCCCTTCCGATGCGCTCAAAACCGGCAGCAGCGCTTCCCTGATGACATGGGAATCGCTTGGCCGCAGAGGCCGCGAATTCGTGGCCGGCGGGCCGGAGGCACAGGAGATTTCCGCCTTCACCCACCGCCCGGCCAGGGAACCGCTCAGGGTCTATGCAGGCCTGAATTCTGCGGCAACGCCCGAGGAAAGGGCAGCACTTGCGCTGGAGGAGCTGAAGCGGGTTGGCGGGTTCGAGCGCAAGGTGTTGCTGGTCGTCATTCCCACCGGCACCGGCTGGATCGATCCGGAAGCGCTTGATACGGTCGAATATCTGCACGACGGCGATATCGCCAGCGTTGCCGTGCAATATTCCTATCTTTCCAGCTGGATCGCGCTTCTGACCGAACCGGATTACGGTGTGGAAACGGCGCGCGCGCTGTTTCAGGCCGTCTACGGTTACTGGACCACCCTGCCGAAGGAGACGCGCCCGAAACTCTATCTGCACGGGCTGAGTCTCGGTTCGCTGAACTCGCAGAAATCATCCGATCTTTACGACGTGCTCTCGGACCCGTTCCAGGGTGCGCTGTGGAGCGGTCCGCCCTTTTCCAGCCCCACATGGCGCATGGCCACCAATGGGCGCGTGGCGGGTACGCCGGAATGGCTGCCGCGTTTCCGCGATTCCTCGGTCATCCGCTTCGCCAACCAATATACCACTGCGCATATGCCTGATGCGAAGTGGGGCCCGATGCGCATCGTCTATCTGCAATATGCCAGCGACCCGATCACCTTCTTCGAGGCCGCATCGCTTTACCGGCGACCGCAATGGATGGTTCATCACGGCCCTGACGTCTCCACATCCTTCCGCTGGTTCCCGGTCGTGACCCTGCTGCAGCTCGGTCTTGATGTTGCCGCCGCCACCACGGCGCCGATCGGTTACGGCCATGTCTACGCGCCGGAGCACTATATCGATGCTTGGATGGAGGTAACCGCACCGCAGGGCTGGAATGCGGATGATATCCAGCGGCTGAAGATGTTGTTCAAGGCCCGCCGCGGCTCCACCGATCCGGCGTGACGCGACGGGCGTGTGGTTTCTGAGCGTCAGTCCTTCAGCGCGGCCACATGGTCGGCCACATAGGTTTCCAGCGAGCGCGGTGCGTGGCCGGTCAAAGTCTCGACATCACCGGTGACCGCCGACGTCCAGCCTTCGCGCACCGGATAGAAGATCGACGCGAGGAAGGCGGCGTAATCCTTCGGAACGCCAGCGCCGGTCAGAATGCCGATAAAAACATCGTCCGAAACCGCGCTATAGCCGACCGGCTTGCCGATGGCCTTCGAGATGATCGTGGCCGCCTCGCCGTAACTGAAAGCCTTCGGCCCGGTCAGGTTGAACGCCTTATTGTCGAAAGCCGTCGAGGTCAGCGCTGCCGCTGCACTGTCGGCGATATCGCGCACGTCGATGAAGCTCGACTTGCCCTCACCTGCCGGAACGGCGATCTGGCCGTGTTCGATGCCGGCCTTCCAGTAGGTGTGGAAATTATCGGCAAACCAGTTGGGGCGCAGAATGACGTAAGGCGCGCCGGAAGCGATGATCTTCAGTTCCACCTGGCGATAGGGAATGGAATCGTCGGCATCGACGCCGAAGACGCTGAGGAACACGATCTTCACATTGCGGCGGGCAGCTTCCTCGACAACCGGCGTCAGCGCGTCGATTGCATCCAGACGCCCGCCAGCCAGGATCAGAAACAGGCGATCAACGCCATCGAAGGCATCCGTGTAGGTCGAGGCGTCGGTATAATCGAAGCGCACCCCTTCCGCGCCTTCGGCTGCCTTGCCGGTGCGCGAGGCCGCTTTCACGCTTTCGCCCCTGGCCAAAAGCGCCTTTACCAGCGGCGTGCCGATGGTGCCGGTGGAACCGATTACGAGTATCTTGCCAGTCATCTCAAATCTCCGTAGTATCCAGTAGAAACCATGTTTCGAAAACATACGTACTGCGTATTCGAAATCAGGAAAAGAGAGCACTTTCCGGTTATCTGGTATCCTCAAGGAAACCGACCCGGGCTTTTCAGAGCGGGATGAGACGATGGAACATGTCTATGACGTTTACGAGGATCGCTGCCCCACACGCATGGTGCTGGACAGGATCGCTGACAAATGGGCGCTGCTGATCCTCGACAAGCTGCGGGTGGACGCGGTGCGCTTCAACCTGCTGCGGCGGGAAATCAAGGGCATTTCGCAGAAGGTTCTGTCTCAGACGCTGAAAAAGCTCGAGCGCGACGGCCTGATTTCGCGGCAGGCCTTTCCGACGGTGCCGGTCACGGTCGAATATTCCCTGACGCCGCTCGGGCGCACGCTGACCGACACGGTTGCGGCACTGGCCCACTGGGCGGAGGGCAATATGGACGCGGTGCTGGCGGCACAGAAGGCTTATGACGAGAGGGGTGGGTAGGGTAAGGCAGACCCCCGCCTTCCTGATTTCTGTGCTTGTCAAAGGGATGAGGGAGACGAGAGCATTGCGCGCACTCGTCCACCTTTTACCTGCCAAACCCTCCAACACCTACCGAGAAATCCGCGTGGAAAGAATGATCGACGATAGCGTGCGTTCCACGCCGTCCAGCGCGCCGATCCTGTCGATCAACCGGTCAAGGTCGAGAATGGAAGGTGCTGCCAGAATGGCGATCAGGTCGAAAGTGCCGCTGACCGAATGCAGCGTTGTCACCTCCTTGATGGCGGTGAGCGCCGCCGTCACGCCGGGCAGCGCCTTTGGCCCGATGGTGATCAGCACATGGGCGCGCACCAGCCCGGAAAGATAGCTTTCCGAAAGTCTCAGGCCATAACCGGCGATCACCCCTTCGGCCTCGAGCCGCTCGATGCGAGCCTGCACGGTGGTGCGCGAAAGGCCGAGTTTGCGGGCCAGTTCCGCCACCGGCATGCGGGCGTTTTCGGAAAGCAGGGCGAGCAGCGCCCGGTCCTTGTCGGCAATCGTCATAGTGACCAATCCTGTCGTCTAATTGTCCAATATTAACCCACTATCCGCACATAGTGAAGCTGCGAATCGTCCAAAAAAGCTGGCATTCTGTCTATGAAGCGCATCCGGTGCGCAGAGGCATATAAATTTACTGCGGGGAACAAAAACATGAAAAACATCGTCGTCATCGGCGCGGGCAATATCGGTTCAGCCATCGCCTGGATGCTGGCTGTCACCGGCGATTATCGCATCACGGTTGCCGATCGCTCGGCAGACCAGCTGACGAATGTGCCGGCGCATGAGCGTGTCGACACTGAAATCGTCGACATTGGCGACCGTCCGGCGCTGGAAGCGCTGTTGAAAGGCAAGTTTGCCGTGCTTTCCGCTGCCCCCTTCCACCTGACGGCGGGCATTGCGGAAGCTGCGGTTACAGTCGGCACGCATTATCTCGATCTGACTGAAGACGTCGAATCCACCCGCAAGGTCAAGGCACTGGCGGAAACGGCTGAGACCGCGCTCATTCCACAATGCGGCCTTGCCCCCGGTTTCATCTCCATCGTCGCCGCAGATCTTGCCGCCCGGTTCGACAAGCTGGACAGCGTGCGCATGCGTGTCGGCGCGCTGCCGCAATATCCGTCCAATGCGCTCAACTACAACCTTACCTGGAGCACGGACGGGCTGATCAACGAGTATATCGAGCCCTGCGAAGCCATCGTCGAAGGCCGCCTCACCGCCGTTCCGGCGCTGGAAGAGCGCGAAGAGTTCTCGCTCGACGGCGTGACCTATGAGGCCTTCAACACCTCGGGCGGCCTCGGCACGCTATGTGCGACGCTGGAAGGCAAGGTGCGGACGATGAATTACCGCACCATCCGTTATCCCGGCCATGTCGCGATCATGAA
Organism: Rhizobium sp. AN68; assembly: GCF_030758035.1. Taxonomy (NCBI): domain Bacteria; kingdom Pseudomonadati; phylum Pseudomonadota; class Alphaproteobacteria; order Hyphomicrobiales; family Rhizobiaceae; genus Rhizobium; species Rhizobium sp. AN68. The sequence goes on along the minus strand of NZ_JARWMI010000003.1, from coordinate 828,103 downwards.
GGCGCTTTTGAACGACCTCAACCTGCGCAACCGCCGCGATGTGCTGAAGGACCTGTTCGAAAACGCCCTGCCCGGCACCATGCAGGACGTGGTCATTGTCTTCGTTACCGTCTGCGGCACCCGCAACGGCCGGTTCCTGCAGGAAACCTATGCCAACAAGGTTTATGCCGGCCCCGTTTCCGGCCGGATGATGAGCGCAATCCAGATCACCACCGCAGCCGGTATCTGCACCGTTCTCGACCTGCTTGCGGAAGGCGCCCTGCCGCAGAAGGGGTTTGTCCGGCAGGAAGAAGTGGCCCTGCCGAAATTCCTGGAAAACCGGTTTGGAAGATATTACGGCGCGCATGAGCCGCTGGCCCGGGTTGGGTGAGTTAACGGGAGCAATCGGCCCCGACACTATCATCCTCGGGCTTGTCCCGAGGATCTAACGTCTCACGAAATCGATAGGTAGCAGATGCTCGGGGCAGGCCCGAGCATGACGACGAGCGGCGGAATGCCTCTCCCAAATCACGTCCCGCAAAAGGTCCGAAACACCTTCTCATCGCTCATCGGCGGCTGCATGTAGACGAAATTGTCCGGCCGTTCCTCAAATGGCGTGGCAATCGCCGCCAGCATGGCGTGGAACGGTTCGAAATCGCCGTCTTCCACCGCCGCCTCGATCAGTTCCTCGATGCGGTGGTTGCGGGGAATTATGGCCGGGTTGACGGCGAGCATCGCCCGCGACCTCTCGGAGGCAGAAACTTCATCCCGCCCGGCCCGCTCCTGCCAGCGCGCCAGCCATGCATCCGCCGCCGCGATATCGATGAACATGCCGCGAAACGGCTCGGCATCGCCCTCTACCGCGTGAGAAAGACGCCGGAAGGTCAGCGTATAATCGGCTTCCGATGCCTGCATCAGCGAAAGAAGCGCCTGCACCAGCTCGATATCGCCCTCCTCTTCGCCCGTCAGCCCAAGCTTTTCGCGCATGCCGGCAAGCCAGCGCTTGGGAAACGCGGCGGCGAAATCAGCGAGCACGGCGTTTGCGAGTTCGGCTGCTTTCTCCACTTGAGGGTCAAGCAGCGGCAACAGGCATTCCGCCAGCCTTGCAATGTTCCATTGGGCGATACCCGGTTGATTGTTGAAGGCGTAGCGCCCCTGTGCGTCGATGGAGGAGAACACCTTGTTCGAGTTGTATTCGTCAAGGAAGGCGCATGGACCGAAGTCTATCGTCTCGCCGGAGATCGCCATATTGTCGGTATTCATCACGCCGTGGATGAAGCCAACCATCATCCATCGGGCGATGAGTTCGCACTGCCTCTGAGCGATGCCCTGCAACAGGGCGAGATAGGGATTGTCCGCGTTTTTCACTTCGGGATAGTGGCGGTCAATCACATAATCCGCAAGATTTCTGATCCCCTCATCATCCTCGCGCGCGGCGAAGAACTGGAAGGTGCCGACCCTGATATGGCTTGCCGCAACACGGGTGAAAACCCCGCCCGGCAGACCCACCTCGCGCTGCACCCTGTCACCGGACAGGACGGCGGCGAGCGCCCTTGTCGCGGGAACGCCGAGCGCGAACATTGCCTCGGAGACGATATATTCGCGTAGCACCGGGCCGAGCGCCGCGCGCCCGTCGCCCCTTCGCGAAAACGGCGTCGGGCCGGAGCCCTTCAGCTGGATATCCCGACGTTTGCCGTGTTTGTCGATGACTTCACCGAGAAGAATGGCACGACCATCGCCGAGCTGCGGCACGAAACCGCCGAACTGGTGGCCGGCATAGGCCATCGCCAGCGGCTCGGCCCCTTGCGGTACCACATTGCCGGAAAAGATCGCCGCCAGCCTGTCGTCGTCGAGGCCTGAGACGTCGAGAAGAAGCTCGTCTGCCAGCGCCCGATTGAAGGCGATGAGGCGTGGCGCCTTCACCGGCGTTGGCAAGACGGCGGCGCTGAACCTTTCCGGCAGGCGGGCATAGGAATTGTCGAATCTGATCACGGGTAAACTCCCTGCTTTTACCTGATATGGCCCTTTTTCCGCCCGGTTGCGAGGGGTGAATAGCCACAATTACGGGAAGCCGCAGCGGAGTTTGGAAAAATCAATTTGAACTACAGGTATATTTGAACATACAAACATCCAATGAATGAGCCGCAATGCAAGCAGGATAAATTCGTGCCAGAGTTCCCCTATGACGACAGTGAAATGGGCGAGGCCATCCGCCGCTTCGACTGGGCGTCGACAAGCACGGGGCCGATAGAGACATGGCCGGTATCACTCAAAACCACCGTGCAGATGATCCTCAAGCAAGGCCATGCAATCTGTCTGTTCTGGGGGCCTGACCTCAACATCGTCTACAACGACGCCTACCGCCCGTTTCTTGGGCTGAAGGAAGAGGGTGCGCTCGGCAAGCCGTTTCACATCATCTGGTCCGATGTCTGGAACGATGTGAAACCCTTCGTTGATCAGGCACTCTCCGGCAAGGGCACGTTCGCCGAGGACATGCATCTCGTCATGGACCGCAACGGCTACCCCGAAGACACCTACTGGACCTTTTCCTACAGCCCGCTTTACGACGACCAGGGCAAGATCGCAGGGCTGATAGACATAGCCGTCGACACGACCGGAGCGGTGCAGAGCCGCAGCCGGGAGGATCTTCTGCGGCGCGAACTCGTCCACCGGGTCAAGAATACGATGGCGATCACCACGGCGGTCGTCAGCGCCACCCTGCGCCATTCGCAGACGCTTGAGGATGCGCGCGACACCATCAAAAGACGTATCGCAGCACTCGGCAACGCCCAGAACCTCATTCATGCTTCGGGAAAGGGTGCCAGCATCTCCGCGCTTGTCCGCGAGTCCGTTTATCCGCATCTCGACGACAAGGCGCGCGTAACGATTTCCGGACCGGACATGGAAATCGCGCCGCAACAGGCGCTGGGCCTGTCTCTGGCCATTTATGAACTGGCCACCAACGCGATGAAATATGGCGCACTTTCCAACGAGAGCGGCAAAATCGAAATCTTTTGGACGCTGGACGAGGATGACCGCTTCGAACTGCGCTGGCGCGAGACGGACGGACCTGCGGTCAGGACGCCGACGCGTACGGGTTTCGGCTCGCGGCTGACCAACCAGATCGTTGCGGCTTACTTCTCCGGCGAAGGCCGCACCTTCTATCATCCAGACGGGCTGCTGTTCGAGCTGGATGGCAAATACGAGGCTGGCGACGGCGAAACCTCTGGCGGTTGAACTTTCTTTCGTCCCATTCGTTGCGTTTCCTGAACCAAAGTAGCCGCAACGAAAGGAACGGGAATGACCGTCGTTGAAGCCGTAGCCGCCGAGCCGGAAAGCGCAATCCGCATCTTGCACACCGATCTGCCTGTTAACGCCACTTTCCATGTATGGCTGAAGGCGAAAAAACCGGCGGAACCCGGCGCCGTCTCCTTTTCCAATCCGAATGGAAAATTCGCTGAGGTTTCAAGCCTCAACACGGAAGAGTTCGGATTTAGAATCTATCAGGTCTTCGGCGGCGGCCATGTGGAACTGAGCTACGATACTGTCACGACCGCCGTTTCCGTCATCTACTGGTTCACCGCCGCCGACGTGCTGGAAACCGGCATAACCGTCGTCCATACCAAGCCGGACAATGCCGCACCGGAACTGCCTGACAGCTACCACTTCCGCCCGCCCTTCGGCTGGATGAACGATCCGAACGGCTTTGGCCGGTTCGAAGGACGGCCGCATCTGTTCTACCAGCATTATTCACACGGGCTGCGCTGGAACACCATGCATTGGGGCCACGCGGTTTCCTCCGATTACCTGCGCTGGCGGCATCTGCCGATCTTCCTCTTCCCTTCCGAGGACCTGACGACGCGGCCGGACAAGCGCGGCGGCGCTTATTCCGGCTCGACAATTCCTTTGGTCGAAGGTTCGGGCATCCGCGTGTTCTTCACCGAGCAGGTGCAGGATCGCATTCCCGAACAGCAGATCCAGCTCACCGCCACTTCTTCCGATCTCATCATGGCCGGACAGGCCGAAGTCATTCTCGGCCATCGCCCGGACGGACAGGGGCTGACGCCGGACTTCCGCGATCCTTACGTCTTTCGCGGCCCGGATGGACTTTGGAAAATGCTGCTCGGAAGTCAGAGCGACGGTGGCGGCGTCATCCTGCTTTACGAGACGCTGGACCCGACGGCGGCGTCAGGCTGGACCTATGTGGGCAAGCTTTGGGTGGAAACGCGCTACAAGACCACTGCCATTGAATGCCCCTGCCTTCTGCCGCTCGACGGCCCGGCCAATGCCCGATCCACGCGCTGGGTTCTGGTCTATGGGTTGATGCATTCCGAAGACCCTGAAACCGGCCGCAAGAACCTGACCATGGCCGATGTCGGCTGGTTCGACGGCAAGGTCTTCACCAAGGAATTTGGGCAGGAGCTGGATTTCGGCACCGACAATTACGCCTTCCAGGCGTTTCTGGATGGCGACAGCATCATCGGCATCGGCTGGCTCGCCAATTGGGCGGATGCCAATCCGGAGATCGATTTCCCGACATCCATGACGCTGCCGCGCCGGATCCACTATTCGAACGGCGAGCTACTGACCCCGCCAATCGGTGCGGCGGAAAGCCTGCGAAGCCATATTGTCGATCGCACGCGGCTGGCGGCCGGGGAGCGCGTCACCTTCATCAACGGTGCGGTGGAGATGCTGATCGAGCTTGCTTCGCCCGGCACACCGTTCGAGTTGGTGCTCGATCATCCCGTGGTCACACTGGGCCTCATCGCCGATGAAACGGGCCTGTGGATCCGCCATGATGACGGGCGCGATGGCCCCTCGCCGCACTATATCGCCAGAGGGGCAAGGGCCTCGCACATCCGCGTCTTTCTGGACTACGGATCCATCGAAGTGTTCGCCAACCGGGGCCGGTATGTGGGCACAAAACGCATAGAGGGTTTCGAGCCCGTGCGTTCAGCGCTCTTCAAGGCAGCGCCGGGGGCTGTAGTGCACGCCACCAGCTGGGCGCTGCGTCCGTGAGGAACCTTTTGGCGGATCTGCGGTTGATAAGCAGCAACCGCTCAAAGGAGAAACGGCATGACAAAAATCAGCGATTCCCGCGATCCCATCCTGTTTCCGACAGAAGCCAACGAAAACAAGACCGAGAAAAAACGCGCGGGCAAGGGTGTCGTCATCATTATTGGCGCAGTCGCGATCATGGCTTTCGTGGTGTATCTGGCGGCGATCACCATCGCCACCACGCAGTCTTAACCGCACACACGCCGCAGAGGCGTCAGCGCTGTCCGCTTCGCAAGCCGCGGGTTGTCAGGATCGCCAGAAGCGAGACGATGACACCCAGCCCATAGAGATAGAGCATCGGCATCGTTACATCCGCACGATCGATCTGCAGAACGAGATCGCTCGCGGCAGCGACGGTGCCGCTCGCGCCCGCACCGGCCGCGGCACCCAGCGTCGCGACCGTAGGCAGCAGCGCGCCCGTCATCTTGCGCTCCTCTTCCGGCGCGGCTTCCATGGCTGCCTGGCTGATGCCTGCCCAGGACATGCCGAAAGCTGAACCGATCAATATCTGCCCGATCAGCATTTCCGGCCAGTTCCCCGTCGCCAGCCCAAGCCCGAGCAGCGCACAGCCCGGCACCATCTGGTAGGGTCCGTAATGCAGGCAAAGCTGCCGCAGGCGGCCCGAACGCAGGCTGCCGATCAGCATTGCCACGAAGCTCCAGGCAAGCGGCATCGTCACGACAATAAAACCAGCGAAGGTCGGCTCATGGTGCCAGAGATTGATGGCGACATAAGCGAGATAGACGCTGCCGAGTGCATGGGCATAGGACATCAGGAACAGCACCCAGAAACCGCTGCCAAGTACCGTTTTCAACCGGAAGGAATCCCTGGGGAACAGGCCGGTGGAAGGCTGGGTGCCCGCCTTAAGCGACGCCCACAACAGTGCCGCACCAACCAGCAGCGACATGATGCGCAGACCGGCATCCTCAAAGGCGGAGGGTGCGGAGAAAGCCAATGCGCCAACGAGGCAAAGGAGCAGCGGCACCATCGGCTTGCGCGAGGTCGCGACCGACCGTTCCGCCGAGACCGCAATCGCCGTATAGGCCAGCAGCAGCACGATCAGCGGCGCAGACAGCAGGAATGTGGCGCGCCAGGAGATGTGCTCCGTGGCAAACCCGCCGGTGAGCGGCCCGACGAAGGACGCGACCGCCCAGATGGCCGCCTCGATGGCAAAGACCTTCGGCAGTAGAGCCGAGCGAAAGCCGGCAGGTATGAGGCTGTAACACACCGCCACGATCAAGCCATCGGCAAGTCCCTGCAACGCCCGGCCGATGACGACCCATAAAAAGCTGTCCGCGAGCGCCGACATGACGGAGCCGAAGGAGAAGATAAGGCAGCACAGGAATAGAACGCTGCGCGCGCCAAAACGCTCGCGAAACAGAACGGCGGTGACACCGCCTGCCACGGAACCGACGAAATAGAGGCTGTAGGCCCAGCTATAGAAGGCCGCGCCGCCAATCTCGCGCACCGCGACCGGCAGGGCCGTGACTACTGCAAACTGGTTGAAGGCATGCAGGCCGATACCGGAGGAAATGACGGTCAGAAGCGAGAGGTTCGCCCCACCAAGCAATTCCGACCAGCTATTTTTCTCCGTCATTTCCATACTCGTCAAAGCCGTATCCTTTCCATTCTTGCGATACGGCGGGCAAACTAGAACCTCAAGCACCATTGAGGTCAAGGCGCCTTTTCACCTATTCCACTCGAGCGAACTTGCAGGCATCAGGAACCCTCTGCCTCCCCGGTCGTTTGCGCAATGACCAGACAGAAAGGATACCACCATGGACCGCAAGAAAATCACACCTCTTAACGAAGACGCCATGGACGAGGAACTGCTCGATCTCGATATCGACGCCCTTCCGGCAAAGGGAGAAATTCCGCAGTCCATCGAACATGAAATCGAGGAAGAAGAGGCCGAGAGCGAGGACGACCCCTATCAGGAAAGCGACGAGGCCCTTCCCGATGACGCGGAAGAGCGCGTGATCGACCGCAATCCCTCGCGCGAAGGCGGTGCGTTCGACGAGGTTTAGGGACTGGCGGCGGGGCGGGATGCGGCCGTCAGTGGGCCTTCGCAGGCTTGTGGGCGGCCTTTTCGACGCCGGCCGCTAGATCATCGAGGATCGGGCAATCCGGCCGGTGGTCGCCGCCGCAGCAATGGGCAAGGTGGGACAGCGTCTTCACCATGCCCTTCATCTCGGCAATCTTCTGTTCGAGATCGGCGATATGGCCGAGCGCAATGTCCTTCACCGCCGAACTCTCGCGGCTCTTGTCCTGCCAGAGTTTCAGGAGCGTTTCGGTCTCCTCCAGCGAGAAGCCAAGCGTGCGCGCCCGCTTGATAAAGCGAAGATTATGCACGTCCTGCTCGCCATAGACCCGGTAGTTGTTGCCGGTGCGGGCGGCGGGGGTGATGAGGCCGATCTGTTCGTAATAACGGATCATCTTGGCGGAAACGCCGGATGCATCCGAAGCCTGTCCGATATTCATAATGCCACTTCCCTGGGGGCGACTTTCGCCCGTTTATGGCTACTATGTAAGGATTCCCATCATGGGAAGGTCAAGGGATAAGGACATTTTTTATCGCACACACAATCGTGAGTGCCTGGCAGGGCTCTGAATTCGATGGTTACGCCGCCACACGTCTGGCGAGATAAATCGTCGCCCCACCGCAATCGGGATCGTTGACGATGTGGTCGAGAAGTCGAAACCCGTGCGCGGCAAGCAGGCTTTCATATTCTTCGCGAGCGAGGCTGGCATGGTAAAGCGGCTTTCCCTGAAGGGTCCCCGTCGCTTCCCCGTGTCCCGGCCCGGCCGTGAACATCAGTGCGGCGCCGTCATTGGCGTGCTGCCGGAAAATACCGAACATGCGGCGCTGATCGTCGGCCTTCAGATGGAAAAAACTATGCCAGGCAATCAACCCGTCGAAGCGGCAACTCAACACAAGTTCACGCATATCGGCAACCACCCAGCGCTTTTCCGGAAATCTGGTGCGGCAGATTTCTATAAGGGGATATGATGTATCGATGCCGGTCACGTCATATCCGTTGCCGATGAAGTAGCCGGCGATCGGCTCGCCTGAACCGCAGCCGATATCGAGGATGGATCCGCCCTGCGGCAAAAGCGACGTGAACCGATCCAGCCAGGGTTTTTCGGCGAGGGAGCGACCGCGCAGCCTGTCGAAATCAACCCCATGGTCGGTGTAGAGCTTGATCACATCGTTGGAGGCATCCGCCATGTCCGCTTTTCCTTGGGGCTGGCCGGCTGTGTAATCATCTGTGCACCGCCAGCCGGGCAATATCGCGCAGGAAGGCGTCGCGCACTGCGGGGCCGAGCGGTTCACTCGAGGGCTTGTCGGCAACGCGAAGCCTTGCGAAGACGATGTGCTGGCCTTCGCGCTCCGCCCAGCCAACGAACCAGCCGAAGGGGCGGCTGCGGTCGGGGTTGCCTTTTTCGTCGCGCATGAAGCCCGTGCCGGTCTTGCCGTGCACGCTCCAGCTCTCCGGCGCATCGAACACCGGCACGATCGCCCGCGTCTTTGCCTGCGCGTCGCGCGAAACCGGCAGATTTCCGGCCAGAAGGCGGCGGATGAATCCCACCTGCTCGACCGGGGAAACGGTCAGGGAAGCGCCGAGCCAGGAATGGGTGAGACCGTTATTCTTGCCGGGTTCACCGGATACATCGGCATTGCCGTAACCCAGACGTTTGACATAGGCGGCGAATTTTTCCGGGCCGAGGCGGCGGGTGAGTTCGCGCGAATACCACAGCACCGAATCCTGCTCCCATATGGTCGGATCAACCGTCTTGCGGTCCTGCGCGCGGGCCTCCGTGCCGGGTTTCCAGTCCCATGCGGGGGTCTTGTCATCCAGCAGGATGCCGGCGTCATAACCGATCAGAGCCAACGGCACCTTGAAGGTGGAGGCCGGCGCCACGCGCTGATCGCAGGCGCCCTGCTGGTTGATGACAGCGCCGGTCTCGATGGAGGTGACCAGCGTGCATTCAAAAGCCTGCGATTGCTGGGCGGAGGCGGAAAGCGGCAGAATACCCTGAAGGGCAATGCACGAAAGAACGATGGCGGGCAGCCGATAGCGCATGCGTTTTGATGTCCCTCGTCCGCATTCTGCGGATCATATGCCGGAATGGATGAACGGCGGCCCTTGTTTCAGGCATGCCGTTCTTCCGAAACATGCCTTAAGAAAACGATGGGGCAGGAATAGGACCAACACGAAAATTGGCGACTTCCGTCAGCTATTCTCTTTTTCGCCCGCCGTCTCACCCACTGTGAGCGGCCAGTCCACCACATAATCCTCGAAATCGTCAACCTCCACGTCCAGCTCGTTGACGGTGCGGCCGCGCGCGGAAATGCCGGCCTGATGCACCGTGTTCACGTCGCCGGAGACGAGATAGTGCCACCAGTACAGATCCTTGCCATCGCGCACCAGCGCGTAGGCACAGGTGGGCGGCAGCCAGCGGATTTCGTGCACCTTTTTTAAATCAAGCTGGATACAGTCCGGCACGGTGGCGCGGCGGTTCTCATAGTCGGAGCACCGACAGCTTTCACCGTCGAGCAGCTGACAGCGGACCGACGTGAACACCACTTCGCCGGTGTCCCAATCTTCCAGCTTGTTCAGACAGCACAGGCCGCAGCCGTCGCACAGGCTTTCCCATTCCTGGCCACTCATCTCTTCCAGTGATTTGGTTTTCCAGAACGGCGCGTCATTCATCGTTAACATTTCCGTTCCATTTTGATCTCTTGGAGGGCAAGGTTTAACCGATCCCTAATCCTTAATATCGTATCGCCAAGGGCTGGTTTGTACGATATTTTAGCATTTTGGCGAGTGGCAAAGGGTCATTGACCCGCGAGAGGCCGCCGCGTCAAGCAATTCCAGCAGAACCATGTCATGGTTTTGCGTCCGGAATTGGATGAAGCGCAGAAACATCGACAATCCGCGTTGCGTTGAACAGGAAAACATCGCCAGGTGCAGGAAGAAAAAGACGATAAAAACGGTCGCAAAAAGCGGCACATCCTGCTGAGAATCGATAGCTTTATCGACTCCGGCCTGTGGACGGCTGCGGCAAGGCTGGTGGATTTCTGGGAAGACGTCACCATTGCCTCGCGCAAACTGCATGTGCGCGGCTGGAAGAAGCTTCTCGTCAACCTGACATGCGACGCGCTGACCTTCGGAACGGCCGGCTGTGTCGTTCTTCTGGCGCTTGCCATGCCCGCCTTTGAGGAGACCAAGAAGGACTGGCGTTATCGCGGTGATTTTGCCGTGACCTTCCTTGACCGTTACGGCAACACCATCGGCCATCGCGGCATCATCCATGAGGATTCCGTCCCGATCGACCAGATGCCGGATCATTTCATCAAGGCGGTTCTGGCCACCGAAGACAGACGCTTCTTCGACCATTTCGGCATCGATTTCATTGGCCTTGCACGCGCCATGAGCGAAAATGCCCGCGCCGGCGGCGTCGTGCAGGGCGGCTCGACGCTGACGCAGCAGCTTGCCAAGAACCTGTTCCTTACCAATGAGCGCTCGCTTGAGCGCAAGATCAAGGAAGCCTTCCTCGCGCTGTGGCTCGAGGCCAACATGTCGAAGAAGGAAATCCTCAGCCTTTATCTCGACCGCGCCTATATGGGCGGCGGCACGTTCGGGGCGGCAGCGGCGGCGCAATTTTACTTTGGCAAGAACCTGACCGATGTCACGCTTGCCGAATCCGCCATCCTCGCCGGCCTGTTCAAGGCGCCGGCCAAATACGCACCGCATGTCAACCTGCCCGCCGCACGTGCGCGCGCCAACACCGTGCTTTCCAACCTGGTGCAGAGCGGGCTGATGACCGAGGGTCAGGTGATCGGCGCGCGGCGCAATCCGGCCACCGTCATCGACCGCGCCGATGTGAAGGCCCCGGATTATTTCCTCGACTGGGCGTTTGACGAGGTACAGCGGCTGGCGGCGCAGGGCAGGTTCAAGGACCATACCGTCGTCGTGCGCACCACCATCGATACCGGGCTGCAACAGGCAGCCGAGCAGGCGATGGAGATGGAGCTGCGCGAGTATGGCGAGGGCTACCGCGTCAAGCAGGGCGCGATGGTGATGATCGAAAACGGCGGCGCGTTGCGCGCCATGGTCGGCGGGCGTGACTACGGCGAAAGCCAGTTCAACCGCGCGACCGCGGCGCTGCGCCAGCCGGGATCCTCCTTCAAGGTCTATACCTACTCGGCCGCCATGGAAAAGGGCATGAAGCCGGAGACGCTGATTTCCGACGCGCCCGTGACCTGGCGCGGCTGGTCTCCGCAGAATTATGGCCGCTCCTACGCCGGCAAGGTGACGTTGCAGGTGGCGCTTGCCAAATCCTACAACACCGTGCCGGTGCGTCTCGCCAAAGACGTGCTCGGCACGCAGGTGATCGTCGACACCGCCAAGGCGATGGGCGTCGCCACGCCGCTGCGCAGCGACAAGACCATTCCGCTCGGCACATCGGAACTGACGGTTCTCGATCAGGCGACGGCGTATGCCGTGTTCCCGGCCGATGGCATGCAATCGCGCCGCCACGGCATCGAGCAGGTGCTGGATTACGAGGGCAAGGTTCTCTACGATTTCGGCCGTGACGAGGAACCCGCCAAGCGGGTGCTTTCCGAAGAGGCCAATTCGAAGATGAACCAGATGCTTGTCACCATTCCCGTGATGGGAACGGCCCGGCGCGGCGCGCTTGAAAACGGCATCGTTTCCGGTGGCAAGACCGGCACGTCGCAGGCTTACCGCGACGCGTGGTATGTGGGCTTCACCGGCAATTACACCACGGCGGTCTGGTTCGGAAACGACGATTTCACGCCGATGAACAACATGACCGGCGGCGCGCTTCCCGCCATGACCTTCAAGCGGCTTATGGACTACGCCCATCAAGGCATGGAGCTGCGCCCCATTCCCGGCATCCAGAACCCGCTGCCGACAGGCGCGCGCCCGCAGCCTTCGGCCCAGGTCGCTGCCGCATCCGCCACCGCTGCACCCGCCATGCCGGCACTCACCCGCCCACGCTCGCTCTCGGCCGAAGCAACCCGCGTCATCCGTTCCATCGCCAAGAAGATGAAGGAAGCCGCGCCTTTGACCGTCATGACGCAAAAGGTTGCGGATGCGTCGTTGCGGGATGGCCCGGGGGATGCGGCCCGGCGGTGACGGCTTGGCAACCTTGGCTCATAATGAAGGCGTTTTTCCCTCCAGATTGCTGCCTGCACTCGGCTTTAGAAAAATCCACATTTGGTGCTTGACCTCAATCATGGTTGAGGTTGCACAGTCCGGTTGCAAAAAAGCGAATGCCCGAAAGGCGCAGCGCTAAGGCAATTGAGGACAGGAAATGGTGAAAGTAAAAGCATTGTTCGAGACGCATTTGACGGTTTCGAACCTGGAACGCTCGGTTGAGTTTTATCGTAATGTTGTCGGTCTGGAGCTGGCACAACGATTCCCTGAACGGAATGTGGCGTTCTTCTGGACCGGCGAACGTGGGCATTCGATGCTTGGCCTATGGTCCATCCAGTCCGCACCCATCAATATGAGACTGCACATCGCCTTCAGCGTCGATTTTGATCAGCTTCTCGCCGCACCGGACTATCTACGCCGGAACGGCGTAACGCCGCTCGGTTTTGACGGCGAAAACGAGATCGACGAGCCCGTCGTCTTTCCATGGATGCCGGCAGCCAGCGTCTATTTCAAGGATCCCGACGGCCACTCGCTGGAATATATCGCGTTTCTTGGCGGCGAAGCAAAACCGCAGATTCCGCGCGTGTTGAACTGGAGCGAATGGCAGACTATTTGATCTGCCTCAGGAAAGAAGCGCCGCCCGTGCTGTTTCCACCACATGGGCGGTGAGCGCGCCGAGTCGTTCAGCGGCGAGCCGATTGACCTGCCAGTAAAGCGGGATATCGAGCGGCGTGCCGGGAACGACTTCCACAAGCCGCCCCGCCTCAAGGTGCTCTCCCACCAGCTGCACCGGGTTGAGGCCCCAGCCCATGCCGGCAAGACTTGCCTTCACGAAACCGTCGGTCGAGGGCAGCCAGTGGGTGGGATAGGATATATCCTCACCCAGCGCTTTTTTGATCCAGCTGGCCTGCAGCCTGTCCTTCTGGTTAAAGGTGAGCCCCGGCGCGCGGGCAAGCGTGGCGGGCGTGACGCCATCGGAGAAATAGCGCGCCATGAAAGCCGGGCTGGCGGTTGCGTGATATCTGAGCACACCGAGAGCCAAGACCCGGCAGCCCTGCACAGGCTTGGCATGGGCGGTGACGGCGGCGAGCACCCTGCCGCCGCGCAGCCATTCCACCGTATGGTCCTGATCGTCCACCGCAATGTTGACGAGATAGTCGCTGCCACCGGTGAATTTCGAAACCGCGTCGAGAAACCATGTGCCGAGACTATCGGCATTGGTGGCAATGTTGAGTGTGACACGCTCTGCCGCCGCGCCCGCTTCCGAAAGAACCGGAAGCTGCCGGAACAGTTCGGTTTCCAGCATGCCGACATGGTCCATGTGCCGGCAGAGCCACTCGCCCTTTTCCGTCGCCACGCAAGGATTACCGCGCACTATCAGCACCACGCCGAGGCGCTCCTCCAGCTGCTTGATACGCTGGGAAACGGCCGAGGGCGTGACACACAGCACCTGTGCCGCCTTCTCAAAGCTGCCAGTCTGGGCCACGAGCGCCACGGCGCGCATGGAAGGATAGTCCAGCATCACAGGCCTCCTTGTAAAGATTGATATGGGCGTGGTTGGCGGGAAGCGTCCGGGCAGTAGCAGTAGCACTCTCCTCTTCCCTCATTCCTGTCCTTGTCACAGGAATGAGGGAAGAGGCGAGGTGCCCGCACATGAAATCGCCCTGTCGCATAGTTTTTGCCCGTCATTAGTTTTACTTACTTGAACTGAGTTTGTTTAATTTGATTAAACCATGTGAGGGAAATATCAAAGCACTCGGTCTGGAAGCGGTGGCATCATCCATCCGCACAGGCAGAGACAAAAGGCAGCAGCCAGCACATGGACATTCAGATCTTCTTCACCGGCCTGACGATGGGTCTCAGCCTCATCGTTGCCATTGGCGCGCAGAATGCTTTCGTTCTGAAGCAGGGGCTGGCGCGCTCCCATGTCTTTGCCGTCTGTGCCACCTGCGCAATTTCTGATGCGCTGCTGATCACCGTCGGCGTCTTCGGTTTTCAGCGGATAAGCGCCGTCATGCCGGCGCTCGATCCCATCATGCGGTATGCCGGTGCGGCGTTTCTCATCTGGTATGGCGCGAAAAGCCTACATTCGGCCCTCCGTTCGTCGGAGGTGCTTTCGGTGGCGGAAAGGCGGGAGGCGAGCCTGTGGCAGACGCTTGCCATTTGCCTGGCGCTGACCTTTCTCAACCCGCATGTCTATCTCGATACCGTCGTGTTGCTCGGCACCATCTCCACGCAATTTCCCGGCTTTGAAAAAACCTTCGCGGCGGGAGCCGCCACCGGCTCCCTGCTGTTCTTCTTTTCGCTGGGTTACGGCGCGCGCTGGCTGCGTCCGATCTTCGAAAAGCCGTCCGCCTGGCGCATCCTCGAAGGGGTTATCGCCTTCACCATGTGGGCCATCGCCTTCAAGCTGGTCATGGGCGCTTAAAGCGAAGGGGTATCTCCCTCTCCGAGGTCCCAGTAAAGCCCGGCCATGATGGCAAGCGCCTCGCGGGCAATCTCTTTCGGCAGATGTTCGTTCGGCGCATGCTGAGAGCAGCCGGGATAAGAATGCGGCACCCAGATGGTGCGCAGTTTCAGTATATCGGCAAAGATATCGTTGGGCAGCGAGCCACCCAGATTGGGAAGAAGTGCCGGTTTCTTGCCCGTCGTGCGGGCCATGGAACTCAGAGTGAAGCCGACCCATGGGTCCTGCGGATCAAGCCGCGTGGCGCGGAAAATCTCGTCGCCGGCGGGTACGATCCGAACCATGCTGAACCCCTGCCGGTCGAGATGGCGGCGGATGGCGGGCAGCACCGCTTCCGGATCGATGCCGACAACGAAGCGCAATTGCAGCCGCGCCCATGCCCGAGGCGGAATGGCATTGACCGGCGCGCGCGGATTGCCGGTCTCGAAGGCCTGCACCTCCAGCGCGCACCAGCCGAACACACGCTCGGCGGTGGAAAGGCCGGGCTCGCCCCAGTCAGGATCGATTTTCGGACCATCCGGGCCGCCATCGATCTCGCAATCGGCAAGCGCGTCACGCACGGCCTGCGGCAGCTCTTCGGGCACCAGTTCGGGCACGCGAATCTGCCCGGATGGGCCAACGAGGCTTGCCATGGCATGCGCCAGCTGGACGCCGGGATTGGACAGCGCCCCGCCCCAATTGCCGGAATGATGGCCGCCTTCCCGCGCCTCGATCACCAGATCGAAGGTAATGCCGCCGCGCGCACCGAGAAAAACGGTCGGCCGCTCCGCATTCAGGCGCGGGCCGTCGGAGGCGATCAGAAGATCGGCTTTCAGCCGCTCGCTATAGTCCCGGCAAACTTCCCTCAAGCCGGGAGAACCCCTCTCCTCGCCCATCTCGATCAGATATTTGGCGTTGAACCCAAGTCTTCCACGCGTCTCCAGCACCGCTTTCAGCGCCGCCATGTTGACCGAATGCTGCCCCTTGTTGTCGGCGGTGCCGCGCCCGTACCACCTTCCATTGCGCTCGGACATCACGAAAGGCGAAAGGCCTTCTGCCCAGCCGTCGTCAAGACCACGCACCACATCGCCGTGGCCATAACCCAGCACGGTCGGCAGATCTTCATCCTCGAAACGTTCGGCGATCAGAAACGGCAAATCCGCCGCCGGGTCGCGCAGGATCGTGCAGGAAAACCCCATGGCGGTGAAAGCGGGCTGCATTTCGCGCTCCAGATAGAGCGCCAGCTCGGCACCGCGCGCCTTATCCTGGCTTTCGGTGCGCAGCGAAACGCGCCGCGCCAAGTCCTGCTCGAACCTGCCATCGTCGAAAAAGCGGGTGGCGTGGTCGATGGCGGCTTGTCGCGACATGGTGGAATCCCTCTTCTGGTCATTTCCATCAAGACTAAACAAGGCGTACCATTTTCCAAACAGGGAATCAGTGATAGTCCTCGACCTGTTCAAAAACGGGAAAACAGCGTGTTTCGAGTTCCATTCCTTGTCGGCATCGCCCTATTGATCGCCTTTGGCGGCGGCATTGCCGCGACGCTGGCAGCACTTGAGGCGACATCCGGCTTCGGCTCGATCCGCATCGGCTCATGGGATGCCTTTCCGGAAGCGCAGACGATCGAGGCCGATCCCTACGCCAAGTCGCACCGCGCCGATGCCGGCAAGCTGCTTTATGGAACGGCGGAAGGGCTGGCCTTCACCGCCTCCGTCGACAGCGACGGCCAGCGTCTGACCGGCGAATGCCGTTACCAGCTGGCGGGCGCCGTGCCGCCCTCACGGTTCTGGACGCTCTATACCGCAGACCAGCAGGGCAATGTTCTGGCGGAAGATGCCGGACGACCCTTTGCGCTCAATTCGCGCACGCTGTTGCGCAGCGCCGATGGCGGCATCGACATCACCATTGCACCCGATGCCCAGACCTATAACTGGCTGGCTGTGCCGCAGGGGCAGACATTCAAGCTGGTCATGACGCTGCTCGACACGCCGGTTGCCGGCAGTTCCGGCCTTATCGACATCGCCATGCCGCAAATCCGCAAGCTGGGGTGTGGCAATGCTTAGGACCCTGCTCGCCATCCTCACCGGCCTTGTCGCCGCCGCCGTGCTGCATGTCGTCATTCTTCTGGCGATACCGCATTTCAGCAATCGCGACGCCTATACCCGCGCCTTGGCGGAAGGTAAGCCGCATCAGTTTCATCTTCTCGAAGAAACGACGGAGAAAAAGACACTGGGAAGCGGCGATCCCTTCATGCGGGTTGCCGTCTGCACCTTCAATATCGAGGAAAAGCCCATCAGGCTGACGGCCATCGGCGCGGTGCCCTTCTGGTCGGTCGCGGTTTACGACAAGGCGTCGAACGAGGTGTTCAGCATGAACGACCGCACGTCCGCAGGCGGGGTGATGGATATTCTGGTGGCGGATTCGGTGCAGATCGCGGCCATTCGCAAGGCGCAGCCGCCATCGCTCTCACAGGCCATTCTGGCGGAATCGGATCAGACGGAAGGGTATGTGGTGTTGCGGACCATGGTGCCGCAGCCGAGCTTCGGGGAAGAAGCGGAACGGTTCCTGAACGAAGCGAAATGCCAGCCGACACCCTGGAAATAGCGCCGGTCAACCAAGCGTAATCAGGATTTGAAGACGGTTTCCGGTGCAGGCTTGCGCTTGCGCGCGTCCTTGCCAGCCGGTTCCGTATCGCGTTTTTCATAACGCACGCCGGTAAACAGCACGACCTTTGCCGGGCCCATAACCTTGCCGGGCATTCCGGCCGGGCGCAAGCTTCGTCGGGCTTCGGCGATTGGAATAATAACTGCCATGCTCGTCTCCTCTTCGGGAGTCAATGTTGCCCATGGGAACCGCGCAAGCCTCGTCTTGCGTCGGGAATTTCATCACCATCACATTGCGCATAATCCAGCCCACAGACTGGTTTTCGCACGACCCAAAAATCGATGGCGATTTTGCAAGGTGTCGTGCGCATATCAAGGCTTCGGCATGCCATTTTCGAAATTATTCTATCAATCAGAATAACATGGAATCCTAATACTGCCCATGAAATTAGAAACAGACAGAGGTTAATGATCCGTTAACCCTAATCGCCGGGCGCCAACTTATCCTTCATAAAGCTGCACCCGTTGAAAACAAAGGCGAGCCGGCAAGGTTCCATGACGTTTTGTCCGTCACGAAGGTTTTAAAATTTCCTTGTTGATAAACGCACAATAACGCTTGCCACCCCCCATAGTTAACAGGGTGTCAACGGATTTGCTCTAATTTGAACCGATATTGTGTTTGCGTTTTTGTTGGGTAGTGCGTTGACCGACCGGTTTCGAGAACTTGAGAGGCCAAGAGCCGTGAGGAAGAAAGATGTGGTGCTAATGGCCACTGTCACGAATTTTGAGACTGTTCCCCATCCGTCAAAAACGGACCTTCGGCAGTTTGCCGAGCTTTTCATGCCGCTTTTCAACGCTTCCACCGAAGAGGCCAAGCGGGAAGCCATTGCAGCGCTTTCCCAGCATCCAAACGTGCCTTCGGCGGTTGCCTTCTTCATCGCCTGCCAGCCGATTTCCATTGCCGCCCCCTTCCTGATTTCGTCGAAGTGCCTTGATGACGACACGCTGATCACCATTGCCCGCACGCAAGGGGTCGCCCATGCGCGCGCCATCGTGCGGCGCGAGGACCTGTCGCCGACCGTCATCGACGCGCTTGTCGGCCTGCGGCACATGGAAGACCTGAAGCGACCCGATGACGCGACGCCTCCCGCCATGCCGGAGCCCGCCATTGCGCAGCCGGCAGACGCCCAGATCAAATCCACCGCCGTGGAAGAGGAAATGCGCCAGCGCATCAAACGGATGGCGCATCAGCTCAGCCGCCCGGAAAGCGACGTTCTTGGCCTGCGCCGCCTGAGTGACGTGCAGGAAGCGCTGCTCGTGCGGTTCGCGCGCGAGCGTGATGCGCGGCAGTTTGCAGTGACGCTGGCGGATTCGCTGTCGTCCAGCTACTGGCTGTCGGAGCGCATCATGCTCGACATATCAGGCACGCAGCTCGCCACCACCCTGATCGGGCTCGGCATGGAGTTTTCCGAAGCCGCCTTCATATTGCAATGCTTCTATCCGCATCTTGCCGCCGCCGAAGGCGACATGAGCCGCGCCGAGGCCATGCTCGACCGCCTTGAAATCATTGAATGCGAAGAGCGGGTGGAAAGCTGGCGGCGCGCCGACAGCTACACCCACGGCCGCGAACGACCGAACCACAGCGCACCTGTCATTCACAGAACGGGGACGTGAGGGTTAAGGCGGCCCCCCCTCACCCGGAATTACGGGCGCAAAGCTGCTGCACGCTTTAGATCTTCGGTTGGTCCACCAGCGTCAGGAGAGTGCCGATCTCGTCCGTTTCGATCTCGACGACCCACAGATCGCTGTCGAAGCGCCGCTCCCTTTCGAGAAGAGCAGCACTTTCCTCCCCCTCCACACCTGCAAGACGCGTCTCGAAACGGCGTTCGGCCCGGACTTCCTCGTCCTCGGCAAAACTCTGCGGCGCGGGTCCATAGAGGTTTTCGCGGCCATCACGAAGGCGCTGGCGGATGAAGATCGCCCCGGCCTCTTCCGCACCCTTCTTTTCGACAGCGGCAAAACCACCAGCGGAAAACACGCGGCGGATAAGGGCTGATACGAAGATTTCGGATTTGAGGCGCATTGGGGGTGCTTTCGATGGAGGCGGCAGGCCGCTGCCTGTCCGTGTTGTTACGCTCTCTTCTTTCCTCGTTCCTGCGCTTGTCACAAGAATGGAGAGAGTTGAGACCCAGTCCCCTAAAGCGCCCCGATCGATTTCAGCTTCTTCAGCACGGCTTCGCTCGGTTCACCGGTCTCCGGCAGGCGGTAGTGTTTTTCGAAATGGCGGATGGCGTTGCGGGTCTGCTCGCCGGCCACACCGTCCACCTTCACATCGGCATAGGCGATATTGATCAGTCCCTGCTGGATCTTTGCAATCAGATCGCGGCTCACCGGCTTTGAAGCGGCGGCAGCGCTGTTCAAGGAGACCGGTTCGGCCTTTGGACGAGGCGCTTCAGCTTTGCGGATTGCGGCCGCGACCGGGTCGATCTCAACGCCGCCGCCGGTGTTGGCGTCGGAAGGCCGATCCTTCGGGATTGCGGCGACGGTTGCGCCGTCGATCCTGAGCGCCGCCAGCACCCGTGTCGTCGGTTCGCCGGTCTGTTCCATGCCGAGTGTTTCTTCGAAGAACATGATGGCGGCAGCCGTGCGCGGTCCCATCTTGCCGTCCGCCTCGCCTTCGTAAAGCCCGCGTTTTTTAAGTTCGGCCTGAATATCGGCAACGATCTGCTGCGGCTTCTGGTTTTCCGCCGCAACCGATGTCGCAGGCGTCGCCGTTGCGGTCGCCGGTTGCTGTGCGGTTTCGGTTTCGCTGGGGCGTTCTATGCGGAAGGTCGTGACATGACCCTGCGTGCCGAGCGGCTCCGCCGCGCGATAACCGGCAATGCCGTTCGGGTTTGCCGCATCGCGGGTACGCAGGAAAGGAGAAGGATGAACGCCCGGCTGGTACCAGAGCGCGTTGGCGGCGACAAAACCGAAGACGACCACGAAGGCGCCTGAGCCGCCCACCAGTTTCGGACGGCGCAGGAGTTCGCGCCCGATGGCCGAAACCACCAAGGAAACAATCCCGGCGCCAATCTGGGCCGTTGTTTTCTTAGGCGATTTTCGCTTTCGCGGGGCCATCGTCACCATCCTTCTTCATAATCGCGGCCATTTCGCCGAGCCGTTTGATGCGCGGCGGAAACTCCACCATGCATTCGGTTTCAGCGTTTTCGCCACCTGCCATGCCGGAACCGTCGGCAGGCAACATGATCGTTACGACCGTCCCCGCGCCGGGCTGGCTGGTGATGGCGAAAGTGCCGCCATGCAGTGCTACCAGACCCTTGACCAGGGACAATCCCAGACCCGTGCCCTCATAGCGACGGGTATATTCATTCTGGACCTGCATGAAAGGCTGGCCCAGGAGTTCAATCTTGTCGGATGCGATGCCGATGCCGGTATCGCTGACCGTCAGTTTCAGCATCCTGCCTTCACGCGCAGCATCGATCGACACTACACCGCCGGCATCGGTGAACTTGATGGCGTTACCGGCCAGATTGATGAGAACCTGGCGGATGGCGCGCTGGTCGGCGGAGATTTCGCCGATACCGCGCTGGATGCGGCTGGTCAATGTCAGACCTTTTTCCTTCGCCTGCAAGCCGAGCATGGCCTCGCAGGACGAGATGGTTTCGCCGATCGGGAAGCTTTCCATCATCAGCTCGTAACGGCCTGCTTCCAGCTTGCTCATATCCAGCATGGTGTTGACCACCGACAGGAGATGCGCGCCGGACTGGCGGATCAAGCCGACATATTCCCGCTGGCGGTCGTTTTCCAGCCGGCCGAAATATTCGCCCGCCAGAATGTCGGAAAAGCCGAGGACGGCGTTGAGCGGGGTGCGCAGTTCGTGGCTGACGGCAGCGAGGAACCGCGACTTGGCGTCGTTGGCCGATTCCGCCTCCGCTGCCTTGCGGGCGACATCGCGGCGCAGAAGCTCCATCTCGGTAACGTCGGAGAGCTGGGCGACGACGCGGCGCAGCCTGCCGGCCGCATTGCGGATCGCCGTCATTTCCATACGCGCGTGGATGAACTGCGCCTGGCGCGATTTCGCGCCGGTTTCGAACCGCAGTTCCACGCTGGACTTTTCCTCGCCCTGCCGCAGAAGGTCGAAAGCCTGCATCAGCTCGATGCGATCAGAAACATAGACATATTCGGCAAAGACATGGCCCTTGCAGGCCTGAAGATCGGCTGGAAACGTTTCAAGGTCGCGGCCGGAGACGCGCTCGACGAGGCCGTTTTCATTGATGGTGAGTACGAGGCCGGGCACCTGCGATGCCGCAACGAGGTCATCGTCGCCGGCTTGAGCGGACAGGGACGCTGCGCCACGGGCAGGACGCGAAAAGGCGATCAACAGGGCGGCTGCGGCCAGATAGAGCGCCAGCACCAGAGCGGCTCCGATGGGCAGCGCGATGGCGGGGCTGAAGACGAGGCTGAACAGGGCGGGAACGACCAGAAAGCCGACGGCGCTGAAGGCAAACAGGCGGCGCAGGCGCGCAACGGTGCCGGCGCGCCTTTCGGCGTCCTCCTCCATACGCGCAAGCCATCTGCCTGCGGCATGGTCGACCAATGCGACCGCTTTTTTTCTCATATTACGCAATACCAAACCTGAATCCCTGAGACGGATCTAACGGCTCCGACAATAGAAGCCCGCGACTTAAGGAATGGATAAAAAGAACGGCACCAAACAGCCGCGAAATGCGCCGCAGTCCCATTACGGAGCATTTCAACCAAGCTTTGCCAATCATGGTTAATGACGGGTAAGCGACGGATTTCGCTTTATTTTTGCCATCGCGTTAACCTTTGTGGCAGCTCGGGTGAGCACTTTTGCCCGGAACAGACGGCATCTGTCGCAATTATGCTTAACATGGACTGTTAAAATGCGACGGAATTGCTGGAGCCGGTCCCGATGCGAGGAGAATAGATACAATTTGAATTAAATTGCGCGGCTTTTTGCAATTGGCTGTTCGCCGGTCGCCTGTAGCTTCTCTCCAAGCCCGAAAAACGGGACAAAGGCCGATGACCCAAAACGGGCGGGGCTTCAAAACAAAGATCATCTGGCAGGGTAGTCTGACAATGTGGTTTCTGATCAAAGGAACATTCTGGTTTTCGCTGGTGCTGGTCGCGCTGTCCTATTTCGGCAGCAGCAACGATCCCACCAAGGAACCTTCGGCATTCGATATTCCCAGCGCCGTTTCGGCAGCCGGTGAGGCCTATCGTTATGTCAGCGCCATCTGCATCGAAAAACCCGACGTCTGCGTCAAGGGCGCCGAAACCTTCCACGCGCTCGGTGAACGGGCAAAGGAAGGCGCCAAGGTCGCCTATGAATTGCTCGACGCGCAGCTTGCATCCGGTGATAAAACGGCACCCGCAGCCGAACTCGCCAGCGAGAGCGAAAAACTGGCCGCAGCACCGGCGATCAGCGTCGAATTCCCTGGGAATGCCGACATGCTGAAGACCGGCACCATCATTCCCCTGCCGCAGAAGCGCCCCACCCCCTGATATTTTGCGCCGCCGCCTAACGCCGCGCCGCCCCTTCTCTGCAGCCGGATATGTCCGCCTGCGTGACTGCCTGCCAAACTTGCCCACGGAAACCTGTTTTCCGTGGGCTTTTTCATGGTCCGCATGGTTCAAAACCGTCTGCACTTGCCCTATATCGTAGCAAAGCATGGCAATAACGAACGATACGGCGCGCAACATGGCCTCTCTCGATACGATCCTTGACGATTTCGCCTTCCTCGACGACTGGGAGGATCGCTATCGTTACGTCATCGAACTCGGCAAGGCGCTACCCGACCTTGCGGAAGACAAGCGCACGCCTGAGAACAAGGTGCAGGGCTGCGCAAGCCAGGTCTGGCTCGTCAGCCACAGCGATGGTGCCGAAGATCCTCTCATGACCTTCGAGGGCGATTCCGATGCGCATATCGTGCGCGGCCTCGTCGCCATCGTTCTTGCTGTCTATTCCGGTAAAAAAGCTTCCGAAATCGCCGGTCTCGACGCCATTGAGGTGTTCGACAAGATCGGGCTGGTGGAACATTTGTCCTCGCAGCGCGCCAATGGCCTGCGTTCCATGGTCAAACGTATCCGCGAGGAAGCGAGACTTCTGACCGCCTGAGCCTTCATTCTGTTGCCATCGTTGGCGCCATCGGCGGGCGATAATCTTCGTCGCCCCAATGGTGGCTTGTCCTTCTGCTGCGTTGCGCTTGCGGCGCATAATGCCGGGCAAGCGATAGCAGAGCGGCCCGCAGCAGCAGTTTTGCCGAACGCGCCGGCCATTGCCGCTCGCGCTCTACGGCCTCCAGCCCCTTTTCAAAGCAGCAGATATCGATGGCGACACCTGAAAGTTCAGGCCCCATAGCATCGGCTGCACGGAAAAACCGCGTCCGGGCGGAAATCGCCGCATCGGTAAGATCGAGCTTGCCACCCGCCTCCCCCTTCGTGCGGCTTGCAATTTTCGGTTCCCAAGTTGCCGTCACCTTTGGGTTCAATTGCGCGCGGTGAAAATCGGCGGCGAGGCGTTCGCCAGCCTGCAAGGCGTCGCTGGGGAAGAATGCCGTGCCATCCTTTTCCTTCAGCCGTGAAAGGCCTGTCAGTGGCGAGCTATTGAGGTTGCGCCGGGCCGGCTGCCTGTCCTTGCCGACATCCAGAACCACCGTCTGCAAATCCCAGTGCTGTTCCTGAAAAATCTCGTCGCGATCCCTGGCTATAGCGCGCTTCAAATAGGAGGCGAGCGGCGGCGCGGCGGAGAGCGTGTTTTCACGTCTCTCGATCAGCCCCGAAGAGAGGGCGAGCTGCACCGTGGCGGCCGGAAACCGCAACGCCGGACGCCCTGTCCTGCCGTTCCCGGCCTCCGGTCGCTGCAATACCATATCGCCGCGCTCCTCCGATATCTCAGCCGTGCCCGCAGCAATGCAGCGCAGGAGCCGCAACAGGACAGGATCGGGAAGTATCGATGGAGCGCTTTTTGTCTCACTCATCCCGAACACCTTTCATCACGTTGAAAATGCTGCCGGAAAGCCGCTCCAGTGTGGCGACGAACTCGTCAAAGGCGGGTTCGTCGCGACGATCCTCAACCACCTGGCATGCATGGCCGACTGTCGTTCTGTCCCTGCCGAAACAGGGGCCGATATCCGACATGGGAATACCGAGCTGCACATGGCACACATACATGGCGATCTGGCGGATATGGCATTCGGTGCGCCGCCTGTCCCGGCGCGCAGCCACACGATCGCCGGTCAATTGCACCATTTCCCCGGCCAGTTGCCGGACCAGCCGGCAAATCCGGGAAATCTCATCCCGCCCGGCAGCAGGCGGAAAACGGCGGAAATTGCTATCGGCAACCTGCACACAGGGCCGAAAGGGGGCAGGCAAAGACGATATGTCCGAAGGCATATGCAACTCCTTTACGAATAGGAAATAATTCATACACCTGAGGATGGACGCGGGGAAGGGCAAATTTGGCGTCGAAAAACATGCGATTGATTTCGCTTTGTTTTTGAATAAAGGTGACGCCTCGACAAGGATTTTTTTCCTCTGCCGAAATTGCGCGCGGCAATAAAAAAGCCGGTCTAAGGACCAGCTGGACATAACACTATGGTGCAAGATGTGTATGGAGCGGGCATGTGCGCCCTGCCGCCATCTCCTGCTAAGGGAAAAGGTCACGGCGGCGAGTTAAGGGGCAAGGCCAGCAATATGCTGCCAAGGTCCCCTTTATCCGGCGCTTCGGGCCATCTTTCCCCGGACGGGGAGAAAATACAGCCGCGACACAATCCGTCTTAGAAAATCAACGGTTCGCCTTGCGGCGCTGACCGAGACCCATTTCCTTGGCGAGCCGCGAACGGGCTTCGGCATAGGCGGGAGCAACCATCGGATAATCGACCGGCAGATCCCATTTTTCGCGATATTCTTCCGGCGTCATGCTGTGATGCGTCGTCAGGTGGCGTTTGAGCGACTTGAACGAGCCACCACATTCCAAACAGACGATATGATCGTCCTGAACCGACTTGCGAACGGACACAGCAGGCTTCTGCTTTTCAACATTGACCGCCACCGATGCCGGTGCCGATGTTCCGCTGAGTGCCGTATGAACATCCGAAATAAGGCCGGGAAGCTCAGTTACCGGAACGACGTGGTTGCTAACATAGGCAGCCACAATATCCGCCGTCAGTTCGACCAGCAGATCCTGGGCGTTACCGTATGCAGTTTCCGTCATTTAAGTATCTCCTGTTATTTATCTCCAGACACGGATGAACGCCGCATCGAGCGATGTGAAGTTACCCGGTGCCCCTCCTTCGCCCTGTTGAAACCAACGTGAAATCTACCCCTAGATTTCAAGCGAAACCGGAAACGAATTGATCCGAGATTCAACTTGTAGCCCGCGACATGGCCAACAAAGGTCTGATCAACCATAGATTAGACATTAATAAAATGCCTATGCCGACCATGAAGAGGCTAGATGCAAATCGCAATAAGCAATTTTACACTTAATTTGGATAGCATCAAAACAGCAAAAGTCAAATTCCTATTATGATTTTTTCAGTTCAAAACAGTCTAATTGGAATACAAAAAATCACGGGTAATAAAATACTATGCCAAGTAGTAATGCAAAACGAAGACCCCCCATTATTAGGGGGTAATTCAACTTCAAATTTTCTTTAGGTCATCAACTACCGATTTATCAGCAAGTGGATAACCTGCCTTGTGTGCAGCCATTGCAAGAAGATGTGCGGAGACCGGTGCTGTCAGAACAAAGAAAAAGAAACCGGCAAGTGCCCGTGCCAGCGTCGATATTTCCGTGGAATGAATGCCAACGGCCAGCAGCAACAGGCCTGAGCCCACCGTTCCCGCCTTGGAAGCCGCATGCATGCGGGTGTAGACATCCGGCAGGCGATTAAGCCCGATTGCCGCAATCAGCGAGAAGGCGGCACCTGAGACCGTCAGTGCCGCAACCAGAATAGCCACGATCCAGCCCATCATCGACCGCCCCTTCTTTTTCCACGCCTGGATACTTGTTTTTCAGGCTTTTCAACAACTTCCGATGCCCGCTCGCCGTCGAGAACAGCCTTTGTCCTGCGCCTGCCATCTGCACCGCGCGACAGGACGAAGCGGGCAAAAGCCACCGTTGCGAGAAAACCCACCAGTCCGAGCGCAATGGCGATATCGACATAAAGATCGACGCCGGTGCGGATGGCGATAACCGCAATGAAGCCGATGGCGATACCGACCAGCATGTCGAGCGCGACGATTCGGTCCGGCAAGGTCGGACCGACGACGACGCGATATACTGTCAGCAAAAAGGCAGCGGACAGTACAACCGTGGCAAGTACAGTTGCAAATGAAACTATGAGTTCCGGCGTCATCCCTGAAACGCCTCCATGATCTTTTTTCGAAGCCGTTTCGGATGTCATTCTTTGCGGCTTCGATATTGCTGCAATCGATCGCGTGGACGTAGAGCGTTGTTTTATCCTCGGAAACATCGACCGAAAGTGTGCCGGGGGTCAGCGTGATGAGATTGGCAAGCAGCGTGATCTCGAAATCCGTTGTCAGCCTGAGCGGATAGGCGAAGATACCGGGCTGCACATCGAGCTTCGGCCGCGTCACCATCACCGCCACCTTCCAGGCCGACAGCGCCAGCTCCTTGAAGAACAGCATAAGCAGCGACAGCACGCGGACCGGACGCAGCCGATGACGGCCGCCCTTGGGGATCTGGTGACGGATAAGGCCCAGAGCCAGCGCCGAGACGATGAGGCCGAAGAGAATGTTCGCCGGCGTGACGCTGCCACTTACGGCGAGCCATACGCCAACGAAGAGCAGTAACAGGATGTAGCGGCTCATGGTCTGCTCCCTTCGGGAAACACCGACTGGATATAGGCTTCGGGGTTGCCAAGCCCCGCAGCCGCCTGCTGGCTGAGATTGAGCAGGCTTTCCGGAAACAGGCCGAAGAACACCACCAGCAATGTCAGCCCGACCAGCGGGACGAAAGAAGGGGCCGCCAGAGGCGACGCAGGCAGCGACGGCGCCTGGCCGGTTGAGGCCACTGCCGGGCGCCAGAAACATAAGAGGAAGACACGCCCGAAGGCGATGGTGGCGATGAAGCCGGACAGGAGAAGGGCGGCGGCAAGCCACCAGGCGCCGATATCGATCGCCGATTTGACGAGAACCACCTTCGGCCAGAAGCCGGAAAACGGCGGCAGGCCGGAACCGGCGAAAAACAAGGCGAGCGCGAGGCCCGAAAACCACGGCGCCTGCCGATAAAGGCCACCGAGCGAAGTCAGGGTAAAACTGCCGCCAAGGCGGGCGGCGTGGCCGGCGGCGAGATAAAGCGCCGTCATCAGCACCATGGAGTGCAGCGCGTAAAAGATCGCGCCGGCAACGCCGGAGGGCGTGCCGATGGCGATGCCCGCCATCATGTAACCGATGCCCGATATGACGATGTAACCGAGCATGCGGCGGATATCGTTCTGTGCCAACGCACCCATGGCGCCGAGCACCATTGTCAGCGCCGCAGAGATGGCGATGACGATACTCAGCTCCTCCCGCTCGACCGGAAACAGCATGACCATGACGCGCAGCAGCGCGTAGATGCCGACTTTGGTAAGCAGGCCGCCGAACAGGGCGGAAACGACGATGCGCGGCGTGTGATAGGAGGCGGGCAGCCAGAAATTCACGGGAAAGGCCGCCGCCTTCATGGCGAAGGCGAGAGCAAACAGGCTGGCAAGCGTCATCAGCGGAGCCGTGCCGCGCAGCTGCGTCGCCTTCAGCGCGATATCGGCCATATTGAGCGTGCCGAAGATGGCATAGAGATAACCGACCGTGATCAGGAACAGCGTCGTGCCGATGAGGTTGAGGATGGCGTATTTCAGCGCGCCATCGATCTGCTCGCGCGTGGAGCCCAGCACGATGAGGCCGAAGGACGAGATCAGCAGCACCTCGAACCAGACATAGAGGTTGAAGAGGTCGCCGGTCAGGAACGCACCGGTGACACCCGCCATCAACAGCATCAGGAACGGATAAAAACCGTATCGCCTGCCGCTGGCATCGATATCGGCGCTGGCATGGATGGCACCGGCCAGCGCTACGATGGCGGCGGCGAGCGACAGCAGCGTGCCGGTCAGATCAGCCGTAAAGGCAATGCCGAAGGGTGGCAGCCAGCGGCCCATGACCATGGTGAACGGCCCTTGGGTCACGACCTTCCACAGAAGCGCAGCATCGAGCAATACCAGCAGAACAAGTGCCGTGATTGCAATGGGCGCATGCAGACGCATGGTGTGGCGCAGCATCATCAGCACCGCACCTGCGCCTATTGAGAGCGCGACGGGAAGGATGATCAGCCAGTCGGATAGCGGCACGGGTGCCGTGACAAGCGCTGCGGAAAGATCTGATATTGCGGAAGTGGTGGATGAAGCCATGTGTCTGTGCCCCGCCCGCTCAATAACCGAGCGGCGGCAAAGGCTCGCCTGCCGGTTCTGCGGTGCGCATTTCGTCGGTGTCGTCGGTCTGCAATTCCTGGAACGCGCGCCAGGTCAGCACCAGCAGGAAACAGAAGAAGGAAAAGGAAATGACGATTGCCGTGAGGATAAGCGCCTGCGGCAGCGGATTGGCGGCGCCCGCCGGCAGGGCGTCCATGCCGGGCGGAATGATCGGCGGCACTTCGCGCGTCAGCCTTCCCGCCGTGAACAGCAGGAGGTTGACTGCGTTGCCGAGAATGGCGATGCCGAGCAGCATGCGGATGCTGTGACGCGAGAGCATGAGATAGATCGCCACCGAAAAGAAGATGCCGACGAGAATGGAGAAAACAGCTTCCATCAGTCGCTATCCCTTTCTTCCAGAGCCAGCGCAATGGAGGTGATGGCACCGACCACGACGAGATAAACGCCGATATCGAAGGACATGACGGTGGAGAGTGGCACTTCCACACCGAGCAGGCTCGGATAGACCCACAGCCCGGTCATGAAGGGCACGCCGGCTGCAATCGAGACGAGACCAGACAACATCGCCAACAGCAGCCCCGCGCCGGCAATGGACAGCGGATGGTACACGATGGCGCGCCGGACTGCGGCCACACCATAAGCGATGCCGTAGATCGCCAGCGCCGAGACCGCGATCAACCCGCCGATGAAACCGCCGCCCGGCTCGTTATGGCCGCGCAGCAATACAAAGATGGAAAACAACACCATGAGGCTGGTGACTACGGGGGCGACGGTGCGCAGGATAAGCGTGTTCAAGCCCGCGCTCCCTTCTTCTTCGCTATTTTTGCTGGTCCCTTGATGGCAGCAGCCGGGCGGATGCGGATGAGCGCGAGAATGGCCAGGCCTGTTATCATCACCACCGCAATCTCGCCCAGCGTATCCGTGCCGCGGAAATCGACGATGATGACATTCACCACATTCGCCCCGTGGGCGATGACCTTGGAATAGGTGTTGTAGAAATCGGTGAGGCGATTATCGAACGACG
The DNA here is from genome assembly GCF_030758035.1 of Rhizobium sp. AN68. Taxonomy (NCBI): domain Bacteria; kingdom Pseudomonadati; phylum Pseudomonadota; class Alphaproteobacteria; order Hyphomicrobiales; family Rhizobiaceae; genus Rhizobium; species Rhizobium sp. AN68. Next base: position 798,347 of record NZ_JARWMI010000003.1, on the reverse strand, counting down.
CTTCCGTCGCCCGCATCAGGAACAGGGCAAAGCCGGTTCCGCAGGCAATGGCGATGGTGCTGTCCAGAAGCTTCTGGCCAGGGCCGCGGTGGTCTGACGGCGACAGACGAAGCCTTGTCATGACCAGCGTCAGAATGACCACGGAGAGGGTTTCGACCATGAATTGCGTAAACGACAGATCGGGCGCGCCGAACAGCAGGAAGATGACCGCCACCGCAAACCCCTGAATGCCGAGCGCGATGATGGCCGTAAGCCGGCTGGACGCCGTGAGCACCGCGACAAGGCCCGCAACCGCAATGGCAATGAAGGTCAGCTCATGGATTTTCATGTCGTGCGGCCACGCCGGCATGGACGGCATTTCGCCATAGAGAAACAGCGGCGCAAGCAGCACGACGGCGATGACGGCGAAAGTGGCGGTGACGTAAAATTCCAGCCTGCCGGGCTGGATAAGCCTGACAACGTGGAACGAGATTTTGACCAGCGTTTCGATGAAAACATCGAAGCCCCTGTCCGGCCCTGCACCCAGCGCCTTGAAGGTGCGCACCATCAGGCCGCGAACGGCGGAAAGTTGCATGTAGAGGACGATGCCGAGCGCGATCGTCAGCAGCGACAGGCCGAGCGGCACGCCGATATGGGGAATGAGCGAGATTTCCACCGGGCGCGCCTCACCCGCGATCGCGCTTGCCATCGGCGTCGAAATGTAAAAATGCGAAAGGCCAGCGAAGAGAGCGATGGTCAGCCCCTTTATCGCCAGCAGCGCCGGGCCGAGCCACAGCAGCAGTGGTCCCTCATGAGCGTGTTTCGGGGTTTTCACGGGCTTGCCGAGGAAAGGTTTCAGCGCCACGGCAAAAGCGACGGCAAACATCAGCGCATTGCCGAGAATGGCGATGCCGGTGAACAGCACGGCACGCGGATTGCCATGCGCCAGCGCATAATAAATCTCCTCCTTGGCGAGAAAGCCGAAAAAGGGCGGCAGGCCGGCCATGGAGATGGCTGCGGCAAGTGCTGCCGCAAAGGTGATCGGCATGGCTTTTCGCAAGCCGCCGAGCTTCGTCACATCGCGGGTTCCGGTCTCGTGGTCGATGATGCCGGCAACCATGAACAGTGCGCCCTTGAAAAGCGAATGCGCCACCAGATAAAGCACAGCCGCCTCGATCGCGTGGTCCGAGCCGAAGCCGGTCAGCATCACCAGCAGACCGAGCGAGGACATGGTGGTATAGGCCAGCATAAGCTTCAGGTCGGTCTGGCGCACGGCCAGCAGTGCGCCGGTCAGCATGGTCAACCCGCCGAAGAACGGCAGCAGGATCTGCCAGGCAGCGGTATCGCCGAGAACGGGGTTGAGGCGCATCAGAAGATAGACGCCGGCCTTCACCATGGTTGCCGAGTGCAGATAGGCCGAAACCGGTGTCGGTGCCTCCATCGCGTTGGGAAGCCAGAAATGGAACGGGAACTGCGCCGATTTGGTGAACGCGCCGCCGAGAACCAGCAGCAGCGCAGCCAGATAGAACGGGCTGTCGCGCAATATATCGCCGCCACGCACCAGCATGGACAATTGCGTCATGCCGCTCATGTCCCAGATGAAGATCAACCCGGCGAGCAGCAGCAGACCGCCGCCGCCCGTTACCACCAGCGCCTGTAAGGCGGCACGGCGTGCGGCCGGGCGCGCATGGTCGAATCCGATCAGCAGGAACGAGGTTATCGAGGTCAGTTCCCAGTAAACGAACAGCATCAACAGGCTGTCCGAAACCACGACGCCCAGCATCGCGCCCATGAACAGAAGCAGGAAAGACAGGAAGCGGCCCTGCTGCGGATGCCCCTTCATGTAACCGCCGGCATAAAGCACGATCAGCAGACCAATACCGGTGATCAGAAGTGCAAAGGTCAGCGACAGGCCGTCAATGAACCACGAAAAGCTGAGGTTGAAACTTGGAACCCAGACGTAACCGCCCGTGACCACGCCGCCAGCCGCCACCTGCGGCAGCATCAGTGCGAAGTGTACAAAAGCCAGCGCGGGCGCGATCGCCAATATCCAGACGGCATTGTGACCTAATCTTTTCACCAGCATCGGTGCGGCAAGCGCTGCCAGAAACGGCAAAAACAGCGACAGGAATGTCAGCTGCGTGACATCTGATGTCATTCACATCTCCCAGGGCTTCCCCTACCCCTGTACGCCCATGAATGGCGTTCTTTTCAAATCGTATTTTTCAGTTAAGGCATAGACACCGCCATCTCAACCCAAATCGACTCTCATACCTGCCCATAACGTACTCGTTATGACAGCTGCCCTCTTTCAATCTGCAGCGCCGATGCCTATTTCTGGCAGGAACAGAAAGGATCATTCCATGAGCGATCTGACATCCCCGAAAGTGAACAAGAGCGATGCCGACTGGCGCGAGCAGCTGACGCCGGAGCAATATCGCATCCTGCGTGAACACGGCACCGAGCGCCCATTTACCGGTCCCTACTGGGACACGTTCCAGAAAGGCCTCTATCGCTGCGCCGCCTGCGACGAACCGCTGTTCCTGTCCGATACCAAATTCGATGCAGGTTGCGGCTGGCCGAGCTATTTCGAACCGGTGAAACCGGGTGCGGTGACGGAACATCGCGATGCGACGCTTGGCATGGTGCGCACCGAAATCCGCTGCGCCAATTGCGGCGGCCACCTCGGCCACGTCTTCCCGGACGGCCCACCGCCCACCGGCCTGCGTTATTGCATCAACGGCCATTCGATGGTGTTCGAACCGATCTGATGAGAGACATCTAACGGCCGGTTGCCTGCCGGCCGTTTTTGCGAACAAAATGACCGTCTCGACAGCCGGACCGGAGAGTGAGATTATCGCGATCTCACTCCTTCCGGATCACCGTCATGGCGCTCGAAACCATCCTCATATTCATTCCCGCCTGCTTTGCCCTGAACATGGCGTTCGGGCCCAACAATCTCCTGTCGATGACGGTTGGTGCGCGATACGGCATGGCAACGGCAGTGATGGCCGCGAGCGGCCGGCTGGTTGCGTTTGCGGGCATGATCGCGATCGCCGCTTTGGGCCTCGGCGCACTTTTGATGGCTTCCGAAATGATGTTTTCGCTGATCAAATGGATCGGCGTTCTCTACCTGATGTGGATCGGCTTCAAGCTCATCCGCTCAAGGGCGGATGTCGCCGCTCACGATATCTCCTCGGGCAACGGAAATATTCTCAAGACCTATCTGCGGCAGGAGTTTTTTGTCGCCTCCGGCAATCCGAAGGCCATCCTGATCTTCACGGCCTTTTTCCCGCAGTTCATCCAGCAGGACGCCTATTGGCAGAGCTTCGCCACGCTCGGCACAATTTTCCTGCTGCTCGAGGTGATGGCGATCACCGTTTATGCCTTTGTCGGTTCGCGACTGTCCGGTCTTATGCGCAATGCGCGCGCCCTGAAGCGCGTCAACCGGATCAGCGGCTCGATGATGATGGCTTTCGGTGTCATGCTGGCCTTCGCCCGGCGCCCTGCCTGAGAGAAATCCCGGCCGCATACTAGTTCAGTTTAAGCTCCATGCAGGTCAGGTCCAGCCAGCGGCCAAACTTGGTGCCCACTTCCGAAAACCGGCCGGCAACGGTGAAACCGAGGCTTTCGTGCAGGCGGATGGAGGCGGCGTTTTCCGATTCGATCGCGGCGATCAGCACATGCACATCGTTGCCGGAGGCGTGGTCGATGAGCGCCTGCATCAGCCGCTTGCCGATGCCGTGGCCGCGCGCGTCCTTGTGGACATAAACCGAATGTTCGCGGGTGTGGCGATAGCCGTCGAAGGCGCGCCAGTCGCCATAGGAAGCATAGCCGGCAACCTTGCCGTCAAGAATCGCGACGATCACAGGAAAGCCGCGTGACTTGCGGGCGGAAAACCATTCCTTGCGGTTTTCCAGATCGACCAGCACTTCGTTCCAGATCGCCGTCGTGTTCAGGACCGCGTCGTTGTAAATCTCCATGATGCCGGAAAGATCGTCCACGGTGGCATCGCGCAGTTCCAAACTCATTATCGTTCGCCCTCATTCTTGTCTGCATCGCGCGCCCAACGTTCCGGGGCACGACCTTCAGCCGAGCATTAGGCGATGACGCGGATGGCTGTCCAGTGCTCTCTAGCTCAGGAAGACATGGGAACGAGGCTGAAGGAAGTGACCACGGCAAAATAGTGGACAACGGCGGCGGCAACGACGAAACCGTGCCAGATGGCGTTCTGGAATCGCAGCTTTTCCCAGACATGGAAGACCACGCCGAGCGAATAGATGACACCGCCAGCGACAATCAGCCAGAGCGTGACGGGGGCCAGATGCGTTGAGAGCGGCTGCACAACCATGATGCCGCTCCAGCCCATGGCGAGATAAAGGCCTATGGCGACCCGGTCGTAACGGCCGGGAAACAGGCATTTGAGCAAGATGCCGCAGATGGCGGCAAGCCAGATCAGCCCCAGCATGGTGGCAATCAGCGGCTCGTGGATACCGCGCATCAAGAACGGCGTGTAGGTGGCGGCGATCAGTATGAAGATCGCCGAGTGGTCCAGCCGGCGCAGGAACCATTTTACGTTGGAATGCGGCCAGATATTATAGGTGAAGGACACGGAAAGGCAGGCGACAAGGCCGAGTCCGTAAATCCAGGCGGCCGCGATGGCGCTGAGGCTGCCCCAGACGGTCGCGTAAAAAATCAGCGCCGTGGCGCCCACCAGCGCAAAAACGATACCCACGCCGTGGACGATACCATCGGCGACAATCTCGTGAAAATCATACTGGCGACCAAACCGCCACACGTTACTCATAGTCCATTCCCGTTTGCCTGCTTGTGGCCAAGCATGACGGCAATATTAGACAGGAACAAGACAGCAGCCGGTTAACGGCGATCAAATTGCGTTCCGGGCTGTTGCGAAAGGAGAGGTTGAGCGGTGGCCTCGCCGTTTCCCTCATTCCTGCGCTTGTCACAGGAATGAGGAGGGAAAAAGGAGCGCCCTCACAAGGCCGCAGCGCATTCCTGGCAGAACGGCGTATAGGGCACGGCTTTCAGGCGGTCTTCCGAAATTTTCTTGCCGCATTTGACGCAGGTGCCGTAGGTACCGTTCGCGATGCGGTCGAGTGCGGCGTCGATGGCGCGCAACTCGTCCTGGCCCACCTGCCCTATTTCATCCAGCACCTCGTCATTGCTGCGTTCAGCGGCGCGGTCGTCATCATCGGGGTTGCGCGGTTCTTCGAAATCCGCCTCGATTTTGTGCAGGCGGCTGTAAAGCTCGCGCTGGCGGTCGCGCAGGATTTTCTCGTAACTTTCGACATTCATGGTCTTCTCCTCCAGCCGGTGCGGGCGAAAATCGCCCGCTACCCCAAGATTTCAACTCACTTTACCTGTCAATCAGCACCGAGCACTTGGCATGGCGCACCACGCGGTCGGCGGTGGCGCCGATGAAATAATTGGTAAAATCAGGCATATGCGATGCGATGATGATGAGATCGGCCTTGTGCTCTTCGGCAGCGGCAATGATTTCACGCGCCGGCGCGCCGCTTCTGATTTCGTGCTTGCCCTTGAAGCCGGCCTTCGCCTGAATATCCGCAAGTTTCGTCTTGGCATCCTTGATGGCATTTTCGATGAGGTCTACCGGCAGGTCGATCGCCATATAGCCGGGCAGTTCCTCAACCACATTGATGAGGACGATCTCGCCATCGGCATCCAGCAGCGCCCTGGCCTTGGCGAGAATCTTCTCTCCCTTGTCGATGGCGCTGAGGTCTACCGGTACGATGATTTTCTTGTACATGGCTATCTCCTTTGGCGTAATCTGCCGTTCACGTGTCGGGCTCATATTTCCCTGCCGATGCGCCCTTCGCCTTGATTGAAGTCAAAGCCGCGTCGGAGCAGCAACAGGGGCATTGTCAACGAATAGTGGACGGTCAATCGCCAGATGGCGATCTTTGCTGAACGACAAAACCCGCCCATATTCACCACAAATGAACGCCGCAAAGCGGCGTCGGCTGATGCAGATGCGCAAATCCGCGTCGTCAGCACGCCGGATTCAATATGGAGATTATGATGAGTGAAATCAAACAATTCGCCCTGACGCGGCCGGCTTATGTCGGTCAGGCTCATCTTGTCGTTCACGATCTGCCGCGCATTTCGGAATTCTACCAGAAAATCATCGGCCTCTCCGTCATCGAGAAAAGCCCGAGCGGCGAGGTTCTTGGTGTCAACGGCCAGCCGCTGCTGACACTTTCCACCTCCGGCACGGTTGAACGCGCGCCGCGCAATGCCGCAGGCTTGTTCCACACCGCCTTCCTGATGCCGCGCCGCGAGGATCTGGCCCATTGGCTAGCCCATGCCGCGCACAACAATATCCAGCTTCAGGGCGCATCCGACCATCTGGTGAGTGAAGCGATCTATCTGGCCGACCCCGAAGGCAACGGCATCGAGGTCTATCGCGACCGGTCGCCGTCGGAATGGACCTACCAGCAGGACGGCACGGTGGAGATGGCCACGCTCCGCCTCGACCTACAGGCGCTGTATGACAGTGCGCCGAAAACGGCGTTCGAGGCCGCTGCCGATGGAACGGCCATCGGCCACATGCATCTGCAGGTCGGCAATATTCCGCAGGCAGATGAGTTTTATCAGGATGTACTGGGGTTGAAGATCATGGCGCGTTATCCGGGTGCCAGCTTCTTCGGCTCGGGCGCTTATCATCACCATGTGGCCGCCAATATCTGGAACAGCCGCGGCGCCACGGCCCGCAAGGACAACATGACCGGCCTTTCGGGCTACTCGCTGAAGTTCAACGACAGTGCGGCGCTCGCTACTGCAATGGCCGCTCTCGACCGGCTGGAAATAGCTACGGAACGGCAGAGCGACGGTATTGTTCTCAAAGATCCGTGGGGCATAGGCCTGAAGCTTTCCGCGTAAAGACCACGGGGCGGCAGAAATTTTTGCCGCTCCGGAACCGCCTCATTTTTCGAACGTTTGATGTCTTATTGGGGGACAGTTCGATGAATGAGAATGCCAGGCCGGAAAAAACCGGCATCTTGGGCAAAATCGGGCGGCGCGCCGCAAACGCTCCGTCGACGAAGGCCGACCCTTTCGAGGGTCTGGCGTCTGGGTCGCACCGTGACGACGCGCGCAGCCAGCAACCGCTTGGCCGAGAAGCGCTCGATGTGGCCGTTGCATGGTCGGTTATCGGCATTTTTCTCGTCGTCATGATGGCGGTCATTCATGAATTGTCTCTGATCCTCATACCGGTGGTGCTGGCGATTGTCGTGGGCATGATCCTCGGCATCGCGGCGGAAAAGCTCAGTTCCTATGGCATTCCCGGTGCCGGTGTGGCGGTCATTCTCTCCGGCCTTGTCGCGGCCGTGATGTTTTTCGTGATCAATTCGCTGATCGACCCGTTGTCGCAGCTCGCCTCCGAAGGACCAGCGCTGATCGAACGCAGTATGGACCGCTTCCTGCCCTATCTTCAAAGCATCCGATGGCTGAACATTTCGGCAGCGACCTTCAGCATGGGGTCGATTTCAATGGAGTCGCTGATTTCGCGCAGCGGCGAGATAATTTCCCTGCTCGGTTCCAACGTCACCCCCGCAGTCGTTCAGGGCATGATCTTCCTCGCCGCGCTTCTGATGTTCCTCTACAGCCGCCTGCGGCTGCGCAAGGCGATCATCATGGCCTTTCCGGCCCGGCACCAGCGGCTGAGGGCCATTCGGATCATCGCTTCGGTGGAAGAAGTGCTCGGCACCTATTTTGCCACGGCAGCGCTGATCTATGCGGCGCTGGGCGTGACGATGGTGGCGATCGCCTATTTCGGCGGGCTGGCCATGCCGCTTCTGTGGGGGCTCTTCGCCTTCCTCTCCAGCTTCGTGCCGTTTCTCGGCATCACCGCCATGACGGTGTCGCTGGCGGTGGCAGGCATCATCACGCATGACAACATGGTGCTGGCATTGCTGCCATCCGCGATCTTCTTCACCATTCACCTGTTGATGGAAAACCTGGCCTTTCCGGCAGTGGTGGGCCGCAACATGGAGATCAACCCCTTCCTCGTCTTCGTGATGATCATCTTCTGGACGTGGATGTGGGGTGCTGCGGGCGCCATGCTGGCACTGCCGCTGTCGCTGATCGCCATGACAGTAACGCGCGAGCTGTTTCCTTCACGCCGCATCGTTCCAAACCTGCCGGCCTGAAGGCCGGTCAGGAGGCGAGAGGAATGCGGAGCTTATCGGCCATGCGCCGCTCGTGCTCGATCAACCATTTCTTCCGCCACAGACCACCGCCATACCCGGTCAGGCTGCCATCTGCGCCCAGCACCCGGTGGCAGGGAACGACGATGGCAATCTGGTTAGCGCCATTGGCGCGGGCGACGGCACGCACGGCGGATGGCCGTTGCATCGACGTCGCAAGCGAAGAATAGCTGACGATCTCTCCCGCCGGTATCTCCCGCAATGCGTGCCAGACATCGCGCTCGAAGGGTGTGCCGTGTCCGGCAAGCCGGGTTTCGAAGTCAGCCGAGTGCCCGGCGAAATAGGCCGCGAGTTCTGCTGCGATCTGGCCGGTGACCGGCGTCCTGCCCAGCACCATATCCGCGCCGGTGCGGGCCTTCAGCCGCTTCAATTCGGCCGGAAGCGCTGGACGGTCGGCAAATTCTAGAAGATGCAGGGCGTGATCATCGGCAACGACCAGCATCGGGCCGATCGGCGTGTCGATCCAGTCGCCCTTCAGGAACCCCTTGCCCTTCATGGCGGCGGGAGAGGTGCCGAAGAACTGGTTGATGGCCGAGCGGAAACCGCTGCCGGATTCATATCCGGCATCGATCTGCGCGCCGATCACGGCTTCTCCTGATGCAAGGCTTGTCGCCGCATCTCCCAGCCGCCGCAGCCTTGCGATTTCCAGAAAACTCATGCCGAAACGGCGTTTGAAGGTGCGGCGCACGGTGGAAGGGTCATGGCCCATCGCCACCACATCCTCCTCACGCCAGCGCCGCGCCGGTTCGCTTTCCAGCGCCGTCAGAAGGGTGGTGACGGTTTCATCCGCCGTGCCATAGGAAAGCATCGGCTTGCAGCGCTTGCAGGGGCGGAAGCCAGCTTCCAGACATTCGGCGATGGTTTCGCGAAACCGGCAGTTTTCGATCTTCGGCTTTCGCGCCGTACAGGTAAAGCGACAGAAAATCTTCGTCGAGGTCACGCACACATAGGCCACGCCCTCATAGGCGGGGTCCTTGTTCACAAGGGCGGAATATAGGGTTTCGGTGTCGGGGCGTTTGAACAGCATGGGAGGATGCTAGCGTAAATTTGAGCGGTATGCCGCCGAAAAACGGGCTTGGATGTGGGATGCTCATTTCCCTCGTTCCCGTGCTTGTTACAGGAATGAGGAGAGAGTCGCCCCGCTCAATTACCCGGCGGCGTAAACGACGGATCGTCCAGCCTTGTGAACACCACGCCGCGCGCCTTCAGCGCCAGAAGTCCCCTCACCACGCCCTCACCCGCTTCGTGGGTAGGCTGATTGATGTGGGAGATGATGACGTCGCCGTCCCTGGCCGAAGCGATGTGCTTTGCCGTGGCGGCCGCGCCCAGAAGCGAGCCGCCATCGCCATTGACGGAATAACCCGCCACCCGCATGCCGAGCCTGTTGATGGTGGCCATGGACGAGGTGGTATATTTCGCCGTCGCACCGCGAAACCATTGCGGTTGAAGACCGGTCATGGCGACAATTGCCTGCCTGCCGCCCTCGACCTCCTGCTCGACTGCCGCTTCCGAACCGGCAGCGGCAATGCCGTAGATGGCAACGGGCTTATCCACCGCTGGCACATGGTTTTCGCCGTGGTTTTCGATCTCGAACAGATCCGGATGCGCCATCATTACGGCAAGCGCTTCGCTGTTGTGCTTCAGCCAGCGGGCAGTGACGAAGATCGTCGCCGGTATCTTTTCCTGCACCAGCGTATCGAGAATGCGATGGTCGGTCTTGCCCATGCAGGCGTCCAGAGTCATCGCCACCCGCACCCTGCCGTCATGCCTCGGCGTCATTTTCAGCGTCGGCTCGACGAGACCCGTCCCCGCGAAGGCGGCAGTGGAGAGCGACAGGAAGAGAGCGGCAAAGGGCAGGCTACGCAGCATTTTTCAGTTTCCGAAGGGTAAGATGTGGCAATCCGCCTGCAAAACGCCCGAATTATGGCGCGGCTTCCAGCGTGGACAGAGCGTTCAGCACCTCTTCCACCCGCTGGCGCTCTGCGCTGGTGAGCGACAGGATTGGCCGGGGCGGCTCGCATGCCGTTACCGACAAAGCATTGGCGGCGGCGTAGATCACGCGGATACTGCCGAATTCCTTGAAGAGCGCCCAGAGCGGCTGGAAGGCCAGATCGAGCCTGCGCGTCTCCTCCGCATCCCCGGCCTGAGCGGCGCGCATCAACCGCAATGCCGGAACCGGCAGCAGGCCCGCAACGACGCTGTACCAGGCATCGCCGCCGGCAAGCGTTGCTTCCGCACATCCCCAGTCGCCGCTGTAACCGATGGCGAAATCATCCGTCAGTTTCGGCCGCAGCCGCGCAAGCTCTCCCGCATAGTCGGAATCGGCCGGCAGCGGCATCTTTATGGCACGGATATTCGGGATATAGGCGAGCCTGACCAGAAGCTCATCGCTGAAGGAGAATCGCGTCGTCGTCGGGTTGTTGTAGATGGCGAGCGGCAAATCGGTTGCGCCGGCGACGGCGGCGAAATGGTGATAGGCCTCTTCCTGAGTCAGCGGCGTATAGGAAACGGGCGCCAGAAGCAGCGCATCGGCACCGGCAGCTTCGGCATCCTTCGCCAGCGCCACGGCCTCATCGGTACGCAATGCGCCGACGCCTGCCATCAGCGTGCGCCTGCCCTTGAGGACGGCATGGGCTGCCTCGACCGCGCGCCGCCTCTCGGCACGCGACAGATACATATAGGTTCCGGTGCTGCCGAGAATGCCGATGGAATCGACCTCCGCCGCATCCAGCCGCTCGACGAGGGCGGAAAAGGCTTGGCTATCCACCTGCCCGGCCTCGTCAGCGGGCGTGATCGGAAAAGCCGAAAGTCCCTTGAATTGCTTCGCCATGTTCTCGCCCCTCAATTCGATCGAAGGACAGCGTTACAGACCCATTGGCAGGGCGGCAAGAAAAGCGGGGGTTAAACCGGCGACCGCGGACGAAGAATTCCCCGATCAGTCATAAAGATACAACTTCTTCCACTGCTCTTCGGGAATCTTGTCGCCGACACGGTAATCGAAGGACTGGATGGAGAGGCTGTCGCTTTTCAGCTGGCACTTGTATTTGAGCTTGTACCATTCACCGGCGCTTCTGAAGACTGCACCCGACGCCTTGATCGAATTCTTGCCAACCTCGGGATCACCGAAGGTATAGGCAATGACCTTATCCGGCTTCATGCCCTTCTGCTCCGTCGCGATCCGCTCCATCGCCTCTATGTCGCAACGCTGCTCCAGACGCTCCTCGGGGGCGAGCACGTTCAGCTGCCGCATGACGTTGGCGTCTATTGCGAAAGCGGGTGTAGATGCCTGCAAGGCAAGGAAAAACGCAGAAAGAGCAGCGGGAAGAAACTTTCGCATGGGATCCTGTCAGTTTTCGTTTGTTCTTATCGATGCACGGCAGGCCGGTGGCAGGCGCGTATCATCGCTGATTTGCCGGATATTGCCAAAATGTGATCGAAAACTGACGAAATTGTGCCCAAGCCTCATTTCACCTGTGGAGATCTGAAACTTGATCGGTGGTGAGGGGCACTCTACATCTTGGGTGCCGCCCACGCATTTTTCATACGAAAGCGAGTTTCCCTTGCCGATTTTCAAGAACCTGCCCGCCGCCCCGACCGCCGAAAAACGGCCTGTCCAGGATACGCATCACGGCATCACCCGCACCGATGACTACGCATGGTTCCGGGCCGATAACTGGCAGGCCATGTTCAAGGACCCTACCCTGCTCGACCCCGCCATCCGCGCCCATCTGGAGGCCGAGAACGCCTATATGGAAGCCGCAATGGGCGACACCAAGGCGCTTCAGGAAAAGCTGTTCGAGGAGATGAAAGGCCGTATCAAGCAGGATGATTCCTCTGTTCCGGTCAATGATGGACCTTATGCCTATGGCACGCTGTTCGTGACCGGCGGCGAGCAGCCGCATTATTTCCGCACCCCGCGTGATGGCGGCGAAAAGCACGTGCTGCTCGATGGCGACAGGGAAGCTGAAGGCAAGGATTATTTCCGTCTTGCCGGCCTCGACCAGTCTTCCGATCACAGTCACGGCATCTGGGGTTATGACGACAAGGGTTCGGAATATTTCACGCTGCGCATCCGTAATCTCGAAACCGGTGAAGACCTTGCCGATGTCGTGGAAAATACCGGCGGCGGCGGGGCATGGGCGCCTGACGGCAAGAGCTTCTTCTATACGCTACAGGACGAAAACCACCGCCCCTCGAAGGTCTTCCACCACATCATCGGCGAGCCGCAGTCGGCCGACCGGCTGGTCTATGAGGAAAGGGACCCCGGCTTCTTCATGGGCGTTGGCGCGTCCGTGCTCGACGACTTCATCTTCATCGACATTCACGACCATGAGACCAGCGAATACCGCATTCTTTCCACCAAGGACCTGATGGCCGAGCCTGTCGTGGTTGCGGAGCGCGAGGAAGGTATCGAATATTCGATGTGCGAAGGCGGCGATGTCTTCTACATCCTCACCAATGACGGCGATGCCAAGGATTTCCGCATCATGGAAGCGCCGGTGACCGCGCCGGGCAAGGAAAACTGGAAGGAGGTCGTGCCGCACGAGCCGGGTCGCCTCATTCTCTCCGTCGATGCCTATGCCCGCCATCTGATCTGGCTGGAGCGCCGCGACGGCCTGCCGCGCATCGTTATCCGCGATCGCCGCACGGGCGAGGAACATTCCATCGCCTTTGCCGAGGAAGCCTATTCGCTTGGCCTGCATGGCGCTGCAGAATACGACACCGATGTCATCCGCTTCTCCTACTCCTCGATGACGACGCCAAGCCAGTTGTTCGACTACAATATGGTGACGCGCGACCGCACGCTGCTGAAAACGCAGGAAGTGCCTTCCGGCCATAATCCCGACGATTACATTACCCGCCGCATCATGGCGCCTGCCCATGACGGCGAGTTGGTGCCGGTCTCGCTGCTTTACCGCAAGGATGTAGCGCTCGACGGTTCGGCCCCCTGCCTGCTTTATGGCTACGGCGCCTATGGCATCACCATCCCCGCTTCCTTCTCCACCACAACGCTGTCTTTGGCAGACCGTGGCTTCATCTATGCCATCGCCCACATTCGCGGCGGCAAGGACAAGGGTTTCGAGTGGTATGAAACCGGCAAGATGAAAGACAAACAGAACACGTTTAAGGATTTCATCGCGGCTGCCGATCATCTGGTCAAGGAAGGCTTTACCTCCTACGACCGCATCATCGCGGAAGGCGGTTCGGCAGGGGGAATGCTGATGGGCGCCGTCGCCAACATGGCCCCGGAAAAATTTGCCGGCATCATCGCTGCGGTTCCCTTCGTGGACGTGCTGACGACCATGCTTGATGACACGCTGCCGCTAACCCCGCCGGAATGGCCGGAATGGGGCAATCCGCTGGAATCGGAAGAGGAATATCAGTGGATCGCCGCCTACAGCCCCTATGACAATGTCGGGGAAAAGCCCTATCCGCCGCTGCTTGCGCTTTCCGGCCTCACCGACCCGCGCGTGACCTATTGGGAACCGACCAAATGGGTGGCGAAACTGCGCGAAAAGACGACGGGGGAAGCCCCGATCCTGCTCAAGACCAACATGGCGGCTGGCCATGGAGGCAAGTCGGGCCGTTTCCAGCGGCTGGAAGAAATTGCCTTCGAATATGCCTTCGCACTGAAGGTCGCGGGCAAGGACGCCGTCTGACACGCTGCATGCAGAAACGGGCGGCGATCCAATCGTCGCCCGATCTTATTTTGGACGAAAATACCTGCAAAAATCTCGTTATTGAATATTTTTTCCACAAATTATCATACTCATCTTTTATTTAAATAACATCTTTATCGACATTGAATTTTTATTTTCAGTTGCTGCAACTCATAATATATCTTCCGCCAACGCAAATAATTCCCATGTATTACGTCACTTGAAAAAATGTTCCGGAAATCGAACGCATGGCTGCGTTGCGCCATTTCGCATTGCAATATCACTTTTCGGCCGTATTATCCGGGCCGTTGACATATTCATGCGCCTTTTCGCCGCCTTTCTCGCGGCAATCCTGCAGCACGTCTTGCGGATAATCTTATCGCCGGATTTTTTCGGCTTTTTCATGCGCCATGTCAGTTCGCCCTTGGCAATCCGGGCTTTGCAGTGCTCCCGCTTTGCCAACTGAAAACACTGCATCAGACTTGGAGGTCTCCCATGAAGAAACTCCTGGCCTCGACCATTCTCGTAACGGGCTTTACCATCGCTGCCGGTGCAGCAAATTCCGCCAACGCCGCAGAAACATGCGGCAGCGTCACCATCGCCGAAATGAACTGGGCATCCGCCGGTGTTGCGGCTTACGTCGACAAGTTCATCATGGAAAACGGCTATGATTGCACGGTCAACGTCATCAGCGGCGACACCACTCCCACATTCACCTCCATGAATGAAAAGGGCCAGCCGGATATGGCGCCCGAAATGTGGGTGAATACCCTTGGCGCCCCCTATGAGGACGCCGTCAAGAAGGGCAACCTGATCCAGGAAAGCAAAATCCTGAGTGAAGGTGGCGTTGAAGGCTGGTGGATTCCCAAATATCTCGCCAACGAACACCCCGATATCAAGACAGTTGAAGACGCACTCAAGCATCCCGAGCTTTTCCCGGCGCCGGAAGACGCCAGCAAGGGTGCCGTGTTTGGCTGCCCGCCGGGCTGGGGCTGCCAGCCAACGACCGCCAACCTGTTCAAGGCACGCAAGGCCGACGAGAAGGGCTTCGCCCTGATCGATACCGGCTCCGCAGCAGGCCTCGATGGCTCGATCTCCAATGCCTATGAGAAAAAGCAGGGCTGGCTCGGCTATTACTGGTCCCCGACGGCCATTCTTGGCAAGTACGACATGGTGAAACTGGACGATGGCGTGGCACTCGACCGCGAGGCCTACGACAATTGCATCGCCAAGCCTGATTGCGCCGATCCCAAGCCAAACGCCTATCCGGTTGCAGAGGTATTCACTGTTGTCACCAAGGACTTCGCCGAGAAGGCCGGTCCTTCCATCGACTATATCCGCAAGCGGCAGTGGGACAACGAGACCGTCGCCAAGGTTCTGGCCTGGATGGATGAAAACCAGGGCACCAACGAAGACGGCGCGGAATATTTCCTCGAGAACAACGAGGATATCTGGACGAAGTGGGTTTCGCCGGAGGTGGCGGAGAAGATCAAGGCTTCGATGTGATTGGTTGATGAGAGTGGGAAGCTTCGGTTGTCATCCGTGGCTTACCCCCTCTGCCCTGCAAGGCATCTCCCCCCAAGGAGGGAGATCGGCTGGGCTCACCCTTCTCACAAATCCGCAACCTGTTTGATGGGCGAGACTTTGCCTCGGATCGATCTCCCCCCTTGTGGGGAGATGTCCGGCAGGACGGAGGGGTGCCCCGCGCTCCAGCCTCGACCACCCATCCCCCAAAACCCAAAGGGAAAACAACAATAATGGCCCTCTGTAACTATCTGCCGGATATGCTGTGCAAGTTTCCGGCCATCGATAACGGCACGATGCGTGTGGCACGCAAGACCATCGATGACGGTTTTCGCGATATCGTGCGCAATTACGGCGATGCGATCGATGTGATCGTGCATCCGCTGCAGCTCTTTCTCAACTCCTCGGAGCGGCTGTTCATCCAGACCCCGTGGATCGTCACCATGCTGGTCATTCTGGCGATCGTGCATCTGGCCGGGCGCAGCTTCAAGATCACCGGTGGCACGGCCATCTCCCTGCTCATGATCGGCGCAGTCGGCCTCTGGCGCGACGCCATGACGACGCTTTCCATCGTCGCCATCGCCACGCTGATCGCCATCGTCATCGGCCTGCCGCTCGGCATTTTGATGGGACGCTCCGAACGGTTGCAGCGTATCATCAATCCCGTGCTCGACGTGATGCAGACCCTGCCAAGCTTCGTTTATCTCATCCCCGTGGTGGTGATTTTCGGCATCGGCAAGGTACCGGGCCTGATCGCAGTGGTGATCTACGCCATTCCACCCGTCATCCGCCTGACCAGCCTCGGCATCCGCCTGGTAGACCGGGAAGTGCTGGAAGCCGCCGATGCCTTCGGCTCCTCCAACGGCCAGAAGCTGTTCAATGTGCAGCTGCCGCTGGCGTTGCCCACCATCATGACCGGCATCAACCAGACCATCATGATGGCGCTCGCCATGGTTGTCGTCGCCTCCATGGTCGGTGTCGGCGGGCTCGGCAAGAATGTGCTGCAGGCCATCAACAACCAGTTTTTCACGGTGGGCTTCCTGAACGGTTTCGCTCTGGTCGCCATCGCCATCATGTTCGACCGGGCAAGCCAGGCTTTCGGCAAGCGCCTGCAGAAATACCGCGAGGTCTCCCATGGCTAAAAGCATCGAAATCAGGAATCTTTACAAGATCTTCGGCAAGCATCCCGAGAAGTACCTCGAAGCGGTGCGATCAGGCATGGACAAGGTCGAGCTGAACGACAAACACAACCATGTGCTCGGTCTCAACAACATCAACATCACCATGCCGGGCGGCAAGATCACCGTGGTCATGGGGCTTTCCGGTTCCGGCAAGTCGACGCTGATCCGCCACATCAACCGGCTGATCGACCCGACCGCAGGTGAGGTTCTCTACGACGGCGAGGACATTTGCGGCATGAGCACTTCGGCGCTGCGGAAATTCCGCCGTCACAAAACGGCGATGGTGTTCCAAAAATTCGGCCTCCTGCCGCATCGCACCGTGCTGGAAAACAGCGTCTACGGCCTCGATATTCAGGGCATGCCACGAAAGGACAGCGAAGAGAAAGGCCGTTACTGGCTGGAGCGTGTCGGTCTTGCCGGCTATGAGGATTATTATCCGAACCAGCTTTCCGGCGGCATGCAGCAGCGCGTCGGCCTTGCCCGCGCGCTTGCCAACGATGCCGATATTCTCCTGATGGACGAGGCGTATTCGGCTCTCGATCCGCTGATCCGTGTCGATATGCAGACGATGCTGCTCGACCTTCAGCAGGAGCTGAAAAAGACCGTGGTGTTCATCACTCACGATCTGGATGAGGCTTTGCGGCTCGGCGACCACATTGCCATCCTGAAAGACGGCGAAGTGGTGCAGCAGGGCGACGGCCAGAGCATCATCCTTTCTCCTGCGGATGGTTACGTCACCGACTTCGTGCGCGACGTCAACCGCAGCCGCGTGCTTCAGGCGACCACCGTGATGGAACCGCTGACGGCGAAACCCGAGGGCATGTCGGTGCCGGAAAACGCGACTCTGGAAACCATCGCCCGCGATATGTCGGAGGCGAACGAAACCAGCGCCCATGTGGTGGATGAAGACGGCAAGCCAGTCGGCGCCATCGGCCTCGACACGCTGGTGGCGGCGATGGTCACGCCGGCACCTCAGGAGGCAGATCTCAGGTTGGCAGTCGTGGAGGAAGCGGAAAAAATCCCGGAACCGGCGGCGCCTGTGGAGAAGGAAACCGCGTAATCCGGCACCAACAGGATTTGCCTTTCTTTCAGAGGACCGAAAAAGCCCCAGCCCCGCTGCGCAAAAGACATCGGAGTTGCCTGGCCGCGTCCAAACTCTTTCGTCATACCGGCCTAGAGCCGGCATGACGGGAGTTGGGGTGTTTGGCGCCAGAGTTTGAGCGGCACAACAGGGTCGCCATGGCGAGCACGACGCGAAGTGTGGGCAAGGCCGGCAATGCCCGCCTTCCCATCCAACCATGCAAAAACGAAGCACCCCTTTGCCACGTGTCAAGCCGGGAACGACATTGCAATGCAGCAAGCGCAAGCTTCGGGCAAGCCGCCGCCGTTAACGATTTGTTAACTTTTGAACGCGGAATCACTGGCATGCAGATCGAAAGCAATATTGGCGGATACAATTATCAGGCTCGTGTCCGCGACATCGAAAAACCCGGCAGCGCGCAGAGCGCGCCCGAGGAACAGGCCGTTAAACGCGGCCCCGGCAACCCTACCGTTTCCAGCACCGTTCTTTCCCGTTCGCTGGCAAACGTGCTGTGGGCCGTCGGCAATGGCAGCGCGCCGGCCCACACGCAGGCTGCGACCTCCGCCGAAGACAAGGCAGAAGCGCAGGCCGAATGGGTGCGCAGCGCCTATTCCGAATACGAATAGGTGATTCCGATCAGGCCCTTGCCGGGCTGACCTCCACCGTTACATGTGAGAGTTCATGTATGGCTGCAAGCTTCTGCTTGTAGAAAGCCGGTGCCTTCGGCACCTGCGAGTGGATGGCGACAATGGCGGCGTGATGCCCCGGCCCCACCTGCCAGACGTGCAGGTCGGTGATGCGATCTTCTTCCGTTTCCACGCTTTCACGGATTTCCTGCGGCAAGTCCTCCGTCAGCGGAACCGCATCCACCAGCGTCGTTGCCGTGGAGCGAATGAGTCCCCATGACCAGCGGGCAATCACCACACCGCCGACAATACCCATCAACGGATCGAGGAAGGACCAGCCGTTCCACTTGCCGAGCAGCAGCGCGACAATGGCGAGAACGGAAGTCAGCGCATCGGCGAGTACATGCAGATAGGCTGCGCGCAGATTATTGTCCCTGCCGCCCTTCGCACCGTGCTCGCCGTGATGCGCGTGCGAGCCGTGATCGTGATGGGCGTGGCTGCCATGGCCGTGATGGGCATGCGAACCATGGCCATGGCCATGGCCGTGATCGTGATCGTGGTCATCCTTCAACAGCACGGCGCTGACGAGATTGACGGCAAGACCGATGACGGCGACGAGGATCGCCTGATTGAAGTCGATCTGAACAGGATTGAAAAGCCGCATCGCACTTTCGACGGCGATGAGCAGCGCCACCACCGCCAGAACGATGGCGCTGGCAAAACCGGCGAGATCACCGAACTTGCCGGTGCCGAAGGTGAAGCGCGGATTGCGCGCCTCACGCCGGGCATAGAGATAGGCCAGCGCCGAGATGAGCATTGCGCCCGCATGGGTGGACATGTGCCAGCCATCCGCCGTCAGCGCCATGGAACCGAACCAGTGGCCGGCGACGATCTCCGCCACCATCATGACTGTGGTCAGCGCAATCACCATCCACACGCGCTTTTCATTGCGCTCATGGTTCCGGCCTAGGAAAACATGGTCGTGGCCGGACGCTGCGGAAAATTCGGATGTCGTCGTCATGTCGCTAATCCTGTTCGATCCTGGAATATTCTGTTTCACGCATGTCTTTTCCCAAAGCCGCGGACACTTTTGGGAGAGAGGTTAGCGGATGTAGGTCTTCAGCACCTGGGCCAGCTCTTCCGCCGCACGCGCCCGCTCGTCTTCATTTTCGGCGTGCACGACGTGCTCATGCAGATGTTCCTGCATCACCTCCCCCGTCAGGCCGGAAAGCGCACCGCGCACCGAGGCCAGCAATTGCAGCACCTCGCCGCAGGGCTTGGAATCGTCCAGGGCACGCTCCACCGCCTCCATCTGCCCCTTGAGGCGACGGATGCGAACGAGAAGCTTCTCCTTGTTGCGGATCGTATGGGACATGAGTACCTCATATACTATAGGGGGGTATACTATATTGCGATGTTTTTTGGTTCAAGCCCTGCGCGACGCAATCTTCGCGAATGTTTCGACCCCTAAAAATACCCCATGAAACTTAGGGGACTCAGTCATGACGACTATCGCAGCAACAACCAGCAGCTATTACGCAACTCCGGTCCGGACCCTTGAGCCGACAAAGACTAGGGAAACAAATGCAACCACCGAGGCCCTGCTGGAACTGACACGGGCGGCACACCGCGCGATTTCCAGCGCCGAGAGCGTTGCCGTTTCCGCCGCACCTGCCGCCGCCAGCGTTTCCGCCGGACTTGCCGCAGCACTTTGGAACCTGGACAGCGGCGCACAGGCCAGAACCGAACCGGCGGTAGATATCGCCGCATCAGCGCAGCCTGACGCCGCCTCCAGCATCGAGACAGAAGTTCTCAAAGCCCTGGCGCAGGCACTCGGCGTGGATGCCGCCGCCTGACACCCATTGAACGGCAGGCTGAAAAGCTATATCTCTAGAGACTAGAGCATCCGGTTCGTTCTTGTCCCGGCTGCTCTTGAGGATATGGAGAAGGCAATGCTGTCCATCGGTGAATTGTCCAAACGTACCGGCGTGAAGGTTCCGACGATCCGCTATTATGAGCAGATGGGCCTCATCCGCGAGGCAGACCGCTCGGAAGGCAACCAGCGCCGTTACGAAAAATCCGATCTCGAAAGGCTGGCTTTCATCCGCCATGCCCGCGATATCGGGCTCAATATAGACGCCATCAGAGAATTGATCGCGCTCAGCCAGCACCGGCAAATGCCGTGCGAGGGTGCGGATCGCATTGCCGCCGAACACCTCGCCCATGTGCGCGAAAAAATCACCAGCCTCAAAAAGCTCGAGCATGAGCTGGAACGTATCGTCTCCCATTGCCATGGTCATTCGATCGAGGATTGTTATGTCATCCGCGCACTTTCCGACCATGGCATGTGCGAAGGGGAGCATTGAGGCTAAACAGCAGGCTTGACAGATTTCAGATTCGAGCGCATTGCATGGACATGATCAACGAACGCGCACCCATCTCCTGCTCGTACTTTTGGGCCTACCTGTAAAGGGCGGCTCGACAGATCATTTTGTCAACAAGCCGCCGTCAGGCGGCTTTGTTGTTTTTCAAGCGTCCTGACGGCACCGATAAAACCGAAGGACCAGAAAAATGACCGAAGATAGTTCCCTTACACTGGAAAGACCGCCCGTCGTCATCATTCGTGGCGCACGCAAGACCGATTTGCCTGAGCTCAATGAGATGATCACCCTGCTTGCCACCTTTCATGGCGATGCGGCGGCGATTACGCCGGCGAAACTGGAACGCGACCTGTTCGGCCCGCTTCCCTGGGTGCATGGGCTGGTGGCGGAAGCCGACGGCGCATTGATCGGTTACGCCCTGATGCTGCCGCTCTACAGGGCGCAGGAAGGCCGCCGCGGGCTTGAGCTGCACCATCTTTTCGTGCGTGACGGTCACCGCGGCCATGGCACCGGCCAGCACCTGGTTTCCCGCGCCCGCGATATCGCCAAGCGCCTCGGTTGCGACTATCTTTCCGTCAGCGCCACGACCGGCAATGTCGCCGCGCATCGTTTCTACGAAAGCATGGATTTCGCGCCGCGCCCGGTCACCGGCATGCGCTACATGCAGTCTATCGCCTGATTGCAACCTTTGGAGACGGCCATGACACGGATTGCCATTGCGCTTGCGCAGGATTTTGCGGACTGGGAACCGGCGCTGCTTGCCGCCGCCGCGCGCGGCTATCTCGGCGTCGAGATCGTTTACGCAACCCCGGACGGCCGGCCCGTGGTTTCAATGGGCGGGCTCAACGTTACGCCCGACACATCCTATGACGCGCTTGATCCTGCTAACATCGATGCGCTCGTCATTCCCGGCGGCCTCAGCTGGGAAAAGGGAACGGCTGTCGATCTTGGCGGGCTGGTACAGCGGTTTCGCGAGAAGGGCCGACTGGTTGCCGGCATCTGCGCGGCTGCCAGCGCGCTTGCAGGCACGGGCGCCCTTGATGACGTCGCCCATACCGGAAATTCGCTCGCCTCTCACAAGACCTATCCGTCCTATCGCGGCGAAGCGCTCTATCGCGACCAGCCGAAGGCGGTCAGCGATGGCGGCATCGTAACCGCAGCCGGCAGTGCACCCGTCAGTTTCGCGGTGGAAATTCTGAAACACCTCGGCCTCTTTGGTCCGGAAGCCGAGGCGGAACTTCAGGTTTTCGCGGCGGAGCACCGGTGAGGCTCACCTTGGTGTCGAGAGTTTTGCGGATCCTCCCACCTCATTCCTGTGCTTGTCACAGGAATGAGGTGGTGGGGAAGTTAAGCCGCGAGACCATCACAAATCACCCCTGATCAAGCACCCGGCAGACACGGAGCGCGACATCCCCGCCCTCCCCCGCAATCGCACGGCGGATATCGCGGCTGTTGAGATGCAGACTGCGACCGGCCGGCAAAGCCGAGCGTTTTATCTTGGCAAGGGCTGCGGCCGTAAAGGCAGCCTCATTCTCATGAAAATAGGCGAGCGCCGCTTCCCGTTCCGGGCTGACGCCAAGGACTGCCTTGAAAGCAAGGCGATGCACGGCGCAGAAAGCGCCGTGACCGGGAACGGCAAAACGCAGCGCATCGAGTTCCTCACTCCATTCGGCTGCGCCCTGCATGGTTTCAAGCCTGCTGGAAGCGCTTCAGGAAAAACGCGCTCAATGTTCCGAGCAAGGCCCAGAAGACAAAGCTGGTCACGGTGGCGGCGACGATGAACTGTCGTTCCAGCGGCAGCGGTGCCAGCGCATGTTCACCTTCCGGCGGCAGGGGCGCGCCCACCACATGTGGAGCAACGATCAACACCATTGCGAGCACGATTGCCCAGGGTTCGCGGCGGAATGCGATCAGCGCAATGCCGCCTGCGGTCGCCGCAACCGTCGAAAGCCACCAGATTTGACGCGCCTCAAGCGCGGCCGCCGGGCTGCCCGGCAGTTCCGGCGGCAGGCCGATCATCGGCGCAAGCATGACGGCGGCAAAACCGGCCACACCCCACAAAAGGCCTTCGCGCCAGCCGGCATCGGTGCCGCGCAGCGAGATGAGGCCGGTCAGCACCAGCGCATAACCGATGGCAGTCAGCACGTTGGCGGCGACCGTATAGGCGGTGCGCTCGAAGCCGTCGGCCGGAGACCAGGCTTCCTCGTTATGTTCGTGCGCGGGAACGGCAGCGCCGGTCGTGGCCGGAGCATCGTGGCTGTGGGGCGCTTCGCCACCGGCATTTTCATAGGCTTCCGCCTTCAGGATCAGCGGCGTGGTGCCGAAAGCCTGCATGGCCGAAACGGCGAAGCCGCCAACGATGCCGACGAGGACGGCGGTAAAAACGATATTGCGAAAGAACGACATGCTTCCCCCCCTCAATGGCAAGGGAAAGCATTGGCATGACGTGTGTCATGCGCGGCGTTGTGAACGGCTTCCACATGCGAAAAGCCGACAAAACCGACGACGAACAGGCCAAGCACGATCGCCGTCAGCGATTGCGCGAAGCTGCCCGTTTTTGCTGAAACGGCGGCATTTGCCGTATTCTGGTTGATGGACATGGTGACCCCTCTTACGGCGCGACCCCGCGCCTTTAGACGCGGCGGAACGGCAAACGCCGTGCAGCCGCATGCGATACACTTCACCACGGGGATACGAGACTGACACAGGGCGGCACGTTCAAGCACCACCACCCTGAAATTCCGCTCTTCCGGACACCCCGCCGGCATGGACATTTCCGTGATGGCAGGTCTCCTGGCTTACGGGTCAAAACCTGAAACACCTTCCCGGCATTGCCCTCGCCCATATCCGGCGAGATGCTTACCAGTGGCATTTCGTTTCAGGCTCTCCGCTCACAGTTGCGGGGGCAGCCACGAATGAGGATGTCTCCCTATCGTGTTCCCTTTTCACCTTCCGGAACGCCCGGAAGGAACCATCACAGGATCGTTATCCGATGGGTGTGGGTGGGAGTCAATGGCAGGCCGGCGTGAGAATTGCGCGCCGCGGCTGGATGCCGGATCAAGTCCGGCATGACGGCAAAGGGCTACCGTGCCGGGATGGCCTTCAGATAGGCGGCGATCGCATTGCGGTCTTCGGCCGTCAGATGCGCCATGTTCTGCTGCACCTTGACCATGGAGCCGCCGACGCTGTCGAATTCCGGGGTGAAGCCGGTTTCCAGATAGTTGGCAATATCGGCCGCCTCCCAGCTTCCGACACTCTGCGAGCCGGGGGTAATATCGGGAATGCGGCCCTCGCCTTCGGGATTTGGACCACCGGCCAGCCATTTGCCATCGAGAAAACCGCCAAGCGCATTGCGCGGCGTGTGACATTCGCCGCAATGGCCCGGGCCTTCCACCAGATATTGGCCGCGCAGCAATTCGGCATTGGCATCGGCAAGCTCGACGCGGGGTGGCGCGGATGTATCGAAATAGAGGAATTTCCAGCCGCCCAATGCCATGCGCATGTTGAAGGGGAACGGCAGTTCATGATCCGGCGCGTCATTCTGGCTGGCGGGCAGAACCCGCAAATAACCGAAGAGGTCGTTGATGTCCTTCTGCGTCATGCGGGCATAGGAGGCGTAAGGGAAGGACGGATAGAGATGTTCGCCGTTCTTGCCGACGCCGCGCGTCATCGCATCGCCGAATTCCGAAAGCGTCCAGCCGCCAATGCCATGCTGCGGATCGGAGGAAATATTGGGCACATGGAAGGTGCCGAAGGGGCTTTTCAACGCTTGCCCGCCCGAAAGCGTCAAAAGCGCATCGCCCTTGGCATCTGGTGCCGCATGGCAACTTGCGCAGCCGCCCGCCCAGAACAGCGTTTCGCCATTGGCAAGGTCCGGCTCGCCAAGGCTCACCCAGTGGCTGGGTGCCTGACGCACAGGCGCGGTGACCCAGGCGAAAATGCCGAAACCGGCAATGGCCGCCACCGCGATCCCGCCCGCGAGCTTCGTCCAAATGGAGGCCATGACCCCTCTCCCCATTATCACCTGATGAGATCAGGCATCATTCCCGCTGAAAAAAACGCCGCCGGGAAGCGGCGTTCTTAATAGGATCACTTCTTCAGACGGTAGGTCTGGTGGCACGCACCACAATCGGCACCGAGGGTCTGCATGGCGGCGGTGACGCCTGCCTGATCGGCGGGAAGGCTGGCGAGGACCTTGTCCGCATCGGCACCGAGCTTGGCGGCCTTGGACTTGAAGTCATCGAAATTTTCCCAGATCGCGGGTGCCGCAGAACTGCCGGTCTCGCTGCCCGGGGGAAACTGGTCGGGGAAAGCCTTGGCGTTGGTGCTGATGGTCGTCACGGCAGCCTTTACGGCTTCGGCGTCATAAGGCTTCTGGCCCTTGGAGATGGCAGCAAGCGCCCCC
Source organism: Rhizobium sp. AN68 (assembly GCF_030758035.1). NCBI lineage: Bacteria > Pseudomonadati > Pseudomonadota > Alphaproteobacteria > Hyphomicrobiales > Rhizobiaceae > Rhizobium > Rhizobium sp. AN68. The sequence continues at coordinate 773,264 of NZ_JARWMI010000003.1, read as the reverse complement.
ATGGAGCCGCCGATCTGCTTCATCATGCCTTCACGTTTTTCGACTTCGCCGGCAGCGTAGACCGCTCCGGCGCAAAGACAGCCGAAAAGCATGGCCGCCGCGATGGTTTTCAGTTTCATACACTCTCTCCTTGATTCCGGCAGATGCCGAACGCGCGATAACGGCGCGAGGATGCCCTTTCCGCATGGCGAAAAGAAGTCACATTGCAGTGAATTTCCCCAAGAAAACAGAAGTCTAGGAGAGTGCTTCCCAAAGCGTAACCAGGGCTGCGGCAATCAGCATGAAACCGGCGGCGCGGCCGATGAAAATCGTCGCGGCAGGCGAGGAAACGAGCCATGCCCGGCTTTTATCCGCCGTCAGCGCCAGAGCGCCATAGACCGTGAACTGCGTGATGGCCACCATCGCGCCCATTACCAGACCCTGCATCCAGATTGGACCATAGTCGGGTTTGAGGAATTGCGGATAGATCGCCATCATGAAGAGATAGGCTTTCGGATTGGAAAGGCAGGTGAGAACGGCCCGCCAGAACGCCTTTCTGACAGAGGCGCTCGCCTGCGCCTCATCGCCATTGACGGTGATGGCGCTGCGCATCAGGCCGACGCCGATCCAGACCATGTAAGCGGCGCCGGCGACCAGCAGCGGCAGGAACAGCGACGGCATCCAGGCGGCAAGCATGCCGACGCCCAATGCACCGTAAAGTGAATGCACCATGCCGCCGGCGCTCATGCCACTTGCGGCGGAAAGCCCGGTTCTTTTGCCACCCGTCAACGCACTTGCCAGCACGAACAGCATATCCATTCCCGGCAGGATGATGATGCCGAACAGGACCAGAAAGAAAAGCCAGAGATTTTCGGCGTAACTCATGTCAGTATCTCCCAAAACAATTTTCGACACATTCGGGAAAACTCATGTTTCTCAATGTGTTTTGCTGCTTATAGGAAAAGCCAACTGACAGCGTTGTGTCAGTTGCGTTGGGAAACCACCGGGAAAAACGGCAATGCGCAAGGCATCGAGACTGTTCGAGATCATCCAGATCCTGCGGGTGGCGCGCAGGCCGATCACCGCGCAGACCATTGCCGAGGCACTGGAAGTCACGGTGCGCTCGGTCTATCGCGATATTTCGGCCCTTCAGACCATGCGCGTGCCGATCGAAGGCGAACGCGGCGTCGGTTACATCCTGCGTCCCGGCTTCAACCTGCCGCCGCTGATGTTTTCCATCGAGGAGACGGAGGCGATCGTGCTTGCGCTCGCCATGGTCGCGCGCACGGGCGATATCGAATTGCGGCAGGCGGCCAAAAAGGTCAGCGACAAGATTGCGGCATCCCTGCCCGAACCCCTGTCGAAAACCCTGTCGGCCAATGCCCTGCACGCCTGGGGCAGCATCGCGCCCTCACCCGCCGGCGTCGATCTTGCCATGGTCAGGCGGGCGGTGCGCGACGAGGAGCGGTTGGACATAACCTATGGCGATGAAACCGGCACCGAGACCCGGCGACAGATCCGGCCCATCGCCACGATCTATTATTCGGAGACGACCAATATCGTCGCCTGGTGCGAACTCAGGCAAGCGATCCGCAATTTCCGCTCCGACCGCGTTCTGACCTGCAAGACAACCGGCAGCTTTTTCAAGATGGAAGGCGAAAGGTTGCGGCAATTGTGGATGAGCGGCTGGCAGAGCAATCAGCTGGGGACTTCGGAACGAACGACGAATCAAGCCGGCGCGTAAAGCAACTGATTTAGCGCGTCTTTCAATCTTCGTTGTGTGTCGGTGCCCCCGTCTCAACCGCCATTCCTGTGACAGTGATGACGGTTGAGAGGGTGGTACTGACTTCAAAGCACGGCAGCGTTATGCCGCAAGTGCTCCAGCACCCTATCGTCTTCCCGCCCGAAACCGCGGATGACGATTCGGTCGGCAAACACATCGGCAATGGCGAAGGTGTTCTGGTCTGGCGTATCCACCATGCCCTTGAAGTTGACGAAGTGAGTGTTGCCCTGCACCCCGTAATTGCCCTCATGATTATGGCCGCTGAACCATGCGAGGACCGAAGGGTGTACATCCAGAAGATCGAGGATGCGGGGCGCGTCCCACATATTATGGGCGTTGTCCGGATAGACCGGATAGTGGCAGAGAATGACCACTTTTTCACCCGCCGCATCCGCCTTTTGCAGAACGGTCCGCAGCCATTCGAACTGTTCGTCGCTGAGCGACGCATTCCAGTCCTGCGCATTGATCGCACCCACCTCTTGCAGGCGCCTCAGACGCTCTTGCGCCAGCGTGCGGCGCGGATCGCCCGGCGGCGGGGCAAACAGGCTGACCTCGTTGCCGTCAAGCACCACGAAACGTATCTCACCGATGGTGAAATCGTGCCAGGGCGACGCCATGCCGAGGCGGGCATGGATGGCGGACAAGTGTTCGGCGGCAACGGCGAAATCGTGATTTCCCGGCAGCATCACCGAAGGGTGGCGAAGCTGCTCGTAGACGCCAAGGATCGCATCGAAATTTTCAAAACCGCGATCAATGATATCGCCCAGCGTTACCACGAAGGCCAGTTCCTCGCGATTGAAGGCGTCGATCGCTTCGCCAAGCTTTTTCGGGCTTTCGGCATAATACCGGCCCATATCCGGGCGGGGTTCGGCATCGGCATATTGGGGATCGGCAACGATGCCGAATGAGAAGAGCGGTGTGGTTTTTTCAGTCATGATGCGCCGCGATAAACCGGGCGGATGACAGGCTTGTGACAAATGGGAGCGACACGCTGGATTGTCGACCTCAAAAGCAGAACACCCGGCCTTTGGGGGGCCGGGTGCTCAGAAAATTACAATCCGCAAAACTTACTTGGAAGCGGCTTCGTAACGCTCCAGGACATAGTCCCAGTTGATGAGGTTGTCGACGAAGGCTTCGAGGTACTTCGGACGCAGGTTGCGGTAGTCGATGTAGTAGGAGTGTTCCCATACGTCGACGCCGAGGATCGGTTCTGCGCCATGAACCAGCGGGTTTTCGCCGTTCGGGGTCTTGGAGATTTCGAGCTTGCCGTTCTTGACGGAAACCCATGCCCAGCCGGAGCCGAACTGCGTGGTGCCGGCAGCGATGAAATCAGCCTTGAACTTGTCGTAACCGCCGAGATCGGAGGCGAATGCCTGTTCCAGCTTGCCCGGCAGCTTGTTGCCGCCGCCGTCCTTCTTCAGCCACTTCCAGAAATGGACGTGGTTGTAATGCTGGGCAGCATTGTTGAAGAGACCAGCATTGGTGCCAAAGGACTTCTTCACGACTTCCTCAAGCGAAAGGTCGGAAAGACCGGCTTCCGCCGCCAGCTTGTTGCCGTTGTCGACATATGCCTTGTGGTGCTTGTCGTGATGGAACTCGAGCGTCTCGCGCGACATGTATGGTGCAAGCGCGTCGTAGTCGTAGGGGAGTTCAGGAAGTTCGAAGGCCATGGTTTTTACTCCTTTTTGCAGCGGGTTACCGCTCCTAGAAACCGTGTGAGCGGACCATAGGAGCGAACCTCTGTTTGGGCAACCTGTGAAATATCAAAATGTTCCGACAAAAGAGAAAATTCCTCTCAAGCCAGCCGCCACCACATTTGTTTCACAACCCTGGCGTACTGTTTTCCACCCTATCGGTTCGCTTTTGATGAAATTGCAGGAAGGAAATTCCATGACCCGCTCCATGATCCATTGCGCGCTGCTTCTCGCCGCCTTCTCCTCGCTGGCGCTTCCGGCCGTCGCATCGTCTGACGATGCCTGGAAGGAATTCGTGGCGGATGTGCAGACGGCGTGCCTTGGCGCCGGCAAAGACATGATCGAGGACGCCAAGGTGGTGGTCGATCCGGTGGGCAGCGAGAATTATGGCCTCGCCGTCCTCACCGGCAAGGCCAAGGGCGCGGATGCGACGATCAGCCATATCTGCGTTTACGACAAGAAGACCAAGGCCGTCGAACTCGGCAGCGAGCTTGCCGGCGATACGCTGAAGGTTGAAATCCCCGGCTCCACCAAGCCCTGAGGTTTCAGAAACGGGGCGTGGTGTCGCCATCGCCCAGCGCGCGCTGCATCAGCACCGTGTCCAGCCACTGGCCGTGTTTCCAGCCGATGGACTTGAATGTGCCGACATGCTCGAAACCGGCGGCGCGGTGCACACCGATGGAGGCGGCGTTGGCGCTATCGCCGATGACCGCAATCATCTGCCGAAAGCCGCGCGAAGTCGCATCCTCGATCAGCGCATCGAGCAGCTTGCGGCCAATTCCCATGCCCTTCATGGCCGGATCGATATAAACGGAATTCTCCACAGCAGCACCATAGGCCGGGCGCGGACGATAGGCGCCGGCATAGGCATATCCGGCTACCTTTCCGTCGATTTCGGCGACGAGATAGGAGTAATTGCCTTCCACCAGCAGACGGCGGCGCTCAAGCATCATATCCACGCTTGGCGGATCGATCTCGAAGCTGGCGCGGCCATGCAGCACGGCATCCCGGTAGATTTCGGTAATGGCTGGAATATCCGCCTCCTCGCAGGGGCGGATGGTAAGGCTGGAAATTGTTGGAAGGGTCATTCTCGTGTCCTGTGGTCATTCACGGCATTATTGTGCATTGCGGCTCAGTCAAAATAAAGATTATCTGTCTTATACAAACGATAAGGTTTTCTTTGATGATGGACCTCGATCTGCGGCAGGTGCGCAGCTTCATGGATGTCGCCGATCTCGGCAGCTTTTCCGCCGCAGCCGATAAGGCGGGGCTGACGCAGCCAGCCATCAGCCTGCACATCCGGCAGCTGGAAAAGCAGCTCGGTGTGCGGCTGATCGAACGGGTCGGCAGGCGCGCGCAGCCGACGGCGGCGGGCCGGGACTTTCTCATCCATGCAAGACGGATTGCGGAAGAAGTGGCGCATGCCATCGATACCGTAGCCCCTCATCGCAGCGGCGTGACGGGACGCTTGCGCATCGGCACGGGCGCCACCGCCTGCATCTATCTTCTGCCGCCAGTGCTGGGCAAAATCCGCCAGGTGATGCCGGGGATAGACATCGTCGTGCAGACCGGCAATACCCACGATATACTGAGGCTTCTCGAAGCCAATACGATCGATGCGGCGGTGGTGGCCCTGCCGGCCAGCGGCCGCAGCCTCGATATCAGCGACATCCATCTCGATGAACTGGTTGCGGTTTTCCCGCTTGGCACCATCAGCGACGCAACAATCCTGAATGCCGAGACGCTTTCGACACAGCCATTGCTGCTTTACGAAGGCGGCAATACGCGCAAGCTCGTGGATCAATGGTTTTCGGCAAGCGGCCGCACCGTGCAACCCGCCATGGAACTGGGCAGCGTCGAGGCCATCAAGAAACTGGCCGGCGCGGGCCTTGGCCTTGCCATCGTGCCACGCATGGCGATGGAGCATGAAGATGCTCCATCGGGGCTTGAATGGCGCTCGCTCGAGCCGCCGCTCGAACGGCGGATCGCCCTTGCCCTCAGACGCGACAAGCACATGACCGCGCCACTAAGGGCGCTCGCTGCTGCATTGCCAAACCTGCAGAAACGATGAAGCCCGCGTCGATTTCGGACGCGGGCTTCGATCTGTTGGTGCTTGCGACTTTTTGTTTCGTCATGCCGGACTGGATCCGGCATCCAGCCACGGCGCGTCTGCGCCGTGAGAAGAGTCGTACGCGATCAGAGAACCGATCGCGCTGGACCCCGAAGCCAAAGGCAATCTCGTCCTCAGAACTCGGTCCAGTCATCACCCTTCACGGCCAGCGCGGCATTGCCACGCGAAGCAGTGACCGGGCGGGATCTGGACGGCTGGGAGACGGGTGCACGTGCGGGGCTCGCCTCTCGCATGTGCCTTGCCGTCTCGCGCAATGCGGAAGTCTGCTGACCGAGCTGGAACTGCGCCAACAAAGCCTGGAGATTGGCACATTCCTGCGCAAGACCCGCACCGGCCGCATTCATTTCCTCAACCATCGCGGCGTTCTGCTGCGTAGCCTGATCCATGTGGTTGACGGCGGTGTTGACCTCGGAGAGACCGGCGGACTGTTCCTGCGCCGCGGTGGCGATGGCGTCCATATGGGTGTTGACGGACAGTACGAGCTGCTCGATCTCGGAAAGTCCGACGCCAGTATCGGCGACAAGCTTCACGCCCTCACCCACCGCAACGGCTGACGTGTTGATGAGCTGCTTGATTTCCTTGGCGGCCTTGGCGGAACGCTGGGCCAGTTCGCGCACTTCCTGTGCAACGACTGCAAAACCCTTGCCCGCATCGCCCGCCCGCGCCGCCTCGACGCCCGCATTCAGCGCCAGAAGGTTGGTCTGGAAGGCGATTTCGTCAATAACACCGATGATCTGGCCGATCTGGCGCGAGGAATGCTCGATGCGTTCCATGGCGGAAACGGCATCGCGCACCACCTTGCCGGAAAGATCGGCCTTTGCCCTTGCCTCACGCACCGTGTCACGCGCATCGCCTGCCCGCTTGGAGGTGGCCGAAACATTGGCGGTGATCTCTTCCAGCGCGGCAGCGGTCTCTTCCAGAGAGGCAGCCTGCTGCTCCGTGCGGCGGGAAAGATCGTCGGATGCCGACGAAACCTCGTGAGCGCCGCCATTTACCGTCTGCACGGACTGGCCGACACTTGTCAGCGCTTCGCGCAGTTGAACGACGGAGCTGTTGAAATCGTGCCGCAGCGCCTCGAATTGCGGTGCGAACGGCGTGGCGATCTCGCAGACCATGTCGCCGGAAGCGAGACGGCGAAGACCGCCCGCCAGCGAACCCGTGGCCTGATTGAGCCGTTCTTCGGCTTCGGCCTCGGCGCGCTGCTGCAACTCGATGCGGTCGCGCTCGGCCCGCTCGCGGTTGGCCAGGGCTTCGGATTCCAGCTGCCTGTTGCGGATTGCCGCCTCGCGGAAGATTTCCACCGCGCGGGCCATCTCGCCGATCTCGTCGCCGCGTTTTGCGCCGGCGACATCGATCGAAAGATTGCCGCCCGAAAGCTCCATCATCGCGTTGGTCAGGCGGCTGATCGGCCGGGTGACGCGGCCGACGATGACGGCAAGCGAGAGGATACAGAGCGCCAGCGTCGCGATGAAGACGACGAGATAGATCATCGCATCGATGAAGGCGTCCTGTTTGGCCTGTGCGGCATTTGCGTCCAGAACATCCATGGCGGCAGAAGCGATTTTCGCAATCGTGCCGAGGTTTTCGGTGACGGTGGTGCGCCAGCTGTCCATGGTGAAGGCAGGCGTGCGACCATTCATGAGATCGTCGATGAGCTTGGCGCGCTGCGTGCTGAAATCGCCCTTGAAGTAAGTCTTGTCCGCCGTGGCGTAGATATCCTTGAGCGATTGCGGCGTCGATTCATGCGTAACCAGATCGCCGGTCGCTTTCCAGGCGAAAGCCGCACCGGCATCGAATGCGCCGAGTTGCTGCATCTCCTGCGCCGTCAGTGGACGGTTCTGGGCAACGGCAGCGTTGAGAATGACGGTGGCGCTGCCGCCAAGGGCACGGGCAGACCAGCCGTAAGAGCGCAACTGGATCAAACCGGTCTGACCCTGATCGAGAGAGCGAACAGTGCCTTCAAGCGCCGTCGAGCCCGCCTCGAGCGAGGCGAGGAAATCGCCGCCGAGCGCCATGACCGTCTTGTCGAGCCCGCCTTCGCGCCGGTCGAGCGGCAGCGAAACGTTGGCGTCAACCTTCTTTCGCAATTCGACGAACTGCGCGTAGACATCTTTCACGCGCTTCAGCGGTGCCTGAAGCTGCGTGTCTTCAAGCGACGAAGACTGCGTGAGGAATGCCGTCATGGCAGCATCCACCTTCTGGCGTGCGGCCTGCACGCTGGCGACGCTGCCCGTCGATTTCGACGGATCGAGCGTCAGTGCCGTGGCGCTGTCGCCGCGTTCACTGCGGAAATTCAAAAGAGCGTTGAAAAGAAGCTTGTCGAGCGAGACGAGTTGCGCAACCTCTGAAAAGGTGCCGGCGCGATTGGCCGACCGCCACAACTCGTTTCCGACCAAACCGGCCAGCGCGAGGCTGATGGTAAGAAAAAATCCTACAAGTACATTACGAATGCTGAAAGACATCTGGCGGCCCTCGTTAGCCGGAAGGGAAGATGCTGCAAACTACGTGTGGTTTGTCTAAAATTGGATTAAATTCCCCTCAGTTTTCGCGGGAAAATACTGCACTGCAAAAACAAAAGGCCACGGCAAGCCGAACGCCTGCCGTGGCCCTGATCGAAATACGTGTCAGCTTTGCCCACCAGACAGAAAATCACATTCGATTTTCGTCCGTAACGATGCGCAGATCAAAGAGAGTCAGAGGGTCCGGCAGGACGCACGGCGCTCTAGACGTCTGCGCCGAGACGTGCCCAATCCATGTAAAGATCGAGCGCCTTTCGGGCGACCGGACCTGCCTGCAATGCGCGGTCATCCAGTTTCACGACAGGGGAAACCTTGGAATAATTGCCCGAGCAGAAGATTTCATCCGCCCCGCGGAAATCCTCGACCGACAGGGTCGCTTCGCGCACTTCGAAACCGGCCTGGCGCAGAAGGCTCATCACCCGCGAACGGGTGATGCCGGCAAGGAAGGTGCGGTTCGGAACCGGGGTGAAGACGACGCCGTCCTTGACCATGAAGACGTTGGACGATGCCGATTCAGCGACATTGCCGTTCATGTCGCACATCAGGGCGTTGTCGAAACCGCGTGCACGGGCTTCCAGAATGGCGCGGCCGCTATTGGGGTAAAGGCTACCGGCCTTGGCATCCGTCATCGCGGTTTCCGGTGAAGGACGGCGCAGCGGCGAGACGGTGAGTGTCAGCGATGCGCCGGCATTCATCGGCGCTTCGAAAAGGCACAGCGCAAAACGGGTGGAATTGGCATCGGGCGCGACGACGCTGCCCGGCGAACCGTGTTCTGCCCAATACATCGGCTTGATGTAGATTTCGGTCTTGCCGTCGAATTTATTGATGCCTTCCAGCGCCAATGCCTCGATCTCTTCCGCCGTCATGGTCGGCTTCATGCCCATGTTGGTGGCCGAGCGGTTGACGCGCTGGCAATGCAGATCGAGATCGGGAGCCACGCCATCGAACCAGCGCGCGCCGTCAAACACCGTGGAGGCCAGCCACATGGCATGCGAGGTCGGGCCGATGAGCGGCGGATTGCCGGGCAGCCATTGACCATCAACATAGGTCCAGGTGGTTGATCGGGGTGCGGTATCGACGGTCATGACTGTCTCCTGTCTTGAGCATCTCCGCCTTTCTGCAAAAAGCGAAAGAGCTCCATCTTTTTTCGTCCTGCCACATTGCCGCACGCAAAACCGCTTCGCACTTTTGCTGGCAATGCTCTGAAATCGGCGGGAGTGAATGCCTCTGACCGGGTGAGGTCAAGTTTTAATTGCCGCCATGTCTTATTTTGATGGAAAATAACAAATGCATGCCCTGACAAAGACGTTTTGTGAGGCGAAACAAAAGGTTGATGAATAGATCCATCACAATAATTCATGCATTGGATGATGGCGGGGGGATTTCGCCCATGCGATGCTGGCAGTCTGACGGCGCTTGCAACGCCCCTTACCATTCTTGTTCGCCGATCCGAATGCAACACGTCAGCAGGAGAAAATCATGGCATGGTCCGCCCAGCAATATCTGAAATTTGAAGACGAGCGGACACGCCCGGCAAGGGATCTTCTGGCGCAGGTGCCGCTGGAGCGCGTGCTGAACGGTTACGATCTGGGCTGCGGCCCGGGCAATTCCACCGAGCTTTTGACCGATCGTTACGGCGTCAACGTCATCACCGGCATCGACAGCGACGACGACATGCTGGAAAAGGCGGCGGACCGGCTGCCCAACACCCGTTTCGGCAAGGCCGATCTCGGCAACTGGCGGCCCAGCCAGAAGGCGGACCTGCTTTATGCCAATGCAGTGTTCCAATGGGTGCCGGATCATCTTGCCGTTCTTTCGCAGCTGATGGACCAGCTGGAAAGCGGCGGCGTGCTTGCCGTGCAGATGCCTGACAATCTGCAGGAGCCGACACATCGCGCCATGGAGGAAACGGGAGCAGACGGCCCCTGGAAGGACAAGTTTGCGGATGGCAGATTACGCCGCAAACCCCTGCCCGCGCCATCAGCCTATTTCGATGCGCTGACACCGAAATCCGCGCGGGTGGATGTGTGGCACACCATCTACAACCACCCCATGAAGGATGCGGAAAGCATTGTGGAATGGGTGAAGGGCACGGGTCTGCGCCCCTATCTTGCCGCCGCCGGCGAGGAACACCGCGAGGCCTTCCTCAACGACTATACCAGGCGCATCGCAGCCGCCTATCCGCCCATGGCGGACGGCCGGCTGCTGTTGCGTTTTCCGCGCCTGTTCGTGGTGGCGGTGAAGAAGTAGCGTAGTTTTCGCCTCCCCTCATTCCTGTGCCTGTCACAGGGATGAGGAGAGCTTAGAGTACGACATGGCTACGACACTATTTAGCCAATCGGCCTCAACGCATTATCTCTAACCCGCGAAGGCGTAGACCCTCAGACGATGGCCGTCGGGGTCGGCCGCAGTGAATGTGTAGCCGAAGTCCATCGTGCCGGGCTGCTGCAAAATGGCGATGCCCTTTGTCTTCCAGTCGGCGAAGGCTTCATCCACCTGCGCATCACTTCCGACGCGGAAGGCAAGCTCGCCGCCACCGCCCGTTAACGATGCCTTCGGCTCCACCGTATGCCTCGACCAGAGGCCGAGCTTCATGCCGTTTTGAAGCACGAAAAGGGAGAATGTCGGAGAGGCTTCGACCGGCTCTGCGCCGAGAAGGGCTTTATAAAATTCCGTGCTGGCCGGCGGGTTGTCGACGTAGAGAATGGTGAAATCGGGGTGGGTCATGGCTGTTCTCCTTGAGTTGCGGATGAACAGGTTCTAGCCTCCCGTGCTGTCAGTTTTTGTCAGCATGATTTTGTTGCCGTCGCTTTTTTCCCGCTCGCGCCACTCCTTCAGCAGGGACTGGCGGCGGCGGGGATAACGCTTGTCTAGAGGGTTGAAGCTCTCGATGCGGTCGGCCCGGAAACTGCGGAAATCCTGCCGCGTCTCGCACCATGCCAGCACCACCCGCACCAGATCGAAAAAAGCGAGCGCGAAGGGCCAGATCACCCGCTCCGTCAATTCTCCCTTCTCGTCGCGATAGGTCATCACGACCTTGCTCTCCTTGCGAATAATATCCCGAATGGCGGCGAGATCGACGTGGATGGTGGCCATGGCCTGCCCGGGGCCGACAAGCAGGGTGGAATTATCGAGTTCCTCACGCAGGGCATCGGGCAAAACGGCGGCGATCTTGACGAGTGCGGCGCGGGCGGCCTGCGCCAAGCCCTCATCGGCACGGCCCGCGACCCATCGCGACCCGAGCACAAGCGCCTCGATCTCCTGCTGCGAAAACATCAGCGGCGGCAGCAAAAAACCGGGACGCAGCACATAACCCACACCCGCCTCGCCCTCGATGTCAGCACCCTGCGCCTGAAGCGTTGCTATATCGCGGTAAAGCGTGCGCAGGCTGACGCCGGTTTGAGCGGCCAGCGCCGTACCGCTGACCGGCATGCGGTGGGCGCGCAGGATCTGCAACAGATCAAGAAGCCGTTGTGAGCGCGACACGCGTGGTTCCTCCACATTCCGATCATGCCATCTACGACGTTTCACCATCGACTGGTAGCCTCGCGCACAGCGCCTCGCAATGGCGAGACGCTTGAAACCAATGGCGCTGACACCAGTTAATAAAAGACCGCTTCCCCATCCGGCAGTCCTTGCCGGCCATGTTTGCAATAAACAGGAGAGACATGCATGTATGACGTCAACGCGAATGGCGCGAACATTCCCGCCCTCGGTTTCGGCACCTTCCGCATTCCGGAAGAGGATATCAGGCGCATTTTGCCGGAGGCGCTGAAACTCGGTTTCCGCCATGTCGATACGGCGCAGATCTACAAGAATGAAGGTGCGGTTGGCGAAGTGATCGCGAAGTCCGGCATTTCCCGGCACGATATTTTCCTGACCACCAAGGTCTGGGTGGACCGCTACCACCACGCTGATTTTCTCGCCTCCGTCGATGAAAGCCTGCAAAAGCTGAAGACGGATTATGTCGATCTACTGCTGCTGCACTGGCCTAAAAGCGATGTGCCGCTGGCGGAAAGGATCGGCGCGCTGAACGACGTGCGCAAGGCCGGAAAGGTGCGCAATATCGGCATTTCCAACTTCAACGTGGCGCTGACGGAAGAGGCGGTCAAACTCTCCGACACGCCGCTTGCCACCAACCAGATCGAATACCACCCCTATCTGGACCAGACGAAGGTGATTGCGGCCGCGCGCAAACACGGGCTTTCGGTCACTGCCTATTATCTGATGGCGGATGGCAAGGTGCCTGATGATTCGGTTCTGAAGGATATTGGTGCAAGGCACGGCAAGACGGCCGCACAGGTGGCGCTGCGCTGGGCGGTGCAGCAGCCGGATGTCGTGGCGCTTTCCAAGACCGCAACCGAAAGCCGCCTCAAGGAGAATTTCGACATTTTCGATTTTGCGCTCTCGGAAGAGGAAATGCAGGCGATCCACGCGCTTGCCAAACCCGATGGCCGCATCGTCAACCCCGGTCACCTCGCGCCCGACTGGGACGATTGACTGCGTTGAGCCCGGTCCGGTCTCACCGCTGCGTCAACGCCAGTTTCGCCCCGAGCGCCACAAACGCGGCGGCGAAACTGCGTCTCAGCCAGGTGAGCACGGCCGGGCGCGCCACAACCTGCCGCCTGACCGAGGCGGCAAAACAGCCGTAAAGCGCAAAGACCAGAAACGTCATGGCCATGAAGATCAGCCCGAGATCGACCATGCGCCACGTCGGAGAAACCTCCTCCGGCGCGATGAATTGCGGCAGGAAAGCAAAAAAGAAGATCGACAGTTTCGGGTTCAGGAGATTGATGAGGACAGCCTCACCGATGACCAGCCCCGCCTTGCGGTGCTCCTGCTTGTCGTCGATCTTCAGCGAACCATCTTCCCGAAGCGTGTTCCACGCCATGTAGAGCAGGTAGGCGACACCCAGATATTTGATCACGCCGAAGGCAAGGGCGCTCGCGTGCAGAATGGCGGCAAGTCCGGTGATGGCGGCCAGCAGATGCGGCACGATGCCGAGCGTGCAGCCGAAAGCCGCGACGACGCTCGCCTTCGACCCTTGGGACAGGCCGGCGGCCAGCGTGTAAACCACGCCTGTTCCGGGAGAAGCGGCGATGATCAGGGATGTGATGAGGAATTCGGGCGTCATGGTTTCTGCAAGTCCTGTTGAATGGAGGACAGGAGCATGACTGTGTCCGGCGCGGGGGTCTTGGATGAAATTGCAGCGTTGAGGCTTGGAGGCTCGCGTCTGTAGCCCCATTACCCCAACCTGCCCTACGAAACGGCTGCCCTATACGCCGCAGGCGTCACTCCGAACTGCCGTACGAAAAACCTGTTCAAATGGCTCTGGTCGGAGAAACCGGCGAAAAACGCGACATCGGCGGGTGGAGCACCCTTGGCCAGCGCACCCCGTGCCAGATGCAGGCGTCGCTGCAAAAGGTAGCTGTGTGGCGTAAGCCCCGTGGCCCTGGCAAAAGAGCGCAGGAAGCGAAACTGACTGACGCCGGCCTCCTGGGCCAGATCGGCAAGACGGAACGGCCAGGCGGGATCGTCGTCGATCCTGCTTTTCGCGCGTCTTATGCTATCGGGCGCTGCCGTCTCGCGTGGTGTTGCCACCGTTTCCATTGCACCCACGAGCAGAATAAGCAGGGTCTCGTCGCAGCGAAGGGTGTCACCCGGGCGATCAGTTGCCGTTACGGCTGAAAAAAGCGCGCGGAACCGGTCTGCCAGAGGCCTTGTATCGACGGGATAGGCGAATTCGAAAAAGCCGTGATCCTTTTCGATGATATCGGCAATGGCGGCCTGCACGATATCAATGTCGAGATAGATCATCCGCCAGGCGCGCCCGCCCTCTCCCAGCGGAATGCCGTCATGCACCTCACCCGGATTGACGGTGATGACATGGCCGGCTTCAGCCTCCACCATGCCGCGCCCACTCAGCGATTTCTGCGCGCCGCGCTCCACAAGGCCGATGCCGAACTGGTCGTGCATGTGACGTGGAAAAGAGCGGTCGCTATCCGCAACCACGGCAGCAATACCGGGCATGGCGGTTTTCGGCATGAGGAATTGACGGCTGCCCATGAAAAGCTGGCGCTCCCTTTAAAGAGCGCCACGCTATCACAGGCGATGCGTGCGAGACAGGGTCGGGCCTTTACGGATGCATGCCGTTGACCATCGAAAACACCTGATCGAAATTGCCGTTCTGCGCGGCGAAACGCAGCGGCTTGCAGCGTTCCACAACCACTTCCTTCTCATCCGGGCGACCGCCAAGAATGTCCATCACTTCCGAAATGAAGGCCTCGAGCGGCATGGCTCTTTCGTCGCTTGCCTGGCCTTCCCCCATCAGCGTCGTCTGCACATAGGGCGGCACGATTTCGATGACCTCAACCGAGGTTTCTTTCAGTTGTTCGCGAAGTGCGACCGAATAGGCATGGATGGCCGATTTGGTGGCGCTGTAGGTTGGGGTGACTACCATGGGCACGAAGGCCAAGCCGGAGGATACCGTGAGCACTGTCGCTTCAGGCTGCTTGAGGAAATGCGGCAGCAGCGCCGCCGTCAGGCGAATGGGCGCCAGAAGGTTGGTGGCGATGGTTTCCTCTGCCGTGTCCAGATAGTCCGGGGCCGAGGCGATTTCCTCCGGCCGCATGATGCCGGCATTGTTGATGACGGCGTTGAGCGTCGGATGTGTCTTGATGAGATTGTCGGCGAAAGAGCGGATGCCTTCGGCGTCGGTCGCGTCCATGACCATCGCGGCCATGCCGGGATTGGCGGCCGTTACCTCATCCAGCACATTCTGGCGGCGGCCGGAAATGACGACCTTGTTGCCCAGCCGGTGAAACGCTTCCGCCAGCGCCCGGCCGATGCCGGAGCCGCCACCGGTGATGAGAATGGTGTTGCCTGTCGTTTTCATCGAAAAATCCTTTGCCTGTTGGATGACGGGAAATTAGCGGCTATACTCTCCATTCGTAAGTAGGCACCCAAAAGAATTATACTTACCCAAAGGAGAGTGTGAGATGAAACGGTATGCCGCCGATCCCATGATCGAGAACAGGCGCAAGTCTCCGCCGCCCACGGAAACCGATCCGGTCATCGAGGCGCTGGTTGAGGATATCATCGCGAAAGTGGCGGACAAATGGACGATGCTGATCCTTGAGGTGCTGGAAGAGCATGGCACGCTTCGCTTTACGCAGATCGGCAGGCTGGTCGGCACCATAAGCCAGAAGATGCTGACGAAAACGCTGAGGCAGATGGAAAGCGACGGACTGGTGCGCCGCACCGTGCACCCCGTCATTCCACCGCATGTGGATTATGGCCTCACGTCTCTCGGAGAGACCCTTGGCAGCGCCTTTTGCGGCGTGTGGATATGGGCGGAAACCCACCATGCGGAAATAGAAGAGGCGCGGCGCCGGTTCAATCAACAGCCGCCGCGCCCCGCTATCGAATAAAATGTCGCCTTACGCGAACTGGCTGAGGCCCGGAACCGAAGCGATCACCTGATCGACAGTCTCATCGCCCGCGTGCTGGCGAGCAACGGCGATGGTTTCCTTGGCGAGCGTGGTGATTTCGCTCATGCCGATGCCCTGGCTCATCAGTTGCTGGCCGAGACCCATGATGCCGCCGCCGCCGATCGCGCTCATCAATCCGCCCAGCAGACCGCCGCCACCAGCGCCCTCGCCATTATACTGTGCCACGAGATCGCTGGCACCCGGAATGGCTTCGATCATGCGGGCGATCGGACCATCTGCCGCCTCGCGCTGGAGAAAACCCAGAATCATGCCAACAGCCTTTTCGGCCAGCGCAGGGTCTATGCCCGCCTTTGCGGCGATCTGGTCAACGACTTCGTTCATTCTTGCCTCCTGTTGAAAAACGACGCCAACACCGAATAACTGACGTTAACGTCAACGTAAAACAATCTCATGCCGCATTCAAGCGGGCGGCAGGCGGGTGCGGCAACTTTCATGAAGCGGTTTTTCTTCATCGCCATCAAGCAGTTGTTGCGCCTTGAAACTGTCCTTATAAGATCATCACAACCATACTATGAAAAGGCCGCTTTGGCAGTAGCGGCCAGAGGGTGCCGTAAAAGTTCAATTCGGACATGACCATCTTCAAATCGATCGCGATTTAAGGGGCATGCATCAGTCGCAGGAGAAAATGGTCGATGTTGCAGGACGGACAGATCTATATCGGGACCAGCCGCAATCCGGACGACAGCCTGAACAAGGGTGAATATCTGGAGCTGAAATTCGGCAACCGCCACGGCCTGATCACCGGCGCAACGGGCACGGGCAAGACCGTGACCCTGCAGGTTCTTGCCGAAGGTTTCTCGCAAGCCGGCGTTCCCGTTTTCTGCGCCGATATCAAGGGCGACCTTTCCGGCATCGCCGCTCAGGGCGAAGCCAAGGACTGGGTGCAGAAACGTGCCGAACAGATCGGTTTCACGGATTTTTCCTATGGCAAATCGCCGGTGATCTTCTGGGATCTCTACGGTGAAAAAGGCCATCGCGTGCGCGCCACCATTGCCGAAATGGGCCCGCTGCTGCTGGCGCGACTGATGGATGCTTCGGAAGCCCAGGAAGGCGTGCTCAACATTGCCTTCAAGATCGCCGATCAGGGCGGGTTGCCGCTGCTCGATCTCAAAGACCTGCAATCGCTGCTGAACTACATGGGCGAGAATGCAAGTGCGCTGTCCAGCCAGTTCGGCCTGATTTCCAAGACCTCTGTCGGTTCGCTGCAACGCGGGCTGCTGGTTCTCGAACAGCAGGGTGCCGCAAACTTCTTCGGCGAGCCGGCGCTGAATATTGCCGACATCATGCGCGTCGGCACGGACGGGCGTGGCACGGTTTCGGTTCTCGCCGCCGACAAGCTGATGATGAACCCGCGCCTTTATGCCACCTTCCTGTTGTGGATGCTCTCGGAGCTCTTCGAGGAACTGCCGGAAGTGGGCGACCCGGAAAAGCCGCGTCTGGTGTTCTTTTTCGATGAGGCGCATCTGCTGTTTAACGATGCGCCAAGGGTGCTCGTCGAGCGCGTGGAGCAGGTGGTGCGGCTTATCCGCTCCAAGGGTGTGGGCGTCTACTTCGTGACGCAGAACCCGCTGGACGTGCCGGAAACCGTTCTTGCCCAGCTGGGCAACCGCGTGCAGCATGCGCTTCGCGCCTATACGCCGCGCGAGCAGAAGGCTGTGCGCACCGCAGCCGATACGTTCCGCCAGAACCCCGCCTTCAACACAGCCGACATCATCACCACGCTCGGTACGGGCGAGGCTCTGATTTCGACCCTGCATGACAAGGGCGCGCCCTCCATCGTCGAGCGCACCCTTGTGCGGCCGCCCTCGGGCCGCGTCGGGCCGCTCACCGATGCCGAGCGCAAATTGCTGATGGATACCGGCCCGCTTGCCGGTCAATACGACAGGGATGTGGACCGGGAATCGGCCTTTGAAATCCTCAACGCACGCGCCCAGAAGGCTGCGGAAGCCGAAGCCGCCAAGCGCGCGGAAGAGGAAAATGCCTCCAGCCAGTCCGACAGTGCCTCGGGACGCTGGCGCCTGCCCGGTTTCGGCGACGAGGAACCCACAAAGGCCTCCACCACCGGCACCCGCAAGACGAGCGGTTATCAGCGCGAAACCGTGATCGAGGCGGCAATGAAAAGTGCCGCCCGCTCGGTTGCCACATCCGTAGGCCGCGCCATCGTGCGCGGCATACTGGGAAGCCTGAAGCGTTAAAACAGATAATCCGCCCGGCCTCGATCAGCCGGACGGATTTTTTCTGTTAGCGTGACGGTTCACGGCTCGCGATAGAAAATCATGCCGCCGTGGTAGAGCACATCGTCGATGAACTCGCCATCGGCGGTAAAGCCAGTATCATCCCAATAGTCGATATGGTTGCCCCTCACCTCGTAACGCCCCTGATAGGCGCTTTTGCGTTGGCCGCGCGCCTCGTCGTAGCGGCCATCAGGCAAAAGCTCCTGACGGATATGGCCGTCGCCGGTGACCCACATGCCGATATAGGGGTGGCTTTCGGTCTGGGCCACCTTGTCCATATTCCCTTTCACGGCACGATCCTCCTGATGGTGGCCGGTATCGGCGGCGGCCGTTGCGAGTACAAGGGCAAGCGATGTCGAAACAATCTTCATTGTCCCGATCCTCCCTATGCGGCGGTCGGGCGGACGACGATTTCATTGACGTCCACATCGTCGGGTTGTTCGATGGCATAGCGGACTGCGCGGCCAATGGCGTCCGGCTTCAATGCTATGGCCCGGTAGCTTTGCATCAACTCCGCGGCGGCCGGATCGGTGATGGTGTGGGCGAGTTCGCTTTCCACCACGCCGGGATGAATGCAGGTGACCCGCAGGTCGCGGTTTTCCTGCCGCAGCCCGTCCGAAATCGCCCGCACCGCAAATTTCGTCGCGCAATAGACGGCAGCGGTGGGCGAAACGGCCAGTGCGCCGATGGAAGCGATGTTGACGATGTGGCCGGATGCGCGGGCGGTCATCTCAGGCAGAACGGCGGCGACGCCATAAAGCACGCCCTTGATGTTGACGTCGATCATGCGGTCCCATTCATCGACCTTGAGGGACGACATCAACGATAGCGGCATGATGCCGGCATTGTTGACGATGACGTCGATCCGTCCGAACGCCTTGCGTCCCGCCTCGGCAAAATCCTCGACACTCTGCCTTTCCGTGACATTAAGGGGATGGACGACAACCTCAGCGCCCGTTTGACGCAGTTCGTCGGCCAAAGCCTGCAAACGGTCCATGCGGCGCGCACCCAGAACCAGTTTCGCGCCTGCAGCGGCAAGTTCTCTGGCGATACCCTCACCTATCCCGCTCGACGCACCTGTTATGAGAATAACTTTGTTCAATGTCATGGCTTTCTCCTTGGCTTCACGGCCCGCTTTTTCGAGAGGAGGCCGTTGCAGGAAAGATAAAGCTTTGCCATTGTCGTGATAATTACCTCAATGATAACCTCCATGGATAGATTTACTAACCAATGAATGTTGATCTCAACGCGCTTTCCACCTTCTGCATGGTTGCCGAGGAACGCAATTTTCGGGCTACTGCGGACAGGCTCGGCGTAACACGGTCAGCCGTCAGCCAGACCATCCGCAGGCTTGAAGAAACGATGGGGATAGCGCTCGTTCAGCGCACAACGCGCAGCGTCAGCCTGACGGAAGCGGGGCAACAGCTTTACGCCGATGTTTCGCCATCCATCTCCAACCTCATGCAAGCGACACAGGCCGCCTCTTCCCTGAGTGGAACGCCTCGGGGGCAATTGCGGCTTGCTGTTTCCTCGATAGCGGAGCGCTTCTTGTCCGGGCCATTACTGGCGCGCTTTGCTGAAATCCATCCGGAAGTGCAACTCGATATTGTCGTGACGGACGAGGAATTCGATATCGTCGCCGAACACTACGATGCCGGCGTGCGTCTGGGGGAGCTGATCGCGCAGGATATGATTGCCGTTCCGGTTTCCGGGCCGCAGCGGCAGCTCGCCGTCTGTTCCCCGCAATATCGAGATCGCGTCACCTTACCGACGCAGCCGCGCGAACTGATCCATCACAAATGTATCGGCTGGCGGCCTCGTCCGGACGTGGCGCCATATCGGTGGGAATTTGCCGAAAACGGCCGGGAATTCGCGGTCGCTGTCCAGCCGGACTTCACCACCAACGACATGCAGTTGATGATAAAGCTGGCCTGTGCCGGCGCCGGCATCACATTCGGCATGGAAGAGACCTTCCGTCCCTACCTGGAGAGCGGCCAGCTTGTTTCCATGCTGGAGGACCATTCTCCGACTTTTGCGGGTTTTTATCTCTATTATCCGAATCGACGTCATCTTGCGCCGAAGCTCCGCGCCTTTATCGATCACGTTCGGCTACCGAGAAACCGGTAATCTGCCGGAGCAGCCTCCGGCAGATCGGTATATCAGCCCAGAAGGGTTACTTCTTCTGCGACAGCAGCGAGAAGAAAGCGCCCTGCGGGTCCTGGCAATTGACGATCCAGCTCTCGCCGGGAACCTCCATCGGGCCGTTGACGACCTTGCCGCCACCGGTACTGACCCGGGTGATGGCGTCATCGATGCCGTCGACGTTGAAATAATAACCCCAATAACAGGTGGGCGCACCCGCCATACATTTCATCATGCCGCCGACGACCTTGCCGTTATGGGCGAAGATGCGATACGGGCCCATTTCTGCGCCCATGTCAAAATCATGGTCCTTGGTCCAGCCGAAGACCTCACCGTAAAAGGCTATGGCGTCGTCGACATTGTTGGTGGCAAGTTCGTACCAGCCAACGTGACCCGGCAGGTTCTGCGTCTCCTGCGGAAAACCGCCGGTTTCCATCGGCAGCGGCGTCATGATGCACAGAACCGCACCGGAAGGATCAGCCACCACGGCGAAACGGCCGATCTCCGGGATATCCTGCGGCGGACGCCTGACCGAACCGCCCTTTTCCGCGAAAAGTTTTGCCGTGGCGTCCACATCGTCAACGCCGACATAACCGGTCCAGTTGGGAGGAATGCCCTGGCCCTTGTGTTCTTCGGTCAATTCCATGATGCCGCCCATGCCTTTGCCATCGGCTTCCAGCACCAGATAGGGCATTTCCGGCGAACCGAAATCCTTGGTCTGCCAGCCGGCGACATGACCATAGAAGCGGGCACCCTGCTCCATCTCAGGCGTCATCAGTTCAACCCATATGAATTTTCCGTGTGTATCGGACATTGAATCTCTCCGGGGTTATGGCGTCATTTTTCTGGCGATCGGCCGCCGCAGGACGCGGCAGCGCATTATTCGGCGTGATCGGGCAAATTCCGGCGGGGCGTCATGCCTTGCGCTGGAACTCCGATGTCATGAAGGTCTTGAAACTGCCATCCGGCTGCCGGACGCTGCCGGAAAAGCTGCGGTTATTGTCGTCATGCAGCACCAGCACGTCGCGATAGGTATCGATGCGGCCGGAACCGTCAAAGGCCGGTCCTTCCGCTTCGAGTGTCAGGGTCTTGCCGTCGTCTTCCAGCCAGCCCTTGTAGACCCAGAGATTGGTCATCATCGACCCCACCCAGGTGCCGACGAAATGGCCCTTGGCAGGGTCGAAACCCACGGTGATGACAGCCGTCATCTCCGTCCCGTCAGGCATCTTGCCGGTGCCGTGCCCGATGATCCACAGCCCCCCGATGGAGCTGACGGTTTCGGTGAACCGCTGGGCGGGATCATCGGGATCGTATCCCTCATGCCCGGAACTGGCGGTCATGACCCAGTCGCCGACGATCCTGCCCAGGAACGCGTGTTCCTTCTGCGGCTTGGCATTTTCCATTGTCGTCTCCTCCTCCTCGTCCTATTTCAGTGGCAGCAAGACGCGGCCTTGGGCTCGTCCTCGTACTGGTCGTGCCGGCGCACCCAATCCATTACACCCTCTTCATTACGGCCTTTTGGCACCAGATCGAGCAGCATCAATGTACCGAGCGTCTCTTCCATGCCGCGGGCATAGGCGGAATAGCTATGGTAAATCCTGCCGTCCTCGCCCTTGGCGAAAATGCTGACGCCGTGCAGGTCCTTCAGGTCGCCCATCGGCTCGATCTCGCGGTAATTGTAGGTGATCGCCCCGCTCTCGATATCCTCATCACGGAAGGAGGCCTGATAATCATAGTTGAAGTCGCTGCCGTTGGCCGAGACCCAAGGGAATTTCCAGCCCATGCGTTTTTTATAGGCCTCGATCTTTTCGAGCGGTGCGCGCGAGACCGCAACGAAACCCGCATCGCCGTGCTTCAGGTGAACCATCGCACCATCGACATGGTCGGCGAAAAAGGAACAGCCGGTGCAGCCCTCCTCCCCAGTCGGGCGCCAGCATGAAGTGGTATACGATGAGCTGGCTGCAATTGCCGAAGAGTTCCTTCAGCGATTTCGGGCCGGAAGGCGCGTCGAAAATATAATCTTTCGTCACCTCTTCCCAGGGCAATGCGCGGCGCGCCTCGTTCAGCCTGTCGCGCGCGCGGGTCAATTCCTTTTCCTTCACCAGCAGATCGCGGCGGGCCGCAAGCCACTCCTCATTCGAAACGACGGGATGAGACATGATCTTTCCTCCTTGGATCCGTCTTTCACCACGGCACCGCTCCGCTTCCATGGTGGGCGCCGCCTGTGGCTGCATTGAAAGCCAGGAAAACCATCAGCAAGGCGACAGGTTCCGCTTGACTAATTACGTTGATATCAACATATATAGTCCATGTCAAACACCAGTGTGATTCCTTTTTCGGCAACTCTTTTAGTGCGGGACTCCTGTCTTTGCCTGCATGCGCAACGTGCGGCGCGGGCGCTGGCGCGGCTGTTCGATAACGCATTGAAGCCCGTGGGCATCAACAACGGCCAATTTTCCCTGCTGATGTCGCTCAACCGGCCGGAGCCGCCGCCGATGGGGCCGGTCGCCAATCTTCTGGCGATGGACCGCACGACGCTGACGGCAGCGCTGAAGCCACTGGAGCGGCGTGGGCTGGTCAGTATCGAGCAAGACCCAAAGGACAAGCGCGGCAAGCGGCTGCGGCTGACGGTGGAAGGCATGGCCGTACTCACCGCCGCCTTCCCCATCTGGCAACAGACCCACGCCGAAATCGAGGCCCGCATCGGCAGCGGCGACCCCGACCGGCTGCGCCGCGACCTCATTGATCTTGGCTGACGGGAAAGCGGCATATAGCCACTTTTACCCGTAAAAATGTCATCTACCCGTCGCGCCGGACGGCGAAACTAACGAGGAAGACGCAACAAGGGAGGAAACCATGCGTGTTATCGTTTTCGTAAAGGCCACCCGCAGCAGCGAGGATGGCATAATGCCGACCACCGAACTGATGGAAGCCATGGGCAAGTTCAACGAGGAACTGGTCAATGCCGGCATCATGCTTTCCGGTGATGGCCTCCACCCTTCCTCCAAAGGCAAGAGAGTTGTTTTCGACGGTGACAGCCGTAGCGTGATCGACGGCCCCTTCCCGCACACCAACGAGCTGGTTGCCGGCTTTTGGCTCTGGAAGGTGAAGGACATGGATGAGGCCGTGGAGTGGGTGAAGCGTTGCCCCAACCCGATGCTGGAGCGCAGCGAAATCGAAATCCGCCCGATGTTCGAAATGGAGGATTTCGGCGACGCGGTGACACCTGAAATGGCCGAACATGTGGAAAAACTGCGCGAGCGCGTGGCAAAACAGTAAGGGCGCCGCGCTTGAGGGCTGGAGAATGCGGGTCGCCATATTCTCCGGCACCACCCTCCTCTTCAAAAGCCATTGCCTCGAACCCCTGCCACTGTTAATTGTTGGATGGTTGAACACGTATCAAGAAAGGAGGCTTCGCATGGATATTTCCTGCTTCTGGCGCAACCGCCAGATCTGCCACCTTTTTGCCCTGCAGACGCGTTTGCAGGGCTGACCGGAACACCAAAACTCTGGTTTGCCCGAAAGGCCGCGCAGAATGCAGCTTGTCTGCCGTTGCGCATGTTTTCACGACGGATCACCTCGAACCGATATCCCGTACTGCATTGTCGCAGACCACGGTTCGTCACAGATCCGTTTTGCCAGAGACAATTTCATGACCCTTATCACGCTTCGAAACCTCGGAATCATTCTGGGAAAGCCGCTTTTTTCCAATCTTGGCCTCACCGTGAATGCCGGAGACCGCATCGGCATCGTCGCTGCGAATGGCCACGGCAAATCCACCCTGCTGAATTGCCTTGCCGGTGAACTGGACGCTACCAGCGGTGATATCACCCGGCTGCGCGGGCTGACGCAGTCCATCGTCCACCAGCACCTGCCCTCCCCGCTTTTGGAAAAGACGATGCGGGACGCCGTGCTTTCCGCCCTGCCGGCGGATGAGATCGACAATGAGAGCTGGCGCGCCGACATTATTCTTGATGCCATGCTGGTGCCGGAACCCTATCGTCATCGCCATTTGAAAGAACTGAGCGGTGGCTGGCAGCGACTTGCCATGCTGGCGCGGGCGTGGATCACCGAGCCTGACGTTCTCCTGCTCGATGAGCCGACCAACCATCTCGACCTCGAAAAAATCAACGTGCTGGAAAGCTGGCTCGGTCAATTGCCGCGCGACACGGCGGTCGTCATCGTCAGCCATGACCGCGCCTTTCTCGACAATGTCACGAAGACCACGCTGTTCCTGCGGCCGGAAAATTCGGCGCTGTTCCGGCTGCCTTACGGCCATGCGCGCACGGCACTCGAAGAGGAGGATGCCGCCGATGAGCGGCGTTTCCAGCGCGACATGAAAACCGCGCAGCAATTGCGCCGGCAGGCCGCCAAGCTCAACAATATCGGCATCAATTCGGGCAGCGATCTTCTGACCGTCAAGACCAAGCAATTGCGACAGCGTGCCGAGAAACTGGAGGAGAATGCGCGCCCAGCACATAGCGAGCGCTCCGCCGGCAAGATCCAGCTCGCCAATCGCGGTACCCATGCCAAGGTTCTGGTCACTCTGGAGGATGTGCCGGTCTCGACGCCGGACGGGACATTGCTGTTTCGCACCGGCCGGCAATTTGTCCACCAGGGCGACCGCATCGTCATTCTCGGCCGCAACGGCGTCGGCAAGACGCGGCTGATCTCGCTTCTGAAAGCGGCGGTGATGGATGAAGGCCAAATACAGGACGGCATAAAGGCCACGCCTTCGCTGGTGGCCGGATACGTCGATCAGTCGCTTGCCGAAATCGACGACGACAGCACGCCATTTGCGCTCATGACCCGCCGCTTCGACATTGGCGACCAGCGCATACACGGCCTGCTTGCGGGTGCCGGTATCGACATGGAAATGCAGAAACGTCGGATCGCAACGCTTTCCGGCGGCCAGAAGGCGCGGCTCGCCATGCTGGCGCTGCGGTTGGCGGAACCGAATTTCTACCTGCTGGACGAGCCCACCAACCATCTTGATATAGATGGGCAGGAAGCGCTTGAGGCGGAAATCATCAACCGTTCGGCCAGTTGCGTCTTCGTCTCGCATGACAGGAGTTTCGTGCGGGCGGTCGGGACACGTTTCTGGCTGATCGACAAGCGCAGGCTGGTGGAAGTCGATGATCCCGAAGCGTTTTTCGCGTCGGCATGAGGCCCGTCAAACGGGCTGAGAATAAAACAAGCGAAACGCCCGTCAGCCCAGCAGGCTGGCGAGGCGTGGATCGCCGGAAAAATCCGCGACCGCAAACCCTGTTCTGCGCATCGGAAATTCGCACAGTGCCTGCACCCCGGTCTTCGACAGGCGGATGCGCCAGCTCATCCGTTCCACCGGCATTTTTTCGGCAAAGGCTTTCGGCGACAGCACCGCGATATTGAGGCCGCCTGCGGGATCGCGCACCGAGCGGTAGAGGATCGCCTCGATCTTTGCCAGACGCGCCTGCTCGGCCAGCGCCTGGCATGGCTCGTAATTCTGCAGGTCGGCCCACAGCGCCTCGTCCCGGTTCAATTCCGGTTGCGTCAGGTCCAGCGCCGCATCGGTGGCGATACGGGCGGCAAAGGCGGAATAGTCGGCGGGATTGGCAGGCAGCGGTGTGCCGGGAGATTCCGCATAAAACAGCAGCCGGTAGAAGGCCATTTCTGCAAGCGCGGTTTCCACCTTGGCTGCGGCGTAATAAACGCCTTCGGTAAAGCCAGCCCGGCGGAAACGCGAGCCATGGGGATAGGCCGCGCCATACCGGAAGGGCGTGGCAAGAAGATAATCGAGCCCGGCGCATTCCGGCGGAAAGGGCCGCTTGCTCGCCTCCAGAATATCTTCCAGCAGCGATTGCTCCTCCACCGTATCCACCAGCTTCATGGTGGAAACCTGATGCTGCGCTTCCACCAATCGCCAGTATTTTCCCGATGCGGCGCGCTTTTCAGACAGGAGCGCGTCGGGCGTCCAGATAGGAGAGGACATCGATCAATCCGGTAATGGTGGTGAGCCTCTCGGCAGGCACGGCGTTAAGCGCCGTATTGTGATTGCGCAGCCAGTTTTTGGCTACCGCCTCGTCGCCGCCGGCGATTGCATCCAGCGAACGGAAAACCCGGATCAGCAGCACCGCAAGCTCGAAAGACTTGGCGCCCGGCTCCAGCAGGAAATCGAGCCGCTTCATGCGCGACACCGTCGGGGCGGAAACACCGAGAATATCCGCAGTGCGGGCCGCATTAAGGCCCAGCCGCTCGGCAGCGGTCATAACGGCCTTGGTGACGACCCTGCCCTGCGAAGCAGGATCCATGGCGGTCTTGGCGTGAATATTCATGGCATATATCCTTTCCTTAGAAAGAATATAGCACTTTTCTTTCCATAAACAAGAAGGCCGGGGATTAACCCGGCCTTGCTGCTGGAACTTGCTGGGTCAGGCCACAGAGACCGGCACTTCCGTGGAGGTGCGCATGGCGTGGCTGTAAGGGCACACGATGTGGGCGGCGGCTACCAGTTCTTCTGCCTTTTCGCGCTCAAGACCGGGAATGTTGACCTTCAGCGACACTTCGATGCCGAAGCCGGTGCCGTCTTCGCGCGGACCGATGCCAACGGTTGCCGTCACAGTCGTGTCTTCAGGAATCTTTACCTTCTGCTTGCCGGCGACAGCCTTCAATGCGCCGAGGAAGCAGGCGGAATAACCGGCTGCGAAAAGCTGCTCCGGATTGGTGCCGCGGGCGCCATCGCCGCCGAGTTCCTTCGGAACGGTCAGCGTTACGTCGAGTACGCCGTCTTCCGACTTGGCGTTGCCGGCGCGGCCACCGGTGGCGGATGCTTTGGTCGTGTAGAGAATAGGCATGGCATTTACTCCCGTTGGGTTGGTGTTGGGTTTCCTATAATGCGCAATTCAATTGTGCGCAATATAATTTTGCACATTGAATAAAAAATTGTTTTTGCGATAATTTCACGAAATTTCGCCGCGCATCCATGTGGCAGGAACCGAAAGGCAGGGCTGATTGTTCCCTTCCCGGTTGATTTTTGGAGCAGAACAATGGGCGCAGAGAGCGATGACACCAATTTGGAAAGCCTGTTGAGGCTGGACCAGCAGATATGCTTTGCCCTTTACGGCGCGGCGCACGCTTTCACCCGCGCCTATAAGCCGCTGCTGGACCCGATCGGCCTGACCTATCCGCAATATCTGGTCATGATGGCTCTGTGGGAAAAGGAAACCTCCACCGTCAAGGCGCTCGGTGAAATGCTGGGCCTCGATTCGGGCACGCTTTCGCCGTTGCTGAAAAGGCTGGAACATGCCGGGCTGATCACCCGCAAACGCGGAACTGTTGACGAGCGGCAGGTGCTGGTGGCCGTAACGCCCAAGGGCGCCGATCTCAAAAAGGAGGGCGTGAAGATCATGGCGGCAATCGGCGACGCCACGGGCTGCGGGCTGGAGGAACTGGTGCAGCTGCGCGACCAGGTGAATGCGCTGAAGGAAAATATCGCCCGGCCGTGACCCCGAAAAAACAAAGGCGGCACAAGGCCGCCTTTTTATCCGAACAGGCTTGGCTTACTGCCAAACAACCACACGCGCCTTCTGCGGCACGCGGTCATAGAGGTCGATGACGTCCTGGTTCATCAGGCGTACGCAGCCGGAAGAGACGGCCTTGCCGATGGAGTTCCATTCCGGCGATCCATGCAGGCGGTAAAGCGTGTCCTTGCCGTTCTGGAAGATATAGAGCGCGCGGGCGCCGAGCGGGTTTTTCAGGCCCGGTGGCATGCCGCCGTTCTTGGAAGAATATTTGACCAGTTCCGGCTGGCGGGCGACCATTTCGTCCGGCGGGGTCCATTTCGGCCATTTCTGGCGCCACTGGATGACGCCTTCGCCGGACCAGGCGAAACCATCGCGGCCGATGCCGACGCCGTAACGCATGGCGCTGCCGCCCTGCTCCACGACATAGAGGAAACGCGAGCGCGTATCCACGACGACGGTGCCGGGGCGTTCGCCGGTCGGATCGACTACGCGCTGACGATAATAACGCCGGTCGATCTTCTGATAGGGAACCGCGGGAATGACGTAACCGCCATCCTCGACCGAACCGTACATGACGGCCAGTTCCGCATCGCTAACGCCCGACGAGAACATCTGGCGGAAATCGCTGCCGATGCTGCTCGCCTGCTGGCGAATGGCTTCACCCGTGCCGGAAGAAGCGCAGCCCGCCAGCAACGAAGCGGAGGAAATACCCAGAAGGGAAAGGAAAGTGCGTCTGGAAAGATCTGTGTCGGTGCTTGTCATAAGGCCGGATTGTCCCACATTTCGAACGGCTATATCGCCGTTGTACATCGTTTGTTCCACGTACACAGGCGTATTGCGAAAATAGTTAACCGACCGCTAAAAGCCAGTCAGAAGGCGCTGGGGGAACCCCACGATGCAGCGCTTTCTTTTAGAAAGTGGTCAGATAACCACAATCTGTGCGCCCTTCGGTACGCGCTCGTAGAGGTCGATCACATCCTGATTGAGCATGCGCACGCAGCCGGACGAAGTTGCCTTGCCGACGGACTGCCAGTCGGGCGTTCCGTGCACGCGGTAAAGCGTGTCCTTGCCGTCCTTGAAAATGTAAAGGGCACGCGCGCCGAGGGGGTTGTTGAGACCCGGCGTCATGCCGCCATTGGCGGCGGAAATGGAGGTGAGTTCCGGCTGGCGCCTGACCATTTCGTCGGGCGGCGTCCAGCGCGGCCATTTCGCCTTCCACTGGATCTTGCCGCGACCCGACCAGGCGTAACCGTCGCGCCCGAGGCCAACGCCATACCGGATAGCCTTGCCGCCCGGCTGCACCAGATAGAGAAAATGCTGCTTCGTATCCACGACGATTGTACCCGGCGCTTCCGCTGTCTGGTAGCTCACCTCCTGCCGGAGATAACGCGGATCGATGCGACCATAGGGAATGGGCGGCAGGGACCGGTCGTCATCGCGAATCGGGCCATACATGACCCGGTGCAGCGGATTGGAGACCGGAAGGCCATAGGCCATCGCCTGACCTTGCGCCTGCGGCACATTCAATCCCTGCACCTGCGGCGCGCTCAGGCCCTGCCCGCGCACCGGCGGACCGTATTCCTGATGGAAGCGGGTTCTAAACAGATCCGGCGGGCGCGTGGAAAGCTGACCCGGCTGTGGTGGCAGTTCCGGCTGGCGATTGGAGCTTACGGAATTGAAATTGAACACCGGCGCCGTTTCCTGAACGAAGACGTCCGGGTTCATCCGGCTCGTATCCGTCACGAAAAGGCAGCCGCTCAGGAAAGGCAGCAGCGCAATAACCGCCAGCGAGGCCGCCCGGCGGCAGTTTTTCAATAGGAGTGCTGTCATCTGAACCGCTTCATGAAACCAAGTTTGAAGGCATGATGCATTGCGCGGCTGGCGCGAGGCTGGTGTGTGCCTTTCAAAAAAATCGGAAAAGCGCATTTTTGCCCTTGAACCTCTAGTTGCTAGAGGTGCCAGATTGGCTGTCGAGTGGAATTCAGGAGCTAGAACCATGAATATTTCGACACGCGGCAGTTTGAACGGGGAATCAGGAGACCTGACCTTCACGGTCGGCGGCATGGATTGCGGCAGCTGTGCGGCGAAGATCGAAACGGCGCTCTCCCGCCTGCCCGGCGTTGCCGACGTCAAGGTCTCCGTTGCGCGCGAAAGGCTGAACCTTTCGCTGGCGGAAGACAAAACGTCGGTCGCAAAAATCGAGGATACGCTGCGCAAACTTGGCTTCAAGCCCGCTTTGCTGCCGCAGGACAAGGCTCCGCGCGAAAAGATTGCGGCGGAACATCACGATCATGGGCATGATCATGACCATTCATCGTGCTGTGGTCATCACCATGCGGAAGCAGCACCGAGCATCGAGCAGAACAATGCCCTGACCTTCTCTGTCGGCGGCATGGATTGTGGCAGCTGCGCGGCCAAGATTGAAACCGCGCTCTCCCGTCTGCCCGGTGTTGCCGACGTCAAGGTATCCGTTGCGCGCGAAAGGCTGAACCTTTCTCTGGCAGATAACAAAACCCCGGTCGACAAGATCGAGGACACGCTGCGCAAGCTCGGCTTCAAGCCTGCCTTGCTGCCGCAGGAAAAAACCGCACTTGGCAAGGTCGAAGAACATAATCATGATCATGCGCACGACCATGACCATGGATCATGCGGCGGTCATCACGGCCATGATCACGATCACAAACATGATCATTCAGGCCACGACCATTCGAGCCATGACCACGCCGACCACGACCATTCAAGCTGCGGCGGCCACCATCATGACGATGCGAAGCACGCGCATAGCCGCGGGAGCGTTGAAACCGTCGCGCAGAGCGCCGACATAGGCCACGCCCATGGCGCGGATGAAAAAAGCGTGTGGTGGCGCACCGCCAAGGCGCGCAACACCTTCACCGGCACCATTCTCGTGGCCGTTGCCTATGCGGCGGAGCTTGGCTTCCCGGCATGGGGCAGTTACGCCTTCATCGTCGCAACGCTGGTCACGCTGTTTCCCATTGCGCGCAACGCCTTCAACGCCGCGCGTTTCGGGGCGATCTTCACCATAGAGATGCTGATGACGATTGCCGCCATCGGCGCCATCATCATTGGCGAGGCGGAAGAAGCGGCGATCGTCGTGCTGCTGTTCTCCGTTGGCGAGTTGCTGGAAGGCTTTGCCGCCGCACGTGCCCGCTCGGGCATCAAGGCTCTCGGTTCCCTGCTGCCAAAAACGGCACTGGTGGAAGAAAACGGTACGCTCCGGCAGGTGGCCGCCGATAAGGTTCGCATCGGACAGGTGGTCGTGGCGCGTCCGGGCGACCGCATTGCCGCCGATGGCGTGGTGATGGAAGGCGAATCCAGCGTCGACGAATCGCCGATGACCGGCGAGAGCATTCCGGTCGCCAAGGAAAAAGGCGCACGCGTCTTTGCGGGTTCGATCAACCATGATGGTTCGCTGCGCATTCGGGTCGACCGCGCGCCGGAAGACAACACCATTGCCCGCATCATCACGCTCGTTGAAGAAGCACAGGACGCCCGCGCCCCGACCGAGCGCTTCATCCAGAACTTCTCGCGTTATTACATGCCGCTGATCGTCGCGATTTCCGCACTTACCATCGTCGTGCCGCCGCTTGTGGGCCTTGGCGATTGGGACACCTGGATTTATCGCGGTCTCGCCCTGCTTCTGATCGGTTGCCCCTGCGCACTTGTCATTTCCGTTCCGGCTGCCATCGCCTCCAGCCTTTCGGCTGCGGCACGGCACGGTATGCTGGTGAAGGGCGGTGCGGTTATCGAGATGCTGGCACGCACCGAAACCGTGGCCTTCGACAAGACCGGCACGCTGACGCTCGGCGAACCTGTCGTGACGGATGTGGTGGCTCTTGACGGCAACGAGGCCGGGCTGATCGCACAAGCCGCGACCATCGAGAACGAGTCCAGCCATCCGCTTGCCAGAGCCATCGTCAACCATGCCAACAAGGCAGGCGTAACTCCCCTGCCCGGCTCGGAGATCAAGGCGATTTCCGGTCGTGGCATGCAGGGCACCGTCGGCGGCAAGCGCCTGTTCATCGGCGCGCCGCGTTTTGCAACCGAAGTCGGGACCGTATCGACGGAACTTGCAGAGCGCATTTCCGCACTGGAAAGCGAAGGCAAGACCGTGGCTGTCGTCATGGCCGAGGGAGCGGCGAGCGGTCTCTTCGCCATGCGCGACGAACCGCGCAAGGATGCGGCAGAAGGCATCAAGGCACTGAAGGAGATGGGTATTTCCTCGCTTATGCTGTCTGGCGACAATGCCCGCACGGCAAAGGCAATCGGCAACAAGCTGGGACTTGAAGCGCGCGGCGAACTCCTGCCGCAGAACAAGGTCGAGGAAATCCGCAAGCTTGCCCAGAAGAAAACCGTGGTGATGGTGGGCGACGGCATCAACGATGCGCCCGCCCTCGCGGCTGCAAGCGTCGGTGTCGCCATCGGCTCAGGCACGGATGTGGCGATGGAAGCGGCGGATGCAGCGCTGATGCGCAACAATGTCGGCGATGCTGCCCGCCTGATCGGCCTATCGCGCGCCACCATGCGCAATATCCACCAGAACGTAACGATCGCGCTCGGCCTGAAGGCGGTATTCCTGGTGACAACGGTTACCGGCCTCTCCGGCCTGTGGCTCGCTGTCTTCGCCGACACCGGCGCTACGGTTCTCGTCACCGCCAATGCCATGCGGCTGCTCGGCTACTTCAAGAAGAGCGCCTGACTTTACGAGAGGGCCGAAAGCCGCAAAGCGGTTTTCGGCCCTTTTTTATGCAAATTCGTTGAAAAAGCGGATGCTTTCCGTCACGGCGCCCGGCACCACGCCATTGTGTGTGCCGGGCAGCAGTTTTTTGTCGACCTTGAATCCCGAATACACGGCGCGGTCGACGAAAAGCTGGTGATCGGCGTCGAATGGGCGCTCCTCCGTGCCGCGCAGCAACAGCGCCGGGCATTTGAGGCTGGGGCCGAAACAGACCGAAGAGCGCATGATGAATTCCCGCTCGTCGGTTTCGTCGAAACAGAGTTCGTCCGAGTAGCGGTTGAAGTAACGCCATGAATTGACGCCCGCAGAAATCGGCGCGGCGGCACGGAATTTGCGGCTCATGGCGGCCAAGAGCGTCAGCGTGCCGCCATTGGAATGCCCGGCGATGAAGAAGCGTTTCCTGTCGATACCGGGCAGGCTTTCCAGATAGGTCGCCGCCGCCAGCGCGTCCGCTGTTTCGTCGTAGAAACCGGAATAATTGCCGTTCTGGCCGTTTTCGCCCCGGAAGGACGGCAAAAGCACCACGAAACCCGCCTCCCAATAGGGCTTCATCATCGCCCAATGGCCGTCACCGGTGGCGTTGCCGCCGTGCAGGAAAAGCACTGCGGGTTTGAGTACCGTCGAGGGCTGATAATGGGAAAGCCAGGCCACAAGCTCGATGGAACCATCCGGCCCGCCACGATAGGTGACCCGTTCCGCGCCCGGCGGTGTGCCGAGCGGCGATGATTTTTCCGGAGCGGACATTTTGCGCAGCAAATGGGTATGGAACCGTTTGCGCGCCTCGCCGTAATCCTGCTTTTCCAGCGGCAGCACCTCGGGCGTGGGAATGCCCGCTTTCGCACCTGCGGGCAAAAGTGCCGCTGCTGACAGGCCCATGGCACCCACAAGCAGATTGCGCCGCGTCAGGCTCCTTAAGGTCGCGCCGCTTTCTTCCTGTCCGAATGCTGAGGAGAGAAAGCGTTTATCTGGCATATGCGCACCTGAGTGATCAAAACATTAGAAGCAGTTCAGCACTGCGGCGAGAGGCTGTCCAATCACGGATTCGCGAATGACAACAATGTATTCGCAGCCATCATGGCATTTTCTGGACGAAACATTCCCTTACTCCTGGGCTTGTTACAGGAATCCAGTCGACGCGCATCGGCGCGGCGGGAAGAGTCCCATCAGCCCATTGACTTGGGCTGGCTGGATCCCTGTGACAAGCACAGGGATGAGGGAGACAGCGGAGACCCCTACCCATCAACGCCATCGATCATCGCCACAAGCGTCGCCAAGCGATCCGCCTCCGCCGGGAGTTTGTCGGCGCGAAGCCTCGCAATGCGTGGAAACCGCATGGCAACGCCGGATTTGTGGCGGTTGGAACGGTTGATGCCCTCGAAAGCCACCTCCAGCACGAAACCGAAATCCGGCGTGGCGCGCACCGCGCGCACGGGCCCGAAACGCTCCACGGTATTGTCGCGCACGAACTTGTCCAGCACTTCAAGCTCCGCATCGGTAAAACCAAAATAGGCCTTGCCAACCGGCACCAGCTGTTCACCATCCTCCCCTTCCGCCCATACGCCGAATGTGAAATCGGAATAATAACTCGAGCGTTTGCCGTGGCCGCGCTGCGCATACATCATGACAGCATCGATATTGTAGGGATCGCGTTTCCACTTGAACCACGGCCCCTTGGCGCGACCCGCCTGATAGGCGCTGTCGCGGCGCTTGATCATCACGCCTTCGATCACCGGATCGGGTGGCGCGGCGCGCAGCGTATTCAGCTCGTCCCATGTTGAAAAACCGATGAGCGGAGACAGGTCGAAGCGGTCATGCGGGGCATGTTCGATGATATCCGACAGGCGGCCACGGCGTTCTAGATAGGTCTGCGCGCGAATGTCGCTCTCACCATCGAACAGCAGGTCATAGGCGCGGATGAAGGCCGGATAGTCATCCTGCATCTTGGCCGTCACCGTCTTGCGGTTCAGCCGTTGTTGAAGGTCGGAAAAGGTGCGCGTGAGATTGTTGGAGCGCGCCGTGCCGCCAATCAGCAATTCACCATCCATCACGCCTTCGAAATCGATGGCATCGAGCACGTCGGGAAATGCGCCGGAAATATCGTCGCCGGAGCGGGAGTAGAGTTTGCGCGTCTCGCCTGCGCGGGAAAGCTGCACACGGATGCCGTCCCATTTCCACTCGGCCGCATAATCGGCAGGGTCCAGACCATCGAGATCGCCGTCTGCAACCGGGGTGGCCAGCATTACCGAGTGAAAGATGGCGGGCGTTGCCAGAACCGGTCGCTCGGACTTGCCCTCCAGCCAGGCGAAAAGCGTCGTGTAAGGCGGCGTCAGACCGTGCCAGAGGGTTTCGATTTCGATGATGTCCTTATCCGCGAAATCCGCCAGTGCCTGCCGCGCCAGCCGCGCCGAAACGCCGATGCGAAGGCTGCCGGTTGCGAGTTTCAGGAAGGCGAAACGCGAGGAGGTATCGAGCCGGTCGAGCAGATCGCGCACCGCTCCGCGCACCTCGGTGCGGCCGAGCGAATTCATCAGCGTCACGACTTCGCCAAGACGGGGATCCTGCGCCTCGGAATCATCCAGACCGCCGATATTGCCCCAGACCAGCGAGATGGTCTCGGCCAGGTCGCCGACATAATCGTATGAATAGCGGAACAGCACCTCGTCCATGCGCTCCAGCACCAGCTCGCGCAGCATTGCGGGCTTGACGCTTTTGAGGTCCAGCGTGCCGGCAATCGCCGCCAGCCCATACCCCCGGTCTGGGTCAGGCGTATCGCGGAAATAATCGGTCAAAAGCTTCAGCTTGCCGTTGCGCGATGGGGTGAGGACAAGTCGGTCGAGAAGGGTGGCGAAGGCTTTCATCTCAATCCCCCCTCGTCTTCGTAACCGACAAGATGCAGCGGTTTGGCAGCAATGCCCTGCAATTCGCACCAGCGCACCAGCGCCTCCTCGCGACCATGCGTGACCCAGACGGCCTGCGGGCCAATTTCTTTGATGGTTTCCAGCAGTTCCGGCCAGTCGCAGTGGTCGGAGATGACCAAAGGCAGCTCCACGCCGCCCTGTTTCGCCCGCTGTCGGACCATCATCCAGCCGGACGCGAATGCGATCAGCGGCTCGTTGAAACGGCGCGCCCAGCGCTCCTGAAATGCAGAGGGCGGGCCGACGACGATCGCGCCCTTAAAGATGGCGGGATCGCTTTTTTCAAGCGTCGCGGGGCGCAGCTCACCGAGATCGATGCCTTGCGACACGTAATAATCGCAAAGCCGCGCCAGCGCGCCGTGGATATAGATGGGATCGGCATAACCATTGTCGCGCAGGAGCCTGATAACGCGCTGCGCTTTGCCGAGTGAATAAGCGCCGACCAGATGGGTGCGCTCGGGAAACTGCTTGATGGAGGTGAGCAGCTTGCCGATTTCCACCCGCGGCAGCGGGTGGTGAAACACCGGCAACCCGAAGGTGGCCTCGGTGATGAAGACATCACACGGCACCGTTTCGAAGGGTGTACAAGTGGGATCGATACCGCGCTTGTAATCGCCGGACGCAACGATGCGCATGCCGTTCATTTCCACGGAGATCTGCGCCGAACCCAGCACATGGCCCGCCGGGTGGAAACCGACGGTCACGCCGTTTACCTCCACCGTCTCCCCGAATGCGACCGCCTGCTCGCTGCCGCAGAAGTCCTCGCCGTAACGGATGCGCATGATATCGAGCGTCTGGCGTGTGGCCAGCACCGCCCCGTGGCCGGCGCGGGCGTGATCGGAATG
Source organism: Rhizobium sp. AN68 (assembly GCF_030758035.1). NCBI lineage: Bacteria > Pseudomonadati > Pseudomonadota > Alphaproteobacteria > Hyphomicrobiales > Rhizobiaceae > Rhizobium > Rhizobium sp. AN68. The sequence goes on along the minus strand of NZ_JARWMI010000003.1, from coordinate 737,253 downwards.
GCCGTGGGTTATCAACGCGCGCGCCACCGGCCGCACCGGGTCGATATAAAAATCGCCCGGCGGGCAATAAAGACCCTTGGGCGTGGAGTTCAGGAGCTGTTCCGGCTTCATATTCATTGAGATAGGGCCGCCCGCGCGAATTTAAAGTGCTGCGAGCATAACGCGGAACGGGCGTTAAATTTCCAGGGGTGCAGTTTTGTTTTCGCGCTCAGAGGTCGCGGGTATATTGGAAAGGCTCGGAACCATCCCTCATCCTTGTGCTTCTCACAGGGATGAGGGAAGAGCTAGTTGCCGGAGGAAGGCACAGCTCGAGTTCACCGCGCCTTATAAGGACAGCCGCCCCCTACTCCCCCGCACTTTCCGCCGGCTTGGCCGCCTGTGCTGCGGCTGGCAACCGGACCGGTTTCAGCATCAGTGCTGCGGCAAGGCCGATGGCGGCGGTTGCGGCGGCTGCGAAGAACAGCGGCGTGAAGGCATCCGAATAGAGCGAGGCAACGGCGGCCTGGGATGCCGCGGGCAGTTCGGAGAGCATCTTCGGCGTCAATTCCTCAATCCGTCCGACACCCGGAATGGTCACGGCAACGCCCTTGAGGCTGGAGGTGACGATCGCGCCATAGACCGAGATGGCGATTGCTGCGCCGCCCATGCGGGTGAGCGTCACCGCGCCGCTTGCGGCACCGATATCGGTCTTCGGCGCGGAATTCTGCACGCCGATAATGGGTGCCTGCTGGCCGAGGCCGACGGCGAAACCCTGCGCCAGCATGAGAATCGCAATCAGCCAAAGCGGCGTTCCCGCATGCATCTGCGTGAAAAGCAGCATGGCGATGACATTGATAGTAAGCCCGGCCACCGAAAACGGTTTGTAGACGCCGGTGATCGAGATCAACCGCCCGGCAGACAGTGAACCCATGACGATGCCGCCGGTGACGGCGATGAAGAACAGGCCGGCATGGGATGGGGAAAGCCCGGTCGTGGTCTGCAGGAACAGCGCGTAATAATTGACCATGCCGATGCCAATGCCGCCGCTGGTCAATGAAACGATCATCAACAGCGGAAAGGTGCTGTCCTTGAAGAGCCTGAGCGGCACCACGGGTTCCGGCGCGCGACGTTCCACCTGCACCCAGAGGAAGGCGGCGATGACGGCGAAAGCGATAATACCGAGGCTGGGACCTGCAATAAGCGAACCGAACAATTCGCTGCTGTCGGCCCAGAAGACGACGCTTGCGATCGTCGCTGCCAGCAAGACGGCGCCGAGATAGTCGATCTTCGGCTGACGCGCGGGACGGCGGTAGGGCAGCAGGAAAATCAGGCCGGTGATGACGATAAGCCCGAGTGGCAGGTTGATGAGGAAGATCGACCGCCAGCCGAACAGATCGCTCATCGTGCCGCCGAGAATAGGCCCGACGCTGCCCGAGGCCATGATGGTGAGGCTGGAATAGCTCTGGTAACGGGCTCTTTCACGCGGTTCGAACAGATCGGCATTGACGGAGAAGATCGAAACCATGATGCCGCCGCCGCCAAGGCCCTGAAGCACGCGGGCCGCGATCAGGCTATCCATCGACCAGGCCAGCCCGCAGGCGAGCGAGCCGAGCGTGAAGATGATAACCGCAGCGATCATCACGTATTTTCGCCCGAACAGGTCTCCGAGCTTGCCATAAACAGGCATGACCGCGCTGGTCGCCAGAAGATAGGCCGAGCCGATCCAGCCGAAACGCTCCAGCGCGCCGAATTCGCCGACGATGGTGGGCAGCGCTGTCGAGACGATCTGGTTGTCGAGGGTAGCCATGAACATGGCCAGCATCAGAAACAGGAAAACGATGAGCCTACGCCGGTGATCCGACACAAGCGGCGCCACGGGGGCAACGGACATATCCATGAAAAATCTCGTTGAGTTTCGGCAATTTTGCTGCGACAATTTGTGTGCTATTAGCATATATATGTCAATGGCAAGTTTTTGACATCCATGATATTGGCGCTAAATGTGATCGCAAATCGGGATTGAAAGGAACGGCTGAGCGTGTCGACTGAGGAAGACTGGAACGAGGATCTGCCCGAAGACATCAAGCGCATCGGCAATACGATGACGCGTATGCGCATCATGATCGGACGGCGCATCATCGGGCGCATGGCGCTTGCCAAGGTGGCTCCGGGTCTGGAACTCTCCCATATCGACGTTCTCGATATATTGCGCCGCGCGGACGGCGATGTCACCGTTGGTGCGATTGCCGAGGGCATGCGCATCGACCCCTCGCGCGGCAGCCGGGTGGTGGCGGATATGGTCGGGCGCGGCCTGTTGAAACGCGGCGTCTCGCAGGAGGATGCCCGCCGCAGCATCGTTGAGATCACACCACTTGGCACCAGTCTGCTGCAGGAAATGCGCCGGACCAAGATGAGCGTCATCCAGGACGTGATGGATGGATGGCCGGAGGAGGATGTCGAGACATTCGCGCGGCTTTTCGATCGGTTCATCGACCGTTTCGAGGCCCGGCTGTCACCGGATACGGACCTCCTGACGGATCAGAAAAAATCATAGTTGACCCTGACATCCACAACTTCACTTTAAAAGGACGAGAACTTAACGTGCCGCCATCGAAAAGGTAAAAGGGTGACTTCGATGTTGACGATCTATGGTGTCTACCGTTCCCGCGCCACGCGCACGCTCTGGCTTGCCGGGGAACTGGGCATGGAATTCAAGCACGTGCCTGTCGTGCAGGCCCGCCGCGTTGCCGATCCCCTGGCCGCAGACGCGCCGCTCAACACGCTGTCCCCCGCGTTTCTGGCCATCAATCCGATGGGCACCATCCCCTGCATCGAAGATGACGGCATGGTGCTTTATGAATCCATGGCCATCAACCTTTATCTCGTCCGCAAATATGGCGGACCGCTCGCACCGGTCGACCTGAAGGAAGATGCGGCGATGCTGCAATGGTCGTTCTTTGCCGCGACCGAAATCGAGACCAATTCGCTGAAGATTTCCTCCGCCATCGCCGAAGGGCTTTCGGAAAGCGATGCTGGCAAAGCGGTGATCGATGTCGCCGCGCGCCTTTTGAGGCGGCCCTTCCGGGTGCTGGAGCAACATCTTGCCAGCCACGATTATCTGGTAGGCGACCGTTTCACCGTCGCCGATCTCAACGTCGCGGAAATCGTCCGTTACGCGCAGGGCCACCAGCCGCTGTTTGACGCCCATCCGGCGCTGAAAGCCTGGCTGGAGCGCTGCCAGGCCCGCACGGCATTCAAGTCCATGTGGGACAGCCGGGCCGCCGAGGCGGCGTGAACGAAGGCACTAGTGGGGATAGTTGGCAGACCTCTCTTCGCACTCGACGTCATCCTCGGGACAAGCCCGAGGATGACGAAGCAAGCTTTTTAGCACATCACCCCTTCTCACCCGCCAGCGCCCGCTGCACGGCCGGGCGCTCGTTCATGCGCCTGAAGTGATCATGCACCTTCGGGAAGCGGGCGATATCCACGCCGTCGCTTTCCAGCCAGCCGGACATGACGAATAGATAGGGATCGGCGACCGAATAGGCGGTGCCCAAGACCCACGGGCCGTGCAGCATGCCGTGCTCGATCAGTTCGAAACAATCGGTCATGGTCTGCGGCACCTTCGCTTTCATATCCGCCAGGGAACTATCCTCGCTCGCCCAGCGGCTGCCGCGCCGGCCATGCGCATGGGCGACATGCACCGTGGAGGAAATGAAGGCGTTGAAGGCTTGCATCAGGGCGAATTCGAAGGGATCGTCGAGTGGGGCGAGTTTCTTCTCCGGAGCCATCTGCGCAATGAAGGCGAGGATGGCAGGCGTTTCCGTCAGCACCCCGCTTGCCGTTGCCAGCGCTGGCACGCGGCCTTTCGGGTTGATCTTCAGGAATGCCTCGGAGCGCTGCTCGCCCTCGGCGAAGTTGACGCGATGGGCCGTGTAAGGCAGGCCGGATTCCTCAAGCACGACATGGCTGGCGCGGGAGCAGGAACCGGGGGAGAAAAACAGTGTGAACATGGATATGCAACCTCCAGGGCAATGAGGGGCGCCCACCTCCTCGCGTGCAGACGCCAGCCCCTGCGGCGGCGATCTGGCAGACCATCACATGCAAGGGCAAACCATCATCCTGCCGGCAGCGGGCCGCGTCAAAGGTTATTTCTGAAGCGTGTCGCGTTTAACCGAAGGCATACCGCGCGCCTTATTTTTTGTCTTAAGCCGCTGCGCAGTTTTACAGGAGATGCCTCTAGAGGCCGACAACCCGGATATCGCCGACGTGGATGCCGTTCCAGTTGCGCATCTGCCGGTTTGCCATGGCAAGCAGCGCCTCGTTCTCGGCGCCATCGAAATATTTCGCCAGCATTGCGGCAATCATCGCTTCCGCCGCACGCGTCGTGCCGTCTTCGCATTTCACCGCCATGGCGATGCCCTTTTCCGGCAGTGCGGCCACGAACACGCCTTCCGCACCGGTCTTGGCGAAAATCCTGCCCGGCGCGATCTGCATCAGCCTGGTGCAGGTGCGGCCGGTGCCCGCCACGTAAAAGGGTTCCGCCATGCAGGCGTCAAAGAGCCGGCAGGAGGCTTGCGCGCGCCCGGCCTCCAGCCCCCTGCCCGTCGCCATCTTGGCAAAACCATGCGCCAGACCCTTGAGCGGCACGGCATAAGTGGGGATCGAGCAACCGTCCACGCCGCAATTGTCATGGCCAAGCGTCGCACCCGTCAGGCTTTCCATCGTCGCGCGGATTTCCCGCTGCAGGGGGTGGTCGTAACCGACATAGCCCTTGGGGTCGGTGCCTGTGTGACAGCAGGCGCAGATGAAGCCGGAGTGCTTGCCGGAGCAGTTATTGTGAAGCGCCGTCGGCTTTTCCAGCGTGCGGGCCTGATGGATGATGGTCTTCTGGTCGGAAGACCAGTGCGCGCCGCATTCCAGCGTATCCACATCCCTGCCCGCCCTTGCGAGCATGGAGGCGGCGAGCGCCGCGTGTTCGTCCTCGCCGGAATGAGAAGAGCAGGCAAGCGCCAGTTCGCGATTGCCGAAGCCATAGGCATCCGCCGCGCCGCTTTCCACCAGCGGCAGCGCCTGCATGGCCTTGCAGGCAGAACGCGGGAAGACGCCACGCTCGACATCACCAGCTGAAAACACGACGCCACCATCGCCATCCACCACCACTGCAAGACCCTGGTGGCGGCTTTCGACCAGACTGCCCCTGAGGACTTCGACGGTAACGGAATTGTTCATTTTTGCGGCCTCAAAAAGTTCTGATTTTATGTCGTTGATAGCGCAATTGATTTTTCGATGCACGAGGCTATCAGTGAAATTTGCAAAACGTCTGCTGCTGGCGATTGCCATCATCTATCTGCTGCCAGCTCTGGCATCGGCGGGGTTGTGGGCAATGAGGGATCACCCGCAGGGCTGGCGTGACGCGCGCTGGTCTTCCTCCGGCACCCTGCCGCAAGCAGGTGCCGACCGGCAGGCGGCGGTTTACGTTTTTTCCGCCATGACCGGTGGCTTTAAAGGCTCCGTCGCCAGCCATGCCTGGATCGTGCTGAAAAAGCCGGGCGCGACGGCCTACGATCGCTACGACAAGGTGGGCTGGGGAATGCCGATACGCCACAATGGCTATCCGGCGGATGCCTATTGGTATTCCAACACGCCGCGTCAGGTGGTGGCCATTCATGGGGCCGCAGCGGAAAAACTGATCCCGAAGATCGAACAGGCGATTGCCGACTATCCCTATGGCAAACCGGGCGGCTATCGTATCTATCCCGGTCCCAACTCCAACACTTTCGTTGCCCATGTGCTGCGCAGCGTGCCGGAGCTCGGTGTGGTTCTGCCATCAGACGCGGTGGGCCGCGACTATCTGCCCAACGGCGCGTTTTACCACGTCGCCGACGACTGGAAGGATGCGAGCCTCTCGCTTGGCGGGTTGTTCGGCATTTCGGCGGGCGCACGCAGCGGCTTCGAGGTCAATTTCCTCGGCCTGGTCGCGGGTTTCGATTTCAGCCGGCCCGGTGTGAAGATACCGGGACTTGGCTATTTCGGAGTGGCGGGTATCCGCGCGTAAAGTCGGGTCAGGTCTCAGCGGCCTGTGCTGCGCGTTTGGCGCGGATGCTCTGGGCAATAAAAACACGCGACAGGCCGTGATAGAGCGGCTCCCGGGAGAATAGCCGGGAGGTTAGATATCCCAGCATCGATGCCACCATGATGGGGATGACGCCGTCATGATTGCCGGTCATTTCGAGGATGATCACGAAAGCCGTCATGGGGGCCTGCACCACGCCCGCGAAATATCCCGCCATGCCGACAATGGCGCCAAGGCCGATGCTCGTACCCAGCAAAGTCGCCATCGTACTGCCAAAGCCCGCGCCCACGGACAGCGACGGCGCGAATATACCGCCCGGAATGCCCGACATCATCGCCAGAAACGTGGCCGCCAGCTTTTCGATGAAGAAGAAGGCCGGTGCGGCCTGGCCCTCGATTGCGGCGCGCGCCTGTTCGTAACCCGTTCCGAAGGTCGCGCCATCAGTCGCAATACCGATGACGGCGGAGGCAAGGCCGCAGGCGGCGGCAACCGCCAGCATCCGCCTTGACGGCATGGCCTGGGCGAAGCGCCGGATGCGCGCGGACAGGCGCAGCGCCCCCGCGCTGAACAGCGCGCCGAACGCACCACCACCAATGCCGCAGACCAGTACAAGCAGCCAGTCCATCATGGTTTTCGCCATGACGGAACTGGTGCCAAAGTAAGTATAGCTGCCGACCAGCGCCAGCGAGGCAAGGCCGGACAGGATGACGGCGGTAAGGACGAGGCCGTTTGCCCGGGATTCGTAGGTCTTGCTCATTTCCTCGATGGCAAACACGATGCCGGCCAGCGGTGTGTTGAACGCTGCCGCAATACCCGCCGCTGATCCGGCAAGAATAAGACCCTTTGCCTGTGCCATGCCGCCCCAGCGCGCCGCCTGAAGCATGATCGAGGCCCCGACTTGCACGGTTGGTCCCTCTCTCCCGATCGACGCACCGGACAAAAGCCCGACGACCGTCAGCGCGACCTTGCCGAAAGCGAGTTTCAGCGACAGGAGCCGCGAACGATCCGCGTCGTCACGTAGGTGCCGCGCGGCGATGGCCTGGGGAATGCCGCTGCCGCCGGCATTGGGAAAAACCGTCAGCGCCAGCCAGGCGCACAGCGTGAAACCGAGCGGCGTCACGACAAGCGGCAGCAGAAACGCCCATTCGCCGGAAGATGTTGCCGAGAAGAAAAGATGCTGGGCGCGATCCGCCGCCCAGGCAAACCCGACGCTGATGATGCCGACTGCAAGCGCGCCGATCCAGAATACTGCCCTCGGCTTCCACACCCGCCATGAACCCCACACAACACGGGAACGGCGGAGCATCTTCAGCTTTTTGTAGTCGACGGGCATGGGGATCCAGATCGGTGATTTCAGTTATTGTCGGGCGGGAGGCCCTTTTATCGGCCTGCCAGCCGGCGATTGCAAGTTTTGCATTTGACTCGTTGCGACAGATGGCAGAAGCTGCGCATCGCAAATGCAACGCATGGAGAGAAAAGATGAAAACCGCAACTTTGCCTTCGCTGCGTGTAACGGCGGATTTCCGCGAGGCGGCAGAAAGCGTTCTGAAAGACGGCGAGACGCTATCGTCATTTGTCGAGGATTCGGTCCGCAGGCAGGTGGAAATCCGCAAATCGCAGGCGGAATTCATTGCGCGCGGGCTGGCGTCGCTCGAACAAGCGGAGCGAACCGGTGTCTATTATAGCACCGACGATGTTCTTTCGATGATGCAAAGAAAACTCGATGCTGCGAAAGCCGCGAAACGGAAATGACATATCAGCTTCGTTATACCGAAGAAGCACTGGCGGATTTCGATCGCATCTATGATTTTCTGATCGCATACGACATCAATGTGGCCGAGAAGGCCATTCACGCCATAAGAGCAGGATTAGACATTCTCAGCGATTTTCCCTTCAGTTGCCGTAAGGCATCTTCTGAAAACGGGCTGATACGTGAACTCCTCGTGCCGTTCGGGTCATCCGGCTATATCGTGCTGTTCCGCATCGACGGCCCGGAAACAGTCACCATTGCCGCCGTTCGCCACCAGCGTGAGGATGATTACCATTGACCCTCACCGGTCGCTGACAGCCGCGCGCGGGTTTACCCACGGCTCCTGATTGGAGCGCGGCAGCGGGGTTTTGCCAAGGATGTGGTCCGCCGCCTTTTCGCCCGTCATGATCGACGGGCCATTCAGATTACCATAGGTCACATGCGGGAAGATCGAGCTGTCGGCGACCCGCAGCCCCTCCACGCCGATCACCCGGCATTCGGGATCAACGACCGCCATGGGGTCGTTCCTGTCGCCCATCCGGCAGGTGCCGCAGGGGTGATAGGCGCTTTCCAGATGTTCGCGCAGGAAGGCGTCGATCTGTTCGTCCGTCTCCACCTTTTCGCCCGGTTGGATTTCCGGCCCGCGAAAATCGTCGAAGGCTTTCTGGCCGAAAATCTCGCGCGTGAGGCGCACGCAATGGCGGAATTTTTCCCAGTCTTCCGGGTGGCTCATATAGTTGAAGCGGATGACCGGGTCGTCATGCGGATCGGCGGAACGCAGCGTGACATTGCCGCGCGACTTCGACAGGTTGTAGCCGACATGTGCCTGAAAACCATGGCTTTTCGCAGCAGCCTTGCCATCATAGGAGATGGCGACGGGCAGGAAATGGTACTGGATGTCAGGCTGTTTCAGGCCAGGCGCTGAACGCAGGAAGGCGCAGGCCTCGAACTGGTTGGAGGCCCCTAGCCCGCCTTTCGACAGCAGCCATTGCGCGCCCGCGACCCCCTGCCAGAACCAGGGCAGCCAGGAGTAAAGCGACACCGGCTTGGTGGAGACCTGCTGGAAATAAAACTCCATATGGTCCTGAAGGTTTGCGCCCACACCCGGCCGATCCGCCTTAACCTCTATGCCCATGTCCTTCAGATGAGCGGCAGGCCCGATGCCCGAAAGCATCAGCAATTTCGGCGAATTGAAAGACGATGCCGAGACGATGACCTCACGATCGGCCCTGATTGTTTCCACCCCGCCCCTGCGCTCGATTTCGACGCCGACGGCACGGCCGTTCTCGATGACGACCTTGCGGGCGAAGCCGTTGACCAGCGTGACATTACCGCGCTTCAGCGCCGGCTTCAGATAGGCATTGGCGGCGGACCAGCGGCGGCCATTATGGATGGTCTGCTCCATCAGGCCGAAACCTTCCTGTTTGGAGCCGTTATAGTCGTCTGTCAGCTCGAAGCCTGCCTGCGCACCAGCCTGAATGAAGGCGTGGAACAGCGGATTGCTGACCGGCCCGCGCTGAACATGCAGCGGCCCATCCGTGCCGCGCCACCCCTCTTCGCCGCCATGGCTGTGTTCCATGCGCTTGAAATAAGGCAGCACATCCGCATAGGCCCAGCCATGCGCGCCCAATTCCTCCCAGCGGTTGAAATCCTCGGCATGGCCGCGCACGTAAACAAGGCCGTTAATGGAGGACGAACCGCCGATGACCTTGCCGCGTGGGGCGGTGATGCGGCGATTGTCGAGGTTCGGTTCGGGTTCGGAGAGATAGCCCCAATTGTAGCGCTTCATACTCATCGGCCAGGCCAGTGCGGCCGGCATCTGGATGAAAGGCCCGAAATCCGAGCCGCCAGCCTCAATGACAATCACCGAATAACGGCCGTCTTCCGACAGGCGATAGGCGATGGCGGAGCCTGCGGAACCGGAACCGACGATGACGTAATCTGCGTGCATGATTTGCTCTCTCTTCAATGAGCGTTGGTTCCGATTAACGGGCTGAGGGTGTGCCCCCCCCCCCACCAAATCTCAATAAGGCGCGTCCACCTTGCCTGTGCTCACATAAACCGTCTTCAGCTCGCTATAATGCTCCAGCGCCGCCGCCGAATTCTCGCGCCCGAAACCAGACTGCTTGGAGCCGCCGAATGGGATTTCCACCGGGCAGAGATTGTAGGTGTTGATCCACAGCGTGCCCGCCTCCAGCTGGTCGACCACGCGATGAGCGCGGGCCAGATCGGCGGTGAAGACGCCGCCGGCAAGGCCGAATTCGGTGGCGTTGGCGCGGGCCAGAACCTCACCCTCATCATCGAAATCCAGCACGCACATGACCGGGCCGAAGATTTCCTCGCGCGCGATGGTCATGTCATCGGTCACATCGGCAAACACGGTCGGCTGCACATAGGCGCCCTCGCCTGCAACATTGTTGGGAATGCCGCCGCCGGTTACCAGCGTCGCACCCTCCGCCTTGCCCTTTTCGATATAGCCAAGCACCTTTTCCTGCTGGGCTTTGGAGACCAGCGGGCCGAGATGGGTGGCGTAATCCAGGGGGTCGCCGAGGATCATCGCCTCGGTGCGGCGCTTCAGGTTTTCGAGGAAGCGGTCCTTTGCCTTTTTCTGCACGAAAACGCGGGTACCGTTGGAGCAGACCTGACCGGAAGAATAGAAATTGCCGAGCATCGCGCCGCCGACAGCGCTTTCGATATCGGCATCGTCAAACACGATCAGCGGCGATTTTCCACCGAGTTCCATCGTCACGTGCTTCAGATGCCCGGCGGCGGCGGCGGCCACCTTGCGGCCGGTGGGCACCGAGCCGGTGAGCGAGACCTTGGCGACATCCGGGTGGTTGACCAGAAGCGGGCCGGTATCGCGATCACCCTGAATGACGTTGAACAGGCCCTTGGGCAGCCCTGCCTCGATCAGGATTTCGGCAATCTTCAGAGCGCCGAGCGGGGTGTTTTCCGAGGGCTTGAAGACCATGGCGTTGCCGGCAACGAGCGCCGGGGCCGCCTTCCAGCAGGCGATCTGCTGTGGATAGTTCCATGCGCCGATGCCGACACAGACGCCGAGCGGCACGCGCTTGGTATAGGCGAAATCGCCGCCGAGCGGGATGTAGTTGCCGTTCAGCGCGGAAGGCGCGATACCGCCGAAAAATTCGAAGGCATCGGCACCCGAGGTCGGATCGGCGACGATGGTTTCCTGGATCGGCTTGCCGGTATCCAGCGTTTCGAGCGTGGAGAGCGCCTCGTTGCGTTCACGCATGATATCGGCGGCGCGTTTCAATATACGCCCGCGCGCCATGGGGCTCATTGCCGCCCATTCCTTCTGGGCGCGTTTGGCCGATGCAATGGCGCGCTCGACAATCGCGGGCGTTGCCGCATGCAGCCTTGCAATGACTTCGCCCGTGGCCGGAAAGACGCTTTCAAAAAGCGTGCCGGCATTGTCTTCGACATAGTCGCCATCAATGAAATGCGAGGCTTTGGGCTGCGCCCTGAGAGACGTCGCGATAGTCATGTCGAATACTCCTAGAGAATGCGGACGGACGGCTTCGGGCGCTGTCCATCAGGATATGGTTTGAGCTGCAAGTCGAAATAGTCTTCGACAAGGGCCGGCGCTGAGGCGAGCCCAAGCGGGGCCGAACGCAGGCTGTGCCTGATATACAGCCCGTCGATAAGGGCTGCCGCCCCTTCCGCAATGCGCGCCGCGTCATCGGGCGGGCATAGCCGGTTCAGGCTTGCCATGAGGTTCGAGCGCAGGCGACGGGAATAGAGCACCAGCAGGCGGCGGGTTTCTTCCGAGCGCTGCGCCTCCACATAAAAGGCAAGCCATGCCGCCACCGTCTCGGGCGTGAACTGGTCGCTCTGGAAAGAGACGTGAACGATGGCGCTCAGCCGTTCGCGCGGGCCATTGGCGCGGGTCAGCGCCGCCACCGCATCGCGCCTCAGATCCCGCAGCAGGCTGCGGATGGTTTCCAGAAGAAGCTGCTGCTTGCTGCCGAAATAATGATGCGCAAGCGCCGGCGATACGCCCGCTTCCCGGGCAATATCCGACATTGTCACATTCAGCGAACCATGGTGGCCTATGGTGCGTAACGCCGCATCCACAAGCGCCTTGCGGCGCAAAGGCTCCATTCCGATCTTGGGCATAAGGGTCTCCTTGATGGCGGGCAAAATATTCTTGATTGATCAATCAATCAATAAAAAACGCGCCATTTCATGTCGCTGATTTGCCATGGATCAAAGAAAACCGGGCAAGGCCGGATAAGACTAGCCGCTCCCATGCCGAGGAGCCGCTCACAGGGGAAAAACTAAACCGTGATATACTGCAAATTGGGAATGGAACACGTTTCGTGCTAATATGCTGAGTGATACAAATTTCGCTGGAAGCGGCGCCAGACGAAAACTGAAAAAACGCCCGCAAGACCGCGATCCTCATCAGGTCCCGGCACGGACCGGAGATGCCTTCGCAACGGTTGAACAAGGGAGTGATATCATGCCAATGGTGACAGTATCGATTTCCCCGGAACAGGCAGCAAGAATGCGCGAGGCCGTGAATAGCGGCGCCTACGCATCCGGCAGCGAGGTCGTAAGGGCCGCGCTGAGACTATGGGCGGCCTCTGCTGCCGCAACCGGCGCAGATACAGAGGCTGCAGCACCTGTCGAGGCGGATCGCGAACGCCTGAATGTTGCGGAACTTTACGCCGCTCACACCGGACATGTGCGCCGGGCCTGAGGGCCTGCCGGATACCCCTGGCTATTGAGGGGCCCGTGACAAAACCTTCATTAAAGCTTCACAGTCGTGAAAGCTTTTGTTGACCTGTAATCTGCGATTGTCTGCTGAAAAGAGACAAGTTCCCGTGTGTGCATTTGACTTGTCATGCCACCAACGGGAACTGGCAATAGCGGAGAACAGAAATGCCGGCCGTAACGCTGGAGAACGATGTCATAAGGCGGTTTGCCTCCGGGCACATGTTTCCCATGGCGAAGCTTGTGCTTGAAACCGCGTTTCAGCCGATCGTCGAGGCGACGACGGGCACGATTTTCGGATATGAATCACTGATGCGCGGCCATGACCGGCTTGGGTTTTCCAATCCGCTCGCGCTTCTCGACCAGGCTGCCGAGGATGGCGAGCTGAAGGCCTTCGAGCAGATGCTGGCGAGCCGGGCGCTCGCTAAATTCTCCACCCTGGCGGATTTTTCCACCACCACCCTGTTCCTCAATCTCGATGTAAGGCTTATCCCGCACGGGGACGCCATTCTCGACAAGCTCGTTGGCCATCTGGCGCGGGCGGGCATTCCGGCCTCCTCCATATGCTTTGAACTTTCCGAACGTTTCGACAATACCAGCGTGCCGGAGTTCAAGGCGCTGATCGCCCGCATGCGCAAGGAAGGTTTCAAGCTGGCGATCGACGATTTCGGCGCCGGTCACGGCGAGATGAAGCTTTTATGCGACTATCCGCTTGATTACCTGAAGATCGACCGGCATTTCATCAGCGGTGTCGATCATCTTCCGCGCAAGCAGCATCTGGTGCGCAACATCGTCAACATCGCTCATGTTCTCGGCGTCCGGGTCATTGCGGAAGGCATCGAGACCGAAGCGGAATTTCTCACCTGCCGCGAATATGGCGTCGATCTGGTGCAGGGCTGGCTGATCGCCAGGCCGACGGTTTTCACCAGCGAACTTCCCGAGAGCTTTCCGCACCTCAACCGCGTGGGCGTGGCGCGGCGCAACAGCCAGTCGCTGGACGAAATCCTCATCCGTCGCGAAATAGAGCGTCTTCCCACCGTCTATGAGCATGACAGCGTCGACAGCGTCTTCGAATTGTTCCGCAGAAACCCGCAGCAGGCGTTTTTCCCGGTGCTCAACGCCAATGGCGAACCGCGCGGCGTCATCAACGAATATCACCTCAAGGAATACATCTACCGGCCTTTCGGGCGCGATCTCCTCAAGAACAAGATCTACGAGCGCACCATTTCCCACTTCGTCGATCCCGCGCCGATCGTGGGTCTCGACGCCGATGCCGATCAACTGATGAACATGTTCGCCAGCATGGGCGGCAGCGCCTGCATCATCCTGACCGAAAACATGCGTTACGCCGGCATCGTCTCAGCCGCATCGCTCATCAAGGTCATCAATGAAAAACAGCTCAAGATGGCGCAGGACCAGAACCCGCTGACGGCGCTGCCGGGCAACCGCGCCATCGGCGGCTTCATCGCCGACAGCTGCGGCGATGGCGATGAGACCCGTTTCTTCTGCTATTGCGATTTCGACAATTTCAAACCCTTCAACGATAAATACGGCTTCAATGCCGGCGACCACGCCATCACCCTGTTTTCCGCACTGATGCGTCGCTACTTTTTCGCTGGCGACTGTTTTCTCGGCCATATCGGCGGCGACGACTTCTTCGTCGGCGTGCGTGACTGGGCGGTGGAGGAACTGACGGAAATCCTAGAGCGGCTGCTGAGCGATTTTCACGGTGAAGTGGCCGAACTCTATTCGCCAGAGGATCGTCAGGCCGGTCGCATGGTCGGGCTGGACCGTCGCGGCAATGAGCGGGATTTTGCCCTGCTGCGTTGCTCCATCGGCGTTCTCACATTGCCAAAAGGTTTGATCATCGCCAATCCCGAGCGCATCGGCAGCGAGATCGCCGGCATCAAGACAGCCGCGAAAGAAAACGATGGCGGCCTCGTCATCCGGGTGTTCGGGGAGACAAAATGACATCAGCGACAAAGGGCCTCCTTCCCTAAGCGGTACATCTGTCCTAAATCTTCAGGTAACGCCGACAAATGAGGAATTGCCCCTGGCCATGCCCGAAAATGTGACCCTGCCCGAAAAAATGCGCTTCATCGACCTTCCCTCCCATGGTGGCCCGGAGGTGATGCAGCTTTCGCAAGCACCTTTGCCAACCCCCGCCAGAGGCGAAATCCTGGTGAGGGTCGAGGCGGCCGGCGTCAACCGCCCCGATGTCGCGCAGAGGCAGGGCGCCTATCCGCCGCCGAAGGACGCAAGCCCGATCCTCGGCCTCGAAATTGCCGGAGAAGTGGTGGCGCTCGGCGAAGGCGTCAGCGAATTCAAACCTGGCGACAAGGTCTGCGCGCTCGCCAATGGCGGCGGTTATGCGCAATATTGCACCGTACCGGCCGGGCAGGCCCTGCCCTTCCCCAAGGGGTACGACGCCGTCAAGGCCGCCGCGCTGCCGGAAACCTTCTTCACCGTCTGGGCCAACCTCTTCCAGATGGCGGGCCTGACCGAAGGCGAAAGCGTGCTCATCCACGGCGGCACCAGCGGTATCGGCACAACTGCCATCCAGCTCGCCAAAGCCTTCGGCGCTGATGTCTATGCGACGGCGGGTTCTGCGGAAAAATGCGAGGCCTGCGTCAAGCTTGGTGCCAAACGGGCCATCAATTACCGCGACGAGGATTTCACCGCCGTCATCAAGGCTGAGACCGATGGCAAGGGTGTTGATGTGGTTCTCGACATGATCGGTGCGGCCTATTTCGAAAAGAACATTGCCGCACTCGCCAAGGATGGCTGTCTGTCCATCATCGCCTTTCTGGGCGGCGCCGTGGCTGAAAAGGTCGATCTGCGGCCAATCATGGTCAAACGCCTGACCGTCACCGGCTCCACCATGCGGCCACGTACCGCTGACGAGAAACGCGCCATCCGTGATGAGCTTATCGAACAGGTCTGGCCGCTCATCGAAAGCGGCAAGGTTGCGCCTGTCATCAACAAGGTCTTCACGCTGGACGAAGTTGTGGAGGCCCACCGGCTGATGGAAACCAGCAATCATATTGGCAAGATCGTGATGCGGGTGTCCTGATCAGACCTCTTGCATTAATGACGAATCGTACTACCTTCTAGTTATGTTCAACGTATCGGAAGGAGGTGATCCAATGTCTAATGAGATTTCGGTCTCTGGTGCAGGCAATGGAAAGGGTGGGTTTTCGACGGGGCAGCCCTCGGCGTAAAACCTCTTGCCTTCGGAACGTTGAGAAACAGTCCCGGGTCTGTAAACAGGACCAAGCTCATGGAAGGGTCGCCTCTGGCGACCCTTTTCCGTTTCTGGGGTGATCGCGCGTTTACCCGGTTCCCTCATCTCTGTGCTTTTCACAGAGATCCAGCCAGACCAAGTCTTTGGGCTGAATGGATACCGGCTCAAGGCCAGTATGACCGGGAACCGCCAGCTGCCAATCGCAGCCGCATCTCCCCTACTTCTTGCCAAACACCTTCCACCGGGTCGGACGAAACCGCAGTTCGGCACCTACTGCCACGGCGGCGTTGAGCGGCACCTCGATTTCGAGGTGATAGGGGTCATGGCCGTTATTGGCGATGTCGATTTCGGCGATGCGGGTGCCGGCGAGGCGGCGACAGGTGGTAACCTTGCCGTAAAGCGCGTTTTTCTCGTCGGTCAGCACCACATCTTCCGGACGGAAGAACAGCTCGCCCTCACCTGCGCCATTTTCGGCGACGCCGATGCTCTCGCCCTGAAACACCACCTGGCCGTCGCGGATCGTCACCGGTAGGCTGGAGGATCCGCCGATGAAGGAGAAGACGAAGGGGGAATTGGGCGTGTCGTAGACGTCATCCGCCGTGCCGACCTGTTCGATCTTGCCCTGGCTCATGACGACGACGCGGTCGGCCAGTTCCAGTGCTTCTTCCTGATCGTGGGTAACGAAGACGGTGGTGTGGCCCGTGCGGTCGTGGAATTCGCGCAGCCAGCGGCGCAGTTCCTTGCGCACCTTGGCATCGAGTGCGCCGAAGGGTTCATCGAGCAGCAGCACTTTCGGCTCGATGGCGACTGCGCGGGCAAGTGCCACGCGCTGACGCTGGCCGCCGGAAAGCTGGGTGGGGTAACGCTTTTCGAGGCCGGTCAGATGCACCATGTCCAGAAGCTCCGATACCCGTCGGCGGATTTCCGCTTTCGGCGGGCGGGAGGCGGAAGGGCGCACCTTCAGGCCGAAGGCGATGTTGTCGGCAACCGTCATGTGGCGGAACAGGGCGTAGTGCTGAAACACAAAACCGACATTGCGCTCCTGCACCGAGCGGTGCGAGGCATCCTCATCACCGAAGAAGATGCGGCCTTGGGTCGGCTGCTCCAGGCCGGCTATGAGACGCAACAGCGTCGTCTTGCCGGAACCGGAGGGACCGAGCAGCGCGATCAGCTCGCCGGAACGAATGTCGAGCGACACGTCGTTCAGCGCCGGAAAGCGATCAAACTGCTTGGTGATGCCGGAAACTTTCACTTCCATGAATATGCCTTTCAATGCTTGCCGGCTGCGTTGCCCGCGCCAAAGCGTATTTCGAGAATGGTTTTGAGAACGAGCGTCACGAGCGCCAGACCGGCCAGCAGCGTCGCCACCGCGAAGGCCGCGCCGATATTGTACTCATTATAGAGTATCTCGACATGCAGCGGCATGGTGTTGGTCTCGCCGCGAATATGGCCTGATACGACAGAGACGGCGCCGAACTCGCCCATGGCGCGGGCGTTGCAGAGCAGCACCCCGTAGAGCAGTCCCCATTTGATATTCGGCAGCGTGACATACCAGAAGGTCTGCCAGCCGGTTGCGCCAAGCGAGATCGCCGCCTCCTCATCGCCATTGCCTTGCTCCTGCATCAGCGGGATCAGTTCACGCGCGACGAAGGGAAAGGTGACGAAGATGGTGGCAAGCACGATGCCCGGAACAGCAAAGAGGATTTCGATGCCATAACTCTTCAGCCATGGCCCGAGCACGCTGTGCGAAGAGAACAGGATGACATAGACCAGACCCGATATGACCGGCGAGATCGAGAACGGCAGGTCGATCAGCGTTATCAGGAATGCCTTGCCCTTGAACTCGAATTTCGCGATCGCCCAGGCGGCGGCGACACCGAAGATAAGGTTGAGCGGCACCGAAATGGCGGCGACAAGCAGTGTCAGACGGATGGCGGAGAGTGCATCCGGCTCGACGATCGCTTCCCAGAAGGCATCGGCGCCTTTGCGAAATGCCTCGAAGAACACCGATACCAGCGGCAGCACGAGGAAGGCCGCAAGGAACAGGAAGGCAATCGCAATCAGCACCAGCCGGGCAGGCAGGCTCTCGCTGGCGGGATCGCGGAACGGTCGGGACGAGGTGCGGGAAGCATCAGACATAACCGTACCTCTTGCGGCTCCAGGCCTGAATGAGATTGATGAGGAACAGCATGGCGAAGGAAATGATCAGCATGATGGTGGCGATGGCCGTCGCGCCCGCATAATTGAACTCCTCCAGCCGGATGACGATGAGGAGCGGTGCGATTTCCGAGACGTAGGGAATATTGCCGGCGATGAAGATGACCGAGCCGTACTCTCCGATACCGCGCGCGAAGGCGAGTGCGAAGCCCGTCAGGATGGCCGGCGTGAGGCTTGGCAGCAGCACCCGGCTGATGGTCTGGAAACGGTTGGCGCCGAGCGTTGCCGCCACCTCCTCCACCTGCCGGTCTATTTCTTCCATGACCGGCTGCACGGTGCGGACCACGAATGGCAGGCCGATGAAGATCAGCGCGATGACGATACCGGTCGGCGTAAAAGCGATCTTGATGCCGAATGGTTCGAACAGCGAGCCAACCCAGCCGCGATTGGCATAAAGCGTGGTGAGCGCGATGCCGGCAACCGCCGTCGGCAGGGCAAAGGGCAGATCCACGATGGCATCAACGAAACGCCGGCCGGGAAAACGATACCGCGTGAGAACCCAGGCGACGATGACGCCAAAAACAGCGTTCACCAGTGCGGCGATGAAGGCGGTGCCGAAACTGACGCGCAGCGCATTCAGCGTACGGCTATCGACAGCGATCGCAATAAAATCTGCAAAACCAAGTTTCGCCGTGGACCAGATGAGGCCGCCGAGCGGAATAAGAATGATGAGAAACAGATAGGCGACCGTGTAACCGAACGTCAGGCCGAAGCCTGGTATCACGCTCGATTGACGCCACTTCCACCTGTTTCCGGATGTATTATTGCTCATCAACGCTCCGGATAATCTTTAGTTTGGCACATTTCCGGACAGAAAACCGGGGTCCACTTTTCCTGGAAATGCTCTCTGGGAGCCGGTGTTCCCCGGCCTTGTTATAAAGGATCGACCGGCACGGTGTCCGGTCGATCGATTTGTCGTTTTTCAAGTTCCTTTAAGCGGGGTGGGCGGATTTGTCTTCAGCCCATCATCCGCTTACTTGGCGGGCTTGTAAATCTGGTCGAAGATGCCGCCGTCACCGAAATGTTCAGGCTGCGCCTTGGCCCAACCGCCAAACTGCGGATCGTCGATGGTGACGAGCTTGATGTCGGGCAGCTGCTTCAGCAGATCCTTGGAGACAACTGCGGGGTTGGATGGACGATAGAAGTGCTTCGCCGCAATGTTCTGACCTTCGTCGGAATAGAGATATTGCAGATAGGCTTCCGCCGCCTTGCGGGTGCCCTTGGCGTCGACGTTCGCATCAACCACGGCGACCGGCGGCTCGGCGAGGATCGAGATCGGCGGCACGATAATGTCGAAGGCATCCGCGCCGAATTCCTGACCGGCCAGATAGGCTTCGTTTTCCCAGGCCAGCAGCACGTCGCCGATCTGGCGCTGCGCAAATGTGACCGTGGAGCCGCGGGCACCGGTATCGAGCACCGGAGCGCGCTTGTAGAGTTCGCCGACATAGGCCTTGATCTTGTCCTGGTCGCCCTTGAACTCTTCATTCGCCCATGCCCAGGCGGCGAGATAATTCCAGCGTGCGCCACCTGATGTCTTGGGGTTCGGGGTAACGATCTGCACGTCGCCCTTTACCAGATCGCCCCAGTTATGGATGCCCTTCGGGTTGCCCTTGCGGACGAGGAACACGATGGTGGAGGTGTAGGGCGAGGAATTATGCGGCAGGCGGCCGCGCCAGTCCTTGTTGATCTTGCCGGAATTCTGGACGATGGCATCGATATCGCTCTGCAGCGCCAGCGTCACCACATCGGCTTCCAGACCGTCGATGACCGAGCGAGCCTGCTTGCCGGAGCCGCCATGCGACTGCTGGATCGTGACATCCTCACCGGTATCGGCCTTCCACTTCTTGGCGAAGGCTTCGTTGAAATCCTTGTAGAGTTCGCGGGTCGGATCATAGGACACGTTAAGCAGCTTGGTCTGCGCGGCAGCCGAGCCGACACCTCCCAGAGCCAGCGATAGACCGAGAGCGAAAACGCTCAAACCGGACAGAAGCTTGGACATCGGTATTCCCTCCTGATGAAGATGGCTTAACTCTACTGGACCGGTAGAGTTGGTCAATGAGGCCGAATACGATCGAAAAAGTGTTTCCCGAGAGCGTTTCCACGGGCAACAAATACAGCGCAGCATAGGCGAAAGGCGCAACAAGCGTCGTGTAAAACTTTGCTGAATGCAAAACCGTTTCACATTTTTGACGATTTTTTGGCGTTAGGGCGAAAAATATTCAGGTGTTTTAGACGATTTTTTCGTCAGGCCGTCAAAAGTTCGGGCACTTCCACACCTGAAACGGCATCCGCAACGGTGGTGTTGAAAAGGATATTGCGGGTGGCGTCGGCCACGCGGGCGAAGACGTGGCGTATTTCGCACTGCTTTTCGCCATCGCAATCCTCGCACCGGCGATAGGCGGTCTGCGACAGGCAGGGCAAGGGAGCCAGCGGCCCGTCGATGAGGCGCAGCACCTCGCCGAAGGTGATATCGGCAGCCGGGCGCGCCAGTAAATAACCGCCCTGCTTGCCGCGCCTGCTTTCGACGATGCGTTCCTTCTTCATTTCGAGAAGGATCTGTTCAAGGAATTTTTTCGGAATGGCCTGTTCGCGGGCAATATCGGAAATTTGCACAGGACAGCCGCCGTCGGCCTTTGCCAGCGAAAGAAGCGCCCTCAGCGCATATTTTGCCTTCTGCGAAATCATCGTGAAACCAGTAGAACACAAGCCCGGATACCCGGCAATTCCGGCTTAGCGCAGAAGTTGTCACAATTCAAATCCAAGCTGCAAAGAAGGTGAACGGGCATCTTTTGCTCATAGATCGTGCGCGTGAGGCATTTTTGCTCTGAAGTGCAGCGCACAAAGACTGTCATTTCTGTTCCAGAGGCCCGATTTCAACAATAATCGGCCATGGAAATCCCGGACGTGACAATGACGATCAATTCAGCAAATGCCTCTGCCGATACCGCTTCCCTCGACGCCACGCTTGCCGGGCTCGATCTTGCGGGACGACTTTCCTTTATCGCCGGTCTTGGCGGCCGTGCGGTCTTCACCACCAGCCTCGGCATCGAGGACCAGGTCATCACGGCGGCCATCGGCACCCATCGGTTGCCGATCGACGTCGTGACGCTGGAAACCGGCCGGCTCTTCAAGGAAACCGTCGATCTCATCGAGGAAACCGAGGAACGCTTCGGCATCGACATCCGTCGCTTTCGGCCCGAACAGGACGATATCGACGCCTATGCCGAAAAATACGGCCTCAACGGTTTTTACGAAAGCATCGAGGCCCGTCACGCCTGCTGTCATGTCAGAAAGCTGATCCCGCTCGGCAAGGCGCTGGAAGGTGCCACCTTCTGGATCACCGGGCTCCGCCGCGGCCAGTCGGGCAATCGTGCGACCACACCTTTTGCCGAGTTCGACGCCGAGCGTAATCTGATCAAGGTCAATGCCTTGGCGGACTGGGACATCGACCAGATCAAGGCCTATGTCGCTTCTGAAAACATTCCCGTCAATCCGTTGCATGCGCGTGGTTACCCCTCCATCGGCTGCGAGCCGTGTACACGCGCTATCAAGCCCGGCGAGCCTGAGCGCGCCGGACGATGGTGGTGGGAAAACGACGAGAAGCGCGAATGCGGTCTTCACGTCGCCGGTGCGGACCAGACATCCGCCATTTCCGCCATCCCACAACGATAATCATTCAGACCAGTTCCGGAGTTTAAAATGTCCAACGCAGTCCACGAGACGGACAGCAAGAATACTGTCGCATCCAAGCCGCCGCTCGATCCGCATCTGAAGGCGCTTGAAAACGAAGCCATTCATATCTTCCGCGAAGTCGCAGCCGAATTCGACAATCCCGTGATGCTCTATTCCATCGGCAAGGATTCATCCGTGCTGCTACATTTGGCGCGCAAGGCCTTCTTCCCAGGCCGCGTGCCCTTCCCGCTGCTGCACGTCAATACGGGCTGGAAATTCAAGGAAATGATCGAATTCCGCGACAAGATCGTCAAGGAATATGACCTCGATCTCATCTCCTACACAAACCCGCGCGGCGCGAGCGAAAACGTGACGCCCTTCACCCACGGTTCGGCGCTCTACACCGACATCATGAAGACGGAAGCGCTGCGCCAGGCGCTGGACGCCGGTCAGTTCGATGCCGCCTTCGGCGGTGCGCGCCGCGACGAGGAAGCAAGCCGCGCCAAGGAGCGCATCTATTCCTTCCGCACGCCGGACCATAAATGGGACCCGCGCAACCAGCGCCCTGAGCTGTGGAACATCTATAACGGCATGGTCCGCAAGGGTGAAAGCGTGCGCGCCTTCCCGCTCTCCAACTGGACCGAAGTCGATATTTGGCGTTACATCGAGGCGGAAAACATTCCGCTGGTGCCGCTCTATTACGCTGCCGAGCGCCCCTATATCGAGCGTGACGGCATGATGATCCTTGCCGAAGACGAGCGGCTGGAGCTGCTGCCCGGCGAAGAGATCCAGCACGGCTCGATCCGCTTCCGCACGCTCGGCTGCTTCCCGCTGACCGGCGCGATCCACTCCGAGGCGGCGACGCTTCAGGAGGTCATCGCAGAGCTGGAAATCGCCACCGTTTCCGAGCGGCAGGGCCGCGCCATCGATCGAGACCAGTCCGGCTCGATGGAGAAGAAGAAGCGCGAGGGCTATTTCTGATGACCGCCGCTGCTACCAACACCGCCTCCACGGCCACCATTCTGCCCTTTGCCGAACATTCGAAGGCGACGCGTGATACGCGCCCGCTTCGTCTCATCACCTGCGGCAGCGTCGATGATGGCAAATCGACCCTGATCGGCCGTCTCCTGTGGGACACCAAGGCCGTCAAGGAAGATCAGGCCGCTACCCTGCATCGCGATAGCGGCAAGCAGAACGATCTCGGCCTGCCAGATTTCGCGCTGCTGCTCGACGGGTTGCAGGCAGAGCGCGAACAGGGCATCACCATCGATGTCGCTTATCGCTATTTCTCAACCGACCGGCGCGCCTTCATCGTGGCCGACACGCCCGGCCATGAGCAATATACCCGCAACATGGCGACCGGCGCTTCCACGGCCGATCTCGCCGTACTTTTGGTCGATGCGCGCACCGGCATTCTGGAACAGACACGCCGACACGCCACCATCGCGGCGCTGATGGGCATCCGGCAATTCGTGCTGGCCATCAACAAGATCGACCTGACGAATTACGACAAGGCAGGTTTTGAACTGATTGCCCACGAATTCCGCGATTTCGCCTCCGACCTCGGCATCAAGCAGATCACAGCCATTCCAATGTCGGCGCTGAAGGGCGAAAACGTCGTGCTATCAGGCAAGGCCTCCATGCCCTGGTATGAAGGCCCGACGCTGGTCGAAACGCTGGAGCTTGCCACGGTGCGCTCGGCGCAATCGGGTGGTTTCCGCTTCCCCGTACAGCGCGTGTCGCGCCCCGGCGAAAGTTTCCGCGGTTATCAGGGCACGGTTGCCGGCGGCTCGGTCAAGCCGGGCGACAGCGTTGTCGTGCTGCCGTCGGGCATGGTCGCGAATGTCAAGCAGATCGTCACTTTCGATCTGGTGCGTAACGCCGCCGTTGCTGGTGACGCGGTCACGCTCGTTCTCGACCGTCAGGTGGACGTCTCGCGCGGCGACATGATCGTGTCCATCGAGGCACAACCGCAGACAGGGCTTGCCTTCGACGCGCAGATCGTGGCGTTGCAGCCAGGTGGCATCGAGGCCGGCAAACGTTACTGGCTGAAAAGCGGCAGCCGCCGCCAGCGCGTCAGCGTGCAGCCGGTCAGCCAGCTCAACCTGAAAGAAGGCGAATGGCAGGCGCACGAGACATCGCTGCCGATGAACGCCATCGGCAAGGTGCGGCTCTCCTTCGACGAGACGGCGATCTTCGATGCCTATGAGCAGAACCGGGCAACCGGCTCCTTCATCCTGATCGACCCCGACACCAACAACACGGTGGCGGGTGGCATGATTGCCGGCAAACGCAGCGTTGGCGCGACGGAAGAACAGGGTGACCGCGTCATTCTCTCCCTGCCCGCCCATCTGGCCGAGAAGCTTCTGGCAAGCGAACTGCTGGCCAAGCACCGCGACGAGATCGACATCCGCCGCACGGATGGCGCGACAGCCTCACGGCTGATCAGCGATCTGGACTGAAAGACACGCGCACACAACAAAAAGGCGACCGTCCAAGCGGTCGCCTTTTTTGTTTGAAAGCCTTTGGATCAGGCCTCGTTTAAAACACGAACATGTAAAGCAGGATGATCACAAAAATCGGAACACCCATCGCCCACAGTGCAATACCTTTTAGCATGTTATCCTCCATCGTTGTTGTGGTGGGATAACGGTTGAGGAGTGGTTGCGTTCCCTGCGACTGCGCTGACGACGGGTTCATCGCAGTCGATAACGTCAAACGCATCAAGTTTTCGACGCTTGGCAGAGCCCAGAAGATGGCCAGCGTCATGGCGCTGTGTTCAGGCACGGTTAATGACCGACACCTCACTCTCTCAGCAATGGAACTGCGTGGTTCAGCGCACGTTAGTGTCCGTCATTGGGAGATGAAGATTATGAAAATTCTGACTGCAGCGATCTGCCTGGTTTCGGTGGGCATCCTAAGCGGCTGTGTCGATGATCGGGGCTACCGTAGCGGCGGATATTATACGACAGGCGTGTACTACCGCACCTATGAACGCGATCGCCACTACCGTGACTATGACCGTCGCGACTGGCGCGACCGGAGGGATTGGCGTGATCGTCGCGACTGGCGCGGTGATTACCGCTACCGATGATCGACTGGACCTACATTCAAGACCATTGGGATTGGGCGGGGCACATTCTAGAGGCCGTCATCATGGCGGCGATTGTCGCCGTTCTGTTTCGCCTGCTCGTTAGCTGGCGAGTGGCGTGGATAATCGGTCTGGCCTTCGCCGCCGGTCATTTTCATGGCCGGGAAAAGCGGGACTACGAGGTGTCCGTAGAAATGCCTCCTCCCCATCTGGAGGGTTATTACTTCTGGAATTGGTCCTGGGATGGTTTAACCGACTTCTGGCCGACGGCTGTTGTTTGCGTTTTGCTCATTCTCCCGTTGGCGAGGACGAGAAATTGACATTCCGTGCAATCACCGAAGTCGTGACTTGCAGCCGCGGACGCCGAATGCGTTTACCCGTCGGGTTTTAAACCGTCAGGTCTCGGTACGATGCCTTGATCCAAGGATCTTGAGAAAGTGTTGGGATCATTTGAAAGCCCCGGGAAATATTAGGCTTAAGCTGGTCGGAGTGAGAGGATTTGAACCTCCGACCCCGTCGTCCCGAACGACGTGCGCTACCAGACTGCGCTACACTCCGTGACCAGCGGCGCTTCTATAGACCAGCCTCCAGCATTCGACAAGCGGCATATTGCATTTTTTGTGACAAGTTTTCAACGCGCTGCGAAGGGCGGTCGCCAAGTGCCTGCCGCACCGGGCGGCGTGTGGGAAAACGTTACAAAAAAGCAATTGTGGCAGGAAATTTTCGTCAAGCGGCACAGCTCCCCTGCCCGTCGCCGCCAAATCTGCTAGGGGAACGTAATGACCGGCGGGAAGCCGGACACGGCACAAAGGACATTTCACCATGCTATTTCGCAGCGTAACGCTCGCAGGGCTCGCCATTGCGCTCTCCGCCTGCACGACATCGACGGGCTCTGCCCCTTCCTTCACCCAGAAGAGCCCCGTTGAAACGCGGTGGGTCGGTCAGTCCGCAGGTATTTTCTTTGCAAAATTCGGCCCGCCGCTGAGCGACACGGAAACCGGCAGCTCGACCATCTATAACTGGCGCGGCGGTTACAAGAAGGCCACCATTCCGGCCAAGTTCGAAGAAGGCAAGGACGGCAAGAAGGGTCGCCAGATTTCGCCCGCCCGCACCGCCTCGCTCTCCTGCACGGTTCAGCTCACCGTCTCCAGCGACTACACGATCACTTCGGTACGCACGGTTTCCGACCGCCCCGGCGTCAACGGCCCGAGCTATTGCGCGGAATTCCTCGCCGCAAACTGAGTTTTCGTCCAGCTGACGAAACGAGCCAAGGCCTGCCCTAACCGGCGGGCCTTTTCACTTTTTTGCGATTATTGTCATTTTTCCTGAATTTTTTTCACACGGACCAGCGCAACCTGATCCGCCAAGCGCGGCAAACGCCGAATTGACGGCGTTTTCGCGATATTCGCGCTTGAGACACTTTCAACCGTTTGAAAGCACCGTCTAATCCTCGCAACCACAAAAATGACAATCCGCAAAATGGCAGAAACTGCCAATGCGACCTTATGTCCCGGCAAAATCCCCGCAAAAGCGCTTGAACTGGAGTGAATAGGTCAGGGTTGTGCCGGTTTCGGCTTTGCTGTAACGGGGCGGCTGGGAGGAGTGTTTTTAACACAAAACAAGAATCAGGTATGGCCGTGACTCCCATCGATCAAGACAAATCCCAGCTCACTGATCTTTCCTCAGACGCGCTTCCCTCCCATGCGCTTCCGATGAACCGCAGACAGGTTCTCGGCACTGCGCTCGCAGGGCTTGCAGCGACAGCGCTGCCGACATCCTCGCTTCTCGCCAATACGGCTACCAAGAAGGTCGACGTGCTTCTGATCGGTGGCGGCATCATGAGCGCGACGCTCGGCGTGTGGCTGCGTGAACTGGAGCCAACCTGGTCGATGCAGATGCTCGAGCGGCTGGACGGCGTGGCGCTTGAAAGCTCAAACGGCTGGAACAATGCCGGCACCGGCCATTCCGCGCTTGCCGAGCTGAACTACACGCCGGAAGACGACAACGGCAACATCAAGATCAGCCAAGCCGTCAACATCAACGAATCCTTCCAGATTTCCCGGCAGTTCTGGGCATGGCAGGTACGTAACGGCGTTTTGAAGAACCCGCGCTCCTTCATCAACCACACGCCGCATATGAGCTTCGTCTGGGGCGATGAGAACATCGCCTATCTCGAAAAGCGCTACGAGGCGCTGAAGGCAAGCCCGCTTTTTGCCGGCATGGAATATTCCAGCGACCCCGAGCAGCTTAAGAAATGGGTGCCGCTGATGATGGAAGGCCGCGATCCTTCCCAGAAGATCGGCGCGACCTGGTCGCCGCTCGGCACCGACATGGAATTCGGCGAGATCACCCGCCAGTTCGTTTCGCATCTGCAAAGCGACCGAAATTTCGACCTGCAAGTCAACAGCGAGGTTTCCGATATCCAGCGCAATGCCGATGGCAGCTGGCGCGTGACCTATAGCAACCTGAAGACCGATGCTGAGCAGACCGTGGATGCGAAATTCGTGTTCATCGGCGCCGGCGGCGGTGCGCTGCATCTGTTGCAGATGTCCGGTATTCCGGAAGGCGACAATTACGCCGGTTTCCCGGTTGGTGGCTCGTTCCTGATCAACGACAATCCTGACGTGACGATGCAGCATCTGGCCAAGGCCTACGGCAAGGCCTCGGTCGGCTCGCCGCCCATGTCGGTTCCACACCTGGATACCCGGGTGCTTGGTGGCAAGCGCGTCATCCTGTTTGGACCTTTCGCCACCTTCTCCACCAAGTTCCTGAAGGAAGGCTCCTATTTCGATCTCGTCTCCTCCGTCACGACAAGCAATGCCTGGCCGATGGTGCGCGTCGGCATCGATGAATATCCGCTGGTGGAATATCTCGCCGGCCAGCTGATGATGTCGGACGACGACCGCTTTGCCGCGTTGAAGGAATATTTCCCGAACGCGAAGCAGGGCGAATGGCGTCTGTGGCAGGCGGGCCAGCGCGTGCAGATCATCAAGCGCGACGAGGAAAAGGGCGGTGTACTCAGGCTCGGCACGGAAATCGTTGCCGCGCAGGATGGCAGCATCGCCGGTCTGCTCGGCGCCTCTCCTGGCGCCTCCACGGCCGCACCGATCATGCTGAGCGTTCTGGAAAAGGTCTTCAAGGACAAGGTGGCAACACCGGAATGGCAGGCCAAGATCCGCCAGATCGTTCCGAGCTACGGCACCAAGCTCAATGACGACCCGGAAAAAGTTCAGCAGGAATGGGCCTATACGGCCGAGCACCTGCAATTGCCGACCCCGCCGCAGATCGATCTTGGCGCGCTGAAGGGCGCGGGAGCGGCACCTGCTGGCGCGCCGGTGAAGAAGGTTCCGGATATCGCGCTTTAAGGCTTAGCCGCGATTTTAAGTTTGGACGCCGCGTGTCTTTGGATGCGCGGCGTTTCTGTTTAAGCAGGCCTTTAACACACACGCGTCATCCTGGCCTCTTCGCGAGGATCCATGGATTTCAACGGCTTGTGGATTCTTGGGTCAAGGTTGGTGATGACGGAGGACAGGTTTTCGCGCGTCACAACATCCGGGATCGCAGTGAAATGGTACGGCTGATAGATGCCCGCCGGCACCTGTGCACGCTGTTCTGATTCTGGAAGTGATGGCTGGGGCGCCAGGATTCGAACCTGGGAATGCCGGTACCAAAAACCGGTGCCTTACCGCTTGGCGACGCCCCAACAGGGCAGCTTGGGCGAAACGCCGCTGCCTGAACCGGGCCTGATTAGCAAAGCCTGCCCGACGCGGCAATGACCTGACGGCTTATTTTTTCACAAAATCCAAGCTTTTTGGATGCCGTGCCTGACATGGCATGTTAGGGCTTGGCGATTGCGCGGCTGAGGCTGCGGCTCTGCGTGGCATGGCATATTTCAGGAGGTCTTGATGGCGGACCCGGCATTCGATCTCGATTTCAGGCCGGCCTATGGCGAGGCGGTTCCCGTTGCCCCGCTCATCCAGCGCATCACCGTCAACAATCCTTCCGCGTTTACCTTCCATGGCACCAACTCCTATATCGTCGGCGACCGGTCCGTTGCCGTCATCGATCCCGGCCCGGAGGATGAGGCGCATTTTCAGGCGCTGATGGCGGCGCTTGATGGCCGCGAGGTTACCCATATCTTCGTCAGCCACACACATCGCGATCACTCGCCGCTTGCGCAGCGGCTGCGGCAGGCGACCGGCGCTATCACGGTTGCGGAAGGCCCGCACCGCGCCGCCCGGCCACTGCATGTGGGTGAGACCAATCCCTTTGCCGAAAGTTCCGATACGGCTTTCGTGCCGGATGTGGCACTTGGCGACGGGCAGAGCCTTTCCGGCGACGGCTGGGCGCTGACGGCGCTGCACACGCCGGGGCACACCGCCAACCACGCCGCTTTCGCACTTGATGGCAGCGGCATCGTCTTTTCCGCCGATCACGTCATGGCCTGGGCCACCACCATCGTCGCACCGCCTGATGGGTCGATGAGCGATTACATGGCCTCGCTGGAGCGCCTGCTCGCCCGCGACGACCGGCTGTTCCTGCCCGGCCATGGCGGCCCGGTCAACGATCCCGCAGCCTTCATGCGCGGGCTTCGCGCCCACCGCCGCATGCGGGAACGGGCGGTTTTGAAGCGCATCCGGGAAGGCGACCGGCGGATCGCCGATATGGTGAAGGTGATCTATGCCAGCACCGACAAACGCCTGCACGGGGCTGCAGCACTTTCCGTACTGGCGCATATCGAAGACCTGATTGAAAAGGGCGAGGTCCGGACCGAGGGTGCGCCTTCGTTGCTGGGGGAATATTTTCCGGCGTGAGGCAGGCGTCTGGGCGCAACGCTCATATCGGCGTCATCATATCCGGTCCAAACATTTCAACCACCATCGCATTTCCCCGTCGTTCCGGCCTTGAGTGGGCTGGGTACCGGCTCGACGCCGGAATGACGAGGAAGGAAACTAAGCCTTAATTGTCGTTCAGGCCCTGCATTTCCGCATCCAGCGCATCGAGATAGGCTTCTGCGATTGCTGCACCCATGCCGAGATCGTGCGGGCCGTAACGGGAGGCAACGCGCACATCGACGATCGTGGTTTCCGCCTCCTCTTTCAGCCGGATGAGGATGTCGAAACGCAGGCCCCAGATGCGCGTGCGCTTTTCGCCCTGCATCAGCACCACGCCGCTGCCGTTAAAGAAGGTGGGCTGCGGTGCCTCGACCGGCCGTGCCATGGGAACCGGCACGATGGAGGGGAGGTCCTCTACCGGCACTTCCTCGGTGGGCTGAGACTTGTCCTGTTCGGGAACGCCGACGGAGGGCGGCTCCACCGTGCCGATGACGCCTTTGGTATGGGTGATGCGGATGCTCTGGGCGGCGGCCATTTTTTTGGCGGCGGTGTAGATGCGGTCTATCGCACCTTCATAACGGCGTCCGGCAAGGCTCGCATAGGCCACGGCCTGCGCGTCCCGGTCCGCTTTTGCAACAGTGGCCGGTCTTGCCAGCCATTGCTGATTGGCAACGGGCGGCACCAGCCATTCCGGCGCATCGGCAAGATCGGTGGAGATGTCGTAAATCTTCGGCTGCTGCCAGTACAGAAATGCGCCGTAACCGACGACGACGAGCGGCAACGCCGACAACAGCAGCGCGGCAAGCGCAGAAAGGCCGCCGCGCGCACCCGTGGTCCATAGCCGTTCAAGACCAACCAACGCCAGAAGCATCGCCACCAAAGCGATTCCAGCGGCAATCATCAGCAGGCCGACGAGATCGGGCGTCGTCAACGGTCCGAAACGGTGGATGCCGGCGGCGACAAGAAAAAGCGCCAGCGCCGCCATACCGAGATAGCGGGAAAGATAGGCTGCAACTGAAAAAGGCCGGACGAAACGCACAGTCATGGAAGCGGATATCCGTTAGATCGCATTGGCGTAAATGCGTTGCACCCGAAATCTGGCAAGGGAATCACCTGCATATGATGTCATAGACCGGATTTGCGGTTAGGAAAACAAGGACGGGTCTGATCTGCGGGTAAAGTGCGTAAACCCACCTTTGTCGCGCCGGACTTGATCCGGCATCCAACCACGGCGCGTCTGCATCCTGAAAGAAGCCTTCCACGATCAAGGCCTTGATCGCAATGGACCCCGGATCTGGTCCGGAGTGACGGCGTGGGAACGCAACGGCCTCAGCAAACGCAAACGCTCTTCTAGCCTCCGACGTCGCTTTGAGCGCGTGAAAGGCCACGGCCACGATAGAGCGGAATATTTTTCCGCATTATCTCCCTTTAAGAGAATAATGCATCAGCAGTGCAACAAATACGCAAGCTCATCCCTTATTTGCTGAGGAAATCGGCGTATTCTTCGTCCCTTCCTTCGAGAATGCGTGTAAAAAGTGCATTATCCTCGTTTTCTTGCATAAAAAAGAGACAATCCATGTCACAGGCAACGACGCCGGCCCGCTCATCCGGGTCAAAACCCTTTTATCGCAACTTCGGCTTTCAGGTTCTGATCGCCATGGTCATCGGCCTGCTGCTCGGGCTCGTTGCGCGCAATATCGGTCCTGATGCCGCCGGCAGCCCGAACTGGCTTTCCGTGACGTTGCAGACCATCGGCAGCATTTTCGTGCAGCTGTTGCGCGCGCTGGTGCCGCCGCTGATTTTCACAGCCATCGTCGCCTCCATCGCCAATCTCAAGAACCTCTCCAATGCGGCAAAGCTCGTCTGGCAGACGCTTCTTTGGTTCGCCATCACGGCGCTGATAGCCGTGGTCATCGGCATCGTCCTTGGCCTCGTCATTCAGCCGGGCGTGAACACCGCGATTGCCAATACCGCAGCGGCAGCACCTTCCTCCACCGGTTCCTGGCTCGACTTCCTGAAGGGTCTCGTGCCGGCCAACGTGTTCGGCCTCGAGGCCTCGACCAAGGTCAATAACGGTTCCGCCAGCACCTCGCTGAACTTCAACGTGTTGCAGCTGCTCGTGGTGTCGATTGCCTTTGGTGTCGCGGCGCTGAAAGCGGGCAAGGCGGCGGAGCCGTTCCTTGCCTTCAACCAGTCGCTGCTTGCCATCGTGCGCAAGATCCTGTGGTGGGTCATCCGCCTCACGCCCATTGGCACCATCGGCCTGCTCGGTCGCGCCGTTGACCAATATGGCTGGACGACGCTTTCGCAGCTTGGCTGGTATGCGGCGGCCGTTTATATCGGTCTGGCGCTGGTTCTCTTCGTGGTCTATCCGGCGCTGCTTCTCGCCCATGGCCTGAAGCCATCGCGCTTCTTTGCGGGCGCATGGCCGGCAATCCAGCTCGCCTTCGTGTCGCGCTCCTCCATCGGCACCCTGCCCGTCACCGAAACCGTGACGGAAAAGAGCCTCGGCGTGCCGCGCGAATATGCCGCCTTCGCCGTGCCGCTCGGCGCCACCACCAAGATGGACGGCTGCGCCGCCATCTATCCGGCGATTTCAGCGATCTTCATCGCCCAGTTCTTCCAGGTGCCGCTCGGCATTCAGGACTATGTGCTGATCGTGTTCGTCTCGGTGCTTGGCTCGGCCGCAACGGCGGGCCTGACGGGTGCCGTGGTGATGCTGACGCTGACGCTCTCCACGCTCGGTCTCCCGCTCGAAGGTGTTGGCCTGCTGCTCGCCATCGACCCGATCCTCGACATGGGCCGCACGGCCGTCAACGTCGCCGGTCAGGCGCTGGTGCCCACCATCGTCGCCAAACGTGAAGGCATTCTGGACGAGGCAGTCTACAACAACGCCAAGAACATCGAGGCACTCGATGACCGCGACGCGGTTCCTGCCTGAGTGAAGCATTCGGAAGTGGCTGCTACCTGTGCGCCACTTCTTCGCTGCCACGATCAATACCACCGATGATTTCGATCATCTTAGCGATGTCACCGCAGCCGCCAGCAATAAAAAGCTGAGCGGCTGCTCTCATGTCTAGCGTCATTTATCGGAAAACCGTTGTGCAATTCGTTTAGTGTTGTTGGAGACACTGGAGGCCAATTCAACCGGCAGGGCCGACCGAACGGGAATACACTCAGGTATGTTTCATATGTCCGATAGTTTCGGCAAACACGATCCGGCTCTTACCGTTCGCCGCGTTCTCAAAGTCAATCATGCCGGCGAGTTTGGTGCTATCCGCATCTATGGAGCACAGATATGGATGGCTCGTCGGCTGTTTCCGGACATCGTGTCTGCTCTTCATGAAATGCGGGAAGACGAAATCGATCATTGCCGCTTATTCCGGGAAGCGATGCCTTCAAGAAATGCCAAGCCCTGTCGCGTGATGGCGTTTTGGAGCCTCGGAGGTTATCTGCTCGGCTTTTTGACTGCGCTTGGCGGACGCAACATGGTCTGGATTTGCACCGAGGCCGTGGAAAGCACTGTTCACCGCCATCTGGAAGAGCAATTGGCCTTTTTGCAGACGAGAGATCCTGAGCTTCATCAGCTGATTGCCTCTATCCAGGAACAGGAACTGGCCCATCTGCGGGAGGCCGAGAAAAACCAGATGACGCGCGGCATAGGCCACAGGTTGCTTCTACCGATTATCGGCTTTCTCACCGACTTGATGATCTGGCTATCGACCTGGGGAGACTCAAGCTGGATGCGCGCCGAAATGGAGCGCTCCAAGCGAGCCTGATGGCTCGCCCCGATGCAACTTTCCGTCCCAACACGACTTTTCCCGATCATGAAACAGGCGTATCAATCGCGGCAATAAAAGTGCCGCCCAGCTGTAATGTTCTAGGGAGAAACAAAATGCGCGTTTCCATCGTCTTAGGTTCGCTCGCCGCTCTACTAGCGCTCACCGCCTGCCAGACGCTGACGCCGGAAGAGCGCCGGGCGCGGGATGAGGCGACATGCCGGGGTTATGGTTTCCGCCCCGGCACCGACCCCATGGCGGGTTGCCTTCTCGATCTGGAAATGGATCGTCGCGCCGACAACCGCGCCTGGCAGGCGCAGATGAACCGCGACATGTTCTATCGGCCGGTGGTGGTGGAGCGGCGGATCATCGTCCAACCAAACCCCTGACCGGAATGAAGGCGACATTGCTGGCGGTTTCACCCTGCCTTGCCCTTGCGGCAAGTGTCGCCTGCGCGGCGGCAAGACGCGCGATGGGCACGCGGAAGGGCGAGCAGGACACGTAGTCGAGATCCGCATCCTCGCAGAAATGGATCGAGGCCGGGTCGCCGCCATGTTCGCCGCAGATGCCGAGTTTCAGCTCCGGACGCGTCTGGCGGCCGCGCTCGGCGGCAATGCGGATCAGTTCTCCCACACCGTCGAAATCGAGCGAGATAAACGGGTCGCGTTCAATAATGCCCTTGCGCTGATAGGTATTGATGAAACGTGCCGCGTCGTCACGGGAAATCCCGAAGGTCGTCTGCGTCAGATCGTTGGTACCGAAGGAGAAGAACTCCGCAGCTTCCGCAATCACATGCGCGCGCAGCGCCGCGCGCGGCAACTCGATCATGGTGCCGGTCAGATATTCGAGCGTCATGCCGGTCTCTTCCGCCACCTCGGCGGCCACCGTGTCGATGACGGCCTTAACGTAATCGAGTTCGGACCGGAGGCCGACCAGCGGCACCATGATCTCAGGCACGACAGGTGCACCGGTGATGCGCGCCGCCGCAACCGCAGCCTCAAAAATGGCGCGCGCCTGCATTTCGGCAATTTCGGGATAGGAAATGGCAAGCCGGCAGCCGCGATGGCCGAGCATGGGGTTGAATTCGTGCAGCGCATCCAGCCGCTGGCGGAATACGGTCTGCGGCATGCCCATGGCGGCGGCGACCTCTACGATCTCGCCATCGCTCTTCGGCAGGAATTCGTGCAGCGGCGGATCAAGCAGGCGGATCGTCACCGGCAGGCCGTGCATGATCTGGAAAAGCTCGGTGAAATCCGAACGCTGCATCGGCAAAAGCCGGTCAAGCGCTGCCCGCCTGCCCTTTTCGCTTTCGGCGAGAATCATCTCGCGCATCACATGAATGCGATCGCCTTCGAAGAACATATGCTCGGTGCGGCAAAGACCTATACCTTCTGCACCGAAAGCACGGGCGGCGCGGGCATCGGCCGGTGTATCGGCGTTGGTGCGCACTGTCATACGGCGCAGATTATCGGCCCATTGCATCAGCTTGCCGAAGTCGCCTGACAGTTCAGGCTGCGTCATCGGCACTTCACCTTTCATCACCCGGCCGGAAGAGCCGTCGATGGTGATGACATCGCCGCGTTTCAGCATGCAACCAACGCCGATCAGCACCTTGTTGCGCATATCGACGCGCATCGAACCCGCGCCGGTAACGCAGGGAATGCCCATGCCGCGCGCCACCACGGCGGCGTGGCTGGTCATACCGCCGCGCGTCGTCAAAATGCCTTCGGCGGCATGCATGCCGTGAATGTCTTCCGGACTGGTTTCGATGCGGACCAGAATGACGCTTCGGCCTTCAGCTTCCGCAGCGACCGCTTCTTCCGAGGTAAAGACGATCTCGCCGGTTGCCGCCCCCGGGGAGGCAGGCAGGCCGGAGCCGATGATGGGCCGGGAAATACCGGGATCGATGGTGGGGTGCAGCAATTGGTCGAGCGATGACGGCTCGATGCGGCAGACGGCTTCTTCCTGCGAAATCAGCCCATCCTCGACCATATCGACGGCGATCTTCATGGCGGCGCGTGTGGTGCGCTTGCCGGAACGGGTCTGGAGCATCCAGAGCTTGCCGCGCTCGATGGTAAATTCCAGATCCTGCATGTCGCGATAGTGGGTCTCCAGCCGCTTGCAGATCACCATGAACTCGGCGAAAGCCTCCGGCATCAGCTTTTCCATGGAGGGTTTGTCGGAACCCGACGCCAGCCTCGCGGCCTCGGTGATGGATTGCGGCGTGCGGATGCCCGCCACCACATCTTCACCCTGGGCATTGACGAGGAACTCACCGTAAAGCTCCGCCTCTCCGGTGGAGGGATTGCGGGTGAAGGCAACGCCGGTTGCCGATGACGAGCCGAGATTGCCAAAGACCATGGCCTGGACGTTGACCGCCGTGCCCCAATCGCCGGGAATATTGTGCAGGTGTCGATAGGTCACGGCGCGATGGTTCGTCCAGCTGGCAAAGACTGCACCGATCGCGCCCCACAGCTGAACATGGCAATCCTGCGGGAAAGCCTCTCCCAACTCGTCCTCGATCAGTTGCTTGTAAAGCGCAACGACATGCTGCCACTCGACCGCCGACATATCGGTATCGTATTCATGGCCGAGCCGGCCTTTCTCGTCTTCGAGAATTTCTTCGAACAGCTCATGGTCGAGACCCATGACGACATCGGCATACATCTGGATGAATCGGCGATAGCTGTCCCAGGCGAAACGGGCGTCGCCCGCATCGTGGCCCAGCGCCTGCACCGTGCGGTCGTTGAGGCCAAGATTGAGCACCGTGTCCATCATGCCCGGCATTGAGGCACGCGCGCCTGATCGGACCGACAACAGCAGCGGCGTCTGGCTGCCGCCGAATGTCTTGCCGGTCACGGCTTCCATGCCGTGAAGGCCGGCCATGACCTGCAGCTTCAGCTCTTCGGGGAGATCGCGGCCGTTCTTGTGATAAAGGGCGCAGGCATCGGTTATGATGGTGAGGCCGGGGGGAACGGGAAGGCCGAGACTTGCCATTTCGGCAAGGTTTGCACCCTTGCCGCCCAATATAGCAACGTCACCTGCCCGGCCTTCGGCAGCACCGTTGCCGAAGGTATAAACCCACTTTTTCATTCCACGCTCTCCACCCAGAAGCGTTGTCATTTTTCTATCATCTACAGCATTGGCAGCATGTTGGAAACGCCACAACGTCCAGTTTACATCGCAGTGCAGCATAATTGCGGCGAATTGCGCGCCAGAATTGCCGCAAAAGCAAAATAACAGCGTTACTGACGCATTCGTGTAGTGCGCAGAAACGGAGTGTTCCCTAAGCCATCCACATCGCCCAAAAAGAGATTATTCATGCAATTTACTCGCCGCCACACGTTGAAATTTGCCGGAATTTCTTGCGCCGCCACCGCCCTTGCCGGTGCTCTTAGAGCAGAAGGCGCCCCACCCGCAGCAAGTGCAGGCACCGCCCTTCCCTTTGCGCTGACCACGCCGATGCATGTCAGTCAGGCGGCGCTTCGGGTGCGCGATCTCGATCCGATGATCGATTATTACCGTTCCGTGCTCGGGTTGAATGAGGTTGCGCGCAACGCACGGGGTGTGACGCTCGGCGCCGGCACCGTTCCCCTGCTTGATCTCGTTCACAAGCCAACGGCGGATTATGAAAGCCCCACCTCAGCCGGCCTGTTCCACATCGCCTATCTGATGCCCACCCGCAAGGATCTGGCGCGGTGGCTGGTACATGCGGCGTTAAGGCAGGTGCCGCTCACGGGCTTTGCCGACCATAATGTCAGTGAAGCGGTCTATCTCAACGATCCCGAAGGCAACGGCATCGAGGTTTACAGCGACCGGCCGAAGGACACATGGGTCTGGAGCGGCAGCGTGGTTAAGATGGGGACCGAACCGCTCGACGTCGATGATCTCGTAACGCTGACCGACACCAAAAAGAGCGATTACGAGGCCGCACCTTCCGGCATGCGCATCGGCCATATTCACCTGCGGGTCGGCGAGATTGCCACCGCACGCGCCTTTTACGAGGAAGCCGTTGGTCTCAAACCGACGCAGGATGCCCGTTCGGATGCCTCTTTCCTGTCATCGGGCGGATATCACCACCATCTGGCCGTCAACACATGGAACAGCCGGGGGGCGAAAGAGCGCAACGCCACCGAAACCGGCCTCGAATGGTTCTCTCTTGCCATCAAAAATCCCACGGACCTTGAAGCGCAGAAAACGCGGCTGCGGGCGGCCGGTTATGTGCTGGTGGAGATGGAAAACAAGGTTGTGGAAGCGATTGATCCGTGGGGCACGCGGCTGCGGTTGGTGCCGGTATAAGAGGGCGGCAAGTCGGCTGGTTTCCTGTGACTGGTTGAGGAGCGAGGGACGCGAGGCACAACACCAAAAAAAGCCTTGCGAGGCCACGGCAGCGACCTCGCAAGGCTTTCCATCCGGTACAGGAAACCGGATGGGGGGTCTGGAAAGAGCCCAAATTCCTTTCAAAAAGACATAGCAAAATGCCGCGCATTGTCGCCCACCCGTATGGGTGATGCGGCCAGATAAATTCGCGATGGACAAGGCTTAAGGGGCAGACCCGGAACGGGAAACTCAGACGGCTTCGCGCAGTTGCTCGGCAGTCTGCAAATCCACGGAAACCAGTTGCGACACGCCCTGTTCGGCCATGGTGACGCCGAAGAGACGGTTCATGCGCGCCATGGTGATGGGATTGTGGGTGATGATGACGAAACGCGTTTCGGTGGAGGCAACCATTTCGTCCATCAGATTGCAGTAACGCTCGACATTATGGTCGTCGAGCGGCGCGTCCACCTCGTCCAGCACGCAGATCGGTGCGGGATTGGTGAGGAAGACTGCAAAGATCAGCGCCATGGCCGTCAGCGCCTGTTCACCGCCGGAAAGCAGCGTCATGGTCTGTGGCTTCTTGCCAGGAGGACGGGCGAGAATTTCCAGGCCGGCTTCCAGCGGATCGTCGGATTCGATCAGCTGCAATTCCGCCGTGCCACCACCAAACAGATGGGTGAAAAGCCGCTGGAACTGCGAATTGACCACATCGAAGGCCGCAATCAACCGTTCACGGCCTTCGCGGTTGAGGTTCTGGATACCGGCGCGCAGCTTGCGCACAGCGTCGATGATATCGTCGCGTTCCTTGATGAGGGCCGCGAGCTTGGCGGAAAGCTCCGCCTGCTCTTCCTCGGCACGCAGGTTGACGGCGCCCAGCCTCTCACGCTCGATCTTCAGCCGGTCGAGATCGCGCTCGACATCGCGAATATCGGGCTTCGGCTGGTCGGGACCAAGGCCGGTCAGGCGCAACGCCATATGCGGCTCGGTATTCAGCGTTTCGCGGATGCGATGTTCGGTTTCCTGCCGCTTCTCGCGGGCGGAAACAAGCCGCTCTTCGGCGCGGCCGCGCTTCTCCCGGGCTTCTGCCAGTTCGGAAAGGGCGGTGGTGGCAACGCGGTCGGCGGCGCGTTGCAGGTTTTCCGCCTCCGCCAGCCGGTCCGCGGCCAAGCGGCGGGCGTCTTCGGTTTTCTGAAGCTCGGTCAGGAGGTTGCGGCGTTTCTCGTCGAACTCTTCCGGCGCAATGTCCAGTTCGGCGATTTCCTCGCGCGCCTCTTCCTCACGCTCGCGCAGGGTGGCGATGTGATCGGCGGCACTGGCGGCCCGCGATGCCCAGGTGGAGCGCTCCTGCGCGATTGCCTGAAGCCGGCGCTGGCGGCTTTCCGCCTCGCGGCTCACGCCCTCGTGGCGGGCGCGCGCTTCCGCCAGCAGGCCACGGTCTGTGGCGACTTCCAGCTGGCTTTCACGCAGGCGCAGATCAAGGGCGGAAAGATCCGGCGCGTCTTCCATTTCGATGCGGGCGTTTTCTTCCTGAACGACGATCTCGTCGATCTGCGCGCCGATCTGGTTCAGCGCTTCCGAGACGATATCCCGGCGGCGCAGAAGATCGCCCGAGGCGCGTTCGGCTGATGTCAGCGCCTCTCGTGCCTCGGCAAGATGACGCGTCACCAGCCGGCTTCTGTCGCGCACTTCCGAAAGCCGCAACTCGGCGCTTTTGATGTCGTCGGTCCTGATGGAGAGCTGTTCTTCGGCCTCCTCCAGACTGAAACGGGCCTCTTCCAGTTCCGTCTCGATTTCGGCAAGCCGGTTCTTTTGTGCCAGACGAAGGGCGGCGGCTCCCGGCGCATCAGCGCTGGCGATGTGGCCATCCCAGCGAAACAGCGCGCCCTCGCGCGTCACCAGCCGCTGACCGGCCTTCAGCGACGGCATCAGGCGCAAGGCTTCCGCAGTGTCGGCTGCAACGCCGATCTGGGCGAGACCGCGCC
The DNA here is from genome assembly GCF_030758035.1 of Rhizobium sp. AN68. Lineage (NCBI taxonomy): Bacteria > Pseudomonadati > Pseudomonadota > Alphaproteobacteria > Hyphomicrobiales > Rhizobiaceae > Rhizobium > Rhizobium sp. AN68. The sequence continues at coordinate 697,571 of NZ_JARWMI010000003.1, read as the reverse complement.
TTAACGCGTCCGGCGCCTGCGCATAGTTCAGAAGCGGCTTGACGCCCTGCGGCAAAGCAGGATCGCCCGCACCATCGCCATTGCCGGCCCAATAGGCGGGAGCAGCGGGATCAAGGGCACTTTCGAGGTCGTCGCCAAGGGCTGCACCAAGCGCTGCCTCAAAACCACGTTCCACCGTCATTTCTTCCGCCACCGGCGTGAAGCTGCCATTGGCGGCAGCACTGGCCGCCAGGATTTTGGTGATGGTGCGCGCTTCCGTATCCAGAGCGTTCAGCCGGTTTCTCGCCGTTTCCAGTGGGCCGCGCGCCAGCGCTTCGGCGGACCGCGCCTCGGCAACGGCGGCTTCGGCTTCCTCCGCCACGATCAGAGCGTCTTCCACCGCGATCTCGGCTGCCTCGACCGCCTCGCGGCGCTCCGAAGGATCGGGAAGGCCGGAGAGTTTTTCATCGACGGCATCGATCTCGGAGGATGCCTCCTGCGACTGGCGTTCCAGCCGGAGTTTACGATCGGAAAGCTCGCGGATCGCCCGTTCCAGCTGCTGGCGCCCGGCGGCGGCCTCGGCGCGCTCGGCGGTGATGGCAGTGAAAACGGTTTCGCTTTCAGTCAGTTTAGCGGCGGCTGCCTCAAAGGCTTCGCGCATCTCTTCGGCATGACGACCGGAATCGGCGAGAATTTCGAGAAGGTCTGCCTCTTCCTCATCGAGCCGCGCAAGGATCTGGGCGTTATCAGAGACAAGCCGTTCTTCGCGAACGATGTCTTCGCCAAGCTGCGACAGACGGCGCGCCAGCTCATCACGGCGGCGCAGCAGGCGGTTCGCCTCGTCATCCAGCTGGGTGCGGGCAATCTGCAGACGTTGCAGGGCGGCAGCGACACGCGCTTCATCCTCGCGCAGTTCCGGCAGCTTCAGGCTGGCAATGCCCTGCTGTTTGGCCGCCTCCATCTGCGCCTGCGCCTTTTCGGCAACGATGTTCGTGGCCTGATTAAGCGCGCTTTCCGCTTCGCCTTCGGCTTCCTTGGCTTCTACCCAGCGGATATGCAGCAGGGTCGCCTCGCGGGCGCGGATATCCGCCGACAGCATCTTGAAACGGTTGGCCTGCCGCGCCTGGCGTTTCAGGCTTTCGATCTGGCTTTCAAGCTGGGCGGTCACATCCTCCAGCCGCTCCAGATTTGTTTCGGCAGCGCGCAGGCGAAGCTCCGCTTCATGGCGGCGGGAATGCAGGCCGGAAATGCCAGCCGCCTCTTCCAGAAGCTGGCGGCGGGCCTGCGGCTTGGCATTGATGAGTTCACCGATACGCCCCTGCCCCACCATCGAGGGCGAACGCGCGCCGGTGGAGGCATCGGCAAACAGAAGCTGCACATCCTTGGCGCGCGCTTCCTTGCCGTTGATGCGATAGACCGAGCCGTTTTCGCGCTCGATGCGGCGCGTCACCTGAATTTCATCGGCATCGTTGAAGGCGGCGGGCGCGGTGCGATCGGAATTGTCGAGATAAAGGCCGACCTCGGCGGTGTTGCGGGCCGGGCGATTGCCGGAACCGGAGAAGATGACGTCATCCATGCCGGATGCGCGCATGTTCTTGTAGGAGTTTTCGCCCATCACCCAGCGAAGCGCTTCGACCAGATTGGACTTGCCGCAACCATTGGGACCGACGACACCGGTCAGACCCGGCTCGATGATGAATTCCGAGGGTTCAACGAAGGATTTGAAACCGACGACGCGGAGCTTGTTGAACTTCATGCCGCTCCGCTCCGCCTGAAATAACGGCAATAAAAAACGGGCGAATGGAAATATCCGCCGCCCGTTCCTTTAAGGGTTCGGCGATCAGAGCAGCTTGTCGATGACAGCCGACATGGTTTCAACCGACATGTCTCCCGCGTATTTCTTGCCGTTGATGATGAAAGTCGGCGTGGAGTTGACGCCGAATTCCGTCGCACCGCGTTGCATCGTTGCGTTCACATCATCCAGAAGCTTCTGGTTCGTCAAGCAGGCCTCGAAAGACTCCTGTGAGAAACCGGCCATTTTCGACAATTGCAGCAGGGCCGCACGGGCATCCTGGGCTGTTGCCCAGCTCTGCTGCTGCTTGAACAGCATGGAAACGAACGGGAAATACTGTCCTTCCGGTGCGCAGCGCGCCAGCATGAAGGCAGCGGCGGCACGCGGATCGAACGGGAATTCGCGGATGACGAAATAGGCCTTGCCGGTATCGATGTATTTCTTCTTGATCTCGTCAAAGGTCTTGTTGTGGAAATTGGCGCAATGCGGGCAGGTCATCGACATATATTCGACGATCTTGACGGGAGCGTTCGCATCGCCGAGCGCCGCTTCCGGCAGCGGACCAGGCTTCAACACCGCAGCCATATCCACGTCACCGGTGGATTCAGGCAATTCCTGCGCCTGGGCAACGCCCGGCGTGAAGGCAAACGGCAGGGCCGTGGCAAGGGCAGCAAGTGCAACACCGCCGAGAAGGCTGCGACGGGAAATGGTCAGTTCGGAAAAATGCATGAAAGCACCTGTTGGTAATAGACTCTATTGTCTGTTGATTCCGATATAGCGACGGCCTGTTCATCACAAGCGGGGTTTTGAACTCTTCTTGTCAAAGAATTGTGACCAGTCAAGGACCGTGCGCGACATCAAATCGTCCCGCCCCGCGGCTTCTTCTTCTGCATCACCGCCGTGCCGAGCCTTTCCACTGCCTTGCGCAGCGCTTCGCTCTCGATGCCGTCCATCATGTCGTCGAGACGTTTTGCCGCATCACCGCGCAGCGGCGGCGGCTTTCGCCGGCGGGGAACGGGCTGCGATACCGGCTTCTGCACGATCCTGATCTGGCGTACCGCCGGAAAGCCAAAAAAACCGTTGATGCGGGCGATGAGCTCGCCCTGTGCATGGGTGAGGAACAGAGCGCGTGCGCCTTCGCAGGCAATCGTCAGCACGCCCGGCTGGTAACCGCCGCGATCCGGCCCCTCGTCGCGCCGCGGCCAGGTAATCTTTTCCGGCCGCGTGCAATCGGCGAAGTCATCGCCGGCGATCTCGTCCCACGAGCCGAGCAGCGCCGTGTTGATGCCCGCCCGTTTCGACAGGAGGGGATCCATGATGCCATTGGCTATTTCGGCAATCTGGATGACGCCTTTGCGTGGATATCGCATTTTTCACTCGGGTTTCAGGACCGGACAGTCCGGAGCTTCTTGATAGGTCGGTATGAATGGCCCAACTATAGGCCGAATCGAAGAGAAACGGCAAACCATGCTTCAAAAAACCGCCCCGTCATCGCACGCGCAGATGCTGCTCGCATGGTACGACCGCCACCATCGCGAGTTGCCTTGGCGCACCTCGCCGGCCATGGCGGCACAAGGAAAACGTGCCGATCCCTATCATGTCTGGCTTTCCGAAGTGATGTTGCAGCAGACGACGGTGCAGGCGGTTAAACCCTATTTCCTGAAGTTCCTCGCAACGTGGCCTCATGTCAGCGATCTGGCGGCGGCACCGGTTGAGGATGTGATGGCTGCATGGGCGGGACTTGGTTATTACGCCCGCGCCCGCAACCTGAAAAAATGTGCGGAAGCTGTGGCGAAAGAGCATGGCGGCGTCTTTCCCGATACCGAAGAGGGCCTGAAGAAGCTGCCCGGCATCGGCGACTATACATCTGCTGCCGTGGCGGCCATTGCGTTCAACCGGCAGGCGGCGGTGATGGACGGTAATGTGGAGCGCGTCATCTCCCGCCTTTTCGCGATAGATGCACCCCTGCCCGGCTCGAAACCCGCCATGAAGGCGAAAGTGGCGGAGCTTACGCCTCCCGACCGGCCGGGCGATTTTGCGCAGGCGATGATGGATCTCGGTGCGACGATCTGCACGCCGAAGCGCCCTGCCTGTGCGCTCTGTCCGTTCAATCGCGACTGTCTGGCGCTTGCCCATGACGAGCCGGAGCGGTTTCCGGTCAAGGCCGCGAAAAAGGCAAAACCGGTGCGGCTGGGAGCCGCCTTCGTGGCGGTGAATGCAAGCGGCAAAATTCTGCTGCGGCGGCGCATAGAAAGCGGCCTTCTCGGTGGCATGACGGAGGTGCCGACAACAGCATGGACCGCCCGCGTGGATGGCGGCACCGACACGAGCCACGCGCCTTTTGCCGCGTCTTGGCAAGCGGCGGGCGTCATCGTGCATGTCTTCACCCATTTCGAGCTGCGGCTCACCGTCTATCGGGCACAGGTGCCGGATGGGCTTGAAACCGGCGCGGATGACGGATGGTGGGAGCCGGTTACAAATCTTGACGCGCAAGCCTTGCCGACGGTGATGAAAAAAGTCATCGCACAGGCTATTCCATCCGCATTCGATGAAAGCAGGAAGTTTCGATGACCAAGATTGAGCATATCGTATTCGACATCGGCAAGGTACTGATCCACTACGATCCGCATATTCCCTATAGCCGCCTCATTCCCGATGCCGACGAGCGCAAATGGTTCTTCGAGAATGTCTGCACCCATGACTGGAACCTCGAACAGGATCGCGGACGCGGCTGGGAAGACGCCGAGGCGCTGCTGATGGAACAGTTTCCCGAGCGGGAAGAGCATATCCGCGCCTTCCGCAAGTTCTGGCATGAGATGGTCTCGCATTCCTATGACGACAGCGTCGCGATCATGACCGGCCTGATCGACAACGGTCACGACGTGACGATGCTGACCAACTTCGCCTCCGATACCTTCCGCGAAGCGCAGAAGATGTTCCCCTTCCTCACCCTGCCGCGCGGCGTGACGGTTTCTGGCGATGTGAAGCTGCTGAAACCGGATGTGGCGATCTACGAGCTGCACGCGAAGGAATTTGGCCTCGACCCTGCCGCAAGCATCTTCATTGACGATACGCTTGTGAATGTCGAAGGCGCCAAGGCCGCCGGCTGGCAGGCGGTGCATTTTACCGGAGCGGAAAAGCTGAAGCAGGATCTGCAATCCTACGGCGTGGATGTCTGACACACCATCAGATCCAAAAAGAAAATTGGCGCAGGCGGAAATGGCGGTCTCCTGCCTGCGCCAGTCCTGCCGCAAGCGGCATGGGACAGCAATGTTTTCGTGAACTTTCCGAACCGGATTTTCACAACCATTGCTTTGCGTAGGACACTATGACCGTTCTCTTGCGCGAAACTTGTCTGGCTAAATTTAGATATTCAAAAATACCAACGCCCGACACCGAAGTGCCGGGCGTTGGTCGTTCTCCATCCGGGACTGAAGGTACTAAACCGGACGGAGACGTATGCTGACAATGGCGGGCGGTGGATCGTTGCCTTCAGCCTTTTGGGCTTTAGACTGTCAGGCCTTTGCCAGTTCACTGCGGATGATTGTTCTCAGATCATCGATAGGCTTCAGCTGGTCGCCATCCTCGAAGTGCCAGAACGTCCATCCGTTGCATGCGTCGAGACCCTGCACCTTTGCACCAAGACGGTGAATGGAGCCGGCAGTCCCGCCGGATGCAATCGTACCATCGGCACGAATAATGGCGCTATAACGGCGCTTTGCATCGGTCAGCACCTGGCCGGGACGGACGAGACCGCTTTCCACCAGGGTGTTGAAGGCAACACGCGGTTCGGCCCTCTTGCCGGTCATAACGGTCAGCTCCGCCTTGCCGAGCGGCTCGACGGCGGCGATGCGGGCAGACGCCGCGTCGATGTAATCCTGTTCGCGTTCGATACCAACGAAGTGGCGGCCGAGACGTTTTGCAACCGCACCCGTGGTGCCGGAGCCGAAGAACGGGTCGAGCACGATGTCGCCAGGCTTGGTGGAGGCCATGATGATGCGTGCCAGCAATGCTTCCGGCTTCTGGGTCGGATGCACCTTCTTGCCGTCGTCACCTTTCAGCCGCTCATGGCCGCTGCAAATCGGGAACAGCCAGTCGGAGCGCATCTGAACGTCGTCGTTGGAGGCCTTCAGCGCTTCGTAGTTGAAGGTATAGCCCTTGGCTTTCGGATCGCGGCTCGCCCAGATCATGGTCTCATGGGCGTTCTGGAAACGGCGGCCCTTGAAGTTGGGCATGGGATTGGTCTTGCGCCAGACGATATCGTTCAGGATCCAGAAATCGAGGTTCTGGAGCATGGAGCCGACACGGAAGATGTTGTGGTAGGAGCCGATGACCCAGATGGTACCATTCGGCTTCAGCACGCGGCGGCAGGCCAGCAGCCAGGCGCGGGTGAAGGCATCATAGGCCTCGAAGGAGGAGAACTGGTCCCACTCGTCATCGACTGCATCAACCAGCGACTGATCTGGCCGGTGAAGCGTACCGCCAAGCTGGAGGTTGTAGGGCGGATCGGCGAAAATCGCATCCACCGACTGGCTCGGGAGGGCATCCAAGGCAGCGACACAATCACCTTTGATTATGCTGTCTTTCCAGGCGTCACTCTCGCCCGCACGATCAAAACCGGCACGCCGAAAATCGGCCAGCGGAAAAACTGCTGCCATTGGTACTCGCTCCATACGCTTACTCTCTACTGATGCTTATGGTTACCGAAGATGGTTATCAAAGCCTGAACAAGTCACGGAAAATGCGAAATAAATGGCTGTTGCGGCCGACACGCGCAATTTGCTGGCGCGGGCGGGGAACCCGAAGTGGCGCAAAAACGTTGTGCACAACGGGTTGTCCTGTTCCGCATGTCGGTGCTGGCAATACCGGCAACTCAGGGGGTAATCCGCAATGACGTCCGTAACGCGAGTGGCTTCTTTTTCAGTGCATGCCTTTTCCGCGGCTCTTCTTCTGGCGGCGCTGCCGTCAAGCTTGGGGGCGCAGGAGCCGGCACCGCTATACAACGTCGTCACCGACGCTGTGCTGTTCGATGGCGGCCCCTCGCTAGGCAACAGCGACAGGGTGCGGTGGGATTTCTACAAGGCCAACCGGGCCGGCGTGCGCAGCGACGTCAATGCCGGCGGCTCCTACGACGCCACCTTCGAAGCGAAGCTGCCGGCGGGCAAATATGTCGGCGTGGCAGCGCTGGGCAACATCCGTCGCGAAATACCCTTCGAGGTGAAGGAGGGAAGCCTAACGAGGCCAAAGGCGAATTTCGACGCGGCGGAACTGACGGTGGTGCCAAAACGCAGCCCCGGCGGCGATGTGGAAAGCCAGGCGAAAACCGAAATCACCAAGGACGATTTCAAAGACAGCGTCTACGGGCAGAACACGACCTTCGTGCCGGCGGGCGAACTCCTCCTCACCGGCAGCATCGGCCCTGCGCGTGCGCAGGAAACGCTTGCCATCAAGGCGGGCGAGACGATCAGCCACGATCTAGTCATCCCGAGCGGCGTGGTCGTTGCCAAGGCGGCCTATACGGACGGTGGCAAGGCTGTGGAAACGGACGATATCCGTTTCGAAGCGCTTTCAGCCAAGGAGACGCTTGATGGCACGCGCCAGACCATCAACGGCGTTTACGGCACCGGCAAAACCATGGAAATGCCTGCCGGTGATTTCGTGATGCGCGCGCGTCTGGGCAAGGTCACGGTGGAACAGCCCTTCACCGTAACTGCAGGAAAACGCACCGAGATCAACCTCAACCTCGATGCTGGTGTTCTGGCAATCACGGCACCGGGTGCGGAGCGGATCGACATCGTCGAAACGACCAAGGACCTTCAGGGTACGCAAAAGGAAATTTCCGGCCGTTATGGCAACCGGCATCAGGAGACCCTGCATCCCGGCGATTATTCGGTGAAGGTGAGCTACGACAAGAAATCCGGGCGCGAGCCGAAGGAGATCAAGGCGACGGTCAAGGCCGCCGAGAGAACCGAGACGAATGTGCCGGAGTAGCAGTAAGCCGCTGCCCGGCCGGGTGCGGCGGCGGCTCGCCAATCTTCACGCCGGTAAATCCTGATGCAGCGATGCGATCGCACAGCCTAATCCACTGGCAGCCGCGACAGGCCTGCCGGATGTCTCCGGCGGCAAAGGCCAGACGCATTTTCTCAAGCAGCTCCGGCGTTGCCTGCAGTCGCTTTCCGGCGGTGATTGTCTCGTTCAAAAGCGTTGAAACCGAAAGCCGCGCCGCCTCGTCCCTCTGCACCACGCCCTCGTTGAAACAGTGGGCATGGCTTTCGCAAAACAGGCCAACGCAGATATCGTCCGGCCCATCGACCAGCTCGACATCCTCTTCGCCGGCGTTCAGCCGAGCGGCGACACGGTCGTAGTTTTCGACAAAGCCGGAGGTATATCCCTTCCCCACATAGGTCAGCATGCAGAGAAGGTGATGGGGGCGAAGGCGGACCGTCACGGGACGCATTTCCGATGAAGGAAACAGATCGGCGGACAGAGGAAAAATCCGCTCCGTGATTTCGCCGTATCAGCAGCCATCCATGCTCCCTTCACGCACCGCGGATCGTCATCGCGGGCGGATATCGATAACCGACTTTTCCGGCGGAGTCCAAACGAGCGCGGCCAATCGCTCCCCGCCTATCCGACGATGGCGAAGGCATCGTGCACCGAGCCTGAAGGGGTGCGGATTGCCTTGCGGCCGATCCATTGCACATGCCCGTCGAGAATTCGCACCGCCTCCTCGGCACGGCCGCCGCGCAATGCGTCGAGGATTGCGCGGTGATCGGTATCGGTGCGGCGCTCCCATCCTGCCCGCCAGGCGGAAAACAGGAACCGGGCGCTCGCGGCATGCAGGCCGTCGATCGCCTCCATCAGGCGCGGCATGTTGCAAGGCGCCGTGATGAGGCGGTGGAAGCGGCGATTGGCCTCTTCCCAATGCTGCACGTCGACCGCGCTATCGCCTTCGAGCGTGGCGGCCTCCGCCTGGTCGAGAATGGCTGAAGTCATGTTTGGAATGGCGTGGCGCAGCGCCAGAACCTCAAGCGCGGCGCGCATTTCCGCGACTTCGCGCACATCGGCGAGGCCGAAATCCGCGACCCGCACGCCGCGGCGCGGAATGCTGGCGGCCAAGCCCTGCGCCTCCAGCCTGCGGAACGCTTCGCGCACCGGCACATGCGATGCGCCGAATTCGGCGGCAATGTGATCCTGCCTCAGACGTTCACCCGGCGACAGCTCACCGCGCACGATGCGGTCAGCCAGTGTGCGGCTGATGCGTGCGGCAATGGTATCTTCGGGTCTGGTTTTCGCTGTCTTGGGCATAACATCCCATAACGCATCCGGCGCTGATCTGTGTAGCGGTTTTTGCACGCAGGAAACGCGCAAAGCCAAATCCCAGCTATGAGCCGGGCGCGACCGACCCTTGCGGGCCAGCCGGTTGAGCTTGACGCGGACTTGGTCTAAAAGCCCGGGCATCACTTTTTTCCAAGGCAAATCCGATACAGGGAGCGCCCATGAGCGGCTTCGACCTCATTATTTTCGACTGTGACGGCGTTCTGGTCGATTCCGAAATCATCGCCGCACAGGTGGAGTCCCGCCTTCTGACCGAGGCCGGGTATCCGATCTCCGTCGAGGAAATGGGCGAGCGTTTCGCCGGCATGACCTGGAAGAACATCCTCCTGCAGGTGGAAAGCGAAGCCAGCATCCCGTTTTCCGCATCGCTGCTCGACAAGTCGGAAAAGCTGCTCGACGCGCGGCTGGAACGCGACGTGAAGATCATCGAGGGCGTCAAGTTCGCTCTGTCGCGACTGACGACACCGCGCTGCATCTGCTCGAATTCCTCCAGCCACCGCCTCGACATGATGCTGACGAAGGTGGGCCTGAAACCCTATTTCGCACCACATATCTACTCCGCCAAGGATCTCGGAGCCGACCGCGTCAAGCCGAAGCCGGATATCTTCCTGCATGGCGCAGCCCAGTTCGGCGTTTCACCGGATCGCGCCGTCGTAATCGAGGATTCCGTGCACGGCGTGCATGGTGCAAAGGCAGCCGGCATGCGCGTCATCGGCTTCACCGGCGCATCCCACACCTATCCCAGCCATGCCGACCGGTTGACGGATGCGGGCGCGGAAACGGTGATTTCACGCATGCAGGACCTGCCCGCCGTTATTGCAGCGATGGCGGAATGGGAAGGCGCTTTTTAATCTCAGGCTTTGTCACAAACGCCACTTCGTCATGCTCGGGCCTGTCCCGAGCATCTGCAACGCGTTGATTTTGCTATACGTGTTTGAATCCTCGGGACGGGCCCGAGGATGACGTTGCGTATGAGGCATGGTTTGTTTGCGATCTGCCCGAAAGCCCGCAAAAGCAGCCTCCGGTTTTTACATTTCGCCCGTCAAATCACCGGCGCTTGGTCTTGGCCTTTGCGCCCTGCTCGGCAAAACCGATATAGACACTGACCGACCTCGGTGCGCCGCCCGGTCCGTTGGGAATGGCGACATGATCGTTGTTGAAGATGAACTGCGTGCCGGCACCGCCTGCAGCAACGTCGATGGCGAAATTGGTCGTTTCGCCATAAATCTCACCGTCGCCGTCCTTAACGGTGACGCGGATCGGTACGGTCACGCGGCCGGGCTTCGACATCGGGCCGGGAACGAGACGGCCCTGGGCCAGCACGTTTACCGTCAGCGTGGTTTCGTTCGCGGTGCAAGAGCGCGTCGTGTCTGACAGCGAAACCTGATAGGCGAGTTTCTGCGGATCGTCCTTTGCGCCACCGGCATAGACGCGGTGGACGGCATTGGCATCGAGAACCGTGACCGTCGGGCAGTTGGCCTGCACCACCGGAGCAACGGCATTTGCCTGCGCCGCCGGAGGGTTGACGGCAAGCGAGTCTGACGGATTGGAGGAATTGCATCCTGCAACAACGGCCAGAAGCGACATCGCGGCGGACAAACGCAAGAAATTCCCTGACACTCTTCTAATTCCCTCTCCATTGTCCCGGAACCGAACCGGAGACGCTGTTTATTGACCTTTCACGCAGGTTGGCGATGGTCTATAGCAGCGACGCCGGAAAAAATCGATTGGCATGTTTGGTTTTGCTTGAATTTTCAAAAAAGCCCTTCATTACCTCGCCAATCGCCTCATTCCGGCGGGATGCTGCTGATAAAGAGCCCGTAACGGCAACGGACAGACCGGTAAACGACAAGGGACTATCTCGTGAAATATGTATCGACCAGGGGTGCGGCCCCTTCGCTTGGTTTCTGCGACGCGCTTCTGGCGGGCCTTGGCCGTGATGGCGGGCTTTACGTGCCGCGCGAATGGCCCTCCATGTCGAAAAAGGAAATCCGCAACCTGCGCGGCAAGTCCTATCAGGACATCGCGTTTGAGGTTCTCTACCGTTTCACCGGCGGTGAAATTCCGGCCGACAAGTTCCGGGCGATGATCGACGACGCCTATGCGACGTTCCGCCATCCGGCCGTAGCACCCCTGACGCAGACCGGGCCGAACACCTTCGTGCTGGAGCTTTTCCACGGCACCACGCTTGCCTTCAAGGACGTGGCGATGCAGCTTCTCGCCCGCCTGATGGATTATACGCTGGCTGAGCGTGGAGAGCGCGCCACCATAGTCGGCGCCACCTCCGGCGACACCGGCGGCGCAGCCATCGACGCCTTTGCCGGGCGCGAGCGCACCGACATCTTCATCCTTTTCCCCAATGGCAAGGTCTCTCCGGTGCAGCAGCGCCAGATGACGACCTCCACCGCCTCCAACGTGCATGCGCTGGCGATCAACGGCAATTTCGACGATTGCCAGAACCTCGTCAAAGAAATGTTCAACGACGCGAAATTCCGCGACGGCGTCAAGCTTTCGGGCGTCAACTCCATCAACTGGGCGCGCATCATGGCGCAGGTGGTCTATTATTTCACGGCGTCCCTGTCGCTCGGCGGTCCCGACCGGAAGATTTCTTTCACCGTTCCAACGGGCAATTTCGGTGATATCTTCGCCGGTTACGTCGCCAAGAAGATGGGCCTGCCGATCGACAAGCTTGTCATCGCCACCAACGACAACGACATTCTGGCGCGCACGCTGAAGACCGGCCGTTACGAGATGCGCGGCGTCACCCCCACCACCTCGCCCTCGATGGACATCCAGATCTCGTCCAATTTCGAGCGGCTGCTGTTTGAAGCCTATGGCCGCGATTCCGCTGCGGTAAAGGCATCGATGGATGGCCTGAAGCAATCCGGCGCGTTTGAAATCCCGCCGCATGCGCTGAAATTCATCAAGAAGGATTTCCGCGCCGGCCGTGCCACCGAAAAGCAGGTGGCGGCGACGATCCGCGATACGCTTGAGAAAACCGGTTACCTGATCGACCCGCATACGGCGACGGGCGTTTTTGTGGCGGAAAAACACGAAAAAGCATCAAGCCCGATGGTTGTCCTGTCCACTGCCCATCCGGCTAAATTCCCGGCCGCCGTAAAATCCGCTTGCGCAATCGACCCGGCGCTTCCAGTATGGCTAGCTGACATTATGAACCGGGAGGAGCGTTTCGACATTCTGGACGCAGAGCTGAAGACGGTGGAAACCTTCATCGGCAGCCACGCACGCGCCGGCAAATAGAGACGCGGAAAGACTTGATATGAGAGTTAATGTGACCCGGCTTTCGTCCGGGTTGACCGTTGTCACGGAAAGAATGCCGCATCTCGAAAGCGTTGCTCTTGGGGTGTGGATCAAATCCGGGTCCCGCAACGAGACGACTGCCGAGCACGGCATCGCCCATCTTCTCGAGCATATGGCCTTCAAGGGTACGGCGCGCCGTACCGCCCGGCAGATCGCCGAAGAGATCGAAAATGTCGGCGGCGAAGTCAACGCCGCGACATCGACGGAAACAACTTCATACTACGCCCGCGTCCTGAAAGACCACGTTCCGCTCGCCGTCGATATTCTTGCAGACATCCTGACGGAGTCGCTGTTCGACGAAGACGAGCTGGAGCGGGAGAAAAACGTCATCCTCCAGGAAATCGGTGCCGCCACCGATACGCCTGACGATGTGATTTTCGACAATTTTTCCGGCGTCGCCTATCGCGACCAGACCATCGGCCGCCCGATCCTCGGCACTCCGGAAACCGTGCAATCCTTCACCAGCGCCCAGATCAGGCATTATCTCGCCCGCAACTATACGACGGATCGCATCTTCGTCGTTGCAGCAGGTGCTGTCGATCACCAGAGCTTCGTGAAGCAGGTGGAAGAACGTTTTGCCTCGCTGCCGCAGCTGCCGGTCACCACGCCGGTTCTCGAAAAGGCGATCTATACCGGCGGGGAAATCCGCGAGACCCGTGACCTCATGGACGCGCAGGTGCTTCTCGGCTTCGAGGGCAAGGCCTATCACGCCCGCGATTTCTACTGTTCGCAAATTCTCGCCAATATTCTTGGGGGCGGCATGTCATCGCGCCTGTTCCAGGAAGTGCGAGAGTCCCGCGGCCTTTGTTATTCCGTTTATGCCTTCCATTGGGGTTTTTCCGACACCGGCATTTTCGGCGTGCATGCGGCGACCGGCGGCAACGACCTGCCGGAACTGATGCCCGTCATCGTCGACGAGTTGCGCAAGTCTTCCCAGACCATTCATCAGGAAGAAATCGACCGCGCCCGCGCACAAATCCGCGCGCAACTGCTGATGGGTCAGGAAAGCCCGGCAGCCCGTGCCGGCCAGATGGCACGGCAGATGATGCTTTACGGCCGGCCCATCCCCAATGAGGAGATGATGGAGCGCCTGAACGACATCACGCGGGAACGCCTGACCGATCTTGCAGGACGGCTGTTTTTCGATACAGTTCCGACGTTGTCTGCAATTGGCCCGCTCGAACAGCTGCCGCCTCTTTCAGACATTACTGCCGCGCTTTCCGCGCAGCAGCCCGCAAGGATAAAGGCGAACGGCTGAGGGTTGCGGTTTCTTTCCGTACAGGGATGGTGAATGCTGCGTTTTCTTTCCCGACATAACGACACCCCGGAACTGCGCAGCGCCAACCATCTTCTCAGACTGCCGCGCTATGGCGATTTCAAGCAGTGGCACGTTCTGCGCTCGGAAAGCCGCCAGTTTCTCCAGCCATGGGAACCCACCTGGCGCCCGGACGAACTGACGGAAGGCTCCTTCCGCACGCGTGTGGTGCGCAACGGCCAGGAGTTTTCCTCCGGCACCGCCGTGTCGTTTCTGCTATTCGAGAAGGAGACGTTGCTCGTTGGCGGCATCACCATCGGTTATATCAGGAGGGGTGCTGCACAAAGCTGCATGATAGGATATTGGGTGGGCGAACGCTACGCCGCGCAAGGCCATATGTCTGCCGCATTAAAATTGGTAATACCCTATATCTTCAACGGACTTCAGTTGCACCGTATCGAGGCAGCCTGTATTCCGGAAAACTTCAAAAGCATCCGGCTTCTCGAAAATGCCGGGTTCCAGCGGGAAGGCCTCTTGCGGGAATATCTGAAAATCAACGGCCAATGGCGGGATCATACGATGTTTTCCCTTCTTGCCGACAAGCAAAGCTCCAGTGGAACGAAGTACGATACATGACTTACACTCACTCTGCGCCGTGCCTGTCGAAACGTCTGGCGGCAATTGCACTGGCTGCGCCGTTCTTCCTGTTTTTCCTGCTTTTTTCGTCTCTTTCCTACGCCTTCGAGCCGGTGAAGATTTCCCGTGACGATACGGCGCTAGATCTCACCGCGACAACCGATATCTATGCCAATCAGGGTGAAGCCTTTCAGGTCTCGACCGCGCCCGGTCCGGATGGCATCCGCCGCCGTATCGAGGTGCGCGCCAGCTCCACCGACCATCAGGGCGACTGGGCCGTCTTCGCGCTTGCCAACGTTTCGGAAGAGCAGCTGGAGCGCGTTATCGTCGCACCGCATTTCCGTCTGGTGAATTCCAAGCTCTTCTGGCCCGATCTCGGCTCGCAGCGCATCATCGCGATCACACCGAGCGAAGGCTTTGCGCTTGACCGGCAGCCAAGCCCGGATGCCGACGTCTTCCGCATCACGCTCAATCCCGGCTCCGTCATCACCTTCGTCGCCGAGCTGTCGACCCCGCAATTGCCGCAGATCTATCTGTGGGAACCGGAAGCCTACAAGGATACGATCAACGCCTTCACGCTCTATCGCGGCATCGTTCTCGGCATTGCCGGCCTGCTGGCCGTGCTCCTGACCATCCTGTTCGTCGTCAAGGGAACCTCGGTTCTGCCGGCGTCGGCCGCGCTCGCCTGGGCGGTGCTCGCCTATATCTGCGTCGATTTCGGCTTCCTTGAAAAACTCATCACCGTCACATCCAGCGATCAGCGAATATGGAGGGCGGGCGCCGAAGTGGCTCTCGCCTCCAGCTTCGTGGTCTTCCTGTTCACCTATCTCAATCTAAACCGCTGGCACGCACATCTGGGTTATGCGACCTTTGCCTGGGTGGTGGGTCTGGCGCTGCTGTTCGGCGTCGCGATTTACGATCCTTCGGTCGCCTCCGGTATCGCGCGCGTCTCCTTCGCGCTGACGGCGACGGCCGGCATCGCACTCATCATCTATCTTGGCTTCAACCGTTACGACCGGGCGATTTTGCTCGTTCCGTCCTGGGCGCTCATCCTCGTCTGGCTGTTCGGCAGCTGGCTGACGGTGACCGGACAATTGGACAACGACATCGTGCAGCCGGCGCTTGGCGGCGGGCTGGTGCTGATCGTGCTTCTGATCGGCTTCACAGTCATCCAGCATGCCTTTGCCGGCAGCGCCTATCAGCAGGGCCTGTTTTCCGATCTCGAACGGCAATCTCTCGCACTGACGGGCAGCGGCGATACCGTTTGGGACTGGGACGTGACGCGCGACCGCATCGTCACCACACCTGACATTTCCAATCGTCTGGGGCTGGAGCCCGGCACGATGCATGGTGCTGCGCGCAACTGGTTGCCGCGCCTGCATCCTGACGATCGCGACCGGTTCAAGGCAACGCTCGACGTGCTGCTCGACCATCGCAAGGGCCGCCTCAATCACGAATTCCGCATTCGCGCTGAAGACGGACATTTCCATTGGCTGCAAATCCGCGCCCGCCCGGTTCTTGGCTCTAACGGCGAAATCATCCGCTGCGTCGGCACCATCACCGACATCACCGAGCAGAAGAACTCGGTGGAGCGGCTGTTGCAGGATGCGATGAATGACAATCTGACCGGGCTACCAAACCGGCAGGTCTTCCTCGACCGCCTGCAATCGATCCTCAACCTCTCTCCTGAAAGCGACGGCGTGCGCCCGACGGTGATGGCGATCGATATCGACCGTTACAAGCTGGTCAACGATACGCTCGGCATTGCTGCAGGCGACAATATCCTCATCGCGTTGACACGGCGTCTGCGCCGCCTGTTGAAACCGCAGGATACGCTGGCGCGTCTCGGCGGCGATGAATTCGGCCTGATCCTGACCTCGGAGCGCGATCCGCAGCGGGTGGCCGATTTCGCCGATGCGGTGAACAAGGCAATCATGGTGCCGATCAATTTCGCCAATCGCGAAATCATCCTCACCGCCTCCATCGGCCTCGTTTCATGGATAGACCAGCAGGAAAGTGCCGCAGGTCTCTTGAGCGATGCGGAACTGGCGATGTACCGCGCCAAGCGCGCTGGCGGAAACCGCGTCGAGCCGTTCCGTCCCGCTTTCCGCACGTCCGGCACCGACCGCCTGCAAATGGAAAGCGATCTTCGCCGCGCCATCGAGCGCAAGGAGCTGTCGCTCGCCTATCAGCCCATCGTCAAGCTTGACGATGGCGCGCTGGCCGGTTTCGAGGCGCTGATGCGGTGGGAACACCCCAAGCGCGGCAACATTCCGCCAAGCGAATTCATACCCATCGCGGAAGCCTCCGGTCTGATCGAACCGCTCGGCATGTTCGCGCTGGAAAGGGCAGCGACCGACCTGATGGACTGGCAGCATTCCATCGAGAAGATGCCGATCTTCATCTCCGTCAATATTTCCAGCGCGCAATTGCTGAATAACGAACTGTATAACGACGTGCGCGGCATGCTGACGCGAACGCGCTGTAATCCGCAGCAGCTGAAGCTGGAGCTGACGGAATCCGTGGTGATGGAGAACCCGGAACAGGCGCGGCTGGTGCTTTCCAAGCTGAAGGAAACGGGCATCAGCCTCGCCATGGACGATTTCGGCACCGGCTATTCGTCACTTGCCTATCTCACCCGCTTCCCCTTCGACACGATCAAGCTCGACAAGGCACTGGTGGCAAATACCAGCGACAAGCGCAACGTGCTGCTGCGCTCCGTTATCGCCATGGCGCGCGCGCTCGATATGCAGGTGGTGGCGGAAGGCATTGAAACGCCTGAGGATGCGGCGGAACTCTCACGCATGAACTGCCATTTCGGCCAGAGCTTCCTGTTCGGCACACCGGTTTCCGGCGATGCGGCGCTGAAGCTTCTGCGGGAGCGGTTCCAGCCGACGAAGCGAGCTTCGTAAGAGGAATTGGAGTATGGGGTGGTAAAGGGCTACTCCATCCACCGCCGTAATTCCGGCATTGAGCCGGAATGACGGGAGAAGGAAACGACGCGTTTCCTGACTATGACTTCTCGTGTCTCGTATTCACTGCGCCATCGAGAACTGCTGCATCTGCTGTTGAGGCATCGCGTCGATCCTGCCGTGTAGCAGGTCGTGGATGAATTCCATCTTGCTCACAACAGGCGGGGCCAGCACGAAGGGATAAAGGTCCGCCTCCCCCATGCTGCGCTGGATCGAGTTGATGGCGACGCTGAGCGGAATCCAGGCCTTGACCAGTTGTGCGGCGCTACGGGCATTATAGGGATCGAAAGTGACTTCCGCCGCCATTTCCTCATGTCCGTCGGGGTCTATCGCCACGCCAAAGGCGCGCGCGGTTTCCAGCGTATCGACGATGTGAAGATAATGCGCGAAACACTCGGCAAAATCCTCCCAGGGATGCACGGAGGCGTAGGCGCTTATGAAGGTTTCCTGCCAGTTGGGGCGCGGCCCCTGCTCGTAGTTGCGCTGTAGCGCCGCGGCATAGTCTTCGCGCTCATCGCCGAATACCGCGCGGCAGGCCTCCAGTCGGTTCTCATCACGAACCAGCTTGTTCCAGATGAAATGCCCAACCTCATGGCGGAAATGGCCAAGCATGGTGCGATAGGGCTCGTTCATGTTGGCGCGCACCTGCTCGCGCGTCGCATCATCCACCTCTGCCGCGCGAATGGCGATCAGGCCCTCGTCGTGGCCGGTCATGGCGGGAATGACGGAACCGTCAGGTGCGACTTCGTCGACCAGAAAGTCGAAGACTAGCCCGCCGACAGGATCAGCATCGCGGTTGGGATGCGGCAGGCCGAGACGCAATATCGAATAAAACAAATGCCGCTGCGCCTGGCTGATGCCGCGCCATTGTTCGATACCCTTATCCGTCGCAATATTCGGCACGAGACGGTTATGGCTGCAGGCCGGACAAAAGGCGTTCTGGCTTTCCGCCGGCACAGACCAGTTGCAGATGTCGTTCACCTCATTGGCGCAGAACCGCACCTGTCTTTCCGGCTGGGCCACGAGTTGCCAGTTCGGCTCTCCCGCAGGCGCCAGCGCTTCCATGGAAAGGCGCTCCGGCACGAAGGCCAGACGATGGCCGCAAGAAACGCAGAAACGATTGTCGAAGTGGACCGGCTGGCCACAGGAAGCGCAGGAAAAAAGCTTCATTCATGAAACCCTTGCGGTGGATGAATTGGGTGAAGGCGAATATAAGAGACCAAGGTGAAAGGCGTAACAAACCCGCCCGTCAGGCCTCCAGACGACAAGAGCGCATGTGCGATAACACATGCGCTCCAAAGCACCGCATCAAAGACGCGGGAGCCCGTCAGGTGGCATTACATACGATCAACGACACCCTTGACCGCATCCTTGGCCTTGCCGACGTTCTTCTGTACCTTGCCTTCGGTTTCCTGAGCGGCACCCTTGGCGCGCAGCTCGTTGTTGCCGGTTGCTTCGCCGACGTTTTTCTTGACCTTGCCAGCAACTTCCTTGGCTGTACCGGCGATCTTGTCTGATGTGCTACCCATGTTACTGCTCCCTAGTTGAGCCGTACTGTCTGTGCGGCTTTCGGGACTGTTAACGTCAGGGATTGGGATTGGTTCCAGCAGTCGACAAAAGGAGCATCACGAAAAAATCAGGCGTGGCCGGCTTCCGCAGAAAGCATGCGAGCATCCACACCCATAAGCGCAAGCGCCCGTTCGTATTTGTTGTCCAGTCCACGGTCGAAAATCAGCTCTTCCGCCGCCGGGCAATTCAGCCATCCATTATTGGCGATCTCGTTTTCCAGCTGACCCGGACCCCAGCCGGCATAACCGAGCATCATGGTAGCCTTTTGCGGGCCGCGACCGTTGGAAATGGCGCGCACGATATCCAGCGTGGCCGTCAAGGAAATATCGTCGCTGACCGGAATGCTCGATTCACTTAAATAATCATCGGAATGCAGCACGAAACCCCGGCCAGATTCGACCGGGCCGCCGCATTGGATCGGAAATTCCCGGGTGCGGTTGGGCAGCATGATGGCGTCGTTGCTGTCCACCAGCTTCAGATGCAGCAGAATATCCGTGAAGGTGATCTGCTGCGGCCGGTTGATGATGAAACCCATGGCTCCGGCATCCGAATGGGCGCAGATATAGACCACCGAACGGGCAAAATTGCCATTGTCCAGCCCCGGCATAGCTATAAGGAACTGGCTGTCAAAAAAGCCACGTTCGCGTTTGTCCATCAGGGTTGAAAAGCTCACCGGCGCCTCCAGCTTGCCGAATTCCATCATTGAACGGGAAAGCGGCGTTCGCACTTCGACAGAGCACAGGATGCGGCATCGCGCCCGATCAATCAACCGAAAATGATGAACCGCACGAATTCGTAACTGGTCCATCAGGCGATGTTGGGTTAGACGGAAAGAATGAGCGTCAGGACATTCTTTCGATTTTCACATCTTCGCCTCGCCGTTGCCGTCGCCGCCCTTCTCGGTAGCGGGCAAGTAGCGCAGGCCGAAATTACCGACTGGGCGAGAAGTGAAGGCGGCCAGATGCGTGTGGCAAGCCTTGCCATGGATGCGGACGGCGTGGTGCGCGGCGTGTTGCAGATCGAGCCTAAAGACGGCTGGATAACCTATTGGCGCGAACCAGGCGAAGCTGGAATACCGCCCAAGATCACGCTTGATCCGGCAAGCGGTGTAAGCCTGACATCGATGGCCTATCCCGTTCCCAAACTCATCGAGAACGGCGATATCACCGATATCGGCTACGATCACGCCGTCAGCATTCCCTTTCAGTTGAAAGCCGTGGACACCAAAGCGGGAGGCAATATCGACCTCACCGCCTTCATCGGCGTCTGCCAGAATATCTGCATTCCCTTTGAGGCGACGTTTTCGATCAGCCGCGGCAATGCGGGCGATGACGACCACGAAGAGCGGCGATTGCTGGAAGAGGCGCGCGAGACGCTGCCAGAGGCTGCATCCGACGATTTCAAGGTTGTCGATTTCCACATCACGCCCGACAAGACCATGCTTGGCGTGCAATTGCAGCTGCCGGAAAACGCGCCGAAGGAGACCGAGATATTCATCGCCGGCCCCTCCGGTTTTGCCTATTATGAGCCGCAGAACCTGGTGCGAGACAAGCGCAAGCTCTCCTTCTACATGAACATCAAGGGCTTGCCAAAAACCTATCAGGTGCAGGGCAACAGCTGGCCCATTCTGGTCAAATCCGGCGATCGGACCATGGAGACCATGCTCAATTTTCCAAAGCCCTGACCGTTCAGGCGGCATATCCCGAACGGCTGTCTCAGCCATGTAATTTCCCGCGAAAACCGTATGACAGTTTTCTTTTCCTTGCTCTATAGTCGCGCGAACCAAACGGCCATAGGAGCATGGACATGACTATCAAGATCGGCGAAAAACTGCCTTCCGCAACCTTCAAGGAAAAGACCGCCGATGGCCCGGTGGAAACCACCACCGATGCGCTTTTTGGCGGCAAGACGGTGGTTCTTTTCGCCGTACCCGGCGCTTTCACTCCCACCTGCTCGCTGAACCACCTGCCGGGCTACCTCGAAAACCGCGACGCCATTCTCGCAAAGGGCGTGGATGACATCGCCGTCGTTTCCGTCAACGACTGGCACGTCATGGGCGCATGGGCACAATCGTCCGG
This sequence comes from Rhizobium sp. AN68, assembly GCF_030758035.1. Taxonomy (NCBI): domain Bacteria; kingdom Pseudomonadati; phylum Pseudomonadota; class Alphaproteobacteria; order Hyphomicrobiales; family Rhizobiaceae; genus Rhizobium; species Rhizobium sp. AN68. The sequence continues at coordinate 676,631 of NZ_JARWMI010000003.1, read as the reverse complement.
CGGCCAAGGCAAAATTCACTTCCTCGCCGACTGGGACGCCGCCTTCACCAAGGCGCTCGGCCTCGATGCCGACCTCTCCGGCGGTGGCCTCGGCGTGCGCTCCAAGCGCTATTCGATGCTGGTGAAAGACGGCGTGGTTACATCGCTCAACGTGGAAGAAAATCCCGGCCAGGCGACGGTCTCGGCCGCTGCAGCGATGATCGAGCAGCTTTAAGCCACCTCTCTGTCGTCGCGAATGAAGTACAGTATCCATTAAAGGGCGGTCAAACCGCCCTTTTTCACACATTCATATCGAACACCAGAAGCCCGGCCAGACCGCCATCGGTCAGCGAGACCAAACGTTGACCGACTTCCATGTGTTGCGGGTGCGCCAGATATTCGTCGCGGGCTTCCGGGCTGTCCAGCGTCACGATGAAGCCATCGACGAAACCGCCATTCAGGCCTTCCGGCGAAACGTTCTGGCCGTATTTCACGTCGATTATGCCGGGTATCACGTTCTTGAGGGCCGCAATTGCTTCAAACACCGCGTGTTTTTCAGAGGATGCCGTTGCAGCCTTGAACCGTAGAAATACACAATGCAGGATCATCTGAATGTCTCTCCTCCGCTGGAACATCGTCCAACTGTTTGACGACAAGATAGATCGGGTTTCAGTTTTCACAATCCCTTATCACGGTTGGCCCGGATCAGGGCCGCATGGAAGAAATCAGACTTCCGTTACCGGCGTTTGAAAGGCTCCATGCCCTTGCGTGCCAATTCGTCGGCGCGCTCGTTTTCCGGGTGGCCTGCATGGCCCTTGACCCAGTGCAGCGTCACTTTATGGCGCTCCTGCGCCGCCTCCAGCGCCTGCCACAGCTCCACATTCTTGACCGGCTTGTTATCGGCGGTTTTCCAGCCCTTCTTTTTCCAGCCGAAAATCCACTTGGTGATGCCATCCTTGACATAGGCGCTGTCGGTATAGAGATCGACTTCGCAGGGACTTTTCAGCGCGTTGAGCGCCGAGATGGCCGCCAGCAGTTCCATGCGGTTGTTGGTGGTATCGGCCTCGCCGCCGGACAATTCCTTTTCGGTCTCGCCATATCGCAGCACGGCACCCCAGCCGCCCGGACCGGGATTGCCGGAGCAGGCGCCGTCGGTGAAGATATCGACATGTTTCATTCGCCAACCAGCCCGTATTCGGCGACATGACTGATGGAGCGGTGGAACCGCAGCTTGCGCAGATATTCCAGCGGGTCTTTCTTCACCACCAGCGCGCCCGCCGGCGTCGTCAGCCAGTCATAGAGGCGGGTCAGGAAGAAGCGCAGCGCCGAGCCGCGTGCCAGAAGCGGCAAGGCATCCAGTTCCGCCTCGCTCAACGGGCGCACCGACTGGTAACCTTCCAGCAGCGCCTTGCCCTTGGTGACGTTGTACGCACCATCCTTCTCGAAGCACCAGGCATTGAGGCAGATCGACACGTCATAGGCGAGCAGGTCGTTGCAAGCGAAGTAAAAATCGATGAGGCCGGAAAGCTCGTCACCGAGGAAAAAAACGTTGTCCTGAAACAGGTCCGCATGGATGACGCCCGCGGGCAAATCCTTCGGCCAATGGGCGGCGAGATAATCGATTTCCGGGCGGATCTCTTGCTTCAAGCCCTTCTCCACCTCGTCGGCGCGGTCTTCAGACTTGTCCCATAGCACCTTCCAGCCATCGACGGAGAGTGCATTGGGGCGCTTGATCTCGAACCCCTCACCGGCCAGATGCATGGCGGCCAGCGCCTTGCCGACTTCCCGGCAATGTTTCGCTTCCGGTTTTCGCAGCCACATGCCTTCAAGGAAGGAGATCAGCGCCGCTGGGCGACCGGACAATTCGCCCAGCAGTTCCCCGTCCTTGCGCGGCAGCGGCAAGGGGCAGGACAGACCCTTGGCGGCCAGATGCTGCATGAGACCGAGGAAGAACGGCAGATCGGATTTTTCCACACGCTTTTCGTAAAGCGTCAGGATCAGTGGATCCTTCGTCGTATGCAGCAGGAAATTGGAGTTTTCAACGCCTTCGGCAATGCCCTTATAGGATGTGAGGCTGCCAACGTCGTATTGTATGAGGAAATTCCTCAGATCATCTTCGGTGATGTCCGTATAAACTGCCAATTTCAAATCTCTTGATGAAGGATGGAGTGAAAATCTGAAGAGGGGATGACATATGCGCGGTGGGAACCGCTCACATATCTCGCCATCCCGGTCTAGGCGCCAGTGGCGGCTTTCGGTGGCAGGGCATTGCTGGCATTGCCGTTCACGAAAGCCATGTCGTCCGTCGTCAGCTCGATGCTGCGCAGTTCGCGGTTGACGAGGAAATGTTCCGTTTCCTCCACCGTGACGGCCAGATCGAGCGTCGTATCGAAACGCGCCTTGAAGGCTTCGATGATCTCATCAACTATGACCTCCGGCGCGGAAGCGCCCGCCGAAAGACCGACGGTGCGGATATCGCCGATCGCATCCCAGTCGATTTCCGCCGCACGCTGCACCAGAACCGAATGTTTGGCGCCAGCGCGCAGCGCCACTTCCACCAGCCGCTTCGAGTTTGACGAATTGGGAGCGCCGACCACGATGAAGAGATCGCAGCCGGGGGCCGCCTGCTTCACCGCATCCTGACGGTTGGTGGTGGCGTAACAAATGCTGTCGGCGGCTGGCGCCTGAATGGCCGGAAAACGTTCCTGCAACCGGGCAATAACGCCTGCGGTATCATCGACAGACAGCGTTGTCTGGGTAACGAAACCGAGGTTTTCTCGGTCCACCGGTTCATAGGTGCTGGCATCCTCCACCGTCTCGACCAGCGAAACAGTACCTTCGGGCAGCTGGCCCATGGTGCCGATGACCTCAGGGTGACCGGCATGGCCGATCAACACGACATGACGGCCGAGGCGCTGGTGGCGCATGGCCTGCTTATGGACCTTGGAGACGAGCGGGCATGTGGCATCGAGATAAAACAGGTTGCGCGCCTGCGCATCCTCCGGCACGGATTTCGGCACGCCATGGGCGGAAAAGACCACCGGCTGCTCGCGATGCTCGGTGGGGATTTCGTGCAGTTCCTCGACGAAAATCGCGCCCTTGGCTTCCAGCCCCTCGACCACATATCGGTTATGGACGATTTCGTGGCGGACATAGACCGGCGCGCCATAGGCTTTCAGCGCCAGCACGACGATCTGGATCGCCCGGTCCACGCCCGCGCAAAAGCCGCGCGGTCCGCACAGCCTTATCGTCAAAGGGGGTTTGGAAACGGCGATGTTCATTCGTGCTCCTTGGCGTGCTCCTTGCCCTTGCCCGGTAGCCAGCCTTACCGGACAGGGCGCGCGTTATTCACCTTGCGCCTTACCGTTCCGGAAATAGGCAAAACCGGCGACGATGACAAGGGCCGCCGCCAGACCATACCACGTTATCGCATATTGCAGGTGATTGTTGGGCAAATCTATCAGCGTCACGCCGCCCTGTGGCCAGCCGCCGGGGTTCGGCGCATCGTCGGCATCCACGAACAGGTTGACCAGCCTGTTGGGCGGGATATCGGTGCTCGACGCCATGGCCGCCAGATCCTTCCAATAGAAGATGTTCTTGGCGATATCGTTATCCGGCAGCAGGGAAGACGGTTTTGCAACGAGCGGCGCGCGCGCCAGTCCCTTGATCTCCACCTCGCCAGCGACCTGCCCTTCAGGCCGCTTCGTTGCCTCCTTCATCTCAAACGGCACGAAGCCGCGATTGACGAAGAGGATGCGGCCATCGGCAAGCGACAGCGGAGTATAGATGTAATAGCCGGTTCTGCCCTGGTGGGTGGCGAAGAAATGCCGCTCGCGGGCATGATCGAAAACGCCGGAAACGTTGACCCTGCGATATTCAATTTCGCCGCCGCTTTTGGCAATGGCTTCGATCTGCGAGAGCGTGGCCGGACTTGCGTTGCGCCGCGCCTCGATATCGGCAATCAGCGCTTCTTTCCAGTAAAGCCGCTTCACCTGCCATGTGCCTAGCCCGAGAAGGATGGCAAGTGCCAAAAGGACGAGCGGCGCGGCAAACCAGATGCGTCTTTCCGCCGCCTTCATGTGGGAAACCTCATTCACGATCAAGCCTGCCTTCGCTTGCATTGTTGTGGTATTGCAGCGCAATCATGATGCCCTTCATCTTGCGCAGCAGCACGAGGGAGACGATCACCGCAAAAGGCAACCAGAGCATGACATGCACCCAGACGGGCGGCGCAAAACGCTGATCGAACCAAAGCGCCAGCCCGACGACAAGGAAACCGACGATCAGCATGACAAAGACGGCCGGGCCTTCACCCGCATCGGCAAAGCCGTAATCCAGCCCGCAAGCACTGCATGCGGGTTTCGGGGTCAGGAAGCCGTCGAACAGCCTGCCATTGCCGCAACGTGGGCAGCAGCCCTTCAGCCCGACTTTTATTGGGTCCACCGGCGCAAAGCCGCCGTTTCCGGGTTCAGACATGATGGCCTCCCGCCTTGGGCCGGTTAAACCTCCGTCCGGCCCGCCTGTTTAAACACAAAGGGCGGCAGATGCCGCCCTCCGAGTCAGAAAACAAACCGCATCACTCCGCCAGCGGCGCGCCCCAGCCGCCCCAGATGTAGATCGCGAAGAACAGGAACAGCCAGACGACGTCAACGAAGTGCCAGTACCAGGCAGCTGCTTCGAAGCCGAAATGCTGTTTCGGCGTGAAGCCGCCGGCAATGGCGCGCAGCAGGCAGACCAGCAGGAAAACCGTGCCGACGAAAACGTGGAAACCGTGGAAGCCGGTCGCCATGAAGAAGGTCGCGCCATAGATCGAGTTCTTGAAGTCGAACGGGGCGTGCATGTATTCGTAAACCTGCACGGTCGAGAACAGGACGCCGAGGGCAACGGTGAGGACGAGACCGGTGATCAGCCCCTTGCGGTCATTGTGCAGCAGGGCATGGTGCGCCCAGGTGACGCAGGTGCCCGACAAAAGCAGGATGACGGTGTTGTAGAGCGGCAGGTGCCAGGGATCGATGACCTCGATGCCCTTTGGCGGCCACTGACCGCCAGTATATTCGAGGCGGGACGCCTGAATGGCCTCGTGCGGATAAAGGCTGGCATCGAAATAGGCCCAGAACCACGCGACGAAGAACATCACCTCAGAGGCGATGAACATGATCATGCCGTAACGCAGGTGAAGCGAAACGACGCGGGTGTGGCTACCCTCATTGGCTTCCTTGATCGTGTCTGCCCACCATGCGTACATGGTGTAAAGCACGATGACGAGACCGATATAAAACAGCCAGGGATTGGCCAGTTCCATGCCGAACAGCTTGAAGGAGCCAGCCGACAGGTAACGCATGTAACAGACGCCGCCGAAGGTCAGAATGAAGGCGCCGATCGAGGCCAGAAGCGGCCAGGGGCTTGGATCTATGATGTGGTAGTCGTGGTTCTTCTGATGCGTATCTGCCATGTGTGACAATCCCCTGGTATCTCTTCCCAGACCCGGCCCTGCTCAAAAGGCCCGAGTCTCCTCTCACAATTTGCTTTCGCCAGATTCAGTCTTTACCGGCAAGGACGCAACCGGTTTTTCGGTTTTGGCCGGATAAAACGTATAGGACAGCGTCAAAGTATGAATGTTCTTCGTTTCGCGCGCCGTGGCGATATCCGGATCGATGAAAAACACCACCGGCATTTCGAGCGTTTCGCCCGGCTGAAGCGTCGTTTCGGTGAAGCAGAAACACTCCACCTTGTTGAAATAAGCGCCTGCTTCCATGGGCGTGACGTTAAAGACCGCCGTGCCCGTGGTTGCCACCGCTGAGCGGTTCGTCGCCTTGAAATTGATCTGCACCGTCTCGCCGATTTTCGGCGTGACCAGCTTGTCGACCGGGCGGAAATCCCAGTTGAGGCCATTCGACGTATTGGCGTCGAAGGTGACGTTGATGGTCTTGTCGAGAATGACGTCGGAATATTGCTCGACGCGCTGGGTCGTGCCGTTATAGCCAGTGACGCGGCAGAACAGGCTGTAGAGCGGAACGGCGGCATAGGCCATGCCGATCATAGCGCAGAAAAAGACGAGACAGAGCACGAGGATGGAGCGATTGCTCACCCGCTGCGTGCCGGCCGTTGCCTTGTCTGCCCCGATATTTGCCCCAGTATTCGCCATGTCCCCCTCCTCTCCTCCGATCATGCCCTCACTGTCAGGCCGTCAATGCGAGCCGATCTTGATGATGGTGATGACGTAAAACAGCACCACCAGACCGGCGAGCAAGACGCCGAGCGCGACGTTGCGCCCGCGCCTCGATTTTTTCTGCGCCGTGCTCAGTTCCACGGTTTCCATCAAAAAACTCCCGAAATCACGGCTTTCAGGGCCGGAGCGAAATGATCGGCCAAAAGGCCGGAGAAGATGGCGAAGAGGTAAAGCACCGAATAGGCGAACATCTTCTTGGCGGGCAGCATTTTCTCGTCACCGTCAGGCATGCGCCGGACATCGAGCGAACAGTAAACGAAGATCGCGCTCAGCACGGCGGCGAAAATGCCATAACCGAGGCTCGCCAGACCGGTGAAATACGGCGCGACCGCAACTGCAGCCGTCAGCACTGCGTAAACGATCATCTGGTTCTTGGTGGAGCGCTCGCCCGCCACGTTCGGCATCATCGGAATGCCGACGGAGCCGTAGTCGCGCATCTTGAACAGCGCCAGCGCCCAGAAATGGGCTGGTGTCCACAAGAAGATGATGAGGAAGAGGATGACGCTATCAAGCGAAACGCCGCCGGTGACGCAGGCCCAGCCAAGCATGGGCGGGAAAGCGCCGGCAGCACCACCAATGACGATGTTCTGCGGTGTCGAGCGTTTCAGCCACATCGTATAAACGACGGCGTAGAAGAAAATGGTGAAGGCGAGCAGTCCGGCGGAGAACCAGTTGACCGCAAGCCCGAGGATGACCACCGAAAAGGCCGAGAGCGTCAGCCCGAAGGCCAGGGCCTCGCCAGGTGCTACGCGGCCGGACGGGATCGGCCGCTTGGCGGTGCGGCTCATCACGGCGTCGATGTCTGCATCGTACCACATGTTGAGCGCGCCGGATGCGCCGGCACCGACTGCAATACAGAGAATGGCGATGAGGCCGAGGACCGGGTTGATGTGGCCCGGCGCCAGCACGAGGCCCGCAAACGCCGTGAAGACGACGAGCGACATGACGCGCGGTTTCAGCAACTCGAAATAATCGCGCGCGCCGGCTTCCGAAAGTTCGGAGCTTTCCAGGCCAAGCATTTCGCGATTGTCGATGACGGTCATTTCGTATCCTGTTTTTCTTCAGATGCCGCTTGCCGCGGCATCCCTTGCACCAGCCCGAAAACAGAGTGTCGTTTTCGGCGTGCACGGTGCGTCAATTCATTGGTCCGAACGTTCCGGCACGGGCAGCACCGGGGTCAAAGACCCGATGCCATGCGCCTGGCATATCGCCACGCCCGTTCCGTCGCCCTGCTGCGTCTGCCCATTCATAGTGGCAGTACTTGGCTTTTATCATGTCGCACGAAAAGCTTCGCTTGGACAAAATGCCTCACGCAGCAGCAGACTCCGTCCGCCTCAAGGGAAACGGCGCGGATAAGCCACACCATCCCCTCTTTTCAGCTTCCGGAGTTCGCAAGCCCTGCCCGCGCACTCCGGTCCGGCATTCAGCGAATGCGCGGAAGCTGTTCCCACTGGTGGTACGGCGGCGGAGAGGACAGCTGCCATTCGAGCGTCGTCGCACCTTCACCCCAGGGATTGTTGCCAGCGATCCGCTTCTTGGCGAAGGCTTCCCAAACACCGAAGAGGAAAATCAACACGGCTACGGCAGAGATATAGGAACCATAGGAAGACACCAGGTTCCAGCCGGCATAGGCATCGGGATAATCGATGTAACGACGCGGCATGCCGGCAAGGCCGAGGAAGTGCTGCGGGAAGAAGATCAGGTTCACGCCAACGAACATCACCCAGAAGTGCAGCTTGCCGATGAACTCGTTGTACATGTAGCCGGTGATCTTCGGGAACCAGTAATACCAGCCGGCGAAGATCGCGAAGACCGCGCCGAGCGACAGAACGTAATGGAAGTGCGCCACGACGTAGTAGGTGTCGTGCAGCGAACGGTCGAGACCGGCATTGGCGAGCTGGACGCCGGTAACCCCGCCGACCGTGAACAGGAAGATGAAGCCGATTGCCCAGACCATCGGGGTCGAGAAGGTCAGCGAACCACCCCACATCGTCGCGATCCACGAGAAGATCTTGATACCTGTCGGCACCGCGATGACCATGGTTGCGAAGACGAAATAACGCTGCGCTTCCAGCGAAAGGCCGACCGTGTACATGTGGTGCGCCCACACGATGAAGCCGACAGCGCCGATGGCGACCATGGCGTATGCCATGCCGAGATAGCCGAAGACCGGCTTCTTGGAGAAGGTGGACACGATGTGGCTGATGATGCCGAAGCCGGGCAGGATCAGGATGTACACTTCCGGGTGGCCGAAGAACCAGAACAGGTGCTGGTAGAGGATCGGATCACCGCCGCCTTCCGGCGAGAAGAATGCCGTGCCGAAGTTACGGTCGGTCAGAAGCATGGTGATGCCACCAGCCAGAACCGGCAGGGAAAGCAGCAGCAGGAATGCGGTGACCAGAACCGACCAGGCAAAAAGCGGCATCTTGTGCAGTGTCATGCCCGGAGCGCGCATGTTGAGGATGGTGGTGATGAAGTTGATGGCGCCAAGGATCGAGGACGCGCCGGCAACGTGCAGCGAGAAGATCGCAAGATCCACCGCCGGTCCCGGCATGCCGTTGGTCGAAAGCGGCGGATACATGGTCCAGCCGCCACCCACGCCGTAACCGCCCGCCGGACCTTCGACGAAAAGCGACAGGAGCAGCAGGATGAACGCCGGAACGATCAGCCAGAAGGAAATATTGTTGAGGCGCGGGAAAGCCATGTCAGGAGCGCCGATCATGATCGGGATCATCCAGTTGGCAAAGCCGCCGATCATCGCCGGCATGACCATGAAGAAGATCATGATGAGCGCGTGCGCTGTCGTGAACACGTTGAACATGTGCTTGCCGCCGTCGATGGCAGCATCGCCCTCGAAGCCGTAAACCATGGAGGCCAGACCGTGGAAGATCTGGATGCCCGGCTCCTGCAACTCCATACGCATGACAACCGAAAGCCCGCCACCGATGATACCCGCCATGATGGCGAAGATCAGGTAGAGCGTGCCGATGTCCTTATGGTTGGTCGACAGGAACCAGCGGGCGAAAAAGCCCGGCTTGTGGGAATGATCATGCGAATGATCATCATGCGCGTGCCCATCATGAGCGGATTGACCATGCGAGTGATGATCGTCGTGTGCGGAAGGTCCAGCCATTGTCGTCACTCCAGGTCTCAGTTGGTTTCGTTGGCGGCAACGTCGACCGTGCGCGGAGCGCCATCGACGGAGGCCATCAGTGCCCGGTTCGCGCCGTTCAGATCTGAAGCGGCCGCGGCGTGCCAGGCATTGTACTGCTGTTCGGAAACCACCCGAATGGCGATCGGCATGAAGGCATGGTCCTTGCCGCAAAGCTCGGAACACTGGCCGTAATAAAGGCCTTCCTTCTCCGGCTTGAACCAAGTTTCGTTGAGGCGGCCCGGAACGGCGTCGATCTTAACACCGAAAGCGGGCATGGCGAAGGCGTGGATGACATCCGTAGGCGCCGCCGTCACCAGAAGGCGAACGGTCTTGCCGACCGGAACGACCATTTCATTGTCTACCGCGAGAAGACGCGGGTAGCGGGCCTTGTCCTCCTTGCCTGCAGCTGCACGATCCTGCTCTTTCAGCAGATAGCTGTCGAAGGCGAGCGGCTCGGCGCCCTCGGCAGCCTTGTATTCGTAGTTCCAGAGCCATTGCGTCGCAGTCGCCTTCAGCGTCAGATCAGGGTTTTCCGGCTGCGTCAGCTGCGCGTTCAGAAGATTGAACGACGGGAAAGCGAGGAACAGGAGAATGAGAACCGGCGCAAGTGTCCACACCACTTCGATCGCGGTGTTGTGGCTGGTCTTGGACGGCACCGGATTTTTCGCTGCACGGAATTTCAAGGCGACGATAATGAGCAGCGCAAGAACGAAAAGCGTAACCGGAACAATGAACCAGAGCGTATATTGTTCAAACCAGCGTATTTCGTGCATGATCGGCGTGGCGGCCTCCTGCATGCCCATTTGCCAATGCACCGGCTGATCGGCGTGGGCGCCGACAGCCGTGAGCAGACAGGTCATCCCCGCCAATGCTGCGTAAATCCTATTCGTCACGGTACCCTCTCCCTCACGCGTCTGATCTTGATCAATTACAGACGCAGAATCCATGCTTATGGTACTAACTTCAAACCACAGTTTGTCCTCTGCCGCAATATGCGTAAGGACACGGATGTCAGCCAATTTCACCATTGTTCGTCGCAGCCGAGTTTCCCATGTCCCGTATCCTGCAAGATATTTCAGGCGCGCTTGGCAATGGTCAAAATCCGGCGCAGCCCCTGCTGGCAGCGCTTTTGCAGCAGACTTCAGCCACCAGGCGCCGGCTGCCGCACGGTCAAATCAGGCGCCTGCACCCGGCAACAGGTCCTATTTCCGCCCAACTCGGCTGGAATTGAGGTACCAAGGCTTTTTTTCCGGATTATGGCGTCAAAATAGCCGCACTGATTCTGAATCCCAGAGGTATCCATGCGTCTTTCCCCGCTCGCGCGCACTTTTCTTGCCGCCGCCGGTCTTGCCATCATCGCTCCCGCCGCAGCGGCGCTGGCGCAACAGCAGCCGCCCGGAACGCCGAAGTCGACGCATGGAGCATGGTCGGTGATCTGCGACAAGCCGGCAGGCGCATCCGAAGATCAATGCGCCCTGATGCAGAACGTGATTGCCGACGACCGCCCGGAAGTGGGGCTTTCGGTGGTGGTCCTGAAAACCGCGGACCGCAAGTCGCGCATCCTGCGTATCCTCGCACCGCTTGGCGTGCTTCTGAAGGACGGCATGGAGCTTTATATCGACAACAACAATATTGGCCGCGCCTATTTCACCCGCTGCTTCTCCGAAGGCTGCTATGTCGAGGTCGATATTGACGACGAACTGCTGAAGGTTCTGCGCGCCGGCAAGAACGCGGTTTTCGCGCTGCGTGAATCCGTCGATCAGGATCGTGTCGGTATTCCGATCGAGCTCACCGGCTTTGCCGAAGGCTACGACGCGCTTCCCTGAAGCCTCGTGTAAAGAGACAGCCTTGCGTCTGTCGGCTCTAGTGCCTAAATCGAAGGAACGATAAAGACTGGAGCCTTCAATGACCAACGACCTTGTAAATCTCTTCGATTGCGACGAGACGCAGTTGCGCAAGCTGGTCGCGGAAGCGCTCACCGGCGCAGACGATGGCGAGTTGTTCATCGAACATGCGCAGGCAGAATCGCTGACCTTCGATAACGGCCGCCTCAAGGGCGGCTCCTTCAATACCGACCAGGGTTTTGGCCTGCGCGCCGTTGCCGGCGAGACCGTTGGCTACGCCCATGCGGGCGAGCTGTCGCAGGCTGCGCTGAAGCGAGCGTCGGATGCTGTCGGCGCCGTGACCAGAGGTTATTCCGGTTCCTATGCCGCAGCCCCACAACGCACTAACAAAAAGCTCTACGGCGACGAAAACCCGATCGGCAGCCCGAGCTTCGAGGAGAAGGTGAAACTTCTCACCGATATCGATGCCTATTTGCGCGACAAAGACGCGAATGTCCGGCAGGTGACGGCGACGATTTCCGCAAGCTGGCAGGTAGTGGATATTCTGCGCGCCGATGGCCATCGCGTCAGCGATGTCAGGCCCATGACCCGTATCAATATTTCCGTTGTCGCAGGTGAAGGCGACCGGCAGGAAAGCGGCTCCTACGGCATTGGCGGCCGCGTCGGCTTTGGCGATTTTATCACCACGGAGAACTGGCAGCGCGGAGCCGACGAGGCGCTGCGTCAGGCGCTCGTCAACCTGACCGCCGTCGATGCGCCGGCCGGCACCATGGATGTGGTTCTCGGCTCCGGCTGGCCCGGCGTCATGCTGCATGAGGCTGTGGGCCATGGCCTCGAGGGCGATTTCAACCGCAAGAAAACCTCGGCCTTTGCCGGCCTGATGGGCGAGATGGTGGCAGCCCCGGGTGTGACTGTGGTGGATGACGGCACCATCGACAGCCGCCGTGGTTCGCTCACCGTCGACGACGAGGGAACACCGTCGGCCTATAATGTGCTGATCGAGAACGGCAGGCTGGTGGGATACATGCAGGACCGCCAGAACGCCCGGCTGATGGGTGCGAAGGCGACAGGCAATGGCCGCCGGCAGGGTTATGCCTATGTGCCGATGCCGCGCATGACCAACACCTACATGCTGTCAGGCGACAAGACGCCCGAGGAGATCATCTCCTCCGTCAAGAAGGGCATCTATGCCGTTTCCTTCGGTGGCGGTCAGGTGGATATCACATCAGGCAAGTTCGTGTTCGGCTGCACCGAGGCCTATCTCATCGAGAACGGCAAGATCGGCGCGCCGGTGAAGGGTGCAATGCTGATCGGCAACGGGCCGGACGCAATGAAACGCGTCTCGATGATCGGCAACGATCCGAAACTGGACACCGGCATCGGCAATTGCGGCAAGGCCGGGCAATGGGTTCCGGTTGGCGTCGGCCAGCCGCATCTGCGCATGGACCAGATCACCGTCGGCGGCACGAAGGCGTAGTTCCGGCCTCGAGCCGGAATCCAGCCTACCCGCGTCCGCTTGGCGAGATGAGTCTTTGCAGCCCAAGGACTTGGGCTGACTGGGTGCCAGACCATGTCCGGCATGAGGTGAGAAAAGCTGTGGCAGGACGAAAAGTTGAACCCGCTTCAGCCCACAACTCCGCACATGGCTGCCATGATGAGGATTCCTCTGGCAAGTCACCCGGAAGACGATAATATCGCCCCATTACCGCAGGCCACGCCTCGCATCGCCGGGCCTGCGCGGCAAAGGAGACCATGACCATCATACGAAATGCCCTCGTCCCGGAACTAGCCGTCAGCGACTGGCAGAAAAGCCGCGCTTTTTATTGCGACCTGATCGGTTTTCATGTGGTTTATGAGCGCGCCGAAGAGGGCTTTGCCTATCTGGCGCTGGGTGATGCGCAACTGATGATCGACCAGATCGGTGCGACCCGGACCTTCGTGGCGGAAAATGCAGCGCTTGAATTTCCGCTGGGCCGCGGCATGAATCTGCAACTTGCCGTTCCTTCCCTGCTGCCCATCCTCGCGCGGCTTGAGCGGGCCTCGATCGATCTTGTCCTGCCGTCAGAAGAAAAATGGTACAGGCGCGGCACAGTCGAGGTCGGCAACCGGCAATTCATCGTCGCCGATCCGGACGGTTACCTGCTCCGCCCGTTCGAAAGCCTCGGCGAACGCCCCTTCCGGTTCGGTTGAGCCGCCATGCTGCCTTTTCTCCCGCATGCTGTCGTTTTCGACATGGACGGATTGCTGATCGAAAGCGAGACGCTTTATCGCGATTCCTTTCTGGCCGCGTCAGATGAGGGCGGCCACGGAATGCGGGTAGAGACCTATCAGAAGGTCTGCGGCAGCCCGTGGGATGTCATTACCGGCACCATTTTCGCCGATTATGGCGCGGATTTTCCGATCGACAGCTTCCGTGACGCCTGGCTCCGGCATCTTGCCGTGATGATGGCGGAAGGCGTGGCGCTGAAACCCGGCGTCGTCGAAATCCTCGATCTTCTCGACAGGCTTGATATACGCCGCGCCATCGCCACTTCCTCGCGGCACGATTCCGTCACGCGTCATCTCGGCCCCTATGACCTGCTCAAACGTTTCGATACCATCGTCGCCCGCGGCGACTATTCGGAGCCGAAGCCGTCGCCCATGCCATATCTTACTGCCGCAAAACGTCTCGGCATCGATCCGGGCCGTTGCCTGGCGCTGGAGGATTCCTGGCACGGCGTGCGCTCCGCCTCATCGGCGGGCATGATGACGATCATGGTGCCGGATGTCGCGCCGCCGACTGAGGAAATGCGGGAAAAATGCATTGCCGTTTCAACCGATCTTCATGCGGTTGCCGGCCTCCTGCAACAGGCGCCGTTATCAGAGGCATGAAGACGCGTCACATGCCTTTAGCCATTGGTCTTTATGGAGCCTCACATATAGGCTGACAGGCCGATCCTGCGCGAATTCATTTGTCGGCACATCCATAAACGGCGCGGCGCTGATATCGCTCGCTCTTTCCGCATTTCAGATTACCCTGCGGCAGGTCATGACGCCGGTGGCCGCCATTCTCGCAGCTCTGCTCTCTATCGTTTCGCTCTCATAATCGCGGCAGCGACAGAGCCGCAGCGGTAGGGCCGCGTCCCTCCCCGCAAACAAACCGACGGTGTAAAACGCCACTTGCGCTCTATCGATGCTTCGATGTCGAGGCGGTTATAATGGGCGAGCAGCAAAACGTGGCCCAAGAGATCGGCGGTTTCGTCGGCAAGATCGAGTTTCATCTCCTCTTCGCTTCTGTCTTTGCTGCGCCCACGCCCCGTCATCCGGTTCCAGGCCTGCGTGACCTCACCAACCTCCTCCTGAAGCTTCAGCATATACCAGTCGGGATCGCGGATGATCCCATTTTCCTCGGCGTATTTCTGTGAGGCAGCTTCAAACTGGCGCATCAAGACAGCAAGCATTTGTTCATCCTTTGTTCGTGAGATACAACTCTGATCACGATTCTCCGGCGGCGTCGTTTCGAAAGCGTATCGTGCGATAATCAGCTGAAATTTCCGCGACAGGTGCCTGCATGCGGGATAAAGAGGTATTCGAAACCCATGCAGTCACCTATGCCTCTCCTCGATTTTTTCTCGGCTCTTATCACCGCGCATAGTCCGACGCTGCTCGCCATGTTTGCGGGCGCCGCCTTTCTCGCCGGACTTGCCCGCGGCTTTTCCGGCTTTGGTGCGGCCCTCATCTTCATTCCGCTGGCAAGCGCCATTGTCGGCCCGCGCATCGCCTCGGTGGTTCTTCTTGTGGTGGACGGCGTTTTGACGCTCGGCATGATACCGCCGGCCTGGCGCATGGCCGACCGGCGTGAAGTCTTCACCATGGCAGCCGGTGCGCTTGTCGGTGTCCCCCTTGGAACGCTGCTGCTTTCCGGCGGGGATCCGCTCACCCTGCGCTGGATCATTTCCATCGTGGTTGTCGTGCTGCTGTTATTTCTCGTTTCCGGCTGGCGTTACAGCGGCCGGCCGAAAACGCCGCTCACCCTGTTCACCGGGCTTGTTGCCGGGCTGTTTTCGGGTGCGGCGCAACTGGGCGGTCCACCCATCGTCGCCTATTGGCTTGGCGGCGCCCTCAAGGGCGCTTTCGTGCGCGCGAATGTCATTCTCTATTTCGCGATTTCGACCGTGATCTCCGCCACCAGCTATTTTTTTGGTGGCCTGTTCACTGCCGACGTCTTTGTTTTTTTCCTGCTGGCCCTGCCGTTTTACGGGGCGGGTCTTTATGCCGGTGCGCGGCTGCACGGGCTTGCCGACGAGGCGGCGTTCAGGCGCATCTGCTACGGCCTGATCGCCATTTCCGCCGTCATCGGCCTGCCGCTATTTGATCTCGCTGCTGAAATAGGCAGGCAAGGACGGCCTGCCTCCTGCAGCTTTCAAGGATACATGCGGACCTTGGACCACGGTTCATCCGGCGTCTCGCGGCGGAATTCGACACGGTCGTGCAGGCGGAACTTGCGGTCGTGCCAGAACTCGATGCTGACCGGGCGAATGCGGAAACCGGACCAGTAGGAGGGGCGCGGAATATCGCCGATCGCATATTTCGCGGTGTATTCGGCAACCGCCTTTTCCAGCGCAAACCGGCCTTCCAGCGGCCGCGACTGCTTCGACGCCCAGGCGCCGATGCGGCTTCCGCGCGGACGCGAGGCGTAATAGCTATCCGCTTCCGCGTCGGTAACGATCTCCACCTCGCCGCGCAGACGCACCTGCCGGCGCAGGCTTTTCCAGTGGAAACACATGGCCGCTTTTTTCTGGCCTAGGATCTCGCGCCCCTTCTGGCTTTCGAAATTCGTATAGAAAACGAAGCCGCGATCGTCGACGTCCTTCAGCAGCACCATGCGCACATTCGGCAGGCCGTTTTCATCGACGGTTGCGAGTGCTACCGCGTTCGGATCGTTGATTTCGGAGGCCGTCGCGTCCTTCAGCCATTCGGCAAAAAGCGTGAACGGTTCATTTTCTTCAGTGAAGTCACTGGATGTTAACCCCGTTTCCGACATATTGACTAAAATGCTCCCGAGCTGATTTGGACCCCAGAGATGATCTCTGGCGAAAGATGGTGACCGTCATAGCAAAGTCGAACAGTCGAACAAAGGGCCTCCTTTCATCGATAGCGGAAGTTTCCGCGATCGTGTCAATGCTTGTGGTGCTGAGCGGATGCGTCAGCCTTGACCTGTTCGGCGGCGACAAGGTCGATCGCTCGCTTTCCACCGCCTCTGTTCCCAACCAGCCCAATAATAACCCGCAGACCGACGACGCGACCATCCGCAATGCGGTCACATCGGCGGATCTCACCAAACTCGCGGAACAGCCCCTGCCCTGGGCCAATGCCGCAACCGGCAGCGCCGGTGTCGTCACAACCATTCACGAAGACAAGTCCAGCGGTTTCGTCTGCCGCGATTTCAAGACGACACGCCACTCTTTCGAAGGTGTCGCGAGTTATGCCGGACAGGCCTGCCTGTCGGAAACCGGCGAATGGTTACTGACCCGCTTCGAACAGAAATAAACTGTTTACCCTGGCGCGCGGAATTAATCCGGCCGCATGGCGGCGCGCATTCCCCGTAAACAACTGCTTAGCAACTTATTGCCACAGTCGACGTTGTTTGAACCGAGGGCATGCATGCGAATGATCGCAGGCATCCCTTTTCGGAGGGGTTTGTTTCAGGATTGCGCCATGAGCGGCTGCACGTGCCTGAGCCAACGTAACTGGTGTTTCGCATGCGCGATCCGTATTCTATCCTCGGCTTAAAACGTGACGCCCGTCACGAAGACATCAAGGCTGCCTGGCGCACGAAGGCAAAAACCGTCCATCCGGACGCCAATCGCGATGACCCCGACGCGTCGGCGCGATCTGCCGAGGTCGGGCAGGCCTATGATCTTCTGAAAGACCCCAAAAAGCGCGATCTTTACGACCAGGCCCGCAAGGCGGCCGAGAAAAAGCAGCGCGGCGAAACAATCATGCAGCAGCGGGAGGCGGCGCGCGAGGCCGCCGAGCGCGCCAGGGCCGCTGAGAAGCTGATGGAGGAACTGGCCCGTGCGGATGCCCGCAACAGGGCGCAAACCGGCCAGAAAGCCGATGCAAAACCCGAAACGGCCGAAGATATCGTCGAGCGGATTTTCGGCGCCGACGCGCAGAACGACCCCAAGGCGCAGCAGGCAGCCGAAGCGGCGAAAGCCGCAGCCACGGGCGTTAAAGGCGATGTGCCCAGTGCTGGCGAAACCACGCAGACGTCTGCAAGCGAAACCGCAGCTGCCTCTCTCGCCGCCAATCTCTTCAGCGCTCTCGTGCGCCGCTTCCGCCCCCCGCAGACGCCGCCGGAAAAGGCACCTGACATCACGGCGGAAGCCACCGTTACGGTCACCGAACTTCTGGAGCGCAAATGGATCACCGTATCCCTTGCCGACGAACGCGAGGTTCGCTTCCAGCTTGAACCCGGCATGACGGACGGTCATGTGGTGCGGCTAAAGGGCCAAGGGCTGAAGCTGCCGAACATTGCGCGCGGCGATCTGGCCGTCACGTTGCTGGCGGCACGCGACGACGCCTTTTCCCTTCGCGGCTTCGATATTCATACGACGCTGCCAATCTCTCTCAGTGACGCGGTTCTGGGTTGCGAGACGAGTATCCGGACGCCGCTTGGCGAGGAAACCGTGACCATTCCTGCCTGGTCCGGCTCCGATCGCGAGCTGCGGCTTGCCGAAAAGGGGCTTGCGGACGGCAAGGGTGGATATGGCGATCTCGTCATCGAATTGCGCATCATCCTGCTCGAAAAGCCGGACGAGAAGGTGACTGACCTCATGCGCCACATGCGCGAAGGCCTTTATTTGTAAAAGTTTTGCGAATAGGCGGGACAACGCACCCTTTGTTACGTTCCCTAACAGTAGATGATCCTCGGCAATCTTGAACAGGATTGCAGCCTATGCCATAGGCAGGATCAATCGAAAGCATCAGGGAGCATACAATGGCTCAGGCATCCGGCCTTATGGCTGGCAAACGCGGCATCATCTTGGGTGTCGCCAATAATCGTTCAATCGCTTGGGGCATTGCCAAGGCTTGCGCGGACGCGGGCGCGGAAATCGCGCTCACCTGGCAGGGCGACGCGCTTAAGAAGCGTGTTGAACCGCTGGCGCAGGAACTGGGCGCCTTCATGGCCGGCCACTGTGACGTGACCGACCTCGAGACGATCGATGCGGTTTTTGCCGGGCTGGAAAAGCATTGGGGCAAGATCGATTTCGTCGTGCACGCCATCGCCTTTTCCGACAAGGACGAGCTGACCGGCCGTTATCTCGACACCAGCCGCGACAACTTCAACCGCACCATGGACATTTCCGTCTTCTCGCTGGCCGCCGTTGCCAAGCGGGCAGAGCCGATCATGAATGATGGCGGTTCGATCATCACGCTCACCTATTACGGTGCCGAGAAGGTCATGCCGAACTACAACGTCATGGGCGTGGCCAAGGCTGCACTCGAGGCCAGCGTGCGTTATCTCGCGGTAGACCTCGGCAGTCGCGGCATCCGCGTCAACGCGGTTTCCGCTGGCCCGATCAAGACGCTTGCGGCTTCCGGTATCGGCGATTTCCGTTACATTCTGAAATGGAACGAATACAACGCGCCGCTGAAGCGCACCGTTTCCATCGAAGAAGTCGGCAAGTCGGCGCTTTACCTGCTGTCCGACCTTTCGACGGCTGTCACCGGCGAAATCCACCACGTGGATTCCGGTTATCACACCATCGGCATGAAGGCTGTTGACGCGCCGGATATTTCGGTGGTCAAGGACTGAGCCGACCGAACTTTAAAACAGGGGTATCGCCTTGCTCGTCTATGTGATCCGGCACGGACAAACGGACTGGAATGCGATACGCCGGCTTCAGGGCCAGAAAGACATTCCGCTCAATGATTTCGGCCGCGCGCAAGCGGTCGGCAACGGCAAGGTTCTGGCGCAAATTCTCGGCGACTCCGCGCGTGATTTCGATTACGTGGCAAGCCCGCTCGGGCGCACGCGCGAGACCATGGAGCTGATGCGCGGAGCGATGGGGCTCGATCCCCACGCATACCGCACCGATGACCGCCTCGTCGAAGTTTCCTTCGGCGACTGGGAAGGCCAGACACTGCCGGAACTGAAAAAAGAATTTCCCGACCGGGTGAAGGCGCGCAAGGCCAACAAGTGGGACTTCATTCCCCCCGGTCAGCATGCCGAAAGCTATGAAATCCTGTCCTGGCGTATTGGCGCATGGCTTTCCTCAGTCGAGGTGCCGACGGTATGTGTCTGCCACGGCGGCGTGATCCGCTCGATCTTCCGCCTGGTTTCAGGTATGGACAAGGATGAAGCCTCTACGACGCAGATCCCGCAGGACCGGATTTTGAAGGTCGAGATCGACAGGAACAGTGCTGAGTGGATTTCGTGAGGGTATCGATCCTCCTCCGTCATTCCGGCCTCGAGCCGGAACCCGGCCAGCCCAAATCTTTAGGCTGAAAAACCAATCCCGCCACGCAGACGCTCGTCGGCTGGATGTCGGATCAAGTCCGGCATAATGGAAATTCTGGAGCTTCCCGACCGGGTTTAGAGAGGTCCGCGTCGACAACAGGCAGAGCAGAAACCGCAGTTTACTGCACGACCTCGAGATCGTCGACCACGCGTTTTCCGTCCACTTCCGTGTAGAAAACAACGACCTTCACACCTGCCTTCAGGCCTTCGAAATTGAACTCTTCCGGCACACGGTAATTCTTGCCGTCGTTCAAGGTAATGGTCAGCGCATTCACGTCGATCTTGCTGATCGTTCCCTCGACATCGACGCTCTGGGCGTAGCTGTTGATAGGCATAAGCAAGTTGGCGGTGGCCAGAAGGGCGGCAATCATCATACGCATCGATCTAGCTTTCGTGAATTTGCGTGAAAACCTTACATGCATAAAGAATTGCCTTTCGAATGTGGCGGAAATTGCCCGCAACCATGACATTTTCGGCCCAATTGATGAACGGATTTTGGATCACGTTCAAGTCGTTAGTGATTTTTACACCGCATTTCCCGGCAATATTGGAAAACCGCGAAACAGCGTGGAAAACACCAGCACCTTTACACTTTTGTCACCTGGAAAACTCTGCGCCGTTTCCGCCGAATCATTCATCCGGCCAGTCGTCAGCCATCGTCACCCCTGTCGTTTTCCGGGCTGCTTGGCGTCGTGAACGGTGCGTCACCGTCTTATCGGACTTGCGATGAAAGAAAGGCTTTTGCCTTGGTCCGATTTTCTACTATGACAAATCCGCTTGTTTTAAACGGCCCCTGTCCGCAGGCGCGCCCTCGTTTTCCGGTCTAGAGAAATATGTCGCATAACAGCTTCGGTCATCTTTTTCGCGTTACCACCTGGGGCGAAAGCCATGGGCCCGCTTTGGGCTGCGTGGTGGACGGCTGCCCGCCCGGTATTCGCTTCACGCTTGCCGAGGTGCAGCACTGGATGGACAAGCGCAAGCCCGGCCAAAGCCGCTTCGTTACCCAGCGCCGTGAAGATGACATCGTCAAAGTCCTGTCCGGCGTGATGCTGGATGAGGACGGCGAGACGATGATAACCACCGGCACGCCGATCTCCATGCTGATCGAAAATACCGACCAGCGTTCCAAGGATTACGGCGAGATTGCCCGCAGCTTCCGCCCCGGCCATGCCGACTTCACCTATGACCTGAAATACGGCATTCGCGATTATCGCGGCGGCGGACGCTCTTCCGCCCGCGAGACGGCGGCGCGTGTTGCCGCAGGCGCAATCGCCCGCAAGGTGGTACCGAGCCTCAACGTGCGCGGTGCGCTGGTGCAGATCGGCAAACACAAGATCAACCGCGACAATTGGGATTGGGACCAGGTCGATCAGAACCCGTTCTTCTGCCCCGATCCGGCGATGGTGCCGGTATGGGAAGAATATCTTGACGGTATCCGCAAGGCGGGATCGTCGATCGGCGCGGTCGTCGAAGTCGTGGCGGAAGGTGTTCCGGCCGGCATCGGCGCGCCGATCTACGCCAAGCTCGATCAGGATATTGCCTCCAGCCTGATGTCGATCAACGCCGTCAAGGGCGTGGAGATTGGCGAGGGATTTGCCTCGGCCGAGCTTTCCGGCGAGGAGAATGCCGACGAGATGCGTATGGGCAATGACGGCAAACCGATTTTCCTGTCGAACCATGCCGGCGGCATTCTGGGCGGCATCGCGACTGGCGAGCCCGTCATCGCCCGCTTCGCCATCAAGCCCACCTCCTCCATTCTGACGGAGCGCCAGTCCATCGACACCGACGGCCGCAACGTGGATGTGCGCACCAAGGGACGCCACGACCCCTGCGTCGGCATCCGCGCCGTGCCGATCGGCGAGGCGATGGTGGCCTGCACCGTTGCCGACCATTATTTGAGAGATCGTGGCCAGACCGGCCGGTTGAAGTGAGGTAAATCCGAAATGGCCTATGATCAGAAACGTGTCGTCGACGCTATCCGCGCTTTCGAAGCAGGCGAGATCGTTGTCGTGACCGACGACGACGACCGTGAAAACGAAGGCGATCTGATTATTTCGGCGGTTCATTGCACGCCGGAAAAAATGGCGCTGATCGTGCGCCACACATCCGGCATCGTTTGCGCGCCCATGCCGCGTGACGAGGCAAAGAGGCTGAACCTCAACGCCATGGTGGCGGAAAACGACAGCGCCCACACGACCGCCTTCACCGTCAGCGTCGATTTCAAGCATGGCACCACGACCGGTATTTCCGCGGATGACCGCACCTTGACGGTGCGCAATCTCGCCAACCCGAATGTCGGCGCGTCGGATTTCACCCGGCCAGGCCACATTTTCCCGCTGATTTCCCGCGAAGGCGGCGTGCTGATGCGTTCCGGCCATACCGAAGCGGCGGTCGATCTCTGCCGGCTCGCCGGCCTGCCGCCCATCGGCGTCATCAGCGAGCTGGTCAATGACGATGGCACCGTGATGCGCGGGCCGCAGGTCCTGGATTTCGCCGAAAAACACGGCATGAAGCATGTTTCGGTCGCCGATCTGATCGCCTATCGCCAGCGCAAGGAAACGCTGGTGGAGATGGAATCCTCCTTCACCATCCAAACCCCGTTCGGACCGGCCAAGGCGCATACCTATTCCCTGCCATGGGACCGGATGCAGCATATGGCGGTGATTTTCGGCGATATCCGCGATGGCGTCGATATTCCCGTGCGCCTGCACCCTGAAAACGTTGCTGACGACGTGTTCGGCGACCGCCAGCCGGTGCAGCACTATATGCAGAAGATCGCCGAAGAAGGCCGCGGCGTCATCGTCTATCTACGCGAAGGTTCTGTCGGCGTCGGCCAGGTGGACGGACGGCGCAAGGCGCGTGATCCCGACGAAGCGCACGCACAGGCCCGCTCCCGCGAAAATGAGTGGCTGGAAATCGGCCTCGGCGCGCAGATTCTCAAAGACCTCGGCATCAGCTCGATCAAGCTGATGACGACCCGCGAGCGCCACTATGTCGGGCTGGAAGGCTTCGGGATCAAGATTTCGGCAACGGATATCGGGTGAATTAGGGACGTCGCGAGGGCGCTTCGATTTGGCGTCCTCTCCTCCCGTCCGGCGTCATCCTCTGTCTTGTGCCGAGGATCTTCAGACGCATCCTATACATTTTCCGTTGCAGATGCTCGGGATGGGCCCGAGCATGAAGGAAGAAACAGTCGCCGGCTCAAGGCGCAATTACACATCCCGCCACCCCTCCAGATAATTCACACTCTCCACCCCCGTAAACTTAGCAAGCCGCGACAATTCCGCGTCTAGTTTCTCGAGCCTTCCTGCTGAGGCGCGCACGCCCGGTTCCAGCCACAGGCGGCGCACATCCAGCGTGCCGCGCTTGCGGTCTGCCTTCATGTCGATACGGCCGATCAGCCGGTCGCCTTCCAGAAGCGGGAAGACGTAATAGCCATATTGCCGTTTCGGCTCGGGTACGAAGACCTCGATACGGTAATAGAAGCCAAACAGCCGCTCCGTGCGGTTGCGGTCGCGCAACAGCGGATCGAAGGGGCTCAGCACACGAACGCGGGACGACGGTTCCGGCAGGTTGGCGACATCGGCGCTGAAATCCGCAAAGGCATAGGACGGACGGGCAGCACCGCCATCGCTTGCGAGAAGCGAGACCTCGCACAGTTCGTCACGGCGGCTCTTGACCCAGCCCTCGCCTCCTGCGGGGTAACGAGATCAAAAAAGGCGGCGATTTCGCCATGGGTGGCAAAACCCAGACGGGTGAGCGCCTGCCGGCAGGCCCAGTCGACGAATTGCGTATGCTCCACTTCGCTTTCGTGGTGCTCGCCGGGAATGACCCGCTCCGCCAGATCATAGACCTTCTGGAAATTCACGCGGCCGGATATGGCAAGCTTGCCGGTGTGCCACAGATATTCGAGTGCGGTCTTGGAAGGATGCCAGTTCCACCAGCCGCCGGACTGATGCCCCTCCTCCTTCAACTCACGCGCCAGAACAGGACCCGTGGCGGCGATGCGCTCTAGCGTCTCGGCGAAAGCCGCATCGAACCCCTCACCATGCCATTTGCGCCAGCGCTCCTGAATGATCGGCTCGCGGCGGCGGAAGCGGTGCTTCCAATAGGGGTAAAATTCGGTCGGCACGATGGAGGCATCATGCGTCCAGTGCTCGAACAGCGCGCGGTCCTTTTCCAGCAGTGCTGTCAGATGTTCGCGCCTGTAGGTCTGGTTTCGGGAGAATATTATCTGGTGATGGGCGCGCTCCACCGTGCCGATACTGTCCACCTGCACGAATCCGATATCGGTAATGAGCTGCAACAGGCCATCCTTGGAAAGCGCCTTTCCGGGCGGAGAGCAAAGCCCCTGCCGCGCCAGAAAAATCCGCCTTGCCGCTTCGTTTGAAACCTTGATCGTCATAAAGCAGAAGGTATGACGGCTTTTTCAGGATTGCAATGTTCTTTTTTTGTTCTTTGTTTCACTTCTGTTGATGACACTATATAGAACCGGAAAGCGATAGAGGGATGCATCAATCTTGGAAATCCGTTTCGACACCGCAGGCGTCGCCTTCGAGGGCAGGCAGGCTTTACTGCCCGTGTCCCTGACATTGACTGAACGGCGTATCGGCGTCATTGGCCTCAACGGCTCGGGCAAGACCACCTTTGCGCGGCTGATCAATGGTCTGACAAAGCCGACGCGCGGCAAGGTGTCGGTGAACGGTCTCGACACCGTCAAAGATGCGAGAGCGGTATTGCAGGCAGTCGGTTTCATCTTCCAGAATCCGCAGAACCAGATCATCCTGCCGATCATACGCGACGATGTCGCCTTCGGCCTCAAGCGACTCGGTATCGGCAAGACGGAGACAGAAACGCGGGTCAAGGCCGTGCTTGCCCGGCTCGGTATCGCTCATCTGGAAGAACGGCGCGCGCACGAGCTTTCCGGCGGCGAATTGCAGCTGGCGGCGCTGGCCGCCCTGCTGGTCACTGAACCGCAAATCCTCATTCTCGATGAACCGACCAATCAGCTCGACCTCAAAAACCGCGCGACCGTTGAAAAGACAATGGCTGCGCTGTCGCAGGCGCTTGTCGTCATCACCCATGATCTGCCGCTGCTTTCCGGCTTCGATCGCGTACTGGTTTTTCACGAAGGCGAGCTGGTTGCAGACGCCAACCCCGAAGAGGCGGTGGCACGTTATCTGGAGGTTGCGTCGCGATGAAGTCGCTTCATGTCGAAGGCACGGGCTGGCTCTACCGCGTCTCTCCACGCCTCAAGCTCGTGACGCTGATGGTTTTCAGCATTGCGCTGTTTCTCACCCGCGATCTGCTTTTGCTGGGATGCGCCGTCGTTGTCGCCGCCGCCATTCTGCGCGAGACGCGGCTGCAATTCCGCGAGATCGGCCTGCGGCTACGCCCGGTGATGCTGACCATTCTCCTCGTTGCCGCCTTCAGCCATCTGCTGCTTCCGGTACACGATGCGAGTGTCAATCTTTTGCGGCTGACTGCACTGGCGCTTCTCGCCACCGCCGTCACCATCACCGTCAGCATTTCGCAATTCATGGACGAAATCGCGCTTGCCGCCGCCCCGCTGGAAAGGCTGGGGCTGGTCAAGGCGGCCGATATCGGGCTCGCGGTCGGGCTCGTCGTGCGGTTCGTGCCGGAGATCGTCAATCGTTACCATGCGGTGCGCGATGCGCACCGCGCGCGCGGCCTCCCCGTTCGGCTGGCCACGATCATCGTGCCGCTCGTCATTATGACGTTGAAGGATGCGGATGCCATTGCCGACGCCATTGACGCGCGCGGTTTCAGAGGCCAAAGCTGACGGCAAAACAACCATCCGGAGTTCCCGAGCCATGACGACCCGCGACCTTGTGCTGATCTCGCTGTTTTCCGCCATCATCATCGCACTCGGACTTTTGCCGCCGATCACGCTTGGTTTCATTCCGGTGCCCATCACCGCGCAGTCGCTTGGCGTCATGCTGGCCGGTGTCGTGCTGGGGGCGAAACGCGGCACGCTCGCGGTTCTTCTGACCATCCTCATCGCCGCAATCGGCCTGCCAGTCCTCTCAGGCGGACGCGGCGGCCTTTCCATCTTCACCACGCCGACCACGGGCTTCCTGATCGGCTGGATTGCTGCCGCTTTCGTCACCGGCATGCTCTCGGAAAAACTCGTCAATCGCGGCCAGTCGGCTCTGACGCAGGGTATCGGTTTCTTCATCGCCAGCCTCGCCGGCGGCGTGGTCGTGCTTTATGCCTTCGGCATCTCCTATCTGGCGCTGGTGGTCGGGCTCGGGTTTGAAAAGGCGTTCATGGGTTCGCTCGCCTTCATTCCCGGCGATGCGTTGAAGGCCGTGCTTGCCGCCCTTGCCGGCCGCGCTGTGATGGTCGGTTATCCGCTTTTGCCGCAGCGCGCTTGATCAGCTTATTTCGGGAGGATTAGAGAATGGCGACCCGTCTTTACGAACATCCGATCTTCCTTGAACACATCACGCCGGAAGGCCATCCCGAGCGGCCGGATCGGCTGCGATCTCTGAACATTGCGCTCGAACATCCGAATTTCGAGCGACTGGTCCGCAAGCAAGCACCGCAGGCCAACGAGGATGCCGTGCTTCTGGCGCATCCGGAGGAGCATCTGCTGTCCGTCATGCGCCAGATTCCGAGGAAGATGGCGAGATCAACCGCGTCGAGGCCGACACCTATGTCTCGCCGAAAAGCCTGCAGGCGGCGCTGACCGGTATAGGCGCTGCGATGGTGGCGGTAGATGACGTGTTTACGGGTGCCGCCGACAACGTCTTCGTTGCGTCCCGCCCGCCCGGCCACCATGCGGAAACCGCAAAGGCTATGGGGTTCTGTCTCTTCAACAATGCAGCAATCGCCGCACGTCACGCCCAGAAGGTGCACGGCGCAGAGCGCGTCGCCATCATCGACTGGGACGTGCATCACGGCAACGGTACGCAGGATATCTTCTGGAACGACACGTCAGTGCTGTTCTGTTCCACCCACCAGATGCCGCTTTACCCGTGGAGCGGCGATAAAAACGAAACCGGCGTGAAGAACAATGTCGTCAACGCGCCACTTTCCCCCAATACCGGCAGCGAGTATTTTCGCGAGGCGTTCAAATCCCGCGTCCTGCCGGCGATCGCCGATTTTTCGCCCGATCTCATCATCATCTCCGCCGGTTTCGACGCGCATCACCGCGATCCGCTGGCGCAGATCAATCTGGTGGGCGAGGATTTCGACTGGGCGACGGGGCGGCTGCTGGAAATGGCGGACAAATACGCCTCGAACCGGGTCGTCAGCCTGCTTGAAGGCGGTTATGATCTGGAAGGGCTGGCGGAATCGGCGGCCATGCATATTTTGAGAATGATGAAGGGTTGAAAATGACGGAAAATGCCAACACAGCCGATGTCAGCGGTTATTCCTTCGAAAAGGCCGTCGCCGAGCTGGAAAGCATTGTTGCACGCCTGGAGCGCGGAGACGTGGCGCTGGACGAGTCGATCGCCATCTACGAGCGCGGCGAAGCCCTGAAAAAACATTGCGAGACGCTGTTGAACGCCGCCGAAAAGCGTATCGAGAAAATCCGTCTCGACCGCGCCGGAAAACCACAGGGCGTGGAGCCGCTGGACGGGGAATAAACACGTCCTGTTGAACGGGGGCGACACAGCGTTCAACATTACGGCGCTCCCACGTCGTATCGTTCGTGGTAAGCTTGCGTGTAACGACACGAGGAGCTTCGGATGTCCTTCTTTCCCGGCAACGATCCTGTCGCGGGTGATGCTTTCGCCTGCGACGCCATCGAAAACCTCATCATTCCGCGCACCAGCGATATTGGCGGCTTCGCCGTGCGGCGTGCGCTGCCGACGCGGCAGCGGCGGCTGGTCGGCCCATTCATCTTTTTCGACCGCATGGGTCCGGCCATCCTGAAGGCGGGCGAGGCGCTGGATGTCAAGCCGCATCCGCATATCGGGCTTTCCACCGTTACCTATCTGTTTGACGGCGAAATCAAGCATCGCGACAGCCTCGGCACCGAACTGGTCATCCGGCCCGGCGACATCAACCTGATGACGGCGGGGCGCGGAATCGTGCATTCGGAGCGCACGCCCGAAAACCTGCGCGGCCATCCGCTTTCCATGTCCGGCCTGCAGACCTGGCTTGCCCTCCCCGATCATATGGAGGAAATCGCCCCGGCCTTTTCCCATACCGCCCGGGAAGACATGCCTCTGATCGATATCAAGGGCGCATCCGGTCGGGTCGTCATCGGTGATTTCGAAGGCCTCACTTCCCCCGTTTCGGCTTTTACCGACACGCTTTACGTTGACCTGACGCTGGAACCGGGTGTGAAATTCCCGTTCTCCGCCGACCATGAGGAACGGGCGATCTACATTCTTTCCGGCTCTCTGGATGTCGCGGGTGACGTTTTTGCCGCCGACCAGTTGCTCGTCTTCCGGCCCGGCGACGACATCACATTGCAGAGCGGCAGCGGCGGCTGTCACATCATGATCTTCGGCGGTGCGGCACTCAACCAGCGCCGTTACATCTGGTGGA
This sequence comes from Rhizobium sp. AN68, assembly GCF_030758035.1. Classification (NCBI taxonomy): domain Bacteria; kingdom Pseudomonadati; phylum Pseudomonadota; class Alphaproteobacteria; order Hyphomicrobiales; family Rhizobiaceae; genus Rhizobium; species Rhizobium sp. AN68. Next base: position 648,393 of record NZ_JARWMI010000003.1, on the reverse strand, counting down.
ACTTCGTTTCGTCATCAAAAGAACGCATAGAGCAGGCCAAACAGGAGTGGAGAGCCGGACGCTTCGATATCGTTCCCGGCGACGAAGAAGAGTTTGTCCCTTTGCCGGAGGGTTGAAATTCTATAGAAGTGAACGACATGCAGGGCTCAACTGCCGGCTTTCCATATGAAAGACGCACTGGTGCCCACCGCTGACACGAGAAAAGGCCGAACGATTGACCGGAATGCCACAGACCCCATTGCTTGACCGGGTGAATTTTCCATCCGATCTCAAGGAGATCGACGATCGCGACCTGCCGGAACTGGCAAGGGAGTTGCGCGACGAGATGATCGACGCGGTGTCGAGCACCGGCGGGCATCTGGGTGCCGGTCTGGGCGTGGTGGAGCTGACGATTGCCATCCATAAGGTGTTCAACACGCCTGAAGACCGGCTGATCTTCGATGTCGGCCACCAATGTTATCCGCACAAGATCCTGACCGGCCGTCGCGAGCGCATCCGCACGCTGCGCCAGGAAGGCGGCCTTTCCGGTTTCACGCGTAGGGCCGAGAGCGAATATGACGATTTCGGCGCCGGCCATTCCTCCACCTCCATTTCCGCCGGTCTCGGCATGGCGGTGGCTGCGGGGCTGGATCAGAGCGACCGCAAGGTTATCGCCGTCATCGGTGATGGCTCCATGTCTGCGGGCATGGCGTTTGAGGCGCTCAACAATGCCGGTGCGCTCGACGCGCGGCTGATCGTCATCCTCAACGACAACGACATGTCGATTGCGCCGCCGACGGGCGCGATGAGCGCTTATCTCGCGCGGCTGGCCTCCGGCCGCACCTATATGGGCTTTCGCGATTTCGGCAAGAAACTCACCGCCTATCTCGGCAAGACCATCGACCGCGCCATTACCCGCGCCGTGACCCATGCGCGCGGTTACGTAACCGGCGGCACGCTGTTCGAGGAGCTTGGCTTCTATCACATCGGCCCGATCGACGGTCATTCCTTCGATCACCTGCTGCCTGTGCTGCGCAATGTGCGCGACAACCAGAAAGGCCCTGTTCTCATCCATGTGGTGACGCAGAAGGGCAAGGGTTATGCGCCGGCGGAAGCGGCAGCGGACAAATATCACGGCGTCAACAAGTTCGATGTCATTACCGGCGCGCAGGCGAAAGCCAAGCCGAATGCGCCGAGCTATACCAGCGTGTTTGCCGAAGCGCTTATCCAGGAAGCGACCCTCGACGACAAGATCATCGGCGTCACCGCCGCCATGCCTAATGGTACCGGGCTGGACAAGATGGCCGAGCTTTTCCCGGCCCGCACCTTCGATGTCGGCATTGCCGAGCAGCACGCCGTCACCTTCGCGGCGGGGCTTGCGGCGGATGGCTACAAGCCGTTCTGCGCGCTTTATTCCACCTTCCTGCAACGCGGTTACGACCAGCTGGTGCATGATGTGGCGATCCAGAGCTTGCCCGTGCGCTTCCCCATCGACCGCGCCGGTTTCGTCGGCGCAGACGGACCGACTCATGCCGGCTCTTTCGACACCACATTCCTTGCCACCCTGCCCGGCATGGTGGTTATGGCGGCGTCCGACGAGGCCGAGCTGAAACATATGGTTCGCACAGCCGCAGCCTATGATGAAGGCCCGATTTCCTTCCGTTATCCGCGCGGCGAAGGCGTGGGTGTCGAGATGCCCGCGCGCGGTGAGATTTTGCAGATCGGCAAGGGCCGCATCATCAAGGAAGGCACGAAGGTTGCACTTCTTTCCTTCGGTACGCGCCTTGCGGAGTGCCTGGCGGCTGCCGAAGACCTCGATGCGGCCGGACTTTCGACCACGGTTGCCGATGCGCGCTTCGCCAAGCCGCTCGACCTCGACCTCATCCGCCAGCTTGCCGCTCATCATGAGGTTCTGGTGACAATCGAGGAAGGCTCTGTCGGCGGTTTCGGTGCACATGTGCTGCATTTCATGGCAAGCGCAGGCTTGCTCGACCACGGCCCGAAGGTTCGGACCCTGACGCTGCCCGACCATTGGGTGGAGCAGGCCAAGCCGGAGACCATGTATGCCAATGCCGGCCTCGACCGCGCCGGCATCGTTTCCACCGTGTTCAATGCGCTCGGCCAGCGTCAGGCCGGCGTCGGTTTCGCCGGCTGACAGAATTACCGGGACAGAAGGCGGGACGACCCGCCTCTGCCTCAGGATGCGGCGCCATCGAGAAAACCGACGACATTTTCAATCTGCCCCTCGGCATTTAGGCTGACGACATCGGTTCCGCCGGCAACATCTTCTCCGTCAGGCGAAATGAGACGCCATGAAAAACGGGTGAAGTTGCCGTGGCCATCCGGGGTGCCTGTGAGCACAAAGCGATATCCCGGAAATTTCTGCCGCGCCGCCTCGATCATCGCGGCAATCCCCTGCTGCCCCTCACCCTGCATCAAAGGATCTGTATAGCACGCCATTTCAGCCCAGCCTTGGCTGACGAGGCGCTGGCGGCGTTCATCGTTCTCCTCGTTCCAGACAGCGAGGTAGGTTTCGGCGATTGCAAGATGTTGCGTCATGATTGCGCTCCTTTTGGTTGACGGCCTGAGCATGCCGGGGGCTGTGACGCAGAACAATTACCTGCGAGGTAATCGCATTGCCGATATCTTCTGCTAGGCTGCGGGGCATGACACATCATCAAGAACATGTCGGCCAGGTGCTTAAGGAATGGCGGGCGCGCCGCAGATTGAGCCAGCTCGATCTGGCGTCCGATGCCGAGATATCGGCGCGCCATCTGAGTTTTGTGGAAAGCGGGCGATCTTCGCCCAGCCGTGAAATGCTGGCGAGGCTGGCAGAGCAGCTTTCCATGCCAGCCCGCGCCGCCAACCGGCTGATGCTGGCGGCAGGCTATGCGCCGATCCATTCCGAACGATCACTGGATGCGCCTGATATGACGGCCGTTCGTAAGGCCGTCGAAACCGTGGTGCAGGGCCACATGCCCTTCCCGGCACTTGCCGTCGACCGCCATTGGAATCTGGTTCTTGCAAATGATGCGATCAAATCGCTTCTCGCCGGCATATCCGAAGACCTGCTTCACCCGCCCCTCAATGTATTGCGGCTGAGCCTGCATCCTGATGGCTTGAGTTCACGCATCGTCAATCTTGCCGAATGGCGGCATCACCTGCTGGATCGCCTACGCCGCCAAGTCGAAGAGACCGGAGACGAGACGCTTTCCCGGCTGCATGCGGAACTTTCCGCCTATCCCGCGCCCGCAGCTCCACGGCATTCCGCCGGGGCCGATCCGCTGGCGATACCGCTCGAACTACGCGATCCGTTGTCCGGGGGCGTGCTGCGCTTCATTTCGACCACCACGGTTTTCGGAACCGCCACGGATGTGACGTTGTCCGAGCTGGTGCTGGAATGTTTCTACCCGGCCGACGCCGAGACCCGCGCCGCCCTGATGAACGGTACAAAGGAGTAACTATCCATGCACACCACCTATCTCATCGGCTTCAAGGTCCGTGCCGATCAGCGCGAACGTTTTCTAGGATTGCTGAATGATCTGCTCGACGCCATGCGACACGAGAACACCTTTGTGAACGCAACCCTGCATCGGGACGGCGAAAACGAAAACCACTTCCTGCTGCATGAGACCTGGAGCGACCATCAGGATGTCCTCGACGTGCAGGTTCATCGTCCCTATCGGCAGGCTTGGCACGATGCCTTGCCCGAGCTTCTAGATGCCCCGCGCGACATTTCCGTCTGGCACCCCATGCGGGCTGATCATGCCGGCCCCGCGGCGAAACCTGGCGTGTCTTCGTCTACGTACCCTGTGGCCTGAACATCCGTGCAAAGAACACTTCGTCGGACAGGCGATGCAGCAAGGCTGCAATAGCGGCGGTTGCCACAATGGCGAAAACGAGCCGTCCGACCAGAACGCCGTAGACATCTGCACCCAGCGACATCACGACAATGGTGTCCTCAATGACGCTATGCGCAAACCCCATGAACACGCATGACAGAAAGACCTGACGCGGCGATATCGCTCCCGATTGCGCCTCGCGGATCAGAAGACCGGCGCCATAGGAGATACCGAGGAACAATCCGATGGCGGTGAGATGTTCGGCCTCGCCGCGAATGCCGGCAAGACGCAGCACGGGCGAAAGCGCTTTCATCATCAAGGCCAGGACGCCGGTCAGCCTGAGGATTTCAAGGCCAAAGGACAGGACCAGAAGGATGACGAGCATCGAAAGCATGGTTTCGCCAAGGCCCCAAAAATAGTCCGCCCAGTCGGGTGTGGCGCCCATGGCAGTCCAGACCGGGTTCACCGGGGCCGACAGCCACCCTGTCACCTCCAGAAAATGGTGCAGGAGAAAGGCATAGAGCAATCCGCCCCCGATACGCAGCAGCGTCGTTGCGATCACGCCGGGACCGGCCTTTTCAATGATCTTCTGCTCAATGGGCAGCCCATGCGCGAACAGGATGAGGGCCGAGAAAACCGTGACATCCGCCACGCTGAGCGAGGATACCGGAACCAGCGTGAAGACCAGCGGCACCGCGCCCCATATTCCCACCAGCATTCCCGTCAACCAGGCCAGCCCCAGCTCCGGCGGAAGCCCGATCAGGTTCATGACCGGCGCAAAGACCGGGGCCACGGCCTCGATCGCGCCCATTCTCGACAACAGTTCGGTGAGGATCGCAATCGGAACGGTGATCCGGACAAGCACCCAATAGATTTCAAGCGTTTCCCGCGTTTTACGCCAGACCGGCATCAGCAATGGCATCTGAAACTCCTTAAAGATTGTCTCAATCCACTAGCTCGAGCCGGTTCGCATTTGTGGTCAAAGATTGCAGCTTTGTGCAATTTTATTGCAAGTTGACCATTAGAGATTATGCTGCGGCAATGGACCGTATCGACCGCAAACTTTTAAACCTCATGCAGCGTGACGCATCGCGCACCAATGTGGACATGGCCGAGGAGGTGGGGCTGTCGCCATCCAGCTGCCTGCGCCGTCTGCAGCGGCTGCGCAAATCGGGCGTGATCGACCGCATTGTCGCGATCCTCAATCCCGCCAGAGCCGGACGGGCAATCAAGGCGCTGGTGACGGTGGAGCTGAAATTGCACGGCGAGCAGCATATGCGCCGTTTTCTCGACCTGGCGAGCGCCGAGGACGCGGTTTCGCACACCTATTCCGTTACCGGAGCCACCGATGTCGTTCTGATGCTGCGCTTGCGCGACATGGAGGAGTTCGACGCGCTATGCGACAGGCTGTTCCGCGACCAGAACAATGTCGCACGCTTCTTCACCATGGTCGTCATACGAACGGCGAAAGAGGAAACAGCCATTCGGCTCGATTGAATTCTTCCATTTCACTCGTCAAAACGCTCCTCCTTGGAGAAGTCGTCGTGGCAAATGGGTCTCTAGATGAGCGAATGCCCTGCATTTTTCAGCAGAACGAAAGCTTTTTCCAGATCGTTCGATTTCACAAGCAGGTGGTCGCCATCGAAAGTCGAAACCACGAATATACCGATCTCATTGGTCGAGAGCGGCTCGATAACGGACAAGACGATGCCCGTTTCATCGAAGGCAAATGGCCCCTGTAGCTTTAGACAGGACCAACCCGTATCAGATCTGACATGCCCAGGTATACGATCTTCCCGGCAGACGATGGAAAGCTCATCATCGGTCCGGGTGATACTGACGAAGCCACCGCCATCGGCCCAGGCCGGAATGGCTTCAGATGCCTCAAGTCGGGCCACCCCATATGCACCATCCAGAACTTTCAACTTGATCCTAGGTGCCATCTCGAAATCACCTTTGTTGGGAAACTGCGACAGAACGCGTGGTTGAGTGCTCGCGCCGTAAATCTAGCAACAAAAAGGGGCTTCACAGCCCCCTGATTCACGCTTGATGATCGTGACCGTCAGGCTCAGAACTCCGTCCAGTCCTGATCCTTGGCAGCCGGCGCTTCTGCTTTGCCGCCAAAGGCGCGGGCAAGGCTTTGGCCAAGGGCGCGGGCGGGTGACGCGACCGGCCTTGCGGTTGTGGAGGCAGGCTTCACTGCGGCTTTTCTGACTGGTGCGGCGGGTGCGGACTGGTAGACAGGCTTCACCGAGGACTGGCGAGGAGCAGAATATCCGCCGGCGCCGGCAACGGCACCTCGAACGCCGCCCACCTTGAACTGGCCGAGCAGGCTATTGAGCGCTTCCGCTTCACGGGCGAGCGAATGGCTGGCAGCGGTCTGCTGCTCAACCATTGCGGCATTCTGCTGCGTGCCCTGATCCATGGTGTTCACGGCCGTGTTGATTTCTTGCAGACCAGTCGCCTGTTCGCGGGCAGCGACGACGATGGCGCTGACATGGGTGTTGATCTCCTCGACTTCCGCCACGATGAGTTCGAGCGCCTTGCCGGTCTCGTCGACGAGGTTGACGCCGTTTTCCACCTGCTGGCTGGAAGCGCCGATCAGCGTCTTGATTTCCTTTGCGGCATTGGCGGAACGCTGGGCGAGTTCACGCACTTCCTGCGCGACGACGGCAAACCCCTTGCCCGCATCACCCGCACGGGCGGCTTCGACGCCTGCGTTCAGCGCAAGCAGGTTGGTCTGGAAAGCGATATCGTCGATGACGCCGATGATATTGCCGATTTCGCCTGATGATTTTTCGATCTCGCGCATGGCGGCAACCGCCTTGCGGACCACGATGCCGGATTTTTCCGCTCCGCTGCGGGCGCGCTGAACCAGATTGCCAGCGTCCTCAGCACCCCTTGCGCTATCACGCACCGTGGTGGTGACTTCTTCCAGTGCTGCGGCGGTTTCCTCAATGGAAGCAGCCTGCTGTTCGGTGCGGCGCGACAGGTCGTCGGCAGCAGAGAGCATTTCCGAAGCCCCGGCATTGATTGCAGCGGCATTCTCGCCAACTGCGCGCATGGCCTGCTGCAGCTTTTCGACAGCGCTGTTGAAGTCGATACGGATGGGGTCGATGTAGGAGGCGAACGGCGTTTCGATACGGTAGGCGAGATCGCCTTCCGCCAGAGCCGCAAGACCCTTGCCAAGCTCATCACGCGCAAGGGCGTTAGCGGCTTCGTCCTGGGCCTTCTCTTCTTCGTTGCGGCGGCGCTCGGTCTCGGTTGCGGAGCGCATGCGCTCGGTTTCGCTGGCAAGGCGGGATTTTTCCAGCCCAGCTTCCTTGAAGACGAGAACGGCTTTCGCCATTTTGCCGACTTCATCCTTGCGGTCGAGAGCCGGAACTTCCGTGGTCATATCGCCGTCGGCAAGCCTGCTCATAGCCGCCGTCATACCGACGATCGGCGTGACGATGGAGCGCGACAGGGCCCAGATGAGGGCCACGGCCAAAAGACCGGCAACCGCGCCGCCACCCAGAAGTGCGAGCTTGAGGTTGAGTGCGGCAGCATCCTGCTGTGCGGCGTAGCTTGCCGACAAGCCATTCAGCTGGTCCTTGATCTTGGCGGCGGAGGCGCGGAAACCGTCGAGCTGACCCTTGGCCTGATTGCGACCGATCTCGATGATTTCGGAAATCGGTGCTTCGGTCGTCTTGCGGGCGGCAAGCTGCGGTTCCGCCAGTTCCTTGAAGAACACGGTTGCGGATGCCTGCATGTCATCGATGGATTTCAGAATGTCCGGCTGGCCGGCGGCAAGCGCACGGGCTTCACCGAGCTTCTTCAGCATTAGATCGCGCTGGGCGAAAACATCGTTGTAGGTGCTGTCGCTACGAAACAGCAGAAAGCCGCGCTGGTTGACGGCCTGTTCCAGCATCGCGGCCGTCGCACCGTCAACCGCATGCAGGATTTTGTTGGCCTTGTTGTTCTGGACCGTGACGTGCTCGCTCCCCAGCGTCTGCCAGAAGACCACCGCCGAGGCGAGCAGGCAAACGCCCATCAATACGCAGAAGGTGACAATGAGCTTAATGTTGATGGGGAAATTTTTTAGCGACATCGCAAACTCTCTCGGCGACCTGATGCCACGGAGCAAGCGTCTGCGCTGCAACGGTCGCAATTTTGGGAATGGGAGGAGATGCCGTCATGGCAGGTTCCGACTGGCCGCACGGGCCTTGCAGACAAAGTGCAATACAAGCCTTTATATTGGATTAATCGCATATGCTGTTTAACGACCACGAAACGACCCTGCGCTGCGGCAAATGGTGCCGTTGCGAAGCCTTGCGCGCGATAAATAGCTTGCATCTGCGGGGTTTGGCGGTCATTGACACGGGACCATGTCCAAAACACCTGAAAATGAACGGCTTGACCAGCTTCTTGTTTCGCTCGGCCACTTTGCCAGCCGCTCGCGTGCGCGCGATGCGATTGCGCGCGGCACCGTGAGCGTCAACGGGAAAACGGCCACGAAGCCCAGCCAAACCGTTGCCGGAAACGTCAAGATCGCCATTACCGATCCGGCGCAGGCCTATGTTTCCCGCGCCGCCCTCAAGCTCACCGCCGCGCTCGATCACTTCGGGCTCGATCCGAAGGGCCTTGATTGCCTCGACGTCGGCGCCTCCACCGGCGGCTTCACCGAGGTATTGCTCCATCGCGGCGCAAAACACGTCACCTCCATCGATGTCGGCCACGGGCAGATGCATCCACGGATCGAGAACGATCCGCGCGTGACCAATCTGGAAGGGCTGAATGCGCGCTTCCTGACAACCGACGACATTGATGACCGGTCCGTGGACTTCATCGTCTCCGACGTGTCCTTCATCTCCATAAAGCTCGCCCTTGCCCCGGCACTCGCACTTGCCGCCTCCGGCGCGCACGCGGTTCTGCTGGTCAAGCCGCAATTCGAGGCAGGCCGTGATGCCATCAGCAAGGCCGGGCTGTTGAAAGAGCCGGAAACGGCGCCTGCCGTTGCTGCCGAACTGGAACGCTGGCTCGTTGAAGACATGGGCTGGAAGAGCCTCGGCCTCATCCCCTCGCCGATTTCCGGCGGCGATGGCAATATCGAATTTCTTCTCGGAGGCGAAAAGCCATGAGCACGCAGACCGTCAGCATCAAGAGCCTTGGCGCCCAGGGCGACGGCATTGCGCACTGTCCCGACGGCCCGGTCTATGTGCCCTTCGCCCTGCCCGGCGAAACGGTGGCGATCGCCAAGGTCAAGGATACCGGCACCATCATCTCGATTGCGGAAGCCTCCGCGGATCGCCGCGAACCCGTGTGCCGCCACTTCGGCCCCGAGGGCGTTAACGGCACCTGCGGCGGCTGTTCGCTGCAGCACTTTGCCGACCAGCCCTACCACGCCTTCAAGCGGGAGCTGGTGGTTTCGGCGCTGAGATCGAAAGGCCTGACGCCGCCAGTAGACGATCTCGTCATCTGTCGCCCCGGCGAGCGCCGCCGCGCGGTGTTTGCCGCCCGCAAGACGGAAAAAGGCCTACTGCTCGGCTTCAACCAGGCAAACAGCCATCACATCGTCGCCATCGAGGAATGTCCCGTCACCTCGCCTGGTATCGTCGCGCGGCTGGACGCCGTGCGCGCAATCGGCCTTTCCCTTGCGTCGAATGCCGAACCGTTCCGCATGACCGTTCTTGAAACGCTTTCGGGCCTCGACATTTCCGTCGACGGCATCAAATCCGTCGGCGACAAACAGCGGCGCACATTGACGGAAACGGTGCTGGCAATGCGTGGCATCGCCCGTGTCGCGCTATCAGGCGAAATCCTGATCGAACCGCAAAAGCCGATCATTGAATTCGGCGGCATTCCGGTTTCCCCACCGGCCGGCGGTTTCACGCAGGCAACCAAACAGGCCGAAGACGCCATGGCGGAACTGGTGCTTGCCCATGTTGGCAAATCCAAACGCATCGCCGATCTCTTCTGCGGTTCCGGCACGTTTGCGCTGCGGCTTGCGCGCGTCGGCCGCGTGCATGCGGTTGAGGCAGAGGACAAGCCGCTGAAAGCGCTCGATTTCGCCGCGCGCAACACGCAGGGCCTGAAACCCGTCAGCATCGAAAAGCGTGATCTTTTCCGCCGGCCGTTGATGACGAGCGAAATGAAGAATTACGATGCCGTTGTGTTCGATCCGCCGCGCGCCGGTGCGGAAGTCCAGTGCAAGGAACTTGCGCGCAGCGCGGTGAAGAAAATCGTAGCCGTCAGCTGCAATCCGCTGACGCTTGCGCGCGACCTCGCCATTCTGGTGGAGGGCGGCTATCGCGTCACGCGCGTCACGCCGGTCGACCAGTTCTTGTGGTCGCCGCATGTGGAAGCGGTGGCGACGCTGGAGAAATAATCACCAGGCGGTGTCAACAGTGCCGTTGCCGACCACGCCCGAGCAACGGCAGGCGCCGCCAACGCGGCCCTGCTCGATGGGGCAGACATAGGGCCGACGACGATTGGCGCTGTCCGGTGGAGTGATGACGCAAACGAAACGCGCGCGGCGCTGGCGATCGCGGGAATTGCCGGAGTAATAATTCGGGCTGTCGTCTTGCGTGGACTGCGCCAGAATGACGTTATTGCTCGAACCCGGCAAAGGCACGGTCGCCGCTGCCTCTGCGACAGTCGCAGCGGAGAGGAGGACGGTCAGGGCGAAAACAAAGTGACGCATGGCGGGTGGCCTTCGAAGGATGACGTTGCGTTATCTAACCCAAGCCATATTACCCGGTTGCTTAACAGCAAGGAATTCCTGCCGGAACGCTTAACGCCGCATGAATGCCTCGAAAGCGGCCCGCGCCTCGGCACTCTGCAATTGCGCGGTGAAATGGCGGGCTTCCTCATCGATGCGGGCCAGCACATCTGCCGGATTGCCGCGCACGAGATCGCGGGCAATCTTCAGCGCCTGCTGCGGCTTGGCGGCAAGCCGCGTGGCAAGCGCCAGCGTTTCGCTTTCGACATGTTCCGGCGCCACGACTTTCCAGATCATTCCGGCCTGCAAGGCCTGTTCGGCGGTAAAACCTTCGCCCATGGCCAGCAGGGCAAAGGCGCGCTGATGGCCGATGAGCTTTGGCGCAAGCAGGCTGGACGCAGCTTCCGGCACCAGCGCCAGATCAACAAACGGCGTCTTGAACAGGCTGCGGTTGGAGGCAACGGTCAGATCGCAATGCAGGTTCAGCGTCGTGCCGATGCCGATGGCCAACCCATCGACGCCCGAAACCAGCGGCTTTTCGAAGGTTGCCAGCGCCTTCAGAAGATCGAGCACCGCGAGCTTGCCCTTTGCGCCAGACATGGCGAAGGCAAGAAAATCGGCCATGTCATTGCCGGCGGAAAAGCAGCCTTCCGTACCCAGAAACGCGACGACACGGATATCCGGGTCTGCATTGGCGGCCTTCAGAGCCTCTGCCATGCGCAGATACATTGCATCGGTGATGGCGTTTTTCTTTTCCGGCCGGTTAAAGCGGATGGTCAGAACGTCAGGCGCATGACTGACCCGCTCGACGAGAATATGGTCGTCCGACATGGTTTTCTCCTTAACCCAGCACGGCGCGGGCGGCGGCAAGGCTTGCTGCACCGGCAATGACGCGATCCCTCAGCGCTGCCGTTTCCGCCAGCAGGTTTTCCGCCGCAAACCGGCAGAGCGATGCGCGATGCGCTCCCCTGCCGTCATCCACCTGGGCCAGGGCGCCCTTGGCAAGATAGGCTCCGGTGAGCGCCAGCCCGAAGAGGCGCTGATAGGGCGTGGCACCGGCCAGCGCGGTTTCGGTTTCCCCCGCTTTCCGGCGTTCCAGCAACCAGTCGGTCGCCGTTTCGAGATCGGTGAGACTCGTTTCGAGATAACGGGCAGTCTCGCCGAGATCGGTGCGGTTCGAGGCAGCAGTTCGGGCGACGATTTCACGCAATTCTGCGATGAAACCGCGCACCTGTGCGCCATCGGAAAGCGGCAGCTTGCGCACCACCAGGTCGATCGCCTGAATGCCGTTGGTGCCTTCGTAGATCGGCGCGATGCGGGCATCGCGCAGGTAACGCGCCGCACCGGTTTCCTCGATGAAGCCCATGCCGCCATGCACCTGAATGCCCATGGAAGCGACATCGACACCGGCATCGGTGGAGAAGGACTTGGCGATTGGCGTTAAAAGAGCTGCGCGCTCCTGCCAGTGGGCGCGTTCAGCCACGTCTTCGGCGGCATGCGCCATATCGATGGCGTGGGCGCAGTTGAAGGAGATGGCGCGCGCACCTTGCGTCAGCGCTTTCATCGTCAACAGTGTGCGGGCGATATCGGGATGCTCGATGATCGGGCTCATGCCCGAACCCTGCCAGCCGGGCGCCTTGCCCTGCGTGCGTTCCCTGGCGTATTCGATTGCCTTCTGTGTCGCCGCCTCGCAGATCGCCACGCCCTGCATGCCAACGGCAAGGCGGGCGTTGTTCATCATGGTGAACATGCAGGCGAGACCCTTGTTCTCCTCGCCGATCAGCCAGCCCAGGGCACCCTTCTCTTCGCCAAACTTTCCGTCCCCGAAGATCATCGTGCAGGTGGGCGAGCCGTGAATGCCGAGCTTGTGCTCCAGCGAATGGCAGAAGACGTCGTTGCGACTGCCCGGCGTGCCATCGTCTTCGGGCAGGAATTTCGGCACGAGGAACAGCGAAATTCCGCGCGTGCCGGCCGGCGCATCCGGCAGGCGGGCAAGAACGAGGTGGATTATATTGTCCGCGGCGTCATGTTCGCCCCAGGTGATGAAAATCTTCTGCCCGAAAATGCGGTAGGTGCCGTCACCATTACGCTCGGCACGGGTTTTCAGCACGCCAAGGTCCGATCCCGCATGCGGTTCGGTGAGGTTCATCGTGCCGGTCCATTCGCCGGAGACGAGTTTGGGAAGATAGATGCGCTTCAGGTCGTTGCTACCGTGGGCAACGAGAGCTTCCACCGCGCCCATGGTGAGCGTCGGCGCAAGCGCGAAAGCCATGGAACCGGAATTCCACATTTCGAGCGCGGCGACATTCAGCATATGCGGCAGGTTCTGGCCGCCGAATTCTTCCGGTGCGGTGAGGCTGTTCCAGCCGGCCGCAGCCCAGCGCCGGTAAAGATCGGCCCAACCGTCCGGCGTTGAGACCTTGCCGTCGCTCAGCCGCGCGCCCTGTCGGTCGCCTATATCGGCAAGCGGCGCGACCTGCTCGGTGGCGAAACGGCCGGCCTCCTGTAATATGGCATCGACCACATCTTCACCGAGGTCTCCCAGAGCACCTCTGGACAACGCGTCTTGCAGACCCGCCACATGTTTGAGTGTAAAGGCGATATCATCCACCGGCGCGGTATACATGCTGCCTCCTCCCGAAGCTCTTGCCTATCGTGCTGTTGCTTTCGGGCTAAATGATTTTTACGTAAACGTCAATTTGAAAATTCCCGCCTTTTAAGCGGGATTGTTATAAAACTGTCATATGAATTTGCTCAGCATGCGCTGACAGGTGCCGTGCCACCGCTGCCGTTTCCGTCTTGGGGCGACGGACGCCTCCCCTCCCATTCCGCCGGTCAGGACTGCCACGATGGATCTCATAACGCCCGCTATCCCCGGCCTTGTCTGGGCCTATCAATTCCACCCCGGAACGGCGCCATGCCGGCGGCTTGCGCCCGATGCGGGCTTTGGCGAGATGGCGCAATGCGAGGGCTTCTTCTGGCTGCACCTCAATCTTGCGGATCAGCGGGTGGCGGGCTTTCTCGAAACGATCGATGGTCTCGATCCGGCAGCGCTGGCAAGCCTCACCACCCATGAAACCCATCCGTCCATCACGGTGGATGAAAAGTCACTTTATGGGACGCTGGTCGATTTCCAGCGCGAGTTCGATCAGGAAACGCGTGATTTCGGTTGGCTGCATTTCGCGGTCAGCGACCGTTTTATCATCACCACCCGGCTGCAACCGTTGCGCTCAGTGGACCGGCTGAAAGCGGCAGTCGACAAGAATTCCAACCGCTACCTCACGCCGGCCCATGTCTTCGAAGGCCTCGTCGCGGAATTCCAGCGTTCGCTGATCAGCCTGGTGATGGAAACGACCGAAGAGCTGAACGCCATCGAGGACCTGGTCTATGACAGCGAAAACCGCGACGAGCGGCGGCGGCTTGCGCCGCTCAGGCGCACGGTCGTTCGCCTCCACCGGCATCTGCGCACGGTGCTCACCCTGATGCGGCGGGCGTCTGCCGCCGATGAGGACGAGATGCCTGACGGTTTCGAGGATGTCGCCTCGCGGCTGATGGGCCGCCTCGAGGCCGTCGATCACGATGTCTACGCCCTTCAGGAACGCGCAAGGCTGCTGCACGAGGAAATCGATTCCAAGCTCTCGTCCGAAACCAACCGGCATCTTTATATCCTGTCGCTGATGACGGCATTCCTGCTGCCGCCATCGCTGGTCACCGGCTTCTTCGGCATGAACACGGATGAGTTGCCATTTACGGTCGGCACCGGCGGCACGATGGCGGCCAGCATCTTCATCGTGATTTCGGTTATGCTTGCCTGGTTCGTGCTGAAGCGGGCGCGCATTCTGTGAAAACAAAAAGCCGCCCGTATCCGGGCGGCTCGTAATAACTATCAGGCTGGTCAATCCCTACTCCGTCTTGCCGGATGAAGGCCGGAGTGACGGAGTAGTGCTATCAGCTGTAAGGCGAATAGCAGGGCTGGCGTGGGCCATTGTAGGGCTGGAACGTGTTGCTATAGGCATCGTAGGACCGATACCGGCCATAGCACCAGTTCACATGCGCCTGGCTCATGCCGGCACGACGGACCGGACGATATTCGCGGTAGACCGGACGCGGGCGATATTCCGGAACCGGACGGTAGACTTCGCGCGGCTGCGACAGTGCGCCGCCGATGATCGCGCCCGTCGCAAAGGCTGCGAGCGGGAACCAGTAACCGTCGTGGTGACGATAACCCGGGCGGTAGTCGCGATAACCGCGATGGCCGCCGTACCAGCCGCGGCGTTCGCCGCCCCAGCCGCCACGATTGTCACGATCGCGCCAGTATTGCACATTGACGACATTCTTGCCGGCATCGTTACCCAGGGTCTCGACACTCTTCGGCGCCATCAGCAATGGCATTGCCTCAGCGGGAACAATCGCTCCTGCAACCACGATTGCAGAAAGACCGACAGCCAGGATATTCTTCACATAGCTTCTCATCTGACTTCCTCCATTCACGACGGTCGACAGGCCGTTGCACGTGAATAATAACACCTTTTTCTTTTTATCCAGCCAGTTTGTCGGTGCTGGCTGGAACATCACAGGTTGCAGGCTAGGCGCTTTCGCCTGAACCCAGCATTAACGGCGTTGTCACGCTTCGGTTACCGAAACTCGGCACTCGAAAGCAAAAGCCCGGATCGGATCCGGGCTTTCGAAAGGCGTGCTTAACGGCTGTATGGAGATACGCATACACGACGCGGACCGCTGTTCGGCTGGTAGCTGTTATCGTAGGCGCGGTAAGAGCGCCAACGGTTCTGGCACCAGGCAACATGGCTGCCGCCATAGGCCGGTCTCGGCTGCGCCATGGCGCCGCCAATGATTGCGCCAGTGGCGAAGGCCGCCAGCGGGAACCACATTCCGTTGTGATAGCGGTAGCCCGGACGGCGGTCGCGATAGCCGCGATGGCCGTTATAATATCCGTCCCGCGACGGGCGCGGACGATACATGCGGTCGCCATATCTACGGTCACCTCGGCGGTCCCATTCACGATACTGTACCGGCACTACATTCTCGGTTGAGATTGCCGGCTTCGCCATCGGAACAGGCGCCTGGAACGCCTGCGACGGCGTGAAGCTTGTCAGGAACAGGACAACCGCCGTAGCGACGCTCGTCGTGCGGAAATTCATCATGATCTTTCCTCCGTTTGCTGTGGCGCGTTGAACCGCGCTTTCTAACTACTCGGTCTTGTCGGAGGTAGGGGCAGCCCCATTGAAACACCCGAAAAGAATTCGATGACGTGCAAACGAGTTTTAAGACCTTTGGTTCCGGTTCAAAAATAGATTCCCGCATAAGACGCAGGATTTCGTGCGCTCAGGCTTCCACCTTTACGTCGGTCAACGGCCGCGAGCAGCAGGCGAGAATATAGCCTTCATCGATTTCGTCATCGAGAATGCCGCCATTGTGGTTCATCTCCACCTCGCCGGAGAGCTTCAGCACCCGGCAGGTGCCGCAAATCCCCGATTGCAGGCGGCACCGATGCGCACACCGGCGGCGCGCGCCGTCATCAGAACGGTCTGGCCGGGCTGGCACGGCACTTCCTTGCCGGAAAGCGTAAACCCCACCATCGAGAGTGCTTCGCCATCCGCCACTGTGTGAATACTCTCGCCCACAGCAACCGGGGCGGCTGGCGAAAAGCTTTCCTGGTGGTAACGGCTCATGTCGAAGCCGGAAGCATCCAGCATGGAGCGGATGGCGGCCATGAAAGGCTCCGGTCCACAACAGAACACCGTGCGATCCATGAAATCAGGCGACAGAAGCGCAATCTTGGCCTTGTCGACCATGCCCTTCAAGCCGGACCAGAGATCAGTGCGGCCGCAATTTTCCACGATGAAACCGAGCGACAGTTTCGGCATGAAGCGGGCAAGATATTCCAGCTCGTGACGGAACACGATATCGGATGGCGAGCGCGAGCAATTGATGAAGGCGATGTCACTCTGCGGCGCGCGGTCGCTCATGTCGCGCACCATCGACATCATCGGCGTCACGCCGGAGCCGGCCGAGATGAACAGGTATTTGTCGCCGGGATGCCGGACATAAGAGAAATCGCCGAGCGGGCCGAGCGCCCGGATTTTCATGCCGGGCTTCAGATTGTCGAACATCCAGCGCGTGCCGATGCTGGTGGCCTGCGCCTTGACCGTGACCGACAGCGCATAGGGCCGCGACGGGCTGGAGGACAATGTGTAGGTGCGGTAGAGCGGCTCCTTGCCTACCGGCAACTCCAGTGTCACGAACTGGCCCGGCAGGTAACGGAACCAGTTCTGATCCTCCGAACGGAACAGGAATGTCATCACGTCAGGCGTCTCGGGCGTCACCGAAATGCATTCCAGCAGGTGAAGCTTGTCGCTCCACGGCTTCATCTCGTCTATGTGCTTGTAGGTCACAGCCATATTCATCTTCACGTTACGCTACTGCCGAAAGGCGGGCCTTGTCGCCCGACAGCCGGTCAACCATGAAATCGGCATACCAGTTGACGAACTGCATCACGCCGCCCTCGTCTTCCATGGAATAGGGGCCGGGCTGGTAAGCGGGCGAGCGGATGCCGAAGGCGTTTTCCTCAACGATGCGACGGTCCTGATCGTTGGTTTCGTTCCAGACGTGCGTGAGATCCTCGAGATCGTAATCCACGCCTTCAACCGCATCCTTGTTCACCAGCCATTTGGTAGTGACCATGGTCTCATTGGCGTTGAGCGGCAGCACGCGGAAGGAAATGGTGTGGTCGCCGAGGAAGTGGTTCCAGGTCGTCGGATAATGGAACAGAAGCAGCGCGCCGATATGGCTGATGCTGACATCATCGGAAAGCGGCCGGCGCACGGCGCGTTTTCCCGACATGGTGTAGCTTTCCGCCTCGCCGATCAGCGGCATGCGGGCAACACGGAACTGGCCTTTCGGATCGATCTTGAAGCGGCTCGGCAGGCCGGCAGCCTCGCAGCGTGCCCAGTGGCCACCGATCTCGGGATCGCTTGCACCACCGTCAGTACCCGTAACGCTCGGGTTTTCAGGATAGGTGCGGCAGAGTTCCGGATGGTTGGCGGCGCAATGGTAGCACTCGCGGTTGTTTTCCCAGACGAGCTTCCAGTTACCCTTTTCGATGATCGTGCTTTCATGCGCGACCTTGGCTTCCCAGATGCGATGCGGCGCCATGTAGCTTTCGACCTCGGCGCGCATCGGCGCGAAATCGGCGGGCTGGTCTGCCAGGCAGATGAAGACGTAACCGGCAACGGTTTCGCAGTGGACCGGCTTCAGGCCGAATTCAGCCTTGTCGAAATCATCGCCCATATGGCGGGCAAACAGCAGCTTGCCGTCCAGATCGTAGGTCCACTGGTGATAGGGACAGACGAGGCGTGCGGACTGGCCCTTATGAGAAGAGCAGACGCGGGAACCGCGATGGCGACAGGAATTATGGAGGGCGCGAATCTGTCCATCGCGACCGCGAATGATGACGACGGAATAGGCGCCGACCTGAACGGTGATGTAGTTACCGGCCTTCGGCACTTCGCAATCATGGCCGACAAACAGCCAGTCGCGGTACCAGATGGTTTCCATGTCCAGATTGAAATAATCCGGGTCCGTGTAGAAAGACTGTTCCAGGCTGAAGCCTTCGCGGCGGTTCTTCAGCTGACGCAGTACGGTATCACGCAATTCCATGGCCAAATCCTCGATCAAACCGCCCTGCCCCACACCATTTATCGGACTGCGGAAGTGTGATCCCATCTAAACATCAGCGTTCATTTGCGGTAGCGCAGACAGCGACATCGGCTTCCGCATTGGCGACAAATTGCGACATGCGCCAATGGCTGTTGCACGCCATTCCGCTGCGAAATCCGGCAGCTATTCCCCGCCGGAAACCACGTCGCAATATGACGCATGATGTCGCGCGGCTCCCTCTCTACCCGTTAAAAAACGGGGGTTGTGGCGCAACGGAGTTTTAACATGCCCTAAACTATATTGCCTGATCGACAACAACGAGGGCGTTCCGGGTGGAGAAGGCGACACGCATACGTTATTTCGATGCCGGCAAACATTCGGTCACGCCGATACGTTCAAAGACCGCGCATTCGGATTTCCTGCGAACCGGGCGCATCAGCCGCTACGAAGAACGCTGGCTGCCGAGGGAACGCGTCTATTACAGCCATGACGAAGTGGCGGCGATGACCGGGCGCAAGCTCGAGGCTGCTGCCGACGCCACCCATAGCCGTCTCAATGGCTTTCACCAGTCCATCCGTTTTCCCAAGATGATTTTCCACCATCTGCTGGATGAGCGGCCGCATCTCGGCTATTGCCATGTCACGGCAGCGAAAACCAGTTTCGACGCCGAGCGTCATGTGCTCTGGTCATTCTATTTCGCGAATTTCTTCGCCGAGTTGAGCGGGGCCGAGAACTTCTTCGAAAACATCGATGCGCGCTATTCGCGGATGTATTTCGCAGTCGCCATCAACGCGCTTCCAAACAAGAACGTCGCCATCGATACCTCCTTCCATCGCGGCGGCCTGCTGTTCCAGACCCACGACCCGCGCGTAGCGCTCAAAAACGTGCTTATGCTCGGCGCCCGCTCGGACGAGATGCGCAAGATCATCAAGGCAATATAAAAGCCACGATAGCGCTTTCCATAAGGCCCTGAAATACGCTATTGACGCCCTGAAAGGCAGCATCATGGCGCGTCATATCGATATCGAAAACGAGCGGGAAACCGCCTTGCAGGCGGCCGTCGAGGAGCTTTCCCGCGGCCAGCCAATCGCCCTGCCCACGGAAACCGTCTACGGCCTTGCTGCGGACGCAACCGATCCGGCGGCCATTGCCCGCATTTACGAAACGAAAGGCAGGCCGCAGTTCAATCCGCTGATCTGCCATATGGCCGATATCGCCATGGCCGAACGTTATGCGGTTTTCGATCCCGTGTCGCGACGCCTCGCAGAAACCTTCTGGCCGGGCCCGTTGACGCTGGTTCTGCCGCTGAAACCGGCAAGCGGCATTCACTCACTCGCAACGGCCGGGCTCGATACCGTCGGCATTCGCGTTCCGCAGGGTTTCGCCGGTGATCTGATCCGCCGGTTCGACAAACCTCTTGCTGCGCCCAGTGCCAATAGTTCAGGCAAGATCAGCCCCACGAGTGCCGCCCATGTCGAGGCCGATCTCGGTAACAGGATCAACCTCATTCTTGATGGCGGTGCTGCCT
Organism: Rhizobium sp. AN68; assembly: GCF_030758035.1. Classification (NCBI taxonomy): domain Bacteria; kingdom Pseudomonadati; phylum Pseudomonadota; class Alphaproteobacteria; order Hyphomicrobiales; family Rhizobiaceae; genus Rhizobium; species Rhizobium sp. AN68. The sequence goes on along the minus strand of NZ_JARWMI010000003.1, from coordinate 628,667 downwards.
CCGTCGGTGTCGAATCCACCATCGTCAAAGTGGAAGACGACGGGCGGGTGCGGCTGCTTCGTCCCGGCGGCATCGTCACCGAGGAGATCGAGCGCATCACCGGCACCCAGCTCGAACGGCCGGAAAAGGCATCAGCCGCCATCGAGGCACCCGGAATGCTCGCCTCGCATTATGCGCCCGGTGCAGCCGTTCGCCTCGACGCGACATCCGTTTCTGCCAACGAGGCACTGATCCGGTTCGGCGGCATCGCGGTTGAGGGACAAGAGACGGCCCGTACCGTTCTCGACCTCAGCCCTTCCGGCGACCTTGCCGAGGCAGCCGCCAATCTGTTCGATTATCTCAAAGCAGCCGATGCGAGCGGTGCCGCGACAATCGCGGTCACAACCATTCCCGCACACGGTCTTGGAGAGGCGATCAATGACCGCCTTTCCCGCGCCGCCGCGCCGCGAGGCTGACGGTACTTCACCATTTCGCCCACCGTTTCAAATGACAGCGAGACGCCAATGACAATCGCAGCCCCCTCCTCCGACATCCTCGACCGCTTCACTGCCATTGTCGGCGAAAAAAACGCGGTGCGCGACGCTGTGGAAATGGCGCCGCGTCTTGTGGAGAATCGCGGGCTTTACCATGGTGCGTCACCGCTGCTGCTCAAGCCCGGCACTGTCGAGGAGGTTGCAGCCATCCTGAAGCTCGCCAGCGAGACCGGCACGCCCATCGTGCCGCAGACCGGCAATACCGGCCTTGTGGGTGGCCAGACGCCGCGTGCTGACGGAACCGACATCATCCTCTCGCTCGAGCGCATGAACCGTATCCGCGACATCGATCCGGTCGCCAACACCATCGTTGCGGATGCCGGTTGCATTCTCGACGACATTCACAAGGCCGCATCGACCGTGGAGCGGATGTTCCCGCTGTCGCTCGGTTCGCAGGGCTCGTGCCGCATCGGCGGTAATCTGGCCACCAATGCCGGCGGCACGGCAGTTCTCGCTTATGGCAATATGCGCCAGCTTTGCCTGGGGCTTGAAGTGGTGCTGCCGACAGGTGAAATCTGGGACGGGCTTCGCCGGCTGAAAAAGGACAATACGGGTTACGATCTGCGCGATCTCTTCATCGGTTCGGAAGGCACGCTCGGCGTTATCACCGGTGCGGTGCTGAAGCTTTTCCCCGTGCCGCTCGGCCATCAGGTGGGTTTTGCCGGTCTTCGATCCACCGACGATGCGTTGAAGCTGTTCGAAATGGCCTCGAACCTCTGCGGCACGGCGCTGACCGGTTTTGAGCTGATGCCGCGCATCGGCGTGGAATTCACCGCCAAACATATTCCCGGCGTGCGCGATCCGCTACAAACGCCGCATGACTGGTACGCGCTCATCGATATCTCCACCTCAGATTCGGCTGAGACGGCTGAAACAATGATGCAATCGCTGCTGGAGCGCGGTTTTTCGGCCGGGCTGGTCGAGGATGCGGTGATCGCTTCATCGGAAGCGCAGCGTCAGGCGCTCTGGCATATGCGCGAAAGCATGTCGGATGCGCAAAAGCCGGAAGGCGGCTCTATCAAACACGACGTTTCCGTTCCGGTGTCGAAGATACCGGAATTCATGGCAACGGCGGAAAAGGCCGTTCTTGCCGCCATTCCCGGCGCCCGCGTCTGCGCCTTCGGCCATCTGGGCGATGGCAACATCCACTACAATATTTCCCAGCCGGTTGGTGCGGACAAAGCTGAATTCATCGGTCGCTGGCGGGATATGAACGAGATCGTGCACGGCATCGTACTGTCGCTCGGCGGCTCGATTTCGGCCGAACATGGCATCGGCCAGTTGAAGCGCGACGAACTGGCCGCGATCAGGCCTGGCATTGAAATGGACCTGATGCGACGCATCAAACACGCCTTTGACCCCGCCGGCATCATGAACCCCGGCAAGGTTATCACCGCCCGCTAGGGACAGCAGCTTCATCATCGTTGCAGGTTAGTTGGAAGTTCTCGCCGTCCAGGCGGGAACCAGTTCCGCATTCAGGCGGCGCGGCTTTTGCGCGTGCACGAGCTGTGTCAGGCCCATGCCGGATTTTGCGATCGCCACCGCATGTTTCTTCGGCATCAGGTAGCCGCATTCCAAGGGAGGACGGCGGCGCACTATCCGGCTGAAAAAGGGCCGCTTGTGATACCGGGACGGCGAGAAACGCGCGGGCTCGGCACAGACAGCCACATATTCAAGAATCTCTTCGATCCAGCCGCTCTGCGGACGCGCACCCGGTTCGACCAGCAGGATCCAATGCCCGCGCGCCGAGCGCATGACATCCTCAATATCCCACTGCGCATAAAAACGGCAGCCAGCGGCATCGGCGACGCGCGACGATCCATCGCGCGAACCGTGATCGAGGATCACAACGTCGCTTACCAGCCCTTCCACGGCCCCGGTTACAAGCGCAGACAGCGTATGCGCCAGTTCCGGTTCCTGATCCCGGCATTCCATTATGACTGTCAACATATGCATAGCTCTAACGCATCGCACAATAAATTGCCACTGCACTGGATGTCAGAAAATCCGCGACCGTTCAGGCTTAACTCTAACCCACCTTCAGGTGGGATTGACACAAACAAGACCCCGGCCGCGGGTGTGCCAGCTATCGATTTTGCATTTTTTGTTCTTGTAATGTTCTCATTTTTGCGGTAGGAATTTAATCATTCGAAGAAGCAATGAAACGCCGGTTCGAGTGGAAACGGTTTAGGGCGTTGGCTTGCCTTGAGAGGCGTGCGGCACCCTGGGAGCATCCAGATGAGAGACCATACGCTTTCGGGGCAGGCTGCTTTCCAGCCGAGCCATACGCCTGACATTGCCAATGCGCTGGCCGATGCGTCGGGCCTGCGCATCGAGATCGACCGTCGTCGCGGGCGTGGTGCCGGACTTAACCCGGGCGGGCGCTTCGAGGCCCTGCAGCGGGAGGTTTTCGACGATGGCTGGCAGACCCTCGAGGAGCTGCCGGAGTTCCGCACCGAAGTGCAGGTGGAAAAGCCGCGCAGCATCATCAGCCGCAACGAATCGCCTGACATCCCTTTCGACCGTTCCATCAATCCCTATCGCGGCTGCGAACATGGCTGCATCTACTGTTTCGCCCGTCCGACGCACAGCTATATGGGGCTTTCTGCGGGGCTGGATTTCGAGGCGAAGCTTTTCGCCAAGCCGGATGCGGCAAAGCTGCTCGAAAGGGAGCTGGCGAAGCCCGGCTACAAGCCGCGGGTCATTGCCATCGGCACCAATACCGACCCCTATCAGCCGATCGAGCGCGAATGGCGCATCATGCGGCAGATATTGGAAGTGCTGGCAAAGGCCGACCATCCCGTCGCCATCGTCACCAAATCGGCCCTGATCAAGCGGGATATCGATATTCTGGCGCCCATGGCCAAGAAGGGTCTAGTGAAGGTTGGTATTTCCGTGACGACGCTGGACCGCAAGCTGGCACGCAGCATGGAACCGCGCGCCGCCACGCCCGAAAAGCGGCTGGAAGCGGTCAAGGCGCTGACGGATGCCGGAATTCCCGTGGCGGTGATGATGGCACCTGTCATTCCCGCACTCAACGATCATGAGATCGAACGCACTCTCGAAGCCGGCAAGGCCGCTGGCGCAACGGAGGCCTCCTATGTGCTGCTGCGCCTGCCGCTGGAGGTCAGCCCCCTCTTCCGCGACTGGCTGCTGCGCAACTATCCGGACCGCTACCGGCATGTCATGTCGCTGGTGCGCTCCATGCGCGACGGCAAGGATTACGATGCGGAATTCGGAAAACGCATGAAGGGTGCTGGTCCCTATGCATGGCAGATCGGCAGGCGTTTCGAAATGGCGACGAAACGGCTTGGCCTCATCCGCCGCGGCATTCACCTGCGCGACGATATCTTCGTGCCGCCGGGAGGTGCCGGCGTGCAATTGTCGCTGCTTTGAAAATATGAGGCCCGCTTGGCCGATCGAAGGCGCATTACGATGCGCGCAACGATACCCAGCGGTGCAGACACATAAGGAGTGGTGGCCCTTTCCTGTTGAAGGAGCCATGCTCTTGACGAAATGCCCGGCGGGTTTTCCCTGGCCCGTCGGACATCACCCCCGGAACCCGCCGCCTCGCGTGCGATCGTTTTTCCTCCGCCGCCCCGTTGGAGGATCAAAGGTCATGACGACCTAAGGGGCACGGTTGGCCACGCCCCTTGACCCGGCTGGCCGCGCCCGTCATCGCCCGCTTCCGGGGGCTTGCAGGAGATCGGGTGTGTGTGCAAGTTTCTGCCGCATGAAACGCCGCACCACACCCGATTCTCCTGCCCTCTTTGATCTCGCCGATACGGGACCCGATTTCTCCTTCGAACTTGAAGCGAGGAAGAAGGGGCTTTGGCCCGTGGCCGGCACGGATGAGGCAGGCCGGGGACCTCTCGCGGGACCAGTGGTTGCGGCAGCTGTCATTCTCGATCCCGACAACATTCCTGGTGGTCTTGACGATTCCAAGAAACTGACCAAGCTGAAACGGGAAAGCCTGTTTCTGCAAATCATGGAAACATCGATCGTTTCCGTCGCCTCCTCTGGCCCCGGTCTTATCGACACCATGAATATCCTGCGCGCCAGCCTCGACGCGATGCGTCGCGCCGTACTCGGCCTCGAAATCTCCCCAGCCCTCGTGCTGGCAGATGGCCGCGACAAGCCGCCGGGCATCACCTGCGAGTCGAAGGCCGTCATCAAGGGCGATTCCCGCTCCCTCTCAATCGCCGCCGCTTCGATCATCGCCAAGGTGACCCGTGACCGGATGATGGAACGGGCCGGTGTAGTGCACAGCTCCTATGGTTTCGAAGGCCATGCGGGTTACGGCACACCAGCCCACCTGCGCGCCATAGAAAGCCATGGGCCCTGCCCGCTGCACCGGATGAGTTTCAGGCCGCTGAAGCAGGACTGATCGAAAACCACGATCCTGAAGCGGAGAATGCGGCCTCGCCCCGGATTTCAGCGCCCTGCCGTGAGGTGACGATCTCCGTCTCCACTGGTAGAATTCTATCTCAATGCGTGGACTTGACGGGCCTTGGGAGAAGAGATTTGGATTTCATGAAACTGTTGAAGTCGCTCGAGGAACTTCTCTACGAGCTGGTTTCATGGCTCCTCTTCTATCCGCTGACAATGTGGCGATCGGTCGTCGCACCGCTCAGCATGATGCGCTACGCCGATAGCGAACTCGCGGATCGGCTCGAGGACCAGTATGACGACACACTGAGTCCGCCCCTCTTCCTCCTGATCACTCTGCTATTTTCGCAGGGGCTCTCCGCCTCCCTTCCGACCATTTACGATCCCACATTGGCCGCCCGGGAGCTTGGTTCGGGTTCGAACCTGCTCATAGCGCGTGGCGTTATATTCGGGATTTATCCGCTGTGTATGGCCGTCACGCTTCTGCGGTGGAAACGGGTGAGGATCACCCGAAACTCCCTGCGTCCGCCGTTCTTCAGCCAATGTTACGTGGCTGCGCCGTTTACATTTGTCCTGGTTCTGGGCTTCGATTTTGCATCCATGCCTCTGGAACATGGCCTTACGTTCGGGCTCGCCATTATCGCGCTCGCAACGATCTGGTATGCGCAGGCTCAGATAAGATGGCTGATGCAGGATCTTGGCTTGGGTATCGCGAAAGCAGGCCTGGCTTTCAGTGGCGCATTTCTGGTTGCCACCGCGGCAGCTTTTGTACTGGCAGTGCTGATAGCGCTCGAGGCCAAGACAATCTATCCCGCGATCACTTAACAAGCCTCGACAAACCGGCAGCCACGAATTGCCGGCCAGCATCCAGTCCACAAAGCCGATGCTTTTTCTCCAAAGGTCGACAGACATCGATAGACACGCTGCAAGCCGGCACCACAGTGTGCAACCGCGAGCCTGCCAACACCGCCCCTGGTTGAGGCATAAAACAAAAAACCCCTCGCGGCGGGTGCCGGAGGGGTTTTGAATAGTCCGAGATGAACTTAGTTGAGCTTCGACTTCACTTCGCCAATGGTGTTGGCGAAAAGTTTGGCCTTTGCGGCAGCGGTGGTCTTTTTCGGCAATGAGCTTCTCGGAAGCTGCAATGGCGATGTCCACGGCGGCGGCACGAACGGCGCCGATGGCGTCTTCTTCTGCCTGCTTGATCTTCTGTTCCGACAGGGCCGTGCGGCGGACGACGAATTCTTCCGTCTTCTGCTTGGCTTCGGCGGTCAGGGCGGCCGCTTCGCGTTCGGCAGCGGCAACGATGCCGGCTGCTTCAGCTTCGGCTTCCTTGCGCTTGCGCTGGTATTCGGCCAGCAGGTGCTGTGCCTCTTCGCGCAGACGCTTGGCTTCGGCCAGCTCGTCCTGAATGTTCTGCGCGCGCTCGTCCAAAGACTTGGAGAGCATGCCCGGAACCTTGAGATAGGCGATCAGGACGAAGAAAAGGACAAGACCGACAAGAGCGAAAAATGATGCATCAAACGCCATATCAGGCTCCCTTCACAGTCGAAGCGGCTGCAATGGCGGCCTTGACGTCGGCATCCTTGACCTTGGCGCCAACCAGCTGGTCAACGATTGCGGTCGCGGTTTCCTCGGCAATGGCGCCGACATCCGCGAATGCCTGATCCCTGATACCCGCAATGCGCTTTTCTGCGGCGGCAAGCTTCTCGGCAAGTCCGGCTTCGATAGCGACGCGGTCGGCATCGGCTTTCGCCTTGGCGGCGTCACGTGCCGCGGAGCCTATCGAGCTTGCCTTGGCGCGGGCTGCCGCGAGTTCTTTTTCATAGGTTTCGACGGCTGCGTCGGCTTCGCTTTTCAGCCGTGCCGCTTCATCGAGATCCTGTGCAATGCGCCCATGACGGTTTTCAAGAATGCCGCCGACGCGAGGAACGATGACCTTCTGCATGAGCAGGTAGAAAAGGCCGAACGTGATCGCCAGCCACAGGACCTGCGATGCATAAGTAGACTGGTCGAACGGCGGGAAAACGCCGGAAGCACCGTGTTCGGCGCCGTGCGCTACACCGGTTTCCGTGTGCGTGGCTTCCGGTTGCGGCTGGCCGACAGCCGGAGTTTCCGTATGCGTTTCACCTACGGTCGGTGCTGACTGGGCATAAGCCTCGGTCACGAACATGCTCACCTCCAGGGGGACTGCAAATGCGAAGGATCACGGCACGCAATTTGCGCGAGCCGTGATCCAGACCTGATGCCGTTATTAGACAGCGAACAGGAGAAGGAGAGCTACGAGCAGCGAGAAGATGCCCAGAGCTTCCGTAACGGCGAAGCCGAATACCAGACGGCCGAACTGGCTGTCGGCAGCAGAGGGGTTGCGCAGTGCGCCGGAGAGGTAATCACCGAAGATACGGCCGAGTGCGAGGGACGTACCAGCCATGCCGAGGCATGCGAGACCTGCGCCGATGTACTTTGCTGCTTCCGCTTCCATGTGAGACTCCTTGAGATATTGGTTGTTGCGGCTATCTTTTGGCGCCCGTTGCCGGGGCCAGCGACTTTACTTCTCAGTGACCACCATGCACGGCGTCGTTCAGGTACATGCAAGTCAGTACCGCGAACACATAAGCCTGCAGGAAGGCAACGAGAAATTCGAGAGCGGTCATTGCGACCGTCATGATGAGAGGCAGGACTGCACCGCCGATACCGAGCGCGCCGAGCGCACCCATGGAGGCGACGAAGCCTGCGAAAACCTTGAGCGTGATGTGGCCAGCCAGCATGTTCGCGAAGAGACGAACGGAAAGGCTGATCGGACGCGACAGGAACGAAATCATTTCAATTGACGCGACAAGCGGCAACAGCGCCTTCGGCACGCCAGAAGGTGCGAAGATGCCGAAGAAATGCAGACCGTGCTTGTAGAAACCGTAAACGACGACCGTGCCAATGACGAGGCAGGCAAGCGCGAAGGTGACGATGATCTGGCTGGTGACCGTGAAGAAATACGGGAACATGCCGAGAAGGTTCGCAGTCAGCACGAACATGAACAGCGAGAATACGAATGGGAAGAACACCATGCCCTTTTTGCCGGCGCCTTCGCGCAGCATGGAGGCGATGAATTCATAGGACATTTCAGCAACGGACTGCATGCGGGTCGGGATCAGACCGCGGCTCGACGTTGCGAAATAAAGGAAACCGGAAGCGGCGGCCACGGTCGCGACCATGAAAAGCGACGCATTGGTGAAGGAAAAATCGACGCCGCCAATTTCGATCGGAATGATCGGCTGCACCAAGAACTGATGGGTCGGATCGTTTGCCACCGGCTGCCCTCTTTACCTGTCGCCGCTCATGGCGGCATCTCAACTGCAAGAAAAAACAGCTTAAACGCCGTCTTTTCCACCCTCGTCTCGCTTGTCGGCTCTCTCAAGCAGCGGCGGCTTTGCCACCGCGCCCGTGGAGCGCAACACATTCAATACGCCTGCGCAGAAACCGAGAAGAAGAAGAACGATCATCCCCCACGGCGTCGTGCCGACAAAATAGTCCAGAAGATAACCCAGCATAGCGCCGACCACGATGGCCGAAATGAACTCCGATGAGAGCTTCACCGCCATCGCAAAGCCTTTCCGGCTTTCCGCGGCATTGGTCTCTGCCCTCACTTCCGCCTCATCCTCCGCCTTCACCTTTGCCAACTCTTCGGCAAGGCGCTTGCGACGCTCGTCTAGACTATCGTCACGGTTGCCAGTCATCTTAAAATCCCACCCATTTTCTCCGTTCCAGCCATGCCAGAACCCTTTGGAGTTGTAAACGGTGACGGATTAAGCCTGTTCCAGCCCGCTCTGAAGTCGCGCGCAACATAGTTTTAGGGGCTTCGCTAGTCAAGGCACTGGCGAAGCTTGTTTTTTGACAAATTAAATATTTAAAAACAAAGGCTTAACGCCAAATCGCAGTTTGTCGACGATGTTTCCCCCGGGAATCGGCATTTTTGACACGCAAATTGCGACAAATTGGCGGTGGTATCAGCTCCAGCCGCCACCATAGGTTCGATAAAAGACGTGCAAGCCAATCCTGCCGACCTTCTTCATGGATTTTCCCCAGGCGGGACGAACATAGACGGCATGATAGTGAGTCGCCGAGCCCACTTCCGTCAGCCAGATTTTGCCGGCGGTGGTTGCCATGGCCACTTCGCGCGCCATTTTCCAGTGACGTTCGGAATTCACCCGGTCCTTTATATTATCGCAGGCGAAGGAGAACTGGCAGCGGTTGCGCCAGTCCTTGTTCTGATAAACCACACCGCAGATGGTTTTCGGATAAGCGGGGTTGCGCACGCGGTTAAGGATCACCTGTGCCACCGCCGCCTGTCCCTTGACCGATTCACCGCGCGCCTCGAAATAGATGCCGGATGCGAGGCATTGCTGTTCGGCTGCGGAAAACACGGCAGCGGGCAGCGGCGTTGCCGCCCATGCGTGATCGTCCGCGCCGATCAACGGCACGAAGCGGCCGGCCTCCGGCTTTTTCAGAATGGCGTCGAACGGCGATTCACGGGCGAAATCCGGTTCGGCCGGCGCGTAAGCCGTGGCGAGAATATCGGGAGTCCTGTTGGTGACGAGTTCCGCCAGCATCGGAGAGACGCTTTTGTCCGCCTTCTTTTCATCACGGCGGAAATAGAAGGAGGCAAGTTTGACGTCGCTGCCGCGTTTCGGTTTCACGAAAGCCGTGCGGTCCTTGCGCTTCAGCGGCTCTATATCCAGCATGCTGGTGCGTTCCAGCACGGAACCGGCGGTGAAGGCCTTTGGCGGCTGCATGATTTCGGTTGCGACGATGCGACCCTTCTTGGCGGCACGGTTGACGCGCTCGCTGTCGGGTGTCGTCTCGTCACCCTTCTTGTTGGTAACGAAAGCCACCTTGCGGCCATCGGGCAGGGTCATGCCGCTGCCATGCAGCGCCGCCTCCCCTTCCGCATCGTTAAAGGTGAGCGAGGCATTATGGACAGAGCCTGCCGGAGACGCGGTCAGCACCATGCGCCATTGCTCGCCGCCATTGTCCAGCCCTGCCAGCAGGGAGGCCAAATCCGCGCGTGCGGCAATGGAAGGAAAGACGAGCCAGGCAGCTAGGCCGAAGACAACGGGTGAGGTCCATGCCTGAAGGGACGCAAAGGACCGACGACGCATTACTCTTTTCGAACGCAAAACCAGCACTCCGAACACCAGGAACCATATTTGTTACAGGTGTTCGAGAATCTCTTATTAACCTTGATGCTTGGTTAACGCCGCGCGCGGGCGCGGCTTCACGTTAATGTGTAACCACCTTCTAATAATCAGACGACGACGTGAGACCCGAGTTCCACCACGCGGTTGGCCGGAAGGCGGAAGTAGTCCGAGGGATCGGCGGCCGTTTCGGCAAGCGCGATGAACAGTCGGTTCTGCCAGCCGGGCATGCCCGATTTCGGATCCGGCACCAGCTTGCGGCGACCGAGATAAAACGAGGTGGACATGATGTCGAACTTGTAACCCGTGCGCCTGAGGTAACCGAGCGCCTGGGTGACGTTCTGCGTTTCCATGAAGCCGAAATGCAGTTCGACTACGGCAAAACGATCGCTCAGCTTCGTCAGTGTGTAACGATTTTCGGGGCGGACGCGCGGCTGGTCTTCCGTGCGGATCGTCAAAATCACGTTCTTGTCGTGCAGGACGTGGTTGTGCTTGAGATTGTGCAACAATGCAGCGGGTGCGGCATCCGGATCGCCAGTCAGGAAAATCGCTGTGCCGGGCACGCGCACCGGCGCATGGGCGCTTTCCTTTTCCACCGAAGCCACGAAAGCCTTCAGCGGCACATCGCTGCGGCGGGTTTTGGCGAAAAGGATTTTCGAGCCGCGCTGCCAGGTGGTCATGATGATGGTGAAAGCGATTGCCAGCAACACCGGCACATAGCCGCCATCATGTATCTTGAGCAGGTTTGCACCGAGGAAAATCAGTTCCAGCAGCAGAAGCGGCGCCAGCACGCCAATCGCCAGCCAGATGGACCATTGCCAGCGCTTGCGAACGAATTCGAAGAACATCATGCTGGTGACGACCATCGCGCCGGTAACGGAAATGCCGTAGGCGGTGGCCAGTGCATCCGAACTTTTGAAGGTGAGCACCAGTGCGACGACGCCGAACAGCAGGATGGTGTTGACGGCGGGAAGATAGATCTGCCCGGTATTGGTTTCCGAAGTGAAGAGGATTTCCATGCGCGGCAGATAGCCGAGATGGATCGCCTGACGCACGAGCGAGAACGCGCCTGTTATAACCGCCTGGCTGGCGATGATGGTGGCGGCGGTCGCCAGAATGACGGCCGGCAGGATCGCCCATTGCGGGAACATCAGGTAAAACGGATTGGACATCGCCGCCGGGTCCTTGAGAACCAGCGCGCCCTGACCGAGATAATTCAGCGTCAGTGCCGGGAAAACCAGACAGAACCATGCCCACTGTATGGGACGGCGGCCGAAATGGCCAAGATCGGCATAAAGCGCTTCAGCACCGGTGATCGTCAGGAAAACCGCGCCCAGCACAACGATGCCATAAAAGCCTTCATTGGCGAGAAACTCGACCGCATGCCAAGGGTTGAAGGCATAGAGAATGCCGAAATCATCGGCGATGTGAATGAGGCCGGCTAAACCCATGACCAGGAACCAGACGGCGGTGATCGGTCCGAAGAATTTCGCCACCGTTCCCGTACCGTGCGATTGGATCGCGAAGAGGCCGATGAGAATGCAGACGGAGATCGGAATAATAAAGTCGTCCATCGCCGGAGTGACGAGCTTCAGACCCTCCACCGCCGAAAGCACTGATAGCGCCGGCGTGATCATGGCATCGCCCAGGAACAGGGCTGCGCCGATGAGGCCGAGCACGATGAGAACGCTGCGGTGAGTGCCCGCCGTCTTCATCAACAGCGCCAGAAGCGAGAGTGTGCCGCCCTCGCCGTCATTGTCGGCGCGCAGCAGGAGCGTGATGTATTTGAACGTTACGATGATCGTCAGAGACCAGATCATCAGGGATGTCAGGCCGATGACTTCTTCTCTCGTCACGCCATCATAGGCGATCGGCTTTAGCGCTTCGCGGAAGGCATAGAGCGGGCTGGTGCCGATATCGCCGTAGACGACGCCGATAGAACCAAGGATCGCGGCATAAAGCCCCTTGTTCTGATGCTTGTCATCCGAATCCGGCTTCTCGGTAAAGTCCTTGTCTGCGATTTGAGACATGATGATCCTGGCTCCTTAGAGCCAGCCCTTCCAACGGAAAAAGAGAAACGGGATGATTGCCGACATCAGCATGACGACGAGCGCGAGTGGATAGCCAAACGTCCAGTTCAACTCCGGCATGAGCTGAAAGTTCATTCCGTAAACCGATGCCACCAGAGTGGGCGGCAGGAACACGACCGACGCGATCGAGAAGATCTTGATGATGCCGTTCTGCTCGATGTTGATGATGCCGAGAGAAGCGTCCAGCAGGAATGTCAGATTGCCGGAAACGAAGGAGGCATGTTCGCTCAACGACTGGATATCCCGACCGATCGATTTGCTCTGTTCCCTCGCTTCCTTGTCCTGCTGGACCTGCCCACTTGTGGACAGGAAAGTCTGCAGGCGTGCAAGGGAAGCAAGGCTGTCACGAACCTTGGAGATCAGCCGGTGATAGGCGGCAATGTTCGTCAGTCGGTCTTCTAGATAACGCGGCGCCTTGCGCTTGCTGCGCGCCTGGCTGCCGAGAAGATCGGCGGCGAGATTGTCGATGCCTGCCACCGAGTTTTCGAGAATTTCCGCCGTGCGATCGACGATGGTTTCCAGCAGTTTCAGCAACAGCGCGGTGCCGCTGCGCATCTCGTGCGGGACGCGGGTGATGGCGGCGGTGAAGAGGTGGAATGATTTCGGCTCGGCATAACGGATCGTCACAAGGCGCTTGCCGGCAAGAATAAAGGCAACATCGGTCAGGCGCGGACCGTCGGAATCTGCCTTCCAAACCAGAGAGGCGGTCATGAAGACGTTGCCATCTTCCATGTAAAGGCGGCTGGAAGGTTCGATATCCTTCAAATCCTCGCGGGTCGGCAGCTCTAGCCCCAGCAGTTTTTCAACATACTGCTCTTCCGTCCTCGTCGGATTGATAAGGTCGATCCAGACGATATCGTCGGGAATCTGTTCACGGCCGTCGTCTGGCGACAGGCTGATCGCCTCGCAGTTGGCGCGATAGGCTTTTATCAATCCGTTTCTCCGGTCCGCATCGCTGGCTTCAGCCGCAATGCTGCTTAACATATCCTGTTCAAGGTCGGCAAACCTTTGGACGACACTTCAGGGAACACCGGAACGAGCGGGATTTTCACATCCCGCCGGACTGACGGACCAAGAACCAAACGGCGCAGGGCTATGCTCCCAAAGCGAGACCCAATCAAGCAATATTTTCTCGCGACAGCATTGCAGGCGATGCATCTCTGGCGTTCAAATGCATCGGCCTTTCCCGAAGCCACCAGTTAACATATTGTTTTTAAAATATATCCAGGCACGACAACCGCCCGGCCTTTTTCTTTCCTTAACCGGTACGTTATTCGAAAACGATTTTCGGGGCGGCTTTTCTTTCGCCCGCACCGATGCGGGCCCAGACTTTTTCCGCAATATCGCGGTAGATGGCGGCCTGCGGACCATCCGGCTCGGCGGCAACGACCGGCGTTCCGGCATCAGACATTTCACGGATGGAAATGGTGAGCGGCACTTCGCCGAGGAACGGCACGCCAATCCGCTCAGCCTCTGCCTTGGCACCGCCATGGCCGAAAATATCATAACGCGCGCCGGTATCCGGTGCGATGAAGTAGCTCATATTCTCGACGACGCCGAGCAGCGGCACTTCCACCTTGCGGAACATGGTGATGCCCTTGCGCGCGTCGATCAGCGCCAGATCCTGCGGCGTGGAGACGATGACGGCGCCGGCGAGCGGCACCTGCTGGGCGATGGTGAGTTGCGCGTCGCCGGTGCCAGGCGGCATGTCGAGCACCAGCACATCGAGTTCACCCCAGGCGACTTCACGCAACATCTGCATCAATGCGGACTGAACCATCGGCCCGCGCCAGATCATCGCCGCTTCCTCATCCACCAGAAATCCCATGGACATGACCTTCAGTCCGTAATTTTCCATGGGAATGATGATGCGGTCTTCCTGCTGCTGCGGGCGTCCTGAAATCTTCAGCAGTCGTGGCAGCGAGGGGCCGTAAATGTCGGCGTCGAGCATGCCAACCTTGAGGCCCAGCGCCTGTAGGCCCAGCGCCAGGTTGACGGCGGTCGTGGACTTGCCGACCCCGCCCTTGCCCGAGGCAACGGCGATGATCGCGCCGACGCCGGGAACGCCGACCTTCGACGAGCCGGGTTGCGCGGGCGGGCGGCCGGTTGCAGCCGCAGGGCGCGGCGGTGCCGGCGCCGGGCGCGCTGGTGCGGGTTGTTGTGTGCCGGGTTTGCGATCCGCCGTCAGCGCGACGACGGCACCGGCGATACCCGGAACGCCCTTGGCGGCCTGTTCAGCCGAAAGCCTCAACGGCTCCATGTCGGCTGCCCTGTCGGCCGGGACGGTAATAGAGAAATAGGCTTTCGCGTCGGCGATGAAGATTTCCGAGACCATGCCAAGCGCCACAATGCTTTTGCCGCTGCCCGGATAGATGACTGCCTCCAAAGCCTTTTCGACCTGGTGCTTGCTGACCTCTGCCATATGTTTACTCCGCTACATCATCCCGCCGGATATGGGCTGCATTCCGCGCCATCCATAGACAAACGCGGCCCGTTCGCCAATGCCAAACCGCAAACAGCGGATCACCGCGACGGTTTATTCGCAGACTTCAGATTTCGTCGTCCATATCAAGCGTTTCCGGATCGAAAACCCGACCATCGAAAAAACAGTCGGGGCCGAGGACAAGACCCGAGCGTGACGCCCCGACATGGACCGGCTCCCGCAACGTGCCTTCCAGCTTCAGGTTCGCGCCCGGCACCGGCACGAAAAGCGGCTTCATCGCCTTGCGGAAGATATCCGGCCGATAGGCATTGCGCGCGGCCTCCACCACGGCTGCATCGAACCGGCGATCGGGGGGAACCTCGCCCCAGCGCAACATCTGGCTGAAGAACCACAGCGCCTGGCTTTGCCAGGGAAATTGGCGGCCTTGGCGCTTGTTACGAAAAACTCCTGAAAACGCTGCATGTCCCTTTGCGAAGTGGAAATATAACCCGTCAGCGCTGGAAGCAGGAATTCGCCGTTCTCGTCAATATAATGGGGGGCGGCAAGAATGCCGGTAAGTTCCTCGATATTGGCGGAGTTGGCGCACCATTCGCCGGCGCGATAAAGCGAACGCAGCAAGCCTTCCAGCACAGTGGCGTTCTCTTCCGCCCAGGGCCGCTTCACGGCCAGTATCTTTTCAGGCGCATTGTGCCAGATCAGCGCTCCCGTGGTGACGATCCGCCCGCCGCCGCCCAGCACCACAGCGCTGCCCGCCGGTTCGGCGGTACAGAGCGCATCGACCTTGCCGCTTTCCAAAAGCGCCGGCATAGCCTTCGGCAGGGCTTCAACGATTTCCATGTCGCGGCCGAGCAGCACGCCGCAGCTTCCGAGCAGATAACGCAGCGCATAAAACGGCGTGGACACGATATCCTCGATCGCAAAGACCGGCGGTTTTTCACCCGCCGCCCGGCGCGCGGAACAGACACGGGCCATCGCCCGCCCGAACGCGGCCGGGTCCGGCAGCTTCATGCCCTCCCGGTAAAGCTCGTCGAAAAATCCGTGCGAAACGGTCGTTGCCGATCCGCCAAGGGAAAGAGTGAAGACGCCGACAATATCGGCCGGCAGGTCATCGAGGCCAACCGCGGAACCGACGGGAACCGCGGCGGGCAAATGGGCGATCTGAACCTCGTCCTCGCCAAGTGCTGCAAGCACGGCGCGCGCGGATTGTTTTCGGATGAGTTCCAGTTCGACGCCTTCGTCGGCAGCAAAGCCTTTTTCGGCAGCGGCTATCAGTACGGCGCAATCGACAGTCGGAGAAAACCCCGCTTTTATCCTATGCCGTTCCGGCAAACGATTTCTCCTTCCCGGTGATTCGAAAGAAGGATCGCCCAGGAACCCATTTATCACAATGATAAATTTGCGGTTTCGCTATTTAATCAGACCGACCCGGAGCGCCTTTGCGACGGCTTGGGTGCGGTTGACCGTATCGAGTTTTTTCGTCGCACGGTTCAGGTAGTGATTGATGGTATGTTCCGAGAGCATCATGATTTCAGCGATCTCGGCGCTAGTCTTGCCGGCGGCCGTCCAGTTCAGACAATCTATCTCGCGCTCGTTCAACGTCTCGGGAACCCGCAGATCAAGGCGGCGGATTTCTGATAGCCGGGCAAAGATGTGGCTGGAAATGTAAAAAAGTTCCGCCAGCTGGCTGGTGGGCAAAGTCGTTTTGTTACCGGAAAAGGACACCGCTCCCCGCATCGTGGTGATGTCGTGAACGGGAAACCACACCGAATTTATCATATCGAACCGCTCAAAAAGTCCGATGACCGGTTTCTTCGGCGCGTTTTCGTCGCCGCTGACCAGAAAATCCAGGGAGACGGAAAAGGGTGTGGTCGATTTTTTCAACTGCGCCATCACCCGGCTTCTCTGCAGCAGGCCCTCTTCATCATAACGCTGCAAAAGCTCGGCCGGCCAGCTGGTGATGATGGTGCATTGCGACAATTCGCTCGCCATTTCGGCCGAGAGGTCAAGCACCATGAAGGCCTTGAAACCCCAGGCTTCCGTCAGCCGTTTCAAAAACCGGAATATATCGAATTGCGTGTTGAGACCGGCGATCTCGCGAACGCAATCAACACCAATCGACTGAACGGCGGCCGTCTCTGTTTTCTGCATGAAGCGGTTCTTCAAAAAAGAGAAAATACCGCCGCAAAGGCCTGCCTTCGTGCGGAAATTGCGCGGATGTTACTCGCCAAAATGATTCATGCAAACAAAAGTTGAAACTTAATTCCGAATAATCGAAAATAAGATTTCACTTACACGCATCGGCGCGCGATCTGCCGTTTTTGAAGCGGAAACCAAAAGCTTCACGCATCCATTTTTCTCAACCATTCGCAACCGGAGATAATCTGCAGGCAAGTTCTGCCGAAATTTGATCGGCCGTTTCGCGCACCAGAGGACCCCATTTCTGCAGTTGCTCCACATCCACGCGATAGGCTGGGCCGGTGACGGAAATCGCCGCGAGAAAATTGCGCCCCGGCGCCCTTACCGGCGCGGCAACGCAGTGAATGCCGATCTCATGCTCCTGAAGGTCGAAACCGTAGCCATTGCTGCGAATGGCGTCCACATCCTGCGCCAGCATTTGCGGGGTTACGATCGTATTTTGCGTGAAGCGGTGGAAGTCCAGCTCTGCGGCAAGTGCAGCGAGATCGTCAGGGGAAAGTATTGACAGCGCGGCCTTGCCCACCCCTGTGCAATAGGCGGGGGATGTCTTGCCCACCTGCGAATGCATGCGCAAAGTATGCTTGCCCTCCATTTTGTCCAGATAGGTGACTTGCCCGCCATTCAGAACGGCAAGATGCACGGATTCCTGCGTCGCCTCCTGCAATGCCGCCAGATGCGGCGCGGCAACGCTGCGCAGATCATTGCTGCTCCAGGCCTTGGCAGCCAATTGCAGCAGCCTCAGACCCACGACATAGGTCTGGTCGGCGACATGATCGACCAGACCTTCGGCCACGAGATGGGCGAGCTGGCGGTGCACCGTGCCGCGCGGCTGGCCGCAAGCCTCGACAACGTCGGTGAAGCGCATCGGTCTTTCGGCAAGGGCGATAAGCTCCAGAAGCGAGACGGCCTTACCAAGCGTGCCGGTTACGCTTTCCTTTTTTCGCTCCAAGGCAGGAACCACCTCATGCTCGCTGTCATTTGGGTTTCTGTGATCGGGCATGGCAACATCCACCGTCATCTGTCTTGACATAAGTCTGCGGCCAAGAGAATAATTCCATTTAGTAAAATCTAGTTCCAAATAATGGAACAATCAAGCCCCTACTGGACGAGACGATGCCGATGATGCAAGCCCATTTCCCTGACCTCAAGGACGCGGGCGTGCTCGTCACCGGCGGCGGCTCCGGCATCGGGGCATCGCTGGTGGAGGCCTTTGCGGCGCAGGGCGCAAGGGTCGCGTTCATAGACATCGCCGAAGAGCCGAGCGTGGCGCTCGTTGCGCGGCTTGCTCATGCCGCACGCCATCCGGTCCATTTCTTCAAGACCGACCTGCGCGACGTTGCGGCGACCCGGCAGAGCGTGGAGGCGGCGGCAGCTGCAACCGGCGGCATCAAGGTGCTCGTCAACAATGCCGCATGGGACGACCGCCACGACATCGATACCGTCACAGAAGCCTATTGGGATGCCAATCAGGCCGTCAATCTCAAGCAGATGTTCTTCACGGTTCAGGCCGCCTTGCCACATCTGCGGCAGGCGCAGGACGCAGCCATCATCAATTTCTCCTCGATTTCATTTCTGCTGAACATGGGCGAGCTTCCTTCTTATGCGGCAGCCAAGGCCGGCATCATCGGCCTGACGAAAAGCCTGGCCGGACGGTTGGGGCCGGAAAATATCCGCGTCAACACGCTGCTGCCGGGCATGATCGTGACGGAACGGCAGAAAGAATTGTG
Source organism: Rhizobium sp. AN68 (assembly GCF_030758035.1). Classification (NCBI taxonomy): domain Bacteria; kingdom Pseudomonadati; phylum Pseudomonadota; class Alphaproteobacteria; order Hyphomicrobiales; family Rhizobiaceae; genus Rhizobium; species Rhizobium sp. AN68. Next base: position 610,100 of record NZ_JARWMI010000003.1, on the reverse strand, counting down.
GCTGACGGACGACAACGTCACCTCGACCACGGCACGGCAATGTCTCAAGCGCACGCTTGTCGCCGCCGATCTGGTGGGTCCGTGCCTGTTTCTCGCATCATCGGCATCGAGCGCGATCACCGCGCAATCCATAATCGTAGACGGAGGCCTGTTATAATGTCTGAACCCGCTTTTATCGCCGTCGACTGGGGCACGACCAGTTTCCGGCTCTGGCTGCTCAGCCGGTCCGGCGCGGTGCTGGCTGAGCGCAGAAGTGCTGAAGGCATGACGACGGCCATGCGGACCGGCTTTACAGAGGTGCTGCAATCGCATCTCGGTGCCATCGGCGCACCGGAAAAACTGCCGGTTCTTATCTGCGGCATGGCGGGTGCGCGGCAAGGCTGGGTGGAGGCCGGTTATATCGACGTGCCTGCATCGCTTTCAGCGGTTCTTGATGGTGCGGTGCGCGTGCCGGGTCAGGAGCGGGATGTCCGCATTCTGCCGGGGTTGGCGCAGCGGGACAAAAACGCACCTGATGTGATGCGCGGCGAAGAAACGCAATTGCTCGGTGCACTCAGCTCCGCCGGTGGCGGCAGGAAGCTGGTCTGCATGCCCGGCACCCATTCCAAATGGGTAACGGTGGATGGCAGCGACGTGACGGGCTTTGCCACCTTCATGACCGGTGAGCTGTTCGAGGTCATCTCGAAACAGACCATCCTTTCCCATGCGGTGGCAGAAGCCGAAGCCTTTACCGGCGAGCACCAGGTATTCAGGGCGGCGGTGCGCGATATCTACGCCAATCCGCAGCTCGCCACCAACCGTCTGTTCACCCTGCGCTCCGGACAATTGCTGCACGGCCTCACCGCGACAGACGCCAAGGCCAAGCTTTCCGGCATCATGATCGGACTGGAAATCGCCGGTGCGCATTCCTCCGTACGGCGGGACACGCCGGTGGTGCTGATCGGCTCCGGCGCGCTCGGTGCGCTTTACGAGGGTGCATTCGCAGCCCTTGAGATTCAATATACTGTCATCGACGCAGACGAGGCCGTTCGGCGCGGGTTGTTAGCCGCCGCAAATGCCATCTGGTCATAGATTATTCAGTGGAGCGGAATTCCAGGCGAAAACCGCTCACGCTTTTCGCCATCCCGCTCAAGGACGAAAGACCCACCATGCGTATCCCCTTCCCCGCCATGAAATATCCGCTGATCGCCATCCTGCGCGGCCTTAAACCCGAGGAAACCGAAGGCGTCGTCGGCGCGCTGATCGAGACCGGCTTCCGCGCCATCGAAATCCCGCTCAATTCGCCCGATCCGTTCCGCTCGATCGAGATCGCCGCGAAGATGGCGCCCGCCGATTGCCTGATCGGCGCCGGCACCGTGCTCAGCACGGAAGACGTGGATGCGCTGGACGCCGCCGGTGGCAAGCTGATGGTCAGCCCCAATGCCGATGCCGACGTCATCTCCGCCGCGCGCGTCAAGGGCATGGTGACGATGCCGGGCGTTCTGACTCCGACCGAGGCTTTGGTTGCCGCAAAAGCCGGAGCAACCGGGCTGAAGTTCTTTCCCGCCAGCATCATCGGCCCGGCCGGCATCAATGCGATCCGGACGATCCTGCCGAAGGATCTGGTCATTGCCGCCGTTGGTGGCGTCTCGGACAAGAATTTCGCCGACTATACCAACGCCGGCATCCTCGCTTTCGGGCTTGGCACCAGTCTCTACAAGCCCGGCATGACGGCTGCGGAGGTGCGCGAGCGCGCCATCGTCACGCTTTCGGCCTATGATGCAGCAATTGGAGGATAAAAGCATGGCGACCGTTTTTCCCTTTGCCGGACGTGTTCTTGACGAAACGCCGATGACGCTTGGCGAAGGCCCGACTTTCGACCCGGCGACCGGCACGGCCTGGTGGTTCAATATCATCGGGCGCGAACTGCATGAATTGCATCTCGCTTCCGGCCGCAAAACGGTGCACGCCCTGCCCTTCATGGGCAGCGCACTGGCGAAAATCAGCGACCACAAGCAATTGATCGCCTCCGATGACGGCCTTTTCCTTCGCGATACGGCAACCGGCGTGTTGACGCTGCATGCGGAGCTTGAAAAGGACATGCCCGACAACCGCTCGAATGACGGGCGTATGCATCCCTCGGGCGCGCTGTGGATCGGCACCATGGGCCGCAAGGCGCAAATCGGCGCGGGTAGCATCTACCACGTTGCCAGGGGAACCGTGACCAAGCTGTTTGCCGATGTCAGCATTCCAAATTCGATCTGCTTTTCGCCCGATGGCGCGACCGGATATTACGTCGACACCAAGGTCAACGAGCTGATGAAGGTGCCGCTCGATGCCGAGACGGGACTTCCCACCGGCAAGGCAGAGGTGTTCATTGACACCGCCGGCATCGACGGTGGCGTAGACGGATCGGTCTGCGATGCGGAAGGGCATATCTGGAACGCCCGCTGGGGGATGGGTGCGGTCGATCGTTACGATGCCGACGGCAACCACATCGAACGCTATCTGGTGCCAGCGGGACAGACGACCTGCCCGGCCTTCATCGGCCCCGATGCGTCGCGCCTTCTCGTCACATCCGCCCGCGAAAATCTTGACGACGACGCCATTGCTGCCAATCCGCAGCACGGAAAGACATTCGAGCTCGGGATTGAGGTGAAGGGCAGGTTCGAGCCGCTCTACCGGTTGTGAAGCGCGGCGCGTGCCGCCTTCTCATTCCTGTGCTCGTCACATGGATGAGGTTGGGGAGGTCCCTACAGCCTTATGTGCAAGGCCACTCCATTTCTCAGGGAATATCCGACAGGATCTCGCGATAGTTTTCGTGAAGGTAACGCTGCGTGGCGGCGGCATCGGCGGGGCGGCCGTAAAAATAGCCCTGCCCCATAGCGCAGCCGAGCGCGCGCAGTTTTTCCTCTTCCGCCTGCTCCTCGATACCCTCCGCGACGACCTCGAGATCAAGCCCTTCGCACATGGCGACGATGGCCTTGATGATATGTTCCGAAGGACGGTCGCTGCTGATGCGGGAGACAAAGGCGCGGTCGATCTTGACCTTGTCGAAGGTGAAGTCGCGCAGACGGCCAAGGCTCGACTGGCCGGTGCCGAAATCGTCAAGAGAGATACGAACACCCGCACCCTGCAATTCGCTGATGATGCGCTGCGCGGTATCGGCGGATGTCATGACAGCCGTTTCGGTGATTTCAAGCTCCAGCCGGTGCGGATCAAGGCCGACACGCGACAGGATGGACAGAATATTATCCGCTGTGCCGGGGTCCATCAATTGCGCGGAAGACAGGTTGAAGGACAGGAAAAGCTCTCGCGGCCAGAACAGCGCCGCTTCCGCCGCCTTCCTCAGCAGCGCTTCCGACAGCGCGTCGATGAAACCGCGTTCTTCGGCCAGCGGCACGAAAACGGCGGGCGACACGAAACCGAGATCGGGGTCGTTCCAGCGGGCGAGCGCCTCGAAACCGATGACCTTCGCTTCTTCCAGCCTGACGATGGGCTGGAAATGCACGTCGATCGCATCGGTGATGATGGCGTTACGCAACGCCTGTTCCAGCTGGGTGGCGCGCTTCATTTCCTGCGCAATCTCGCGCGAATAGACCGTTATCTGGCCACGGCCACGGCGCTTGGAGCGGTAAAGCGCAGTCTCGGCGCTTTTCAGCAAATCCTCGAAATCATCGCCGGCGAAGGGATAGATGGCAAAACCGAAGGAGGAGGAAAGCCGGACGTTGCGGTCGCCGAGATCGTAAGGCGCAGAAAGCACGTCCTTGATCATGTTGCCGATGCGCTCTGCGCCGGTGCGTTCGAATACCAGCGGCAGCACGAAGGCGAACTCGTCGCCATCATGGCGCGTCACGGCGGCGCCATCGGGAATGCAAGCCTTCAGCCGATGCGCGACCTGGCACAAAATCTCGTCGCCCGCCTGCACGCCGAAAAGATCGTTGATGGGTTTGAAGCCGTCAATATTCGCAATGCCGACTGTGAAGGGCGCGGGATCGCTGGAACGCTCGCTGGCGAGCATGCGGATTTTGTCCCGCAAACGGTAACGATTGCCAAGCCCCGTCAGCGGATCGCTGTAAGCCATCGCCTGCAGCTCGTTCTGGCTGACGTGCAACGCCTGCGGCTCTGCCCGTTTCATTTCTGCATCTCGTGAATCCCGTGTCGACCGCGATCACAATGCAGGGCAAGTATTAAAAAAGCCATAGAACCGCGCACCGAAAATGCGGCGGCGTCTCCGCAATGCCAGCGGCTCGAACACAAAAAGCTGAAATGGAGGAGCTTCAGGCTTGCAGCCGCAGGGCATCCTTGCCGAAAAGGCGCAGGAAAACGGCGTCGACCATATCGGGACTGACGGGTTTCAGCAGCATGTCTTCCATGCCCGCCGCCAGGCATTTGTCGAGATCGCCCTCGAAAGCGTGGGTGATGACGCCGACGATGGGAATGCGCTCGTCGCCGGCCAGTGCACGCATACGGCGGGCGACCTCAAAACCGTCGATATCGCCAAGCGTGGTGTCGAGCAGGACGACGGACGGCGCCTGTTCCTCAAAAAGACGCAACGCCTCCTCACCCGACGTGGCAAGCCGCCAGGACAGCCCCAATCCCTCAAGGATTTGTGAGAAGACGATCTGGTTGACCCTGTTGTCCTCAACGAGAAGTATCTCGCAGACGCCGCCAGTCTTGAGGATTTTGGGCAGGTCCTCGGTCATGATCTCCCAGTCCTCGTCGGAGGACTTTTCCTTCGGAGACGATTTGAGGCCGACGGCGAGATAATGCAGCAGCGAAGCGTCGATCTCCTCTTCCTCGATGGTGACGACCGGCAGGTCATGCGCAGCCGCGATATCGAGGCATGTAACGCTCATCTGGGCGTCGACAACGACGACATCGATGCCGACGCCTGCGGAAGCGGCGATATCGATGAAACTACGCTGTTCTTCCTCGCTCCTCACCACGGCATGATCCATGCCGCTCGCGGCAAGCCGGTGGCAGGCGGCTTCGGCAAAGCGCCCGTTTCCGGAAACCACCAGCACCGCCTTGCTTTTCAGCAGACCGCCTGCGGAATCGCGATCTTCATCCTTACCATAGGTGGAGGCGACGAAATCGACATGTTCGAGCGAGGGGATGACGGGCATGCCGTTTGCGTCGATGGTGGCGAGCGCGGTCACGTCCTCCATCGTCGTGACCAGAAAATGCCGGCCAGGCCGACCCACCCGCTGCTTGCGGGTAATCGTCAGCACCTCTTCACCATTCGCGCGCCTCACCCTTTCGGGAAGGATACTCGGCGTGCCGCTGTCCAGCACCATGCGATCGGCAGCGTCGATCCGGCCTGCGACCTGGCGCGAATGCAGGTCGAAAACCGTGCGGCCGAGAATGCTCTCTGCACTGGTCTCGACCATGGTGCAGGCGGCTTTATTTACGGCGACATAGGCGAGGTTCCGGTCCTTGACGAGGACCGGAAACGGCAGATTGTCGAGAATGTCTTCGATCAGCTGCACGCGTTCGAGGTCGATGCGCCACTGTTCTTCTCTTTTCTTCTGTTCGGAAATATCGGCAACGACGCTGATGCCCAGCCCGGAAGGCAGGCGGTTCATGACGAAGCGCAGGAAGCGCTCCCCCTTCAGCCGCTCGGTTTTTTCAGACCTTTCCTTCCAGTGCAGCGCCAGCCGCTCGCCGATCCATTCCTCGCGTCCCAGCTGCCGGGCATTGGCGGACAGGCTTTCCGCTTCCAGAAGATAACAATCGTAAAGCGCGCTCAGATAGTCGCGCAGCCGCGCGCCCGGCCCGATAACGGCCTCTTGCAGTGGAAAAAAACTCAAAAGCTTCCGGCTTGCGAAAACGATGTGATCGTTCCGGTCGTAAACGACGATCGCCGTGCCAAGCGCGTCGCAAAGGGCATCAAGCATCACCGTATGAACGCCCGCGCCGGAGGACGCCAAATCACTCAACTGCAAACTCCCACCTGTTTTCAGGGTCAGGCTTATGTTTCTATTGGAATCGTCCGAGGCAAATGCCGGGATGAAACGGTAAATTCCGCAAAAGAGACATCAGGGTTCGCTACTTGAAGCAGTCTTGAGGGGAAGATGACGTTCACCCATATACGACGTCACACCACCCGGCGAAGGGGGGCCTCGTTCCTGCAGTCATTTCAAGCCGCCTCACCATATGCAAGGCCGATTAAAGGCGGATTAACGCTTAACCTGACGTTGAACGGAAATGATCAAACGCCGGGCAGGCCGCAAAACATGTACAAACTTTCACGACTTGAGTTTTTTGCTTTCGAAGCCGTGACGAATCCGCGAAAATGACGATCATGGCCATCAAGCAGCTTTCAGAAACCCTCATCAACCAGATCGCCGCCGGCGAGGTCATCGAAAGACCCTCCAGCGCCACGAAGGAGCTGGTGGAAAACGCCATCGACGCGGGCGCAACGCGCATCGAGATCGCCACGGCGGGCGGCGGCAAGGGACTGGTGCGCATCACCGATAACGGCTCCGGCATGTCGCCTGCCGATCTGGAGCTTGCGGTCCGGCGCCATTGCACCTCGAAAATATCCACCACGCTTGACGATATCCGCACGCTTGGCTTTCGCGGCGAGGCCCTGCCCTCCATCGGCTCGGTTGCCAAGCTTTCCATCACCAGCCGGCAACACGGCGCAGAACAGGGTTCGGTGATCTCCGTCACCGGCGGCAAAGTCTCCGAGGTCCGGCCCGCCGCTGCCAATGCCGGCACCATCGTCGAGGTGCGCGACCTGTTTTTCGCGACGCCCGCACGGCTGAAATTCCTGAAGACGGAGCGAGCGGAGGCAGCCGCCATTACCGAAGTCGTCAAGCGGATGGCAATTGCCTTTCCGCATATCCGCTTCGTGCTGTCAGGCACCGACCGCTCCACGCTTGAAATCCCCTCCACCGGCGACGATCACCTTGCCCGCATGGCGCAGATTCTCGGTGCCGAGTTCAAGGACAACGCCATCGAAATCGATGCCGGGCGCGAGGATGTAACGCTCTCCGGTTTTGCCGGCGTGCCGACCTTCAACCGCGGCAACTCGGCGCATCAATATGTCTTCGTCAACGGTCGCCCGGTGCAGGACAAATTGCTGTTGTCCGCCATTCGCGGTGCCTATGCCGAAACCGTACCGCACGGGCGATATCCGGTCGCGGTGCTGTCCCTGACGCTCGATCCCGCCTTTGTCGACGTGAACGTGCATCCGGCGAAATCAGATGTGCGCTTCCGCGATCCCGGTCTCGTTCGCGGGCTGATCGTCGGTGCGATCCGCCAGGCGCTGACTCGTGACGGTGACAGGGCGGCGACGACTGGTGCCAGCCAGATGATGAACGCCTTTCGCCCCGGCTACAGCCCGTCCAATCTCCGACCGTCTGCCGCTGCGACATGGTCCGCCGCGGCCTCGCCTTCCCGACCGCTTGCCATTTCCGGGAACATGCAATTTGCCGAGGCCGTGCAATCGCGCTTTTCCGACATCACCATGCCGACCGCGCGGGCAGAACCCAGCGAGGTTTACGAGGCCTCGGCAAGCCCGTCGCTGGAACCGTCACAATATCCGCTCGGCGCCGCGCGGGCGCAGTTGCACCAAAATTACATCGTCGCGCAGACGGAAGACGGCCTCGTCATCGTCGACCAGCATGCGGCGCATGAACGGCTCGTGTTTGAGGAAATGCGCAATGCGCTGCATTCCAGACGCCCGCCTTCACAGGTGCTGCTCATTCCTGAGATCATCGACCTTCCCGAAGAGGATTGCGACCGGCTGATGGACCATGCGGCTGGTTTCGATGCGCTGGGACTGGTCATCGAGCGTTTCGGGCCGGGGGCGGTCGCGGTTCGCGAAACGCCGGCGATGCTTGGCGAGGTCAACGTGCAGGGGTTGGTGCGGCAGCTTGCCGACGAGATCGCTGAATGGGACGCTGCCTCCACGCTTGCCAACAAGCTGGAATATGTCGCCGCCACCATGGCTTGCCACGGCTCGGTGCGTTCAGGGCGGCGCATGCGGCCGGAGGAGATGAACGCGCTTTTAAGGCAGATGGAAAACACGCCGGGTTCAGGACAGTGCAATCACGGTCGTCCGACCTATATTGAGCTAAAACTTTCCGATATAGAACGTCTCTTCGGCCGAAGCTGAGCCTTAACCCCGGGGGCAAGCAGGCAGGGCTGGCCTTGGGCGTAGCTCAGCGATATAAATTCAAGGGACTGGAGCATCCGGATTGTTCAGGAGAACGCTACGCCGTTTCGGGCTGGATGCACTGACAGGACATAGCAGGAGACGAAAACGGATGAACAGATTTGAGGGAGGCGGAAACCGCATCGCCGTCATCGAATATCTCGACGGTGACTTCCGGATCGTGCAGACTGGCTCGCATGTCATATGCGCCATCACCGGCAAGACCATTCCGGTCGACGAGCTGCGCTACTGGAGCGTCGCCCGGCAGGAAGCCTATGTGGATGCCAGCGCCTCACTGGAGGCAGAGCGCAAGGCTGGTAATTTGCCCGCCTGATCAGGCGCGGAAGCACGCCCGAAATGGCCGCGTGTGCGAATTCTTCTTTTCGCGCTGAGGGCTGCTCAATTCCTGTGACAAGCACAGGAATGAGGGGGTGAGTGCCCGGCGGCTTGCGTTCCGAGATGCTCTAAATTGACGTCCGCGCATTTTCCCGCAGCAAACGGGCGCGGCAATTCCGCACCGCCGTCTCGATAATCGTTGTGGCCGCATTGGGATCGTCGAACACCATGTCGACCTCGATCACCAGGCTGTTCCACAGCAATTCTTCCGCACGGCCATGGTGCCCGTTAAGACGCACGGCGTCCTTGGCCGTTGTCACCAGCTGCAAGTTTTCCTTATCCGCGTCCTGCAGAAGATCGGCGATCTCGTCATCGCTGAAATGGTGATGGTCAGGAAAGGAGCGCTGCAGCACGATTTCGCCACCAAGCCCCTCGACAGTTCGGAAAAACTTGGCGGGATCGGCGATACCAGCATAGGCCAGCACGCGCCTTCCCCTGAAATCCTGCGGTTCCTGCGGCTTTATCGCCGCGACGAAAACCGGTTTGGCGGCCTTTGCCGCGGTTCTGACCAGCGGATCGGCCGCATGGCCGTTACCGACCTTCAAGAGTCCGGTCATATGCCGCATCTGTTCGGCAAGCGGCGCCCGGACCGGGCCGCCCGGCACAAGATGGCCGTTGCCGATGCCACGCACCGTATCGATAACGACCAACGCATAATCCAGCGTCAGGCGTGCGCTCTGGAAGCCATCATCCATGATGATGAGATCCACGCCCTCCTTCACCAGCCGATGTGCACCTTCCACCCGCTTGCGGGAGATGACCGTCACCGCCTCGCGGGCAAGCAGCAGGGGTTCATCGCCGACATCAGCGGAGCGGTGCTGCGCGGGATCGACGAGGGTGGTGACATCAAGTGTGCCGCCATAACCACGGCTCAGGAAGCCGGGTTTCAGGCCCTTTGCGGTGGCGGCTCGGGCGATTGCCATTGCGGTCGGCGTCTTTCCTGCACCACCCACGGTGAAGTTGCCGATGCAGATGACCGGAACGGGAACGCTCGCCCGTTTTGCCGTGCGCATCCGCCGGCCGGCAACATTGCCGTAGAGAAGGGAAAACGGTGATAACAGCCAGGCTTGCCAGCCTGCTTTCTGCCACCAGAAAGGCGGCGCTTCAGAAACCATATATGCCTGCTCCCGGCCGCATCACCCACGGCATTGCGCTTAAATTCGATAAGTCACATGGGTATTTGCCAGAAAAAACCCTGAATTGCAAAACCCGGCTATACATGCGCAGCTTGTCTCTTCCCATCTTGTGCGACAAGTGGCGCGCACTGCGGGGACATGACCTAAACAACGCGTTCCGGAAGCAGGGTTTCCAGCGCGGTAATATCATCGAAACAATAATGGGCGTCGGCGCCAAGGCTTTCGCGCGAGCCGGTTCCGGTGAGAACGGCAATGCGCAATCCTGCGCCGGCATTTCTCGCCATGTGCAGATCGTGATTATTGTCGCCGACCACTGCCACGCGTGCAGGCGCAAGACCAATCGCGTCGCAGAAACCGAGAACCATGCCGGGTTGCGGCTTCGTGCCGTAACCGCTGTCATAACCCGCGACGAAATCGACATCGCTTTCGAAACCGAAACGGATCGCCGTCTGGCGGATGGATTTTTCGTTGTCGCTGGAGGCGATGCCAAGCTTGTAGCCGCGTGCCTTGAGCCTTGCGAAAAATGCCTTGAGATCGGTGACCGGCACGGATTTATCCGCTGCTTCAGTGAATAGCCGGTCGAGCCGCGCAGTCAACTCCACGACATCGCAAGGCGAACCGGCGGCGACGAGACCGGCAGCTATCTCCGCCGTATTGCCGGCAGCCAAAAGACTGTCGGGCACCACATGCCCGGTAACCGGATCCATGCCGCAGGCGGCGAGAAGCTGGTCCGCAAGAACGGGATCGCCCTTGGCGCCAATCGCCGCAAGTTCACGGTTCACCGGCCCCCAGCTTGCGTCATAACCCAACAGCGTACCGTCCTTGTCGAAAAGGACTGCGGCAATCGATTGGGTCGCATCAATCTCCATATCCGCTACCATGAACCGATGGCACTCCGCGGTTGCAGCTTGGCGGTGACTGTGAGCGGGTTGATGTAGGGCTCCAGCGCCTTGACGGTGGCGGAAAGCGCGCCGCGCATGTCCTGAATGACCCGGTTGCCGGCATCGATCATCTTGTAGCGTTCATTGTCGTTGACCAAGAGGTAATGCACCGCCTTGGCCAGCATCTCGACATCGCGGACGATGCGCCCGCCGCCGGCGCGGATCAGCTTCTGATAGGCCTCGCGGAAATTCTGTACATGCGCGCCTGACAGTACGGCGCAGCCCAGCATTGCCGGCTCCAGCGGGTTCTGCCCACCCTCGGCCGTCAGCGAACGGCCGACGAAGGCAAGTTCGGTGAGCCTCAGGTAAAGCCCCATTTCGCCAATGGAATCCCCGAGGAAGATATCGGTTTCCGGCGTGATCACGTCGTTGCGACTTCTGCGCGCCACGGTCAACCCCATGCCCTTCAGCATGGCTTCCACGTCGTCGCCGCGCTCGGGGTGGCGCGGCACGATGATGGTCAATTGACCGTTGCGCGACTTGATCGCCGCATGCACGGTGGCTGCTGCCTTCTCTTCACCGTCGAAGGTGGAGATCGCCGCCCATGTCTTGCGGGTGCCGATCTGCCTGCGATAGTGCTCGAGCAGAGCTTCGTCGCAAGGCGGCGGATCCGTATCGCCCTTGAGGTTGCCGGATATAACCACCGGCCAGGAGCCGAGATCACGGAAGCGTTCAGCATCGACATCGGATTGCGCAACCACCAGCGCCAGCTTGGAGAACAGCGATTCCGCAATGTCGTGCCGGTTGTTCCAGCGGTCGAAGGAACGGTCTGAGAGCCGCGCATTCACCCGGATCTGCGGAATGTGCCGGCGCTCCAGCTCCATCATCGTCACCGGCCAGATTTCTGATTCAGCGGTGATGGCGGCATCCGGTGCCCAGTAGGCGAGGAAACGGTTGACCGCGATCTTGATGTCGAGCGGCACATATTGGTGGATCACATCATCGCCAAGCCGGGTACGGGTCAGCTCGGCCGAGGTGACGGTGCCTGTGGTCAAAAGCACGAAGATATCGCGCTTGCGTATTTCGCGGATCAGCGGAATGAGGGCGAGCGTTTCGCCGACACTTGCGGCATGGAACCAGACGAGCGGGCCACGGGGGCGCTCCGCGCTGGCGTATCCGAAACGTTCTAGACGGCGGCGCTTGTCTTCCTTGCCCTTTGCGGCCCGATAGGAAAGATAAGGCCGTGCAAACGGATAAGCGGCGATACCGGCAATCCTGTAACCGGAAAGAGCGAAACGTGCGATACGGCTGCTCATGACATTCTGCCCTTGATCATTCCGCGCAATGCCCTGCCCCTGTTCTTTGTTGTTATCGCCGCCTACTTCTTCTCAAATTGCGTCATTTTTTATCATCGGAAACAAAAGCGCGATCACGTTTTCTCGCAACCGAATTTCCTGCCTGCCATTCCGGGCAGGAATCACGGGAAAACTCGCCTTCACCCAATAGTATTACAACGCAAGGGCAAAAGGACTCAATTTTTATCGTCGGGATTGAGAAGACGGTGCATATGCACGATAAAATAACGCATATGGGCGTTATCAACAGTCATCTGCGCCTTGGATCTCCACGCGGTCAGCGCGGAAGCGTAGTCAGGATAGATGCCGACGATATCGAGCGCATTCAAATCCCGGAACTGAACATCCTGAAGATTTTCCAGTTCGCCGCCGAACACAAGGTGCAGCAGCTGTTTCTGTTTGCCAGATTCCGTCATGTCTTGTCTCTTTCTTAAGCTCTGAGAGCCCCTCATCTGCGGGATTTCCGGGCAAACGTCAACCATCGGACAGATGTGAAAACGCTTTCAAAAGCGCGGGAAGCGCATATTCTGCTGCAGCGCACAATGCGGGGTGGTTTACCTCGCGGCGATTATACATCAGGGGTTTTCCATCAAGTCCGACCAGACTGCCGCCTGCCCTTTCGAGGATAAGGTCTGCGGCGGCCAGATCCCACTCGTGCGAGTTCGCCTTGACCAGTGTTCCATCGATGCGGCCATCCGCCACCATCGCCAGCCGGTAGGCGAGCGAGGGCACATGCGGAATGCGCTTGACGGTGCTGCGCACCTCTTCCGGCAGATGCGTAATCACGTCTTCAGGTGCGGCCAGATGGAAGACGCCGGTGTTTTCACGGGCGGCTGAAATCGGCTTGCCATTCTTCAGCGCTTCGCCGCCTTCAAGTGCGGTGAATTCCTCTGCGAGTGCAGGCGCAACAAGGGCGGCAACGACGGGTCGGCCCTCATGCACCACCGCGACGCTGACGCACCAGGTATCCCGCCCACCGATGAAGGCGCGTTCCGTCGATGGGATCGATGACGAAGACGGTGGAGCGGGCCAGCCTTGTCGTATCGTCATCCGTCTCTTCCGACAGCCAGCCATATTCCGGCCGGGCGGTACGCAGGATGGTTTCGAGAATTTCGTTTGCCGCGTAATCGGCCGCGCTGACCGGTGAAAGCCCGCCATTCTTCCACCAGACCTCGGGGTCCTTGCGGAAGAAACCGAGGGCCGTCTCGCCCGCCTTGCGTGCGGCTTCGAGGACCAGCCTCAGATCGGAAGCCCAGCGGGCCTCAGCCATATCGTTCATTTTGCCGTCTTTTCCGCGCGCCTCATACGGCGCGCCTGTTTTTCCCTTCGCACTTGCACACAAAGTGCTGGCGAAAACAACCCGCAGGTCGCCTCACTTGCCCGCGATCGTCATGCCTTCGATAGCAAGTGTCGGTGCTGCGACACCATATTTGCGGTCGATATCGTTAGCCGGCGTGACACGCATGAACATGTCCTTCAGGTTCGAAGCGATGGTGACCTCGGAAACCGCGAAGGATTTTTCACCATTCTCGATCCAGAAGCCGCTCGCACCGCAGCTATATTCACCGGTGAGCATATTGGCGCCATGGCCAATCAGTTCGGTGACGTAAAAGCCGGTTCCGACGTCCCTCAGCAGATCTTCGGGCGAAATATCGCCTGGCTCCAGCGCAAGATTGGTTGAGGACGGCGATACCGAAGTGCCACCGCGCACGCCGCGACCGTTGGTTTCAAGGCCGAGTTCACGCGCTGCCGAGGTAGAGAGGAACCAATGCTTCAGCACCCCGTCCTCGATCATCGTCATCTTCTCGCCCCGGACACCCTCGCCATCGAAAGGACGCGACGAGGGGCCACGAACGATCTGCGGATCGTCCGTCAGATAAAGGCCCTTTTTCAGAACCTGCTGCCCCATCCTGTCGCGCAGGAAGCTGGTCTTGCGGGCAACGGAAGCGCCATTGATCGCGCCGGCAATGGCGCCGACGAAACCGCGCGCGATGCGGGGATCAAAAACCACGGTAATATTGCTGCCGGTATCGACCTGACGCGGGCCGACCCGCCGCACGACTTTTTCGCCGGCGCGGCGGCCGATCTCTTCGGCTGCATCCAGATCAGCGTAATAGAGGCGGCTGTCGAAATCGTAGTCGCGCTCCATCTTCGTGCCCTCGCCGGCGATGACACTGACGGAACGGCTGAAACGGCTGCCCATGTAGCTGCCGGAAAAACCGTGCGAGGTGGCGAGGACGAGGCCGCCCATGCCGCTCGATGCGCCAGCACCGGAGGAATTGCTGACGCCCTTGACGGCAAGCGCCGCCTCTTCCGAGGCGAGCGCTGCCTCACGCAATTGATCAGTAGAGACCTCGGTCGCATCGAAAAGCTCGAGATCGTCGTAGGAGGTTGCGAGCCGTTCCTTGTCTGCCAGGCAGGCGAAGGGGTCTTCCGGCGAAACCTTCGCCATGGCCACCGCCCGTTCCGCCAGGGTCTTCAGGTCGAAGCCGGGATTGGCCGAAACGCTCGCCACCCGCCGCCCGACGAAAACGCGAAGCGAAAAATCATCGCTTTCGGAGGATCCGGTACTTTCCACCTTGCCAAGCCGCACGCCGACCGATTGCGAGCGAGAGCGGACGACGACGGCATCCGCCTCATCCGCGCCTGCAGCACGGGCAAGATCGACAAGCTCGCTGGCGCGATCGAGAAGTTTGGAAGAATCTATTTCTGAGGACATGAGTTGGCCTTTCATTCCTGTTCCATTTATTGTGCCATCAACCCCGCATCAAGGGCGAAACGCCGCTTTCTCCATCGACAAGGCTTTGTCGCCACCATATTCGAAAGTCAGCCAGCATGACCGAGCACGACGCTCTCTTTTCCGAACCCTTGCTGCTTCTGGCCGGCGCTGTCATCGCGGCGTCGATTTTCCGCAAACTCGGCCTTGGCACCGTGCTCGGTTATCTGGTGGCGGGCATCGTCATCGGGCCGTTCCTGCATCTGGTGACGGACGCGAAAGATATCTTCAACGTCTCGGAACTGGGGCGTGGTTTTCCTGCTCTTCATCATCGGCCTCGAACTCAAGCCATCGCGCATATGGCAGATGCGGCGCGATATTTTAGGGCTGGGGCTGGCGCAGGTGCTGGTGACGGGCAGCGTGCTGGCATTGATTGCTTGGTGGGCCGGACTGATCGACGCGCGTGGCAGCCTCGTTGCGGGTTTCGGCCTTGCACTCTCCTCCACCGCCTTTGCGTTACAGATTCTTGAAGACGATGGCGACATGAATACGCGGCATGGCAACCGGTCCTTCTCGATCCTGCTGTTTCAGGATCTCGCCATCGTACCGCTTCTCGCCCTTGTCACCATTCTTTCCAACCGCCCGGACGTGCCGACGGATTCGATGGCCTACGATCTCGTCGCCTCCGTTGTCGCGGTGGCGGGCATGGTGTTGGCCGGGCGTTATCTGCTGACGCCGATGTTCCAGATCATCGCCCGCACGGGTGCGCGGGAGGTGATGATCGCCGCCGCCCTCTTCGTCGTCATCGGTGCTGCCGCCATCATGGAGGCGGTTGGGCTTTCGATGGGCATGGGTGCGCTGCTGGCCGGGCTGATGCTGTCGGAATCTTCTTATCGGCACGAGCTGGAAGCCGATATCGAGCCGTTTCGCGGGCTGTTTCTGGCGCTGTTCTTCATGGCTGTCGGCATGTCGCTGCACATCAACATCGTCTACGAGCACATTCTTCTCATCCTGATCGCCGTGCCGGCGATGATGGCTGTGAAGGCGGCCGTAATCTATGGGCTGTGCCGCATCGCCGGTTCGTCCCGTTATGCATCGAGCCGTATCGCGCTACTGCTGGCGCAGGGCGGCGAATTCGGTTTCGTGCTGTTTTCCACTGCCGCCGCCTCCCGCCTGTTTCCGCAGGCGACGGCTTCCATCCTTGTCGCCATCGTGACGCTTTCCATGGCGCTGACGCCGCTGCTGGCAGTGGTTTCTCGCCGGCTGACGGCGGAGGATGCCGATGAGGACACGCTGGACGAGGATTTTGACGGGGCTGGCGCCGATGTGCTGATGATCGGCTTTTCGCGCTTCGGCCAGATCGCCTCGCAAATCCTGCTTGCCGGTGGGCGCGACGTGACAGTCATCGACAGTTCGGCCGATCGTGTACGTCAGGCTTCCCGCTTCGGTTTCCGCATCTTTTTTGGCGATGGTACACGCAAGGACGTGTTGATCGCGGCTGGCATAGAGCGCGCCGATCTCGTGGCGGTCTGCACCCATAAAAGGAAGTCACCGACCGCATCATCGACATGATCCAGTCGGAATTTCCAAGCGTGCGCATTTATGCCCGCTCCTATGACCGCATTCATTCCCTCGATCTCAGGAAAAAGGGCGTGGAATACGAAATCCGCGAGACGCTGGAATCCGGCCTGCTATTTGGCCGCCGCATTCTGGAAGGGCTGGACATGGACGGCGAAAGGGCGCTTGCCATTTCCGACGACATACGCGAGCGCGACGAGGAGAGATTGCAGCTACAGGCCGTGGAAGGGCTCGCCGCCGGCAGGCAGATGCTGCACAACAAGCCGGTGCGCGAAGTGAAGCCTGAGCCACTGATGAAGCCGAAGAACAAGGTGGAAAAGCGCGAGGAAGAAGAGGACGAAGACGAGGGTGAAATAGCAGTCACCCACTAAGCGGCACGCGCTCGCCCATAGCGAATACTCAAGGAGTACCGCTCAAGCCTCCACGCCCTGCCCGCGATGGAACAGTTCCACCTGCATTTCGATCTGCCGTTTCAGATCATCCTTGATCCCGGCGGAAGCGTTCAGCACTTCTTCCGATTTGAGGAAATCCAGCACGCCGAAACGGTGCACCGGTGGGCGCAGGAAAATATGCGGCGGGCGCAATCTGAGTTTCAGGGCAATGGCCGCCTGCATCATCAGCTGACTGGCGCCGAACAGGCTGTCCAGCCGGTTCGGCATGGTGGTGCCATCACCTTCAGGGCCGCCAACCACATTGATGCCGACGATGATATCGGCCTGATCCATCAGATGCTCATAGGGCACAGGATTGAAGATGCCGCCATCGATCATGATGCGGCCGTTGACACGCACCGGCATGAATAGAGCCGGAATAGCCGCAGAAGCCGCCAGCGCCTGGATGATCTCGCCGGTTTCCACCACCACTTCGGTCTGCGCATAATAATCCGTGGTCACCACTTTCAGGGGAATGGCAAGTTCGGAAAAATCCTTCGGCAGGGCTTGCGGCATCAAGGCGTGCAGAATGAGTTCGAGATTGAACTGGCCAAGACGAAAGCCATCGACCGCATGGCGCATGGATGCGGGGCCTAGGCTCCAGAGACGGTTGGCGACCGAACCCTTCCGCCCCATGAGTTCAAGCGTATATTCGCGGATTTCCTTGCCGCTCATGCCGGCCGCCATGCCTGCTGCGATGATGGAGCCGATGGAGGAGCCGGAAAGCGCGACCGGGCGAATGCCTAGTTCGTCGAATGCCTCGATAACGTTGATGTGGCAGATGCCGCGTGCGCCACCGCCGCCGAGCGCCAGGCCGAATGTCGGCTCATGACCGCTCTCGCGGCTGGCATCGATTGCCTCTTGCCCGGCGTGAACCATTGTGACGCTGTCGTTTACACCCTGCTCCATGCCAAATACCCAAGACCCTTTCCACGGCAAAGCCTCTGCCTATTCGGCAAACAAGACAAGACCGTGACGTGACGGGAAAGTGCTGCCGTCAGAGCGTTTTCGCTTTTCTTCAAATCGCGAAAACACTCTAACTCTTTGTTTTGCGGCATTTCCGCACGGAAACCGGGGGCCCTTTTTGCTGGAAATGCTCTAGGGCTCGTAGCGGTAGAAGTGCATTTTCGAGTCGCCGAAGATGCGGCTTTCGAGCGGTTTAAACACCGGCTCGACATTGACCACAACATCGCCGCGCTCTTCCAGAATGGCGAGCGCACCGGGGGCCAGCCAGCCGCCAGCATGGGCAGCAGCAAATGCCTTCTCCCCGTGGCCCTGGCCATAGGGCGGATCGGCGAACAGGAGATCGAAGGGCTCGATATTGTTGACGCCGCCAAGCTTGGTCGCGTCACGCCGCAGGATGCGGGCACGCCCATGCAGCCCCAGCGCATCGATATTTTCCCACAACAGCCCCCTGCCCTCAACGCCGTTTTCGACGAAGAGCGCCACACGACAGCCACGCGAAAGCGCCTCCAGCCCGACCGCGCCCGTTCCGGCAAAAACGTCCAGAACGCGCGTACCGTCAAGACTTTCCGGATAGGCGTGGCTTAGAATATTGAAGAGGCTTTCCCGTGTCCTGTCGATTGTCGGACGAATGGAATTTGTTTTCGGCGCGGCCAGATTTCGGCCGCGGAACTCACCGCCTACGATCCGCATTACGTGTCATTCCCCTGCCACCAGAAGGTTTGCCACCCGGGCCTTTGCCGCCCGGTTTGCCGCCGCCGGGGCCGCTACCGCCACCGGGGCCTTTGCCCTTGCCTGAAAAACCCGAACGTTCGCCACGTTCACCCGGTTTTCCAAAAGAAGGCTTGCCCGATGCGGGCCTGCCGCCGGGTTTGCCACCCGGTTTTGCGCCTCTTGGCTTGTCACCGAAAGGCCGGTCGCCGCGTGGGCGATCACCGTCTTCGCGGGGCTTGTCGCGGAACGGACGCTCACCGAAAGGTTTCTCACCACGTGCTGTGCGATCTCCGAAGCTCTTCTCGCCGCGTGGGGCGGTCGCTGCGCGGGCGATCACCTTCCTCACGTGGCTTGTCACGGAACGGACGGTCGCCAAACGGTTTTCCACCGCGTGCGGTGCGATCTCCGAAGCTCTTCTCGCCGCGAGGACCGTCGCCACGCGGGCGATCTCCCGCTTCCCGTGGCTTGTCACGGAACGGGCGGTCACCGAAGGATTTCCCGCCGCGATCTCCAAAGCTCTTTCCACCGCGCGGGCCGTCGCCACGTCCACGACCGCCTTCCTCTTCGCGCGGGGAATCCGAACGGATCCACTCGCCCTCGGAATCGGCATGCCTGACGACGTTGCGGCGCGCTTCCGCCTGGGCGGATGGCTTCTTGAACAGGCTTTCCGCTTCCGCGCGGGCAGAAAACTTCCGCTCCTTGCCATCACGGGTGGGCTTTGCGCCGGGCGCCATCCAGACATTGGCCGTGCGGCTGGTGCCCGCGGGCGGGCGGGCGGGGCGGCGTTCTTCGCCATCCTCTTCGCCACGGGTTTTCGCGCCGAATTTCCCGGCAGGTTTGCCACCGAACTTGCCGGCTGGCTTGTCACCGCGCTTGGTGTCGAGACGGCCGAGCGCCTTTTCGCGGCGATCTTCCGGTTTGCCGGCAGCCCTGTCGAAACGCGCCTTGCCTTCCGGCGCGTCGCTCTTTGCCCATTCGGACCGGGGCGCGCGCTTGGGCGTGTTTTCTTCTTCATCGTCGGCGACAGGCGCATCGTAGATCGGCGCGTCGAAATTGGCGCCGGATTGTTCGATGAGGCGCGGACCAAGCTGGTCACGCAGCATGCGGCCACGCACTTCAAGCACCTTGCCTTCAGGCAGATCGCCAAGCTGGAACGGGCCGTAGGAGATACGGATCAGGCGGTTGACCTCAAGGCCGAGCGCGCCGAGCACGTTCTTGATCTCGCGGTTCTTGCCTTCGCGCAGACCCATGGTGATCCAGACGTTGTGACCCTGGGTGCGGTCGAGCGTCGCGTCGATAGCGCCATAAAGCACGCCGTCGACGGCAATGCCTTCCTTCAGCTTGTCGAGCGCTGCCTGATCGACCTCGCCATGGGCGCGCACGCGGTAGCGGCGCAGCCAGCCGGTCGTCGGCAGTTCCAGCACGCGCGAGAGACCGCCATCATTGGTCAACAGCAGCAGGCCTTCGGTATTGATGTCGAGGCGGCCGATAGAGAGCACACGCGGCAATTCACCCGGCAGATTGTCGAAAACGGTCGGGCGGCCTTCCGGGTCGGAATTGGTCGTCACCAGGCCAGCGGGCTTGTGGTAAAGCCACAGGCGCGTGCGCTCAGCCCCGCGGATGGGCATGCCATCCACTTCGATCTTGTCGGAAAGAGTCGCGTTCATCACCGGAGTGTCCAGCTTGACGCCGTTCAGCGACACGCGGCCTTCCATGATCATGCGCTCGATATCGCGGCGCGAGGCAACGCCGGCGCGCGCCATGATCTTGGAAATGCGCTCTGGCTTGGTGCCCATAACGGCTTCCTGCACCGGAGCCGCCTTGGCTTCTACCGGTTTCTTTTCACGCTCTGCGGCGGGCTTGCCGGGGCCTTTCGGCTTCTTGTCGCGGCTAAAAGTCTTGCCACCGTCACGCTTCGGCTTGTCTTTAAAAGTCATTTGCTGTTTGCCTGTTGTTTGGGCTGTCCTATCAGGTCCAAGCACAAGGGTTAAGAGGAAATTGAAACGCAATGGCCGAAAGGACGCATTTCATGGAACTGGCGCTGGCGGAAGCCCGTGCCGCCGGTGAGCGGCAGGAGGTTCCGATCGGCGCAGTCCTGGTTATGGACGGTCGCGTCATCGCCCGTTCCGGCAATCGCACCCGTGAATTGAACGATGTGACGGCGCATGCCGAAATCGCCGTGATCCGCATGGCCTGCGAGGCGCTGGAACAGGAACGCCTGCCCGGTGCCGATCTCTATGTAACGCTGGAACCCTGCACCATGTGCGCGGCGGCGATCTCGTTTGCCCGCATCCGTCGTCTCTATTACGGTGCGGAAGACCCGAAGGGCGGAGCGGTGCATAGTGGCGTGCGCTTCTTCAACCAGCCGACATGCCACCACGCGCCTGATGTGTATTCGGGGCTGGCGGAAAGCGAAAGTGCTGAAATTCTGCGGAAATTCTTTCGCGAGAAACGTCTCGACGAATAAGCAGCCGGCGGGAGATGCAATCTTTCCCGCAGGCCATAAGCCCTTCATTTTATCAGAAGGGGTTCCACCAGGGTTTGCCGGTGTTTGCCATCGCCGCTTCTTTCTTACGGCGCTTTTCCTTCTTCTGCTCCGGCTCACCGAGGTCAGTCAGCTGATCCTGCGGAACGCTACGATATTCCTGCGGCGGATCGGTCAGGAACTTGCGCTGGGCGTTGACGACAGAGCCACCCTGGGCATCTGCCTTGGCCTTGCGGAAGGCTTCCCATTTCTGGCTTTCGGTCATCTGGCCGGCCGTGCCGTTGCCGGCAAGCAGCGGTGAGCGGTAATGCGGATTGTTCTTATTGGCATCCGCCTCTTCACGCAGGCGTTCACGGGTCTCTTCCGGCGATCTGACCCATTGCGGGTTGTTTTCGCGGCTCGCCATGTTCTGCTGCGGCGTCGTCAATTGCTCGGCGCGGGACTGGGCGGGGACAACGAGACCGGGACGCGGGCTGTATTTCAGGTTGCGTTTTTCCTGATCGTTGCCGGTGATCGAAGTCGCGTTGCCGAGGTCGTCTACAAGCTGTTCTGCCGCCGTCTTACCCGTGCCATAGGTCGGGCTCGTGCAGGCGCTGAGCATCACGCCTATCGCCGTGATACCTGCAACCGTGCGGAACATGCTCAAACCCTGCGCGTTATCCTGCCCAAAAGCCTTCATCGTCTTCATAGAAACCCTTCCAGCCGTCCGTCCCATTGCGCCAGACATCGTCTTTCGGCAGGCTGTAGCCCGCATTGCCGTGCAAATCCGGCCATTTTCAGGCAGGTGTACCGGATGAAGAGCTAAAGCGCAATTCATCCGGCCATTTTCCTCGCGCATCGGCCCGAAACTCGAAATCGATTTTTCGACAGGAACGATGCGCAGCAGCTTTAAATCATCCCAGCGCGGCAAGCTCGCGCAGTGCCGCCGCATCACGGGCCGAAACCTCCGGATAGTCCGGATCGGAACCGACATCGGTGGTGATGCGCCAGGAGCGTGCGCATTTTGCGCCTTCCGCCAGCTTCTGCTCGACCACGACCTTTGCGACCTCCGGCAAGCGGAAGCCATCGGCAGGGCCTTCATCGCCGACCACCGAAATGGCCGAGGTGATGCAGATTTCGGCAAAATCCTGCCCGGAGAGAGCCGCCAGAAGATCGGCGTCGGCAATGTGCACGACGGGCGCTGCCTCAAGCGAGGAGCCGATACGCTTTTCACGGCGTTCCACTTCGAGCGCACCGGTGACGACCGTGCGGACCTTGCGGATTTTCTCCCACTTCGCTTCCAGCGCGTCGTTGTTCCACTCCGCCGGGATTTCCGGGAACTGGGCGAGATGCACCGATTCCGCATCCGGATAGCGCGAAAGCCATGCTTCTTCAGTGGTGAAGGGCAGCATGGGCGCAAGCCATGTGACGAGGCAATCGAACAGCTTGGCGATGACCGACAGCGATGCACGGCGCTTCAGCGACGACGGCGCGTCACAATAAAGCGTGTCCTTGCGGATGTCGAAGTAGAAAGCCGACAGCTCCACATTGGCGAAATCGATCAGGGCGCGGGCGATCTTCTTGAAGTCGAAGGCGTCGTAGCCATCGCGCACGACCTTATCCAGCTCGGAGAGGCGATGCAGTACCAGCTTTTCCAGTTCCGGCAGATCGGCATAGGCGATCTCCTCGCCCTTGTCGTGGGCAAGCGTGCCGAGCATCCAGCGCACGGTGTTGCGCAGCTTGCGATACGCGTCGATATTGGTCTGGATGATGGCCTTGCCCAGACGCTGATCTTCCCAGTAATCGGTCGTCATGACCCACAGGCGCAGGATATCCGCGCCGGACTCTTTCATAACGTCCTGTGGTGCAACAACGTTGCCGAGAGACTTGGACTGCTTGCGGCCCTGCTCGTCCATGGTGAAGCCATGGGTGACGACGGCGTTATAGGGCGCGCGGCCACGCGTCGCGCAGCTTTCCAGCAGCGACGAATGGAACCAGCCGCGATGCTGGTCCGAGCCTTCGAGATAGACATCCGCCGGCCACTTCATGTCCGGGCGGTCTTCCAGCGTGAAGGTATGGGTGCAGCCGCTATCGAACCACACATCGAGGATGTCCATGACCTGCTGCCATTTGGCATGGTCATGGTCATTGCCGAGGAAACGTTCCTTGGCGCCTTCGGCGAACCAGGCATCCGCACCTTCAGCCTCGAAGGCCTCGAGGATGCGGGCGTTGACAGCCTCGTCGACCAGAACCTCACCCTGCTCGTCGGCGAAGACCGCGATCGGCACGCCCCAGCTGCGCTGGCGCGACAGAACCCAGCCGGGCCGACCTTCGATCATGGCGCGCAGGCGGTTCTGGCCGGATGCCGGAACGAAACGGGTCTGGTCGATGGCATCAAGCGAACGCGAGCGCAGCGTCGTGCCGTCGCCCAGTTCCTTGTCCATATAGACAAACCACTGCGGCGTGTTGCGGAAGATCACCGGCTTCTTGGAGCGCCAGCTATGCGGATAGCTGTGCTTCAGACGGCCGCGCGCGAACAGGTTGTTGGCCGCGATCAGCGCCTTGATGACGCGCTCGTTGGCATCGCCCTTCTTGCCGTTATCATCCATGACGCGGGCCGCGCCGCCTTCGGCAGACGGGCCGAAACCGGGTGCGTCCTCGGTGTAGAAACCGTCATCGCCAACGGGGAACGGGATGGCCGGCGAAACGCCGCGCGCTTCCAGCTCACGCTGATGCGCGGTCCAGACGTCAAAGTCCTCGCGGCCATGGCTCGGGGCGGTGTGCACGAAGCCCGTGCCTGCATCGTCGGTGACGTGGTCGCCATCGAGAAGCGGAACCGGGAAATCGTAGCCAAGCGACGCCAAAGGATGGGCGCAGGTGATGGCGGCCAGTTCTTCAGCTTTCACATCGCGCACGAACTTGAAGGTCACCTTCGCCTTGGCAGCAGCTTCATCGGCAAGCTTTCTGGCGAAGATCAGCTTTTCACCCGGCTGCGGACCGAAATCGTTCTGCGCGCTTTCGACTTCGAACAGGCCATATTCGACCCGCGAGGAGAAGGCGATGGCGCGGTTGCCGGGGATGGTCCACGGCGTGGTTGTCCAGATGACGACAGAGACGCCGGAAAGAGCTGGCGCAGCGTCCTTCACCGGGAACTTCACCCAGATCATGTCGCTTTCAACGTCGTGATACTCGACCTCGGCTTCCGCCAGCGCCGTGCGCTCGACAACCGACCACATGATCGGTTTGGAACCGCGATAGAGCTGGCCGCTCTTGGCGATCTTCAGCAGTTCGCCGGCGATGCGGGCTTCCGCGTGGAAGTTCATGGTTGTGTAGGGGTTTTCGAAGTCACCCTCGATGCCGAGGCGCTTGAACTCTTCCGACTGAACCTTGATCCAGCCAGCCGCGAACTCGCGGCACTCCTTGCGGAATTCGTTGACCGGAACCTCGTCCTTGTTCTTGCCCTTGGCGCGGTAGGCTTCCTCGATCTTCCATTCGATCGGCAGGCCGTGGCAATCCCAGCCGGGCACGTAATTGGCATCGTAACCGCGCATCTGGAACGAGCGGGTGATGACGTCTTTCAGGATCTTGTTCAGCGCATGGCCGATGTGGATGTTGCCGTTGGCATAGGGCGGGCCATCATGCAGCACGAATTTCTCGCGACCGGCGGCGGAGGCGCGGAGCTTTTTATACAGCCCCATTTCCTGCCAGCGCTTCACCGTTTCCGGTTCTTTCTGCGGCAGGCCGGCACGCATCGGGAAATCCGTCTGCGGCAAATAGAGGGTCGAGGAATAGTCGAATTTTTCTGCGGTGTCGCTCATAATTGTACCGTTGTTGCGCGCCGTGTCGGTCGCGCCGTCTCAATTTCAAAGAGGGCAAATACGGAAAGCGCCATGTCAAATGCCATGACGAGCGCCAAAATCCCGGACCTTCCGGCTCTTCAGAGCGGGCGGAAGGCCGGGCCAATAATTCGGCCTATCTGAACTTTAAACAGCAACCGGTATTGGGACATGGCCGGTTGTTTATGCGGTTTTCCGGCAAAAAGGAAGTGAAAAGCGACGACAATCCGGGACAGGATTATCTGCCCGCTCAAAATGCTATCTTCGCATCCAATTCACTGAGCGGCCGCACGCCTGACAGCATCGCCCGCGCCTCTTCCTCATCCCGCCTGATCTGCGCGACCAGCGGGTCCAAGCCGTCAAATTTCAGCTCGTCACGCAGGTGCCCGAAGAAGGATACCGAACAGACCTCACCATAGAGATCACCGGAAAAATCGAAGACGTAGGTTTCCAGAAGGGCCGCACCGTTATCGGTGACCGTCGGGCGGTAACCGAAGCTTGCAACGCCATCGTAAATCGCCCCGTCGGGGCGGCGGAACCGCACGGCATAGATGCCGGCTTTCAGCTCCGTTTCGGGTGAAAGCGCCATGTTGGCCGTTGGGTAACCCAGCGTTCGCCCCAGCTTCTGGCCGCCGATGACTTCACTTTCCACCGTGAAACGATACCCGAGTTGTCCGGCGGCACCTGCCACATCTCCTTCGCACAGAAGCGAGCGGATACGGCTCGAGGAGACGACATCCGCGCCCTCGTCGCGAAAGGCATCCACGAGCGTCACGTCGAAGCCGTTGCGCTTGCCGGCCGCCATCAGAAATGCCGGGCCACCTTCGCGGCCCTTGCCGAAATGGAAATCAAAGCCGGTGACGACGGCGCTGGCGCCCAGCCAGTCGACCAGAATGGAATTGACGAACTCTTCCGCCGAGCGCTGCGAAAACTCGCGGTCGAAGGGGTATTCGATGACCGAGCGGAAACCGATGGCCTCGAGAATACGTGCCTTCAACGGCGCAGGCGTCAGGCGGAAGACCGGCGTTTCGGGGCGGAAGACGGAACGGGGATGCGGTTCGAAGGTCAGCACCAGTGCCGGAACGCCACGCGCCTCGGCCAGTTCCAGCGCCCGGTCCAGAACGGCGCGGTGGCCGCGATGCACACCATCGAAATTGCCGATCGCGATGACGCCGCCGCGCAAGCCTTCAGGCAGCGGCTCCTTTTTTTCATTGCGATGAAAGACGGTCATTGCAGTCGATCCATTGTTTACGCCGGCTTACGCCAGACGTTTCCTAGGCAAGGCGGGGCATCCACCAGCCGGGAGCCGCGCCCTGCCCCTTCAGATAGGCGTTCAGAAGCGCCTCGTCCGTCTGGCCATTCAGCGTATATTCGGCGGCGTGAATGCCGCCGCTGATATAAAGAAGGTTGAGGCCGCTCGCAATTGCGCCCTTCACATCCGTCGGCATGCCATCGCCGATGGCGAGCACGCGATCCTTCGGGAAATCGCCGCGCACTTCTTTCGCCGCCGCAAGGCAGGCTTCATAGATCGGCGCGTGCGGTTTGCCGGCAATACGGACTTCGCCGCCAAGCTGTTCGTAATATGCGGCCATGGCGCCGGCGCAGGGAATGATGCGCTCGCCGCGCTCTACCACCAGATCGGGGTTGGCACAGATCATCGGCGCCTTGCGGGCGATGAAGCCTTTCAGCATTTCCGTATAATCTTCCGGCGTTTCCGTCTCGTCATCGAAGAAACCGGTGCAGACGACGGATTCCGCTTCCGCCTCGCCGACCCGTTCGACATCGAGACCTTCCAGCAGCGGCATGTCCCGCTCGGGGCCGAGCAGAAAGACTTTTCTCGGGCCTTCCGCGATCAGGCCGCGGGTTACGTCGCCCGATGTGATGATGCGGTCATAGGCCTCATCCGGCACGCCGAGAACGCGAAGCTGGGCGATGACACCGGGGGCCGGACGCGGCGAATTGGTGATGAGCACCACGGTCTTGCCGGCCTTGCGCGCGTCGTGCAGCGCAACCGCCGCATCCGGGAAAGCGCTAACGCCATTATGCAGCACGCCCCAGACATCCGAAAGAACAACGTCGAACCCATCAGTGATTTCGCCGAGGGTGAGAATGCGATGGGCCATGATATGCTTTCCGGGTGCGAAAAAAGGGTGTGCGTCACATGGCAAAGCAGGACGCCGATGGCAAGGAAAAAAGCGGTGCCAGGCCCGCCTCCGGACCACCGGCCACCATCCGAACATAAAACCCCTCTACGCCGAAAACGAAGGTTGCCTGAAAAAGAGCGATTTGTCCGCGCCCGTCAGAGCGTGGAAATTTTCTGTCATGGAACGCTGGTAACCATAGGCCGTGAAATTTTTCCGGCAGTGCGTTCTTGACTCCGGGGGACGCCTCCTTATCTCGGCTTTGCTGGCACTCCAACAAGAGGAGTGCTAACACCCATCACGTGAACCTTCAAAAGGTTCCTGAAGTCATTTGATCGAGGGATTAGGCAATGACAAGCACCAATTTCCGCCCGCTTCATGATCGCGTCGTCGTTCGTCGCGTTGAGTCCGAAGCAAAGACCAAGGGCGGCATCATCATTCCCGATACCGCCAAGGAAAAGCCGCAGGAAGGCGAAATCGTCGCCGTCGGTTCCGGCGCTCGCGATGAGGCCGGCAAGGTCGTCGCTCTCGACGTCAAGGTTGGCGATCGCGTCCTGTTCGGCAAGTGGTCGGGCACCGAAGTCAAGCTCGACGGCGAAGACCTTCTGATCATGAAGGAAGCCGACATCATGGGTATCATCGGCTGATTTCGCCGCACCCATCGTTTCCTTAAATTTCAAGCCGGACCCCGTCCGGCCATTCGAAACCAGGAGTTTTGAAAATGGCAGCCAAAGAAGTCAAATTCGGCCGCACAGCGCGCGAAAAGATGCTCAAGGGCGTCGACATTCTCGCTGATGCAGTGAAGGTCACCCTCGGCCCGAAGGGTCGTAACGTCGTTATCGACAAGTCCTTCGGCGCACCGCGCATCACCAAGGACGGCGTTTCGGTCGCCAAGGAAATCGAACTCGAAGACAAGTTCGAGAACATGGGCGCACAGCTCGTTCGCGAAGTTGCCTCCAAGACCAACGACATCGCCGGTGACGGCACCACCACCGCAACGGTTCTGGCCCAGGCCATCGTTCGCGAAGGTGCAAAGGCAGTTGCTGCCGGCATGAACCCGATGGACCTCAAGCGCGGTATCGATCTGGCCGTTGCTGAAGTCGTCAAGGACCTTCAGGCCAAGGCCAAGAAGATCAACACTTCGGAAGAAGTTGCACAGGTCGGCACGATCTCTGCAAACGGCGAGCGTCAGATCGGTCTCGACATTGCTGAAGCAATGCAGCGCGTCGGCAACGAAGGCGTCATCACCGTTGAAGAAGCCAAGACCGCTGAAACCGAACTCGAAGTCGTCGAAGGCATGCAGTTCGACCGCGGCTACCTGTCGCCTTACTTCGTGACCAACCCGGAAAAGATGGTTGCGGACCTCGAAGACGCATACATCCTTCTGCACGAAAAGAAGCTTTCGAACCTCCAGGCCATGCTGCCTGTTCTCGAAGCTGTCGTTCAGACCGGCAAGCCGCTCGTCATCATCGCTGAAGACGTAGAAGGCGAAGCCCTTGCAACGCTCGTCGTCAACAAGCTGCGTGGCGGCCTCAAGATCGCTGCCGTCAAGGCTCCTGGCTTCGGCGATCGCCGCAAGGCCATGCTGGAAGACATCGCCATCCTGACCGGTGGTACCGTCATTTCCGAAGATCTCGGCATCAAGCTCGAAAGCGTTACCCTCGACATGCTCGGCAAGTCGAAGAAGGTTTCGATCTCCAAGGAAAACACCACGATCGTTGATGGTGCTGGCCAGAAGTCCGACATCGAAGGCCGTGTTGCCCAGATCAAGGCGCAGATCGAAGAAACCACTTCCGACTACGACCGCGAAAAGCTGCAGGAACGTCTTGCCAAGCTCGCTGGCGGCGTTGCCGTGATCCGCGTTGGCGGTTCGACGGAAGTTGAAGTGAAGGAAAAGAAGGACCGCATCGACGACGCTCTCAACGCGACGCGCGCTGCTGTTCAGGAAGGCATCGTACCGGGCGGCGGCGTTGCCCTGCTGCGTTCTTCCACGAAGATCACCGTCAAGGGTGAGAACGACGACCAGGAAGCCGGCATCAACATCGTCCGCAAGGCTCTGCAGTCTCTGGTTCGCCAGATTGCAGAAAACGCAGGTGACGAAGCTTCCATCGTTGTTGGCAAGATCCTCGACCGGAACGAAGACAACTACGGCTACAACGCCCAGACCGGCGAATATGGCGACCTGATCCAGCTCGGCATCGTCGACCCGGTCAAGGTTGTTCGCACGGCTCTGCAGAACGCAGCTTCGGTTGCTTCGCTGCTGATCACCACCGAAGCCATGATCGCCGAACTTCCTAAGAAGGAATCGGCAATGCCCCAGATGCCTGGCGGCGGCATGGGCGGCATGGACTTTTAATCAGTCCTGTCACTGGAATACGAAAGGGCGGTCTTCGGATCGCCCTTTTTTCGTTGCCGCCCATGCCTTTTGGTGATCTGGCGTCGCAACCGCGCCAGACGGGCGGCATTGACTTCTAATCAGTCCTGTCACTGGAATACGAAAGGGCGGTCTTCGGATCGCCCTTTTTTCGCTGCCGCCCATGCCTTTTGGTGATCTGGCGTCGCAAGCGCGCCAGACGGGCGGCATGGACTTCTAATCACTCCTGTCACTGGAATACGAAAGGGCGGTCTTCGGATCGCCCTTTTTTCGTTGCCTCCCATGCCCCTTGTGAGAGCTGGCGCGATATCTTCACTTGCCGGGATCGGGCTTAAAAAATATTGTCTCTTTTTGAAACAGCGATAACTTTAGTCGGCTTGTTTTTGGCAGCGCGTGCAATAATCGGGTGCCGATAGAGGCGAATCACAATTGCCGATGGGGCGGATTTTCGCCCTCTCCAGTTTATAAGCACGACATTTAGTTGTCTTTTTTCATATATTTCGCGATTACGATGAAGGAATACATATTATTTTTGATTTTCTCTCTGACAGGTTGTTGTGGGTAGAAGAAAATAAACTATAAGTCAGCGCCCGTGAGGGTGCCGCGGCGGGATGCAAGCATTGAAGGGGTTCGATGCTTGGCAAGCACGCTCGAATGCGGATGGCGATGAAAAATCAACTTGGCAGCGACGCTTGAGATTGCAGCGCTGGTACGATGTTCATGCGGGGGCGCGATTTGTTCGAAATATCAAGACGCAACGATGCTCTGCCTGCGGCCGCGACAACCATGCCGGATACTCAGACCCTGTCGCATTTCTTTATTTCGGAGGAATGGAGCGGCGATCTTTCGAGCGGCGTCATCAAGCTTGGCGAACATGCATCTTTCATGCATGGGCTGCCGCAGGGTGAGTGCGGCCTGCTCAGCCTGATCCGCTGTTACGATCGGGGTCACCACGACCGCGTGCTCGAAATTTTCGAACAGGCTTCCGCCGCACCCTCACGCTTCTGCTTTTCCACCGGCCTGTTCACCCTGCCGGCAATGCGGCAGCCGCTTATTTGCATGGGCGAATCCTCGGGTTTCGAGATCGGCCAGCAAGGGCGCATTTCGGGGCTCTTCCTGTTTCCGCGTTTCGAGGATATGCGCTTCGCCGCCTAGCGCGTTTCCAGTGAAACTGCGCAGCGGCTTTATGTCAGGAAATTTTTTTAAAACAAATGGATAGATCGAGTCGAATGGTCCCGTTCAAACGGGGATGCGCGCTCAATGTCATTGAACGACATTGTTGGTCGTTCACAAAATGAAGACAATTTGTCTTCTATTGTTCATCTTTATAGAAGCATGATTTTCGGTCATTGATATCTCCAGACATCACCTTGCAGTTTAACCGGCGACACGCCGATCACTTACCGGAGATACTCCATGTCCAGCAGCCAGAACGCTCTCGTTCTCATCGCCCGCATTCTGCTTTCCTTCATCTTCATCTATTCCGGCTTCGGCAAACTCACCGATCCGGCTGGCACTGCCGGCATGATCTCGGGCGCCGGCATGCCTGCCGCAACCGCGCTTGCCTATCTTGCCGGCCTGTTCGAACTCGTTGCCGGTCTTGCCATTCTCGCCGGTTTCCAGACGAAGATCGCCGCATGGGCGCTTGCAGCATTCTGCGTGTTCACCGGCCTCGTATTCCACAGCGGCACCGTTGCCGTTCCCGGTTGGCCTGAGCCTGCTCTCGGCTGGATCAACACGCTGAACGGCATCATGCTGATGAAGAACATCACCCTTGCCGGCGCCTATATCCTGCTCGCAACCTTCGGTGCAGGCGCCTACTCCGTCGACGCAAAGCGCGGCTTCGTTGCCGCCCGCGCCTGAACCCATAGGCTGACCAAGAAAAAAGCCGCCGGAGCGATCCGGCGGCTTTTTTCTTTTGTGCTTTCAGACAGCCGCTTTTATTCGCGCCGCGATCTCCTGAACCGCCGGATCACCTTCGTGCTCCGGCTTGCGGGCGCGCACGAAACAGGCTTCCGAGCGGACGATGATGCCGTCGGAGAGGATTTTCAGGTGGTTAGCTTTCAGCGTCGAGCCGGTGGAGGTGATATCGACGATGATATCCGCCTGCCCTGCCGCTGGCGCACCTTCGGTGGCGCCAAGGCTTTCGACAATGCGGTAAAGCTGAATGCCGTGCTGGCGCGAAAAGAACTGCTGCGTCAGCCGCCAGTATTTGGTTGCGATTGCCAAACGGCGACCATGACGGGCACGGAATTCCGAGGCCACATCGCCGAGATCGGCCATGCTGTCCACATCCAGCCAGATTTCCGGCACGGCGACAACGACATCGGCATGGCCGAAACCGAGGCGGGCGCAGAATTCCACCTGCGCATCGGCGTTGGTCAGCCCCTCTCGCACCAGGTCTTCACCCGTCACGCCGAAATCCACGCTGCCAGCACCAATTTCGCGGGCGATCTCGGAGGCTGAGAGATAGGCAATCTCGATATCGTCGCGCCCTTCGATGCGGCCGCGATAGGACCGGTCGTTACCGACAGCTGCGACCTTCAGCCCGGCGCGTTCCAGAACGGCGGAGGCGTCTTCCTTCATCCGGCCCTTGGAGGGCAAGGCAATGGTGATCATGGCTTATCGCTCCCGCGCACCGTTTCGATGCGATCCAGCCAGAGGGAAAAGCCCACGGCCGGTATTTTTTCCTGCGCGCCAAGCAGCGTCAGCAGCCGGTCAAAACGGCCACCACCGGCCAAAACGCTATCGCTACCTTCTTCCATCACCTCGAAAACGAGGCCAGTATAATAATCGAGCGGACGGCCGAAGGCCGCGCCGTAGCTGACTGTTTCGAGATCGACCCCGGCATTCGCAAGGGCCGCAACACGCTTATCGAAAGCGGAAAGCGCACCGTCCAGTTTCAGCTTCGCCTTCGCGGCGAAATCGGCCAGAACTTGCGAGGCCTGCGGCAAGGGCGCCTGCAGGGCCAGAAACTGCTTGAGCAGTTCGAAACTCTCATCCGGCAGACGCGTGGCGGCAAGCGCCAGCTTTTCCCGCAGACGGCGGGCGATTTCCTGCGGCGAGCGGCTGGCATTGGTGGAATAGCCGGTTTCCTGCATTACCGTGTCGAGATAATCGACCAGCACCGCCTCTTCGCCCGTTGCCAGAAGTCCAGCGACCCGCGCGTCAAGGCCGGTCATGGGCTTGGGGTGCACGAGGCTTTCCAGCAGCGCGTCGAGCTGCGCCATATCGCCGAAAGCCTGCACCAGCCGTTTCTGCCAACCGAGCGGCAGGCCGAGCGCTGCCACAACGGCTTCGAACACCTGCTGGTCGCCCAGCGTGACGGCGAGCGAGCGGCCAGGCAGCAGGCGTTTCAGGATGGCGGTTGCATCAATCACGGCGCGGGCATCGGCGGCGGCGATATCGGTATCGCCAAGATCCTCGATGCCGGCTTGATAAAACTCGTTCGCACCCTCCCGGCGCTGGCGGAAGACCTCGCCCAGATAGGAGTAACGCTTCGGCGTACCCGTCGCTGTCTCGATATGGCGCAGGCAGACGGGAATAGTGAATTCCGGGCGCAGACAAAGGCTTTCACCTGTCTCGCTCTCCGTCATGAAAATACGCCGACGCAAATCCTCGCCCGCCATATCCAGAAACGGTTCGGCAGGCTGGATGACAGGCGTGTTCACACGACTTGTGCGGCGCGCGGCGAATTCTTCCAGTAGCTCTCCGGAAAATTCCGGCATGTCGATCAGGGGCATGGAACGGTACTTTTCGTCACGGTTCGAGCGGCTGCATCATTTCGATGCGGTTTCCGAAGGGATCAAGGACATAAAACCGGTGATATCCTTCGAGCGGCTCATCCTCAACCACATGGTAGCCTGCAGTTTCAAGTGTTTTTCGCAAGATACTGAGATCGTCTACCAGAAAGGCAGGATGGGCTTTCCTGGCAGGTCTGAAATCCTGATCGATGCCGAGGTGGAGTTTTATCGGTCCAGATGAGAACCAACATCCGCCGCGCGCCGCCAGATTGGCGGGTTTTGCCTGCTCCGCAAAGCCGAGCAGGTCGCCATAAAAGGCGCGCGCCTCGTCTTCCCGGCCGACGGGCATCGCCAGTTGAAGGTGATCGAGCGCGAGGATCGCCATCGCCTCAGCGCCCTTCAGCGGCGCGGCGAACGTCCTCTGCATGATGCTCCAGAATCTCGCGAACCTTCGCCACCAGTTCGGCTTCTGGCGCGGTGATCTGTGCCACCCGCGCTTCGCGCCAGCTGGCATTGTCCTCGATTTCACCCGACAGGCGCTTGCCTTCGATCAGGTCCTTGATCTGCACCACGCCTTCGGCGCGCTCGTCACCACCCTGGATGATGGCGATGGGGGAGCCGAGACGGTCGGCATATTTCAGCTGATTGCCGAATTTCTTCCAGTTGCCCTGGTACATTTCGGCGCGGATGCCCTCGGCACGCAGCGCCTGCGTGAAGCGCTGGTAACGGCCCATGCTGTCCACATCGCCATCCATGACGGTGATGAGAACCGGGGCGAGCGGCTTGACCTGACCGAGTTTGCCGAGGTTCTTCAAGGCCGTCATCAGACGGGAAACACCGATGGAGAAGCCTGTTGCCGGAACCGGCTGACCCATGAAGCGAGAGACGAGACCATCATAACGGCCGCCACCGCCGACCGAGCCGAATACGACCTTTTCGCCCTTTTCGTTGGTGACGTCGAAGGTCAGTTCGGCCTCATAGACAGGGCCGGTGTAATATTCGAGACCGCGCACGACGGAGGGATCGATCTTGATACGCGTCGCATCGTAACCGGCACCGGAAACCAGAGAGCCGATGATGTTCAGTTCATCGACGCCTTCCGCGCCTTTGGATGTGCCCGCAACCAGTTGTGCGAGATCATCGGCGCTTTCCGCATAATCCTTGATGCCGACGAAAAACAGAACCTTTTCGATCTGCTCTTCGCCGAGACCCGCACCCTTGGTGAAATCGCCGGACTCATCCTTGCGGCCGGGACCGAGCAGCAGCTTCACGCCATCAGGGCCGAACTTGTCGAGCTTGTCGATGGCGCGCAGCACGTTCAGGCGACGACCGGCATTTTCCTCGCCACCAAGGCCGATGGCCTCCATGACGCCGTCCAGCACCTTGCGGTTGTTGACGCGGATGACATAATCACCGCGCGCAATACCAAGCGCTTCCAGCGTATCGGCCATCATCATGCACATTTCGGCATCGGCCTGCACACCGGCAGCACCGACCGTATCGGCATCGAACTGCATGAACTGGCGGAAGCGGCCGGGGCCGGGCTTTTCATTGCGAAACACATAACCGGCGCGATAGGTACGGTAGGGCAGCTGGATTTCGTTGAAATTTTCCGCGACATGGCGGGCAAGCGGTGCAGTGAGATCGTAACGCAGGCTCATCCACTGGTAGTCGTCATCCTGCAGCGAAAATACGCCCTCGTTCGGACGGTCGCTATCAGGCAGGAATTTGCCGAGCGCATCGGTATATTCAAACAGCGGTGTTTCCACCGGATCGAAGCCGTAAAGCTCGTAGACCTTGCGGATCTTGTCGATCATTTCATTGGTGGCATGGATATCGGCAGCAGAACGGTCCACGAAGCCGCGCGGCAGGCGGGCTTTCAGTTTCTGAGGCTTTTTTGCTTTTTCGCTCATGATGCCGATCCGATATTTTCCTGAAATTATGCCGGTGTATTAGATGATGAAGCCCGGTGCGGCAAGCCGCAAAGCCTCTGGTTCTACTGGCCGCACGGGGCAAACAATGCTATATGGGATGCATGTATCCCATTTTAGTCGAAAAGGGCGCAAGCAATGAGCAAACAGACTGCCATCCGCCTGCCGGACGAGACCTATGAACGGCTGAAAGCGCTTTCCGAGCGCACGGGCCGTACGTCCGCTTACTATATCCGCGAGGCGATTGAGAAACATATTGAGGATATGGAAGATCTCTATCTAGCCGAAGAGGCGACGCGACAGCGCATTGCCAATAAAGAGCGCACCTATAATCTGGAAGAAGTGATGCGCGATCTTGACCTGGAAAATTGAATTTCAGCACCGAGCCGTCAAACAGCTTGGAAAGTTGGCAAAGCAGGACGCGAACCGCATCGTTTCTTTTCTGGCGGACCGGGTCGTCCAGGACGACAATCCCCGCCAGACAGGTGCCGCCCTGCAAGGCTCAGAACTCGGCAGCTTCTGGCGTTACCGGGTAGGCGATTACCGTATCATCTGCGATATACAGGACCACAAGCTTGTCGTGCTGGTGGTGGAAATTGGCCATCGCCGCGAAATTTACCGTTAGGCATCAATGATCCTCGAAGCCCTGCAATATGCCGCCACGCGTGCGGCCACGCCGAAACCATTCCGGCCGCATATCCGCTATTCCGTCAATCTATGGGCGCGCGCCAATCGCTGCGCAACAGCATGGGCGGAGCATGAAAACAACAGCCAGCAATTTGTGCTGCAATCGGTGAGAAAACTCAAACAGAGACGGACGGCGGTGGTTCTCGGGTCGGGTCTGCTGCGCGACGTGCCATACGATGCGCTGGTGGCGATGTTCGATACCGTGGTTCTGGTCGATCTGGTGCATCTTGCCAGCGTGCAGGCGAAACTGCGCTTCAATTCCAAAAAGAATGTGCGCATCGTCAACCGCGATCTTTCCGGTTTTGACGATATCGTTGCAGGTAAAGAACCGGAACCGCTCGAGTTCCTGCGGCGGGTGCCCTATCTGGATTTCGTCGTCTCGGCCAACCTCCTGTCACAGATCGGCACCGGCGCGCGGCATCGGCTGGAGCGGGAGAAGATTGCCGGCGCGCCTGATGACCTTTTGCCGAGGCTCATGCAGACGCATCTGGATGCGCTGGCCGCCCTTCCCTGCAAGGTGTGCCTGATAACGGACACATCCTTTGACGTTATCGGCAAAGACGGCAGCCTGCACCAGCACGAGGACTTGCTGCACGGCGTTGATCTGTCCGCGCCGGCCGCCGCATGGGAATGGCCACTCGTTCCGTTGGGAGAGGAAAGCAGGGACTATCGAATCGTTCATCACGTCGTTGCGCATGAGCTGACGTGATAGGCTCTGCCCGCTCACCGCGATCCCGATAATGCCGCGCGGCCTTTCGACCTACAAACCGGCAAGACCGGCCTTGTAGTCCTCCGAGGCGGCACGGCTGAGGCGTTCCAGTTCCATGGCGGCACGGCTGGTGTGACGTTCCTTGTGGCGCAACAGAGCAAAATTGCGGGCGGGCAGATCGATGCCGGCGCGGACCAACAATCCCTGGCGTAAGAACAGGGAAGCGACGGAAGCGGAAACCGCTGTCGCCGCGCCGCCGGAGCGTGCCGCCATCACCACGGCCTCGTTGGAGGGCAGTTCCAGCATCACGGAAAGATCTGCCGGGTCGACACCCATCTGCCGCACCGCCGCCTCGAAGGCGGAGCGGGTGCCGGAACCCTGTTCGCGCAACACCCAGGACGTTCCGTATAGAATATCGAGGGCGGTGAGATAACGGCCGTCGGCGAAGGGGTGGGCGGAGCCGGTGACGACCAGAAGCTTGTCGGATACCACGGGCTGCACCATCAGCGCCGGCTCGTCGATCTTGCCCTCGATGAAGCCGACCTCAGCCAGCCCATCGAGCACGGCCTGCGTTACCGTTTTCGTATTGCCGATATCGAGTTTCAGCGTAACACCCGGATAAAGCTTCTTGAATTGCATGAGGATCGGCGGCAGCCAGTAGCTGGCAATGGTCTGGCTGGCGCAGACAGTGATTTCGCCGCGCGTCAGACCGCCCATTTCGGAGAGAATCAGTTCGGCGCTGCGCACACGCGCCAGCGTCGCCCTGGCCTCACCCAGAAACACCCGGCCGCTTTCGGTCAATTCGATATTGCGGCCGACGCGATGAAACAGCTCGACATTGTAAAATGCCTCGAGGTTCTTGATAGCGGAACTGACAGCCGAGGCGGTCAAACCGATTGCCTGCGCGGCCCTTGTCAGGTGCTCGCGTTCGGCGACGGCGATGAAAATGCGGAGTTGTTCGAAGGTCATGGCTTTTTCATTCGATTTTATCGAATAATATATGCCATATTATTTGATAGAATAAAACAGGCCATTCCGGCATTGTCTGGCCATGGCACAGCATCGCACCCTCACTCATCCCTTCCAGTCTTCTTTTCGTTCGCTGACCCCGCTTCTGCCGGGCATTCTGCTTTGCGCGGCGGTCAGTTGCGCTGCCATTCTGGCGGAACGATTTCAGGTGCGGCTTGCCGGACATGCATGGCTCGGCGATCTGGTGCTGGCTATTCTGATCGGTACGCTTTTGCGTTCGCTCGTGTCGCTGCCAGCGGTTGCTTCGGCCGGCATCAAGTTCAGTGCCAAGACCCTGCTCGAGATTGCGGTGGCGCTTCTTGGCGCATCCTTGAGCCTTGCCATTCTAAAAGGCGCCGGCGGTTTGCTGATCGGCGGCATCGCTGTCATCGTCGCCCTGTCGCTGATCTTCAGCTATGCCGCCGGGCGGATGCTGGGGCTGCCACCCAAACTCGCAACCCTTATCGCCTGCGGCAATTCCATCTGCGGCAATTCGGCCATTGCGGCGGCAGCGCCCGCCATTGGCGCCAAGCCAGAAGATGTCGCCGCATCGATTGCTTTTACAGCCGTTCTCGGTGTCGCCGCCGTTCTGCTGATGCCGTTTCTGCCGCAGCTTCTCGGTCTTGATGCCACCCAGTATGGCATCTTCGCGGGCCTGACGGTCTATGCCGTACCGCAGGTGCTAGCCGCCACCGCCCCGCTCGGCGCCGTTGCGGTGCAGACCGGGACAATCGTCAAGCTCATACGCGTCCTGATGCTGGGGCCGGTCATTGCTGCCCTCTCCGTCATCCACGGCCAGTCCGGCAAGGGCCGGCTGAAGTTGCAGCAGATGGTTCCGTGGTTCATCATCTGCTTCGTGCTGATGATCATGGCCCGTTCCTTCGGCCTCATTCCCGAGGTTCTGCTCGGCCCCCTCGCCTCGCTCTCCAACATCCTCACCATCATGTCGATGGCGGCACTTGGTCTGTCGGTCGACATTCGCAGCCTTCGCCATGCCGGGGGCAAGGTCATCGTCGCCGCCAGCCTCTCGCTCGTGGTGCTTGGAATCTTGAGCTTCGGCCTGATCGCGCTGACGCAAACGGCCTGAAGGTGCGGCGGGCCGTTATTTCTGAGTGCTGACCGTCAGGATATAATGCGCGCCGAGCCCGCGACGCGGTGATCCCAGGATAAGCGTCGGGCGGATCAGCCATTCGGTATCCGCCTTCGGCGTCAACGTGGCGATTTTACCTTCGGAGTCGCTGAAAAAGATCGCGTCCTGATCCGGCGTCGAAAAATCAAAGATCGCCATCAGGACGAATTCGCTGGAAGAGGTAAGCTCGACCTTCATCGTCTGCCCGGCTTTGACCTTCAGGCGGTAGACATCTCCACGGCCGCGCCGTGTCCAGCCATCTAGTTTCAGCGGCCCGGTGGGCGGCAGGGCAACTTCCTTGAGCCTTTCGCCGTCGTCCAGCCAGATGCCGTCGACGTTGCGGCTTTCCGCAGAGGATGGATGCGGCACGGCCGCCACGGCCATGGCAAAAGCCAGAAGAAGGGACTTTGCTTTCATGGACGTACAAACTCCCGCCGCATGGCCTCGATCGGCTCACGGCAATGACAGCCTTCGATATGATCGTTGACCATACCCATGGCCTGCATGAATGCATAGACGGTCGTCGGGCCGACGAAGGTCCAGCCGCGCTTTTTCAAATCCCTGGAAAGACGAATGGACGCGTCGCTGGTGGGGTTGGCCCTTAACGTCGCATAGTCCAGCCTTTGCGGCCTTTCTGCGGCGGAAGGCTCGAACCCCCAGAAATAATGGGCAAGCGAACCGAATTCGTCCCGGAGCGCTATGGCGCGACGGGCATTGTTGATGGTCGACACGATCTTGCCTCGATGGCGGATGATGCCCTTGTCCGCAACACAGCGCTCAATGTCGGCTTCACCGAACTGCGCCACTTTTTCGAATTCGAAATTGGCAAAGGCAAGACGGAAAGCCTCGCGCTTGCGCAACACCGTCAGCCAAGAGAGCCCGGACTGGAAGCCCTCGAGACATATCTTCTCGAACAGGCGGCGATCGTCGGTGACGGGATAACCCCATTCTCCGTCATGGTAGCGGCTGTAATCCTCAAGTCCCTGCTGCCAGAAACACCGCACGCGGCCATCCGCGCCCGTTTCAAGTCCCGCCTCGTTCATACCGCAACCACCCTTTTTCGCTCCCGCCCGTGACCGGCGTGATGCGCGCACTTACCACTCATTCACCACGTTTCAAAACGGGTCGCTAACCTTAAATCCAGCTTTTTCTAATCAAGCGCTTTTTAATGAACAGCCATTTACGATTCGCTGGCGTCAAGGTGCGAACGTAGCCGGCAAGGCGGGCGAATGATCCCGCAATTGCTATTGTTGCGACATACCGCAGAGAGAGTCCACCCGATGACGATGAAGTCCGTTTTTCTGGCGCTGAGCCTCGTTTCCACCTTCGCCGCCCCGGCCGCCGCAGCTGGTGAGCGTTACCGGGAGCGCCCGCCTGTCGTCGTCAGTCCAGACCTTTCCGCCCCCTGGGTAACTCAGCTTGGTGGCGGCAATGTGCGCCCCGTGGTTTACCCGCGCGCGCCAGCAGCCCGCCAGCCTTTCTTCCAGCAGCGCCAGGCCGCCATGCCACAGCGCCCAAGCTCCGGCGTCACCTCGCAGCGCCCGGCCCGGGTACAGAACGCCGCCGTTCGCCCGAATGCGCCGGTGCGCACGCAGATCGCCCCGCAATTCCTGCCCCAGATCGTGAGCTACCAGACCACTCAGAAGCCCGGCACCATCGTCATCGATACGCCGAACCGCTTCCTCTATCTCGTCATGGCGGATGGCAAGGCCCGTCGTTACGGGGTCGGTGTCGGCAAGCCCGGTTTCGAATGGGCCGGAACACACAAGGTGACCCGCAAGGCGGAATGGCCGAGCTGGACGCCCCCGAAAGAAATGATCAGCCGCGAAGCGACGAAGGGACACTACCTTCCGGCCTTCATGGAAGGCGGCCCTGCCAATCCGATGGGCGCGCGCGCCATGTATCTCGGATCAACGCTTTACCGCATCCACGGTACCAACCAGCCCTGGACGATCGGCAGCAACAATTCCTCAGGCTGCATCCGCATGCGCAACGAGGATGTCACCGATCTTTACGAGCGTGTGAACGTCGGAACAACCGTCATTGTGATATGACGGCAACGGTGCCGCTAATACGCGGACTTGCAGCCCACACCGCGGCAGATCGCGCTTGAATTGATGTCCCGCAGCGGTACAATCGCTACTAGATTGATTGAAGGAGACTTGGCGGGGGACGCCAGGCGCCGGACCTCTCTCAGGGGGATGATGGAACGGCCTTGAAACGGGTGGTCAACTGACCGCCCGTTTTTCGTTTCTGTCATTTAAATGTTACTAAAAAGCGGTTTGGTGTGTCCTCAACACCAAACTGGATTCTCCCCATGCTGCGCCACGTTTCCATTCTTTGCACCCTGCTGCTCAGCGGCGTTTCCTTCTCTTCCGCAATCGCGGGGGAATTTGAATTTTCCGGTTACGGCGGCTGGCAAAGCGCCCCGCACAGCGATGTCACGGTTTCGGACGGAACGGACTTCCGGGCGGGGTGGGAAGGCAAGTCATTTTCGAGCCCTGCCTATTGGGGGGTGCGCGGCACCTACTGGTTCGAGGAAGGCCAGCTCAACAATCTCGGCATCTCGCTCGATTACACCCATGACAAAGTCTATGCCGACGACCAGACGCTGGCGCGTTCCGGCTGGTCGCATTTCGAGTTCACCGACGGCCTGAACCTTTTGACGCTGAACGCGCTCTATCGTTTCCCGCTGGAGACCTGGCGCCTGACGCCTTACGTGGGCGCGGGCGTTGGCATCAACGTGCCGCATGTGGAGGTTACCCGGGCTTCCGGCAAAACCTTCGAATACCAGTTCGGTGGCGCAACCCTGCAGGCGCAGGCCGGCCTTAGCTACCGCATAACCGACAACTGGTCGACCTTCGTGGAATATAAGGGCACCTACTCCTTTATCGACGTGGATATCGACAATGGCGGCAAGCTGAAAACCGATATCATGACCAATGCGGTGAACTTCGGCGTGGCCTACAAGTTCTAAAGCTGGGATGGAAATAGAGGGCGCTTTCCGACAGGGTGCCAAGCTACCCTCAAACCTCAATCCTGTGCTTGTCACAGGATGATCAGAGCGAACGACGCACCGGCCCGAACCTTGTGTCGGGTCCCATGGCCCTTACAAGCGAACGGCGCTCTAAGCCAAAAGCCTCGCGGGTTTCGGTCCGCCATAAGCCCAGTCCAGCAGCTCGACCGTGTGTAGGATCGGCATTTCCGTGCCAGTCGCGATCTGCGTGATGCAGCCGATATTGCCGGTGGCAATGACATCCGCGCGTGTGGCCTCGATGTTCCTCACCTTGCGCGCCTTCAGCTTTCCTGAGATCTCCGGCTGCATGATGTTGTAGGTTCCGGCCGACCCGCAGCAGAGGTGCCCTTCCGCCGGATCGCGGACGGTAAAACCAGCCGCTTTCAGCAATTGCTTCGGTGCCATGGTGATCTTCTGGCCATGCTGCATGGAGCAGGCCGAATGATAGGCAACCGTCAGGCCCTGGCTTTCCTTCTGTGGCAGGTCGAGCGTGGCAAGATATTCGGTGATGTCCTTCGCGAGTGCCGATACCCGTGCGGCTTTGTCCGCATAGGCCGGATCAAGCCGCAGCATATGGCCGTAGTCCTTGATGGTCGTGCCGCAGCCGGATGCGGTGATGATGACGGCATCGAGGCCGCCATTTTCCATTTCACGCATCCATACATCGACATTGCGGCGGGCGGCGGCGAGCGCCTCAGCCTCGCGCCCCATATGATGCACCAGCGATCCGCAGCAGCCTTCTCCCTTCGGCACGACAACCTCCACGCCAAGCCGCGCCAGAAGACGCAGCGTCGCCTCGTTGATACCAGGGTCAAGCACCGGCTGGGCGCAGCCGGTAAGAATGGCGACACGTCCACGCTTTTCGCCTTCGGCTGACCGTTCACCCGGACGGGCAGAAGCTGAAACGGCGGGCACGGAAGCCGGGGCGAGAGCGAGCATGGATTGCAGCGGTTTCAGCGCGGGAAACTTCGCGAGCACACCGGCGAAGGGTCGCGTGATCCGTGCCAGATGCAAGGCCAGCCGGAAGCGACCGGGATAAGGCAGAACCGCAGCCAGAAGATTGCGGGTCAGGCGGTCCATGAAGGGACGTTTATAGGTTTGTTCGATATGGGCGCGGGCGTGATCGACCAGATGCATGTAATCGACGCCGGACGGACAGGTGGTGGTGCAGGCAAGGCAGGACAGGCAGCGGTCGATATGGGTGACGACTTCGCGGTCTGCCGGGCGGCTATTTTCCAGCATGTCCTTGATGAGGTAGATGCGGCCGCGCGGACTGTCCAGCTCATTGCCAAGCGTGACATAGGTGGGACAGGTGGCGGTGCAGAAGCCGCAATGCACACATTTGCGCAGGATTTTTTCGGATTCCGCCACATGCGGATCAGCCAGCTGCTCGGGCGTGAAGGATGTTTGCATGGTTCAGACGGCCCTTCCCATCTTGCCAGGATTGAAGATGCCCGCCGGATCGAGCTTTTCCCTGATGCGCGCAGACAATATGGCCTCCGCCGCCGGGCGCGGTTCGAATGCCGGCACGGTGGCGCGCACCGCGTCGGTCGCCCGCATCAAGGTGGAGTGCCCGCCGCCGAGCGCGCGGATGGCACCGCGCAGCAATTCCGCTTCCGGGTCCGCCTCCATCTGCATCCAGATGAGACCACCCTGCCAGTCGTAAAAGGCATCGATGCCCGCTTCCATGCGCAAGGCAGCAACCAGCCTGTGGCCTTCGCTCGGCGCGACCGAGACTTTCCAGAGCGGTTTGGCATCTTGCCCGGCATAGGGCGCGACATTCCGCACCTGCCGCCATAAAACAGCACTCTCCTCGCCTTCCAGCAGCGCCCATGGGCCAACCCGATCCATGACGGAAAGGAGTTTCGCCGCGCGCGCCTCGACGGAAGCCCCGAGCCCTTCCAGCCGCAGGATTGTCGCCGGACCTTCCGGCAGCGCACCTGCAATGAAATGGGAGCGAACGCTTTCCGGCAGATGAGCCGCACCGGAAACCTCGACGCTCATCGCCATCGCTGCCGCCATGATCCGCGTCGCGGCCTCGTCGTCCAGACCGGAGACAACCACGGTTTTTTCCGCGGGCGGTTTCGGCAACACGCGGAAGGTTACTTCCGTGAGAAAACCGAGCGTGCCGTGTGAACCCGCCAGAAGCTTCGAAAGATCTAGCCCGGTGACATTCTTCATCACCCGGCCACCCGCCTTGATGACTTCCGCCTTTCCATTGACGAAACGGATGCCGAGCAGGCTGTCACGCGCCGCACCAGCCACATAACGGCGCGGGCCGGAAACATTGGCAGCAAAGACGCCGCCGATGGTCGGCTCGCCTGTGGTTCCCATGATCGGGCGGTGGTCCATCGGCTCGAAGGCCATCATCTGCCGGTTTTCGGCAAGGGCGGCCTCGACGGTGGCGAGCGGTGTGCCTGCTTTGACCGTCATGACCATTTCGGCAGGGTTGTAGGCGATGATGCCAGACATT
Source organism: Rhizobium sp. AN68 (assembly GCF_030758035.1). Taxonomy (NCBI): domain Bacteria; kingdom Pseudomonadati; phylum Pseudomonadota; class Alphaproteobacteria; order Hyphomicrobiales; family Rhizobiaceae; genus Rhizobium; species Rhizobium sp. AN68. The sequence continues at coordinate 566,273 of NZ_JARWMI010000003.1, read as the reverse complement.
GCGCGGGAGGAAAGCGTTTCATCTGCCTCGACCGCATTGCCGAAACCGGAGCGGGTGTTGCCGCCGACGATTTTCAGCGGGGTTTTTCGGGTTGTTTGGTCGCGGATGATGTCGGCGACCTGGGTTTCTGCATAGGGGGTCAGCATGGAGTGCGCTCCGAGCAAGAAATACCCTCCTCTGCCCTACCGTGCACAGAGGGGTGAGCCGCACCCACCAAGGCTACAAAGCTAAAGTACATCATCCCCTCCCCTCAAGCGGAAACACCTTGGAAGGGTTCATCAGCCAGCCCTCGTCAAAAGCAGCACGAACCGCCATCTGCTGGGCAAGATCAGCCTCGGCATATTGGTGACGCATCAGGTCGCGTTTTTCGATGCCGACACCGTGTTCGCCGGTGAGGCAACCGCCCGCATCGACGCAGAGCTTCAGGATTTCATTGCCCGCCTCTTCGGCCCTGGCGGCGTCTTCCGGATCGTTGGCGTTGAACAGGATCAGCGGATGCATGTTGCCATCGCCCGCATGAAAGACATTGGCGACGCGAAGGCCGAGGCGGTCGGTGATTTCGCTTGTTTTTTTCAGCACATAGGAAAGCTGGGAAAGCGGCACCGTGCCATCCATGCAGATATAGTCCGCGATGCGGCCCGTTGCGCCGAAAGCGGATTTCCGGCCCTTCCAGATCGCCGCGGCCTCCATGGCCGACTGGCATTCCCTGACCGTCTTCACGCTGTGTTTTTTCGCAATGGCGACAATATCGGCCAGCATGGCGTCCATTTCCGCCTCCGAGCCTTCGACCTCGACGATCAGCAGCGCGCCGACATCCAGCGGATATCCGGCCTTGGCGAAGGCCTCGCAAATCTCGATTGCCGGCTTGTCCATGAATTCGATGGCGACAGGAATGATGCCCGCGCCGATGATATCGGCCACGCAGGAGCCAGCTTCTTCGGAGGTTTCGAAACCAAACAGCACCGGGCGCGCGCCCTCCGGCTTGGCAATCAGCCGCACCGTCGCCTCGGTGACGATGCCGAGCTGGCCTTCCGAACCACAAACGAGGGCGAGAAGATCGTAACCGGCGGCGTCAAGATGCTGGCCGCCCAGCTCCATCACCGTGCCATCGACAAGCACCATTTTTACGCCGAGCAGATTATTGGTGGTGACACCGTATTTCAGGCAGTGAGCGCCGCCGGAATTCATGCCGACATTGCCGCCGATGGTGCAGGCAAGCTGGGAGCTTGGGTCCGGCGCATAAAAGAAGCCTTCCGCACCGGCCGCATCGGAAATGGAGAGATTGGTGACGCCCGCCTGTACCCTTGCCGTGCGATTGTAAAAATCGAGTTCGAGGATCGCGGACATCTTCGAAAGGCCGATCACCACCGCATCTTCCTGCGGAATGGCGCCGCCGGAAAGCGAGGTGCCCGCGCCGCGCGGCACGACAGGAATGCCGTAACGGTGACAATATTTCAGCACCGCTGCGACCTCTTCGGTGGTCTTCGGCAAGGCGACGGCCAGCGGCAGGCGGCGGTAGGAGACGAAAGCGTCGGTCTCGAAAGGCACGAGCTCACGCGGCTCGTGCACGAGACAGTCCTCGGCCAGGATATCCTTCAGATCGGATATGATGCGGTCACGGCTCGATAAAACCGCCGCACGCGGCTCCAGAAACTTGATCGGCTGCGTCACCGCCCCCTCCTCCATGCACGTCTTGCCAAGTGGTATTGTTTCTTTACCACTTTGAAGGAGCGCAATCAAATGCTAAGGATTTTTTCCGTTCTGGAAATAATCGGGAGGCAACTGTGACAAATCTGGGCGATCTGGAGGTCTTCGCAACCGTTGCCGCCTCCGGCAGCATGTCGCTTGCCGCCAAGGAGCTTGGTTATTCGCCCGCTGTTATTTCCAAGCGTATCAAGCGGCTGGAAGAAAAGCTCGGCGCACGGCTGTTCCAGCGCACGACAAGGCAGATCTCACTGACCGAAGCGGGCCAGGGCTTTTACGAACGGGTACTTGCCGTGCTGGAAGGGCTGGAGGATGCCGAGGATTTCGTGTCTGGGCGCGCCAACACCGTCAACGGCACGCTGAAAATCTCAGCTCCCACCTCCTTCGGTCGCATGCATATTGCGCCGCATCTGAAGACGTTCATGGAGCGCCACCCGGACCTGTCGGTCAATCTGGTGCTCAGCGACGAATTCATCGATATCATCGAAGGCGGTTACGATCTGGCGATCCGCATCGCCGATCTCAATTCCTCCAGCCTCGTCGCCCGCCGGCTGGCGCCGGTGCGCCGCGTGCTATGCGCCTCGGCGGAATATGTCACTGCCCACGGCATGCCGGCTACGATCGAGGACCTTAAGAAGCACCGCTGCCTGCCGGCCCACAACAACGATATCTGGCGACTGGAAGGACCGGGCGGGGCGCTCAGCATCCGCCCGGAAGGCATGCTGGTCACCAATTCCAGCGAAGTGATCCGCGAGGCGGTGATATCGGGACTGGGAATTGCGTTGCGCTCCACCTGGGATATCGGCCACGAATTGCGCGCCGGCCGGCTGGTGCAGGTTCTACCCAGCTATGAGGGATCGCGAAACGTCACGCTGTCGGCGGTCTATCCAAGCCGCCAGTTCCTGCCCGCGAAGGTGCGGCTGTTCATCGACTATCTCGCCGGACTTTACGGCCCCTCACCCTATTGGGAGCATGATTGACGCCGGTATTCAGTGCCCGCCCTCGACATGTGAGCGGCGAATGCGGCGCACCACCCACCAGACGCCGAGCACGGCAAAGGGAACGGAAAGACCGGTGACCACGGCGGGATCAACCGGCAGCACGTCGTGGCTGATCGCCTTGGTGAGATAACCGATCAATCCGACGACGTAATAGGAGATGGCGGCGACGGACAGGCCTTCCACCGTCTGCTGCAGGCGAAGCTGCATGGCGGCGCGCTTGTTCATGGTGTTCAGGAGCACCGTGTTCTGCCGTTCCAGTTCCACGTCGATCCAGCTTCTGACGAGTGCGGTGGCGCGATAGAGCTTGCGCGACAGGTTGGCCTGCCGCTCCTCGACCGACTGGCAGGTGCGCATGGCGGGCGCCAGACGCCTTTCCAGAAAGCTGCCCATGGTCTCGTGCCCCTGAACCGGCGTTTCCGCAAGCGCGCGAATACGTTCACGCACGATGCCGTCATAGGCGCGGCTGGCGCCAAAACGATAGAGGCTGAGCGCGGCATTGGCTTCCAGTTCCGCCGCAAGCCGGGTCATCTCCGCCAGCAGCGCATCGGCCTCGTCGCGCGCGCCGTTTTTCATGCGCTGGGTGATTCCCGTCAGGCCATCTTCGATGCGACGGATTTCAGGCGACAGCGTCTGCGCCATCGGCAGTCCGAGCATGGCGAGCGTGCGATAGGTCTCGATATCCAGCAGCCGCTGCACCAGCGCACCGCGGCTGTAATCGCTCAAGCCACGGTCGATCACCAATATCTGCGTCAACCCGTCGCGATCCTGACGGAAATCGGTGAGGATCGCCGCCTGCCCGTCGCGCACGTCGCTGTAACAGAGGCTCGTCGGCTCGAACATGGTCTCCGCATTGGGGGCCGTTGCGCCCTCTAGACGGATTTCCAGCCGTATGCCTGATATCAGGGAGCCGGGTGGTGAAAAACCGTCGCCGAACGGATCGCCGACAATATCGCCGCCGAATTTTTCCGGCGCGGGGCCATCCCAGAACCATGTCGAGAATTCGGTATGCCGCTCCCAGCGCAGCGTGCCCTGCCCCCAGGGCATGGCATGGTGGCGGGCATCGCGTTCCGGCGGCGCGACACCCCGGCTACGCGACATTTCCGCAATGACCGAGTGATGCACGGCAGAACCGCCATCCATCATGAAGGCAAGCTGGACGATGATGCGCGACGGCGCGAGAAGCACGGTCGGCCGCGCATGAACCTCGCCGAGAGCCAGCGATCTTTCCGGCGCGCTTGCGAAAGCAAATCTACCCTTGGCCATTGCGATATCGTCCCCGCCTGTTTCGCCGGTTTTCTAGAACATCCATCGCGATGACGACACCGCAATCGAAGCAGATGTAATTGTTTTGATGCACCTGACGGAGAAAAGCCGCCATCACCACCCTGTGCGGGTGCTTTAACAAAAGCCAGTTTAAAAAGGCAGGTGCCGTGTTGCCGCAGGCATCGCGCAGAGCTTACGGCAGAACTGGACAGAATATTTGACCAGTGCGATGCTTCGCTGATAATTTGCCCCATCGAATACGGGGCGGGACTTCGCCGGAGAATGTTGCGATGGACGAAACACTGTTCGCCCGAATAGAGCACAGCCGCACATCGCAGGAGGTGATCTTACGTTTCGAGGAGCTCATCCTCGACGGCATATTGCGGGATGGCGACCGGCTGCCCGGCGAGCGTGAACTGGCGCAGAAGCTCGATGTCTCGCGGCCAATCCTGCGGGAAGCGCTGAAGGAACTCGAAACGCGCGGCCTTCTCACCAGCCGGCACGGCGGTGGGACTTACGTGGCGGATATTGTCGGTCCGGTCTTTTCCGATCCCTTGAGCGCGCTGATCACACGCCACAGCCGCGCAACGCGGGATTTTCTGGAGTATCGCCGATATATCGAAGGTATGACCGCCGAACTTGCGGCACAGCGGGCGACTGAACCGGACAGGCGCAACCTTGCGGCTATCGTCGAAAAAATGCGGGAGGCGCATGAGGCTGGTCGCTTCGAAGAAGAACTTGCAAGCGATGTGGAATTTCACAACGCCATCGGCGAGGCGGCACATAATATCGTGCTGATGCACACATTGCGGTCCTGCTACCGGCTCCTGAGCGACGACATCTTCTATAACCGCCATCTCATATTCAGTGTCGCAGGTGCGCATGACGAGGTGCTGAGACAGCATATCGCCATCCACGAGGCCATTGCGGGCGGTAATGCGGCAGGGGCAAGGGCTGCGGCGGAAACCCATATCGATTTCATCGTGGACACCACATCAAAGGCGCATCAGGCAAGGGAATGGGACCGGATTTCACGCCTGCGACAACAGCAGCGCAACGCCTGAAAACAGCTTCAGACGAAATGCGGCATCGCTTTTCTTCAGATTTTATGGAACCTTTTGTCCTCTTTGGTCTTTTTCTGGGGTTAATTGGAAAAATTTACCAAGATGGGACCCATGACGACCACGAGCGAAACTGAACGCTATCCAAGGATAGCTCTCATATCGACGCATGGCTATGTCGCCGCGCACCCGCCACTCGGCGCAGCGGACACCGGGGGACAAGTGGTTTATGTGCTTGAGCTTGCACGCAAACTCGGCCAGCTCGGTTACACCGTTGATCTCTATACCCGCCGCTTCGAAGACCAGCCGGAATTCGACGAGGTTGACGAGCGCGTCCGTGTGGTGCGCATTCCCTGCGGCGGGCGCGATTTCATTCCCAAGGAATATCTGCACCGCCACCTGATGGAATGGTGCGAAAACGCGTTGCGCTTCATCAAGAAAAACAACCTCAACTACTCTTTCATCAACAGCCATTACTGGGATGCGGGCGTTGCCGGGCAGCGGCTTTCCGAGGCGCTGAAAGTCCCGCATTTGCACACGCCGCATTCGCTCGGCCTCTGGAAAAAACGCCAGATGGAAACCGATTACCCGGAAAAGGCCGATACATTCGAACTTGAGTTTAATTTCAAGGAACGTATCCAGCACGAACTCATCATCTATCGCAGTTGCGACATGGTGATTGCGACGACGCCGGTGCAACTCGACGTCCTGATCGAAGATTACGGTCTGAAGCGCAAGCACATCCACATGATCCCGCCGGGTTATGACGACAACCGCTTCTTCCCCGTCTCGGATGCGACGCGGCAAATGATCCGGCAGCGTTTCGGTTTCGAGGGCAAGGTGGTGCTGGCGCTTGGACGCCTTGCCACCAACAAGGGTTACGACCTTTTGATCGACGGCTTCTCGGTTCTTGCGGCGCGCGAACCGGAAGCCCGCCTTCATCTGGCCGTCGGCGGCGAGAATATGGACGAGCAGGAAACCACCATTCTCAATCAGCTGAAAGAGCGAGTCAAATCGCTCGGGCTGGAGGACAAGGTGGCGTTTTCCGGCTATGTCGAGGACGAGGATTTGCCTGATATCTACCGGGCAGCCGATCTTTTCGTTCTGTCGAGCCGTTACGAGCCATTCGGCATGACCGCAATCGAGGCGATGGCGAGCGGAACTCCAACCGTGGTAACCATCCACGGCGGGCTGTTCCGCGCCGTCAGCTACGGCCGCCACGCGCTGTTTGCCGATCCTTTCGATAAGGAAGACCTTGGCATCACCATGATGAAGCCGTTCAAGCACGAGCGGCTGTATGGGCGGCTTTCCCGCATGGGGGCGCACAAGGCGCGCAGCCTGTTCACTTGGACGGGAATCGCGCAGCAATTGCTGGCGCTGGTGGAAGGCAGGCCGCTGATGCCTGTTCTGGAAGAATCCGATTGGGCAGAGCCATGGAACGACGGCGATTGAAACCGCTTCGCCTGTTTTCCACCGATCTCGACGGAACCGTCGTCGGCGATAACGCCGCTACGCGCCGGTTCCGCGATTTCTGGCATTCGCTGCCGGACGATCTTCGCCCGGTTCTGGTCTTCAATAGCGGCAGGCTGGTCGATGACCAGCTCGCCCTTTTGGAAGACGTCCCTTTGCCGAGGCCCGACTACATTATCGGCGGGGTCGGCACCATGCTGCACGCAAGAGAGCGGGGCGAGCTTGAAAGCGCCTATACGCATTCGCTCGGTACGGGTTTCGACCGGAAAAAGATCGCCGATGTCATGGCCGGTCTGCCGGGTGTGACCATGCAGGCGGAACGCTATCAGCATGGACTCAAATCCAGCTGGTTCCTGCATGGTGCGGATGAGAAGACGCTCAGTGATATCGAAGACACGCTCGTTGCGGCGGATATCGATGCCCGGATCGTCTATTCCAGCAACCGCGACCTCGACATATTACCCAAGGCCGCGGACAAGGGTGCGGCATTGGCGTGGTTATGTGGACAACTGCACATTGGTCTCGACGAATCAGTCGTTGCGGGCGATACTGGCAATGATCGGGCGATGTTCGAGTTGAATGGTATTCGCGGTGTGATCGTTGGCAATGCCTTGCCGGAGCTTCTTTCGCTGGCGAACAATGACAGCCGTTTTTTCCTCTCGCGCGCGACCGAAGCTGACGGTGTGATCGAAGGTCTCCAGAATTGGGGATTGCACACTGGCCAACGCAGTTCCGGCAATAATTCATAGCGGTTTTGCGTTCTGAATAGCGTAAAACAGAAAAAATGCAGTATTTCCGCGATCGGTCGCTGACGGTTACGTACCGGGCAAAGTCTTCGTTCGCACCCCTGCCACATCCCCTGCTGCCTACGATCTTCAACGGAATGAAGACAATCGTGGGTTATGCGTGAGAGGGGATTGGCGGGACATAAAGGATATCTATATTAGCAGTTACGACTAACAGGCGAAGAAGGATCCACACGGATTGAAGATTTTGAATCGATTGGCGACAGATGTAGGCTTGATGTTGCGCAGACCGCCGCGACAGCAATATGCAGCGCTGTGCTATCGATCGTCCAAAAAACATCATGAGCCGGAAGTCCTGTTGCTGACAAGCAGGGATACGGGGCGCTGGGTCATTCCCAAAGGCTGGCCCATGGCCAACAAGAAGGCGCATGCAGTTGCCGAACAGGAAGCCTACGAGGAAGCTGGTGTCAAAGGCAGGGTGGATAAGGCCCCGTTCGGCTTTTATGAGTATGAGAAAAAGCTGAACAGCGGCATCAATGTGCTGTGCAAGGTTCAGGTACATCTGCTCGAAGTGGCGGAGCTGCAGGACAGCTTTCCCGAGAAGGATTCCAGACGGCTTGAATGGGTCACTCCCGAAGAGGCCGCCAAAAGGGTCAACGAGCCGGAACTGAAAGCGCTCATGCTCACTTTCGACAAGCGGATGGCGCTTTCGAAATAGCGTCCACGCCCGAATAGTGGCAATCTGCAGTTTGTTTTTCCAACATGGCTTTTACTGTCTTTCATTTTGGAAAGATGTGCGAGATGTAACAGTCTTTCTGTAAATTGCCTTCAGCCCGCGACATTGCCGGACGAATGGGAATGCTGGCGAACGAGGTCTGAATGGCAATGAAGCCGCCACCGAACATGAAGCCGACGCTCGACAAGGATCTCGAGAAGATCACCCGTGTCGAAGAGGCGACGCTGCACGTCACGCAGCAGCTTGCCGGCCTTGGTGCGGGGGTGATGTTCGTTGTTCTGGCGGCGATATTTGCGGGCGCCTTCGTCACGGGCACGGCGGGCGCCGTCATCATCATCGCAGCCGTTGCCATCGGCGCCTATATGGCAATCAACATCGGCGCGAACGATGTGACAAACAATGTCGGCCCGGCGGTCGGCGCCAAGGCGATGCCGCTTGCAGCGGCACTCATCATCGCCGCCATCTGCGAGATCGCGGGTGCCTTGATCACCGGCGGCAACGTCGTCGAGACCATTTCCAGCGGCATCATCAACATCCAGACCATTCCCGACCGCACCGTGTTTTCCTGGGCTATGTTGTCGGCCCTTCTCGCCGCCGGCCTTCTCGTCAATATCTCGACCTGGACGAAAGCGCCGATTTCCACCACCCACACGGTGGTTGGCGGCGTTGCGGGGGCTGGAATGGCGGCCTATGGCATCCGGGCAGTCGACTGGCTGTCGCTTGGCAGCATCGCCTTTGCCTGGGTTCTAGCGCCCTTTATAAGCGCGGCCATCGCCATCGCCCTCCTTGCCTTCATCAAGGAATTCATCATCTACCGGGAGGACAAGATCGACGCCGCGAAGCGTTGGGTTCCTGTTCTGATCGGCATCATGACCGGGGTCTTCACCGCTTATCTCATCTGGGTTGGGCTGAGGCAGATCGTGCATGTCTCGCTTGGCCATGCAAGCGGCATCGGGCTTTTGACCGGCCTCGTCGCCTGGCGGCTGTGCGTGCCGATCATCCGCAAACAATCGGTGGGATTGGAAAACCGCAACCAGTCGCTTCGAACGCTGTTTCAGTGGCCGCTCGTTCTTGCGGCTGGCCTCATGTCCTTCGCGCATGGGGCAAATGACGTTTCGAACGCCATCGGCCCGGTGGTGGCAATCGTGCGAGCACTGCACGACGAGGCAGTGGAGACGTCCGCCCGCGCGCCGCTCTGGGTGATGCTGGTGGGCGCATTCGGGCTTTCCTGCGGTATTCTTCTCTATGGCCCGCGCCTCATCCGCCTTGTCGGTGAACAGATCACCAAGCTTAACCCGATGCGCGCTTTCTGCGTTTCCGTGGCTACGGCTCTGACGGTTCTCGTCGCATCACGCTTCGGCCTGCCGGTCAGCACCACCCATACGGCGATCGGCGCCGTGTTCGGCGTCGGCTTCTTCCGCGAATGGTACACGCAAGCGTCTCGACGGCGGCAGGAACTCGTCCAGGCCGGCACCAGTCAAATCCGCCGGGCCGATCGATATCTGGACAATCCTTCCGAGATACGCCGCCGTTATCTCGTCCGGCGATCCCACTTCATGACCATCATCGCCGCCTGGCTGGTGACCGTTCCCGCAAGTGCTACGCTTGCAGCACTGTTATATTGGCTTATGTCCTTCCTCTTTCTCTGACGCTGAAACCGAAAAGTCCCATGCGCGCAAATTTCCGGATGCAACGCCTGTTCGTCGAAACCCCGCTTGTTGCGGGCGCGGCGCAGGAAGCGACGACCGAACAGTTCAATTATCTCGCCAATGTGCTGCGCATGACCGATGGCGCGGAAATCCTGCTGTTCAACGGCCGCGACGGCGAATGGAAGGCGAGGCTCTCCTTTCCGAGCCGCAAGAAGATTACCCTCATCCCTCTGGAACAGACACGGCCCCAGCCGCCGGCATCGGATCTGCACTACCTGTTTGCGCCGCTGAAAGTCGGACGCATGGATTATCTGGTGCAGAAGGCGGTCGAGATGGGGGCCGGTCTTTTGCAGCCGGTGATGACCCAGCATGTGCAGGGCAAGATCCACAATACCGAAAAGCTGCGCGCCAATGCCATCGAGGCCGCCGAGCAATGCGGCATCCTGTCGTTGCCTGGCGTGGCCGAGCCGGTGAAACTGAAAGACATGCTCGAGACCTGGCCCCAGGATCGACGGATCATCTATTGCGACGAGGGCGACGCGGGGCAAAATCCGCTGCCTGTCCTGCAATCCATCAAGGAACGCAAAATCGCTCTTCTGGTCGGCCCGGAAGGCGGGTTTTCCGAAGAGGAAAGAGAGTTGCTGCGCAGCCTTGCCTTCGTCACCCCCATCCCGCTTGGGCCGCGTATCCTCAGGGCCGATACGGCTGCGGTCGCAGCCCTTGCGGTCATTCAGGCATCGATCGGCGACTGGAATTGACCTATCTGGCACATGTCTTTATCGCAAAACCGCTGCACAGTTTTACGCGACATGCGCTGAACCATTGCGCTTCATGCATCTTTAAAAGAAATTCATTTGCCTCCGGATACGATCCCGCTCTATCTGCCACACATATGCCTCGCCGCAACAGAGACGTCATAACAAGGTAAGCCATGGCACGCGATACGACCGACCAGACACCCCTCTCCTCCGTCACGGAGCTTACAGATTATCTGGCCGGCGGTTGCAGAGCTGAAGCCGACTTCCGCATTGGCACCGAGCACGAGAAATTCGCCTTTTTCCGCGAGGGCAACCGGCCGGTTCCCTATTTCGGCGAGGCCAGCATTTCCGCTCTGCTGAAGGGCATGCAGGAAAAGCTCGGCTGGGAGCCGATCATGGATGGTGAAAACATCATCGGACTTGGCGAACAGCACGGCATGGGCGCCATATCGATCGAGCCGGGCGGCCAGTTCGAACTGTCAGGTGCCCCGCTCGAGAACCTGCATCAGACCTGCAAGGAATCCAACCAGCATCTGGCGACCCTGCGCGAAGTGGCGGAGCCGATGGGCATCCGTTTTCTCGGCATTGGCGGCAGCCCGCTGTGGAGCTATGACGAAACACCGCGCATGCCGAAATCGCGCTACGCGATCATGACGCGCTACATGCCGAAGGTCGGGACCAAGGGTCTCGACATGATGTACCGTACCTGCACCATTCAGGTTAACCTCGACTTCTCTTCCGAAGCGGATATGCGCCAGAAGATGCGCGTTTCCATGAAGCTCCAGTCGCTGGCAACCGCACTGTTTGCATCCTCGCCCTTTACCGAAGGCAAGCCGAACGGCCTGCTTTCCTGGCGCGGCGATATCTGGCGCGATACCGACAATCGCCGCTCCGGCGTGCTGCCCTTCACCTTCAATGACGATTTCGGCTTCAAGGATTATGTCGAATGGGCGCTGGATGTGCCGATGTATTTCATCGTGCGCGACGGCAAGTATCACGATTGCACCCATGTCACCTTCCGCCAGTTCATGAACGGGGCGTTAAAGGGTGAAATCGCCGAATGGGAACCGACCATGGGTGACTGGACGAACCATCTCTCCACGCTGTTCCCCGATGTGCGCCTGAAGCGCTTTCTGGAAATGCGCGGTGCCGATGGCGGCCCATGGAGACGCATCTGTGCCCTGCCCGCTTTCTGGGTCGGCCTTCTCTATAATCAGGAAGCGCTTGACGCAGCCGATGCGCTGACAGCCGGCTGGAGTTTCGATGAGGTCATCGCCCTTCGCAATACCGTGCCGGCCAAGGGGCTGGCGGCGGAGATCGCCGGCAAGCCGCTTCTCGGTTTCGCCCGCGAGGTGCTCGACATTTCCCGCACCGGCCTCAAGAACCGCAACCGGCTGAACGGCGAAGGCCAGGACGAAACCGTGTTCCTGTCCTCGCTGGACGAGGTTCTTGCCAAGAAGACCACGCTCGCCGAAGACCTGCTTGCGCTCTATAACGGCCGCTGGGGTGGAACGGTGCTGCCAGTATTCGATGAATATCAGTATTAAAGCATTTCGCTGAAACTGCGCAGCGGCTTTGCGTCCGGACAGTGCGCAAGACAGGCAAGGCGTTGCCATAAAAAAACCCGGTGCGGCCGAGGGGCCTGACACCGGGCAAAGGCAGGGTTATTGGCAAATCACCCTGCGGGGAAAACCTTATCGGTTCGCAAGCAATCCCGGCGTCTGGAGGTACGCCGGAATTGCACGAACACAAGCCTAGAGCGTCTTGAACCGCGTGACTGAGCGCGTGCGTGCGGCGCGGGTCAGATGGGCGGTCGGATCTTCGAGCAAGCCGGTATTGAGCGCGTTGGTCACATCCGAGCGCGCCAGCCCGATATCGGCGAGCAGGCGATCGTCAAGCTCCGTGAGACCATTTGCGACGATACGATTGTAGATGCGCTGCACAAACGTTTTCACGGTGGAAGCAACACCGAAAGCGATGCGACGCAGGGTGTCGCTCTGCTGGCCGGTTGCGAATTCCAGTTCCATTTTCCGTTCTGCCGTGCGCATAACAATGATCCTTCCGTAACGGCACGATGCGGCACCGCTCCCGACGCACCGTGCGCGGGAAGCTGCCTTGGGTTGGGGGCCTGACGATGTGCCCGCCCCGGGGTTGAGATTGATTTGCTGGGTGTCAAAATGTCGCAAGACTATTGATCAGTCCAACGAATGTTTCTAATGTGAGGCATCAATCATTCTGATGGATGAGTATCAATGTCCGCACCTCTCGACATAGACCAGCTGCACACCTTCATCGCCATTGTCGATACCGGCAGCTTTACCAAGGCCGCTGAGCGCGTTTTCAAGACGCAATCCGCCGTATCCATGCAGATGCGGCGGCTTGAGGAGCGGATCGGCAAACAGCTCTTTGCAAAGGACGGGCGCGGCAACCGCCTGACGGCCGAGGGCGAGAAACTGATGAATTATGCCCGCCGCATCATTCGCCTTAACAACGAGGCGATTGCGGCCTTCGATGACAACAGGCTCGAGGGCACGTTGCGTATCGGCACCCCGGACGACTATGCCGACCGCTACATGCCAGAGATCATCGGGCGTTTCGCCAAGACGCATCCGAATGTCGAGCTTTACATCGTCTGCGAACCTTCGGTGAGCCTTGCCGAAAAAAATGGCGCGCGGCGAGCTGGATATAGCACTCGTCACCCACAATCCCCGCGCCCGCTCCTCCGATGTCGTGCGCACCGAGCCACTCTGCTGGGTCACCTCCGCGAACCATCCGCTGAAGGATGATGCGCCAGTGCCGCTGGCTGTCGGCCGACGCGACTGTCACTGGCGCCAACTTGCCTGCTCGGCGCTCGATGCCGACGGGCGGGATTATCAGGTGCTGTTCACCAGCTGGTCTTCCACCGTGGTTGCCGCCGCCGTGCTGGCAGGCATGGCGGTTTCCGTGCTGCCGGAATCGGCGCTGCGTACCGGCATGAAGGTTTTGACCGCCTCGGACGGTTTCCCACCGCTGCCGCCGGTCCAGATCGGCCTGATGAAACGGCCCGGCCTGTCGCCCTCGCTGGTGAACGCCATTACAGACCACATCACCGCCTGCCTCGACAACATCTCTCCGATGAACGTCGCCGATGAGCTGGATAACGATGTGAAGACCTACCCGAAGATGCCGCGCCTGCGCGCCGGGCACATGCTGCCCGGCTGGTGAATGGGCGCGCAAATGCGGGCGTGTGAGACGCCTTAACCGGGTAAGCTCGGCCTTTCCATCGTCCGTCTTCGCGTTGCAACCTACCGCGCACGCAGCGATGCGACAGCCAGCAGCGTGTCGCCGCTGATGCCCACCGAGCCGCTGCCGTTGAACAGCATCATGATCGGGTTGGTGGTGTTCTGCTTGTCGTCGTACATGATGGTAAAACGGGCGATCAGCTTCTTGACCTTATCGGGGTCCTGAAAGTCCTCGATGTCGAAATATTTCTTCATCATCGCCACCTGCGTATCGACCCCGGCATTGCCGAGTTCATCGGGAATGCCAAAGGTGGTCGTGATGAAGTTCTGGATCGCGGTGTCGGCAAGAATGGAGTAATAGGACGTTGTTCCCGCCGCCATTCGCTTGAAATAGAGCGCCAGACGCACGCCCGCATTTTCTTCACCTGCCTGCGTCTCCAGCGTCTGCGTCAGATAATTGTCCAGCGTCTCGTAGAGGCCGCGACGCGTCTGGATGGAGCTTCGATCCTCGCGCAGGATATTACCGTCCGTGTCGAAATTGAACGCGGTGACGAGACGGCGAAAAGCCGGGTCCATCTCCTTGTTGAGATAGCTGTCCTTGTCATCCAGATTGGACGTGAACATTTTTTGCAGCTGGTCCTTGGTGACCTTCGTCGGGTCGATGCCAAGCGATTCCATCGCGAATTTCGTCAGGCGATCATTCCCCAGAAAATCGCTGAGCGTCTTGACCTTCTGTAGCTCCGAACGGAAAAATTCCGCCTCCTTCTTGGCGGCTTCCTTTTCCTGGTCTGTTCCGAAGGCTGATTTCTTCTTGATGTAGTCGACCGACATGCTCTGAATTTCAAGTTCGGACTGCGCAAGAACCGGAGAGCCTGGCGATCCGTCAGACTTGAAGTTGAAGAGTTCCGCGAGTTTGACGTAACGGTCGTCTTTCAGCGCATAAACGTAGCTCTTCTTGTCCAGCAGGTCGCTGGTCAAGGCTCTACGAACGTCCGCAATATTCACCTTCGTCGGATCGAGGCCGACCGCCTTGAGCGCATAGGTGTAAACCGCGCTGCTTTCCAGGAAGTCCGCAACGGATTTGACGTTGGCAATATCGCTCTTGAACAGCTTCAAAGCGTTTTCGTCAGCGGCTTCGTCCTTGTCGTTATAATGGTTCATGTACCCGTTGGTCGTGGTAACGGTCTGGGTCGTCGTCTGTGGTGCCGTGCCGTCCGGCAGCGTTCCATCCGCCTTGAAATTGAACGCTTCGCGCAATGCGATGTAACGTTTGTCGCCATTGCCGAACTTGGCGATATAGTTGTTGGGATCGCTGAGATCGCTGGTCAAAATGTTCTCGATCGTCGCATTGACTATGGTCAAGTCATTCAGGTCGAATGCGACCTTGATGTAATTCACCAGACGCGGGTCTGCCATTAACTCATCGACGGTCTTGATCGAACCGATCTTCGATCTGAAATAATCCCTGTTCAAGGTGGCAACGGTCGGGGTCACACGCGGGGCACTGCCTACATAGGCCTGGGTCAGGATCTTGACGTTGTCGGCCGTCTGCGCCTGGCCGGCCGCAACGCTACCGTCATTGGCAAATTCGAAAGCCTGGGCCATCTGCGCCATCGTATTATATTGCGAGACGGTATTGGAGAGCTGGGTCTGCTCCGCCGTGATGGAGGCAAGGGTCGCCGCCCACTGGTCCTTCGGCGGCAGCACGGCTTCAAGCTGGGTGAGCTGATCCTGCCGGGTGGTTTTCTCTGTTTCAAGGGCGGTTCGCTGTTCGGCGGTCAGCGTGGTATCAGCCAGCGCGGTATCGATGGCCGTTATCCGATCCGTCACATCCCCATGCAACTCGATATTGCCCTTGGTCGTAAGCTTTTCCACGGCAGCGGAATAGGCCGCGCCGAACTTCTGGTTCAGATAGCTGTTCGGGTCATCGATATCGCTCGTCATCAATCCCTTGATGTGGGAATAGCTGTAGGTCTTCTCATCAATGCTGAAGACCTCGAAGATGTAGGCGCGGGTTCTATCGTTCTGAAGCAGCTGGTCGACGTTCGTGACCGTTCCGATGATCGCCTTATAATAACGGGTTTCTTCGGACAGGCTGTCATCGAGGTTGGTGATCGAGGTGTCGTAAAGCCCGATCATCTTGTCGAGCTGCGCCTCCGTCTGCACCGTGGTCGTGGACTGCGTGAAGTTGAAGGATGCGGCAAATTCGCGATAACGTTCATCGGTCAGCTTGTTGGCAAAGCTGTTCTGGTCGTTCAGGTCGCTTTCCAGCACCTTCTTCATGAAGGCCTTGGCGTAGGTCATCTCGCCGAGACCGAAGGCATCCATGGCATAGGAATAGAGCTGGTAGTTATTGAGGAACTCGTCGACGCTTTTTACATTGCCGATGTTTTCCTTGTAATATTTCGTCTGCCGCTCGACGATCCCCTGCTGCGACACGCGTGAAATGCTTGCCTTCATATCGCGGTTGATGAGGTCGTAGCTCAGAAAAGTCGATACCATGCGAATGCCCCCTGGAGCACCGCGCATCACGCTGGATACGGCCGGCTCCGGTTTTGAATTCGCCCACCACACCTCCATCCGGACGCACGGCAGGCCTTGGCGCGACTGTGCATGACGCGCCTTGCCCGGAGCTTGAAAGAGCACAGTTTCGGGACCGAGAAAAATCGCATTGTCTCAATCGGCTTTACCTCAGCGAAACCATGCCACGGTGGGTTTTGCTAACCATTTGGGAATGCAAAGTTTTCTTAACCGCGATTTTTAAGCAGTCTCGAACATGCGGCGGATATTCTCCTGACATCAGAGGACGAAAAGTCCCGATGAGAAGACCGGAAACCGGCTCTCAGGTAAAACAAGGGTAGAATAAACATGACCAAGACCGTTCTGAAGCCCGACTGGGCCGTCGCCACACTCAGACTCGACCCGGCACGTTTTCCGCAACAGGTCACCTATGGCAGGGGCAATGGCGCAACCGATGTTGCCGTCACGCTCGATGAACGGGGCGCCGTTCTGCGAAAGGTCCTGTCCTCTTCCGGCCTGCCTTTGTCCTTCGCCCTGCCAGCCCGCGCTTTCAAGGGCGTTGCCGCCCGCGCCATCGACCATGGTGATGGACAGGTGACGGTGACGCTGGAGCTTCACCACGACGATCCGGAACTTTGCGTTCCACTTCTCGTCGCCCATGATCTTTGCGATATCGCCGCCGACTGGCGCAGCTGGTCGGAAGCCTACCGCATTCCGATGCTGATGGTGGAGGCCGATGGCGTCGCCCGTCCGCTGGAAGAACATCTCGGCAAGGTGCGCACCAAGAACAGCCGCCCCCGTCGCCGGCACTCCTATTTCGCGGATCGTCGCCCGCGCTTCCTCGTGCGCCGCTCCACCGGTTCTCTCGGCATGAGCATGAAGATCGAGGGCAAGGAAATCATCGCCCGCAGCTGATAATCTTCAGACAAAACAATAAAAAGCCCGGCGCGGATATCGCGGCCGGGCTTTTTTGCATCTACCTTTCAACAACCTCACGCCAACAGAAGCGGCAGAATGAGGCCGGCGAAAATCAGCACGCCGACGCGGTTGTTGGATTTAAACAGCACAAGGCATTGCGCCACGTCGTCGATATCGAGCACCCAGACCTGCCGGAAAAGCATGATGGCGGCGGCGGCAAGGCCGCTATAGGCGATCAGGTTAACGCCCGCTCCCCAGAAGGACAGGGCGATCATGACAAGGGCTGTGCCATAAAGAAAAACCAGCCAGCGATGTGTGTTGTCTCCAAACAGCAGCGCAGTTGAACCGATGCCCACTGCCGTGTCGTCTTCCTTGTCCTGATGGGCATAGATTGTATCATAACCGATCGTCCAGGCGATGGAGCCGACATAAAGCAGGACAGCAGGCCAGGCGATGGACCCGAACTGCCCGGCCCAGCCCATCAGCGCACCCCAGGAAAAGGCAAGGCCGAGAAAAAATTGCGGCCAGTTGGTGAAGCGCTTGGCGAAGGGATAGATTGCCACGAAGACCAGCGAGAATATGCCGGTGGCAATCGCAAATCCGTTGAACTGCAACAGCACCACGAGTCCGGCGAGCGCCTGCAACACGATGAAGACCTTCGCCTGCGCCCTGCTCACGCGACCAGATGGCAGCGGCCGCGAGCGCGTGCGCGCCACGGCCATGTCGATCTTGTGGTCCGCAAGATCGTTATAGGTGCAGCCTGCACCGCGCATCGCCACCGATCCGATGAAAAACAGCGCCAAATGCCAGATCAGCGTGCCCCAGGAAAAACCGCCGCTTGCTACCGCGGCATTGGCCGCGAGTGCTGCGGACCAGAAACATGGCCACATGAGCAATTGCCAGCCGATGGGGCGGTCCCATCTTGCCAGCTGCGCATAGGGCCAGAGGGGTCTCGGCAAAATCCGATAGACCCAGTTGTTGGATGGTGCGTCGGAGACGCGGTCTGACAAATCGCTGTGGTGAACCATGGGGATGGTTCTACAGCATCGGCAGGCGAATCGGAATCGATTTCAGCACTTGGCCGCAGACACAAAAAAGCCCCGCAACGCTTTCGCGGCGGGGCTTGGGGTGGGCATATTCGCCGCGCCTCAGGGCAGCGTGAAGCCGAACTTGTAGCTTGCCTGGACGCCGACGACGAACTGGTTCTTGGAGCCGCGCTCCCGCACCAGCGAGCTGTCGGCGGCATCGCCCGTCAGGCGGCGATATTCGGCGAAGGAACCAACTTCAGCGGCTTCCGTGACTTTCCAGGTGATGGCGGCGCCGACGCCGGCGGAATGCAGGCC
This sequence comes from Rhizobium sp. AN68, assembly GCF_030758035.1. Lineage (NCBI taxonomy): Bacteria > Pseudomonadati > Pseudomonadota > Alphaproteobacteria > Hyphomicrobiales > Rhizobiaceae > Rhizobium > Rhizobium sp. AN68. The sequence goes on along the minus strand of NZ_JARWMI010000003.1, from coordinate 547,883 downwards.
GCCGCCGGGGCTGTAGGGCGATGGCGCGCCGGCCGCTGTCTGCGCGGCGCTCACGCCGTAATAGCGTTCATTGTATTTGCTGCTGACCCATGTGGCGCGCGGGCCGGCGGAAATCTGGATACCGGGGGCGATATCGGTGAAGACGTCGGCCGAGAGATCGGCGACCACGCCGCTATGGCTGCGGATGCCCTGACGGGCTTCGCCGCGAATACGCAGCCAGTCGGTGGGATAAGCCTCGGCGAAACCGCCAAGCTCGCCGCCGCGCTTGATGCGGGTCATGCCTTTCAGATCGGCCGAATCCTTCTGGTCACGCGGAGACACCAGCTTTCCCGCAAGACCCATGCTGATCGGGCCATTGTCCAGCAGCGAGATCGAGGCGCTGTCGTTGCGCGAGGTGAAACGCGCGCCCTGACCCTGACGGCCGAGAGAAATGATGGGCGAAAAGCCGAATTCGTTCTTGTTGTCGCCCTGATATTTCGGCGCAGAAAAACCCGAACCGCCGAGCTTCAAATACCAGTCGCCGGAAAACCAGCCATCGGCATGGGCGTTACCGACGGCAAAAAGCGATAAAACACAAGCGGCGACGGCCGCTGATGGCTTGAACATGAAAATAACCCCAGGAAACGCAATACAAACAGGTAAGCGTAGAATTAGAGGGATTCCGTTTCCATTCCATTAACCAGCGCGAGAAGGCGGCGATTAGATCTTCCGACATTCCGGCCCTGAGCCGGAATTCAGCCGTCGCGCGTCTGCGCGGCAGGAAGCCTTCTTTCAGCCCGAGGACTTGGGCTGGCTGGATGCCAGATCAGGTCCGACATGACGGTGGCGAATGGACAAGCCTTAGAACATAACCTTCTCAAGCGGCGGCCGCGTCTTTTCGAACTCCAGCAGCTTTTCCTCGTTGCGGGCAATGTAATCGCGATTATGCGGAACGGCGTCGCGATCCTTGGCGAGCTGGATCTGGAAAATATGAAAATTTTCGTGGGTAAAGGCCATTTCGGACCCCGCTAGATAAAATTCCCACATGCGGAAGAAACGCTCGTCATAAAGTGCTACGGCCTCTGCCTTGCGCGCCACGAAACGTTCGCGCCAGTGCCGCAGCGTATGCGCATAATGCATGGGCAGGATTTCGATATCCTTCACCAGCAGCCCCGACTTCTGGATGGCTGGCAGCACCTCGGCAAGCGAGGGGATGTAACCACCGGGGAAAATATATTTTTCGATGAAGGGATTGGTCGCCAGTGCCGGACTGGGCTGGCCGATGGAATGCAGCACCATCACGCCCTTGTCGTCCAGAACCTCCGCCACCTTGTCGAAATAATCGCGGTAATGGGTCGGCCCGACATGTTCGAACATGCCGACCGAGACGATACGGTCGAATTTCTTCGAGGCAGGCAGGTAACGGTAGTCCTGCAATTCGAAACGAACATTGCCGGCAAGCCCACGTTTTGCTGCACGGTCGCGGGAAACGCGCAGTTGCTCCTCGCTGAGCGTGATCCCGGTCACATCGGCACCCGCACTTTCGGCAATATACATCGCCATGCCGCCCCAGCCGGATCCGATCTCCAGTACGCTCTGGCCCGGCTCCGTCATCAGCTTGGCAGCGATGTGCCGCTTCTTGGCGACCTGCGCCTCATAAAGGCTGATGCCCGGCGGATTGAAATAGGCGCAGGAATATTGCCAGTCCTCATCAAGGAAGATGTCGAACAGCTTGGCGCTCAGATCGTAGTGATGGGCGACGTTGCTCTTGTTGTGGTTTACCGGCAGATGCATCCTGATGCGGGCGGCGATGATGCGGGCCATACCACGCCAAACCATGCCGAAGGACAGCGCCTCGCTTAGCGTGTTGCTTTTAACCAGCGCCAGAAAGTCGTAGATGTCGCCCTCGACGACCTGCATACGGCCTTCCATATAAATTTCGGCGAGTTTCAGCGCAGGATCGGCAGCGATCTCCTGCATGGCAGCTTCGTCGGTGAAATTCAGAACCACCCTTGTTCCGGTACCGTTACCAAATGTACGGCTACCACCCGGGCTATTGACGACAAGATTACCGTTCTTGATTATCTTTTCGAGAAGAACATGCAGAGACGACGCCATGGCACCCCCAATTGCTAAGTCTCACTTATCAATTTTTCTGACCGTATTCCTTTCGGCACAAGTTTCAAGATAGTCTTATTTCAAAAAAATTGAACGATTTCATCAAGCAAAAAGCCCCACCGGGGTTTCCGGCAGGGCTTTTCCATAGAAATCATTTCAACCGGAGGTCAGCGTCGCTTCATCGCTTCGGCCAGAGCCGCAGCAAGAGCACCACCGGATTGCGACCCTTCGTTGTGTCCCTGCGGTTTGGAATTCGCGTGGCGCATGGCGCCCGCATTGCCCTTTTCGCGCATTGGCTGGGGTGCCGCCTCGCCGCCGTCCTTGCGCATGGTGAGGGCAATACGCTTGCGCTTCACATCCACTTCCACGACACGGACCTTGACGACATCACCCGCTTTCACGACCTCATGCGGGTCTTTCACGAAACGGTCGGCCAGCTGCGAGACATGCACGAGCCCGTCCTGATGCACACCGATATCCACGAAAGCGCCGAAGGCGGCGACATTGGTGACGGTACCTTCCAGCAACATGCCCGGTTTCAGATCGGTGATCTCGTCCACGCCGTCAGCAAAGGTCGCCGTCTTGAAGCTTGGGCGCGGGTCTCGGCCGGGCTTTTCCAGTTCGGCGATGATGTCCTTTACGGTGGGCAGGCCGAATTGTTCGTCGATGAAGCGCTTCGGATCAAGCCCCTTCAGCGTGGCGCTGTCACCCATCAGCGTGCGCAGGTCGCGACCGCAGGCGGCAACGATCTTATTCGCAACGCCATAGGCTTCGGGGTGCACGGAGGACGAATCCAGCGGTTCCTTGCCGTTGGGAATACGCAGAAAGCCGGCGCATTGCTCGAAGGTGCGCTGGCCGAGGCGCGGCACCTTCAACAGCTCCTTGCGGCTGGCAAAGGGGCCGGTCTGGTCGCGGTGTGCGACGATGGCATCGGCAATCGAAGCACCGAGGCCGGAAACCCGCGCCAGAAGCGGCGAGGAGGCGGTATTGAGATCGACACCGACGGCATTCACCGCATCTTCCACGACCGCGTCGAGTGAACGGCTGAGACGGCCCTGATCGACATCGTGCTGATACTGCCCGACGCCGATGGATTTCGGCTCGATCTTCACCAGTTCGGCCAGCGGGTCCTGAAGGCGGCGGGCGATGGATACCGCGCCACGCAGGGACACATCGAGATTGGGGAATTCCGCCGCCGCCCGTTCCGACGCGGAATAGACTGACGCGCCCGCCTCCGAAACGATGACCTTGGTGGGCTTTGCGCCGGAAGCCAAAGCCGGCATCTGTGTCAGCAGATCGGCGACCAGCTTTTCCGTCTCACGGCTGCCCGTGCCGTTGCCGATGGCGATCAGCTCGACATTGTGCTTGCGGATGAGCATGGCGAGTTCCGCCTGCGCGCCGCGCACGTCGTTCCTCGGCTGAAAGGGATAGACCGTCGTGGTGTCGAGCAGCTTGCCGGTGCCATCCACCACGGCCACCTTGACGCCGGTGCGGATGCCCGGATCGAGCCCCATGGTGGCGCGTGAGCCCGCCGGTGCGGCCAGCAGCAAATCCTTGAGATTGCGGGCGAAAACGTTGATCGCCTCTTCCTCCGCACGTTCGCGCAATTCGCGCATGAGATCGAGCGAAAGCGACATGGAGAGCTTCACCCGCCAAGTCCAGCCTGCCACTTCCATCAACCATTGATCGGCGGGGCCGGCATTGCGGATATCGAAGGCGGCCGCGACGGTACGCTGCGCGGGTTTGACCGGAGAGGGATCATCCGCATCGACATCGATGGTCAGCGTCAGAATTTCCTCGTTCCAGCCGCGCAGCATGGCCAGCGCGCGGTGTCCCGGCACTGTCGCCCAGCGCTCGAAATGATCGAAATAATCGGAGAATTTTTCGCCTGCCGCCTGCTTGCCGTCGACCACCTTGGCGCGGAAAATGGCGTTCTGGCGCATATAGTCGCGCAGGCGTCCAAGAAGATCGGCGTTTTCCGTCATGGTTTCCGCCACGATGTCACGCGCGCCTTCAAGCGCTGCCTTCACATCCGCCACCTCGCCCTGCACATAGGCCTCGCCAAGCTTTGCCGGATCGGCTGCGCGGTTTGCCCAGATCGCTTCGGCCAGCGGACCGAGACCGCGCTCGCGGGCGATTTCGGCGCGGGTGCGGCGCTTCGGCTTGTAGGGCAGATAAAGGTCTTCCAGCTCCGCCTTGGTGCCCGCCTGCATGATCTTGACCATCAGGGCGTCCGTCATCTTGCCTTGACCGTTGATGGTATCAACAATGGAGGCGCGGCGCGCATTGAGTTCACGCAGATAGACGAGGCGTTCGGCAAGCGTTCGAAGCTGGGTATCATCCAGCCCTCCCGTCGCTTCCTTGCGGTAACGGGCGATGAAGGGCACGGTCGCTCCCTCGTCCAGCAACGCCACTGCCGCCTTCACCTGATCGGCGCGGGCGTTGATTTCGGAGGCGATGAGCGTGGCGAGGCGGGCATTATCTGCGGTCATGGGGTTCTCTGATGTCACATCTGGAGCGGCGAACATAATGTCTGATTGTGGCGTGACAACAAGAGGCGGCAACGATTCCACAGGAAAGGCTGAGTTCGAGGGAAAGACGGGCATTTGAGGCGCTTTCTCCTTGACCTTTCGCCCCCCTGCCCTTAACGCCCCTCAAACAAGGTTACAGGCGAATTTGCAGGGGTGTTGACCATGAAAGTTCTGTTGATCGGTTCCGGCGGACGCGAACATGCGCTGGCGTGGAAAATCGCCCAGTCTCCCCTGCTCGATGAACTTTATGCCGCTCCCGGCAATCCCGGCATCGCCGACCATGCGACACTCGTTTCGCTTGACGTGGAAGACCACGCCGCCGTTATCGCCTTTGCCAGGGAAAAGGCGATCGACTTCGTCGTCGTCGGACCGGAAGCGCCGCTGGTTGCCGGTCTGGCAGATGATCTGCGTGCGGCTGATATTGCCACCTTCGGGCCTTCGAAAGCAGCCGCTCAGCTTGAGGGTTCCAAGGGGTTCACGAAGGATCTATGCGCCCGTTACGATATTCCAACCGGGGCTTATCAGCGTTTCAAGACCGCCGAACCCGCAAAGCAATATGTCCGTGAACAGGGCGCACCCATCGTCATCAAGGCCGACGGGCTTGCCGCCGGCAAGGGCGTAACGGTTGCCATGAGCGAGGCGGAAGCGCTTGCCGCCATCGACGACTGTTTCGACGGCGCTTTTGGCGCTGCCGGCGCCGAGGTTGTGGTGGAAGCTTTCCTCGACGGTGAGGAAGCCAGTTTCTTCTGCCTTTCCGATGGCAAAACCGCGCTGGCGTTGGCAACAGCCCAGGACCACAAGCGCGTGGGTGATGGCGACACCGGCCCCAACACCGGCGGCATGGGCGCCTATTCCCCCGCCCCGGTGATGACACCAGCCATGGTGGAGCGCACCATGAAAGAAATCATCGAACCGACGATTTCTGGCATGGCGAAAGACGGCAATCCCTTCTCCGGCGTATTTTTCGCCGGTCTGATGATCACCGCCAAAGGCCCCGAGCTGATCGAATACAATGTGCGTTTCGGCGATCCGGAATGTCAGGTGCTGATGATGCGCCTCAAGAGCGACCTGCTGCCGATTCTCTACGCCACTGCTACCGGCACGCTGGACAAGGTAGAAGCGGAATGGCGCGACGATGCGGCGCTGACGGTTGTTCTAGCTTCCAAGGGTTACCCCGGTGCCTACGACAAGAACACGCCCATCGCCCATATTCCCGATGCCAGCGAAGAGGCAAAGGTGTTCCATGCCGGGACGGCGCTGAAGGACGGCAGACTGGTGGCGACGGGCGGACGCGTGCTGAACGTCACCGCCTTTGGCAAGAACGTGACGGAAGCGCAGGCGCGCGCCTATTCGCTGGCGGCCAAGGTGGAATGGGAAAACGGCTTCTGCCGTCGCGATATCGGCTGGCAGGCCGTGGCGCGCGAAAAAGTCTGACCATTCAAGGCATACAGCGGCCCGAGCGCAGATTTCGCTCAATTTTTACCAAGTTTGCTGACCTGATGGAAACGAAAGACCGATAATATCTGCCGAACATTGAAGGGCGCATTCTGTCTCGATCGTGAGGCTACGCCGTCATTTCGGGGGTTTTTCGATGCGTCGTCTTCTTTTGACAGCGGTTGTCGCGCTGACCGGCGGGTCTGCGATGGCGTCTTCCATCGAATATGTAAACGGCACCCACACCAGCAATGGCAGCTTCGTTCGTCTCGACTGCGCCCGCTGCCAGCCCGTGAAGGACAACCCTGCCCCCGAGGGCTTTGCCATCCCCTCCATCGAGCCGGGCACGCAGCACACGGAAATGCGTGAAATCGAGGGTAAGCGCACGCTGGTGCGCACCGAGGCCTGGCTTGGCGGCGCGCCCGTCACCTTCGTCAGCACCAATCCCGCTTGGATGCCGCAGGAAACCCCCGGCACCGCAATTGCCACCTATGATGAGGGTGAAGCTGGCACTCCCCCCCAGGAAACGGCAGCCACGCCAGCAGGCATAGACATGACCGCGACCACGGCAGCGACGAAGACAATTTCGGCGGCCAATGCCACGGCACCGTCAAGCGCATCAGCAATGGCGGCACCCGATTTCCAGGATTTCAAATTGCGCGGCAATTGACCGACAGTGTCGGCGGCGTCTTTGATGACAAAAGTCAAATAATCGCGTCATCGCTGCATTTTTCGAAGTGCACGGCAACCATCCGGTGAATAATAAATTATGCATCCATTATTCTGCCAAGCACGCTCATAAAGCTTTTGCTAATTAAATATTTATTCAAATTTTTTGCCGCTAAGTGACCTCATAGTGCGATGCAGCACGACATGAGGGCTTGGAGCGGACTTTCGCTTTCAGGCTGATCACAGCGCATCAGGCGCCTTCCCATTTTCGAAACTTCGGCAGCGCGCGGCTTTTTCCGGCTCGCGACGCAAAAGCTTGTGAGCGCCCATGAAGAATCTTTCCATTTCCCGTCAGCTGATCGTGCTCGTGGTGGCCCTTATGGCCGCCTTCGCAGCAGCAACGTTTTACCAGCTGAAATCCGCCACCGACGCGATCTATGAAGAACGCTACGGCATGCTGCGGACACAGGTGCAATCCGCCATTTCCATCCTGCAATCCTTCCACGACAAGGAAAAGGCCGGGACGCTTTCACACGAAGACGCCATGAAGCAGGCCTTCGCCACCGTCAGCGCCATGCGGTTCACCCCGGATGGCTATCTGTTCGGTTACGACTACGACGTGACGATGAAATTCCATCCCGACGCGAAGCGTGTCGGCGAGAACTACAAGGGCAAGCCGGACAGCAAGGGCTTCCAGTATCGTGACGAGCTCGTACGGCTTGGCCGCAACGGCGGCGGCCAGACGGATTTCTACGGTCCGAAGCCCGGCATGGAAGGCAATGACTACGCCAAAAGCTCCTACGCCCTTGCTTTTGAGCCCTGGCAGGTGGTGGTCGTGACCGGCGTTTACATCGATGATCTGAATGCCCAGGTTCGTGGCGAGGTGATGAGGGCGCTGTCCATCGGTGCCGCCATCTTCGTGCTGGCACTTGCCGCCGCCTTCTACGTTATCCGGGGGATCTCGAAGCCGCTCGGCGACATTCACAGGGCGCTGGGTGAAGTCGCCAATGAGAACGTCTCGCTCACCATACCCCATACCGGGCTGACCAACGAGGTGGGCATGATGGCGAAGGCCACGGCCTCGCTTCAGGACAAGGTGCGGGAGCGCCACGCCATGCAGCGCCGGGAGGAAGAACAGCAGCAGCAGCTCAACGCCGAGCGCCAGAACAACCTCGACATGCAGCGCGACGAGGCCGCATTGCAGGCGCGTGTCGTCACCACCATTGGCGAGGCGCTGGAAAAACTCGCCGGCGGTGATCTGACCGTGCGTTGCGCCGATCTCGGCCACCGTTACGCCGCGCTGCGCGACAATTTCAACGAGGCATTGACCCATCTCGACGCCGCCATGGCCAAGGTGAATTCCAAGAGCATCGATATCGGCGGCTCGAAGGAAGAAATCCGCAAGGCTTCCAACGAGCTTTCGCAGCGCACCGAACGGCAGGCGGCAAATCTAGAGGAAACCTCTGCCGCGCTCGACGAGTTGACGGTTGCGGTACGCCAGACGGCTGAAGGTGCAGCCGACGCCGCCAAACGCGTCACGACAGTCAGCTCCGAAGCGATGCGCAGCGACCGGGTGGTGGAAGAAGCGATTGCGGCGATGAGCGGCATCGAACAATCTTCCGATCAGATTTCGAACATCATCGGCGTGATTGACGACATCGCTTTCCAGACCAATCTTCTGGCACTGAATGCGGGCGTGGAAGCGGCGCGTGCCGGGGAAGCGGGCAAGGGCTTTGCCGTGGTGGCACAGGAAGTGCGCGAACTTGCGCAGAAATCTGCCGCCGCCGCCAAGGAGATCAAGGACCAGATCGCCCGCTCTTCCAACCAGGTGGAAAACGGCGTGCGTCTTGTAGGCGAAGCCGGTGACGCGCTGAAACGCATCTCTGACCAGATCAAATCCGCCAACGAGATCGTCGGCAAGATCGCCCATTCGGCGGCCGAACAGGACACGACGCTGCGCTCTATCTCCACATCGCTCAACCAGCTCGACGTCGCCACCCAGCACAATGCGGCGATGGCGGAAGAGACCACGGCTTCGGCGGAAGCGCTGGCCGTCGATACCGAAGAGCTGCTGAACCTCATCCGCGGCTTCCGCGTCTCCTCCGGCAACCAACTCCACGGCATGGCAGAGCAGATGCGCATGGCGGGGTGATAGACGCTGAGGTGATGGATAAACGAAAACGCCGGAGGAAACTCCGGCGTTTTTTGTTTCAACGTGTCAGAGTATCCAGCCGGTCGATATCGGCAGGCGAAAAGACCGCAATTCCCGCTCTTTCAAGCAGCGCCGCCGTCACGCCATTGCCCGCATGTTTGATGCCGGAGAACGAGCCGTCATAGATCGCAACCGATCCGCAGGACGGGCTGCCGTCGATCAACAGCGCGTGCGTGCAGCCATTGGCTTTAGCAAGGGCCAACGCCTTTTCCGCACCGGCAATAAATTCCGCCGTGACATCGCCGCCGGTTACTTCCAGCACCCGGGCGCGGCCTTCCATCACATCGAGACCGGAAGCTCCCTTCTCGATCTCTGCCGGCGGGCGCGGCACGGACATACCGCCCGCCATTTCCGGACAGATTATCACCAGCCTGCCTTCATCCCGCCAGCGGTCTATCGCCGGGTGGACGAGAGTTTTGCCCTTGCCGTCATATCTGACCGGATGGCCGAGAAGGCAGGCGCTGATTAGGATTTTGGTGATCATCAGGCCGCTGCGACAGCGAGATGTATACCCGAGTTCTTCTGAAGCGCTTGAATGACACTAAACAGATTATCGGCCCGGGGATTTCCCTTCGGGCCGAACATGCGCATCAGGCTTTTCGCAGGCACATCCACGTGTTTGGATAAAGTCTCGAAACCGATCGTGGCGTTGATGAAATCTCGCAATACCGACTTGCCGGTTTCGACATCTCCCTCCAGCAACAGTTCCACAGCATCCGACAAGAGAGCCGCCCGGAAGGCTGGGTCTTTTTCCGCCCTCGCCTTGACTGTCTGTTTGAATTCCCGCGTTAGCGCCATGTCAATCACCCATCCCGGCACCCTTGTGGGCGCCCTTCCTGGATTTATAATCCTGCCAAAAGGCCTTGGCCGCTTCGATATCGTTCTGCTGCCGTGCCTTGGTTCCACCAATCAGCAATATCACCAGCTCATCACCGTCACGCCCGAAATAGACACGATATCCGGGGCCATAATCGATCCGGTATTCGAGAACACCGGAGCCAACGGATTTTACGTTGGAGAGATTGCCCTGCCCCATCCGGGTCACGGCCATCGTTACCTTCGACGCTGCACGCGCGTCGATCTTCACGAACCATCGCTCAAATGGGCTCGATCCGTTAGGGTCCAGATATTCAACGACCTTCATGGAGCAATAGTAACATAAACATTACCATTGGCAACCCTGCCTCACCCCGTAATCTTCGAGAAATCCGCAACCGTTCCGGTGGCTTCACGAATGGCCTTCAACAGCGCCAGACGGTTTGCGCGGATGGCCGCGTCCTCATCGTTGACGAGAACATCCTCGAAAAACTTGTCGACGGGCGCGCGAAGCGTCGAAAGCGCCTGCATGGCGGAGCGGAAATCTTCCGTCTCGACGGCCTTTGCGGCATCGGCGGAAGCGGTCTTGATCGCCGCGTAAAGCGCCTTTTCGGCGTCGAGCTTCAGCAGTTCTTCTGAAACGCTGTTCGCAACCACGGTGCCCTTCTTTTCCTCTGCGGCCAGAAGCTGGGTGGCGCGCTTTGCACCGGCCAGCAGGTTCCGGCCATCTTCGCCGGTGATGAAGGCGGTCAGCGCCTCGACACGGCGGGCGATCATCAGCAGATCGTCAGACTCCGGTGTCAGGACTGCATCGATCAGATCGTAGCGGGCGCCAAGATCGCGCAGATAGACCTTCAGGCGGTCGTGGAAGAAGGAAAGGAGGTCAGTATCCTTCGCGACGCTCAAGAGAGGCAGGCGCACGTTCTTTTCAAGCAGAATACGAACCACGCCCAGCGCCGCACGGCGCAGTGCGAAGGGATCCTTCGAACCGGTAGGCTTTTCATCGATGGCCCAGAAGCCGACGAGCGTGTCGAGTTTGTCGGCGAGAGCAACCGTGATCGCCACCTTGTCGGCTGGCAGGCGGTCGGAGGGACCCTGCGGCTTGTAGTGATCCTCGATCGCCGCGGCGACACTTTCGTTTTCGCCCTGCAAGGTTGCGTATTTTCGGCCCATCAGGCCCTGAAGCTCGGGGAATTCGCCGACGGCTTCGGTGCGCAGGTCGGCTTTCGCCAGCACCACGGCGCGGTCCACCAGAGCAGCATCGGCACCGACGACGGGGGCCAGAGCCTTGGCCAGTTCGCGAATGCGCGCCACACGCTGCCCTTGAGTGCCGAGCTTGGCATGGAAGGTAACGTTCAGCGCATCGAGCTTGGCCATGCGCTGGTCGAGCGGCTTCTTGAGATCGAGGCCAAATTTCGCAGCCGAATCCTTGAGCGTCTCCAGATCGGGCAGATCGCCCTGGTCACGGTTCCAGAAATGGCGGGCATCCGACAGGCGGGCGCGGACGACCTTGCCGTTGCCATGGATGATTTCCTTGCCGCCGTCGCTTGCCTCGATGTTCGAGATGAGGATGAAGCGGTTGGAAAGACCCTCTTCCGCACCCTGATTGCGGGTGACGAAACACTTCTGGTTGGTCTTGATGGTCAGCCGGATGATTTCCGCCGGGATCTGCAGATAATCCTCCTCGAAAGTGCCCATCAGCACCTGCGGCCATTCGACGAGGCCGGAGACTTCTTCCAGCAGGCCTTCGTCTTCCACCAGCTCAAGGCCGTTGGCAAATGCCAGATCCTTGGCATCGTGCAGGATGATATCCTTGCGGCGGTCGGCATCGAGAATGACCTTCGCCTTTTCAAGGCTGGAGACATAATCCTCGAAACGGCGCACGGTGATCGGACCCGGCGCATGGAAACGGTGGCCATAGGTGACGTTGCCAGCGACGATGCCGTCGATGACAAAGGGAATGACCTGGGTTTCGTCATGTTCGGGGCCGAACAGGCAGACGATGGATTGCAGCGGGCGCACCCAGCGCAGGCTCTCCGAGCCCTTGCCTTCGATGCCGGCATAGCTGGAACCCTTCGGCATGGAGGCCGGGCCGGAGCGCATGGATTTCGGCCAGGGGAAGGAGCGGATGATGCCGGGCATCACCTCGGCGATGATCTCTTCCGCCGGGCGGCCGGGCTTGTTGATGATGGCGATGTAGAAATCGCCTTTCTTCGGATCGGAAACGACCTGAGCTTCGGAGACATCATTAAGGCCAGCGCCGCGCAGAAAGCCCTCAATCGCCTTTTCGTTGGCATCGGTGCGCGGACCCTTCTTTTCCTCACGCACATCGGCGGAGCGGGCATTGAGGCCGCGAATATCCAGCGTCAGGCGGCGCGGCGTCCAATATTCGCGCGCACCCTCATAGGTCAGCCCTCTCTCCACCAAGGCGTCAGTGACGAGTTTCTTCAGATCGCCCGCCGCCTTGCGCTGCATGCGTGCGGGGATTTCCTCGGAGCGAAGTTCAAGCAGAAGATCGGGCATGGGATAAGGACTTTAATCTGTTGCAAAAGAGTGTCGCGGACTTAGCAAGACCAGCGGCAAAAGTCATCAGCTATCGGTTAAATTACCGCCGGTGGACGTTACCAGCCGCCACCACCACCGCCGCCGCCGCCCGAACCGGAAGAACCACCGCCACCGCCACCTGAAAAGCTGGAGGAAGATGAGCTGACAGGCTGGGGAATGGTGGAAGCGATTGTATTCGCCATGGAAGTGGAGAACCCACCAATCCGGTCTCCGAAGCTGCCGTAATTGCTGCCCAAATACCAGCCGGGCGCATAACTTGCCGCGGCGGCACCAGCGGCGGCTGTCGCGAGCCAGGTCTCGAAGGTACGGCTCCAGGGTTTTTCCACGCCGAGCGCGACCGCATAGGGCAGCAATGTCTCAAAATGCTGCGGCGACATGGCGGGGGCATCCGCCATATTCATCCGGTCCTTTTCCGCCAGCGTCAGATAGGTTCTGAGGCCCTCGATGCCGTCCATCAGCTTGCGGCCGAGCGGCGTCGGCGCACCCATCAGGAACAGGAACAGCGCGTTGGTAAGCACGATGCCGCCGATGGCAGCCAGCGCCAGCGACTTGGTGTCATGCGTCACATCCAGCAGGATCTGTGTGGCAATGCCGCCAATGACCGAAAAAGCCACAAAACCGGCAAAGGCCAGCATGACGATGCCGCCGATGCGCTTGCTCAACGACGCACCACGCGAGAACTGTCGGCCGATGCCGATCGACAGGATGCTGAAGAAGAAGGCGAAAAAGCCGAAGACCAGCACGGCGGCAATGGCGCTTTCATCGAGATCACCGAACACCAGCGTCGCGACGATGATGGCGACGCTGAAGAAGATGCCGAAAACGATGTAACCGGCGTTGCTGCGGTAATATTTGCCGCGGTGCTCTTTCTCTATCGCCGCGCGAAACTGCTTGCCGACTTTTTCGACTTCCGTTCCATGCGCCTTGTCGATGGTGAGCGTCTCGCCCGGACCACCGATGGAGGACAACAGCGTCTTCTGCCCGCTCGGCAACTCCGCCCCAGCCTGCTTTTGCGTGCGGCGGATGACGATGGAGTTCTTCAGATCCTCCAGAACGACATAACCCTTGACCGCCAGATCAAGTGCCGAGGCGGACAGCGCTGTCCAGCCTGCGCCGGAAAAACCCCTGTTATCAACGTAATTGACCAGAGCCGGCGAAAGCCCCTCCGGTGCATCCCAGCGCGGCACGACTACACCCTTGGCCGGATCACGGCCGACCGCGAACCATGCTCGCAGATAATAGAGCAGCACTGCGAAAAGCCCGCCGCCCGAAAGCAGGATGGCAAGATTGTCACGTAGCCACCAACCGGCCTCCTGGGAGGAGGCGGGGGCGGCAATGGCGCCCTTCGGTAACTTCACGGCAACTGTCATGCCCTCGCCCACTGAAAACGGGCGGGTAGAGGCAAAAAACACCTCGTTGCCTTCGCTCAAAATGCGCGCATCCTTGCCCTTGGCACCGAGTGGACCGGTGAAAACGGCAGTACCGGTAGCCTTCACGCCCTGTGGCAAAGTGATGGTGGCTGAAATCTCACCCATCGGAAACTGCCAGCCATTGCCGGTGACATTCCAGGTGAGTTCGTCATAGTCGCTGAAATAACGGATCTGCCGGGCGGTGGTGTAGGTGATCTGGAAGATATGCTCGCCGGTCGGAAGAAAACGGTCGGCGCTGCCGGTATAAATGCGGATGCCGCCATCGATATTCTCGGTGCGCCAGTTCTCCGGCGCGCCATCGCGCTCCACGGAAACGACGTTAAAATCCACCTTGGTGCGTCGGTTATTCGCATCCAGCGCATAAAGCGGGAAATCGCGAAAGATGCCGCGCTTGATGTTCTGGCCTTCGGCACGGGCGGTGATGGTTTCCGTCACCGTCAGTTCGCCACTCTTCGCAACCTCGACGACGGAATGATAGGAGCGGATGAATTCTTCCGCAAAGGCCGGGCAGGCCGCGCCCAGGAAGACAAGCAGCGCGAGAAGTCTTGCGGCGATGGTCTTCACGGGGCGGTCTCCTCCAGCCGGTTTCAGTGCTGCGGCTCGGCAGCACTTTCCTTTTCGGTATAGTCGACGCCGAGCGAGGCGAGCGCCTTCCAGTAGCCCGGATAGGTCTTGCCAACGCAGGCAGGGTTCTGGATGGCGATGCCGCCGATCTTCAGCGCCGCCAGCGCAAAGCTCATGGCGATGCGGTGATCGGCAAAAGTATCGATGGAGGCATCGACCGTCTGACCAGCGAGCGCCGGATCGGCATGCACGATCAGGTCGTCGCCTTCCTCATGCGCCAGACCGTTGCGGATTTCGTTGAGGCCGAGCGAGACGGCACGGATACGGTCACATTCCTTCACACGCAGATTGGCAATGCCGACGAAACGTACCGGCGTTTCGTTGAACGCGGCGAGAACGGCGATGGTCGGAATGGCGTCCTGCATCTGCGAACCGTCGATTTCAGCGGGCAGGTGCGGAAACTGCGCCATGACCTCATAGGCCTTGGCATCCGGCTGGGTGAACTTGTCGGCGGGCGTGCCGATGTCGATCGCACCGCCGGTCAGAAGTTCCGCGCCCCAGAGATAGGTGGCGGCGGATGCATCCGGTTCGATGTGGAAATCGGTCGCGGTATAGCCGGTCGGATTCACGCGCCAGATGGCGTTGCTAACTCGCTCAATCTTCGCACCGAAAGCTTCCATGGCTGATGTTGTGAGATCGATATAACCCTTCGCGCCGATTTCCTCGCCCTTGAGGATGATATCAACGAACTTGTCGCCGCAGGCGGCCGCCATCAGAAGTGCCGACACATACTGGCTGGAGAGGTTGGCATCGATGGTGACGCTGCCCTTCGGGAAACCCATGCCCTTGCCCCGCACGGTAACTGGCGGGCAGCCGGTCGGCGCATCCGCTTCGACGCCGAGGGCGCGCAGCGCTTCCACCAGCGGCATGATCGGGCGTTTGCGCATGTGCTCGTCGCCATCGATGATGACGGCGCCATCCACCAGTGCTGCAGCCGCAGTCAGGAACCGAGTGGCTGTGCCGGCATTGCCGAGAAAAAGCGGCTTTTCCGGCTGCTGAAGCACGCCTGTACCCTCCACCACGAAGGTCGTGGCGTCAGGTTCTGTCACCTTAACTCCCATGGCGCGCAGGGCTTCGGCCATATAGAGCGTATCATCGCTCTTCAACGCGCCGGTTAGGCGGCTTTTTCCCTTGGCGAGGCCAGCCAGCAGAAGCGCGCGGTTGGTGATGGATTTGGAGCCGGGCGGCTCTACCTTGCCGGAAAGCGGGTGGCCGGGCGGGGTGATGGTCAGTTCGATCATGATCGTCGTCTTGTCAAAGAATGCGGCAGAGAGCCGGGATACAGGAATGTCGGCGGGAGGACTTGGCCCCTGGGAACGGTTGCCTTAGAATTTCACGGTCGGCACGGCGCGGTCTGCCGGGTTTTCGATCTCGAAGTAAGGCGCCTTGGCAAAACCGAACTGGCCGGCGATCAGATTGGATGGGAAGCTTTCCACCCTGACGTTCAGATCGCGCGCGGCGCCATTGTAATAGCGGCGCGACATCTGCAGTTCGCCCTCGATGGTTTCCAGCGAGCGCTGCAATTCCAGAAAGTTCGTATTGGCTTTCAGATCGGGATAGGCTTCAGCGAGCGCAAAGAGCTTGCCGAGCGCCTGTGACAGCATGCCTTCCGCCTGGGCGCGGCCTTCGACATCGCCAGCCGGTACGGCCTGGGCCCGGTTGCGCATGGCAATCACCTCCTCGAAGGTGCTTTTTTCATGCGCCGCGTAACCCTTCACGGTCTCGATGAGATTGGGAATGAGATCGGCGCGGCGTTTCAACTGCACATCGATGCCCGACCACGCCTCTTCCTTCATCTGCCGCGCCTTGACGAGGCCGTTATAGATGAAGACGACATAGAGCGCGATTGCCGCGATGATTGCCAGCGTGATGAACATTCCCGACCCCTCCTCAAGAGGCGCGAGCGCCGCAACGGCACCCGCACGTTAGACTGTTGCCCCGCCTTACATAAAGGTTCAGGCGGCCCTGTTCCAGTTCAACCCGCCCGCATCCGTGAGCAGGAAGGCTTCGCCGCAGGCTTTCGCCAGCGTGCGCACGCGCAGGATATAACTCTGGCGTTCCGTCACCGAGATCACGCCGCGCGCATCCAGCAGGTTAAAGACATGGCTTGCCTTGATGCACTGGTCATAGGCCGGGAACACGCATTTATGCAGGCGCTGATTGTCATCATCACCCGGCGCACCGGCGGCGAGAAGCGCCAGGCATTCCTTTTCCGCGTCGATGAAATGACGATGCAGCATGCCGGTGTCGGCAAATTCGAAATTATGGCGGGAGTATTCCTGCTCGGCCTGCAGGAAGACGTCACCATAGGAGATCTTCTCTTCACCCTCGCGGCCGTTGAAGTTGAGGTCGTAGACATTGTCGACGCCCTGAACATACATGGCCAG
This sequence comes from Rhizobium sp. AN68, assembly GCF_030758035.1. NCBI lineage: Bacteria > Pseudomonadati > Pseudomonadota > Alphaproteobacteria > Hyphomicrobiales > Rhizobiaceae > Rhizobium > Rhizobium sp. AN68. Next base: position 531,118 of record NZ_JARWMI010000003.1, on the reverse strand, counting down.
ACGCTCCAGACCGTAGGTCAGTTCGCCAGCGACCGGCGAGCATTCGATGCCGCAGACCTGCTGGAAGTAGGTGAATTGCGACACTTCCATACCGTCGCACCAGCACTCCCAGCCGAGACCCCAGGCGCCGAGCGTCGGGCTTTCCCAGTCGTCTTCGACGAAGCGCACATCATGCAGCAGCGGATCGAGACCGATGGCCTTCAGCGAACCGAGATAGAGTTCCTGAAGGTTGGAAGGGTTGGGCTTCAGAATGACCTGATATTGGTAATAATGCTGCAAACGGTTGGGGTTTTCACCGTAGCGACCATCAGAAGGCCGGCGCGAGGGTTGCACATAGGCAGCCTTCCACGGCTTCGGTCCCAGCGCGCGCAGCGTCGTTGCCGGATGAAACGTACCCGCGCCCACTTCCATATCATAGGGCTGCAATACCGCGCAGCCCTTGTCGGCCCAGTAATTGTGCAGCGTCAGGATCAGCGCCTGAAAGGAACGCTTGGGGTTCATATGGTCTGGAATATCGGTCATTGCAGTCATCGCGGCGTTGTGAGGATAAGTAAGCACTGACTTACTTCGGATGCGGACTGGTGCCACGGCATGGCGAAGGGGTCAAGGATTTATGCGTGGAGACACCGGCTTACGTCTCATCCTCACGCTTCACGCGGTATTCGCCGGTTTCGGGATCCTTGATCAGCGTGCCGATGGCGCCGGTTTCGCGTTCCTTTTCGCGCTGCTTCGATTTTGCCGAAAGCTTTTCCGCATCGCGAACGAAGCGGCGGTAGAGGATGACGGATCCCACCACCAGAAGAACAATTGTAATAAGCTGCGCCATAAGGCCCTATTCCTGCGACATCATAGACCGAAACGCGACCACAATGCCTTTTCTTCGGCAACTTCCGCAAGTCCCGAGACGGCGCCTGCCGCAAGCCTTTCGGCATTGAGGCCGAGTGCCGCATTCACGCCCGGCACTTTTTTTCCGAACAGCGAGCGCCCGCCGGTGACGAGCTGAAGCTTGACCTTCGTCCCGTAACGGCGGCGCAGAACTTCCCTCATGTCGCCCAAGCCGTCGATCAAGCCGAGATCCAGGCCACGCATACCGGTCCAGAACAGGCCGGAGAAGACCGTCTCATCACCCTTCAGTTTTGCACCGCGGCGCATCTTGACCATATCGATGAAAACATTGTGGATTTCGACCTGAAGCGACTTCAGATATTCGATATCGCCCTCTTTTTCCGGCTGGAAGGGATCGAGGATGACCTTGTTCTCGCCGGCCGTATAGACGCGGCGCTCCACCCCGATCTTCTTCAGCATTTCCGGGAAACCAAAACCACCGGAAACGACGCCGATCGAACCGACGATAGAGGTGGGGTCGGCGATGATCTCGTCGCCGGCAAGCGCGATCATGTAGCCACCGGAGGCCGCCACATCCTCAACGAAGATCAGGACCTTCTTGTCCTTTTCCTCGGCAAGCTGGCGGATGCGATTATAGATCATTCGCGCCTGCACCGGCGAGCCACCGGGAGAATTCACGGAAATGGCGACAGCTGGCGCGTCCTTGATGGCAAAGGCCTTTTCCAGCAGCGGTGCGTAGGAGGCAAGATTGAGAGCGGGGCGGAACTGGTTGCCGCCAGCCATGATGGCGCCATGCATGCGCACAACCGGGATGACGAGTTCTTTTTTGCGAAAGCGCTTCGGCACCAGATACTTCAGAAAACCCACAATTCACTCCTCGCAGCATTTGCCTGTTCGTCACGGATGTATGTATTGCCCTGCAAAACACAATGGTTTGCGGCCGGAGGAACGGCGAATTTATAGGCCAGGCCCGATTGCCTTTACATTACGGCGATAGGCGGTGCGGCCATTATTCAGGTCATCCACGATGGGCGTGAAGGCATGGCTGCCGGTCTCGTGCATGACGAGCGGCGCCCGGAACGACAGCCGCGCCCGTGACCCCTTGATCGCGGTTACGAGCATGCGCACCGCGTCCTCGCCGGGGCGTGGGTGGATGAGTGTGATCTCGATGCCGCCGAAACGGCTGCCACAGGCGGCAATGATCTCCGCCACCGATTGCGGCCGTGCAATAAGGGAAAGCTGCCCGCCTGGAACCGTGATCGCACCTGCGGTCCTGATCCAGTCCTCGAACAGGCCCTCCGTCATGGCGTGGGCCTCAGCCTTCAGCGCATCGGGCGTGCGGCGGTCACCTGCATCATTATAGGGCGGGTTCATGATGACGTGGTGAAAATGCCCGTCCGGCAGTCCGGCCTCGACGCGCGCCTTGCCACGCAGTGTCACGTCGGCCTCACGCACGCTGATACGGGCGGAAAAAGCGGCATTTTGCGGCAATGCCAGGCTGCGGCGGGCAAATTCCACCATTTCCGGCGAACGTTCGAACAGGGTCACTTCGGCCTTTTCAAGCCGCGTGGCAACCGCGAAACCTGCCGCGCCCGCCCCCGCGCCGAGATCGGCTATGCGGCAGGCGCGCTCGTCCGCCACCATCGAGGCAAGAAGCATGGCGTCCATGCCGGCGCGGTGCCCCCTGCCCTTGGGCTGGAGAATGTGAAAACGGCCCCGGTGAAACGCATCCAAAGTTTCCGAAATCTCGCCGCCCACGTTCGTTTACGCCTCTTCGTTGCGCAATTCGTCGCCCAGACCGGCATCCACGAGAATGCGGCGGGCCTCACCGGCGCGGTCTTCCTCCACCAGGAACCGTCGGGGCAAAAGACCGAGCGAACCTTCCAGAATGCTCATTGCCTGATCGGCGACAAGGCAATGGATGCCAGCGTCCTTCATCAGGCTTTCGGCGAAGGATAACAGCACGGCATCGTTGGTACGGATCAGTTCACGCATGGATAAGCCCCAAATTCCCATTTTTTTGAATGGCTAGCGGCAATTCGCCCCTTGCCGCGACAGGCGCCAGTTTTTATTGTCGAACTCAAATTCGAACAGGAGTCCTGTCCCTTGGGCGTCGTCATACCGCTTGAAGAAAGCAAAAACAAACTCGCATCCGTCAAGCCGCTTGTCGACCTGACCCGTGCCGACATGGAACGGGTGAACCAGCTTATCCTTTCCAGAGCCGGTTCCGATGTCCAGATGATACCTGAGGTGGCCAACCATCTGATCTCGTCCGGAGGCAAACGCCTGCGGCCGATGCTGACGCTGGCCTCTGCCTCGATGTTCGGTTACGAGGGCGACCACCATATCAAGCTCGCCACCAGCGTGGAATTCATGCACACGGCGACGCTGCTGCATGACGACGTGGTGGATGAAAGCGATCTGCGCCGTGGCAAGTCCACCGCCCGCACCATCTGGGGCAATCAGGCAAGCGTTCTCGTCGGCGACTTCCTGCTCGGCCAAGCCTTCCGCATGATGGTGGACGTCGGCTCGCTGGATGCGCTCGATGTGCTGTCCACCGCCGCTTCGGTCATCGCCGAGGGCGAAGTGCTGCAGCTTTCGGTCGCCAAGAACATGGAAACGACCGAGGACGATTATCTGCAGGTGATTCGCGCCAAGACGGCCGCCCTTTTTGCAGCGGCCGCGGAAGTTGGCCCCATCGTCGCCAAAACCGACAAGGCAAGCCGCAGCGCGCTGAAATCCTACGGCATGAATCTCGGCCTCGCCTTCCAGCTCGTTGACGACGTGCTGGATTACGGTGGCAAATCCGCCGATCTCGGCAAGAATACGGGTGACGATTTCCGTGAGGGCAAGATCACCCTGCCAGTCATCCTGTCCTATCGCCGCGGCACGCAGGATGAGCGCGCCTTCTGGCGCAACGCCATCGAAAACGGCGAAAGCAGCGACGAGAACCTCGAAAAGGCGCTCGGCCTCATCACCAAATACAACGGTCTTGGCGATACGATCGGCCGCGCCACGCATTACGGCACCATTGCCCGCGATGCGCTTGCACCGCTGCCGGAAAGCCCGTGGAAAAACGCGCTTCTGGAAGTCATTGACTTCTGCATCGAGCGTCTCAACTGACGCTGGAGGCCTCAGGCAAACGGCGGATGGACAAGACCGTCCGCCGCTGTTTCGGACTGGGTGTCCGGCAAGGGGAGATTGTGGCGCGGGCCATAATTTCTTGCGGGGTTGCTTCAAAAAAGCCATTCTATCGTGACCAAACAATGGAAACTGATTTTTCCGTGCTTCTGCACAAAGGCAAAGGTTCCCTCATGCGGCGTAAACCAGCACTTCGTCTTCTCTGCAGCGCGGCTCTTGCCGCCGCTCTCGCACTTGGCGCGGGTGCAAGCCCCGGCTTTGCGGAGACGAAAACGGAAGCCAAGGCCGTTACTTTCGATCCTGCCAAGGTAAATACCTTCTCCGGCGCATTCCTTGCCGCGCGCAATGCCGATGTCGATCAGGATTACCCCACCGCGATTTCGCTCTACAAGAAGGCGCTGGAATTCGATCCGGCCAATTCGGAAATCCGCCAGCGCCTGATGATCGCCGAACTGTTGAGCGGCAATTTCGAGGCTGGCGCCAAGATTGCCGATTCGATGAAGGACGATACCTCCGTCGAACGCGTGACGACCATCGTGCGCGGCCTCGACGCCATCAAGGACAAGGAATTCGTCAAGGCCGAGAAAATCCTGAAATATACCGGCCCGAACGATCTCGACCGCATGGTCAACACGCTTCTGACGGCATGGGCGCGCGCCGGTTCAGGCAAGCCCAAGGAAGCGCTGGCCCTCGTCAACAACATGAAGGGTCCGGGCTGGATTTCGATTTTTCAGAAATACAATGCTGCGGCGATCGCCCTTGTCTCCGGCAACACAGATGCTGCCCGCAAGAGCCTCAATGAGGCCGTGACGGATCGTGAAGGCGGGGCAACCGCTTCCGACACCTATATGCGCGCGGTGATGGCGCTTGCACGGCTGGAGGCTTCAGCCGGCAACAAGCAGAAGGCGCTGGACGCAATTGCGGTCGGCGACACTTTTGCGCCGAACTATGCGCCGCTCAAAGCGCTTCGCCAATCCATCGAGAAGGGCGAGAAGCCGCCGCAGCAGATCACCAATGCCGTTGAAGGCGCGGCTTCCGTGATGTTTTCCATCGCGGGCGCGCTGAACCGCGAAGGTGCCGAAGAGATCGTCACGCTTTACCTTCAGACCTCGCGGGCGCTCGATCCGCAAAGCGCCGATACGCTGATCCTTCTCGGCGGACTTGCCGAGGCGATGAAACAGCCCGACCGCGCCATCGCCTTCTACCGCGACGTGCCGAAGGATTCGCCGATGCACCGCATCTCCGAGCTGCAGCTCGGGCTGACGCTGGCGCAGACGGGCAAGGTGGAGGAAGCGCGCAACCACCTGCAATCCCTGCTGCAATCCGATCCGAAGGATATCCGTTCTTACCTCGCCTATGGCAGCGTGCTTTCCGACGCCAAGGACTACAAGGCCATGGCCGAAAACTACGACAAGGCTGTCGAGGTGATCGGTGCCGTACCGCAGAAGTCGGACTGGACCGTGTTCTTCCAGCGCGCCATCGCCCATGAGCGCCTGAAGGAATGGGACAAGGCCGAGCCGGACTTCAAGCGTGCGCTCGAACTCAACCCGGAACAGCCGCAGGTGCTGAACTATCTCGGCTATTCCTGGGTGGACAAGGGTATCAACCTCGACGAAGCGATGAAGATGATCAGCCGCGCGGTCGAGCTTCGGCCCAATGACGGCTATATCGTCGATTCGCTTGGCTGGGCGCATTTCCGGCTGGGCGCATTTGACCAGGCCGTGACCGAACTGGAGCGGGCAATCGAGCTAAAGGCCGGCGATCAGACCATCAACGATCATCTGGGCGATGCCTACTGGCGTGTCGGTCGCAAGATCGAGGCCGTGTATCAGTGGAACCGCGCACTGATTGGCGACAATGACGATCTGGACAAGGCCAAGGTGAAGGAAAAGATTGCCAACGGCCTGCCGCCGCTGGAAAAGGACGCCGAAAACACCGCCAAGAAGGAGGCCGCGCCGCAGCCGCCGGCTCCGCCAGCACCGGCCCCTGTTGCCCCTGCCCCGGATAAGAAATCCTGACGCGACATGCGCGCGGATGACATTACCAGGGCTGTCGAAACAAACGAGGCGGCCCCGGCCAAGATCAATCTGGCACTGCATGTAACCGGTCAGCGGGCAGATGGTTATCATCTGCTCGAGACGCTGGTGACCTTCACCGAAGCAGGCGACGCGATCCATGTTCGCGATGCCGATGCCGACACTTTCTCCATCTCCGGCCCGTTTGGCGATCTGCTGCGCGCAGGCGATGGCGGCAACAATCTCGTCGTCCGTGCCAGAGACCTTTTGCGTGATGCGCTTGTGGCGGCAGGTCAATCGGCACGCCCGGTTGCCATCCATCTCGAAAAGAACCTGCCGGTCGCCTCCGGAATCGGCGGCGGCTCAGCGGATGCGGCGGCGACACTGCGGGCGCTGTTGCGGCACTGGAATGCCGGGATTGTTCCTGAAAATCTCGCACCCATCGCGCTTGCGCTTGGCGCTGACGTGCCGATGTGCCTTGAAAGCCGCCCACTCATCGCACGAGGTATCGGCGAGGATATCGAGCCGGTCTCCGATCTGCCGGAATTCTTTCTGGTGCTGGCCAACCCTCTGAAAGCGGTCTCGACGCCGGAGATTTTTCGGCGATTGCTCGACAAGGCCAACTCGCCCCTGCCGGAGCGCAAAGAAGACGGCTGGATGGATTTTCTGGCGCAAAGCCGAAACGATCTGGAAGTCCCCGCGAAGGCACTTCTGCCGGAGATCGGCGCAATCGCCGGCATGCTGTCGCAGGAAGGTGCTTCCCTTGTGCGCATGTCCGGTTCGGGTGCCACCTGTTTTGGATTATTTCATTCCTTCGAGGCCGCCCGAAAAGCGGAAACATCGCTTCGAAACAAGCGCCCCGGCTGGTATTTTCAGGCGACGCGGACCATCTGAAGACAACACAATTCGAGGATAAGGCCATGGCAGGCGAAAGACCCTTCATTCCCCTCGGCATCGCGGTTCTGACCGTTTCGGACAGCCGCACGCTTGAGAATGACAAGTCCGGCGACACGCTAGTCGCACGCATAGAGGAAGCCGGACACAAGGTCGCCGCTCGCACCATCGTGGCAGACGACAAGGCTGCTATTTTCAACACCGTGCGCGACTGGACGCTCAACGGGAGCGTGGATGTGGTCATCACCACCGGCGGCACCGGCTTTACAGGCCGCGACGTGACACCCGAGGCGCTGGAACCCCTGTTCGAAAAGCGCATGGACGGCTTTTCCGCCATCTTCCATCGCATTTCCTATGAAAAGATCGGCACCGCCACCATCCAGTCACGGGCGACCGGCGGCGTGGCAAACGCCACCTTCATCTTCGTGCTGCCCGGCTCTCCCGGCGCCTGCAAGGATGCCTGGGACGGTATTCTCAAAGCCCAGCTCGATTACCGCCACCTGCCCTGCAATTTCGTTGAGATCATGCCCCGGCTTGATGAGCATTTGAAACGCGGGGCTGGCGGCGTCTAGAGTGGAATTTCAGGGGTTGTTCGTCACAGCGGACCAAAACCCCATCACGCCAGATATTTTTTGAAGAACTCCGTCGTCCGGCCCCAGGCGAGATCGGCCGCGGCCTTGTCGTATCGCGCCGAGGATGTATCGTTGTTGAAGGCGTGGTTGACGCCGTCGTAAACGAAGATTTCGAAGGTCTTGCCGTTTTCCTCCAGCGCCTTTTTATACGCGTCGATACCGGCATTAATGCGCTCATCCAGACCGGCATACTGTAACAGCAGGGGCGCCTTGATAGCAGGCACATCGGCCGCCGGCGGTTGCTGGCCGTAATAGGCGACACCGGCATTCAGGCCTGCCGATTTGGTGGCGAACCGGTTGACCAGCCCGCCGCCCCAGCAGAAACCGACCGCACCAACCTTGCCGTTCGCACCCTGCCTTGCAGCGAGCCACACCCGACCGGCTTCGGCATTGGCGACTGTTGCGTCCATATCGAGGCCGCTGAACATCTCCCGTGCCTTATCCTCGTCCGAAGGCGTGCCGCCCTGCGGCGACAGAAAATCAACCGCAAGCGCCCTGAACCCCGCAAGCGCCACGCGTCTTGCCACATCGCGGATATGGTCGTTCAGGCCCCGGTTTTCATGGATGACGATAACCGAGCCAATGGGGCCGGAAACCGATTTCGGCGTGACGAGATAGCCCTTCATCTCGCCACCGGGGGCGGGATGGGTCACCTCTTCCGCAACGATACCCGCATCATCAGGCGCGACGATTGCCGCACGGGCGCTGTTGGCCGAAAGAAGCGGCGCGATTGCGGCAGCAGCTGCGCCGGACCCGGCAAGCAGGCTGAGCTTTTCCATGAATTTGCGGCGATCGACGCTGAGATGGGTATATTCATCGTAAGCGTCGATCATGGCCTGCGTAATCTTCGGCTTGTCGTCCATCGCTCTCTTCTCCCTGAACGCGCAGATGCACAGGGAGGATAGCGCAGATCGTCGCCCGGTGAACAAGCGGCGGCACACTTTTGCGTGAGCGCCGCCGCTGGTCATCTGTCTCAGGCGGCAAGGTCCACGACGATACGGCCGTCGATCTTGCCCTCTTCCATGCGACGGAAGATGTCGTTGATGTTTTCGAGTTTATCCCAGGAGAAGTGGGCGGCTACCTTTCCTTCACCAGCGAAGGAAAGCGCCTCCTCCAGATCCTGCCTTGTGCCGACGATGGAGCCACGCACCGTGATGCGCTTCAGCACCGTTTCGAAAACCGGAATGGAGATGAAGCCCGGCGGCAGGCCAACAAGTGCCATCGTGCCCTTGGAGCGCAGGAAACCGTAGGCCTGCTCCATGGCTTTGGGCGAAACCGCCGTCACGAGCGCGCCGTGGACGCCGCCGGTCGCCTTCTGCACCTGTTCCACCGCATCCGGCGCCCGACCGTTGACGGTAAAATCCGCGCCCAGCTTTTTCGCAAGCTCCAGCTTGTCGTCATAAATATCGGCGGCAACGACATGCATGCCCATGGCCTTGGCATATTGCACGGCCATATGACCAAGCCCGCCAATGCCCGATATGACCACCCATTCGCCGGGCCTCACTTCGGTTTCCTTGAGACCCTTGTAGACGGTGACACCGGCGCAGAGCACGGGTGCAGCGGGGCCGAATTCCAGATTGTCGGGAAGTCGGCCAACGAATTTCGGATCGGCAAGCCCGTATTCCGCAAAGCTGCCATTGACGGAATAACCCGAGTTCTTCTGACTTGGGCAAAGAGTTTCCCAGCCGGTGCGGCACGGAATGCAGCATCCGCAGGCGGTGTAAAGCCACGGCGTGCCGGCGCGGTCGCCTTCCTTGATGCCGGTCACGCCAGCGCCGATCTTGGCGACGTAGCCGACGCCTTCATGGCCGGGGATGAATGGTGGATTGGGTTTGACCGGCCAGTCGCCCGTTGCGGCGTGCAGGTCCGTGTGGCAAATGCCGGTCGCCTTGTAATTGATGAGAATTTCACCCGGGCCGGGATCCGGTATCGCCACTTCCTCGATGGTCAGCGGTTTGCCAAATGCGCGGACAACCGCGGCCTTCATTGTTTTAGCCATGACATACTCCCTAATCTCTGCTCGCCTGAAATTCTCGACGGCGAGGCAGAGACTACCGGGGATGGGGCGTCACGGAATTGACCCATCGCAAATCGCAGCATTTTAGAGGCGCGATTGTCTCACTTATGAAGCAACCTTACGGTGCCATCTCACTCCAGCGCCAACCAGATGGCGAGCCAGCCCCAGAGGCAGACGAGAAGCGCGAAACCAATCGCGAACAATGGCGCACGATAACGCAAACGGTTGCTGGTGACGTGAACGAAGGAGTGCGCATAACGGGAAATCACGAACAGCCAGGCCAGAACGACGGTAACGATATTGTCCGCGTCGGTAATATAAAGCAGCAGGCAGACGGGGTGGAAGAGAACCGGAAGCTCGAACTGGTTGGCAATGTTTCGGTTGACCAGATAGCTTTCGCGCCCTTCCTGTCCCGTATCGCGATATCTGAGCGCGGTATCACGGTCCGTCAGCGTGTATTTTTTGCGGCGGTAAAGCAGTAGGGCGTAAAGAACGAACACGAGAAATGCATGGGCTATCATCGGCCAGAACATTGCGGTCGTTGGTGACATGCTTTCTCCTCCAATCACAATAACGCTCCCCGATCCGGCATGAATTGGGGAGCGCCAAATACTGAGACTATGTTGTTGCGGATTCGGCTCGAAAGATCAAACCGCGCCGGGGTAGTTCGGGCTTTCGCGGGTGATCGTCACGTCATGGGCGTGGCTTTCGCGCAAGCCCGCGCTGGAAATGCGCACGAAGGTGGCGCGCTCCTGGAATTCCTTGATCGTGCCGCCGCCGACATAACCCATGGCAGCCTTCAGGCCACCGGCCAGCTGGTGCAGGACGCCGGAGACCGGACCCTTATAGGGAACCTGACCTTCGATACCTTCCGGAACGAGCTTCAGCGTGTCGCGCACTTCCGCCTGGAAATAACGGTCGGCGGAGCCGCGCGCCATGGCGCCAACGGAACCCATGCCGCGATAGGCCTTGAAGGAACGGCCCTGATAGAGGAACACTTCGCCCGGGCTTTCATCCGTGCCGGCCAAAAGCGAGCCGATCATGACGGCGGAGGCGCCGGCGGCAATAGCCTTCGCCAGATCGCCCGAGAACTTGATGCCTCCATCGGCGATGACAGGAATATCTGCGGCATTGGCCACTTCGACAGAGGCCATGATCGCAGCAAGCTGCGGAACGCCAACGCCGGCGACGATACGGGTGGTGCAGATGGAACCGGGGCCGATACCGACCTTGACGCCATCGGCGCCGGCATCGATCAGTGCCTTGGTGCCGTCAGCGGTCGCAACATTGCCGGCGATGATGCGAACGGAGTTCGACATCTTCTTGACCACCGAAACCGCATCGAGCACGCGCTGTGAATGGCCATGCGCGGTATCGACGACCAGAAGGTCAACACCGGCATCGATTAGGCGTTCTGCGCGCTCGATGGCATCGGCACCGACGCTGATTGCGGCAGCGGCGCGAAGACGGCCCTGCGCATCCTTGGTGGCGTTGGGGTTGAGCTGCGACTTCTCCATATCCTTGACGGTGATGAGGCCGACGCAATTGCCTTTTCCATCCACCACCAGCAGCTTTTCAATGCGGTGCTTGTGCAACAGGCGGCGCGCTTCCTGCTGATCGACGCTGCTTTCCTTGACCGTAACAAGGTTTTCGCGGGTCATCAGTTCATAGATCTTCTGCTGCGGATCGGATGCGAAACGCACGTCGCGGTTTGTCAGAATGCCGACGAGACGGCCATTCTTGTGGCCGCCGGCACCGCCGTTTTCAACCACCGGAATGCCGGAAATGCCGTGCGCCTTCATCAAAGCCTGTGCTTCTGCCAGCGTGGCATCCGGGCCGATGGTGACCGGGTTGACGACCATGCCGCTCTCGAACTTCTTTACCTGCCGGACTTCTTCGGCCTGTTCGATGGGGGTAAGGTTGCGGTGGATGACGCCGATGCCGCCGGCCTGCGCCATGGCGATGGCAAGGCGGCCTTCCGTGACCGTGTCCATGGCGGAAGAGAGGATCGGCAGGTTGAGATCGATATCACGGGCAATGCGGGTGGCGATATTCGTCTGTCCCGGCATAACCTCGGAATGTCCGGGTTGCAGCAACACATCGTCAAATGTGAGGGCGTCCAAACCAGTGGGTGTTTGAATGATGCGTGCCATGACCAAATTCCTTCATAATGAAAATGCGTGGCCGTCCCGGAACGAAAAGTTCACCCCGGCGCCCTGCAAGGATTGCTTGGAAGTTGGCGAGGGCTGGTAACACGTTCATGACAGGAAGGAAATAGAAAAAACCCGGAATGACCTTCCGGGCTTATTCTGTTGCTGCATTGCAGCAGGCGTTAAACAGCGTCCTGTGGATCCCTGTTCCGCACGACGCGCTTTAACTGCTTGTTTTTACGCATGTCGTTATCGCAAAACCGCTTAACGCTTTTGCGCGATATGCATCAGATGTCGAACTGGTAGGACTTCGGCACGAAACGGTACCCCGTATCCAGCTTTTCCGCGTAACCGACAGCCGGGAAAGGCATGTGATAGCCGAGGAACGGCAGCCGGTCCGTGGCGATCATGTCGTAGACCTTCTTGCGGGTTGCAGCTGCCGCCGCCTTGTCCATGTCGAACTTCACTTCCCAATCCGGCTTTTGCAGCGACAGGACGAAATGGTTGGCCGTATCAGCCGTCAGGATCAGCTGCTTGCCTTCGGATTCGACACGGAAGATCATGTGGCCCGGCGAATGGCCAAACGCCGCAATGCCGGTGATGCCGGAAACTACGTCAGCACCGTCGCCGATGAAGGTCGCCTTTTCCGCCAGCGGTTTGACGTTGGCGATGACGCCCTTCTGGCCGCCTTCGGCAGGCGTGCCAACCCGCTTCTCGTCCGTCCAGAAATCATATTCCGCCTGGCCGAAAACATAACGCGCCTTGGGGAAGGCCGGCGCGCCCTTTTCCATCAATCCGCCAATGTGGTCGCCGTGCATGTGGGTCAGCACCACCACGGTCACGTCGTCAGGAGAGTAACCGGCAGCCGCCATGCCTTCGATAAGACGGCCATTACCAGCGCCACGGCCGGACTCGCCGAAACCCGTGTCGAACAGCACGAGGTCCGTGCCGGTATTTACGAGAACCGGCGAGAAGGAATTGACGAATTGCTCCTTCGGCAGAAAATTGTCTTCCAGCAGCTTGCCGACGGTTTCCGCCGACTGATCGGTGCCGAAGGTCTCGCCCGGATTGGGCGCGGCGCGCGCGCCGTCCTTCACGACAAGCACTTCGAAAGTACCAAGCTTGAAGCGATTGGTTTCAGGCGGCATGGCGTGTTTGATCTCCATGGAAGTTTGCGGCTGGTTCGTCTGCGCCGTTGCGGTGCGCGCCATCAGAAGCGGCGCGCCGAGAACGCTTGCTCCCGCCACACCGATAAGGCCGCGTCTGCTCATGCTCAAGGATTGAGTCATCATTTTTCTCCCGATTCTCGCCAATGTCACTTTGCCCAACGGACAATAGAGCGAGAAAGTTGCAAGAAAACCGGCCTCACGCAGGTTTGATCGGAACTTCAGAAATTGATAATTAACGTGTTGGCAAGTCCGCCCATCAGGCGTAGGAGGAACTGCGATACCATTGTCGCAGCGGAGAGCCGCAGGCAGCCTCATGAACCGCATCATTCCCCTGATCCTGGCAGTCGCTCTCTTCATGGAGCAGATGGACTCCACCGTCATCGCCACATCGCTTCCGGCCATCGCGGCCGATCTCCACGTGGGTCCGATCACGCTCAAGCTCGCACTGACGGCCTATATGGTGTCGCTGGCGATTTTCATTCCGATCAGCGGCTGGATGGCCGACAAATACGGCGCGAAGAAAATCTTCCGTTTCGCCATCGGCGTCTTCGTCGTCGGTTCGATCTGCTGCGCAGTCTCGTCATCGGTATTCGAATTCGTCGTTTCGCGCTTCCTGCAAGGCATGGGCGGGGCGATGATGACGCCCGTTGGCCGCCTCGTCCTCCTGCGGACGACGCAACGCAGCGAGCTGGTTTCCGCCATGGCGCTTTTGACGATACCGGCACTTGTCGGGCCTCTGACCGGCCCGCCGATCGGCGGCTTCATCACCACCTATTTTTCATGGCACTGGATTTTCCTCATCAACGTGCCCATAGGCGTTATCGGCATCTGGCTGTCGACGATCTTCCTGCCGGAAATCGAGACCACCAATCCGCCACCGATGGACGGCAAGGGTTTCGTGTTATCCGGTCTTGCAGCATCGGGCGTGGTTTTCGGCGTGTCGGTCGTCAGCCTTCCGGCACTGCCGCCCGCCATCGGCATCGCCTCGACGGTCATCGGTTTCATCTGCGGCTTTCTTTATGTGCGCCACGCGGCAAACCATCCTGCTCCCATTCTGGATTTCCGCATTTTCCGCAACCCGACATTCCGGGCGGCCACCGTTGGCGGCACCGCCTTCCGCATTTCCACGGGCGCGATTCCCTTCCTGATGCCGTTGATGTTGCAGATCGGTTTCGGGCTCAACCCGTTTCAATCAGGCATGATCACCTTTGCCGGGGCAATCGGCGCGATCACCACGAAATTCATGGCCAAGCGGGTCTTTGCCGCAACGGGGTTCAGATCAACGCTGATCGGAGCCGGCATCGTCGGTGCCTTCACGACGCTCGCCAACAGCTTCTTCACGCCGGAAACGCCTTACCCACTTATCATGATCTGCCTGGTCACGGCGGGCTTTGCCCGTTCCTTCTTCTTTACTGGATCCAACGCGCTCAGCTATTCCGATATAGACGACAGCCAGGCAAGTCAGGCAACTTCGATGGCATCCGTGCTGCAACAGATCAGCCTTGCGCTCGGCGTGGCTTTCGCAGCCGCCATCCTGGAAGTCAGCAGCATGTTATCCGGCTCGCATCTGCAGCTCGCCGATTTCCACGTTGCCTTCACCATCGTGGCGCTCGTTTCGCTGTTTGCAATCGTGCCGATCATCCGCATGGACGCGCAAGCGGGCGCGGCCGTTTCCGGCCACCGCGGCAAGGTCTCGCAACCGGCAGAATGATTAGTCTTCGTCCGCCTCATCCACGTGCATAACGGACTGCGTTTCGGCGGTCCGGCCCTTGAAATGCTTGGCGAGCAGGAACATTTCGACCGATTCCGAGCGCGAGGACGCCGGCTTGATATGCAGGACCTGCTTGAAGTTCTTCTTCAGCATGTCGAGCAATGCCTTTTCCGTGCCGCCCTGGAAGGTCTTGGCGAGGAAATGGCCGCCTTCCGCCAGCACCTGAACCGCGAAATCGGCCGCGACTTCGCACAGATGCATGGTGCGGATGTGGTCCGTCTTCTGGTGGCCCGTGGTTGGTGCGGCCATGTCGGACAGTACCAGATCCGGCGTGCCGCCAACGGCCTCCATCAACTGGTCCGGTGCGGTCGGATCGAGGAAGTCGAGCTGCAGGATCTTCACGCCGGGGATGGGATCAATTTCGAGAAAATCGATAGCGGCGACGCGGATATCATCCTCGGTGGAATCGGTAACCTTAGAAGCGATCTGCGACCAGCTTCCGGGTGCCGCACCAAGGTCGATGATGCGGGTGGCACCCTTCAGGATCTGGTGCTTGTCGTTGATTTCCAGAAGCTTGAAGGCGGCGCGGGCGCGATAGCCTTCAAGCTTGGCGCGCTGCACATAGGGGTCGTTGATATGACGTTCCAGCCAGCGGCGCGATGAGGCCTTGAGCTTGGTCTTCTTGACCTTCTGACCGATCTTTCGGCCGGTGCGATTGGTGCTTGTGGGCGCCTTGCTCATGTCAAACCTTCCGTTCTGTCCTGCCGTGCCATCTGCATGCGCCTTATCCGGTTACGCCGCCATGCGCCGTCATCCGCCATCATATCCGTCAACAGGCCTTCGCGCAGCCCGCGATCGGCCACACGCATGCGCCGCGCCGGCCAGCGACGGCGAATGGCCTCGAGGATGGCGCAGCCGGCCAGAACCAGATCGGCCCTGTCAGGACCGATGCAGGCATTGGCGGCGCGGCCGGCAAAATCCCATGCCAGAAGCTTGTCCTGCATCGCCGTCACCTCGGTATCTGAAAGCCAGAGGCCATCCACCTTGCGGCGATCGTAGCGCGGCAGGTCGAGGTGAACGCCCGCAAGCGTCGTCACCGTACCCGAGGTTCCGATCAGGTGAAAATCCTCGTGATGCGCAAGCGGCGCCAGAGGCGGGCACTGGAAGGCATCCAGCAGCCCTTCGACTTCCCGCACCATGGCGGCAAACACATCCGGCGTCACATCGCGGCCGCCATGGCGTTCCGAGAGGGTAACAACGCCGACCGGCAACGATGTCCAGTGGGTGATGTGGTTGGCGAGCCGGTTGGAACGGTTTTCGCCGACCTTGATGACCGCGATTTCCGACGATCCGCCGCCTATATCGAACAGCACCACCGAACGGGCTTCACGCCCGACCAGCGAGGCGCAACCCGAAACGGCGAGACGCGCTTCCGTCTCGCGGCTGATGATCTCAAGCTTGAGCCCGGTTTCCCGGGTAACCCGCTCCAGAAACTCCTCGCCATTGGTTGCTGCCCGGCAAGCTTCGGTGGCGATGAGGCGCATACGCCTGATCGGGCGTCCAGCAAGTTTCGAGGAGCAGACCTTGAGAGCCTCCACCGCGCGATCCATGGCATCGTCTGAAAGACGGCCGGTCGATACCAGCCCCTCGCCCAGCCGGACGATGCGCGAAAAGGCATCGACGACCCGGAACTGGCCGGGCCGTGTCGGCTGCGCGATCAGCAGTCGGCAATTATTGGTTCCAAGATCGAGCGCCGCATACATGTCCGTTGCGAATTCGGAGCCATGCTCTTGATGGCGGGCGCCGTGACGGGCGGACATTTCGGATTGTTGCCGGTGCGGTTCCTGAGCCGTCCCATTGGCGCGACCGTTCTGCTTGCCAACATGTCGGGGCGCATGGGAGGGAACCAGCGGGCGACCCTGCGGATCGCGGCTGCGCGGATCACGGTGAGCCCGCTTGCGGTTACGCGACTTGCGACCACCGGCAGGCGGCACGGAGGATGGATTGGTGGCATCCGTTGCGACGACAGCCTCTGGCTGTTCACTGGCAGCAGGCGGCGTCTGATGGGAGGTGCCTTTGCCACGGGAACGCCGACGCCGCTTTCTTTTGCGCGGTTCGGCATCCGGCTCGAGAGCCGATACATAGGGGGAACCGGCCGGAACATCCGCGGCAACATCATGCGACAGCACAGCAACGTCACGGGGTTTACCGTCACGCCTGTTTTTCTTGCCACGACGGGATCGCTTCGCTTTCCCTTTGTTTGCCACCGACGCCCCTTGTTCCGACGGCTTTGGGCCGTTTCCGGGGTCGATCACTGTCTTGTCCATTTCGCCGCGCACAAGCGTAGACGCTATGCTGCTGGCTTTCATAAGGTTTCGTTGGGCGGACAATACCAGCGCAAGAGATTTTAGCCAAATGGTTTTTGGAAGCGAGGAAACCGCACAGTCGACGCGCAGCAAAGACATGCGTTTGCGATAACCCAAATCGGGTTTGAAATCGCTGTAATGATTTTCAGGAATTTTAGGAAATTGGAGATGGTACGGTTGGGGGGTCTCGAACCTCCGACCTCAGGTGCCACAAACCTGCGCTCTAACCAACTGAGCTACAACCGCACATCAAACGCCGAACCGGCGCCACGGGGGGTGACATAAAAGGTGTTTTCGCTATTTGCAAGTCCTTCAGCGAATTTTGCGAAAAAAGGCTTGGAAAGGCAAGCGGTTTTCATGGCGCCAGAGCTGGCAACAGTCGATAGCCGGGTCTACCGCTTGCAATCTGGAACGGGGCCAGAACGGGTCTCGCCGGGCCTGTTCATGTTAACTCTATTTGGCGATTCATTCAGGCGGCGGTGGACCGCGCCGCCCTGTGAAGTTATTTAAAATTCTGTTAACGTGGTGCCTCAGCGGGTTTACGTTTCAGCTTCATGAGGAAGCCGAAAGCCTCGCAAGGTCCGGTAGTGCCAGAATAGGTTTCGACATGCCCGCCGTCCAGTATCCCTTTATCGATATCGCAGTGCATGAACGGGTGCGCGAAGGTTTCGGGCGCGGCGAGGCGATGGCTTTGTTCTCGCTCGATCTTCAGAGCGCGCTCTGGGCCAATGGGCGCGGTGCAGCGCTGTTCGGCACGCCGATGGTCTATGATTTTCTGGAACAGGGGCCTAAACGGCAGGACGTGACCTTCCGGCAGCTGGCCGCGACGGCGGCGCGTCTTTCGAAGACGGGCGACAGCCTGCCGTTTACCATTCGTATCAATGCCGGCTTCCGCAGCCTTGCCGTTACCGCCAAGGCGGAAATCATCGAGGCCGAACCGGGCCAGCCTGCTATTCTGTTTTCCGCCCTCACCGATCAGGCCGCACCTGACACGGCGGAATGCGCAAGGCGCATGATTGAAGGCTTTGACGATCCCGATATCCATATCGCTGTCATCAATGGCGATAACGAGGTCGTTGCCGCTTCGGCCAAGTTTGCGTCGCTCGGCATCACGCCGCATACGGCAAAGACGCTGGTTAGGATGGCCGCAGGTCAGGCTGGCCACCTCGTCAAACGGCCCGTGCCGACCGGCAAGGGTTACATGCCCGCCGCCGCCGGCCAGATCACGACATCGCCAGAACTCAATCTGTTGTTCGTGGTCGAAACCGCGCTCGGGACGCTCGATCCCGTTAACGGCTTTGCCGAAGACAAGCCGCAGGAAGCACCGGCCGCCGCCCAACCGGCTTTGCCGGTTGCCGAGACCGCGCCTGTTGCCGCGACGGCTGCCTCGTTCGATTCCGTGCTCGACGCCGTCGCTGGGATAGAAGATGTGGAGGACGTGCCGGAACTGCCTTCCGACGTCGAAGACGAAGTGACGGTGGAACAGGATGAGGAAACCGTCCTGCCATTGCTTGCAGCAGAAGAAGAAACGGATGCTCCGGCGGATGTCCCGCTGGAGGATGCCGATACGGCTGCGAATGCGGCGATGACGGACGATATTGCCGATCTCTTCGAACTGGATGCGGATGAGGCAGAGGTTCCGGCAACTGGCCAGGCTTCCAGCGAAGACCATACCGAACAGGCCCCGGATGCGGAGCGCGCAAAGGCGGAAGATGAGGTCGCTGAAACAATAGCGGCGCAGGACGCTGCACCAGTTGAAGAGGATGCCCCAGCGGCCGTGGAACCGACCGACGAACCCCGGCCTTTTGTCTTCAACGCCGGTGCGCGTGCATCCCGTTTCGTCTGGAAAATCGATGCCGAGGGCCGCTTCAGCTCGATCTCGCACGAATTTGCGGAGGCTGTGGGCGCGAAGGCGGCAGCTGTCGAAGGCATGAGTTTTGCCGATGTGGCGGCACTGTTCAATCTCGATCCGGAAGGCAAGATCGCGAGCTTCTCGGCCGCCGTGATACCTGGTCTGGCAAGACGATCTATTGGCCAGTCGAAGGCACGTCCCTGATGGTGCCGATCGATCTCGCCGCCCTTCCCACCTATACGCGCTCGCGCGAATTTGACGGTTTCCGTGGTTTCGGCATCGTGCGGCTGGCCGATGCCGCAGAGGATCCGCACGCCACCGGCCTCACCTTCCTGCACGGCGAAGACATCCTTCAAACCGAGGTTTTGCCGCAGCCGGCTGCCGAGGATGAAGACGAGGAATTGCTGGCTTTTCTCGATGAGCTCGATGAGGAAACCCCGGCCGCTGAAGATGCGCCAGCCGAGATTTCGGACGAAGAGCGGCCCCACGATTACAGCCCGCCGGAATTCGAAGTGCCGGCCTTGGAAATCGTACCGACCCCGGAACCAGAGCCGGAGCCAACCTACTCCGACAAAGTAGTCCATCTGGAAGAGCGCCGCTGGCGCTCCCGCGAGGGCCTGACCGCAGGCGAGCAGGCCGCCTTCCGCGAAATCGGCCGGACGCTGGCACCCGTAGATGCCGTTTCAGACGAAGGCCCGAAGGCGGAAGAAGACGCTCCTTCTACCGATCCGGCTGCACAGCACATCCAAGACGATATCGACGCGGTAACACAGGTGGACCTGCCGCCCGTGCTGGAAGAAGACGTTAATGCCGCAGAACCGGCTGAGGAAGACGATCTCTTCGCGGACTATGTTCGCGGCGAACGTCCTGCGGCCACGAACAAGCCTGCCGATGAAATCCACATCGAAGAAAAGACAGTCGCCTTCACCGAGGTGGTACCGGCGGCCGATATCGCCGCTGCGATGGTTAGCCCACCGCTGCGACCCGCCGATGCGCTGAGCGCCGAAACGCTGGACCAGATGCCCGTGGCACTGCTGGTGCATGCCGGTGACAGGCTGATCCATGCCAATCCGGATTTCCTGCGGCTGACGGGCTACGGCTCTCTTGATGAATTGGACGAGGTCGGTGGACTGGAAGCCCTGCTGCAACGGCAGGAGCTTGAGGATATGCCTGATAACGAAGGCGGCATGGTCGTCGTCAGCGCCGAAAATGACATCATTCCGGTCAAGGCACGGCTGCAATCCATCCGCTGGGAAGACACCAAGGCGCTGATGCTGTCGCTGGTTCCGCTGGAAGAAAAGCAGGCACCGGTTACGGCAGCCAACGAGAATACGTCAGCGGCGGAAACCGCGAATGCCGACGCAGGCAGCGTTTCCGTATTGCAGGGCGAAGTCGAAGAACTGCATTCCATTCTGGAAACGGCAACGGATGGCGTGGTGCTTTTGGGAGACGACGGCGAAATCCGTTCGCTCAATCGCTCCGCCAGTGCGCTATTCAACTACGACAATGGCGAAATCGCAGGAAAACCCTTCGTCACCCTGTTTGCGCATGAGAGCCAGCGCGCGGTGCTGGACTATCTTTCCGGCCTTGCCAATAACGGTGTCGCCAGCGTGCTGAACGATGGCCGCGAGGTGATCGGCCGCGAGGCATCCGGCGGTTTTCTGCCGCTGTTCATGACGATCGGGCGACTCAAATCCTCGCACGGCTATTGCGTGGTCATCCGTGACATCACCCAGTGGAAGCGCACGGAAGAAGAGTTACGCAACGCCAAGCGCGCGGCGGAAACCGCCAATGCGCACAAGACCGATTTTCTTGCGCGTGTCAGCCACGAAATCCGCACGCCTCTCAACGCCATCATCGGCTTTGCGGACATGATGGCGACCGAGCGTTTCGGGCCAATCGGTCATCCGCGTTATGTGGAGTATTCCAATGATATCGGACGTTCGGGCCGGCATGTGCTCGATATCGTCAACGACCTCCTCGACATCTCCAAGATCGAAGCCGGGCAGATGGATGTCGATTTCATCGCGGTTCCGCTGAACGAGACGGTGGCCGAGGCGGTCTCGCTGGTGCAACCGCAGGCCAACAATCAGCGTGTCATCATCCGCACGGCGCTTTCGCAATCCGTTCCACAGATCGTTGCCGACCTGCGCTCGATCAAGCAGATCGTGCTCAACATCCTGTCGAACGCCATCCGCTTCACGCCATCAGGCGGCCAGATCGTGGTTTCCACCGCCTATGAGGCCAATGGCAGCGTCGCGCTGCGTATCCGCGATACCGGCATCGGCATGACCCGGGCTGAGCTGGAACAGGCCATGAAGCCGTTCCGGCAGGTGGCGTCATCGGGCAAGCGCGTGCGCGGCGATGGCACCGGGCTCGGCCTTCCCTTGACCAAGGCGATGGTGGACGCCAACCGCGCGAACTTCTCCATCACCTCGACACCGAACGAGGGAACGCTGGTGGAAATTACCTTTCCGTCGCAGCGGGTTCTTGCCAACTGAGGCCATGCGGGCGTAGCAATGCGGGAACCGCCGGCTAAACGGACAGCCGGTTGAGGCTTTCGCAGGACAGCAGGCTGGCTTTTCCATGACGGTTTCCATTCCGGCAACAAGACGCGTTTCATTGTTGCCCATCACGGCGGTCATCGTCGCAGCCATCGCCGCCATGCCTGTTCTGGCGGTCTTCTGGCTGGCGCTGACCGGCAGCACGGAAGGATGGCAACACCTTCTAGCCAATGTTCTGCCGCGCGCCGGGTTTCGAACCTTACTGCTGCTGGCGATGACGGCCGCAACGACGGCATTCTTCGGCATTGTCTGCGCCTGGCTCGTCACCACATTCGAATTCCCTTTGCGGCGGGTATTGTCGGCGGCACTTGTCCTGCCGCTCGCCATTCCTTCGTATCTGGCAGCCTATGCTTTCGGCGAGTTCCTGGATTTCACCGGCCCGGTACAAAGCGCCCTTCGCGCCGTCTTCGGCTATCACAGCATCCGCGACTACTGGTTTCCGGACGTACGCTCGCTTGGCGGCGCCGTGGTGGTTCTGAGTTCGGTGCTTTACCCTTATGTCTATCTCTCGGCCCGCGCCGCCTTTTCCATGCAGGGACGGTTTGCGGCCGAAGCTGCGCGCACGCTTGGTGCGAAACCGCTTGGCGTATTCTTTTCCGTTCAATTGCCGATGGCGCGGCCGGCGATCGCCATCGGTCTTTCGCTGGTCCTGATGGAAACGCTGAACGATATTGGCGCTGTCGAATATCTCGGTGTCCAGACGCTGACTTTCACGATTTACGAGACCTGGCTCAATCGCGGCAATCTTGCCAATGCCACACAGATCGCCGCCGTCATTCTGCTCATCGTTGGCGCGTTGATCTTCATCGAACGCAACGCCCGCGAAAAACAGCGCTTTGCCGCTCCAAAAGCCACGACCATGGCGCAACGCCACCGGTTGAAAAGCCTTCGCGGCTGGCGGCGCTGGTCTGCAAGCCTCTTCTGCGTCGCTCCTGTGGCGAGTGGTTTCCTCATTCCCGTCATCGTTCTTGGCGGTTACGCCGCAAAAAGGCTGGATGCGCTGTTTGCGCCGAAGCTGCTGAAAGCACTCGGTCACAGTCTCGAGGTCTCGCTTTCCGCCGCCTTCGTCACCCTGATTGCGGCTTTCGTATTTTCCTATGCCATCCGCACCGAGCGCTCGCGCACGTCAAAGGTGGCCGCGCGACTTGGCTCCATGGGATATGGCGTGCCGGGAACGGTGCTCGCCATCGGCGTGCTCATTCCCCTGGCCGGTCTCGACAATCACGTCGACGGGTTTGTCCGCTCCCATTTCGGATTTTCGAGCGGCCTGCTGCTGTCAGGCACTGCCTTTGCCATCATCTACGCCCATTCGGTGCGCTTCATGACCATGGCGGAGGGAACGCTTGATGCCGGGTTCCAGAAGCTCTCGCCGCATATCGACATGGCCTCGCGAACGCTTGGGCGCAACCGGTTGCAGACACTGTTCAAGGTGCTGCTGCCGAATATGCGGCCTGCGGCGCTGACAGCCTTTCTTCTGGTACTGATCGAATCCATGAAGGAGCTGCCGGCGACGATCCTGCTGCGGCCCTTCGGCTTCAACACACTCGCCACGCTGGTCTATGAAGACGCGTCCCGCTCAAGGGTGCAGGATGCCGCCGTGCCGGCGATCATCATCATCATTGCCGGGCTTATCCCCGTGCTTCTCGTGTCGAAATCGATGGATCATCCGGAAAACCGCTGAAGGCAACCCGCATGGCGGCAAAAAGAAAGGCGGCCTCTCGGCCGCCTGTATTAGTTGTGCTTTTTTAACGAGAGAAAGGGGGACAACCTCGCCATATGGAAATTATCAATCCCGGCTATCGAAAATTTGACAGCCCTGCGTTGGGATTTACTTTCCGCCAACTCCTATTAACAAGCGGTTAAAACCAAAATCGATCAATTACCGACGATAATTCCTATTTTGAGACCGTAAAAGTCAAAAACTAAATTACAGGTTTCTAATTTTATCGACGCCTCAACAGTAACGCGTAGAAATCGGAGAGGAATATTCGATCAGTTGCGCGCGGCTGCGTGTTCGTCCTTCATCCGCTGGAGTTCCGTGCGTTTGGAGGCGATGGAAGCGACAATCACGCCGATTGTGACAAGCCCGATAAGGATCGTGCAGATGGCGTTGATCTCAGGTGTGACACCGAGACGAACCTGCGAATAAATCTTGATCGGCAGCGTCGTCGCACCTGGACCAGTGGCGAAACTTGCGATCACTAGATCATCGAGCGACAGCGTAAACGCTAGCATCCAGCCGGCGATGACGGCCGGGAAGATCAGCGGCAGGGTAATTTTGAAGAAGGTCTTGACCGGCGGGCAACCGAGATCGAGCGCTGCTTCCTCGAGGCTGCGATCAAAGGTCAACAGACGCGACTGCACGACGATTGCCACATAACACATGGTGAAGGTGGTGTGGGCGATGACTACCGTCCAGAAGCCACGATCCACCCCGACGGCCACGAACAGCAGCAGCAGCGACAGACCGGTAATGACCTCCGGCATGACGAGCGGCGCATAGATCATGCCCGAAAACAGCACGCGTCCCGGAAAGCGCGCAAAGCGCGTCAGAGACAGCGCCGCCAGCGTTCCGAGGATGGTGCCGATGGTGGCGCTCAAAATACCGACACGAAGCGTCACCCAGGCTGCATCCATCAGCCCCTGGTTCGACCACATGGACTTGTACCATTGCAGCGAAAATCCGCCCCAGACGGTGACCAGCTTCGAGGCATTGAAGGAATAAACGATCAGGATGATGATCGGGATATAGAGAAAGGCAAAACCGAGGGTCAGGACGGTGATGTCGAATTTTCCGCGTTTCATGGCCTCACCCGACTTTCTTCTGCTGGTTCTGGAAGATGGCGATGGGCACCACCAGCAACAGTAGAAGCAGCACCGCAACGGCGGATGCCAGGGGCCAGTCGCGGTTGCCGAAGAATTCCGTCCAGAGCGTCTTGCCGATCATCAGCGTCTGCGCACCGCCAAGCAGATCGGGAATGACGAATTCGCCGGTTATCGGGATGAAACAGATCATCGACCCGGCCACCACGCCCGGAAGCGACAGCGGGAAGGTAATCTTCCAGAAGGCTTTCCAGGGCGGGCAACCCAGATCGGCCGCCGCTTCCAGAAGCGTATTGTCGAATTTTTCCAGCGCCGAATAAAGCGGCAGCACCATGAACGGCAGATAGGAATAGACGATTCCGATGAAGATCGCCGTCTCGGTGCGGAAGATATTGACCTGCTGGTCCGGCCCCAGAAAACCGAGCCATTGGAACAGCACCGTCAGCAGACCTTCGGGCTTCAGAATACCGATCCAGGCGTAAACGCGGATCAGGAACGAGGTCCAGAACGGCAGGATGACCAGCATCACCAGCGTCGGGCGGATGGATGACGGCGAACGCGCCATGGCAAGAGCCATGGGATAACCGATCAGCAACAGCAGGAAGGTGGAGATGAATGCGATGCGCAGCGACGAGAGATAGGCGTCGATGTAGAGCGGGTCTTCCGTCAGAAACAGGTAGTTTTCGAAATCCAGCTGCGAGAAGAATGCGCCAAGCTTCGAAAACCCTTCGAAGACTGGCGTATAGGGCGGCATGGATATCGCCGTATCCGAAAGCGATATTTTGAAAATGATGAAAAAGGGCGCTGCAAAAAACAGCATCAGCCAGAAATAGGGAACCGCGACGACCAGCCATCGCCAGGGACTTTGCCGGTTTTCAGGAGTGGTGATCGCCATAAAAGCCTCCCTCAGTGCGTTAGCACAAGACCGGAATCCTGTTTCCAGTTCAACCACACCATATCGCCAAAGGTGATCGGGCGATCCACGAGACGCGAGACATTCGCCTGCGCTGCACGGATGACACGGCCATCGGCAAGCTTGACGATGAACACCGAGAAGTCACCGAGATAGCCGATATCCCAGACTTCGCCATAAGCGGAATTGACGGCGCTGTCGGTGGGTTGATCGAGCGAGATGCGGACCTTTTCCGGGCGGATGGCGAAAGCCACCCGGCTTCCGGTGACAGCGGCACATTCCTGCTCCACGGCAACTGTCAGCCCGTCGCAATCGAGTGTCACCAGTCCCGGCTTGCCGATATCGGACGCGTTAGTGACGACATTGGCGTCGAAAATATTGATGTCGCCGATGAAATCCGCCACGTAACGGCTGTTCGGCGCCTCGTAGATTTCGGCAGGCGTTGCCACCTGCACCACAATGCCCTTGTCCATGACCGCGATCCGGTCCGACACCGTCATTGCCTCTTCCTGGTCATGGGTGACGATCAAGAAGGTGAGGCCGAGATTGGTCTGGATGTCCATCAGCTCGAATTGGGTTTCCTCGCGCAGCTTCTTGTCGAGCGCACCGAGCGGTTCATCCAGCAAAAGCACCTTCGGCCGCTTGGCAAGCGAGCGGGCAAGCGCCACGCGCTGCCGCTGGCCGCCCGAAAGCTGGCTCGGCTTGCGCTTGGCAAACTCGCTGAGCTTGACGAGCCGCAGCATTTCCTCGACCCGCGAGGATACTTCTGCCTTGGGCAGACCGTCCTGCTCCAGACCAAAGGCAATGTTCTTCTCCACCGACATATGCGGGAAAAGGGCGTAGGACTGAAACATCATATTGGTCGGGCGCTTGTAGGGCGGCACGCCGGAAATATCCTTGCCCTGGAGGAGAATACGCCCATTGGTCGGTTCCTCGAAACCGGCCAGCATGCGCATCAGCGTGGTCTTGCCGCAGCCGGAAGGACCGAGCAGCGAAAAGAACTCCCGTTCGTAAATATCGAGCGTCAGATTATCGACGGCGACGAAATCGCCAAACCGCTTGGTGACGTTTTCAAAACGGATGAAGGGAACCGCATCGGGATTGTCCCAAGGGCTAAATTTGCGTTTGACCGGCCCCAGAGTTTTCGCCATTCACCCTACCCTCAAATCCCGTTGATTTTGTAGATTTGAGCATCGGATTTCCCGAAAACCGCGTCACACTTTTCGGTCCGATGCCATGAGGCGGGCAGCGCCGGCAGGTTGCGTGACCTGCCGGCAAGGTATCAGAGAAACAGGCCCGCCGGCCGTTTCTCAACCAGCGCGCGGAGCTATCAGCTACCGGTCTTTATCTGCGTCCAGACACGGTTCAAGACACGCTGTTCCTTCGGTCCGTAGGGTGAGATGGTGAAGAGCTTCTTCATCGTCTCGGCATTGGGGTAGACCGCCGGGTTCTTGGCAACCGACGGATCCATCAGCGCCTGCGAGGCAAGGTTGCCGTTCGCATACTGAACATAGTTGGACGCCTTGGCGATGACTTCCGGCCGCATCAGGTAGTTTATGAAGGTGTGAGCTTCCTCGACATTCTTGGCATCCGCCGGGATGGCAAGGTTGTCGAACCACATATAGGTGCCTTCCTTCGGGATGACGTAGTTCACCTCGACGCCGTTCTTGGCTTCTTCGGCACGCTTTTTCGCCTGAAGAATGTCACCCGACCAGCCGATCGTGATGCAGCTGTCGCCATTTGCCAGCTCGTCGATATAGGCGGAGGAGTTGAAGGTCTTCACGAAGGGACGGATCTTCGAATAGACGGCACCGCCCGCTTCCAGATCGGCCGTTTCCTTGCTGTCCGGGTTCTTGCCGAGGTAATTCATCGCGATGGCGAAGGTCTCGTCCGATGCATCGAGAATATTGATGCCACAGGATTTCAGCTTTTCGGCATTTTCCGGCTTAAAGAGAATATCCCAGCTGTCGACCGGAACATCACCGAGAGCCGCCTTCACCTTGGCGACGTTATAGCCGATGCCTGTTGTGCCCCACATGTAGTTCACGGCATACTCGTTGCCGGGGTCGTATTTCGCCAGACGCTCGGAGACATCCGGCCACATGTTCTTCAGATTCGGCAACTTGGACTTGTCGAGTTTCTGGAAAACACCGGCATTGATCTGGCGGGCGAGGAAGGGGCCAGTCGGCACCACCACGTCGTAGCCGGAGCTGCCGGCCAGAAGCTTCGTTTCCACGAGTTCGTTGCTGTCGAATACATCGTAAACGACCTTGATGCCGGTTTCCTTGGTGAAATCGGTAAGGATCGATCCGTCGATATAATCCGACCAGTTAAAGACGTGAACGACCTTCTCCTGGGCCATTGCCGAGCCTGCAGCAACGAGCGCCGTCGTGAGAGCCAAAGTGAAACGGAGCGAACGGTTTTTCATGATTTCTCCTGTTAACGCATCCTCGTGACGGAAGCGTGATCCCCTTTTTTAGTGAGACTAGAAAGGAAAACAAAAGGGAGCAAGCGGGAAATGTGCAGCACAGCATTTTCAACCGAATGTGTTCCACCGGAAAAAAGTGATGCGAAACCTCTACTGGAAGTCGAAAACACTAAGACCGGTCACCATTTCGTCCAGGCCGAGCGGCCTCGTCAGCGGGGCCTCCGCCCGCGACAGACAGCCCTGCCTTTCACACAGCCGGCACGAGGGACCAATGGCAATGGTCGGCCCACCTGCGCCGGCAGCCCCATAAACCGTCTCCCCGGCCTGGGCGAGATCGCAGCCCAGAAGCACAGCCGTTCGCCGCACCCTTTCGCCGAAACCGGCCTGCGGGCCTTCAAGCGTGCGCGACACCGTCAGGAAGGCGTCACCGTCAGGCATCTCCACCGGCTCCACCAGCACCTGCCCCGGCTGGGCAAAAGCTGCGTGGATATTAAGACGCGGACAGAGGCCACCAAACCGTGCCCTCGGGAAACCACCGGCGCCCGCAAGACGGAAACGGTTGCCGGCATTGTCAGTCTCCATCAAAAAGAACGGGATTGCCGCAGCCGTCGGCCTTTGCAGGCTGACGAGCCTGTTGGCGGCCTGCTCGAACGACACATTGAAGCGTGATCGCAGGACATCGAGATCGTATTTCGCGCGCTGGGCGGCACTCAAAAACGCACCATAGGGCATCATCAGGGCATGGGCGGCATAACGCGCCAGCTCGAAGCGGGCGATGCGCCGTGCCTCCTCCCCCTTCAGGCCAAGCGTCTCCAGCTCAGCGCCAATCTCCTCTCGAAGCGCCAGAAGACAGGTTTCCATCGCCATTTCCCTGAGCTGATCCGGCTGCGACAGGCGCTCGGACAAAAACAGCCGCATGGAATGGCGGTCATAACGCCGCCGCAGATTGGGCATGGCATGGACCGGCAGAGTTCTGACCACGATACCGTGGTTTTTCTGAAGCCATGCGCGAAGGCCCGCGGCGAGATCTTCGCCCGCCGACAATTGCTTGTGGAGTTCTTCTGCCGCCGCATCGATCGAATGGACATAGGCCGGCCGGTTTTCAAAGACGTGCCGCACCTCGTCGATCGGCAGTCGGGTGGAGGAAAGCGCCGTCTCATGTCCTTCGCGCGCCAGAAGATCCGAGAGGTCGGAAAGGCGCTGCGCCTGTTCCCGATAGGCCCTATACAGCTTGACGACGCCACTTGCCGCATTGGGCGCGGCATCTGCCACCTCGATCAGCTCCTGCGGCGACGGCACCTCGCCCACCAAGAGCGGATCGGCGAAGACCTCGCGCAATTGCCCGGCGGAACCGGCACTCTCGCCTTGCAGGTCGTCCAGATCCACCTTGTAGACTGAAGCGAGCTTCAAGAGCAGCTGCACGGTCAGCGGCCGCTGATTGCGCTCGATGAGATTGAGGTAGGAAGGCGAGATCGCCAGCGCCTCGGCCATGGCCGTCTGCGTCAGCGCCAGACCGTTGCGAATACGACGTACGCGCGGGCCAGCAAAAATCTTGTTTTCCGACACAGCCTCAACCTCACATCGAAAGACTCATACAAGTCTGTTACAAATTCGCCGGGCATGAGGCTTTTACAAAATTTACAATTTTACAGCTCCACCCTGTCATGCACACTACAGCATAACCTCTTTCAAGTCACTGTTTTTATGTTTCTTCTGGCGCTCAAACTCATGAAAATGTAAATGTAGTCACATCGAAAGGCGCTTCACACAGTTGAAGACAGCACGTTTCTGAAACTGCATTTGTCATGGGAGAGAGAAGTATGACGGATTTTTACAAACTTGTTCCGGGCGCACCGCAGGGACGCTTCGACGGCATTGAGCGCACTTATACCGCCGCCGACGTGGAGCGGTTGCGCGGCTCCGTTGAAATCCGCCATTCGCTGGCCGAGATGGGTGCCAACCGGCTGTGGAAGCTGATCAACGAAGAGAATTTCATCAATGCGCTCGGCGCGCTTTCCGGCAACCAGGCCATGCAGATGGTTCGCGCCGGGCTGAAGGCGATCTATCTTTCCGGCTGGCAGGTTGCGGCAGATGCCAACACGGCCTCCGCCATGTATCCGGACCAATCGCTCTACCCCGCCAATGCGGCGCCAGAGCTTGCAAAGCGCATCAACCGCACCTTGCAACGGGCAGACCAGATCGAGACGGCAGAGGGCAAGGGCCTTTCGGTCGACACGTGGTTCGCGCCGATCGTTGCCGATGCGGAAGCAGGTTTCGGGGGACCGCTCAACGCCTTCGAGATCATGAAGGCATTCATCGAGGCCGGTGCAGCCGGTGTTCACTATGAAGACCAGCTGGCATCTGAAAAGAAGTGCGGCCATCTCGGCGGCAAGGTTCTGATCCCCACGGCGGCGCATATTCGCAACCTGACGGCGGCACGACTTGCAGCCGACGTCATGGGCGTGCCGACGCTGGTCATCGCCCGCACCGATGCGGAGGCAGCCAAGCTTTTGACCTCTGACATTGACGAGCGCGACCAGCCCTTCGTTGATTATGATGTCGGCCGCACCGTAGAGGGCTTCTATCAGGTGAAGAACGGTCTTGAACCCTGCATCGCCCGTGCGGTGGCCTATGCGCCCTATTGCGATCTGATCTGGTGCGAGACCTCCAAGCCAGATCTCGAGCAGGCGCGCAGGTTTGCCGAGGGCGTGCACAAGGTGCACCCCGGCAAGAAGCTGGCTTACAATTGCTCGCCGTCGTTCAACTGGAAAAAGCACCTCGACGACGCGACGATTGCCAAGTTCCAGCGCGAACTCGGGGCGATGGGCTACAAGTTCCAGTTCATCACGCTGGCCGGCTTCCACCAGCTGAATTACGGCATGTTCGAACTGGCGCGCGGCTACAAGGAGCGGCAGATGGCGGCCTATTCCGAGCTTCAGGAAGCGGAATTCGCGGCCGAGGTTAACGGCTACACCGCCACCAAACACCAGCGCGAAGTCGGCACCGGCTACTTCGACGCTGTGTCGCTGGCAATCTCGGGCGGCACGTCTTCGACCACCGCCATGAAGGAATCCACCGAGCACGACCAGTTCCGCCCGGCGGCGGAATAAACTGGAAAACTGCCCTTCCCTTGAACGGGAAGGGCTTGCAAATCGCATCAAGAACCCCAACCAATAAAGAGAGGAGAAATGCCATGAATGCCCATAACCCCATCAAGACCCACGTCAAGGAACGCGCCGAGGAGCAGTCCTCCGCCATGACGCAGGATCAACAGGTCGCCATCCGCATGCTGGCCAACGATCTGCACCGCCTCAATCAGGCCGTCATGAAGGCCGTTGAGGCCGGTGTTTCCGTTGAACTCGTCCGCTCAGCCCGCCATCACGGCGGGGGCGGCAACTGGGGCGATCTTCTGATCCCGGTCATCGTTGCGCAGGGAAGTGCTGCTGCGTGACACCGCTCATGCCGGACGGCTTTTTCGTCCGGCGTACAAATCGGAATGTCGCTTGATGAGACGCGTCATCCGGTCCGCCACCGTCCGTATATCGCGGCGGTGGCGATCGTCATTGTTCATGACGATCCACTGATTGTGACGAAGCGCTTCGATTTCGTCACCCTCACGCATCAGCCCCGCATCGGCATCGCCCACGAAACACGGCAGCACGGCAACCCCTGCCCCGGCCAGCGTGAGATCGAGCAGTGCCGTTGGCCTGTTGACGGTCACCACGATATTGTCCCGCCGGTTTTCATGCGGCCAGCGCAGGTAGGCGGAAATGGCGTTTTCTTCCGCCACCGCCAACCACCGGTCTGAAACGGAGCTGGCGGCGTTGCGCAACCTGTAGGGCGCATAGGCCACCTCCCCCGTCTTGATGGCAGCGAGGTTGCGTTCCTCGGGCTCGAAAGCGCGAATGCCGATGTCGTTTTCACGGTGCGCCAAAGACGCCCTTTGTTCGGCGATGAAAAGATCGATGCGGAAATCGTCGCGATCCGTGCAGATGGCGGAGAAATTTACTGCAAGCAGCCAGGCATTCCAGGTGCCGACGGCAATGCGCACGACGGAAGAGGCCGACGACGCCTTTTGCCATCCCTCGATATCCTTTGCCGCGTTTTCCATCGCCTGAAGGCGGTCAAACAGCGCGCGGCCATCCGGTGTCAGCGCGTATCCCGTCTGGCTGCGCTGGAACAGCGCCTTGCCGATACGTTCCTCCAGTTCGACCATGCGTCGCCCGATAGTCGCAGGGCTCAAACCCGTCAGCGCCGCAGCACCCGTCAGGCCGCCGCTGCGTGACACATCGAGGAAAAGTTGGTATGAATCCCAAGTGACGTTTTTCATTTATGAAAAACGTAGCGCATTTTCTTGCGCAGATAAATCAAAAAACGGCGTGCATCATGGCCCTCCGCAACATGGAGAGTGACATGCACGTATTTTATTCAGCATTGGCCATCATCGAAAACCAGACTCCGCGCACGCGGCGGGAAGCCATCCGGCAGGAAGAGAAATTCTATGCCGATATGGCCGAGGCATCCTGGCCGTGGCGGCTGTTTATCGCGGTTGCTGCAAGGGCGAAAGCGAAGAGCCTGACCTTAATAAAAAAGGGCGATCAGGGCAGCCACGGCACCGGCTGCGATTGCAGTCAGGCGAAAGGCCAACTGCCTGCTCTCGCTTTCGGCGCGGGCGATGGCAATGGCGCGAGGGCGGCGATGTGCGGATCTGTTCATGCGCGGGCTCCTGACGAAAAACTCAACCGACCCATGCCCTGTTAAGAGCCTCCAGCATGACATCATGTACAGCGGAACCACAACGAGATTCGGCTTTGCTGGCATTCTGTCAGGATGACCCGTGCCCATTAACAAGGTGTTAATACGAGCGGTTTCAGGCGAATTCACCTGCTGCCTGACCGGAGGCCCAGGCCCACTGGAAATTATAACCGCCCAGCCAGCCGGTCACGTCAACACATTCGCCGATGAAATAGAGGCCCGCCACGGTTTTCGCTGCCATGCTGCGGGAATCGAGGCCGGTCGTATCCACGCCGCCAAGAGTGACTTCCGCCGTGCGATATCCCTCGGAACCGGCTGGCTTGATCTGCCAGTCCTGCACCTCATTTGCCAAGGTCGCCAGAGCCTTGTCTGACATATCGGCAAGGTTGCCGGTCAGCCCCGATTTTTCCACGACATGCTGCGCGAGCCGTTTCGGCAGGATTTCCGCAAGAGCGGTCTGGGCCGACTGGCGGCCGTTCTTCTGTTTCGCTTCCTTTAGCAAGGCGACGATATCGCGCGCAGGCTCCAGTTTCAGGCGGATCGTATCGCCCTCCCGCCAATAGGAGGAGATTTGCAGGATTGAGGGGCCGCTCAGGCCCCGATGGGTAAACAGCAGTGCTTCGTTGAAAGCCGTTTTGCCATGGGAAATTTCGGCTGGCACGGCAACACCGGCAAGGGGGCTCAGCTTTTCCAGTGCCGCAGGATCAAGCGTCAGCGGCACGAGGCCGGGGCGCGTCTCGATGAGCGACAGGCCAAATTGCTCGGCGATCTGGTAGGCAAAACCGGTCGCACCCATTTTCGGGATCGACTTGCCGCCCGTTGCGACCACAAGGCTTTCCGCCTCGATGACGCCGCCGGAGGTCGTCACGCGAAACCGGCCGCCATCATGGGCGACATCAGAAACGGCGGTTTCGAGCCTCAATTTCACCTTTGCAGCCTGCATTTCGCCAAGCAGCATGCGGATGATGTCCTTGGCGCTATCGTCGCAGAAGAGCTGCCCAAGCGTCTTTTCATGCCAGGCGATACGATGTTTTTCGACCAGAGCGATGAAATCGCGCGGCGTGTAACGGGCAAGTGCGGATTTGGCGAAATGCGGGTTGGCGGAGAGATAATTCTTCGGCCCGGCGTGGATGTTGGTGAAATTACAGCGGCCGCCGCCGGAGATGCGGATTTTCTCGCCCGGCGCCTTGGCATGGTCGAGGATAATAACGGAGCGGCCGCGCTGGCCGGCACGGATGGCGCACATCATGCCGGCAGCCCCCGCCCCCAAAATCAGCACGTCACATTTGTCTGCCATAGTTGTTTTCCGTTTGCTTCTCCCTTTCCTCTTTTCGAAGTGTCGCCGGTTGTCAATGGCGCTTTCCCCCTCGCCAATTGCCAAACTCCGGTTATGATGGCGCCAGTCGAAACACAGACCCGGTGATACATGCCCCCGAAGAAAACCATGCTCCGCCCGAAGAAACAGGCAACCATGGCAAAGAAACCTCCCCTCGACCTTTCCTCTACCCGTGGCGTTTCCTCCTGGCGCGAAGCTTCGCAATGGTTGAGGGCGCGCGGTATCGAGGATATTGAATGCATAACACCCGATCTTGCCGGGGTTGCGCGTGGCAAGATGATGCCGACGGCGAAATTTACGGGCGACACCTCGCTTGCCCTGCCCTCCGCCCTCTATCGCCACACGATCTCGGGCGAATATCCGGATGAGACGGCAAACTTCCGCTATGAGCCGCGCGACAGCGACCTGAAGCTTGTGCCTGATCTTTCCACGCTGTCCGTGGTGCCATGGGAAAGCGACCCGACCGCGCAGGTGATCTGCGATGTCGTGGATGCCGAGGGTAATTTCGTTCCCTATACGCCGCGCAACGTGCTGAAAAACGTGCTTTCGCTTTACACGGAAAAAGGCTGGAAGCCGGTCGTCGCGCCGGAAATCGAGTTCTACCTCGTCGCCATGAATGACGACCCTGACTATCCGCTGCATCCGCCCAAGGGCCGCTCCGGACGCTCCATCGTCGGTGGGCAGAGCTATTCCATCGCCGGCATCAACGAGTTCGACGAACTGATCGACGATATCTATCACTTCTCCGAAAAACAGGGCCTCGAGATCGATACCCTGATCCACGAGGAAGGCCCGGCCCAGCTGGAAATCAACCTGCGCCATGGCGATCCGATCGAACTTGCCGACCAGGTGTTCCTGTTCAAGCGCACGATCCGTGAGGCAGCATTGAAGCATGGCATCTACGCCACCTTCATGGCCAAGCCCATGCAGGGTCAGCCGGGTTCGGCCATGCATATCCATCAGTCGGTGGTGGAGATCGACAGCGGCCGCAATATCTTCTCCAACAAGGACGGCGGCCCGTCCAAGGAGTTCTTCGCCTTCGTCGGCGGCATGCAGCGTTATGTTCCGAACGCGCTGGTGATGCTTGCTCCTTACGTGAATTCCTATCGACGCCTGACGCCTGACATGGCTTGCCCGGTCAACAATGCCTGGGGTTACGACAATCGCACGACGGCTTTCCGCGTGCCGATTTCCAGCCCGCAGGCAAGGCGTGTCGAAAACCGCCTGCCGAGTTCGGATGCCAATCCCTATCTCGCGCTTGCCGCCTCGCTTGCCTGCGGCTGGCTCGGCATCGTCAACAATATCGAGCCGACCGAACCGACCGCTGATACGGCCAATGAAGGCTCCATCGACCTGCCGCGCGGGCTGCTGGAAGCCGTGGCGCTGCTGGAAGGCGAAGAACAGTTCGAGCGGGTGTTCGGCCATGAATTCGTCGGCCTTTATGCGGGCCTGAAGCGCGGGGAATTCGAGACATTCATGCAGGTCATCAGCCCATGGGAGCGGGAATTCCTGCTTCTCAACGTGTGAGGTCTGAAGCATGACGTGGCAAAGCCCGATAGCGCCGGGGATTTCCTGGTATCAGGCAAGCGCCCAGGAGCGGCCGCAATATCCGGCGCTCGACGGGTCGAAAGCAGTGGACGTCGCGGTCGTCGGCGGCGGCTATACCGGGCTTCAGGCCGCCTTTAATCTTGCCGCCAACGGTGTCTCCGTCGCCTTGATCGAGGCGCATCGTTTCGGCGACGGCGCATCAGGCCGCAACGGCGGGCAATTCGGCACCGGGCAGCGCTCGTTTCCCGACGAGATGGAAGACGAGATCGGCTTCGAGCAGTCCAAGGTACTGTTCGATATCGCCGAGGATGCCAAGCACTACGTCCTCAACTTCGCCCGCGATCACGGCATCGACATGGAGTATCTGCCGGGGCAGCTCTATGTTGCGCACAAGGCTGCTTACGAAGACGATTACCGCAAAAGCGTCGATGCGATGAACAATCGCTACGGCTATCCGCATATTTCCTACATGGAGCGGGCGGACGCACGCAGACGTGTCGGCTCCAGCCATTATTTCGGCGGCACACGCGATACCGGCACCGGCCATATCCATCCGCTGAAGCTACTGGTCGGGCTTGCGAAAGCCGCAAAAGAGGCGGGCGCCGGCATCCATGAAATGACGCCCGCCAAATCCATACGCCAGGCGGGCGGCAAGACCATCATCGAAACGCCCTCCAGCACGCTGACCGCAACGCGGGTGCTGATTGCGACCAATGCCTATATCGGCAATCTGGAACCGGTGACGGCGGCCCATATCATGCCCATCCGCTCCTTCATCGGCGCGACCGCACCGCTTGACGCTTATCCCGACATTATTCCCGGCAAGGAAGCCGTGGCCGATTCCCGTTTCGTGGTGCGCTATTTCCGCAAGACGGTCGACAACCGGCTGCTGTTCGGCGGGCGCGAGGCCTATACGGCCGATACGCCGCGCGACATTTCCAGCCATATTCGCCGGCAGATCGCGGAAATCTATCCCGAACTCGGAAATGTCGAGATCACCCATTCCTGGGGCGGCTCCGTCGGCATCACCCTGCCAAGGCGGGTGTTCGTGCGGGAAGTCATGCCAGGGGTCACCTCCATCGGCGGTTATTCCGGACACGGGGTGATGCTGTCGAACTATTGCGGCAAGCTCTATGCCGATCTCGTTCTCGGCAGACAGGATATGCTGGCGCCATTCGCGCGGTTGAAAGTTCCGTCGTTCCCCGGCGGTGCATCGCTGCGGGCACCGCTGCTTTTTCTGGCGCTCTCATGGTACGCGTTGCGAGACAGGTTTTAGGAAATCCGCCCACCTCTGGAGATCTGATGGAAAGACCTAGCGACAGGCTTGTAACGATTGCGACCGGTTACGGGATGGCGGAAACCGCCGTGACCTGTTCGTTTCTGCGCGCCTATGGCATCCACACCACCGTGCCCTCGGCCCATATCGTTTCCGTGAACTGGCATTTGACGGTCGCTTTCGGAGGCATGGAAATCCGGGTGCCGGAGTGGCAGCGGCATGAGGCAAGACTGCTGCTGGACAGTATAGATGCCTCGCACAAGGTCGATGAGCCATCACCGCGATCATGGATGGGGAAAATCGCAGCAATCGTCGTTTTTTTCTTTTTTTCCGTTCCGCCGCCGGCCAAAGGCTTGTTCAAGAACCCTGCTTTCTAGCCGGCATCACTCAATGACAATCGGTACGGGTTTTCGACCCGTGAAACCAAAATTCATAATTTCACATAACTGAGACTGGCATTTTTAAATCGATTAGATTATGGATGCCCCAACCCTTGAAGATCGAGAGTATCGATATGAGCAGTCAGATCATTCCTGTTGAAGCTTTTGATTGTGTCGTTTTCGGCGGCACAGGCGATTTGGCAGAGCGCAAGCTTTTGCCGGCCCTTTATCACCGTCAGGTCGAAGGCCAGTTCACGGAGCCGACCCGCATCATCGGCGCGTCGCGTTCGGTCATGAGCCATGAGGAATATCGCAAATTCGCGCAGGACGCGCTGAAGGAGCATCTGAAGGCGGGTGAATATGATGATGCGCAGGTTGCGCTGTTCCTCAACCGGCTTTTCTACGTTCCCGTCGACGCAAAATCCGGCAACGGATGGGACGTGTTGAAGAAGCTGCTCGATGAGGGCAAGGAGCGCATACGCGCCTTCTATCTCGCTGTTGCGCCCGGCATTTTCGGCGATATCGCCGACAAGATCCGCGAACACAAGCTTATCACCCGCTCGACCCGCATCGTCGTCGAAAAGCCGATCGGCCGCGACCTTGCCTCGGCGCAGGAACTCAACGACACCATCGGCCACGTCTTCAAGGAAGAACAGATCTTCCGCATCGACCACTATCTCGGCAAGGAGACGGTGCAGAACCTGATGGCACTGCGTTTTGCCAACGCGCTTTACGAGCCGCTTTGGAATTCCGCCCATATCGACCACGTGCAGATCACGGTCGCAGAAGCTGTCGGCCTTGAGGGTCGCGCCGGATATTACGATACGGCCGGTGCGTTGCGCGACATGGTGCAGAACCACATTCTGCAATTGCTTTGCCTCGTTGCCATGGAGCCGCCCGCTTCCATGAACGCGGAAGCCGTGCGTGACGAAAAGCTCAAGGTTCTGCGCTCGCTGAAGCCGATCAACACCAGCAATGTTGAAAAGCTGACGGTTCGCGGCCAGTACCGCGCCGGCGCTTCCGCAGGCGGCCCGGTGAAAGGTTATCTGGAGGAGCTGGAGGGCGGCGTTTCCAACACGGAAACCTTCGTCGCCATCAAGGCCGAAATCGCAAACTGGCGCTGGGCCGGCGTTCCTTTCTACATTCGCACGGGAAAACGCCTTGCGACCCGCGTTTCGGAAATCGTCGTCACGTTCAAGCAGATCCCGCATTCGATCTTCGACGATGCGGCCGGCAAGATCGAAGCCAACAAGCTGGTCATTCGCCTCCAACCGGACGAAGGCGTCAAGCAGTCGCTGCTCATCAAGGATCCCGGCCCGGGCGGCATGCGGCTGCGTCAGGTCTCGCTGGACATGAGCTTTGCCGAGGCCTTCAATGTGCGCAGCCCCGATGCCTATGAGCGGCTTTTGATGGATACCATCCGCTCCAACCAGACACTCTTCATGCGCCGCGACGAAGTGGAAGCGGCATGGGACTGGGTCGATCCGATCCTCAAGAGCTGGGAAGAGCTGGGACAGGGCGTACAGGGTTATACTGCCGGAACCTGGGGTCCGAGCGGCTCGATCGCACTGATCGAGCGCGACGGCCGCACCTGGCACGACGCTGACTGAGGGCGCGGGTATGAGCGAAACAATCCATGTCTTCGACACAGCCGCTGAACTGGCGAAAACCCTGGCGGCGGATGTTGCCGCGCGTCTCGACGCGGCAACGAAAGAATACGGAACGGCAAGCATTGCCGTTTCGGGCGGTTCAACGCCCAAGCTGTTCTTCCAGGCGCTTTCCCATCATGATCTCGACTGGAGCAACATCAGCGTGACGCTGGTGGACGAACGGTTCGTGCCGCCAGAAAGCGAGCGCTCGAACCACCGGCTGGTCAGCGAGAACCTGTTGCAGGACAAGGCGAAGGCGGCCTATTTCGTGCCGCTGTTCCAGCCCGCGGCCTCGCCTGAGGATGCAGCGACGCTTGCGACCGTCAAGACCGAGGCGATCTGCGATCCTTTCGATGTCGTCGTGCTGGGCATGGGAACGGATGGGCATACGGCATCGTTCTTTCCCGGTGGCGACAATCTCTACGAAGCGCTCGACCTTGACGAACCGCGCGGCGTTTTGACCATGGCGGCGGAAACCGCGGGGGAAGAACGGTTGACGTTCAACTTCTCCAGCCTTCACGATGCAGGTTTTCTGGTGCTCCACATAGAAGGTGCAGCAAAAAAGGCGACGCTTGAAAAAGCACAGTCGGGCGAGGATGAGGACGAAATGCCGATCCGCGCCGTGCTGAACCGGGCAGAAACCGCCGTGGATATTTACTGGGCGCCATAGCTGGATGCGGTTGCCGCGCAAGCGGCCCCGCGACAGCGCCCGACGACACAAGACGAAAACACGATAACCGGTCCTTCATCTCCCGGAACACCGGTTCTCGACCAACGAACAGGATGAACGCTCATGTCCGCCGATTCCCGCATTCAGGCCATTACCGCCCGCATCGTCGAACGCTCCAAGCCTTACCGCGAGACCTATCTCGAGCGGCTGCGGCTGCAGGTTTCTAAGGGGGTTCATCGCTCCACTCTCTCCTGCGGTAACCTCGCGCATGGATTTGCTGTCTGTTCCCCCGCCGACAAGGACCTCCTTGCCGGCGACCGGGTTGGTAATCTCGGCATCATCACCGCCTATAACGACATGCTGTCGGCGCACCAACCCTACGAGACCTTTCCGGCAATCATCCGCGAGGCCGCAGCGCAAGCCGGCGGCGTGGCGCAGGTCGCGGGTGCCGTGCCTGCCATGTGCGACGGCGTAACCCAGGGGCAGCCGGGCATGGAGCTCTCGCTATTCTCCCGTGATGCCATCGCCATGGCTGCCGGCATCGGCCTGTCGCATAACATGTTCGACGCCGCCGTCTATCTCGGTGTCTGCGACAAGATCGTTCCCGGCCTCGTCATCGCAGCGCTTTCCTTCGGTCACCTGCCCTCCATCTTCATCCCCGCCGGGCCTATGACCACCGGCCTGCCGAACGACGAGAAATCCCGCATTCGCCAGCTTTATGCAGAGGGCAAGGTTGGGCGCGCCGAGCTGCTGGAGGCGGAGTCCAAATCCTATCACGGTCCCGGCACCTGCACTTTCTACGGCACGGCAAATTCCAACCAGATGCTGATGGAGATCATGGGTTTCCACATGCCCGGCTCTTCCTTCATCAATCCCGGCACGCCGCTGCGCGACGCGCTGACACGCGAGGCCGCCAAGCGGGCGCTCGCCATCACCGCGCAGGGCAACGAATTCACGCCTGCGGGCGAAATGATCGATGAGCGCTCGATCGTCAACGGCGTCGTTGGCCTGCACGCGACGGGCGGCTCGACCAACCACACCATGCATCTGATCGCCATGGCGCGCGCAGCCGGCATCATCCTCACCTGGCAGGATATTTCCGACCTGTCGGATACCGTGCCGCTGCTCGCCCGCGTTTATCCCAACGGTCTTGCGGATGTGAACCATTTCCACGCCGCAGGCGGCATGGGCTTCCTCATCAAGCAGCTTTTGAAACAGGGCTTCGTGCATGACGATGTCCGCACCGTCTTCGGACAGGGGCTCGAAGCCTACACCGTGGATGCAAAGCTTGACGAAAACGGCGCAGTGACCCGCGAGCCTTCACCCGAGCAGAGCCACGACCCCAAGGTTCTCGCCAGCATTGAAACGCCGTTCCAGCCGACCGGCGGTCTGAAAATGCTGACCGGCAATCTCGGCAAATCGGTCATCAAGATCTCCGCCGTCAAGCCCGAACGCCATATCATCGAAGCGCCCGCGATCGTCTTTAACGACCAGCAGGAGCTTCAGGATGCCTTCAAGGACGGCAAGCTCAACCGCGATTTCATCGCTGTCGTCCGCTTCCAGGGTCCGAAGGCCAACGGCATGCCGGAACTGCACCGCCTGACACCGCCACTTGGCGTACTGCAGGATCGCGGCTTCAAGGTGGCGCTGGTGACGGACGGACGCATGTCCGGCGCTTCCGGCAAGGTGCCGGCCGCCATCCATGTCACGCCGGAAGCTTCCGAATGCGGCCCGATCTCGCTCATCCGCGATGGCGACATCATCCGTCTCGACGCCATTTCCGGAACGCTTGAAGTGCTTGTTCCAGCCGCAGAGCTGGCAAAGCGCGAACCGGCGCGCGCCGACCTTTCCGCCAACGAATGGGGCATGGGCCGCGAACTTTTCGCCCCGTTCCGCCGTAATGTCGGCCCTGCCGACCAGGGCGCCTCCGTTCTGTTCCATTGATCGCCCGGAGGCGAAGGCCGGATTCGGCCTCGCCTCCGCACCCTCTTGGCATGACCCGCATAACCCGCGCTGAAACCGCTTTATTTCCCGTCTCTTAAACGCCAAACTTGTCATGCGGCTGTGATGATCGCCCTATAGGGGCTTCTCAGCCAGCCGCGGGACGATGACGCATTTCAAGATGATGGGGCCAGACATGACGATTTTCTCAAGCAAACGCCGTGACGTGCTGAAGCTTATGGCTGGCACCGCCATACTGCCGCTGATGGTGGTGGCAACGCCGGCGGAGGCGCAGGATGTGGCCCTGCGTGCAATCGTGATTTCCGACCTGCATTCGGCCTATGAGCGCATCGGGCAGCTCCTAGCAGCCATAGAAATGCGCATCGCGGCTGACAAGGCACCCCACATTATTCTTCTGAACGGCGACCTGTTCGAAACCGGCAATGCGGTGGCGACACGGTCGTCCGGCGAAATCGAGTGGACGTTCCTCTCGGCGCTCGCCAGGCTCGCGCCCACCATCATCAATATCGGCAACCATGAACCGGATATCGATAACGACCTCGCAAATTTCGTCAGTCGTGCCCGCGCGCTCGGCATCACCGTGCTGTCCAACATCATCGACAAGCGCAGCGGCGCACCCTATGCACCGGCCAGTGCGGAGGTGAGTGTGGGCGGACGGCCGGTCGTCGTTGCGGGCCTTGCCACCAACGCGATCGATACCTATCCGAAGGCGACGCGTGAGATGCTGGATATTCCGCAGCCTGTGGAATGGGCCAAGGCGAATCTGCCTGCAATCGTCAAGCCGGAGGCGATCAACATCGTTCTCAGCCACGCCGGTGTTGTTGCCGACCGCGATATCCTGCCATTGCTGCCCGATGGCACCCTGCTGGTCGGCGGCCACGATCACCTGAACTTCGTGCATGAACAGGGTGCGACGCGCTATGTACACACGGGTTCATGGTGCACCTCCATGGCCATTGCGACGATCGAAGCTGCTGGCAAGGCGCCGACGATCGAGACCGTCGCCATCGACAGCGACGCCCCCTCCTCCCCGGCGCTCAAAGGCCTGATCGAACAGACGCTCGACAAACATCTGACGGCAGAAGAGAAGGCGGTTGTCGGCAAAACGGAAAAGGCAATGACAGTTGACGAGGCAGGACGCCGTGTGGCGCAGCTGATCGCCACAAAAACCGGCGCGGATGTCGGCTTCATTGGCCACACCTCCTTCGGCGCTGGTTTGCCAAGGGGCGATATCCGCCGCTACGATTTCAACGCCTCGCTGCGTTTCGACGGCAAGCTGATGGTGACGGAAGTGGATGGCGAAACGCTTGCGCAAATCCTCAAGCGCTGCAATCAGGACGGCGATATTCCGCTTGCTGACCGCACCGGCGATTATCTTTACGCCATGCCGGAAAAACCGGTCACAAGAGAGCGATACAAACTGGTCTGCAACGACTGGTCCGCCACCAACCAGAAATCCTATCTCGGCCGCAGCGATCTTGCCTTTGCGGAAGTGCCCGATGTGAAGCTGAAGCAGACGGTTCTGGGTGGGCTTTCCTGAAGCCGGAGATTCTCCAGCCCCTTAGAAAGACCGGATATCGAGCTTCCGGTCCTTGTGCGCCGGATGTGTGCTGAACACGAAAATGCGGTCGAGTTCCTTTTGCGTCAACATGCGCAGAAAACGAACGTGGATGGTGTTGTTGGCGTTGACGCGCAACATAACGCAGCCGATCTTGTTGATGCGGGCGTCGGGAATATCCAGATAGAACTGGTTCGGAAGATTGTATTTCGTCAGGAGTGCCAGCACGGCCTCGGTCTGGGAAATGCGAATGACGTCGCAACGGCGAGCGGCCATATGCATGACGGCCTTCTCGGTATATTCGATGCGCGCCGCATTCATGGTGTCTTCCATGCGAAACCGGCCTTCGCGGTCGTACATGAAGGATTCTTCCTTGGTCAGGTAACTGTTCTTGATAACACCCGCACTGCTCTGCACGCCCTGACCTCCATGCTCTTTCTACGTCTCCAAGATTAAAACGTAGTCTTTAACAATTCATATCAGCGTCACCTTAAACAGACCGAAGACGGAACATTTTTGGCATTTTTCCACAGCGGCAAAATATCATGAAAAAACCCCGGAACGGGACGTTCCGGGGCATGTTTCCTGAAGCTCACGGCCATTGTCTCCGCAACTATCTGCGGTAGTTCTTGCCCTCGGCATCAAAGAGATGGAGCTTTGCCTGCGGTGCCGCAAAACGCAGGGTCTGACCCTTGGCGACGGATACGATGCCCGGCACCTTGACGATGATCGGCTCCTGCCCCTTGGGCGCTTCGAGATAAAGCAGGGTCACTTCACCGAGAGCCTCGACGATCGCGACTTTTCCCTCGAAAAGATAATCGTCGCCGGTGACGATGCTCAAATCCTCCGGCCGGACACCGAAGCTCGCGGCCTTGCCCTGCTCGGTTGCAGGCGTGGGAACGACGATGTTCAGCGTCTTGCCTCCGGCAAGTTCGATCGAAGTCCGCTCCCCGGTTACGGCAATTTTTGCCGCAATGATGTTCATGGCGGGCGAGCCGATGAACCGCGC
Source organism: Rhizobium sp. AN68 (assembly GCF_030758035.1). NCBI lineage: Bacteria > Pseudomonadati > Pseudomonadota > Alphaproteobacteria > Hyphomicrobiales > Rhizobiaceae > Rhizobium > Rhizobium sp. AN68. The sequence goes on along the minus strand of NZ_JARWMI010000003.1, from coordinate 487,451 downwards.
CACGAAGAGGTTGGCGGGGTTTTCGTAAAGTTCCAGCGGCGGGCCGACCTGTTCCACACGACCCGCATTCAAAACGACGATACGGTCGGCCAGCGTCATCGCCTCCACCTGATCGTGGGTGACGTAGATCATCGTCGTGTCTGCCATCTGCTCATTGAGCTTGGCGATCTCGATGCGGGTTGCGACGCGCAGCGCGGCATCGAGGTTTGACAGGGGTTCGTCGAACAGGAACACCTTGGGGTTGCGGCAAATGGCACGGCCGATGGCGACGCGCTGGCGCTGGCCGCCAGAAAGAGCCTTGGGCAAACGCTCCAGATATTGCGTCAGCTGCAGGATTTCGGCAGCGGCGCGGACGCGGCGGTCGATCTCCTGCTTGTTTTCCTTGGCGATCTTCATGCCGAAGGCCATGTTGTCGTAAACAGTCATATGCGGATAAAGCGCATAGGACTGGAACACCATGGCAATGCCCCGACGCGAGGGCGGGATTTCATTGACCAGCTGGCCGTCGATAAACATCTCACCGCCGGTGATTTCCTCCAGACCCGCAATCATGCGCAGCAACGTCGATTTCCCGCAGCCGGACGGCCCGACGAAAACGATGAATTCGCCCTGTTCGATCTCCAGATCGATGCCGTGCAGGACTTTTACCTGCCCGTATGATTTGCGGATATCCTTGAGAACGAGACTTGTCATGGGTTGTTCCTCCCTGCTCTATCAGGCGTAACGGGCGAAGAAAGCGCCCCATGCCGGAAGTTCTACGCTTCTGCCGTCCACACCGCTTGCAAAGCCGTGGCCTTCGAGAACCTCCCAGTTCCCTTCCGGCAGCGTCGCCTTTGCTGACGTCGCGGACAGATTGAAGAGGCACAGAACGATTTCGTTGCCGAGCGTGCGGGTGTAGCTCAGCACATCGCCCTCCACTGGCTGGAATTCGATGCCGCCCTTGGCAAAAGCGGGATGCTTTTTGCGGAAAGAAAGGAAGCGGCGGTAATGCTCCAGCACGGATGCTTCATTGCCCTGCTGGGCGCTGACGGCACGCTGCTTGTGTTCGGCCGGAATGGGCAGCCAGGTCTTGTCCGACGTCGAGAAGCCGGCCTGCGCATGGCCCGCATCCCACACCATCGGTGTGCGGCAACCGTCGCGGCCTTTAAATTCCGGCCAGAACTGAATGCCGTAGGGGTCCTGCAAATCCTCAAAAGCAATATCGGCTTCAGTAAGGCCCAGCTCTTCACCCTCATAGATGCAGACGGAGCCGCGCTGCGTCATCAACAACGCCGAGAGCACCTTGGCGAAAGCATCCTTATCCTCGACATGCTCGCCCCAGCGGCTGACATGGCGAACGACATCGTGGTTGGAGAAAGCCCAGCAGGCCCAGCCTTCCGGTGCGGCCCTGGCAAAATCCGCCTGCACATCGGCAACACGCTGCGGCGTGAGCGCATCCGGCGCCAGGAATTCGAAGGCGTAGCACATCTGCATCTTGTCGTCGCCGGAGGTGTATTCACCGACGATTTCGAGCCCGCGCTGGCTGTCGCCCACTTCTCCGACGGCGGCAATATCCGGAAACTCGTCCAGCACGGCGCGGAAGCGTTTCAGGAAAGCGATGTTTTCGGGGCGGTTCTTGTCGTAGAGATGTTCCTGGAAATTGTAGGGATTGACCGCAGGTGCCGTGGAGGCGTTGCGGCGCTCCGGCGCCAGCGCCGGGTTGTCGCGCAATTCCAGATCATGGAAATAGAAGTTGATGGTATCGAGGCGGAAACCATCGACGCCGCGCTTCAGCCAGAAGCGGGTGATATTGAGCAGTTCTTCCTGAACTTCCGGATTATGCAGGTTGAGATCCGGCTGCGAGGTCAGGAAGTTGTGCATGTAATATTGCATGCGGGTGGGGTCCCACTGCCAGCCGGAGCCGCCGAAGATCGACAGCCAGTTGTTGGGCGGCGTGCCATCCGGCTTGCTGTCCGACCAGACATACCAGTCCGATTTCGGATTGTTGCGGCTGGCGCGGCTTTCCACGAACCACGGATGCTGGTCAGACGTGTGCGACATGACGAGGTCGATCATGACGCGGATACCCAGACGGTGCGCTTCCGCGATCAACCCGTCGAAATCGGCAAGCGTGCCGAACATCGGATCGACATCGACATAATTCGAGACGTCGTAACCGAAATCCTTCATTGGCGAGGTGAAGAAGGGCGAAATCCAGATTGCGTCGGCACCGAGACCGGCAATATGCGCCAACCGGTCGGTGATGCCCTTGAGATCGCCGATGCCGTCGCCATTGGAGTCCTGATAGGAGCGCGGGTAGATCTGATAGATCACGGCGCCGCGCCACCAATCCTTGTTGGGCGTCAAAGCGGAAATCACCGGAGCGGTCATAGTCTCATCCTGTCTGGTATGGGCGTTCATGGATAATCAGCCTCCCTTGACGGAGCCTGAGAGCAGGCCACGCACGAGATAACGTTGAAGGGCAAAGAAGACGCCGAGCGGCACGACAATGGTAACGAAGGCCGAGGCGGTGAGGATTTCCCAGTTGCCGCCGCGCGAACCGAGCAGCGCGTTCAAAGCACCGGTCAGCACCAGCTCATCCTTCTGCGTGCCGAGGAAGACCATGGCGACGAGCAGGTCGTTCCAGGTCCACAGAAACTGGAAGATGGCGAAGGAGGCGAGCGCCGGGAAGGACAGCGGCAGGATGATCTTGACGAAGATTTCGAAATCGCTCGCGCCGTCGACACGCGCACTTTCGATGATCTCTTTCGGCAGGCCGGAAATGTAGTTGCGCAACAGGTAGATGGCGAGCGGCAGACCGAAGGCGGTGTGCGCCAGCCAGATGCCGGCATAGGTCTTGGACGGTACGCCGAAGATATTGCCGATTTCGTTGTAGAGTTTCAGGAGCGGTATCAGCGACATCTGCAACGGTACGACGATGAGGCCCACTACCATCGCAATCAGAAAATTGCGGCCGGAAAAGCTCATCCATGACAGCGCATAGGCGGCAAAGGCGGCGATGAGGATCGGAATGACGGTTGCCGGCACGGCGACTGTCAGCGAGTTGACGAAGGACTGGCCGATGCCTTCCGAGGTCAGGACGGTTCGATAATTGTCGAGTGTGAAGACCGGCGGTGTCGCGACGGAAATATAGACGCGCTTGCCGCGAGAGCCCTCGAAGCTTGAGGCCTTGCTGTATTCATAGGTGCCGTCCGTATTGACGAGCAGCGTTTCCCCGTCGCCGATATCTGCCGCTTCACCGGCTTTGAAGGCCGTCGGCTCCTGCACGCGAACGCCGAAGGCTGCAACCTTGCCCCCCTGTCCGCTTTCAAAAACATTACCTGATATGACGTAGCGGTTCCCGTCCTGCTTCTGCACGGCAGCGTCGGCAAGGCGAACCGCCGCGGTCTGCTCAGAACTGGAAAAGGCCGTCCACCAGCCCGACACGGTGATCTGGTCCTTGTCGCGCAGGGAACTTACGAGAATACCGAGTGTGGGCAGAAGCCAGAGAAGCACGACGACCAGCACGCTGGCATGGACGATGAGGCGCGGCAGGCCGACGCGGCGCAGACGTTTTACGATATCCATCTCAGCGGCCCTCCATCTCACGGTTCGCCTGGCGGATGTTCCAGACCATGATCGGGGTGACGGCCGCCATGATGACGAGCGCTATGACCGCACTTCGGCCACTGTCACCGCCGCCGCGGAACATCCAGTCGAACATGAGGTTGGCGAGAACCATGGTGTTCCACTGACCGTTGGTCATGGTCAGCACGATGTCGAAAACCTTGAGAACGAGAATGGTGATTGTCGTCCAGACGACGGCGATGGTGCCCCAGATTTGCGGGACCATGATCTTCCAGAAGATCTGCCAGCCATTGGCGCCATCGATGACGGCCGCTTCGATTGTCTCTTCCGGAATGCCGCGCAGCGCTGCCGACAGGATGACCATGGCAAAGCCGGTCTGAATCCAGATGAGGATGACCATCAGGAAAAAGTTGTTCCAGAAGGGCATAGAAATCCACACCTCCGGGCTGCCGCCGAAAAACTCGACGACGGCGTTGAGGAGACCGATCTGCACCTGACCTTCGGCGCGATACTCGTAAATGAATTTCCAGATGACGGAGGCACCGACGAAGGAGATCGCCATCGGCATGAAGACGATGGATTTGGCGATGTTGCCCCACCAGATGCGGTCGGTCATGACGGCAATAACGAGGCCGAAGAAGGTGCAGGCGGCCGGCACCACGGCCAGCCAGAGGATGTTGTTGAAGATCGATTGCCTGAAGCCGGCATCGAAAAATGCCCAGCGATAATTGGCAAGACCTACGAATTCGGCTCCGGTCCGGTCATAGAATGAGAGGATGAGCGTCGCGATGACGGGATAGACCAGATAGACGAGAAGAAGGAGAAGAGCGGGGCCGATGAACAGCCAGGGCCTGACCGACGCGCGGCGGTTGAGGTTGCGGGATGCCTGCAACACGTCTCCCGAGCGGACGGGAAAGATTACCTGCAACAGTTTGTCGGATAGCCAATAATAGGCAGCGCAGGCAAAAACGCCGGCCACCATGACGCCGATGGCAGAAACGAGTTGTTGAGCCATGTTCCCTCCCTTGATCCTCTCCGCGCCGCGCTGATTTTATGCGGTCGACGGCCGTTCCGTTGGCAAAGGCCCGGCGGCATCACCGCCGGGTCAAGCTCTGTTGAGGTTACTTCAGGCCGTCCCAGGCCTTCTGGATATCGGCAGCGACCTGATCGGCCGACTTGCCGCCAACGAAATCGATCATGCCGGTCCAGAATGCACCCGCGCCGATCTTGCCCGGCATCAAGTCGGAACCGTCAAAGCCGAAGGTGGTCGCGGAGGTGAGGATTTCACCCTGACGCTTCATCTGCTCATTGGCATAGGTATCGACATTCACACCCTTATACGGCGTCAGGAAGCTGGACTGTGCCATCCAGACTTCATGGGCGATCGGGGTTTTCAGGAAATCGACGAAAGCCTTGGCGGCGGGCGCTTCCTTGGTGATGGTGACGAGCGTGCCGGCGCCCAGAACCGGCTTGCCGAGTTCAGGCTTTGCGGCATAGGTCGGCATATAGAAGAAATCCACATCCGTTCCGACCTTGGTACCATCAGGGAAGAAGGACGGCACGAAGGACGCTTGATGGTGGAGGTAGCACTTCGGCGGAATGTCGAAGAGACCCTTCGGGCTGTCGCGGAAGTCGGTGGAGGCCACAGCCGCAACGCCGCCGCTGACATATTTTTCGTTCTTGGCGAATTTGCCGAATTCATTGATTGCCGCAACTACGGCCGGATCGGTGAACTTCACCTCGTTCGTCGTCCATTTCTGATAGACGTCGAGTGGCTGCGTGCGCAGCATCAGGTCTTCCACCCAGTCCGTTGCCGGCCAGCCGGTCGCACCGCCGGAACCGAGGCCGATGCACCAGGGTGTGCCGCCATCGGCAACGATCTGGTCCGTCAGCTTGAACAGGTCTTCCATGCTCTCGGGCACTTTATAGCCCGCTTCCTCGAAGTTCTCAGGTACGAACCAGACGAGCGACTTCACGTCGGCCTTGAAGGGAAATGCAAAGTAAGCCTTGTTGCCGTCCTTGCCCTTGTAGCTGCCGAGATCAACCCAGGACTGGCCAGCGCCGTAATTGTCCTTGACCCAGTTTGCGGTCTCATCGCCGAGCGGAACCAGAAAACCCTTGGCGGCGAGATCGGCCAGAAGACCGGGCTGCGGCAGGATGGCGATGTTGGGCGGAGAACCCGCCTGCGTGTCGATGACGATCTGCTGTTCGTAGTTTTCCGAGGAGGAATAGCGGACGTTCACGCCGGTCGCGTCGGAGAAATAGGCCAGCACCGTCTGGAACAGCGCCTCGTCCTCGCCGCGCCAGGGCCCGAAAATCGTCAGCGTCTGACCCTTGAGGTCGGCATGGGCCGCCTTGAAGTCTTCGTAGCTTTTCCAGTTGAACTTGGCATCCTGACCGGGCGCGAATTTCAGATCGGCGGCAAAGGCCGAACCCGACAGCAGCACTATAGAAGCCGCCGTCGCCAAAAAGGTCTTCTGCATGTGATTTACCTCCCATCACATAAAAGGCTCAAAGCATCTCCCATAAATCAAAGCGCTTTGGCTGCCTATTCATCTCATTGTCATTGAGAAGGAGTCAAGAGGCTCTTTCGCTGGACATGCCGCATTGTCGTATGAATAGTCATACTTACTTAGAAAGGCGGCTATCGTTTTCGATTGAGAAAACCGGCAGGGACTGGTAAAAAACTAAAGCGCTTTGGGAGTTAGAGGAGAGGCTTTTGCCATTTCCGATGCGCGCGCATGGAGGAAAAACAGACATGAACCTGAAACAGTTGTCGCAACTGCTGGGGATTTCTCAGACAACCGTCAGCAGAGCGCTCAACGGATATCCCGAGGTGAGCGCAGAGACGCGCCGCCGCGTCATGGAAGCCGCCGAAAAGACCGGATATCGCCCGAATGCCGCGGCGCAACGGTTGGCGACCGGCAAGGTCGGCTCCATTGGACTGGTCATGCCGGTTGGCGAGCACCACCGCTCGGATGTGCATTTCGGCGAATTCCTGAGCGGTCTAGGCGAAGAAGCGGCTCGCAGCGGATTTCACCTCGTCATCACGCCCACGGAGCCGGAAAAGGAACGGGAAGCCCTGCGGGGGCTGGCGGCGAGCGGCAGCGTCGATGGCATCTACCTCGCCTATATGAAGAAGAACGACGCCCGCATCGCCATGATGCAATCGCTTTCCCTGCCCTTCCTCGTCCATGGCCGCTCCATCGGCGTGGAAGAGGATTATCCCTTTCTCGACGTGGACAATGAGGCCGCATTTCGCGATGCGACCCAGCTGCTGCTTCAGCTTGGCCACAAGCGGATCGGGCTTCTTAACGGGCCGGAGGGTTACGACTTCACCTTCCGCCGCTGTCTCGGGGTGGAAAAGGCGCTGACGGCAAACGGGCTGACATTGCGCCCGGAAAACACAAGACACAGCAGCATGACCGACGAGGAGGGTTATCTCGGCATGGAAGCGCTGTTGTCACAGCCGGAACGACCAACCGCCATCGTGTGCGCAAGTACCGCATTGGCACTCGGCGTGATCCGCTCGCTCAACCAGCGCGGCTTGAAACCGGGCAAGGATATTTCGCTGATTGCCCATGACGATGTGTTGCCGCTGTTGAAGCCCGACAATTTCTCGGTGCCTCTCACCACCACCCGCTCATCCCTGCGGGCGGCGGGGGTGCGTGTCGGGCAGCGCCTGATCAACCGGATCAAGCTTAACCAGACCGAACCTCATCAGGAACTCTGGAAGGCGGAACTTGTCGTCCGCGCCTCCACAGGACCGGCTCCGAAAGAGTAACTACCGATTTCAGAACTTCGGTGCGGTCTTTCCAAGCGCGCGATAGGCGGCGATCACGGTGTTGGCCATCAACATGGCAATCGTCATCGGGCCTACGCCGCCCGGAACGGGGGTGATGGCAGCAGCGACTGCGCTTGCCTCATCATAGGCGACGTCACCGACCAGCTTCGATTTGCCTTCACCCTTTTCCGGAGCGGGAATGCGGTTGATGCCGACATCGATGACGGTCGCGCCGGGCTTTACCCAATCGCCCTTGACCATTGCCGCGCGACCCACCGCCGCCACGAGAATATCGGCCGTCTTGCAGACGGTGGCGAGATCCTTGGTGCGCGAATGCGCCATCGTCACCGTGGCATTGGCATTCAGGAGAAGCTGGCCCATCGGCTTGCCAAAGAGGTTGGAGCGGCCGATGACCACGGCGTTCAGGCCGGAAAGATCTTCGCCGTGAATGCTGCGCACCAGAAGCATGGCGCCGGCTGGCGTGCAGGAAATGAGGCCGGTTGCGAGATCGCCGGTCGCCAGCTTGCCGGCGTTCAGCACGCTCAGGCCATCCACATCCTTCTCGGGCAGGATCGACTGGATGATCTCATCGGAATTGAAGTGTTTCGGCAAAGGAAGCTGTACCAGAATGCCGTGGATGGAGGGATCGGCGTTCAGTTCGCCGACCAACTTCAGAAGCTGATCTTGGGTTGTTTCTTCCGGCAGCGTGTGCTGAACGGAATTGAAGCCGCATTGCTTGGCTGTCTTGCTTTTGGAATTCACGTAAGCGTGGCTGGCCGGATCGTTGCCGACGATGACAACCGCGAGACCGGGCTTCACACCCTGTTCCGCCTCAAGCGTTTCTGCCGATTTGCGGACCGCCTCCGTTACCGAAGCCGCCTTTGCCTTTCCGTCAATCACAACTGCCATGCGTCCTGCTCCTGCTGGATTACGTTGGCCCCGTATGGTGCCGACTTTGCAGGAATGCAAGCAAAAATGCAGCTTCGTCAGGCAGTTTTGCGGTAGTCGTCGCGATGCTCGGCGTAATCGGCGAGGCGCTCCCTCAAGAGCGCCAACTCGCGTCTCAATTCCGCCAATTCCTCGGCTTCGGCCTGCTCATGGTCGAAATGCCCGGCAAGGGCTTCACTGAGCAAGGGCGGCAGCTCCGGTGTCGTCTGGGGGGTATTCCTGACGGTGCGGTTGCCCATCAGAACCTGCCGCACACGCTCGTCCAGCGGAATGTCATCGGTATCGAATCCGCTATCGTTCGCCGCCCCGGCGTAATAGTCCGCGAACTCAGCCTCCGGCTCGAATTCGCTATCCGCGGCCAGTTCTTCCAGATCATGGAACACATCCGGCTCGATCGGCTCGAACTCGGGAAACTGCCCCGATTGCTCAGGCGCTTTTTCGGAGGGCAGAACGTGCGCATCATCAAAGACGAGTGCCTCTTCCTCGTCATGGCGACGGTAGCTCAGGAGATACAGGCTGCCCAGCAGGCCGAGCAACGCGCCACCGACTGCCAGCATAGCGGCTTGTGTGAGGTCGCGCGACAATTCGCCCGGTCCGGCCTTCCTGGTGAGGCGTGTCTCAACGGCGGTTGTGGTGGATGAGGACATGTCCCGACGCTCGCTCGCCTCAAGATAGGCATTTCGCGCCGTTTCCAGTTCACCCTGCAATCTGGAGAATTCACCGGGCGTGACACCAAGGCTGCTCAGGCGGTCGAGATGTTTCGTTCGTTCGGCGTTCGCGGTTGCAACTTCCTGTGCGACGCGCTTCTCATCGGCGCGCAAGCCATCGACCAGCTGACGCAATGCGGGAGCGACAAGCGCCTGCACGGCGTCTACGGCATTCTGGGCGGCGATGCGGCGGGGATGTTTCGGGCCGTAATCGATCGAGACTCCTGAAAGCGCCATGCTGGCACTTGCATGTCTTTGCCTGATGTCCTCAAGCACAGAGAAAGCAGCGCCTGACGGCAGGGGCTTTGACAATACGTCATTCGGCTTGAGGCCGGTGGCCACCGCCAGATCCGTCTGAAGCGACTGCTGCTGCTGGGTCGTCCCCGCAAGGCTGTCATTGAGATCGCGCAATTGCTGCTCGAGTTGCTGCACTTCCGCCAGGACGGTCTCGCCGTGGCGCATCTGGAAACCGTTCAAGGCGGCTTCCGCCTCGTCCAACCGGGTGCGCGCCCACTCCGTCTCGCGCATGGCGGGCGTCATGGTGCCGGCCTTGCCATCCGCCATGACACGCATCGAAAGATAATCCGTAAGCCGCATCGCTGTTTCCGGCGTCGCTGCCTTCGAGGTTACGATCAGCGTGTTTTCATCTGGCGTCAGTTCCAGACGTATCGCCTCGCCCACAGCACCGTTCAATGCTTCACGTGGGGAAAGCGAACGGGCATCCGCCCCGGTCAAAAGGTCGAAAAGCAGGCCAAGTTCGCCCTGATTGCGAACGCCGACCATGTCGGCGGGCTTCAATTTGAGGTCGCCCGTTATACGGTCCAGACCGGAAGGAGAAAGCAGGGTGCGGCGGGCCATGGCAAGAAAGCGTGCCGCATCGGGTGCATCGTAGCCAGTCTGGGTAACCTCGACATGCGCCTGCGAAACATATCCGCGAAAACCGGAATCGATGAGCAGCAGCGGAAGTGCAGCCCCCACAACGGTGGCAGCGGCTACGCAACCGGCTGTCAGAAGCCGCAGACAATGTTTGCGAAATTGCGGCGCAGGCACGGCAACACCATCCTCATCAGGGCGCGTCGCCATCATATCGGGACTGTGATCAACCATCTGAAGCCGTCTGCCACGCTCGGCGCCGCCCGCAACAGGCGGCTTTCAAAACCTTACGGGAGGTTAAAGGATCATGGCAAACAAATGGTTAACGCGGGCCTTGCCGACCCGCCTCAGCCCTTGCCGAGCGCGATGTGCCAGGGCTCAGCGCAAAGGCTGTAAAGCCAGCTCATATGCAGCTTGCGAAAGATCTCGGGCATGCCAGCCACTTCGGACGCCAGCACCTTGAACAGGGGACCGACCGCGATGGCGAGACGCGCATCATCGCGATTGATGCTGCGATGCAGCCATTTCTCCTGGTTTTCCGCAAGCATGCCCGCCAGCACGACATCCACCTTCACGCCCAAAGTATCCCGGTTCAGCATCACGAAATCATGCCACGGCGCATGTGCGCGCAGCTTGGCGAGGACCTCTCCGACTTGTGCTGCGTCATCCCCCGCAACGCCGATACGTTTCGGCACCGCCATATAGGTCAGAAGTGCCATGACGAAGGCAACGCCATCGATGGTCTCGGGCAGAGGCTTGCCGTGTTCGGCGCGTGCGGCGGCATTCATACCCCTGCCCTGCGGCAGAAGCAGACAGCTTTCCAGAATCTGCCTGTAAGCAATGTCCTTGAGGGACAGTCTGGCATTCTGGATGGTAAGAAATGAGAGCATCGTGTGGCCATCACAAGCCGAAGCCTGGCCGCTGACCATTTCCAGCGCCCCGTTCCAGTCCAGATCACAGACGCGCAGTCCGTGAATATTCCGTTGCGATCCCGTCCGCGCAAAATCTGCCGCGAAATTCATGCCAGCCCCCGAATGCCAAATTCACCGCCGCCAATCCGGCGCATGGTTTGCGGGACGGCAGCTCATGGGTCTGTTTATACAGGTGCTGGTTGAATTTACCCTGAAGGCAACCGATCGAATATTCCGGAAAATAGAAAGGGGCGATTAACCAGACCGGTGGCCTGCACCGCGCCGCCGTTAGTGGCTTGGGGCCGCTTCTTTTCCGGTGTCGACTTTCTCGCCTTCGACAAGCTTGACCGAACGGGGCGAGCCGTTGCCCTTTTGCTCGCGAATATCGGCCTTCGACAGATAATCGAGCTGCTCGATCAGGACGTCCCCGACCACCTCGTCGCCGAGTTTCTTGTTCAGCCCCTCTCGGATGCGCTGCTTGAAGACATCAGGGTCAAAGGTGGAGATATTGGCGATGTTGACCATGGAAGAACCCGCCAGAAGCGTGAAGAGTTCGTCGGTCATCAATTGCGTTGCGGGCAGTTCGATCTTCGCCATCTTGTCCTTGTCGACACGCAAGGAAATGCGGCTGAGGAAATAACCGTTCACACCACCGTCATTGATGACGGGGATGGTGATGCTTTCGCCTTTGACCAGTTGCAGACTTGCCTTTTTCGCCCCCGCCTCATCTCCCGACGAGGGGGCCGTCGCCATCTGGACGGAGAAATACACCGCGCCGAGCGTGACGGCGCAAACCCAGACGCCGGTGAGAAGAAGCTTCAACATCAGGAGGCTGCGCCGTACATGAACTGTTCCTGGGAATAGGTGCCGTCCGTATCGGCTTCCTGGATCGCGGTCTTGAGAAGATCCGCAACAGCGCGAACCGCATTCAGATGCGCCTCGACGCGGCTGGCATTGGTCGCGAGCTTGGACTTGATGCCCTGCACCTGATCGAGATGTCCGGCGGCGATTTCCTCATGGGGCGTATCGCGGAACAACATCGTCAACTCATAGAGGCAACGGCTTTTATGGGCATTGGAGACTTTGAAATCGAACTGGGGGTCCTTACCGATATTGTCATTCTCATTGTCGATGATCATTTCAAGACGGCCGAGAACGGATTTGATGCGGTGGTCGTTCGACATAAGGTCCATGCTTGTCTCCTCGTTATGATTTATCATGCTCAAGCCTCGTCCGTTTTATCATTGGAAACGCCGAGGACCTGCCTTTCGAACTCCGCCACCATCCGAATTGCAGCATTATGGTCTTTGTCATTCATGGATACGTCGGTAATGCCTTTGCTCTCGGCTTTCCGCAACGCATCCTTGTAGGCCTGTTCTGCAATGCCAACGCCGCCATTTCTGGAGATCGTGTCGGCAAACTGTTCCGCCATCATGCTTTTCCAGATCTCGCCGGCGTTGCCCTTGCCGTAGACCTCCTCGCTGTCTTTCGGCAGCATGTTGGCAACGAAGGTCTGAAGCACGGAAGCCTCATACTTGCGATATGTTTCCGGAACTTCGGTACGGGCAGAGCGGATGTTGGTATTGCCGAGACCTGCCTTCGAGGTGGCGCTGTCAAGCATATCAATGGCAGCGCCAAAGCCCTTGCCCGAATCGGCAAGGCTCGTCGCAGCGAAAGCCGCCTTGTTCGCCTTCAATTTTTCCTGGGCGACCTGCACTTCCTGAGGGTCCGCAGCGCGAACCACATCCATCACCAGATCGCTTATAACCGATATCGCCACGTCCAGAACTCCCGAGCTGACGAACGGGCGGCATTAAAACCGGGGCGTTCGCTCAATCAAGAAACACCGCTGAATACGTCTCTCTGGACGCCCAACGATGCAACAACGGGACAGACTATGGATCGCCAACCTTGCTGGAGGCTGGTGTCCGGGATGCGTTCGTGATTTCTAACAGATCATAGATTGCATTGTCGTCGGCCTCCCGATCCTCGAGATCGCGCGCGAGATGCATCCTGTCCTCCAGCCGGTCGGCCTTGGTCTTTTCCTTGAGCACCTTGTTTTCCTGCAATTGCTGCACGCCGGAGAGCTGACGGTCCTTGACGACAAGGCGGCCGTAACGATCCGAATAGTGCCTGGAGAACGTCTGGTGGACCGGCTCCATGGAACTCATCGCTTCAAGCACGTTCTCCATGGATTGCGCCACTTCGGCACGCACGCGGGTGGTGTCGGCCAGTTCCACCTCGGCCATTTTCTCCATGTGGCGCTGGACCGTTACCAGGCGCTTGAGTTTGGCCGAACGCTTGTCCGAAGCCATGGCGTTTTCTCCAGATCAGAAGCCGATGAAGACCGGGCCGAAACCATCCACGAATTGCCGGATGAGGGCCGCGATCGACAGGTAAAGCATGAAAATACCGCCCGCGAGAACGAAAGGCGTCGATATGAAGTAGACCGGTATCTGCGGCGCCAGCTTGTTGATGAGGCCGACCGCAACGTTGAACATCAGACCGTAAATTACAAAGGGGCTGGCAAGCCGCAGCATGATGGAAAAGGAGGCGCGCAGCGTATCTGTCAGGGTTATCAGCATCTTCTGGCCGCTGATGAGCGCGCCGACCGGTGTCGTGGCGTAGGAATCGACCAGCGCCCGCAGGACGATATGGTGGAAATCCAGGATGAACAGCACCATGAGCCCACCGAAGGTGATGAAGTTCGATATCTGGTTTTCCTGCACGTCTTCAACGGCATCCGCTCCGCCGGGAGCGCTAAGCCCGATGGATGCGCCGATGAGCGCGCCCGTGAACTGGAAGCCGAGCGTGTAAAACCGCGCGATCAGCCCGTACATTGCGCCAATGACGATCTCGGTGAAGATGAGGCCGACAACGGCGCCCTGGCTTGCGCCGGAGACTTTCGGATAGATCGTATCCCACAGTACCGGCAGAAGCGCCATGGACACCGCAACGCACAGGAGAATGCGTATCTGCGGCGAGATGCGCGAACTGGAAAAGCCCGGCATGGTCATGAAGCAGGCGCCGATACGGCAAATTGCAAGGAACAATGCGATAATTGTCCCTTGCGGGTCGGTTATCATGAAATGGCGCCCAGAATCTTGATCTCCAGCCCCTTGGCCAGTTCCACATGCGAGAGAACCGGCAGGGTCGCAAAGAGTCGTTCGATGATCATGCGCACATAGGACCGTGTTTCCGGCGACGTGACAAGGACAAAGGGTAGTCCGCGATCCATGAATTCACGGATAACTTTCGATGCCTGCTCGGAAAATTCCTCGAGATGGCGGGGATCGATATCGAATTCGACGATTTCGCCCTTTTGATCGCGCTTGAGCGCCTGATGGAAGACCATGTCCCATTTGTTGCCGAGGCGAAGCACACGCAATACGCCATTGTCGGCAAGATCGCCGCAGAGCTGCTGCGACATGCGCACCCGTACATGTTCGACGATCTGCTCGGTCTTGCGCACATGCGGGGCAAGTTCGGCGACCGCTTCCAGAATGAGATGCAGGTTGCGGATCGACACACGCTCGGCGAGCAGCAGTTTCAGCACGGCCTGCAGGCCGGAATAGGACATGTGCGACGAGCAGATTTCGTCGGCAAGCTTCTTGTATTCCGGGTCCAGCCTGTCGATGAGGATCTTGACGTCCTTGTAGGACAGCAATTGCGGCAGATTGTTGCGAATGACTTCGCTCAGATGCGTCAGCACCACAGAGACATTGTCGATCGGGTGAAAACCTTCGCGCTTCAAATCCTCGGTGAATGTCTCGAGAATGGAAACGGCCGGCATGCCGAAGGCGGGTTCGCGGATTTCGTCGCCCGGAATGCTCGGCTTGCGCCCTGCCCCCGTCACGACAAGAACATCGCCAACGCGCAGATTGCTCGACGCGATCGTCGTGCCATGGACACGGATCTGGTAGGCCTTTTCCGGGATCATGATGTCGTCGGAGACCTTGATCTCCGGCACCACGAAGCCGTATTGGGTCGCGAATTTCTTGCGCATCTTGCCGACACGGAAAGCCAGTTCCTGATGCGCACCGAGGAGGCGGGTCGAAACCTGCTTGCCGAGGGCAAGTTCAATTTCGGACGTCTTGAGGACCTGCTTGACGGAGTCCTTTTCCGCTTCGTTGGTCTGGAGAACCTTGTCCTCCTCTTCCTGACGGCGCTGCGCGCTTTCCGCTTCGACCTGGCGCGGAATATACCAGCTGCCGAAGGCCATGATGCCGCCCAAAAGCGTGAAGGGCAGGAAGGGCAATCCAGGCATGACGGCAAGAAGCCCCATCAGCATGGCTGCGACCATCAAGGCACGCGGATATCCGCTCAGCTGATTGATGACGGCCTGATCCGTCGATCCCGAGGTGCCGCCGCGCGACACCAGAAGGCCAGCCGCCAGCGACACGATAAGGGCCGGGATCTGCGAAACGATACCGTCGCCGACCGAAAGCTTCACGAAAACATCGGCAGCCTCGCCGATCGGCATGCCGTGGCGGAAGTAACCGATGATGATGCCGCCGAAAATATTGATCGCGGTGATGATCAGGCCGGCGATCGCATCGCCGCGTACGAATTTGGAAGCACCGTCCATCGAACCGAAGAACGAGCTTTCCTCTTCCAGCTCGCGGCGGCGGCGTTGCGCTTCCTTTTCATCGATGATGCCGGCGGACAAATCGGCATCGATCGACATCTGCTTGCCGGGAATGGCATCCAGCGTGAAGCGCGCGCCGACTTCGGCGATACGGGTGGCACCCTTGGTGATAACGATGAAGTTGACGGTGATCAGGATCAGAAAGACGATCAGACCGATCACGAAGTCGCCGGACATGACGAGGCTGGAGAAGCCCGCAATCACGCCGCCCGCCGCCGTCGGCCCCTCGTTGCCGTGCGAAAGGATGACACGCGTCGTCGCGATGTTCAGCGACAGGCGAATCATGGTCGCGATCAGCAGCACGGTTGGAAAAGACGAGAAATCCAGCGGACGCTGGATCCAGAGCGCCACCATGAGGATGAGGACCGAAAGTGCTATGGAAAAGGCCAGACCGACATCCACCAGAACGACCGGAATGGGCAGGAACAGCACGCAGAGGATCGACACGATGCCCAATGCGAAACCGACATCCCGCATGCTCGGGCTTACCTTGGGCAAGGAAATGACTGGTGGTTGCGCCATAAAATCGTCCTGTCTCTTCATGAGAAGGGCGACGGAAAAGCCGCCGCACGGTTCCGCGGCACCGGTTTTCTAAAATCGCTGACGCAATTCAGCCCGATGCTTCAGCCTATCCCTAGTCGCTGAAGCTTGCGCGAGGATGGCATCCAGGCGGTACGGGCGTCAGAAGCCCGACTGAACCCGCGAAAAGACGAGATTGGAAAAAAGGGCGATCTGCGCGCCCACAAACGGGGCGGCAACGCCGAGAACGATCATGATCGTTACGATTTTAGGGACAAAGGTCAGCGTCATTTCCTGAACCTGGGTCAGGGCCTGGATGAAGGCGATGGCGACACCAACGATCATGGCCGCGAGAACGGCGGGACCGGCCGCGACGAGAACCGTCCAGACTGCCGCCTGCATGATATCAAGCGCATCGGCCTCGTTCATCGTCGCATCCTTTATTCCGGAAAGGCGGCATCATGCCGCCTCTTCAATGTCAGGAACCTGCAGGCACGTCCGAATCGGTGCCGCTATCAGGTGTAGTCGCGATCGGACCGTTCGAGAAGGTCACACCGGCCTGCAGCAGCACTTTGTCACCAGCTTCTGTGATGGCGACGACGCCGTCCGAATAGACTTCGACTTCCTTTACCACGCCGGTGACCTTGTCGTCGGCGCTCTTGACCGTTTTGCCAACCAGGTCGGAAGCGCGCGTCAGGGCTTCGGCCTGCAGCATGCTCTTCAGATGGGTGTTGGTCTTAATCGTCTGCTCAACCTGCGAGAAGCTCGCAAGCTGCGACATCTGCTGGCCGGCATCCATCGGGCTGGTCGGATCCTGGTTTTTCATCTGGGCGATGAGAAGCTTCAGGAAGCTGTCGTAGTTAAGCGAGGCCGCGCTTTTGTCGTTGCTGCTCGCCCCGGCATTTGCCCAGGGGTTAGAGGCTGCCGACGTGACTGCATCTACCGCCATGGTGCGATCTCCTTGCGAATCTGCTCGATTGTTGCGGGGGTCATTTCCTGATTGTTGAGGATCTTTTCCTCGGTCGGGTACAGGCCACGAATGGCCTTCAGCGCTTCGAAAGCCTTACCCGAGGCAACCAGACCGTCGATACGCTTGAGTTCGGCCAGAATCTCCTCATGCTGGAAGCAATTCAGCAGCATGCTCACGGATTTGCGGAACAGGTTCGTCGACTGTTCGCGTCCTTCCGGGTTGATGAGGATCATCTGGGCGATGAAATAAAGCTGTCTGAGCGGCGTCGTCGCCTGCTCCGGCTGCAGGACGTGGTTTTCAAGCAGGAACGTGACATCGTTCAGGAATTCGAGGGCCACCTTGCGATCCACCCGCAAAACCGCGCCGTTGATGAAAATCTTTTCGCCCGATTTCAGCGAGATTCGAAGTGTACTTTTCATTTCAGTCCATCCCTGATGATGGTTGTCACGTCAATTATACCCTGGAAATTCGTCGACTGACGTTTCCGGATCAGTTCGCACTCTTTCAAAATCCAGATCGCGATCGAAATCAGATTTGCCCTGAGTTCCATGGCCAGCTGGTTTTCGGGCTGCTTGAGGTCCTCAATGAAGCGGATCCAGACCCGTCGAGTGTAAAAAAGCGCTTCGATCGTGTGCCGCTGGGAAGAGGAATCCTTTGCCTCCACCAGTAGATCGATCGATTTTGTCAACGCCTGCCGCTCGCGATCCTTCGCGTCTGCGACACCATCCTCCATGATTTCGGCGTAGGAAAACTGGTACATTCATGTATCCTTTATCTGCCGCCACCCCTGTTCATCAGAGGTAGTTTACCAGACTCATTTTTTGCAGACGCGACGTAAGACTGTAGGCAATTTCAATCTGCTGCTGGAGCAGATCCAGGCGTGTCTTCACCTCGTAGGTATCGATCCCCTCGATATCCAGCAGATGAGTCTCGATGATCTTTTTCTGGGCCGCGAGCGAGTCGTTCGCTTTCGAAACACGGCTTTCGGAAAGGCCGAGCTGGCTCTGCTGCTGGTTCAAACCACTAATGACCGTGCCTATATTGGTCACCGACCTGGTCGCCACCAGTTCGCGAACGTCGCTTGGGACCTTGTCATCAAGGAACGTCATCGCCGTCATTGCTGTCATCGCGAAGTAACGCATGCCCTGCGAGTTGCTGTTGGTCGATGTCTCGACCACCTCGTTCTGGCTGATGCGACTCGTCATGTTCGTGTCGCTCGCCTTCGATCCATAGGTCGTCCAGAAATCGTAATTCTGGCCGGCCGTCAGATCGCTGTGCGGTGGGTTCGTAACCGGCGTAGTACCGTTGAACACGCCTTCGATACGGGTCATGAACGCCGCAGCCTGATCCTTGGACAGGTCGGCAATGTTACCGACCGCAGGTGTCTGTGCCGCCATGAACGCGTTCAACTCAACCTCATAGGCTGCCTTCAGCGTCGATCCTTCGGCAAAGTAGTCATCGATAGGCTTCACATCCGTATTGATGCCGGAAAACAGAAATTCGCCACTGACTGCCGTATTGGCAAAACCGGTGAAGGTGTTGAACGCATTCGAAATGGTTTTGGCGACCGTTGCCAGCGTTGGTGCTGCGCTGCTGGTATTCGGAACAAGAACCTTCTGAATTTCCTGGGCGGCCTTTGCCATGCCATCAAGTGCCGCCTGAGAAGACTTGAGGCGCTGCGTGGCGATGGAATTGACGCTGACGAGCGAAGAGAGACGATCGACATCGCGATTAAGGTCAAGACTGCGGGCCGTATTGGCACCCAGCGTCACGCCCAGGTCCGCATGTTTGCCCGTGGTCAGCTCGGTATTGAGGTTCGTCATCTCAAGCTGGGCCTTGAGGATGGTGCTGCGCATGCTGTTCTGCATCGCCAGCGATGAAATGAAGGACGTTTTCATCTATTACCTCACCATATCCATCAGCGACTTGAGCATGTCGTCGATGGTGGTCACCAGCTTCGTGGCGGCCTTGTAGGATTGCTCGATATCCATGAGCAGCGAAAGCTCCTCATCCAGGCTGACGGCAGTATTGTTCGAATAGGAGGTGGCGGAGCGCTCATAGAGCGCGCTTTTCGCTTCGTTTGCCGAAGTTGCGCCGGATCGTTCCTGTTCGAGCCACCCCACCGAGTTGGTGCCGTATTTCAGGATGCTTGTATTCGTATCGATACGTGTCGACGCGGCAAAATTCATGGGCGCGTCAAAAGCAGTGACATAGCTGTCGATCAGTGCGGAAAACCCGGTTCCGCCTGAAGTTGTGCTGTTGATTACATAAGCGGTACCGTTGATACCGCCGTCGCGCAACAATTCCGGGTTTCCACCTTTGGAAATAATTAACGCAGGGTTGACGGTAATGCTCGCAGCGAGCCCGGGAGAGACAACACCGCTTGCCGGAATGGTTGTGGCCGCAGGCGAGCCGTAGGTGAAGAGGCCTGGCATCTTCGGCAGCGTGCTGGTTGGGCTGGCCGGCTTTTCCGCAAACATGGTGATGAGGCCGCGCGCAATTTCGTCGAGCTGGCTCTGCATGGTTGGCGCCAGGTCGTCACGAACCTGCATCAGACCCTGAAGCGAACCTTCCGCTGTCGTGTTGCTGCCGCTGCTCGCCTTGATCGCGACGCCATCAACGTAGATCGCGTTCCCCGTGACCGTCGCGTCGTAGCCCGGCTGCGCCTTGAAAGTAACCTTGCGCGGCACGACTTCGAACAGGGTCGCGCCATCCGCCGTGTAGAGCGCCACGTCGTTGTTTTCACGATTGACGACGTTGATCCCGATGATGGACGAAATGTCCTTCAGCAGCGTCTCGCGCTGGTCGAGAGCATCACTTGGATTGCCGCCGATCGCGGTCTGCGCCTTGACCTCGTTGTTGGCTTCCTCGAATTTCGCGAGCAGGCCGTTCAGCTTGTCGACCTGAAGGGACATTTCCTTGTCGGCACGCAGGCGCATCGCCTGCAGTTCGGACGAAGCCTTGTTCAGGGAATTGGCGACGTCCACGGCGGATGTCACCGCCGTCGCAGCAAGCGCGGAATCGCTCGGCTTTGAGGCGTAACCGTCAAGGCTCTTCAGCAGTTCCTTCATATAGGTGGCAGGCGAACTCTCGTAATCGTTGCCGCCGAAAAGGCTTTTCATCTCCTCGAGCCCGGTCAGAACGGTTTTCTGGCCGGAAGCGAGGGATGCACTGGAGATCGTCTGCCTCAGGAGGCTCTCATTCTGGGCACGGCCGTTGGCGACAATACTTGCACCTGACATGGTCGTGCCGAGAATGGCGGTTCGCTTGACGTAGTTCGCATTACCGACATTGGCAATGTTTTTCGAAGTAACGTCCGTCTGCTTACCTGTATTGTTGAAGATCGACTGCGCAGTATTCATTGCTGACGTGAGCGACATTCATTTGTCCTCGTGAGAATTACTATCTCTTCAGATTGATCAGGACATCCATCAAATCCGACCCGGTCTGGAAGACTTTCGAATTCGCTGTATAGATACGCTGGGATTCAATCATATCGGTGAGTTCGCTGGCGATATCGACGTTCGAGCCCTCAAGCGCACCCTTCTGGATGTAACCGAAGCTGCCCGTCTGCGGGAAACCGATGGTGACGACGCCCGACTCGTTGCTCGGCAGATAAACGTTGCCGTTCTGAGGGGAGAGGTTGTCGACGCTCGGCACCGTGGCAACCGCCAGCTGGTAGATGTTGCGGCGGCCACCATCCTGATAGACTGCAGTCACTACGCCGTCCTTGCCGATTTCCACGTCCTTGATCTGGCTCGGGCCGTTGCCGTTCAGGATCGCGGTGCCGGGCGTGAACTTCGTCGAGAACTGCGACATGTCGGACAGGTCGATACTTATTGCCTGCGGGACGCCGCTGACCGTGTCGTTGATGGTGATCGACTTTTGAGAGGTAGGTGTGAGCTTATTGGTCGCCGGGTCGAATGCCAGCGTGACTGATTCCTTGACAAGGTTCGCTGCTGGGGTCGCCATGTAAGGGAAGCCGCCATTGGTCGACTGGTCCTGACGATAGACTGCCACTTCCCAGGTATTGGCGCCGGTCTTGGTGTAATAGAAATCGTAGAGAACCTTCGCGCCACCGCTGTCGTACGCCGTCAACGATGTCTTATTACCGATCGTCGATGTTGCAAGGTTGTCGCTCGGACGCGAGCCCGCCGCAACAGCGGCTTCATCGCGATTGAGGTTGGCCGGGAAGCTGCCCTGCGTGGAGGGCGATGCTGTCAGGCCGAAATTATTGACGTTGACGGCCTCAAGGCCGGTAAAGCCGTTGACGACGGCAGCTGGCGCATTTGCCCCGTAGGGGTAACCCATCAGCTGGAAGCCCGCTGCGTTTTCCAGGTAGCCTTCCGCATTCTTCACGAACGAGCCGGCACGTGTGAGATAAGGCGTGCCGCCACCATCCTGAACCACGAAGAAACCGTTGCCCTGAATGGCAAGATCGGTGCTCGACGTGGTGTAGGACAGGTTGCCCTGCTCTGAAATGCTGTAGCGAACGTTGGACTGCACGCCGCCGGAGGCATAGCTGCCCGACGAGGAGGGCAGAACGAGCGAGGAGAACGACGTCGATGCGCGCTTGTAGCCGGTGGTGCTTGCGTTAGCGATGTTGTCGCCAACGGTTCCCAGCTTGTTAGCCTGTGCATTCATGCCGGACACACCGGTTCGCATAGTGCCGAAAATACTCATTCAAAAACCCTCGTGGTCATCTTCAGGGAGAAGGTAAAGCGTTTGGCTTGCGTGAAGCTGTCTGAAATACCGCGTTTGAAAAAGACTACGCGGATGAATGAATATTATTGCCAATCAATGCTGTAACCGAGGAAACGCTTGGAATCGACCGGATCGTAGCCGAGCTTCTTGCGAAGCTTCTTGCGAAGCTTGCTGATGTGGCTTTCCACGACGTTCTCTTCGACGTCATCATCGAAGATGCCGTAGATGGCATTGAAAATCTGCGCCTTGGAAACGCGGCGTCCGCGATTGGCAATCAAATATTCAAGGATGCGGCGCTCGCGCCGCGGCAAGGCAAAGACCTCGCCACCGACTTCGGGATCACGACCGTCTGAGAAAACCCGGATCGGTCCCGCATCGGTGAAATTCGAGATAACCTGCAGGCGGCGACGGATCGCCGCCGCACGCGCAAGGATTTCACGGGGGTGAACCGGCTTGCGCACGACATCGTCGACGCCGCTGTCGAACAGCGCCAGCGTCGATTCCAGCGATGGCTGGTCGCTGACCGCGATCACCGGTGCCGTCGTGCGATCCCTGATCGCCTTCGGCAAGGAGAAGCTCCGGTCGCCCTGACCGATCAGGAATGCCTCTACGGCCGCCAGATCGCTGTCCGCTGCCGTCGAGACCCATTCCCCGAATTCGACCGGATCGAAACCGGTCGAGGGGATGCCCTCACGCCCAAATAGAGAAGTATAGCCGTCTTTAACGAGCTCGCGCTCATCAACCACTACGATCATTCGTCCGCCTCCGAATCAGTGTGGTGTTTTCCAATGCGGCATTGGTACGGATCGGGGGATTCAGCGACAACTGTAGGAAATCATCGATAGTTATTAATAATTGATTAACCATTTTGTGCCGATTTGATCTATATATAGTGGTTGTTAACCATATACGGTACAAAATTTTTGTGTAAAAATTTCAAAAATCCGAAAAAATCGCTTGCGGCGCCTTTTTTAGGGCTTTCTCTCGCCACATTTCAAATTGCGAGTCCTTGACCGCATCAAAACAATCGATGGTTGTTATCCGTCGCAGAAATTTTTCGCGTTGGCGGTCCATTTTCCGTAGCCCGTCGCCACCAGATTGGCGATCACCCGGCAGACATATTTCTTTTGAGCCGGGTCGTTGTTGGGCCCGGCATGGTAGCGGGCGACCGCCATGGTCCAGGTTTCGTGCCTGTTGTGGAGATTGCGCAGAAACATGGCGGCATATTCGACATTGCGGCGCGGATCGAACATTTCACGCGCGGATGTGAAGTTTTCGCCATGGAAATAGTGGTTTATCTGCATGCATCCGAGGTCGATCAGCTTGGCGCCGTTGCGCTTTGCCGTCTCGAAAGTGGTCAATGCCTCCTCGGTGGAGGAGGCAAATACCGGTTTTCCCTCAATATTCATGGCGTTGGGGTCAAGCCGACCCTTGCGACCGGTCTCGGTCAGGCCGACAGAATAGAGAATTCCCTCCGGCACGCCGTATTTCCGGGCGGCGGACTGAATTTCCCTTTCACAGACACCTGACGTTGCCGAAGCGGAGGCGTTTTCAGAGGTAAACGCCGTTGTCAGCAGAAGTGCGGGCAGAGCCAAGAGCGCCATCCATGCCTTCATTATGCACCCCCAAATTATCACCATTGCCCTGCCGTCCGCCGCGTGTGCCGGACTCGTCACGGTTGCGCCCTGCGGCGGCCTGTTGGCCCTGCTGCTGCGCCTGCTGATTTTGCTGATTGTTGGCTTGTGTGCCCGTTTGGTCACTCTTGTCAGAAGAAGCAATGCTGATCGTGATGTTATCGACCGTCAGACCCTGCGCCTTGAGGCCCTCGAGGATGCTCTTGCTGTCCTGCTGAAGCTTTTTGTAGGCGGCCACGTTCTCCACCGTCATGTGAACGGCAAGCTCATCACCGGCAAGACGCAACGACATCGTCACCGATCCCAGCTCGATCGGCGTCATGTGCAGCTTCAGCGTATGGACGACTTTGCCGGTGCTGCTCTGGGCCGCCTCATTGGACAGCGACGAGCCGGGCTGCATAGCGCTAACCCATTCAGAATCATTGGCGATGAGGCCAGTCAGAGCCGAGGCGTTGGATGATGGTGCCAGACCAATGAACCGCCGCGAATCGAGAACGCTAATCGTCTCGGTCGCCTTGCCACTGCTTTCCCGGGCATCGAACTCGACACGGCCATCCCGCTGAACCGTGCTCATATCGAGAGCGCGGGCCGTGCCGGAACGAGGAGATGCGAAGCGGAATGCCGAGGCGTCGCCTTCAGTGCCCGATCCGGATCCGGCTTCGTTTCCGGCAAGCTCGGTCCGTGCGTGCATGTCCTTCGCCAGAGGATCAGCCTTACCCCTGACCGTTTCGACCTTTTCGGATTTGACATCGGCCTTGCCGGCAATCGCCTGCGCAATTTCCTCAAGGGGCGTCTTGGCTGTCACGATATCGCCGACATTGGCCGTGAGCGTCTGCAGCTCTGCCAGCTTCGGATCGATTGCATCCGCCGCCGTCTGGCTCTCCTTGTCGGCGTCCTTGACCTTCTTGCCAGGTTTGCCGTTTTCAGGCGATGTGTGCGCCGTCTTAATCGCATTCTGAAGTTCCGCCAGCGCCTCGTGACCATGGCCTTCTCCGGAATGGTCCTTGACGATCACGTTCAGGAAGCTCGGGGGCCGCTTGACCGGCACATCCGTCTTTTCAGCATCGTCATCCGGTTGCGCATTCTGCTCCTCAGCCGATCCCGCTTCCTGCTGATGACGCGAATGCGGTGCCTGCGGCGGGCGCTCTTCCCTGACCGTCGCGAGGGTGTCGCCGAAACTTCCGCCTTTGGCGTCGTCCCTCACACTGGCGCTGCCAGCGCGCGGATCGTTATATGGCGCATTCACTATCGCGTTGATGGTTGCGTCGATCATGGTGCCCCCTCGCCTTTCTTCAAAAGGCTGTCGATTTCATCGAGCTTACTGCGGCCGCTCGTCACGAGTTGCCGGACGTTCTCGCCCTCATCCTCAGCCTTGTGGTTTTCAACTCTCCATATGCCCTTGGTCTCGGCACTGGCCGCCTCATTCGCGGGCGCGCCCGACCCGGCCCCCTGCCCTGCCGTGACACCGGGATCGGCGCCAGGCTGCGGGGAAGGCGGACGAACCACCTGGTCGGCGATTGCCCTTGCCGCGTCCCGCAGGGCCCTGTCGCGATCCGAAAGCTGGGCCTCGGGAATTTGCCCGATTGTTTCAATCGCGCTCACCACATCGGGCGTGCCGATATTGGAAAGGCTTTCATATAGATTTGCCTGAACTTGCGGCTGGTCCGGCATATCCGGCGACAGCGCTTTCGCCTTCAACGCCGCCATGCGCGCCAGCGAATCCTTGCCGCTGATCGCCGCGAGACGGGACAGGCGCAGATAAGCTTCCTTCTGCCTCTCCGCGTCCATCATGGCGAATGTTTCCTCTATCGTGTCGTGCCCGATGGAATCGACACGTTTGACCACCAGTGAGACCAGAAGGTCCGCGAACTGGCTGGCATAGGGCGAATGCAGGAACCGCCGCGCGTAACGCTGTGCATATTCGACGCCACGCCCGGCATCGCCGTCTTCAACGGCGATAGCAAGCGAGCGGCGGAGTGCAGCCTCCTCCACGATGGTACCGGGCGCTTCGAGCCGGGCTATGTCATAGAAACCGAGGGCAGCCACCGGATCGCGGGGGATCGTCACATTGCCGCCGATCAGTGCAAGATAGGCGCCAATTCTCGTGCCGCGATACTCGGGCACCATGGCCGCGATGCTCTGGGCGACCAGCGTTCCCTTGCCGGACAGATATTTGCGCAGAATATCGGCGACGCGGCTGTCGAAATTGCCGTCCACATCCCGCGCGACGAGCAATTCGAGCGTGGCCGGATTGCCGCCGCTCATCGCGTAGACAAGCGCCGCATCAACATTGCGCGGATCCTTGAAGATCGCCGAAGGTGCGCTCTTAAGCCGCTCGTCGATCGTCTGGAGCAGAAACCGCTGCATTTCGGTTGCCGAATGGTCTCCCATGGTGACGGAATCCTGCACGAACTGCAGGGAGCGCAACATGGCATAGGGCATGAGGTTGTCTTGCGATTGCGCAAAAACCTTCGCCGGTTCGGCACCGAGACCACACAGTGTCGCCGCAAGAAAAACCCAACGTTTCGAGGATTTCGTCACACTCACCCCCGATCGGCCTCAAGCAGGATTTCGATACGGCGGTTCGCATTCGCCAGCGGGTCTGCCGGCACCTGCAATCTGCGATCCGCAAAACCCGAAACCTGTTTCACCCGCTCTTCCGACAGGCCGCCGCGAACCAGCATGTAATAGGCGCTATGCGCGCGGTCCATGGAAAGCCGCCAATTGTCATTGGCCTCACCCTTGAACTGGCGTCCATCGGTATGGCCGCGGATCACCACGCTGCCGCCACGCTCCTGAAGCAACTTGCCGATCTTCTCCATGGCCAAAACCATTTCGCCGCGGGGCACAGCCGATCCGACATTGAACATCGGCGTTTCCGTCTGGTCGGAAATGGTCAACAGCAATCCGCCTTCGGCGGGCGTCACCACCAGACCTTCGGCGAGCTTGCCGCTGATGCCGGATATCTGCTTCTCGATCTCTTCGCGCAGCTCTTTAGCCTCTTCCTTCTGCGCAGCAGTACCTTGCTGCTGCTGCTCCGGCTGAGGCTGCGTAAGTGCTGCCTGCTCGGCGGCACCCGGCCGCTGCTGCGGCACCACGGCGGCGATTTCCATGGCCTTGCCGTGATCTGCACCATCGACTGGCTGCTGAGACGATTTAGCCGCAACCGCTTCATTATCCTTGGCAGCGTCCTGCTGCTTGTTCTCGGCAGATTGTTGCTGTTCGACCGGATTTTGCTGCTGGTCCGCACGTGTGATCTTCACCTGCTGGGTCCAGAAATCGGGATCGAAGGGATCGCGGTAAGCCTCACCGCCGCTCGCACCCGTCGCCGGGCCGGAATCGGCAGCACCACCTTCGCCCTTGGCGCTGACATTGGCCTGCTGCCCGACCTGCTGGGCAATTTCCGCCAGAACGGAATAGGGATTCTCGAAAAAGTCCGCTTCGGAGAAGTTCGACTGCTCCCCGGTCTGCGAGGTCAGGTCTTCACCTGTCGCAGCGGCCGAGCCCTGGGTGACCTTTTCCGCCTTTATGTTGGACTGGTCTTTCTTCTCGACGCCCTCTTCCTTGTCCACGGGTTTTTCCAGCCCCTTGGACGAAGGTTTTTCATCGGACAGCTTTATCGGATTGAAATAGCTGGCGACCGAGGCCTTGGTTTCCTCGTTTGCGGCATTGACCAGCCACATGACGAGGAAGAACGCCATCATGGCCGTCATGAAGTCGGCATAAGCGATCTTCCACGCGCCGCCATGGGCGCCATCGTGCCCGCCCTTGTGGCGTTTGACGATGATGATCTCGTTCTTGCCGTGGTGGTGATTTTCGCCTTCACTCATTTCATCACCTTGCGAAGACTGGACGCCCAGGCGGACATGCGCGTGACGAACACGCTTTCACCCAACTCAACGGAGAGGTCGATATCTGCCGTCTCGATAAATTTCATCGTCTCTTCTTCAAAGCCCGGCTGCGTCTTCAGCTGCTCAAACAAATCTTTCGGGCCTTTCACGACAAGGGTCACGGCCTCGCCATCCGGCATGGAAGCGCGAACGACATCCGCAAGCGCCGAAACCGCCTTCAGCGACAGCTCTTCGGTCAGAACCGGGGCAAGGATATTGGCGGTCTGTTCGCTGAGATTGGTCGCGATCGCATCGATGCCTTCACGCAGCCTTAGCGACAGGAAAACGGCAATTTCTTCCAGATAGACGGAACGTAAGCCTTCGAGTTCTGCGGCATGAGCAGCAAGAAGCTCCTCGCGCTCGGCCTGCATTTTCTCCGTGATCTCGCGGGTCGCATCCTCGTGACCACGGGCATAGGCGGCCTGTTTTTCGCTTTCGACGTCGAGCGGCTCGAATTCATCGAAACCGGACGCAATATCGCCAAAACCGGAAATGCCGTCGACATCCGCCAACGGTTCGCCGAACGTCAGTCCCGCGGGCTGCACGTCACCGAAATCCTTGAGATATCTTGCAATGGACGCGCTCATGCCCGCCCCCGGCAAAACAGGCCAAAGGGGCGAGACATGTTTCGTTGCCTGCGATCAAAGCCGTTTGGCGGCACCACCGTCATCCTTGCTACCCTGCCCGTCTCTTCAATTGTTTCCGGCCGGATCACGCCATGCGATCCACCCGATATTGCCCCGACGTTAGGTGTTCAAACTTGTGCGAGGATGAAGGCGGGCCCCGTTTTCAGAAACCTTGCAACCAACTCCCCCGAACCCGCCGGACCGACGCCGGTTTACTTGAAGAGCTGAAGGATGTTTTGCGCGTTGGCATTGGCGATCGACAGCGCCTGGATGCCGAGCTGCTGCTGTGTCTGCAGAGCCTTCAGCCTGGTCGATTCCTCGTTCATATCCGCATCCACGAGACGGCCGATACCCTTGTCGATCACGTCCATCAGGGTCGAGACGAAGTTTTCCTGCATGTTGATGCGGCTCTGTAGTGAGCCGAGGCTGGAGGCCGTACTGGTCATGGCTTCGAGCTGCTTGTCGACAAAACTCATCATCACATCGATGGCGTCGGAAGCGGTGTAGTTCGTGGTGCCACCGGAAAAACCGCTCATCGCTGCCGCCACGACATCGAGATTGTCGAGATCGAGCGTGGAGACGGAAAGACCGAGGGATCTGGCAACGGAGGTCGGCGCACCGGTCGTGTCATAGAACCAATCGTTGCTGCCTGTGTCCCGATAGGCCGCCGCGACAGTGGTGGTGCCGCTCGAAGGGTTGGTCGCCGTCACCTTGACCCAGGTATTCTCGGACAAACGAAGATAATTCACCGTTCCGTTGCTGTAGACGCTCGGGTCGGCATTCGTATCCGGCGTCGCCGCATTCAGCGTGCCGATTTCCGCGTCCGTCAATTTCTTGACGACGTAACCCGCATTGGTGGTCACGCCGGCTGTCGTCGATGTTTGGGTGATCTGTTGTTCCGTCTTCGCGACAAAAACGGCGCTCTTGTCGAGAATACCGAGTTTTCCGCCGCTGAGGTCGAAAAGCACGGCACTGCCGTCCAGCACATAGTCAACCGTGGTGACGCCGACATTGCCCGAACCGGTGCGCGTGAAGGACGCGACGACCTTTTTGGTGATGGGTTCTACAACCGGCGGCGTGCCACCATTGCTGATGCTGGCCTGCAGCCAGTTCTCGCCGGAGAAGGAGGCAGATTCCGACGTGCTCTTCAGCTGTTCCTGAAGCTGCTTGATTTCGTCCTGGATCTTGCCGCGGTCAGCCCCGACGCCATAGGCGGCGACAAGCTTTTCCTTGATTTTCTTGACGACCTCGATCGAGTTCGCAAGAGCGTCATAGGCCGTATCAACCTTGGCGGCGCCCAGTCCCAATGCATCCTGCACGGCCGAGAGCGCTGCATTGTCGGAGCGCATGGTTGTGGAGATAGACCAGTAGGCGGCATTGTCCGCCGCCGTTTCGACACGGTAGCCGGACGACACACGCGCCTGCGTCGTCTCGAGATTCTTGTCGATCATGCGCAAGGTTTGCAGCGCGGCCATCGCCGCCGCATTGGTCAAAATGCTGGTCATTGGGTCCACCCAATTGGTACTGTCGGGAAAAATCCGGCGCTGCGCCGAAAACGAGCAGAGGCATCATGCGCATCAGCGATGGTAAAAAGAGCCACCGCGACCTGCCGTTCGTTAACAAATCGTTAATTCGATAGGTACCAAACAACAACGCTGATTTGCAAGGCGTTCCTTGCCTTCACACGCCGGTTTTGCATAAACCGACACGCTTCAGGCAAGGTCGGGTGAAAAAACGCCCGAATGAAGCCAGCGCGCCCGCGAATTCGGAAGGCGCAATGGATAATATACGAAAATGTCCGCTGGACTGGCTCAGGCCGCTTCGCCCTGGCGGGCCGACACGAATCGGGCAGCCGTCAGGCTCTGACGGAGAAATTCGGTGTTCTCGTCCGGATTTTCCGAAGGGTTCTGAAACGAAACATGATTGATCTCGACCGCAGCGTGCTCGTTGGCCAGAATCAATTGCGCATAAACCGTCGCGCCGTGCGGTTTCAGTTCGAGATCGAGGACGATCTCCGGCGCCCCTTCCCATTCGAGCCTGTATTCGCCACCGGCACCGAAATTGATCGTGCCCGGATGATAATAAAGCTCCGCGGCCGACGAGACGAGGTCGGCAATGCTGCCGTAGCACTCGAATCTGAGCAATGAAATCAGGTCGGCCGGATCGAGCAGGCGCAGTTCGGTGGCGATCGGGTTGATCGCCTCTGCGACGATCATTTCCCGCTTTTCAGAATAGGCGGATTTTTTCATTGGTTTTATTGAACCCGTATTTTCGATGACTTCATGGCGTAAACCCGATGAACGAGCTCAGCTACAGCCTTGTAAAAAGCTGGTGGAATCACACTATCGATCGAGACTTGCGCAAACATGGAGCGTGCGAGCGGCGGATCTTCAAAAACGGGGATATTATTTTTCTCCGCAATCTCGCGGATTTTCAATGCGATAAGGTCCTGACCCTTGGCAACGACGACAGGCGCGTCGCCTTCTTCGCGAACGTAACGCAACGCCACTGCAAAGTGTGTCGGGTTGGCAATCACCAGTGTCGCGCGCGGCACATTGTCGATCATGCGGCGGCGGGCGCGGTCACGGGCGACCGAACGCTGACGGGCTTTGACCACTGGGTCGCCCTGCGATTGCTTGTACTCTTCCTTCACCTCATGCTTCGTCATTTTTAGCTGGCTGAACCAGTGGTGGCGCGTCCACAAAAGGTCGACGGCGGCAAGCAGCGCGGTCGAAAAGAGAATCACGACCATCATCTTTTTGGTGAGCTCGACAACCCTGACGAAAATGACCTGCGGGTCGGAGAACATCAGGTCGATGAGACTGTAGAAATCGCCGCGCAGAGACAGGAACATGATGATCGAAACGATCAAGATCTTGAACAGCGATTTGCCGAATTCCACAAATCCCTGCTTGCTGTAGATGCGGCCGAACCCCTTTGCGGGCGAGATGCGCGACCATTGCGGACGCACCCTCTCAAGCACGGGCGACGGCAGGTTCTGGAAAAACGAGGAGGCAAGGCCGAAGACGATGAACATGATCATGGCCGGCATGAGCAGATAGGCCATGGACGTGCCGAGGAAATAAAGCAGCGACAGGGCATCCGGCCTGGTGCTGAGGTTCCATTGTTCGGGCTGGCCGAACAGGTCCTTCAGCGTTACGCCGAGGCGACCGGCGCCGTCGGGCAAAAAGAAAACCAGATAGCAGTAAAAGGCGAGTGACGAAGCAAAGATCGGCACCTCGCGGGAAAAGGGAAGATTGCCCTTTTCCGCCGCATCACGGAGTTTTTTCTCCGTTGGGTCTTCTGTTTTACTGTCCTTGTCCTGATCGTCTGCCAAGGCACGTTCCCGGGATAAAAAAAGGCCCGCCGATCGCGGCAGGCAGTCATTCCGAAACTAGCGCCCGAGACCGGCCATCGCAATGGCCGGCATTGCCTGTAAGGCGGGTTATCAACCGGCTTCCGCTCAGGCTGCTGCGGATTGTTCCTCTGTGGAGGCTTCCTTCAGCTGAATCTGACCGGAATTGGCCAGCCGAATCGCTTCCTGCGCCACGGCGCGGCGTGCAATCGCCACTTCGCGGGTGTTGATGGAAGCCTGCGGCACGGCGAGGTCCGATTCGATCATACGGCGCTGGCGCGGGCTGATGCTGGACAGCACACATTCCTTGATTTCCATGGTTGCGCCACGCAGCGCCATGGTGAGAACGTCCGCCGAGACATCGTTGAGCAGCAGGACGCGGCTGCGCTGCGGCATGAACATGAGATCGTCGAAGAGGAAGATCTTCGGCTTGACCTTGTTGGCAGCTTCCTTGCTGAGCGTTTCGAGCGAGCTGAGCAGCGTATCGACCTGCGGCTTTTCCATTTCGTTCATCAGGTCGGCAACCTTCGTGGAGCCGCCCGCATTGCGCTCTGCTTCGATCTCGTTGATGAGGTTGACCACGCGCTTCTCGATGATCTGGGCAGCCGTGGGGCTGACTTCCTTCATGTTCACCGTGCGGTTCATGATATCGGCGCGCTGCTCTTCGGGAATGGTCAGAAGGACCTTGGCACCGAAGGACGAGGGCAGCATGGAGAGGATATAGGCGATGGTCTGGGGATGCTCGCGCAGCAGGAATTTGCCGACGAATTCCGGCTCCGCTTCCTGCAGGCGATCCCAGATCGACGCTTCATAGGCCTGGAAGGCTGCACGACGGCCGAGAAGGCTGTCCACCTCCTCCGGTGTCAGGCCCTCTTCGAGAATGCTTTCGATCGCCTTGGCATTGTCCATCAGACCCGTTCCTTCCGTGAACAGGTCTTCGAACTCCGCCACGATCTGGGCGAGTTCGTCAGGGGGAATGACACGCAGCGTCTGGGCCGAGGAAATGATCATCTGCAATTCGTGCTGCGTGAAAAATTTCAGCAGCTTGCCGGCGACGCCCTTGCCCATGGCAAGAAGCACCGCGGCCGCCTTGTCGGCCTGAGACAACGGTTTCCCTGCCAGCGGGTTACCGAAATCCTCGAAGTCCATCATGGTCTTTCCTCTCCGTCCCCACAGGGATCAGGCTTTTCTCGTACTCATTACTTCAATCAATTTTACGCCGAAGCGCGTATCGTCGTCTTCAAGTACCGTTATTTCACCGCGCGCAATACGGCGGCCATTCACCATGATCTCGACCGGTTCACCGATCTTGCGGTCAAGCGCGATCGTTGCACCCTCTTCAAGGCTCATCAGACCCGAGACGAGCATGCGGCTGGTGCCGAGAACGATCTGGACATCGATCGGGATATCCATGATCAGGTCCATATTGTCGGACAGGCCACTGCCGAGCGGCGCCTTGATGCCCGCGACCTGTGGGGTGGCCGCGAAATCGTTCATTGCAAAATCGCCCGCTCCACCACCGAAGGCGGAAAGGTCGCTGTCGGCGGAAGCGTCGTCAACGCTCCCGAAATCCCCGAAGTCGCCAAAGTCGGACAGCGAACCTTCCGCATCCGTCTTGAGGACGCCACGCAGATCGCCGATAGCCTGGTCGAGCTCACCGCCGTCTTCAAGCGACGGCAGCGCCATATCATCGGTCACAGGTGTTTTCTTCGTAGCCATGCGCTGATTATTCCCTTTGAAACTTGCGTCAGCCTGCCCAGAACCCAAAAAAGGTGGACAGGTTTTAACCCATCAGATGTCGCAAGATCTCGTCGTCCGTGCTGACATTGTTCTTTACCCGAACCATGTAGCGGTCGCCGGACTTGCCGAATTCACAATTATAGAGCTTGGAGCCGTTGGCGCTGACCTCAACGCCGATGTCGTCCTGCTTCAGATCCTGAAACGGAATGACGTCGCCGGCCACCAGCCTGGAGATCGTCCGCAGGGTCAAGGTTTCGAGCTTGATGCGCGCCTCGAGCGTTACCTGCGATCTCTTCACCTGCTCAGAGATCAAATCCACCCATTCCGCCTGCTTCTTCAGCGCCTGGGCTGAAGCCTTGGGAGCGGCGATGGAGGTCTTGAGAAGGGGCCGCTGCGGCACGATCAGCGCGAATTCCGAAGAAACCTTGCCGATGGCGATCTTCATGCGGACTGTCACGCCGTAGAGGCCGGCGATCATCTCCTCGAAGGCGCTTTTTCCATTGGCCGTAAAGGGCGGGTCGATCGTCGCCTCGAAACCGCCCGGCGCGTTGACGCCCGACCGCAGGACACCCCCGATGCGCCCGAGAACCATGGCCGCCAGGTCGAGTTCGATGTGGGACAGGCTGCGCTCGTCCGGCTCGCCGATGGTGTCGGCGGCGGCGCCCAGCATGCGCTCCATGAGCGCGATGACGAAGCCGTTGCCGACCGCCATCATGAAATTGGGGCACCAGTTGCGCAGAGAACAATCCGCAACCGAGAAATTGCCGCCGATATTGGCGATGAGATCGGTCATCAGCCCCGATCGGAGCCGATATATTCGACGTCTATCGCAATGCCGGTCTCGCTGTGAAAGATATCAGGCAGGAATTCGCTGTAGAGATGGCCGATATCGGAACCGACCTTCGCGATTGTCTTGCGGTCGGAAAGCCCGCCGGTAAGTTTCGCGAGCAGCGACGTGTCGATGACGGGTGCTCTTTGCTGTGCAGCTTTAGCCATGGTCATGCCGCCTTGTTTTCGCCGCCGGGGTTCATCATCTCCTGTTCGACGGCGTCGATGGACGGCCGCTCGTAGTTGGAGATGGTCTTGCGCCCGTATTCAAGCGCGACCTGCGGCACCGAGCCGTTCATGTAGGCGATCAGCGTCTGCTTGACGATGATGTAGAGGCGGTGCTGCTTGGTGCGGACGATCTTGACCTGCGAAGCGAGCGGGTTGCAGATCGAATAGGACAGGATGATGCCGAGCATGGTGCCCACCAGTGCGGCGCCGATGAGGCCGCCCAGCACTTCCGGTGATTCGTTGATCTTGCCCATGGCCTTGATGACGCCGAGAACCGCCGCGACGATACCGATGGCGGGGAAGGAATCGCCCATGGTGGTGATCGCGTGGTAAGGTTTCAGCTTGTCGTGCAGGATGGTCTCGATTTCCTCGTCCATCAGTGCTTCGATTTCGTGGCTGCGCGCGTTGCCGATGATGATGAGGCGGACGTAGTCGCAGATGAACGACGTCAGCTCCTTGTTCTTCAGCACCGAGGGTGCACTCTGGAAGATCGAGGATTCTTCCGGATTGTCGATATGCGCCTCGATCTCGTTGCGCGATTTCGTGCGCAGGTCGCGCATCAGCGAATAAAGTACGCCGAGTACGTCGAGATAGTTGCGCTCCTTCGGGACCGAGTGCTTGAAGGCCTCGCCGAGCGCCTTGCCCGAATCCTTCACGACCTTCATCGGGTTCGCCATGATGAAGCCGCCGAGGCCGGCACCGCCGATAATCAACAATTCGAACGGCTGAACCAGCACGTCCAGATGGCCGCCCATCGCCATGTAGCCGCCGATGATGCAGCCGAAGGTGATTATAAGTCCAATTACAATATTCATTGATCGACCACGCCCGAACAGTGTTCCATGCCGCCATCTCTAGAAAATGTGGCTTGCGTGAACCTGTCCGCGGAGCCTCTGTCCCTCGTCACTGCAGCCAGTTTCGCACAAGCAACATCCGGCATTATCCCGACAAAGGCGGACGTGCGCCTTGGTATCGGGATCAAACGAGAGCGGCGGTTCAGTGACTTCCACCTACACCAGCTACAGACTGATCAGTCAGGACATCGGCAAATCGCTTGAGCGTGTGTCGAAGCAACCCGACGTGGCGCGCGAAACCGAATATTACCGGTCGAAGATCGGCAGCGTGAAATCCGTCGACGACTTCATGGCCGATACCCGTCTTTACAATTATGCGCTGAAAGCTAACGGCCTCGAGG
Organism: Rhizobium sp. AN68; assembly: GCF_030758035.1. Lineage (NCBI taxonomy): Bacteria > Pseudomonadati > Pseudomonadota > Alphaproteobacteria > Hyphomicrobiales > Rhizobiaceae > Rhizobium > Rhizobium sp. AN68. The sequence goes on along the minus strand of NZ_JARWMI010000003.1, from coordinate 452,324 downwards.
ACATGGCCTATGCGAAAGCCTTCATCCGCAAGGTGCTGACCGAAGGCACGGCCGACAAGAACGCCTTCGCCAACAAGCTTTCCGACAGCCGCTATTCGGACCTTGCGAAATCGCTCGACTTTGCAAGTCTCGGTGCAGCTGCAACTGCGACCGAAGCGGCCCAGTCCGGCATCATCAGCAAATACACCCGCCAGACGCTGGAGCAGGAGGCGGGCGGCGACAATAACGGTGTCCGGCTTGCTCTTTACTTCGAGCGCAAGGCACCAACGATCAAATCGGGTCTCGATTTTCTAGCCGACGACGCGCTCGCGCAGGTGTTCCGCACCGCCTACAACCTGCCTGACGAAATTGCGGCAGGAAGCGTCGAAAAACAGGCCGCGCTCATCGAAAAATCCATCAATATCAAGGATCTGCAAAATCCTGAAAAGGTCGGCAAGCTGCTCGAGCGTTTCACCATCATGTGGGAGATGCAAAATCCCTCCACGACCTATGATCCTCTGGCCGTTTTCGGCTCCTCCAGCGGCTACGGCATTTCCCCGGACCTGCTGATCTCCATCAACTCCCTGAAACTCGGAGGCAAATGATATGCAATCCGGACTATACGTCGCCCTTTCCTCGCAGATTGCGCTGGAGCGTCGTCTCACCACCATTTCCGACAATATGGCGAATGCGAACACGGTGGGTTTCCGCGGTTCCGAAGTGAAATTCGACGAAATGGTCGCCAAGAACCACAATGACATGAATGCCAAGGTGGCGTTCGTATCGCAGGGTAACGACTATCTCTCCACCCGTCAGGGCGCCTTCGAACAGACTGGCAATAGTTTCGATTTCGCCATCAAGGGCGATGCCTGGTTCGCGATGGACACACCCGACGGCCAGATCCTGAGCCGCGACGGGCGTTTCACCATGCGCCCGGACGGCGCGCTCATCTCCTCAAGCGGTTATCCGGTTCTCGACGCCGGCGGCGGTCCCATCCAGCTCAATGCGAATGGTGGCCCGATCACCGTCAGTCTCGATGGCGCTATCAGGCAGAACGACAACATCGTCGCCACGCTCGGTATCTTCCAGGCGGATTTCTCGAAAGGCTTCCTGCGCCATCCCAATAGCGGCGTGAAGCCCGTGGCCCCGCCGACGCCGGTCGTCAACAATCACGAGGTCGGCGTCGTTCAGGGTTATCTCGAGCAGTCGAACGTCAACGGCATTTCCCAGATGACGCAGCTCATCCAGGTCAACCGGGCCTTCGAGAGCATTTCGTCGCTGATGCGCGATACCGAATCCACTTTCGGCGATGCCATCAAGACGCTTGGCGGCGCACGTTAAGGAACTGAGCGATGACAATGCCGGAATCCACGCTCACGGTCGAGGCGATTTCACCGAAGCTCGCCCAGCTGGCCAGCCTTGCCGGACACTATGCCGATCCGGAGTTTTCGGTGGCGCCGGGCGGCCATGTCCGCACCATCGCCGCCGGACACTACACGGTTTCCGGCCTGTCGCGGCATGTGAGGCTGGGCGAGTTCGTCGCCCATCGCAGCGCGACCGGTATCCATCTCGGCGAAGTCGTGCGCGTGGAACCCGATATCTGCTACGTCTGCCCCATCGAACCGGGCGAGCCGATTGGCATTCACGACACCGTCATCCGCAAGGGTGCCTTCCGCGTTGCGCCTGACGACAGCTGGTGCGGCCGCACCATCAATGCGCTTGGCGAACCCATCGATGGCAAGGGTCCGCTTGCATCAGGCACGGAGCGCCGTCCGATTTCCAGCAATGCACCGCCGTCGATGACGCGCAAGCGGGTGGAGACGCCTTTCAAGACGGGTGTCCGGGCAATCGATATTTTCTCGCCTCTCTGCCTTGGCCAGCGTCTCGGCATTTTTGCGGGGTCAGGCGTGGGCAAATCCACGCTCCTATCGATGCTTGCCAAGGCCGATGCCTTCGACAAGGTCGTCATCGGGCTTGTCGGCGAGCGCGGTCGCGAAGTGCGCGAGTTCATCGAGGATACGATGGGCGAGAATATGGGCAAGTCCGTCGCCGTTGTCGCGACCAGCGACGAAAGCCCGATGCTGCGCAAGATGGCGCCGCTTTCGGCCGTCACCATTGCCGAATATTTCCGTGACAGAGGCGACAACGTCCTTCTTATCATCGACAGCGTGACCCGTTTTGCCCATGCGATCCGCGAAGTGGCGGTCGCTTCGGGTGAACCGCCGGTGGCACGCGGCTATCCGGCCTCGGTCTTCACCGAATTGCCGCGCCTTCTGGAGCGGGCGGGACCCGGCGCCGAAGGCAGCGGTACCATCACCGCCATCGTCTCCATTCTGGTGGACGGCGACAACCACAACGATCCGATTGCCGATCTCGACCCGCGGTATTCTCGACGGCCACATCGTGCTGGATCGCAGCCTTGCAGAAGAAGGCCGCTATCCTCCGATCAATCCTCTGGCCTCGATCTCGCGTCTCGCCAAGAAGGCATGGACACCGGATCAGGAAAAGCTGGTGTCGCGTCTGAAAGCGCTGGTGCACCGCTTTGAGGAAACGCGGGATCTGCGCCTCATCGGCGGTTATCGACCCGGCACCGATCCCGATCTCGACATGGCGGTGAAACAGGTTCCAATCATCTATGAAACGCTGAAACAGCTTCCGAATGAACCGGCGGCGCAGGACGCCTACGCCGATCTGGCGACCGCGTTGCGCGGTGGAGTGCAAAATAATCAGCCACAGGTAAACCCGAGAATGAGAGGCTGACCCGTGAAAAAGAAACAGATCGACAAGATCGACGATAACGACCTCGAGAACGTACAGCCGCAGCCTCCCTTCTTCACGCCCGACCGTATTCTCGCGTGGACGGGAATAGGACTTGCCGCCGCCGCCGCATTTTTCCCCTGGTACGTGTTCTTCAACGAGGACAAGTTTGGAATGAGAGTGGCAGACGGCGACCGCACGCGCGACCTGCCCCATACCGGTCCGCGTGAAGTCTTCAGCGTTTCGCCCCTGGCCATGACCAATCGCAACAAGGAAGACGCGCCAGCGCCCGGCGAATTGCCGGACATGCTGACGACGGCGACGGTCAGCGAAAAGGGTAAGGAAAAGCAGAACAATCTCGCCGCAGGGCTTGAAGACCAGCCCTTCCCCGGCCAGACCTCCTTCCGCCTGCTTCATGTCTCCAACGGCCGCGCCCTCATCGAGGACGGATCGGGCATGTATATGGTGCGGGTGGGCTCCACATTACCCGACAATGCGCGCCTGACCAAAATCGAGCAGCGCGACGGCGAGTGGATGATAGAGACCTCTTCCGGTAAAACCTATCATCCCGAGAAGTAGTCAGACCGGCACTCTGCTGAAGTTTACGGCCGTCCCCGAATCCAGTCCGGCGGGACGGAGACGTCTTCGTAATTCACTAGTCGATCCTAGGGCGTGCCGCATTTGCCGGCGCGCCATTTTTGTTTTCGCAATCGCCTTCGGGATCAGATTCTCCAGTGCTTCCGCACCTCCGCCCCTCCCCGCAAGTCTGACGCAAGATTAGCACCTTAGGTTCGGGCCATACGAGATGGAGAAGTCTATGCAACCGATTCAACTGTTCGATCTGGCCTCCCGCCAAGCGGAATGGCTGAGCGTGCGGCAGGAAGTCGTGGCGACCAACATCGCCAACGCCAACACACCCAAGTTTCACGCCAAGGATGTCAGTCCTTTCGAAGCGGTCATGCAGGCCACCAGCCAGCAGGTCGGCATGGCGAAGACCCATCCCGCCCATTTCGGTGCAAGCGAGCTCAGCGAAAATATCGCGGTGCGCGACAACCCGATCAATAACGAGATCGGCATGCAGGAGTCCGGCAATTCGGTCGCGCTTGCCGAGGAAATGACCAAGACCGGCGAGATCAAGCGGCAATACGACCTGAACGCCAGTCTCGTCAAATCCTTCCATCGCATGATGCTGATGACGGTAAAGAGGTAAACCATGGATCCCTTGAGTGCGGCGAGCAAGATCGCGGGCAGCGGCCTGGAAGTGCAGTCCACCCGACTGCGTATCGTTTCGGAAAACATTGCCAACGCAAGATCGACCGGCGACACGCCTGGCGCCGACCCCTATCGCCGCAAGACCGTGACATTCGGCTCCGAGCTTGACCGCGTAAGCGGCGTGCAGCGCGTGACGGTAAAGAAGCTTGGCGTCGACCGCGGCGATTTCGTCCATGAATACGACCCCGGCAATCCGGCCGCCGACACCAGCGGCATGGTCAAGATGCCGAACGTCAACGTTCTGATCGAAATGGCGGATATGCGCGAAGCCAACCGCAGCTACGACGCCAACCTCCAGGTCATCCGCCAGACACGCGACCTCGTCGCCTCCACCATCGACCTTCTGAAAGCATCGCAATGATCGACGGCATCAAACAACTCGGTTCCCTCTCGCTCACGCGTGGCACGAGCAACGTCTCTTCGCTGACCGACAGCATTTTCGGCAGCCAGCAGACGACGCCCGCCCAGCAGACAGGCGCAAGCTTCGCAAGCGTTCTCGGCAATATGTCGACGGATGCGATGAACAACCTGAAGAAGGCGGAAGTGGCCTCCTTCGAAGGTATTCAGGGCAAGGCAAACACACGCGAAGTGGTCGATGCCGTGCTTTCGGCCGAGCAGTCGCTGCAAACGGCCATCGCGTTCCGCGACAAGATCGTGTCGGCCTATCTCGACATTACCAAGATGCAGATCTAGAGCGCGTCCGGTTTGACGCCAATCGTTGGCCGCGCTCTAGGCCTTTGTTTTTAAGCACTTTCCGGACGCAGAACCGCTCCGCGCCTTTACTGGAAATGCTCTAGCCCCGCAGGAAAAATGACATGAGAGCTCTTGCCATCGCTGCCACCGGTATGGACGCCCAGCAGACCAATCTGGAAGTCATTGCCAACAACATCGCCAACATCAACACCACCGGCTATAAGCGCGCGCGTGCAGAGTTTACCGATCTTCTGTACCAGACCGAACGCATGCAGGGTGTGCCGAACCGTGCCAACCAGGCGATCGTGCCTGAGGGAGCGAATATCGGCCTCGGCGTGCAGACTTCCGCGGTGCGCAACATCCACACCCAGGGCAACCTGATCGAAACCGGCAACAAGCTCGACGTGGCAATCATCGGCCAGGGCTGGTTTCAGATCGAGGCGGCCGACGGTTCGACGCTCTACAGCCGCGCCGGCGCCTTCAACAAGAATGCTGACGGCAACCTCGTGACGGTTGATGGCTACAATGTCATCCCGAACATCAATATCCCGACCGACGCGCAGGACATCACCATCACCCGCACGGGTCAGGTGACCGCCCGCATCGGCAACGCTGCGGATTTCACTGAACTCGGCCAGTTGACCATCGCCAACTTTGCCAACGAGGCGGGTCTGAAGCCGCTCGGCGACAACCTGTTTTCCCAGACGCCGGCCTCCGGCGCCGCCGTTATCGGCGTGCCTGACGATCCGAGCTACGGCTACATCAAGCAATCCTACCTCGAAGGCTCGAACGTCGATGCCGTCAAGGAAATCACCGACCTCATCACGGCGCAGCGCGCCTACGAGATGAATTCCAAGGTCATCACCACCGCTGACGAAATGGCTTCGATTGTCAGCAAGAACCTGAAGTAAGAACGGAAAGGCAGGCGGACATGAGGTTTGGCCGGAAACATAGCAGCTGCAGAACGGCACTCGTCCGTATGTGCCTTGCGTCTGCCTTTTCACTGGGTGCCATGGCTCCCGCTTTTGCACAGGCACCGACGGCGCTGGTTCCTACTCGCACGATCTATCCGGGCGAGACGATCACGCCCGAACAGGTGAAGCCGGTGGAAGTGACCAACCCCAACATTTCCGCTGGTTACGCGAGCGATATCAGCGAAGTGGAAGGCATGATCTCCAAGCAGACATTGCTTCCCGGCCGCACAATCCCCATTGCAGCGCTTCGTGAACCGTCACTTGTGGTACGCGGCACGAGCGTCAAACTCGTTTTCCACATCGGCAACATGACGCTGATGGCGTCCGGAACACCCATGAGCGACGGCTCGCTCGGCGAGGTCGTAAGGGTACGCAACATCGATTCCGGCGTGATGGTCAGCGGTACCGTCATGAAGGACGGAACCATTCAGGTTATGGCGAAATGAAAGTGCTTCGTATCCTCTGTGCGGCTCTGGTCATTTCGGCCCTGCCCTTCATCTCGACGCCGCCAGCCCAGGCAGACACGTCCCGTATCAAGGATATCGCATCCCTGCAGGCCGGACGCGACAACCAGCTGATCGGATATGGTCTCGTCGTGGGCCTACAGGGCACCGGCGACAGCCTGCGCTCTTCACCCTTCACCGAACAGTCCATGCGCGCCATGCTGCAGAACCTCGGCATCACCACGCAGGGCGGCCAGTCCAATGCCAAGAACATCGCCGCCGTGATGGTGACGGCCAACCTGCCGCCATTCGCCAGCCCCGGCAGCCGTGTAGACGTGACCGTCAGCTCGCTCGGCGACGCCTCCTCGCTTCGCGGCGGCAACCTCATCATGACATCGCTTTCCGGTGCAGACGGGCAGATATATGCGGTCGCTCAGGGAGCACTGATCGTCAACGGCTTTTCGGCCCAGGGCGACGCAGCGACATTGACGCAGGGCGTCACGACCTCGGCGCGCGTGCCGAACGGCGCGATCATCGAGCGGGAACTGCCGTCGAAATTCAAGGATTCGGTCAATCTGGTCCTTCAGCTGCGCAATCCCGATTTTTCGACCGCGGTGCGCGTCGCAGATGTCGTTAACGCCTTTGCCCGCGCCCGTTACGGCGATGGCATCGCCGAACCGCGCGATTCGCAGGAAATCTCGGTGCAGAAGCCCCGCACCGCCGACCTGACGCGGTTGATGGCGGAAATCGAAAACCTGACGGTCCAGACGGATACGCCGGCGAAAGTCGTGATCAACGAGCGCACGGGCACGATCGTCATCGGCGCGGATGTGCGTATTTCCCGCGTGGCGGTGAGCTATGGAACGCTGACCGTGCAGGTGACGGAATCGCCGCAGGTCATCCAGCCGGCGCCCTTCTCGCGCGGCGAGACGGCGGTGCAACCGCAGACGGATATCATGGCACTGCAGGAAGGCAGCAAGGTCGCCATCGTCGAAGGCCCTGACCTTCGCACGCTGGTTGCCGGTCTCAACAGCATCGGGCTCAAGGCGGACGGCATCATCGCCATTCTGCAAGGCATCAAATCCGCCGGCGCCCTTCAGGCGGAGCTCGTGCTGCAATGATGGAACTTCAGAAGAAAACTGCTTTCAGGAACGGCTTTACCCGGTTCGCGGCCATTGCCTCGCTGCTTTTCCTGCTGCCCGCCGCCGGCGCCGAAAGCCAGCAAAACGTGGTGTCCGAACTCAGCACGCAGGATGAAATCCAGAAATTCTGCACCAATATTGCCGATGCGGCCCGCGACCAGCGCTATCTCATGCAGAAGCAGGAGCTGGAAAAGCTTCAGGCTGACGTCAACGAGCGCATTTCCGCGTTGCAGGACCGCAAGGCGGAATATGAGGACTGGCTGGCACGCCGCAATCATTTCCTCGAGCAGGCGAAAAGCAATCTGGTCGATATCTACAAGACGATGAAGGCGGATGCCGCAGCACCGCAGCTCGAGAAGATGCATGTGGAAATCGCGGCTGCCATCATCATGCAGCTTCCGCCGCGCCAATCGGGCCTCATCCTCAGTGAAATGGATGCTCAGAAAGCCGCAATAGTCGCCGGCATCATGTCGCAGGCAATCGACAAAAACACTTCGAAGGATCCTTCATGACCCCGCGTCTTCCGGCCCTCCTCCTGCCGCTTGCCCTGCTTGCCGGCTGCCAGAACAACCAGACCCTGAAGGAAATCGGCAACGCTCCCGCGATGAGCCCGATCGGCAGCGGCCTGCAATTCAGCCAGACGCCGCAGATGGGCATGTATCCGAAGCAGCCAAAGCACATGGCGAGCGGCTATTCGTTGTGGAGCGACAGCCAGGGTGCGCTGTTCAAGGATCTACGTGCGCTTAACATCGGCGACATCCTGACCGTCAACATCCAGATCAACGACAAGGCCGATTTCGACAACGAAACCGAGCGCAACCGTACCAATTCCAGCGGCCTGAACTGGAAGGCAAAGGCGGAAATCTTAGGTTGGACGCCGGAGGCAGATTCCAACATCAAATACGGCTCCGACACAGACACCCAGGCCAAGGGCAAGACCAAGCGTTCCGAAAAGCTGACGCTGATGGTGGCGGCCGTGGTGACCGGCATTCTCGAAAACGGCAACCTCATCATAAGCGGTTCGCAGGAAGTGCGCGTGAATCACGAAATCCGCATCCTCAACGTCGGCGGTATCGTCAGGCCGCAGGATGTCGATGCGCAGAACATGATCTCCTACGAGCGCATCGCCGAGGCGCGCATCTCCTACGGTGGCCGCGGCCGCCTGACGGAAGTGCAGCAACCCCCGGTCGGTCAGCAGGTCGTCGACCTGTTCTCGCCGCTCTGACGCCGACATGCGAAAGCGGGACTGACCCATGGAAAACGAACAGACTGAGAGCAAGAAAAAATCCTCGCCGATGGTCATGACCATCGCTGGCGTTGCAATCCTCACCCTGCTGGGTGCGGGCGGCGGCTGGTTCGTGGGCGGCATGGTCGCCCCGAAGATCGCCGGCGCCGAGGCGCATGCCCCGGCTGCCGCCGGCGAACATGGCGAGAAGAAGGGCGAGGGCATCGATAAAATCCCGGCAGAGGCGAACGGTATCGTCCAGCTCGATCCCATCACCACCAACCTTGCATACCCCTCCACGAACTGGGTGCGGCTTGAAGTGGCGCTGATGTTCAAGGGTCCGGTCGAGGTCAATCTCGCGGAGGATATCCATCAGGATATCATGGCCTACGTCCGCACCGTTTCCCTTCAGCAGCTGGAAGGCCCGCGCGGCTTTCAATATCTTAAGGATGACATTCAGGAACGAGTTGACCTGCGCTCTCAAGGGCGCGTATCCAAGGTCATGTTCCGGACCTTTGTCATCGAATGATTCGATTTCTTGTTACCATCGCTGTTCTTCTGGCTTTGCCGGGCCTTGCCAACGCCCAGCAATTTCCGACCGATCTGTTCAATACACAGATAGACGGATCCGTCGCCGCATGGATCATTCGCACCTTCGGCCTTTTGACGGTCTTGTCAGTCGCGCCGGGCATCCTGATCATGGTCACGAGCTTTCCGCGCTTCGTGATCGCCTTTTCGATCCTGCGCTCCGGCATGGGGCTTGCCTCGACCCCGTCGAACATGATCCTCTTGTCCATGGCGATGTTCATGACCTTCTACGTCATGTCGCCGACCTTCGATAAAGCCTGGACAGACGGCGTGCAGCCGTTGTTGCAGAACCAGATCAACGAACAGCAGGCCATTGGGCGCATCGCCGAACCCTTCCGCACCTTCATGAACGCCAATACGCGCGACAAGGATCTGAAGCTGTTCGTCGATATCGCCCGCGAGCGCGGACAGGTCGTGATGACCGACAATGTTGTCGACTACCGCGTGCTCGTTCCGGCCTTCATGCTTTCGGAAATCCGGCGCGGTTTCGAGATCGGTTTCCTAATCATCCTGCCGTTTCTGGTCATCGATCTCATCGTCGCTACCATCACCATGGCCATGGGCATGATGATGCTGCCACCCACCTCGATTTCCCTGCCGTTCAAGATCCTTTTTTTCGTGCTGATCGACGGCTGGAACCTGCTGGTCGGCAGCCTTGTGAGATCGTTCAACTGACGGCAATTGTGCCGAAATAATCTTCGTTAATCCTGTTTGTTAACCCCGCAGCCCCACGGCTGCGGGGTTTTCGCGTTTTAACCCTTTGGTTACCGTTTTTGCTAGGGGTCGGATAACTATAATTTTAAATTAAAAACTTACCAATTAAATATACTTCGCAGTAACCATAAGTATTTTCTAGTATTTCTTAATGCTCAAATTAACAATTGGGCAATTCTTTGCTGCCAAATTCTCCCTACACACAGCGGGTTTGGTTTCCAAAGGCAAGTAATTCGGAACCGAGTGGCATGAAGCCGAAACGTTGTGACCGGTAATACAAAGTCCGGAATGTCCCCAACTCCAGTATCTCGTAAAAACAAGGGACAAAATACTATGGCAAGCATTCTCACCAACGCCTCCTCTATGGCTGCTCTCCAGACGCTGCGTTCGATCGGCAACAACATGGAGACCACGCAGGGTCGTATCTCGACCGGCCTGAAGGTAGGCTCCGCCTCCGACAACGCCGCTTACTGGTCCATCGCGACCACGATGCGTTCGGACGCTTCGGCGCTCTCCACCGTTTCTGACGCACTCGGCATCGGCGCAGCCAAGGTCGACACCGCGTACTCCGGCATGGAAGCGACGATCAAGGTCGTTCAGGAAATCAAGGACAAGCTGATCCTTGCCCAGGACCCGACTGCCGACAAGAAGAAGATCCAGAAGGAAATCGGCCAGCTCCAGAAGCAGCTGACGTCGATCGCCGACTCCGCGACCTTCAACGGTGAAAACTGGCTGAAGACGAAAGCATCCAACGACGGCGCAGCATTTGCTGCCGGTACTGACGATGCGGCTATTGCCAACCTGAAGAAGCAGGTTGTTGCTTCCTTCACCCGTGACTCCGCTGGCGCCGTCAAGGTTCAGCGCGTCGATCTGCAGCTCAGCGGCTCGAACGTTCTGTTCGATACCGGCGCTGTAACAGACGGCAAGGGTACGGGCATCCTCGACAAGGCAGCTGTCGCAGATGGCGTTAAGCAGTCGGTTTCGAACCTCGATATTTCCGACCTGAGCATCTACAAGGGCGCTGGTGCCACCATGCTCGGCACTGCCGCTGCAACGGACAACGACATCCTCGACAAGCTCATCACCCACGTTGACAAGCAGCTTGAAACCCTCAACAGCGCTGCTGCCGATCTGGGCGCGGTCTCCAACCGCATCTCGATGCAGGGCGACTTCGTTTCCAAGCTGACGGCAACGATGGAAAAGGGTATCGGCCGTCTGGTTGACGCTGACATGAACGAAGAGTCGACCCGCCTCAAGGCTCTGCAGACGCAGCAGCAGCTGGCAATCCAGGCTCTGTCGATCGCCAACAGCGACTCGCAGAACATCCTGTCGCTCTTCCGTTAATCGGACCGAAAATTACAAAAGTCGAGCCGCGCCCGAAAGGGCGCGGTTTTGCATTTGTGGAGTGCTCCGCAAACGGGAAGATTTCGTTTACCATCCTTGCTTTGAAAGCATTTACCACGATTTGAGCGAAGCGCCGGGAGCGCCCTGAAATTAGGGAATTGGAAAGCACCGGCTGTCAGATTTTGGGCATGGACAGGCGGATAGCCGCTGGCCTGAATGACACAACACGCAGGATCGCAAGCGGAGGCTGACTGTCTTGCAATTGCGTGAAACAGGCAAACGTGACGGAGGCTGACCCAAGCGTATTGCCCTTTTACCAAAGCCGCATCCGGAAACGGGTGCGGCTTTATTATTTTTTAAACATTTCAGGCTACGCGCGCATGCGCGCGAAGATTGCATAATAAAATCTCAGCGTGTGCATTTTTTTGCGACCCTTAGCTCTTCATTAACCATATGGAGGTTAGCTAGAGCCATCGAAACGGCGAGCTAACCATTAAAAATCAGCAGGTTAGCAGGCATGATGCTGTGCGCTGTTCCCGGTGAGACCGGAATGTCCCTTCTTTAATCAGCCATTCAAGGGGCAAATTTACTATGACGAGCATTCTCACTAACGTAGCAGCTATGTCTGCACTCCAGACCCTGCGCTCCATCGGCCAGAACATGGAAACGACGCAGGACCGCGTGTCTTCCGGCCAGCGCGTCGGCGAAGCTTCCGATAACGCCGCTTACTGGTCGATCGCGACCACGATGCGTTCCGACAACGGCGCTCTTTCCGCTGTTCAGGACGCCCTCGGCCTCGGCGCCGCAAAGGTCGACACTGCCTATTCGGGTATGGAATCCTCCATCGACGTCGTCAAGGAAATCAAGAACAAGCTGGTTGCCGCCCGCGAACCCGGTGTCGACAAGTCCAAGATCCAGGAAGAAATCACCCAGCTGCAGGATCAGCTGAAGTCGATCTCCAGCTCCTCGTCTTTCTCCGGTGAAAACTGGCTGCAGGCAACCGTCAGCAACGGTGCTGGCGAACTGAAGAACGTCACCAAGCAGATCGTTGGCTCCTTCATCCGCGACGCTGCCGGCAACGTGTCCGTAAAGACCGTCAACGTTGACCTGAGCCGTAACACGGTGCTTTTCGACACGTCTTCGGGCGCTGCAAAGGACAAGCAGGGCGTCCTCGACTCCTACGCCTATTTTTCTTCCACGGGCAGCTACAAGCTGTTCGAAATCACCAATGACTCGGACGGCGTAGGCGCCGCCCAGCCGGTGACCAAGGTTGCAGCAGCCAAGGTTTACACTGAAGCCCAGCTCAAGGGTCTGAAGGAAGCAACTGCCGGCACCGCCGTCACCTTCACCACCGCTGCTGCAACGGGTATCGTCACGATCGCTAACGCCGATGCGACAGCCCCCGACGTCAACGGCACCTACTTCAATCTTGGCAACGACCAGTATGTGAAAATCAACACGACTGCGCCGACCTCGCCGGCAACCAAGACCAACATTGCCGTTGGCCTCGACGGCACCACCAAGATCTACCTGGAAGAAGGCGCAACCGCCCAGCTCGCAACGCAGCTCACCTACTCCCTGACGTCTCTGGACATCACCAAGGACCTGACCGGCACGTTCAAGAACAGCGACGGCTCGGCAGTCTCGGAAAACCAGTACCTCGACGCCATGGTTTCCTTCGTTGACAAGCAGCTCCAGAGCATGACGTCCGCCGCTGCCGACCTCGGCTCGGTCAAGATGCGCATCGAACTGCAGGAAAACTTCGTCAACAAGCTGACCGACTCGCTCGACAAGGGCATCGGCCGTCTCGTCGACGCTGAAATGAACGAAGAATCCACGAAGCTGAAGGCTCTTCAGACCCAGCAGCAGCTGGCTGTTCAGGCCCTGTCGATCGCCAACAACGACTCGCAGAGCATCCTGTCGCTCTTCCGTTAATCGGAAAAGACATCGCCAAAAAATCGAGCCGCATCCGAAAGGGTGCGGCTTTTTCCGTCATGGTTAAGAGAAATTATTATTTCCTAATTTTTATTAACAACAGTTTAGGCTTTGTTAACCATTCGGGCCCTAAAACCTAGCCATCGAAACGATTGGTTAACCAAGACGAAAAAGAGGTTAACAGGCATCAAGCCGCGCGATCGTTACCGGCGGCAATCCGGAATGTCCCTTTTCATTTAAGCCAATCAAGGGGCAAATAATTATGACCAGCATTTTGACGAACGTCGCGGCAATGGCCGCCCTTCAGACCCTCCGCGCAATCGGCAGCGACATGGAAGAAACGCAGTCGCGTGTCTCCTCCGGCCTGCGCGTCAAAACCGCCTCCGACAACGCCGCCTACTGGTCTATCGCGACCACCATGCGTTCGGATAACGGTGCTCTTTCCGCTGTTCAGGACGCCCTCGGCCTCGGCGCCGCAAAGGTCGATACAGCCTATTCCGCCATGGAAACCACTGTCGATGTCGTCAAGGAAATCAGCAAGAAGCTGGTTGCCGCCCGCGAGGCCGGCGTCGACAAGGCAAAGATCCAGGAAGAAATCCGTCAGCTCCAGGACCAGCTGAAAAGCATCGGCGAATCCGCCTCCTTCTCCGGCGAAAACTGGCTTAAGGGCAAGATTAGCGACGCATCCGGCAACCTCACCCCGATAACGAAGCAGATCGTCGGCTCCTTCATCCGTGACGGCGCGGGCAATGTTGCAGTCAAGACGATCAACGTTCAGGTCGACAACAAGACTGCCCTTTTCGATACCTCGACCGGTGCGGCGAAAAACGGTATCCTCGATAGCGCCGCCTATTATTCCGATACAGGCTCCCTGCGCAATTTCGAGATTACCACGACCACACCCGCAGGTGCTGCCACAAACACGCCCTCTACCGCAAAGGTGTTCACGCAATCCCAGCTTCTGGGTTTCCCCTCGGGGACGACGACCACAGTTTCTGCTCCAGACGCAGTAACCGGCCTCGTAACCGTTGCTGCGGCGACAACCGCACGAAACAACGGCACCTACTTCAAGATCGGCGAAAACGCAGCGGGTGAAGCCCTCTACGTAAAAGCCAACAATACCGCGCCGACGCCTGCAGGCACCACTGTAACGGCAATCGGAACCGGCGGTTCGTCCAATAACAATATTTACCTCGAAACCGCCGCCGCAGATTCCCAGATGGCACAGAAGCTCGGCTACTCGCTGATCGATCTCGACATCACCAAGGATCTCAGCGGTTTGCTGGACGCCAAGGGCCAGCCGCTGACGGACAATGACGGCCTCGACAACATGATCCAGTTCGTCAACACCAAGCTGGAATCGCTGATCAGCGCGAGCGCCGATCTCGGCTCCATCAAGATGCGCCTCGATCTTCAGGAAGATTTCGTCAACAAGCTCACAGACTCCATCGACAAGGGCGTCGGACGTCTCGTTGATGCCGACATGAACGAAGAGTCCACCAAGCTGAAGGCTCTGCAGACCCAGCAGCAGCTGGCAATCCAGTCGCTCTCCATCGCCAATACCAGCTCCGAGAATATCCTGTCGCTATTCCGCCAGTAAGCGGCGCCCGTTGGCTACGGGCGGTTTCGTCCCGCTCTGGCAGCAACAGAATATTCGGAAATGGAAACCGCGCTTCGCAAGAGGCGCGGTTTTCACATTTACCGAGACCAGTGCAGAATGCGCGAAAAAGCAAGCCGACATCGTGGACAAGACCCACCGGCACGTTGCGTAAATTTCTGATTTTATTGGGGAAAATGGTGCTGCTAGAGAGATTTGAACTCTCGGCCTCTCCCTTACCAAGGGAGTGCTCTACCCCTGAGCTATAGCAGCATCCGGTGCCGAAGCGTTTGCTTCAGCATCAAGCGTGGCGGCCTATTGCCATAGGTTTTTGACGAGCGCAAGTCGCAAAACGATATTCTTCAACAAGCGGGGCAAAAAAGCGTTCCCCCTGTTGAAAAACGTATTTTTCGGATATTGCTGAATTTATGAACGAACATCATGACAAACAGGCAAAGGCGGCGTTTTCCGTGAACGCTTCAGAAGACCCCGTTGCCGTTGCGGCAAGCGGCAACGCGCAGGCAGGTCCCGGCGAGAAGGCGCGGCAACGCGAGGCGGAGCGCAAGGCGCGGGCAGCGAAGAAGCTGCGTGAAAACCTGCAGAAGCGCAAACAGCAGGTTCGCGCGCGCCGGGCCGGCGATGCGGATGAGACGATTGGCCTGCCTGCCGCAAAAACGGACGAATCATCCTCATAGAGAATTCACCAGCATCATTTGAAACGCCGCGGAAACTCGTCTAAGGACGCGCATTTCCGCAAGGCATGATTAAGAAAGGCGGGCAAAGGCCCGTAGGGACGCATGGATCGCATCAGAATTACGGGTGGTAACAAGCTCAACGGCGTCATTCCCATCTCCGGCGCGAAAAACGCCGCCTTGCCGTTGATGATCGCTTCGCTTCTGACCAGCGATACGCTGACGCTCGAAAACGTGCCGCATCTGGCGGACGTCGAGCAGCTCATCCGTATTCTCGGCAATCATGGCGTCGATATTTCGGTCAATGGCCGTCGTGAAAGCCAGGGCGAAGCCTATTCCCGCACGGTCCACTTCACCTGCCGTACCATTGTCGATACCACCGCACCTTACGAGCTGGTTTCCAAGATGCGCGCCAGCTTCTGGGTCATCGGCCCGCTTCTGGCCCGTGAAGGCCGTGCGCGCGTTTCACTGCCCGGCGGCTGTGCCATTGGCACACGTCCGGTGGACCTGTTCATCGAGGGCCTGCAGGCGCTTGGCGCAACGATGGAGATCGATGGCGGCTATATCAACGCCAGCGCTCCAAAGGGCGGCCTGATCGGCGCTGTTTATACCTTCCCGAAAGTCTCCGTCGGCGCGACGCATGTGATGCTGATGGCCGCGAGCCTTGCGAGAGGCACCACCGTCATTCACAACGCCGCCCGCGAACCGGAAGTCGTCGATCTAGCGCACTGCCTGATTGCGATGGGCGCGAAGATCGAGGGCGCTGGCACCTCCACCATCACCATCGAGGGCGTTACCTCGCTCTCCGGCGCACGCCACCGGGTGCTGCCTGACCGTATCGAGACCGGCACCTATGCCATGGCCGTGGCCATGGCTGGCGGTGATGTGGTGCTGGAAGGCACGCGTGCATCGCTGCTCGACAATGCGCTGGACACGCTGCGGCTTGCCGGAGTGTCGATCAGCGACACGGAGACCGGTCTGCGCGTCGTGCGCAACGGCAACGGCATTCAGCCGGTCGATATCGTCACCGAACCCTTCCCCGGCTTCCCGACCGACCTCCAGGCGCAGTTCATGGCGCTGATGACCCGGTCGCAGGGTGTATCCCACATTACCGAAACCATCTTCGAAAACCGCTTCATGCATGTGCAGGAACTGGCCCGTCTCGGCGCGAAGATTTCGCTCTCCGGGCAGATGGCCCGTATCGAAGGCGTTACCCGCCTGAAGGGTGCGCCTGTCATGGCAACCGATCTGCGCGCCTCGGTGTCGTTGGTCATTGCGGGACTGGTGGCGGAAGGCGAGACCATGGTTTCGCGCGTCTACCACCTCGATCGCGGTTTCGAACGGCTTGAAGAAAAGCTCACCCGCTGCGGTGCGCTGGTCGAACGCGTCAGCGATTGATCCTTTCATCGCCGCTCATTCGTTTTCTCCCCGTTGCAGAGCGGGCCGCGACTGCCTATTTCCTGTACAAGGAATAGACATTGCGGGCGCGGCCCCGCGGAAAAGGAAGAAAACGATGAGCGGCCTGAAATTGCTCGCGCTGGATACTGAAGATCTCTCCGTCATTTCGACGCACATGCAGGACAGCGTCTTCAAACTGAAGGACGTTGCATTCGAGGCAAAGCAGGGCCAATTTACACTTTCCGCCAATCGTTTCGTCTGGGAAAGCGCGAATAAGAAGAACCTGCCGCCGGAGCGATGCCGCAGCGTGGTTTTCCTGAAGCGGGTCTCCGCCGTCCGCTCGCACGGCATCAATCGCAGTGATAAGGAACAGGTGCTTTCGCTCCTTGCAATCCGCTTCGTGCAGAACGGCGAAGGTCCTGATGGCGCCGTCGAACTGACGCTTTCGGGCGGCGGGGCTATCGCACTCGATGTCGAATGCATCGAGGCGCAGCTGACGGATGTGAGCGGCGCCTGGGAAACTGCCGCCAAACCGCATCATCCCGATAGCGAATAAGCTCTCCACGCCATTGCAACGGTTGCCTTTCGTCACTGTTTCGATTTATGCCACATACCAGAGCCGCATTTTTCTGCGGTGAGTTCGTGCACCTCGCGGGATCGCCGCGAGGAAAATGAGAGGGTAATGGCGTGGCAATCTGGCTGGAGCGGGCATCGGCTGATTTCGAACAGAAATTTGCTGCCTTCCTGACAACCAAGAGGGAAGTTTCGGAAGACGTCAACGCGACCGTTCGCGACATCATCGATGACGTCCGCAATCGCGGCGATGCGGCCCTTGCCCACTACTCCATTAAATTCGACGGCATCGATTTCTCGAAGGTCTCGATGCGGGTGACAGCGGAAGAGATCGATGCGGCCGTCGCAGCCGTTGACAGAAGTGTCATCGAAGCTCTCGAACTCGCAGCCCGGCGCATTGAAAAACACCATGCGCGGCAGATGCCGAAGGACGATATCTACGAAGACGAGATCGGTGTGGGCCTCGGTTCACGCTGGACGGCGATCGAGGCTGTCGGCCTTTATGTGCCCGGCGGCACCGCGAGCTATCCAAGCTCCGTCCTTATGAATGCTGTCCCCGCCAAGGTTGCCGGTGTCGAGCGTATCGTCATGGTCGTGCCGGCGAATGGCGGCGTGATAAACCCCGCCGTTCTTGCCGCCGCGCGCATCGCAGGTGTTGAGGAAATCTACCGCATTGGCGGCGCACAGGCCGTGGCTGCACTCGCCTACGGCACGGAAACAATCACGCCTGTCGCCAAGATTGTCGGCCCCGGCAACGCCTATGTGGCGGCCGCGAAACGGCATGTCTTCGGAACTGTCGGCATCGACATGATCGCCGGGCCTTCCGAAGTGCTTGTCATTGCCGACAAGGACAACGATCCGGACTGGCTGGCCGCCGATCTTCTGGCGCAGGCGGAGCATGACCGTGGCGCGCAGTCCATTCTCATCACCGACAATGCCGAACTCGGCAAGGCGGTGGAGGCGGCGGTGGAACGGCAGCTGAAACGGCTGTCGCGCGCCGAGACGGCAGCGGCGAGCTGGGCAGATTTCGGTGCGATCATTCTCGTCGAAAAGCTCACCGATGCCATTCCCTTGGCCAACCGCATTGCGGCCGAGCATCTGGAGCTTGCCGTTGACGATCCGGATGCGCTGATGGCGCACATCCGCAATGCCGGCGCGATCTTCGTCGGGCGCCATACGCCTGAGGTGATCGGCGATTATGTCGGCGGCTCCAACCACGTTCTGCCGACTGCGCGCTCAGCGCGCTTCTCTTCCGGCCTTTCAGTGCTGGATTTCGTCAAGCGTACCTCGATCCTGCGTCTCGGGCCTGAGCAGCTGCGGCAGCTTGCGCCGGCGGCGATCACCCTTGCCCGTTCGGAGGGGCTGGACGCGCATGCGCGCTCCGTCTCCATTCGCCTCAACCCGGAAAGTTAAGAGATGGCTTCAGGCGATTTCCGGCTCTGCGATGTGGTTCTGGACGATAGCATCGGCCGGTCCACGCCGGACGTGGAGCATGAACGTGCCGTCGCCATTTTTGATCTGATAGAGGAAAACACGTTCGAACCATTCGGCCATGAGGGCGGTCCATACCGGCTGCACATATCGCTGGTCGATGCCAAGCTGGTTTTCTCGATCAAGACCGAAGACGAGAAGGATGTCTCGACCCATATCCTGTCGCTGACGCCGTTCCGCCGCATCATCAAGGATTATTTCCTGATCTGCGAAAGCTATTACGAGGCGATACGCTCCTCCACTCCAAGCCAGATCGAGGCGATCGACATGGGCAGGCGGGGCATTCACAATGACGGCTCGCAGACTTTGATGGACCGGCTTTCCGGCAAGATCAAAATCGATTTCGATACTGCGCGCCGTCTTTTCACCCTTGTCTGTGTGCTTTATTGGCGGGGTTAGAGATGAGAGATCCCGCCACGGCTCCAAATGGGGGACAGGCTCCCAAATCGGTCCTCTTCATGTGCGGCATGAACTCCATCCGTTCTCCCATGGCCGAGGTCATCGCCAAACGACTGGTGGCGCCCGGCATCTACATCCAGTCGGCCGGCGTGCGGGCGGGCGAGCGTGACCCCTTTGTGGATGCAGTGCTGGAAGAACAGGGATTTTCGCTCGGCAAACACAAACCGCGCACATTGGACGAGATCGAGGATGATTTTTTCGATCTGATCATTACATTGACACCCGAAGCTCATCACGCAGCACTTGAACTGACACGCTCGAACTCGCTCGACGTTGTCTATTGGCCAACCATGGACCCAACCGTCATCACCGGCACGCGGGACCAGATTCTGGATGCCTATCGCGAGGTGCGGGACCATCTTGCCAGGCTGATTGCCGAACGCCTGCCAGGTAGGCCGCAGCCGGCGGCGGATACGCTTTCAAAAGACTGAGGTTGAGTGTCCGTTTCGATCGTACCAGACACTTCAAACGCCGCACAGGACAGGCATTTATTCGATCCGCACCTCTGACCTGGCGAAAATCGGTTCCGATTTTCGCCGTGATGCTTTAGAGGTTCACAAATGTGCCGGGATTGTGTAGTTTCCGCGCAATTTTCCCGGACACGACAGGTCCGGCACTATCAACAGGAAGAAAACCCTTACATGACAAAAGAAGAAGTCCTCGAATTCCCGGGCATCGTAACCGAATTGCTGCCGAACGCAACATTTCGCGTGAAGCTTGAGAACGAACACGAAATCATCGCCCACACGGCGGGCCGCATGCGCAAGAACCGTATCCGCGTTCTGGCGGGCGACAAGGTGCTGGTCGAAATGACGCCTTACGACCTGAGCAAGGGCCGCATCACCTATCGCTTCAAGTAATCCGTTTTCGGCATTCGGAAGCCCGGGCAGCGCAATGACCAACTCAAAACAAAAGCTCGTTCTGGCATCCGGTTCGCCGCGGCGTCTGGAACTGTTGCACCAGATCGGCATCGAGCCGGCACGTCTGATGCCGATGGATATCGACGAAACGCCCGTAAAGCTTGAGCATCCGCGCACGCTGTGCCGTCGCCTGTCGCTACAGAAGGCCGAGGCTGCGCATGCGGCGCTGAAGAGCGAGCAGACGTGGAAAGACGCCTATGTTCTCGGCTCCGACACCGTGGTGGCCGTGGGTCGCCGCATTGTCGGCAAGGCGGAATATACCGAGGAGGCTTCCGCAGCGCTGCATCTTCTCTCGGGGCGCAGCCATTGGGTCTATACCGGCATCTGCCTTGTGACGCCCGGCGGCAAGATCCGTCAGAAGGTTGTGGAAACCAAGGTGCGTTTCAAACGCCTTACCACGCGCGAGATCGACGCCTATATCGCCTCCGGGCAATGGCGCGGCAAAGCCGGGGCCTATGGTATCCAGGGCATTGCCGGCTCATTCGTGCAGAAACTGACCGGCTCCTACACCAATGTCGTCGGCCTGCCGCTGTATGAGACCATGTCGCTTCTTTCCGGTGAAGGATTCGAGGTGACGTCGGGCTGGCTCGAAGGATAGACCATGACAAAATCATCTCCTGAAGGTTCGGGAAATGTCACGCCGCTTCGGAAAACGAAGCCATGTCCGGAGTGCGGGCGGCCCTCGACACGGGAAGACTATCCGTTCTGTTCGGATCGCTGCCGCTCGCTCGATCTCGCCCGCTGGCTGAACGGTTCCTACGCCATTCCTGTCGCCGACGACGAAAGCAGCGCGGACGAGCAGGACTCGTTCAAAAATTCCTCCGAATAACGTTGCGCCGCCGGAAAATCCGGCGGTGGAATACAGAATATTTTTAATGACCTTCAGCTCGCAGTATATTCACCGGGTTACCGACAGCCCGAAAGCCATATCAAAAACCGGTTGACGCCCCTCCCCCGGCAGCCATTAGGGTTCCCCGATGGACGCAAGCCTGCAAAAAAGAGTAAGGCCTGGCGCGCTGCTGTTTGCGGTGCTGGCAGTTTGTCTTGCCATATTGTCAACGGTGCTGCTTGCCAATGACAAGAAACATCTCAAAAGCCTGCTGAGCTATCTCAACCTTGCGCCTGCCACACGCTCCGCCGAGCAGCCAGCCCGGATGAAGCCCGTCAAGCGGCAAAAGGTTACCGCCCAAAAGCTCAATCTACCGCCGCATCTGCTGAAATTCGAGCAAGGCGGCGACAGGGCATCCTTTGCCCGCGACTTCGTTCTGTCCGGCAAGGACCTCTGCGACCGCTTTACCGCGGCGGGCTTTTCCAACCCGCAAGGCTGGCACGCAAGCCCGGTGAAGATCCGCAATTTCGAATGCATGGCCGATCTTGTGGTCGGGGACACGGCGAACGCGTCGGAACGTGCATCGCTTTTTCTCGACATCAGAGGCGAGGCGTCCGACGAGGTTCGCTCTATCAGGATGAAAGTGGTTGCGCCGCAAACACCTGATGGTGCCGTTATTCTGACGAAGCTTGAGGACGCGTTGGCGATGATCATCGAGCAGACCCGCTGGGCCGACCTTGCCAGCATGCTTGAGCCGGCACGCAGGCTGCAACCCTATCAGGCAGAGCATTTCGGTATTTCGGTCTCCCTAAAGCCGGAGCCGTCTGCGCCGCATCGGCTGAACCTGATTTTGCTGGCAACGGAACAATTGCCGGGACTGAAGCTCACGCGCAGCTTTTTCGACAGCGAGAAATGGCTTCCCGCTGCCACTCTTTCGGATCGTCCGGTCCTCTATTTTTCCGTCAGGTAGAACCGCATCCCGAAAACCAACGGCTGCTCAGCCTATCGCTGCCAGTTTATGCCGCCCAGGCAGAATCCTGTCGCTTCGCTGGGCTTGACGTTTGGCCTCCCACTGAAGGGCCGTGCGAACGATGGTTGTGAGATCATTGAAACGCGGCGACCATCCGAGTTCCGACTGGATGCGGCTCGAATCCGCAACCATCGTGGCAATGTCGCCGGCGCGGCGGGGACAGTGGATAACCGGGAAATCGTTTCCAGATTCCCGCTGCACGGCATGCAGCACGTCCAGTACCGAATAGCCGACACCATAACCGCAATTGAGCGTTCGTGTGCCGCCACCAGCACGCAGATGCGCCATGGCGAGCATATGCGCGTCGATCAGATCGCTGACATGGATATAGTCGCGAACGCCGGTGCCGTCAGCGGTCGGATAATCTGTTCCGTAAACCTCAACCTTGTCGCGCCGGCCGGTTGCCGCTTCGCACGCTACCTTGATGAGGTTCGCCACACCCGTGGGGGACGGCCCGGCACGGCCCTTCGGGTCGGCGCCGGCAACATTGAAATAACGCAGCGCCACATAGTTGAAATCATGCGCCTGCACGACATCGCGCAACATGATTTCTGAGGCGAGTTTCGACAGGCCGTAGGGATTTTCCGGGCTGAGAACTGCCGTTTCCGGCACCGGGCCATCAAAGGGTTGGTTCCCATAGACCGCGGCAGTTGAAGAGAAGATGAAATTGCGGATACCATGACCGACTGCCGCCGCAACAAGGGCGCGGGTTGTGCCGGTATTGTTTTCGTAATATTCCAGCGGCTGGCTGATCGATTCAGGGACGCTGACGGATCCAGCGAAGTGGAAAATGGTCTCGATCTGGTTGTGTTCGAAAATCTGGCCGAGCAAGTCGCGATCGGCGACGTCGCCGAGATAGAAACGCGCCGCTGGCGCGACCGCCCAACGTGATCCCGTCGAAAGACGGTCGACAACAACGACGTCTTCACCGGCGTCGAGCAAAGCCCACACCATGTGGCTTCCTATATAACCGGCCCCACCGGTGACCAGAACAGCCATGACATTACTTCCCTGTTTGCTTTTGTTGCGTCCATCAAAGCCAATAATTCTTCATCATTGATTACTTGCACAGCAAATACCCCACCTATCCCTCGCCCCTATGAAAAGGTGGCTTACGATTGGTTAGCGCAATGAAGTGTGTTTTATTTATTAGATGAAAATGTTCTCATAAATGGAACACAAGGCGCATAGCACAGAAAAGCCCGCACGTCGATTGGTACGCCGTTAGGTTGTAGTTTTAGCGGCTCGCCATGATTCTTTTGGTAGAAAATCTGCCTGCCGCGGCCAAATTCGGCGCGGCAGGGCGGGCTATCGCAGGATTGCGGTTATGTGCCGAGAATATAGGACGCAAGCCGATCGGCTGCGTCTTCGATCTGCTTTGGGTTGCGCAGGAAGCAGGCACGGAGAAACAGCTCTCCGCCTTGGCCGAAGGCGGTGCCCGGCGCGAGGCCGACGCCGGTCTTGTCAACGATATCCAGAGCCGTGGCGCGGCTGTCAGTGACGCCGTCTACCTTGAGGAAGGCATAAAGAGCGCCATCCGGCTTCAATGTTTCCACGCGGTTCGTCGCGATCAGCGCATCGCAGAGAATGTCGCGGGATGTCAGAGCGCGTTCGTAGTTCTCGCGGACGAAACCGTCGCCATGGTCGAGAGCCGCGACTGCGCCGCGCTGCATGAACTGCGCCACGCCGGAGGTGGAATATTGAATAAGGTTCTCGATCACCTGCCCGATGACGGGTGGCGCCACAAGCCAGCCAACACGCCAGCCCGTCATGGACCAGTTCTTCGAAAAAGAATTGGCGAAGACGATTTTGTCATCCGGTTCCATCACGTCGAGGAACGACGGCGCACGGGTGCCGGTATAGTGATAAAGTGCGTAAATCTCATCCGCCACGATCCAGAGGTCGTGCTTGCGGGCGAGTGCCAGAACATCGCGAAGATTGTCTCGCGTTGCGGTCCAGCCGGTCGGGTTGGACGGCGTGTTGATAAAGAGCGCCTTCGTCTTACCGGTGATCGCACTTTCCAGCTTGCCGATATCGAGATCCCAGCGACCATCGTGGAAATCGATGCCGGCTGCGACCGCCTTTGCGCCCGCCACGCCGATGGCGGCAACAATATTGGGCCAGGTGGGCGTGAGATAGATCATCTCGTCGCCCGGCGAGGTCAGCGCCTGCACCGCAAGCGCAATCGCCTGCATGCCGGAACCCGTTACGTAAAAATGATCTGCGGATAGAGAGGCTGAAAAGTGACGCTCGTAGTAGCTGCTGAGCGCCTGGCGCAATTCGGGAATGCCGCGTTGCCAGGTATAGAAGGTCTCGCCATTGTTGAGTCCGTCGATGGCCGCCTTGTTGATGAAGTCCGGGCTTGGCAGATCGCCTTCGCCGACCCAAAGCGGCAGAAGATTGTCCCGTCCCCGGGCATAATTCACGACCTCGACAATGCCGCTCTCGGGAGCCGCCAGAGAGCGCGCACTCAGACTGTTCAAAATGGACATTAAAGACACTCCGTTTGGTGTCTTCTTATCGCATCGAACGGGCGATATGCATGATATTCCGTGCAACAGTCATGGATTTTCTTTATGGATGGATGCCCGGCGAGAGGAAGCTGACCCATGGTCAGCAATATCGCGCCGGGACAATCTAAGCTTCAGCGCGTCTTAAGCAGATCGCGGATTTCGGTGAGAAGCTTGACGTCTTCCGGCGGCGGAGCCGGTTCCGACTTTTCCTCGATCTTTTTCCGGTCGACAGAAGCGCGAAGCTTGTTGACCCCTTTGACCATCAGGAAAATGATCCAGGCGAGAATGAGGAAGTTTATGAGGACCGTGAGAAAGTTACCATAAGCGAAGACAGCGCCCTGATCGCGCGCGGCGGCAAGCGAGCTGGCGGTGACGCTGGAACTGAGTGGCAGGAAGTAGTTCGAAAAATCGAACCCGCCGAAAATCGCACCGACGATCGGCATGATAAGGTCGTTGACGACGGAATCGACGATCTTGCTGAACGCCGCCCCGATAATAACACCCACGGCCAGATCCATGACATTGCCACGGGCAATGAAGGTTTTAAATTCGTTAAGCATCAGATGGTCCCTCTCCTGCTTCGCGAGCTGAAGCTATGTGACTGTCCCTACGGGTTCAACCATATAGATTTCCTGTCCCATTTGGAATTCGTCAAGATTGCATTTATTAGGCTTTTTGCACGGTAGTCTTGAACTTTATGATCAGACCGCGCTCATTCTCAACGGCCCGGAATTCGCCTATGCTCGTTTTCAGGGATTGTTGCATGGGGAGGATGCGTGCTTCCTGGGTGGATCATATTCGGTTCGGCCTTCGCTTATGTCCTGCTGCTGTTTGCGGTTGCAAGTTATGGGGACAGGAACAGCCGGAAAAGAAACGCTCCCAAAAAGGGGCGGCCGTTCGTCTATGCGCTTAGTCTGGCGATCTATTGCACCTCCTGGACCTATTTCGGCGGCGTCGGGCTTGCGGCGGACAAGGGGCTGGAATTCCTCGGCATCTATACCGGGCCGATCCTTGCCTTCACCATTGGCATGCCGATCATTCGCCGGATCGTGGAGCTTGCCAAAACCGAAAAGCTGACGTCGGTTGCCGATTTCATTGCCGCCCGCTACGGCAAGAACTCCACCGTGGCGATGATTGTCGCCATCATCGCGCTTGTCGGCGCCATTCCCTATATCGCGCTGCAATTGAAGGCCGTTTCCAGTTCGGTGGCGACGATGGTCGATCCCGGCGATTACGGCATTGGCAGCGGCAACCTCTATTTCCTCGATCTGCCGCTGCTCGTCACCATCGTCATGGCGGGCTTCGCCGTCATGTTCGGCACCCGGCATACCGACGCCACCGAACACCAGGACGGGCTTATCCTGGCGATTTCAATGGAATCGCTCGTCAAGCTCGTGGCCATGTGCACCGTCGGCTTTTACGTTCTGTTCGTCCTCTTCGACGGCCCCTCGCATTTGTGGGAACTTGCGTCGGGCAATGAACGGGCCATGCGGGCCATATCCTATCACACGCCCATCAGCCGCTGGATCGTGATGACCCTGCTTTCCGGTTTCGCGATCATCCTGTTGCCGCGCCAGTTCCATGTCACCGTGGTTGAAAATCGCACGCCGGAAGAGCTGCGCATGGCGGGGTTCCTGCTGCCGCTTTATCTGATTGCGATCAACATCTTCGTGCTGCCGATAGCGCTTGCCGGAATTTTGACGCTCGGCGCCAATGGCAACGCCGATCTTTACGTCCTGCAATTGCCGCTTGCGCATCAGATGCCGGTCGTTTCGCTGATTACCTTCATTGGCGGATTTTCAGCGGCGACCGCCATGGTGATCGTTGCCTCGGTCGCGCTGTCGATCATGATTTCCAACGACATCGTCATGCCGATCTTTTTGCGGCAGAAGCTCTTGAACCGCTCGCCGCACCGGGACAACTTTGCCAAAACGCTTCTCAACATCCGCAGAACAGCGATCTTTGCGGTGATGCTTCTGGGCTACGGCTATTACCGTGCGGCCGATAGCGCCACCGGGCTTGCCTCCATCGGCCTCCTGGCATTTGCCGCCATCGCCCAGATGGCACCTGCCCTTTTCGGCGGGTTGTTCTGGCGGCGCGCCAATGCGCGCGGTGCGATTGCCGGTTTGAGTTCAGGCTTTTTTGTCTGGGCCTACCTGCTGTTTCTGCCAAGCTTCGGCGGGCCTGATAATTCGGAGGTCGCGGCCACCGTTCTCGGCTTCCTGTTTTCTGGCAGTACGGTCTTCAACGGTCCCGAGGCCGACCCATTTGTGAACGCGGTCATCCTCAGCCTGCTCGTCAACAGCATGGCTTTCGTGCTTGGCTCGCTTTCACGCAACCCGCGACCCGTGGAGCGCATCCAGTCCGGCATCTTCGTGAAGCGCCATTCGAAATCACAATTCGCCACGCGCGGCTGGAAAACCCGCGTCAGCGTCGGCGATCTCAAAAGCGCGATTGCCCGTTATCTCGGTGAAGAGCGCATGCTGCGCTCACTGGCGACCTATGAAAAGACGGCGGGCAGGAAGCTCAATGACGATCAGCCCGCCGACATGGCGCTGATCCATTTCTCCGAACAATTGCTGGGCAGCGCCATCGGCTCCTCCTCAGCCCGTCTCGTGCTTTCGATCATTCTCCAGAAGGCGGAGGACACCAGCGCCGACACGGCCTGGCTGCTGGATCAGGCAAGCGAGGCGCTGCAATATAATCAGGACATGCTGCAAACGGCGCTGGCGCAGATGGACCAGGGCATCGCCGTTTTCGACAGCTCGCAGCAGCTGACGATCTGGAACCGGCGCTTCCGCACCCTTCTCGATCTACCTGAGCAATTCGGGCAGGTGGGGCTGCCGCTGACGGACATCGTTTCCATGCTGCAGGAGCGCGGCGACATGCCGCCGGGCGACACGGAACAGCTGATCACCAGTTTCCTGACCATGGACCTGCCTTTCTCGCTGGTGCTTGGCGGCGGCGAGCGCATCATCGAAGTGCGCTCCAACACCATGCCGGACAAGGGTATCGTCGCCACCTTCACCGATATCACGCAGAGAGTGGCGAGCGATCAGGCACTGAAACAGGCCAATGAAACGCTGGAGCAGCGGGTGGCGGAGCGCACCGTGGAGCTTACCCGCGTCAACCGCGAACTTGCGGAGGCAAGGGCATCCGCCGACGAGGCGAACATCGGCAAGACACGGTTTTCGCTGCCGCTGGCCACGATATCCTCCAGCCGCTGAATGCCGCGCGGCTTTATTCCTCCTCGCTGGTCGAGCGGCTTGGCGCCTCGGGGGAAAGCGATCTCGTCCAGAACATCGATTCGGCGCTCGAGTCGGTGGAGACCATTCTCGGCGCGGTGCTCGATATTTCCCGCCTCGACACCGGTTCGATGAAAGCGCGCATGACATCGGTGCCGCTGAACGAGCTGCTGAAACGCATCGAAACCGATTTCGCGCCTATGGCGCAGGAAAAGAACCTCGATCTCGTGGTCATGCCCACCTCGCTCACCGTCCGCTCCGACCCGAACCTGTTGCGGCGGCTGATACAAAACCTCGTCTCCAACGCCATCAAATACACGCTGAGTGGCAAGGTTATCGTTGGCGCGCGCCGCCGGGGAGGCGATGTCGTCATTCAGGTGACGGATTCCGGCATCGGCATTCCCGCATCCAAATTCCGCACGGTTTTCAAGGAATTCGCTCGGCTGGATGAGGGTGCAAAAACGGCCTCCGGCCTCGGACTTGGTCTTTCAATTGTCGACCGGCTGTCGCGCATGCTGCATCATCCGGTACAGCTGATTTCCACACCCGGAAAAGGTACGACATTCCGTATCCACCTGCCGCGCGAGGCAGACCGCCTGACGCCAGCCAAGGCCGCTGGCGGGATCGCCAATCCGGTGGCGAGCGACCGGCTTGCCGGCGTCAGGGTACTCTGCATCGACAACGAGCCGAAAATCCTCGAGGGCATGACGTTATTGCTGACGGGATGGGGCTGTGAGGTGTTGCCCGCAGGTTCGGTGGCCACACTCGAAGAACCGTTCCTGACAATGTCAGCGGCGCCGGACGTCATCATTGCCGATTATCATCTCGACGACGGCGACGGTATCAGCGCCATCCGCCTGATCAGGACATTCTACGGCAAAACGATCCCTGCCCTGCTTGTGACGGCGGACCGCAGCCCTGAAGTGCGCAGCGATGCGGAAAAATACGGGATTTCCGTCCAGCATAAACCGGTCAAACCGGCCGCGCTGCGGGCCTATATCAACCAGATATCCAGCACGGCCCGCGCGGCGGCGGAATAAAAAAACTCCCGGACCTTGCGATCCGGGAGCTCTTCGACTTTCAAAAATTCCAATGTCAGGCTGCGCGGCTCAGTCGATCCTGGCCGGTCGCCGAGCCCTGCTCCATCTGAAAACGCTGAACCAGATCGAGCAACGCTTCCACTTCGCCCGACAGCACCCGGCTGGCTGCGCTCGACTGTTGGGCAAGAGCCGCGTTCTGCTGGGTCATCTGGTCCATCTGGTTGACGGACCCGTTGACGTTGTGGAGCGCGGAGGACTGATCCTGCGTCGCCGTCGCGATGGTTTCGACATGCTGGCTGACGGCGACGATCTGATGGCTGATGGCTGAAAGAACCGTGCCCGCTTCCTGCACCAGCTTCGATCCGGAGCTCACCTCATGCGTTGACTGGTTGATGAGCTGCTTGATTTCACGTGCCGCATCCGCGGAGCGTTGTGCAAGTTCACGCACTTCCTGCGCCACGACCGCAAAACCTTTGCCCGCCTCGCCCGCACGCGCAGCCTCGATGCCGGCATTGAGGGCGAGAAGGTTGGTCTGGAACGCGATGTCATCGATGACCTCGATGATCTGCTCGATCTTGCGCGAGGCGTCTTCGATACGGCCCATGGCGTCCACGGCATTGCTGACGACCGAACCGGAACTGTCGGCGCTCTGTTTGGTGATGCGGACGGCTTCGTTGGCTTCACGCGCCCGCTCGGCCGACGATCTGACCGTTGCGGTGATTTCCTCGACAGCCGCTGCCGTCTCTTCCAGCGAGGCCGCCTGATTCTCCGTGCGCTTCGACAGATCGACCGACGATTGCTCGATTTCAAAACCGCTATGCTGGATGACCAGGGTGCGCTCGCGGATTTGCCCCAGCGCATCGCGCAGGTTGAGAAGGGATTCGTTGAAGTCCGTGCGCAGACGATCCAGACGGCCGTTAAAGGGTGTCTCGATCGTGCGGCTCAGATCACCGCGCGAAAGCCTGCCGAGGCCGGACGCGATCTCGCTAACTGCGAATTCGATCTGGCCGTCCAGCTCCTGCTTCTCGGCATCGTTGCGGTGACGCTCCGATTCCGCCACGGACCGTTCCTCGGCGCTTTTGCCCTCGATCGCGAGTTTCTCAAGCGCATTCTCGCGAAATATCACGAGAGCGCGGGCGATGTTGCCGAATTCATTGGTATTGGTGGCATAGGGGATCGGCGTATCGAGATTGCCGTGCGAAAGGGACTTAACCGCATCGGTAAGCTTGCCTAGAGGCTGCAGGGTGCGCCGGATGACGAAATAGGCGAGCAATCCCACGCCGACCATGGCGAGCGCGCCACAGATCAGCATCAGGTCGCGCAGGCCGAAAATCTGGGCTTCGTAGACGGCCATGGGAACGCCCACGAAAAGAATACCGACGGTCGCTCCGGACTTGTTGAGAACCGGCATGTATCCGGTCATGTAATTGGTGCCGAAAAGCGTGGCGGCGCCGAAATAACCCTCACCCTTGGAGACCTTTTCGAAAGCGGGATGGTCGGTGGCGAGCTTCGTGCCCGCTGCTCTCTCGCCCTTTTCGTTCTTCAGATTGGTGGTCATGCGAATATAATCGCCTGCCTTGGCTTCAAAAACCGTCGCGATGCCGCCATTACCGGCAGCCGTGCGGTCGACGAGATCATTGTCGCGCAGTGTCCCGATGCTGGCGCGGCCGATACTCTTGAGCTCTCCATCCACCATTTCGAGGGCTACACCGCCGACCTTCATCTCGTAAAGGATCGCCATGCCGCGCATCGCGCTGTGCGTGTCACGCAGCGCAGTGGTGATGATATTGTCCTTCAGGCGAATGTATGTCGAAAAACCAACTGCCGCGACGCTGAGCGCAATCAGGCCGATCGTCAGCACGACGACCTTACCCGCAACGGACTTAAAGAGCCGGTTGTGCATGAAACAGTTCCCCAAAACCAAACTTATAAAAGTTCTAGTTGGCAACTGTTAAAAAAACGCGAAGTACCGATAGCAGCTTTTAGAGTGGATTACACAAGCCGCGCCGGCGCCTGCCGGCTTACAGGGACGGGAAAGCCCGCCCCCCTCAATCAATGGATATAGCCGAGCCGGATGGCCTTTGCGATCGCCTGGATACGGTTGACGGAATCGAGCTTGATCGTCGCTGAACCCAGATAGGCGTTGACGGTGTGTACCGAAAGCCCGAGCTTCACCGCGATTTCTTCGCTGATACGACCATCACCCGCCAGTTGCAGACAGGCGATTTCCCTTTCGCTCAACGCTTCAGACGGTGCCACCTTGCGCTCATCCAGCGCCAGCATATCGACCATGATCTCGCAGCATTTAATGTGCTGTTCGATGACGACCTCGTTGTCGAGAACGAGGTTGCTGCCACAGAAAACGATGTAGCCGTTGCCGATCGTGCCGAGCCGCACCGGCAAAGCGAGTCCCGCATAGGGCAATGTATCGTTCTCGATCCGGCGCATCAAAGCCGGCACGTCAGGAAGATCGGCAAAACCGCCGGCATTCTTGTTACGCCAGATGACCGGCAGTAGCGATGTCTCGATATGATCCAAAAGAATATCGCCGACCGCGCGGATGAACTGCGCGCTCTGTTCGGCGGCATTCATGCCCCAGTTCTCCAGCTCGCAGGTCAGCTTCTTCTTGTTGGGGAAGCCGGAGGCGGCAGCCTTCGTCACCACGAAATTACGTGCGCCGACCAGTTTCTGCATGGCGACCAGCTTCGGAAACAGATCCGACCGGCTTGTCACAACAGGGCTGCGGTAAAACATACCGCTGCTTTGACTCGTACCCTCATTATCTTTCGTCTGTACCATGGGTCCCGACCATCTATACGAGGTTGTTGCGCACGGCGTAGGCGATTGCCTCCGAGCGGGTTTTCGTCGCGGTTTTCCGCATCACGCTTGTAATGTAATTATTGATCGTATTGCGCGAAATGCCAAGTATCATCGCAATTTCGTCGCTTGTCTTGCCTTCCGCGATCCAGAACAGGCACTCAAGCTCACGTTCTGTGAGGTCGATGTCACGCACGGCCTTTGCTTCGCTGGCAATGCCGAAGCTGACGCAATAGCCGGTCAGAAGCGCGATTTCGCGCAGACGATCCGGCGAAGGAACCGAGTGTTCAGGAAACAGCAGCAGAAGCGAAAGACGAATGCGACCCACACAGAAGGAAAGCGCCGAATATTGCCGGTCGATGCCGAAAGGGACAGAAACGTCGTCCGGAAGAACAAGCAATCGCGGCTGCAGAAGCGAAAGGCACTTTTCCATTTCGCTCGATCTGTTCTGGCTGTTGGCGAGTTCGGCACCAAGCCTGCGCACCAGATCGAAAGGCCAGTCGGATGTGATGATGAATTTCAGTCCGGTTTCTTCGAGAAGATCCTCCCGCGCCAGCAGATAATGCGAGGCGCCGGCGTAGGTTACGAGCAGATCCAGCGCGCCTGAAACGTTGCCGGCAGCGGCCGAGGCTGCGACGTTCTTGGCAAGCTGGTCGCGTGGCAAGGGCTTACCCATGCCCTCCATAGGCTTGGCAGACAGCCTGCGGATATCAACATCGACTTTCAATCGCCTACGCCCTCTTGCTCCCAATGGGGAGATTATACCTCGGGATGGAATCATTCCATTCGAGAAGCTTACCAAAATGGGATGGTGAGCCCCCGGAGACCGAATCACTTCATTTTATGGAACGGACTGGGATTTGCCATTACCTGACACCAGCCTTTCCACGTATTTCCTTGTTCGTCTATTCCTAAAAAACATACTGAAAAGCTGACCAATCCATAAACGGCATTCTCAGCCTATTCCCAGCAAACTGTATCGTTGCTGAATTTTTTGTAAACAGTGTCCCAAAGCGGGAATGCGACGGCGCGCGGCGCTAAGATACCAAAGAACCCGGAAATGCGCAAAAGGCCGGGATAACCCCGGCCTTTTTCAAATCATGCAGCTTTTTCCACTGCCCATTTGCGAAGTATCTTGGCTGCGCGTTCTTCGCTGATTTCCACCATGCGGGAGAGCCTGCGCTCGGGTCCTTCGCGAACCCGGCGGTTGAAGGTGCCTTCGCTGTCGCCGCCCGCCAGAAGATCGTCGGTGCTGTCGAAGCCGAAATCCGCCCCAAACCCTTCCATGAGACCACCAGCACCCGCATCCATGCCGGGAGAGAAATCCGGCAATTCGAGGCCTGCGGTCTCCTGGCTGATCTGGCCTGCTGCCGCGCCGTTGCCAGTGACCGTACGAACCAGAGGACGTACACCGAGCCAGACGACGAGGAAAGCAACAGCGACGAAGGCGAGCGAGTTGATGATGCCTGCCGAATTGCGGCTGAGCACTTCCATGATGCCCGGCCCGCTTGCGGCTTCGTCGAGCAGCTGCGTTTCGAGGAAGTCCATCGCCGTCAGCGTGACGATATCGCCGCGATCGGAGGAAACCCCCGCAGCCGAGGTGACGATCTTCTGCATTTCGGCAAGATAGGCGTCGATCTTGGCCTGGTCGACGGGTTCGCCGACCATCTTGGCGATGCGACCCTTGTTGACGACCACGGCGACCGAAATCTTTTCGACGGTATAGCCATTCTTGACGGTGGCGACCGTTTTGGAATTGATTTCGTAGTTGGTCTGCTCTTCCTTCTTGGCAGACTGGTCGGAAGACTGCGGGCCACCTGCGCCGCCCTGGGGCGCTGCCTGCGGTACGTTCTGTTCCACGGTCGCGGCCGTATCGGGCTGCGTTTCCTGGGACTTCTGGTCTTCCTTAACGGTGCGGACGGAGCGCTCGACGCGCGATTCCGGATCGTAGACGGTTTCCTGAATCTGCCGGCTGTCGGTATTGAGCTGCGCCGTCACGCTGGAGCGGAAATTGTCCATGCCGAGGAAAGGCGCCAGCGCCTTGTCGATATTGGTGGTGATTTCCTGCTGAACGTTCTGCGCCAGCGTCAGCGAGCGGTTCATGGCTGCGTTGGTGACGTCGTCACCGGAAGCGAGGAGCTGGCCGGTGGAATCGAGCAGCGTCACGTCATCGACTTCAAGGCCGGGAACGGCCGAGGCGACGAGATGACGGATGGAAGCGGACGCCTTGCGCCCGGCGGTGGCATTGGCTCGAATCATGACCGATGCGGTGGGCTTCTGCTCACCGCGGCGGAAATTACCGACATCCGGCATGACGATATGGACGCGTGCGGCCGCAATTCCGTCGATCTGCTGAATGGAGCGGCTGATCTCACCCTCAAGCGCGCGAACCCGGGTCACTTCCTGCATGAAGGAAGTCAGGCCGAGAGAACCGACATTGTCGAAAAGCTCATAACCGGCATTGGCACTGTCAGGCAGGCCGCGCTCGGCCAGAAGCAGCCTTGCCTTGCTGGTGAGGCCGACCGGAACCTGGAGGCTGGCGCCATCCGTTCCAACCTGAAAGTCCAGCCCCGCTTCGGCGAGTGCAATGCTGATCTTGTTGAGGTCGCTTTTTTCAAGTCCCACATAAAGGGTCTCGTAAGCGGGACGGTTCACGTAAAGTGCTGCTGCAAGGATAATGGCCATGGACAAAATGCCCACGCCGCCCAGCATCAACAACCGTGTCTGACCCAGCGCCGCGAAATTCTTCAAGACCTGAGGGATTTGATTTAACAGATTCATTCTGTTCCGCACCGTCATTCATAGAGTCCGAGACCTTTTGGCCCCGTAATGACAATAGGGTGCGAAGCTTGCGCGAGCGTTGCCTTTATCCGCAATCCGCGAAAGGAAGGGAACCGCCAGATGAATGCTGTCTAGAACAGATCGAAGTCTCCGGCGACCTTGTCCAGCGGCTGCGAATGGCCGTGGCGGATGGCTGCGCCCAGCGCCTTTTGCATTTCGGCCAGCTTGACGAGGCTGAGCGCGGTCGAGACATCCACGATCCAATCACCGGGAATAGAGCCGGTGACGGTATCGATGAACTCGGCAAGGCCGCGGGTTTTCTGGACGGCAAGGTCGATGCCTTGCAAGAGCTTGACGCCATCGCTGGACAATTCGCCGCTTGTCGCTTCCAGCAGTTGCGGCTCGATGCGCTCGATCAGATAGGCGACATCGTGCAGTTCCGATACCACGCGCATCAGAACGTCGGGCAAGGCTTCTTCGAACGGAGTGGTGCCGGTGTTGTTTGCAATCTGCATTGGAAACTCCGTGACTAGAAAAATTCGATGTCGTTGGCGACGGGCTTGGGGGCCGGCACCGGACGCGTTTCCATGGCGACCGTCTTCTGGGTTTCCGCGCCGCTCAGCGGATGCTGTCGTGCACGGCCCGAAACCGGCCAGAACTCGATCTTGCGGCCATGATCCCCGCCCGTGGAGGAGCTGATGACCGGTATGCCTTCATCCTTCAGAAACTGCATGGCAAAGATGGCGTTCTGCTCACCGACATTGGAGAAGCTGGCAATCGTTTTTGCGCCGCCGAAAACTTTCGCCTCCAGCCGGTCGCGGCGTGCGCCCTTCTTCAGAAGACCGTTGATCAGCAGTTCCATAAGATGCACGCCATAACGCGTCGCATCCCCACCGGTCACGTTGCCCGTTCCCGGCAGCAGGAAGTGGTTCATTCCTCCAATGCCGGCAACGGGGTCTCTCAGACAGGCGGCCACGCACGAACCGAGTATCGTCGTCATGACCACGTCGGGATCGCTGACAACCTTGTACTCGCCCTGAATGATATGTACGCGCTTGGCCGCAGCTTCAATCATTTCAGCGATCCGAAAACCGCTTCGATGGCTGCGCGCATCTTGTCGATGGTGAAGGGCTTGGCCAGCACGTTGTTTGCGCCGAGCTGCGCTGCCTTCTGCACCAGCGCACGGTCGCCCTGTGCGGTGAGGATGATGAAGGCCGCCTTTTTGAGGGTCGGGTTGGCCCGCACGGCGTGCAGGAAACCGAGGCCGTCCATCTTGGGCATGTTGAAGTCGGAGATAACGAGATGATGGGGCTGCTGCTCCATGATCTTCAATCCCTGCTCGCCGTCGCCAGCGGCAGTGATCTGCTTGAAGCCGAGCTGTGTCAGCGCATCGCTGAGCAGCAGCCGGCTGGTCACCTGATCGTCGACGATCAGAACTTTGATCTTTTCTGCGAGAGACATTAGTCAGCACCTTCTTTGCGGGCAGTGGTTAGTTTCAGGATTTCTTCGCCGATTGAGGCCAGCGGCAATTGCAGTTCAACGGCGCCAAGTTCAAAGGCCACTCTGGGCATGCCGTAAACGACACATGTTTTTTCGTTCTGGCCGACGGTTCGCGCACCGGCATGCCGCATTTTCAGCAGCCCGGCCGCGCCATCGCGGCCCATGCCGGTGAGAATGACGCCGACGGCGTTGCGTCCGGCAAGCTCGGCGACCGAATCGAACAGCACATCAACTGAAGGGCGATGGCCGTTGACGGGATCGCGCTCGATAAGCCGGCAGCAGGGCGCGTTACGATTGGAAATCTGCAAATGGCGTTCACCGCCCGGCGCAAGGTAGATCTTGCCGGTCTGCAGGCGCGCCCCATCCGTCGCCTCTTCCACGACGGGTGCGCAGATGCGGTTCAGCCGTTCCGCGAAACTCTTGGTGAAAGTCGGCGGCATGTGCTGGGTGATGACCGTCGGCGGACAATTGGCCGGAAACTTCTGGAGCACGGCAATCAGTGCCTCGACACCGCCGGTGGAGGAGCCGATGGCGACGACTTTGCGGCCGGCACGATAATCGCTGACCGGGGTCGGCTGGGCTGCGACAACGAGTTCCGGGCGCGCCGCGCGGTAAGCTGCGTGTTGCGACCGTGCGGCGGCCTTGACCTTGTCGGCCAAGTCGCCGAAGGGGCGCGCATCGCCTGGAGCCGGCTTGCCGACACAGTCGAAAGCACCGATTTCAAGCGCGGCGAGCGAGGCATCCGCGCCGCGGTGCGTCAGGGACGAGACCATGATGACCGGCATCGGCCGCAGTCGCATGATCTTTTCGAGAAACTCGAGGCCGTTCATTTCCGGCATCTCGATGTCGAGCGTCACGACATCGGGATTGAGCTGCTTGATGGCGGCGCGCGCTTCCATGGCATTGCCGGCCTGCCCAACCACCTCGACCTCCGGATCGGCCTTGAGGACGGCGGAAATCAGGCCACGCATGGTAGGGGAATCATCGACGACGAGGACCCGTGCGAGTGCGCTCATGCCTTCCTCCCGGACGTGTGACCAATGTAGCGGTAGGTGGTGATGCCGGTATTGTCGAACAGGTTCTTGGCGTCGCCGGACACTCTTTCGGAATGGCCGATGTAAAGATGACCGCCTTCCGGCAGCAGGCCTGCAAAACGCGTCCAGATACGCATCTGGGTCGGCTCGTCGAAATAGATGACGACGTTGCGGCAGAAGATGACGTCGAAATTGCCCTTGAAGGGCCATTGTGTCATCAGGTTCAGTTCATTGAAGGTGATGAGGCGCTTGACCTTGTCATCGATGCGGAACTTGCGGCGACCGCCGACATCAACTTCCGTGAACCATTGCTTGCGCATCGCGGGAGACACGGTTTCGAGAGCGTTGTCATCGTAAACGCCTGCACGGGCCTGCGCCAGGATCTTCGGATCGATGTCCGTCGCCAGGATCTTGAAATCGTAGTCCGCCGCATTGGGAAACATGGCGAGCACGGTGAGCGCAATCGAATAGGGCTCCTGCCCGTCGGAACAGGCGGCCGACCAGATGCGGACGCGTCCGCCGGTCTTTGCCCTTGCAATGAGGCCCGGCAGGACCTCGTCGCGCAGGTGTTCGAAATGGTGGTTCTCGCGGAAGAAGCGCGTGAAATTCGTCGTCAGGTGCGACAGCATTTCGCGGCGCGCAGCCGCTCCATCGGGCGATGACACCAGTGCGCAATATTCCCGAAACCCGGCCAGTCCGAGATTGCGGATATGCTTGGACAAGCGCGAATAGACCAGCGACGCCTTGGTGTCGTTGAGATAGATGCCCGCATCCGCGTAGATCATCGCAGCGATCTCCGACAAATCGCGTCTCGTCAGCGGATATTCGCCGCTGGCAAGAACGTCATCGGGAGACTGTCGCTGATCGCTGAGATTAAGTGCTGCCATTGGATATCCGCCTTCAACCCGTCGCCGCGAGTGACATTTCCTGTTTCAGTGGCTGCCCGCGCGAAGCGCTGACGATGGCGTCGACATCCAGAATGAGCGCAACGCGTCCGTCACCCAGAATGGTGGCGGCGGCAATGCCTGGAACATGGGTATAGTTGGCTTCCAAAGACTTGATGACGACCTGGCGCTGGCCCTGGATCGCATCGACCATCAGGGCGCGCTGGCCGCCGCCTTCCGATTCCACCAGAAGCGCCACGCCTTCCACAGGATCGGCCTGGGTCGGACGGAAGTTCAGAACGCGTCCCACGTCGACCAGCGGGCAGAAAGAGTTGCGGATGGAAATCAGCCGCTGGTTGGCGCCGAAGGAGTGAATGTTCTTCGCTTCCGGCTGCAGGGTTTCCACGATTGCCGTCAACGGAACGACAAGCGTCTGGCCGGCCACGGTTACCACCATGCCGTCGAGAACGGCAAGCGTCAGCGGCAGGCTCATGGTGAAGGTCGAGCCAAGACCGGGGCGCGAGGAGATGTTGATGCGGCCGCCGAGCGCCTGAATGGAACGCTTGACCACATCCATGCCGACGCCACGGCCGGAAATGTCGGAAATCTTGTCCGCGGTGGAGAAGCCCGGCGCGAAGATCAGATTGTCGATCTCCTCATCCGTGAGGTTCGCATCGGCAGCGATGAGATCGTTGTCGATCGCCTTCTGGCGAACGCGCTCGCGGTTGATGCCCGCGCCGTCGTCCTGAAGCTCGATCAGGATGCGGCCCGACCGGTGCTTGGCCGAAAGCTTGATGGTGCCTTCCGGGTTCTTGCCAGCGGCTTCGCGTTTTTCCGGCGTTTCGATGCCGTGGTCCACCGCATTGCGGATCATGTGCGTCAGGGGTTCGGCCAGCTTGTCGATGACCGTCTTGTCGACTTCCGTGTTCTCGCCTTCGGTAACGAGGCGGATCTGCTTGCCGATCATGTCGGCAACTTCGCGAACGATACGCGACATGCGCTGGAAGACAGGCTTCACCGGCTGCGCACGGATCGCCATGACGCTGTCCTGGATTTCGCGCGTCAATTGCTGGAGTTCGTCGAGACCCATGTTGACGGCAGACGTGCCGCTCGCATCGTTTTCGATGACGCTCTGCGACAGCATCGCCTGATTGATGACAAGCTCGCCGACGAGGTTGATCAGGCGGTCAACACGGTCGAGATCGACACGGATGGTCTGGCCGGCACTTGCATTGGCCGCGGCATTGGCATTCGCCTGCGCTGCGGCCGGCGCTGCCGCAGCCTCACGCTTTTCGATGGCGGCGTTGACGCTCTGGGCGATCTGCGTCGTTGCGACGGCAGCCTCGACGACTGCGGCAACGTAAGGCTCTTCGGCCCCGGCGGTCACAACGGCCGGTTCCCCTTCCGCATCGCCGTCGAGAGCCGACAGGTCGAACGGAACCGGGATCATCGGCAGCTCTTCCGCATCCGCGGCAGTTTCCGAAAGAATCGGGATGATTTCGAGATCGCAATCCCATTCGGCGAATTCGAAGACGCTGCGGATTCCCTCTTCACCCTTGTCGGTCGAGATCAAAACCGTCCAGGAGAAATAGGACGCTTCTGGATCGAGCTTGTCGAGCGAGGGCAGTTCCGACAGGTCGCAATTGACGCTCATCTCACCGATGCGCGAGAGATCGCGCAGGAGAAGGGCTGCTTCATTGCCTTTCGAATAAAGCGATGCGTGCGGCTTGAAGGTTATCTGGAAAGACGGCGTCTCCATCAACGGCGTCGTTTCATCGGCAAAGTCCGAGAAGGAGAACGGGATCGGCTCGAAACCGCTATCGTCTGTCGGCTTGGGCGCAACGGGTTCCGGCATCTTTGCGACAACCGGCGCTGCCACCGGCGCGGATGCGTGGACGGTTTCGCCGTTGGCCAGGGCTTCCAGTTCCTTGACGAGGCCACGGGTGCGGCTTTCGTCGACGCTGCCGCCGTCTCTCGCCGCATTGGTCAGGTCCGCCAGCACGTCGGCGGAACGCAGCATGACTTTCAGGACGTCCTGTGTCGGTTCCAGCTTGTTGGAGCGAACGCAGTCGAGGGTCGTTTCAAAAACGTGGGCGAAGGCCACGAGATCATCCAGACCGAAGGCACCCGCCCCGCCCTTGATGGAATGAACGGCACGGAAAACGGCGTTGACGGTTTCCGGATCACGGTCACCGTCATTCAATTTAAGAAGCCCCGATTCCAGTTCCGCGAGTTGTTCCTCGCATTCCTGGAAAAAGATTTCCTTGATTTCGTTCATATCCATCGTGAAATGTCCCGTATCAGGCAGTTACGCGTTCAATGGCATCGATGAGCTTCGCAGGATCGAACGGCTTGACGATCCAGCCGGTCGCACCGGCCTGACGGGCGCGGTTCTTCTTCTCTGCGTCGCTTTCGGTCGTCAGAACGAGGATCGGTATGGCCCGGTACTTCTCGTTGCGACGCACACCCTCGATGAAGCCGAAACCGTCAAGACGGGGCATGTTGATATCGGTCACGATGACGTCGGGGTTGCTCTGCTCCAGCACTTCGAGACCCTCAATGCCGTCTTCGGCCTGAATTGTCTCGAAACCGGCATTGTTGAGCGTGACCAGGAGCATGTTCCTGATCGTTCTGGAATCATCCACAGTAAGAACTTTTTTCTTCACTTCTTGATCTCCTTCAGGAGCAAATGATCGATTTCGACGCCTATCAGTTTCATGGTCTTGTCGAATGCATCGGACACTCTGGCAAAACCGAACGGCTTGCCGTCCTCTTCCCAGGACTTCGCACCGGCCATCAGGACCTGGGCGCAAAGCGCACCGATACGTTCCACCTCGGACGCATCCACCGACAAAGGTGCTCCTCTCAGCGTCATCAGCTTGCCGTGCAGCGCCGATGCCTCGTTGAGATCCAGCACCGGTGACAGTCTCAGCGTCGCCTCAGCTGCTTTTCTGGCTGCCATTACATGACTCCTTGGCGTCTGAATTGTTGGTAATCCTGGCCGTAATCCGTGCGGTTATCCGCACGGGCCACAAATGATGTGTCCTGCCGAGCCGTAGCGGCGACAGCTGCCGCCTGTCCCTGACGGGCAATGCGGAATTCGCGAATGGTGCGGCCGAGTTCCAGAATGACAGTGTGAAGCGTATCGGCCTCCGAGGAGCCATTGCCCATATCGGCAAGGTTCCGGTCTGCCTGTCTTTGCTGTTCACCGATGTCGGCAGCGACTGATTGCAATTCGCCGGCGTGCTCTGCCGCGTGCCGGGAGACCTCGGTGATCATGTCGTTGATGCCGGATACCTGCCGGACAACACCGCCGATTGCGTCCTGCGTGCGGTTGACCATGTGCACGCCGCCTTCGACCTGCTTTTTCGTGGAGCCAACGAGGCTTTTGATCTCTCTTGCAGCGTCTGCGGAACGCTGGGCCAATGCCCGGACCTCCTGCGCGACAACGGCAAAACCGCGTCCGCTGTCACCGGCGCGTGCTGCCTCGATGCCGGCGTTGAGGGCGAGAAGGTTCGTCTGGAAAGCGATCTCGTCAATCGTGCCGATGATCCGTCCGATCTGCTCGGCGGATTGCTCGATATCCGACATGGCGTTTATCGCCTCGCCGATTGCCTTGCCGCTTTCGACCGCCGCCTCACGGGCATGGGAAACCGCCGTCTCCGCCGCCGAAATGCGGGCGCCGTTTTCGGCCACATCCCCGATCATCGTCTGGATCGCACGGGAGGTCTCGGCAAGGGCCGCGGCCTGCTGGCGGGAGCGCTCCGCCATTGAACGGCCAATGTCGGCAAACCGTGCGCTCAGCGCCTCGGCTTCGCCGATGCTGTTTTGCGCCGATGTCAGTGACGCGCCAATCGTCTCGAGTGCCGCATTGAAAGTGGCAGCAACGTCGCGGTAGGCGTCGGGCACGTCGCCGCCGATGCGGGCCTGCAAATCGCCTGCGGCAAATGCCGTCAACGCTTCGCCCAGCAACCTTGCAGCTTCAGAGCGGTCATTGTCACGCTGTTCTGCCAGTTCCCGGCCATGGCGCAGGCGCAATTCATTGAAGCGCAACGATACGGCAATCTCGGTATCGACCATCACCAGACGGACGACGTTCTTGACGGCTTCCGCCAGTTCGCGGCTCTTTTTGCGGTTGCCGGGCAGGATGGAGCGCGGCGCGTGCTCAGTCACCAGACCACCAAGAAGATTTTCCAAAACGACGGCATGGCTGGCGATCTGCCAGCGAGGATCGAGACCCATGCGACCGGCATTGTCGGAAAGCACTTTCACCCGTTCGGCATAAAGCCCATCGAAACGCGCATCGGTCAGCACGCTCCAGTGCGAGGATTGCAAATCGTGCAGGCGGTCGAGCTGGTTTTCGCTTTCGAAAGACGGCGAACAGTCCGGCATAGACTGGAAACGGTTCATCACATCGCGCAGGCCAGCCTTAACGTAAGGCTCCAGCATACTGCGATAATTGCGCAGGAAATCGGATTGCGTCTCGTCGAGGCCGGCAAAGCGCAACCGCCCCGCCAGGCTTGCGCCTGCCGATCTCCGCGCTTGTTCTGATGGCAAGTCCTGCCCCAACCGACGACCCCAATAATATGACGGCCGGTAAAACCCGGCCAAATGGCAAGGTTCAGAACGCCAGCACCCTTAAGGGGGATTTTTGAACGAACATACCCATCGCGGACGATGCGGCATCGACGCTTGCCTGACCTTCTTGAACCAAGAAACGAAATACCGGATCGGGCCCGGTACGGCAGTGCGGCGTCATGCCTGGAAGGGGAGATAACCCCATTCCGCCGTGGAAATACCATCAATCTTTATGGTTAATTCCTTGCTTGAAAGTTAAGAAACATCAGCACCGGCGTCAAACGGTAAAATTTGTAAAAGCTTTTAGCCGTTGTCGCCCCTACTTTGCCGCAAACGGGCAAAAACGAAAAGGAATCGGACGCGACGGGCGGTTTTTCCAGCCTGTGCGCTGGACAAGCGTGTCCGCCTTCCCCTAAAACAAATCAACGGGATATTCGCTCAGCGGTGATGCTTTAGAGAGACCTTTACGATCAAGGAGACGCCAACTTGTTACGGATGGAGAAATGCCGCTGTTCAAGGCGCCATCCGCAAGTGTTGATCGGTCTTGTGGTTGCGAGCCTGCTCGTCATCATCGGCTTTCAGGCGCCATCCGGCATCAAGGCAATCTCAAAGACCAGCCGTCTGGAACGATTGCAGACGGCTGACCTAAGCCACTCCCCCTCGCTTCGCGATAAGGACTGCACCACCGGCGACGATCACGGCTGCAAGGCTCACAACGGTGCTTCGGGGCTTCGCCCCGTCGGTTTTCCCTCGACCATCCTGCGGATCGTGGCTGACGCCAAACCGGCCGTCACGCCTGTTGCCATCGCGCCACAAACTTTCCGAGACTTTGCGAACGTGGTTCCAAGAGCACCTCCGCATATTATCTCTTAGTCATTCCGGCGGTCCTCATCATTCGGTTCCTTGCGAACCTTGAGGGATCGGAGTCGTCGGAAACCCGCCGTAGGCTCCAATTCCAGAGAGAAAACCGCCGCCGCATATGACACTTGCAACCGTTCTACCATTTATTATCGCATTGCCGTTCGTCGGCGCTCTCATAACGGCCTTCATGCCGCGCGAAGGCGCGGCCGCAAGCGCGGCCTACGTAGCTAGCGCCGTAGCCCTCTTCGGCCTGGTCGGCAGCATCCTTCTTTATCCAAATGTCAGTGGCGGTGGCGTGCTGAAATACGATGTGGAATGGCTGCCGCAGCTGGGGCTTAATTTTACCCTGCGGCTGGATGGCTTCGCCTGGATTTTCGCGATCCTCATTACCGGCATCGGCCTGCTCGTGGTTCTCTACGCCCGATATTACATGTCGGCCCAGGACCCTATTCCACGGTTTTTCGCCTTTCTGCTCGCCTTCATGGGCTCGATGCTCGGCATAGTGCTGTCCGGCAACGTCATTTTGCTGTCGATCTTCTGGGAAATGACCAGCATCTTCTCGTTCCTGCTGATCGGCTACTGGCACCAGAACGCCGGCGCGCGCGATGGCGCCCGCATGGCGCTGACTGTGACCGGCATCGGCGGCTTCAGCCTGCTAGCCGGGCTTCTGATCCTCGGCCACATGGCGGGAAGCTACGATCTGGACAAGATCATCGCGGCCGGTCCCGATATCCGCGCCCATTCCCTTTATCTGCCCGCACTTATTCTCATCCTTGGCGGCGCGCTGACGAAAAGCGCACAGTTTCCGTTTCATTTCTGGCTGCCCAATGCCATGGCGGCGCCCACGCCCGTTTCCGCCTATCTGCACTCGGCCACCATGGTGAAGGCCGGGGTTTTCCTGCTGGCGCGGTTCTGGCCGGTGCTGGCAGGCACGCCGGAATGGTTCTGGCTGGTGGGTGCTGCAGGCGTCATCACCCTGCTGCTCGGCGCCTATTTCGCCATGTTCCAGCAGGACCTGAAAGGCTTGCTCGCCTATTCCACCATCAGCCATCTGGGGCTCATCACCACGCTTTTGAGCCTCGGCAGCCCGCTTGCGGCGGTTGCGGCGATCTTCCACATGGTCAACCACGCCACCTTCAAGGCATCGCTGTTCATGGCGGCCGGCATCATCGACCATGAAACCGGCACGCGCGACATGCGGCGACTGAGCGGACTTTACACCTATATGCCGGCAACCGCGACGCTCGCCATGGCGGCGAGCGCTGCAATGGCCGGCGTACCCCTGTTCAACGGCTTCCTCTCCAAGGAAATGTTCTTTGCCGAGGCCGTCGAAACCCACGCAGACTCGCTGCTCGACCGG
Organism: Rhizobium sp. AN68; assembly: GCF_030758035.1. Taxonomy (NCBI): domain Bacteria; kingdom Pseudomonadati; phylum Pseudomonadota; class Alphaproteobacteria; order Hyphomicrobiales; family Rhizobiaceae; genus Rhizobium; species Rhizobium sp. AN68. The sequence continues at coordinate 407,656 of NZ_JARWMI010000003.1, read as the reverse complement.
GCTTTGCCATACGTCGCGACGTTGTCAGGCGCCTTCGCCGTCGCCTACTCGCTACGCTTCATCCACACGGTCTTCTTCGGCCCCAAGCCGGTTGACCTGCCGAACCCCAATCCGCATGAGCCGCCGCGCTGGATGCGTTTCCCGATCGAGTTCCTGGTTTTCGCCTGCCTGATCGTCGGCATCGTTCCGAGCCTGTCGATCGGCCCGTTCCTGCATTCGGCCGTGCTTTCCGTTCTCGGTCCGCAAACGCCCGTCTACAGCCTGTCGATTTGGCACGGTTTCAACCTGCCGCTCATCATGAGTATTGCGGCACTCGGCGGCGGCGTTGCCATCTATGCCCTGCTCGGCGGCTATTTCTCCCGCTGCGACGACGGCCCGCCGATCTTCCGGCATCTTCGGGGACAGCGCATCTTCGAGCGCATTCTCGTCACCGTGTCCTGGAAGTGGGCGCGGTGGCTGGAAAGCACGCTCGGCACCCGGCGCCTGCAGCCGCAGCTGAGGCTTCTGATCCTCGTGGCGATTCTTGCCGGTTTCTCGCCGCTTTTCCTCTCGGAATTTTCATTATCGCTGCCGCGCGTGACGTCCTTCGATCCGATCTTTGCCATTCTGTGGCTGATCGGCATGATCGCCGCGCTGGGTGCCGCCTGGCAGGCGAAATATCATCGTCTCGCCGCACTCATCATGCTCGGCGTTTCCGGCCTTGTCACCTGCCTGACATTCGTCTGGCTTTCTGCACCCGATCTCGCGATCACCCAGTTGCTGGTCGAAATCGTCACCACCGTTCTGATCCTGCTCGGTCTCAGATGGCTGCCGAAACGCTTCGAGAAGGTGGACAGCAGCGATGAATTGCCGGCGCAGCTTCGCCGCGCCCGTGACTTCCTGCTGGCCGCAGCAAGCGGCATTGGCATGTCCGTCATCGCCTATGCGGTCATGACCCTGCCCGTGCCGAACGCCATCGCGACCTATTTCCTCGAGCGCGCTTATTCGGAAGGCGGCGGCACCAATGTCGTCAACGTCATCCTCGTCGATTTCCGCGGCTTCGACACGTTCGGCGAAATCGCGGTGCTGGCGATCGTGGCGCTAACGGTCTTTGCGCTGCTTCGCCGTTTCCGCCCTGCGCATGAAAGCATCGGGGTGCCGGAACAGCAGCAGATGCAAAACGCCTTCGATGCGGAGCGGCCCGACCGCAGCAAGGGCGATACGGTGCGCGACTATCTCTATGTACCGTCCATCGTCATGCAATGGATGTTCCCGGTTATCGTCACCTTTTCGATCTTCCTGTTCATACGCGGCCACGATCTGCCCGGCGGCGGCTTTGCGGCCGGCATCACCATGGCAATCGCGTTCCTGCTGCAATATCTCGCCGGCGGCGCGCGCTGGGCGGAGGATCGCATCCGCATCCTGCCGCTGCGCTGGATGGGCTTCGGCCTTCTGATGGCGGCGGCAACCGGCATGGGGTCCTGGTACTTCGGCTATCCGTTCCTGACCTCTTATTTCCAGTACACGGAGATACCCTATATCGGCAAAATGCCGACAGCATCCGCCTTGCTGTTCGACCTCGGCGTCTTCTCGCTGGTCGTCGGCTCCACCGTTCTTATTCTTATAGCACTGGCACACCAATCGTTGCGTAACTACCGCGTTCGCACGCCTGAAGCCGCAAAAGCGGAGGACGTGTAATGGAACTCATTCTTTCAATCGGCATCGGCATCATGACCGGCTCCGGCGTCTGGCTGATCCTGCGCCCGCGCACTTATCAGGTCATCGTCGGGCTTTCGCTGCTGTCCTATGCCGTCAACCTGTTCATCTTCGGCGTCGGCGGCATCAAGACCAATGCGCCGCCGGTGCTGGTGAACGGCGTCGACAGTTCCACGCTTGCCGACCCGGTGCCGCAGGCGCTGGTGTTGACGGCAATCGTCATCGGCTTTGCGACGACTGCGCTGTTCCTCGTCGTGCTTTTGGCCGCCCGGGGGCTTACCGGCACCGACCATGTGGACGGGAGGGAATCGAAATGATGTCGTTCCCCTTCCACATCGTCATCGCGCCCATTCTGGTGCCGCTGATCACCGCAGCCCTCCTGTTGTTCTTCGACGAGCGCCAGCGCGTGGCGAAGGCCGCCATCAGCCTTGCCTCGACCGTGATATTGCTTGTTGTCGCCATCCTGCTGTTTCGCGAGGTGAACTCGACGGTCAATACCGAGATCGCGGCGGTGGTTTCGAGCGGGGTCTATCTGCTCGGCAACTGGCCAGCGCCCTTCGGCATCGTGCTCGTTGCCGATCGCCTCTCCGGGCTGATGGTGCTTTTGACGGCACTGCTTGCCATTCCCTCGCTGATCTATTCGCTGGCGAAATGGCATAAGGCAGGCGCGCATTTCCATTCGCTGTTCCAGATGATGCTGATGGGCGTCAACGGTGCTTTCCTGACCGGTGACCTCTTCAACCTCTTCGTTTTCTTCGAGGTTATGCTCGCGGCATCCTATGGTTTGCTGTTGCATGGCTCCGGTCAGCAGCGCGTCAAGGCCGGGCTGCATTACATCGCCATCAACCTCGTCGCCGCATTGTTCTTCCTGATCGGCGTCAGCCTCATCTATGGCGTCACCGGCACGCTGAACATGGGTGACCTTGCCCACCGCATCGACGGCCTCAACCCGGACCAGCGCATGCTGCTTGAAACCGGCGCTGCGGTTCTCGGCATCGCGTTCCTGGTCAAGGCTGGCATGTGGCCGCTGAATTTCTGGCTGCCTTCCGCCTATGGCTCGGCTTCAGCACCTGTCGGCGGGCTGTTTGCTATCATGAGCAAGGTCGGCATCTATGTCATTGCCCGCCTGTCCTTCCTGCTTTTCGGGCAGACGGCCGGGGAATCGGCCGGTTTTGGCCATGATGCCCTGCTTGTCGGCGGCATCGCCACCATCATCTTCGGCGCAATCGGCGTACTCGCCTCGCAGGCGCTTGGGCGGCTGGCCGGGTTTTCGGTTCTGGTGTCCTCGGGAACGCTTCTCGCGGCCATGGGCACCGGCAATCCCACGGTTGCAGCCGGCGCGCTCTATTATCTCGTCAGTTCCACACTGACCATCAGCGCTTTCTTCATGCTGATCGAACTGGTGGAACGCGGGCAGGATGCCGGCGCGAACGTTCTTGCCGTAACCATGGAAGCCTATGGCGAGGGCGAAGAGGAGGAAGAGGAAGAAGAAGTCGGCGTAACCATGCCCGGCACCATGGCGGTGCTCGGGGCGTGTTTTGCAGCCTGCGGCATTCTCCTCGCCGGTCTGCCGCCGCTCTCGGGCTTCATCGCCAAATTCTCCATGCTGACCGCCATTCTCAACCCTTCAGGGCTGGGTGCCAATGACAGCGTCTCCACCCTTTCCTGGTGGCTGGTCTTCCTGATTGTCTTTGCAGGTTTCGCCTCGCTGATCTCGATGACCCGCGCGGGCATCCGCACCTTCTGGGCCTCCCTCGAAGGCACAGTACCGCGTGTTCTCGTCATCGAAATAGCGCCCATCATGCTGCTGCTGGGACTGACACTCGCCATGACCGTGCAGGCGGGGCCGGTGATGCGCTACATGCAGGAGACGGCGCGTATTCTCGATCTGCCGGCCAGCTACATTCAGGGCGTCATTTCCGCCCCAAGAGCGGGAACCAATCCGGAGGCGCAGCCATGATAAGCCGTGTCCTGCCCTACCCGCTGCTGACGGTTTCGCTGATCATCTTCTGGATGACGATCAACAGCTTTTCAGCCGGACATCTGCTGCTAGGCACCGGTGTGGCCCTCATCGCCTCCTGGGCTATGGCGTCGCTCCGGCCGGCAAAACCGCGCATCCGCAACTGGCACAAGCTCGTCAAGCTGATCGCGATCGTGCTTTACGACATCGTCCTGTCCAATATTTCCGTCGTGAAGATTATTCTGTTCCAGCGAGAGAGAGATCGCAAATCCGGTTTCCTCGCGGTGCCGCTCGATATTCGCGATCCGATGGGATTGGCCGTTCTGGCGACAATCCTCACCTCGACACCGGGAAGCGCCTGGCTCGAATATAATTCCAGCCAGGGCACGCTTCTGCTTCATGTTCTCGACGATGAGGATGAGGCGGCCTGGATAAGCCTCATCAAGAACCGATATGAAAAACTGTTGATGGAGATATTCGAATGAGTTCGATTATCCTTTTCTGGTCCTTTTCGCTCGCGCAGCTGATGCTCGCCATTGCCATGACGATTTCCGTTTACCGCATCGCCATCGGCCCACGCGCCCAGGACCGGGTGCTCGGCGTCGACACGCTCTATGTCAACGCCATGCTGCTTCTCTTGACCTTCGGCCTGCGCACCGGCAACGACATCTATTTCGAGGCCTCGCTGCTCATCGCGATCCTTGGCTTCGTCTCCACCGTTGCCCTGTCCAAATTCATGATGCGTGGCGAGGTGATTGAATGAACAATGCCGCAGAATTTCCGCTCTGGGCCGCCATTCTGGTGGCGTTCTTCGTCCTTCTGGGCGCCTCGCTGACGCTGATCGGCACCATCGGCTTTGCCAAGCTCAACAGCTTCTACGAGCGCCTGCACGCACCGACGCTCGGCACCAGCTGGGGCACCGGCGGCATCGTCATGGCCTCCATCATCTATTTCTCCGTCTCCGGCGACCGCTTCGCCTTCCACGAGATCTTCATCGGCATCTTCGTGACGGTGACGACACCGGTTTCCCTGATGCTGCTCGGCCGCGCCGCGCTTTATCGGGACCGGGCGGAGCAGAATACGGATAACCGGGAGCATCTGTAGCACCGCGGACTAAGATAAGTTTTGCGTGAATTACCTTCCTGAAGGTCAAGGAAACTCTCCTGCGACGGGTCTTATCCGATGATCCACTTGCGGGCGGCTTTCCGATTGTTGGACAAGTAGGCAGACGTAACGCATCGAGTTACATCGTCCGCGCTAAAAAACTGATGACAACGGAAGCAATCTGATCTCGCCAGCGCGGGGGAGGCAACACGCATCCAATTCAGGAAAAAATGAAATTAAGAAGAATGGTGCCCGGAGGCGGATTTGAACCACCGACACGCGGATTTTCAATCCGCTGCTCTACCAACTGAGCTATCCGGGCACTTCAGGTCCATGAAGAACCTCCGCTTTTGGCGGGCGGGGCTGTTTGGTGCCCCGAAAGTGAGCGGGGTTATAACATCTTGTTCGGACATGGCAAGCGCCATAGCGAAGTTTTTTGACAGTTTTTTCACGGCGCCTGTGGATGGCTGGAATACTTGCGCTGTGAAGGCCTTATCGTGGCTGGAAACGCGCTATCGGCAATCCGCCAGACCTGATCGACATCAGTCAGGTGGCGGGTTCAGGCGCGGCTGATCCGGGCGAGCGGCGGTTGGGCGGCTTGGGGCAATTATGCCCCTTCCCTGCGCCGTGCGGCAAGTCCAAGCGCAAAAGGCACCACAGCCACCAGAGCCGCCATGACGGGTGAGGACGCGAAGATGCGGCTGGCAAGCGAGGTAACGGCAACGGAGCGCACAACCATCATCAGGCGCGAATTCTCGTGGTCTTTCTCGTGCCTGATATCTGTGGGTTTGTGGCGGGTTGGATGGGACGCCGATTCCAGCTTTTTCACATCGCGGCGCAGCTTTTCCAACTGTTTGCGGAGTTCGTCCAGTTCCGCGCGTATCGACTGGTCCACCGTAGCGGAAGCACGCGCCTCTCGGACAGCGGGCTTTTCTGCCTCTTTCTCCGCAGCTTCTTCATCAAGTTCAGCCAAGTGGTCGTCAAGGTCCGATGGTTTGTCGAAACCATGGGATCGCAGCGATGTCTTCATTGCAGTCTCCTGAAGTGTCCTGAATTGCGGCACCGGGCGCGCATCGCCCGTTCACGCCTTCTCAACGCCCCAGCCGGGCAAAGGATGCACATAAAGCGACGGTATCGGCACGATAGGCCGATAAAAAAACAGGCCCCGAAGGGCCTGTTCATTTGTATGTCTTGAAGGCTTATGCCGCTTTCGCGGTGCTGCCATAGGGATCGAAGCGACCGTAGAAGGTCTCGCCCTTGGCCGCCATGTCCTTCAGAAGCGGCGTCGGCTTGAAGCGTGGGCCATAGGTCTCGCTCAGCTTCTCGGCCAGCGCCACGAAGGTCTTCACGCCCATGCCGTCGATATAGGAGAGGGCGCCGCCGGTGTAGGGCGCAAAGCCGAAACCGAGGATGGAGCCGACATCGGCCTCACGCGAATCGGTGACAATGCCCTCCTCCACGGTGCGGGCGGCTTCCAGCGCCACGGTGACCAGAAAGCGCTGTTTCAGCACTTCCATATCCACATCCTCCGGCTTCTGCTGAGGATAGAGATCCTTCAGGCCGGGCCAGAGGGACTTCTTGGCAGGCTTTGGCGGGTAGTCGTAAAAGCCCTTGGCGTTCTTGCGGCCAAAACGGCCCTCGCCTTCCACCAGCTTCTTCACCAGTTCCATATGGCGCGGATCGACAGCCTTTTCACCGAGATCGGCGACGGTTGCTTTCAGGATCTTGTAGGAAAGATCGATTGCCACCTCGTCGTTCAGCGCCAGCGGGCCGACCGGCATGCCGGCGAATTTCGCGGCATTCTCGATCATGGCGGGCGGCACACCCTCGATCAGCATGTCGTAGCTTTCCGCCATGTAACGCAGCACGCAGCGATTGACGAAGAAGCCGCGCGTGTCGTTGACGACAATCGGCGTCTTCCTGATCTTGGCCACATAATCCAGCGCGACGGCCAGCGCCTTATCGCCCGTTTCCTTGCCGAGGATGACTTCCGTCAGCATCATCTTCTCGACCGGCGAGAAGAAGTGGATGCCGATGAAATCCACCGGGCGCTTGGAGTTCTTCGCAAGCCCGGTGATCGGCAAGGTGGAGGTGTTGGAGGCGAAAATTGCGCCTTGCGGCAACACGGCTTCCACGGCCTCGATGACGGCCTTCTTCACGTCGCGGTCTTCGAAGACGGCCTCGATGACGAGATCGGCGTCGGAGAGCGCCGCGTAATCCGCTGTCGGGGTAACGAGGTCGAGCAAGGCCTTGCCTTCATCCTGCGTCAGCCTGCCCTTGCCGATGGCGGCCTTGACGCTTTCCTCGCAATGGCCCTTGCCCTTGTCGGCGGCTTCCTGATCGCGGTCCACCAGCGTGACGGGGATACCGGCTGCGGCAGTGACATAAGCAACGGCGGCGCCCATGAAGCCCGCGCCGACGACGCCGACCTTTCTGAACTCCGTCTTCGGCTGACCGGCCGGGCGGCGCGCGCCCTTGCCCAGTTCCTGCATGGAAACGAACAGCGAGCGGATCATGCCGAAGGCTTCCTTCGAACGAAGGATTTCGGTGAAATAACGCTGCTCCACCTTCAACGCCGTATCGAACGGCAATTGCAGACCCTCATAGACGCATTTCAGGATAGCAAGTGCGGCCGGATAGTTGCCGGCGCTTTCACGGCGCAGGATCGCCGGAGCGGCCGGCCAGAGCTGGGCAGCGGCCGGCGTCCAGATGCCGCCGCCGGGGGCCTTGAAGCCTTTTTCATCCCAAGGGGCAACCGGCTTCAGGCCGTCCTTGATCATTTGCTTGGCAGCGGAAATGAGCTGATCCGGCTCCACCACCTGATGAACCAGCCCCATGGCCTTGGCGCGCGCACCGGTCAGCGACTGACCGGTGGTCATCATCTGCAAGGCAGATTGCGCATCGGTCAGGCGCGGCACGCGCTGGGTGCCGCCGGCACCAGGGAAAATGCCGACCTTGACTTCAGGAAGGGCTATCTTGAGGCTCTTGGCATTCGACGCGACGCGACCGTGGCAGGCAAGCGACAGCTCGAAAGCGCCGCCCATGCAGGTGCCGTTGATGGCTGAGACCCAGGGCTTACCGTTGGTCTCCAGCTTGCGGAACAAGCCGGTCATGCGGCCGACCAGTTCGAACAGCTTGGCGGCTGCCTGATCCGGGTCCTTCGCCTTCTCGTCATTGTAGAAGGAGAACATCGACTTGATCATCGAAAGATCGGCACCGCCTGAAAACGTGCTCTTGCCGGAGGTGAAGACAACACCCTTGACTGCGCTATCGGCGACAGTCGCGTCAACGATGGCGTTCAGCTCATCCATCACTTCCGACGTGAAGACGTTCATGGACTTTTCCGGCATGTCCCAGGTGACAAGGGCAATGCCGTCTGCGTCCGTCTCGATGGTGAAATTGGTATAAGTGCTCATTTTGGGATTCCTCTTCCCTGAATTTCCCTGAGGTTATGACAGGCCGATGGCGAGGCCGAGAGAACCGACCACGAGAACGAGAAACACAATCAAACCCCAACGTTCGGCTCGGAGGCGGCGGACATGTGCAGAAGAAACGGGGCTGACGAACGCCCTATGATCCTGCGCCATGTCCTTTTCCAGATTGTGCCTAGCCAGTTGCTGTTCGATCTCGTTCTTGGGTCGCTCGTAAACCTCGCGCCTCATGACCAGCCTCTCAAACCCGCTCGATAACGGTCGCTGTGCCCATGCCCGCGCCGATGCAGAGCGTGACGAGCGCGGTGTTCAGATCGCGCCGCTCCAACTCGTCAAGCACCGTGCCGAGGATCATCGCTCCTGTCGCACCCAGCGGATGGCCCATGGCGATTGCGCCGCCATTGACGTTCATCCTGTCGTGGCTGATGTCGAAGGCCTGCATGTAACGCAGCACGACGGCGGCGAAGGCCTCGTTGAGTTCGAAAAGATCGATATCGGCAAGCGACATCCCGGTCTTTTTCAGAAGCTTCTCGGTCACATCCACCGGGCCGGTCAGCATTAGCGCCGGATCGGAACCGATATTGGCGAAAGCCCTGATGCGGGCACGCGGTTTCATGCCCATAGCCTCGCCGCCCGCCTTGGAACCAACCAGAACGGCGGCCGCGCCATCGACGATACCGGACGAATTGCCCGCATGGTGCACGTAGTTAATACGCTCCACTTCCGGGTGCGCCATGATGCCAACGGCTTCGAAGCCGCCCATTTCACCCGGCATTTGGAAAGAGGGGTTGAGTGAGGCAAGCGCCTGCATGTCCGTACCGGGGCGCATATGTTCGTCGCGGTCGAGGATCGTCAGGCCGTTGCGGTCCTTCACGGGGATAACGGACTTGCTGAAATAACCCTTTTCCCAGGCATGTGCAGCGCGCTTCTGGCTTTCGACAGCATAGGCGTCGACATCGTCCCTGGAGAAACCGTATTTCGTGGCGATGAGATCTGCCGACACGCCCTGCGGCATGAAGAAGGCGGGGAAGTTGACCGAAGGGTCCATGTACCAGGCGCCACCAGACATGCCCATGCCAACGCGCGACATGCTTTCCACGCCGCCGGCAATGACGATATCGTCGGAGCCTGCCTTGACCTTGCCGGCCGCGAAGTTGATGGCATCGAGACCTGAAGCGCAGAAGCGCGAGATCTGCATTCCCGGTGCCTTGTTGGAATAACCGGCCTCGAAGGCGGCGGCTTTCGGGATAACTGCACCGGCATCCATGACGGGATCGACACAGCCCATGATGATGTCATCGACAGCAGACGTATCGAGCCCGTTGCGGTCGCGGATGGCTTCCAGCGTCTTGGCGGCAAGGCGAACGGAGGGCACCTCATGCAGGCTGCCATCCTTCTTGCCGCGTCCGCGCGGGGTGCGGACATGGTCATAAATGTAAACGTCGGTCATTAACTCTCTCCCTCGGCGCGTGACACGCCCTGTCAGAATGCTTCCGCAGCCAGTTCCATCATGGTGTCCGCGCCGGTTTCGATGCGGGCCTTGCGTAGCGCCGTTTCCGGCATGATGCGCTCCATATAAAACTTCGCCGTGACAAGCTTGGTCTTGAGGAAATCCTCGTCCGAAGTGCTACCTGCCGCAAGGGCTTCGCTCGCCGCCTTCGCCATGCGGGCCTGCATGTAACCCAGCACCACGATACCGAAGAGGTGCATGTAGTCGGTCGAACCGGCACCGGCATTGTCTGGCTTGGCCATGGCGTTCTGCATGAACCACATGGTTGCGGCCTGTAGATCGTTCAAGCCCTTCTTCAGGCCCTTTGTGTAAAGGCTGAGCTTTTCGTCGGCGCGGTTTTCCTCGCAGAAATCGCCGATTTCCTTGAACAGCGCCATGACGGCACGGCCGCCATTCATGCCGAGCTTGCGGCCGACCAGATCGAGCGCCTGAATGCCGTTCGCACCCTCATAGATCATGGTGATGCGGGCATCGCGGACATATTGGCTCATGCCATGTTCCTCGATATAGCCGTGACCGCCGAAGACCTGCTGCGCCATCACGGCATGGTCGAAGCCCTTGTCGGTCAGCACGCCTTTGAGGATCGGCGTGACGAGACCGAGCAGGTCATCTGCCGTCTGACGCTCTTTCTCATCGGTCGACCGATGGGCGATATCGGATTGCAGCGCGGTCCACAGAAGGAAGGCGCGACCAGCCTCGTTATGGGCCTTGATAGTCATCAGCGTACGGCGGATATCCGGGTGCACGATGATCGGATCGGCCTTTTTATCGGGGAATTTCGCACCGGAAAGTGAACGGCCCTGAATGCGCTCGCGGGCATATTCGACCGCATTCTGATAGGCGATCTCACCCACGGACAGGCCCTGAAGGCCGACGCCGAGGCGGGCTTCGTTCATCATCACGAACATGGCAGAGAGACCCTTGTTCTCCGCACCCAAGAGATACCCCGTCGCATCGTCATAGTTCATGACGCAGGTGGCGTTGCCGTGGATGCCCATCTTGTGTTCGATCGCGCCGCAGGTGACGCCGTTGCGCTCGCCGAGCGAACCGTCCTCCTTCACGAGGAATTTCGGCACGATGAACAGCGAAATACCCTTGGTGCCTTCCGGCGCGCCCTCGATGCGGGCAATCACCAGATGGACGATATTGTCAGTCATGGAATGTTCGCCGGCCGAAATGAAGATCTTCTGGCCGGAAATCTTGTAGCTGCCGTCGCCCTGCGGAACTGCTTTTGTGCGCAGCAGGCCGAGATCGGTGCCGCAATGGGGTTCCGTCAGGTTCATGGTGCCGGACCATGTTCCCTCGACCATCTTCGGCAGATAGGTTTCTTTCTGCTCCTGCGTGCCATGGACGAGGACGGCAGCGATGGCGCCCTGCGTCAGGCCGGGATACATCATCAGCGACAGGTTGGCGGACGACATATACTCGCCAATCGCCGCATGCAGCGTATAGGGCAGGCCCTGTCCGCCGAATTCCGGCGGTACGGCGAGGCCGATCCAGCCGCCTTCACAATAGGCGTCGTAAGCCTCCTTGAAACCATCAGGAACGGAAACCGAACCATCATCTGCACGCTTGCAGCCCTGTTGATCGCCAGACAGGTTCAGCGGGAAAAGCCGCTCCTCGGCAAGTTTCGCCGCCTCGCCGGTAATAGCCTCGATCATGTCAGGGGTTGCATCCTCGAAGCCGGGCAGGTTGTTATACCGCTCGAGGCCAAGAACGTCGTTCAGAATAAAAAGCGTGTCTTTAACTGGGGCCTTGTAAACAGGCATTACCGATGTTCCTCCGCATCGTGAAAGCCGGAGCCGATCCGGCCGATATGGGATGACAATATTTGACGTGCGCGTAAACGTCAAATAAATTCCGGTCGAATGTCATGGCCCTTTTTCCGCGCAATGCTTGGCCAGCCCCACGCGAAAGCGTTACGCGCCGCAAAAGTTAAAAAATTCCAACCATAGTTAACCACTTCTTTACCACGTTTCGTGAATTCTCCGACACGAGGTAACTGCTTCGTCAATCGAAGCATTTTCCTCCATGGGGGCAAATACCGGCTCTAGAATTGCTGCATGTTGTGCGACGGCATTATCAGGCGGGTAGCCGTTGCAACAAACACCGGGCACGCCGGACGGAAGCGAAGCGAGCGAGAAGATGAACGGATTGCGATCGAAAAACCAAAGCCCGAGCGACAGGTCGTCTCTTGATGCTCTCAATCGCACCATTGAAGGCCTTGAAGCCCGCATCGAAGGGCTGATGAGCCAGAAATTTCCGCGCGACCCCCGCGCCACGACAGCCGAGCCGAAAAACGAGGCCCATGCCGCGCCGCGCGAGCCACGCGCCACCGTCACCCCGCCGCAACTCGACCCGGTCAACGAAATCCGCCAGCGCCAGCGCCTGCTTGAGGCAAGCTTCCAGCGCCCGCAGGAGCCCGTAGCGCGCCCGGAACGAACCATTACCAGACCGCTTGCGCCTGAATACCGGCCGAACGACGTGCAGAACGCGGCGGCCAACCCCGCACCGCGCGCGCGCTCCATCCCGCCCTATCAGGAGCAGCAGCGAAACGACGCGGCCTTGCAGGAGATCGCGCAGGCGCTCGTCAACCTGCGGCATGAGCTGAAGCACGATATCTCGGAGGGCGTGGCGCGCGAAGCGCAAGGGCTGCGAGCCGAAATCCGCAATATTCGCGCGATCGCGGAAGACCAGCAGTTCATCGGCGACCTGCGCGACGATATTGCAAGGCTTGCCGGCAGCATCGACCAGCTCGGCAATCTGGCCTCTCCCGATGCCTACGGGCTGCGCAATGAATTCGATGACCTGCGCCTCACCATCGATCAGCTTGCGCGTGAAGACAGCGTACATCGGATAGAAAGCCGCTGGAACACCGTGGAAGACACGTTGCGCGGCTTCGACACGGCCTCGCTGCAGGATGAAATCGTCTCGCTCGCCTATCGTCTCGACGACATCAAGACCCAGCTCGGCGGCATGAGCAACAATCCCGCCGTGCGCGTGCTTGAGGAAAAGCTGATCACCATCGCAAGCGCGGTGGAGCAGCTCGGCAAGCATATGCAGCCGAACGAGGCTGCCTTTACCGAACAGTTTTCCGGTCTGGACCAGCGACTGGATGAAATCAGCCGCGCCATTGCCGCTACTGGCGCCCGCTCCAACAATGCACAGGCCACCGACAACGCACTGGCACAGCGGCTGGAAACCCGCCTGAACGGCCTTGCCGAACAGCTCGGCGATATCAATCGTATTGCCGCCGCAAAGCCCGATCCTGCTGTGGATCTCACCGCCCGTCTTGAAACGCTGGCCGCCAAGATCGACGAATTGAGCACGGCGCGCGACGCGGCACAGCTGCACGAGCGACTGGACCAGCTTTCCCTGCTTCTGGAGCGTTCGCAGCGCCCCTCACAGCAGGCGGAACTGACATCGTTCCTCAGCGACATTTCCCGCAAGATCGACGCGCTGGATCACGGCACCGTCAATGACGGCCTGGCGGAACGGCTCGACACGCTTTCCCGGCGCATCGAAGACCTTGACTATCGCTACAGCCAGCCGCAGCCCGTTGCTGGTTTCAACGAAGGCACTTTTTCGCGCCTGGAAGAACGGCTTGGCGATATCGCGGCCCGTCTGGACGAGACCGCCCATGCCGCACCCGCCGACAGCGGCGCTTTGCTCAGCCTCGAAAATCAGATCGCCCATCTCTCCTCGCTAATCAGCCAGCCGGGTCATCACCAGCCGGCGGGCATGTCGCCGGAACTCGATGCCCGCATGTCGGCGATCGAGGACTACATGGCGTCCAACGATGAATATATCATCGAAGCGGCTCGACAGGCGGCCGAGGCCGTTCTGGACGCCTTTACGCGCAACAATGTCTCCTCCGGCGCAAACCTCGCCGATATGACGATGCTGACCGATCTTGCCACCGATCTTCGCAGCCTCGAGGCGCTGAGCCGCAACACGGAAGAACGCACGCACCGCACCTTCGAGGCGCTGCACGAAACGCTGGTGCAGATTGCCGGTCGACTGGACAGCCTTGATAATCGCGCTCCCGCTCCCGCCTATCGCGAAGAGGCAGCGCCACGCAACGTCGCGCAGCATATGATTACGCCCGCCCGCGAAGACGTGGCCATGCCGGCCGCCATCTTCCCGCAAGAGGGCTACATCGCCGAAGAACAGCTTATTCTCGAAGACACGCGCGATGCCGGCGAAAACGGCGCGGATGCGATGGCAATCGTGCCGCCCGCCGCTGCAAAACCCGCAAAAGCAGAGAAAAAGAGCCTGCTTGCCGGCCTGACCAAGCGTTTCAAAACCGGCACGGCGAAGACCGCCAAATCGGCAGAAGAACCCGTATCGGCAACCACCACCCGCACGCAGGTGGAACCCGCCCCTTCGCTCGATCCGATCGACGTGCTGCCCGCGGGCCAGGAGAACGAACTTCTGGAGCCCGGCTCTGGCGCACCTGATATCAAGAAAATACTGGAACGGGTGCGCGCCAGCCAGGTCGCTTCCAGCGGCAAGGCGGCGGACGCAGAAGGCCGCACGGATTTCATCGCCGCCGCCCGTCGCGCAGCGCAGGCTGCCGCCATGGAAACCTCACCGGAGAAGCTTGAGACCGGCAAGAAAAATCGCAAGCCAGACGCTTCGGCGCTTTCACGTTATCGTCGCCCGCTGCTGCTCGGCATCGGCGCCATTCTTCTTGCGATGATGGCCATGCCGCTCGTCAAGACGATGATGGGCGGCGCGGAAGCCCCGGCACCGGTCATCGAAGAGAAGATGGGCGATGCCCCGGTCTCCGCACTTCCCGAGACCGGCGACAAGGCCGTGACCATTCCGTCCGAACTGGCTATCGATCCGCAAGAGGCAGCATCCGCCGACAGCATCGAAAACGCAGCACCATCGGAAAACACCATCGATCCGCGTACCATTGGCGGCGCGCCGCTTGCCAATGAACCGCCTGTTGCCGATGCGCCCGCTGTGGATGCGGCGACATCAGGCACTGTCGCACAGAGTGAGCCGCAGGCACCGGTGCAGGCCGCTACCACAACTGCCGCCGCCCAGGGCGCGATTGTAGTTCCCGCCGGTATCGAGCCAGCATCGCTGGCGGAAGCCGCAGCGAAGGGCGACACGCAGGCGCTGTACGAGATCGCAGCACGCTACACCGAGGGTCGCGGCCTTGCCGCCGATCGCGCGGAGGCCGCCAAATGGTACAAGCTGGCTGCGGATCGCGGCCTTGCTCCCGCACAATATCGTCTCGCCAACCTTTACGAGAAGGCGAATGGCGTCGAGCGCAACCTTTCCGAGGCGAAGCGCTATTACACGCTGGCAGCCGAACAGGGCAATGCAGGCGCCATGCACAATCTCGCCGTCCTGCTCGCCTCCGATGCGGCCGGCCAGCCGGATTTCACCACCGCCGCGCAATGGTTCATCAAGGCTTCCGAACTCGGTGTCCGCGACAGCCAGTTCAACCTTGCCATTCTCTACGCGCGCGGAAGCGGCGTGAAGCAGGATATCGAGGAATCCTACAAGTGGTTCTCCATTGCGGCCAAGGATGGCGACACGGACGCTGCCCAGAAGCGTGACGAGGTTGCGGGAGCGATGAACCCGCAGCAGCTTCAGAGTGCACGTGCGAAAGCCGACGCGTGGAAGGTCAAGCCGCTTTCGGAAGACGCCAACAGTGTCAACCCGCCCGAGGAATGGGCTGGCAAGGACGGCGTGAAGACTGCCTCCGTGGACATGGAAAAGGCTATCCGCAACATTCAGGCAATCCTGAACAAGAACGGTTTCGATGCCGGCCAGCCCGACGGCAAGCTTGGCAAGAACACGGTTACCGCCATCAAGGATTTCCAGAAATCCGTTGGCCAGACACCCGACGGGCGCATCACCAACGAGCTGGTGACAGCGCTGCTCGCCCGCAACAAATAACCGTTTCGCAACGGATGAGGCGGCCTTCCCGGCCGCTTCCCTACAGTTTGGCGCCGGAATGTGGCGCTGCTCCCACGCCTGATCGCTATCTTTCCAAATTATCAACGTATTTACCGTTGAATGTTGACACGTCGGACCCTCGCGGGCATGACGGATGAAGGCTGGGCATGCCCGGTCTTTTCAGACAGAAAATGTAAATCGCGGCGCGGCCCCACACCCGGACAAGCCCTGCCGCCCGGAACCATTTGCCCGAGGTCCGAGCCGTGACTGTCTATCTGCCGATTGCAGAACTGTCGGTGAACATTTTCATCATTCTCGGCATGGGCGCGGCCGTCGGTTTTCTTTCCGGCATGTTCGGTGTGGGGGGCGGTTTTCTCATCACCCCATTGTTGATTTTTTACAATATTCCGCCCGTAGTGGCTGTGGCGACGGGCGCAAACCAGGTGGTGGCCTCTTCCGTCTCCGGCTCGATCACGCACTTCCGGCGCGGAACGCTGGATGTGAAGCTTGGGAGCGTCCTGCTGGTCGGCGGTCTTGTAGGCGCGACGGTGGGCGTGTGGATATTTTCCTTCCTGCGCAGCATCGGCCAGCTCGATCTCATCGTTTCGCTGCTTTATGTCATCCTGCTCGGCACTGTCGGCACCTTGATGCTGAAGGAGAGCATTTCCGCCCTGCGCCGTGCTGCCCGTAATGAGACGGTGACACTGCGCCGCCCCGGCCATCACAACTGGGTTCACCGCCTGCCGCTGAAAATGCGGTTCAAGAAGTCGAAGATCTATCTCAGCATCATTCCCGTCGTCACGCTGGGTTTCGGTATCGGCATCCTGACCTCGATCATGGGTGTCGGCGGCGGCTTCATCATGGTGCCGGCCATGATCTATCTTCTGCGTATTCCGACCAACGTCGTTGTCGGGACTTCGCTGTTCCAGATCATTTTCGTCACCGCCTATACGACCATCGTTCAGGCCGCGACGAACTATTCCGTCGATGTGGTGCTGGCCTTCATCCTGATGGTCGCGGGCGTCATCGGCGCGCAATATGGCGTGCGCGTCGGGCAGAAACTGCGCGGCGAACAGCTGCGCGCGCTTTTGGCGCTTCTGGTGCTTGCAGTCGCCCTTCGCCTTGCCGTGGCACTGGTTGTTCGCCCCGAAGACCTGTTTTCGGTCGCCGTCGGAGGGTTAGGTTATTGACCCACCGCCTGCTGCTTTGCGCCTTTCTGCTTATCGGTTCCTGTCTTGCCTTTAACGCTTCGGCGCAGACACCGCCGCTTGCCCTGCCTCCCGGCACACAGCAGCGGTCCTTGCAGGAAAATATCGAAATCGGCGCATCGACGACGGAGATTCCGATCACCTCCGATTTTCGCGGGGCGGATTTCACGCTTTTCGGCGCTCTCAACAATACCGACCAGTTGCTGCTCGCTATCGGCCAATATGATATCGTCGTCACCCTCGAAGGCCCTAGCGACTACATGACGGTGCGCAAGAAGGAGCGCGTGGCCGGTATCTGGATCAATACCAGCGCCATCACCTTCACGCCGCTGCCGGAATCCTATTCCATGGCCAGCACGCGCGATATCAGCGCCGTCGCTTCGCCTGGAACCTTGCGGGCAATGGGGCTGGGTGTCGAACATCTGTCGCTCAAAAGTGCGGTGTTTTCCGGCGTGCCCGACAATGTCTTCGATTTTCAGGAGGCCTATCGGCGCCTGCGGCTTTCAAGCGGCATCTATCGCAACGACACGACCGGCGTGCGGCTTGAACGCACCGGCCTGTTCTGGGCAACCCTGCGCCTGCCCGCCAACGTCCCGAACGGCGTGCATACGGCCCGTGCCTATCTCTTCAAGAGCGGCAATTTCATCGCCCAGCGCGAGCTGAAACTGCGCGTCGTCAAGACCGGCATGGAACAGGCAATCACCGATGCCGCGCATCAGACACCGCTTGCCTATGGCGCGCTGTGCGTTCTCCTCGCCGTCGTCACGGGCTGGAGTGCCAGTATTATTTTCCGCAAGGACTGAGTGTTTTTCATTCCCGTAAAAGAGCGCGTCTTTCGCCCTCGGCGTAAAAGATAGCGTTCGCTTCCTTCAATGGTTTGCGGTAAAATTCAAGACGTTACAACCACGTACGCAGCTTATGGCGGCAAGTGCGGTTGTGACCGGGATGAAAAAGGAGAAATGTCATGTTCAAGCACATTCTCATTCCCACCGATGGCTCGCCGCTGGCGCAGATCGCAATCGACCAAGGGTTCGCTCTCGCCAGAGAGGCAGGCGCAAAGGTGACCGTCGTAACGGTGTCCGAACCCTTTCACGTGATTGCCAGCGATGTCGAGGACATTGCCGCCATTGCCGAAGAGGAATTCCACCGTTGCGAGGAGGCGGAGCATTTTCTGAGAGATACGCAGGCGCACGCCGCATCGATGGGGCTGGATTGCGAAGCCCTGCTGGCGCGGGCGGGACGGCCGGATGAGGCGATTGTCGAAATCGCCAACAGGACCGGCTGCGACCTCATCGCCATGGCTTCGCACCGGCGCAGAAGCTTCGTCGAGATGCTTGTCGGCAGCGTTACGGCCAAGGTGCTGAAAAACTCGAAGATACCGGTGCTGGTATACCGCCAATAGACGGGCGGAGCGATGCGCTCAGCCGAGCAGATTTGAAAACCGTACCGAATAGATGCGGTCCCGCCCCATCAGATGCGCGACGAGTGCAGCGTGGTCAAAGAGACCGCGCATGGCCTTGTGCCGCAAATCCAGTCCGCCGCTCATCACCCCGAAGGCCGGCATCAACAGGCGGGAACCATCGGTGGCGAAACAGGGACGCCGCACCGTTTTTTCGCGACGGCGAACAGTGGCGGAGGGATGCAGATGGCCTGCGATTTCACCCGCAGCATCTCCTACCTTAGGCTCGTGGCGGAAAACGAGATTGCCATAAAACATCTCATCTACCGAAGAACCCGGCAGATCGACCGTGCCATCCGGATCGTGGTTGCCGTTGATCCATATCCAGTCACGGCCACGGGCCATCTCGCGGATCAGTTCGCGCAGCATAAGCGGCAGATGCTCGGACCCGACCCGATCGTGGAAATTGTCGCCGAGGCTGACGACGATCTTCGGATCGTAACGGCTGACAAGGGAAGACAGGATTTTGAGGGTAGCGATCGTGTCGTAAGGCGGCAGCATGCGCCCGCGCCGGGCAAAGGCCGCACCTTTTTCCAGATGCAGGTCCGAGACAACCAGCAGCGACTGATCGGGCAGGTAAAGCCCACCCAACGGGTCACACCAGGCGGCGACGCCGTTGATGGCAGTTTCGCTGCCAAGGCATTCGAAGCCATTGGAAAACCTGTCGCTCAATGTCAGTCGGCTTAGCACTTTTGTGGTCGTTCCTTCATTCCAGTTTGATGCTTCAGGACATGGCTTCGGCGATAAGCTCGTCTGCGGCCTCGGCCAGCACCTGATCCATCGCCTCGCCCGCCACCGTCTCGCGGCCGATTTCCAGCATGACGGGAACGGCAAGCGGCGAGACGTGCTCCAGTGCACGATGGGTGGTGTGACCCTTGATTCGCTTCAGCATATCGCCAAGACGGCCAATGTCCAAAAGTCCCGCCGCCGCATCACGTCTGGTTGCCTCCAGCAGAATATGATCCGGCTCATGGCTGCGAAGAACGTCATAAATAAGATCGGCGGAGACCGTGACCTGACGGCCCGTCTTTTCCTTGCCGGGATGGCGGCGTTCGATGAGGCCGGAAATGACGGCACAGTTGCGGAAGGTCCGCTTCAGCATGAAGGATTCGTCCAGCCACGCCTCCAGATCGTCGCCCAGCATGTCCTCGTCGAGAAGTTCCGCCAACGACAGGCGGCGGGATTTCAGCCGCCTGCCAATATCCTCCATGGCCCAGATGGCGAGCGAATAATCGGTGGCAACGAAGCCCATGGGCTTTGCGCCTGCCCGTTCCAGCCGCCGTGTCAGAAGCATGCCGAGGGTCTGGTGAGCCAGCCGCCCTTCAAAAGGATACATGACCATGAAGAAGCGTTTGCGGAAGGGAAATGTCTCGACCAGCAGCTCGTCGCGCTTGGGAATGATCGATTTTTCCTTCTGGATTGCCAGCCAGTCGCGCACCTGATCCGGCAGCGACTGCCAGCGGGCGGGATCGGACAGCATGGAGCGCACCTGGTCCGCAAGGTAGGTGGAAAGCGGAAACTTGCCGCCGGCATAGGAGGGTATCTTCGGGTCCATCGAAAAGGCCTGCGACACCAGGCATTCATTCTCCCGGATGCCTTCGAAGCGCAGAACCTTGCCGGCAAACAGGAAGGTATCGCCCTGCACCAGCTGCTCGAGGAAATATTCCTCGACCTTGCCGAGCGACATGCCGCCGCGTCCGACCGAGCCCTTGGCATTGCGCTTGACCATGCGGACATTGAGTTCCGCAGCCTCGACGATGGTGCCGAGGTTGAGGCGATATTGCTGCGCGACCGCCGGATTGGAGACACGCCAGCGGCTGTCCTTCATCTGGCGGATGCGGGCGTAACGTTCATAGGTGCGCAGTGCGTATCCACCGGTAGCGGTAAAATCCACGACGCGGTCGAAGGTAGAACGCGGTAGATTGGCATAGGGTGAAGCGCTGGTCACTTCACGATAGAGATCATCCGCATCGAAAGGTTCGGCGCAGGCCATACCGAGCACATGCTGGGCAAGAACATCCAGTGCGCCTTCGGCAATGGGGGGCGTATCCTGCGCGCCGATATAGTTCGCATCGAGTGCGGCCCGGCACTCCATCACCTCGAAACGGTTGGCGGGAACGAGGATTGCCTTTGATGGCTCATCCATGCGGTGATTGGCGCGGCCGATGCGCTGGGCAAGGCGGCTCGCCCCCTTTGGCGCGCCGACATGCACGACGAGATCGACATCGCCCCAGTCTATCCCGAGATCGAGCGTGGAGGTGGCGACGACGGCGCGCAATTTGCTTTCAGCCATCGCGGCCTCCACCCGGCGGCGCTGTCCGGCATCCAGCGAACCGTGATGCAAGGCGATCGGAAGATTATCGTCGTTTACAGTCCAGAGTTCCTGAAAAATCCGTTCCGCCTGCGAACGGGTGTTAACGAAGATGAGCGTCGTCTGGTGCGCCTTCAGAGCAGGATACAAATCCTTCATGGCGTAGCGCGCGGAATGGCCGGACCATGGAATACGCTCCTCCGTCTGCAGAATGGCGATGTTTGGCTTGGCTCCGCCTTCCACTGTTATAAGACCTGCGGGCGGTTCTCCCTGCCCCTGCGGTGCCAGGTAACGGCGCAAATCCATCGGCTCCGCCACCGTGGCGGAAAGGCCAATGAAGCGGACATGCGGCGCGTGCCTGCGCACCCGCGCGAGCGCGAGCGACAGCAGATGGCCACGCTTGGAGGTGACGAGCGAGTGCAGCTCATCCAGCACCACATATTTCAGGTCGCGGAAAAAGCGCTCGGCTTCCTTGTTGGCAAGCAGCAGCGACACCTGTTCCGGCGTCGTCAGGAGAATATCGGGCGGTTTGACCTTCTGGCGCTGGCGTTTTGCCTGCGGCGTATCGCCGGTGCGGGTTTCGATTAAGATCGGCAGGCCCATTTCCGTGACAGGCTTGGTGAGATTGCGTTCGATATCCACCGCAAGTGCCTTGAGCGGCGAGATGTAAAGCGTGTGCACGCCGACAAAGGCGGAGCCCGGCGGCACCTTGCCGCATTCAGCAAGATCGGTGAGCGACGCCATGAAGCCGCCCAGCGTTTTGCCGGCACCCGTCGGTGCAATCAGCAGCATGTTTTCGCCGCCACGCGCCCGAGCCATCAGCTCCAATTGATGCGCGCGCGGGGACCACCCTTTTTCGGCAAACCATTTCTGGAATGAAGGGGGCAAGATGCCGACATGCGTGCCGGAATTGGGAGACTCAGCGTGTTTCACGCCTTCAAGGTAGTGAGAAACCTTGAAAAAAGAAGAGCGGAACAGAGCCGCTTGACAGGAATGCATAATCATGGATAAATAATATCCATGATACTAAAGCAAACCAAACGTGAGCAAATCGGATGAAACTCGGCGACGGCGTTGAACAGGCCATTCACAGCGTAGGCATGTTAGCGGGACTTTCCGAAGGCGGCGTGCTTTCGGCGGCGGCGCTGGCAGAATTCCATGGCGTTTCCACGAGTTATCTCTTGAAGCACCTGCAATTGCTTTCCGGTGCCGGAATAGTTTCCACTGTACCGGGGCCGAAGGGCGGTTATCGTCTGGCCCGGACAACCGACAAGATTACCCTGCTTGATATTGTTCTGGCCGTGGAGGGACCACAGCCTGCCTTTCGCTGCGCGGAAATTCGCCAGCGCGGGCCGAACCCCTTGCCGGGACGTTATTTCACCAAGCCCTGCGGCATCAACGCCGCGATGCTGAAGGCGGAGAAAGCCTATCGGGCGGAACTCGCTAAAACCAGCATTGCCGACATTCTGGGCGACCTTGCCGCCACTGACGACGGCGGCATTGCGGCACGCGGCTGCGCCTTTCTGGAGCTGAACGAGCGCAGGACGCGCTAGAACCTAAAAAGACCCAACCATCTGAAATACCGGAGAGCTTCGCAGCTTCCCGGAACGATGACACGTGCCCCTCAAACTGAACCACGAATGGAGAGAGACACATGAAAACCCGTTTGAACTATGCCAAAGCATCCCCTGAAGCCTTCAAAGCCGTGATGGCGCTCGAAACCTACGTCCAAAGCAGCGGCCTCGAGCGCCGCTTCGTTCATCTCATCAAGCTGCGCGCATCAATCATCAATGGCTGCGCGTTCTGTGTGGACATGCATGTGAAGGAAAGCCGTCACGACGGTCTTTCCGAACAGTGGATCAACCTGATGAGCGTTTGGCGGGAATCCCCGGTATATACCGAACAGGAACGGGCGTTGCTCGGCTGGGTGGATGCGGTAACGAAGATTGCCGAAACCGGCGCTCCGGATGACGCCTTCGAGGCCCTGAAGGCGCATTTCTCCGATGAGGACATCGTGAAGATCACCGTTGCCATCGGTGCCATCAACACCTGGAACCGCATCGCCGTCGGCTTCCGTTCGCAGCACCCGGTCGAAACGGCAGCAAAAGCAGCCTGATCCGCTTTACCTGCACCGGACGACCGTTACATGGCGATGTAGCGGTCGTTTCTATGATTGATGGCGAGCGCGAGATTCATGACCAGCGCGCCGAGGATGGAGCAGAGGATGACGAAGGGTGTCGCCACGAAGAATGAGCAGGCCAGCACCATGCCATCGAAGGCGAGCTGGACGAGACCGGCGCGCCAGCCAAAACGGTCCTGGAGATAAAGCGCCAATATGCCGAAGCCGCCGAGGCTGGTGCGATGGCGGAACAGTGCCAGCATGCCTGCCGCAACCGTCAACCCGCCGAAAAGGGCGGCCGCGACGGGATTGATGCTTTCGAAAGCGAAGAAGCCCGGCATATATTCCGAAAGCAGCGCCGTCATGGCAATGGCGCAAAAGGTCTTGACCGTGAAAGCAAGGCCGAGACGGCGGAAGGCGAGATAATAAAACGGCAAATTGACGAGGAAGAACACCGCGCCGAAGCTAAAGCCGATCGAATAGTGCACCAGAAAGGCAATACCCACCACACCCCCGGTGAGGAGGCCCGCAGCGGAAAGCAGTGTCACGCCGAGCGAGACCAGCATGCTGCCCGCCAGAACGCCCTGGGCATCTTCCAGCAGCGAATGGCGATCGGGCGCGGAAGCCCAGATATTCACGCGCTTTCGCGTAGTCGTATCGCCCATGCCTGTTCCCCTGATTTTCCGGCCTTGATCGAGCTATTGCGCCCAAGCGCGAGAGATTTCAAGCGTACTTTCTTCAGCGCACAACGATGTATCTGTCCGAGCGGTGGTTGATGGCGAGAAACATGTTCAGCACGAAGGCGCCGACAATCGAATAGACGACGGTGGCCGGATCGATGACGAGGAAGGCGCAGAGCATCACGAATGCATCGAAGGCAAGCTGGATCAGGCCGGCGCGGATGCCGAAGCGGTCCTGAATATAGATGGCCAGAATGCCGATACCGCCGAGGCTGGCGCGATGGCGATAAAGCGCCAGCAACCCGTAACCGAGGAGCAGGCCACCGAGCAGCGCCGCCCAGAGCGGGTTGATGCTGTCAATGACCATCCAGCGCGCTTCCACTTCCGTCAGCACCGAAACAAGACCGATGGCAATGAAGGTCTTGATGGAAAAGGCAAGACCGAGGCGGCGGAACGAGAGGTAATAGAAGGGCAGATTGACGAGGAAGAACAGGAGGCCGAAGCTGATGCCGAAGGCATAGTGAATGAGGAAGGCGACGCCGGCGGTGCCACCGGTCAAAAGGCCGACCTTGTTCAGCAGATAAAAACCGAGCGCCGATACGATAGCTCCGGTGACGATGCCCTGCACGTCTTCCACCGGCGCATGTTTGGCCGGATCCGAACTCCACATGCTGTAAACGCTTCTCGTTCTGCTCACGCTTTTTCCCTCAGGTTTCCGCGCATTTTGCACTGCAACAAACACGCGATCAAGATGGATACGTAAGGACGACTGACCTATCGTGAAAAAGGCAAGAAACGAAATGTTCAGGCTTTGGCGCGGGCAAGAAAAAGAATGCCGGAAAGGGGTTTTCCGGCATCCTTGCGAATGGTGGTTTTGCGGATTTCGATAAGAGAATAGCCCGCCCGCTCAAGAAGGCCGCTCACATAGCTTTTCGAATGTGCGTAACGCAGCGATTCCCGCAGCACGAAACCATCTTCATCCCCTGCGTCCTCCACCGAAAAGGCGAAGAAGCCGGAGGGCGCAAGCAGGGCCGAAACGAGGGGCATGACGGTTTCAAGACTGCCGAGATACATCATCACGTCGGCGGCGGCGACGAGGTCCGCGCGGTGGTGCGGCATTGCCGGCGCGAACAGTCCCGAGGCGTCAGCTTCCAGCGATAGATCGGCCTGGCCGAGATGGTCGTAAAGTCCCTTTTCCTCCGCCTTGGCGAGCATGTTCTGGGAAATGTCGAAACCTTCCAGCCGCTTCGCCAGGGAGCGGATTTCAACGCCGAGAAGGCCGGTGCCGCAGCCAATATCGACAATGGTGTCGAAGACGCCGCCTCCCGTCGCCTTGCCGATCAGTTCCGCCAGCTTCTGCGGTACGCTGTAATCCAGTTTCTCGACGAGCGACGTTTCGAAACGGTCTGCATAATCGTCGAACAGCCCTTCCACATAACGGCTCGGCGGCTGCTCCGGTGTGTCCGCGGCGCCGAGAACCGCGAGTTTCAGTTCGGCTGCAAACAGCCCTTCCGTATCCAGTTCGGCGACTTTTTCGTAAGCCGCCACGGCTTTGTCCGTTTCCCCCGCCTTTTCATGATATTCCCCGAAGCGAAACCAGCCCGCCGTCCACCGCGGCGCAAGTTCAAGCGCCTGCTCCATGAGTTCGGCGGCGGCGGGATAATCACCGCTCTCCGCCAACATGCGGGCATAGTCCGCCCGGCGGTCGGCAATGACGTCACCGGAAGAAAACTGGTTTGGGGCCATTCAAGATTTCCTGGAGAAGATGTCGGCTGTCATTTATCAAGCCATAAAAAAACTCAAGTCCTATTTCATGGCGCACTCATGGAATTGCGAATATGACGCGATATAGTGCACCGAAACTTGCATCGAAGCAGCGTGCTTCATATGTCAGGACAAAACAGGAGACTTGCTGATGGCCGGTGAGGTCAACAAAATGCTGGGTGATACGGTGGCCCGCACCGTGGTGAAGCTGCTGGTGGTTTCATTGCTCGTCGGCTTTCTGATGGCGATCTTCGGATTGACGCCATGGAATATCATCTATGGCGCACGCGACTTCGTGGTCGATCTGTGGCGCAGCGGTTTCCACGCGCTTGGCGCAATCGGCGACTATCTGATCCTTGGCGCGACGATCGTCATACCCATTTTCATCATCCTGCGCCTCCTGAGCTATCGCCGCTGACATGACCGACACATCTTTCCAGACGCTTACGCGGCGCGGCTTCGTGCTGATTTCCGCCGGTTCCGTTCTTTCCGCCTGTGTTTCCGTGCCTACAAACAAGGACATGCCGTCAGGCACCCGCGATGAGACCGCGGCAGCGCTTCCAATGGTCAACGAGTTGCGCCGCTCGAAAGGGCTTTCGCCACTCTCCTTCAGTAGTGCGGCAAGTGGTGCGGCCGCTTATCAGGCCGGACGCATGGTCAAGGCGCAGAAGATGGCGCACCTGATCGGCCTGACCGACAGTTTCCTCATCCGCATGAAGGACGGCAATGTGCCGCTACCGGCAGCGGAAAACGTGGCGGCCGGGCAGGACAGCGTGGAGCGTGTCGTCAAGGCCTGGATCGGCTCGAAACATCATCTCGAAAACATGCTCGGACCATATAATGGCCTTGGCGTCGCGGTTGCCTATGATGCCGCAAGCCGCAACCGGCCCTATTGGGCGATGGTGCTCTGCGCGTGAGATAACGGGGGCGCCCCCTCCACCCTCATTCCTGTCCCAGTCACAGGGATGAGGCAGGAGAGCACACCACCACGATAAGCACTTATCTTAACCGACGCAGCGTCTCGACCGTTCAGGTCATCGTCATCCAAGCTTGCGGTCGGCCCAGCGGTCGACCGTGCTGTCGCGTAGGTCACGGATGGACTGCACACCTTCGCGAGAGACCAGCTTCGACAGGCCTTTGACGATGGACGACGGCAGGCCGGGGCCTTCATAGACCATGCAGGAATAGAGCTGAACCAGATCCGCCCCTGCCCTTACCTTTTCCAGTGCCGTTTCCGGCGAAGAGACGCCACCGACGCCGATGATGGGCAGATTGCTGCCGACGCGCCGGCGCATCTTGGCGAGAACAGTGGTCGACAGCTCGAATAGCGGCTTACCGGACAATCCACCCGCCTCACCCTTATGCGGACCGGGCCGCAGGCCTTCACGCGAGAGCGTGGTGTTGGAGACGATCAGGCCATCGAGATCATGGGCCAGCGCCTCTTCCGCCACGTCATCCAGCCCTTCCTCGGTCAGATCGGGCGCAATCTTCAGGAAGATCGGAATGCGTTTGCTGAAGCGTTCGGCTTCTGCCCTGCGGCGCTCCAGCACGGCGCCAAGAAGTGCCGCGAGGCTTTCGCGCGCCTGCAAGTCACGCAGACCCGGCGTATTGGGCGAAGAGATGTTAACAGTGAAATAGGATGCGACCGAATAAAAGGCCTCGATGCCCTGCACATAATCGGCGATGCGGTCTTCGCTGTCCTTGTTGGCACCGATATTGACGCCGACGATACCGCGTAGCTGCGCCTGCTTCAGGCGCTCCAGCGCTGCGGCATGGCCTTCATTGTTGAAACCGAGGCGGTTGATGACGCCTTCATCCTCAACCAGACGGAAGATGCGCGGTTTGGGATTGCCGGATTGCCCACGCGGCGTGACGGTGCCGATTTCAGTAAAGCCGAAACCGAGCCTCAGAAGCGGTCCCGGGACTTCCGCATTCTTGTCGTAACCCGCCGCCATGCCGAGCGGATTGGGGAAAACGAGGCCTGCAACGGTCTGCTGCAGACGCGGATCGTGCGGCACCATGCAGGTGGGCAGAAAGCCGCTTTTCAGCGCCGCCACGGACAGGCCATGTGCCTTTTCCGGATCGACAAGAAACAGGCCCTTGCGGCCGATTGAGGAAAATAATCCGCTCATCACAAAATCTCCGGAAACTGGTGCTGGCCATCATGGCCGAGTGAAAGCGGCGTTTCCCAAAGCACGGCGGTCAAGGGAAGAGACGCATAGAGATGGGGGAAAAGGTCGCCGCCTCTCGAGGGTTCATAAACCAGCTTGTCGCCAAGTGCTGCACCATCAACAGCGATCAGAAGCAGGTCGGTCTGGCCGGAAAAATGCCGGGCGGCAGTCTCGGCCGCCTGCTTTGCCGTTGAAAAATGAATGAACCCATCCGTCAGATCGATGGCGGCGCCTTCGAAGACGCCTTGTGCCCTGGCTGCATTCCACAACGTCTCCGGCACGATTTTATAAATGATCGCGGGCGTTTCGTGCATGGGGCTCTCCGAAGGCTTTCCAAGGCTTTTCAGTCTGGGCGGTTTGCCGCAAAGCGGGTCGATTGTCCACAGTTTCCACGGCATTTTTATTGCCGCGACGGCTGTTCCCAAGCTTTTTCTTGTAATACGCAACCGATTAGAGCAACCTTTCAGAAGAGGAGCCGGAAGCAGTCTAGACTGCCGGCAAACGGGAGTGCGCCATACCTTTCAAAGAACCGCATAACGCCCTTGGGAGGGGGCCAGAATGTCGGAACTTGTCATTATCATCGCAGACGACCACCCGCTTTTTCGCGGTGCCCTCAAACAGGCCGTATCCGGTCTCGACGGGCAGCAGACAATCATGGAAGCCGGGGATTTCGAGGCTGCCAGAAGTGCCGCGACGGCATGCAACGACGCCGATCTGATGCTTCTGGACCTCGCCATGCCGGGTGTCAGCGGATTTTCAGGCCTGATGGCGCTGCGGGCGGAATTTTCCAGCCTGCCCATCGTCATCGTTTCGGCAACGGACGACGCGACCACTGTTCGCCGGTCCATCGAACTCGGCGCTTCCGGTTTTATTTCCAAATCCTCGGGCATCGACGATATCAGGGATGGCATTCGCGCGGTTCTTGAAGGCGATGTGTGGATACCGGCAAGCTGTCAGGGCGAAAAGGAGCATGATCCTGACGTGGCTGATCTCATCGGCCGGCTCAGAACGCTGACGCCGCAACAGAGCCGGGTTCTGGGCATGCTGGCGGAAGGCCTGCTGAACAAGCAGATCGCCTATGCGCTGAATGTTTCGGAAGCCACCATCAAGGCGCATGTCTCCGCTATTCTGTTGAAGCTTAAGGTCGATAGCCGTACACAGGCGGTGATACAGCTCAGCAAGATAAACACATCGGCCATGGTGGCATAATCGAGGATTTTATTCCTTTCTTTTCTTTACTCCTGACGGGATATGGTCTAGATTCCGCGGAGTAAACGACAGGAGCTTTTCCGCCACGGGCTCCACCTGCGGGCTTTCATCATGCTTTCACACGAGACGATCTGGAGCGCCATCGATACGCTTGCCAAACGTCACCAGCTGACGCCTTCGGCCTTGGCGAAGCGTGCCGGTCTCGATCCCACTTCGTTCAACAAATCGAAACGTTTCGGCCCGGATGGCCGCAAACGCTGGCCTTCGACGGAATCGGTATCCAAGGTGCTGGAGGCGACGGGGGCAAGCGTCGACCAGTTTTTTGGTTATGCTTTCGGCAGGACGCAGACAATGCAGCCTTCCGGTGCGGACAATGCCATCCCCCTGCTCGGTTTTGCGCAGGCGGGCTCCGGCGGCTTTTTCGACGATGGCGGTTTTCCGGCCGGTCAAGGCTGGGATGTGGTGGAGTTCCCCTCTTCTCCCGAACGCAAGCAGGGCGTCTACGCGCTGGAAGTACAGGGCGAAAGCATGATGCCGCTTTACCGCGACGGCGATATCCTGATCGTGGAGCCGGGCGCGCAGGTGCGGCGCGGCGACCGCGTGGTGCTGAAAAGCCGAGACGGCGAAGTGATGGCCAAGGTGCTGGCGCGGCAAAGCCCCAAGAATATCGAGCTTCTTTCGCTCAATCCCGAACATCCGAACCGCAGCTTCGACATGGCCGATGTGGAATGGATCGCCCGCATCATCTGGGCCAGCCAATAGACACCCGCCATTGCGAAGACAGGCGTCCTACTTGCCCGGGCACAACTCAGAGAGCAGGCGTCGATACTATCCCTTTACAGACCGAGTGACGTTGCCGCGGCATCAACCGTCATGATCTTCGCACCGCCGGAAGCTGCCCTGCGGACAAGGCTCTGAAGTTTGTCTTCCGGGCAACCGTAAAAGCTCGGCGTCTGCGAAACATCATGGGTGAAAATGATGAGCCAGCCGCCATTTTGCAAAACATCCTCGAGCCAACGATCGGCGGCATCGAGATAGTTTTGGTCCGCGCGCAACTCCACCCCGGCAAGATTGTACGGATCGATGCTGCCCCGGTTGATGCCAGGCATGATGCCGCGAGCGGTCTTGAACCTTCGTCGCAACAGGGGCTGCATGACGGGCGAGGCCATGCCGAAAGGAACGGAGAAATTTCGCCTGCCTCGGTTTTCGGCGAACGATCCCAGTACGGTTTCGTTACGGTCAAGATCCTCTTCAAGCCCGCGCCGTGAAAAGCTCGAGAGTTTGCGATGGGAAAAAGTATGGCAGGCAAGCTCGTGGCCGGCCGCTGCAAGTTCCGAACAGCCTTCGGTTGAAATCATGTCCTGCTGTTCATAGTGCTTGTCGATAAAAGTACCTGCGAGATAAAATGTCCCGCGAACACCCTCGCTTTCCAGAATGCGCGCGCCCTTTGTCGAGGCGGTCGCCGGCACATCATCGAATGTGAAGGAGACGATTGGTTCGGACGTTTTGATCAGCGACGCCGGTCCTGGAAAGTACTGCACCAGCCGGTTATTGATCCTGTCTGCAAATGTCCCGATTTTTTGTGTCATGCATAAGCCCCCCGGCCTGTCTGCAAATTACTGCCCCTGCTCAAGTATGTCGTACGCCTGATGCCTCAAACAATAGATTGCAATCAGTAGAGAAGACCAGATAGGCCCGGTTCCGGTAAAGAAATTACTCTCAAGACACGAAGAAAGCAGTGCATACACCCAAATTCGTGCAAAAAGCCGCGTTAATGCCGGATCGGTACCCTTGTTCACAGCTATACGAAAATCGTTTGCGGGTATGATGACGAGCCATATGACGATGAGAACAAAGGCCGGCAGGCCGCCATTCAGCAGGCTTTCGACAAAGCCGTTATGGGCATGGAAGGCGGTGACCGCCCAGGTGCCGGCAGTATCGGCCTGCGCCAGAAGCCGGTCACTCGTCCAGAATGCCTGAAAACCCTGCCCGAAGATCGGCGATTGCGCAAATGTGTCGAAGGACAGGCGCCATATATCCGTTCGGCCGGTAAAGGTGGAATCGATTCCCAGACTATCGACCACATGCCGTATGCTCGGAAAATAGGTGGAGCCGACCGCGAGGATGTTGAGGAAAGCCAGAAGACCTCCGATCATCAGCAATGTCCGACCGGCATGTCTTTCCATGACCCAGACCAGCGCAACAGTGACGGGCAACAGCATTGCTGCGGTTTTCCCGTTGGTTTTCCAGAGGAAGAACCCTGCCAGAAGCGTGATGACAATGCCGCCAACCGTCGACCAGCTATTGCGCAGGTAAAGCCCGATCATGACGAGAATGATCATGGCCGGAGCGGCGGCATTCTTGTGATTGAAGATGCCGCGCCAATCGCCGGCGAGCGCCGTTTCATCGAGATCGTAGGGCTGGTGGATCGAGCGCGAGCGCAGGAAGATCACCCCGAAGTAGCAGAGCGCCAGCAGGATGACGGCGAAGATGGCCATCATCCGGTCGAACTGCCGCCTGTCGCGCGGCATGACGACGAGGACACTGGTGATGAAGCACATAAGGCTCGTAAAGAGCAAACGTTGCAGCGAAGTGCCAGGCTGGGAGCCAAGCACCGAACAAATCACCAGCCAGGAAAACAACAGCAGAATGGGCAGACGCGGCCGCAACAAAAGCCCCGTCAGCCGATGACGCAGGGCAAAAACACCCAGCATCAGCGCAATCACCAGCCCGGTCAGCT
Source organism: Rhizobium sp. AN68 (assembly GCF_030758035.1). Lineage (NCBI taxonomy): Bacteria > Pseudomonadati > Pseudomonadota > Alphaproteobacteria > Hyphomicrobiales > Rhizobiaceae > Rhizobium > Rhizobium sp. AN68. The sequence goes on along the minus strand of NZ_JARWMI010000003.1, from coordinate 376,376 downwards.
GGTTTGCGGCGGCGTGCGGCACGGGTGCAGCCGCAAGATTTTCGAAAGGCGCAACGGAAATCCAGATATAAAGCATCGTGACGACGAAAAAAATCGCGTCGCGACGGCCGCCCGTAAGCGACATGCTGTTGCTTTGTACAGGAATGGACTGCGTATCAGTAAAAGGCGGCATCGTCGGCCACATCGAAAAAGGATAATCGGATCATTGGCCTGCCTTGTGACGAACAACGAAACCCTTTTTGAAACCGGGCCATGTCCAAATAACCATAACAGTCATTATCATCATTATTATACAATTGCTTTAACCCTCTCTTACCTCAAGAAGGCTAAGACTGGGCAACTGCCATTCATAGAGGTCAACGGCCTTCGAATTATTGCCCCCTTGCCGGGTTTTTCCAGTTCATCAATTTTAAAAACACGGCAGTTATCTTGAATTCGCCCGGCGACGCCGGAAAGCACGGAGAATAAGGTGTCGTTGAATACGCCGCGGTTCAGCCATCTAGTCAGACTGGGATTGACCTATATGGCATCCGGCGGGGCGCTTTTGATGTCCAGCGCCGCCCAGCTTTTGACCTTCGCCCTGCTTGCCCGCCATCTCGGCGTGGAACAATTCGCGCTCTATGCCTCGATCACGGCCGTGACCAATCTCGGCGTACAGATTTGTGGTTTCGGTTCGCAGGAATCGCTGATCCGCCGCGTGGCGCAGGATCGCAGCATGTTTCCCGTGATGCTCGGCCACAGCTATCTCTTGAGCGCCGCTACCGGCATTGTGTTGACCATCATCGGCATGGTCACGATCCCGGTGTTTTTCCCGACGTCGGAAACATTACTGCATACCCTCATCACCACTTTCGTGATCCTGGTGACGAACCTCATCCTTCTGAAAGTCATTTCGCTTTCCACCCAAAGCTTCATCGCCCATTCCGACTTCGCCTCCGCCAACAAGCTGGAAGTGATGTTCGCCGTTGCCCGCACAATTGCCGCCGTGGTCGCTTGTCTCATCTTCAAGGTGGAGACGGTGGAGGCCTGGGCCCTGTGGAACCTGGCTGCCCATACGATTGCGGCAGTGATTTCGCTGAAGGCGATCGGCAGGCTCGGTCGGCCGGTCTTCCGGATCGTTCGCGATGAAATCCGCATTGGCATCCTGTTTTCCACCCAGTTCCTGTTCAAGGCCGTGCGTGGCAATGCCGATATTCTCGTTCTCGGTGCCGTTGCCAGCGCCGAGGTTCTGGGCAGCTACTCCATTGCCCGGCGAATTCTCGACAGCTCCTACCTCTCCGTCGAGGCTCTCAACCGGCTGATCTATCCGGGATCGGCCTCAGCCGCCCTGCAGGGTATCGGAAAGACCATAGAGCGCGCTTATAATGTGCTGAAGGCAGCGCTTGTCATCGCAGTCGGCAGCGCGCTGGTCATCTTCATCATCGCGCCCTTCCTGCCGCTACTGTTCGGCGACGAATACGTCTCGCTGCCGATCATCACCCGTATCCTTTGCTGGGTCGTGCTGCCGATGGCCGTTGCGGCAACCGCGCTTGAGGCGCTTGGCGCATCCGGACGGCAGGATATCCGCGCCAAGATATGGAACAGCGGCAATCTCATCGGCTCCGTTATCGTCGCCTTCCTCACCTGGTCGTTCAGCATTTCCGGAACGATCGGCAGCTATTTCTTCGTGGAAGCCGCCATCGCCGCCGCCGTTTGGATCGCTCTTTTGCGATTGCGGCGCAACGAAGAAGCCTTTGCGCCCGCCAAATAGAACGTCATCTGGGCCCCGATCCGAGTGAAACCGGATTTCTCTAGTAAAGCCCGTAGGGGAAATAACGCCGGTAGATTTCTTCCAGCCGGCCATTGCGCGAAAGTGCGGCAAGCGCCTGATCAAAGGCCGGTACAAGCACATCGTCCGGATCAACTGCCATGATGGAAAGGCCTTCGCCAAGAAATCTGTCGGATAAATAAGGTCCGCCGAAAAGCGCACAGCAAGCACCGGACGTGCTTCCCGAAACCCAGAAAGGCAGGCGCAGCCCATCCGCAAAAACCGCGTCCACCTTGCCCGTCTTCAACGCCTCGTACATGGGTTCGTAACCATTAAAGCCTTCGGCCGAGGCTTTGGGAAAAAATGCCTTGAGCATCTGTTCGTGCCGCGAGCCCGTGACCACACCCACCTTCTTTCCCGACAGGGCATCTGCGCCGGAGCCAGTGAATTTCGCCGCCTTGTTGACGGCAAGACGCGCGGGCAACAGCAGATAGGGTCGCGAGAAGGTGAAACTCTTGCGCAGATCGGCGGTAGTGGCAATGCCGGAAATCACCGCTTCGCCCTCTCCCATTTCCAGCGCTGCCTCCAGCTCGTCAAACGGCAGTGCCTGCACTTGGCATTTGCTCTCAACCTTCAGCTGGGCGCAGATTTCGCGCACCAGATCGACATGAAAACCGGCAAGCCGGCCTTCCTGATCGGTAAAATTGAAGGGTGGGAAATCGACGGACATCAAAAACCTGATCCGGGGCACGGAGGAGAGATCGCCACCCGGAAACCGCTCCTGCGCATCAAACAGCACCGGCATGCGGTTTCTGTCCGAGAGACCTTCCGCGTGAAGTTTTCCCAAATTACCACCGAATTGTAAAGCGACAGCTAAAGTAAAACCAATAACTATATCTCGCGTTACATTCATCATTCTCATCTATACTGTCCGTAGCAAGAAGCAAGGCGTTACCAAGGCGGCGGCGGCGATGCATGGATATTTTAGGCACTATACACGAGAATCGTTCCGCACGACGTCAGCGGGGCGAAAAATTGCGTTTTCGCTCATCGGCGACAATCCGCTTTGGACAGCGCCCGAACCGGACGAGCATGGGTCAACACGCTTTCTCTCTTCGCTGGGGTTCGGCAAGCCTTATATCGCTGCATTCGAAGAGCAGGCCCTCAAAAACGGCTCAACCGTGGAAGACGAATTGCTGGCGAGCGGCCTGGTCGATGCGGATGCGTATTACGGTGCTTTTGCCAGATTGTTGCGATTGCCGTTCCGACCGGAAATCGATCCGGGTCGTGTGGCAGACCTCAATCACCTGGACGCGCAACTAGCCGAACCACGGCTCCTGCGGTTGACACCGCTGAATGGTAAGCCAGTGCTGCTGATCGTGCCGGAACTGGCAAGGATGGAATTGCTGAAAGGCATCCTCGATCAGCGTCCGTATCTTCTCGAAGAACTTGCCGTGACCACGCCACAGGCCATGCGCAGCGCAATCTGGAAGGCCGGCGAAGCACGCCGCTGCCGAGACACGCGACATCAGCTTTTCAACGCGGCGCCGCAGCATTCCGCAAGGATCACGCTGCATGGCGAGCAGGGTTTTGTTAGCGGCATTTTCGTTACCCTGCTCGTTCTGTCGCTACTGTTTTATACGCAGGCGGCCATGGCCTATATTCACGTCACCCTCACGATGCTTTATCTCTCCACCTTGCTTTTCAGGTTGTTTGCACTCGTCCATACGCCAAAAGGAAACGATGCGAAAACCGTCATACCACTCCAGCAGGACGGGGAGCTGCCGGTCTACACTATTCTTGTGGCGCTTTATCGCGAAGAGGCGGTCGTTGAGCAGCTTATTCATGCGCTGGAGCGGCTGGACTGGCCCAAATCCCGGCTCGATATCAAGCTCGTATGCGAGGCAGACGACGTAGCGACGATCGAGGCCATCCAGCGGATAAATCCCGGTCCGCATATCGAGATCGTCAAGGTGCCGCCATCCATGCCACGCACGAAGCCCAAGGCCCTGACCTATGCGCTTTCCGGCGCGCGTGGCACTTTCGTTGCCGTTTACGACGCCGAGGACCGGCCGCATCCGCTGCAATTGCGCGAAGCCTACGCCGCCTTCCGCGGCCAGCCGGACGAGGTGGCCTGTGTGCAGGCGCCGCTTATTGTCAGCAATGCCAGCTCCTCTTGGCTCAGCGCCTGTTTCGCACTGGAATATTCCGGCCTTTTCCGCTGCATGTTGCCCGTTCTTGCAGCGTGCAAGCTGCCGCTGCCGCTTGGCGGCACCTCCAACCATTTCCGCACTGCCGTGTTACGCCGGGTGGGAGGATGGGACCCCTATAATGTGACGGAAGATGCCGATATGGGCCTCCGGCTGCACAGGCTGGGTTATCGCTGCGGTGTCATCCGGCGACAGACACTGGAGGATGCTCCGACCTCCCTTTCCGTCTGGCTGAACCAGCGCGCGCGTTGGTACAAGGGCTGGCTGCAAAGCTGGCTGGTCATGACCCGCTCGCCCTTCACGACCGCGCACCGCATGGGATGGATCGCCTATATCGTCTTTCAGCTGCTGATTGGCAGCATGCTTCTGTCGTCGCTGGCCCATCCCTTGCTGTTTGTTTCATTCGCCTTCATGGCCATAGCAATCCGGGAAAACGGCGCGGATATGCTGCTTTCCTGGCAGGGCATTCTGTTTTTCATCGATACGCTGAATATTTTCGGAAGCTACGCCATCTTCGTACTGATGGGCAGAAACAGGATGATAGCTCATGAGAAACAACAGGTCGGACGGCGCTGGTTGGCGATCCCGCTCTACTGGCTGATGCTGTCACTCGCCGCATGGCGCGCCGTGGTGGAATTGAAAACCAAGCCGTTCGTCTGGAACAAGACGCCGCATATGCCGGTCATCAGGAACAAGGCCTGACGACCAGATTTTATAAACGAATTCCGGTTCCGTCAGCGCCGCCACTGCGGATATGGCACAAACCAAAACGCCTTGCCGATCGAGGTTTCTCCATCGGCAAGCTTTATCGCTTCGCAAAAGATCGGCCGAGCAGCTCTATTTGGTAACGAGCTTGTTCTTGATGAGGCCGACAATGATCTGGACAATCAGGCCGCCGACGCCGCCGCCAACAAGCTGGCCGGCAAGAGCGCCTATATCCATGCCGCCGGCGGCAGCAGTTTCCGCCGTCCCGAGCAGCGATCCGAGCACGGTTCCTCCGCCGATGCCGCCAATAGCGCCGGCAATCAGGTTGCCGAGCGCACCGAGATCGGAATCCTTGAGTATTTTTCCGCCGGCCGAACCGCCAACCGCACCGCCGACAATTTGGGCCAATATCGAAGTAAGATCCATGTCATCCTCCTCACAGGTTTCCCCGACCATTCGGGGAAACAATGCTTCCCATTCATGTCTGTTCGGGCCGGAGAAAGCGGGCCTTGAGCCTTAGTCTTTCTCGCCGAAAAGTTTCCAGACCACGGCGCCGATTGCGGCGCCGAGGATCGGAGCGAGCCAGAACAGCCAGAGCTGTTGCAGCGCCCATCCACCAACAAACAACGCCTGTCCCGTCGAGCGGGCCGGATTGACGGATGTGTTGGTGACCGGAATGGAGATCAGATGAATAAGTGTGAGAGCAAGGCCGATGGCGATCGGCGCAAAACCAGTGGGAACCCTGCCATGCGTCGATCCCAGAATGACGATCAGGAAAAATGCCGTCAAAATGACTTCGATCAGCAGTGCCGACACGAGCGAATATCCACCCGGCGAATGTTCCCCGTAACCATTTGCGGCAAAACCGCCAATATCGGCACCGGCTTTGCCGGTAAGGATGACATAAAGCGCCCCCGCCGCGACAATCGCCCCCAGAACCTGCGCCACTATGTAAGGAGCGAGGTTCGATGCCGAAAATTTGCCAGCAACGGACAGACCGACGGAAACGGCCGGATTAAAATGACCGCCCGAAATACCCCCGACCGCATAGGCCATGGTCAAAACCGTCAGACCGAAAGCGAAAGCGACACCGAGAAAGCCAATGCCGAGTTCAGGAAAAGCAGCGGCAAAAACCGCACTGCCGCAACCTCCGAACACGAGCCAGAAAGTGCCAAGAAATTCCGAAAGAAGCTTGCGACTCATAACACTCCCCCAATAATGTTACGACCGCATCAACTATTACGTGCAATTTAATTGTAGTCAAGCTAAATCGCATAGTCGCACGTTTGCCGGAGCGATGGCGGTGACATGCGCGCTTTTGGCTGGCCAGGAAGTTGTTTGGATTGCCTTGAAAATATGGAGCGGGTGAAGGGAATCGAACCCTCGTATTCAGCTTGGGAAGCTGCTGCTCTACCATTGAGCTACACCCGCGCCGCGCACAAGACATCGGACAGTTCTTACCGGGTGTCAAGCACCCGACAGGACCATTACTCCGCGCGGAAATGCTTGGAGAGCTTCAGGCCCTGTGCCTGATAGTTGGAGCCAAGGCCGCTGCCGTAGAGGCCATCAGGTTTTTGCAACATGTGCTCGTAAACTAGCCGGCCGACGATCTGGCCGTGTTCGAGGATGAAGGGCACCTCGTGGCTGCGCACCTCGAGAACGGCGCGGCTGCCCGTGCCGCCCGCCTGCGCATGGCCGAAGCCTGGATCGAAGAAGCCCGCATAATGCACGCGGAACTCGCCCACCAAGGGATCGAAGGGTGTCATTTCGGCCGCATAAAGTGGCGGTACATGCACGGCTTCACGCGAAACGAGAATATAGAACTCATCCGGATCGAGGATCAGTTCGGCACGGCCGCGGGCGTATAGAGGTTCCCAGAAATCGAGAACATCGTGCTGAGCCTTCTTGTCGACATCTACCACCGCTGTGTGATGCTTGCCGCGATAGCCAATCAGCCCTTTTTCGCCAAAACCCTTTAGGTCGATGGAAAGCGCGATGCCGCCGCCGGTCACATTAGGGGTTTCGCTGGCGACCAGCATCTCCGTCTCGTGCAATTTCAGAAGCTCGGCTTCGTTGAGCAACGAGTGGCCGATGCGGAAACGGATTTGCGAGAGGCGCGAGCCACGGCGCACGACGACCGGGAAGGTGCGCGGGCTGATTTCCAGATAGAGCGGGCCGGCATAGCCCGCAGGTATCTTGTCGAATTCCTGCGCATTGTCGGTCATGACGCGGGTGAAGATATCAAGACGCCCCGTCGAGCTTTTCGGATTGGCCGAAGCCGACATATCCGCCGGCAGCTCCAGGCTCTCCATCAAGGGCACGATGTAGACGCAACCGGTTTCCAGCACCGCCCCCTCGCTCAGATCGACCTCGTGCAGGCTGAAGCGGTTGAGCTTGTCGATGACTCGGGTTCCGGGGCCGGGCATGAAACTGGCGCGCACGCGATAGGCTTTGGAGCCCAGCCGCAGATCGAGGCTCGCGGGTTGCACCTGATCGACATCGAGATCAGCCTCGCTTTTCAGCTTGCCGCCCGCAAACAGCGCCCTGATCGCGCCATCCGCCAAAATGCCCGTGGTTCTGGTCATGATCATCATTCCTTTTTACGGCGACAAAACCAAAAGGAAAGCATTGACGCAAGCCGGTAACGGCAGTATGGCAAGCTTATCCCGTGGTGATTTGGCCGGTCGGCTTGCAGCCACGTTAAACAAGTGGCTAAAAAGACCGGGTGCTAGGAACCGGTCTGCTTTTGCGACCGGTTTTTTTGTTTTGAGGTGATCACATGAGCAATAAATGGCGCCCGGCAACCCAGCTCGTTCACGGTGGTACGCTACGCTCACCCTATGGTGAAACGTCGGAAGCGATCTATCTGACCCAGGGTTTCGTTTACGAAAACTCCGAAGCCGCCGAAGCGCGCTTCAAGGGCGAAACGGATGGCTTCATCTATGCCCGCTATGCAAGCCCGACCAATGACATGTTCGAAAAGCGCATGTGCCTGCTGGAAGGTGCGGAAGACGCCCGTGCGCTTGCCTCCGGCATGGCCGCCGTGACAGCCGCCATCATGTGCCAGCTGCGTGCCGGCGATCACATCGTTGCTGCCCGCGCGCTTTTTGGCTCCTGCCGTTGGGTGGTAGAAACGCTTGCACCCAAATACGGCATCGAGTGCACGCTGATCGACGGACGCGATCTCAACAATTGGGAAAAGGCGATCCAGCCGAACACCAAGCTGTTTTTCCTCGAAAGCCCGACCAACCCGACGCTCGAAGTGGTAGATATTGCCGGCGTGGCGAAGCTCGCCAACCAGATCGGCGCGAAAGTGGTTGTCGACAATGTTTTCGCCACACCGCTTTTCCAGAAGCCACTCGAACTCGGCGCCCATATCGTCGTTTATTCGGCGACGAAGCATATTGACGGTCAGGGCCGCTGCCTTGGCGGCGTGATCCTTTCCGACAAGAAGTGGATTGAGGAAGAGCTGCAGGACTATTTCCGCCACACCGGCCCAGCCATGTCGCCGTTCAATGCCTGGACGCTACTGAAGGGCATCGAAACCCTGCCGCTGCGTGTCAAGCAGCAGACGGCCAATGCCTCGAAGATCGCCGATTTCCTCGCCGACAGCGGCAAGGTTGCCAAAGTGATCTATCCTGGTCGCGCCGACCATCCGCAGGCAGACATCATCGCGCGGCAGATGTCGGGCGGCTCGACGCTCGTGGCTTTCGAACTGAAGGGTGGCAAGGAAGCGGCATTCGCACTGCAGAACGCGCTTGATATCGTGAAGATTTCCAACAATCTCGGCGATGCCAAGAGCCTCATTACCCACCCTGGCACCACGACGCACAAGAACTTGACCGACGAGGCGCGTGCCGAACTGGGTATTTCCGGCGGGACCTTGCGTCTTTCCTGCGGTATCGAAGATACGGACGATCTGCTGGAAGATCTGGCGAAGGGTCTTGCGGCCGTTTCAGTTTAAGGATTCAATCGCCATGGCCAGACTTCCCCGTCGGGCCATGGCACGCATCCCGCTTGGGTGAAAGCCCGCGTCGGGCAACCAATATTTACCTTTACCGTTATCCCTAACGGTGAAAAAACGGCGCAACAGAAGATGCACGTGGTCGTCAAGTCATTCATTTTCTTGACGATAGCCAGAACCTGTAGTGTAGGATGATGGCAGCAGGGAAAATATCGAGGTGTGGCGCGTATGTATCGTGCTCTGACAAGGGATATCGAGGTAACGGTCGATCCGTATTATCTCGAGGAGCAGTCCGACCCGGATGACGATCGTTATGTCTGGGGCTATAAAGTCGTGATCTCGAACAATTCCGATGTTCCGATAACACTCGTCAACCGCTATTGGCACATCACCGACCAGAACGGACAGGTGGATGAGGTCTACGGGCCGGGTGTCGTCGGCGAAAAACCGCATCTGAACCCCGGCGACAGTTACGAATATTCATCCGGCTGCCCGCTGGATACGCCGTCAGGCCTTATGTTTGGCCATTATGAAATGGAAACGGACAAAGGCGAGGTGTTCAATGTCACCATCCCCGCCTTTTCACTGGATTCACCCGGCCTGTTGCGGGTGCTGAACTGACAAAAAAGCCGCGCCATTCACAAGCGCGGCTCTCCTCGTCAGACGTTTTCAAACTCGCTGACATCGTAACGATAGGTCGTGGAGCAGAACTCGCACGTCACGGCAATCGCACCGTCTTCCTCACTCGCCTTGATCTCTTCAGCGGTGAAACCGGACAGCACACCCTTGATCTTGTCCCGTGAACAGCTGCAACGGTCGAAAATGACCTGCGGATCGTAGATGCGCACGCCGCTCTCGTGGAAAAGCCTGTAAAGGAGACGCTCCACTGGCACCTGCGGATCGGTCAGCTCGTCGGTATCCACCGTATTCAGCAGCGACACTGCCTCTGTCCAGGCATCGTCCTCCGCCACTTCATAATCGCCCTCGTCGCCGTCACCGCCATGGAGATCGCGCATGCGCAAACGCTCGGGCGCCTGCGGCAGGAACTGGGCAATCACGCCGCCTGCACGCCAGCTATGGCGCGGCTTCCCCTTCGCCGTCACGGTCGAAGAACTGGGCAACGCCGAGGCGCACGCGGGTGGGAAGCTGTTCCGACTGACGGAAATAAACCCCGGCGATTTCTTCCAGCGAAGAACCGTCCAGCGGCACAATGCCCTGATAAGGCTGCATGCCGACGCCCTGATCGATGGTGAAGGCCAGAATGCCGGTTCCGAGCAGTTGTTCGGGCGAGGTTTGCCCCGCAGCAACAGCTTCCGCCAGCCGCTCCTCATCGAAACGGGCATAAGCGCGCATGCTCTCGGGGGCTGTGAAATCCGCCACCAGAAGGTCAACCGGGCCGTCGCCCTTGGTCTGCACAGTCAGCTTGCCGGAAAATTTCAGGGATGTGCCGATCAGCGCCGTCAGAACCGTTGCTTCCGCGAGCAGGCGGGCGACAATCTCGGGATATTCGTGACGTTCGAGGATGGCATTCAACAGCGGCCCGACCTGTACGGCGCGACCGCGCACGTCCAGACCTTCGACCTGAAAGGGCACAACCTTGTCGTCGCCAGCTAAATCGAGATTGTCCAGTTCAACCGTTACATCTGCCATGTCATAACTCCTTGGCGAAGCCGTTGCGCCGCTACCGTCCAAAAGTCCGGCTTTTAAAATGTACTTTTTCAGCTTGTCGCACAGAGATCCGGGAAGCGAAACCGCCTCCGGGGACAATCGTGCAAATCGTGAGGTGGCCCGCCAGCGAAAAGCCGACGAGCGTCTTCGAAGCCCCACAGATGGGAATGTGCATCGCCGAGTTCAAGCACCTGGCCGATAGCGGTCAGATGACGCCCATGCACCATGCGATAATGGACTTCTGCGCATGGAGCCGGTTTTCCGCCTCGTCGAAGACCACCGATTGCGGCCCGTCGATCACTGCATCCGTTACTTCCTCGCCGCGATGCGCCGGCAGGCAGTGCATGAACAGCGCTTCCTTGTTGGCCTTCGCCATCAGCGCTTCATTGACCTGATAAGGCTGGAAGATATTGTGGCCGCGCGCCTTGTGTTCCTGGTTCATGGACACCCAGGTATCGGTGACGACGCAATCAGCGCCCGCCACTGCCTTGTCGGCATCGTGGTACAGCGAGATTTCGCCACCATTGTTGCGTGCCCAGTTCAGGAACTTGTCGTGCGGTTCCGAACCCATCGGGACTGCCATCGCCATGCGGTAACCGAAACGGGCGGAGCCTTCCACGAACGAATGCAGCACATTATTGCCGTCACCCGTCCAGGCAATGGTCTTGCCCTTGACCGGGCCGCGATGTTCCTCAAACGTCAATATATCCGCCATGATCTGGCAGGGATGCGTGTCGTCCGTCAGGCCATTGATAACAGGCACGGTGGCGTGTTCGGCAAGCTCGAGCAGACGCGAGTGATCCGTGGTGCGGATCATGATGGCATCGACATAGCGCGACAGCACCTTGGCCGTATCGCCAATCGTTTCCGCGCGGCCCAGCTGCATTTCCGTGCCCGACAGGAAAAGGGTCTCACCGCCGAGCTGGCGCATGCCGACATCGAAGGAGACGCGGGTGCGTGTGGACGGTTTTTCGAAAATCATTGCCAGCATCTTGCCAGCAAGCGGCTTTTCCGCCGTGCCGGTTTTGGTGGCAATCTTGCGCGTGCGCGCATCATCAAGAATTGTCCGCAGATCCTCCGACCCGACGGCCGAGAGGTCCAGAAAATGTTTTGGTGAACCCATTCTAATCTGTCCCATGCTTGCGAGCCCCTGAAGAGAGGCCCGCTCTTGATTTTTTCAGGCGCTTTTTGCCTGTTTCGCAACCGTCAGGGAGGCGGCAGCCGCGTCGATACGTGCAAGACCCTCACGGGCCTCTTCCGCCGTGGTGACGAGCGGCGGCAGAAGACGGATGACATTGTCGCCCGCAGGCACGCCAAGCAGATGCTCTGCGCGCATGGCCTGCAGCAATTCGCCCGAAGGAATCTTCGCCTTGATGCCCAGAAGCAGACCTTCGCCGCGAATTTCGTCGATCACGTCAGGATAACGGTCCTTGAGCGAGGCCAGACCCTGCCGGAAGACCAGCGCGACGTCACGGACCTTCTCGAGAAAACCTTCGGAGAGAACGACGTCAAGCACGGCATTGCCGACTGCCATGGCCAGCGGGTTGCCGCCATAGGTGGTGCCATGTACGCCCGCCGTCATGCCGGAAGCGGCATCTGCCGTAGCAAGGCATGCGCCGAGCGGGAAACCGCCACCGATACCCTTGGCGACCGCCATGATATCGGGCGCAACACCGGTATGTTCATAAGCAAACAGCTTGCCTGTGCGGCCGACACCCGTCTGGACCTCATCGAAAATCAGCAGCAGGCCGTGCTCGTCGCACAATCCGCGCAGGATTTGCAGGAATTCCTTGCTGGGCGAGCGAATGCCGCCCTCGCCCTGGATGGGCTCGATCAGAAGTGCTGCAGTCTCAGCCGTGATGACGGCCTTGAGGGCATCGACATCACCGAACGGAACCTGATCGAAACCTTCGACCTTGGGACCGAAACCTTCGAGGTATTTCTGCTGGCCACCCGCGGCGATCGTCGCCAGTGTACGGCCATGGAAAGCGCCTTCGAAGGACACGATGCGGAACTTCTCCGGATGGCCCTTGGTATAGTGATAACGGCGGGCGGTCTTGATGGCGCATTCCAGGGCTTCCGCGCCTGAATTTGTGAAGAATACCTTGTCCGCGAAAGTCGCTTCCGTCAGGCGCCTGGCGAGTTTTTCCTGTCCCGGTACTTCATAAAGGTTCGAGACGTGCCAGACCTTCTCGGCCTGCGTCTTGATCGCATCAACGAGGTGAGGATGGGCGTGGCCCAGCGAGTTGACAGCAACACCGGCCGCAAAATCCAGATATCGCTCGCCGCTTTCCGTGAACAGCCATACACCCTCGCCGCGCTCGAAGCGCAGGGGGGCTCTTGAAAACGTATCAAACAATGGCGCGCCGGCTTCGGCCATGGCTGTATCACTCCTTGCGCAGATGCGCTGTCAAACTGTTGTCAATAGGCTTGCGGGGTTATCCCTCGCCTGAAAATCAAAATGCCGCCTTGCGGCGGCAGGGGCACTATTGTCACTTCGTTTGCCGATGTCAACAAAAGTCAGCGTTTCCCGGGCTTCTCAAGCACTAGTATGCGGCGGCGGGCCAGCCCCAAGGTGTTGCCTTTCAGACTCAATACGCCAGCAAGTTGGGGAAAACCGGAAAATCGATTCCAGATGATTCCCGCGACTCTTGCCACGGAGTCGGGCTGGCACTAGGTTAATCGCTAATTACTAGACTGCATTGCGGCGGAACTAGTCACCGAAAATCTGGCGGAAACCACGCTTGCGGCATGCGCGCGAGACGGAGAGGGATTCTGCCGAAAATACACGCGACAAGCGGAGAAGCGGCATGAACTGGACAGACGAACGAGTCGAAAAGCTCAAGAAATTGTGGTCCGAGGGCCTTAGCGCCAGCCAGATTGCAGCGCAGCTGGGCGGCGTCAGCCGTAATGCCGTGATCGGCAAGGTCCATCGTCTCAATCTGCCGGGACGCGTCAAGGCTGGCGGTCCAGTGACTTCGGCACGCTCCGCGCCGAAGCGTACCGCTGCCCCTGCACCGCGTGCGACGACTTTCGCAGGTCGCGTCAACGCGGCTCCGGCGCGCATCCTCACCCGTTCGAACGCGGCAACGGCGCTGCACGAGGAGATCGATATCGAGACCGCGCAGGTTCTCGATTACGTTCCTTCCAAGAACGTTGTCACGCCGATTTCCCGTCGCCTGACGCTGACGGAACTGACCGAGCGCACCTGCAAATGGCCGGTTGGCGATCCGCTGAAGGACGACTTCCATTTCTGCGGTTGTGAAGCGCTGGAATCTTCGCCCTATTGCAAGTTCCATGCGAAACTCGCCTACCAGCCGGTGAGCGAACGCCGCAAGGCTTGAGTGTTGCGGCACGCATTCAGCACTCAAAAATTACGGGCCTTCGGGCCCGTTTTTTTTGACAAAAATAAAGCCGCTTTCTGGGCGGCTTGATGGCAGGCCTCACACTTTCCCCTTACCATTGGGCGTGACCCTTCAATCCGGATTTCAACGCGCCGCCGATCTCCTACGGTCAAAACGGACAATGGCATCGAGTTTGGCGGATATTCATATTGAAAAAGCCCGAAACCGTTTCAGATTTCGGGCTTCCTGATTTTTTGGTGCATTACTTCGCCAGCGAAACTATCTGGTTTCGCTTCGCTCAGGCTTCCATCGAATATCCCGCACCACGCACCGTGCGGATGACATCCTGCATGTGCGAGAAATTCAGGGCCTTGCGCAGACGTCCGACATGCACATCGACAGTGCGCTCGTCGACATAGATATCATGACCCCAGACGCCATCCAGCAATTGCGAGCGGGAAAACACCCGACCCGGCGACGTCATCAGGAATTCCAGCAAGCGGAATTCCGTCGGGCCGAGGCGCACTTCGCGGCTTTTGCGGTGAACGCGATGGGTCTCGCGGTCCAGTTCGATATCGCCGCATTTGAGCACCGACGACAGAACTTCCGGACGGGCCCGGCGCAACATGGCCTTGACCCGGGCCATGAGTTCCGGCGTCGAGAACGGCTTGACGACATAATCGTCAGCGCCGGTAGCGAGACCGCGAACCCGTTCGCTCTCTTCGCCACGCGCCGTCAGCATGATGATGGGCAGGCGTTCCGTTTCCGGCCGCATTCTCAAGCGCCGGCACAGTTCGATACCGGAGACACCGGGCAACATCCAGTCCAGGATAAGAAGATCCGGAATGCGCTCCTGCAGCCTGATTTCCGCCTCATCGCCACGGGGTATCGTGTCGACGTCGTATCCCTCAGCCTCGAGATTGTAACGAAGCAGGACGCTCAACGCTTCCTCGTCTTCCACAACTGCAATCTTGGGCACCATATGCTGAACTCCGCAAGCTTCTGCTTGTCTGTTACTCGGTCACCGAACCAAGCGTGTTGGAACTGTCGTCCTTCGGACGCTCGCCCTCCGGCTGGCTGCCGGTGGTCATGTAATAGATCGTCTCTGCGATATTCGTCGCATGATCGCCGATACGCTCGATGTTCTTGGCGCAGAACAGAAGATGCGTGCAGGTGGTGATGTTGCGCGGGTCTTCCATCATGTAGGTCAGAAGCTCCCGGAAGAGCGACGTGTACATGGCATCGATTTCCTCGTCGCGTTCACGGATCGCATTGGCCTTTTCGGCGGAACGCGTGGAATAGACGTCGAGGACTTCCTTGAGCTGCACCAGCGCCAGGTCGGACAGATGCTCGATGCCGCGGGCGAGCTTGCGCGGAACGCCGGTGCCGGCGACAGCGATAACGCGCTTGGCCGTGTTCTTGCCAAGATCGCCGACGCGTTCGAGATCGGCGGCGATACGCAGGGTGCCGATGATCTCGCGAAGGTCTGCCGCCATCGGCTGACGCTTGGCGATGGTTACGATCGCCTTGTCGCCGATTTCGCGCTCAGCGTGGTCGAGAATGGTATCGTCCGAAATGACTTTCTGCGCAAGCGCAGCATCGGAATTGACGAGTGCGCGCACGGCGTCACCGCACATCTGCTCGGCAAGACCGCCCATTTCGGCGATGCGGCGCGTCAGAAACTTCAGTTCGTCGTCATAGGCAGACAGGATATGCGAATGGGTCGTTGTCTGTGTCATGGTCTATTCCTCCGGCTTGGCCTGCATGCGCGTGCCCAACAGCGGGGCACGGCAGAGGCACCAGTCTTGTACGGTTACGATAAAGCACCGGCCGGGGATCAGCCGAAGCGGCCCATGATGTAGTCCTGCGTGCGCTGGTCGTCCGGATTGGTGAACATCTTGTCGGTTTCGTTTTCTTCGACAAGATGACCAAGATGGAACATGGCCGTACGCTGGGAAACGCGCGCCGCCTGCTGCATGGAGTGCGTGACGATGACGATGGTGTAGTTGGTGCGCAGTTCGTGGATCAGTTCCTCGACCTTCGCAGTCGCGATCGGATCCAGCGCCGAGCACGGCTCGTCCATCAGGATCACTTCCGGGCTGACGGCAACCGCGCGTGCGATGCACAGACGCTGCTGCTGGCCACCGGAGAGGCCCGTGCCGGATTCCAGCAAACGATCCTTCACCTCGTTCCAGAGACCCGCTTTCTGCAGGCTATGCTCGACGATCTGGTCCATATCCGCCTTGTTGCGGGCGAGACCGTGGATACGCGGGCCGTAGGCGATGTTCTCATAAATCGTCTTCGGAAACGGGTTCGGCTTCTGGAACACCATGCCGACGCGGGCACGCAGTTCCACGACGTCGATCTGCTGATCGTAGATATCGTCGGTATCGAGCGTGATCTTGCCGGTGACCCGGCAACCGTCGATCGTGTCGTTCATGCGGTTCAAGGTGCGCAGGAAAGTGGATTTACCGCAACCGGACGGGCCGATAAGTGCAGTCACCGTGTTTTCGCGGACATTTAGGTTCACGTCGTAAAGCGCGCGCTTTTCGCCGTAATAAACCGAAACATCCTTGCCGATCATCTTGTATGAGACTTCATTCATTTTCTTGTCCAGCGCCTTTTCAACTGCTGCTTCCGACAACATGTTCATTGCTCTAGCTCCCTCTACCAGCGCCGCTCAAAGCGGCGACGCAACAGGATTGCGCCAACATTCATGAGAATGAGGAACAGAAGCAGGATGATGATAGCGCCAGATGTCCGTTCGACAAAGGCACGCTCAGCTTCGTTCGCCCACATGTAAATCTGCACCGGCAGGGCCGTGGACGGATCCATAGGCGTTGTCGGATAGTTCGCGACGAATGCCACCATGCCGATCAGAAGCAGCGGCGCCGTTTCGCCCAGTGCGTGGGCGAGACCGATGATGGTGCCGGTCAGAATGCCAGGCATTGCCAGCGGCAGGACGTGATGGAAAATCGTCTGCATCTTGGAAGCGCCAAGACCGAGTGCGGCGGCGCGGATCGACGGCGGCACGGCCTTCAATGCAGCGCGGGTGGCGATGATGATCGTCGGCAGGGTCATCAGCGTCAGGACGAGGCCGCCGACCAGCGAGGCCGAGCGTGGAAAGCCCATGAAGTTGATGAAGACGGAGAGACCGAGCAGACCGTAAACAATGGAGGGAACAGCCGCCAGATTGTTGATGTTGACCTCGATAAGGTCCGTCAAACGGTTCTTGGGGGCAAATTCCTCCAGATAGATGGAGGCCGCAACACCGATCGGCAGCGACAGCACCAGCACGATCAGCATCATGTAGAACGAGCCGATCAGCGCAACGCCAACACCCGCGGCTTCCGGACGGCTCGAAGCGCCGTTGACGAAGATGCCGGTATTGAAATGCTTGCCAAGCTGTCCGCTTTCCACGAGCTGGTTCATCCAGCCGAGCTGCTGGTTCGAGATACGGCGGTTTGCTTCATCCCCCGACATGTCGACCTGGCCCTTGAAGGCGCTGTCGACATCACCCGACGCCAGAAGCGTGACGCTGCGCGTGGTGCCGATGACGGACGGATCGGCGACGACGATATCACGCAGCTGGGTGCGTACGCTGTCGGAGATCATGACGTTGACGGCGCGAAGACCGGCCTTATCCGTCGGCGCGACGCCGAGAACCTTTGCCACCGCATCACGGGCGAGGACGGGATAGTTGGCCGTCATCAGCTTTGCCGGATTGGTTGCGCGCTCGTTCTTTGGATCGATGATCAGTTCGGAAAACTCGACCGGAACGGTGATCATCGTCTGCTGGAAGGCGGTGTGACCCTTGGATACGACCGACCAGAGCAGCAGAAAGAGGAAGATGAGGCCGAACGAGATTGCTGCCAATCCATAGGCGCGGAAGCGGCGTTCAGCTGCATAGCGACGCTTGATGCCGATATCACGGCGCGTGGCCTTGTTCACGGCGGCAGCACCGGCCGCCGGAGAAACGATGTCGGTCATTCATATTGCTCCCGGTATTTGCGCACGATGTAAAGCGCGTAGATATTCAGGCAAAGCGTGATTGCAAAAAGAGTTATGCCCAGCGCGAAGGCCACCAGCGTTTGCGGCGAGGTAAACTCAAGGTCACCCGTCAGCTGGCTGACAATCTTGACCGTCACTGTTGTCATGGGTTCGAAGGGGTTGAGCTGCAGGCGGGCAGCGACACCAGCCGCAAGAACCACGATCATGGTCTCGCCGATCGCACGCGACGCCGTCATCAGCACGGCGCCGACGATGCCGGGAAGAGCGGCGGGAAGGATGACCTTCTTGATGGTTTCAGAGCGCGTGGCGCCGAGACCGAGAGAGCCATCGCGCAGCGAACGCGGCACGGCGGTGATGATGTCGTCAGACAGCGACGAAACATAAGGGATCAGCATGATGCCCATGACGAAGCCGGCAGTGATGACGCTCTGCGCCTGGATGAAGTTGGCGTAGTTGCCTGTCGCAAGACCGCTGATCTGCGTGGAAATGTCTCGCAGGAAAGGACCAACGGTCGTCAGCGCGAAGAAGCCGTAGACGATTGTCGGGATGCCCGCGAGCACCTCGAGCAGCGGCTTTACAATCGAGCGAAGGCGCGGCGTCGCATATTCCGACATATAGATCGCCGAAAACAGCCCGACCGGAACGGCGACCAGCATGGCGACGAAACCAATATAGAGCGTGCCGGCGAGCAGCGGGATCAGGCCGAACTGGCCGGAAGAGTCGGTCGCACCGGCAGCGGCAAAACGCGGATCCCATACCGTTCCGAAGAAGAACTGGTGCGCCGGAACCATGGTGAAGAACTGGATCGCTTCTGAAAGCATCGAAAGGACGATGCCGATGGTCGTCAGGATGGCGATGGACGACGCGACGACCAGAGCCGCGAGAATGACCCGCTCCACCCTGTTGCGTGCCCGAAAACGCGGCGCGATTGAACGCAGTGCATAAGCGGCACCCGCGAATGCGGCCAGCAGCACGGTGGCGATCATGCCCAGGCGGCTGGTGGAGGTCATCGCATTCAGCGTCTGGGCGGCATCGACCATGAAACGCTGGGGTTCGCCGGCAATTGCCACGCCCTTCGATGCCAGAAGCGATCTTACCGCAGCCGTATCCGCATCAACCTTTGCGGTTTCTTCCGGCGTCAGACGCTGAAGACCGCGGGCGATGGACGTTACCATGCCGTAGGTCAGGCTCTGCTGCGCTTCGGATTGGGAGCGCACATCTTCGGGAAATTCGCCACGCACCGCAGAGGTAACGATCAGCGGGCTGATAACAAGCCAGATACAGAGAATGAGCGCTGCGGGCAGCACCGCCCAGACGACAGCGTAGGAACCGTGATAACCGGCACGGGAATGCATGCTGGAGGGACGCCCACCAGACAAAGCAACGGCGCGGCGGCTGCCGAGCAGATAACTGCCGATGCCGATCAACACCAGTATCAGCAAAAGGATCGATGTGTTCATTAGAGTTCCCTCGTCGTGCCTCAAGAGCACGGTGCGATATCGGGCAAATCAAAAAGTCATCAAAACGAGACCGCTGGACCATCCAGAGATGCTTGCCGCCTGACTGTAACAAAGTCTGGCAAGCGTCAAGGTTGATACATCCTATCCATCTGTAATCCATCAACAATTATGTGGACGGCGATGGATGGGAACTGTCAACCGTAGACAGCCGCCTTAAGCACAACGGTACCGGAGCGGAGAGAGGGGTGCGGCAGGCCGCACCCCTCCTTGTTTATTACATCGAAGCGCCGGCAGCGAACTTGGAGCGAATTTCTTCGCGTTCTTTTTCCGGAGCGGCAACGAGGCCGTAGTTTGCGAGCGGGGAGTCGGGGCCGATCATTTCGTCAGAAACGAAGAACTCGACATATTCCTTGAGGCCCGGGATAACGCCCAAGTGAGCCTTCTTCACGTAGAAGAACAGCGGGCGCGAAACCGGGTACTTGCCGCTGGCAACGGTTTCCGTGGACGGAACAACGCCGCTGACGGTCGCAACCTTCAGGCGGTCAGCGTTGTTCTCGTAAAATGCGAGGCCAAAAACGCCGAGGCCGGTCTTGTTGGCGTCGATGCGGGCAAGCGTCTCGGTGTAGTCGCCGTCGATGTCGACTGCAGCGCCGTCCTTGCGAACTGCAACGCACTTGGCAGCAGCCTGCTTGGCGTCGGTGATCAGCGCCTTGATGGCGTCGGTCGCCTTGGCTTCCTTGCAGCCGTCAGCCATGATCTTCTCTTCGAAGACTTCGCGCGTGCCGTGCTTGGAACCCGGAATGTAAGCGGCGATCGCTACATCAGGCAGTTCCTTGTTGATTTCCGACCACTTCTTGTAAGGGTTGGCAACGAGCTTGCCGTCCTTGACGATTTCAGCGGCGAGCGCGAGGTACAGATCCTTCGGCTCGAGCTTGATGTCCTTGTTGGAAGAGTCCATTGCGAAGACGATGCCATCGTAGCCGATCTTCACTTCCTGAACGTCGGCAACGCCAGCGGCCTTACAAGCGGCAAGTTCGTCGCTCTTGATCGGGCGCGAAGCGTTTGCAATGTCGATGGTGCCTTCGCCGACGCCGGAGCAGAACGCCTTCAGACCGCCGCCCGTGCCGCCAGACTCAACAACCGGAGCCTTGAAGTTCGGGAAAGTCTCAGCAAAAGTTTCGGCAACGATCTTGGCATAGGGCAGAACCGTGGAGGAACCAGCAACCTGGATCTGGTCGCGAGCAGCGGCGGCGCCAGCGAAGGCGACAGAAGCCACCAGAGCTGCTGCGGAAAATTTAACGAAGTTCATTTGTCTCTCCCGTCGTGGGCTTGTTTGTGGACGCAGCCGATAGCGGCAGACGCTCTTAGCATGCGCTCGGCGGTCTCTTCTTAACCACCGTAACCACTTCCTTTTATGTCACTTCGGTGAAAGATTTGTGACAGCCTAAATTATTGATTTTATTTATAAAATTTTTCGAAGCTAAAGACTGTAATGTACTCTATGTCAGAATCTGACGGTAAAGTCCGTGCCATTGCCCAGTTCCGATTTAATGATGAGGCGGGCGCGGTGGCGGGTGAGGATGTGCTTGACGATGGCAAGCCCGAGGCCGGTCCCTTTTTTGGAGCGACTGTCAGCGACACTGACGCGGTAAAACCGTTCCGTCAGACGCGGCACATGTTCAGCAGGAATGCCCGGCCCCTTGTCAATGACGCTCACCTCCACCGGCTTGCCGGGTTCGGCACGCAGCCAGACATCCACGACCTTGCCTTCCTGGCCATATTTACAAGCATTTTCAACGAGGTTCTGAAACACTTGCACCAGCTCGTCGCGGTCGCCCTGCACTTCTGCCGACCGGTCGGGCAGATGCAGCGTAATAACCACATCCAGCTCGTTGGCGAGTGGCAGCAACGCATCCCGGACATGGCCGATGACTGGGACGAGATCGACCTTCTGGTCCGGCGCAATATTCGCCCGCAATTCCAGCCTTGAAAGCGACATGAGGTCATCCACCAGCCTGCTCATGCGTGTGGCCTGATCGAGCATGATGGCGAGGAAACGTTCCTGCGCTTTGGGGTCGTTGCGGGCCGGCCCCTGCATGGTTTCGATGAAACCGCGCAGCGAGGCGAGTGGGGTGCGCAATTCATGACTTGCATTGGCAACGAAGTCGCTGCGCATGCGGTCGATGCGGCGAAGCTCCGAAACATCGCGGAACGACAGGATGTAGAACGGTGGACCCGCTGCCTCTCCCGCATCCGCCCGGGCAATGCGGACGATGAAGACCCGCTCTGAGGGAAAACGCTCGGAATGCTCGACCTGGTTGGGCTGGCCGGTGGTGATGGTCTCGCGAATGACATCCAGCAAGCCCGGCGAACGCAGCCGGGCGGAAATATGCGCGCCGGCCGGAAGCTGGCCAAAGGCGCGTTCCGCCGCGCCGTTCTGATAAAGAACGCCTGCGTTTTTATCGAGGATGAAGACCGGCGTATCCAGAACGGCCAGACCCGCCCTCACCCCGGAAATGACGTTTTCGCCGGGCACATCAGGCTCTTCCGCCTCAGCAGCTGCGGTTTCATCCTTAGCCGGCTCCTCCGGCTTTTGCCGAGCGGTCAAAATAGCGATGACGGCGCAGAGCCACAGGACGGCGGGCATGTAGGGCGTTTGCAACTCAGAAACGGCAGCAACGGCAAGCATGCTGACGACGAGAACAGGCAACCAGTTTCGGCCAAGCTTTTTCGCAAAAAGCTTCAATCCACTCTCGCCTTTCATGACTGCCATTTCAGCACACTTTCCACTTTCACCTGACAGCGCATCGGAGTCTCATAGGCCAGCTTCATGACAGAGATTCATCATCGCGTATTTTCCACAGCGTATATGCGCAAAATCTGCGCCGCAATCGTCACTGCGGTAGCACTCCGGCTAACCAATCCTCTTTCACTTGAATTATGCGGGTGGATATGAACTCATTGGCAGCGAGTTGCCTTTACACAACAACATCAGGAGGAAAGCATGGGCGAAGAAACGAAGAAGCGATCGGTGGAGATCACCATTGGCGGCAAGCTGCGCAGCTTCGACATCGACGATCCGGTTCTTCCCGACTGGGTGGAGGAAAAAAAGCTTTCCGCCGGAGATTTTCCTTACGACAAAAAGATGAAGCGGGAGGAGTACGACGCCACCCTCGAGGCGCTGCAGGTGGAGCTGGTCAAGGTGCAGTTCTGGCTGCAGGCCACCGGCAAACGGGTGATGGCAGTCTTCGAAGGACGCGATGCCGCCGGAAAGGGCGGCGCGATCTTTGCGGCCCACGCTTACCTCAACCCCCGCTATGCCCGTGTCGTGGCGCTGACCAAACCAACCGAGACCGAGCGTGGCCAATGGTATTTCCAGCGCTATATCTCGCATTTCCCGACGGCTGGAGAATTCGTCCTGTTCGACCGTTCCTGGTATAACCGCGCCGGGGTGGAGCCAGTTATGGGCTTCTGCACCCCGGAAGAGCACAAGCGCTTTCTCAAGGAAACACCACGCCTCGAAAAGATGCTGGTCCATGAGGGTGTTCATCTGTTCAAGTTCTGGCTTGATATCGGCCGCGAAACGCAGATCGAGCGCTTCCATGACCGTCGCCACAGCCCGCTGAAATGCTGGAAGCTTTCCGACATGGATATCGCCGCGCTGACGAAGTGGGACGACTACACACAAAAGCGCGACGAGATGCTGGAAAAGACCCACACCGATGTCGCCCCGTGGACGGTGGTGCGCGCCAACGACAAACGCCGTGCGAGGGTGAACCTCATTCGCCACATCCTCAATACGCTTGACTACGACGGCAAGGACAAAAAGGCGATTGGCGAAATCGACGACAAGATCCTGGGATCAGGACCGGGTTTTCTGAAATAAGACTGGAAGACGTCAACAAGCGCCCTGGCTGCGGCGCTTGTTCCCTCTTCTTGCTGGATTCTTACTGACCCGGCAAAATGCGCACGGAGTACAGGTTCACCGGGCGGGCATTACCATCGATATCGCTGTTGATGAAGATCTTGCCGGGCGCATTCGGGGCAAGCGAACGCTCGAACGTCGTGTTCAGCAGCATATCCGCACGCTCGGCCGTGGCCGTGAAACGGTGACGGGAGCAATCGCCCAAGGTGGCGAAATCGCATGCTACGGAAACCTGCGTTTGCCGATCGCTGGAGGATTGCAGCGTGATCGAGATGGTCGAGGATTTACCCGCCATGTCGCGCATCACTTCCACCGGAACCTCGACGCTGATTGCGCCGTCCTGAGAGACGCTTCTCGAGGTCACCCGTATCGCCTTGCCGGCGGGTGTGGCGATGTTCTCGACATTGGCGCGGGGGCCTGCCGAAACTCCGGAACTGCCGCGCTCCGCATTAAATACTTCCACCCAGTCGTCGGAAAAACCGCGGCCGGCGGAAAGACTCGGCGCGGGCTCGGTACCGTTGAAGTCCTCCGCCTGGACTTGTGCCGGCGGATTGGGCACGCTGGTATCGCGCTGCTCCGGCGTGAGCAGCAGGCCGGAGGAATAGACCCACCAGGCGCCGAAACCGACAAAGGCAAGCAGTGTCACGAGCATGAAAAGCCGGGCGAAAAGTCCGCGACGCTTGCGGCGCCCAACGGCACCCTCCGGACGAAACGCGAGCGAGGCGTCACCTGCGCTGGAGCCTCTTCTTGGCGGTTTTCCGTTACGACGTCCAGCACTCAGAGGTTCCGGAGCGGCAGCGGCGCCCGGCCGCACATCGCGCGTTTCGCCACGCAATTCCGGCTCGACGGCCATATCGCCGTGATGCTGCGATTGTGAGACGGGATCGACCGAGGGGCCGTCATGCGCCGCACTTTCCGGCACAGGCGGCCGCAACTGCTGCTCCACCCTGTCCAGAAGACGATTCCGCTCTTCATTCTCTATAACATGGATCAGGCTTTCGAGCCGCTGGCGCTGCTGGCCCACAATCTGCGGGTCGTCTATGCCCTGCTTGCGCAGGCCCGCTTCCAGTGCCTGACGGGACGATTGGTAAATTCGTGCACGAACTTCGGCGTTCGATCTGTCCGATTTTTCCAGAGCATTTCTGATTGCCGTTTCCAGTCCGCTCACGACCGATCCTTATTCTACTGCTCTTCGCAAAAAATATGTGGCAGTGCGCCATTGGTTTACGATTCGGTAACGGCTATGCCGCGCCTCCGCAAGCATCGTTTGCGATAAAGACCGGATTGCCTTGGGGAAAATCGATCCATTGTGGCGCTGCGAGCGCAGGTCTGCCAGGCCAGTGCGACGCTGTTTTCGCTTTCAATCCGCCGCCGAACACGATATTGACTTACGTGCGCGTAAACGTAATCCGTGGGAGGAGACATGCTGCCGTCCGTGCTGAAAGACAATCTGCGTCTTCCGGTCATAGCGTCACCGCTATTCATTATTTCGCATCCGCAATTGACGCTGGCACAATGCAAGGCGGGCGTCATCGGCGCTTTCCCGGCGCTGAATGCGCGGCCCGAAAGCCAGCTGGACGAATGGCTGGCAATGATCACCGAGGAGCTGGCCGCCCACAACAAGGCCAACCCCGAGCGCCCGGCCGCTCCTTTCGCCGTCAACCAGATCGTACATATGTCCAACCGGCGGCTGGAACACGATCTCGGCCTCTGCGTCAAATACAAGGTGCCGGTGGTGATTTCCTCGCTCGGTGCAGTACCGGAGGTCAATGCGGCCGTGCATTCCTATGGCGGTATCGTGCTGCATGATGTCATCAACGATCGCCACGCCCGCTCCGCCATCCGCAAGGGCGCGGACGGGCTGATTGCAGTGGCAACGGGTGCCGGCGGACATGCGGGCACGCTTTCACCCTTCGCCCTGGTTCAGGAAATCCGCGAATGGTTCGATGGTCCCCTGCTGCTGGCCGGCGCCATCGCCAATGGCGGCTCCATCCTTGCGGCACAGGCCATGGGCGCGGATATGGCCTATATAGGCTCCCCCTTCATCGCGACGCAGGAAGCCCGGGCCTCCGACGCTTACAAGCAGGCGATCGTGGAGGCACAGGCCAAGGACATCGTTTATTCGAACTATTTCACGGGCGTACACGGCAACTACCTAAAAAGCTCGATCGTCGCCTCAGGCATGGACCCCGACAACCTGCCGGAAGCAGACCCTTCCAAGATGGACTTCGAAACCGCCACCGGCGGCGCAAAGGCCTGGAAGGATATCTGGGGCGCCGGACAAGGCATCGGCGCGGTCAAGGTGGTGGAGCCGGTGGCTGACCTCGTCGATCGGCTGGTACGCGAGTATGAAGCAGCCAGACAGCGCATCTGCGCGAGAGGCTGAGGCCACTTATAAACAACGGGCAGGCAAAGCTTTTTTTTCGGATTTTTCGAAACCCGCGCATTCAAGGCTTGAAATCCGTCAGCATTGCCTGTATCAGCCCGCCATGAAGCTGATCCGTAACAAACGGGTCACAATCGGGCCGCTTTAGCTCAGTTGGTAGAGCACGTCATTCGTAATGACGGGGTCACGTGTTCGAGTCACGTAAGCGGCACCATTTCTTCCTAAAAAATTCATTTCCAACATTTAGTTGCCTTTGGCGCGGCGTTGTCCACTGGCGCAAATCGTCATTTGGCGCTGCTGCTGCAATCATAAAACCTTTGAAACCAAACAGGCTTCCGCACGTTGAGCAGCAAGTCGCAATCAAATGGAAAGCCTGCCATCGTGGATGTCCTTCGTATTCTTATCGCCATCATTCTTCCGCCGGTTGGCGTGTTTCTCCAGGTCGGACTTGGCCTGCATTTCTGGTTGAATATCCTGCTCACGCTTTGCGGTTACATTCCCGGCATCATCCACGCGATCTGGGTGATCCTGCGCAAATGAGATTTGCGCGGCATATGACGGGACAACCATCAGATGCGCACAATATTTTAGTACGTGATTAAATTCGTAACACCGACTGGAACCTCATCTTCTCCCTCACGTTATGGTGATGACACCAGCTAAGGAGAAAATCATGAACCAGATCATCTACATCGTGGGCCTCGTCGTCATCGTTCTGGCGATTCTGTCGTTTTTCGGCTTTCGTTGATCACCGTTGTCAATTCGATCGCTTGCGCTTATTCTAATCAGCGGTAACACACGGCTGCGTTCATGGGTTGCTTTGCTGTCGGGTGTATTTCGGGATCGCGTTGCTCTGGGAGGTGCACGATGAAGAACGAGAGATGGACAGAGCCTGTCGAGGTCAATCTCGAGGCGAAGGGCAAAAGCGTTATCGCCGGCCCGTTCGAGGCACTGATGTTATTGACGGAAGGCTGGCCCAAAATTCGCGGATTGAGTTTCGTTAGAGCCAGAAGCGCCTGCCGCGCTGCGCTTGATGGACGCAAATCGCCGGAGGAAGCGCGCAAGTGCTTTACCGATGCGGTTTCCGAGATGCAGAAAAATCCGCACTGACCAGACGACAAATGGCCCCTCGAAAGGGGCCATTTTCATGCTTGCTATATTTCGTTCGATCTACATCCAGTAAGGTGCGACGCCGTAGTAGTCGTAAACCTTGCGGTCTCGCGCATGCAGCAGGTCATCATCGTCCAGGTTGGCGAAGTGAGGCGCATTTTCGATCTGCTCTTTGGTAAGATCGATGCGATAGCCGTCAAGCTCTTCGTCATAATGCAGCTTTTCCCACGGCAGCGGATAATAGTCGTCGCCGATTCCGAAAAAGCCGCCGAAGCTCAAAACCGCATAAGCGACACGGCCGCCGCGTTTTTCCAGAATGATCCGCTGGATCGAGCCGATATGCTTGCCATCGGCGCCATAGACGCGCGTGCCTTCAACCTTGTCGCTGGCGATCAGGCTCGGTGTATCCTTGACGTAAGGGTCCTGCCCGGCACGGGGTTCTTGATGCAACATAACGTCTTTCCTCCTTGGTTTTTCCTCGTGAGTATTACGTCTGGTAAACCCCTCCACCGGAAATTCGTTCCGAAGCTTTTCGCGCGCTGCAGACTGAAGACGCGGATCAGGAGGCGCGGAAAAAGCCCTATTGGCGGATTTTTTGCCAGACGGAAGGAGAAACGCCGACCATTTTACGGAAGACGCGGGAAAAATGCGCCTGATCCGAAAACCCGGCTGCGATGGCGATGTCGGTCAGCGCCATGTCGGTTCGCATCATCAGGTCCTTGACCCGATCGATACGCGCCTGCATCTGCCATTGATGCGGCGGTACGCCTGTCGACGCCTTGAAGGCGTGGCTGAAATGGGATTGCGACAGGTTGGTGAGTTCTGCCAGTTCCTCCAGCCTTATCGACCGCAGGCAATGTTCGCGAATGTAATCGGTCGCCGCCCTCAACTGCCAGGAGGCCAGCTTGCTGCGTTTTTTGACCGGCTCCCGCTTCACCTTGAGGAAATCCGTCAACAGCGCCAGCACGAGGCTTTCGCCGTATAGATCGTGCAAAGGGTCTGGATTATCACATTCGGCGGCGATCAGCCGCGCAAGCACCAGCAGGCGCTCATCCTCGAACATCAGGTGCGGATCGAGCAACCCGTGCGGATCGAACCCCTGCACCAGCCGCGCCCCCAGCAATCCCGCATCGAAGTGCAGATCGAGATGGCGCACGAAGGAAACATTGCTGAGTTCCGCATGTACATCCAGGTCGGCCGGTACGAAGGAAATGCGGTTCGCTTCGGATGACGCGTAATTGTCGCGGCGGCTACGGTTCATCATGAACCGGCCATCATCCGTCCCATCCATATCGAGCAGGAAAACGAAACGCGGGTCCTTGCCGACATACCGGCCACCCGCCTTCGATGCGCAACGCACGTCCCAGAGATCGGCGACGATGCCGTTCCACACCCGCGAGCGTGGGCCGCCGATGACGGCAAAGCCCTCGATCTCATTTTCCATCCGAACGCGGAAAGCCATGGCCTCTCGATCCCGCAAGGCGCAAGGCGCCCCTATAAACATGATAAGATTATTCATGTTTATAGGGGCAAACTATTTTTCCCGCAACTACTAGCTACCCGTTACCACTTCTTGGAAAGCTTGAAGGTGATGGTGCGGCTGTCACCCCAGCCGCAAACCGAGACGCCGGCGCAACTCTTGACGTATTCCTTGTCGAAGACATTCGCGACGTTGACGGATGCCGTCCAGTCGTTCTTCTCGTAGCGGATCGCGGCATCGAAGACCGCAGCATCCGGAACACGCAGCGTGTTTGCCGCATCTGCCCAGGACTTGCCCTGATAACGCACGCCGCCGCCTATGCTGAGGCCTTCAAACGTATCATCGGTGAAGGCGTAATCCACCCAAAGCGACGCGGTGTGAGCAGGCACGATCCACGGCGATTTGCCGATCAGGTTAGGATTGGCGTCCTTGGTGATATCGAGATCGGTATAGGAATAGGAGGCGATGGTTTTCCAGTTGTCGGTGAGATTGGCCTTCGCCTCCAGCTCGAAGCCGGTGGACTCCACCTGTCCGAACTGGCCGCTCGTCGTTACGCCGCCGGCGGTATAGGAAACGATGGCGTTGTCCTTCACAAGCTTGAAGACAGAGGCGGTGATGCTGCCATCGAAGAAGGTCGGCTCGTATTTGATACCGGCCTCGAACTGATGTCCTTCCTCGGGTACGGCGGAGCTGCCATCCGCAAGTGTATCGATGAGCGGATTGAAGAAAGTGGCCGCCGAGACATAGGGCGTCAGGCCATTGTCGAATTCATAGGCAAGACCGGCGCGACCGCTTAGCGCATCGTCATTTGAGCGGCGAGACACACCCGCTGGCAGCCTGTTGTTCAGTTCGGTATCGACGTAATCGTAGCGCCCGTTCAGCGTTACCAGCCAGCCATCGCCGAAACGCAGCTGGTCCTGTGCATAGATGCCGATCTGCTGCTGCGTCACCACGTTATTGGCGTAGACGAAATTCGTTCCCTGCGTCGAACCATAGACCGGGTTGAGCGCACCGATCGCATTCGATCCGCAGCACGCCTGCACCTGATCCAGCTTGTAGTATTTATAATCGAGACCGAAGAGCAACGAATGGCTGACAGCACCGGTATCGAACTGGCCTTCGACGCGGTTGTCGACGCCGAAACTGTCGACCTTCGACAGGCCGTCATAACCAAAGCGGGTCAGCATATAGTCATTGGTGGTGGCATCGAGGATTGGCTGGCCATTGGCGTCGGTATTGGCCCAGCCGCCCGCATAGGGTCCGGTTTCGTGCTTGTAGAGGTGGCCGTAGCGGGCGTTTTGGCTGATCTTCCAGCCATTGTCGAATTCGTGGCTGACTTCGTAACCCACCATGGACTGGTAGACGCGACCATTGTCGATATCAGGCTCGCCATAAAAGGCTTTGCGGTCGAGCTTGCCAAAAGGTGCGTCAACCACAGTCCCGACATAGGGCAGGAAGCCATTGCCGACATGGACCTGATCCAGCGCCGAGAAATAGCCGTAGAGCGTGGCACTGGTCTGAGCATCCGGCTCGAAGGTGATCTGCGGCATGATGAAGCCACGCAGATCCTCGGAGTAGTCGGTGTAATTATCGCCGCCCGAGACCTTGCCAGTGACGCGGTATTTCCACACGCCCTCACCATCGATCTTGTCGCCGAGATCAAAACCGAAGAAAGCGTTGCCGAAATTGTTGATGCCGATTTCCGTTTCGCGGACTGGCTCATCCTGCGGGCGCTTGCGAACCATCTGCACGATGCCGCCGGGATTGGCGCCGCCGTAGAGCACCGAAGCCGGTCCCTTCAGCACCTCCACCCGCTCCAAACCATAGGCATCCATCTGGAAACCGCCGAAACCGTAGCTGAACAGGTTCAGCCCATCCAGAAACACGCCGGTCTGGGTTGCCTGGAAACCGCGAATGTAAAACCAGTCCGTATCCGGGTCGGTGCCGAAAGGTTCCGCCGTTACGCCGGGCGTGTAGCGCAGTACCTCGTCGATCTTGGTCACGACGCCACGGTCATCCATTTCCTTTCGGCCGACGACCGATACGGACTGGGGAATGTCCTTCGTTTCCGTCTCAGTTTTCGAACCCGTCGCGCTTTTCTTCGCAACGTACCCCCGGACCGGACCAGTGGCGTTTTCCGCGCCCTGCCCCTCGACGGTGATCTCACGCAGGACGGTCGTCTGCTGTGCGTGACCTACCAATGGCGCCATCAAAACAATGGCAGCCGTTCCCAAAGCCAGGCGGCCCAAAAACATCTCATGCAAATTTTTCAAGATATGCCCCGAAACAGATCACGGCCGACGTTTATACACGGCAGGCCGCAGCACCTCAATTAAGCTGAGTATTTACATCAGGATTAAGGCCGGATGCTTGTCATTTTCTGGGGAGATTTGAAGCTTATTGGCTTCTCGCAAAGTTTTGCGCCTGTCATTTATGGTGCAGGCGTCAGCCCTTGCGCCGCCCGATCCTTGCAAGCTGCATGACTGGCAGGATGCCGATGACGACGATCGCCAGTGCCGCAATCGACGCTTCCTCGTAGGTGCCACGCGCCGCCTCACCGTAAAGATGGGTTGCGAAAGTCTCGAAATTCAGCGGCCGTAACAGGAGTGTGGCGGGAAGTTCCTTGACGCAATCGACGAAGATCAGCAAGGCGGCGGCGGCCAGCGATGCCTTTGAAAGCGGCAGATGGATCTGTCTGAATGTCTGTGTTGCGGATCGTCCCAGCGTTCGCGAGGCGTGATCGAAGGATTGCGGGATACGACTCAGGCCGGCATCAACGCCGCCAGCCGCAATGGTGAGGAACCGCGCCGAATAGGCGTAAATCAGGGCCGCACCGCTGCCGATGAAAATGAGACCGGTGGATATGCCGAACCAGTCGCGCATGGTCTGGTCGACAAACCGGTCGAAGCCGCCAAGCGCAATCAGCACACCTATGGCGATGACCGTGCCGGGGGCCGCGTAACCTACCGTGGAAAGCCGGTAGGACCAGAGCGAGAGGCGTCCCGGAGCAAGGCGCATCGCGTAAGCGACCGCAAGGCCGAGGACGAGGGTGATCGCCGTCGCCAGTCCGGCAAAGAGGATGGTATTCAGAGCCTCATCGGCAAAACGGGACGACAGTCCGCTGAACCGGAAACGCTTCCATGCCTCGGTGACGAGATAGCTTGCCGGCGCCACGAAGCCGATCAGAACCGGCAGGCTGCCGAGCGCAAAGGCACCGCAAGCTTTAAGACCAGTGAGACGCACAGGCTCCAGTTCCCTGCTTTTCTGCGCCGACACGGTATAACGCTGCTTGCGCCGCGCCCATCGTTCAAATGCCACGAGGGCAACCACGATGAATAACATGGAAAGCGCGATCTGCGCCGCACCGGGCAGGTCGGATTTCGTGACCCATGTGGTATAGACCGAAACGGTGAGTGTTCGGACACCAAGAAATTCTGATGCGCCGATATCGTTCAGCGCTTCCATCAGGGCAAGGCTGATGCCGACCGCGACGGCCGGGCGCGCCAAAGGCACCGCAACCTTGAAGAAAGCCGCGCGTCTGGAAACGCCAAGCGTGCGTGCCGCTTCAAGCAGGTTGCCCGCCTGCGTGAGGAACATGGCGCGCACGGGAATATAGACATAGGGAAACAGCACGAAACCGAGCAGGATGATGCAGCCCGTCATGGACCTTATATCCGGCAGGCGGAATTCACGCGGGCTGGAATAGCCGAGCAGCCAGCGGATCGCCCCCTGCACCGGCCCGATCGGATGCAGGATATCGAGATAGGCGTAAGCGACGATATAGGTGGGCATGGCGAGCGGCAGCAGCAGCGCCCATTCCAGTATTTTGCGGCCGGGAAAATCATAGGCCGTAACCAGCCAGGCGGCAAATGTGCCGATAACACCGGCCAGCAACCCGACGCCGAGCATCAGAACTGCGGTATCCGGCAAAGCCGTCAAAATCACGCTCGAACCAAGATGGGACCACAGGCCATCAGACCCCTGCACCGCCTGCGAGACGAGTGCCAGAACCGGCAGCATGGCGCCGCAGACCGCTGCCAGAGACAGGCTCAGCCACCAGAAGGAGGATGAAAACCTTGGTCTTGCGCGGGGCATCAATGGCTGGACGGCGTCTGGATTCATGAGCTTCTTGAAAATACAGGGAAGGCGCCCGCGGATGCGAACGCCTTCCAACTTGTTGTCGCCAATTGGCCTTTACTGGTCGAAACCGACCTTGTCGACCAGCTCGCTCGCCTGTTTGCGATGAGAGACGATCTCCGTCAGCGACTTGTTGTCAACCTTCAGGGTGCCGAAGGAGGCAACGATGTCGTTGAGTGCTGCGCCCTGCCTGACCGGATATTCGAAGTTGGCTTCGGCATAGATCTTCTGGGCTTCGTCCGAAACAAGGTATTCCAGAAGCTTGACGGCTTCGGCCTTGTTCGGAGCGTTCTTGGCAACAGCCGCACCGCTGATGTTGACCTGCGTGCCACCATTCTTGAACGTCGGCAGAACGACCTTGATCGCGTCGCCCCACTTCACCTGCTCCTCGCCGCCCTTGCCCGAGCGCATCAGGCCGACATAATAGGAGTTGGCGATGCCGATATCGCAAATGCCACCGAGGATATCCTTGGCAACGTCACGGTCGCCGCCGCCTGCCTTGCGGGCCAGGTTTTCCTTGACGCCGGCAAGCCACTTTTCGGTGTCCGCTGCGCCATAGTGAGCGATGTAGTCGGCAAAGAGAGCCGTATTATAGGGATGCTGGCCGGCGCGAATGCAGATCTTGCCCTTCCACTTCGCATCTGCCAGGTCTTCATAGTTGAAGGAGGCAAGGTCGAGATCCTTCGCCGCATAGAGAACGCGGGCACGCATGGAAAGTGCGAACCAGTGGCCCTTGGCGTCGCGAAGTTCCGCCGGAATAGCCTTGTTCAGCGTTTCGGATTCAACCGGCTGGGTAACACCCTTTTCCGCGAGATCGACGAGATTGCCGGCATCCACCGTCATCAGCACGTCGGCAGGTGAGCTTGCGCCCTCGCTCAGAACGCGCTCTGCAAGGCCATCCTTGAGGAACACGGTGTTGACCTTGACACCGCTGGAGGCCGTGAAGGATTCCAGCAAGGGCTGGATCAGGGCCGGCTCTCTCGTGGTGTAGATATTCAGTTCAGCAGCGCTGACTGATCCCGCTGCAAAGGCGACCGTGCTGGCAAGCAGGGCAAGTTTGGCAAATTTCGTCATGGTGTGTCTCCCTCTTCGATGCGCAATATAGGGGGAGCAAACATCATACATGACGTATCAAATCAAGTTTTATTTGGCCGTTTTCAGACGGGTTTCGATCACCAACAGTTGAAAATGGAGCGAAAATAAACATGCAAATCCGCTCATTCAACTTCAGGTAAATATCAGGACACCCTTCGGATCGATGCCGAAGCGGACGGCCTTGGTCTTGGCGGGTGTGCGCTGCATCGTCCTGACGCGCAGGTCGGCTGGAAGGCCGGGAACGGCTATGCCGAGTTGTTCGATCTCGCCGAGGAACACACGACTTGATATTTCGCCGGCAATCCCGTCTTTCGCAGCGCTGTCCTCGATGATCGAAATCGCATTGGGGCGAACATAGGCGGTGGCGGCAAGACCTTCCGCCAGACCGGACGCATCGCCCAGAGGCCCGAGCGGCGTTTCCACGCGCCCCTCCCTCACCCTGCCCTCGATCTTGTTGAAGGCGCAGAAAAAATCGGCGGCGTAGCGGCTTTTGGGATGATCGTGGATTTCGTAGCCCGTGCCGCTCTGGACGATACGACCGCGCTGCATCAGCACCACACGATCGCCGGCGGAAAGCGCTTCTTCCGGATCATGGGTGACCATGATCGCCGTCGTGCCCAGTTGCCGCAGGACGCCCAGCGTTTCCTCGCGCACAGTGTCGCGCAATCCCCGGTCCAGATTGGAAAAGGGCTCATCCATCAACAGCAGGCCGGGTTGCGGGGCAAGGGCGCGGGCGAGGGCTACGCGCTGCTGCTCACCGCCCGAAAGCGTGTGGGGATAGCGCTTGGCCAACTCCTGCAGATGAACGTGCTCGATCATCTCCGCAGCCCGGCGGCGGGCCTCGGCCTTTGGCAATGACCTGAGACCAAACATCACATTCTGTTCGACGGTGAGATGCGGGAAGAGCGCATAATCCTGAAAGACGAAACCGATATTGCGCTTTTCC
Organism: Rhizobium sp. AN68; assembly: GCF_030758035.1. NCBI lineage: Bacteria > Pseudomonadati > Pseudomonadota > Alphaproteobacteria > Hyphomicrobiales > Rhizobiaceae > Rhizobium > Rhizobium sp. AN68. The sequence continues at coordinate 342,188 of NZ_JARWMI010000003.1, read as the reverse complement.
GGTTCCACGAAACCAGCCGGACCAGCAACGACTGCGCCATTCACACAAACGCTGCCATGATCCGGCGTTTCCACACCCGCTATAATGCGCAGCAGGGTCGATTTTCCACAGCCGGAACGTCCCACCAGACAAATGATTTCGCCGCGTTCGACGGCCAGATCGATATCGGACAATACATCCGTATCGCCGAATCTTTTTCCGACCGATTTCAGTTCAAGCGCTGCGTTGCCTGCCATTTCCAATCCTGCCCTGCTTTGCGAATTATGTTGATCGCTCAAATCAGGATTAAAGTCAAAAGGCGGGGAAAATAGGTTTCCATTCACGAGGTTGCGAGATGTTCGGCAGGAATATTGACGTTTACGTTAGAGTTAAATAGGCTTTGCCGATACGATGGACGTCAAGTGATTAGACGTCTATCATTCGTCATCGGGGAGCGGAGGAGCAGTCGATCCGGTGACGCCACATGCGGTTCCCTCAATCCGGCCATTACGCCGGTTGATTGGGGGTCTCATGATGATCAGGCAGCTTATGGCGCCTTTCATGCGTTCCATCGAACGCACGGCGCGACAGAGACTCTGGGAGGAGAAGCATGAGTGAATTGTCCCTGGGACATCCGGAAAATGTCAGCGCAGAGAAGCGCTGGCTGGCATCCTACCCGCCGGGCGTACCTTCCGAAATCCCCGCATCCGCCAATACCTCCCTTGTCGAACTTCTCGAAAAGAGCTGCGCGAAATTTGCCGACAGGAAGGCCTTTTCCAGCATGGGAAAGTCCCTGACCTACCGGGATTTGGATATTGAAACCCGCGCGGTGGCCGCATGGCTGCAATCCAGAGGGCTGGAAAAAGGCGACCGGGTTGCGGTGATGATGCCGAATATCCTGCAGAACCCCGTCGCCGTATACGGAATTTTGCGGGCAGGCATGATCGTGGTCAACGTCAATCCGCTCTATACGCCGCGCGAGCTGGAACACCAGCTGAAGGATTCCGGCTCAAAAGCACTTTTCGTACTGGAGAATTTCGCCCATGTGGCGCAGCAGGCGGTGCCGAAAACCGCCGTCAGACATGTGGTCGTTGCGGCCATGGGTGATCTCCTCGGCCTCAAGGGACATATCGTCAATCTTGTGGTTCGCAAGGTGAAGAAACTGGTGCCGGCCTACGCTATTCCCGGCTCCATCAGCTTCAAGGCCGTGTTGAAGGAAGGTCAGGGTTTTTCCCTGAAGGCGGTCCGCCTCCTGCCGCAGGATATCGCATTCCTGCAATATACCGGCGGAACGACGGGCATTTCCAAAGGTGCGATCCTCACCCACGCCAATCTTCTGGCCAACAAGGCCCAGATCAGTCTGTGGCTGGATGCCGCTTTCACCCAACGCAAGGACCGTCCAGAAGTCCTCAACTTCATCTGCGCGCTGCCCCTGTGCCACATCTTTGCGCTGACAGTGAATTCGCTGATGGGCATCGCGCTTGGCGGCCATAACCTGCTGATCGCCAATCCACGCGATATTCCCGGCTTCGTGAAGGAGTTGTCGCATTATCGACCGCATATTTTTCCGGGTATCAATACGCTGTTCAACGCGCTGATGAACAATGAGGATTTCCGCAAGCTCGATCTGTCCTCGCTCATTCTCGTTCTCGGCGGCGGCATGGCGGTGCAGAGGCCGGTGGCCGAGCGTTGGCTTTCCATGGTCGGCTGCCCGATCGCTGAAGGTTACGGGCTATCGGAAACATCGCCTGTTGCCACCGTTAACAGACTCGATGCCACGGAATTCAGCGGCACCATCGGCCTGCCAATTTCCTCTACGGAAATCGACATTCGCGACGAGGAAGGCAAAAGCCTGCCGACCGGCGAGGTCGGCGAGATCTGCATTCGCGGGCCGCAGGTCATGGCCGGTTACTGGCAGAGGCCGGATGAAACCGCGAAAGCAATGACCGAAGACGGCTTCTTCCGTTCAGGCGACATGGGCTTCATGGACGAGCGCGGCTACACCAAGATCGTCGACCGCAAGAAGGACATGATCCTCGTTTCCGGTTTCAACGTCTATCCGAACGAGATCGAGGAAGTGGCCGCCAGCCATCCCGGCGTGTTGGAATGCGCGGCAATCGGGGTTCCCGACGAACATTCCGGCGAGACCGTCAAGCTTTTCGTCGTCAAGAAGGATCAGTCGCTGACGGAAGCGGAACTCAAGGCCTTCTGCGCCAAAAGCCTGACAAACTACAAACGGCCGAAAATCATCGAGTTCCGAACGGAGCTGCCGAAATCGAACGTCGGCAAGATCTTGCGGCGTGAGTTGCGCAATCTGAACTAAAGGACGAGAGCCGGGTAACCGGCTCTTTTCTTTTCTCCCAGTCCATTTCTTTTACCGAAGTCGCCTTGATTTGGTCGCCTGAAAAAGAATAGTTTCCTCATCCTTCCAGGAAGCCGAGGAGCACGAGATGCAGGCCACCATCGAAAAACTGAAAGCAACGGCAAGCAGCACAGCCGCAACCGATCTGCGCGCTGCTTTTGCGGCCGACGACAAACGATTCAGCCGTTTCAGCGCCAAATTCGATGACCTGCTGATGGACTATTCCAAATGCGCTGTTAATGACGAAATCGTCACGCTTCTCGAACAGCTGGCGCGCGACGGTGGCGTCGAGGCAAAGCGCGAGGAGATGTTCTCCGGCAAGGCGATCAATTTCACCGAAGATCGTGCCGTGTTGCACACCGCACTGCGCAATCGCTCCAACACGCCGGTTCTCGTTGACGGCAAGGATGTGATGCCGGATGTGAACGCCGTTCTTTCCGCCATGGGCAAGTTTGCCGACGCCATTCGCTCCGGTTCCCTGAAAGGTGCGACCGGCAAGAAGATCACCGACATCATCAATATCGGTATCGGCGGCTCCGATCTCGGCCCCGTCATGGCGACGCTGGCGCTTGCGCCTTTCCATGATGGTCCGCGTGCGCATTTCGTCTCCAATATCGATGGCGCGCATATTGCCGACACGCTGAAGCTCGTTGATCCCGAGACCTCGCTCTTCATCGTCGCCTCCAAGACCTTCACCACAATCGAAACGATGACGAATGCCGCGACCGCGCGCCGTTTCATTGCCGAAAAGCTGGGTGAAGAGGCTGTGAAGCACCATTTCGCCGCCGTTTCGACAGCATTGGAAAAGGTTGCCGCCTTCGGCATCGAGAGCGATCGCATCTTTGGTTTCTGGGACTGGGTTGGCGGACGTTATTCGATCTGGTCGGCTATCGGCCTGCCGCTGATGATCGCCATCGGGCCGGAGAATTTCGGAAAGTTTCTGGATGGCGCGCATGCCATGGACAAGCATTTCCGCGAGGCACCGATCCGTGAAAACCTGCCGATGCTGCTCGGTCTCATCGGATTTTATCACCGCAACGTGCTGAACTATTCCACGCGGGCGATCCTGCCCTATGACCAGCGCCTGTCGCGTTTCCCTGCCTATCTGCAGCAACTCGACATGGAATCGAACGGCAAGGGCGTGACGATCGACGGGACACCTGTCGAAGGCCAGTCCGGCCCGGTCGTCTGGGGCGAACCCGGCACCAACGGCCAGCACGCCTTCTACCAGCTCATCCACCAGGGCACGAGCGTCATTCCGGCGGAATTCATGATCGCCGCCAACGGTTTCGAACCGGAACTGCGCCATCAGCACCAGCTTCTCATCGCCAATTGCCTGGCGCAGTCGGAAGCCCTGATGAAGGGCCGCACGCTGGCCGAAGCGAAAGCCCAGCTCACCTCCAAGGGCACGGAAGACAGCCAAGCCGATTTCATCGCGCCGCACCGCGTTTTCACCGGCAACCGCCCGTCCATTACCTTCGTCTACGACAAGCTGACGCCATTTGCGCTTGGCCGTCTGATCGCGCTCTACGAACACCGCGTCTTCGTGGAAGGCGTGCTGTTTCGCATCAACTCCTTCGACCAGTGGGGTGTGGAGCTTGGCAAGGAACTGGCAACCGGCCTGCTTCCCGTCGTTGAAGGCAAGGAAAGTGCAGCCGGCCATGACAGCTCGACACAGGGTCTGGTGAAGGCGCTGTCGGGACTGGCGGGGTAAAATCCTTGCTCCCTTGATAATTACGAAAGCCGGAAGGAAACTTCCGGCTTTTTCAATTCAGCATTGATGGAACGCCGATTGGAGGCACATATGGCACTGCGGCAAGGCAAGGATTTTCTGGCGTTTCATGACCTGCCTGAAGATGCGGTGCTGTCGATCATAGACCGTGCAGGCAGTCTGGCGCAGGACTGGTCAAAGGGCACGATGCCACAGCTGCTCAAGGGAAAACGCATCGGGCTGATCGTCGACGACACCGGTTGGCGCAACACCGCTGCCTTCGATCTCGGCATTCAAGCCATGGGCGGTATTTGTGTCACCGTCCCGATCAGCTTTAATGGTCGCGAAGAAATTGCCGACCTGGCGGGCTATCTCGACAACTGGTTCGATCTAGTCATTATCCGCACGAAAGAACTCTCGACCCTCCGGGCGCTTGCGGGCGAAATGCGCGCACCCGTCATCAACGCGCGGACCAAGTCCAATCATCCCTGCGAGACGCTTGGCGATCTTGCCCACATCAAAAGCTTGAGAGGCCGGGTCGACGGTCTCAAGATCGTCGGCGTCGCGCCGGATGCCAATATTTTGCGCTCGTGGGTCGAGGCCTCGATGTCCCTGCCAATTCAGGTCACACAAGTTTACCCCGAACAATGGCACGTCACCGATGCTGCGCTCATCAACCCGAATTTCCGGGCCAGCTCTGATATGGCGGAGTTGCTCGACGCGGATGTGGTCATTACCGATTCCTGGCCCGCCGGTTCGGATCATATCCTGATCGACTACCGTATATCCGCATGCCTTCTCGACAGGATGCAGCCCGAGGTGATCTTTTTACCCTGCCCGCCGGTCGCCCGTGGTCAGGAAGTGACGGCAGACGCAATGACCCATCCGGCCTGTCAAAGCCGGCCCGCAAAGGCATTTCTTTTGCACGCGCAGAATGCCCTGATGGAATTTCTCCTCGCCTGAGGCGGCGCCGGTCGCCTCAGATATACAGCGCCGCCATCTTGCGCCAGGGGCCTGCCCGATGGGCACGTCCCTCCCAGACATGCAACTGATGCCCTATCTGCTTGTCATTAAGAACCCGGCTCAGGTGATGGTTGTTGTCCAAAAACGGATCGGCATCGCCGATGGTGAAAACCATGTCGATGCGGCGGAGGTTTTCAAGCCGCCAGCCGCAGGCGAGGTCCGGCAGAAAGTGGCTCGGCATGTGGAAATAGACATCGTCATCGTAGTAACCGTCGAACAGATCGCCGAAGGATTCCACCTTCATCGTCAGATCGTAGCGGCCGGAAAAGGCGACGAGCTTGCGGAAAAGATGTGGGTGACGAAAAACGAGGCTGGCGGCCTGAAACGCGCCGAGACTGCAGCCCTGCACGATGGTATCGCCATGCGGGTTTTTCTCAGCCATCAGCGGCAGCACTTCATTGAGAATATAATCTTCGAAGGCGGCATGGCGGCGAATGCGCTCGGCCGGGTGATTATAGGTCGCATAAAAGGTCTCTTTGGCCAGCCCCTCGATACAATAGAGCTGAAGATGACCGGCCTCCACTTTATCGGCCAGACTGTCGACAAGGCCAAGTTCCTCATATTCGAAGAAGCGCCCGTCGCGTGTGGGAAACATCAGCACCTTGGCGCCACAATGACCGAATATCAACAGCTCCATATCACGATGAAGCCTTTGACTATACCAGCGGAGATATTCGCGTTTCATGGCACCTTGAAAAACTGTCTGACCTTGTCCCTGTGGACCGCATCTTGGGATGCACTGTCAGCGTATTCGAAATGTCCCGCGTCTAGGATGAAGATTTCATTAAATTTTGAGAACGGCAGGGCATTGGCAACCGCAAACTGGCACGGCGGCGCCACCGCCGGATCGAACAGGGCGGGCGCGACCAGCATCGGCACTTTTATGCGGGAAGCCGCAGAAGCGGCATCGAACAGACGCAGCATTTCCAGCACATTGGCATGGGTCTTCTGATAGGTCTGGACCGCATCCGCGCTGCCGACGGTCGGCAGCGTCAGCCAGAACGGCCGGTGTCCGAATGTCGGTACGACCAGATGGCCCCGGTCTATGCGCGCATCATATGGTATCGCCAAAGCCCCAATCCCGCCGCCGAAGCTGATGCCGCTGTAGCCCACCTGCCCTTCCAGCCATGGATATAGCGTGACGAGCGTGGAGACGGCGATCCACAGATCATCGACACAGCCACCGATGATGTAGTCGTCTTTTCTTTCGATGTTGTAGAGGACATGAAGGGCCGGGTCGGACGAAATCGGCGGACAGGCGCTTAGCGAAAGCCCGCGAAAACAGAGAAACAGCACGGCCGTTTCTTCAACCGGCACATCGAAATCGGGCTCTCCCCGCCCACCATAACCATGGCCGACAACAAGTCCGCGCCGCACCTGTCCTTTGCGCGGCAGAAGCATCCATCCACCGATGCGGAAGCCGCCGGTGGATGTGTATGAGATATCGAGAACATGCCAGCGGGGATGGCTGAGTTTGCTCTTGCGCAGCACCGGTCGCGGATCCGTGGCCAGCGCGCGGCGATAACGCTTCTTCCAGAAATCATCAAAGCCCGGCGGCGCCTCAGGCGGGATAATGGCCTGCAACTGCTCGCGCCGCATGCTATAGGTCGGGTCGAAATCGAAAGGATGGGTTGTTGGAACGCTCATGCGATGCTTGTTTCGTGAAAGACCGGCCGACACAAGCTTCTTGATATCCAAATATCGGTTTTTTACGACCCTGACCCAGGCAGGAGTGGTGAACCGCCTTTTCAAAACGGTTCAACCATATACTTTACAATCCGATTTCATGCGCGAAGGGCGGATTTGCGCCAGCTCGCGAGACGGTCACCGCAGCAGCCTTTGCGCCGAGCGCCAAAGCCTTTCTGATCTGCTCTTCCGTCAGCGAAGCGACCTGCGCCTTCGTCAGTAGCCCCTGCATTTTCAGCGAGGCGAGAATGCCGGCGTCGAAGGTGTCGCCCGCGCCGACGGTATCGACGACCTCCACCCGCTCGGAAGCCACTTCCACCTTGAAATTGGCGGTGTAACCGACCGCACCCTTGGCGCCACGGGTGACGACGACCAGTTTCGCGCCGTGATGCAGCCAGTGGCGAGCGAGCGTGTCCTCGTCACCTTCCAGACCGAACCACTCGAGGTCTTCGTCAGAGAATTTCACGATATCAGACATGGCAGCCATACGACGGATGCGGGCCATATGCGACTGCTTGTCCTTGATGAAACCGGGGCGGATATTCGGATCGAGGGAGATGACTCGGCTTTGATGCTCGCGCACCATAAGCGCCTCATAGGTGCTGCCGCAGGGTTCCGGAATGAGGCTGATCGCGCCGAAATGCAGCGCCTCGCAATCGGCGCCCAAGGCCGGAAGCTCGGCCTCGGTGATCATCCGGCCGGCAGTGTTTTCGTCATAAAAGGCGTAGGTGGCATGGCCATCGACGAGCTTGACGAAGGCGATGGTGGTCGGGCGCGAAAGTGTTGCGCAATAGCTGAAATCCACGTTGCTCGCCCGCAGGGTTGTCCGCAGGATATCGCCCATCATGTCATCGGAAAGACCCGTGAAGAACGCGGACGGGACGCCGAGACGCCCGAGCGCAATGGCCGTGTTGAAGACTGCTCCGCCTGCATAGGGGGCAAAACCCGCCTCACCCAGCGTCGTCTGCCGGGGCAGCATGTCGATCAGGGCTTCACCACAACACAGGATCATTACGGTCCTCCTCAAACAGCAAATCAAATGGACTTAAATCGATTTAGACGAAGATCGATCGGAAGGCCAGCCACAAGCTGGCTGGCCGCATCCGAAATTAAGATTGCGGCAATTCGCTGACGCCGCCGCGCTTTGCAGACCATGGCAACGGGTTATCGAGGAAGGCCTCGACCTCCGACAGGGTCTTTTCGTCGAACAACTTTTCAGCCCGGGCAACAGCCAGAACATCGCGCCACGTCGTGAGATAATGCAGCTTGACATTGCCATTGGCAAAGCGCGCTTCGGCCTGTTCGAAAATGCCGTAATAGAAGAGCGCAATACCGTGATCGACAATGCCGCCTGCCGCGCGGATGGCGTCGATGAAGGTGAACATCGAGCCGCCAGCCGTCGTCAGGTCCTCGATGACGAGCACGCGGGCGCCTTCCGGCATATGGCCTTCGATCTGGGCGTTGCGGCCATGGCCCTTTGGCTTCTTGCGGCAATAGATCATCGGCAGGCCAAGACGCTCGGCAAGGAAAGCCGCGAAGGGAATGCCCGCCGTTTCACCGCCCGCGACACAGTCGAATTTCTCGAAACCGGCCTCGCGCATCACCGCCGCTGCCGCAAAATCCATTGCCGCAGAGCGAATACGCGGGAAGGAAATGAGCTTGCGCATGTCGATATAAACAGGGCTCTTCATGCCCGAAGCGAAGGTGTACGGGCTTTCCGAATTGAAGTGGACCGCCTTGATTTCCCACAACATCTTCGCAACCAGTTCTGCAACGACAGTGCGGTCAGTGAATGTGAAATGGTTCATAGGCGTTCTCCTTTTTCGGCCTTCATAACAAAACCGCCGGCAGTGCCGGCGGTCATTAAAAAAATCAGCTCACGTCCCAATGAAGCGGGAACATCGGATCAAATACGGTCACCGGCCCGGCGCCCGTCTCGATCTTGGCGGGAAACGACACCGGCTCCTCGCGCTTCACCAGCGTGATGGTCTCCTCATTTGGCGCCAACCCGTACCAGGCTGGGCCGTTGAGGGAAGCGAAGGCTTCCAGCTTGTCGAGAGCGTTTTCCTGCTCGAAGACATGCGCAAGACAGCTCATGGTGTTGATCGAGGTATAGATGCCGGCGCAGCCGCAGGCGCATTCCTTCAGCGGATCGACATGCGGGGCGGAATCGGTGCCGAGGAAGAAGCGGGCATCACCCGAAATCGCGGCCGCACGGAGTGCCAACCGGTGCTCCTCGCGCTTTGCGACGGGCAGGCAGTAATAATGCGGCTTGATACCGCCGACCAGAATGGCGTTGCGGTTGATGATGAGATGGTGAGTGGTGATGGAACCGGCGAGATTGGCCTTGGACGACTTGATGTAGTCCACGCCATCGCGGGTGGTAATGTGCTCCATCGTCACCTTGAGTTCAGGCAGGCGCTGGCGCAGCGGCTCCAGAACCGTGTCGATGAAGGCTTTCTCGCGGTCGAAAATATCGACCTCCGGCGTCGTCACCTCGCCATGCACGCAAAGCGGCAGGCCGATCTTCGCCATGCGTTCCAGAACCGGCATCGCCTTGTTGAAATCGCGCACGCCGCCGTGGGAATTGGTGGTCGCGCCGGCCGGATAGAGCTTCACGGCGGTGATAAGGCCACTTTTCTTGCCCTCTTCCACGTCGTCGGCCTGCGTGTCCTCGGTGAGATAAAGCGTCATCAGCGGCTCGAAACGGTCGCCCGCAGGAATGGCCTTGACGATGCGTTCGCGATAGGCGCGGGCATCGGCGCAGGTGACCACCGGTGGCACCAGGTTCGGCATGATGATTGCGCGGGCGAAATGGCGGCTCGTATCCCCGATCACGCCTTCCAGCATGGCGCCATCGCGCAGATGCAGATGCCAGTCATCAGGGCGGCGAAGGGTGAGCGACTTCATCGGGATACCTCGGAGCATGACGGAATTGGCGCCCGCTTAGCATCTTTCGTCACAGGAAAACAGCCGCCGAGAGGCATCGGGCGGCTGTAAATGTCATTTTTTTGAAGCGAGCCTCAGATGCCGCACGCTTCGGGACCCCACACATCCGTCATGGCAAAGCCGTCCGCAAAGGGATCGAAGGGGTCAAGGCCGACCTGGTGCAGCCCGAAGGTGAAACCGCGGCCGGCAATGGTGGGAATGACCGCCGGACGACCTGCCACTTCGGTGACGGCGGAAAGGCCGACATCGAATTCCGAACCGATGATCGAACGGGATTTGTATTCGTCTCCCACCTTCACCTTGCCGCGCGCATAAAGCGTGGCGAGATTGGCGGAATTGCCGGTACCGCAGGGCGAGCGATCCGCCCGGCCCGGCCACATGGTGGTGCAGGTGCGGATGGAACCATCGGCATCCACATCGCGGAACATCACATAGGCCACGCCTGATATGGCGGGGATTTCGGGATGCACGACCGTCATTTCACTGTTGACGAGGTCCTTGAGGATCATGCCCGCAGCAACCAGTTTCGCTGCATTGGCCTTTTCGATGGTCAGGCCGATCTGGCGCACATCGACCAGCGCGTAAAAGATGCCGCCATAGGAAATATCCATCGTCACCTTACCCCATTCGGGCGTGTCGATGGTCACATCCAGCTCATGCACGAAGGACGGTACCATGGTCAGCTTGACCTTTTCGCAGCGCCCGTCGCGGCAGGTGGCGGTGGCCTTGACCAGACCGGCGGCCGTTTCCAGAATGACGACCGTTTCCGGCTCCTGCATCTCCACCATGCCGCTTTCCAGAAGTGCTGTCGTCGCGCAGATGGAATTGGAGCCGGAACTGGCATGCGCCTGATCCGGCTGGAGAATGACGAAGGCTGTATGGGCATCCGGGTGTTTCGGCGGCAGCAGAAGATTGACTGACCCCATGGGCGTGCCACGCGGCTCCAGCGTCAGAAAGCGGCGCAGGGCTTCCCCTTTTGGATCGGTATTCATCCAGTCAAGCTGCTCGGCCACGGTGTTGCCGGGAATTTTCGGCGCGCCGCCGGTGACGACACGGCCGATTTCGCCTTCGCAATGAACATCGAGAAGCTGCAGGGTGCGTTTCCAACGCATGGGATCTTACTCCGGAAGTTGAGCTGTTGACCCGACCATATAGGTAAAAATACAAGCTGTATACAAATCTGCGCGAGCTGGATGGCGAAAATCGCTTATGGTTTTCGCCATCCAGTTCTCATCATGATCTAGCGATTTCGGCACTCCGCCCGGTTACGATTGGCGGCGGCGTCGCAATTCACTCGCGAAGACTGAACTGCCTGATCGTCCACCACGGAGCCGGCCGTATCACCAACCGATCCGACGGTGTTTTCGACAGAGCGACCGAGCCTCTCCACCTGCCTGCCGTAATTTTCACGCGTGCGCGGATCGAACACCGCAATGGGCGCGCTGACCACGACGCTTGCCGCCGTTCCAACCGTTTGCGCGGCACCGATGCTGACCGCGCCCAGCGCCTCCCCCAGACCGACATCGGAATCCGTCACAGTCTGGCCGGCAATGAGGCGGTCGCCGATCAAGCGCACGACTTCAGGGCTTTCTGCAAATTTGCCGTGGTTCAACCGGTCACCGGATTGCAGCTTGGTCAGATCGAGTACAGTGATACCGGCCTTTTCCAGCTGGCTGCGATAGGGTTCGACGGAAGGGTCGATCTGGCCCAGGCGGTCGACATTGCCGGAAATGCGGCGCGACAGGCTGAGCGCACGATCATCCTGCGAGACGAACAGGGTGAATTTCGGCGGCGCCTTGCCGAAGCTGGCGAACTGCCGGCTGAACACGTCCACATCGAGATCTGGTGCTGCCAGAATGACATTGCTGATCTTCGGATCGACGCGGCCGTTGCGGATGGCCATCTGGCGCAGCGCCTCCACGGCAAGCCATGTGCCCATGGAATGCGCCATGACCGTGACCTCGCCGATCGATTTGTCCTTTGCCAGACGGGTCAGCATTTCCTCAAGCGCATCGCGCGAGTAATTGGTGCTTTCCTTGTCGTAATTATAGTCGAAAATACTCGCCCGTGACGGCCATGTGAAAACCACAGGCACGACATCCGAGCCGGAATCATAGACGATCTGCGCAAAGCGATAGACCGATTCCTCGTAACGATTGTTGAAACCGTGCACGAAGACCAGAACGCGGCGGTCCTTATGGATATGTTTGCTGATCCAGCTTTTCGTCTCCGCTTCGGAACGAACAGGCTCAACCGCCACCGTGGTGAAATCCTTCATAGGGTTAGGCGGCAGCTTCTTCGGCCACTGCACCTGCCCGACCTTGCGGTTGGCCTTGGGCGGAATGGAGATGGTGACGGCATCGACCTTCAAGCCGGTTCCGCGTTCGCCGCCGAAAAGCACGGCGGCATTGTCCGAGGGCGCTCGCGTGGTGGCAACCAGGAGATTGACGGGCGTGGTTCCCGCCACGGTCTGCCCTGTTGGCGTCATGACCCCGATGGGACGCCCCCCGCAGCCAGCGAGCAGGGCAACAATCGCGATTATGGCTACGAAGCGGATGGGCATCACATCATTCTCCTGCAACCCAAAGGCAGCCGGATAGCGGCCAGAGGACAGGAATTTCTACCGGAGGCGGAACTGCCGCGCCAGCAACCATCGCGCAAGCGCGGAGATTTCCGCGCCGGTGTGTCCAAACAGACCCAATTTTCCCGCCTTGCGGAGCCGGGAGACGTGATTGTGACGTGCAGGCGAGTTCTATCGCTGCGGCAGCATCGTGCCCCTTTCGCGAAGGGCATTGTGCCAGGACAGCGCCTCTTCAATGAGGTGCGGCGTATGTCCGCCGCGTGCCACCGCTCGCTGGAAATAGTCCGTCAGGGCATCGCGATAGTGGGGATGCACGCAATTTGCGATAATGACAGCAGCGCGCTCACGCGGAGCAAGGCCGCGCAGATCGGCCAACCCGATTTCCGTGACCAGAATATCCACATCATGTTCGGTATGGTCGACATGGCTGACCATCGGCACGACGCTGGAGATGGCGCCGCCCTTGGCAATCGACTTGGTGACGAAGATGGACATGTAGGCGTTGCGGGCAAAATCCCCCGAGCCGCCAATGCCGTTCATCATGTGAGTGCCACCGACATGAGTGGAATTGACGTTCCCGTAAATATCGAACTCCAGCGCGGTGTTGATGCCGATGATGCCGAGGCGGCGGATGACCTCCGGGTGATTGCTGACCTCCTGCGGACGCAGGATCAGCCTGCTCTTGTAATCGGCCAGTCGCGGCATGACCCGTTCGTTCATGGCAGAGGAGAGCGTGATCGATGAACCGGAAGCGAAAGTCAGCTTGCCCGCGTCGAAAAGCTCGAAGGTCGAATCCTGCAGAACTTCCGAATACATTTTGAGATCGTGAAACGGCGTATCGATGAAACCGTGCATGACGGCATTGGCGATGGTGCCGATACCGGCCTGCAACGGCTGGAGTTCGTGGGTCATGCGGCCATGACGGACCTCATTCAGCAGGAATTCGGTGAGATGGCCAGCAATCGCCTTGGTCTCGTCATCAGGTGGCAGCACCGTCGAAAAACTGTCGCTCTTGTCGCTCAGGACGATTGCGGCGATTTTTTCCGGCGGCACCGGAATGAACGGCAGACCGACGCGACTGTCCGTTGCCACCACGGGAATGGGCATGCGGGTCGGGCGTTTTGCGGGGATGAAAATATCATGCAACCCCTCGAGAACGTCGGGTTGCGACAGATTGATCTCAACGATGACCTTTTCAGCCAGAATGGCAAAGCTCGCCGAATTACCAACGGATGTGGTGGGCACGATACCGCCGTCCGCCGTAATCGCAACCGCCTCGATGATGGCCACATCCACACCGTGGATCTGGCCGCCGCGCAATTGCTCGACCGTTTCAGAAAGGTGCTGGTCGATGAACATCACCTTGCCGTCATTGATCGCCTTGCGCAAAGCGGGGTCGGACTGAAACGGCATACGGCGCGCCAGCATGCCCGCCTCCACCATGGTCTTGTCGAGATCATTGCCAAGCGATGCACCGGTCATCAGGGTGATCTTCATCGGGTGCGTCTTCGCACGCTCGGCCAGCGCCAGCGGTACCGCCTTTGCTTCGCCGGCCCGCGTAAAGCCGCTCATGCCCACCGTCATGCCATCCTGAATAAGGCCGGCAGCCTCTTCGGCGCTGACGATCCTGTTCAAGAGGGACGCGTTGCGGATACGCTTTTCAAGCATGCACTTCTCCATGATCTGCATTCCAGATGGCGCGTCACGTGGCTGGCCACCTCACCAGTGACTATGGCGCGGAGTTTCAACGATGAAACTGACATAGATCAAGGGTGTGAACGGGACCATGGCTTTGATCCATCAAATCTGATCGACAGACCGCAAGTGGCGCATCGGCGCGACAGGCTGCAGGGCCATCGCAGCATCGCAGCCGACCGCAACCGCTGATGAGGCGTATGGATCGCCTCGTCGCATACCGGAGGGTTGCCTCAGCTATTGCCCGCAATCAGGGGCCTTCGCATGCGGAGGCCTGACCCAGCACGACCTGCCCTACTTCGACATCATAGGCACGCATGCCGAATGTACCGAGGCTGATCACCCGGTAACAGGGGTTGCCGCCGGTCCACAGGGGATCGACAACCTTGATATCGGTGATGAAGCGATGCGCGCAGGCCTGGCCGGAACTATAGGCGATGCCTTCAGCGCTGGTGCCCGCCATCGGAACGTGGATATGGCCAAAAACAATATGGCGCACGCCGGCCGGATGTCTGCCTAGACGCTGCATAACCGCGCCGTCATCATGCATGCCGATGTTTTCGAAATGCCGGATACCGCAATCCATTGGCGGGTGGTGAAGGAAAACCGTCACGGGAAGGTTGCCAGCGCCTTCAAGCGCCTTGTCCAGCCATGTCAGGCGATCCGCACCGTACATGCCGCCGATGACATCGGCCTCGTGGCTGTCGAGAAACAGCAGCCGGCCGAATTCGGTATCGATAAAGGACTGGATATAGCCGTTTTCATCCCTTGGCTGTTCGGGAAAGGCCGCCACGAATTCCGGACGGCGGTCGTGATTGCCGAGCATCAACCGCACGGGCAAGGACACGGACGCCAAAATGTCGCGAAGGAGTTCATAGGCCTCCGGCTCGCCGTAATTGCAAAGATCGCCCGTCATCACCAGAAGGTCGGCGTCTGCGTGTTTTTCGACAATATCTGATATCGCCGCGCGCAACTGCTTCTCGGGATCCACGCCGTTTATCGCAATGCCTGGCGGCAAAAGATGGGTGTCTGTAATCTGGATGATCTTCATTGTCGGTCTTTCTGCATAAAAATGGCTGCGGGAATGTGGTTCCCGCAGCCTTTTCCATGGTGTCGCTTACTTCAGCAGGGCGTTGGTCTGCTCGACGATCTGCTTGAGGCCAGCTTCCGGCGACACTTCACCGCGCATGACGGTGCCGATGATATCGCGCTGGGTGCGCCAGATGCGGACGGAATCGCCACCGGGATAACCGGCCCACGGCAGAGAACGATCAGCCTGCAGCGAAGCTGTCTTCACATTCGGGTTCTCGGCGTAATAGGGAGCCAGGAAGTCGGCGCCGGTTGCCAGCTTGTTGGTCGGCAGGTAGCCGGTGATGCGCACGATGGTGTTCTGCGCCTCGGGGCCGGTGATCCACTTCAGGTACTTCCAGGCAGCATGCTGCTTGGCTTTTTCCTGCGTCAGTATAACGGCAGAGTTGCCGCCGGTCGGCACGCCGCCCTTTTCCTTGTTGTCGAGCGGGAAGGTTGCCGTCTTCAATTTGAAGCGGTCACCAACCAGGCCGGTGATGGTCTGAACGTGGGCCGGGGTTGAGAAGATGAAGCCGGTAAGGCCTGCACCGAACTGCTGGCGCGACTGGTCCCAGTCGAGCAGGTTCTGGCCACCTTCGGTGACGAACTGGCGGGTCATCTTCAGGGCGTTGAGGCCGATCTCGTTGTCGAACGCAACGGTCTTGGTCTTTTCGTCAACGAGCTTGCCGCCCTGTTCGAAAACAAGCGCCTGCCACAACCAGTCATCCGGCCAGCCATTGATGTCGTAGCTCATGCCCGCAAACTTCGGGTCGAGTGCCTTGATCTTCTTGGCGAGAGCGATCAGCTCCGGGAAGGTCGTCGGCATCTTGTCCGGGTCGCCGCCAGCCTTGGTGACGAGGTCGGAGTTGATGTAGATGATCGGCGAGGAAGCGTTGACCGGCAGGCCGTACTGCTTGCCGTCGATCTGGCCGAGAGCTGCCATCTTCGGGCTGTAGTTCTTGTCGAGGAAGGCCTGACCGCCTTCAGCCTGGATGAATGGGCTAAGATCGGTGATCTGGTTGCGCGGTGCGAGCGTGTGCACCAGTTCCGCCGTCAGGTTGTAACCCGAGAAATAAACATCGGGCAGATTGCCGGTGACGGCCGAGCGCAAGACCTGCTGCTGGCCTTCATTGTAGCCTGCGGCCGGAGCGAGGAAGTTGATCTTCACATCCGGGTTCTTCTTCATGAATTCATCGGCCAGCGGCTGATGGAATTTCGTGAAACCCGGCAGGTTGTAGAGAACGTTCAGCGTGATTTCGTTGGCAAGAACCGGCGTTGCGAGGCCTGCAAACGCCACGCCGAGTGCCAGACCGCCCATCAGAGCGCGTCGGTTGATTTTCATGTCATTCTCCAAAATGGGTTGGGAGGAGGAGTTCGAACGACGTCACTTGACGCCGGTCATAGTAATACCGGCGATGAAATGCCGCCGTGCGAGGAGGAAGCACAGCACCATTGGCGCGGTAATCAGTGTTGCGCCCGCCATCAGGGCACCGTAATTGGCGCCGGATTCGACATCCGCAAAAAGCATCATGCCGAGCGGGGGCGGGGCGAGATTGGTGTCGGAGACCACGATCATCGGCCAATAAAGGTCGTTCCAGTGGGCGACGAGCGAGAAGATCGAGAAAGCCGCGAGCGAAGGCAGCGAGCCGCGCAGCACCAGTCCCCAGCAAATCTCCATTTCCGAAAAACCATCCATGCGGGCCGCTTCGATGATTTCATCCGGGTAGCTGCGGAAGGACTGGTTGAACAGGAAGATGGCGAAGACCGACAGGAAGAACGGCATCATCATCGCGAAATAGGTGTTCAGCAGTTCCGTCTTCGCCAGACCGACGAAAAGCGGCAGGGCAAGTGCCTGAATTGGCACGCAGAGTGCCGCGATGATGAGACCCAGCAGCAGCTTGCGGCCCGGAAACCTGAGCTTCGCCAGCGCATAGGCCGCCGGCACCGATGTCAGGACCTGTACGACGAGGATACCGACGCAGACGATGACGCCGTTCAGCATGAAACGTGCCATCGGCACCTGGCTCGCTGCGCGGGTATAGTTTTCGACGGCATCGAATTTCGCCGGGATCGGCCAGAGCGAGACGTCGAATATTTCCGCAGGCGAGCGGATCGACGTCAACATCATCCAGTAGAACGGCAGGAGCATCACGAAAGCGCCGAGTGCCAGCACGAGATGCGGGAAGTATTTGCGGAGCGCGGCCATCAGTAGTGCACCTTCCGGTCCATATGCAGCGTCTGGCCGATCGAGAGGATCAACACGATCGCGAGGAAGATCACCGTCAGCGCGGCGGCATAACCGGTGTTGGAATATTCGAACCCTTCAAGATAGAGGTCGAAAAGCAGGGTTTCGGAACCGAAGCGGCCCTTGGTCAGCACGGCAACCGTCTCGAACACCTTGAAGGCCGAGATCGAGGTGGTGACCACCACGAACATCGTCGTCGGCCCCAGCATCGGCCAAGTCACCGTCAGGAACCGGTCGATCGGGTTTTTCGCGCCGTCCAGCCTCGATGCCTCGTGCAGATCCTTCGAAATGGCGGTGAGGCCGGCGAGGAACAGCACCATGTTGAAGCCCAGAACCTGCCAGACACCCATCAGCGCCATGGTGGGAATGAGCAGGACCGGGTTGGAGAGGAACGCGACGGGCTCGAAGCCGAACCACTTGATCGCCGCATTCACCGGGCCAAGCGAAGGATGCAGCAGAAATTGCCACACGGTCGCCATGGCGACGAGCGTTGCGGTGACGGGCAGGAAATAAGCGACTTCCCAGAAGGCACGGCTGCGCTTGCGATTATAAACGAGCAAAGCCACGCCGAGCGCCAGGAACACGCCGAAGGGAATGACGATGACCGCATAAATGGCGGTATTCGCCAGCGCGCGCAGGAAGACCGGGTCGTGGAAAGCCTTCACGAAATTGTCGAGACCCACAAAGCGGGTGGAGAGTGCGCCGAGCTTGTAATCTGTGACGGAAAAACCGGCCAGAACGAATATGGGAACGATATAGATCGCCAAAAGCAGCAGACTTGCCGGTGCCGCGAACATAAGGCCACGCCAGATCATCCGCCGGTCCGCCTTCGAGAGGCGCGGGCGAGACTTTGCGCGCGTGGCCGAGGAAAAATCAACCGCCGTCATGCCGGCACCATTTCACGCACCGTCGTCTTGCGACGCAGGCCGTCCGCGGCAAAAAGATGCACGCGCTCCGGCGCAAAGCCGAGGTTCATCACGCCGTTCTCATCGGCGCCCAACACCTCGCCCGCGGCCTGACGCAGGGTAATGGCGACGGTCTCGTCGCTCAGAAGACGGCAGTTCACGAAACGGTCCGCGCCGTGGGTTTCGCTGCGGGTCACCCGCACTGCGAAGCCTTCGGCACCCGGGCGCAAATCCTCGGCGCGAAGACCAAGCGTCGCCGGGCCGGCATCACGACCAGAAGCCTCGACGCCAAGATCGCGACCGAAAGCCGTGACCTTACCTCCAGCATCGATTTCCACCGGCAGCAGGTTGATCGACGGCGTGCCAATGAAGCGCGCAACCGTCAGTGTCGCCGGTTTCCGGTAAAGCTCGTCCGGCGTGCCCAGTTGCTCTATACGACCTTCCGACATCAGCGCTATGCGGTCCGACATTGTCATCGCTTCGATCTGGTCATGGGTGACGTAGATAAACGTCGCGCCCAACCGCCGGTGCAGCCCGGCAAGCTCCTCGCGCATGTGGGCGCGAAGCTTTGCATCTAGGTTGGAGAGTGGTTCGTCCATGAGGAATGCGGCAGGCGAGCGCACCAGTGCCCGGGCTAGCGCCACGCGCTGCCGTTGGCCGCCTGAAAGCTGGGCCGGCTTGCGGTCCAGCAGATGCGCGATCTGCAGGGTCTCGGCCGCCTGCTCGACGGCAGCATCGATCTGGCGCAAAGTTTCGGCAGGCGCCGCAAATCTTCCGATCAGCGGCAAGCGTGCAGCAAGCGGCAGACGTCGCATCCGAAGCGGCGTCGCGATGTTCTGGCGCACGCTCATATGCGGATAAAGCGCGTAGGATTGAAACACCATCGCCAGATTGCGGTCACTTGGATCGATCTCCGTCACATCCTGACCGCCGATCGTCACCGAACCGCGATCCGGCGTTTCCAGCCCCGCGATGATGCGCAGCAGCGTTGACTTGCCGCAGCCGGACATGCCGACGAGGGACAAAAATTCTCCGGGACGGATGGAAAGATCGATCTCTTTCAGAACATCGTCAGCTCCAAAGCCTTTTCCGATACCCGAAAGTTCAAGTGATTGTGGCGTCATTCTGCGCTCCTTTTCTGGAGCGCATATGCTTATATTGTATGACAATATGACGAAGGTTTGCAGAAAGTTCCGTGACACTGAAAAGCCCGGCAATCCCGGCTCATCGCCACGCCTTGCGATGCCGACCTTCACAAAAAACCGCTAATATCAGGGGGCAGTTCGACTATCCGAGTTCGACGCTTGTTCACCGGCCCTGCGAGCCTCGCGGGCCCGGTTTCTAAACGGCTGCAAGAATCACATGAGCCTGAATTTTGGTGACGACTTCGTCGCTGCCATAGCGCGCTTCAATGGCGGATGCGGCGCAGTCCGTCGCGGCTTCAAGTTTTCCCGGCGCTCTGGCTTCGATTTCGGTCCGGAGAACGGTTCCCTGACAATAGGCGATGGCAGGAATGCGCGGTGACGATGCACGGCTTTGCGCCGCTATCGTCTCGATCACCACCCGAGAGAAGCCGGCACTTTCCAGCTCACCACGAATCAATGTCGTATCGTGGTAGCCGTGCGGGGTGCGGACCATGAAGCGCGGCGGATCGTCGGGAAACAGGCTTGCAAGGGCGTTCGTCACCTCATTCGCGAGATGATTCTCCTCGATGCGGTCCCATACGTTGAATAAATAATGGCCGCCGGGCTTCAGCACCCTCTTCGCTTCGCGATAGGCAGACGGGCGGTCGGGAAAAAACATCGCACCGAACTGGCAGATAACGAGATCGAAAGCAGCATTTTCGAACGGCAGCGCCTGAGCGTCGGCTTGGCGCCACTGGATGCGATTGTCGGGCACCTGGCGCGACGCCGCAAAGTCGAGCATCGGCTGGTTGAGGTCTGTCACGACATAGTTTGCGGCGGGCGGTAATCCTGGTGCCAGTTCACGCGTGACAACCCCGGTACCTGCGGCGATTTCCAGAACATTGATCGGCGTCAACGCCGCCGCCCGCCGTGCCAGATCGCGGGCGAATGGCTCGAAAATCAACGGCACCATATAGCGGTCGTAGTTTTCCGGGATAGAGCCGGCAAAAACCTTGTCCGTTTCCAACATGGCTTTCACCCTGCGGTCAGCTGATGACCCCGGAACTTTAGCACATATACGGGAAATTCGGAATCTGTTCGGCCACGTGGGTTTTACGGATATGCCAACGGTGCCGATATTCTATCGACACGACAAACAGGCTTCGGCAAAGGCCGTATCATAGTGTTTTTGCGGGAAGAGAAATGGCGCACCCGAAGAGATTCGAACTCCTGACCCCCAGATTCGTAGTCTGGTGCTCTATCCAGCTGAGCTACGGGTGCGTGCCGTTCCGGTCATTTCCGGTGGCGTGGCGATCCTCTAAAACGTCCTCATTCCGATTGCAAGCGATTTCGTTTCGAAATTGTCATTTTTCCGCAGCAATTCATATATCTTATTGATTATACTATAAATTCCATCAAGGGTATTTTTGAGTGGCCATATGGGGCGCATATTCCGGGAGGTGCGGCGATTGTGCAGGACCTTGTTCAGGCGAAGTCATCAGGCGGTTCGAGCGGCGTGTACGGAGGCGGCGCGGTCGGCGATCTCGATGCGAAACTGCGTGCCGGGACCGGGTTTTTCGACAAGCGCTATCGTGCCGCCATGGGCAAGCACAAGTTCACGCGCAATCACGAGGCCGAGACCGGTGCCGCCGGAGCGGGCCGATCCCCTGAAGGCGGAAAACAGGTTTTCTTTCGCCTTGCGCGGCATTCCCGGCCCGTTGTCGTCTATCACGATGCTGACGACGTTGCCGGCCCTCTGGGCTGCAATCGACAGATGCCGAGGCGACGCGTTCGCCGTGTCGGATTGCAGTGCCTGAACGGCGTTGCGACAGAGATTGTGGATCACCCGGAAAAGCTGCTCGGCATCCGCATCGACGGTGAGATCGGGCGGCACGCTATCGTGAAACTCGATGCCGCTTTCCGGATCGAGCGCCAGAATGTCACGCACATCCCGCACCAGAAGACTTAACTGCACCGTCTTGCGTTTCGGCGCGCCCTCCGTCGCCTGCCCGTAGGCCAGAACCTCGGTTGTATAGGCCACGGCGCGGTCGATCGTGCGCAGCAGTTTCGGCGCAAAGCTCCTGACCATCGGATCCTTTGCGTCCACCAGCCGGTCCGACATAAGCTGTGCGGATGACAGGATATTGCGCATGTCGTGGTTGATCTTCGAAACCGCCAGACCGAGATCCACGAGGTTTTTCTGTTGCCGCAGGGTTTTCTGCAACTCCGTCTGCATGTCGGCCAGGTGACGGCCCGCGACGGACAGCTCGTCGCTTCCCTCCTCCGGCACGAAAATCCGCTCGGGATTGCCCGGTTCCTCGGAAAAACGCTGCATGCCGAGCGTCAGGCGACGTATGGGCCGGATCATGATGCGGTTGATGGAAACGAAGATGAGACCGGCGGTGACAAGCGACAGGACGATGGAGATCAGGAAAACATTGCGGGCATAAGCCAGCATCGCCGCCCGTAGTTTGTTTTCACCCAGCACGAGTTCAATGATGGTGTCGCTGTCTCCGACCACATCGAAAACGCGGATGACGCGATTGCCGCCAAACAGCAATGTGGAGAAGGCATCCCGCACCGCTGCCAGTTGCGAGACATCGGAAAGATCATATTGCTCATCGACCCCGGGTGGCGTTTCCGCCACGGCAAGCAGGCGCGATGTGCCATCCTTGCGCAGCGCAATCAGCTTCGCCCCGGTGGCCATCAGCGTGTCGTTCTGCACGCTCCGCGGCAATTCGGCCTGCAAGCCATCGATCACCGCGCCGGCTGCTGCCGCCGTGTTCAGACGGTCCCGCAGCCATGAAAGGCGCATATTGGCGACCGAAGGCACGAAGATCAGCACTTCCGCAATCATCACGAAAATAACGGTGAGCAACAGCAGGCGCCCGGAAAGCCCCCCGGTCAATCCCGGCATGCAGTGCACCGGATTGTCTTCCGTGCCGTCCAAGCTGTCTACGCCTTTAGAAAACACCGGGCCCTGATCCTGTATGCGCGCCGCCGCTTCGGTGGAACGGCTCGGTTTATATGCAAGCACGATAATAGGGCCTAACAGATATTTTTCAAATGCGTTGCAAAACAAACGTTTCCATCGCCTGAAAAACAAAACGCCGCCCGGGAGGGCGGCGTTTGACTTAGAACCGGTCTCAAGCGAAATCGCAGGCGGAATGGCTTAGAACTCCTGCCAGTCCCCGTTCGCTACAGCAGCGGCTGGTTGGGCGTTGAGAGCGCGGCTGACGCTGCTCATCAATTTACGTGCCGGAGAGGCCACGGCCGCTGCCCTTCCGGACACCGCCACGGGCCGCATCGGCTGTTCTGCGCGAGAGCGGATCTGACCATCCTCTACGCCGACCTTGAAGCGCGACACCAGCGTGACGAGATGGCCCGCTTCACCGCTCAGCTTGTGGGTTGCGGCCGAGGTTTCCTCGACCATTGCCGCATTGCGCTGCGTCACCTGATCCATCTGGTTGATGGCGGTATTCACCTCATGCAGGCCGGTCGACTGTTCCCGCGCCGCCGTGGCGATCGAATGGATATGTTCGTTGATGGCCAGAACGCGGGTCTCGATCTCGCCCAGCGCGCTGCCGGTTCTCTGCACCAGCGACACACCGCGACCGACCTCTTCGCCGGATTTTGTGATCAGCGCCTTGATGTCCTTCGCAGCCGTCGCAGAGCGTTGCGCTAGTTCACGCACTTCCTGTGCGACGACAGCGAAGCCCTTGCCCGCCTCACCCGCACGCGCGGCCTCAACGCCGGCGTTCAGCGCCAGGAGGTTGGTCTGAAAGGCGATCTCGTCAATGACATTGATGATCTGGCTGATTTCCCGCGAGGCATGCTCGATCCGATCCATGGCGGAGACGGCATCGCGCACGACATTGGCGGATTCTGCCGTCTTCTGCTTGGTCTCGGCAACCATGGTGCTGGCTTCCTGAGCCCGATCCGTGGAATTGCGAACGACGGCGGTGATTTCGTCGAGGGCGGCGGAGGTTTCCTCCAGTGCCGCAGCCTGCTGTTCCGTCCGCTTCGAAAGGTCGTCGGCCGCCGAACGCAATTCGTTCGCATTGCCGCTGATGCCTTCCGTGCTGCTGCGCACTTCCCGCATCGTCTCCCGCAGCTTGGCCAGCGTCTCGTTGACATTGGTCTGGAGCTCGGCGAAGACGCCGCGGAACTCGCCATCCATCTTTTCCGTCAGATCGCCCCGCGCCAGACCTTCGATGACGCGGCTGGTCTCGGAAACACCATTGTCCACGCCGGTGAGCAGGGCATTGATCGTCGCAGCGAAACGATTGAGGTTTTCGTCGCCGTAATCCTTGTTGATGCGGCGGCTGAAATCGCCCTGGGCCGCAGCGTCGACGACAACGGCCATGCCGGCCTGCAGGTCATCGCTCTTGGCACGCATGGCGGTTTCCTGCGCATTCATGCGGCGCACTTCACGACCGTTCTTCTTGAAGACTTCGACTGCCGCTGCCATTTCGCCGATTTCGTCGGTGCGGCCGAGATAGGGAACGTCCGCGTCCAGATTTCCGTCCGCAACGGCATTCATCACTTCCGAAACCTTGCGGATGGGCGCGCTCAGCTGCCGCGCTCCGATGTAGAGGCCGAACGCCGCGCCGGCCAATATGCCGCTGCCGGTGACGATGATGACCAGCCAGAAGGTCGTCGTTACAAACCCGTCGATGCCCGCCTTGACGGCTTCAAGCCCGGCGATGTCATTCTTCACGACAGCATCGATTTCCGCCTGATAGGCTTTGCGGTTGGCCCGGTTCGCGTCGTTGTTACCCTGCTGGTTGGCAGCCTGCGGGCCGGCCTCGCGGGCAAGCCGCGCCGTTTCCAGACGGAAGGCCTTGAATTCCTTGAAGCGACTGGAGAGATTGTCGAAGGCCGCCTTCTGTTCTGCCGGAACGAGAGGGGTCCAGGTTGCGATCAGCTTCTCCATGGCGTCGAGGTTCTTGACGATGCCATCAGCAAAAGGTGCCGCCTTTTCGATATCGGGCGCAGCGTAGACCCCGCGCGCCTCCATGACGACCGCAGTCACAAGCCGGTTCAGCGCTTCACCCTTATAGGCGCGCTCCGCTGCCTTTTCGTATCCGACCGTGCGCACCTGAAATTCGCTGACCGCATATATGGACAGGCCGCCGATGGTGCAGGCCACAAGGCTCATAAGCCCGACAAGAAGATTGATACGACCGCGAATTCTCAATTTCGTTCCCCCAAAAGCCAGCCGCACGATGGAAAATGGGAAGCTGGCATAACTTTTCCCGTCACAACATTTATCAATGCCGCCTTAAGAAAGAATTTCAGAATTTACCGATCGTGCGATCGGAATGCGCGCGCAGCGCCCGTGAGCGAAGCCGATTTCATGGCGCTTCCGCAAAAGGTGAAGCGCGAAAACCCCTTCGGCAATTGACTTTGCTCGGCCTATGCCCTTATAAGCCGCGCACGCTCGGCCATTAAAAGCTCGCCCAGGCGGGGTTAGCCGTGCAAAAAACGAAACGCTCTTGCAAATAGTGCAAATTCAAGAAGGGCCGCACACCGCGGTATTAAATAAATGTCGAAGCGTACATTCCAGCCATCCAAGCTTGTTCGCAAGCGTCGTCATGGTTTCCGTGCCCGTATGGCTACTGCCGGCGGTCGCAAAGTTCTCGCAGCCCGCCGTGCGCGCGGCCGCGCAAGTCTGTCGGCTTAATTGCCGTCTCTGTGGCCCGATGAAAGTCGCGGGCACATGAGCAAGACAAAAAAACTGCCCGGCCGGCTTAAAAACCGGTCGGATTTTCTTGCCGTGCAGACGGGGGAAAAGCGTCGGGGAGGCACCTTTCTTCTGGAGGTTCTCGACAGGAAAACCCCGGAAACCGAACCTCGGGTCGGTTTCACCGTAACGAAAAGACAAGGCAACGCGGTCGAGCGAAATCGCATGCGCCGCCGTCTCAAGGAAGCCGTCAGGCTTTCTGCCGGATCTCGCAATGAAGCCCGGCCATGACTATGTGATTGTCGCCCGCAGGGACGTGCTCGAGACGGCCTTCCCGAAACTTCAGTCTCTCCTTACCGAGCGAATTGAAGGAACGGCGAAACCGAAACGGTCCCAGGACACCCGCTCCAGGAAAGAATGATGGAAAAGAACCGCAATTACTTCATCGCGATAGCCCTTTCGGTTGTCATCGTCCTCGCCTGGCAATTCCTTTACATGAATCCGCGCATCGAGCAGCAGCGCCGCGCCGAAGAGGCCCGCCAGGCGCAGCAGCAGACAACGCAGCAACAGCCGGCACCGGGTGCCGCACCCGGCGTGACCGTCGACGGCGCACCGCCTGCCTCCTCCACGCAGGCCGCCGCCACGGCGACGCGTGAAGAGGCGATTGCAAAAAGCCAGCGTGTCGCCATCGACACCAACGCCATCGCCGGCTCGATCAATCTGACCGGCGCCCGCTTCGATGACATCCGGCTCAAGGGCTACCATGAGACCGTCGATGACTCGAGCCCGATCATCACGCTGTTTTCGCCTTCCGACACCAAGGACGGCTATTTCACCGAACTCGGTTACGTTGGCGGCGCCGATGCCGGCAGCGTTCCCGGTCCTGCGACCGTGTGGACACTCGCAAGCGGCGACAAGCTGACGGAGACCACACCGGTTACCCTGAAGTATACCAACCAGAATGGCGTCGTTTTCTCCCGTACCGTTTCGATCGACCAGCATTACATGATCACGGTCAACGACAAGGTCGAGAACCCCGGGCAGGCGCCCGTCTCCTTTGCCACCTACGGCCGCGTGACGCGCAACAACAAGCCGGCAATACCGCCCGTTTTCGTCATCCATGAAGGCTTCCTCGGCGTCTCGGGCAAAGACGGCAGCCTGACGGAAGAAAAATACAAGGATGTCGAAGAAACCCCGGTAACGATTGCCAAGGCGACCGGCGGCTGGCTCGGCATCACCGACAAATATTGGGCCGCTGCCATTGTGCCGCCGCAGATGACGCCGTTCGAAACGCGTTACTCGCACATCAAGGGCAATCAGCCGAGCTACCAGGCCGATTTCAAGAGCGACACGATGACGGTCGAACCCGGCCAGTCCATCGAACTGAAGAGCCTTGTCTTCGCCGGTGCCAAGGAAGTGCCGCTGGTTGACCGCTATGAAACCGAATATTCCATTCCGAAGTTCGACCTGTTGATCGACTGGGGCTGGTTCTACTTCATCACCAAGCCGATGTTCAAAATGATGGATTTCTTCTTCCGTTATTTTGGCAACTTCGGTGTGGCCATCCTGCTGACCACCATCGTCGTCAAGGCTCTCTTCTTCCCGCTCGCCAGCAAGCAATATGCATCCATGGCGAACATGAAGCGCATGCAGCCGAAGATGGAAGAGCTGAAGGCCAAGCATGGCGATGACCGCATGGCCATGCAGCAGGCGATGATGCAGCTCTACAAGGAAGAGAAGATCAATCCGGTTGCCGGCTGCTGGCCGATGCTGCTGCAGATTCCGGTCTTCTTCGCGCTCTACAAGGTCATCTACGTCACCATCGAAATGCGGCATGCACCGTTCTTCGGCTGGATTCACGACCTTTCCGCGCCAGATCCGACCTCGCTGTTCAATCTGTTCGGCCTTCTGCCCTACGACGTGCCGCACTTCCTGATGATCGGCGTCTGGCCGCTCGTCATGGGCATCACGATGTTCCTGCAGATGCGCATGAACCCGACCCCACCCGATCCGACACAGGCGATGATCTTCACCTGGATGCCGCTGATCTTCACCTTCATGCTGGCTTCGTTCCCCGCCGGTCTGGTTATCTACTGGGCATGGAACAACACGCTGTCGATCTCGCAGCAGGCCCTCATCATGAAGCGTCACGGTGCCAAGATCGAACTGTTCGATAATCTCAAAGGGCTATTCAAGCGAAAGCCGGTGCAATCGAAATGAGTGAAACCGGCCCGGCAACCGAAAAGCCCCTCTTTGGGCGACCCTGGATATTCATTCGCGGCGTTCCCGCGATGAAATTCCTGCCGCCCGAAGGCCCGCCGGAGATTGCCTTCGCCGGACGTTCGAATGTCGGCAAGTCTTCGCTCATCAATGCGCTGGTGGGCCACAAAGGCCTTGCCCGCACCTCCAACACACCCGGACGCACGCAGGAACTGAACTACTTCGTTCCTGAGGGTTATTCCGGTGAGCCGGGCGACCTGCCGCCGATGGCGCTGGTCGATATGCCGGGTTACGGCTATGCGCAGGCGCCGAAGGACCATGTCGATGCCTGGACGAAGCTCGTCTTCGATTACCTGCGTGGACGTGCGACGCTGAAGCGCGTCTACGTGCTGATCGATTCCCGCCACGGAATAAAAAAGAACGACGAGGAGGTTCTTGGCCTGCTCGACAAGGCGGCCGTGTCCTATCAGGTCGTGCTGACGAAGACGGACAAGATCAAGGACGTTGGCGTTCCCCGGCTGATCAGTGAAACGCTGGAGAAAATCCGCAAGCGTCCCGCCGCCTATCCGGAAGTTCTCGCTACCTCTTCGGAAAAATCCTTCGGGCTGGATAGCCTACGCGCCGAGATCGTACGAACGGTCTCGCTCTAAAAGACCATCGCCTTCAGGCGATGGTGAAAAGCAGGACGGCGGTCCACAGCATCGCCGTCAATGCCAGAAGCCGCCAGAAACGCACGGAATTCCACACCTCCAGAAGCATCGCGGCGAATATGCTGCCATTGCGAAGCGGCTGGCCCTTGAATGGCAGACCGGAGCGAAGCGGATCCCTGTCAAGCAGGGCTGCAACGCCCGCTCTTTCGCGATATTCGGTTTCCGCCAGATTGTCCCGCCAGCGCCTGACCATGGCCGCAAACTGGCGGTCGCGTTTGACGCGTTTTGCAAGCTCCGCCATGCTTTCCGGTGGCAAGGCACCCAGCACATATTCGCCAGCGAGTACTTCGTCCCGCAAACCGCTTTGCTTGTCTCGATCCGGTACGGTCATATGTTTTCAAACTCCTCGGTCGTTCAGGCCAGCATCGTTTTTTGCGATGCGCAACGATCCTCCGTCGCCCTGCTGAATAACCCCTCCCCTGCTCGCCACAAGGCTGGTCCGATTGGTGCTTTATGTCAATCTTATTACGCGCCGCAGGCCGCCCAAAAGCGGAATTTTACTATGCGCCGACACAATATGGCCCGGAGGTTACTTCATTCATTCACCCCGCGCATTCACCTGTCCTTGCTAACGCATCGACATGCCGAATCTGCGCATCCTGCACCGCAAAAATCGATTCCGATTTTTGCGCCGATGCTGTAGAGCGATGAAAGGCTCTCAAGGGCCGCAACCACAGACCGAGGTTTTTCCATGACTGCTTCCGAAAGCGAGACTCAGGCGCGGCTGCTCGCACAGGCTCTGCCCTTTATGCAGAAATATGAGAACAAGACCATCGTGGTGAAATATGGCGGTCATGCCATGGGCGACTCCACACTTGGAAAGGCTTTTGCGGAAGATATCGCCCTGTTGAAGCAGTCCGGTATCAACCCCATCGTCGTGCACGGCGGCGGCCCGCAGATCGGCGCGATGCTGACGAAGATGGGCATTGAATCGAAGTTCGAAAGCGGCTTGCGCGTCACCGATGCCAAGACAGTCGAGATTGTCGAAATGGTTCTGGCCGGCTCGATCAACAAGGAGATCGTCGCGCTCATCAACCAGACGGGCGAATGGGCCATTGGCCTGTGCGGCAAGGACGGCAACATGGTCTTCGCCGAAAAGGCGAAAAAGACCGTCGTCGATCCCGACAGCAATATCGAGCGCGTTCTCGATCTTGGTTTTGTCGGTGAAGTCGTCGAGGTCGACCGCACCCTGCTCGACCTGCTTGCCAAGTCGGAGATGATCCCTGTCATCGCTCCCGTCGCTCCCGGTCGCGATGGCGCCACCTACAACATCAATGCCGACACCTTTGCCGGCGCAATTGCCGGTGCGCTCAACGCCACCCGCCTCCTGTTCCTCACGGACGTGCCTGGTGTTCTCGACAAGAACAAGGAACTCATCAAGGAACTGACGGTCTCCCAGGCGCGTGCGCTGATCAAGGACGGCACGATTTCCGGTGGGATGATCCCGAAGGTCGAGACCTGCATCGAGGCCATCAAGGCCGGTGTTCAGGGCGTGGTGATCCTCAACGGCAAGACCGCCCATTCCGTTCTTCTGGAAATCTTCACGGAAGGCGCGGGCACGCTCATCGTGCCCTGATACGGTTCATGTGGCGGACGGGAATGCCTGTCCGCCACGACAACACTTTCAGCCGAATATCAGAAGCGACAGCACGCCCAGAACGATCAGCAGGCAGCCCGAAAGTTCCAGCCGGTTGATCTTTTCCTTGAAGAAGAGCACGGTCGAGGCGAAGGCGAAGAGCATCTCCACCTGCGCCAGCGCCTTGACCACGGCCGCCTGTTGTAACGTCATCGCCGTGAACCAGCCGAATGACGCCGTGGCCCCCACGAAACCGACCGCAAGCGACGGTTTCCACGCCTTCGCGATCCGCCGCAATTCGTCCCTCTCCCGCCATACGATCCACAAGAACATCGCCAAGGTCTGCGTCACGATGACAACGACGAGGGTAAAGCCGGCCTGCATCACCGCATCCGGTGCCGGCAGGCTGGGTGCTAGCGCCAGCGAGGCCGAACGGTAAGCGACAGACGACAGGCCGAAAAAAGCCCCCGAGGCGAGGCCGATGCCCGCCGTCCGGCTGAAGATGGAGGTGAGAATGGAGGCAGGGGTCACTTCCGTGCGTGCAACCGAAATCAGCATGACGCCGGCCACCGAAATAGCGATGGCCGCAAGAGTGCCGCCATTGACGCTTTCGCCAACGAAAATCAGCGCAAACAATGCCGCCTGCGCCGGCTCAGTTCGGGAATAGGCCGTGCCAACCGCGAAGTTGCGGAAGGAAAACAGGTGCACCAACAGGAAAGTGGCGGCGATCTGCGCCATGGCCCCGACCATCGCCCAGACGGCGAATGACATGTTCGGCACCGGCAGCGGCCGGCCAAGTACACCATGCAGAAAACCGAGATAGGCAAGAGCGAAGGGCATTCCAAAAACGAAGCGCACGAAAGTTGCGCCCGTGGTGCCCATCATGCCCTTCAGGTGCTTTTGCAGGGTCGAGCGCAGGTTCTGCAAGAACGCGCTTGCGAAGGTTATGCCTATCCAGAGTTCCATGATCTTGGCGGTATCATGCGCTGGAGGCCGCAGCCAAGCCCGATTTTCCCGTCTGTCGTCGTCTTTTCGATTTTCTTCGGCATTCGAAACGGGCATAAAGCTGCCCATGGACACAAAGCCGAAAAACCTGCCCGATGCCGCCGATTTCGCCCACGTCAGCGAATGGGTCTTCGACCTCGACAACACGCTCTATCCGCATCACGTCAATCTGTTTTCCCAGATCGACCGTAACATGACGGCCTATGTTGCGGAGCTTTTAAAGCTCGAGCCCGACGAGGCTCGCGCGCTTCAGAAGCGCTATTACCACGAACATGGCACCACGCTTCAGGGCCTGATGATCCACTACGGCATCAGCCCGGACGAGTTTCTGGAGCGCGCGCATGCCATCGACTATTCCGCGCTCAGCCCGCATCCGGAGCTCGGCGAGGCAATCAAGGCGTTGCCGGGCCGCAAGTTCATCCTCACCAATGGCAGCGTCAAGCATGCACAGGCAGCGGCGGGCGCGCTCGGCATTCTCGACCAGTTCGAGGATATTTTCGATATCGTCGCCGCAGACTATCTGCCAAAGCCGGCCAGTGCGACCTATGAGAAGTTTGCCGCACTTGCGAAGCTCGACACCAGAAAAGCCGCCATGTTCGAGGACCTGCCGCGCAATCTCGCGGCACCCAAGGCACTTGGCATGAAGACCGTGCTGCTCGTTCCTTCGAACCTCGAAGGCGTCATCATGGAGCGCTGGGAGATCCCCGCCGCGACGGATGAGCATATCGACTACATCACTGACGATCTGACCGGTTTCCTGATCAAAACGATCGCCCGCTGACAGGTAACATCGAAATCGAGCGCAGACGACATTACCGAAGCTTCATGCACCTTACGGATGTTTAAGTAGTGAACTGCCACCTGCGCCACTATCTTCCTCCTCAGGGACACCAACGGAAGGTAATGACGATGTCTACACGAAAGATCGCACTCTCTGCTCTTGGCGCAGCCCTCTTGCTCGGCTCGGCCGCTACAGCCAGCTTTGCGGCCCCGCCAGCGCACGGCAAAGGCCACGGCGAACGCATGCCGTTCCGCCCGGAACTGGCGTTCGTTCAGCTGCTGAAGGTGGCGGACACCAACAAGGACGGCAAGATTACCAAGGAAGAGTTCGCCGCACGTCAGGACGCACTTTTTGCCGAGATCGACAAGGACAAGGACGGTTCGATCACGCCAAAGGAAATGCGTGAATACCGCCAGGCCAAAATGGAGGCGTTCCGTGCGGCTCATCCGCGCCCAGAGGCTGCTGACGCCAAAGCGGGCGAAGGCAAGGGACCTGAAGGCAAGCGCGCCGAACGCGAACATGGCGGTCGTCAGGGCTGGGGCAAGCATGGCGGCAAGGGTGGGGCGTTCGCGATGATGCGCATGGCCGACACCGATGAAAACGGCCAGGTCAGCAAGGCCGAATTCACCGCAGCCGGCGAAAAAATGTTCGAACGGCTGGACAGGAACAAGGACGGCGTCATCTCTATCGATGATATGCCAGACCGCCCGTTCCTTTAATCACATAAGAAAAAGCCCGCTCAATCGGCGGGCTTTTTTCCTTTCAATGCAGGCTGACGGTTTTCAAATCGTCTTCGGCAGCCTTGAAAAACGTGCTGGAACGATTGTCTGTCAGGAGGATCGGCGTGCCATCCGCGCCAAACAGGGCCCAGAGATCGAGTTGCGGATCGAGATCAGGCGCTTCCGGGAAACAGCGGCTTACGTCTTCCGCACGGATTTTACGGATATAGCCCACTTCTCCCTCGCCGATATGAGCGAGCTGGGACCGGGTGAGACGCGCATGCGCTTCTTTTAAAAGCATATTTCAGCCTCCTTCTTCACGCCGAGCGATTCGTGTCGGATTCCGGCGTTCACGTTCTACTCTGAGACGGAAATATTAATTTTCTTTACCACGTTTGAAATTTCGGGCTTCACCAGATCGATGGCAAGAAGGCCATTGCGCAGGCGCGCGTCCCTCACCTGCATGCCGTCTGCAAGCACGAAGACCCGCTGGAATTGCCGGGCAGCGATACCCCGGTAGAGAAAATCCCGCTTTTCCTGCTCCTGCTGGCGACCGCGAATGACGAGCTGGTTGTCGGCCGTCGTCACATCCAAATCGTCCTGCGAAAAACCGGCGACTGCAATCGTGATACGCAGGCGTTCCGGCACGTCTTCAGTGCCGGGCAGGCGCTCGATGTTGTATGGAGGATAGCCATCATTGGCCTTCGCCATACGCTCCAGCGTTTTTTCCATGGCATCAAAACCCAGCAAGAGCGGGTGGGTGAATGGCGTCATGCGGCTCATATCGTCTCTGTCCTTGCAACCAAGCGACGTTTCGCGGTCCCGCTTCCGGCAACCCTGCCGGTCAATCTTACCGGCTCTACGCAATATGGGAAGCAAAACCACGATGCGCAAGGCGGGGCCACAAGGCAAAGGCGGGCACGCCGAGGAATGAGACTTGACAAGTGAGCGTCCTCCGCTCGAAAAAAGCGCCTTATCTCAACGGCGGGCAAGACATGGCAGAACGCAGAAAAATCATCATAGACACGGATCCAGGTCAGGACGACGCGGCAGCGATCATGCTGGCTTTCGCAAGCCCGGAAGAAATTGAGATTCTCGGTCTGTGCGCCGTCGCCGGCAATGTTCCGCTGAAACTGACCAGCCGCAACATCCGCATCATCTGCGAATTGTGCGACCGCACCGATATTCCCGTCTATGAGGGTGCCGAGCGGCCACTGGTGCGAAAGCCCATCACTGCCGAGCATGTTCACGGCAGCACCGGCCTTGATGGCCCGGTTCTCGACGAGCCGACGATGGAGGCACAAAAGCAGCACGCCGTCGATTTCATCATCGAAACGCTGCTGCGGGAGCCTGCGGGCACCGTGACGCTCTGCACGCTCGGCGCGCTGACCAATGTGGCGCTGGCTTTGCAGAAGGCCCCCGAGATTGCACGCCGCGTCAAGGAACTGGTGATGATGGGTGGTGGCTTCTTTGAAGGCGGCAACATCACACCGGCTGCGGAATTCAACATCTATGTCGATCCGCAGGCTGCCGATATCGTCTTCCGTTCCGGCGTGCCCATCGTCGTGATGCCGCTTGACGTAACCCACCAGTTGCTGACCACCAAGGCGCGTGTCAGCCGCATTCGCGATATAGGCACACGCCCGGCAATCGCCATGGCGGAAATGCTGGAATTCTTCGAGCGTTTCGACATCGAGAAATACGGTTCGGACGGCGGCCCCCTGCACGATCCAAGCGTCATCGCCTATCTCCTCAAGCCCGAGCTGTTTCAGGGCCGCGATTGCAATGTCGAAATCGAGGTCAATTCCGAACTGACCATGGGCATGACGGTGGTGGATTGGTGGCGGGTGACCGAGCGCCCGGTCAACGCCCGCGTGATGCGAAATGTGGATGCGGACGGCTTTTTCGAATTGCTGACGGAACGTTTCGCCCGCCTCTGATGGGAACGCAGACATGAAAAGGGCCGCTGGCATGACCAGCGGCCCTTTCATTTGGAACCACGGGATATTCTCAGAACTCGGTCCAGTCGTCCTGTGCCAGCGCGTTTGCGCCGCTGGTTCTTGGGCGCGAACGTTGGGTCGCAGCCGAGCGGCCCGATGCCTGTGACGGGGCGACAGGCGCACGCATTGCCGCCGCGGTGGCGCGCAATTGCTGGCTCGACTGGCTGGAATGACCGCCGGATACGGAGAAGCCGGCAACGAGCGATTTCAACGTTTCCGCCTCGCTGTTCAGCGTCACGCTTGCCGCCGTTGTTTCTTCCACCATGGCCGCATTCTGCTGGGTGACCTGATCCATCTGGGTGACGGCGGAATTGATTTCCTTGAGACCGACCGCCTGCTCGCTGGCGGAGGCCGAAATCTGCCGTATCAGCTGGTTGATCTGCAGAACCTGATCGGCAATCTTTCTCATCGTCTCGCCGGCCTTGCCGACCAGCTGGACGCCCTCGCCCACCTGCCTTGCGGAGGTGTTGATCAGACCTTTGATCTCCTTCGCAGCCGTCGCGGAACGTTGCGCCAGTTCACGTACTTCCTGCGCGACGACGGCAAAACCCTTGCCAGCCTCGCCCGCACGGGCAGCTTCCACACCGGCATTCAGCGCCAGAAGGTTGGTCTGGAAAGCGATTTCGTCGATTACCCCGATGATGCGGGAGATTTCCGCCGAGGATTGAGCGATGCCTTCCATGGAACTGACGGCCTGCTGCACGACCTCGCCCGACTTGCCGGCGTCATCGCAGGCATTGCTGACAGCTGTCGCCGCCTGCGCTGCGTTTTCCGCACTGGAATTGACCTGCGCAGTCAGCTGGTTGAGGGCGGCAGCGGTTTCTTCCAGGCTTGCAGCCTGCTGTTCCGTGCGGTGGGAGAGATCGCTCGCAGCGCGGGTGATCTCGCCCGTGCCGTTGCCGATGCTGGCAACGGTTCCGTTGACGGTGGAAACGGTTTCCTCGAGGCTGGCGAGCGCCGAGTTGAAGTCGTTGCGCAGCTTTGCATATTCACCGGGGAACTGGTCCTCGATACGATAGGTCAGATTGCCCTGCGAGAGCGCATTGAGACCCGCGCCGAGTACGCTCACGATGTGTTGCTGCATCCGGCTGTTCTCATTGCGCTCGGATTCGGACCTTTGGCGCTCCGTTTCCGCATTGCCACGCTGCACGGCGGCATCCGCTTCCATTTCGCGGATACCGGCAAGCTTCGCACGGAAGCCTTCCAGAGCCGTTGCCACCGCGCCCGTCTCATCCCTGCGATCCTGTCCGGAAACCGGCACATCGTAACGACCGTCGCTCAGTGTTTTCACATCGGAGACCAGGGAGGCGAGCGGATTGCGGACGAAATAGCGGACGGAGAAATAAAGCGCGGCAATAACCGCCGCAAGAATGACGATCGCCCCGAGGATCATCAGATAAGTCTGCTCCTGCACTGGCGCGTTCAACGCCTGATGCGGGATATCCACCAGAACCACCCAGGTGGCATTGAGGCCCGGAACCGCAAACGGATAGACAAGGCGGTTATAGGGCGCGTCTGTATCAAGGCCGAGATTTTCGATCAGGCCCTGCTTGCCGGATGTGATCGCCGCCTGAACGGTGCTTGCACCCTCTCCGTCATAGGCCTTCATGTTCTGCTCGGGCGTCGGCGGTACCAGCCATTGGCCGCCCTGCGAAATGAGTGTCACACGGCCGGTTTCGAAAGGATGCAGAGCCTGCAGCTTCTGCGACAGAGCTGCCAGAGAGATATCGACCCCCGCCACACCAATCATCTTACCATCAGACATGACGGGATAGGCAAGCGAGGTCATTGTGGTGGGCACTTCCGTGCCTTCGGCCAGATAGGGCTGGGTAATGGCGCCCTTGCCGGATTTGGCAGCCAGCGAATACCACTCCGCCGCATAGTCGTTCTTGAAGGTCGAAAACTGGATGTCGCCTTTCTGGGTCTTCGACCAGTAGGGGGCAAATGCACCCGTTGCATTGGTGCCGAGATCGAGCCTGTTGGCGATCTCGGTGGTCTGTCCGTCGAAAAGGCCCAGCTGCTCACAGAACCAGCTTCCGAAAGCGAAAGCATTCTGCTCGACATTGGCCTTGAGGATGTTGACGATGCCGGGGCGGTCCATCGATTTCGCCTGGTGCGCACGGCCGATGATACCGGCCATGGAGCGGGCAGCACTGCCGAGTTCACCGACATCTGCGGCGATGACGTTGGCGATGGCGCGTGCCTCGGTGTTCGCCTGATCCATGGTCAGCGAATGGACACGGTCGCTGGTCTGGGAAATGAGGAAGGAATTCGATGCGACAAGGACCGTGGTGATTGCACAGCCGGTTACAAGGATCAGCTTGGTCGCAAGCGACTTCACTTTGAAATTGAACATTTTGGCCTCGATCAAATCGCCGGCCGAAAAGGCTGGCGTCAACGGATGAGAAATCTCCGTCATGGAGGCCCGCCCGCTGGGGGCAGTGCGCTGCAACGCGACGAGGGGAAATTAGAATATCTTTGCTAATTAACCCCTAAAATTCCCCCGTCGCATCGAGCCGAAATCAGTGCTCGTAATAGGCGGATACGATGTTCCATGCATCGTCGGCCGTTTCGGCGAAATGTAGCAGCTCCATATCTTCGGGCGCAATGGTTCCGAAATCCGCGAGGAATTCGAAATTGACGACGGAGCGCCAGAATTTCTCTCCGAAGAGAATGAGCGGGATGGGCGCCATGCGCTTCGTCTGGATCAGCGTCAGCGTCTCGAAGAGTTCATCGAGCGTGCCGAAACCGCCGGGGAAGATCACCACGGCCTTGGCCCGCATCAGGAAATGCATCTTGCGGATGGCGAAATAGTGGAAGTTGAAGCTCAGCTCCGGCGTGACATAGGGGTTGGGCGCCTGCTCATGCGGCAGAACGATGTTGAGGCCGATGGACGGGCCTCCGACATCGGCTGCGCCGCGATTGCCTGCTTCCATGACGCCGGGACCACCGCCGGTGACCACGACATATTCCAGATGGTCCGATTTCGCGCCGTAGTCGGTGCAGAGCCGGGCGAACTTGCGCGCCTCCTCGTAATAAACCGAGGATTGCTCCAGATTGCGTTTCTGCGTCTCGTTGCGGGCCGCCCAAGCCTCGCCGCCGGGCTCGGGAATGCGCGCGCCGCCGAACATGACGACGGTGGACTTGATGCCCCGCTCGGTCAGCGCCATTTCCGTCTTCAGAAGTTCGAGTTGAAGCCTGACGGGGCGCAACTCCTCGCGGCAGAGAAAATCCATATCCGCGTAGGCAAGCCGGTAGGATGGGGAATCCGACTGCGGTGTTTTGGGAATGACATCGGCCTGCTGCTTGTCCGCAGAGCTACGCTTCAACGGGTCCCACACCCCATCCTTGCGCCGCAATTTGCCGTTTTTCAGTCGTGTCATTTCCAAGCCTTTCGTCTGGTGCGCCAAATCACCCAAATCACATTGACGCCTTTCCAACACTCCCTTAGATCAAATGACCATAGCCTTCCAGCGGCGCGGGACCATCCGTGGCCAAGAACACACGCGACATTCAAGGAATTTTCCATGAGCCTTCCGGATCTCACCTCTCTCGAAACCACCATCGAAACAGCCTTCGACAACCGTGACGGTGTGAACGTATCGACGAAGGGCGAGGTTCGCGACGCGGTGAACACATCTCTTCAACTTCTCGACAGCGGCAAGGTCCGCGTCGCCGAAAAGCAGGCGGACGGGAACTGGAAAGTGAACCAATGGCTGAAAAAGGCCGTGCTCCTCTCCTTCCGTCTGAACGACATGGAAATCGTCACCGGCGGCCCCGGTGAATCCACCTGGTGGGACAAGGTGCCGTCGAAGTTCGAGAACTGGGGTGAAAACCAGTTCCGCGCTGCGGGCTTCCGCGCAGTGCCTAACGCCGTCGTGCGCCGCTCGGCCTATGTGGCCAAGAACGTGGTGCTGATGCCTTCCTTCGTCAATCTCGGCGCCTATGTCGATGAAGGCACGATGGTCGACACCTGGGCGACGGTCGGCTCCTGCGCGCAGATCGGCAAGAACGTGCATCTGTCCGGCGGCGTTGGCATCGGCGGCGTTCTGGAGCCGCTTCAGGCCGGCCCAACCATCATCGAGGACAATTGCTTCATCGGTGCCCGTTCGGAAGTCGTAGAAGGCTGCATCGTGCGCGAAGGCGCCGTTCTCGGCATGGGCGTCTTCATCGGCAAGTCGACCAAGATCGTCGATCGCGCCACCGGCGAGATCACCTATGGCGAAGTGCCACCCTATTCCGTCGTCGTTGCCGGCACCATGCCGGGCAAGCCGTTCCCGAACGGCGAGCCGGGCCCAAGCCTTTATTGCGCCGTCATCGTCAA
Source organism: Rhizobium sp. AN68 (assembly GCF_030758035.1). Classification (NCBI taxonomy): domain Bacteria; kingdom Pseudomonadati; phylum Pseudomonadota; class Alphaproteobacteria; order Hyphomicrobiales; family Rhizobiaceae; genus Rhizobium; species Rhizobium sp. AN68. The sequence continues at coordinate 303,839 of NZ_JARWMI010000003.1, read as the reverse complement.
GCGCGTCGATGAAAAGACCCGCTCCAAGACCGGCATCAACGAGCTTCTGCGCGACTGATAAAAGCTGATACCATGACCACGACCGATCCCGTTGCCAATCTCGCCGCCCTCATCCGTTGCCCTTCGGTGACACCAGCCGAAGGTGGCGCGCTATCCCTGCTAGACACCCTGCTTTCACCGCTTGGCTTTGCGGTGGAAAAGATGGTGGCGACGGAAGCGGGAACGCCTGACGTTGAAAACCTCTACGCCCGGCTTGGCACGGAAGGTCCGCACCTGATGTTTGCGGGCCATACCGATGTCGTTCCGGTGGGCGACGAGGCGGCATGGAGCCATCCACCCTTTGCCGCTGAAATTGCCGGCGGCGAAATGTTCGGCCGTGGTGCGGTGGACATGAAGGGCGGCATTGCCTGTTTCGTTGCCGCCATCGCCCGCTACATCGAGAAACACGGAAAACCGAAAGGTTCCGTTTCTTTCCTGATCACCGGTGACGAGGAAGGCCCCTCGATCAACGGCACCTCGAAGTTGCTGGAATGGGCCGCCGCCAAAGGCGAGGCATGGGATGCCTGCGTGGTGGGTGAACCGACCAACCCCGACCAGCTGGGCGACATGATCAAGATCGGCCGCCGGGGATCGATTTCGGGCCGCATCACCGTGCATGGCGTGCAGGGTCATGCCGCATATCCGCATCTGGCCGACAACCCCATTCGCGGGCTGCTGCAACTGACCCACGCGCTGATGCATCCGCCCTTCGATCACGGTACGGACGACTTCCAGCCGTCCAATCTGGAAGTGACGACCATCGACACCGGCAATGCCGCCACAAATGTCATTCCGGCGCGGGCGACGGCGTCGTTCAACATCCGTTTCAATGACAGCTGGACGGTGGAGAGCCTGCGGGCGGAAATCATCCGCCGCCTCGATGCCGCCGCTGCCGAGGGAGAACTTCGTCCCGACCGCAGCCCGGTCAAATATGAGATCGTCTGGGCGGACCGTCCGGCCCATGTTTTCCTGACCCGGAACAATGCGCTCATCTCATCGCTTTCCGGCGCCGTGGAAGCCGTGACAGGCAAGGAGCCCAAGCTTTCGACCACTGGCGGCACGTCGGATGCGCGTTTCATCAAGGATTATTGCCCCGTCGTGGAATTCGGCCTCGTCGGGCAGACCATGCATATGGTCGATGAGCGCGTGGAAATCGCCGATCTGGAGACTCTCACAAACATCTACGAGACCTTCATCGAACGCTGGTTCTCCCATGCCGACGGCAAGTGAAGTAAGGCTCTATCTGAAAGGCCTCTGGCTGCTGCTGCTCGGCGACCATACCGGCGCGCGTTATCTGGATCTGTCCGAACGCGGCATGTGGCGGTCCTTCTACTCCGCCCTCTGGTGCCTGCCCGCCATGCTGGTGTCCTGGCTGTGGCTGCGCGCTGCGTTCCTGGCAAGCTATCCGCCCGGAACAGGAACGGGACTAATCTACTTTTTCCGCCTTGCGATGGTCGAGGCTATCTGCTGGATCGTGCCGCTGCTGTTGATCGGCATGCTGCTGTTCGCCTTTGGCGCACGGGAAAAATTCACCGCACTGGTCACCACCATGAACTGGCTGTCGCTGCCATTTTCCTATGCCTATGCGGTTCTGATCCTGATCGCGTTTTTTCTGCCGCCCTTGCAGGGGCTGATCGCCATTCTCTGGCTGGCACTCCTGCTGTCGCTGGTCTTCGCCTTTTCGCGGATCGTGCGCTTCTTCATCCGCGACCAGTCGTTGCTTGTCTCGGCGATCGTCATGACCCTGCTGGTGCCGGGCATGCTTCTGTCCGAGGCACTGCAGCGTTTTCTCGGCGTTTATCCGGCCTGAGAAACGAGACGGACTTCAGTCCGTGTCTTCGACCGTCTCGACCTTTGAATAGACACGCGGCGGAATGACGTCGGGATAATCGACCTGCATGAAATAGAGACCATCCGGCGGCGCGACTGGGCCGCAGGCTTTGCGATCCCGTGCTTCCAGTGCCGCGCGCACGTCTTCCGGTGTCATGCTGCCTTCACCGGCCATTTTCAGCGTTCCGGCAAAAGAGCGTATCTGGTTGTGGAGAAAGCTCTGCGCGGTGGCGCGTATCTCGATAAGATCGCCATTGCGCGTCACATCCAGCCGGTCGAGCGTTCTGACCGGGCTGCTCGCCTGACAATGAACCGAGCGGAAAGTGGTAAAATCGTGCCGGCCGACGAGCATCTGTGCAGCTTCATGCATGTGTTCGTGGTCCAGATCTTTCGATACCCACCATGCGCGCTTGTGCTCGAGTGCCAGCCGCGCTTTCCGGCAAATGATGCGGTACAGATAATGGCGGCGAAGCGCGGAGAAGCGCGCGTCGAAATCCTCGGTCACCGCCGTTACGTCGACAACCGAGACGGCCTCTTTCGCCATGGCCAGATGGGCGTTGAGAGCATTGCGAAGCTTATATGGCGCCCAATCGCGGGAAAGATCGACATGGGCTACCTGTCCCACGGCATGCACGCCGGAATCGGTGCGGCCAGCGCCGCGAATAGAAACGGTTTCGCCGGTCAGCGACCGGACGGCAGCTTCAAGCGCGCCCTGAACTGAAGGGCCGTTATCCTGTCTCTGCCAGCCGAAGTAAGGCGTACCGTCATATTCGACGGTCATGCGGAAACGCGGCATCAGCCGAGCCTCGTTCTGGCGGGAACGGGTGTGCCACGAACGAAATCGGCAGCCGACAGCGGCTTGCCACCCGCCTTCTGCAAACGGGTAAGCCGCACCGCGCCACTGCCGCAGGCGATGGTCAGGGCGTCATCGAGCACAGCGCCCGCTTCGCCCATACCGCTCGCCAGTTCTGACGCCAGAACCTTCACGCGCTCGGCCTTACCGCCGATTTCCATTTCCAGCCAGGCGCCGGGGAAAGGCGAAAGGCCGCGGATATGGTTATGGACGTCCTGTGCCGGCCGGGGAAAATTAATCCGGGTCTCGCCCTTGTCGATTTTCGAGGCATAAACGACGCCTTCTTCCGGCTGCGCAACGAGAGGAAGATCGTCTGCTTCCAGCTTGTCCATCGCCTGCCGCATCAGCCGCGCGCCTGTCAGCATCAGGCTGTCGTGCAATTCACCTGCCGTGGTATTCTCACCGATCGTGACCTTGGCGGTCAGCGCCACCGGGCCGGTATCCAGCCCCTTTTCCATTTTCATGACCATCATGCCCGTCTCGGCATCGCCAGCCATGATCGCTCGCTGAATGGGAGCAGCGCCGCGCCAGCGCGGCAGCAACGAGGCGTGGCCGTTATAGCAGCCAAGACGCGTACCGCTCAGGATAGCCTCGGGCAATAGCAGCCCATAGGCAACGACAACCGCGACATCGGCGTTGAATTCCCTGAATTCCTGCCGGTCTTCCTCGGCCTTGAAATTTACCGGCGTCAGCACGGGCAGACCCAGCAGTTCGGCCGCCTGATGCACCGGCGATTTCTGCAGATCGAGGCCACGGCGACCGCCTGGACGCGGCGGCTGCGTATAAACGGCAACGACCTCGTGACCAGCGTCCACCAATGCACGCAGCGTGGGAACGGAAAAATCCGGCGTGCCCATGAAAATGATGCGAAGAGCCATATCGCCCCCTGCCCTCTATGCCGGTCCGTCTACGTAATTAAGACGAATCAGACCTTAGCGCGGGCTGCTTTGGTGAATTTCTTGATGACCATTTCTCGCTTCAGCCGCGAAATATGGTCGATGAACAGAATGCCGTTCAGGTGGTCGATCTCATGCTGCAGACACGTCGCCAGAAGTCCGTCCGCATCGACCGTCTGCTGCTTGCCGTCACGATCGACATATCGCACTGTCAGGGATGCGGGACGCTCTACCTCGGCATAATAATCGGGAATGGAGAGACACCCTTCCTCATAGGCCGAGACGTCGTCCGACACTTTGAGGATTTCCGGATTGATGAAGACGACCGGCTTTTTCTCCTCGTCCTCGCGCGAAACGTCGATCACCAGCATGCGGCGCGGCACGCCCACCTGAATGGCGGCAAGGCCGATACCCGGCGCATCATACATGGTTTCAAGCATATCGTCGGCAAGGCGCAACACTTCGGCATCCACCTGTTCGATGGGCCTTGATTGCTGGCGCAGCACGGGATCGGGCAAAATGATAAGCGGTTTGATAGTCATGGCTTCCCATAACGTATCTCTTGCGCGGAGGAAATAAAAAATACGCGGTCGAAATGAGACCTTCGTCCGGTTTTGGCCGACTCAATTCCGCCGCATGAATGTTCTTGTTTTGATCTTACGAATCACTGGAAATCTGGTAGATTTAGCCATGAGCATCGATTTCTCTTTTCTCCTCGATCCCGCCTTGCGGGCCGGCTCCGTCGACATCAGCTTCGGCGGGCTTCTTGCGGCTCTCGTTTTCGGCCTTTCCGCTTTCTGGATGGTCACGAAAAGTCGCGGGAAAAAAGCGGAAGCCGATGGTGAAATTTCCGATCTGTTGAAAACCCAGTCGGAACTGCACGGCCGGATCGCGGCGATGGCCGAGACGCTCGGCACGCGCCAGAGCGAGATGGGCCAGACGATCAACCAGCGCCTCGACGGCATGTCGCAGCGGCTGGGCGAGACGCTGACCGAGCAGACGCGGTCGACACACGAGAATCTAAGCCGCCTGCAGGAGCGGCTTGCGGTTATAGATGCCGCACAGGGTAATATTCAGGATCTGGCAAAGGACGTGGTCGGGCTTCAGGCGATCCTCTCCAACAAGCAGACGCGCGGCGCTTTCGGGCAGGCGCGCATGGAAGCGCTGATCGCCGATGCGCTTCCCGCCGGGGCCTTTCAGCTTCAGCCCACGCTTTCGAATGGCTACCGACCAGACTGCATCATCAGGATGCCGAACAACGCCCCGTCCCTCGTCATCGATGCCAAGTTTCCGCTGGAGGCGTGGAATGCGCTGAAGGCGGATGAAACGCCCGAGGGCAAACGGGCTGCGACCCAGCAGTTCCGCCGCGATATGGAAGTGCATATTCGCGACGTGGCGGAGAAATATCTGATACGCGGCGAAACGCAGGATACGGCCTTCATCTTCGTGCCGTCGGAATCGATCTTCGCCGATATTCACCAGCATTTCGAATATCTCGTGCAGCGTGCCCATCGCGCCCGTGTCGTCATTGTCTCGCCATCGCTTTTGATGCTGTCGGTGCAGGTTATCCAGTCGGTGCTGAAGGACCAGCGCATGCGCGAGCAGGCGCACCTCATTCAGGGTGAAGTCGCGCTTCTCATGGATGACGTGCGGCGGCTGGACGACCGGACGCGCAAGCTGCAGGCCCATTTCGGGCTGGCGCAGAAAGATGTCGACATGATGCTGATTTCCTCCGACAAGGTGCTGGCGCGTGGCCAGAAGATCGAGGGCCTCGATTTTTCGCCGACGGAAAAGGAGACCTCCCACAGCGAAATCGAGCAGGCGCGACGCTTTGCAGAGAACAGGGCAGGAACGGCCAAGTTGCGGGTGGTTGACGACGAGTGATCCCCTCGGGCAAAGTCGCCGCCTTGCTTTGAATTTCATACGGACATGCCCTGATGATTACTGTTTTCGGCTCCATCAACATGGATCTCGTCGCCACCGCCAAACGCCTGCCCAAACCCGGTGAAACCGTGACGGGAGAAACCTTTTCCACGGCGGCCGGCGGAAAGGGAGCCAATCAGGCGCTTGCCGCACGGCGCGCAGGTGCAACGGTCAAAATGGCGGGCGCTACGGGTGATGACACCTTTGCCGCGCCAGCGCTGACATTGCTGCGCGATGCCGGCACCGATCTGTCGCTCGTCAAGACCGCGCCCGGCCCCACGGGAACCGCCGTAATCCTGATCGGTGAAGGCGGGGAGAACATGATCTCGGTCATTCCCGCCGCCAATGGCGAAGTTTCCGCATCCGACGCCGCAAGAGCCGTGGCGGAGATGGCAGCGGGCGATATTCTGATGCTTCAGTTCGAGGTGCCCGCACCCTCAATCGAAGCAGCACTGACGGCCGCGAAGGCTAAACGCATCACCACTATCATCAACACCGCGCCGCTGACCGCGGACGGGCCGCGCCTTGCCAGCCTTGCCGAAATCGTCATAGCCAATGAAACCGAGTTTGAACTGCTGATCGGCAAAAACGGACTTTCAGCCTCCGAACGGGAAAATGAACTCAAATCCCTGCATGAGCAGACCGGCCAGACATTGATCGTGACGCTTGGTGCTGATGGCGTGATCGCCATTCGCAACGGCAAGGTCTTCAAGGCGTCCGGTCTCAAGATCGAGCCGGTCGATACTGTTGGCGCTGGCGATACCTTCTGCGGTTATCTCGCCGCCAGCCTCGATCAGGGTATGGATTTCGAAAAGGCGCTGAAGCGCGCCGCCGTCGCAGGCTCGCTCGCCTGCACCCGCGCCGGCGCCCAGCCTTCCATTCCGGTTGCTGCCGAAGTGGACGCGAATATCTGACGGTTCGAGCTGTTAAATGCGAATGAAAGTGAGATAGGCCGAGCTGCGGCCTTCTCTTTTCGCCTTGTTCTCATAACGCGTGCCCGGCCAGTTGGCATAGGGGGTGTGCCAGTCCTCGGCACTTGCCGCCGTCCACTCGAAACCGCCGTGGCGGGCGCAATGCTGTAGCGTCCAGTTGACGTAGGTATCGATATCGGAAGCAAAGCAGAACTTGCCACCGGGTTTCAGGACGCGATGGAAACGGGCAAGATTGACGTCGGAAACGAAACGGCGCTTCCAGTGCTTCTTCTTCGGCCAGGGATCGGGATAGAGAAGATCGATGTGATCGATCGACCCATCCGGCAGCCAATCCAGCAATTGCGTCGCGTCATCATCGTAAAGGCGGATATTCATCAACTCGCCTTCACGCACGCTTGCCAGCAGCTTGGCCATGGAATTGACGAAGGGCTCGACGCCGATAAAGCCGGTCTCAGGATTTTCAACCGCGCGGTGGGCAAGGTGCTCGCCGCCGCCGAAACCGATTTCCAGGCGGACCGATTTCACATCCGCCGGAAAGAGAGCGACGAGATTTTTCGGAGGCGCGCTTTCCAGATCGATTTTCAGCAAAGGCAGCAGGTTTTCGATCGTATCGATCTGCTGATTGCGCAGGGGCTTGCCCTTGCGTCTGCCAAAAAACGCTTCCGTTGCGCGCGAACGCCGCTCTTCCGTCATGTCATACTCTCAAGAACAAATAGACTAAACCCGCACAGGGCCGCTTGAATGGCACTATGCGGGTTACAAATGGTGCAACCGGTATCTCTCAATCCCCGTCCAATGACAAGGCTTAGAACAAGTCCCCGCATTTTCCGAACGTAAAATCGCTACGCAATTTTACTGGAAATGCTTCAAGCGCTCAAAGCTTCCTTGAGCGGCTTCACCAGATCGAGCTTCTCCCAGGAGAAGGAACCGTCACGGCCCGCCTTGCGACCGAAATGGCCGTAGGAGGACGTCTTGGCATAGATCGGCTTGTTGAGATCGAGATGACGGCGAATGCCCGACGGCGAGAGATCCATGACCTTGCGGATGGCGCCTTCGACCTGATCTTCGCTGACCTTGCCGGTACCGTGCAGATCGACATAAATCGACAGAGGCTGGGCGATGCCGATCGCGTAGGAAATCTGAATGGTGCAGCGCTCGGCCAGACCGGCAGCCACCACGTTCTTGGCCAGATAGCGGGCAGCATAGGCCGCGGAACGGTCGACCTTGGTCGTGTCCTTGCCGGAGAATGCACCGCCGCCATGGGGGGCAGCTCCGCCATAGGTGTCCACGATGATTTTGCGGCCGGTCAGACCCGCATCGCCATCCGGACCACCAATGACGAATTTGCCCGTCGGGTTAATATACCACTGGCAATCATCGGCGATCTTCAGGTCACCCAGCGCTTCGCGGATATAGGGTTCGACAACTTCGCGAACCTTCTTCGAATCCCAGCTGGCATCGAGATGCTGCGTGGACAAAACGATGGATACGGCTTCCGAAGCCTTGCCGTCGACGTAACGAACCGTCACCTGGCTCTTGGCGTCGGGACCGAGTTTCGCAGCTTCGCCTTCGCCGCTTTTACGGGCGGTCGCGAGCAGCTGCAGAATACGGTGGGAATAATAGATCGGAGCCGGCATCAGGTCCGGCGTTTCCTTGCAGGCGTAACCGAACATGATGCCCTGGTCGCCGGCACCCTCGTCGCCCTGCTTGTCGGAGGCGTTGTCCACGCCCTGCGCGATATCCGCCGACTGCGGATGCAGAAGAACGTCGATCTTCGCCGTCTTCCAGTGGAAACCATCCTGCTCGTAGCCGATGTCGCGGATCGCCTTGCGGGCAGCCGACTTGAACTTCGAGGGATTGATGACCGGGTGGCCGGCAGCATCCTTGAGAACCTTGCCGTCCTTGTCCTTTTTCAGCAGGGTATCGGGAACCCGAACCTCACCGGCGATAATGACGCGGTTCGTCGTCGCAAGCGTTTCGCATGCGATGCGCACGGTCCAGGGGTCGACACCCGTCTTGGATGCCTCACGATAGATGAGATCCACGATTTCATCGGAAATACGATCACAAACCTTGTCCGGATGACCTTCGGCCACGGACTCGCTGGTGAACAGGTAATTGGCACGCATGCGGGATTCCCCTCAAAGAACGGTCTTCGAGTTTGTTAGTCATTTCGGCCATGAAAGACAAGGACACAACCACATAAATATATCTTTATGTGAGAATTCCTTTCTAATTGGGCACAAAAAAACGGCCCTTGCGGACCGTTGAGTGTCCAGCGCCGTACGCTGGAAAATAAAGCAGTCGCCTGCGAGTGCTACTCAGCATCCCCTTCGGCGGCGAGCGACTTGACGAGATCAACGAGGCGGCGGCGAACCTTCGGGTCGGCGATCTTCACGAAAGCGCGGTTCAGTTGCAAGCCTTCGGCAGACGACAGGAAATCCACCACGTAATTGGAACTCGATGCTTCTGCCATGCCCGTCGTGCCGACGGCCTGATCACCCGGCGCGTCCTCGAAGAAGAAGGAAACCGGCACATTCAGGATCGCGGAGATATTCTGCAGGCGGCTGGCGCCCACGCGGTTCGTGCCCTTTTCATACTTCTGAATTTGCTGAAAGGTAATTCCGAGGCTTTCACCCAGCTTTTCCTGGCTCATGCCCAGCATGGTTCTGCGAAGACGAATTCGGCTTCCGACATGAATGTCGATGGGGTTAGGCTTTTTCTTATTTTCGGTCATCATGCGGTCCTGACACTCGGAAAGGGTTGATATCTCGTTTCATTGCTTATTCGAAGAAATGAGCTGGTATTTCGACAGCGTCTAAACTTGTTTTACGACTGACGTATTCACTATGCAATTGTAGGGGTTCCCGGTCAATTCTGGCGCCGGGCAAAACGCCAGGCAGAAAATACCGAAACGGTCAGCATGATAGAAAAAATCAACCAGAAATACGTCCGATGTATGTCGTAAGTAACAGCGTCATTTGACCCACCACTCAAGGTGGCGTCAACAATTCCGACCCGGCCGTAGTCCAACCCGGCAATAATACGACCATAGGGATCTATAACGGCGGAAATTCCGGTATTAGCGCCGCGAATCACCGGCACTCCCGTTTCAACGGCCCGTACTCTTGCCTGCAGAAAATGCTGATAAGGGCCGGGTGTATCGCCGAACCAGCCATCATTCGTGACGTTCAGGATTGCTGCGGCGCCCGCCAGACCAGGGGTCATCTCTTCGGGAAAAATGATCTCGTAGCAGATCAGGGGATAGAGGGTTTTACCGGAAGGAAGCGTCAAAGGCGTGCGCGAAGACGCGGCTGAAAAGCCGCCCGGCAGGCTGATGACATTATTGATGCCGAATCCCCGTAGAATATCTTCGAAAGGGACATATTCTCCAAAGGGTGTCAGATGGACCTTGTCGGTCGCGCCGATGATCTCGCCCTGACTGTCAATCGCATAGACCGAATTGTAGTAACGCGGAGGCCGGCCGGCACCGGCATCTTCCATTCTGACCGCACCGGTAAACAGGACCTGCCCGTCTTCAAGCGTCTTGGCGATTTCCGCCAGAGCGTCCGGATTTTGCGTCAGGATGAAAGGCACGGAGGTCTCCGGCCAAACAATGATATCTGGGCGTTTTTTTCCTTCGCCGGGCGGCAGGCCCGTCAAGCGCAGATGCTCGCTGAAAATCTCGGCCCTGTCTGCATTCAGCATCTTGCGGGACTGGTCGATCGACGGCTGCACGATCCTCACGGTCAGCGCGTCCGCAGGTGTCTCCAACGGTGTCTGAAGGCGATAAAAGCCATAACCAAAATGGCCAGCCAGCAGCAGGCCCGCCACAATGAGACCCGGCCACATGCCTTTTTTCGTGCCGATCAAGGCAGGCGAGGCGAAGATGAAAACGGCAAGCGTGGTGACACCAAAAAGACCGAGCAGATGCGCCGACTGCATCATGATCGGCACAGGCATGATGCCATAACCGATGGCGTTCCAGGGAAAGCCAGTTGCTATGAAGCTGCGGAGCCATTCCAAAAGGCCGAATGCGGCCGCAAGTGCGGCGATACGGCCGAGACCGTCCGACCAGACGATATTGGCGGCTGCGACCGCAAAACCGTAAAACACGGCGAGAACAGCCGGAAGGCCGAGGATGGCGAGCGGTAGCGCCCAGGCGAACTCGTCAGCTTCCAGCAGGAGCGCATTGCCCAGCCACCACAGGCCCGCCACGAAATAACCAAGGCCGAAACACCAACCGATGCCGAAAGCGGGCATGATGCGGCTGAAGATGCCGCCGCCCGGCTTGCCGGTGCAGCCATCGACCAACCAGACAAGCAGGGTGAAAGACAAAAAAAGCGCTGCGAAAAAGCCAACCGGAGGCAAGGCCAGCGCTCCAACCGCGCCTGCGGCAATCGCCATCACTGCGCGGCTTTTGCCGCCGGCCAGCATTACCCTGCCTGCAAGACGCTCCATGCCATCTCCGTTTAATGCCCACCCGGAAAAGCCCAACCCGGCATGGCCGCGCAAAGGAATTTCCCTTTAGACTCGACGTAAAGGAAAAAGATTCGCAGTCCACAGAAGGGATGGTCGCCGGAGCACCGTGCGTCCTTTTGGACTCTTGATGACGCGTTCAAGGAGCGGCGGCGACGGGGAGCATCCCGTCGCCCACCTCAGTCAGCGTTTTGCTGGTGGGTGATGAGGCGAACATCCGGCGCGGGCAGCGGAATAACCTCATCGGCATCGGCATCGCCCGGCGCGCGGTCATCCTGCCCTTCCGAGCCATGATCGCGGACGATACGGACACCCTTGATACGCCTTGTATCCGCATCGAGGATCTGGAACTCGAAGCCAGGTACGGCCCTGACCACTTCACCCTTGGCCGGAATGCGGCCGAGTGCGAAGAATATCAGGCCGCCGAGCGTATCGATTTCTTCAAGATGTTCGCGGACATCGAATTCCGGTCCGATTGCCTCGGCAAGTTCTGTAAGCTCTGCGCGGGCATCCGCCACCAGCACGTCGGCGGATAGACGGGAAAACATCGTCTCGTCCTTGTCGTGCTCGTCATCAATGTCACCCACGACCATCTCGACGATGTCCTCATGGCTGACGAGACCGTCCGTGCCACCATATTCGTCGATCACCAGGGCAAGCTGTGTTCTCTGTGCCTGCATGGTCTTCAAAAGATCGGAGGCCAGCATGGAGGGGGGTGCAAAAAGAATTTTACGCACCAGCCCGGCATCGGCGACCGTCTGTTCCAGATCCACCCGCGCCAGGTCAAAATTCGGTCGCGGCGAGCGCGGAGCCTTCGCCTCGCCATAAGCAACACCACGCGACCCCACCCGGCGCTTGTTGCGCGCCTGCTTGGCGACATAGGCCAGCAGATCGCGAATGTGGATCATGCCCTTCGGATTATCCAGCGTCTCATCGTAGACCGGCATGCGGGAGCGCCCGGTTTCCTCAAAGAGGATCAGAGCTTCGCCGATGGTCATATTCTGGTCGAGACCGTCGATATCCACGCGTGGGATCATGATATCTTCGACCCGAACCTCCCGGAAACGCAGGATATTGTTCAGCATCGCCCGCTCTTCGGGCGAAAAGGCGGCACCGATTTCGGTGTCGTCCATCAGCGCGTCGGTCAAATCCTCGCGCAGGCGCTCGCCCTGTGACGGCTTCAGCAACCGTCCAATGCGCGACCAGATCGTCGATCTCGGCTTTGCATTGGAGTCGTTCCGTAAATGACTACTGCCCTCCTCCGAGGAGGACTGCTCGCCGTTTTCTCTGCCCTCATTGGCAGGTCGTGCAGAATGTTCGTTCATGGCTCCAGACAATATTCAAAGCGGTTCCTGTCCCGCGTAAGGATCAGATAGGCCAAGGACCGCCAAAATGCGAGTCTCAAGCGACTCCATTTCTTCCGCCTCCTCCTCATCCATGTGGTCATAACCGAACAGGTGCAGGAACCCATGAACAAGAAGATGGGTCAGATGATCCTCGAAACTCTTCTCAAGTTCAAGAGCCTCGCGTTCAACCGTCTCGCGCGCGATGACGATATCGCCCAGCATCGGGCCGGGCATGCCGCCCGGTTCCAGCGGAAAAGCGGGGAAAGACAAGACATTGGTTGCCTTGTCCTTGTCGCGCCATTCGGCATTGATTTCCCGGATATTTTCATCGTCGGTAAAGACCAGCGACAGTTCCACCGGCATTTTCGGGAAGGGTTGGTTCTCTTCCCGCTTCAAAAAATCAACCGCTGCATCCAGCGCCTTGGTGGCGAAGGCAAGAAGGTCCTCTTCCGAGGACCAGCCTTCGGCCTCGACGCTGATTTGAATATCCAGAGCTGTCATTGTCTTGCGTCAGTTGCCCTTCACGAGGCTTTCATCCGGCACCGCCGTGTGGGATTCGTACGCCCGCACGATGCGCGCCACCATCGGATGGCGCACGACGTCCACATCCTTGAAGCGCACGACGGATACACCTTCCACATCGGTGAGGATTTGCAGGGCCTCGACAAGACCCGACTTCACGCCGCGCGGAAGGTCCACCTGGCTTGGGTCGCCGGTCACGATCATGCGGCCTTTCTCACCAAGACGGGTAAGGAACATTTTCATCTGCATGGTCGTGGTGTTCTGGGCTTCGTCCAGAATGACGGCGGCGTTGGCAAGCGTGCGTCCGCGCATGAAGGCCAGTGGCGCAATTTCGATGACGCCCGCCTGAATGGCGCGCTCCACCTTGTCACCCGGCATCATGTCGTAAAGCGCGTCGTAAAGCGGGCGCAGATAAGGATCGACCTTCTCCTTCATGTCGCCCGGCAGGAAGCCAAGGCGTTCGCCCGCTTCTACTGCGGGACGCGAGAGGATGATGCGGTCGACCGCGCCACGCTCCAGAAGTTGCGCTGCATGCGCCACGGCAAGATAGGTCTTGCCGGTGCCGGCGGGGCCGACGCCGAACACCAGTTCGGATTGCTCCAGCGCCCGCATGTAGACATCCTGGGTGGGCGTTCGGGCAGCGACGGTCTTCTTGCGCGTGGAAATCTGCGCCATGGAGATCTTCGCCTTGCGCTCCATCGTCGGCAAGGTCAGCTGGTCATCTGCCGCCATGGCCATGCGGATCGCGCCTTCCACGTCGGAAACCTCGGCGGTTCCGCCCTTGAGCAGACGCTCGTAAAGGAAATCCAGCGCCCGGCGAGCCTGATTGGTGGCAACGACATCGCCGGTGATGGCAACGGAATTGCCGCGCGGGCGCGCATCGATGTTGAGGCGTTGTTCCAGCAATTTGAGGTTCTGATCGAACTGACCGAATAGCTCTCCCGCTATCCTGTTATTCTCGAACGTCAGGACGAAGTGATTGGCGTCGGTCGCGGCTTGGCGTGGCTGGCGCGATGAAGGTGATACCAATTCATGTGCGTTCAAGCGGTCAGGCTCCTGTCCCAATCAGTGTCGGCTCCTCACTCTAACTCTCTGCCACCTCGGCAAACAAGCTGTTTGGACCCGTTGCGGTGATTCGTACATTAACAATGTCACCGATTTTCAAAGTCTTTGCATCAAGATTCACAGATTGCAGCCAGGGAGAGCGACCTATCAACTGTTCAGGCATGCGGCCGGGCTTTTCCAGCAACACATCCATCGTCTTTCCGACCAGCGATTCCGCAAATTCCTTCTGCTGCCGCAAGAGCAGCGCCTGCAATCGTTCCAGCCGCTCGGCCTTCACCTCTTCCGCAACCTGATCCGTCAGATCGGCGCCCGGCGTTCCGGGGCGTGTGGAATATTTGAATGAAAAGGCCTGCGCATATTTCACCTGTTCGATGATCGCCATCGTGTCTTCGAAATCACGATCCGTCTCGCCGGGGAAGCCAACAATAAAATCCCCGGACATGGCGATATCAGGGCGGGCGGCCCGGATTTTTTCAATGAGCTGGATATATTCCTCACCTGTGTGGCGACGATTCATCGCCTTCAGAATGCGATCCGACCCGGACTGAACAGGCAAATGCAGATAGGGCATCAGAATGCGCAGGTCGCGATGTGCGCCAATCAAGCGGTCATCCATGTCGCGCGGATGGCTGGTGGTATAACGAAGGCGTGCGAGACCGGGAATTTCCGCCAGCCGGTAAAGAAGCTCGGCAAGTCCCCATTTTTCGCCTTTCGAGCCTTCGCCCTGCCAGGCATTGACGTTCTGGCCGAGCAGCGTGATTTCGCGCACACCGGCATCCACCAGTTTCATCGCCTCATCCACGATCTGGCGCACGGGACGCGAAACTTCCGAACCACGCGTATAGGGCACAACACAGAAGGTACAGAACTTGTCGCAGCCTTCCTGCACCGTCAAAAATGCCGTGACGCCGCGCGTACGCAGTGTTGCCTTTTCGGCCACCGGCAGATGTTCGAACTTGTCCTCAACGGCATATTCGGTCTCGATGACGCGCTCGCCGCCGCGCACCCGCTTCAGGGCGTCCGGCAGGCGATGATAGGTCTGTGGGCCGATGACGACATCGACGGCTGGCGCACGGCGAAGGATTTCCTCGCCTTCCGCCTGCGCCACACATCCGGCAACGCCGATCACGAATTCGCGGCCCTGTTCTTCGCGCGATTTTTTCATGTCGCGCAGGCGGCCGAGCGCCGAATAGACCTTTTCAGCGGCCTTTTCGCGGATGTGACAGGTGTTCAGAAGCACCAGATCCGCCTCGCCCATATCCTCCGTCTGAACGTAACCGTCCTTCGCCAGCGCATCGCTCATGCGGACGGAATCGTAGACGTTCATCTGACAGCCATAGGTCTTGATGAAGACCTTCCTGCTGTTAGAGCCCTCGCGGGCAATCATTTCGGGGGCATCGAGGCCAAGCGTTTCCTGGGTCATGGCGGTTATCTAGTGTTTTTCACGCCCGGATTAAACAGAAAAATACCGGAAAAGCTGGAATGCTCTATTTCCGCCAGCCACCACGCAGGCTGAAAGCCAACATGGAACGGATAGAAGCGGCGATATCGGTCGCCAGACGCTTGCGGTTATCCGTGCTGTGAAACGGAACGCTGTCGCCGAATGTAACGTCCACGTCGATGGCACCTGCCCTGATGATACCGAGCAGATGCGGCACCAGAGTTATGCTGCCCGGCCAGGCCGCAATGACCCGGTGGTAACGTCCCATGGCCATGCCCTGCACCCGCGTATAGGCGATTGCAACCGGCTGCACATAGACGAGCTTGCCCGGAACCTGCTCGGCAGCCGTGGAGGCTGCGCCGAACAGCGAGGATTTGACGGCAAGCATGCGGTTGCCGTCAGAGGTGGTGCCTTCCGGGAACAACACGACGATCTCGCCATCGGCCATGCGGGCGGCGATCTCGCCGACCTGCGCACCGGTGCTGCGCTTCTGCTCGCGCTGGACGAAGATGCTTTTCTGCAGACGGGCGAGCCAGCCAAAGACGGGCCAGTCACGCACTTCCGTCTTGGCGATGAACACCACGTCGGCAATACTGCCGAGAACGAGAATGTCCTTCCACGAGGCGTGGTTGACCGCCAGCATCAGCGGTTTTGCCCGCTCCACATCCCCATGGACATGCACGCGGATGCCGAGGACATGGCAGGCTATGCGGTGCCAGATGCGGGGAATGCGACGGCGAAGCTGCCAGTCGAAGGCAAGGCCCAACAGTTGCAGCGGCAGCAATATAAGCGTGACGATCAGGAGAACGACCGCAATATAGGCTGTCCGAAGCCACATCATGATTGAACCGTGCGCTTGCTCACCAGCGTCTCAATGTTCGCCGGGCTTCAACGGTACGCCGTAGAGTTCGAGCCGGTGATCAACGAGCTTGAAGCCGTGTTCCCTGGCGATCTTTTCCTGAAGCGCCTCGATCTCGGGTGAATGAAACTCGATGACCACACTGTTCTTCAGATCGATCAGATGATCGTGATGTTCCTCAGGCACGGTCTCGTAACGCGAGCGGCCATCGCGAAAATCATGACGCTCGATGATGCCGGCGTCCTCGAACAGCTTCACCGTTCTGTAAACGGTGGAAATCGAGATGCGCGGATCCACGGCGGAGGAACGGCGGTAAAGCTCCTCGACATCCGGATGGTCTGCCGATTCCTGCAGCACGCGGGCGATGACACGGCGCTGGTCCGTCATCCGCATGCCGCGTTCGGCACAAAGTTCCTCCAGCGTTTTCGAAAGGTCTATCACGTCTTCTGGCCTTTTGAGTATTCCGGTTGAATTTCGGGGCTGTCGCCGAAAAATGCCTGTCGCAGGGAACTAGCGAAGATCGCGGCGCATGACAAGCGCCGTCGACTTCGCGCCATCCTTGGCGGTGTAATAGGCCTTCCGCTCAGCGACCGTTTTGAAGCCGAGCTTTTTATAAAGTCCCAGGGCGGAGGCATTGTTGCTGTCCACTTCCAGGAACATCGTTTCGGCACCGCGCATCATCGCCTCACGGACGGCCGATTGCATCAGGCGCCAGCCGAGGCCGGTGCGCGCGAACTTGTCGGCCACCGCAACGGTCAGGATTTCCGCCTCGCCGGCCACTTCGCGCGCAAGCACGAAACCACCGAGCGGTTTGCTGAAAAATGCGTTCGTCTGCCGCGCGACGGCACCGAAAACCGAGCCTTGCGTCAACAGCCCGGAAAACTCCCCGTCATTCCAGGGGCGCGGAAAGCGCAGCGCATGCAATTCCGCCACTCCGGCGCAATCCTCATGCTGCATCGGCACGATCTCGAAATAGGGCTTCCAGCTTAGATATTCGTCAAACATAACAAGGAATCATCCGCACGCATTTACGGGTGCCACCTATCAGGCAACGCTCTGGCGTGCCAGCGCAAAACCCGTCTGCGGCCGGGCATCCGGGCCGCGAAGGTAAAGCGGTGTGGGTTTCGGCATGCCTTTCTGCTTGCGTCCACCCGCCCGCGCGACAGTGGAAATCGGAAAATGATCGGGACCTGACCCCGTGTCGAAACCCTGAAAAAGGGGTGCGGCGGAACCGATAATGGCGCCATCGAAACCGGAGAGAGTCGTTTTGGCATCCTCCAGAGACAAAAGCGCGGCCTCGAGGAGCGGCGATCCATCCTCTGCAAATGTCTGGAGGTAGGCTTCGCCCCGTTTGGCGTCGAGCACGACAGCCACTGGCCGGCCGGGATTTTCCAGCAGATGATGCAAGGCGATCGTCTCAAGCGTGGTTACGCCGACTGCCTCTATGCCGAGCGACAGGGCAAAACCACGCGCGGCAGCAACGCCAACGCGAATGCCGGTAAAGGAACCCGGTCCGATCGTTACCGCGATGCGCCCGACTTTCTGAAGCGGCAGGTGTGCCTGCTGCAGGGCACCATCAATCACAGCCATCAGCCGCTCGGCATGACCTTTTCCGATGGTTTCGCACACCTCGCCAAGCACCGTGTCGGAGGCGCTGTCATAGACGCAGGCAGAACAGTCCACACCTGAGGTATCGAGTGCGAGAACAATCATGGCGCGGCCTGGCTTATAACGTCATACAGCTTCGACTTCGCGCACTTCCGGCACGAAATGGCGAAGCAGGTTCTGGACGCCGTGCTTCAGCGTGGCGGTGGAGGACGGGCAACCGGAGCAGGCGCCCTTCATGTTCAGGAACACGGTGCCGTCGCGGAAACCACGGAAAGTGATATCGCCACCATCCTGCGCCACGGCGGGGCGGACGCGGGTATCCAGCAGTTCCTTGATGGTGGCGACGATGGTTTCGTCACCCGCTTCAAAGAACTCGCCTTCCTCATCCGACACTTCAGCCGCAATGGCAGTGCCCATGATGGGGCGGCCAGACATGAAATGCTCCATGATCGAACCGAGAATGGCGGGCTTCAGATGCTGCCATTCTGCGTCATCCTTGGTGACGGTGATGAAATCGAAGCCGAAATAAACACCGGTGACACCCGGAATGGTGAAGAGGCGCTCTGCCAGCGGCGAGGCCTGCGCCTGCGCGGGGTTGAGAAACTCAGCCGTGCCGCTTTCCAGCACCACCTTGCCCGGCAGGAACTTGAGGGTCGCGGGGTTCGGCGTGGCTTCCGTCTGAATGAACATTATCTGTCTCCTTCGAGGTCGCCGTTCACGCCCCGCAATTTAGAATTCTTCCAAAAAAATACGCCTGGCGAAGCCTTACTTCAAGCCCTGACATGATAATTACATTCAAGAAATCGTCAGCCCGAAATTCTTGCCCGAATCCGTTCCTGCCTTTCGGGGTCGAACGAAGGTCAGCAAAGGGCGTCGATTTCCTCATCCGTCAGCGTATCCGGCAGCACGGTGACGGGGATGGGGAAGGCCGCACCGCGTCCTGAGATGGAGGAGACGAGCGGTCCCGGCCCTTCCTTCGTTGATCCTGCCGCCAAAACCAGAATGGCAATATCGCGATCTTCCTCGATGAGCCCGTGGATCTGTTCGGTTGCGCCGCCTTCACGGATCACCGCTTCCGGCTCGATGCCGATGGTCTCACGGACCTTCTGGGCGATCTTGGCAAGCGTTGCTTCCGCCTCCTCTCGCGCCTCGGCCCGCATGATCTGCTCGACGCCCAGCCACTGCTGGAAATCGCCTTCCGGTATCATGTAAAGCAGAACCAGTCCGCCATTGGAGTTCTTGGCGCGACGACCGGCATAATGCACGGCCCTTTCGCATTCCGGTGTGTCATCGATAACAGCGAGAAATTTGCGACGATGCCCTTCCAGACGCGACAGCCGTTTTGAAACCATTCCGCACTCCCTGTGTCCGCCGCGATCCGAAAAACCGCCCGACGGTTCGGGCGGAGATTATATCAAATCACGGCAGGCGCAAACCGCCCGCCGTGATCCGCAAGGCGATACGTGGTCAGCGCAGGAACCCGATGATGTCGCGCACCTCGTTCATCGTGTTTTCGGCGATCGCGCGCGCGCGCTCACCACCCTGTTTGAGGATGGCATCGATGTGGGTGGGATCGTCGAGAAGGCGGCGCATCTCGTTGTTGACCGGAGCCAGCACATTGACGGCAAGCTCGACGAGAGCCGGCTTGAAGGCCGAGAACTGCTGTCCGCCGAATTCTAAAAGAACCTCCGCTTTCGTCTTGTCAGACAGTGCTGCATAGATACCAACTAGGTTTTCGGCCTCCGGGCGGCCCTTCAGGCCTTCCACTTCGCTCGGCAGTGCATCCGGGTCCGTCTTCGCCTTCTTGATCTTTCTCGAAATTGCGTCGACATCGTCCATGAGGTTGATGCGCGACAGATCCGACGGATCGGACTTCGACATCTTCTTGGTGCCGTCCTTCAACGACATCACCCGCGGTGCCGGACCGCCGATCAGCGGCTCCACCATCGGGAAATAGGCATGCACCGGCTCATTGCCCACGGTGATGTCGAGCCCGAGACCGGCGTTGCGGATATGGTCGCCGAAATCGATGTTGAATTTCTGGGCGATGTCGCGGGCCAGTTCCAGATGCTGCTTCTGGTCGTCGCCGACAGGAACGTGGGTCGCGCGGTAGACGAGAATGTCCGCAGCCATCAGGCTCGGATAGGCAAGCAGCCCAAGCGACACCTGCTCGGCATTCTTGCCGGACTTGTCCTTGAACTGCGTCATGCGCTCCATCCAGCCGATGCGCGCCACGCAATTGAAGATCCAGGCGAGTTCGGCGTGCTGCGGCACAGCCGACTGGTTGAAGACGATATGCTTCACCGGATCAATGCCTGCGGCAATGAAGGCGGCAGCGATCGAGCGGGTCTGCGCCTTCAGGTCGGAATGAACGAGCTGGGCGGTGATGGCGTGCATGTCGACGACGCAATAGATGCAGTCGTTATCTTCCTGCAACGCCACGAATTTGCGGATGGCCCCGAGATAATTGCCGAGATGCAGATTGCCGGTCGGCTGGACGCCCGAGAAAACCAGCGGCTTGAATGCGTTCATTGTCGTCCTCGAAAAGGCTTGTGGAGGGCCCCGCCCCGTGGTTGGAATTGCACGCGCGCTTATGCACCTACAGCCCCTCGCAATCAAGCGGTTTCAGGGCGCGTCAGCCGCGTGGCTGAAGAAGATCCCAGTGATTTCCATAAGGGTCCGCAAAGACCGCGACAGAGCCATAAACCTCATGGCGCGGCTCCTCCAGAAAGCGCACGCCGCGCGCAAGCATCGTCTCGTAGTCACGACCGAAATCGTCGGTATGCAGGAAAAACCCGACACGGCCGCCGGTCTGGTTGCCGATGGCAAGACGCTGCGCTTCGCCATCCGCCTCGGCAAGCAACAGGGCACAGCCATCGGTCCCTTGAGGCTTCACCACCAGCCAGCGTTTGCCGTCATCAAGAGGTTGGTCGGAAAGGCAGTCAAACCCCAGGACCTCGCAATAAAACGTCTTTGCCCGGTCATAATCGTCCACCAAGAGTGTGATGAGGGCGATGCGACGGTTTTCTGCAAAGGACATCAGCTTGTCTCCGTCTGGGCATTCTTGTTGCGGCGCTTTTTGATGGCTCTCTTGACCATGCCGAGATCGGCACCACCCGAAACGAAAGCCAGCACGAAATAAACGAGCATGGCGGAGAGCACGAGGCCCATGATGGTTCCGGCCCGGACGAAAATGGAGGAGGCGGAGGACAGCTCGAAGCTGAGATAGGTCAGCGCATAGTGAACGAAGCCCGCCATAAGGGCGGCGGCCAGCAGCAAGCGCGGAATGCGGGTGAGGAGCGGAATGTCCACATGCCAGTGACCCCGCCACAACAGCATGCCGAACAGCAGGGCGGCATTGACCCAGCCGGCAGTGATCTCGGCAATGGCGATGCCCGGACCTCCGAGACGCGGAAACAACGTCAGCGCCAGAGAGACGTTCACAACCACGGAAATCGCCGCGAAGATCATCGGGGTGCGGGTGTCCTCGCGGGCAAAGAAGCCGGGAATGAACGCCTTTATCAGCACGAAAGCCGGCAGGCCGAGGCCATAAATACCGAGGATCTGCGCGACGGTGACGGTGGCCGAAGGCGCGAAATTGCCGCGCTCGTACAGAAAGCGCACGATGGGTTCCGCCATGACGAGAAGGGCAGCGGCGGCGGGCAATGTCAAAAACAGCACGAATTCGACCGAGCGGTTTTGCAGGCTTCCCGCCTCGACCATATGTCCGCCACGCAAAGCCCGCGCCAGCTCCGGCAAAAGCACGGTGGCAACGGCGATGCCGACGACACCGAGCGGCAGCTGGTAAATCCGGTCGGCATAGGCGAGCGAGGAGATCACACCCTCACCGGCAGACGCGATATTGGTGTTGATCAGGAGATTGATCTGGGTGATGCCGCCGGTGATCGCGGCCGGCAAAGCAAGGACCAGCAGGCGCTGGACATTCTTCGTCAGCCGGGGTCTGCGGAAACCGATCCGCATGCCGGCATTGCGCACGGCGATCCAGACGATGCCAAGCTGCACCACACCCGCCGCCATGACACCCCAGGACAGGGCATAACCCACCTGAAGCGGGTCGTAATGCTTCCACCAGGCTAGCATCAGAACACCAATCAGAATGATGTTCAGGAAGACCGGCGCAATCGCGGCAGCGAAGTAACGGTGCAGCGAATTCAGCATGCCGCCCATCATTGCCGCCAGCGACATGCAGGCGAGATAGGGAAACATGATGGTTGCGAGACGGACGGTGTTGTCGAATTTCACCGGGTCTTCCAGAAAGCCCGGCGCAATAACGGTGCGCACGATGAACGGCATCGACAGTTCCATCAGGATCGTCAAAGCCAAAAGCACGGTGAACAGAACGCCGAAAACTTCTTCGGAAAAGCGCCTTGCGCCCTCCATGCCGTTCGCCTCGATTTCCTTGGCGAAAAGCGGCACGAAGGCCGAGTTGAACGCGCCTTCGGCAAAAAGGCGCCGGAAGGTGTTCGGGAACCGGAAGGCAGCATTGAAGGCATCGGCGACCGGGCCGGTACCAACGGCTGCGGCCATCAGCGTCTCGCGGAGGAACCCGAAGATACGGCTTCCGAGCGTGGCCGTGCCGACCGTGGCGAACTTTCCGATCAAGCTCATGGGAATTTCAAGCCTTTGCCGTGCGCGTGGCTGGCAGCGCCGCCACATCGGGATGGGCGATGATGCCGTTTGGCATGCGATCGCGCAATTCGTCTTCCTGCTCGCTCATCACGGCCTTCAGGCGCGTGGCAATGCTGGCCTGCCGGTTGTCGTTGGTGACCTTCTGACCGAAGAGATCCGTTACGTAGAATGTGTCGATGACCTTCTCGCCGAAGGTGGTGATGCGTGCGGAATGAATATCCAGCGACAGATCGGCAATGACAGCCGTCATATCCGCCAGAAGCCCCGGCCGGTCGAGGCACTCGACCTCGATAACGGTGAACTTGTTCGAAAGCCCGTTGGAAATGATGACGGAGGGCGGAATGGTGAAGGCGCTTTTCTTCCTCCGGCTCTTGGTGCGGGTGGCAATCATTTCCGGCAGGCGCTGACGACCGGACAGAACCTCTTCGATCAGCTTGCCGACATTGTTGCCGCGCCGCGTCTCGTCTTCGTCGATCGGAAATTCGCGGTTGATCAGGATCGTATCGAGCGCCCGCCCATCGGATGTGGTGAAGATTTGCGCGTCGGCAATGTTGGCGCCGGCCGCAGCGCAGGCGCCGGTAATGATCGACAGCAGGCGCGGATGGTCGGGCGCCAGCACGGTGATTTCGGTGATGGCGTGGAAGGAATGTGTGCGCACCATGGTCGACAGCGCTTTTTCCTGCTTGTCGGCCTCGCGGATGAAGCGGGTGTGACGCACCTGATCTTCCAGCGCCACCGTCAGCAGATAGGGCTCATAGTGCAGCTTGGTGTATTTGCGCCGTGCCTTCTGGCCCCAGTCTTCCAGCGCGTCGTAAAGCGCCTGACGGGCAATATGCGCCCTTTCCTTGCGTGAGACTTCCGAAAAGCCACCGGAGAGGAGCAGCTCGGTCTCATAATAAAGCGAGCGGAGCAACTGACCCTTCCAGCCGTTCCAGACACCCGGGCCGACCGCGCGGATATCGCAGACCGTCAGGATAAGCAGCATCTTCAGCCGCTCCATGGATTGCACCTTGTCGGCGAAATCGGTGATGGTCTTGCGGTCGTGGAGGTCGCGCGTCTGGGCGACCATGGACATCAGAAGATGCTGCTCGATCAGCCAGACCACCATTTCGGTCTGCTTGCCGGTCAGCCGGAAACGCTGGCAAAGCTTGCGGGCCACCCGCGCGCCGGCAATCGAGTGGTCCTCCTGCCGGCCCTTGGCGACATCGTGCAGCAGAACGGCCACATAAAGTGCCTCACGCTCCTCGACACCCGGCATCAGCTGGTTGGCAAGCGGATGGGCATCCACAGCCGTCCCCTTGTCCACCTCCGACAGTACGCCGACCGAGCGGATCAGATGCTCGTCCACCGTATAGTGATGATACATGTTGAACTGCATCATCGCGACGATCTTGCCGAATTCGGGAATGAACTTGCCGAGGACGCCAGCCTCGTTCATGCGCCGCAAGGTGAGCGCCGGATCACGCCTCGAGGTGAGGATCGCCAGAAACAGCCGGTTCGCCTCCTCGTTCTCGCGAAGCCCGTCATTGATCAGCGACAGCGACCGGGTAACGACACGCAGCGCATCCGGGTGAAGTTCGAGATTGTTGATATCGGCGATATGAAAGAGCCGGATCAAATTGACCGGATCGTTTTTGAACACGTCCGGCTTGGCCAGCGCGATGCGGCCGCGATCCTCAACGAATTCAACAGAACCGGGAATTTTGCGGACGCGGTGGGCAAAGCGGCTGAGAACACCCGACAGGCCCGGCACGTCCTTTGCCTGCCTGTCCTCCAGTGCGGCGCAGACGATGCGGGTCAGGTCACCCACGTCCTTCGCCACCAGGAAGTAATGCTTCATGAAACGTTCGACGGCGGAAAGCCCGGGGCGTGGCTGATAGCCCAGCGCATCGGCGATCTCGCGCTGAATGTCGAAGGAAAGGCGCTCTTCCGCCTTGTTGGTGATGAAATGCATCTGGCAACGGACGGCCCAGAGAAAATCATCGGCCTTTTCGAACAGCCTGAGTTCGCGCTTAGACAGGACGCCAAGCTTGACGAGATCGGCTGTATCGCGGACATGGTAATAATATTTGGCGATCCAGAACAGCGTGTGCAGGTCGCGCAGGCCGCCCTTGCCTTCCTTGACGTTCGGCTCCACCAGATAGCGCGTATCGCCCGCCTTGCGGTGACGCTGGTCACGCTCTGCCAGCTTGGCGGCGATGAATTCCGGCCCGGTGCCGGTGACAACTTCCGACTCGAAACGTTTTTCGAGATCGTCGGTCAGGGATTTTTTGCCGCAGATTGCCCGCACTTCCAGAATGGCGGTGCGGATGGTCATATCGGATTTCGACAGGCGGACGCACTCATCCACCGTGCGCGTGGCGTGGCCGACCTTGAAGCCGAGATCCCAGAGCAGATAAAGCACGAACTCCACGGCCTTGTGCATATCCGGCGTGTTCTTGGCCGGCAGCAGGAACAGAAGGTCGATATCCGATCCCGGCGCCAGCGTGCCGCGACCGTAACCCCCCACCGCTGCAACGGCGATCTGCGGCGCGTCTTTCGGATAGACATATTGGCAGGCGAGATCATAGAGGATTTCGATCAGCCGGTCCTGGAGCCAGGAGATACGTCGGGCGCAATCGATGCCGCTGCCGTCGGATTTCAGCAGTTCGCGAGCCTTTTCCCGGCCTTCCGTGCTGGCCTTGCGAAAGATCGGCAGCAGGTCTGACCTGACATCGGCGATGCGCTTGCCGTCGTTCTTGAAGATGATGTCGCATTCGCGCTTCAGCGCCGAAACATCGAGAATTTCGGAAAAATCCAGGTCCTTGATGGCCATTTATGCCGTTATCCATGTCCTGTGGGAAAGCCACCGCTTGCGATGGGATTGTCCTATAGCGAGTTTCAAAGGCGATGGACAGGCAGTCTATCCTCTTAAGCCTTGCCAAGTTCTTTCTTTAACGCATAGAGCGCGTCCAATGCCTCACGCGGCGTCATTTCGTCCGGGTTGAGCCCCTTCAAAGCTTCTTCCACCTTAGATGGTCCAGCCTTGCGGGTTTCCTCACGGCGAACCGCGATCTGGAACAGCGGAAGATCGTCGATCAGCTGACTGGCCGGGTTCTTTCGATCGGCATCTTCGAGCTTCGTCAGCACCTCACGGGCGCGCTCCACCACCGATGCCGGAAGTCCGGCGAGCCTTGCCACCTGAATACCGTAGGAACGATCCGCAGCACCCGGTCCGACCTCGTGCAGGAAGATGACATCACCCTCCCATTCCTTCACCCGCATCGTGGCATTGGAAAGGCGACCAAGTTTTTCCGACAGCACCGTCAGTTCGTGGAAATGCGTGGCGAAGAGGCCACGGCAACGATTGACCTCGTGCAGATGCTCGACCGCCGCCCAGGCGATCGAAAGGCCGTCGAAGGTTGCCGTGCCACGGCCGATCTCATCCAGAATGACCAGCGAGCGATCCGTCGCCTGATTGAGGATGGCGGCCGTTTCCACCATTTCCACCATGAAGGTCGAGCGGCCACGCGCCAGATCGTCGGACGCGCCGACGCGGGAAAACAGCCGGTCTACGATGCCGATATGGGCGGCTTCTGCCGGAACGAAGGAGCCGATCTGCGCGAGGATGGCGATGAGCGCATTCTGACGCAGGAAAGTCGACTTACCGCCCATATTAGGGCCGGTCAGCAGCCAGATCGCACCATTTTTGCCGCCCGCAGCAGCCGACAGATCGCAATTATTGGCGATGAATGGCCCAGCCGACTGGCGCCGCAGGGCCTGTTCAACCACAGGGTGGCGCCCGCCTGTGATCGCGAAGGTCATGGAGGCATCAACGATCGGTCGGCAATAGGCCTGTTCGGTAGCGAGATAAGCAAGGCTTGAGGCGACATCGATCACCGCAAGCGCCAGCGCACCCGCCTTGATCGCCTCCGCCTGCTGCACCACGGCCTCGACCATGCGCTCGAAGGCTTCCAGCTCCATGGTCAGAGCCTCAGCCGCGGCATTGGCGATGCGGCTTTCGAGATCGGCAAGCTCGGT
Source organism: Rhizobium sp. AN68 (assembly GCF_030758035.1). Classification (NCBI taxonomy): domain Bacteria; kingdom Pseudomonadati; phylum Pseudomonadota; class Alphaproteobacteria; order Hyphomicrobiales; family Rhizobiaceae; genus Rhizobium; species Rhizobium sp. AN68. Next base: position 277,376 of record NZ_JARWMI010000003.1, on the reverse strand, counting down.
GGTGGTGAAGCGCATGGCGCCGGCCATGGTCTGGCGGTGAATGAAGCGCGCCTTCGCTTCATCCGTCGCCATCATGACATCGGCGTTGCCCGCCGTTACCTCGATGAAATAACCAAGCACGTTGTTATGCTTGATCTTGAGCGACTTGATGCCGGTTTCCTCGGCATATTGCAGCTGCAGCCCGGCGATCACCCGGCGCGACTGGTCACGCAATGCGCGCACGTCGTCGAGTTCTGGATTGGCGCCCTCACGCAGAAAACCGCCATCACGCTTCAAAAGCGGCAGATCGTCGGCCAGCATCGATCCGAGCATGGCTTCCAACCCGCCCGGCAAAGCCTTCAGATCCGCAAGTGCAGCAGCAAGCTCCTCCGGCAATAATCCCTGATCGAGAATGGCGGCAATTCTCTCGGCCGACGCCAGGCCCTGCCTGATCGCCCCGAGATCGCGCGGGCCACCGCGCTCCAGCGCAAGACGGGAGAGCGCGCGCGGCATATCGGCAACCTGTTTCAAGGCGTCGCGCAGGCCATCGCAAAGGGATACGTCATCAATAAGATAGGCGACCGCATCGAGACGGGCGTTAACCCTTTCCGGATCGGTCAAGGGAGACATCAGCCGCTCGGCCAGAAGCCGCGCACCGCCGCCCGTGACCGTGCGGTTGAGGGCATGCAGGAGCGATCCGTCCCTTTCGCCTGAGAGCGTCTTCACCAACTCCAGATTGGCGCGGGTCGCGGGATCGATGAACAGCGTGGAGGCAGCGCTTTCGCGTTCCGGCGCACCAAGCGGCGGGCGCTCGGCAATCTGGGTCTTTTCAACATAGGCAACCGCGGCAGCGGCAGCGGCCATTTCCACGCGCGAAAATGTGCCGAAACCATCGAGGGTCGAGACGTTGAAGTAACGCGCGATCCGCCCTTCCGCCGTAGCGCTGTCGAACAGAATGGCCGGCTGCGGCACGGCGACACGGCCAAGCATATCGAAAACCGGTCGCAGCTCTTCGTCATGGAACAGACTGTCGGTAACGATCAGCTCACGCGGATCGATGCGCCAGATATCAGCGAGGAGCCGCGTCAGCGTGGTTTCCGCCAAGCGGAAGACGCCGGTGGAAATATCAATCCAGGCAAGCGCAAACTGTGCCTCCGCACTGCCGCGAATACGAGCGAGCGCCATAAGATAGTTGGATTCCGTCGGCGACAGCAGCTTTTCTTCGGTGAGCGTGCCAGGCGTGACAAGCCGCACCACATCGCGCTTCACCACGGATTTCGATCCGCGCTTCTTCGCCTCGGCCGGGTCCTCCACCTGCTCGCAGACGGCGACGCGATAACCGCGCAGGATGAGCTTCTGGAGATAATCATCGGCGGCGTGAACGGGAACGCCGCACATGGGAATATCCTGCCCCATATGCTGGCCGCGTTTCGTCAGCGTGATGCCGAGCGACCGCGAGGCTTCCACCGCATCGTCAAAGAACAATTCGTAAAAATCGCCCATGCGGTAAAACAGCAGCGAACCGGGGTTGTTCGCCTTGATCTCGATATATTGCTCCATCATGGGAGTGGCCGTAGCGCGGCTCTCTTCCGAGATCAGGGAAGCGGTGGTCAAAACGTCCGTCAATGGCTTGCCGATGTCATATCGTGTTGCGGAAAGGGAGCGCCGACACTAGCGGCAATGGCCGCACCAAGACAACACACACGGCACCGCTGCCCACAGGAACATCCCGCTTGATCCGAGTTAAAACCGGTTAGCCGTTGATGCGCTCGGTCTCGCCGCCGTAATAGCTGATGTAGCGGCCGGCGATAGAGGAAACCGGCAGGACCACGAGAACATCTGTCGTGTTGAAGGCGTGGTCCACCACGGCGCCGGAGCCGAACATAGCGCCGAGACGCATATAGCCCTTGATCAGCGGCGGCATGGCGTTCAGCGCCTTGCGGGCGTTCAGCGCCTCAGCCGGTACCAGGTCCATCTCGTGATAAAGCTCGGGAAGAGCGGAAGCCGCCCACTCGCCCTTTGCAACGCAATTGTGATGCAGGAAGGACAGAGCAAGCGCGTGGGCTTCCGGCTGCACGCCGGGGAACGAAGCGCAACCGATCATGGCATCCATGCGGTGTTTCACGGCATAGGCCCAGTTGCCCTGCCACAAAAGCTCAACCGTGCGCTTGGTGCGATATTCCGGCAGCACGCAGGAGCGGCCAAGCTCCATGAAGCGCTTGCCCGGATGGCGCGCTACCAGCCCGGCGATGTCGAATTCGCTTGCGGAATAAAAACCGTTATTCGCGAGTGCAGTTTCCTGACGTAACAGACGGTAGGTACCGACGATCTGGTCCTCGCTGTCGCCTTCAATCGCCTTGTCGAGCACGAGCAGATGGTCGCAGACACTGTCCCAGGCGTCGATGTCGCGCTTGCGGCGCATGGCGTCTGCGGGAAGGCGCGCCTTCATTTCATCAACGAAAACCCGGTAACGAACGGACTGCGCCGCGTCGATCTCCCGCTCGTTTCTTGCGAGCCGCGTTTCCAGCGAGCCGATACGGCCGAAAAGCCCCTCATTGTCCTGAGCGGTGTCTGGACGAGGATGAATAACAACTTTGTTTTCACAAATGTCGTGACTGTAGATTTCGGCAACCATGGGGAATCGCTCCGCCACCAAAAGATTTTTCCTGTCATAAATCACTAATTGACGACAGAATAGTGACAAAATGCAGCCATTGCGAGTCTCTCAAGTCATGATGGCAACAGGCGTTTCGCCTCCAGCAAGCGGCGGATTTCCTCGACCAGTCGTCTCGGGTCGGCAGGCTTGGTCAAAACCTTGGCCGCACCGGCATTCAGCAGGATTTCAGCGGTTTCAACGCTCGCATCGCCGCTGAGCACGATGAGCGGAATATTTCTTCCGCCCTTCAGCGTGCCGAGAAGCTCCGGCAGCACCTCAAGCCCCTCGCCGCCCGGCATATTGAGATCGGATATGATGAGGTGCGGCAGGCGGGTTGTGCCCGGCGCCACGGCTTGCTGCAGGGCCTGAAAATCGTCGACACCGCGCACGATGTAACCGCTTTTTTCCAGAACGGCCCGGATGATGCGCGCATTGACGGCGTCGTCCTCGGCCACGAGGATATCGATACCGCTTACCCCCTCCGTTACCCGTGACGAAAACCCCACATCCGGATGGTTGTCGTTGATGGCATCGCGCCGTTCTATGCCGCGCAGACGGCCGCAGAGGACGTCAATCAGGGACTTTTCGCGCAGCGGCCGGATCAACCAGGCGTCGAAGGACGCATGCATGGTCGACGCCCGCTCTTCGGGACTGACCAGCAACGTGCGGCGGACATTCTGTTGCGGCCAATCCCTTAGCGCGTCTCTGAACAGAGGCGAAATACGCCTGTCGACAATGATATCGGTGAGATCGGCAGCTGTACCGTGCAGCTTTTCCAAGTCCTCCGGTTCGTGGATAAGAGCGCATTTACCGCCGAAAGCCTCGATCGCCTCCATCGTCACCGTTGCTGCCACGCCCCTCGGCGCGACCAGCAGGACATTGGTATGCTGCAGGCAATGGTGCCGGTCCGGGTCCGGCGTGCCGGTGGACGAACTGCCCGGACGGAATGCCAGCTTGAAGGTGCTGCCCTCACCCTTGCGGCTGAAGACCGTGAGGCTGCCGCCGAATTCCCGCACGATGCGGGCGGAAATCGCGAGCCCAAGCCCTGTTCCCCCACTTTGTTGCGACATCGGGCCTGCCTGTTCGAATTCGCCAAAGATACGGGCTTGTTCCGCTTGGCTCATGCCGGGGCCGGTGTCCTCGACGGTGATATGCAATTCGCCTTCAACCATGCGCGCTCGGATGACGACCCCGCCCACCTGCGTGAATTTGACGGCATTGCCGAGGAGGTTGAACAGAACCTGACGCAGCCTTGCCGGATCGAAATCCAGATAATCAGGCACATCCGGCGTGACGACGGAGGTGATTTCGATGCCCTTTTCGTGGGCGCGATGCGCCAGCATCTCGACAATGCTCTCGATCAGCCGGCGCAGGTTTTCCGCACGCGGATTGAGTTTGAAACGGCCCGCCTCCATGGTCGAATAATCCAGCAGGTCCTCGACCAACTGTACCAGCGACTGACCGGACTGCTTCATGCCGTCGAGATAATTACGTTGCTCTTCATTGAGCTTCGTCTGCGATAGAAGATGGTTCATGCCGAGCATGCCGGAAAGCGGCAGACGGATCTCGTGGCTAACAGTTGCCAGCAGCCTTGCCTTTTCGGCATCGGCCTTTTCCGCGCGTAACCGGGCGTTTTCCCGCTCGCCGAGTGCCAGCCGCTCCTCGGTGACATCTCTCGCGATGCTGCTGATGAGAAGACGACTGCTTGCCAGATCGCGGGTGACGACATCGTGCCAGGAGAAAATGCGCTGACCGAACGGGGTCGCGATTTCCACATCATAAGCGTGGGCCTTGTCGCCTGGCCGGAAAGCGATGCCGATTTCCTCACAGCTCAGCCCTTCGGGTGCCGAGCAGCCCGTCACTTCACGAAAAACCGCATTCGCCTCGACGATGCGCCGATCCATATTGCGGATGACGATGATATCGCCCATGGCCTCCTGGATCTCGGCAATCAGCGATCGGTTTTGAGTTTGGCGTAGCCGTACATCCAAATCATCTGCAGATAGTTTGCCGGGATACTGGAAGGATTTGCCGAACATGGCGTAGGACAGGAGACCGACCAGCACCGCACCGAAGAAGGATGCCAAGGCGACGGTGACCGAATAAGGCACCGCAAGCGCGATCAAGGCCGCGGAGAAGGCACCCACCGACAATGACGCGGCAACGTACAGCGTGATCGATCTGGCATCTATCCCGCGCTCCGCACCGCCATGGTGAGATGTCGTGTCGACACGATCCGCAGGCTGCGCCGGGGTGGCGGCGAGGCCATCTGAAACTTTTTCCCGCAGTCGTGCCAGTTCGCTCATGCACAACCGCTACCACGGCAGCGGTTTTGATATGCTTGGCTCAAACGCTAAAATTTTACTTTTTAGCCGCCCGGGCGTGCAGAAACTCATCGAGAATGACGCAACCGGCACCGATTGTTATGAAAGTGTCGGCCAGATTGAAGACCGCGAACGACCATGTATCGGTGTGAAACAGGATGTAGTCGATGACGTGACCGTAGAAAAAGCGGTCGAGAAGATTGCCGGCTGCTCCAGCGATGATGAAGGCGAAGCCAAGATGGGCAAAAGTCCGATCCGCCGCCGTCTTGCGCCAGAGCCACAGAACGAAGACCACGATGACGAGCCGCATGCTGACGATGAACCAGCCGTGCATGTCCGCCAGCATCGAAAACGCCACACCTAGATTATAGGTGCGGTAAAGCGCCAGGAACGGAATGACCGGCACCATCTCCTGCAACGGCAGATAGGTATCGACCAGTTGCTTGACGACCTGGTCCAACACAAGGGCAGCAACGATAAGCGCGAAAGCCGGGCCAAATTTCGAAAACAACGCCGCTTTGGCCATTACTTCACCGGTGCCAGTTCGAGGAGATGTCGCCGCGCCTCGAAAAGCATGACAGCGGTTGCGATGGCGAGATTGAGACTATCGGCACGGCCCTGTTGGGGAATGCGCGCCAGTTGGTCTGCCTTGCCGGCCAGTTCAGGCGGCAGGCCGGATTGTTCGTTACCCATCAAAAGCACGACGGGCTTTCCGGCGTAATCGATTTTTCGATAGTCCACCGACCCGGCAAGATGGGTGGCAACGACACTGACATTGGCTGATTTTTTCCATGAGAGGAATTCCTCAACCGAGGCGCGGGCAACGGGCGTAGCGAAGACCGAACCCATGGTCGCACGCACGGTTTCCAGCGAAAACGGATCGGTGCAATCGCCGACCAGAATGACACCTGAGGCACCCGCCGCATCCGCCGTGCGGATGATGGTGCCGAGATTGCCGGGATCACGCACCCGATCGAGCGCGATATAGGTCTCGCCTTTTTCCGGACGGATATCCTTCAATGGCTTCCATCTCTGGTCAAAGATGCCAACGACCATCTGCGGATTGTCGCGGCGGGTGATCGAGGCGATGACTTTTTCGCTGACTTCTAGCACCAGCCCGCCGGAAGCGACCGTCTTTACGGCCGCCTGCTCCACCAGCGGCTTGCCCTTGGCCGCCTTGGCGTAAACCAGGGTGCGGATGGTCCAGCCCAGTTCGAGCGCGTCGATAACCAGCTTCAAGCCTTCCGCCATGAAGGTGCCGGTCTCTTCCCTGCCCTTTTTCTGGGTAAGCGCCTTGATATCCTTGATGATGGGATTGGCAAGGCTGGTGACTTCCTTGACCTGGCCAACCCGGCGCGTCGTGTTTTCGCGCATGTCGTTCGTCATTTCGGCTCCCAGCGGCTGAACAGCGATGTGGAAAGCACCCGGCCCGGCGTCTTCCCATCAAGCCCGGCCTCGCGAATGACGAGCTCGCCGGACGCAACGACGCCACCGGCGCCGCGCATGATTTCGCGCATCAATTCATGCATCGAATAGAAGCTGGCCCTGATAGAATAGGCCGTCAGCACCAGACCGAGCGCTTTGGGCGACAGGATTTCCCGGCAGATATCGAGCATCAACGGAAGATGGTCGAACAATTGCCAGATTTCACCATGGGTGCCGCGGCCGAATTTCGGCGGGTCGGTGAGAATGATGTCGTAGGTGCTGCCGCGACGCTCCTCGCGCTGAATGAACTTCATCGCGTCTTCGCAAATCCAGCGGATCGGCGCCTGTTCGAGCCCGGCAAGCGCCTGGTTCTCCTTTGCCCAGCCGATCGCTTTCTTGGAGGCGTCGACATGGGTCACTTCAGCGCCTGCAGCAGCGGCGACCAAAGAAGCGACGCCGGTGTAACCAAACAGGTTCAGGACTTTCAGCGGCCGGTCAGCCGTTTCAACGGCATTTTTCAGCCATTCCCAGTGGACAATCTGCTCCGGGAAGACGCCGACATGCCGGAAGGCCGTGAAGCGGCCGAGAAATTCGACGCCGAGCAGCGACAGGGGCCAGATTTCGCCAAGTGCTGCCTTTGGAAAACGCCAACGGCCCATGCCGTCTTCATCCGTGTCGCCGGTAAAAATGGCGTCGGCATTCTGCCATACGCGGTCTGGAACCGACGGTTGCCAGAGAGCCTGCGCCTCGGGACGGACGACGCGATATTCGCCGTATTGTTCAAGCTTCAGGCCATTGCCGCTGTCGATGAGATGAAAATCACCCGCGCCACTCGATTCCAGAATAACCGGAACCTGTTCTGCGGGACGTTCGCCGGTGCGATGCTTGAGGGGCCGCGCAGGCACCTGCTCAACGGCCGGTACTGGGGCTATTTTTTCCCTCGGCGCAGGTTTCGGCGCGCTGCGCACCGCGTCCGGCTCGCGCTTTTTCGGTGCCGCGTCCATTCGCCGTGCCGGCTTTGCGGCATGAACCTGTTTTTTCTCGCTCCCGGCACGCACGCGATTGCCCGGCCGGCTGTCTTTTTTCTTCAATGGAAATCTTTCCGCTTCTGCCCGCGTCTTATCGCGCCAGCAAATAGCATTCCAAGCGTCGCTCGACTAGAGCCGCAACGAATGTCGGCACCATCACTTTGCCGGGAGTTGGCCCGCATTCGGAAGCTGCGCGGCTGTTGCCGCTTTGTGCCGGTTCGCCTCGTCATGCCAGCGAACGGCTTCCTTCGCCTCGATACGGGCGCGCTTGCGATGCTTGCCCTGTGCAAACCATGTGGCGGAAGATCCCAGAAGCACACCGAAGATGACGGCCAGAAACAGGAACACGAAAAACGGCGCGGTGAAGGAAAGTACACCATCCTCCGGCCGGAACGGATTGAGCGCGAGCGTCACGGACTGACGATTGGCCACGCACAGGATGACGAGGATAATCGCCAGCGGAAGCAGGATGATGAGGTTGATGATTTTTTTCGACATCCGACATTACTCCATCGCGGCGTGCATTCCCTCGGCTCCGTTTCCGGGGCGGCGGGTGAGAACGATCAATCGTCCTCTTCGTCACCCATACCGGGGTTCAGGCGCTCACGCAGTTCCTTGCCCGTCTTGAAGAAAGGCACCCATTTTTCCTCAACGAAAACCGATTCACCCGTGCGCGGGTTCCGACCGGATCGCGAAGGACGGTTCTTCACCGAAAATGCGCCGAAACCACGAAGCTCGACACGATTTCCCGCTGCCAAGGCATCGGTGATTTCATCCAGCACCGCATTGACGATATTTTCCACGTCACGGTGATAAAGGTGCGGGTTACGCGCAGCAACGATCTGCACCAGTTCAGACTTGATCACGGTTGCCCCCTGAAAGAATTGGATTTTTAATGCGGCTCAACCTGCCAAACGGAAACAAGACCGTCAAGAAACAACTTGTCCGCACCGAGCTGACCAGAGCCCGCAAATGGGATTAAATCGTCATATCCCAGAAGCTTCGCTATTTGCGCAACACTGAAAAGCGAAAAAGGCGAACTGGAAGACGGTGCGCGCCATTCCACGATCGGCAGATCCTTGGCAACACCGCGCGTTTCGAAATAGCCGCGAATTTCCTTTTCGCCGCCAAGCGTGTCGACCAGCTTGTTGGCGAGCGCCTGTCTGCCCGTGAAAATCGATCCGTCCGCCAGTTTCAACACATCCTCGCGCGGCAATTTGCGGCGATCGGCCACAAGATCGACGAACCAGCCGTAGCTGTCCATCACCATGGAACGGATCATCGTCTTCGCCTCTTCGGGCGCCTCATGGAACGGCGAAGGCTCCGCCTTCATCGGAGAGGACTTTATTTCCTGCAGCGAGACGCCGAGCTTATCCATCAGCTGGCCGATCTGGGGATATTGAAAGATCACGCCGATAGAGCCGGTGATCGAGGTTTCGCCAGCGACGATGACGTCACCTGCAGATGCGATCATATATCCAGCGGAGGCGGCAAGCGTGCGGACATCGGAGACCACCGGCTTCTTTTCCGCAACGCCGCGAATGGCCTTGAAGATGCGCTCGCCGCCATAGGTGGTGCCACCGGGCGATGAAATCGAAACGATCAGCCCTTTGACATTGTCACTCTTGGCAATCTTGTCCAGCCGCTCCAGAAGTTCGGTATTGTCCTGGATCAGCCCGGAGATCTGGACACGGGCAATATGGGGTCTCTCGCTTTGCTGCGGGGTGGCCCATAAAAACCGGTAGAGGCCGAAAATGCCGGCGACAAACAGAAAAACAGCGGCAATCCGCCAGAAAGTCAGCTTGCGGCGCAATCGTCTGCGATCCGCTATCGCCATATTATCCATCGAAAACCCCTGCCTTCCGGCATTTGAAGCGTAATGTAAGCGTCATGGCCATATGGTTCTTCTAGCGCGAAGCCGCAAGGAAACAATAAGGAAACCAGAATTACGATTAAATTCGCATTTCCCTTGCACCTTTCCAGACAAAAACCATATTGGCAGGACACAGCACTCATGCCAAAGACATCAAGATAAACATATAAGCTTCAGTTGCGCGCCAAAGTGGCGCCCAGGAAGTTTTCCGGACCCACTCTTATGCTCGAAAGACTCCGCCAACCCGCGCCAGCGTTTCCGCTGCCCAATGACCAGAACGGCGCTTACGAGCGCGCGCTGAGGCATTCCGCGCGCGTGAAGCGGCTGAAAATCATTCTGCCGCTCGGTGCGGCGATCATCTCGTTTGCCTTCGTCGCCGTTTCGCTCATTCGCACCTGGGCGCCCGAAGAGGTTTCGCTTGAAAGCGCAAGGATCGAAGACGGCAAGATCGTGATGGAAAAGCCGGCCGTTGCGGGCCGCAACGAGAAGGGGATCGACTACTCCATGAACGCAGACCGTGCGTTGCAGGATATCGCCAACCCCAACCTCATGACGCTCGAAAGGGTTCTGGCTGCGGTGCCTGTGAACGACAGCGTGGCCCAGGTGATTGCCAAGGAAGGCATTTTCGACCGGGCCACCAACACGCTGAAGATGACCGCCCCTTTTGACATCAATCTCAGCAATGGCATACAAGCGAAGTTCCAATCTGCGGATGTCGATCTGAAGGCTGGAAAAATGAGCAGCAAAGAGCCGGTTTCGATCAAAACAAACGACGGCGCCATTGTTGCGCAATCGATTGATATCGCGGATAATGGCAAGACTATTACATTTTCGGGGCAGGTACGCGCACGTATCGCTGCATCCAATATCAAGAATGAAGGCAAGTGAGAGCCCGGTCCAGATGATGCAAATTTCCCGTCCCGTTTCCCTTGGCAAATCCGCAGGCGTTACAGCCGCAGCTTTTGCTTTTTCCTGTCTTGCAACCGTGGCTTTCGCTCAGAACACCACCAGCAACATGACAGGCGTCAAGCTCTCCGGCGACCAGCCGATCGCTATCGAAAGCGATCAGCTCGAGATTCGGGACCAGGAGCGCAAGGCCTATTTCACCGGTAACGTGAAAGTTGTGCAGGGCACCACCACCCTTCAGGCCGGCAAGATGACGGTCAATTACAAGGGTGAAGGTTCCTCGCTCACCAGCGGTGACGCCAACATCGAAAAAATCTTCGTCGACAATAACGTCTACCTGACGTCCGAGACGCAGAAGGCCACGGCCGATCACGGCGAATTCGACATGGCGGCGCAGACCTTCATTCTGACCGGCAAGCAGGTTGTGCTGTCCGAGGGCGCGAATGTTTTCACCGGCTGCAAGCTCACTGTTCTGATGAATTCGGGGCAGGCAAAGCTTGAAAGCTGCGGCGGCCCTGTCCGGATCATGCTCGATCCGAAATCGCAGCAGAAGAAACAGTAGTCTCACCTCGTGAAGATAGCCTCGATCTCAAAAATATTTGGCGGTGGGCGCGACCGACCTGTGGACGCTGCGTCGCAGGCCGACAAGGCTCGCTATGACGGCACCCTGATCGCGCATGGTCTGACGAAGACCTATAATACACGGCGCGTCGTCAACGGCGTTTCGCTGGTCGTGCGCCGCGGTGAAGCCGTGGGGCTGCTTGGCCCGAACGGCGCAGGCAAAACCACCTGTTTCTACATGATAACGGGCCTGGTACCTGTCGATAGCGGCAAGATCGCCATCAACGGCAACGACGTCACCACCATGCCGATGTACAGGCGTGCCCGCCTCGGTGTCGGCTACCTGCCGCAGGAAGCCTCAATTTTCCGCGGACTGACAGTCGAGGAAAACATCCGCGCCGTGCTGGAAGTGCACGAACCTGACAGCGCCAAGCGCAGCCGCAAGCTCGATGAGTTGCTGGAAGAGTTCCACATTGCGCAGCTGCGCAAATCGCCCGCTGTCGCGCTGTCGGGCGGCGAACGTCGCCGTCTGGAAATCGCCCGTGCTCTGGCGACCGATCCGACCTTCATGCTTCTGGACGAACCTTTTGCCGGCGTCGATCCGATCTCCGTCAGCGACATTCAGAACCTTGTCAGACATTTGACCGCGCGCGGGATCGGCGTTCTCATCACCGACCACAATGTCCGCGAAACGCTCGGCCTCATCGACCGCGCCTATATCATCCATGCCGGTGAGGTTCTGACCCATGGCCGTGCGGACGATATCGTCAACAATCCGGATGTGCGCCGGCTCTATCTCGGCAATAATTTTAGCCTTTAAGCTCCCGGGCGCGAAAGATTCTTCATCGCGCCCCGCAGTGACGCTTGACCAAACATAATAAAAAAGCAATTTTTGGGCCAAGTTTCGTTGCCTGCGCAAAATTTATGAAATTTGTGGCGACGAAGAAGCTGTAAGGGGAGTTTCGCGTCCGCCATGGCATTATCTGCCAGCCTTTTGCTGCGTCAAAACCAGTCTCTCGTGATGACACCGCAACTGATGCAGTCCATCCAGCTGCTTCAGATGACGCATTTCGAACTGACGCAGTTCATCGCGCAGGAGGTGGAGCGCAATCCTTTGCTTGAAATTGCGGCAAACGACGGGGATTTGAGCAGCGATAGCCCTGTTGATGCGGAGAATTTCGGCGATGCCGACAGCGAAGGGTCCGACAAGTCCGCGCCGGTAACGGCCGACAGCGACGACTGGTACGGCGATCGCGCGGCAAATCTCGGCGAACAGCTCGACACCAGCTTCGAAAATGTCTTTCCCGACGATACCGAACCCAGAAAGCCCGACGCACCCGAACTGGCGGGGCAGTGGAAATCCATGCCCGGGCAGGAGTCAGGCGAGAGTTACGATCTCGACGACTTCGTTGCCGCGAAACAGACCCTCAGCGACCATCTCAATCAGCAATTGCCTCTCGCCATATCCTCTGTGGAAGACAGGATGATCGCCGAAGCGCTGATCGGCCAGCTCGACGAGACCGGATATATCGCCGTAGATGCTGTCGAAGACGTCGCTGAACGGCTGGGGGCGGCGCCTTCGGCAGTGGAGCGCATTCTGGAGACGCTTCAGAGCTTTGATCCTCCCGGCGTGTTTTCCCGCTCGCTGAGCGAATGTCTGGCGATCCAGCTTGCCCAGAAGGACAGGCTTGATCCGGCAATGCGGGCTTTTATCGACAATCTGGAGCTTCTGGCGAAACGGGATTTCGCTTCTCTAAAAAAACTCTGCGGCGTGGATGAGGAAGACCTTCTCGACATGCTGGCGGAAATCCGCACGCTCAATCCGCGTCCGGGCGCTGGTTACGATTCTGACCGTTTCCGAGACAATCGTTCCTGATATCATCATTCGCCCCTCCTCTGCCGGCGGCTGGCTTGTGGAAATCAACCCCGAGACCCTGCCGCGCGTGCTCATCAACCAGACCTATTTCGCAGAGGTTTCAAGGCACAAGTCGCGCGAGGGAGAGGATCAGGATTTCCTTTCCGAATGCATGCAGACGGCCCATTGGCTGACCCGCAGCCTCGACCAGCGCGCCAGAACGATCATGAAGGTGGCGACCGAAATCGTGCGCCAGCAGGACGCCTTTCTCGTCAATGGCGTGGACCACCTGCGCCCGCTGAACCTCAAGACGGTGGCCGACGCCATCAAGATGCACGAATCCACCGTCAGCCGGGTGACGTCGAAAAAATACATGCTGACGCCGCGCGGCCTGTTTGAGCTGAAATATTTCTTCAGTGTTTCCATCAGCTCGGTGGAAGGCGGTGACAGCCATTCGGCAGAAGCCGTGCGTCATCGCATCAAGGCGATGATCGCGCAGGAGGCCGCCGACGCAGTGCTTTCCGATGACGATATCGTCGATAATCTGAAAAAGAGTGGTATCGATCTTGCCCGCCGGACCGTGGCCAAATATCGCGAGGCGATGAACATCCCATCCTCCGTTCAGAGACGGCGCGAGAAGAAGGCCCTGGCCAGACTGTCGGCGTTCTGAGCGGTGGCGCTGGTCACGTTTTCAGGGCTTTCCAGCCGCACCATTGACTCTTGCTACGGCAAGGGCTAGAAGCCCGCCGCACACGTAAGCAAGGTCATTTGTAACGGATTCATCTCCACCGTCCATGGGCGTAAAATTCGAATGGGGGCTTTTAAAGGCCTTCGAAACGCTTGGATGCGCGCGCGGCTTGACGTAAGCTGGTACTCGCAAATCACTACAAAAAGGAAATTTTCCATGAGTGTGCGTGTATCTGGTAAACATATGGAGATCGGCGAATCTTTCCGGCAGCGGATTGAGGACAATATAGGTCTGGCAGTTACCAAATACTTCGATGGGGGGTATTCAGGCCAAGTGACCGTAGAGAAGTCCGGATCGCGTTTTGCAGCCGATTGCAAACTGCATCTCGATACGGGCGTTGTATTGCATGCGGCGGGTCAGGCAAATGATCCGCAAGCGAGTTTCGATGCCGCCGCCGAGCGTATCGAGAAGCGCCTGCGTCGCTACAAACGGAAGCTGAAGGACCATCACCACAATGGTTCCGCGGCGAACGGCGCGATGTCGGAAATCGCCTATACGGTAATGGATGCTGTCCCCGATGAGGACCACGAGGTTCCGGAAGACTACGCACCCACGATCGTTGCGGAAAGTTCGAAACAGATAAAGACGATGTCCGTCGCCAGCGCCGTGATGGCGCTCGACATGACGGACGAACCGGTTCTGCTGTTCCGCAGCCCCGGCAAGGAATATCTCAACATCGTCTACCGACGACATGACGGCAATATTGGCTGGATCGACGCGGAAACGATCAAGAGCTGAACAGTCTGACAAGACATGGGAGGCAGAGCGCGAAAGCGTATCTGCCTCCTGCATCGTCTCGATGGCATGAAGGAAAAAGAGAATGGCGTTGGCAGATTTGCTGCAACAAGATGCGATTATTCCCGCCCTCAAGGTGAATTCCAAAAAGCAATTGCTTCAGGAGCTGGCCGCAAAGGCAGCCAGAATTACCGGAGTCTCGGAACGGGAAGTTTTCGACGTCATCCTCCAGCGTGAGAAACTCGGCTCCACCGGTGTGGGGCACGGCATTGCCATTCCGCATGGCAAGCTGAGCAGCATCCATCAGATCACCGGCGTCTTCGCACGTCTTGAAACACCTGTTGATTTCGAGGCGCTGGATGACCAGCCGGTCGATCTGGTTTTCCTGCTGCTTGCACCCGAAGGCGCCGGCGCGGATCATCTGAAGGCGCTGTCGAGAATTGCCCGAGCTTTGCGCGACCCCGAGCTGGTGGCCAAGCTGCGTGCCACCGATTCCGACACGGCAATTTACGCCTTCCTCAATCAGGAGCAGGCGACCGCTGCCTGATCAAAGGCTGCCGACGGTCCTTTCCATGGACAAAAAACGCGCCCTTGAGGCGCGTTTTTTATTGGAGCATTTCAAACAAAAGCGCGTCCCGGTTTTTATATCCGGACGCGCTTTAGATGAGGGAATGCCTCACGCATCCTTCTCGTTGACGGAGGCGGTGCCCGGCTCGGGCGCTGCGGCGGTCTCCACCTTCGGGCCACCCTTTGAGACGCCAACCATGGCGGGGCGCAGCACCCGGTCACCGATGGTGAAACCGGCCTGAACCACCTGCAGTACCGTGTTGTTCGGAACTGCTGTGTTCGGAATTTCGAACATCGCCTGGTGGAAATTCGGATCGAATTTCTGGCCTTCCGCATCGATCTTTTTGACGCCATGTCGCTCCAGCGTCGAGAGCATCGAGCGCTCCGTCATCTCGACACCTTCGATCAGGCCGTTGAGACCGGCTTCGCCATTGGTCTTGAGTTCGTCAGGAATGGCTTCAAGAGCGCGGCGAAGATTGTCGGAAACGGCAAGCATGTCGCGCGCGAAAGCGGCGAGAGAATAGGCCTTCGCATCCTTGACTTCGCGCTCGGTGCGGCGACGAAGATTGTCCATTTCTGCTGCAAGACGCAGGAACTTGTCGCGCAGATCGGCATTTTCGGCCCTGAGCAGTTCGATCGGATCGGGCTCGGCAGCTTCCGCCGTCTCTTCCCCTGTAAATGCGGGTTCGACAAACTCTTCGGCGACGTCCGCGTCAGGTCCGGGCTTTTTCGTATCGTCGGTCATGACGTTCTCCAGATTTGAATATTGTTGGTTGCGCCCGATATCGAGGTTTGAAGGGCAAAAATCAAGGCTTGCGGCGAAAAGCTTGCCGCATTCTCTAACCTTGCGGGCTTGTCCTATCTCTGCTTTCGGGAAAGGCGGGCCATAATTTGTGCGGTGTAGTCCACCATAGGCACGATACGGGCGTAATTTAGCCTCGTGGGACCGATGACGCCGACGGCACCCACAACGCGATTTTCCTCATCCCGATAAGGTGCCACGATCAGTGACGAGCCTGACAGCGAGAAGAGCTTGTTTTCCGAGCCGATGAAAATCCTGACGCCTGAGCCACTTTCCGCAAGGTTGAGTATCTCGATGAGATTTTCCTTACGTTCCAGATCGTCGAACAGCAGGCGCACACGATCGATATCTTCCTCACCGGCCAGACCTTCCAGCAGGTTGGAGCGTCCGCGGACGATGAGGCGGCCGAGCTTGCCCTCTTCATTGTCGCCCGCCCATATGGCGAGACCACGTTCAATGAGGTCCTGCGCGAGCGTGCCGAGTTCCGACTGCAATTCGGCACGCTGCGTCTGAAACTGGCCCCGCAGTTCTTGCAGCGTCTGCCCGGAAAGATGGGCATTGATGAAATTTGCCGCCTCTGTCAATTGCGATGACGAAATGCCGACCGGCAATTCGATGATACGGTTTTCGACCTGATTGTGGTCCCCTACCAGCACGGCAAGCGCCTTGGTGGGCTCCAGCCGGATGAATTCAACATGCTTGAGAATGACGTCGCTCTTGGCCGTCAGCACCAGGCCGGCACCGCGCGACATGCCTGAAAGCATGCGGCTTGCCTCCGTCAGCAACCCTTCCAGCGATTGCTCGTGGCCGGCGACCGGACCGATCTGGCGGTCGATACTGGCTCTCTCATCGGCGGGCAGATCGCCCACCTGCATGAATGCGTCCACGAAGAAGCGCAGCCCCGTCTGGGTGGGCAGGCGACCGGCGCTGATATGCGGCGAATAGATGAGACCCAGTTCCTCGAGGTCGCTCATGACGTTGCGAACGGAGGCCGGTGAAAGCGACATCGGCAACAGCCGCGACAGGCTGCGCGACCCCAAGGGTTCGCCGGTGTCGAGATAGCCTTCGACGATGCGCCGGAAAATCTCCCGCGACCGTTCATCCAGCAACGATGCCTGATCTTTTGAAAGCGGTGCGGAAAAGCCCATATCATCCGTTCTTTATCGTCAAAACTCTGTCCGTACCAATATAATGCGTTGCACCGCTGCGGCAAAATGGAAATTGGCTTTGCAAAACCCCGGGGGGCGCCTTAGAAGGCAGGAACCAACATGGAGAGTGGATCATATGCGGCCTTCAGGCAGAAAAACCGATCAGATGCGCAAGGTTTCCTTCGAGCGCAATTTCTCGAAACATGCCGAAGGTTCCTGTCTGGTCAAATTCGGTGATACGCATGTGCTCGTCACCGCAAGCCTTGAGGAAAAGACGCCGCCGTGGCTGCGCAACAGCGGCAAGGGCTGGGTCACCGCCGAATACGGCATGCTGCCGCGTTCCACCCATGAGCGGATGAAGCGCGAGGCCTCGGCCGGCAAGCAGGGCGGACGCACGCAGGAAATCCAGCGCCTCATCGGCCGCTCGCTGCGTGCAGTGGTCGACCTGCAGGCGCTTGGCGAGCGCCAGATCAGCATCGACTGCGACGTCATTCAGGCCGATGGCGGCACGCGCACGGCTTCCATCACCGGCGCATGGATCGCCCTGCATGATTGCCTGAAGTGGATGGAAACTCGCAACATGATCAAGGTCGAGAAGGTCCTGAAAGACCATATCGCCGCGATCTCCTGCGGCATCTTTGCAAAACAGCCGGTCATCGATCTCGATTATCTCGAGGATTCCTCCGCCGAGACCGATGCGAATTTCGTCATCACCGGCTCCGGCGGCATCGTCGAAGTGCAGGGAACCGCGGAAGGTGCCCCCTTCTCCGAAGAGGAATTCCTGACGCTGCTCGGTCTTGCAAAGGCCGGATGCAGCGAACTGGTCGCCCTTCAGAAGCAGGCAATCGCCTGAGCCGACAGGAAAACGTCATGCGCAAGCTCGATACCAGAACGATCGTTGTCGCCAGCCACAACAAGGGCAAGATCGCCGAAATCGCCGACCTGATCGGGCCTTTCGGCTTTTCAGCCAAATCGGCTGCGGAGCTGAACTTCGTGGAGCCGGACGAGACAGGCACCACCTTTGAGGAAAATGCTGCCATCAAGGCGCTTGCGTCTGCGAAGGCGTCCGGCCTGCCGGCTCTTTCTGACGATTCCGGTCTGGTGATCGATGCGCTGGATGGCGCGCCGGGCGTTTATACCGCCAATTGGGCTGAAACGGCTGACGGTACGCGCGACTTCGCCATGGCCATGCAGAAGGTCGAGGATGCGCTTGCCGAACGCGGTGCAACGAAGCCGGAAGACCGCACGGGCCGATTCGTCAGCGTGCTGTGCCTTGCCTGGCCGGACGGGCATGTCGAATATTTTCGCGGCGAGGTGGAAGGCACGGTGGCGTGGCCCCCGCGCGGAACGAGCGGTTTCGGCTATGACCCGATCTTCAAACCAGAAGGTTACGACACCACATTCGGTGAAATGACCGCAGACGAAAAACACGGCTGGAAGCACGGCGATGCGTTTGCGCTCTCCCACCGTGCCCGCGCGTTCAAAAAATTCGTCGAAACCTGTCTGGAGGCATGAACCCGATGACCGGGGAGCACCAACTTTCTGCCCCCGGCGCGTCGCTTCTGCCGGATACGGGCGATCCCGGTTTCGGGATCTATCTGCACTGGCCCTTCTGTGCGGCCAAATGCCCCTATTGCGATTTCAACAGCCATGTCCGCCACCGCCCGGTGGATCAGGAACGGTTCACTGCGGCGTTCCTCAGCGAAATGGCAAAGATGCGGGCGCTCAGCGGTCCGCGTGTCGTTACCAGCATTTTCATGGGCGGCGGTACACCTTCGCTGATGGACCCGCAGACCGTAGGCGCGCTTCTTGATGGCGTTTCGCGCTTCTGGCATGTGCCTGATGGTATCGAGATCACCATGGAGGCCAATCCTTCAAGCGTCGAGGCGGAGCGGTTTCGCGGTTACCGGGCAGCCGGCGTCAACCGCGTCTCGCTCGGCGTCCAGGCGCTGAACGACCGGGACCTGAAGTTCCTTGGCCGGCTGCATGATGTTGCCGATGCGCTTAAAGCCATCCGTCTGGCGCGGGAAATTTTTCCGCGCATGTCCTTCGATCTGATTTACGCCCGCCCGAACCAGACGGTGGCCGAATGGGACGCTGAGCTGAAGGAAGCCGTCTCCTACGCCGTCGACCATCTGTCGCTCTATCAGCTCACTATCGAGGAAGGCACGCCGTTCTACGGGCTGCACAAGGCTGGCAAGCTGATCGTACCGGATGGCGAGCATTCGGCGGTGCTTTATGAAGCGACGCAGGAAATCACCGAGCGTTACGGCATGCCGGCGTACGAGGTTTCCAATCACGCCCGCCCCGGTGCGGAAAGCCGCCATAACCTGACCTATTGGCGTTATGGCGATTATGCCGGTATTGGACCCGGTGCGCATGGACGCCTGACCAATGGCGCCTCCAAGCTCGCCACCGTCACCGAGCGCCATCCCGAAACCTGGCTCGAGACCGTAGAGCGTGAAGGCCACGGCATGGTCGATCAGGAGCTTCTCGGCGTCGACGAACAGGCAGACGAATTGCTGCTGATGGGCCTTCGCCTGCGCGAAGGCATTGATCTTGCTCGCTGGAGCGATCTCTCCGGCCGCGAACTCGACCCGGAGAAAGAGGAATTCCTCCTGCAACACGGCTTCGTGGAACGGATCGGCAATTCCCGCCTGCGCTGCACCCCTTCCGGCATGCTTATTCTGGATGCCGTGGTCGCCGATCTCGCCTGCTGACCGGCAGCCTGCCTGGTCCTGAGCCAATCAACAACCGAGAAACCAATAAAAAAGCGGCCCGAAGGCCGCTTTTTTCATGCGTTGTTTTCGTTGATAAGGCGCTTCAGCAGCTCAACCTCGTGGCCGAGCTTGGTGTCGCCGGAAATCAGATCCTCGATCTTGCGCACCGCGTGAAGAACCGTGGTGTGGTCGCGACCGCCGAAACGGCGACCGATCTCGGGAAATGAGCGCGGTGTCAGCATCTTGGCCAGATACATGGCGATCTGGCGCGGCTTGACGATGACGCGGGTGCGACGGTTGGAAACCAGCTCCTGCCGCGACACATTATAATGTCTGGCGACAATGCGCTGAATATCCTCGATACGGACGCGCTTGGCCTCCCCACTGCCGACGAGGTGCGACAGCAGCTCATCGACACGGTCAACCGAGAGGTTCGGCTCGAAAGAGCGCCGGAACATCAGCTGGTTGAAGGCGCCTTCAAGCTCGCGTCCGCTCGCCGTCACGCTTTTGGCCACGTGGGTCAGGATTTCGTCCGAAATCTCGAAAGACGGATCGTCCTGACGCGCCGAGCCCATGCGACGGTTGAGCATTTCGTAGCGCATGTCGTAATCGGGACCTTCGATCTCGATGGCCATGCCACCCTGAAGGCGCGAACGGACACGCGGATCAAGCGATTCCAGCTCCCACGGCGCGCGGTCAGCGGCCACGACTACCTGCTTGGCGCTGTCGAGCAGCATGTTCAACAGGTGGCAGAATTCGTGCTGGATCATCTTGCCCTGCAGGAACTGCATGTCGTCGATGACGAGAAGGTCGATATTGCGCAGGGTGTCCTTCAGCGTCAGCGCATCATTGTCGCGGATCGCGGTCGCAAAACGCCACATGAAATATTCGGCCGTCAGATAGACCACACGCGGGTTGCGCGGGCTGTCGATGGCGGCATTGGCAATCGCCTGCAGAAGGTGTGTCTTGCCAAGCCCGACACCCGCATGAATGAACAGCGGATTGAAGCGCACAGCACCGGCACCCGCTTCAGCGATCGTCTTTGCCGCCGCAAGCGCGACGCGGTTGGACGAGCCCTCGACAAAAGTGTCAAAGGTGAAACGCGTATCGAGCGGCGAACCGAACAGCGGCCCGGAGCTACCCTGCCGCAGCGTCGCCTGCGCCGCCGCAGGCTGTGCAGAAGGTGCTGTCGCGGGCTGCGACGGAATGAAGGACTTGTTGCGCGCAACAGCGCCCATGTCCTGAACGGGCTGCACCCGTTCCTCGACCTGCGCGGGGCGGGCCGGGCGGCTGGCGGAGCGGACAAGAATTTCCACCTTCAGCACGTCCGGATCCTCGCTTTGGACGAGACTGGTGATCAGATCCATATAACGGTTGTTGATCCAGGACTTCAGAAAGGTCGTCGGAACGGTAAAACGGACGACGCTTTTCGAAACGGTGTGGAGTTTGAGCCGTGCAAACCAGCTTGCATAGACCTCGGGACCAACCTGTGCCTTCAGCCGCGCGCTAAAACGTTCAAACAGCGCATCGTGCTTCATTGCCGATTTATCCCCTGCCGCTTCTGAGCAAGCTGCATCACGAGCCTGTGGTGCGCGGTCCCCATCGGCCACCGCACCCATCGCCAAATTCAATTGCATATTGCCGCCTTTCAAATTGCCAATCATAGCCTGACGATCAAAAAAACGATCGCCAGAGATCCCCCTCGTATTATTTCCCGCCTCCAGCACTCCCCTCGAAAGAGCGTCAAAGACTACTACTTGTTTGCGAGCCGGTTATCCCATTTCCCTCCCCTTCATGGAGAGGCCTGCGACACGCTAAAAACGCTCCTTTCGCTACAACTGTAAGGCGCATTCTTAAGGACAAAAAGCTCCAGCCCGTTCCGAGACCGAAACGGCACAAAAAGCTCAATGACCTGAGAAAACGGACCTCGAAAGGCCCGCCAGCAAGAAGGTGAATATCGTCGATACGATCATCGAGATAATCTGTGGACTGAGATCCGCACCCCTTGTTGAAATGCATTTAGGCAGGATCGTGGGGAGAGATCAATGGCGTTTTTTCTGCAAAAACTCAGATCGACCATTGACTCGCAATGGTCGTTTTGCATCACCGGCAAGGTCCGAAGCAGAATCGCTTATGAATCAATGAGATTCAATTTTGGCATTTTTCGATAGCCCGTTTTGGCAAAAAAATAAAAATCTTCTTGACTCAAAACTGGCTGCGACTTCCGTAGAGAAAGCTTCCCATTTTTCGGGAGACCTCCGGCAATCCATTGTTTTTATTCAGTTTTTCTTGTCGCTCATCTGACACGCGTTTGTCACGTTACGGCAGGAATGATTAACGTAGGGTTAGAATCACAAAAAGCCCGGTCAAAAGACCAGGCTTTTTGAATAGTTAATTGTGATTAGCCGGATTAGGCGGAAAGAGCCTTAACGCGCTGGGCAAGACGCGACACCTTACGGGATGCCGTGTTGCCATGCAGAACGCCACGCGTCGCTGCGCGCTGGATCTCAGGCTGAGCTGCCTTCAGAGCTTCGGTGGCTACTGCCAGATCGCCCGAAGCGATCGCTTCCTCGACCTTGCGGATGAAGCCGCGAACGCGCGAACGGCGAGCCTTGTTGACTGCGGTACGGCGAGCGATCTTGCGGGTCGCCTTTTTCGCCGAAGTTGTATTGGCCATGTATGCCTCTCTTCGAATTCAAACCAAATTCCGCAACCAGAGGATCGGGTCGTTCGAAGACCTCACTTAACCCAAGAATGCGGGAGTAATTTCGGACAAGCCGGATGGCTTTCCTTAACCGTGGGCGGGCATATACCGCTAAAGCGTACGCCCGTCAACGCGCAAATGGCGGAAAACGCCGATATTCCGAATCCTTAGCGATTCCGGAAAGCGGGTTTGCGCTTTTCAACGAAGGCCGCCATGCCCTCCTTCTGATCCGCTGTTGCAAAGAGCGACTGAAAGGATCGCCTTTCATATCTCAGCCCTTCCGAAAGAGGAACCTCGAAGGAGCGATTGACGCTTTCCTTGGCCATGAGAACGGAAGCGCGGGACAGCGAGGCGATGCGCGTGGCGGCATCCACCGCCTCATCCATGAGATTCGCCGCGGGGACGATCCGCGAAACGAGGCCGGCGCGCTCTGCCTCGGCTGCATCCATCATGCGGCCGGTCAGAACCAGATCCATGGCCTTCGCCTTGCCCACCGCCCGCGTCAGCCGTTGTGAGCCGCCCATGCCGGGAATGACGCCAAGCGTGATTTCCGGCTGGCCGAATTTCGCCGTGTCCGAAGCGATGATGAAATCGCACATCATTGCCAGTTCACACCCGCCACCCAGCGCAAAGCCGGAGACTGCGGCAATAACCGGCTTGCGGGTCGATGCGACCTCGTCCCAGCCGCCGAGAAAGTCGCCGACATAGGCATCGACAAAATCCAGCCCCTGCATTTCCTTGATGTCCGCGCCAGCGGCAAACGCCTTTTCCGACCCCGTTATAATGATCGCACCGATGGAGTCGTCGGCAGAGAACGAGGAGAGAATGTGCCGCAGCTCCTTCAGAAGCACCGAATTGAGGGCGTTGAGCGCCTTGGGCCGGTTTAGCGTGATGACGCCCACCTCGTCGCGCTTCTCGACCAGTATCGTTTCATAATCCACGGCAGTCTCCCTCGCCATTATTCCGCCTCAGCTACTTCTGGCAGGCCGCGCAATAAAAGGTCGAACGACCGGCCTGCACTATCCTTTCAACCGTACCCCCGCAGCCGGGTGTACGGCAAGGCTGGCCTTCCTGATCGTAGACTGAAAAGGAATGCTGGAAATAACCGAGCGTTCCGTCCGTCTGTATATGGTCGCGCAGGGAAGAGCCACCGGCGGCGATTGCGTCCGCGATCACGTCCCGGATCTTCTCCGTGAGATTGATGAGCTGCGGCTTCGGCTCTCCGGTTTTGGTCACCAGCGTTCCCGCCGCCCGCAAAGGCGAGAGATGGGCACGCCACAGCGCCTCACAGACGTAGATATTGCCGAGGCCCGCAATGACCTTCTGGTCCAGCAGCGTGCTTTTTAACGGCTGGCTTTTACCCTGGAACCGGCTCGCGAGATAATCCGCGCTCAGCGCGTTGCCGGTCGGTTCCGGTCCCAGCCCCGCAAAAGCGGGGTAGAGGTCGAGCTTGTTGCGCTCCACCAGATGCATGAAGCCGAAGCGGCGCGGGTCATTATAGATGACGCAGATGCGCTCTTCGCCCTTATCCAGATGAAAGACGACATGATCGTGCTTGCCGTCCTTCGAGCGGGCATAATGAAACGCGCCGGGCGCGTTCCTATTTCCTGCCTCATCCGCCGCCGCCTCGATACGGAACGAGCCGGACATTCCAAGATGGGCAACGATCGTCAGCCCGTCTTCCAGCTCTATCAAGAGATACTTCGCCCTGCGCCCGAGCGATATGATCGTCCTGCCCTCGATCAGGCCCGCGAAGTCCTCCGGGAACGGAAAGCGCAGATCGGGACGGCCAAGATGGAGCTTGCGGATTCTTGCCCCTTCCATGGTGGGCGCGAGGCCGCGTCTAACGGTTTCGACTTCTGGCAATTCTGGCATCTGGCTTATCCGGCAGTTTATCGTTAGGACCATGTGGTCTATACAATGCACGCGAAATGTCGCGCCCAGGCGATGCGGCAACAGATAGCGTCGCCATGGCGTTTCCGCTATGGTCCGCCACGCAATTAATATGGAGACAGACGATGACCGACGCCCGTACCACTGCCCAAGGCGGCATGGAAACGTCCTATGGCTTCCACAAAGTGGACGAAGGCAAAAAGCAGGGGCTGGTCAACGATGTCTTCCACAAGGTGGCCAAGCGCTACGACATTATGAACGACGTGATGTCGGCCGGCCTGCACCGGCTGTGGAAGGACGCCATGGTGTCCTCGCTTTCACCGCGCAAGGACGCCTCTTATAAGGTGCTTGACGTAGCTGGTGGCACCGGCGATATCGCTTTCCGCATCGTGGAAGCCTCCAACCGTCTGGCGCATGCCACCGTTCTCGATATCAACGGCTCGATGCTTGCCGTTGGCGAGGAGCGCGCGGCAAAACGAAAGCTCTCCGACAATCTGACCTTCGTTGAAGCCAATGCCGAGGAGCTGCCCTTCGAGGCGAATACCTTCGACGCCTATACGGTCGCCTTCGGCATTCGCAACGTACCGCGCATCGACGTTGCGCTGAAAGAAGCCTACCGCGTACTGAAACGTGGCGGGCGACTGCTGGTGCTGGAATTTTCCGAGGTGGAAATGCCGCTACTCGACCGCGTCTATGATGCATGGTCGTTCAACGCCATTCCGCAATTCGGCAAGATGATCACCGGGGATGCCGAGCCCTATCAATATCTGGTCGAGTCTATCCGCAAATTCCCCAATCAGGAGGATTTCGCGACGATGATCCGCTCCGCCGGCTTTTCGCGCGTGACCTACACAAATTACACCGGCGGTATCGCCGCCCTGCATTCCGGCTGGAAGCTTTAAGACCATGTCCGGCAAAAGCAGGAGACAAGCATAAGCATGAGCACTTTGGGCGCATATTTCCGCCTCGCAAGGGTTGGCTGGGTTCTCGTGCGCGAAGGCGTCGTGCTGGCCTTGCCATCCGATGACCTTCCTGCCTCCGCGCAAGTGATGAAGGCGTTGCTGAAGCCATTCGCCCGCAGCAAGGCCAAGCGGGCGCAGCGTAGCGACCGGCTAGCGGTAGCTGTCGAGCGGCTTGGCCCGTCCTATGTGAAGATGGGACAGTTTCTGGCCACAAGGCCGGATGTGGTCGGCGCCGACTTCGCCGACGATCTTGCGAGCCTGCAGGACCGCATGGCATTTTTCCCCGCAGCCGCGGCCAAGGCTAATATTGAAGGTTCGCTCGGGCGGTCTGTTTCGGAACTCTACAGGGAATTTGGCGATCCGATCGCCGCCGCTTCCATCGCCCAGGTTCACCCGGCGATAGTGGATACGCCGAAAGGGCCGCGCAAGGTCGCCGTCAAGGTCATTCGCCCCGGCGTTCGCCAGCGCTTCCAGAACGATCTGGAGGCGATGTATCTGATCGCCGACCTGCAACAGCGTTTCGTCCGCTCTGCCCGCCGCCTGCGGCCGGTGGAAGTCACTCGCACGCTGGAACAGACAACCAAGATCGAGATGGATCTGCGGCTTGAGGCCGCCGCCCTTTCCGAACTTGCCGAAAATACCAAAGAAGACCCCGGATTCCGCGTTCCGGAGGTAGATTGGGAACGCACCGGCCGCGATGTCGTCACCATGGAATGGATCGACGGCGTCAAGATGTCGGATATTGAGGGGCTGAAGGCTGCCGGCCACGATCTGAACAAGCTGGCTGATACCCTCATCCAGTCCTTCCTGCGGCACACGTTGCGCGACGGCTTTTTCCATGCCGACATGCACCCCGGCAATCTCTTCGTCGATCCGCAGGGCATGATCGTAGCCGTGGATATGGGCATTGCCGGGCGGCTGGGAAAAAAGAACGCAGGTTCCTTGCCGAAATCCTCTACGGCTTCATCACCCGCGATTACATGCGCGTCGCGGAGGTGCATTTCGAGGCCGGTTATGTGCCGGGCCATCACGATAAAGCCAGCTTTGCGCAGGCGATCCGCGCCATCGGCGAACCGATCCACGGCCAGCCGGCCGAGACGATCTCCATGGGCAAGTTGCTGACGCTGCTGTTCGAAGTTACCGAGCTCTTCGACATGGAAACGCGCCCGGAACTGGTGATGCTGCAAAAGACCATGGTGGTGGTGGAAGGCGTATCCCGCATGCTCAATCCGCGTTTCAACATGTGGAAAGCGGCCGATCCGGTCGTCAGCGGCTGGATAAGGGACAATCTTGGCCCGAAACGCATTGTCACCGATCTGAAGGACGGCGTGAAGGCGGCTCTCAAGCTTGCGGAAGCGGCACCCGAGATCGCTGCCAAGACGGAGAAGCTGCATTCCGACCTGGTGTATATGAGCGAGAACGGCCTGCGTTTCGACGCCCAGACCGCGGAAGCGATCGGCAAGGCGGAAGCGCGCCACACCAGATGGGGCCGGGCGGCGCTCTGGGTGATTGCGCTGACGCTTCTCTATATCGCGATCAGGATCAGCTAAACGATATTCAAACTCGGCGCTCACGCCGGTGCGGCACACTTTCGAACCGAAAATCGCCGGTCTTCCAGTTTGATAGATGCGTACCATGCTGCTGCAACATATCGAGGATAATGACCTGATCTTGATTGAAAGTTAAATGATTGCCGGACGGGAATTGAGATTGATGGCAAAAAATGAAGCCGTAAAACGGGTCCTTACCTATTGCTCGTGGCCCATGGTGTTTTTTCTCGGTCTTACCGGGGCTTATTTCGCTTTTTCGAGTGAGCATCCAATCACCACATTCCTCGCCGTCTACGCGGGCGCGGTGGCCAGCCTGTTTCTTCTTGAGCGTTACATTCCCTATGAGACGGAATGGCTTCAGTCTGATGGTGAAACCGTCAACAATATCGCCCACACGCTATTGACCAAAGGGCTTGTTCAGCTTGCTGCCATGGCAGCGGTGCTCTTTCCAATGCTGACCGCCATTTTTCTGCAACCTTTGGCGGCCATGAAATTCGACCTGTGGCCTTCTCAGTTGCCGATGGTTGTTCAGGTCACGCTCGCCCTGATGATCGCTGAATTCGGTCTCTACTGGGCGCACCGTATCGCCCATGAAACGGTGTTCTTCTGGCGTTTTCACGCGCTTCATCACAGCGTTGTCCGCCTTTGGGTCGTGAATACGGGCCGTTTTCATGTGGCCGACTCGCTGTTCAAGATCGCGCTCAGCCAGATTCCGCTTTATCTCATGGGCGCGCCGTTGCAGGTGTTTTGGTGGCTCGCGGCTGTGACCGCCTTCATCGGCATTCTGACCCATTGCAATGTGGATATGAAAACCGGGCCTCTGGACTACGTGTTCAGCACGCCCCGGCTGCACCGTTGGCACCACTCCAAAGAGCTGCCTGAGGGAAATACCAATTATGGCGAGAACCTTGTCATTTTCGACCAGTTGTTCGGCAGCTATTTCAATCCCGATCGCCCTTCCTCGACCAACATCGGCATCAAGGGAGAAATTGCAAAGGGCTTTCTGCCACAGCTTTTTCAGCCTTTTACCAAGGAAGGGGTTCGCCAGATCATCGGGCGAAACACGAAAGAAAATTGAAGGGATTGGCGACAATGCCGCCTTCAGGCCGGGAGAATTCCCAGTTCGACCCGCAGCTTCTTCGTCAGCCCTGCAGCAACGAGTTCATAGGAGCGGCGGACATAGTGTTCCAGCTCCTCTTGCTCCAGCGGTGAATGATCGGAGATCGATATCCATTTGCGCTTGGCGAAATAAGGTGCCTGATGGATGCCTTCCAGCGAGGTAAGGATTTCGAAGCTTTCCTCCGAACATTTCACCACAAGCCGCCAGTCGTCACGTTCACCCAAAACGGAAAAGACCTTGTCTCCGACCTTGGCAACGTGGGAGTCCCATTGATCGACGAAACGGACGCCCGGCCATTCTCCGAGCACCCTGTCGAATGTCTTGCGATCGAAAAGGCTCATGCGAGTTTCTCCGCGATAAGGGCCGCCAGACGTTTGGCGACTTCGGCCTTGTCCATATCAGGCCAGGCCTCGATACCCTCATTCGAAATGATCTTCACGCTGTTGCGGTCTCCGCCCATGATGCCGGTTTCCGCCGAAACATCATTGGCAACGATATAATCCGCGCCCTTGCGCTCCAGTTTGGCTCGGCCGTTTTTCTCCACATCCTGCGTCTCGGCGGCGAAACCCACCACCAGCTTCGGGCGCTTTTCGTGGTGGCCGACGGTTTTGAGAATATCGGGGTTTTCCATAAGTTGCAGCGCAGGCGGGGCATCGCCCGGCTGCTTTTTGATCTTCTGCTCCGAAGAACCCGCCACCCGCCAGTCGGCGACAGCGGCAACCATGACGGCGATATCCACCGGCAGCCTTGAAATCACCGCATCGCGCATCTCCTCGGCACGCTCGACATGGACCGTTGCAACGCCCGCCGGATCGGCAATCGTGACGGGACCCGAGACCAGCGTTACCTCCGCACCCAATTCCGCAAGCGCAGCTGCGATGGCATGGCCCTGCTTGCCGGAGGAGCGGTTGGCGATGTAACGCACCGGATCGATCGGCTCATGGGTGGGGCCGGAGGTAACGATCGCCGTTCTGCCTTTTAAAGGCTTCGGCCCGCCATCCAGCAAAGCCTCGACGCCTTGGACGATCTGCAAAGGCTCCGCCATACGACCAAGACCGGCCTCGCCCTTTTCCGCCATTTCGCCTGCCATAGGGCCGATGAAAAACACGCCGTCTTTTTTCAGCGTTTCGACATTGCGCATCGTTGGCTTTGCCGACCACATTTTTGGGTTCATGGCAGGTGCGACCAGCACCTTCCGATCGGTCGCCAGAAGGATCGTGGAGGCAAGATCATCAGCCAAACCATTCGCCATCTTCGCCATCAGATCAGCGGTGGCGGGCGCGACCAGCACGAGGTCGCATTCGCGTGCGAGCCGGATATGCCCGACATCCTGCTCGTCCTGCCTCGAAAAAAAGCTCGGTGAAGACGTGGGTGGCGGACACTGCGCCAACAGCAAGCGGAGTGACGAATTCCTGTGCGCCCTTCGTCATGACTGGCGTCACCTTCGCGCCGCGCTCTTTCAGACGGCGGATGAGGTCGAGGCTCTTATAGGCCGCGATGCCGCCGGAGATGATGAGGAGAATATGTTTGCCTGAAAGCGTCATGATGCCGGACCAGTTTCCCGTTTAACCGGGAAACTAAGCCCTTGGCATTCAAAGTGCAATCCGGCTGATATCACGCCGCCTTGGCGACGTGATATTCCTTGATCGCGACCATCTTGATCGCCGGAAACCGCTCGGATTCATACCGCAGCGAGAAGGCATCCTGCGCCAGAAACACCGGATCGCCATCCAGATCGCGAGCGATATCGCCGCGTTTGACGTTGAGGAACTTGTCCATTTCCGCAGGCTGATCGGACGAGATCCAGCGGCAGACGGAAAAGCGAGACATTTCAAACGAGACCGGCAGGCCATATTCGCCCATCAGCCGTTCCTTCAACACATCGAGCTGCAGCGCGCCGACAACGCCGACGATGGCGGGCGAGCCGTCTTCTGGCGAAAAGAGCTGCACGACACCTTCTTCCGCCATCTGCTGCAAAGCTTCCTTCAGCTTCTTCGCCTTCATCGCGTCTTCCAAGCGCACGCGGCGCAGGATTTCCGGCGAGAAGTTCGGCACGCCCTGGAATACGAGGTTTTCACCTTCGGTCAGCGTATCACCGATGCGCAGCGTGCCGTGGTTGGGAATGCCGACCACATCGCCTGCAAAGGCCGTATCGGCCAGCTGGCGCTGTGACGCGAAGAAGAATTGCGGTGCGGTCAGCCCCATGAGCTTGCCGGTGCGCGACAGCCGCGCCTTCATGCCGCGCTCCAGCTTGCCGGAGCAGATGCGGGCAAAGGCGATGCGGTCGCGATGGTTGGGATCCATATTGGCCTGAATCTTGAACACGAAGGCCGTCATCTTGTCTTCCGCCGCATGCACGGTGCGGGTATCCGCCACCTGATCGCGCGGCGGCGGGGCGAAATCACCCAGCGCATTGATGAGGTCGCGCACACCGAAATTGCGCAGCGCCGAACCGAAGAATACCGGCGTCATGTGACCTTCCAGGAACGCCTGACGGTCGAAGGGGCGGCAGGCTTCCAGAGCCAGTTCCGTTTCCTCGATAAAGACCTTGCGCTCATTTTCCGGCAGACGATCGGCGACAGCCTGAGGGCCGTTGACCGAAAGGCCATCCACCTGCGTGTCGTTGCCACGAAAGGTGTTTTCAGCAAGATTGTAAGCGCCACAGAAGCTCTTCGCCCGGCCGACCGGCCAGGTGATCGGCGCGGTATCGAGCGCCAGCTTTTCCTCGACCTCGTCCAGAATCTCGAAGGGATCGCGGCTTTCGCGGTCCATCTTGTTGATGAAGGTGATGATCGGAATATCGCGCATGCGGCAAACTTCGAAAAGCTTCAGCGTGCGCGGCTCGATACCCTTGGCGGCATCGATGACCATGATCGCCGCATCCACCGCCGTCAGCGTGCGGTAGGTGTCATCGGCAAAGTCTTCGTGGCCGGGCGTATCGAGGATGTTGAAGACGCGGTCGTTATATTCGAAGGTCATGACCGAAGTGACGACCGAAATGCCGCGCTCGCGCTCGATCTTCATCCAGTCCGAACGGGTCTGGATGCGATCCTTCTTCGCCTTCACCTCACCGGCAAGCTGGATCGCTCCGCCGAACAGCAGCAGTTTTTCCGTAAGCGTGGTCTTACCCGCGTCCGGGTGCGCAATAATAGCAAAGGTGCGGCGGCGGGAGACCGCCTCGGCAAGTGTTTCGGCCATCTGACAAATCCTGTGGAATTGCGGGGTATCTAGCGTTTCAGGCCCGCATTTGCAATTGACCTTGCCGCGATCTCGGCAAACTAATGCCGCATGACCGTTCAAAATGATAATCGACCCCTCCTCCGGCTTGTGCGTCTTGCCAATGGCGCAGACCTCGAATTGCCTTCCTATGAAACCCCTGGCGCCGCCGGAATGGACCTGCGCGCCGCAGTGCCGGCCGATGAACCGCTGACTTTGCAGCCGGGCGAACGGGCGCTGGTGCCGACCGGTTTCGTCTTCGAGGTTCCGCAAGGCTATGAGGCGCAAATCCGTCCGCGCTCCGGCCTCGCCATCAAGAACGGCATCACCTGCCTCAATTCCCCCGGCACGGTGGACAGCGACTATCGCGGCGAAGTGAAGGTCATTCTCGCCAATCTGGGGCAGGCCGATTTTGTCATCGAGCGCGGCATGCGCATCGCACAGATGGTGATTGCACCAGTTACGCAGGTGACAGTCAGCGAAGTGACCGAAACATCCGAGACGGCACGCGGTGCCGGTGGTTTCGGCTCCACGGGGCTTTGACCAGCCCCCTTTATGGGCGATTGTTTTCACCCCTGATTTTCGCTATTGATCTGGCGGATTTTCGGGGAAAATGACCATGACGCTGACGACCCTTCTTGCCTATGCCACCGCACTCTTCATCGCCGCTGCCATTCCCGGCCCCGGCATGACGGCGATCGTGGCGCGGGCGCTTGGATCGGGGTTTCGGGAAACCTTCTTCATGGGCCTCGGGCTGGTGCTGGGCGACATGATCTACCTGACCGGCGTGATCCTCGGCCTCGCCTTCGTGGCGCAGACTTTTCAGGAGGCCTTCATGGTCCTGAAGTTTGCCGGCGCAGCCTATCTTCTCTATATCGCATGGAAGCTCTGGACCGCCGGCCTCTTGCCACAGGACCTGAAGGCGAAAAAAAGCACCAGCATTCCCATGTCGTTTCTGTCCGGCCTGCTGATCACGCTGGGTAATCCAAAAACCATGCTGTTTTATGTGGCGCTGGTGCCGACGCTGATCGACATCCGCATGATCGGCCCATCGGAATATGCGACACTTCTGGCGCTGACCTTCGTCGTGTTGATGGCCGTTCTCCTGCCTTACATCCTGCTTGCTGCCAAGGCGCGCAACCTCCTGAAACGGCCAAGTGCGTTGACGATCCTCAACCGCACCGCGGCGGGAATTCTGGCGGGAACGGCGACCATGATCGCGATCCGCAGCACCTGAAACGATTTCGTGCATTTGCCTGATTTATCGTGAATTTTTTCCGGTAATCAGACGATATTAGGACGAACGTTCGCTGGCCTGACAAGACTATTGCTCCTATTCTGCCGCTGAAATCTTGCGGCCACACATCGTGTGGCCTTCATACAGGAGAGCATCATGCCCGAAGCCAGAAAGCCCGGACGCGGACGCGTCTATTCCTCCATCACCGAAACAATCGGCGATACGCCGATCGTGCGGCTGGACAAGCTGGCGAGGGAAAAAGGCGTGAAGGCCAATCTTCTCGCCAAGCTGGAGTTCTTCAACCCCATCGCCTCCGTGAAAGACCGCATTGGCGTTGCCATGATCGAAGCGCTGGAAGCCCAGGGCAAGATCACCCCCGGCAAAACGACGCTGGTTGAGCCGACCTCCGGCAACACGGGCATTGCGCTAGCCTTTGCCGCCGCCGCCAAGGGTTACAAGCTGATCTTGACCATGCCGGAAACGATGTCGGTCGAACGCCGGAAAATGCTGGCCTTGCTGGGCGCGGAACTGGTGTTGACCGAAGGCCCGAAGGGCATGAAGGGCGCCATCGCCAAGGCGCAGGAACTGGCCGAAACCCTGCCAGACGCGATTATTCCCCAGCAGTTCGAAAACCCCGCAAACCCGGATATTCATCGCAAGACGACGGCGGAAGAAATCTGGAACGACACCGAGGGTGCTGTCGATATTTTTGTTTCGGGCATCGGTACGGGTGGCACTATCACCGGTACGGGCCAGGTGCTGAAATCCCGCAAGCCGGAGGTGAAGGTCATTGCCGTCGAGCCAGCCGACAGCCCGGTTCTTTCCGGTGGCAACCCCGGTCCGCACAAGATCCAGGGCATCGGCGCCGGTTTTGCACCCGCGATCCTCGACACTGGAATCTATGACGAAATCGTCACCGTGACCAATGACGACGCTTTTGAAATCGCCCGTCTGGTGGCGAAGCTGGAAGGCGTACCCGTCGGCATCTCCTCGGGCGCGGCACTCGCAGCGGCGATCAAGGTCGGCGCACGTGAGGAAAATGCCGGCAAGAATATCGTCGTCATTATTCCCTCCTTCGCGGAACGTTACCTTTCGACCGCCCTTTTCGAAGGGCTTGGGCTTTAAGCCGTTCCTCTTCGGTCAGGCCGCAAACGCGCGCCTGACCGCAATGACCGATTGTGCCGCCGGCCATCCGCCAGCGGCACAATTGTTTTAGCCGATAAAGGGCGAAGGAAGGCCGCTTATGCCGCCGCCGTCAGTCTTTCACCGGCAATGCGGTATGAAATGGCTTCGGCCACATGTATACGTCCGACAGTTTGTTTGCCGTCCAAATCAGCCAATGTGCGGGCTACCTTGAGAATGCGATGATAACCGCGTGCGGAGAACTTCAACTGTTCGGCAGCATCGCGCAGCAACTGCAGCCCGGAAGCATCGGGCTCCGCATATTTTTCGATCAGCGTTGTCGTGCAGCGAGCGTTGGTGCGAATGCCTGAAGAGCCCGCCGCCGCATAACGCTCCTGCTGCGCAAGGCGGGCGCGAGCGACACGGGCGGCCACCACCGAACTCGGTTCGGCAGTCATGGGACGGATGAGGTCAGTGGCGGAGACGGCGGGAACGTCGATGCGAATATCGATGCGATCCATCAGCGGGCCGGAAATGCGGGCCTGATAATCTGTCATGCAACGTGGCCCTCTGGCGCAAGTGAAACCCGGCTCCCCCGCTCTGCCGCACCGGCAGGGGTTCATCGCAGCGACAAGCTGGATTTCCGCCGGATAAGTGACGCGGTGATTGGCACGGGCAACGATGCATTCGCCCGTTTCCAGCGGCTGGCGCAGCGCATCCAGCACCTGAGGCGCAAATTCCGGGAACTCATCGAGAAAAAGAACGCCGTGGTGGGCAAGTGAAGCCTCACCCGGCTTGGCACGCAGCCCTCCGCCGATCAGCGCGGCCATGGTGGCGGAATGGTGTGGCGTGCGAAACGGTCTGCGGTCCGACAGCTTGCCGCCGGACAATTGGCCGGCGATGGAATGGACCATGGACACTTCCAGCAATTCCGCAGCCTCGAGAGGCGGCAGAATTGAGGGCAAGCGCGCAGCGAGCATGGATTTACCGGAGCCGGGCGGGCCAACCATCAGCAGATTATGGCCACCGGCAGCTGCCACCTCCAACGCGCGCCGGGCCGTCTCCTGCCCCTTGATATCGGCCAGATCCGGCAAATTGACCGGATTAGCACGGATGGCGGGCATCGGGCGGGAGAGAAGCTGGGTGCCGCGAAAATGGTTGGCAAGCGCAATAAGGCTGCGTGGGGCGAGAATATCGATGCCAGCCCCGGCCCAGGCTGCTTCCGGCCCGCTATCAGCCGGGCAAATCAAACCCTTCCCGAGCGCATTGGCACCGATGGCCGCGGGCAGAGCGCCCGAAACCGTGCCGATGGTGCCATCGAGATTGAGTTCGCCGAGAACCACATATTGCCCGAGCGCTTCCGCCGGTATCGCTCCCAAAGCGGCCATGAGACCCAAAGCGATCGGAAGATCGAAATGCGATCCTTCCTTGGGCAAATCCGCAGGCGCCAGATTGACCGTGACTTTTTTGCCGGCAGCGCCAGACCGGAGGCAT
Source organism: Rhizobium sp. AN68 (assembly GCF_030758035.1). Classification (NCBI taxonomy): domain Bacteria; kingdom Pseudomonadati; phylum Pseudomonadota; class Alphaproteobacteria; order Hyphomicrobiales; family Rhizobiaceae; genus Rhizobium; species Rhizobium sp. AN68. The sequence goes on along the minus strand of NZ_JARWMI010000003.1, from coordinate 242,751 downwards.
GGAGCGCGGCCTGCACCCGCTCCCGGCTTTCCGCCACCGCCTTGTCCGGCAGGCCGACGATCTGGATGCCGACCTTTCCGGGTGCGACCATCACCTGCACCTCGACCGGCACACCCTCTATTCCCTGAAATGCAACCGTATTGACCCGTGCCACCATGGCCTGCCCCCGCAAACCGGCCACAACATCAAAGCATTATGCCCCGATGGCGGCCACTCTCAAGTAACCTGCCACAGAGCAAAGAATAAAACAAGAACATTAAGCGAACAATTTCGCGCGAACGGTGTATTTCAGTTGTATAGAGTTGTGCACGCGGAACAAACGCAGGTGGCGAGGAAATTGCCTCAGAAATCCTGTGCTTCGCGCTTTTTCTCGATCGCATCCCACAACAGGCTTGCCACATCGGCACCGCCGAATTTCTGCACTTCACGAATGCCTGTCGGTGAGGTGACGTTGATTTCCGTGAGGTAATCGCCGATCACATCGATGCCAACGAACAGGAAACCGCGCTCGCGCAGGGCGGGGCCGATGCGGCGGCAGATTTCCTTCTCACGCGCGGTGAGTTCCGTTGGCTCCGGGCGGCCGCCGGCATGCATGTTGGAGCGGGCATCATTTTCCGCCGGCACGCGATTGATCGCGCCCACGGGCTCGCCATCCACCAGAAGGATACGCTTGTCGCCCTTGCGAACATCCGGCAAGTATTCCTGGGCGATATAGGGTTCGCGGAACATCTGGCCGAACATTTCCAGCAGCGATGAGAAATTGCGGTCGTCCCGCGCGGAATGGAAGACGCCTGCACCACCATTGCCATAAAGCGGCTTGAGGATGATATCGCCCATTTCATTGCGGAAGCGGGCGATTTCAGAGACATCCTTGGTGATCAGCGTCTTCGGCATCAGATCGGCGAATTCGGTGACGAAAATCTTTTCCGGCGAGTTGCGGACCCAGGCGGGATCGTTGACAACAAGCGTTTTGGGATGAATGCGCTCGAGCAAATGGGTCGAGGTGATGTAGGCCATGTCGAATGGCGGATCCTGGCGCAGATGAATGACATCCATGGTCGAGAGATCGACCCGCTCCGGCTCCGAGAGCGAAAAATGGTCGCCCTTGATATCGCGCAGTTCCATCTGTTCGACGGTCGCGTAGATCTTGCCATCGCGCATGGAGAGGCGTTCGGGGGTATAGTGAAACAGCCGGTATCCACGTGCCTGCGCCTCAAGGCTCATGGCGAAGGTGGAGTCGCCGGCGATATTGATGCCGGAGACATGATCCATCTGGATCGCGACGTTCTTGATCTTCGCCATGCGCATCTTCCTCTTGCAGCATGCGGACGCTTCGCGGTTCCGCCGTGCCCATTGCCTCGTCTGTTCGCGATTCCCCGCAGGACCGGAAGAGACCCGGAAATGCTTCAGAAAACCCTGAAGATGTAGGGCAGCGACCATTCAAACGCAACTGCTGCGAGGGGTGCTTTTTGTGAGTTTTATTGAACCTTCACAATTCCGCAGGTGGCGCTGCGCAGAGCCCCACCTGACGGAGTGTTTTACCAGTTCAGGCCGCCAGCTTGTAGGAACGACCGGCAAACAGCTTGTTCTTGACCCGGTAGGCCAGAGCCAGCGCCGTGGGGAAAGGGCGGCGCATGAAGGCAACCTTGCGGACATACTCATCCACCCGCCAGGTGGCCCATGTTCCCGCGCGGAAATAAGCGACGTCACCCACCCGCAGGATACTGACTGTGCCGTCTTCCGCCGTCACATGCACCTCACCCTCGAGGATATAGACGGTCTCGTCCCAACCGAAGAACCATCGGAACTCGCCCGCCGTACAATCCCACATGGCTGTGCTGGAGGCGCGGTCTCCGCTTCTGGAATGATCCGCCGCACGCGCCTGAGGATCACCGGAAATTATCCAGTCGGGGTTGATGGGGGCCGGCTGCAGCCGCAAATCGGTGCAGGACGCGCTAACCACGCTCTCGTCTTTTGCCCTGCGCAAAGAGGCGGGCAATATCGGCACCGTGCGGATGGCCATGGTCGCAGCCGCCGCGAACATCATCTTTAAAGGCATATTAGAAAACCCCCGTGAAATATTGGAGATCTTCTATCATCGGGATCGTAACGAAGCGGTTTTGACAATCGGCGCAATTTTAGTCATCGCGCCGATTTCTTATCGTCCACTCAGGCCGTTGCCAGCTGCACGGGCTGCGCCACAGCCTGTTCCGCCTTGCCGGCAATGCGCTTGCCGGTCTCGCTGGAGAAGAAGTGCAGCTTGTCCGGAGATATGGCGACCGACAAGGTAGCCGGAATCTCGACCTCCGGCGAAAACGCCACAGTCAGGTTCTGGTCGCCGATCATGCCGTGGATAAGACGCTGCGAGCCGAGTTCCTCGATATACTCGACGCGTAGCGAAAAACCGGGCTCACCTGCCGCCGCCAGGCGGAAATCTTCCGCCCGCATGCCCACAGTAACCGGGCCGGAGGTGGGGGCGAAACCGTTGAGCGCGATCAGCGACGGCCCGACCGCAAGGCTATCCCCATGCAACTCGCCGCTCAGCAGGTTCATGGCGGGAGAACCGATGAAGCTTGCGACAAAGGTGGAAGCGGGGGTGTGATAGACCTCGAGCGGTGCGCCGATCTGTTCGATGCGGCCGCCGTTCAGCACCACCAGACGATCTGCCAGCGTCATGGCTTCCAGCTGATCGTGCGTGACGTAGATCGAAGTGGTGCCGAGGCGCTTTTGCAGGCGCTTGATCTCCCCGCGCATGGAAACGCGTAGTTTGGCATCAAGGTTGGACAGGGGCTCATCAAACAGGAAGGCCGCCGGTTTGCGCACGATGGCGCGGCCCATGGCGACTCGCTGACGCTGGCCGCCGGAAAGGGCGCGCGGCTTGCGCTCCAGATAGGGTTCGAGCTGGAGCATGCGGGCGGCCTCGGCCACGCGCGCATCGATCTCCGCCTTCGGCGTCTTGCGGTTCTTCAACCCGTATTCCAGGTTCTGGCGCACCGACATATGCGGATAGAGCGCGTAGTTCTGGAACACCATGGCGATATCCCGGTCAGCCGGATCTACCTGGTTGACCACCCGGTCACCGATCTTCACCGTGCCTTCGGAAATATCCTCAAGTCCGGCGACCATACGCAGGAGCGTGGACTTGCCGCAGCCGGAGGGACCGACGAGAACAATGAACTCGCCGTCCCTGATGTCGATATCGACGTGATGCACGGCACGCACGCCGCCATGATAATCCTTGCAGACCTGACTGATTTCTATCGCGGCCATTTTCGGTTTCCTTATTTGTCGCTTTCCGTCAGGCCCTTGATGAACCAGCGCTGGAAGATCACGACGATCATCACAGGCGGCAGCATGGCCAGAACGGCAAGCGCGAAAGCTTCGTTGTAATCGGGGATTTGCGAACCGACCCAGACTTGCAGGATCGACTTGATGCCGCGCATCAGGGTGAAGAAACTCTCGTCCGTGGTCATCAGCATGGGCCAGAGGTACTGGTTCCAGCCGTAAACGAACATGATGATGAAGATCGCCGCCATCATGGTACGGGAAAGCGGGATGATCACATCAATGAAGAACTTGACCGGGCCCGCACCGTCGATGCGAGCAGCTTCCAGCAATTCCTCAGGAATGGATTTGAAGAACTGCCGGAAATAGAAGGTGCCCGTCGCAGACGCCAGAAGCGGCACGATCAGACCGGTGTAGGAGTTCAAGAGGCCGAGTTTGCTCATAACCTCATAGGACGGCATGATGCGTACTTCGAGCGGCAGCAGCAGCGTGGTGAAGATGATCCAGAAGGCAAGCGTTGCAAACCGGAACCGGAAATAGACGATCGCATAGGCTGCCATCATCGAGAGGACGATCTTGCCGACGGCAAAACCGATGCCGAGGATCAGCGAGTTCAGCACCATGTTGAGACCGGTGATCTGCCCGGTAAAGCCGCCCTTCTGCGTCAGGACCTTTTCATAGGTCCCGACGAAATTGTCGCCCGGAACGAGTGTCAGGCCGCTGCGGTGGATTTCCGCCGCCGTATGGGTGGACGTCATGAATGCCACGACGACAGGCAATATCAGGAACAGTGCGCCGATGATCAGCACCAGATGGTCGAGGGGTTTTGTCTTGTACATTGTCTTTTCCCTCAATTGTAATGGATGCGTTTTTCGATGAAGCGGAACTGGATGATGGTCAGTACGAAGACGACCAGCATCAGGATGACGGACTGGGCAGAGGAACCGCCGATGTCATTGCCGCGGAAACCGTCGAGAAAGACCTTGTAGACCAGCGTAATCGGATTGTTGGCGGCCTTGTCCTTCACCATCACGTCGATAATGCCGAACGTATCGAACAGCGAATATGTGATGTTGATGATCAGCAGGAAGAATGCAGTCGGTGCCAGAAGCGGCATGATGACCGTCCAGAACCGGCGCACGCTCGATCGGCAATCGATGGCGGCAGCCTCGCGCACGGCGACGGATACGCCCTGCAATCCGGACAGGAAGAAGATGAAATTATAAGGGATCTGCTTCCAGACCGCGACGGCAATCATGGCGAAGGCTGTATCGAAGTAGTTGAGGCCAACCTTCATATCCCAGCCCAAAAACGCGGCCATCTTGACGAAAGGCCCGATATGCTGGTCGAAAAACATCATGCCGATGAGACCCGCAACCGGCGGCGCGATGGCGTAAACGGAGATCAGCAACGTCTTGTAGGCGGAACTGCCGCGAACGACCGCATCGGCCTTGACCGCAAGCAAAAGACCGAGCGCCAGCGAAAAGAAAGTGACCAGCACGGTGAAGACAACCGTGAACTTGGCGATGTTTAGATATTCCGGATTGAAGATGGCATCGGAATAATTGGCGAAGCCCACGAACGTTGCACCGAACCCGAAAGGGTCTTCGATAAAGAACGACGATTGCACGGCCTGGACGGAGGGCCAGTAGAAGAAGATGAAAATCACCGCCAGTTGCGGCGCCAGAAACAGATAGGGCACGTAGGACGAGGAGAACTGCACGCGCTTCATGCTGGCTTCTGCGGCCTTCGCCGTTTTTCCGGTTTTTGCAGACCGGCCGGATAGAAACCGGGCCAGACGCGGTTGAGACGATGTATAGGCCACGCTTGCGCCTCCTTAATCCAAGAGCGAGCCTCCTTTCCGGCGGAAAGGAGGCTCGACAACTATCGTTGGTTTCAAAAAGGGAGATCAGCCAGCCGTTTTAGCGAAACGGGCGAGAAGATCGTTGCCTTCCTTTTCGATGATGTCGAAGGCGTCCTTCGGCGTTACTTCGCCGGAGAAGATGCGGTTGTATTCGCGTTCCATGATGGAGCGGATTTGCGGGTAGAAACCGAGACGGTAGCCCTTGGACCATTCGCCTGAAGGCAGCGACAGCTGCTGGATACCGACTTCGGCGGCAGGCTTTTCCTTGTAGAAGCCTTCAGCCTTGGCCTTTTCGTAAGCAGCCGTGGTGATAGCGACGTAACCGGTTGCCTTGTGGTAGAAGACCTGGATTTCCGGCGAAGTCAGGAACTGGAAGAAGTCAGCGACGCACTTGTTTTCGGCTTCAGACTTGCCCGACATTGCAAAGAGGGCAGCGCCGCCGATGAAGGAGTTGGTGCCAGCGCCCTTGATGGAGCCCCAGTAGGGAAGGAAGGTTGCCGAGAACGGCATGGACGCCGTCTTCTGCAGGCCACCAAACGAACCCGAGGAACCGATCCAGAGGGCAACCTTGCCTTCTTCGAAGGGCTTCTGGTTGTCGTTCCAGCCGGCGCCGTAGTAGGCGAACAGACCCTTGTCTTTCCAGTCCTTCAGCTTGTCGAACATCATGACGAGGTTCGGATCGGTGACCTTGAGCTTGGTGTCAGTGACGCTGTCGTAACCATTGTTGTTGGTTGCGAACTGGATGTTGTTGCGGGAGAAGAAGTTCTCCGTGAACTGCCAGGTGAGCTGCGACTGGACGAGCGGGATGTAACCGGCTTCCTTCAGCTTCGGTGCGACCTTTTCGAAATCTTCCCAGGTCTTCGGAGCTTCGACGCCGGCCTTCTTCAGGGCTTCGTCGTTGACATACATGATCGGCGCGGAAGTGTTGAAAGGCATGCCGACGAACTTGCCGTCAGCGGCAGCGTAGAAATAGCGGACGCCGTTGATGAAGGCTTCGCGGTCGAACTTGTAACCGGCCTTGTTGATGAGGTCTTCCGCAGGAATGACAGCGCCCTTGGCGTTGATGATGGTGGCAGCGCCAGCATCGAAAACCTGAAGAATGTTCGGCTGTTCGCCCGAACGGAAAGCAGCGATGCCGCTTGCAAGCGCTTCTTCGTATGAGCCCTTGGAAACCGGTGTCAGAGCGCATTCTTTCTGGGCTTCGTTGAACTTCTGCGAAACTTCGTTGATGACTTCGCCGTTACGGCCGCCCATGCCGTGCCACCAGGTGATGTTGGTCGCAGCCATGGAAGACGTTGCCGAAATGCTGACCGCCACTGCGGCCATGGAAATCTTCTTCAACATTACTAAATCCTCTCCACCATTTATTGGGATGAGGATGCGAATAGAGACGTTCCATGACGCCTCTTTAACGGTTTTATGTCAGATTTATTACAGTCCCTGCGATAGGAACTCCATTCTTCCAGAAACGGATGTCTCAAGCGTCCTTGCGCTTTATCGGGCGAGCCGGATTTCCGACCACCGTCGTCCCGGCCAAGACATCCCGCGTCACCACCGAACCGGCCCCGACGATCGCGCCATCGCCAATCGTGATGCCGGCCAGAAGGATCGCCCCGCCGCCGATCCAGACATCGCGACCGATCGTGACCGGCTTTGCGATTTCAATGCCTTGCGAACGCGCAACCGGGTCCAGATGATGTTCGGCGCAATAGATCTGCACGGCCGGCCCCAACATCGCGCCATCGCCAATCCGCACGGGCGCAGAATCAAGAATGACGCAGCCGGTATTGAGATAGACGTTCGCACCCAACGTAATGTTGAAGCCGTAAGCGCAATGAAACGGTGCTTCGATAAAGGCTCCTTCCGCAACGGAGGCAAAGAGCGCCCGCAGCAAAGGCGACATGGCCTCACGCTCATCCGGCGGCGCGGTGTTGTGCTGGTGAACGGCACGGCGGCCGCGGGCGCGCAGCACGTCCAGTTCGGCATCCATGCAACAGTACCATTCGCCCGCAGCCATTTTTTCCCGCTCAGTGGACATTGCCTCCCCCCTCAAAAAGCGTCGATGAAATGCTGCGGCAGGCGTCGTGGCAGGACTGCGACGATATCGAAACGCAACGAAAACCGCGCGGCATCCTTGCGGCGGGAGAGCCAAATATCGGCAGCTGCCCGAATGCGCTGTTGCGAACGGAAGCCGACCGCATCGACAGCCCCGGCACCGGAAGGCCGCGCCTTGACCTCGACGATGGCGACGACATCCTTCTTGCGGGCAATGAGATCGATTTCTCCCAGCCGGGTTCGATAACGAATGGCGAGGATGCGGTATCCCCGAAACAGCAGATAGAGTGCTGCCCAGTATTCCGCAGCGTGGCCGCGTCGCTCGGCCTTTCGTCTCTTGTTCGTTTGCCCGTCAGCGGCCATCCGCATCCTTCATATCCAGCAGCCGTTGATAAAGCTCCTTGCGCGGCAGGCCCGTCAGCTTTGCCGCCTCGGCTGCGGCCCTCGCGGCAGGCATGGTTGTGACGAGATCCTTCAGAAGTCTCTCGACATCCTCGATGTCGGGAATTTCGTCATAAGAGGGCGGTTCTATCAGGAGCACGATCTCGCCCTTCACCACACGGTCCTCGTCGTAATATTCCGCAAGCTCGCCCAGCGTGCCACGCCGGAACTCCTCGAAAGTCTTGGTCAGCTCACGGCACACCACAGCACGGCGATCGCGGCCAAGGACTTCCGATGCCACCTTTACGGAGGTGCCAATGCGGCGTGGCGATTCAAAAAACATGAGGGTGGCCGGAATTTTCGCAAGTTCGGCAAAACGGTCGCGCTTGCCGCGATCCTTTACCGGCAGAAAGCCCGCGAACAGAAAGGCGTCACTCGGCATGCCAGAACCGACAAGGGCAGCAAGCGGCGCAGATGCTCCCGGCACCGGCACGACGCGATGACCGGCCTCCAGCGCGAGCTGACCAAGGCGATAACCGGGATCGGAGACGAGTGGCGTTCCGGCATCCGACACCAGCGCCACGGATTTTCCGGCCTCCAAAGCGGCGATGAGTTTTGGTCCCGCTTCCTGCGCATTATGCTCGTGATAGGAGAGCGGACGTATGCGGATACCGTAACGCTCAAGCAAAATGCGGGTGACGCGGGTATCCTCGCACGCGAGAACATCGGCAGATGCCAGCGTTTCCAGCGCCCGGATGGTGATGTCTCCGAGATTGCCGATGGGAGTGGCCACGAGATAGAGCGCCGGCTCCAACGGCCGCGCCGGAATAGTGGCCGTGCCGATCCTGAAGCTCTTGGTCGCCTGTCCGGCGTCGCTGTTCGATATTTCTTCCGTCACACGGCTTCCAATCATTCTGGCCGATCATTCCCGGCCGGTCGCTCCAGTTTTACCCCTTTATGGGCAATAGAAAACCGGCGAACAAGGTCCACGGGCGGTCACAGGCTGTGGATCATGCTGTATAGCAGCAAAATGACCGGCGGCAGATGCACTCGGCTCTTGCATTTTCTGCAATAACTCTGCCATTTTGCCCGTCCACATTATCCGGCGTTCCGGCCGGTCAAGACTCTTCTTACCGATCCGGCGGTGGCCGGGTCGCAACGGTTGAAAGCGGTAGCGTCCATGCGTATTACTCTTGAGCGGTCGAACCTTCTTAAATCGCTGAACCACGTCCACAGGGTCGTCGAGCGTCGTAACACGATCCCGATCCTGTCCAACGTTCTGCTGCGCGCATCCGGCGCCAATCTGGATATGAAGGCGACCGACCTCGACCTCGAAATCACCGAAGCGACGCCGGCCATGGTGGAGCAGGCGGGCGCGACCACCGTGCCGGCGCATCTGCTTTATGAAATCGTGCGCAAGCTGCCGGATGGTTCCGAAGTGCTTCTGGCCACCAATCCGGATGGCTCCACAATGACGGTTGCTTCCGGCCGTTCGAAATTCTCGCTGCAATGCCTTCCGGAAACCGATTTCCCGGATCTGACCGCCGGTACCTTCAGCCACACCTTCAAACTGAAGGCGACCGACCTGAAGATGCTGATCGACCGGACGCAATTTGCGATTTCGACCGAAGAGACACGCTATTATCTGAACGGCATCTTCTTCCACACCATCGAAAGCAACGGCGACCTCAAGCTGCGCGCAGTCGCGACGGACGGTCACCGCCTTGCGCGCGCCGATGTGGATGCGCCTTCCGGCTCCGAAGGCATGCCGGGCATCATCATTCCGCGCAAGACCGTCGGCGAATTGCAGAAGCTGATGGACAATCCCGAACTTGATGTCACCGTAGAGGTATCGGACGCGAAAATCCGCCTGACCATCGGCTCGGTCGTTTTGACCTCGAAGCTGATCGACGGCACCTTCCCGGATTACCAGCGCGTCATCCCCACCGGCAACGACAAGGAAATGCGCGTCGATTGCCAGACCTTCGCCCGTGCGGTCGATCGCGTGTCGACCATCTCTTCCGAGCGTGGCCGCGCCGTGAAGCTGGCGTTGACCAACGGCCAGCTGACGCTGACCGTCAACAATCCGGATTCAGGCAGTGCGACGGAAGAAGTGGCTGTCGGTTACGACAATGATTCGATGGAAATCGGCTTCAATGCCAAATATCTCCTCGACATCACCTCGCAGCTTTCCGGTGAAGACGCGATTTTCCTTCTGGCGGATGCGGGCTCGCCAACGCTCGTTCGCGACACCGCCGGCGACGATGCGCTTTATGTTCTGATGCCAATGCGCGTTTAAAGTGGACTTTTTGTCTTCAAATCAATCAAAAAACGCCGGTGGATCGCTCCACCGGCGTTTTTTGATTCGGCGCAGACAGATTTCTAACGCTAAACGAATTTTTCCAATTACGACATTTTGCCTTGTTTTAGCGCCAAATGAGATAAACAGTGCGTAACATTTTTTTGACAATGACCAAAATACATCCGAGGGGAATTATGGCACTCAACCTGAAGCAACGCTTTGAAAGAAAATTTGAGGAAGAAATCCGCTTTTTCAAAGGCATGGTCAGCCAGCCGAAAAAGGTCGGAGCCATCGTCCCGACATCCTCCATCACGGCAAGAAAAATGGCGAGTGTCATCGACCCGCATTCCGACCTGCCCGTTCTCGAACTCGGCCCCGGTACCGGTGTCATCACCAAGGCCATTCTGGCACGCGGCATCAAGCCGGAGCGCCTGACGGCCATCGAATATTCGACCGATTTCTACAATCAGCTTCTCAGAAGCTATCCAGGCGTCAACTTCATCAATGGCGATGCCTTCGATCTGAATGCGACACTTGGCGAGCACCAGGGCCAGATGTTCGACAGCGTCATTTCCGCCGTACCGATGCTGAATTTTCCGATGGCCGCCCGCATCAAGCTTCTCGACGAATTGCTGAAACGCGTGCCGCACGGTCGCCCCGTCATACAGATATCCTACGGTCCGATTTCCCCGATCGTTGCGCAGCCGCATCTCTACCACATCCGCCATTTCGATTTCATCGTGCGCAACATTCCTCCGGCGCAATTGTGGACCTATACCCGGGCCTGATCACACGGCAGAGTGGGCAAAGGCCGTCATTTCCCGGTCGTGACAGATGGTTAGGGGCCTGATTTTCCCTTTCCATCGCCATTGAGGACCGTTCCCATGCATGCCCTTTACATTACCCATCCCCAGGTCCGGATCGATCCGGCGGTTCCGGTTCCGGAATGGGGACTTTCGGACGTGGGTGCACAGCGGGCGTTTGAGGCAAGCCGCCTGCCATGGGCACGCGCATTGCGCCGGATCGTGTCGAGCGCGGAAACCAAAGCCATCGAAACCGCCCGAATCCTTGCTGAAACATCCGGCGCGGATATTGAAATCATCGGGGCGATGCATGAGAACGACCGGTCGGCCACAGGCTTCCTGACGCCGCCGGAATTCGAAAAGGCTGCCGACTGGTTTTTTGCCCATCCGCGAGAAAGCTTTCACGGCTGGGAACGGGCAATCGATGCGCAGGCGCGAATTGTTAACGCCGTCAGGGCCGTTCTAGACCGGCACGACCCGCAACAGCCGATTGCCTTTGTCGGCCATGGCGGCGTCGGCACGCTTTTGAAATGCCATATCGAAGGCGTCGGCATCAGTCGCAGCAAGGACCAGCCACCCGGCGGCGGCAATCTTTTCCGGTTCCCAATCGCCGAATTTTCACTTGCAGCTCAGCGCCCCACATGCGACTGGACGGCAATGGAAACATGGCAGGGATAAGACAATGACCGCGCGCGAAAAACTGATCGTCGGGCTCGATGTTCCGACTGTGCAACAAGCTGAAGACATCGTGTCGAAGATCGGCGATGAGGTTCTGTTCTACAAGATCGGCTATCAGCTGGTATTTGCCGGTGGTCTCGAATTCGCCCGCGACCTTGCCCAGAGCGGCAAGAAAGTCTTTCTCGACATGAAACTGCTCGACATCGACAACACCGTCGCCTCCGGCGTCGAAAACATCGCCCGCATGGGCATGTCGATGCTGACCCTGCATGCCTACCCGAAAGCCATGCGCGCCGCAGTCAAGGCAGCCGAAGGCTCTGGCCTCTGCTTGCTTGGTGTCACCGTGCTAACATCGATGGATGATGCCGATCTTGCGGAAGCCGGCTATGCATCGGATGCCCGTTCGCTGGTGCTGCGCCGTGCGGAACAGGCGCGCGAGGCGGGCATGGGCGGCATCGTCTGTTCGGCAGAGGAATCGACGGCGGTGCGTGAAATCTTGGGCCCCGACCTTGCCGTCGTCACCCCTGGTATTCGCCCGGCTGGTGCCGAGGCTGGAGACCAGAAGCGCGTGATGACGCCTTTTGACGCCATCAAGGCCGGTTCGAGCCATCTGGTTGTCGGCCGCCCCATCGTCAGATCAGAAGATCCGAAAGCAGCAGCCCGCGCCATTCTTGACGACATGCTGCGCGCCAGCTTTCCGGCAAATCAATAAGGACCATCGGAGGAGACGAAATGGCAAAGGGTTACTGGATCGCGCGCGTCGATGTACGCGACAACGAACGCTACAAGGACTACGTGTCGACTGGGAAGCCCGCTTTCGAGCGGTTCGGCGCCAACTTTCTCGCCCGCGGCGGTGCGTTGACCGAACTTGAGGGCAAGGCACGCGCACGCAACGTCATCATCGAATTCCCCTCTGTGCAGCACGCGATCGATTGCTACAACTCGCCCGAATACCAGGCGGCGGCCAAAATCCGTCAGGAAGTCGCCGACGCGGAGATGATGATCGTCGAAGGAATTTGACGGTCTTCAACCGCATTTCCAAAACTAGTCCCGGGCCTTGTGACAACGTCTCTTCACGCGCGCACGGCTTTGGGCTAAGAGACTGAAAAACGCTTTATCGACAGCTTCTGAGGAGCCTCCCATGACCTTGGCCAACCTTCCACCCCTCGTCACCGTTTTCGGCGGTTCGGGTTTCGTCGGGCGGCATGTCGTGCGGATGCTCGCCAAGCGCGGTTATCGCATCCGCGTGGCCGTGCGCCGTCCCGATCTTGCTGGTTTCCTGCAGCCGCTCGGCAATGTCGGCCAGATCTCGTTTGCCCAGGCGAACCTGCGGTATCGCGACTCCATCGTCAAAGCCATCGAAGACGCCGACCACGTGGTCAATTGCGTTGGCATTCTGGCCGAAAGCGGCCGCAACACCTTTGACGCCGTGCAGGAATTCGGCGCGAAAGCCATTGCCGAAGCAGCCCGCAACGCCGGTGCAACGCTGACGCACATCTCCGCCATCGGTGCCGATGCCAATTCGTCGACCGGCTACGGCCGCACAAAGGGCCGCGCCGAGGCAGCAATCCATTCCGTTCTGCCCGGCGCCGTGATCCTGCGTCCTTCGATCATCTTTGGACCGGAAGACGACTTCTTCAATAAATTCGCCAAGATGGCCCGCAGCCTGCCGTTCCTGCCGCTGATCGGCGGCGGAAAAACCAAGTTCCAGCCGGTCTATGTCGAAGATGTAGCGGAGGCCGTTGCCCGCAGCGTGGATGGCAAGCTGAAGCCCGGCGCCATCTATGAACTGGGGTGGCCAGGACGTCATGACGTTCCGCGACTGTCTTGAGGCGGTTCTTGCCGCAACCTACCGTCAGCGTCCTTTCGTCAACCTGCCTTTCGGCGTCGCCTCAATGATCGGCAAAATCGCTTCGCTGGTGCCGCTGATTACGCCGCCGCTGACTGTCGATCAGGTGACCATGCTGAAAAAGGATAATGTCGTTTCCGCTGACGCGGAAAAGAACGGCCTGACCCTGGAAGGCATCGGCATTACGCCCGTTCGCGTTGCTTCCGTCCTGCCGTCCTACATGGTGCACTATCGCCCGCACGGACAGTTCTCGAACGCCGGAAAAGCAGCATAAACCTACCGTCGCGCATTAACGATCTGAACGAAAGCGGGAGCCATTCCCGCTTTTTGTTTTTGCGCAATTCAATCGCAACCAAACCGCTATTGGCGCATTTCCCCCTCAACTGCAGGGGAGGTGCACCATCGACTGAAGCTGTTTTGAAAAGCCGGGTAAAAGTTAACGGCCAAGTGGGCTCCACAGCCGAGCGTGGCACAAGCGCAACTGTGGAAAAGACTTCGCATTAACCCGGTATTCAGCAAGCCGCTTTATTGATAATGGCCACATTCCTAACATATCCAGAACCCTCACTTCACACACGGCGGCGTAATCCGCGCGAACGAACGTCTGAAAGGCAATAATAAAATGGGCAGATCTATCGCACTCTTTTTTGCGTGTGCGGCTTTGGTGGTTCTGGCGGGTTCTTTCATGGCGCCGGGCACGGTTGCAGCGGGCAAGAGCGGTTGCGCTCCCGCCTACGGTGTCGACCCTTGCGCAACGGCTTCGATCAGCACGAACTGATCAGCTTTCACAAGTCTCAAATAAAAAGCGCCTCCGGATTCTCCCGGGCGCTTTTTATTTTGTCCGTGTATTAAAAACGAACGGCTATTTTAAAGCTCGGCTCAACGGTAGAGCAGAAGTGCCGCCAGACCCAGCGAGCCGATAACGATGCGCCACCAGGCAAAGGGTGCAAAACCGCGTCGCGAGACGAAGTCTAGCAGCGAGCGTACGACGAACAGGCCGGAGACGAAAGCGGCGATGAAGCCTACGGCAATCAGCGCACTGTCATCGAAGCTCAGGGCATCTCGGTTCTTGTAGAGATCGAGCACAAACGCGCCGAGCATGGTCGGCATCGCCAGGAAAAACGAGAATTCGGCAGCGGAGCGCTTGTCCGTGCCCATCAACAGCGCGCCGACAATGGTGGCGCCGGACCGGGAGGTGCCCGGAACCATCGCAAGGCACTGGAACAGACCGATCTTGAAGGCAAGCGACGGCGGATAATCCATGATGTCGGTATATCTGGGCTTCAGCGGCATCCGGTCGACGGCCAGCAATATGACGCCGCCGATAACCAGCACGATACAGATGAGGACAGGTGTTTCGAACAGCACCGTCTTGATGAAGTCATGCGCCAGAGCGCCGATCACCGCCGCTGGCAGGAAGGCGACAGCGACGGCCAGCACGAAGCGGCGCGCCTTGGCACTTGTTGGCATCGCCATGGCGATCGACACAAGCTTCTGAAAATAAACAAGAAGGATAGCAACGATCGCGCCGAGCTGAATGAGAACGGCAAAGGTGTTGCCCGGCGATTTGAAGCCGAGAAAATGCCCGGCCAGCAGCACATGCGCCGTTGAGGAAACGGGAATGAACTCCGTAAGACCCTCGATAATGCCCAGCAAAAGCGCGCTGATGATCGATTGGTCACCCATGAGGTATCCTTTTTTCAGGGGGAAGCGGGAATGGAAAGCAATTGCGTTAAACTTGTTTTAAAGTAGCCAAGCTCTTATAGCGTCTTGATGAAGCGAAACTGAAAAAGTTTTCCGTCAATTGTCGATCATGACAACCAATCGTAAAAATTGAGTACCGATGCCAACTCTCTATCACTCTCCCATGTCGACCGCATCGCGGTTCGTTCGTCTGATCCTTTCGGAATACGGGTTCCAGACCGATCTCGTGGAGGAGCAGCCGTGGGAAAGAAGGCGGGAGTTTCTGGCCCTGAATCCGGCGGGCACCCTGCCGGTCTATCTCGATGACAATATGCGCTCTCTCAGCGGTCCCTACGTGCTCGCCGAGTTTCTCGACGAAACGCACGGGGTTTTGAAGCGTGACCGGCGATTGCTGGCGGAAGACCCGTTTCAGCGGGCGGAAATCCGCCGCTTGACCGAGTGGTTCCTGCAGAAGATGGAAAACGATGTGACCCGACCGCTGGTGCGGGAGCGGGTTTATAAATTGCAGATGACGGCGGCGCAGGGTGGTGGCCCCCCGGATTCCAAGCTTCTGCGCACCGCGCGTAACAATGTTCGTCAGCACATCAAATATCTGGAATGGCTGGCGGGTTCGCGGACGTGGCTCGCCGGCGACCGATTGAGTTATGCCGATCTGGCCGCGGCTGCTTCTGTTTCGGTGCTGGATTATCTCGGCGAAATCAACTGGCTTGAAGCGCCCATTGCCAAGGAGTGGTATCAGCGGCTGAAATCGCGCCCGTCCTTCCGGCCGTTCCTCAGTGAGCGCATTCCGCGCCTTGCCCCCTCCTCCCACTACGCCGATCTGGATTTCTAAGTTTCGGCCTCCCGGTTATTTGCTGCGGCGTGTAGCTACGCATATATATGTCGCAGAGTAACCCGCAGGAGAAACGACCATCGACGTTGCCAGCGACAAGCAGCGGATACGCGCTCGCAAACTGACGGACTTCGTTCGTCAGGAGGCGCTTTCGCTCGGCTTCGATCTCTGTCGTATCACCGCGCCGGACAGCATTCCGCTGGCACCGGGACGGTTGAGGCAGTTTCTGGATAAGGGCTATCATGGCACGATGGCGTGGATGGAGGAGACCGAGGCCCGTCGCGCCGAGCCAAAAACGCTATGGGGCGACGTGCGCTCCATTGTCATGTTCGGGCTGAATTACGGGCCTGAGGAAGATCCTCGCGGCGTTCTTTCCAAAGCCGACAAGGCAGCCATTTCGGTCTATGCCCGCAACCGCGACTATCACGACGTCATAAAAGGGCGACTGAAAGAAATCGCCACCCGTTTTGCCGCGCGCGCCGGCGAGGACGTGAAGGTCTTCGTTGACACTGCGCCGGTGATGGAAAAACCGCTTGCCGCAGCCGCGGGTCTCGGCTGGCAGGGCAAACACACCAATCTGGTCAGCCGCACCCATGGTTCCTGGCTGTTTCTCGGCAGCATGTTCACCACCGCCGAGCTTTGTCTTGATGAGGCAGAGAAGGACCATTGCGGCTCCTGTCGCGCCTGTCTCGATGCCTGTCCGACGGCCGCCTTCCCCGCCCCCTACCAGCTGGACGCCCGCCGCTGCATCTCCTACCTCACCATTGAGCACAAAGGCGTCATCCCGCACGAGTTCCGGCCGATGATAGGCAACCGCATCTATGGCTGCGACGATTGCCTTGCCGCCTGTCCCTGGAACAAATTCGCGGCCAGCGCCTCCGAGATGAAGCTGCAGGCGCGCGAGGATTTGAAGGAACCTTCCATCGCCTTCCTGCTGACGCTGGACGACGCTGCCTTCCGCAGCTTCTTCAGCGGCTCACCAGTCAAGCGCATCGGGCGTAACCGCTTCATCCGCAACGTGCTGATAGCTGCTGGAAACTCTCGCGACCAGCAATTCGTGCAGCAATGCAAGTCTCTCGCCGAAAAAGACCCGGCACCGGAGGTGCGCGGCATGGCCGCATGGGCTTTGTCGCAGCTTATGGACAGCGAGGAATTCCGTGCATACTCTGCCGGCCGCGCCCCGGAGCCTGATCCAGAGGCGGAAATGGAATGGCAACTGGCAGAGGCGTGACCCATGCATGTGATGATTTTCGGCGCAGGATATTCGGGCAAGGCCATTGCAAACGCGCTGAAAACCGAAGCTGCAACGATATCGGGCACCACGCGCAGCACTGACAAGTTCGCAAGCCTTGCTGCAACTGGCATGACACCCTTCCTGTTCGACGGTGCCCATCTTAATGACGATCTCATCGCCACAATGGCCAATGTCACCCATCTCGTGCAGTCCATCGCGCCGGGGAAGGATGGAGATCCACTGCTTGCGCTTTTGGGCGACGACCTGAAACGGCTTCTGCCCAAGCTTGAATGGATCGCTTATCTTTCCACCGTTGGCGTCTATGGCGACCATGACGGCGCATGGGTGGATGAGGAAACCCCGTGCCGCCCGGTTTCCGCCCGGTCAGTGGAACGCGTTGCTGCCGAAACCGCCTGGGCTGCGGCTGCTGAAAAAGCGGGGGTGCCGCTTGCCATCTTGCGCCTTTCGGGAATTTACGGCCCCGGACGCAATAGTTTCATGAATTTCGAAAAGGAAACGGCGCGCAGGCTGGTGAAGAAAGACCAGGTGTTCAACCGCATCCGGGTTGAGGATATTGGTACGGCCCACGCCTTTCTGGCGCGGAGAAATGAACGCGGCGTCTTCAATGTGACGGATGATGAACCCGCTCCGCCGCAGGATGTGGTGAGCTTCGCCGCCACGTTGATGGGCGTTGAGCCGCCTCCCGAACAGGCATTCGAGACCGCCGATCTGACGCCGATGGCACGCTCCTTTTACGGCGAGAACAAGCGTGTTTCCAACGCCAGGATACGTGGCCTTGGTTTCGATTTCAGCTTCCCGGAGTACAAAATCTCCCTGACACAATTGTGGGAAAGCGGCCTCTGGCGGGGCTAAAAATTCCCCATTTAAAAGCGATGAAAAATCCTTCCAAACCCGTTTTTGAGGATGGTTTTGGTGGTTTTTCAGTCAATTAGGCTTTTATTAACCATGCAAAAATCGCTAAAATCGTAGCCATTAGAAAAATATTTCACTCACATTTCGTGAACTCGATTCACGAAGGCGTGACTTGTAACAGCATTTCCATTGAGCATTGATTCTGCGTCATTTTTTCCACTTTTCAACAATAAGGCACCGACGACACCTTTCCGGCTAACGATCACGAATGTTACAGCCTGTAACACTTCGTGATTTGAGATCAGCTTTTTTTCGCCATTTTTCCCTCGCCCTACAATCTCGCATTCAAACGCGTTCAGGCCAGACAATGGCCGTTTAGCAAGGGCACAATCAATCGGCGCGGGGCCGATTTTCAGGGAAGCACAGTTTGTTGAATATCCGTCGTATAACTTTCACCGTCGCAACTATAGCCGCCTGTTCCATCATTGCGCCTCTTCAGGCGAATGCGGCAAATGGTTGTGGAGGGGCATCGTGGTATGCGTTGAGCTCCAAGACTGCTTCGGGCGAGCGTATGAACGCCGCCAACATGACCGCCGCTCACCGCTCGCTGCGGTTCGGCACCAAGGTCAAGGTTACCAATGCCCGTAACGGCAAGGCCGTTGTGGTGCGCATCAATGACCGCGGTCCGTTCATCAAGGGTCGCGTTCTCGATCTTTCCAAGGCCGCTGCCAAAAACATCGGCATGATCAGTTCCGGCACCGCCAAGGTCTGCTACGAGGTCGTCAGCGCCGATTGAGCCTTGCCCTTGCCGCCATTCGCGTCTACCAACCGGGCTAATCAGCAAAATGAGGTAGACAATGCGTTTGGGCGGGCGTTTGGCCGGAGCAATCGAAGTATTGGCGGATATTGAGGGACGCAGGCGTCCTGTTGCCGATGCTCTGAAGGACTGGGGACTTGCCCATCGTTTCGCAGGTTCGGGTGACAGGGCCGCGATCGGCAACATCGTCTATGACGCGCTGCGCATGAAACTGTCACACGCCTGGCTGATGGATGACGACAGCGCCGCCTCGCTTGGTTATGCAGTTCTTCTGCGACAATGGGGCAAGAGCTTTTCGGAACTTGCGGCGGAATTCGACGGCGACAAATTTGCCCCTGCCGCGCCTGATGAAGAAAAGCAGAAAGCCTTTCTCTCCCGTTCTCTCGCCGATGCACCAGCCCATATTCAGGGCGACATTCCCGAATGGGTTCAAGCATCCTTCGAGACGGCGTTTGGAGCCAGCTGGCTTGCCGAGGCGCAGGCGCTGAACCAGCGCCCGACGCTTGATCTGCGGGCCAACACGCTGAAGGCCACTCGCGACAAGGTGCTGAAGGCGCTGGAAGAGAGCGGTGCGGAAGCAACGCATATCGCCCGTCAGGGTGTCCGCATCCCCGCCGGCGAAGGCCCTTCCCGCCTGCCGAATGTGACCGCAGAACTGTCCTTCCAGAAAGGCTGGTTCGAAGTTCAGGACGAGGGATCACAGATCGTTGCCGATCTTGCCGGCGCGCATGAAGGCGAACAGATCCTCGATTATTGCGCAGGTGGCGGCGGCAAGACGCTGGCCATGGCCGCCAGCATGAACAACAAGGGTCAGGTTCACGCCTTCGACGCCGATCGCAAGCGGCTCGCGCCGATCATCGAGCGGCTGAAACGAGCCGGCACGCGCAATGTGCAGGTTCATGACCGCGCAGCCGGACTTGTCCCGTTTCATGAAAAATTCGATCGCGTTCTGGTGGACGCCCCCTGCACTGGCACCGGAACATGGCGCCGGCGGCCCGACACCAAATGGCGGCTGACGACACGCAATCTGGAAGAACGGGTACAGCAGCAGGGCGAGGCCCTTTCGCAGGCCAAGGGTTTTGTGCGCCCCGGCGGCGAGCTGCTTTATGTCACCTGCTCGGTTCTGCCCGAGGAAAACGAGCAGCAGGTCACGCGCTTCTGCGAAGAAAATCCGCAATTCTATATCGGTTCGGCACTGGATCGCTGGCAGACGACTTTTGGCGGCAATGCAAACAAACCGCATTCCTCTGACGGCAAGACAGTGACGCTGACGCCTGCAACTACAGATACGGATGGTTTCTTCTTCTGCGTAATGAAACGCAAAGTGTGAAACAGGTTTTGCACGCGCTGATTTTACTTCGAAAAATACCGAGTAGCTTGTTTCAAAGCATTCTAAACTAGAATATTTGACACAAGTTTGCGATTGGGTCAGAACTCGCTTGCCGCAGCGTGAAGTTATTTCACGCCTGCCCAAGGAGAGGGATCATGATCCGCAAAACCATTCTCAGCGCGTCTTTCGCGCTTCTGGCCGCATCCGCGACCTTCACCGCGCTTCCCGCCCGCGCTGCGACCGACGCCGCCGCTGTCGTCAAGCATTACGCCGACGTCGCGCATGCGAAATACGAGGATCCGCTGACCACGGCGAAGGCGCTGGACAAGGCAATCGACGCGCTGATCGCAACACCGAGCGAAGGAACGCTGAAAGCTGCACGTGAAGCGTGGATCAAGGCGCGCGTTCCCTACCAGCAATCGGAAGTCTACCGGTTCGGCAACCCTGTCGTCGACGCCTGGGAAGGCAAGGTAAACGCCTGGCCGCTGGATGAAGGCCTGATCGACTATGTCGACGGTTCCTACGGCACCGAGAGCGACGAGAACGAGCTTTACGTCGCAAACATCATCGCCAATCCGAAGATCAAGATCAGTGGCGAAGATGTCGATACCTCGAAGATCACCCCCGAACTGATCGAAAGCCTGCACGAGGCGGGCGATGTCGAAGCCAATGTGACGACCGGTTACCACGCCATCGAATTCCTGCTCTGGGGCCAGGACCTGAACGGCACCGGACCGGGTGCGGGCAACCGCCCCTATACCGACTACGACAAGAAGAATTGCACGAACGGCAATTGCGACCGCCGCGCCGATTACCTGAAGTCCGCCTCCACCCTGCTGATCAAGGATCTTCAGGAAATGGTGGACGCCTGGGCGCCGGAAGGCGAAGCCACCAAGACAGTGGAAGCCGACCCGAAAGCCGGCCTGACCGCCATTCTCACCGGCATGGGCTCTCTTTCCTATGGCGAGCTGGCAGGGGAGCGCATGAAGCTCGGCCTTCTGCTGCACGATCCGGAAGAGGAGCATGATTGCTTCTCCGACAATACCTATAATTCGCATCTTAACGACGCCATCGGCATCGCATCTGCCTATACCGGCGAATATACCCGTGTGGATGGAACGAAGATGACCGGCGCCTCGCTGTCGGAGCTGGTCGGCGCCAAGGACAAGGCGCTGAACGACGAGATGACGGCGAAGCTGAACAAGACGCTCGACGCCATGCATGCCATGGAAAAGCGTGCCCAGACGGTCGAGGCCTACGACCAGATGATCGGCGAAGGCAACAAGGAAGGCAACGCCGTGGTTCAGGCTGCCATCGACGGCCTTCTCGACCAGACGAAAACCGTCGAACGCGTGATTGCGGCACTCGATCTCGGCAAGATCGAACTTGAAGGTTCCGCCAGCCTCGATAATCCGAACGCCGTCTTCAAATAAGAGCCAATGCGGGCCGCAGATCGCTGCGGCCCGCCATTCCCATGCTTTCCATGAAGTCATCGCTGCCGCGGATCCGCAAGCCGTTCTTCTTCGCCGGGGCAGCCTGCCTTGTGGCATCGATGGTGCTTGCCGCGCCGCTTCGTGACGATCTGACGGAAAAAGACCAAAGCCGCGTTCAGGCTGTCACCGCGCCGACGATGGATTTTACCATGCCGGAGCCCTTCGAGGCCATGTCCGGCGGGGCAACGACCAGCACCCATAAAGCCGATAGCGGCGCGTTTTCGCATCCATCCGCAACAATGCCGTTTGAGAGAAAACAGGATTTCAAGCTCGGCAATGCGCTGTTCCAGAAGCTCTGGGTGTCTTCCCCCTCCTCCACGCAAGCCTCAGACGGGTTGGGGCCGCTCTATAACGCCCGATCCTGCCAGGCCTGCCATGTGAAGGACGGCAGAGGCCGACCGCCACTTGCCGGCGAAGATGCCGTCTCCCTGTTTCTGCGGCTGGCCCGGCCTGCCCGCAACGAGGCGGAACGGGCAGCGATTGCGCGCCACGAGGTGTTGAATTTTCCCGACGAGACCTATGGCCGGCAGCTTCAGAACGTTGCCATTCCCGGCCTCGCTGCAGAGGGCAAACCTGTCGTCACCTATATCGAAAAGCCCGTGCGACTGGCCGACGGCGAGGTGGTGATGCTTCGCAAGCCAGACTATGCCGTGGCAGGCCTACACTATGGCCCTCTGGGCGTCGATACGACTTTGTCGGCGCGGATTGCCATGCCAACCCTTGGGCTTGGGCTGATCGAGGCCATTGCCGAGGCCGATATTCTGGCCGGCGCCGATCCGGATGACAAAAATGGCGACGGCATTTCCGGGCGCCCTGCTTTTGTACGGGATCACCGGACCGGCGAACTGAAGCTCGGCAGATTTGGCTGGAAAGCCCAGAACGCCAGCGTCCGCGACCAGAGCGCCAGCGCCTTCTCCCACGATATCGGCATTTCCACGCCGGATACACCGAACGCCTATGGCGATTGCACCGACGTTCAGAAAGACTGTCTTGCCATGCCGACCGGCGTGCAGCCACGGCTTGGGCCAGTGGAGGCGCCGGACCCCATTCTCGATCTCGTGACCTTTTACACCGAAAACCTTGCAGTGCCGCAGCGCCGCGATGTGGGTGATCCCACCGTGTTGCGGGGAAAGCAGCTTTTTTACGCATCCGGCTGCACATCCTGCCATACACCGAAATTCGTCACCCGCCGTGACACTGCCGACCCCATGCAGTCTTTCCAGCTGATCTGGCCCTACTCGGATTTTCTGCTGCACGACATGGGAGAGGAGCTTGCCGACGGCCAGCAGGTGGGCGAAGCAAGCGGGCAGGAATGGCGAACCCAGCCGCTCTGGGGTATCGGTCTGACGCGAAGCGTGAATGGCAACGGCTTCTACCTGCATGACGGGCGGGCGCGCAGCCTGACAGAAGCGATACTATGGCACGGCGGCGAAGCGCAAAAAGCGCGCGATGCCTTTGCCGACTTGCAAAAATCCGACCGGCAGGCTTTGCTGGCTTTTCTGGAGTCCCTTTGATGAAAAATGCCATGCGAAAAATACCCGGTCTCATCTCCGTGCTGCTGCTTTTGGGCATGCGGCCCGCAATGGCGCAGGATGTGGAGCTGATGCCGCCGCCACCGCTCGACGCCGTACAGGTCGGGGGCGTGATGGAAAAAGCGGTGAACGGTTTCATCCGTCCCGGCTATGACCACTTCCGGCAATCGGCAGAGAAGCTGGAAGGCAGCATGAAGGCGTTCTGCGCCGCCCCTTCCAAAACGACGGATGAGGCGGCCAAAGCGGCCTTTGCCGATACGGTCTCCAGCTGGTCAACCATCGAGATCGTTCGGGTCGGTCCGGTGATCGAGCACAACCGCTTCGAACGTGTGCTCTATTACCCAGACAAGAAGGGTCTTGGCCTGAAACAGGTACAGCGTTACCTTGCGGAAAAGGACGAAAGCGTCACCAGCGCCGAGAGCCTGAAGGGCAAGAGTGTCGCAGCGCAGGGCCTCGGCGCGCTGGAATTCGTGCTCTATGGCGCCGGAGCGGGTGACCTGTTCGACAAGAAGGGCGATTTCCGTTGCCGCTATGGCGCGGCGATTGCCGGCAACGTTGCCAATGTGGCGGCGGAGCTTTCCGACAGCTGGAACGCACCTGATGGAGCGCAGAAAAACTGGACGCAGCCCGGCGCGGATAATCCCGTCTTTCGCGATGAGCGTGAGGCGCTGGTTGCGCTGCTTGGCATTCTCGTACACGGCGCCGAAGCAATCCGCGACCAGCGCATAGAGACGTTCTACAAGGGGCCGGACAAGGCGAAGTTTCCCCGCACGGCGATCTACTGGCGGTCCGGTCTGACGTGGAAAAGCATTGCCGCAAACATCAAGGCCGTTCAGACCCTCCTGCACACGGCCGATATGGTCGAACTCGTGCCACCCGACCAGCGCTCCATCGTCAACTCCATCGATTTCATCGCCAAATCGATGATCCGCATTGCCGGAACGATTGATACCAACGTGGAAAAGGCGCTTGATGACGACCAGCAACGCGCCAAGGTGGATTACCTGCTGCTGAACGGCAAAGACCTGATCTACCGCCTCAACGACCAGTATGGCGGCGCAATCGGTCTCAGCTCCGGCTTTTCCTTCGCCGACGGAGACTGAGGCGGTGATATCAGGCAAAAAGCCGACGCTCATAGACCGGCGCAGCTTCATCAAGGCGGTGGGCATTCCGTTCCTTGCGACGCTCGCTCCCGGCTCGCTGCATGCGCTTGAACGCGCCGACGCTGTCTTCGCTTCCGCTTTTCGCGCCCATGACGGTTCCTACGGCATTGCGACTGTGAGCGAACGCGGCGAGATCATCGACCGTGTTGCGCTCCCAGCCCGCGCCCATGGAATGGCAACGAGCCATGCGACCGGCATGACAGTGGCCTTTGCGCGCCGGCCCGGCACCTTCTTCATGGCCTTTGACCCCGCGCGACGCCGCGAACCTGTCGTGATGCACACGCCGGAAAACCGCCACTTCTACGGCCACGGACAATTTTCTCCCGACGGTGCGATCCTCTACGCCAGCGAAAACGACTTCGATGGCAATCGCGGTGTTATCGGGCTTTACGATGCCCGCAACGGATTTGTCCGCATCGGTGAATACGACGCCCACGGCATTGGCACCCATGACATGACCGTGAGCGACGATGGCAGGCTGATCGTGATCGCCAATGGCGGCATCGAGACCCACCCGGATTTCGGCCGAACCAAACTCAATGTCGACAGCATGCAGCCGTCGCTCGTGCTTCTGGACGCCGCCAGCGGCCAGTTGATCCAGAAACATACGATGCCAGACCAGTTGCGACAGCTTTCCACCCGCCATGTCGATCTCGGCGATGACGGGCGTGTCTGGTTCGCCTGCCAATATGAGGGACCACGCAACGATCTTCCGCCGCTTGTTGGCCATTTCTCGAAGGGCGAGGACCTTGCCTTCGTCGATCTACCAGAGCAAACGACGGTGCGCCTTGCCAATTATGTCGGTGCCATCGCCGTCAACCGGCGCGATGGCCTGGTGGGCCTGACCTCACCCAATGGCAACGCGGCCGTGACGCTGGATGCGAAAACCGGGCGTGTTGTATCCGAGACGACCGTGCGGGAGGCTGCGGGCGTTGCCCCCGCCATAAAGGGCATTGCGGTTTCTTCCTATGACGGATTTTTCGAGGCTATTCGCAGCGACGTGGCGTGGGACCAGCATATCGTGCGTATTTCAGGCTAAAATACTGAAAATGCACCGGAACAAAAAAGACCAAAAAGCATTTGAGGCGTCATGAAAAACCTTTCCGTGTATATCATTTTCGTGGTTGTGGTTGTTGCGCTGGGTGCGCTCATCGGCATCAACAACGTGCCGGGCGAATGGTACCAGTCGCTTCAGAAGCCGCCCTTCAACCCGCCCAACTGGATATTCGGCCCGGTTTGGACGACGCTCTACGTGATGATCGGCATTGCAGGCGCGCGAACATGGATCGTGAGACCAGCGGGCACGCGCATGCGTCTCTGGTTCACGCAGCTGGTGCTGAATTTCCTGTGGTCGCCCATCTTTTTCGGCATGCAAAGCCCGACAGGCGCGCTCGTCATCATCGTGCCTATGCTGATCTGCATTCTGGCTTTCATTGCGCTCACCTATAGTCGCGACCGCATCTCCATGTGGCTTTTCGTGCCCTACGCCCTTTGGGTCGCCTTTGCCACGCTGCTGAATGCCAGCATCGCCGTGCTGAACTAATTGCTCCTGCGGCACTTGCCTTGCCCGCCGCCACACGCCATGTCAGTTTGCGGTGAGGACAAAAGCAGGCAGGTAAGCCAATGGAGATCACGGATCCCGGCGATTTTCGTCAGCGGATAGAAAGAAGCTTTGCGCGGCAGGGTGTGGTGCAGGCAATCGGTGCGCAGATAAGCCGCATCGAACACCGTCTGGTGGAAATCGAGCTGCCGTTTCATGAAAAGCTGACACAGCAGCACGGCATATTGCATGCCGGTGTCATTGCCGCGGGCCTGGATACCGCCTGCACCTATGCCGCCTATACGATCATAGAGCCGGAAGCCTCGCTGCTGACAATCGAGTTCAAGGTCAACCTCATGTCGCCCGGGCGCGGCGAGCGGTTCCTGTTTCGTGGCGAAATCATCAAGCCGGGCAACAACCTGATCGTTGCCGATGGCCGCGCTTACGCCCTTTCCGACGGGCCGGCGAAGCTCATCGCCTCCATGACAGGCACGATGATGGTGGTAAAGGGCCGCGAGGATATTACCGGATGAGCTACCGGCTTTTGCATGTTGCAGACAAATCCATACTTTTCGTGATGGCGGCTTCCGCCGAATACGGCCCCCACCTGCAGGCGCGCATCGCGCCCTTGATGACCGGCGTCGGCCCGGTCGAGGCAGCGATTTCGGTCACGGCAATTCTTGCCGGTCTCGATGCGGCGGACCATCTGCCTGACCTTGTCGTTTCGCTCGGCTCCGCCGGCTCGCGGACGCTCGACCAGACTGGCATCTATCAGGCGATTTCTGTTGCCTATCGCGACATGGATGCCTCGGCCTTCGGTTTTGAAAAGGGTCGCACGCCGTTTCTCGATCTGCCGGCCGAGGTGGCCTTGCCCCTGCGCATACCCGATATTGCCGAGGCGCGGCTTTCCACGGGCGCCAACGTCGTCTCTGGTGCCGCCTATGGGTCGATCGATGCCGATATGGTGGAAATGGAAACCTATGCCGTGCTCCGGGCCTGCCAGCGCTTCGGCGTGCCGCTCATCGGCCTGCGCGGTATTTCCGATGGCAAGGAAGATGTGAACCATGTGGACGACTGGACGGAATACCTGCATATCATCGATGAAAAGCTCGCAGACGCCGTCGACAGGCTTTGCCGCGCTATCGAAGATGGTGCGATCACCCTTTGAACCTCGCGATTTTAGTAAATTTCCGCTGTTAGATGCCCGCTTCCGGGTTGCCTAAAGCCGCCATTTTCTTTAAAGGCTCGCCATGACCCAGATAGCCCATCCCGACAGCATTCTCATCATCGATTTCGGCAGCCAGGTGACGCAGCTGATTGCGCGCCGCATCCGCGAAGCCGGGGTCTATTGCGAAATCCACCCGTTTCAGAATGCCGCAGAGGCGTTTGAGAAGCTCCAGCCCAAGGGCGTGATCTTCTCCGGCGGCCCCGCATCTGTAACGGCGGAAGGCAGCCCGCGTGCGCCGCAGGCGGTGTTCGACAGCAAGGTTCCGATCCTCGGCATCTGCTACGGCCAGCAGACGCTCTGCACCCAGCTCGGCGGCGTTGTCGAGGGCGGTCACGCGGCGGAATTCGGGCGCGCCGATATCGACATCAAAAAGGCAAGCCCTCTGTTCGACGGTTTCTGGGAACAGGGCAAGAGCTATCCCGTCTGGATGAGCCACGGCGACCGCGTGACGAAACTGCCGGAGGGTTTCGAGGTTATCGCAACCTCCGAGAACGCACCCTTCGCCATAGCTGCCGACGAGACACGCCACTATTACACCACCATGTTCCACCCGGAAGTGGTGCATACGCCAGATGGTGGCAAGCTGCTCTCCAACTTCGTGCACAAGATCGTCGGTCTCAAATCCGATTGGACGATGGCAGCCTATCGCGCCGAGATGATCCGCAAGATCCGCGATCAGGTCGGCACCGGGCGCGTGCTCTGCGCACTCTCCGGCGGCGTCGATTCCTCGGTTGCGGCGATCCTCATCCATGAGGCGATCGGTGACCAGCTGACCTGCGTTTACGTCGACCACGGCCTGATGCGGCTTGGCGAAAGCGAGCAGGTCGTCGGCATGTTCCGCGATCATTACAATATTCCGCTGGTACATGTGGATGCCGCAGACATGTTCCTGGGCCAGCTTTCTGGCGTCTCCGACCCGGAAGTGAAGCGCAAGACTATCGGCCGCTTGTTCATCGAGGTCTTCGAGGCGGAAGCTGCCAAGATCGCAGCAGACGGCAAGGGTGCTCCGAATTTCCTCGCGCAGGGCACGCTTTACCCTGACGTCATCGAGAGCGTTTCCTTCTCCGGCGGTCCTTCCGTCACCATCAAGAGCCACCACAATGTCGGTGGCCTTCCCGAGCGCATGAACATGCAGCTGGTGGAGCCGCTGCGCGAGCTCTTCAAGGACGAGGTGCGTGCACTTGGCCGTGAACTCGGCTTGCCGGAAAGCTTCATCGGGCGCCATCCCTTCCCCGGCCCGGGTCTGGCGATTCGTTGCCCCGGTGCGGTCACCCGCGAGAAGCTCGATATTCTGCGCAAGGCAGATGCGATCTATCTCGACGAAATCCGCAAGGCGGGTCTTTACGACACCATCTGGCAGGCCTTCGCAGTGCTCCTGCCGGTGCAGACCGTGGGCGTCATGGGTGACTACCGCACCTATGACTTCGTCTGTGCGCTCCGCGCTGTGACCTCCGTGGATGGCATGACGGCGGATTTCTACCCCTACGACATGAATTTCCTCGGCCGCGCCGCGACCCGCATCATCAACGAAGTCCGTGGCATCAACCGTGTCGTCTATGACGTGACGAGCAAGCCGCCCGGCACGATCGAGTGGGAATAAAACGAAGGCGGAGCAATTCCGCCTTTTGTTCTTCTTTTGTTCTTTATTTTATCACCGCGCAATGATAGGTTTCCGGCCTTGGTATAAGGCTGTGGAGCATCGTCATGGAGTGCGAGTTGGCGGACGAAAGAGCCTTAAAGCAGCTTTGTTTTGATGGGCTGGAGCCGCAGAAAATACGGCGCATCAATCCGCGCTTTCGAAACAAGCTCCTGCTACTGCTGAAGCCACCACGGCAATTGGCGGAAAGAATTTTTGCCGATGCGTCGCATCATGCCATGGGTCGGACAACCCGCGAGGCATATCCCGCCGAGCTTCTGCACATAACCCTGCTGTGTTTGGGGTGTTTCGAGACAATCCCTCACGGACTTACAAGCAGGCTGAAGGCGGCAATGGGTGCGGTAAACGCGCGGCCTGTTCCGGTCACCCTGGACGGAAGCGCGCTTTTCGGCAATCGCAATAGTCTGGTGCTGCGAAACGGTGGTGATCTGCCGGAGATCAACGCTCTGGTGAAGCTGCTGCAACGAGCGCTTCGACAGGCAAACCTTCCCTATATCGCGGCACCATCTTTCACGCCGCATATCACGATGATTTATGGCTGCGGGAAGATAGAGCCGATGCCGGCCGGAAAACCCTATAGCTGGCTTGCGGGTAATTTCGAGCTTGTTTTCAGCCATAATGGCGAAACGCGACATGAGTCCCTTGGACGCTTCGCACTCTCCGCAAAAGCAGATCGTTATGAGCCGCTCGAAAGCCAGCTGCATTTACCGGATAAACTGATCGGTCCGAGAAAACGGCCGAATCGAAAGCAGGCGGAACGCTAAGGCCCGCCAACATATACGCACGAGCGAGGCGATGTCGCCTCGCTGCAAACGATAATCAGCTTAGAGCTGAACCTTGTCGAAAGCCTTGCCGTCGATGCCAAGCGCTTCGAGGTCGGCGCGGGCCGGCTTGCGATGCGCGCGAACAGCGGCCGAAACCGAAAGTGCAGCACCGAGAACGGCGAAAGTTTCGCCAAAGAAGTTACGCGATGTCTTTGCAACCTGACGCATTTTTCTCTCCATCTTTGATGCCCAGATAATGGGCATTTTTGGCCTCTGCTACAACTCATGATGTAGCAGGGAAGCCATGCAGCTTTGCTCGCGCTCGTTTGGATGTCAGACACTGCATTTTTGCATGGCTAGAATTCCGTGCTTCAGGCTGCGGGTTGAATACGGCGCATTATTTGTTATGCCGGAAGTTCAAGACAAAGAGGCAGGCAACATGACGGTCACCATTTACGGCATCAAGAACTGCGACACGATGAAAAAGGCCAGAAGCTGGCTGGAGGCCAACGGTGTCGACTATTCTTTCCATGACTACAAGACGGCCGGCATCGATCAGGCCCATCTCGAAACATGGTGCGATGCCGCGGGCTGGGAAACGGTTCTGAACCGGGCCGGCACCACCTTCAAAAAACTGGACGATAGCCAGAAAGCCGATCTTACGCGCGAAAAGGCCATTGGCCTGATGCTGGAGCAGCCCTCCATGGTCAAGCGACCGGTGCTGGAGGCCAAGGAGGCGATAACCGTCGGTTTCAAGCCGGAAACCTATCAGTCCCTCTTTGCGTGAGTGCAGGCCACCATGTCCAAGACAACCCGCGCTACGCAGATGCTGACCAAGGCCGGTGTGAACTTCACCACAGTTACCTATGACTACGACCCGAATGCCGACCGGATCGGCCTGCAGGCGGCCGAAGCTATCGGCGAACCGCCACATCTGGTTCTGAAAACACTGATGGCTGAGCTGGATGGCAAGCCTGTCTGCGTCGTCGTCCCGTCCGACCGGGAAGTGAGCATGAAGAAGCTTGCCGCCGCCTTCGGGGGAAAATCTGCCAGCATGATGAAGCCCGCCGATGCGGAGCGGGCAACCGGTTATCATGTGGGCGGCATCAGCCCTTTTGGACAGAAAAAACAGGTTCCGACCGCCATAGAGGCTGGGGCCATGACCCATTCCTATGTCTACATGAATGGTGGCCAGCGCGGTTTGCAGGTAAGGCTTTCCCCCGGCGACGCGCAGGCGGCGCTGAAAGCCGTTGTCGCACCTTTGGTGGCTGATTGACGTCTCGACACAGCTTTGAAAGCATTTGGCTTTCGAAGCGAATGGGCTATGGTCGGCGCCTCCGATTGAAATATACGAAGGCAGATCATGACTGTTTCCCCCATCGATCCCGTCAAACTCGAGAAACTGGCTGAAGTCGCCGTCAAGGTCGGCCTGCAATTGCAGAAGGATCAGGATCTGGTGATCACCGCTCCGCTGGCGGCGTTGCCGCTGGTGCGGTTTTTGACCAAACACGCCTATCTTGCCGGCGGCGGGCTGGTCACCACCTTCTATTCCGACGAAGAAACCACGCTTTCCCGCTACCGCCACGCCAGCGACGCCAATTTCGACCGGGCTTCCGGCTGGCTCTATGACGGCATGGCCAAGGCCTATGCCAATGGCGCGGCGCGGCTTGCGATTGCCGGCGACAACCCCATGCTGCTGGCCGAACAGGATCCCGCCAAGGTGGCGCGCGCCAACAAGGCCAATTCCACGGCCTATAAGCCGGCGCTTGAGAAGATTTCCAACTTCGATATCAACTGGAACATCATCTCCTATCCAAACCCGTCCTGGGCAAAACAGGTCTTTCCCGGCGTGACGGAAGACGAAGCGGTTCGCAAGCTCGCGGACGCCATCTTCGCTGCTTCGCGGGTAGATCTCGCCGATCCGGTCGCGGCATGGGCGGAGCATAACGCCAATCTCGCCAAGCGTTCGGCATGGCTGAACGGTGAACGTTTCTCGTCGCTGCATTTCACCGGTCCCGGCACGGACGTGAAAATCGGCCTGGCGGACGGCCACGAATGGCATGGGGGCGCCTCCACCGCCAAGAACGGCGTCACCTGCAACCCGAACATTCCGACGGAAGAAGTGTTCACCACACCGCATGCGCTGCGCGTGGATGGTTACGTGTCCAGCACCAAGCCGCTTTCACATCAGGGAACGCTGATAGACGATATCCAGGTGAAGTTCGAAGGCGGCCGCATCGTGGAAGCCAAGGCTTCGAAGGGCGAAGCCGTGCTGAACAAGGTGCTCGATACCGACGAGGGTGCGCGGCGTCTGGGTGAAGTGGCGCTGGTGCCGCATTCCTCGCCGATTTCGGCAAGTGGCATCCTGTTCTACAACACGCTGTTCGACGAAAACGCCTCCTGCCACATTGCGCTCGGCCAATGCTATTCGAAATGCTTCGTTGATGGTGCTTCGTTGTCGCAGGATCAGATCAAGGCGCAAGGCGGCAATTCCAGCCTGATCCACATCGACTGGATGATCGGTTCCGATAAGGTGGATATCGATGGCGTGAAGCCGGATGGCTCCACAGTTCCGGTGATGCGCAAGGGCGAATGGGCCTGAGCTATTTCGGCAGCTGGCTCCGCTGACTGAGCCAGATGCTGAAAAGCACTGCAACGAAGCCGACGATTTGCGCTGGCGTGAGGCTTTGGCCGAGCGCCAGCCAGCCGAGCAGGGTCGCAACGACGGGGCTTAGGAAACCGAGCGAGGCTGCAGCCGAGGGTTCGATGCGGGCGAGACCCCGGAACCACAGAAAATAGGTCAAGGCGGCACCAATAATGCCGAGATAGGCCATACCGAGAATATTGGCCGCGGTAGGTGCAGGCAGGGCCGGCTCCAGGAAATATGCGACCGGCAGAAGCAGAATGCCTCCAGCCGTCAATTGCCAGGCCGTAAAGGTGAGGTTCGACACCGGCGGTCGCCATTTGCGGGTGAGCACGGTTCCAAAGGCCATGGATACGGCGCCTGCAAGACCCGCAGCCACGCCGACGGCATCCAGCGCGGCAGCACCCGGCGCCAAAACCAGAAGTGCGACGCCTAAAATACCCAGAAGACCAGCGACAATGGCCAGCGGCCGGACCGGCGCGGCGAGAAACAGCCGCGAAAGTCCGATGACGATCAGGGGTTGGATCGCACCCACAGTCGCAGCCACTCCACCCGGCAGCCGGTAAGCCGAAACGAAAAGCATCGCCCAGAAAAACGAGAAATTCAGCGCACCTAGAATAAGGCTGCGAGACCACCAGATGCCCTTCGGTAGTTTTCTGACCAGAAGCAACAACAATACTCCGGCCGGCAAGGCGCGTAGCATCGCAACATGGAATGGATATCCATGCGGCAGGAATTCGGTGGTGACGAAGTAGGTCGTCCCCCAGATGGCGGGCGCAAGTGCCGTCACCAGCACATCGGCGGCGTAGGTGGTATTTTTCTTCATTTCAAGAATCTCTACATCAAGATAAATACAACTTAGCCAATTTTATCTTGACGTCAAGATATCAGTTGTTATGCCTTGGTGATGAACAAAGAACCGATTGATCACGTCGATCACATTCTGGCGCAATGGCACAAGGAGAGGCCCGATCTCGATGTCGAGCCAATGGGGCTGCTTGGGCGCTTGAAACGGCTAACCACGCATCTCGGTCGCGAGGTGGAGGCGGTGCTGCTGAAACACGGCCTCTCCTCTTCCGCTTTTGATGTGCTGGCGACATTACGGCGCGCGGGCGCGCCTTACCGGCTTTCGCCCGGTGATCTGCTGGCCATGACAATGGTAAGCTCCGGCACAATGACCAACCGGATCGACCAGCTGGAAAAAGCGGGTCTGGTGGAGCGCGTCCACAACCCGCAGGATCGGCGCAGCGTATTGATATCATTGACGGAGCGGGGATTTGCCATCGTCGAGGACGCGGTTAGCGCCCATGTCGAGAACCAGCAACGGCTGGTCGCACAGCTCAGCGAAGAAGAGCGCACGGCGTTGAACAAGCTTGTGAAGCGGTTTCTACAGGGGTTTGAAGCTTAGTTCCCTAAAAAGCGGACAGGAACCAGCAATCGCGGAGGTTATGGCGCTTGTTTCGGCGATAAAAATCCTATAAGCAATTTTCCGTTAACCTGTCCTACAGGTTGGAGGAGCGATTGTATAAGCCCATTTTGCAGGAAACCGATCTCGTCAGCAGCGCTATTGGCGCAATCACGCGCCACATTCGCGAAAACGAACTTGCCCCCGGAGCGAAGCTGCCCAGCGAGCTTTCGCTCTCGCAGCAGCTCGGTGTCTCGCGCACCGTGGTTCGCGAGGCTTTCAGGTCCTTGTCGGCCATGCGGCTGATCGATGTCAGCGTCGGCAAGCGCGCCACGGTGGCGACGCTGGATCATGGCGCGATGTCGCTGATGTTCGAACATGGCATTCACACCGAGCAGATCAACATCCAGCAGATTTACGACGTGCGCCGCACCATCGAAGTCAGAACCGTGACATTGGCGGCGCTGCGGCGAACGGATGCGGAGGCGCTCACCATTCTCGACCACGCCAACAATATGGAGCGGGACTTCGGTAATAGTGACAGGGTCATGGAACACGACCTTGCCTTTCACCTTGCCGTTGCCAGAGCCTCCAAGAACCCGGTTTTCGAACTCATTCTCGGCGCCTTTCAGAATGTGACGCGCCAGACATGGCCGATCGGCTGGAAGAGCCGCAAATCCGACGCGCAGCGTCATGCCGCGACTGAACTTCATATCGCCATCGGACAGGCCATTGCCGCGGGCGACCCGCAAACGGCCTCAACGCTTATGGCGCGGCATTTCGATGAAAGCGTGCATGCGCTTCTGGCCGCCGGCATCGCCTGATTTTTCAAACGCAGTTCCAGACCGAAAACTGCCTGCCTCTGGAGGAGACACTTCATGAAAATTACGAAACTCGAAACCGTCCGCGTGGCGGAACGGGCAAACCTGCTCTGGGTTCTGGTCCACACGGATGAGGGCATTACCGGACTTGGTGAAACCTTCTACGGCGCCGAGACGGTTGAAACCTATGTGCACGAATATATCGCACCCCGCGTGATCGGCCGCGATCCGCTGCAGATCGACCTTCTGGCACAGGACCTCGTCGGTTATCTCGGCTTCCGTTCATCGGGTGCGGAAGTACGCGGCAATTCGGCCTTCGATATCGCGCTTTGGGATATTTTCGGCAAGGCCACCAACCAGCCTATTGCGCAATTGCTTGGCGGCTTCAGCCGCAGGGAAATCCGCACCTACAATACCTGCGCGGGCACGGAATATATCAAGAAGGCGACCGGCCAGCAGACGGCCAATTACGGCCTGTCCGGCGGCAAGGATTATGACGATCTGAACGGCTTCCTGCACCGGGCGGACGAGCTTGCCCATTCGCTGCTGGAAGACGGCATCACGGCCATGAAGATCTGGCCTTTCGATGCGGCGGCGGAAAAGACGCGCGGCCAATATATCTCGATGCCTGACCTGAAAAGCGCGCTCGAGCCGTTCGAG
Source organism: Rhizobium sp. AN68 (assembly GCF_030758035.1). Taxonomy (NCBI): domain Bacteria; kingdom Pseudomonadati; phylum Pseudomonadota; class Alphaproteobacteria; order Hyphomicrobiales; family Rhizobiaceae; genus Rhizobium; species Rhizobium sp. AN68. The sequence continues at coordinate 207,837 of NZ_JARWMI010000003.1, read as the reverse complement.
AAAATTCGCAAGGCAGTCGGCGACAAGATGGATATCATGGTGGAGTTTCACTCCATGTGGCAACTTCTGCCCGCCATGCAGATCGCCAAGGCGCTCACCCCTTACCAGACCTTCTGGCACGAAGATCCGATCAAGATGGACAGCCTTTCCAGCCTGACGCGTTATGCCGCCGTTTCACCCGCGCCGATTTCCGCATCGGAGACGCTCGGCTCGCGCTGGGCTTTCCGAGATCTTCTGGAAACTGGCGCTGCCGGTGTGGTGATGCTTGACATCAGCTGGTGTGGTGGACTTTCCGAAGCGCGCAAGATCGCTTCCATGGCCGAAGCCTGGCATCTGCCGGTTGCGCCGCATGATTGCACCGGCCCGGTGGTACTCTGCGCCTCCACGCATCTGTCGCTCAACGCACCGAACGCGCTGGTTCAGGAAAGCGTGCGCGCCTTCTACAAGACCTGGTACCGCGATCTCGTCACCGCATTGCCGGAAGTTAAAAACGGCATGATCACCGTGCCGCCGGGTGCCGGCCTTGGCATGGAGCTGCATCCCGATATTGAAAAGACCTTCACCGTCAGCCGTCGTTTTTCAGATGCGGCGTCGATCTGATCAGAACAGACTGCCCTGATTTCCCGGGTCCGAAGAGGCCGGTTTCACCGGCTTCTTTTTGGGAGCGGCAGGCGTGGGAACGTCAGATGATGGAGTAGCCTCGCCTGTCGTCAGGGCGGCGACGCGACCGTCGGCAAACTCCATCGACACCACAGCGCCGGACGCGATGGCAGCAGCCCGGGTCAGGGGCCGGTTCTCCTCGTCGCGGATGACAGTATAACCGCGGTTCAACACATTCTTGTAGGACAGCGACTGCAGGATGCGGTCATGGGCAGCAAGGCCCGAGCGGTTCTGCGCCATGCGGTGAAGCACGGCGGTATCGGCTCGTCGCGTTGCGGTGACGACCCGTTCCTTCTGCCGCTCCAACTGGCCGAGCAAGCGGGCGGGCAGCGAACGCAGCGCGGAATCGGTCGAGGAAATTCTCGACTGCGCCTGCAACAGGCGGCGCTCCACAAGCGCCTCGGCCCTCTGCATGCGTTCCGTAACACGCTGGCGATGCTGCCGCAGGCCATTCAGCAGGATTTCCGGCCTCAGACCCGAAGCAGAGCGTTCGAACGCGCGGCGCTTGTTCAGCGTCGTCATTTCAAGCCCGCGACCCAAACCGCTTGCGGCTTCGTCGAAACGACGGCGCGGCAGAGCCAGAAGCTGGTCAAGCGATGGCAGCGCACGCACCAGAGCACGCACGCCCTGTCGGCGATTGTCCATTTGGCGTGATACGGAGCCGGAAAGGCGCGCCGCAAGGCCGGAGAGCTGCGCCTCCAGTTCCGCACGCACCGGCACGGCCATTTCGGCGGCACCCGTCGGTGTCGGTGCGCGCACGTCGGCGGCGTAGTCGATCAGGGTCGTATCCGTCTCATGCCCCACAGCGGAAATCAGCGGGATTTCGCTCTCGGCAGCGGCGCGCACGACGATTTCGTCGTTGAAGCTCCAGAGATCTTCCAGACTGCCGCCACCACGGGCGACGATCAGCACGTCGGGGCGTGCAATCTCACCGCCGGGCTGAAGCGCATTGAAACCGCGAATGGCGTTCGCCACTTCCTCACCCGAGCCTTCCCCCTGCACCTTGACCGGCCAGACGACGACATGGACCGGAAAGCGATCCGAAATGCGGTGGAGAATATCGCGAATGACTGCGCCCGTGGGCGATGTGACAACACCGATGACACGCGGCATGAACGGCAGGCGGCGTTTGCGTTCCGCATCGAACAGCCCCTCCGCCGCCAGACGCCGGCGGCGGTCCTCCAGCAAAGCCATCAGCGCGCCCGCGCCGGCCGGCTCCAGGCTTTCTATGACGATCTGATATTTCGAGGAGCCGGGAAAGGTGGTGACCTTGCCGGTGGCGATGACCTCCATGCCCTCTTCCGGGCGGAACTTCAGCCGCGAGAAAGTACCCTTCCAGATAACCGCATCGATGCGGGCGCGATCGTCCTTCAGGGAGAAATAGGCGTGACCCGAAGAATGCGGACCCCGGTAGCCGGAAATCTCGCCGCGCACCCTCACCTGATCGAAAGCCGTCTCCACCGTTCGCTTGATGGAACCCGACAGTTCGGAAACCGAGAACTCGGCAAGATTGCTCAATGCGGCATTGGAGAAAATATCGCTCATGCCCGTTTGTAACCAAAACCCGTCGATTCGGAAATGCCGGTACTGGCCGGGTCTATTTTAACGGCGGTGAAACCATATCCTCAACTAACGAGTTAGGAAAATGGGTGAGGGAGGAGAAAACAAGGGTTCGTTAGGGAAGAGGACGCTACGTCTTATCCCAGACCCGGCAACCAAAGAGGAGGCGGCATTCATGATTTTTCTTACCGCCACATTGCTCGGCGTAACCGCAGTTGCGTTGCGTTCGGTATTCAGCATCATTTTCATCTGCCTGATGGTTATCGGCGCCTATGGTGTCGCGATGGCGATTTCTGCAACCGCCGTGCCGCTGATGTCGCTGCTCCTGGCGCTTGCCGGTTATAATTTCGGCGTTGTGAGTGTGGTCATCGGCCTTCTCGTGCTGCAACGTCCGCGCTCCACCCAGCCGACGCTTTAAAGCACACGGCCTTGCGGCTTCGCCACTTCGCCCTGACCGAGGTTTACGGACTGGCTGTAGACCTTTCCATCTCTTTTCTGCTGATTTTTTATATCGGCATCGACCCGCTTGCCGCCCGTCTTCCGGGCGCTTTGGCAGGGCTTGCGACGAGTTGGAGGCTAAACCATTCGAATGGCGATGGCCCCAATGAGCTGAACGGCTTTCTGATGAACGCCGTCACGCTTATCTCCCGCATGGTTGGCGTCGGGCTGTTCGCCATGCTGCAATGGCGCAATCCACTGGTGCAGCCGCTGGTCCCGCTCGCCTTTTCCGCACTCGCGGCACTGGTGCTGGCGCTTTACGGCTATAGGCGGCTTCAAAAGCAGCGTGCGGATCAGGATTAAACCGTCTCCCAACCGTCCTTTTCCGCCGCACGGTAGATGGCATCGATGAAAAGCTGGTTCTTCCTCGAGCTTTCCAGGGTGACGACCTCGCCCTCACCTTTCACCGCGCGGGCGAAGGCCTCCGCCTCCAGCTTGTACTGGCGACTATCCTGAAACCGGAAGACTTGCGACTGGTTATGGCCCTGGTTGGTCAACTCGATTTCCTCCGCACCCCAGCGATTTGCATTGAAGGGAGACTTGATCTCGATGTACCCGTCCGTGCCATGGAAAACCATCAGCTGGCGAGCGGCAAGCTGCGTCGCCAGATAAAAGCTCAGTTCGAAGCCGCCGAAATCGGCCCTGACGCTGGAATAGATATCGGTGCCGAATTCCTTATCACGCTCGACGCTCGCCTGTACGCGCTTCGGCTCGGCACCCGTGGCAAAACGGGTGACGATGGTCGGGTAGACGCCGATATCCGGCAAGGCCCCGCCGCCCCAGTTCGGGAATATTGCGCATATTGCCGGGATCGCGGTTGAAGTAGCTGAAAGCGCCCTGCACATGCTTCAGCGTTCCGATTGCACCTGATGCCAGCAATTCCTTCACCTTGGCCCAAACAGGAGAATAGGTGACCATGAAAGCCTCCGACACGACAACGCCATTGTCGTCCCGCGCCGCGATGATGGCGTCGATCTCTTCAGCCTTGAGTGCGATCGGCTTTTCACACAGCACGTGTTTGCCGGCATTGGCAGCTTTTATGGTCCATTCCACATGTTGCGAGGTGGGAAGCGGAATATAGACGGCATCGATGACATCGGACGCAAGCATTTCCTCATAGGAGCCGAAGGCATGCGGGACGGAAAAACGATCTGCAACCGCGCGCGCCTTGGCATGATCGCGGCTGGCGATGGCGCTGACCACACAGTTCCGCGCATCCTGTATCGCCGGAATGACGTGATCCTGAGCGATTTTCGCCGTTGAAATTATTCCGAAGCGCAGCATCTCATTCTCCCACTCTGTAATTCCGGGAAACTTACCATTGTCGCGACGCCTGGCAAGTCGCACGAAACGTAACTGCAAACGCTATGGCCGGATTCGTCCTTCCTTTGTCGGTTTCCATGCTTTTATCCAGCCTTTCAAAGGTGAATTATGCTATGCATGAACCCAATGGAGAATCATGAAATGTCCTCTTCTCACACAGCACTCCTTGTCATCGACGTTCAGGAATCCTTTCGGCACACCCCCTATTTCCAGGAAAGCGAACTTCCCGCCTATCTGGAAAAACAGCAGGTACTGATCGACGGCGCCAAGGCGTCGGGCATTCCCGTCGTGCAAATCTTTCATGTAGATGGCGACCGGGCATTTGCAGAAGAGAGCGGCTATATTCGCGCGCTGGAAGGTGTGCGCATTACCCCTGACGTTACCTTTCGCAAGAACCGCCACTCTGCTTTCGCCGGCACCGGCCTCGATATCTGGCTGACGCAAAAGGGTATCAACCGGCTGATCGTATCCGGCATCCGCACCGAACAGTGCTGCGAAACGACCACACGGCATGCATCGGACCTCGGTTACACAGTCGATTACGTCACCGAGGCGACGCTTACCTTTCCAATGACGCACGCCTCGGGCACCGTGTTCAGCCCTGATGATATTCGCACCCGAACCGAGCTGGTGCTGGCCGGTCGCTTTGCGCGCATCGCAACCGTCGGCGACGTTCTCGAAACGGTACGAAAGGCCGCCTGATGGACAATGGCGGCACGCGGACCATTCCCTTTTATACGCTTGTGCCGCCACACGCGCTGTTGCTCGATATTGCCGGCCCGCTGGAGGTGATCCGTTATGCCAACGCGGAACAGCGGGACGTCCATTTCGACTGCCGTTACATCGCGGAACATGACCAGCAGCAATCCTCCATCGGCCTTGGGCTTTGCGGGCTGGAGGCCTTGCCCGAGAGCCTGCCGGACAATGCTTTCCTGCTGATTTCCGGCAGCATCTCCCGATCGACAACGCGCCGGAGATGCGACGGGAGCGGCAGGCGCTGGTGGCATGGTTGCGCCGCGCAGTGCGCGCGGACACCACAGTCATTTCCATTTGCTCCGGCGCACTGCTCGCGGGCGAAGCAGGTCTTTTCGACGGGCGGAGCTGTACGACACATGCGGATTGCATCGAAGCGCTGCGCCGCACCGCACCGCTGTCGCAGGTGGCCGAAAACCGTCTTTTCGTGGAGGATGGCAACCGCTTCTCCAGCGCCGGTATTTCCACCGGCACCGACCTCATGCTGCATGTCGTTTCCCGACTGACATCGCCTGCGGTCGCGGCGCGCATTGCCAAAAATATGGTCGTTTATCTCAGGCGCAGCGGCAGTGATCCGCAAATCTCCCCCTGGCTTACCGGCCGCAACCACATTCACCCCGCCATTCACCGGGTGCAGGACCGGGTGATGACTGAGCCGGCTCAGGACTGGTCTTTGGAACGGCTGGCCGATATTGCCGCACTCAGCGAGAGGCACCTGTCCCGCCTGTTTCGCGAGCATACCGGCATCAGCGTCATCGACTACGTCAACCTGATGCGGGTCAATCTCGCCCGCGACATCCTTGCAAACAGCCGTCTGGATATGGAAGCCATTGCCGAGCGGGCGGGCTTTGCCTCCGCCCGGCATTTGCGGCGCGTGTGGCAACAGCACAATCACCTCCCGCCCAGCCACTATCGCGGCTTTCAGGCCTGATCTCACCCGCTTTTGCCCGTTGCCTGATGAATGCCATCAAAGGAATTGAATGGTTATGCCGGCAAGCAGTTGATAACCTTGCCGCCAAAGACAGCAAGAGGAGCATTCCCCGTGGAAAAACGAAGCCTTGGCCGCACCGGCCTCTCCATCGCCCCGATCGTCTTCGGCGGCAACGTGTTCGGCTGGACAGCGGACGAGAAGACTTCCTTTGCCCTGCTCGATTCATTTTTCGACGCCGGGTTCAACGCCATCGACACGGCAGACGTCTATTCCGCCTGGGTGGACGGGCATGAGGGCGGCGAGTCGGAAGCCATCATCGGAAAATGGCTGAAACAGTCGAGCGTCAAGCGGGAGGACGCGGTGATCGTTACCAAGGTCGGTTTCGACAATCGCGGTCAGAAGACAGGCCTCAGCGCCAAATGGATCGCAGAGGCTGTCGACGCCTCGCTGAAGCGCCTGCAAACCGACTATATCGATCTCTACCTCGCCCATAAGCCGGACGCGGATGTGCCGCTGGAGGAAACGCTTGCAGCCTTTGCAAAGCTGAAGGAACAGGGAAAGATACGCGCCATCGGCTGCTCCAACTATTCGGCGAGCCAGCTTCAGGAGGCGCTGGACACGGCCGCGAAGAACGATCTGCCCCGTTACGATGTGCTGCAGCCGGAATATAATCTCTACAACCGTGCGGATTTCGAAGGCCCGCTTGCCGATCTTTGCGTCGCCCAGGAAATTGGTGTCATCAATTATTATAGCCTCGCGGCCGGGTTCCTCACCGGGAAATATCGCGCCAAGGCGGATACCGAAGGCGTCGCCCGCAGCTACCGGGTGGGTGAATATGTCAACGCCCGCGGCCTTGCCGTTCTGGGCGCCATGGATGCGGTTGCCGTGGAAACCGGAGCCAAGCTTGCCGATATCGCGCTGGCGTGGCTATTGCGGAAGAAGGCCGTGACGGCACCGATTGCCAGCGCCACCAGCCTGTCGCAACTCGAAAGCTTCAAACGCGCCGTCAATCTCAAGCTGACGGATGAGATGATGACGCTGCTCGACAAGGCGGGCGCGTGACATGGATCTTGTAATTCGCGACGCGGAGCCGGAAGACCGGGCAGAATGGCTGCGCCTGTGGAACGACTATCTCGCCTTCTATAACGTACACCTTGCCGAGGAAGTTACGGACCATACATGGGCGCGTATCCTCGATCCGGCATCACGCGTTTCCATGCGCGTGGCTCTTCTGGGCGACAGGATGGCCGGTTTCGCCATCCATCACTTCCATGATTCCACCTGGGTGAAAACGCCCGACTGCTATCTGGAAGACCTGTTCGTTGACGGCGCGATCCGTGGCAAGGGAACAGGCCGGGCGCTGATGGATGACCTCATTGCCATATGCAAGGAAAAGGGCTGGTCCCGGCTTTACTGGAACACGGACGAGCACAATCACCGTGCTCAGAAGCTTTACGACAGCTACGTCAAAAGCGACGGCCATATCCGCTATCGCATCAAGTTCTGATCACCCTCTGAAGCGGAAGAAATCCACGAAAGCCCTTAGCGCCGGGCGCATCTGCCGGCGCGAGGGGTAATAGATATAAAAACCATCAAAGGGCGCGCACCAGTCCTCCAGCACCCGGACCAGCCTGCCTTCCTTGATGTCGTCTTCTACGCGCTGTTCGAAAACGAAAGCCAGACCCGCACCGTCAATCGCCGCCCGGCGAATAAGGCTCTGGTCCGACAGGACGAGCGGCCCCTGCACATCGACCACCAAAGGTCTGCCGTCCTTTTCCAGCTCCCAGCGGTATAGCAGACCGCTGGAGAAGCGACGGAGAATACAGCGATGCCGCATCAAATCCCTCGGCTCACGGGGCGGGGGATTTTCTTCGAAATAGGTGGGCGCGCCGACAATCGCGCCACGCCATGGGCCGCTCGCCTTCACGGCAATCATATCCGCTTCAAGATTCTCGCCGAGCCGCAGGCCGGCATCGAAACCTTTCGCGACAATATCCTCGAAGCGGTCATCGGTCGAAATCTCCAGCGAGATATCTGGATATAGCCGCAGGAACTCGCCAAGCCGGGGCATGATCAGGTCCTCCGCCGCAAGTCTTGGCAGGGTTATCCGCAACGGTCCGGCCGGCCTTCCGCCATGCTCGGCAAGCGTATCGATGACGGCATCGATTTCAGCAAGGGCCGGCCCAAGCGTCTCGAGAAGCCGCCTGCCCTCCTCTGTCGGCGAAACGCTGCGGGTGGTACGATGCAGCAGGCGCAGGCCAAGGCTCGCTTCGAGCGACGATACTGCATGGCTGACGGCGGAAGGCGCAATGGCAAGTTCGGCGGCAGCTTTACGAAAGCTGCGGCCTTCGGCAACGGCAGCGAGGACAGCGAGTTGAGAGAGTTGCACACGGTTCATTGTTCTAAATAATAGAACAACCCGCAACGATTTGCAGCGATTATTTTTGCCGTCTTAGGGCGCTATCTTCTCACCACGCCCCTGACAACGGGCGGCTCCTCATGGAAGGACGAACAGATGAAAAAAAGAACTCTCGGAAACAACCTTTCCGTTTCGGCGCTTGGCCTCGGCTGCATGGGCATGACCCATGCCTATAGCCCGACCGGCGACGAAAATAGTGCAATAGCGACGCTGCACCGCGCCGTCGAACTCGGTGTCACTTTTTTTGACACGGCAGAGGTCTATGGGCCCTACAACAACGAAATCCTCGTCGGCAAGGGTTTGAAGCCCTATCGCGACAAGGTGGTCATAGCTACAAAGTTCGGTTTCAAAATCGACGCCAGCAAACCCGCAGGCCAGATGATGGTGGGCACCGACAGCCGCCCGGAAAATGTGCGCGCCGTCGCCGAAGCCTCTCTCAAACGCCTAGGCGTCGACACCATCGACTTGTTCTATCAGCATCGCGTCGATCCGGATGTTCCAATCGAAGATACGGTCGGCGCCATGGCGGAACTGGTCCGGCAGGGCAAGGTGAAACATCTAGGCCTTTCGGAAGCGAGTGCCGAAACACTTCGCAAGGCGCATTCCACTCACCCGATCGCTGCCATACAGAGCGAATATTCGTTGTGGACCCGCGACGTGGAGGAAAACGGCGTGCTGGAAACCTGCCGGGAACTCGGTATCGGTTTCGTCCCCTTCAGCCCGCTCGGGCGTGGTGCCCTGACGGGCGCGCTGAAATCGCTCGACGGACTTGCATCCGACGATTTCCGCCGCGGCCTGCCGCGCTTCCAAAGTGAGAACTTCGATGCCAATCTGGCGCTCATCAAGCTTCTGGAAGATATGGCTGCCGAAAAGGGTGTTGCCGCCGGGCAACTGGCGCTGGCCTGGGTTCTGGCGCAGGGTGACTTTATCGTTCCGATCCCCGGTACGACGAAAATCGCCAATCTTGAGACAAACGTGGCGGCAGCGAATATATCGCTGACGGCAGAAGAAGTCGCCAGCCTTGGCGCGTTGCTTTCTCCAGCAAAGGTTGCCGGCCAACGATATCCCGAGCGTATGTCCCAGATGGCGAACCGCTAAAAACAAAAAAGCCGAGGCGACTGCCTCGGCTTTTTCAATTCATGGAAACAGAGCTTTACGCTCTCAGCACGCCGCCCGTCGATTTCTCGACATTACCGACGATCTTTGCGGTCAGCGCCTCGAAATCCTCGTCCGTCAGCGTCTTGTCGACCGGCTGGATCTGAACTTCAATGGCGATGGACTTGCGGCTTTCGCCAAGCGATGCACCTTCGAAGACGTCAAAGACATTGACGCCGGTGATCAGCTTGCGATCAGCGCTTGTTGCAGCCTTGATGATGGCCCCTGCCTCGACCGACTTGTCGACCACGAAGGCGAAGTCGCGCTTGACCGCCTGGAAGGGCGAAAGCTCAAGGGCCGGCTTTGTGCGGGTCGCCTTCTTCTTTGGCTCCGGCATGGCGTCGAGATAGATCTCGAAACCGCTATAGACACCGGAAACATCCAGCTCTGAGAGAGTCTTCGGGTGGAATTCACCGAAATAGCCGAGCACGACCTTCGGACCCATCTTGATGGTGCCGGAGCGGCCAGGGTGATACCAGCCGGGAGCGCCGGCCTCGATCTGCACATTGGCCATCGGCAGGCCACAGGCTTCGAGCACCGAAAGCGCATCGGCCTTGGCGTCATAGACATCCACCGGCTTGCCGCCGCCCTTTGTGGCATTGGACCACATGCGGCCGCTGCCTGCGAGCGAGGCCGTGCCACGGCGTACACCGCCGGCAACACGGCGCTGGGTGTCCGGCGTGTCACCCTCATAGGTGCCGGAGACCTCGAAGATTGCCACATCGCCGTGGCCCTTGTCGGCATTGCGCTGTGCTGCGGTCAGAAGGCCCGGCAGAAGCGAAGGACGCATATCCGACATATCGGCCGCGATGGGGTTGGCCAGTTTCAGAGCGGGCGAACCGCCACCGAAAAGCTTCGCGTGAGCTTCCGGGATGAAGGACCACGTGACGGCCTCCAGCATGCCACGGCTGGCAAGCGCACGGCGCGCGGTGCGGGTGCGCACCTGCAGCGTCGTCAAGATGCGGCCGTTGACGGCACCGAAGCTCTCCAGCGGTTCCGGCTTGATGTTGTCGACGCCATGAATGCGCATGACCTCTTCCACCAGATCGGCCTTGCCGTCGACATCCGGGCGCCAGGACGGCACGGTGACGGAAACACGCTCGCCCGTTCCCTCGATGCCGAAACCGAGACCCTTGAGAATGGCCAGGCTTTCTTCCGCCGAAACTTCTAGGCCGGTCAGACGCTTCACTTCCGAGAGCGGAAAATCAACGACCTTGGGCTGATGCCCCTTGTAACCGACGACCTTGGCTTCGCCGGCAACGCCGCCGCAGAGTTCCAGAACCAGTTCGGTGGTGCGTTCCAGACCCGGAACCATATATTCCGGATCGACGCCGCGCTCGAAGCGATAACGGGCATCGGTGATGATGCCGAGCGAACGGCCGGTCTTGGCGATGTTGATCGGATCCCAGAGAGCGGACTCGATCAACACGTCAACGGTGTTTTCATCACAGCCGGAGTGTTCACCGCCCATGACGCCGCCGATGGACTCGAGGCCCTTTTCGTCGGCGATGACGACATTGTTCGGGCCGAGCTTGTATTCGCGCTGATCAAGCGCGAGGATCGTCTCACCCTCTTTCGCACGGCGGACCGTCAGGTCGCCCTTGACCTTGGCGGCATCGAAGACGTGCATCGGCCGGCCCTGATCGAAGGTCATGTAGTTGGTGATGTCCACGAGCGCATTGATGGGACGCAGGCCGATTGCCATCAGACGCTGCTGCATCCACTTCGGGCTCGGGCCGTTCTTCACACCGCGCACGATGCGCAGCGAAAAGCCGGGGCAGAGCGCCGCGTCATCCAGCTCCAGCTTCACGTCGACCGGGGTTGAGCCTTCGACCTTGAAGGACGGCGCTGGCTTGGTCTTGAGCTTGCCGAGACCGGAAGCGGCGAGATCGCGCGCGATTCCATAGATCGAGGTGCAATCCGGGCGGTTTGGCGTCAGATTGATCTCGATGACCGGATCGTCAAGTCCGGCATAGGTCGCGAAAGAAGTGCCGACCGGCGCGTCTTCCGGCAGATCGATGATGCCGTCGTGATCGTCGGAAATGTTCAGCTCTTTTTCGGAGCACATCATGCCGTGGCTTTCGACACCGCGTATCTTGCCGACGGCAAGCGTGACATCGATGCCCGGCACGTAAACGCCAGGACGCGCCAGCGCACCGACAAGGCCGGCGCGCGCATTCGGCGCGCCGCAGACGATCTGTACCGGCTTGCCGTCACCGGCATCCACCATCAACACCTTGAGGCGGTCGGCCTCGGGATGTTTTTCGGCGGAGACGACCTTGGCAATGACGAAAGGCTTATAGGCCGCCTTGTCGTCGACGTCCTCGACCTCAAGCCCGATCGCCGTCAACCGTTCGCAAATCTCGTCCAGCGTCGCATCCGTTTCGAGATGCTCTTTCAGCCAGGAAAGAGTGAATTTCATGTCTTTGCTCCTTGGCTAACCGGATTAAACGCTCAAACCGCCGAACAGCGTCGGCATGTCGAGCGGGCGGAAGCCGTAGTGGTTCATCCAGCGGACATCGGCGTTGAAGAAATCACGCAGGTCCGGCATGCCGTATTTCAGCATGGCGATGCGGTCGAGGCCCATGCCCCAGGCAAAGCCCTGATATTCATCCGGGTCCAGACCGCCGGCGCGCAGCACATTCGGGTGCACCATGCCGCAGCCAAGGATTTCCATCCAGTCGTTGCCTTCGCCGAACTTGACGATCGGGCCGGAGCGGTCGCACTGAATATCCACCTCGAAGCTCGGCTCCGTGAAGGGGAAGAACGACGGGCGGAAGCGCATGACAACGCTATCCACCTCAAAGAAGGTCTTGCAGAACTCTTCAAGTACCCAGCGCAGATTGCCAACATGCGCCTTCTTGTCGATCACCAGACCTTCGACCTGATGGAACATCGGCGAATGGGTGGCATCGGAATCCTGACGATAGGTCTTGCCCGGAATGACGATGCGGATCGGCGGCTTCTGGCTTTCCATGGTGCGGATCTGCACCGGCGAGGTGTGCGTGCGCAGCACCTTGCGCTCGCCGTTTTCATCCGGCTGGAAGAAGAAGGTGTCATGCATTTCGCGGGCCGGATGGCCTTCGGGGAAATTCAGCGCCGTGAAGTTGTAATAGTCCGTTTCGATATCCGGACCTTCGGCGATCGAGAAGCCCATATCTGCAAAGATCGCGGTGATTTCATCGACGATCTGGCTGATCGGATGAATGCGGCCGCGCTCGGTCGGAGACTGGCGGACCGGCAGGCTGACATCAAGCGTTTCCGCCTTCAGGCGGGCGGCAATCGCGGCATCTTTCAGGCCACTCTTGCGTTCACCGATCAGGTCGGTGATTTCAGTCTTGAGCTGGTTGATGGCAGCGCCCCGGGTCTGGCGCTCTTCCGGCGTCATCGACCCCAGCGTCTTCAGAAGCTCCGAAACCGAGCCCTTCTTGCCAAGCGCGGAGACGCGCACGGCTTCGATGGCCGGCTCATCGGCGGCGGCGGCGATCTCCGACATCAGTTGCGATTTCAAGGTATCAAGTTCAGTCATCTTTTCCTGCCTTGCCGGTATTTTTAACAGCGGCTTCGGGGTTCACAGCATTCATCAGATAGTCGGTCGCCATGATAAAGCGTCGCAGATCACTACCCATCCGCACGCGCCCGATCAACCGGGCAAGCGGTAAAAATCGCCCCAGAATGCCGATCAGACGGCACAATTCTTCAAGCGCCCGCGGCGGGGCGTTTTCACGCCAGCGGGCAAAGGCGGCGTCGCAGGTTTTAGGCGCATCGCAGGCGCGGGTCGCGACCTGCAAAAACAGCAGCCAGATATCGCGAGCCTGCGCCGTCTCCAGCGGCATGACCTCCTGCGGGCGCTCCTCGAAATCCATGAAACCGATACGGTCGTCTTTTAAAAAGAAGTCACGCACATGCGGGCGGCCGTGGCAGAGACCCGCCGCATGCAACTCGCCAAGCGCTTCTGCGGATTTCACAAGCAAGGCGTCATGTTGCACCGGATCGGACGCCTTTAGCGCACCCATCCGCTCCATGAGCGTCGGACCGACATCTCCCAGCACCATTGCTGTGCGCGACGAGTAGATCAGCGGCGGAACCGGGAAACCGCCTTGCTGGAACTGCTGCAACGTTTCCAGCTCTCGCTGCATGAGGCCGGCGCCGTCCAGCGGTTCAGAAGGGCGAAGAAAAGCATAAGGCAGAAGTTTTGACAGCAGCTTCTGCATTTTCATCCACCAGGTCACACGTTCCGTGCCCTGCCGTTTGATCCACACCGTCAATTGCGAGAGCTCGACCTTTTGAATGCGCCGGTCACTTTTCAGGAGGACGCGCATCAGAGTTGCGATGTCGTCATCGTCGAGATGAACGCGAAAGCCTTCTGCTTCCACAACCTGAATTTTATTGACCAGCATTTCCGTCCACCAAGGATTTCGCTTCAAACGGCGTGAATACTCCAACTCTTCTAAATTTCTAAATTAAAAAACGCCGATAGAGCTGTATCAGAAACTGAAAACGAAAAACCCGCGCCGGAGGACCGGCGCGGGTTTCAAATGAACAACAGATTGTCCGCGCCGTAATTACTTTACAGCGGTTTCAAACTCGTTGGTCGTACCAGCTTCCTTGAGGTACTCAAGAGCCTTCTTCGCGGTCTCGACGAGCACGCCGAATGCTGCCGGCTCATGGATAGCCATGTCGGACAGAACCTTGCGGTCAACTTCGATGCCAGCCTTGTTCAGGCCGTCGATGAAGCGGCCGTAGGTCAGGCCGAATTCGCGAACAGCAGCGTTGATACGCTGGATCCACAGAGCGCGGAAGTTGCGCTTGTTGACCTTGCGGTCGCGGTAAGCGTACTGCTTGGAACGATCCACGGCAGCCTTAGCTGCGCGGATGGTGTTCTTGCGGCGGCCGTAGAAGCCCTTGGCTGCCTTGAGTGTCTTGGTGTGCTTGGCGCGGGAAGTTACGCCACGTTTTACGCGTGCCATGTCATGATCTCCTTAAAGTGTCCAAAAGTGCGGAAAAGTCTCAGAGACCGTTCGGCAGGTAGTTCTTGACGACTTTTTTGCCGTCAGCTTCGGCGAGAACCATGGTTCCACGCGCGTCGCGAATGAACTTGTTGGTACGCTTGATCATGCCGTGGCGCTTACCGGCGGCGGCTGCAACAACCTTGCCGGTGGCGGTGATCTTGAACCGCTTTTTTGCAGCGGACTTCGTCTTCATCTTGGGCATTTTGCTACTCCGTGTTTTTGTATCGAAACAGGCAGACGAGGCCTATTTCAAGCTATTCAGGAACGGCCTCGGCATGCCCTGCCGGACCGTTCGGACGCGCGCTTATAACCGCAGTCGGTTAAAAGCGCAACGGGGAATACGAACTTCCCCTTGCGGTGGTGCTTCATGCCGCCCGGGCGGCGTGCGCGAAAGAGTTATTTCGGCGCGAGAACCATCATCATCTGACGGCCTTCCAGCTTCGGCTCGGCTTCAACCTTGGCAATCGCCTGGGTATCTTCCTTCACCTGCAGGAGAAGCTTCATGCCGAGTTCCTGGTGGGCCATTTCGCGGCCGCGGAACTTCAGCGTCACCTTCACCTTGTCACCTTCGTCAAAGAAACGGTTCATCGCCTTCATCTTCACGTCATAGTCATGCGTGTCGATGTTGGGGCGCATCTTGATTTCCTTGACCTCGACGATCTTCTGTTTCTTGCGCGCTTCAGCGGCTTTTTTCTGGGTCGAGTATTTAAGCTTGCCGAGATCGAGGATCTTGCATACCGGCGGTTCAGCGTTCGGCGAAATCTCAACGAGATCGAGACCGGCATCCTCCGCCATTTTCAAAGCCTGGTCCGTCGGCATGCTACCGAGGTTCTGGCCCTCTTCATCAATAAGCTGAACTCTGGGAACCCGGATTTCCCGGTTGGAGCGCGGGCCCTCCTTGACGGGGGCATCGGCTTTGAAAGGTCTGCGAATGGTCGTATTCTCCTGATCTGTTTCTGGATCACATCGGCAAAAAACAGCTTGTTTGGTACAAGCGGCGGAAATGTCGTTATTGCCGTGGCGAAGTCAATAGCATATCTGCCCGAAAAGATCACCTGTTGTCACGGTTTTTGCAAATACGCCGCCTTTGTTGCGCGAAATTCAGGAGAATTGCATATACATGACTGAACAAGCCGCTGAATTCCTGCGTGTAGGCATGGGCGACGACGCCCGCGACATCGCCGTCCTTCACCGCCCGGCAACTTCACGAGAAGATGCACCCACGCTTGTCTGGCTCGGCGGTTACCGTTCCGACATGACGGGAACCAAGGCGGTGGAACTCGACCGCTTTGCAGCGGAAAACGGCATTGCCTGCCTGCGGCTCGATTATTCCGGGCACGGCGCTTCCGGCGGTGACTTCCAAAAAGGCACGATTTCAAGATGGCTGGAAGAGGCGCTTGCCGTCGTGCGCCAAAAGGCGCCCTCGCGCGTCGTCCTTATCGGTTCGTCGATGGGTGGATGGATTGCGCTGCGCATGGTCGAGGAACTGCGCAAGGCTGGCGGCACGCCGTCCGTCGCTGGTCTGGTCCTCATTGCGCCAGCCCCCGATTTCACGGCGGACCTGATAGAGCCGAGCCTCACGGATGCGGAAAAACGGTCGCTTGAAGACAAGGGGTATTTCGAGGAACATTCGGAATACAGCCCCGAGCCGAACATCTTTACACGCGCGCTGATGGAAGACGGGCAGCAGAACCGCGTCCTCACCGGCATCATTACCACGGGCTGCCCGGTTCACATCCTGCAGGGAATGCGCGATCCCGATGTTCCCTATCAGCATGCGCTGAAGCTCCTCGAACATCTTCCTGCTGACGACGTCGTCTTGACGCTGATCCGCGATGGCGACCACCGGCTGTCCCGGCCGCAGGATATCGACAGGATGCTGGCTGCCGTCAAAGCCCTTGCAACATAGGCATTTGCGCAACGATCTTAACCATATTTAACGAGTCTTGCGCGCCGCCGATGGCTAGTGATTGACTCCTGCCCCCCAACCCTCTTAACTTTTCATTAAGAATTAAGGGACGGGTTTCATGATGAACGCACCGCTGGCGCGTGCGCTGCTGTTTGCAGTTGCCGCCGGGCTATTGACTGCTGCCTCCGCCGTGGCGGAAACCAAGGGAAGCCCTTCCATGGTGACGGGCGGGATCACATCCCAGCCGATCGGCCATTATGAGTTCTGCCAGAAATACGCGAGCGAGTGCAACATTCGAAGCAAGCTGACGCCGCCACCACGCGTCACCGAGTATGGCTGGGGTGTAGTTCGCGAGATCAACACATCCGTCAACACCTCGATCGTCGCCATGACCGACATGGAAATCTACGGCAAGGAAGAAGTCTGGGAATATCCCACGACCGCTGGCGATTGTGAGGACTTCGTGCTGCTGAAGCGCAAGAAGCTGATCGAGCGTGGGTTTTCCGTTGCTGACCTGCTGATCACTGTCGTGCGCAAGCCTGATGGCGAGGGCCACGCCGTGCTGACGCTCCGCACCACCGATGGCGATTATATTCTCGACAATCTCACCGACGACGTGAAGCTCTGGACCGACACCAACTACACTTATCTGAAGCGGCAGGCGTCCTTCAATTCGGGCCGTTGGGTTTCCATCGAGGATGGCCGCGACGTTCTGGTCGGCGCATTGCGCTGATCGACAGATATTATAGGCTCAATGCAGAAAGCCCGCAGCAAACGCTGCGGGCTTTTTTATTCACTAGGCGTTGCCGATGATGATACCCGCGGCCAGCACCAGCGAACCGCCGAGCACTACCTGAAACACTGCCCGCAGGAACGGCGTTTCCATGAAGCGGTTCTGAATAAAGGCGATGGCCCAGAGTTCCACGAAGACGACGACCGCGGCGATGGCCGTTGCTGTCCAGAAATGCGGAATGAGATAGGGCAGCGCATGGCCAAGGCCACCAACGGCCGTCATGATGCCTGAGGCGAGACCGCGCTTTACCGGAGAGCCACGACCGGAAAGCTTGCCATCATCATGGGCCGCCTCGGTGAAGCCCATGGAAATACCCGCGCCAACGGAGGCCGAAAGGCCGATCAGGAAGGTTTGCCACGTATCCTGCGTGGCGAAGGCGGCTGCGAAGATCGGCGCCAGCGTCGATACGGAACCATCCATCAGTCCCGCAAGACCCGGCTGCACGAAGGTCAGAAGAAATTGCCGCTTTGCGGTTTCCGCCTCTTCTGTCTTGCCGTTTTCGTCGAGATGTTTCTCTTCCAGCATCTGCGCGATGTCTTCGTGACCACGCTCAGCCTCGGCCAGATCGCCGAGCAGCTTGCGGGTCGAGGCATCGCTGGTTCGCTTGACAGCCTCGTCGTAAAAACGGATCGCCTGGGCCTCCATCAATTCCGCCTGCGCACGAATTTTGTCGAGCGACAGGTTCTTCACCAGCCAATCCGGCGTGCGCTCGTAAAAGCCACGCACATGCTCACGGCGGATCAGGGGGATCGTTTCCCCAAATCGCCTGCGGTGCATGTCGATCAGCACGTTTCGATGCTGCTGCTCCACCTCGGCCATATCATCGAAGATTTTTGCGGATTGCGGATATTGCGCGCGCAGATGATCGGCATAGGAGCGGTAGATGCGGGAATCGTCTTCTTCGGACGAGATGGCAAGTGCGAGGATTTCCTGTTCGCCAAGCGAGGAGAACGGGCGTTTGGACAGGGAAAAAAGACTGCGGAACATGGCTGGAACCTCTTTAGAATAATTCTAAATACATCCTGATCACGTCACAATCAAGCCTTTTAGAATTATTCTAATATGCCAAAGGGTCGCATTGCGGAGTGTCGAAGAGCCACGTAGGTTCTGCCGCAAAAGGAAGCACAATGCAGGACCAGATCGCGGCAAAGGCCGCCCACAACGCGGAAATTCAGAACAGGGCGGAAAAGGCCATGGCGGCTATCGGCATCGACGCCGGTTTCGTCGACCTGCTGGTCGAGACATTTTACGGCCGCGTTCTGGAACATCCCACGCTGGGCCCTGTCTTCAATGCGCGGCTTTCCGGGCGCTGGCCGGAGCATATGGCCAGGATGAAACAGTTCTGGGCCGCCGTCGCCTTCAAGAATGGCGGCTACGGCGGCAAGCCGGTGCAGGCGCATCTTGGCGTAAAAGGCATGTCGGCGGAACTGTTCCCGCAATGGCTGGCGCTTTTTTCGGCCACCCTTGACGATATCGCGCCGAGCCCACAAGCCCATAGCTGGTTCATGGAAACTGCGGAACGCATCGCAAAAAGCCTGACGCTTTCGCTGTTTTATAATCCTGCAATGGATGATCCGGCGTTAAAACGCATGCATCCTTAGCCCCATCCGGGCGATGATAGCAGGCCCGGCAAGTTCAAATATTCCCCTTGATGGCCGCGAGGATAAATGTTTAGTAGCCACTGGGAGGCGTACCGTACGGTTCGCCTGTAATATGCAGACATATCAGGGCTTATCGACATGGATCGCAGATCATTTATTCGCAAGGCGGGCGCTGTTGGTGCCGGTGTTACCGCAACCGTGCTGGCCGCTCCGGCCATTGCGCAGGAAAACCCCAAAATCACCTGGCGCATGACGTCGTCATTCACCAAGGGCCTCGACATTCTATTCGGTGCCGGGCAGATCGTCGCCGATCATGTCAAGGAAGCATCCGGCGGCAACTTCGTCATCCAGCATTTCGCCGGTGGCGAAATCGTGCCGGCGCTGCAGGCAGCGGATGCGGTGACGGCCGGAACCGTCGAAATGGCGCATACCTGCTCATACTACTATGTTGGCAAGGACCCGACCTTCGCGCTCGGGACCTCGGTTCCCTTCGGTCTCAATGCACGCCAGACGAATGCATGGTTCAATCAGGCGGGCGGCAACGAGTTGCTCAATGAGTTTCTTGCCCAGCACAATATCTACTCGATCCTGCTCGGCAATACCGGCGCCCAGATGGGCGGCTGGTTCCGCAAGGAAATCAACACCATCGATGACCTGAAGGGCTTGAAAATGCGCATTGCCGGCCTAACCGGCCAGGTGATGCAGAAGGTTGGCGTGACACCGCAGCAGATCGCCGGCGGCGATGTTTACGCCGCTCTGGAAAAGGGCACCATCGATGCAACCGAATTCGTCGGTCCCTATGACGACCAGAAGCTCGGCTTCTACAAGGTTGCGAAATATTACTACTACCCCGCATGGTGGGAAGGTGGCCCAGCCGTTCATGCTTTCGTGAACCTGCAGAAGTTCAACGAGTTGCCGGAGAACTACAAGCGTATTCTGAAAGACGCCTGCGCCGCCGGCAGCGCCAGCATGCTGGAGCGTTATGACGCGCGCAATCCGAAGGCTCTGAAGGAACTCGTGGCGCAGGGCGCCATCCTGCGGCCGTTCAGCCAGGAAATCCTCGACGTCTGCCACAAGGCGGCTCAGGACACCTATGCGGAGATTTCGGCCAAGAACGAAAGCTTCAAGAAGATCTACGAAAGCCAGCAGGCGTTCAAGAAAGACGCCTATCTCTGGGCACAGATCGCCGAATATACCTATGACACCTATATGATGATCCAGCAGCGCAACGGCACGCTCTGATCCTCATTTCAGTATCTTCAAACGGCCATCCTGCATCTGTCGGGTGGCCGTTTTTGTATTCGATACCAGATTCCACACCTCGTGTTCACGCCAGTCCACCGGGCTCATGCCGGTGACGCGGCGAAATTCCCGGTTGAAGTTGGATTTGGTCTGAAAGCCGGAAGACAGCATGATCGCAGTGACCGACTGATCCGTCTCCTCCAGCAACCGGCAGGCTTCGCGGATGCGCAGCTGGTTGACATATTGCGAGACGTTGACGCCGAGCGAGCGATTGATGGCGCCGGAGATTTGCCGGCTCGGCAGACCGAGACGTTTTGCGAGCCGTGACAGGTTTAGGTTCTCATCGCGGTAGAGCGTGTGGGTTTCCATCAAGCGATCAAGCCTTTCGACAACGTCCCGGTCCTGTTGTGAAGGCGCCGGCAAAGACAACTCCGCAGCAGGCTGGGCAGCCGTTTGCGGCGCTTTGCTTTTGCCGGCAAGTGCAGCCATGAGACCGATCAGCAGAAGCCCGAGAAGGTTGGCATTGCTGACAAGTGCGGCAACATTTTCTCCATGCGCCCACTCGAAATCGAAAAACACCAGAAGATCGAAGAACGCGGAAACGCAGAGAGCGACCGCGGCGACAATAAGCGCCTTATGCGCAGATGCGACGCTGGCAAATTGCGCCTCGTCCAGCCCATCCGGCCCTTTTCTTGCCAAAAGAAGCAAGGCAATGGCGTGCCCGACAAAAATCACGATCAGCGCAAAATCGATCGCAACAGGAAGGACGAACTCCAGAAAGACGACGAAGAAAGGTGAAAGCACAAGACTGGCAAACATCGCCCTCCTGCTTTCAACTCCAACGCCCATCAGTCCGCGAAAGGCGATGTAGACGAGAGGCGGCAGGCAGGCAGCCAGAACAGGCAAAACATAACGCGCTTCGCTCACACCATATCCCCAGCGCAAGCCGACAAGAACGGACTGCACGGCGCAAAGCGCGATGAGCGCCAGAAACGCCCGGTTGGTTCGCATATCCTCTGCGCCTCGAAAGAAGACGATGAACATAACGACCAGCAGAAGTGCGACGACAAAAGGCAATGGAATGAAAAGCACGGATAACGATCCCGAAGCGATGAATTACCACCCATTCATGGACCAGATCGCGTTTCGGCACGACCTTTAACGCGATCAAGGACGCATTTATTCACCCTAGAAGAAAAACGGGAGCATCCACCTTGTCAAACGGAGAGGCTCTCATGACACTGAAAAACACCCTTTTCGCACTTCTGATGTGCGCGGCTTTTTCCCCGCAGGCATTTGCCGCAGAGGATGTCGGGCTTACAAGCATCCCTGTTCCTTCCAAGGCTCGCGACACAAACCTTGACGTTACGATCTGGTATCCGGCCAAAGGCGGAGACGGCACACCGGTGCTTTCCTCCGAGAACCGTATCTTTCAGGGAACGGCGGTTCGGAAGGACGCGACCATCAAAGACGGCCATTTCCCCCTCGTGTTGATTTCGCACGGGTCCGGCTCGCGCGCTGAAGGCATGGCCTGGATCGCCGCGAAACTCGCCAGCGAAGGTTTCATCGTCGCCGGAACCAATCATCCCGGCACGACCAGTGGTGACTCGACGCCTGCCGATACGCCGAAAATCTGGGAACGGACGAACGATCTATCCACAATCGTCACGGCCTTGACGACGGACGGCACGTGGTCAGGTGCGATCGACGCGCAACGCATCGGTGTTCTCGGCTTTTCGCTGGGCGGTAGCGCAGCGATGGAGATTGCAGGTGCACGCGCCGATCTTGACGCCTATGTGCGCTATTGTGAAGAGAATGCAGCAATGATGGATTGCCAGTGGTTTGCCGACGGCCGGGCCTATGTCAATAACGAGCCGGTCAGCGTACCGAAGCTCGATCTAAGAACCATCGACAAGGCCCGTTTCGAGCAGCAGAACCGCGATCCACGCATCCGTTCCGCCGTGTTGGTCGATCCGGGTCTGGCGCTGGCGTTCCAGCCGAACAGCCTGAGACAAATCGATATTCCGCTGACCTTCATCAATCTTGGCAGCGAAGGTAAAATACCGCCCGCCGTGCTTGCCGACGAGCTTGCAGCACAAGTGCCTGCCTCTACTTACCAACAGGTCGACGAGGCCAACCATTTTAGCTTCCTGCCCCTTTGCAAGCCGGATGCCGACGCGTTTCTCAAATCCGTTGGCGAGCGCGATCCGATCTGCGAACCGGCCGGGCCCCGCGACCGTAAGGATATTCATGCACAGCTGGAAACGATGATCGTCAACGCCTTCAACCGCAAGCTGAAGCCGGGTCAATAACCATAAGAACCTAGCCGATCCTTTTGTAAAACAGGGTCGTGCCGCAATAACGCCCGTCGGGAAAAAGCGCATAGTCGGGGATGACGCCGACGCGTTCCCAGCCAAGACGGGGATAAATTGCCTCCGCATCGCTACCCGTGGCCGTATCCAGCACCAAAAGGGTACGGCCACGTTTTGCCGCTTCCTGCTCCACCTTTTCCATGAGCTTTCGTGCAAGTCCCAGCCCGCGTGCCGACCGATGCACAAGAAGCTTCATCAGATCACCGCGATGTGGCTGGTTGGGCTTGGAGGCCAGACCGACCTGCACCGTGCCCACCACTTTGTCGTTTACTTCCGCCACCACATGAATGGTGCCGCCTGCTTCCACGGCATCGGCTACATCCTGCCAGAACGGCTCTGCATCTTTTGGGGAGAAAGGCAGCATGAAACCGACAGACGCGCCGCCATTAACGCAGTCGGCGATAACGTCACAAAGTTCGGGCAAGGCATTGATCGTCTCTGCCCGGTTCAATACGCGGATGGTGGCCATTAATAACTCCTGTCGGGGAAAATCAGCGCTGTCTTTGATCCAGCACGACGGCATAACGGGCAGGTTTTTCTGAGGGATTGTGGAAGACATGTCCCTCACCCACCGGCATGAAGAGGCAATCGCCTGGTTCCAGCAGGTGCACGTCTCCACCACTCGTCATCTCCAGCACACCGTCAAAAAGCCAGACATATTGCGTCATTCCGCGGCTTGCCGCATGCGGCGGGAAACCGACCCGTGCGCCCGCCGGGAACTCGACCTCGACAATATCGACATCGGAACCGACGCGTGGCGGGGAGATGGCACGGCGCACATAACCGGTCTCCGGGTCTTTCCAGAGCTGCTGGTCACGCTTTTTCACCAGCGGTGAAACAGCCTCTTCGTCTTCGGCGAAAAAGCCGGAGAGCGACAGGCCTAGCGCTGCGCAGATGCGGGCAAGAAGCGAGGCCGTGGGGCTCGCCTCGCCACGTTCGATGCGGGAAATCATGGCGCGGCTGACGCCGGATTCGGCGGCGAGCCGATCCAGCGTCAAACCATTTTCAGCGCGCAACGTCTTGATGCGGTCGCCGATAGAGCGTTCGAGAATATGATCTTCGTTTTCCATCATGCGAGAATACATTCTCACATGATGGAGTCAATATCTACCATAATGGAAATTACGATCGCTTTTTTACCGCGGGTTCGGCGCGCGGCAAAGATGCATCAGGCACCGACCTGGGCGATCCAATCGTTCAGATTATAGTAGTTCGTTACTCGACTAACTTTTCCATCTTTCAGGTCAAAGAATGCACCAGCCGGCAGGACGTATGTCTGGCCATCGGCTTCCGGCAGGCCTTCATCGGTTGCGAGATATTCGCCGTTCACGATGAATTCCGCAGAGGCGCGCTTGCCGTCCTCGCTCGCCATGATGACCATGTCGGTGAGGTTTTCCTTATAGCAGCGATTCATGTGCTGCATGAAGGATGCAAAAGCAGGCTTTCCGGTCTGACGCTCGCCCTGATTGATGTCATGTACCACCTCGTCGTGAAGAAGCGCCAGAAAGGCATCCATGTCCTGACGGTTGAAGGCATCGTAGTAGGCGCGGATGGTCTCAGTGGCGGTCATTGTCTTCTCCGTTCAATGCTTGCGCAGGGTTTCCATGACGGTATAACCAGTGCAACCGAAAGTGAAAATGCCCATGACCGTCGAAATCAAGTCTCTTTCCGGCATCGAGGCCGCGCCCTATTTCGATGACCTTGCGCGCCTGCGGATCGAAGTGTTTCGCGCCTTTCCCTATCTCTATGACGGATCGCTGGATTACGAGCGCAAATATCTCGCCACCTATGCCGACACGAAAGGCGCGGTTTTTGTGCTGGCGCTGGATGGCGCACACGTGGTGGGCATGTCCACCGGCATGCCCATGGCGGCCGAGACCGACGAGGTGAAGGCGCCCTTCCTGAAGGCGGGTTACGATCCGGACCGAATATTTTACTTCGGCGAAAGCGTGCTTCTGCCCAGCTATCGCGGGCATGGCATCGGGGTGCGGTTCTTTGTGGAGCGGGAGGCGCATGCGAGCAAGCTCGGCTTCAACTGCTGCACCTTCTGCGCGGTCGAGCGCCCCGCCGACCACCCGCGCCGGCCATTGGATTACGTGCCGCTGAATACCTTCTGGGAAAAACGCGGCTATCGCCATCACCCGGAATTGCACACCAGCTTCACCTGGCGGGATCTAGACGAGAGCACCGAAAGCCCAAAGCCCCTGTCGTTCTGGATGAAGACCATTGCTGCCGGAGAAGAAAACAGATGACGAAACTCGCCGCCAGCCAATATGCCATCGAACTCATCGAGACATGGGAAGGCTATGCCGCCCATCTTTCCGCCATCGTGCGCGAGGCGAAAGAAAAAGGCGCCGAGCTGCTGCTGTTGCCGGAATATTCGGCCATGACGCTGACCGGGCAGTTGCCGCCCGATGCGCGCTCGGACCTGCACCGCTCCATCGAAGAGATACAGCCGCTCATCCCCTCATGGGTCGAGCTTTGTGAAGAGCTGGCGCGGCAACATCAAATCCTGTTTCAGCCGGGCAGCGCGCCAGTGAAAGACAAGGACGGCAAGTTCCGCAACCGCGCATGGCTGTTCGGCCCCAACGGACTGATCGGGTATCAGGACAAGCAGATCATGACGCGCTTCGAGCGGGAGCAATGGAACATCCATGCCGGCATCGAGGGCCTGAAAGCCTTCGAGACGCCGATCGGCAGGCTCGGCATCCTCATCTGTTACGACAACGAGTTCCCGATGCTTGGCCGGAAGCTGGCCGAGCTTGGCGTCGAACTGGTTCTCGCTCCCAGCTGCACCGATACGCTGGCCGGCGCCTACCGGGTGCGCATCGGCGCGCAGGCGCGGGCGTTGGAAAACCAATATGCCGTTCTCTCCTCCCCCACGGCGGGTGAGGCTCCATGGTCTCCCGCCGTCGATGAAAATCGTGGCCGCGCAGCACTTTACGTGCCATCCGACTATGGCATGCCGGCATCGGGTATCGTCGCGGAAAGCGAAAGCGATGCGGTGACACACAGCACGTTGCTGATCGCCGATATCGACCTTGCTGCCGTGGCCAAGCTTAGAACCGAAGGACAAGTGGCCACCCGCCGCGACTGGCCGGAGCAGTTTGCGATCTGAAAAGCCCATTTTAAAGGGCTTTTAACCAAATTCCCGCTTTGCGGCATGAGAAGCCCCTGCTATAGCGCGGGGCATGAGCACAAATTCGACCCGCACGCCCCTGGACCATATCCGCAACTTCTCGATCGTTGCCCACATCGATCACGGCAAATCGACGCTGGCCGACCGGTTGATCCAGTCGACAGGCGGCCTTGCCGAGCGCGATATGTCGGAACAGGTTCTCGATTCGATGGATATCGAACGCGAGCGCGGCATCACCATCAAGGCCCAGACCGTGCGCCTGCACTACAAGGCGAATAACGGCGAAACCTATGTGCTGAACCTCATCGACACGCCCGGTCACGTCGACTTTGCCTATGAAGTGTCCCGCTCGCTTTCGGCCTGCGAAGGTTCGCTACTGGTGGTGGACGCATCTCAGGGTGTGGAAGCCCAGACGCTGGCCAACGTTTATCAGGCGATCGACAATAATCACGAGCTGGTGACGGTCTTGAACAAGATCGACCTGCCGGCCGCGGAGCCCGACCGCATCAAGGAACAGATTGAGGAAGTAATCGGCATCGATGCTTCCGAAGCTGTGTTGATTTCGGCCAAGACCGGGCTTGGCATCCCCGATGTTCTCGAAGCCATCGTCAACCGCCTGCCACCGCCGAAGAGCGAAGTCGGCGAGAACGGGCCGCTCAAGGCACTGCTCGTCGACAGCTGGTACGACACCTATTTGGGCGTCATGGTTCTGGTGCGCGTCATCGACGGCGTGCTGACCAAGGGCCAGCAGATCCGCATGATGGGTTCCGGCGCAAAATACGGCGTCGAGCGCGTTGGCGTACTTACCCCGAAGATGGTCAATGTCGACAGCCTCGGCCCCGGCGAGATCGGTTTCATCACCGCCTCGATCAAGGAAGTCGCCGATACGCGTGTTGGCGATACCATTACCGACGACAAGCGCCCGACGGCGCAGGCCCTGCCCGGCTTCAAGCCAGCGCAGCCCGTGGTTTTCTGCGGCCTCTTCCCTGTCGATGCAGCCGACTTCGAAGATCTGCGCGCGGCAGTGGGCAAGCTTCGCCTCAACGACGCCTCCTTCTCCTTCGAAATGGAATCGTCTGCCGCTCTCGGCTTCGGTTTCCGTTGCGGCTTCCTCGGTCTGCTGCATCTTGAAATCATTCAGGAACGTCTCGAGCGCGAGTTCAATCTCGATCTGGTCGCCACAGCACCTTCGGTCGTCTATGAAATGACGCTGACGGATGGCACCGAGAAAGAGCTGCACAACCCGGCTGATATGCCTGATGTCGTGAAGATCAAGGAAATCCGCGAACCGTGGATCAAGGCGACGATCCTGACGCCCGACGAATATCTCGGTGGTATTCTGAAACTCTGTCAGGACCGGCGCGGCCTGCAGACGGAGCTGACCTATGTCGGCAACCGCGCGATGATCACCTATGAATTGCCGCTCAACGAAGTGGTGTTCGATTTCTACGACCGGCTGAAATCCATCTCGAAGGGTTACGCCTCGTTCGACTACAACATCATCGACTATCGCGAAGGCGATCTCGTCAAGATGTCGATCCTCGTGAACGGCGACCCGGTGGACGCACTCTCCATGCTGGTCCACCGCTCGGCGGCTGACCGGCGCGGACGCGGCATGTGCGAAAAGCTGAAGGAACTCATTCCGCCGCACATGTTCCAGATCCCGATCCAGGCGGCCATTGGCGGCAAGGTCATCGCCCGCGAAACCGTGCGCGCGCTGCGCAAGGACGTGACGGCGAAGTGCTACGGTGGCGATGCGACGCGTAAACGCAAACTTCTGGACAAGCAGAAGGAAGGCAAAAAGCGCATGCGCCAGTTCGGCAAGGTGGAGATTCCGCAGGAAGCTTTCATCGCTGCGCTGAAGATGAACGACGAATAAGCGGCCGCTAAATCGTCGCTGATTTGACAAGGGAGGCTCACGGCCTCCTTTTTACATTCACGCCAGCTGCTCAGGCATGCAGCTTCGCGCCCTTGGTAATCTTGTCGACGATTTTCTTGTCCGCCCTCAGCGCCATGCCGACAACCTTTGCATTGTCGGGAGAAAATTCCGAAAACACCTGGCGGTTGGCAACATCATGACCGGTTGCGAACATTTCCTCGATATAGAGCGATGTCGTGACCTCGCGTTCCAGGGATCGCTGATGGATTTTGCGCAGTGCCTCCTGATCCGTGGCCATGACGACTATCGGCTGGACGGACAGGGGATTGTAGACGTTACCCGCCCCGTCGCGGTATGGTTCCCCGATGATCTCTCTGGTCTGGGCGACGATGCCGGACATGAGAAATGCGGTGACATTCAGTTTTTGCCACACGGCAAGGTCATCACGAAGGATGACGGCGATCTTGGTATCAAACATGCGAACTCAATCTGGCTGTGGTTACGAAAGAGAAGCGACCCTAGTCCCTCAGGGTACGAGCGATCTTGAACGTTCGTGCAAATTCGAGGGGATCGTGCAGGCCCCTTCCAGCGAAGGGATCGAGCGCATCGAAGCGCGCTTTCACGGCAACGCCTATGCACCCCATCGCCATGACACCTATGCTCTGGGTGTGACGCTTTCCGGCGTCCAGACGTTTTCCTATCGTGGCACATCGCATTTCAGCACGCCCGGAAAGGTTATCGTGCTGCATCCGGACGAAGTTCACGATGGTGGTGCCGGCACCGACGAAGGCCTGCGCTACCGTATGCTCTACCTTCCGCCGGAAAAAACCATGGAGGTGGCGACCGGATTTCACGCGCTGCCATTTGCAAAAAATCCCGTCATCGAAGACGATGAGTTCCGGCAATGCCTGATAGAGGCTCTCGGCAATCTCGAAGGCGAGCCGGACAATCTGCTCCTGACCGACTGGCAATCGAGACTGTCGGATCTGCTCTGGAAGCATTCGAACGGAAGCGAGAGAACCCTCAGGCGGCTTGACCGGATCGCCGTTTTCCGTTGCCGGGATTACCTGCTGGAGAACAGCGCGCTTGCCGTCAGCTCAGAGAAGCTGGAGCAAATAAGCGGGTTAGATCGCTTCACGCTCTTTCGGCATTTCCGCTCCCTGTTTGGCACGAGCCCGCACCGTTATCTCATCATGCGGCGTCTGCAAAAATGCAAGGACATGATGCGGGCGGGTGCGGGTCTTGCGGAAACGGCGTTTGCCTGCGGCTTTGCGGATCAGGCGCATTTTACCCGCCACTTCAAGAATGCCTTCGGAATGCCTCCGGGGCGCTGGCTAAGCCTTGTTTCGCACTGATCATTCCGGAAACATGATCGACCTGTGAGCCGCAGTCCCTGCCATGGCGCCATCGCCCACAGAAAGAGCGACCGAGCCGGCGGGCCTTGCCACATCACCGCATGCGAAGATTCCGCGCACTGTCGTCTGTTTCATGGCATCCGTCACGATGCTTGAACCCATCGGCCCTTCTTCCACGATGCAACCGAGCTTTTCGATCCAATCCGAGGCAATCAGCAATTTCGGTTGCGTGAAAAGACCGGCCAAAGCAATGCTGCGCCCATCCGCAAGAACGACATCCGCATGCCCTGCGATCTCTCTGATACGCTCTTTTTCCACCCGAACGCCCCGGGCTGACAAAAGCGCATTCTGTTCAGCATCCGGCACGAATATACCGTTGGTAAAAAAGGTCGTTTCACCCCAGTCCGGAAGCATCAGTGCATGGTGGATGGCCAGCGGTGAGGCCGCGATGACGCCGATCCTGCGCTGATCCAGTTCGTATCCGTGGCAATAGGGGCAATGGAAGACGGCGCTGCCCCAGCGTTCCTTCAGCCCGGCTATATCAGGCAGTTCATCCGTAACGCCTGTGGCAAGGATTAGTCTAGCCGCCCTTTCGCGGCGATTGCCATCGATCTCGATGACGAAGTCATCGAATGATCCTTCGGCATTCGTTACCCTGCCCTTTGCCCAGTGTATCGTCGGGTAGCGCTCGATCTGGCGGCGTGCCTCGGCGATGATGTCGCCCGGCGCCTTGCCGTCCTGTCCGAGAAAACCGTGGGAATGGCTGGCGAAGCGATTTCTCCGCTCACCCGCGTCCACCACCAGGATGTTTTTTCTCGCGCGCCCGAGCTGCAGGGCGGCGGACAGGCCCGCATAGCTGCCGCCGATGATGATGACGTCGTATTTCATGATGCACCTATCGTTCACCGAGCCGGAAGCGCCCGTTCGTTTCAAGATACTTATATTGTTACATGATTTTTAGAGTCAATAGTCACGCAACTTATATTGTTACGTCATATGCTAACTGGTAATGTCGCGAAAAACAGGCGGATTTCACCGATGAGACACGACACGCGCCTTTCACGGGTGCTGCATATTCTGATCCATATGGAGAAACACGAGGGTGCGGCGACCTCGGAAAGCATCGCGGCGATGTTGCAGACGAACCCGGTGGTGGTGCGCAGAACCATGGCGGGCTTGCGGGAGCACGGTTACGTGTCGTCGGAAAAAGGCCATGGCGGTGGCTGGGTTCTGGCGCGACCGCTCAGCGAAATCACGCTGCTTGATATTTACCGGGCGCTTGGCGCGCCGGAATTGTTCTCGATTGGGCTGGCAGGAGATAATCCTAACTGCGTCATAGAGCAGGCCGTCAATGCTGCCCTTTTCGACGCCATGAACGAGGCGGAGACCATTCTCCTGTCCCGCTTCGGAAACATTACGCTTTCGGCGCTGGCGGAGGAATCGATGAGCCGCTGGTCCAGATTGTCCAACCACCCCTCCGCGATGGATCAGCTCTAACGCCGCAGAGTTGGCGCAATAAAAAACCGCCTGCCGTAAGGCAGGCGGTTTTGTCAGATTATCTAACCCATTACGGCTGCGTCTGCGTGCCGCCGGTATTCGGGCTTGCCGGTGCGGCATTGTTGGCAGGCGGTGTTGCCGGGACGGTCGGAGTCACGGGCGCCGGTGCCTGTTGCGTCGCCGCAGGCGGCATGGTCGAGGATGTCGTGGCCGGATCGGTGTTCGGGCCGCTCATCTGCGACCAGGCGAAAACGCCCACCAATGCGACAACGAGAATCGCCAGCCATGGCATCCAGGACGGAGACTTGCGGGCAAGCGGTTCATTGCTGATATTCAGTTCCGGACGAAGATCACGGTCCGGGCGCGGATTGTTTGGATCGAATGTCATGGTATTTCCTCCTCTTCATTCTGAGAAGAAAACGGCGTTCACGGGATTTTGTTCCGATTCTCCTCGGCCAGCACAATATGGGCGACAATTACGCGCTCTGCCTGAGGGCATCTGCCAGCACCGCCATGACCTGAGGAGCGGCCATTTGCGACACATTGAAACGCATGAAAGCGGATGCGTTCTGCGCGGAGCTGAAAACATTGCCGGGTGCCAGCACCACCTGTTGCACCAGTGCCCGGCGTGCAACATCGGCGGCGTCGACCCCCTCCGGCAGGCGGCACCATAAGAACATGCCCGCCTGCGGTTCGATCCACGGCACACATCCAAGCGCTTTCAAACGCGCCGCCGCCTCAGGCACCGCCGCCGCGAGACGCTGTCGAAGAGCCTCGACATGCTTGCGATAACTACCGTCAGTCAAAAGCGACAGGATCAATGCAGCCGAAAAATTGGCTCCACCAAAAGCAGTGGCAATCTTGAGATCGGTCAGGGCTTCCACCCATGCTGGAGGCGCTGCGATGAAACCGCACCGAACGGAAGCAGACAGGGTTTTAGAAAAACTGCCGATCTGGACGACCCGGTTCAGACCATCGAAAGCAGCCAGCCGTGGTGCCGCCTGCGTTTCAAAATCGGCAAAAATATCATCCTCGATGATGGTGAGGCCCGCCTGTTCGGCCAGCATCAGCAGGCGATGGGCGGAAACGGCGGAAAGCCTTGCGCCTGTCGGATTATGGATCGCGGAATTAGTGATATAAAGGCGCGGCTGATGCTCTTTCAGTGCCTGCTCGAAAAGCGGCAGGTCCGGTCCAGCCGGCGTATAGGGCACACCAACGATTTTCACCCGATGCGCCCGCAAGAGAGCGCGGAAGTTAAAATAGCAGGGATCATCGACAATCACCGTATCCCCTGGCTGCAGTAGGAAACGACACAGGAGATCGATCGCCTGCGTGCCGGAATCGGTGAGCATGATCTGGCTGGCGCCCGCCTGTACGCCATGTTCGGCAAGTCTGCGGGACAAAAGCTGGCGTAGCGGCAACAGCCCCATTGGGCTCGCATAATCCGTCAGCAAGGAAGCATCCGCACGGGCAAGCGCCCTCACCGCCCGCCTTAGCGCTTGCTCCGGCATCCATGACGCTGGAAGCCAGCCGCAGCCGGGCTTGGCAAGCGCCGCCCCCTCGTCCAGCGCCTGGCGCGACACCCAGAGCGGATCCACCGCCCTGTCCAGCCGAGGCTCGATATCGGCCAGAGACAGGGGCGCGAGCGGACCCGCCACATAAAATCCCGAACCCGGTCGTGAGCTTATAGTGCCATCGGCAACCAGCCGGTCATAGGCCTCGACGACGGTTGAAGTGGAGACCTGCATGGCCTTCGCAAGCGCTCGAACGGATGGCAACCTGGCGCCGGGAACGA
The DNA here is from genome assembly GCF_030758035.1 of Rhizobium sp. AN68. NCBI lineage: Bacteria > Pseudomonadati > Pseudomonadota > Alphaproteobacteria > Hyphomicrobiales > Rhizobiaceae > Rhizobium > Rhizobium sp. AN68. The sequence continues at coordinate 175,944 of NZ_JARWMI010000003.1, read as the reverse complement.
GGCTTCGCGAAGCGATGCGTTGCCGCATGCTGGCCATCACCTGTTCTATGCGCGTTCCCGTCGCGAGGTGTCCGTCCACATTTCTCTCCAACCGTACCACCCAAACAACCATAACAGTTTCTTGAAATTGTATATGACTGTCGCTGTTTTCACCAGCCGTTCCGGATCAAGTAAGGGAAATTGCAGGAGACGGTCATGGACAAGACGACAAGCGGTTGGCTAAGCGGCCTTATCGGCGTGGTGATATTCAGCGGCTCGCTGCCCGCCACGCGGGTTGCGGTAACGGGTTTCGATCCAGTGTTCCTGACCCTCGCCCGCGCCAGCATAGCCGGCCTTCTGGCGCTCGCTTTGCTTTTTGTGTTCCGGCAAAAACGCCCGGCGCGCGATGATATGGCATCCCTTTTCATCGTGTCCTTCGGCGTGGTGGTTGGCTTCCCGCTGTTGACTGCCCTCGCCTTGCGGCACATTACCTCGGCCCACTCCATCGTCTTTGTCGGGCTTTTGCCGCTCGCTACCGCGGTTTTTGCCGTGCTGCGTGGGGGAGAACGCCCGCGGCCCGCCTTCTGGTTCTTTTCCTGCCTGGGCAGCGTTCTCGTTGCCGGCTTTTCATTGTCGAATTCGCTGGCCTCCGGGCTCGGAGCATCACTTGCCGGCGATCTCTTGATGCTGGGCGCGATTATCGTCTGTGGGCTGGGATATGCCGAGGGTGCTGCCCTTTCCCGCAAACTGGGGGGCTGGCAGGTCATCTCATGGGCATTGGTCCTCTCCCTGCCTCTGATGCTGCCGCTTGCCTTCTTCACAGGGCCGCAAACCCTCGCAGGCATCGACCCGCAGGCCTGGGGCGGCCTTGCCTATGTCTCGCTGTTCAGCATGCTGATCGGCTTCATCTTCTGGTATCGCGGGCTGGCGCTTGGCGGAATTGCCGCGGTGGGCCAGCTGCAATTGCTGCAGCCGTTCTTTGGGCTGGTGCTTGCAGCAACCCTGCTTCACGAGGAGGTCAGCCCTGCGATGATCGCCATCACGCTCGTGGTGGTGCTCTGCGTTGCCGGCGCGCGAAAATTTTCGCGCTGACGCCCGCCCCGTCAACTCGAGCGGCGGTCTACCCAGCGATGCCAGGCATCCTCGCTGCCGTTGAAGACATTGAGATCGATGCGTCCATCGACACCATGCGACAGGCCGGAGCCGGAATATTGCCAGAACAACCACTTGCGGCCGGGATAGACCACGGACGGATGCTGGGCAACGGCGCGCAGCCAGAAGGGATAGTCCTGGAACTCGCCGGTCAGATTGTCCTTATAAAAATCGGGCGCCGTATAGATAATCGGACGCTGGCCGTAATGGCGCTCCAGCTTGTCCATGAACACGCGCATCTTTTCCAGAATACGCTCACGGGAATGGCGCATCTTGCAGCTCGATTCGCCGTTATATTCCACGTCGATCACCGGCGGCAGCGCATCCGGATCGCGCGGTACGTTGCGAATGAACCAATCCGCCTGCTCGCCGGCCGACCGGCACCAGTAGAAGAAGTGGTAGGCGCCACGACGGATGCCCGCTTCCTTTGCACGCTGCCAGTTGGTGCGGAACATCGGGTCAAGATGATCGCCGCCATCCGTCGCCTTGATGAAGGCGAAGTTGGCGCCGCGTGTGCGCAGCTGCGGCCAGTCTATATTGGCCTGCCAGCGCGAGACATCCACCCCGTGGACCTGAAAATGGCGCGGCTGGACCCTGCCGAAATTGATGGGTTTGGCATCGCTGAAGCTGGAGCGGAAAATGCGCGAACGGATCTGCGCACCGGCACTGGCCGCCGGGGCTGCAGCCATGGCCAATTGTACCGGACGCTCTGCCGGTCGTACCATTCCAGCCTGTGACGGTGACGGCAAACGGGTTTCAAGCGCGTTCTGCGGCACGGGCGCTCGTGGGGTAACGGCTGAAAAGGCCTTTGGCTCTTCGGGCACCGGCCCGCCCCATGCCAAAACTTCCTGTCGCGGCTGGGCCGTGATGGGTTGGCTGCCCACGCTTGCCTGCGGCACCGGCGCGGATGGCGTAACCGAACTCGTGGTTTCCTTCGACGGCAGGCCGGCCATCAGGCTTTCCGGCCCGGAACTGGACGTACAGCCACCAAGCAGAAGGCAACCGAAGAGAAGTGCTGGCACAGCCGATGAACGCATGAGAACCCGTACGCAAAACAATCCAGGGGCACTCTGACGCCGCCCGGGAACCTCGAAATACAATTGCTAACGGAAGATTATCAAAAAAGACTGAATCTTATCTTTACGCCGACACCTTCCAACGCGCCCGTCATTTCTGGCAGGAGAATGCCTCGAGGTTTCGCGAAACGGAGAGCTTCAGGCGGTCATCGTGCTCAGATCGACCGTATCGGCGCCGGGGGAATTTTTCTTGATCGATTCGATGGCGTGGATGGCCGATGCCTTGGCCTTGTATCCTTCGGACGAAAACATCGTTTCCCCGTTGGATGCTTTGAAGCGGAAGCGATATTCCCCGGCCCTGTCCTGATAGATTTCGAATTTATACATGATCTTGGTGCCTCCTTGGCAAACGTCGGTGAAACACACTCAATTCTGAGCGGCCTTGGCCATATTCGCAACCGATAATTGCCAGATCACACAAGCCGTACCCAGGCACGGGCAATTTCCAGACCGGTCGCATCGGCCACATCGGCACGCCCGCCACGGTGATCGTGGTAATTGTTCATCCAGCCGGGCGCCATTTTCTCGACGGAAGCCGGGAATGCCTCACACCATCCGTCTACCACGGCCGTGGATGCCTCAAAATGAAATTGCGTGCCATAGGCGGCCCGGCCAACGCGAAAAGCCTGATTTCGCGTTGCACCATTGGTCGCAAGTCTCGTCGCCGCGGGAGGAAGCGTGAATGTGTCGCAATGCCACTGAAAAATGGGAAATGTCTTGTCGAGTCCCGCCAATAGCGGATCGGACACGCCCTCTTCCGTGAGGGATACGTCTTCCCAGCCGAATTCGGGCGGGCCGGCCAGAATATTCTCTCCGCCATAGGCGCGCGCCAGCAACTGGCTGCCGAGACAGACGCCCATCACGGCCTTGTCCGCATCGCCAAACGCTTTCATCAAAAGTGCGAGGTCTGGAAGATAGGGATAAAGCACGTCGTCAAGAGCGTTCTGCTCCCCGCCCAAAACGACGAGCGCATCGTGTGCAGCTGCATCGAGAGGAAGAGGCTCACCCGCATAGGCGCGGATGACATGCACGTCAGCCCCTGCCTCTTGCAGAGCGACGCCGATCTGTCCATGCGGCGTGCCCGCCATGTTTTCGATAATTGCAACGCGCATGGGGCCTCTTGCCGACAACGGGGAATACGATCGGCCGGTATCGCCGATCGAATTCAGCTTCACCACGAGAAAAACGGATTTTCAAGAGGCGCAATATCGTCAGCAAGGCAATAAGCGGACAAGCCGGCCTGTGGCACCTTAAAATTCCCGCGACAGCTTCGCGTCGACGGAATGCCGGTTGCCGCCGCGGACAGCGAAGAACAGGAAAATGGCTGCCCAGAGAACTGATTTTTCCGCGCCACCCAGACCTTCCGCTTTTACGATACCGTGAAAATAGACCGTTACTAAAAGCACGATCATTGCGGCAAAGGATGCCGGCCGCGTGAACAGCCCAATGGCCACGAGAATTCCACCGAAAAATTCGGTGGCGGCCAGGAGAGGTGACCAGAATACACCCGGATAAAAGCCGAGGCTCTCCACCATGCCGACAGCCCCGAACGGATTGGCGATCTTGCCGAAGCCGTGGGTGACAAGAAGAAGCCCGGCCACGACGCGCAGAACGGTCTCCACCAGATCATGTGTCGAATTATAAAGAGGTGCGACCGCCGGAACGAAAAGACGCTGACGATTATTGTCGAACTGGGCCATGGGATCTCCGCGTTTTAGCCTTCGATGGCTTATCTGTTCGCAAAGCAGCATGATAAGAACAAGCATGCCGCAGGTAAAAACATGAGTATTATAGTTGACATTATCGTGAGCATTATTGTCACCGGGCGCTGAAGGAGACGTGATCATGGCCGAGACCAAGCCCCGCATAACCATCCGCTACTGCACACAATGCAACTGGCTGCTTCGTGCGGGATGGATGGCGCAGGAGATTTTGCAAACCTTCGCTTCTGATATCGGCGAAGTCAGCCTCATTCCCTCAACGGGTGGCCTGTTCGAGATCACCGTTGATGGTGAAACCATATGGGAGCGCAAGCGCGATGGCGGTTTCCCCCGGTCCAAAAGAGCTCAAACAGAGAATCCGCGATGTCATCGACCCGGAACGTGACCTCGGTCATGTCGACAGGACGAAGCATGAAGGGCTGGACAATTGACGCGGCAACATGTTTCAACAGCGTCTAACCAAGTTTTTTCCCTTTAAAATCAATGATCGTCATAAAAGTTCAAAAAGTCTGTTGACACCGGGCGGCTGCCCTCGTACATCGCTCTCCGTCGCCCAGATGGCGGAATTGGTAGACGCGCCAGCTTCAGGTGCTGGTACTCGCAAGGGTGTGGAGGTTCGAGTCCTCTTCTGGGCACCATTCCATTTTTGATCTTAGCCAGATCAAACACTTAGACGAAAAAACAGCAACATTCAGTCCTCCTGCAAAAGGCAGGGGAACATGTTGCGGTTTTTCGTTTTGCTGGCGATCAACCCCGATTTTTCCCATAAAAATACTGCCCAGGACGAGCACTAAGCCTTTGTCACTTTGACAAAATGCCAGCCATTCCCGCGCGCGGAATTCCGATATATTCAGACCTGGTATTGGGTTGCAGTTCGCTTAAGGCTGGGCGTCTTTGTCGCCACTGTTTTGCGAATGCTGTTCGCAATTCGGTGTACAGGAAAGCACGGTCCGTTCCGTCTGTCGAAAAACGCGAACCGTATTGCCCTCATCGATGGAGACGAGAATGCGCTCATCGACGATTGGATTGCCCTCGGCATCGAGAAGAACAAGATTCGTCGTGCCGAAACTGCGCCCGGTCAGCACGATCGTGGTGGCATCGGCCACCGTCGCATCGGCGACTTTCGAGTTGCCGACAATAACCTTGCTCACGGGGCGGTCGAGGCGAAGGACACGGGCGTGGTTCATCGAAACGCGCAATATGTCTTCCTGAGCAAAAACAGGCTGTAACGAACCCGATAGGATGACGGACAAGCCGACCACGATTTTCGCCAGTTTTCCGGATGACACGCGTTTCGCCCCTGCTCACTACCCGCACTTACTGTGCAGCAGAATGCGGGTTTTTAGTGAATGAAGCGTTAAATGATAGAGGCCCCTAATGTGAACGGTAACCATGCCTGACATGGCAATATTTTCGAGGCTCTCGCTGTCCCGCACCAAAACTGAACATCTATGTCTCACCGGGAGGACACTTTGCCGGAAATAAGAAACTGACAGTCTCTGGAATATATTTGTTTATCAGGAACTATAAAAATAGAGACAATACTTTTTTGTTTTGTTTACCAAGAGAAACTCATCCTGTCGTTTACTTTGGATTAATCCTCTTCTTTAAGCGCTTGGAAATCGCTCACCTGTAATTTGAACGCAACCGAACAACGGAAAACAGTTGTCGGCGTGCTGAACACAACACAAGAGTTAGGAGAGACCCATGACTAAGATTTTCGCTCGCTTCCTGAAGGATGAGTCCGGCGCCACTGCAATTGAATACGGCCTGATTGCTGCGCTTATTTCTGTTGCCATCATCGGCGGCGCATCGTCGCTGGGCTCCAAAATCGGACTCCAGTTCACGAACCTCGCGACTTACCTCAACTTGACCGCGAAGACATCGTGATTATACGCACCAAAGCATATGCCACCCCGTAAACGGGGTGGCATTTTTATAACAATCTTCCGTCAACTTCGAAGAGATAAAAATGGCAGTTGCGGCAATTTTTCTTATACTGCCTCTCTGCTTGGTGTTCGCTGCCATCAATGACGTAGCGAGCATGACCATACCCAACAGAATACCGCTTATATTGCTGCTTTCCTTCATTGTGGTTGCGCCCTTTACGGGTATGGAGTGGCAAACCTTCGCAATGAGCATTTCAGCCGCCGCAGCCGTTTTTTTTGCCTGTTTTGCGCTCTTCGCTGCCAATGTCATGGGCGGTGGGGATGCCAAACTTCTCACAGCTGCCGCTGTCTGGTACGGTTTCAATGCCTCCCTAATAGAGTTTCTACTTGCGGTCACCTTCATCGGCGGCGTGTTGACGCTTGGAATCCTGCTTTTGCGATCGCGCTCGCGGGAAATCATGGCGGCCGGCATTCCCATTCCGGATTCCTTGCTGGTTGCGAAGAAAATCCCCTATGGCATAGGCATCGCTATTGCCGGGCTTTTGACCTATGGCGAAACACCGCTTGTAAAAGCCGCCATCGCAAGTCTTTCCTGAGAAATCTGCGTTCACTGCAGGTTAAAGGCCTGTTAACCAGAAATCCAAGCATAATATTAACCATAATTATACCAATGACCGGCCATCCTGACGGGAGAAGAATCTGATTCCCTCAAGGATCGAGCATGAAACCGTCGCGTATCGTCATTCTGTCCGTTGCCCTAGTCGCCGCCGGTCTTGCCGGCATCGTTGCCATGCAGATTTCCGGCGCGAAGCAGGTCATCGAAAAAGCGGAAACGATCATAGAGAAGGAACCGACGGTTAACGTTCTCGTTTCCTCGGTCAACCTACCCGTTGGCAGCCGCCTGAACGATAGTTCGGTACACTGGACGCCCTGGCCCACTGGTAACGTCATCGACAGCTTCATAACGGAAGCGAAAAACCCGAACGCCATAACCGAACTATCCGGCGCTGTCGTGCGGCTGCCTTTGTTTCAGGGCGAGCCGGTACGGCCTGAAAAAGTGGTCGATTCCAGCACCCGCATCATGTCCTCGCTTTTGCCGGCCGGCAAACGCGCCGTCGCCACGGAAATTTCCGTCTCGACAGGTGCTGGCGGTTTCGTGCTGCCGAATGACCGAGTCGATGTCATCATGGTCCGCAAGGGCGATTCAGGTCATTTTTTAACTGAAAATGTTTTGAACAATGTCCGTGTTCTGGCGATCGACCAGCAGATCAAGGAAGGCGAGGACGGCACCTCAGCCGTCGTGGGTGCAACCGCAACGCTCGAACTCACACCCGAACAGGCCAAAATCATCACCGTGGCGCAACAGATGGCGGATCGCCTTACGCTGGCTTTGCGCTCAGTCGCCGATGCGCAGGAAAACGACACGCTTTCAGCAGGTTACCTTCTCAACGGCGGCTCCGGGCAGCCGGAGATTCAGGTGATCAAATCCGGTTCGATCGTCAAAGCCGGACAAGGAGCATCGCAATGACCGGGAGTTCCATGGCAAAGCGCATTAAACAACACCTGCGTTCCTCAATGGCGGGCAGCCTTGCATTTTGCTTGGCTTTTTCAGGTTTTCCGGGTCAGCACTCTCCCGCGTTTTTGCGTATCAGCGAAGCCGAGGCTCAAAGCGCGAGCATCGTGCGGATCACCGAAAGCGGTAGTGGCATTCGCAAGCGCCTGAAGCTCGGTCTCAACAAGGCACTGGTCATCGATCTGCCGGAGGATGCCCATGATATTCTCGTCGCCGATCCGAGCCTTGCCGATGCCGTAACCCGTACGTCCAAGCGCATCTATCTGTTCGGAAAAACGGTGGGCCAGACCAATATCTTCATTTTCGGAGATGGCGGGCGCGAAATCGTCAGTCTTGATCTTGAGGTCGAGCGCGATATCTCTGGGCTTGAGGCCAATATCCGCCGTTTCATTCCCGAATCGGACATCAAGGTAGAGATCGTTTCGGACAACATCGTTCTCACTGGATCAGTGCGCACGCCGCAGGATTCTGCACGCGCCGTCCAGCTTGCCGAAGCATTTCTGAAAGGCGGCGAAGCCACCACCCGCAACATATCGCTGACGGGCGGTAACAATGGCGGTGACGCGGCGATATTTGCCGAAAACCGCCAGACATCGCAGATCGTCAATATGCTGACGATTGAGGGCGAAGATCAGGTGACGCTGAAAGTCACCGTTGCTGAAGTTAGCCGGCAGGTGCTGAAACAGCTTGGCTTCAATGGTTCCATCAGCAGCTCGACAAGCAATAACGGTTTCGAATTTTCAAATCCGTCCAATCTCGGAAATGCAATTAGCGGTGCGTCGCGAATAGCCAGTGGCGCGATTGGCTCCGGCTCGCTCAACTTTGCTTCCTATCTCAACGCCATGGAACAGGCGGGTGTCGTGCGCACTCTGGCCGAACCAAGTCTTACCGCCATCTCCGGCGAACAGGCCAAGTTCTACGTGGGGGGCGATTTCCGTCTGCCTGCAGAGCAAGAAGTTACCATCGACAAGGATACGGGCCAGCCAACCATAACGCGTACCACCGACACGGTCGACTACGGCATCACGTTGAACTTCAGGCCCGTCGTGCTTTCACCGGGACGGATCAGCCTTAAAATCGAGACCAATGTTTCCGAGCCGACATATGAAGGCAACGTTGTAACCGGAAATGCGGGCCGCACCATCCCAGGTTCTACCTACATGTCGATCCGCAAACGCGAGACATCGACAACAGTCGAACTTCCGTCCGGCGGCTCGATTGTGATCGCAGGTCTGGTCCAGGACAATATTCGTCAGGCCATGTCAGGACTTCCCGGCATTTCCAAAGTCCCGATCTTCGGCACGCTTTTCCGCAGCAAGGATTTCATCCGCAACGAGACGGAGCTTGTCATCATAGCAACGCCCTATCTGGTACGTCCTGTTGCGCGCAATCAGATTGCCCGGCCGGATGACAACTTCAACCCGGAAAACGATGCCGCGATGTATTTCATGAACCGTGTCAACAAGGTCTATGGCCGGAAGGATCAGGTCCAGGCGGCTCCCTATCAGGGATCAGTGGGGTTCATCTACAAATGACGACACACGCACGAAATCTCGTCCTCAGAGCAAGCCCGGTCCGGGCAGGAAACGTCATGCAGGAAAACCCTTCTTCCTTTTCCTCAAGCCTGCCGGGCAGACGGGCAGGTCTCGTCGCCATGGTAGCGCTTGCCGCCGGCCTGTTGCAGGGTTGCGCACGCGACCCGATGACGACCAACGCCATTCCTGACGACTACCGCACGCGCCATCCGATCACCCTCTCGGAAGCCGAGCATTCGCTGGATATTCCGGTTTCAGCAGGCGATAGCCGGCTGACCACGGCAATGGCGGATAATGTCCGTGGTTTCGCCCAGAATTACGCCTCGATGTCGACGGGAATCGTCAATATCCAGATGCCATCGGGATCAGCCAACTCGGCAGCGGCTTCAAAAATGGCGAGACAAATCCGCTCCGCGCTTTCCGGCGCTGGTGTGCCCTCTGGCAAGATCATGGAAACACGTTACGCTGCATCCCCGAATGGCGACGCCGCCCCCATTCGACTGAGTTATGTGGCCGTTACCGCCATGACCGGGCAATGCGGCCAATGGCCCGAAGACCTTTCCGACAATACCTTTGCCAACAAGAACTGGTACAATTTCGGATGTGCCTCCCAGAGCAATCTCGCGGCACAGGTTGCCAATCCCATGGATCTGGTTGGCCCGCGTGGCATGAGTCCGATCGACGCGGAGCGCCGAGCAGTGGTGATTGACGCCTATCGCAGCGGCAAAAACACGGCGACGCCAAATTGACGCGGTTCCAACAATTGTCAGGGCAGGAAAGACGATGAGCGCTGTAGAATACGATATCAAGTCAAGCGGCGACGCGGAAGCCGAACAGCCGGCGCCGCGTGCCTCGGATATGGATCGCCTGCGGCCCTTGCCCCGCATATCCGTCCATGCCTTCTGCGTCAGCGAAAACATGCAGCGCGTGATGGATGCCTTATCCAGTGACAGGCGGATGAGCAAGGTCACCCTGCGGGTAACCAAGGGCGACATCAACGCGGCGGCGACGATGTTTTCCGCCTCACCAACGCCCAACCTCATCGTTCTCGAAACAGCAAGCTCACCGTCTTCTCTGCTGGATGATCTCGCTCCTCTGGCAGAGGTTTGCGACCCCACCACCCGTGTCATCATCGTTGGCCGGCACAACGACATAACGCTTTATCGCGATCTCATCCGCAACGGCATTTCCGAATATCTCGTCGCACCGATCAACATGGCCGATCTATTGGCCTCGATCGCGACGATCTTCGTTGACCCGGAAGCGGAGCCGCTCGGTCGCAACATAGCCTTCATCGGTGCCAAAGGCGGGGTGGGCTCGTCGACGATCGCGCATAATTGCGCCTTCGGCATCTCTACCCTCTTCTCCACCGAAACCATTCTGGCGGATATGGATCTTGCCTATGGCACGGCCAACATCGATTTCGATCAGGATCCCGCTCAGGGCATGGCGGAAGCGGTGTTTTCGCCGGAACGGCTGGACGAGGTGTTCCTCGACCGTCTGCTGACGAAATGTTCCGACCACCTCTCACTTTTGGCCGCACCCTCTCTTCTCGACAGGACCTATGATTTCGATCGTCAGGCGTTTCTGCCGATTCTTGAGGTCCTGCAGCGCAGTGCGCCCGTCGCGGTTCTCGACCTTCCCCATCAATGGTGTGACTGGACGCGGGCGGTGCTTGCGGAAGCCGACGAGGTGGTCATTACGGCGGTTCCGGATCTCGCAAACCTGCGCAATACGAAGAACCTGTTCGACGCGCTGATAAAACTGAGACCCAACGACAAGTTACCGCATCTCGTTCTCAATCAGGTCGGCATGCCGAAACGCCCGGAGATCGCCCCTGCGGATTTTCTCGACCCACTGGAAATCGAGCCGGTCGCCATCATTCCGTTCGACACCCAGCTGTTCGGAAATGCCGCCAACAGCGGTCGCATGATCAGCGAGATGGACGAAAAATCCCAGATCGCGGAAACGTTCTCGCAAATTGCCCATACCATTACAGGCCGTACCATTCTGCGCAAAAACAAGCGCGGCGGTCTGGACAAGCTCAAGAATATTCTCAAGCGCAAATAGGCTCCCTTTCTGGGCCTTTAGACGGAAACGCCGATGTTCGGAAAACGCGGGCCAGAAGGCCCAGCCAGAACCATAAAGCCGGATTTTGTCGCGCCTGCCATACAGCAGGTGAAGGCAACGCCTGAGCCGCGATCTCTGGCGATCGACACTTTGGAGCCCGGCCAATCGCCTGCAACGCGGCAGGCACAATCTCCCATGCAATCGCCGCAGAAAAAGCGTGCCCGCACGGAAGATTATTACAATACCAAGGGCCAGGTCTTTTCCGCGCTCATCGATACGATCGACCTTTCGCAGCTCGCCAAGCTCGACGCGGAGAGCGCACGCGAGGAAATCCGTGATATCGTCAACGATATCATAACGATCAAGAATTTCGCCATGTCCATCGCCGAGCAGGAAGAGCTGCTCGAAGACATTTGCAACGACGTTCTTGGTTATGGGCCGCTGGAGCCGCTTCTCGCACGCGATGATATTGCCGATATCATGGTCAACGGTTCCGGCCAGACCTTCATCGAAGTCGGCGGCAAGACCATCGAATCCGACATACGGTTCCGTGACAATGGTCAATTGCTTTCCATCTGCCAGCGCATCGTCAGTCAGGTCGGCCGACGCGTGGACGAATCGAGCCCGATATGCGACGCCCGCTTACCCGATGGATCGCGTGTCAACGTCATCGCACCACCGCTCGCCATCGATGGTCCGGCGCTTACGATCCGAAAATTCAAGAAGGACAAGCTCACGCTAGACCAGCTAGTGCGTTTCGGCGCGATCACGCCTGAAGGCGCGACCCTGCTCAAGATCATCGGCCGCGTCCGCTGCAATGTCGTCATCTCTGGTGGTACCGGCTCTGGCAAGACCACGCTTCTCAATTGCCTGACGAGCTTCATCGACAAGGATGAACGCGTCATTACCTGTGAGGACACCGCCGAACTGCAACTGCAGCAACCGCATGTGGTGAGGCTGGAAACGCGCCCGCCGAATATCGAAGGTGAAGGTGAGATCACCATGCGTGATCTGATCAAGAACTGCCTTCGTATGCGGCCTGAACGTATCATCGTCGGCGAAGTGCGTGGACCGGAGGTTTTCGACCTTCTTCAGGCGATGAACACCGGCCATGACGGATCGATGGGAACGCTCCACGCCAATACGCCGCGGGAATGCCTCAGCCGTATCGAATCGATGATCGCCATGGGCGGGTTTACCCTGCCGGCAAAGACGGTACGTGAAATCATTTCGGGCTCTATCGACATCGTCATTCAGGCCCAGCGCCTTCGCGACGGCTCACGCCGGATAACGCAGATCACCGAAGTGATCGGCATGGAAGGCGACGTCATCGTGACCCAGGATCTGATGCGATACGAAATTGACGGCGAAGACGCGCATGGCAAGCTGATCGGCAAGCACGTATCCACGGGCATCAGCAAACCCCATTTCTGGGATCGCGCGCGCTACTATGGCGAGGAAAAACGCCTGGCCACCGCGCTCGACGAGATGGAAAAGACATCCTAGAGCAAGTCTTGTTTAAACGGAATCGTCTGACGTGCTCTAACTCTTTGTTTCTACGTATTTTCCGGACGGAAAACCACTACGCAATTTTACCGGAAATGCTCTAAGGAAGGCGACTGCCATGGACCCCACAATCCTGTTACTGGCCGCACTTGTCGCTATTTCGGCAGGGGCGCTTGCTTATGCCTTCCTCTTCCAGCAGATCGAGGTCGAGAAAAAGACCACTAGTCGCGTCAAGCGGGTCAAGGCCGCCGAGACGGATCACGCAAACATCAAGGCCGCGCGGGACCGGGTCCAGGAACTTGGCAAACGCCGCAAGTCCATGCAGGACAGCCTGCGGGAAATGGAAAAGAAACAAAGCGAAAAGGCGAAGAAAGCAAAGAATGTCGGTCTGCGCGAAAAGCTGGTTCAAGCGGGACTGCAACTTTCTGTCCGGCAGTTCCACCTTCTGAGCGCAGGCGCGGCTGCTTTCTCCGTCGTCATTGCGCTTCTTTATGGCCTGTCGATGCTTATCGCTCTGCTCATAGGAGCCGTCGTGGCCTTGGGACTGCCGCGATGGGTATTGGCATTTATACTCAAGCGCCGGCAGAAAAAATTCCTCGAGGAATTTCCAAATGCGCTGGATGTCATGTGCCGGTCGATCAAATCCGGATTACCGTTGAACGACGCCGTGCGACTGATTGCTTCAGACGGTCAAGAACCAGTCAAGACGGAATTCCAGCGCGTCATCGACGCGCTACAGGTCGGCATCGGCATTCCGCAGGGGATCGAGCGCATGATGCTGACCGTGCCGCTTTTCGAAGTGAGCTTCTTCAGCACCGTGATCAACATTCAGGCGCAGGCGGGCGGCAATCTTTCGGAGGCTCTTTCCAACCTTTCGAAAGTTCTGCGTGAACGCAGGAAAATGCGTGCCAAAGTCAACGCGTTATCGATGGAGGCGAAGGCCTCGGCAGTTATTATTGGCGCGCTGCCTTTCATCGTCATGCTGCTGGTGCATTTCACCTCGCCCGACTATCTGTCGGTGCTCTTCACCGACATGCGTGGGCACATCATTCTGGGGGTGTCGGCATTATGGATGCTGATCGGGATTTTCATCATGCGCCAAATGATCAATTTCGACATATGAGGGCACGACCATGACAGGAAGCCTCTTTTCCAGCCTGACGGACCCGCAAACGATCATTGCCATTCTCGTCACCCTTGCGGTTTTCGCAACCCTCTATACGCTCATCATGCCACTCTTTGAGCGAAAAGACTTCGCCAAGCGCATGAAAGCCGTGTCATCGGAGCGCGATCTCATTCGCAGCCGCGAGCGTGAGCGCCTCGCCGCCGCCACTAGGGACGGCAAGGCCTCCCTGCGTGGCAATAATAATAAATCGGCGCGCCGCATCGTCGAAAAATTCAACCTTCAGGAAGCGCTTGCCGACAAGAACACGATGAACAAGCTGCGCGCTGCGGGTTTTCGTTCACAGAATGCGCTCAACACATTTCTTGCCGCCCGGTTCGTGCTGCCATTCGTTTTTCTGGCCCTGGCCTTTACCTGGGTTTTCGTTCTCGGAAACCTCGCCGATAAGGCTTTCGTCGTCCGGCTGATGGCAGTGCTCATTTTCGGTTATCTGGGTTTTTACGCACCCAATATCTATGTTTCCAACGCCATGAACAAGCGGCAGGCCTCGATCAGGCGCGCTTGGCCGGATGCGCTTGATCTGATGCTGATCTGCATCGAATCCGGTGTGTCCATGGAGGCCGCCATGCGTCGTGTTGCGGAAGAAATGGGTGAGCAGTCGCCCGAACTGGCGGAGGAAATGATGCTGACGACAGCGGAGCTTTCCTTCCTTCAGGACCGGCGCATCGCACTTGAGAATTTTGGCATGCGCACGCAGCTGGACGGCGTAAAAAGCGTGGTGCAAGCGCTTATCCAGGCGGAACGATACGGCACGCCATTGGCTCAGGCGTTGCGCGTTCTGGCCCAGGAAGGCCGTGACGAGCGGATGAACGAAGCCGAAAAGAAGGCCGCCGCCCTGCCGCCAAAGCTGACCGTGCCGATGATCATATTTTTCCTGCCGGTGCTCATCGCAGTCGTTCTCGGACCAGCCGGCATTCGCGTCGCCGATACGTTCTGACACGCTAAACGCGCCCGCCCTATAGGCGGTAGCGCGTGATGAGGCGGAGCTGTGAATATTATCTGCGATGTGGCATTGATGGACGCGCCTGAACCCGCATCAGCCTGCTGGCTTGTTGTCCTTCTTCGCCAGTTGCTGCCAGGAATTCTGCTGCGACAGCATTGCACGCAGATAACCGAGATTTGCCTGCGCCTGCTGTGGCGAAAGTTCCTGAACCGCGATGCGCTCAGCCTCGGCAAACCGTCCCTGAAGACCCACCACGAGCGCGAGGTTCTGGCGAACGCGGCTGTCGGCGCCCGGCTGGGTGATGGCCGATTGCAGATATGTCTCGGCGGTACGGGGATCGCTCGACAGGACATAGGACATGCCAAGGTTCGAGAGCACGCTTGGATCGTTCGGTTTGAGATCGAGTGCCTGCCTGTATTTGGTGCGGGCCTCGTTCGACCTGCCAAGCTGGTCGAGCACGGCACCTTCGGCAGAATACAGCCGCCAGTCTGGACGATCAGGCGTCTGTGCTCTCTGAATGGTTGAAAGGGCCTGTTCGAGCTGGCCTGATGCTGCCTGCGCCTTGCCATAGGCGGCAAGCACCTCGCGGTCGGACGGATTGGCGATGGCGATCTGCTGCATGACCGCGAGCGCCTGCGTGTTCTTGCCGGTCATCATCAGCACGTTAGCATAATTCATGCCGACTGACCTGTCCTTGGGGCTGCGTTCATAGGCCTTGCCGGCCGTCTCTTCCGCCTGCCGGAGCTGGTCCATGTTCATGTGGTCATAGGAGCGTGTGGCCGCAGGAATGGAGCCGGTGGACATGCGATCCGGCTTGTTGGTGCTCGCGCATCCGGAAACGGCGAAAACCAGCGCTGCGAGACATGCTCCCCGCAGTAAGCCTGTCCGACCTGTCTCGCTCAAAGAAAAAGCAGTCATGGCAGTGCCCCCGCCCAAGAATTATCGATCTTGCGCCCGACATACGACAGACTCACATGACGCAACTTTCGCTTAAGCAATAATCTGTTAACCCTAACAGAGCGTTAATCGCACCGATTCTCGACAGTTACGAAAGCAGACCATGGCGCCCTATCAGTTCATCGAACGCCCGACACCTTTCAGCTCCAAGGCTGGCAGCACCCTGCCGGTTTTCGCCGTGACGCCAGCCCATATCGAACAGGGTGCCATCGATCCTGTTGCTCTGGACTGGGCGAAGAAAGCGGGTTTCAAGGCCGAAGCAGGCGCCGTATTGCTTGTTCCCTCTTCCGATGGTTCGCTAGGTGGCGTTCTTCTCGGCCTTGGGGGCAATCCCTCCGAAATCCCGTTCATAACCGGAAAACTGGCCCGCGAGCTTCCCGAAGGCGAGTGGCATATTGAAACCGCGCCATTGACGGCCAATCGGCTGGCTCTCGGTTTCGGCCTCGGCAGCTACCGCTTCGACAAATACAAGACAACCAAAACCAGCGGGGCAAAGCTTCTCATTCCGCAGGATGCCGAAGATGGCGAGATCAAGCGCGTTCTGGCCGGCGTCTTCCTCGCCCGCGATCTCATCAATGTTCCGGCCAACGATATGGGACCGGACGAGCTTGAGATCGCCTTCCGCAGCCTTGCCGCACACTACAAGGCAAAGGTGGCCGTCATTACCGGCGACGATCTGCTGAAGGAAAACTTCCCGCTCATCCATGCCGTCGGCCGCGCCAGCGAAA
This sequence comes from Rhizobium sp. AN68, assembly GCF_030758035.1. Lineage (NCBI taxonomy): Bacteria > Pseudomonadati > Pseudomonadota > Alphaproteobacteria > Hyphomicrobiales > Rhizobiaceae > Rhizobium > Rhizobium sp. AN68. The sequence goes on along the minus strand of NZ_JARWMI010000003.1, from coordinate 159,632 downwards.
GCGCACCGCGCCTTCTGGAAATGAACTGGGGCAAGAAGGGAAATCCCTGCCTGACCCTCGTTGGCAAGGGTGTCTGCTTCGATACTGGTGGTCTCGATATCAAGCCAGCCGCCTCCATGGCGCTGATGAAGAAGGACATGGGTGGTGCGGCCAATGTTCTCGGTCTTGCGCTGATGATCATGGACGCGAAACTGCCGGTCAATCTTCGCGTCCTCGTGCCCGCCGTCGAAAACTCCATTTCCGCCAACGCCTTCCGTCCCGGTGATATCTACAGGAGCCGCAAGGGCCTGACGGTACAGATCGACAATACGGATGCGGAAGGCCGTCTCGTTCTGGCCGATGCGCTGGCCTATGCAGACGAGGATGCGCCGGACCTGATGATTGACATGGCAACGCTCACGGGTGCCGCCCGCGTTGCTCTCGGCCCGGATCTGCCGCCCTTCTATACCAATGACGACGATCTGGCCCACGATATCGCGGAAGCGAGCATCGATACCGACGATCCCCTTTGGCGCATGCCGCTCTACATGGGGTACGACAAGGATATCCGCTCACGCGCGGCCGATATCACCAACGCGCCATCAGGCGGCATGGCAGGATCGATCACCGCCGCCCTGTTCCTGAAGCGTTTCGTCACCAATACGAAAAAATGGGCACATTTCGATATTTACGGCTGGTCCTTGAGCGAAAGGCACCATTCATCGATCGGCGGCGAGGCTCAAGGGATCAGAGCACTCTTCCATTACATCTCACACCAGTTTGCGAAGTAAATCGGTACCACGGTTGATCTGACCGGCCCACGGGCGCTTCGTTAAGCGGAGCGCCCGGCCTTACTCAAACCAGAACCTTCTGTTCCTTGAGATCTTCCTCACCAAAGAACTTCAGATAACGCTCCACCTCGGATCGTTCGCCTGTCGCTTTTTGCGGATTATCGGAGAGTTTCACGGCTGGCCGACCATTGGCGTCGCTGACCTTGCAGACAATGGAAATCGGCTTCAAGCTGGCGATGGTCTTCGGCGCGCAACCGGCGAAATCATTGGTCAGATTGGTGCCCCAGCCGAAGCTCATGCGCACCCGGCCTTCGAAATGCCTGTATGTATCGACGATGGCATCGACATCGAGCCCATCTGAGAAAATCAGCATCTTCTTGCGGGGGTCACGGCCCATCTTCTGCCACCACTCGATGATCTTTTCCCCGCCTTCGATCGGCGGCGCGCTGTCGGGACGAAAGCCCGTCCAGTCCGCCACCCATTCCGGCGCATTGCGCAGAAAGGCCGCCGTGCCAAAAGCATCGGGCAGCACGATCAGCAGGTTGCCGCCGTAAAGCCGGTTCCAGTCCTTCAGAACCTGATAGGGTGCTGCGGCCAGTTCCTCGTTGGTTTGCGCCAGCGCCGCAACCACCATCGGCAATTCATGCGCATTGGTGCCGACCGCCTCAAGGTCGGAATCCATGGCGAGAAGGACGTTGCTCGTGCCGGTGAAGGCAGGGCCAATGCCTTCCTTCAGCGCCTCGACGCACCAGCGCTGCCACAGAAAACTGTGGCGGCGGCGGGTGCCGAAATCGGAAATACGCAGGCCCGGCAGTTCCCGCAACCGTTCGACCTTTTCCCACATCTTGGCCTTTGCGCGGGCGTAGAGAACATCCAGCGTGAAATAACCAAGCGAGCGCATTGCGCTGCGCGAGCGTAGCTCATTGATGATCGCCAGCGCCGGGATTTCCCAGAGTGTCGTATCCATCCAGCGGCCGTGGAAATTCAGCTCATATTGCCCGTCTCGCTTGAAAAGCTCGTATTCCGGCAGCTGGTAGCTCGAAAGCCAGGAGAGGAATTCCGGCTCGAAGATTTGCGAGCGGCCGTAGAAGGTGTTACCCGCAAGCCAGATGTTCTCCTTCTTGGAGAGGCGCAGGGTACGCGCGTGATCGAGCTGCTCGCGCAGTTCCATCTCGTCGATCTCTTCCGCCAACCGCACCGTCTTCGTGCGGTTGATGAGCGAAAACGTCGCGTCGACTTCCGGATAGAGTTTCCAGATCATCTGCAACATCAGCAGCTTGTAGAAATCCGTATCGATCAGGCTGCGGACGATCGGATCGAGTTTCCAGGTGTGATTGTGGACACGGGTTGCTATATCGGTCTTCGTCATGCTTGCATTCCCCAGCATCGGCCCAGAACATCGGCAGGGCCGACGTCACCCCGCACCTCGACAGGTATTATCAACCTGTCATGTCAAAGATTTATCTGAAAAAGCAACAACAAGTCCAGAGTGCGGGCGGCGCAAACGCCGCTTTAAGTCATATTACTTCAGAAGGTCGGGTCGACAGGATTGATGCCGGGATACCAGTCCTTGGAGATGGGATTTCTGCCACCGAAGCTGGAGATGCCGTTCTCATCGGTGCAGCGATAGCCTTGAACCGGCAGACCGCGACTACCGAAAACATCCCGGTATGGGCCGCGGGCATATCCAGTTACACCAAGTTCGCTATGGCAATTGTAACGCACCTTGGGCTGTAGCGTTCGCGGGTCTTTGACACCCGGCAGGTTCGCATAGGCATCTGGAGCCGGAGCAAAACCATTCTGAAAAACGGTCTGCGCCTGCGCGGAAGCGCTCATTAACACCGCTGCCAGGATCGCTGCCAATCGTGTTGCCATTTTTGTGTTCATCGATGCCGGTCCCGTACCATCATTCAACCGATGTAGGCTTTCGGCTGTGGTCGCACAAAGGGCGAGGCAGGCACAATTTCGTGAAGCCGCCGCCTCAGCCTTCCAGACGCCGGAAAGCCGTCGGCTTTTCGTAAAGCCAGCCGATGCGCTCGATGGCCTCATTGAGATTTTCGCGTGCAACATTCATCGTGTGGCCATTGGCATGCAGCAGCGTCTCTTCGTTTTCCATTAGCCCGACATGGCCCTTCCAGAAAACCAGATCGCCGCGGCGCAATTCATCGCGTTCTATTTCCACGCCGAGCGATTTAACCTGCATGTCGGTATCGCGCAGAACCCGTCGGCCCGTCATCGCCATGGACAATTGCACGAGGCCCGAGCAATCGATGCCAAAGCCGGAGCGGCCGCCCCAGAGATAAGGTGTCTCGATAAAGCGCAAGGCCACCGCAACATAGTCCTCTTCGAGAGCGGCATCGACTGGTCGGCAATGGGCGGCGATTATGCCCTCGCCTCTTTCGGTCAGCAGATAGCGGGTGCCGCGTGTCTCGGCCTCACCAACGATCCGGACCATGCTGCCCATGGAAATGGCTGCGACCGGCGGTTTGCGCAATTCGGCGGAAGGATAGAGGAAGGTGCGTGGCGCAACCACCTGGTGGGTAACGGCAACGACATCGCCGATTGCCGTCTCCGGCACGTAACCGGCATAACCATCAGCATCCGCCTGCACCCAGGCCCAGCCATTCGCCCGGTCGAAAATGCGCACGGTTTCACCAAACAGCAGCTCCGTATCGATGCCGGCGGCAAGGTCAGGCGTTGGCCGCAGGCCAATAACCGGCACCGCGATCTGGGCTGGCGAACCGCTGACGAAACGCTCGGCCTGAACCACGCCTTGCAGTTTCTCATCGGCCAGATCGGAGCGGAAGACATTCAGGCGGCGGTCGAGCATCATGGTTTCACATCCAGAGGTTAGATCTTGCGTGCCTGATCAATAATCAGATCGCCGAATTTTTCCAGATAGAGCGCACCTGCCACGGTGCGTTTTATCACGACATTGCGCTTGTCCCGTTCGTCCCGCACCCTGTCAACCAGCCCGAGCGCTCCCAGACTGTCGAGTGCGCGGGTGATGACCGGTTTGGTCACGCCCAGCAAGGCGGCGAGGCCCCGGACTGTATGTGGCGGCGGCACGAGGTATATCTGCAGCAGGATTGTAGTCTGGCGCAAGGTCAAATCCGGCGCATCGGCCGTGACCTGCGCAGCAGATACGCGATGCCAAAGCCCCAAGGCCTCCGTAGGCGAAAGTTCTGCAGGCAAACCGGTAACCTTCCAGTCGTTATCCCACCGTTTTCATTCAACGGAGCGGAAAACTCAAGAAGCATACCGCACAAACAGAACCGCCGCGCCTTCGCAGATCATAAAAGATCGCGCGGCGCGGCGGTGTTGTTTAAACCCGTTTGTCGGGCCTTTAATGTCCCCTCTGGACTTGCAAGATGAGATGCAGGAAGCGTGCCAGTTTTACCGCAGTGCACAAATACGAGCAAAAACAGATGCTTGGGGTATAATTCCGATGTTATGTTCAAATTTTCCGCAAGGCGAAAATAGCAAAAAAAACAGGCAATCAGCAATTCAGTGCTTAAAAACTGCCTTCCGCCGTAACAGCGGAAGGCTGGGATCGGGATGGGTCAGATTTCCGCACCGCGAGCGGCATCGGTCGCATCTGCATTGTGCCGCCGGTTATGTCGGATGGACGACCAGAGCGAAATGCCGATCAGGGTCGCGCCACCAAGGCCGGTGATGACCTCTGGAATGTGGAACATCGTCTGCACGTACATGATGACGGACAGGATGAGGATCGCGTAGAAAGCGCCGTGTTCCAGATAGCGGTATTCGGCGAGCGTTCCCTTTTCCACCAGCATGATCGTCATCGAGCGCACGTACATGGCGCCGATACCGAGGCCGATGGCGATGATGAACAGGTTCTGCGTCAGCGCAAAAGCACCGATGACGCCATCGAAGGAGAAGCTTGCATCGAGCACTTCGAGATAGAGAAACGCACCGAAGCCGCCTTTTGCAGCGCCTTCGAGCACTTCCTGGCTACGATCGAGAATACCGCCGACGACTTCCACCAGCAGGAAGGTCAAAAGACCCCAGATTGCCGCATGGAAAAAGGTGTTGGCCGCAACCGGACCAAGCTCCGGATTGTCGCTGGCGCCGATGATACGAGAGAAGGCCAGCATGACGACCAGCACGAAGGCGATCTCGATACCCTTGACGGAGGAATAGACCGCAGCCTTTTCCTCGATCCAGCGCACCCAGTGCACGTCCTTTTCATGGTCGAAGAAGAAGTTGAGACCGACCATCATCAGGAAGGTACCGCCAAAAGCAGCGATCGGCAGATGGGCGTCACGCATGATTTCTGCATAACGTTCCGGCTGCGTGGCCGCCATGACGAGCGCCGTCCAGGGGCCGACATTGGCGGCAACGACCACGATCAGCAGCGGGAAGACGATACGCATGCCGAAAACGGCAATCAGAATACCCCAGGTCAGGAAGCGATGCTGCCAGACTGGCGTCATCTCTTTCAGCTTGTTGGCGTTGACGATGGCGTTGTCGAAGGAAAGCGAAATTTCCAGCACGGCAAGCACCGCACAAATGAAGAAGATCGTCGCTGTTCCACTGACAGTTCCGGTCATTTCCCAGCCGAGATAGCCGCCAAGGATCAGACCGACGATGGTGACGATAAAAGCCCACTTGAAGTAGGAAAGTGTGGTTTTCTGGGCGGCGCTCATGTCCGGTTACCTCCGGTAACGAGAGCGATTGCGGAACGACGCAGGACGTCGGGCCGCACGCAGAAAGCACGCGCGCGAAGCACATTCAGGTTTTTCATAGTTTTTAATCCGCCGGCCAATTTTTGCAGGCGGTACCGACATCACGAGAGCGCCGTAAAACTCTCGCCAGAGGGGCCCGGCACCTTTGTTTCCTCTGCCCTTGCGAGACATATGATCGCAGGACCCTCTCTTACTCCTCGAAGATCACCTCTTCGTCAAGTCCCGTGATGATTTCGGCGGCAACATCACGGGTAAACAGAGGAAATGCCTAGTCCGCAGCCAGTATATCCACCTTTTCGCGACCGCGTTTGAGCGTATTTTCACGGAAGAAAATATAAAGGCCGGAAAGAACGATCAGGCCCGCACCGACGACGATACTGGTCTGCGGCACATCACCAAAGAACAGCCAGCCAAAGACCACCGCCCAGAGCAGCAATGTGTATTGCAGCGGCGCGACGGTCGCGGCGTCCGCGAGCTTCAGAGCGCGGTTGACCAGCACATGCGCCGCCATGGCGACCACGCCGAGCAGGCCGAGGAAAGCGAGATCGAAACCGGACTGGACCGGCAACCAGCCCGACGGCGTGACGAACACCGCAACGAGGCCCGCAAGCCCCGCACCGATGATCTGCCAGAAAGCGAGCACCGTATCAGGCGTGTTGCGTAGCTGGCGTCCGGACAACATCATGAAGGCGAAGGCGGCGCTGCCGAGAATGGAAAACAGTGCGGCCGAGGTGAGGCTTGCCGAGCTTGGCTGCAAGGCAATGAGAACACCGACGAAACCAATGGCGATGGCCGTCCAGCGACGCCAGCCGACCTTTTCTCCCAGGAGAAACGGCGATAGAGCCGCCACATAAATGGGGGCGGCGAGCCAGTAGGTCATCACGTCTGCCAGCGGCAGGGCAGCGACTGCGAAATAGAAACAGAAAAGCTCGGCGGTGGAGAAGAATACTCGCGCCACCTGAAGAGACGGTCGCTCGATTTTCATGAGGCCGGAAAGACCGCCTTTCCACACGATCGGAACCAGAATGACAAGGGCAGCGACGCTGCGGATGAGGATCACCTGCCCCTGGCTGTAGGTCGAAACCAGCCATTTTCCCATAGCGTCGTTCAACGCGAAAAGCAGCATTCCAAGCAGCATGACGGCCACGCCGAGGCCAGTCGGCGAAAGCTTTCGTAATATATTCGGCATGTCAGGTTCCGTTCTCTCCCAATGGCTGCATTGGTCGTTCAGCCAGCCCTCGTTTGTCAAGCCCGAAGCGGGAGGAGTCGCGTATTAATAGTACTAATAAATCGGCAATTTCGATGTCACGCGAACATGCGCTTCTCTTCGGCAACGAGTTCCTGGAGAAAATCGACCACCGTGCGCACGCGGACCAACTGACGGGCGGATTCGTGATAGGCCGTCCAATAGGACCGACTTATGCTCATATGCGGCATGATCCGCAGAAGTTCGGGATATTGTCCGGCAATGTAATTGTGCAGGATGCCGATACCGGCGCCCGAGCGCACCGCCTCGGTCTGACCGGTGGCGCTGGATATTTCAAAGGCGGCGTCCCAGTCGCGCATGATCTCGCCGGTATAGTTCAGAGAAGGCGAGAAGATCAGATCCTCGACGTAGCCGATGCGCCGATGGCGCTTGAGTGTTTCCACATCCGCCGGCGTTCCATATTCGGAGAGATAGGACTTCGATGCGTAAAGCCCCAGCGAATAGTCGGTGAGCTTGGAAAACATCAGCCTACCCTGTTCCGGCCGCTCGATGGTGATGGCGATATCGGCCTCTCGCTGCGACAGGGAAAAGGAGCGCGGAACCGGCACGAGCTGGATTTTTAGGTCGGGATAACGCGCGGTCAGCCGGCCAAGCCGTGGCGCAAGAAAAGAAACCCCGAGACCATCGGGCGCGCCGATGCGCACCGTTCCCGCCACTGCCGTATCGACACGACCGAGATTTGCCTGCGCATTCAGCATTTCGGTTTCCATGCGCTCGGCGGCGCCCAAAAACAGCTGACCTTCTTCGGTCAGTTCGCAACCGTTCGTCCGGCGGATGAATAATTGGGTCTTCAGTGCCTGCTCCAGCGACGTCAATCGTCGCGAAAGCGTTGCGTGGTTGAGGCCGAGCCGTTTCGATGCGGCAAGTATCTGCCCGGAGCGGGCAACGGCGAGGAAGATGCGGACGTCATCCCAATTCATGGTTTGCTGCGCAGCATTATGGGTTCGACATCAAGCAAGGTCAGCGACGTCACCATTCCTGCCACACTCTCTTTGTATTTCAGAAAATGCGGCGTTTGCAGATGCGCTTCATATGCCGCCCGGTCCGCGTAGACTTCGAGGATGCGAATCTTTTCCGGGCTGCCTTTAATTGCCACCGCATTTAATGCAAGCACACCAATTTCCAGGCTGACCGAAGCTTCGATCTCTTCTGCAAGCAGTCTGCGATAGGCATCCAGCTGGGTTGGATCGATTTGGATTTCAGCCATCCGCACGACTGGTTCATCGCTCATCAAGCTTCTGACCTTCTGTTGACCGGCGAACGTGTGGGTGTCGGAAATCCGCCGCCACCCTCAAAATACTCGCCTTGCTTTAATTTACGCACAACGGTTTCTTATCTGAGTTCATTGATTTGTACAAATTCAAGTGCAATGCTGCACCCATCAAAAAATCGCGGAGGAAAGCCCCATGAGGGAAATCGGTCATTTCATCAACGGCAAGCATGTGTCCGGCACCAGTGGCCGCACATCTAACGTCTACAACCCGGCAACCGGCGAAGTGCAGGCGACTGTCGCGCTTGCCAGCGACGCCGAGTTGCGCGCTGCCGTGGAAAGCGCAAAAGCGGCACAGCCGAAGTGGGCCGCCACCAACCCGCAGCGCCGCGCCCGCGTTTTCTTCAAGTTCGTCGAACTTCTGAACCGCGATATGAATGAGCTGGCGGTGCTGCTCTCCAGCGAGCACGGAAAGACCGTCGAAGATTCCAAGGGCGATATCGTGCGCGGCCTCGAAGTCTGCGAATTCGTCTGCGGCATTCCGCATCTGCAGAAGGGTGAGTTCACCGAGGGCGCAGGTCCCGCCATCGACATGTATTCGATCCGCCAGCCGGTCGGCATCGGTGCGGGCATCACGCCGTTCAACTTTCCGGGGATGATCCCAATGTGGATGTTTGCGCCGGCCATCGCCTGCGGCAACGCCTTTATCCTCAAGCCTTCCGAGCGCGATCCGTCCCTGCCGATCCGCCTTGCCGAACTGATGATCGAGGCAGGTCTTCCGGCCGGCATCCTCAACGTCGTCAATGGTGACAAGGGCGCTGTCGACGCCATACTGACCGATCCGGATATCGGCGCGGTTTCCTTCGTCGGTTCCACGCCGATTGCCCGCTACGTCTACGGTACTGCCGCCATGAACGGCAAGCGCGCACAGTGCTTCGGCGGCGCGAAGAACCACATGATCATCATGCCTGATGCCGATCTCGATCAGGCCGTGAACGCCCTGATGGGCGCCGGTTACGGTTCGGCCGGCGAGCGCTGCATGGCCGTGTCGGTTGCGGTTCCGGTTGGCGAAGAAACGGCCAACCGTCTCGTTGAAAAGCTCATCCCGCAGATCGAAGCACTGAAGATCGGCCCCTACACCGACGACAAGGCCGATATGGGCCCGCTCGTTACCAAGGAAGCGCAAACGCGCGTCAAGGGTCTGATCGACAGCGGTGTCGAGCAGGGCGCGAAACTGCTGGTCGATGGCCGCGACTTCAAGCTCCAGGGTTATGAAGACGGCTATTTCGTCGGTGGCTGCCTGTTCGACCACGTCACCCCTGACATGGACATCTACAAGACGGAAATCTTCGGACCTGTTCTCTCCGTCGTTCGCGCCAAGAACTACGAAGACGCGCTGGAACTGCCGATGAAGCATGAATATGGCAACGGTGTTGCGATCTACACCCGTGACGGCGATGCTGCGCGTGACTTCGCCAGCCGCATCAATATCGGCATGATCGGCATCAACGTTCCGATCCCTGTTCCGCTCGCCTACCACTCCTTCGGCGGCTGGAAGGCCTCGAGCTTCGGCGATCTCAACCAGCATGGAACGGATTCAATCAAGTTCTGGACGAAGACCAAGACGATCACCTCGCGCTGGCCGTCCGGCATCAAATCAGGTGCCGAATTCGTCATGCCGACGATGAAGTAAGCAATGCGTCTCTAAACAATGAACCGGCGGGCGATTGACCCGCCGGTATCCTAACCGGTCACAGGCGTGTAAACGGCGTCAATTGGTCGGGCCGTCGTTGAAACCCACTTCGTCCACCAGCTCGGATGCCTGTTTGCGGTGGGCGGCAATATCCGTCAGTGGCAGCTTGTCCGGATTGATGGGGCCGAAGCCCTTCACGACATCGGAAGGCTCCGCTCCGGGCAGCACCGGGTATTCGAAGACCTGCTTGGCATAGATTTCCTGCGCCTCGCGCGATGCCAGGAATTCCATCAGCTTCAGCGCATTGTCCTTGTTGGGTGCGTATTTGGTCAGCGCCATGCCGGAAATATTCACATGCGTTCCGCGATCTCCCGCATTGGGAAAGATCACCCGCACCGATCCCGCCCAAACCTTTTCCTCCGGCTCGCGGTCGTTGGTCAGCATCAGGCCGACATAATAGGTATTGCCGAGCGCGATATCGCATTCGCCGGAAAAGATCGATTTGGTCTGGCTGCGGTCTGTTCCATCAGGCTTGCGGGCAAGATTGTTCTTAAGGCCGGTCAGCCATGTCCGGGTATAATCGACGCCATGATGGGCGATCATCGAGGCGATCAGCGCGATATTGTAGGAATGCTGACCGTCGCGAATGCAGATCTTGCCCTTCCATTTCGGATCGGCAAGATCTTCATAGGTGATGTCTTTCTGGGTGACCCGCTCCTTTGAGGCATATACCACGCGGCCACGCGTCGTCAGGCCGAACCATTCGCCTTGCGGATCGCGCAGATTGGCCGGGATATCCTTTTCAATGACGGGATCGTTCAGCACCGGCTGTGTGACGCCGCCTTCTTTCGCCTCGACAAGCCGGGCGATATCGACCGTCAACAGCACGTCGGCCGGCGAATTGACGCCTTCTGCCTGAATGCGCTCCACCAGACCCTTGTCGAGGAAGAGAACGTTGGCCTCTATGCCCGTTTCTTTCGTGAAGGCATCGAGCAGCGGCTGGATCAACTCGGGCTGCCGGTAGGAATAGACGTTCACCTCGCCGTCCGCAAAAGCAGCGGGCGCGGCCCAGAGGATCGTCAGACCCGAAAAAACGGCAGCGGAAAAACACGATTTCAAGCTTGCCATTAAGAATGCCTCCATTACATTCAGATTCTTGACTTGTTTGTTCATGAATCATCAAAGCGGTCAACAAGGCTGTCCGAGAAATATCGGATGGCTGCCAGTTTTTTCAGTTTCTGGAATTGTTCTAAACTGAAAAAGAGACTATATAACTCCACATTGAGAGTTAGGAGACCAGCATGCGTTTGACCAAACAGACCAACTATGCCGTTCGCATGTTGATGTATTGCGCCGCAAATGAAGGCAAGTTGAGCCGCATTCCGGAGATCGCCAGGGCTTATGGCGTATCTGAGCTGTTCCTTTTCAAAATTCTGCAGCCGCTCAACAAGGCCGGTCTGGTGGAAACCGTGCGCGGCCGTAACGGCGGCGTGCGTCTTGGCAAACCCGCTGAGAAAATCAGCCTGTTTGACGTGGTGAAGGTGACCGAAGACAGTTTTGCCATGGCGGAATGCTTCGAGGACGGTGCTGTCGAATGTCCGCTTGTGGATAGCTGCGGCCTCAACTCGGCGCTTCGCAAGGCGCTCAATGCCTTCTTCGATGTGCTGGCGGAATATTCCATCGACGATCTCGTCAAGGCGCGGCCGCAGATCAACTTCCTGCTCGGCATCGACACGGAAATGCCGAAGATCGCCGCCTTGCCGGCCGCCTGATCATCCCATTGCCCAAGCAACAATTGCGCTAGCCCGTGCCCACAGGTCACGGGCTTTTATTTTATAGAATACTTCGGAAATGCAATATTTTTGGTCGAGCGTGTTGACGCCAGGAGACGAAGCGGCGCATTTGGTCGCGAGCTTTTTTGAAGCAATCAGCCAGCGTCGCAATGATCATCAAGCCTGAATTCCATACATTTGCACTTACCGCGCTCGTCGGCAGCATGGGTGCGCTGCTTGCCAGTCTCCTTAACGTTCCAGCGCCGTTTCTGTCCGGTCCGGCGCTCGCCGTGACGATTACGGGACTGGCGGGCGTGAAGCTTGGGATTCCCGCCTTCATCCGCAATGCCTGTTTCGTTGTGGTCGGCATTTCGATGGGAACGAGCGTAACGCCGTCGGTGATCGATGCCGCGAAGACATGGCCACTGAGCTTCGTCATCGTGCTCGTTGCAGTCGTCATCATGCTGTATGTCGCCTATTGGATCCTGCATTACGGCTTCGGATACGACAGGACGACGGCGATGCTGGGCGCTTCGCCCGGGCACCTCAGCTATATCATCAGCCTCGGCGCCGAGACGAAAAGCGACCTTGCGACCGTCAGCATCGTGCAAAGCGTGCGGGTGCTGGCGCTGACGCTTTCCGTGCCGCTGATTGTTGAATATTTCGATCTCGTCAGCACGGAACCGCTCATCGCCAATCCACCGATGGGCCTGTTCACACTGGCCCTGACCATTGGCGCGTCGCTTGCGATGGGATGGCTGTTCCTTCGCTGGAGATTTCCCGCAGCCCTGCTGCTGGGCGGCGTCGCGGTTTCCATCGGCACCCATATTACCGGCCTTACCGAGGGCGGCGTTCCGAGCTGGCTCAGCCTGCCGGTCTATGTGCTGATCGGCTGTCTCATCGGCACGCGCTTTTCGAATGTGTCGCTGATGGATGTGCGAAAAGGCTTTCTGGCAGGTTTCGTCGTCACCATCGCCGTGATGGTGATCGCCGGAAGTATCGCCTGGATGATTTCCAACATTACAGGCGTTCCGCTCAATGCGGTGATGATCGCCTATTCGCCGGGCGGGCTTGAAACGATGGCGGCGATGGCCGTGATGATGCATGCCGATACCGCCTATGTCGGGTCACATCACGTTCTCAGACTTCTGTTCCTGTCGGTTCTCATGCCGCTCGTCATGGGCAAGGATGCACGCAAGCGGGACGGCGAAATCTAAGCCGGGCCAGTGCCCTCGCCATTCAGGTAAAAAACGCCAATAGCGTTGCAACCATTTGTTCCTCTGGCCGTTCATGTTTCTCCGCAATTGCGGCGGCGATTTTTCGCGTGTTCGACAGGCTGACCCACCGGAGGACTATTCATGAACCGCTTGATGATGTTGACAGGCGCCGGATTTGCGCTCGCCCTTTCTGTTTCCTTCGCTCAGGCGCAGGTGGTGGTGTCGTCTAAGATCGACACGGAGGGCGGCGTTCTCGGCAACATCATCCTTGCCGTGCTGAACAAGAACAATATCGAGACGACGGATCGCATCCAGCTCGGCGCTACCCCGGTCGTCAGAAAAGCGATCACGGCTGGCGAGATCGACATTTATCCGGAATACACAGGCAACGCCGCCTTCTTCTTCTCCAAGGCGGACGACCCGCTCTGGAAAGATGCCGCCAAGGCTTACCAGGAAGCCAAGACACTCGACTATGACGCCAACAAGATCGTCTGGCTGACACCATCGCCCGCAAACAACACCTGGGCGATTGCGCTGCGCAAGGATGTTGCCGACAAGAACAATCTGAAGACGCTTTCGGATTTCGGCAAATACATTGCCGGTGGCGGTGAGGTGGTTCTTGCCGCCTCCTCGGAATTCGTCAATTCCGCAGCCGCCCTGCCGGCATTTCAGACCACCTACGGCTTTACCATGAAGCCGGATCAGCTGATCACGCTTTCCGGTGGCGACACGGCTGCCACTATCGCTGCCGCCGCAAATCAGACGAACAATGCCAATGCGGCCATGGTCTATGGCACCGATGGTGGCATAGCGCCGTCCGGTCTTGTCGTGCTTGAGGACGACAAGCATGTGCAACCCGTCTACCAGCCCGCGCCGATCATTCGCGAGGAAGTTCTGAAAAAGAACCCCAATATCGAGACATTGCTGAAACCTGTTTTCGAAAAGCTGGATCTGGCAACCTTGCAGGAGCTGAACGCCCGCGTGCAGGTGGGAGGCGAACAGGCCAAGGCAGTTGCGACCGACTTCCTGACGAAGAACGGTTTCCTCAAGTAATTGCCAGAGAACCGTTGGGGCGGGATATCGGAAACCATGTGAGGTTCACCATCCCGTCCGAACCTATGATCCGGGGGAGCGGAATTTGACGAAATGGCCTGACAAGGTAGGCGTGCTGATTTCGTGCCTGCTTCTCTACGCGCTTGCCGCGTCCCCCCTTCATGACATTCCGAGCTAACCGGATCATTCAGGGTGAAACGCGAACGATCTTCGAAGCGCTTCCGGTTGCTGCTGCTACCCTCCTCGTCGCCATCATTGTTGTCGCCGCCTTCATCGCCTTTTTCCGGTTTCCGGCGCACCTGAAACTCGCCGCTGCGCTGGTCGGTCTCGCGGCACTGGCGATCTTCGTCGGGCAGGCGGCGTCTGCGTTGACACCTGAGGGCAACAGTTTTGCCCGCGTTTCGCCCGCCAGCGGTTTCTGGTTGATGTTTGCAGGGCTTGCATTGCTTGCCGCCGATTGCATTGCACGTCTCCAGCCGAAACCCACTTTGCGGATTTTGCTGTTGCTGGTGGCAACCGGGACGCTTGCGGCGTTCCTGACAAGCGGCCTCTGGGACGATCTCTCCATCATCAAGGAATATACCGGCCGGGCAGATATCTTCTGGACCGAAGCACTGCGGCATGTGGAACTTGCCATCGGGTCGCTGGTTGCAGCCACCCTCGCCGGTATCCCGCTCGGCATTCTCTGTTACAAGGTCGAGCGTTTGCGCTCCGGTCTACTGAACGCTCTCAATATCGTCCAGACCATTCCCTCCATCGCGCTTTTCGGCCTTTTGATTGCGCCACTCGGATGGATGGCAGCCAATGTGCCGGGTGCGGCGAAGATCGGCATCGCCGGCATCGGCATGGCGCCCGCCTTCGTGGCGCTATTTCTCTATTCGCTGCTGCCCGTTGTCTCCAATACGGTGGTCGGCCTGTCCGGCGTTTCGCAGGCAGTGCGGGAAGCCGCGCGCGGGCTTGGCATGACGCCACTGCAAAGGCTGCTGCGGGTGGAGTTTCCGCTCGCCATGCCCGTCATCCTCACCGGCATCCGTATCGTGCTGGTGCAGAATATCGGTCTTGCGACCATCGCAGCACTGATCGGCGGCGGTGGATTTGGCGTTTTCGTGTTTCAGGGCATAGGGCAGACCGCGATGGACCTCGTACTGCTCGGCACCGTGCCGACCGTTCTGCTCGGCTTCGCCGCCGCGATTACGCTCGACGCCCTTATCGACAGCAATCTCTTCAGCGCAGGCGGAAGGCAAAAGGCATGATCGAGATCGACACCATCACGAAACGATATGGCGATACGGTCGTGGTCGACCAGGTCTCCCTGACTGTGGCGCCGCGCACCGTCACCGTCATCGTCGGCACTTCCGGGTCGGGAAAAACCACGCTGCTGCGCATGATAAACCGGCTGGTGGAGCCGACCTCCGGCACTATCCGCATCGACGGAGACGATGTGAGCACCATGCCCGGCTACAAGCTGCGCCGTCAGATCGGCTATGCCATTCAGGGCCATGGGTTGTTTCCGCATCGCACCGTGGCGGAGAATATCGCGACGGTTCCGCAGCTCATCGGCTGGGACCGCAAGCGCATCGATGCGAAAATCGACGCGCTGATGCAGCTCTTCCAGCTGGATCCGGCGCTTTATGCCAACCGCTTTCCGCATGAGCTTTCAGGCGGCCAGCAACAGCGTGTCGGCGTGGCGCGCGCGCTTGCAGCAGAACCGAACATTCTCCTGATGGACGAACCTTTCGGTGCACTGGACCCGGTTATCCGCGCAAAGGCCCAGAACGATCTTCTCGATATCCAGAAGAAGCTCGGTGTCACCATCGTTCTTGTCACGCATGATATGGACGAGGCCTTTCACCTGGCGGATCGTATTGCCGTTATGGACAAGGGCCGTATCGTTCAGGACTGCCCGCCGGCCGAGCTGGTGCTGAAACCGGCAACAAATTTCGTCCGCACCATGATCGGCGAAAACGAGCGCGCCCTGAAACTTCTATCCGTCCTGTCGGTTGCAGACGTCGTGGAGCCGGGAAGCGCTGAAGGCGAACCTTTGAATGAACATACCAGCCAGCGCGACGCCCTGTCTGCAATGTTGTGGGCGGGCTGCGATACCTTGCCGGTGCTGAAAGACGATGGCAAACCCGCAGGTATCGTACGGCGCGATGTTCTCCTCCAGCGGGCTGCCGGAACCCCATGAAAAATGCCGCTTCGTTTTTCGCCCCCGGGCTTCTGGTGCTGGCGCTGATGGCCTTTCTCGCGGCGCCGCAGGTTTTCGCACCGATATTCCGCCCTCTTGTGCAGACCAATGCGCCGGCGATCTACACGCAGGCCAATCTGCTTTCCCTGACACTGTCGCATCTGACCATTGTCGCAATCGCAACGGGGCTCGCCACGCTGGTGGCGGGAGCCCTTGCGGTTCTCGTCACCCGCCCTTTCGGCGCGGATTTTCTGCCGCTATCGCGCAGCATCGTCAATATCGGCCAGACCTTTCCGCCGGTGGCGGTGCTGGCGCTTGCCGTGCCGATGATCGGTTTTGGCGAGAAACCGACGCTCATTGCGCTGTTTCTCTATGCGCTTCTACCGGTTTTCGAAAATACGCTGACAGGGCTGACCACGCTGCCGCCAACCGTCATGGATGCCGCAAAGGGCGCCGGCATGACCGGCTGGCAAAGACTTGTCAAAGTGGAGCTGCCACTTGCCCTTCCGGCGATCCTCGCAGGCATCAGGCTTTCGGCGGTGATCAGCCTTTCAACAGCAACCATCGGTTCCACGGTCGCGGCCCGCACGCTCGGAGAGGTGATCATCGCCGGTCTGCAATCCAACAATCTCGCCTTCATCCTTCAGGGCGGATTGATCGTCGCTGTGCTGGCAATCCTGATCCACGCCAGCTTTTCTGCACTGGAAAAGGCAGCGGCCCGCAAAACCGGGCACTGACAAATGCAAGCTCCTCATTTTTATGTTCCCGACATCCGCCGCGCATGTTAGGGGCTGACCGTCGAAACAGAAACATTCGAGGTTCGGGTGACAAAGGCAATCGTCGTGATGGGAGTGAGCGGCTCTGGCAAGTCCACGGTCGCAGAAGAACTGGCGGAAAAAGCTGGGCATTGCCTTTATTGAGGGCGACAAGCTTCACCCGAAATCCAATGTCGACAAAATGTCAGAGGGCATTCCGCTGACCGACGAAGATCGCTGGCCCTGGCTCGATCTGATTGGCGCAGAACTGCGCAAGGGAAACGAAAATAACGGTGTCGTCGTTTCCTGCTCGGCGCTGAAGAAAATCTATCGCGACCGCCTTCGCGAGGCTACCGGTGGCCCGCTCGCTTTCGTCTATCTGGACGGCAGCCTGGAACTTCTCAGCAGGCGTATGGGCGAACGCAAGGGCCACTTCATGCCGCTCTCGCTGCTCCAGACCCAGCTTGCCACGCTGGAAGTGCCGACCGGCGAACCCGGCGTCGTAACCGTCAGCATCGACGCCACGCCGGAGGAAATTACCGCAAACGCACTTTCGGGCCTGAAAGCGGTGATTTTTTAAAATCCGAGCCTGTCGCGCAGGCCGTACCACCATGCACCAAGCACGGTCAGCGGCACGCGGAACGTCTTACCGCCCGGGAACGGATAATTCGGCAGGGAACTCCAGACATCGAAACGCTCTGCGTGGCCTGCAACGGCCTCGCCCAATATCTTGCCGAGCAGGTGCGTGGTAGTGACACCGTGGCCGCTGTCGCCATGCGAAAAATAGACATTGTCCGACAGTTTGCCCATATGCGGGATGCGCGTCAGCGTCAGCGCGAAATTGCCGCTCCAGGCAAAATCGATCTTCGTCTTTTCCAGTTGCGGGAAAGTCTTCAGCATATTCGGACGGATCACCCCGGTCAGATCCGCCGGATCGCTGCCGCCATAACCGATACCACCGCCATAAAGCAGGCGGTTGTCGGAGGTGCGGCGATAATAATCGAGAATATAATTGGCATCCTCGACGCAATAATTGGCTGGCAGGAGTTGCTCGATCAGATCGGCATCAAGCGGCTCTGTCGCCATGACCTGGCTTGAGACCGGCATCATCCGGTCGCCGATTTCCGGCAGCAGCTTGCCGAGATAGGCATTGCCGCAGACGAGAACATATTTCGCCTTCACGCTGCCCGTCGCCGTGCGCACGACAGGGTTTACGCCCTGCTCCAGCGAAATGACCCTCGAATTTTCGAATATGCGCGCACCGAGACTTTCGGCCGCCGCTGCTTCTCCCTGCACCAGATTGAGCGGATGGATGTGGCCGCCGAAACGGTCGATCATGCCGCCGGCATAACGATCGGTCCGCACGTATTTTCCGACATCGGCTTTGGAGACCATCTCAAGCCCGCCATGGCCGTGTTTTTCCCAATGGGCCTTATGGGCCTCCATCTCGCGAATCTGTTTCGTCGTGAAGGCCGCAAAGAAACCGCCATCGACGAGATCGCAATCGATAGCGTATTTCGAAATGCGGCTGCGGATGATCTCCCCGCCTTCCAGCGACATTTCGCCGAGTTTCACCGCCTTGTCGTGGCCGTAACGGCTGGCGATTGTTTCGAGGTCGCGGCTATAGCCATTGACGATCTGGCCGCCATTGCGCCCCGAGGCGCCGAAGCCGACCCGCACGCCTTCCAGCACGATAACGGAATAGCCGCGTTCGGAAAGTTCGAGTGCTGCGGAAATCCCGGTAAACCCGCCACCGATGACGCAGACATCCGCTTCCATTGCGCCTTCAAGCGTTGGCCGCACGGATTTGACATTGGCGGAGGCCGCATACCAGGAGGATGTGTGGCCGGGATTGGGAATAGTCGTCACCTCAGCCATCTCACACCGTCCTGATATAGGCGTCATATTCGACGTCGGTTACACGCAGGGAAAATTCGGAAAGTTCCTGCTGTTTGCAGGCAGAAAACAGCGTGCGATAACGCTGGCCAAGCGTCGCATAGGCGAAACTCGAACGCGTGAAACGCTGCAATGCATAATCCCAGTTGGTGGGCAGAGGTTCGTGATTGATGGCGTGGCTGTCGCCGGAAATCGCGCCGCCCGGCTGGCGTTTTTCCTTCATGCCGGCAAGGGCAGCACTCAGGATCATCGCCACAACGAGATAGGGATTGGTATCGGCGCCGGCGACACGATGTTCGATGCGGGTTGCGGCCTTGCTGGCAGTGATAACGCGCACCGCCGCCGAGCGGTTGTCTATGCCCCAGGAGGCATAGGTGGGCGCATGTTCGCTGGGCGTCAGGCGGCGATAGGAATTAGCATGGGGAGCGAAGATCGCCATGCTCTCCCCCATGTTTTCCAGAAGGCCGCCGACCGAATGCATCAGCGCGTCCGATGGGCCGTTTTCCCCGGCGTAGATATTCCTGCCGTCACTATCGAGAACGGAAAAATGCACATGCATGCCATTGCCGGCCTGTAACCCGTACGGCTTCGCCATGAAGGTGGCGTCGAGATCGTGCCGCCGCGCCACACCCTTGACGATACGTTTCAGGAAAACAGCGAAATCGGCGGCCCGCAACGCGTCCGGCACATGATTGAGGTTGATTTCATATTGGCCGGGGCCGTTTTCCCGCAGCGTCGTGTCGGCAAGAACACCCTGCGCCCTGCATGCGGTGGCGATATCATGGAAGACATCCTCGAAATCCTGCAATTCGGAAATCGACAGAACCTGTGTCTGGCCCGTGTGCCACCGGCCTTCGCGGCTGTGCGGCGGACGCACCGGATCGAGCGCAGAGCGAACCGGGTCGATCAGGTAAAATTCAAGTTCGGTCGCCACGACGGGCGTGAGGCCGGCCTTTTTGTAGGCTTCCAGCACCCTTGCCAGAACATTGCGCGGATCGCCATAAAACCCGGTTCCATCAGGATTTTTCATCGCGAGCAGGACTTGCGCGGTCGGCCGGCCAAGCCATGTCACCCGAGACAGCGTGCCGGGAACAGGAAAGCAGAACCCGTCCGGATCGCCCGTCCCTTCGGCGAGGCCTGCGGCATGCACATCGCGGCCCCAGATATCCAGCGCATAGACCGAGCGTGGGATCGCCATTCCCTTTTCAAGGACATCGATCGCCCTTTCGCGCGGAATCCATTTGCCGCGCGGCACGCCATTTGCATCTATGACGAAGGCTTCGAGAATTTCGATATCGGGGTTATCGTCGAAAAATTTCTTTGCTTTTTCAATATCATCCATCATGCACCAGCAGGCCGTTTCTCTTCTGTTTCGCGCGCAGAAGCGCTTCGCTAACGAAAATCGTCCTGCTGTTGATAGATGAGAAACCTCGCCGTCATGATGACGCTTGCCCCTTTTCCCTTTTTATAAGCCCATGTTACGTGGCCCGCCGCGGGAAGGCCAGCGGATTCGGCCATCAGAGCGGGATGGCGAAAAGTGTACACGGTTTTCGCCAGAGATGATTTCAGTTCATCAGGATCTAGGGATTGAACCTTTCGGGTCGATAGGCATCGATGGCGATGACCGCCGTTTCTCCCAGCATGGTTTCCGCCAGCACACGGCCAGTGATGGGCCCGAGTGTGAGGCCGTGATGGGCGTGACCGAACGAGAACCACAATGTCCTGTGGCGCGGCGCCTTGCCGATGATCGGCATCATATCCGGTGTGCAGGGACGCGCGCCCATCCAGGGTTCCGCATCCAGCCTGCCGCCCAGAGGAAAGACGGTGCGGGCGACCCGTTCCGCCCGCTCGATCTGCACGGGAGATTTCGGCGCATCGCGTTCGGCAAATTCCGCGCCGGTCGTCAGGCGGATGCCTTTGCGCATTGGCGCGAGGAAATAACCGCGCTCGGCGTCGATCAACCAGTTGTTGAGCTTGGTGCCCTCCTGCGGAGCATAGTGCATGTGATAGCCGCGTTTCACGCCGAGCGGAAAGCGGTAACCGAGCCGTTCCGTCACCGTATCCGCCCAGGGGCCTAGTGCGACAACGGCATGTTCAGCTTCCACCGCCCCGGTTTCGGTGCGTACCGTCCAACCACTTGTCGTCTGGCTGAGCGTGGATGCATCACCCCGGACAAAGGTTCCGCCAAGGCTCTCGAACAGTTTGACATAGGCGAGCGTCAGCGCATGTGGATCGCGCACCGACCATGGATCGTTCCATTTCAAACCGCCGACGAAATCGCGGCTGAGATGCGGCTCCGCCGCGGCGAGTTCCGCCCCATCGAGTTTCGTGTGGGAGATGCCGTGGTCGCGCGCCAGACGTTCGGCGAAAGCAAAGTCTGCATCCCGCCTTTCGGCGGTCCTGTAGGCCTCCATCCAACCGTTTTTCACGATTAGATCGCCGGCCTTGGCTTCATCGATCAGGATGCTGTGTTCGGAGACCGAGTGCTCGATCAGCGGCGCGTAGGCGCGGGCAATTGCTGCGTGGCGCGTGGCTGCGGAATTATACCAGTAGCGGCCAAGAAACGGCGCGATCCTGGGCAGGGCAGAGAGATGATAACGGGCATCGATGCTGTTGTTCAGGGAATAGCGGAGAAGCCGGCTAACTTCCTGCGGGAAGGCGTAGGGAACGACACCCTCTCTCTGGATCAGTCCGGCATTGCCGAAGGAGGTTTCCTCACCCGGTCCCCGCCGGTCCACCAGCACCACCGATTTGCCCCTGCGGGCCAGTTGCAAAGCGACGGAGACCCCGATGATCCCCGCCCCCAAAACGATCACATCCGCTGCCATGGCATTCAATCCGTTTGCGTATCTCGTCCCCTCAACATGGGTCGGCATTTTGCGCAAAGCAACAGAAAAATCATCGTCTTAATAGAAACAGCAATGCGCCTGCTACTGGCTCACCGCTTTAGTTTCGACTGCCTCGATATTGAAAGCAGCAGCCAGCAGGGCCTTGGTATATTCCTGTTGCGGATCGGCGAATATCTCCGCTGCCGGGCCGCTCTCCACCACCTTGCCGTTGCGCATGACGATTACGTCGTTGGCAAGCGCTTTAACTACCTTCAGGTCATGACTGATGAAGAGATAGGCGAGTTCGTGGCGGGCCTGAAGATCGCGCAAGAGATCGACCACCTGTGCCTGCACGCTCATGTCGAGCGCCGATGTGGGCTCGTCCAACATGACGAAGCGGGGTTTCAACACCATGGCGCGGGCAATGGCGATACGCTGACGCTGGCCACCGGAAAATTCATGCGGATAGCGCCAGCGCGTCGCCGGGTCGAGCCCGACTTCTTCCAGCGCCTGGGCGACGCGGGTATCCCGCTCATCGGCGGAAAGCTGTCGCTCGTGCACCTTCAGACCCTCGGCAACGATTTCGCCCACCGACATGCGTGGGCTGAGCGAACCGTAAGGATCCTGAAACACCACCTGAAGCCGATTTCTGAGCGGCTTCATCATTTCATAGGAATAGCTGTCGATCGACTGACCGATGAAACTGATACGCCCCTCAGACGCTATAAGACGCGATAGGGCGAGACCGAGTGTCGTTTTGCCGGAGCCGGATTCGCCCACGACGCCAACCGTCTGTCCTGCGCGCAGGGTAATATCGATACCGTCAACCGCCTTCACGTGGTCGACCACCTTGCGCATCAGCCCCGCCTTTATCGGGAACCAGACTTTTATGTCGTCGCCCTGCATGACGACAGGTTTGCTGGCATCGGAAAGCGGCGGCTCGCCCTTGGGTTCGGCAGCCAGAAGATGGCGGGTATAGGCATGCTGCGGATCGGTAAACACCTGCTCCACCGTGCCGGTCTCGACGATCTTTCCCTTGGTCATCACGCAGACACGATCGGCAAACTTACGGACAATGCCGAGATCGTGGGTGATGAACAGCATGGACATGCCGTGCCGGTTTTTGAGGTCGCTCAGCAGTTCAAGGATCTGCGCCTGAACCGTTACATCGAGTGCGGTCGTGGGTTCATCTGCTATCAGCAGTTTCGGCCGGTTGGCAAGCGCCATGGCGATCATCACGCGCTGCCGCTGGCCGCCGGACAATTCATGCGGATAGGCCTTCAGGCGCTTTTCCGGCTCGCGGATGCCCACCTGCAATAACAGTTCCAGCGTGCGCGCCCGCGCTTCAGCGCCGGTGATTGCCTGATGCAGTTCCAGAATTTCGCCGATCTGCCGCTCGATGGTGTGGAGCGGGTTGAGCGAGGTCATCGGCTCTTGGAAAATCATGGTGATGTCGTTGCCGCGAACAGCGCGCAACGCGCGTTCCGGTAGGGTCAGCATTTCCTTGCCGTCGAACAGGATTTTGCCCGAAGGATGGCTCGCCGCCGGATAGGGCAGCAATTTGAGAATGGAGTTCGCCGTGACCGATTTTCCGGAGCCGGATTCCCCGACTAGGGCGACAACTTCGCCCGGCATCAGGTCGAAGGAGACATGATCTACGGCGACGCTGGTCGCTCCACCCTGATGAAAGGCAACGGAGAGATCACGGACGGAGAGAAGCGGCTGGGTCTTTGTTTCCATCATGGCAATCACCGGAACGTCTTGCGTGGGTCGAAGGCGTCTCGCACCGCCTCGCCGACGAAGATCAGCAGCGACAGCATGATGGACATGGTGAAGAAGGCCGTGAGGCCAAGCCAGGGCGCCTGAAGATTGTTCTTGCCCTGCGCGATCATCTCGCCCAGCGACGGCGATCCCGGCGGCATGCCGAAGCCGAGGAAATCGAGCGAGGTCAAAGTGGTGATAGAGCCGGAGAGGATGAACGGCAGGAAGGTCAGTGTTGCCACCATGGCGTTTGGCAGAAGATGCCGGAACATGATTGTCCAGTTGCCGACGCCAAGGGCGCGGGCGGCGCGGACATATTCGAAGTTTCTGGCACGCAGGAATTCCGCCCGCACGATGCCAACGAAGCCGACCCATGAAAACAGCAACATGATGCCAAGCAGCACGAAGAAACCCGGCGGCAGAATAGCCGCGATGATCAGCAGGATGTAAAGCACTGGCATGGATGACCAGATTTCAATGAAACGCTGCAACAGCAGGTCCGTCCAGCCGCCGAAGTAACCCTGGATGGCGCCGGCAGTCACCCCAACTAGGGCGGATGCGATCGTCAGCGTCAGGCCGAAAAGCACGGAAATACGGAAGCCATAGATCATCCGCGCCGTGACGTCGCGCGCTTGATTGTCGGTTCCGAGCCAATTGAGATTGCCGAGCGTACAGCCGGGATCGGCATTACCCTGCGGATAGGCCGAGCAGCGGTCCTTTTCATCCATCAGCCAGAATGGTGCCGTGGGGGCGGAATGCGGAATGTTGGAATTGACCGTCTGATAGGAATAGCGGATCGGCGGCCAGATCATCCAGCCATTGGCGTTGATCTCGTCCTGAATGAAGGAGGATTTGTAGTCAGTCTGGGCAAGGAACCCGCCAAACTTTTCCTCCGGATAATCGACCATGACCGGCACCAGAAATTCGCCCTTGTAGGAAGCGAAAATGGGTTTGTCATTGGCGATGAATTCCGCAATCAGGCTCAGGAAAAACAGGATCAGGAACAGCCAGAAGGACCAGTAACCGCGCCGGTTTGCCTTGAAATTCTGCCAGCGGCGCTTGGTGGTTGGTGAAAACCACGGGCGCTTCGGCTTTACCAATGTTTCCGTTGCGGCGGTATGGGCAAGCGTCATCACACGTCCCTCCGCTCGAAATCGATTCGCGGATCGATCCATGTGTAGATAAGGTCGGATAGGAGGCTGACCACGAGGCCCATCAGCGAAAAGATGAAGAGCGTGCCGAACACGATCGGGTAGTCGCGATTGACGACCGAGAGATAACCGAGGCGACCTAGGCCATCCAGCGAGAAGATATTCTCGATCAGCAGCGAACCGGTGAAGAATGCCGAGATGAAGGCGCCCGGAAAACCGGCGATCACGATCAGCATCGCATTGCGGAAGACGTGGCCATAAAGAACCTTGCGTTCGCTGAGCCCCTTGGCGCGGGCGGTCACGACATATTGCTTCTTGATCTCGTCGATGAAGGAATTTTTCGTCAGAAGCGTCGTCGTCGCGAAAGCCGAAAGCGATAGCGCGATCAGTGGCAGGGTCAGGTGCCAGAAATAGTCGATGATCTTCTGCCACCAGTTCAGCTGGTCAAAATTGTCCGATACCAGACCGCGCAGCGGGAACCAGTCGAAGAACGATCCGCCGGCGAAAAGCACGATGAGAAGAATGCCGAACAGGAAGCTTGGAACGGCATAACCGATGATGATGATGCCTGATGTCCAAATATCAAAGGTCGAGCCGTCGGAAACGGCTTTCTTGATGCCGAGTGGAATGGAGATCATGTAGGAGATGATCAGAATCCAGAAGCCGAGCGACATCGAGACCGGCAGCTTGTCGATGATGAGATCGATGACCGAGGAATTGCGGAAGAAGCTGTCGCCGAAATCGAAGCGTATGTAATTCCACATCATTTCGAGAAAACGGGTGAGCGGCGGCTTGTCGAAACCGAACTGTTTCTCAAGCTTGGCGATCAGCTCCGGATCAAGGCCCTGCGCACCGCGATATTTCGAGCCGCTTTCATCGAAACCGCCGGACTGGCCCATAAGATCGCCGCCGCCGGAGAGGCGGTCGGAGGCGCTGTCGCCCTGCCCAGTCAGTTGCGCGACGACCTGTTCCACCGGCCCGCCCGGCGCGAACTGGATGACAAGAAACGAAATGCCCATAATGCCGATAATGGTCGGGATCATCAGCGCCAGACGTCTGAGAATATAGGCGCCCATCACCCTTTGCTCCCGGCTGATACGTCAGCGGTTTTCGTTTCTGTCAAACCCGGTCCTTTCCTGAAAGCGCTGCCTTGCGCGATCCAAGCGATTCGTCTCGCCCTATGTGAATCAAGCCTTCGGCGCGAAAGCAAGCGCGTCGTCAGTTCGCGGCCTGGCTGGACCACCATGCTTCCGGAAAACCGATGCCATATTGCGGCAGGTTTTCCGGACGGATGAGCGTCTTCCAGTAAGCGACGAACATCTCACCGCGATAAAATTGCGGTATGACGTAGCTGTTTGCCAGAAGCACCCGGTCAAGCGCCCGCGCGGCGGCCACCTGCTCATCCCGGTTGGGCGCAAATATGACCTTCCTGACCAAAGCGTCGACGGCAGGGTTCTTGATGCCGGCGAGATTGTTGGAGCCCTGCCGGTCGGCCGCCGCCGAACCCCAGAAATCCGCCTGTTCGTTTCCGGGATTTGCCGACGTCGCCCAGAGCTTGACCGCAACGTCGAAATCGAAGCTGCGGGTACGGTTGGTATATTGCGAGGCATCGACGGTGCGGATGGTCGCATTGACGCCGATCTTCTTCAGGTTCTGGACATAGGGCAGGATGGTTCTTTCCATGCCGGAGGAATCGATCAGAAACTCCATATCCAGCGGCTGCCCGCTCGCCGCATTGACCATGCGGTTGCCGCGAAGCTCATAACCGGCCTCCTTCATCAGCTTGACCGCCTCGCGCAGATTGTCACGCTGTTTGGCGGGTTCACCCGCGACGGGATTGCTATATTCGGTGGTGAAGACCTCCGGCGGCACCTGATCCTTCAACTCCTGAAGAATTTCGAGTTCACGACCGGTCGGCAGGCCGGAAGAGGCGAGCTCGCTGCCCATGAAAAAGCTGTTGATGCGCTGAAACTGACCGTAAGCCAGCGTCCTGTTCAGCTCTTCGAAGTCGAAAGCATAGTTAAGCGCCTTGCGCAGTTTCGGGTTCTGGAACTTCTCCCGCCGCATGTTCGGCACGAAGGCCTGCATGATGCCGACGGCGCGATAGATGTTCGGCAATTCTTCCTTTGTGACGCGGCCTTCCTTGGCGGCCGGAAAATCATAACCAGTGACCCAGCGGCTGGAAGAAGCTTCCTGCCGGAAATCGACTGTGCCTGATTTGAAAGCCTGGAACTCGACGTCCTGATCGGCAAAGAAGGTATAGGTGATTGTTTTGAAATTGTGCTGGCCGACATTCACATTGACGTCCTTGCCCCAGTAGTCGTCGCGGCGTTCATAGGTGATTGTGGAGCCGGGAGAGACTGACGCAATCTTGTAGGGGCCCGAGCCCATGACCGGCTCCAGCGTGCCGCGCGAGATGTCGCGCGGCTTGGCGTCTGGACCGGCGGCTTCCCACCAGTGCTTGGGAACGATCAGCAATTGGCCGACGATCTGCGGCAATTCGCGATTGTTCTTTTCATCGAAAGTGAAGGTGATGTCCTTTTCGCCGCTCACCTCTGCCTTGGTGACATGGGTGTAATAGGTCGCAAGCTGCGGGCTGAGGTCTTTGGCCTTTTCAAAGCTGAAGACGACATCTTCCGGCGTCACCGGCTTGCCGTCGGCCCATTTCGCTTCCGCGCGCAGCCGGAAGGTGGCTTTGGAGATATCGTCGGGATAGCTCACGCCCTCTGCCAGGAGACCGTAGGAGGCCGAGAGTTCCTCTTCCGTCGATTTCATCAGAGTGTCGAAAACCAGTGAAAGACCTGTGGCCGCCTCACCCTTGGCGAGCAGCGGATTGAGCGTGTCGAAGGTTCCCGACGTCGACAGGCGTAGCGTGCCGCCTTTCGGCGCCTTGGTGTTCACATAGTCAAAATGATCAAAACCATCGGGATGCTTCAATTCACCGACCGTCGAGATTCCCTTTCGCCACACATCCGCAGACTGTGCGGAGGCGGCCGCCGGCATCAGCATGGCGGAGGCCGCAAGAGCGACGAGGAGCCGGGATTTCAGCGGTGCCAATTTCATTCGGGACGTTCCCTGTTTTCGTGTTTGTTGAAGAGAGCATAAAACAAACATTGGCAAAAAACAGATGCTCCGGCTCACAAGCTCTTTATTGAGGCCTTTATTCGCATGCCTTGGTGCGGGCGGCTTGAAACATGGTTTCAACAAAATCCCGATCCAGTTTATCCTGAGGGGCGAGAGAATCATTTAGTCGGAACGGGCACGAATATATGACGGCGGGATCATCCAGAGTTTTCAAAGCGGCCATGCTGGCGATTTCGGTCGTTTCGGCGCTCCAGTTGCAGACGCAAATCGCATCGGCCGAGGACAGGCCCGCGAAAGAGGTATTCGGCCACATCGACCTGCCATCTGCGAATAGCTCCCAGCCGATCGGCTCCTATGCAAAGGGATGTCAGTCCGGCGCCATCGCCATGCCCGCAGATGGCCCGACGTGGCAAGCCATGCGCCTTTCCCGCAATCGCAACTGGGGCCAACCGCAGCTCATTTCCTTCCTCGAACGGTTTTCGCAGGATGCACAGAAAATCGGCTGGCCGGGCCTGTTGCTTGGCGATATCTCACAGCCGCGCGGTGGACCGATGCTGACAGGCCATGCCTCGCACCAGATCGGCCTCGATGTCGATGTGTGGTGGCGGCCCATGCCGAATCCGAGGCTGACGGTGCAGCAGCGCGAGACGCTGCCTTTCATTTCCATGCTTGATAAGTCCAAGTTCCTCACGGTCGATGACCGCAAATGGTCGCCGCTCAATGCACGGCTGGTAATGATGGCAGCGAGCTATCCGCAGGTGGAGCGGGTCTTCGTGAACCCGGCAATCAAGCAGAAACTCTGCCAGACATGGACCGGCGACCGCACCTTCATGGGCAAGATCAGGCCAATCTACGGTCACGACGAACATTTCCACATCCGGCTGGAATGCCCGCCCGGCGCGCCCAACTGCAAACCTCAGGCAGAAGTTGGCAAAGGTGATGGTTGCGACAAGTCGCTGGCCTGGTGGTTCACCAAGGAACCATGGGCGCCGCCGAAGAAAGACCCCAATGCCAAGCCGGTGAAACCCCGTCAGGTCATGGTCTCCGATCTGCCCGCAGCCTGTGCCGCCGTGGCCGCCGCCCCATCCGCCAATACGGAAGGTTTTGCTGCCCAGGCATATTCCCCGGCGCAGGCCGTGCGCCAGCAAGGCGTGGAACAGATCATCCAGAACGCTCCGGCCATTCAGCCACCTGCGGATATTCCGCTTCCGACCCAGCGCCCGACATTGAACTGAAACAGAAATGCGGCATTAAACAGCTTCCCTTTTCAAATGGGGACAAGCTGTTATAGAAGGCTTCAAATCGATTTAATTCTTTATGGGAACAGGCTGGGGACATGGCAGGACAACGCTGTATCGCACTCATCGCTCACGACGAGAAAAAAGACGATATGGCGGATTTTGCGCGTCATCACCAAAAGGTGCTTTCCGGCTTCAAGATCGTCGCCACCGGCACCACCGGCGGGCGCGTTCAGGAAGCATGCCCCGACCTCAGCGTCATTCGCCTCAAAAGCGGCCCGCTTGGCGGTGACCAGCAGATCGGTGCGATGATCGCCACCGGTGAGGTCGATATGCTTATCTTCTTCACCGACCCGCTGACGGCGATGCCGCATGATGTGGATGTGAAGGCGCTGACGCGGCTTGCCACGGTTTACGACATTCCCATGGCGCTCAATCGCGCCACCGCAGAAAACCTGATCGACTTCAACCTCGCCGAATGACGCGCCAACATGGAACAGGTAATGCCGAAGACGTCCGATACCGAATATCTTTCCTTTCCGATCCTTCTTGGCGACATCGGCGGCACCAATGCCCGCTTTTCCATTCTGATCGATTCCTTTGCGGAACCGGTGCACCTCACCACCGTGAAAACAGCGGAATATCCGACAATTGACGACGCCATCCAGCAGGCGGTTCTGGACAAGACCTCGCTTCAGCCCGTGTCGACCATCCTTGCTATCGCCGGCCCCATCGAAGGCGACGAAATTCCGCTGACCAACTGCCATTGGGTCGTTAAGCCGAAGGATATGCTGGCCAAACTCGGCCTGAAGGACGTCATCGTCATCAACGATTTCGAGGCGCAGGCACTGGCTATTGCCGCGCTCGACGACGACAACCGCGAGTCTATCGGCTCCGGCAAAAAAGACATGCTGGCATCGCGCGTCGTTCTCGGACCAGGCACAGGCCTTGGCGTTGCCGGTCTGGTTTACGCCCGACATATGTGGTTTCCTGTACCCGGCGAAGGCGGCCACATCGATATCGGCCCCAGAAGCGCGCGTGACTATGCGGTCTTTCCGCATATCGAGACCATCGAGGGCCGTGTCGCCGGCGAACAGATCCTTTGCGGGCGCGGGCTGGTCAATCTTTACCGGGCCATCTGCACCGCCGATGGCATCGAGCCGATCTTTTCCGATCCGGCCGACATAACCTCGCAGGGGCTTTCGGGCCAGAACCCGCAGGCGAAAGAGACGCTTTCGCTTTTCAGCACCTATCTCGGCCGTGTGGCGGGTGACCTTGCCCTGATCTTCATGGCCAAGGGCGGTGTCTATCTCGCAGGTGGCATTTCGCAGAAAATCGTTCCCGCGCTGAAAAGCCCTGAATTCCGTGCGGCGTTCGAAGACAAGGCGCCGCACAGTGCCCTGATGCGCAGCATTCCCACCTTCGTCGTTACCCATCCACAGGCGGCCCTTTCCGGTCTCGCCACCTACGCGCGCACCCCTTCGGATTTCGGCCTTTCACTCGACGGGCGGCGCTGGAGAGCCTGATCTGCGCTTGGGACAGGCTTGCGAAGCTGGCGGGCGGTCATTAACGTCGGTGAGGTATGGGTCAGTCAATTGAATGGCGACCTTGAACGGCAGGACGTGAAAAGTGAGTGAAGGCATGAGCGGCAGCGATATGAAACTGGTGGTGGTTGGTGCGGCGGGCCGCATGGGACAGGCGCTGATCCGCCTTATTCACCAGACACCGGGTGTAACGCTGCATGCCGCCGTGGCGCGCGAAGGGTCTGCTTTTGTTGGCCGCGATGCCGGCGAGATTGCCGGTCTCGGACCAATCGGCGTCGAGATCACCAGCGATCCCTTGCAGGCATTCCTGCATGCGGAAGGGGTGATCGACTTCACCTCGCCTGCAACCAGCGTCACTTTCGCCGGTCTCGCCGCGCAGGCCCGCATCGTACACGTCATCGGCACCACCGGTTGCTCACTGGGCGACGAGGAAAAATTCAAGGCAGCGTCACGCCATGCCCGCATCGTCAAATCAGGCAATATGAGCCTCGGCGTCAATCTGCTCAGCGTTTTGACGCAGCAGGCCGCCAAGGCACTGGATGCGCAGAACTGGGATATAGAAATCCTTGAAATGCACCACAAACACAAGGTGGACGCGCCCTCCGGAACAGCGCTGCTGCTCGGCGAAGCGGCGGCAGCGGGCCGCAAGGTCGATCTCGCCACCTCCTCCGTTCGCGTGCGTGACGGGCATACGGGTGCGCGCGAAGCGGGTACAATCGGTTTTGCGACGCTGCGCGGCGGCTCGGTGATCGGCGAACATTCGGTGATCTTCGCTGGCGAGGGAGAGCGCGTCGAGCTTTCCCACTACGCCGGCGACCGCTCCATCTTCGCACGCGGCGCGATTGCGGCGGCGGTCTGGGCCTTCGACAAGAAGCCGGGCTTCTATTCGATGCTGGATGTTCTCGGCCTTTCGCAGGCAGAATAACGCTTCAATCTATGTCTGCGCCTTAATTTTCCACGGTAAACTCAACCGTATCGGCCGAGAACCGGCTGATGGCATATTGCACGGGAATGCCGTCCATATCCGCGTTCAGCGCCTGGGTGACGAGCAGTATTGCGCCCGGCGACAATTCGAGATCGGCCAGATCCTGCGTATCAGCGTGGCTCGCGGAAATAACGGTAGAGATGCGCACATAATCCGCGACGCCCAGCATTTCGAAGGCGGCGGTGATCGACCCACTTTTTTGATAGGCTTCCCCTATCCCTGAAAAACGGTCCGCCGGAAACCACGTGGTCGAGCGGGAAACCGGCCGGCTGTCGGCCTTTCGCAGGGTTTCCAGACGCACAAGCGGCGCACCCGGCTGCAATTGCAGCCGTGCCGCCAGGTCGGCATTTGCCGGCTCGGTGGTGTGGGAAAGAAGCAGCGCCTGCATATCCTTCACCTGATCGCTGATACCGGCTGTGAACCGTGTGCGCAGTGAAATCGGAAAGCTCAGTCGTTCCTTGCGCGCAATCATCGTGCCGCGCCCCTGCCTCGCCTCGAGAATGCCTTCGCTTGCCAGCGCGGCAATGGCGCTCCTGACGGTATGGCGGTTGACACCGAATTTTTCGGCCAGCGTCATTTCTGGCGGCAACATGCCGGTTTCGTCGTGATCGCCCGCTGCGATCTCGCCCCTGATCCTGTCGGCGATCTGTCGCCAGAGCGCCACGCCGTTCTTTCTTTTCATCGCTGCCGAAGGGCTCATGTCACACGCTTGTCATTCATCGATGTTAATTGTAACTTATATTGTATAGTTGTCTATATCAATAGACATTAGAGGTCAAGCGATGAATAACGAAGCTGCGAATTCACATGCGGAAAGGAAACGGGTGGCAGCACTTCTTGCCCGCGCCACCGTTCAGGAACTTGAGGCCGTCTGGAGCCGGCAGGATGCCAGCCCGCAGACGGAAAACGTGCGGGGGCCTGAAACCGGCCTCGTGATGGTCAAAGGCCGTATCGGCGGCGGCGGTGCGCCCTTTAATCTGGGCGAAACCACCGTGACCCGGGCAACCGTGAAGCTCGCATCCGGCACCGTCGGCCATGCGCATGTGCTCGGCACCGGTCGCAAGAAGGCCTGGTACGCTGCGGTTTTCGATGCGCTCTGGCAGGAAAACCCGACACGCGGCTTCATCGAGACCGAGCTTCTTTCACCGGTCGAAAAAAGACTGGCCGAGGAGAAAGACCGGAAAACGAAAGAAACAGCCGCAACTCGTGTGGATTTCTTCACCATGGTTCGAGGAGAGGATTGATGGGCGTGAAAGCCGAAGCATTGACGGGCGGTTTTTCCGACGCCGTTTTCGATTCACAGCGAATCTTCAAGGAGCTCATGGACGGCATGGCCCGGCCAGGCACAGCGCAAACGATCGAAACAACAGTTGCCCCGCCGCTGCCGCTTGGTGCGGCCAGCGGCGCTGTTCTTCTTGCACTTTGCGACCATGACACGCCGGTCTGGCTGAGCGGCGCGCTACGCAAAACCACGGTGCCGGGATGGATCGGGTTTCACACCGGGGCGGTTACAACAGAGGAAAAAAGCGCGGCGCATTTCGCCGTCATTGAGGCGGGAAGCGCAATTGCCTCCTTCGGTCTCTTTGCCCAAGGCAGTCAGGAATACCCCGACCGTTCCACGACGGTCATCATTGAATTGCCCGATCTTGACGGCGGACGGGAACTGCTGCTGTCCGGCCCCGGCATCCGCCATATCAACATCATTAGCCCATCCGGCCTGCCGGACATATTCCCGAGGCTATGGGCGGAAAACAACGCCATCTTCCCGCGCGGCATCGACGTCATCCTGACGGCTGGCGACAAATTCGTCTGCCTGCCGCGCAGGACGCGCATTCAACCCGTGGAGGCATAAGATGTATGTTGCTGTCAAAGGCGGGGAAACCGCCATCGCCAACGCCCACCGGCTTCTGGCCGACAAGCGGCGCGGAGACCGCGACCTGCCCGCCATGACGGTGGCGCAGATCGTTTCGCAGCTTTCGCTCGCCGTTGACCGGGTCATGGCGGAGGCTTCGCTTTACGACCAGTCGCTGGCCGCCCTTGCCGTCAAGCAGTCTCGCGGCGACATGATAGAAGCGATTTTCCTGCTGCGCGCCTACCGCACGACCCTGCCCCGTTTCGGCTATTCTGTTCCCGTGGATACTGCGAAGATGACGGTCCAACGGCGCGTTTCGGCAACCTACAAGGATTTGCCGGGCGGGCAATTGCTGGGACCGACCTTCGATTACACCCACCGCCTGCTCGATCCCTCGCTGCTGGAGGACGGAGCTGTCGAGATCCCTGCCATCCGTGAAGGCGAGACAGAATACGTCATGCGCGTATCCGACATTCTCGCCGAAGAAGGCTTGATCGAAAGTGACGGCGACATGCCGGACGACCATGTTGCCGGCGATCTGACACGCGAACCAATAGAGTTTCCGATGGCGCGCGACCTGCGCCTGCAATCGCTTGCACGCGGCGACGAGGGCTTTCTTCTGGCGCTCGCCTATTCGACGCAGCGCGGTTACGGCCGCACACACCCGTTCGTCGGTGAAATCCGAATCGGCGAGGTGGAGGTCGAACTGGATGTGCCGGAGCTCGGTTTTGCTGTCTCGCTCGGAGACATCAAGGTCACCGAATGCCAGATGGTCAACCAGTTCAAGGGTTCTGCCAAGGCACCTCCGCAATTCACCCGCGGTTACGGTCTGGTGTTCGGCCAGAGCGAGCGCAAGGCGATGGCCATGTCACTTGTCGACCGTGCGCTACGCGCCGCTGAATTCGGTGAGGATGTGGTTGCCCCGGCGCAGGACGAGGAATTCGTCATCTCGCACGCCGACAATGTTCAGGCGACGGGCTTTGTCGAACATCTGAAATTACCGCATTACGTGGATTTTCAGGCCGAACTGGGCTTGGTGCGCAAAATGCGCGCCGATTTCGACGCGACCGACACCTATGCCGGGGAATGGATGAGCGATGCAGCCGAATAAATCAGCGACTGTGCTGCTCGCCGAACCAATAGGCGCAAAAGACGGTCAATGCTGCAAAAGCGGCAAAGAACACGGCTGCAAGAATTCCAATCTCCATGAGCTTGTACTCCTTTTTTCGCAAGGTTAACGCGCAATGCTTAAAGAAGTTTCATTCGACGACGGGCTGGCTGCCTACAACTTCGCCTATCTGGACGAACAGACCAAGCGGATGATCCGCCGGGCGATCCTGAAGGCAATTGCCATTCCCGGTTATCAGGTTCCCTTCGCTTCCCGTGAAATGCCCATGCCTTACGGCTGGGGCACCGGCGGCGTGCAGGTGACCGCCGCCATCCTCGGTCCAGACGATGTCCTGAAGGTTATCGACCAGGGCGCCGACGACACCACCAACGCCGTTTCCATCCGCGCCTTCTTCCAGAAAGTCGCTGATGTCGCCGTCACCACCCGCACCAAGGATGCAACCATCATCCAGACGCGGCACCGCATTCCCGAAGAAGAACTGCATTCGGGGCAGGTGCTTGTCTATCAGGTTCCCATTCCTGAACCCTTGCGGTTCCTCGAGCCGCGTGAGACCGAAACCCGCGTCATGCATGCGCTGGAGGAATACGGCCTGATGCACGTCAAGCTTTATGAGGACATCGCCCGCAACGGCCGTATCTCCACCACCTATGCCTATCCGGTGAAGGTTGCGGGGCGCTATGTGATGGACCCCTCGCCAACCCCGAAGTTCGACAATCCGAAAATGCACCTGTCGGACGCCCTGCAATTGTTCGGGGCCGGGCGCGAAAAGCGCATCTATGCCGTGCCACCCTACACGGATGTCGTCAGCCTGGATTTCGAGGACCATCCGTTTGAAATCCAGAGCTTCGACAAGCCCTGCGCGCTGTGCGGCGGGGAGAATGTCTATCTGGACGAGGTGGTGCTGGACGACAAGGGCGGGCGGATGTTCGTCTGCTCCGATACCGACCATTGCGAAGACCGCCGCGCCCATGGCCACAAGGGCCATTTGCTGGCGGATGTGAAGGAGGCCGCAGAATGAGCGACGCACCGCTTCTGAAAGTCAGGGACGTTTCGAAATATTACGGCGACCGCGCCGGTTGCCGCAACGTCTCCTTCGAGCTTTATCCGGGCGAGGTTCTGGCAATCGTCGGTGAATCCGGCTCCGGCAAGACCACGCTTCTCAACTGCATTTCCACACGGCTCGTGCCGACGGCTGGCAGCGTGGAATATCGCATGCGCGACGGCTCGGTGCGAGACCTCTATCATATGGGCGAGGCCGAACGGCGTTTCCTGATGCGGACAGACTGGGGGTTTCGTGCACCAGAACCCAGCGGATGGGCTGCGCATGGCGGTTTCGGCGGGCGCCAATGTCGGCGAGCGGCTTATGGCTGTCGGTAACCGGCATTACGGCAATATCCGGCAATCGGCCAGCGAGTGGCTGGAACGGGTGGAAATCGGCACAGACCGCATTGACGACCAGCCTCGCGCCTTTTCCGGCGGCATGCGTCAGCGTCTGCAGATTGCCCGCAACCTGGTGACCTCACCGCGCCTCGTCTTCATGGACGAACCGACCGGCGGCCTCGATGTCTCGGTGCAGGCACGCCTGCTCGATCTCGTGCGTGGTCTCGTCAACGATCTCGGCCTCGCCGTTATCGTCGTCACCCATGATCTGGCGGTCGCGCGGCTGCTTTCCCATCGCATGATGGTGATGAAGGGTGGTGACGTCATCGAACACGGTCTGACAGATCGGGTGCTGGATGATCCGCGCGAACCCTACACGCAATTGCTTGTTTCCTCCATTTTGCAGGTTTGACGCCATGCCGACACCCCTTATCGTTTCGGAAGTCTTCAAAAGCTTCACCATGCATCTTCGCGATGGCATCGAACTGCCTGTTGTCCGCGATGTCAGTTTCTCCGTGTCCGGCGGAGAATGTGTCGTGCTCGGCGGCCCGTCCGGCATCGGCAAAAGCTCGATCCTGAAAATGCTCTATGGCAATTATGCCATCGACAGCGGCCAGATCCTCATCCGCCACGAGGATCAGGTCATTGACATGGGCAGCGCCTCGCCGCGCACCATCCTCGAGATTCGCCATCGCACCATCGGGTATGTCAGCCAGTTTCTGCGCACCGTGCCGCGCGTTCCGGCGATCGACGTCGTCGCCGAGCCGCTTTTTGCGCGCAAGGTTGCCGCAGAAGAGGCCCGCGAGCAGGCAGCCGTTCTGCTTTCGAAACTCAACCTGCCGCGGGAACTGTGGTCGCTGCCGCCAGCAACCTTTTCCGGCGGCGAGCAGCAGCGCGTCAACATCGCACGCGGTTTCATCACCGATCACGCGATCCTGCTTCTCGATGAACCCACCGCATCCCTGGATGCCGCCAACCGACGGGTGGTCGTGGAGATGATCGCGGAAAAGAAACGCAAGGGGACCGCCTTGCTCGGTATTTTCCATGACGAGGAAGTGCGGGAAGCCGTGGCCGATCGCGTTCTGGATGTCTCGCAATTCTCCCCCGGAAGGCAGCGGCATGAGTGTGAAGGTCGGTCTCGAACCTGTTGTCCACGAAAGTGCCCGCGTCACCAATTCATCGATCGGCCGCTATACCGAAATTTCCGGAACGCTGCCGCATCGAGGAAGTGGAGATGGGCGACTATTCCTATGTCATGCAGGACGGTGCGATCTGGTGCGCCACCATCGGCAAATTCGTCAACATCGCCGCATCCGTCCGCATCAACGCGACCAATCATCCGATGTCGCGCGCCACACTTCACCATTTCACCTACCGTGCCCGCAATTATTGGGACGACGCCGATGATGAAAATGACTTCTTCGCCGCCCGCCGCGCCAAGCGCGTGGTGATCGGCCACGATGTCTGGATCGGCCATGGCGCGACCATCCTGCCTGGCGTCACAATCGGAAACGGTGCGGTAATCGGGGCCGGTGCGGTCGTGTCGAAAGACGTTGCGCCCTATACCATCGTCGGCGGCGTACCCGCCCGGCTGATCAGGAACCGCTTCCCGGCGGACCTTGGCCAGCGCATGGACGATCTCAAATGGTGGGACTGGGACCACGCAACGCTGCGCGGCGCACTGGACGATTTCCGCACCCTCGCCGCCGAGGATTTCGTGGCGAAATACGCCGGGTAAAATCGCGCCAAACCGAAGAAACTGCAGATTCCGGGGTCATGCTCCGGGGGTCTCGCTAACCATGTCTGCGAGACAAAGCGCGGGCTTCAAGCCCTTGGCACGACTACTAAAAGGTTCGCAGGCGACCACGCGCACGCCTTATCTGCGCATTCTGTAATATTTTCTTCATCAAACTGACATTCACGCTTCACGCACCGCTGTTAGGTCGAACCCCATCAGAAGAAGATTGGACGGGGAAATGAGCTTTCACCTGAAGCAAGTCACGCGCCGTTTCGGCAACCACACTGCGGTCGATTCAGTGAATGTGGAAATTCCGCAAGGCCAGATGGTTGGCGTGATTGGACGTTCTGGCGCAGGAAAGTCAACGCTGCTGCGCATGATCAACCGCCTCGTCGATCCCTCCTCGGGTTCCATTCATTTCAACGACACGGAAGTCTCTTCGCTGAAGGGTGCCGCCCTGCGCAACTGGCAGCGCGACTGCGCGATGATCTTCCAGCAGTTCAATCTGGTGCCGCGTCTCGACGTGCTCACCAATGTCATGCTCGGCCGCCTGAACCACCGTTCGACCGTGCTCAGCCTGTTCAACATCTTCACGGATGAAGAGCGCCTGATGGCGATTGCCGCCCTCGAGCGGCTCGGTATCGAGCACGTAGCCATGCAGGCGGCGGGCACGCTTTCCGGCGGCCAGCAGCAGCGCGTCGCTATCGCCCGGGCACTAATGCAGTCTCCGAAGATGGTTCTCGCCGACGAGCCGATCGCCTCTCTCGATCCCCTGAACGCCAAGATCGTCATGGACGCCCTGCGCGACATCAACGAGCGTGAAGGCATCACCGTCATCACCAATCTGCATACGCTGGATACGGCGCGCAATTATTGCGAACGCATCATCGGCATGTCGCAGGGTCGAGTCGTTTTCGACGGAACACCCGCCGAACTGACGGCGGCGGCGGTCACCGAGATTTACGGCACGGATTCACACGGCGCCGGCATCGACGAGACCATGACCTCGACCAGCATCAATATTCCCGGCGCGCAGCTTGCCGCGCGTCCGGTTCAGCAATCTGCCGGTCCCGAACCGCTGGCTCTCGCCGGGCTCTGAGGAACCGCTCAGCATCGTTTGCGCCCGCGTCAAGGGCCGATACTTCACAACAAACTCCGGCTCGCCGGAAAACAGGAGAAAGTCCATGTTGAAGAAAATCCTTCTTTCGGCAGTCGCCCTTGGCGTTCTGGCCGGTTCGGCCATGGCTCAGGACGTCAAGGTCCTGCGTATCGGTCTCGACGGTTCGGAAAATGAAGCCGACCAGATCCGCAACACGAAGTGCGTTGCGGATGGCCTCAAGGCTGCAACCGGCGTTTCCGAAGTTCAGGTTTTCCCGTCGCCGGACTATAACGGCGTTATCCAGGGCCTGCTCGGCGGCACCATCGACATTGCATCCATGGGCGCTTCTTCCTACGCCAAGATCGCTATTGCCGATCCCAAGGCCGTCGATCCGATCCTGACCTATACCGGCTCTGACGGTTCGAGCGGCTACTACACGATCATGGTTGCCCGCAAGGACAGCGGCATCAAGTCTCTGGCTGACGCCAAGGGCAAGAAGATCGGCTTCGCCGACCCTGACTCCACTTCCGGCTTCCTCGTCCCGAACGTATCGATCCCGAAGGAAACCGGCGTTCCGGTCAAGGAATATTTCTCCGAAACCGGCTTCGGCGGCGGCCATGAGAA
This sequence comes from Rhizobium sp. AN68, assembly GCF_030758035.1. Lineage (NCBI taxonomy): Bacteria > Pseudomonadati > Pseudomonadota > Alphaproteobacteria > Hyphomicrobiales > Rhizobiaceae > Rhizobium > Rhizobium sp. AN68. The sequence continues at coordinate 120,689 of NZ_JARWMI010000003.1, read as the reverse complement.
CCTCGTTCTCGCCGTTCTCGACAAAAAGTTCGACGTCGGCACGACATTCGGTTCTGGCGTCGGCAAGTGGGAAGAAGGCTACTCCGGCGGCAACCTTCACCAGATGGTCAAGAAGGGCAACCTCGACATGGACGATATCGTTCAGGTCTGGAAGTCCCCGCTGATCCCGAACGGTCCGCTTCTCGTTGCCAACAAGATCGGTGACAGCATGAAGCAGAAGGTCGAAGACTTCTTCATGGAACTTCCGAAGAAGGATCTCGCCTGCTTCCAGGGTTACACCCAGGGCAAGAACACTGCCTACATCAAGGTCGACCCGGCTTTCTACCAGACGATCATCGACGCCCGTAAGTCCGTTATCGGCGGCTGATCCTCAGATCATATCCGGAAGCGGCGGTGCCTTGCGGCATCGCCGCTTTTGCCAATAAAGGAAAGCGGCATGGCGACCACACTGCAACATGGTACCCTCACGCCCGAGGGATTGAGCGCATCGTCCCGAACGGTGATGCGTCATTATCAACAGCAGCTTAGGACACGGCGGATTTATACCGTTATGTCGCTCGTTATCTTCCTCATCGTCCTTGCCGCCTCACTGAATTTCGCCAATGAGGCCAATTCGGGCAAGTTCTTCGAGCGCCTGCCATATTTTTTCGACTTCATGAAAACATTCGTGCCGGATAGCCCGCTCGAGGTCTTCCGGGCGATGTTCGACCTGCCGTCGCCCTATGACAACGGTTCGCTGAAATACAACTATGTCGCGGATCGCGTTTACATCACCAACGGTTTCTACATACCGCATTTCATCTATCAGCTGATCATCACGCTCAACATCGCGCTGGTCTCGACGATAATAGGCACGACCTTCGCATTTGTGCTGTGCTTTTTTGCCTCCACAAACCTTATCGGTGCCGGCCTCGTGCGCTGGGTGGTACGCCGGGTAATGGAGATCCTGCGCGCCTTTCCGGAGATCGTCGTCGCGGGATTGCTGACTGCCATCTTATCGATCGGGCCGATCGCGGCGATCATCGCGATTTCCGTGCACACCATCGGGGCTCTGGGGAAGCTATTCTTCGAAGTCGTGGAAAATGCCGACATGAAGGCGGATGAAGGCCTGCGTGCCGCGGGTGCCAACTGGCTGGAGCGGGTTCGCTTTGCCATCGTGCCGCAGGTCCTGCCCAATTTCGTGTCCTATGCATTGCTGCGTGCCGAAATCAACGTACGCGCCTCGACCATCATCGGCGCCGTTGGTGGTGGCGGCATTGGCGAGGTCTTCCGGCTGTCGATCGGTAACGATCACGCCTCCAAGACCTATGCCATCATCATCCTGCTGCTGATCACCATCATCGCCGTAGACCAGTTTTCAAGCTGGTTGCGCCGCAGGCTGATCGGCCATCAATCCTTCGAATTCGGACGGGGAGCGGCCTGATGTCGTCCAGCTTCATTCTCAATACCGCAGACCGCGAGAGGCTGACGGCCGCACATCCCGCAATTTTCAATCGCGGCTTCATGCAGCGATTCGGCTTGCTGACCGGTATTGTCGCCGTCCTCGTCTATCTCACCGCCTGCTTTTTCTTCTTCAATGTCGGCCCCGCTTTCATGCAGGGCCGATGGGATCGCGCTTCGAGCTACATTCAGGACTGGTATTCCTGGAGGGCCCAGCCACGCCTTCGTTTCGAAGACGGCAAGGTGAACCCGCAGTGGTCAAGCCGGATGCAATATCCCGCCGATGCGCCGATCGACTGGCTGCAACCCTTGCCGGATGGCGGCTACAGCGTCGTTTACGCGGGCACGCAAAACCGTCTCGACGTAACGCCGACCCGGGTGGACGTCTATGTGGACGGCAAGAACTATCCCGTCATCATCAATGGCGACAAGGCTCTGGCGCCTGAGGTCCTGCCGCAAGAGATCACGCAGGACGGCAACAAGGTTCTCGTGCATTACGGTTTTGCCGGACAGGCGGAAATCCGCACCAGCCAGGTTTACGTGCAGCGGCGGTTCCTCGGATGGGCGAACTTCCTGTTCGATACCAAATCGGAATTCTGGGGCAAGAGCTATGGCGACCTTGCCGCACTGGCGCTGTGGGGGGAAAGGCTCGATCCCACGCGCTCCAATATCAGCCACATGGTCGATGATTTCCTCGACAATGGTGTCTGGCAGCACGCCGATATTCTTTCCAAGCTGATGCAGACGCTGGTGATGGCCTTTGTGGGCACGTTGTTCGGCACGCTCGTTGCCCTGCCGCTCGCTTTTCTCGCCGCACGCAATATCACCGCCAACAGGGCCGCCAACTGGGGCATGAAGCGTCTATTCGACTTCCTGCGCTCGATCGACATGCTGATCTGGGCGCTGTTTTTCACCCGCAGCTTCGGTCCGGGGCCGATCCCCGGCATTGCCGCGATCTTCTTCACCGATACCGGCGCGCTCGGCAAGGTCTATGCCGAGGCGCTGGAGAATGTTGACGACAAGCAGCGCGAGGGCGTCAAATCGGTTGGCGCTTCCCCCATTGCCGTCAATCGTTTCGGCGTGCTTCCGCAGGTCCTGCCGGTCTTCATTTCCCAGTCGCTTTATTTCTGGGAAAGCAACACCCGTTCAGCCACGATCATCGGTGCGGTTGGTGCTGGCGGCATCGGTTTGAAACTGCTGGAAGCGATGGGTACCAATGCCGACTGGGACAAGGTCGCTTATATGGTGCTGCTCATTCTCTTCGTGGTTTTCCTGTTCGACCACATCTCGAATTCCCTGCGGTCGCGCCTGATCGGGAAAACCCAGCATTAATTCATAAAGCAGGAGCGGGGTTTGGCTATCCCGCTTCCCAAGACGTGCGCAAAACCGGAACCTCTTTGCAAAGTCAGATACATCCCGTCAATGCGCCAGCATCCGTCTTCCGGACATTCGAGAGACACGCGGCGTTTCAAGCGCTTTTTTTCCTGGGGCATCATCATTCTGTCACGGAAAGCGATTACCTCGCACTCCTGACCTTGCGGGAAGCGGGCGAGTCACGCCAAATAGCTTTTCATCCAGGTTTTCCATGACACCGAAGAGTGCTTGCCGTGCGCTACGCCATCTATTTTTCTCCGGCTAAAGATCATCCACTGACTGAAGCGGCGTCGCGCTGGCTGGGACGCAATGCCTTTTCCGGCGCGCAACATGATGACCATGGCGCTTATGCGGAGATGACCGAGGAGCCGCGCCGTTACGGTTTCCACGCGACGCTGAAAGCCCCCTTCGAGCTTTCCGAAAAATACAGCGAAGCGGATCTCGTCGCCGCCCTCGAACAGTTTGCGGCCAGCCAGTCCGTCTTCGATATTCCACGTGTTGTCATCGGTGCACTCGGGCCGTTTTTCGCGCTCGTTCCGGATCGCACCTACCAGCCGCTGCAGGATTTTGCCGCTGAGATCGTTGACCATTTCGACCGTTTTCGCGCGCCCCTGTCCGAGACGGACATTGCCCGCCGGCGCCCGCAAAACCTGACCGAAAGCCAGCGGCAAAATCTGTCGCTTTGGGGTTATCCGCATGTCATGGATGACTTCCGCTTTCATATGACGCTGACGGGCCGCATCGACGAAAGCGACGCGCCCGCTATCCAGGATGTGCTTTCGACAAAGTTTTCCGAGTTCGTCGACCGGCCTCTCACCATTTCCGGCCTCGCTTTGTTCGTTGAGGAAACGCGCGGCGCACCATTTACCGTTCATCGCTGGCACCCGCTTGGCCAGCCGCCAAAGAAAGATGCTGACCCATGACCGAGCATGCCCTTTCCAACGCCCGTATCGTTCTGGAAGACGATATTATTCTGGGATCCGTTCTGATCCGTGACGGCAAGATTGCCGATATCAGCGAAGGCGCCTCCAAAACCGGTGAGGATCTCGAAGGCGATTTCCTCATCCCGGGTCTGGTGGAACTGCACACCGACCATCTGGAACAGCACTATTCGCCGCGTCCCGGGGTTATCTGGGATAAGATCGCCGCCATTCAGGCTCACGATGCGCAGGTCGCGTCATCAGGCATTACCACTGTTTTCGACTGCCTGCGGCTCGGCTCCGACGAAGATGGCGGGTTCAAGAAGGGCGAGATGCGGGAAATGGCGGATGCCATTGAAACCGCTGCCGATCAGAACCGCCTGCGGGCAGATCACCTGCTGCACCTGCGCTGTGAAGTCGCCTCCGCCGATGTGCTCGAGCATTTCGAAGATTTCGAGACCGATCCGCGTGTGCGGCTGATTTCGATGATGGACCACTCCCCGGGGCAGCGCCAGTTCCAGTCGATGGACCAATATATCTTCTATTACCAGAAGAAGCGCGGACTGAGCGACGAGGCTTTCGCCGAGTTCGTCAGACGCCGGCAGACGGCATCGGCGGAGTTTTCCGCCAAGCACCGGGATTACCTGGCGGCCCGCTGCGCCGAGCGCGGCATAACTGTTGCAAGCCATGACGACGCTACAGAAGCGCATGTGGGCGAAGCGATCGGACACGGCGTGAAACTCGCGGAGTTCCCCACCAGCGTCGAGGCGGCAAAGGCTTCGCACAGCGCCGGCATGAGCGTGCTGATGGGCGCACCGAACATCGTTCGTGGCAAGTCCCATTCCGGCAACATCGCCGCGCGTGATCTTGCCGAACTTGGCGTGCTGGATGTTCTCTCTTCCGACTATGTGCCGTTCAGCCTGCTTTACGCGCCGTTCCTGCTCGCCGACCAGGTGGAAGCCATCACTCTGCCGGAAGCGTTGCGCATGGTCACCTCCACGCCGGCACGAACGGTGGGCCTTCGCGATCGCGGCAGCATCGCAACGGGATTGCGGGCCGATCTGGTCCGAGTTCACCGCGAGGACGGCGTTCCCGTCGCCCGCTCGGTCTGGCGTCAGGGCAAACGTGTGGCATGACCGGCAACGGACAGGATAGCCGGCTTGACGGCCAGACACTGGGTACTGTGCCCGGAACCATGATCGTAATTGTCGGCCCGAGTGGGGCCGGCAAGGACACGCTGATGGATTATGCGGCAGCGCAGCTGTCCGGGCGGCCGGGCTTTCATTTCACCCGCCGGGTCATTACCCGCAGCGGCGATGCCGGCGGCGAAAATCACGATGCCGTTTCCATGCACGAGTTCAACCGGCTGGAAGACGAAGGTGCTTTTGCCGTTTCCTGGCAGGCGCACGGGCTGAAATATGGCATTCCGGCCGCCGTCTATCGTCATCTTAATGCGGGAGACGTGGTCATCGCCAACGGCTCCCGCTCGGCCCTGCCCCAGTTCGGCACCGCCTTTGCGCGCCTCAAGGTCGTGAACATCGTTGCACGGCCGGACGTGCTGGCGAAGCGGCTGGAGCAGCGCGGGCGGGAAAGCCGGGAGGATATTCTCCGGCGGCTGGAACGCAGTTCGCTCACGGTCGTCGGAGATTTTGATGTGACGACCGTGGACAATAGCGGTTCCATGGAAGATGCGGGCAAAACCATCATGCAGGTGCTGGAGCAGAGCGCCTGCCGTCGCCACATTTAAACTCCATAGGCCGAACTGGTCGACAAATGGCTTCCCAACGCTTACCATCAGGCGACAATTTCCAAACATGGTACGCCAAGGCGAGGGATGCCTGAAAAGAGGGTCAGCGACGAGATAACAGTGGTGGCCGGTCTGGCCGCCGGCGTCGCCAATTATGCACGGTCGCGGGGCATCGACATTGCCCCCATCTGCAAGGCTCTCGATATCGATCCTGCCACTTTCGGCAGCGTGACGGAGCGCATCAGCCTCGACCGATTTTGCCGCCTGCTCGAGACATGTGCGTTGATTTCCGGCGACGACGCCTTTGGTTTGCAGTGCGCGTCCACCTTTCCCGCCGGCGCATCCGGCGCGTTCGGATATGGCCTGATCAGCGCGCCGACAGTGCGGGCTTTCCTGCGTTTTCTTCAGGATCACGTTTATTACGCGACGAATAACAGTAATTTCACCATGGTCACGGATGCCGCGCACGTAACCCTGTCGTGGTCCTTTGCGCCTGTCATCGCCAAACGCGATCAATATGTGGATTTGTCGCTGACAGCTCTGATCCAGCGCCTTCGCGATATTCTGGGGGAGCGCGTGAACCTGATCGAGATCGGTCTGGAACGGCCGAAACCGATTAATATTCAGCTATTTAAAGAAAGAATGACCAAGCGCGTCAGCTTTTCGCAACCCATCCACACCATGCGTCTTCCCACATCGCTTCTGGACGTGGTCAACCCAAATGCAGATGAGCGGCTGTTCGAGCTGATGAACTTGCAATGCCGGATGCTGCGGCCGGAGACATCGGCAGACGCCACGCATTTCATCGATCAGGTGAAGCGTTACATGCAGGTGCGGCTGTCGGATGCCGAGCTTTCGCTGAGCGAGATCGCCCCCTATTTCAACCTGTCGGAACGCAGTTTTCAAAGACGGCTTGCCGAGCTTGGGACTAATCTCAACGAGATAAAGGACGCCATTCGCAAGAATGCCGGCTTCAAGCTCCTCGTGGAAAGCGATCTTCCGGTTTCCGATATCAGCTACAGGCTCGGCTATTCCACGCCGGGTGCGTTTTCGCGTTCCGTTTCCCGCTGGTTCGGGGCAACGCCCACGGATATTCGCAAGAAACACGCGCATCATTCCGCCGTATAGGGCGCATTCCCAGCATCAATATTCCATATATCCAAAATAAAATTAGGAAATATGTCGGCGTTCATTGGATTATGTATCGAAACATAACAATAAAAACGCAAAACTTGGCGTGAGATGTTATTCTCTTGAGATGGCAGACCGCCTAATAGAACGCCGCAATATGCCTTAGGGCATGACGGAAAATATTCCAAAGCTTTGAATTTTACATTGTTCTGGACAAGAACCGATTTCAGGTTTTTGGGAAGGACGATGCAGTCATTCTTTCATCGCCGAGGATATGCCCATGCCGGGACCGGCTGGCTGCGAGATCAGCTGCTTATTGCCTGGTTCCTGAGGCCACATCCCGCTTTGGGAAGGTCAATCTCTTTTGAGGCTGAAAGACTATGTCGTCAAAAACGCAGCATGAACGTCATCAGGCGCGTGAAATCGTCCTTTCGGATCGTGAGCGGCAATATCTGGGGCTCGTTGCGCGGGGCCGACATCCTTCTCACATTGCCTTGATAACGGGAGCGGACGAAGCGGATGTTAAAGATACTCTGGAACGGGTCCGCCTAAGGCTGGGTGCGGCCAATCTGCTGAATGCCGTCAGCATCGCCCTGCTGCGTGGACTGATCGAACAGGATATTTAGAGCTTCCCTCTCGCTCCAAAAGCTTACGCGAAATCGTCCCCTTCCCGTAAGCCAAAACCGGATGTGTTGCTTTCTGCGCCAAAAACCCACCATTTCGATGGCGGGACGGCGGACTAAAAGGCGGGTCGGAAATGACTTCCGGCCTATCGGCGCAACTGTAAGGCAGCCATACACGGTTTACCCGGCGGACTTTCCGGTCCGCCGGGTTTTCATTTTCAGTTCCTCACAGTGACTGAATCTCGGCAAGAATATCGCTTTCGACGATAATACCGCTTTCCAGCGCCTGCCTTCGAATGCCCTGGCTTCGCCGACCGGGCAAACGCACGTTTTCCTGCTTCTCTATCTCTCCGGCGATAAGCGCCAGTCGCTCGGTAAAGGCCGCACCGCCCGACGATACGGGGTCTATGGCGATGATCGTATGGCCGAGAGAGGGTGGCGCACCCTTGTCGTCCAGAAGGGAAGAGGCCTCGAAGGCGAAGCTTCCACCGGTGAGCGCAGCGGCCATGATCTCCACCATCAGCGCCAGGGCAGCACCCTTGGCCTCGCCCGCAGGCACCATCGTTCCGGCTAGGGCTTCTTCGGGATCGGTCGTGGGCCGGCCATTCGTATCAAGCGCCCAGTCGCCCGGAATGGTTTCGCCTTTCTGGCGGGCCGCCATAATCTTTCCGCGCGCAACCTTGGAAAGCGCCAGATCGATCACCAGCGGATCTGCCTCGCCAACAGGGCTGGCGAAAGCAATCGGATTGGTGCCATAGAGCGGTTTGGTGCCACCCCAAGGCGCCATGGATGCAGGCGCATTGGCGAACATCAGCGCCACGAGGCCCATTTCCGCGAAACGCTCGACTGTAAGTGCCATGACGCCTGCATGATGGGAGCGATGGATCGCGGCGAGCGCGATGCCCTGCTGCCGGGCCATGTCCGGCAACTCGTCTACGGCGCAGTCGATCGCGGGATAGGCGTAACCGTTGTTAGCGTCAATTGAAAGCACACCCGGTTTGACACGACTTGCCACCGGCCGCGCATTGCCATCGACCTTGCCAACCCGCGCCTGACGGACATAAACGGGGATACGCCGAAAACCGTGGCCGCCCTGGCCTGCAGCCTCGGATGCCACGAGCGCCTTCGCCACGGAGCGGGCGTTTTGCGGCAGAACGCCGTTACGCTCAAAGATAGAGGATACGAGATCCTCCGCCTCTGCGATTGAGAATTTCATTCCGGAATGCCTCTGCGTGTTAAGTCGACAAGACCTACACCATCGAAAACATTCGCGAAATGCAATTCAGGCCCAAATGGATATCTTATCGAGAATAACGGTCGGGCACGCATTCGCCCTTCGGCAGGGCGTCATGCCAGGCAAGAGCTTATTCCAGCAGAACCGCGACGTGGCCTTGGAATCGATCTAGCGGATGCTGATCGGCAAGGTGATTGTCTTGTTTGCGTCCGGTGGCGGCGCGGGCACGGGTGACGCGCTCTGGATCCAGGCCGCAATCTGCTGGTCGATGGAGGAATCACCAGTGGATTGCACCACACTGACACCGCTGATGGCGCCTGTATCGTTAACCCGGAACCGCACGGTCGCTGTCATCGCATCGCTGCGAAGCGAGCGGGGCTTACGCCTCTGGATATGCGAGCGAACCTTCGATCCCCATTTTGCCGGCGAGGCGGAGGATGAAGAGAAGAAACCGGCATTGTTGCGCGATGCCGCCGTCCGGTCGGATTGCTGTGTCTCGGCCTTGGCCGTTTCGCGCAGTTCCGATGCCTGTTGCGGTTTGGGGCGCTGGCGCTCGACCTTCTTCTTGTCGTCCGGTTCTTTCTTCTCCACCTTCTTTTCGACCGGCGGCGGCGGTGGCCGGATGACGGGCAAGGGAACCTCGACATTTTCGAGTTCCGCCATCATCTGTTCCTGCACGGGATCGATCGGCTCCACCGGTTCGGGAATTTCCTGCGGCTCGACGATCTCCTCGACCGGCGGTTCCGGCGGCTGCACGGGTTCCGGCGGCGGCGTTTCCACAACCGGCTCAGGCGGCGGCGGCTCCTCCGGGGTGACTTCCTCCACCGGTTGGCTGTTGTCGCTCTTTACCTCTTCGGCATCTTCAACGTCCTGCGCAGGCGTCGTTTCCTCGGTGTTCACGGCTTCCGGTATGGCTGCCATTTCGATCATGATCGCGGCAGGCGGCGGCCCGCCGGCATCCAGTTCCTCTGGTTCCTGCATCAGGTAATAGGCAAAACCCGCATGAACGCCCAGCATGAGCAGTGCTGCGGCGGACCACAACGCCGCTTCCCCGAGGCGGGAATGTCGGGACTGCGGGTAGCCGTTTTCAGTCATGGCGCGGTTCCTGGCACTGTGGGCGCGGCGGGCGGAACGGCACCGCCTGGCTGCGTTGCCGCAGCGGCATTTTCCAGCCCTACCAGAGCGATTTTCAGATATCCGGCATCGCGAAGCAGGTTCATGATTTCCATGAAGTGGCCATAGTCGACGGCTTTGTCGGCGCGCAGGAAAAATTCGCGTATCTTTCTTGCCGCCCGTCTGCCGGTCGATCGCCGCTGCCAGGGCTTCGCGGGCAACCGCATCATTGCCGAGATTGAGCGACAGATCATCCTTGACGGTCAGATAAAGCGGCTCTTCCGGGCGCTCCGCAGGCTTGGCGGTGGATGCGGGCAGATCGACATTCACATCCACGGTCGCCAGCGGTGCGGCCACCATGAAGATGATGAGCAGAACCAGCATCACGTCGATGAAAGGCGTGACGTTGATTTCGTGGTTTTCGGAGAGATCGTCTCCGCTATTTTCGCGAATACCGCCAGCCATGACCGATCACCGCCCAACCAACGACACTGCGGGCTTGCTGCTGCCCGGCGGAATGCGGCGGAAATCAAGGTCGCGGCTGACGAGGCGTTCCACGCCGGCTGCGGCATCCGCCAGCAAATGCCGGTATCCCGTGATCGAGCGGGCGAAGACGTTGTAGATCACCACCGCTGGAATAGCAGCAACAAGGCCGATTGCCGTGGCAAGCAGCGCCTCGGCAATGCCGGGTGCCACGACGGCAAGATTGGTGGTCTGCGATTCCGAGATGCTGATGAAGGAATTCATGATGCCCCAGACGGTACCGAACAGACCGACAAAGGGAGCGGTGGAGCCGATGGTCGCCAAGGCGCCCGTTCCGCGCGACATGCGGCGACCGGCGTGGGTTTCAATGCGTGACAGGGCCGAGGATACACGCTCCTTGATGCCACCGCCGTCGGTGTGTTCGACCACCGCGTCGGAAAGCTGCATTTCGTGAGTTGCCATGCGCAACATCAGCGCTGCCGGCCCGCCCTTCTTTTCGACGGCCTCAGTCGCCTCGTTCAGGGTTTTCGCCCTGCGAATAACCTTGAGTGTCGCACCGGCGCGCACCCGTGCACCGGCAAGCTCGATAGACTTCGCCACCCAGACCGTCCAGGTGACGAGCGATGCGAAGGCAAGACCGATCATCACGCCCTTCACGACCCAGTCTGCCGCCATGAACATGCCCCAGGGAGACAGGTTGTGCGGGATATCAGCACGATGTCCGGCACTTGCGGGTTCGGCGACTACCGGTTCAACCGGGGTGGAGACCTCGTTCGGCGCTGCCGTACCGTTCGTCGGAGCGCGTTGCTCCGTCTGTGTCGGCTGCGGTGAAACACCTTCGGCTGCCGGCGTGGGATTACTTGCGGCGGGCGCAGGCTGGGCCGGCGCGGGCTGTGTGGGCGCGGCAGCGGAAGGCGGCACAGGCTGGACTGCCGGAGCGCTCGGCGTCTCAGCCGGCGACTGCGCGGGCTGCATCGTTTCTGTTGCCGGTGCAGGTGCTGGTTGGATCGGGGTCTCGGATGCCGACTGAGCAAAAACCGCTCCGGCACTCAAGCCGGCCAGCAAAGTGACCGTCATGGCAAGTGAGATATGCCGTGTTTTGTTTGCCCTGGTGAAGCACGCGGAAGAAGTTGAGGTCTCAGCTGACATAATTTTTATCCCGGATTTCCGTCGATGAACTCATCCGCAGATTGACCGGTTCATTAAAACCGGGGCCATGAACGGATGCCGTCGTGAAAGCTTGACGTTCCGATAATAAACCTGAGTTCTTTTGACAACTATTATATTGCCAAAAGACGACCCGTAAACTCTTCTTTACAAAAAATTGACCGACCTGCGGTCTTCAGGTGTTTTGCGAAGGCGAAAACTGCGCCACCAGCGCGTGTCGGTCGCCGGGATAGGTGACCCGGACACTGGTGACATAATCCGCTCCGTGCCAGGTGCGGCGGTGGATGACCAGACACGCCGCACCGGAAGCAATGCCGAGCGCGGTCGCATTTTTGCGATCAGCGGAAACTGCGCTGATGCGATGTTCCGCGGCACTCCAGGGAACCATTTTCAGCAGCCAAGTGCCCGGCCCGATCTGTGAAAAATCCGCTGCCTCCGCCTCCGGAACGGCGGTGACATTGATGATGCGTTCTTCAAGGCAAAAGGGAACGCCGCCGGCAAAATGCGTGCAGGTGAGTTCCAGAACCGGGGCATCCGCGGCAAGCGCCATGGCCGCGCCGTCTTCTTCCCCCGCAGGGCGCAGTCGCCGTCTGTCGAGACGGTAACCGTAAACGAGGCCGAGGGCCTGCACCTCCCGCTCGATATCGTGGATTTCCAGCACGGCCGATTGCGCATGGGGCTGGCGAACGAAGGTGCCGAGACGCCGGCGGCGCTCGATAAGGCCGCGCTGCACCAGTTCGCCGAGCGCCTTGTTCACCGTCATGCGCGAGCAGGCATATTGCCGGGTCATCTCGTGTTCGTAGGGAATACGATAACCCGGCGGCCACTCGCCCGACATGATGTGGCGCTCGACATCGTTGCGGATGCGCTCGTGCAGTGATTTTTCCTGAAGATCGGCGCCTGTACTCCTCATACCGATGCTTCCTTCCTCCCGGTTCTATGGATCAACTATCCATGGGCAGCGGCGGCAATCGCCTCGCTGCGAATTTCCTCCGTCAACTTGGCGCGTAGCTGCGAAAACTCCGGGCTGGCCTTGACGGTGTAGTGACGCGGATGCGGCAGGTCGACCGGCATGATCGACTTGATGCGCCCCGGCCGCGCTGACATCGTCACAACCCGCGACGCCATGAACACCGCCTCCTCGATGTCATGCGTCACAAAAATGACAGTCTTCTGCTCGCGCTCCCATATGCCGAGCAGCAATTCCTGCATCAGTCCGCGCGTCTGGTTGTCGAGTGCGCCGAAAGGCTCGTCGAGCAGCAGGATCTTCGGGCCGTTTGCCAGAGCGCGAGCGATGGCTGTTCTCTGCTGCATGCCGCCGGACAGCTGTTTCGGCCAATGGTTCTCGAAGCCGCGCAGGCCAACCTTGTCGATATAGCTGTCGACGATCTGCCATTTTTCCTTCTCGGCCACACCACGCTCGCGCAGGCCGAAGGCGACGTTTTCCCGGATCGTCAGCCACGGAAACAGCGTGTAGGACTGGAACACCATGCCGCGATCCGCCCCCGGCCCTGTCACTGCCCGGCCGGACAAAAGGACTTCACCCGTCGTTGGACGGTCAAGACCGGCGATGATGCGCAGCAAGGTCGACTTTCCGCATCCGGACGGGCCGAGAATGGTGACGAAATCGTTGCGGGAGATTTCCAGATCCGTGGGCTGCAAGGCCAGCGTTGGCTGGCCGCCCTGAACGCCGGGGAAAGTGCGGCTGACGCCCTTGATAACGAGTTCGCTCATCAGGCAAGCCTCCAGGCGAAAAGCTTCCGGTTCAGCGATTTGAACGCGAAGTCAGAAATAAGTCCGATGACACCGATGACGATGATGCCGAAGATGATCTGCCCGGTCGCCATCAGCGCCTGGCTGTTGATGATCATATAGCCGATGCCCGACGACGCGCCGATCAACTCGGCAACAATGACATAGGTCCAGGCCCAGCCGAGGACGAGACGGAGAATTTCCGCAATATCAGGCGCATTGGCGGGAATGAGAACGCGGCGGACCACGCCCCGGTCTTTTGCGCCAAGTGTATAGGCAGCCTCCACCAGATCGCGTCTTGTGCCGGCAACCGCCACGGCAACCATAAGAATGATCTGGAAAACTGCGCCGATGAAGATCACCAGCAGCTTCTGCATCTCGCCGATGCCGGCCCAGAGAATAAGCAGCGGCACGAAGGCAGAAGCCGGAAGATAGCGTGCGAAGGAGACGAAGGGCTCAAGCAGCGCCTCGACCGGCTTGTAAGCGCCCATGGCGATGCCGACTGGTACGGCAACGAGCGAGGCCAGCACGAAGCCGCCGACAACACGCCAGATCGTCATTCCGATATCGCTGGCAAATCCCTGATCGGTCAGCAGATAGATGCCGTCCTTCAGCATAGTGATCGGGTCAGCCAGAAAGGTCGGCGATACGAAACCGCCGAGCGTGGCAAAGCCCCAGGCGGAGAAAAAAGCACGAAGAACAGAATGCCGAGAAAAATCCGCGTGCTGTTCTTTATGGGTTGAAGAGGTTGCATTCTGTCGCCTGTCCGGAAAACGGGCGCGGCACTCTATCGCCGCACCATCTAAGCGCCGTGCGTCGTCCATGACGCACAGGCGCTGTAAGGCTTCTCACTGGCTGCAATAGTCCCCGAAGGAAAAGCAGCAGTTTGCTTCTGTTACTTGATGAAGGACGTGTCCGCGAGTGTCGAAAGATCGGGTTTCGATTTTATCACGCCGATTTCCAGAAGCAGATCAGCCGATTTTTCGGAGAATGTCTTGAATTCACCGTCGAAGAACTTCTGGTTGGCGGCCTTGTCCTGCCATTCCAGGAATTTAGCCGAAGCTGCGAATGCCTCGCCCGTCTGTTTTACGTCCGCTCCCATGGTCTCATAGGATTTTGCAGGGTCCGTCTTGATGAGCTCGAGCGCCTGGAAATAGCTGTCCGCAAGGGCTTTTGCCGCCTGCGGATTGGCCTTCAAGAAATCCGGCGTGCAGCCGAACGTGTCCATGACGGCGGGATAATCCAGCGTCGTCGCAAGGATTTTCCCCTTGTCCGGTGCGGCGCGCACTGTGGACAGATAAGGCTCATAGGTCATGGCGGCTTCATTCTGGCCGGCGACGAATGCCTGCGCGGCCGGTCCCGGCTCAAGGTTGACGACCTTCACGTCCTTCAGGGTCAGGCCGTTTTCCTTCAGTATCCAGGCAAGGAAGAAATAGGGGGATGTGCCCGGTGCAGAAGCGGCAACCGTCTTGCCTTTGAGGTCCGACACCTTTGCAACATCACTGCGCACCGCAATGCCGTCGGCTCCGTGCGACTTGTCCATCTGGAAAATCTGGGTGGACTTCACGCCATTGGCATTCCACGCGATCCACGTTTCGACCGTGGTGGCGGCGCACTGGATGTCACCGGAAGCAAGCGCCAGATGCCGGCTTGCCTGCGGAATCTTCTTGATATCGACCTTGAGGCCATTCTTTTCGAAAATGCCAGCCTGCTTGGCAAGCGTCAGTGGCGCAAAGCCGGTCCAGCCGGACATGCCTATTGTAACCGATGTTTCGGCATAGGCGGAAGCAGATGAAACAAGCGTCGCGATTGCGGCGATAACCCATGTCTTTTTCATGATCGGAACCCCTTTTGATTTATTTTTGTGCGATATTTTTTTCGCTTTATTTGAGGCATGCTAGGCAGGGATTCTACATTTGTCTAGACAAAATAGAGGCGCTCAAACGCTTCCAGAAAGATTGCAAACAAGCCGCCCGGCATTCTAGACATAGGATAGCACAGCCCGGCGCATCGGCCCGCTGTTTTCCATATCGAGCTTTTCCATGACCAGACAGAGACGCCGTAACATCATCAGGGCAAGGCGCACCGGCACCGGCATTGCGCTCGTCGCCGCCATTTCATTCATCGCCGGAATGACAGATGCGGTGGGTCTTCATCTTTCCGGCGATTTCGTTTCCTTCATGACCGGCAACACCACCCGCGCGGCCATTTCGGTGGAAGCTGGCGTTTATTCCCATGCGGCGAAACTACTCTTCGCGATCATCGCTTTCGTGGCGGGCAATGCTGGCGGTATCGTGGTCGCGCATAAATTCGACCGGAGCATCTTTGCCGTTCTCGTGGCCGTCGGGTCGCTGGTGGCGATTGCCGCATTGCTGCGCGACGATGCTTCCGCCCTGGCGCAGTTTTATCTTGTCGTTTTCGCCATGGGGATGGTCAACGCTGCCGTCGAACATATTGAGGGGCTGCCTATTGGCCTCACCTACGTGACCGGCGCCCTTTCCCGTTTTGGCCGTGGCATCGGTCGCTATCTTCTGGGGGAGCGAAGCCTCGATTGGGGCATCCAGATCGTGCCCTGGCTCGGTATGATAAGTGGCGCAATCTGCGGGGCGGTGTTGGGCGCCACGCTGCAGTACGATGCCCTGTGGGTGGTTGCTGCAACCGTTTTTGCGGTCGCCATCGCCACACTCGTCATTCCGCGTTCGCTTCGCCACCGCTATAATCAAAGGGTCCGGATCAGGCGCATCGCGCCCTGACGGACTGCGTCGTCACTTGCGTGAGATGGTGACGAATTTCGTGCCGCGCACCCGCACCGTCATCAGGCAGGCTTCCTTGTCGGTTCGATCGCAATAACGCGGGTGCATCTTCAGTACGAAGACCATGTTGCCGAAACGTTTGATGAAATCGTAGCCGTAAATCCGGGCCGTCGCGATCATCAGATATCCGCCCTCTTTGACCTGGACGTAAAAATTGTAAGGGCAACCTTCGTCATCGCAGCTGCGGCCTTTTTCGCCATCGCAATCCAGCACGCCGTGATTGACGACGGCATCCGTCAGGCCATCATTGTTGATATCCAGTCTGGTGATGAAATCATCGCCGAAGCCAGCCGTCTTGCACTCCTTGCGGAAATGATCCTTTTCATAGATCTCGGGATCGTTCACCAGCTGCTGCTGTGCCGCCAGCGCGACCGGAAACATCAAGAGGACCAGCGCCTGAAGAGCGGCAACGATAGCGATTCGCACGGCATTTTCCTTTGCATCCGTTTCGTTTATGGATGTTGCGATCATCCGGGCGGCCAGCCTAGAGTTCCGTGCTTGCGCGACACTGACGCAAACGCATCCAAATTTCCGGGGGGACCTTTTTCATGACACTGCTGGGTTTTCTCGATTATGCCGGCGTTGCCGTGTTTGCCGCAACCGGCGCATTGGCCGCCTCACGCAAGCAGCTCGACCTGATCGGCTTCCTGTTTTTCGCCGCCGCGACCGGGATCGGCGGCGGCACGGTGCGCGATCTCGTGCTGGGCAGGGCGCCCGTGTTCTGGGTGTTGAACCCGACCTATATTCTGGTCTGCGTATCGGTTGCGGTCCTGCTTTTCTTCACCGCCTACCTGTTCGAATCCCGGTATCGGGTGCTCATCTGGCTCGATGCCGTCGGCCTCTCAGCCTATTGCGTCATGGGAGCCGCCAAGGGTCTGGCTGCAAGCGGCTCCGCAACCGTGGCGATCGTGACAGGCGTTTTGACAGCGACGTTCGGCGGCGTATTGCGCGATGTTCTCGCGGGAGAACCCTCCGTGCTGCTGCGCCCGGAAATCTACATTACCTGCGCGCTTTTGGGGGCCTCCATCTTCACCGGCGCTTATTTCCTCGGCGCGCCGCTTTATGTCGCGTCGGGCATCGGCGTATTGACGGCTTTCGGTGTCCGGTCCGGAGCGTTGATCTTCGGATGGACCTTTCCGCCCTACAAGGGCAAGCCCGGCAGACGGCCCGAAGATATATTGAAGTGAGGCGGCGAAGGCTGCCTGAAACAAAAATGGCGCCCACAGGCGCCATGTTTTTTTGTTTATCAAGCCGAAGCTTCAACCGCGCTTGCGACGCAGGCGAATGACCACGTCCACATGGGCGATTTCCATGCCTTCGGGCGCCTCCGGCAGATTGTCGATCTGGAGATTGTTGACGGGGATGTCGAGAACCTCGTTCTCTCCTTCCACGAAGAAGTGATGGTGGTCGGACACGTTGGTGTCGAAATAGGTGCGCGCACCTTCGACGGCCAGAACGCGGATCAGGCCGGCTTCGGTAAACTGATGCAGCGTGTTGTATACCGTCGCGAGAGAAACGGGCACGCCGGCGGTCACCGCCTCGTCATGCAGCTCCTCGACAGTCAGGTGGCGATCACCCTTTGCGAAAAGAAGATCGCCCAAAGCAACGCGCTGGCGCGTGGGGCGCAGCCCCGAGCGCCGCAGCCTCGTCCCGATATCCAATGTGGCGTCAAATGCCATGCAATCCCATTCCAAACACAGGGGTGAAACCCATCAATTGCAATAGCATATATCTTTTGCGGTGAATGCTTTCAATAGTTTCAGCGTCGCCGAGTGTCGCAAATGGCTGCAAACCGGCCATTCTTGCAAATTTCCTCTGGTTCCAGCCGGATGGTTCCTGTATGCGGACGGCATATTGAGGTAATGACTTCTCTAAAGAAGGTTCGAAGACAAAGAATGGGGGCATAATGGCCTCTGCCCTTGCAGCGCTTCATTTTGAACCTAACTTGCTCTAGTGAAGTCGATAAACACCAGTGATTGAGGAAGTGAAAGCGGTATGGCAACGAGGCAATCAAGTTACAATTACGAGGAGATCCTTTCCTGCGGACGCGGCGAATTGTTCGGTCCGGGAAATGCCCAGCTTCCGTTGCCTCCCATGCTCATGGTTCACCGCATCACCGAAATTTCCGAAACCGGCGGCGCGTTCGACAAGGGTTTCATCCGCGCTGAATACGATGTCAGCCCAGACGACTGGTATTTCCCCTGCCATTTCCAGGGCAACCCGATCATGCCGGGTTGCCTCGGCCTTGACGGCATGTGGCAGCTGACCGGCTTCTTCCTCGGCTGGCTGGGCGAAGAAGGCCGCGGCATGGCGCTCTCCACCGGCGAAGTCAAGTTCAAGGGCATGGTTCGCCCGGAGACGAAGCTCCTCCAGTACGGCATAGACTTTAAGCGTGTGATGCGCGGACGTCTCGTTCTGGGTACCGCAGACGGATGGCTGAAGGCAGACGGCGAAACCATTTATCAAGCGACGGACCTTCGTGTGGGGCTGTCGAAGGAAAAGACCGCCTGAAGCGGACGGAATAGTCCTGGCAAACGCCGGGCGGCTTCGGTCGTCCAGCCGAAATCTTAAGAAAAGGTCCATTTCATGAGACGAGTTGTTGTCACCGGCCTCGGCATTGTTTCTTCCATCGGTGGTGATGCCGCCGAAGTCACCGCATCCCTGCGCGACGCCAAATCCGGCATTTCATTTTCACCGGATTTTGCTGAGCACGGTTTCAAGTGCCAGGTATGGGGCAAGCCGTCTCTCGATCCGACCGAACTGGTCGACCGTCGCGCCATGCGCTTCCTTTCGCAGGGCGGCGCATGGAACCACGTTGCCATGAAGCAGGCGATTGCCGATTCCGGTCTCGAGGAAAGCGACATCAGCGGCAACGAGCGCACCGGCATCATCATGGGTTCGGGCGGTCCTTCCACCCGCACCATCGTCGAAGCCGCCGATATCACGCTGAAGAACAACAGCCCGAAGCGTATTGGCCCGTTTGCCGTGCCGAAGGCCATGTCCTCCACCGCATCGGCCACACTTGCGACCTGGTTTAAGATCCACGGCGTCAACTATTCGATCTCTTCGGCCTGCTCCACATCGGCGCATTGCATCGGCAACGCCGCCGAGATGATCCAGTGGGGCAAGCAGGACGTGATGTTTGCTGGCGGCCATGAAGACCTCGATTGGTCCATGTCCAACCTCTTCGACGCCATGGGCGCGATGTCGTCCAAATATAATGAGACGCCAAACCTCGCTTCCCGCGCCTATGACGTCAACCGCGACGGTTTCGTCATCGCCGGCGGTGCTGGCGTACTGGTTCTTGAAGAGCTGGAACATGCAAAGGCGCGCGGCGCCAAGATTTACGCCGAGATCGTCGGTTATGGCGCAACCTCGGATGGTTACGACATGGTGGCTCCTTCCGGCGAGGGCGCGATCCGCTGCATGCGTCAAGCCCTTTCCACCGTCAAGGGCGATATCGACTACATCAACACCCACGGCACCTCGACGCCGGTTGGCGACAGCAAGGAAATCGGCGCGATCCGGGAAGTCTTCGGCGACAAGATCCCGCATATCCAGTCGACCAAGTCCCTAACCGGCCACTCGCTGGGCGCAGCAGGCGTTCAGGAATCGATCTACGGCCTGTTGATGATGCAGGAACGCTTCATCGGCGAGAGCGCGCATATTTCCGAACTCGATCCGGAATTTGCGGGCGTCCCGATTGTTCGCAGCCGCATCGACAATGCCAAGATCGACACGATCCTTTCCAATTCCTTCGGCTTCGGCGGCACCAACGCCACGCTGGTCTTCCAGCGTCATAACGGATAATTGCCATGAACGGCATCATGCAGGGTAAACGCGGCCTCATCATGGGCGTCGCAAACAATCACTCTATCGCCTGGGGTATCTCCAAGGCTCTTGCGGCGCAGGGCGCAGAGCTCGCCTTCACCTATCAGGGTGAGGCGCTCGGCAAGCGGGTAAAGCCGCTCGCCGCCGAGCTCGGATCCGACTTTATCGTGCCTTGCGATGTCGAGGATATCGCCTCGGTTGACGCGCTTTTTGCGGCAATCCGCGAAAAATGGGGTACGCTTGATTTCGTCGTGCACGCGATCGGCTTTTCCGACAAGAACGAGCTGAAGGGTCTTTACGCGGATACGACCCGCGAGAATTTCAGCCGCACTATGGTCATCTCCTGTTTCTCGTTCACGGAAATCGCCAAGCGTGCCGCCGAACTGATGACGAATGGCGGATCCATGCTGACGTTGACCTATAACGGTTCGCAGCGGGTCATCCCCAACTACAACGTCATGGGCGTTGCCAAGGCAGCTCTCGAAGCGTCTGTGCGTTATCTCGCTGCCGACTATGGTCCACGCGATATTCGCGTCAACGCCATCTCGGCCGGACCGGTCCGCACACTGGCGGGCGCCGGCATTTCCGATGCGCGCGCAATTTATGCGTGGAACCAGAAAAACGCACCGCTGCGGCGGACAGCGGATATCGACGATATCGGCGGATCGGCTCTTTATCTGCTGTCCAACATGTCGCGCGGCGTTACCGGCGAGTGCCACTACGTGGATTGCGGCTACAATATCACCTCCACACCCACCCTTGAGGTTCTCTCAAAAGCGGATGCGGAATAAGCTATCGTTTTTCCAGTAAGTAAAAGCCCGGGGATATGCCGGGCTTTTTGCTTTTATAGCCTGTGCCATTTTTGCGAACTGATAAAGTATAACTCGTCGGGGTAACTGAATTTAAACACCGGCTGGTTATGGTCCGCAACAAATTCAACGGTTGCGCTTGCCGCATATTCTAAAGATCGACACCGACATATGCGACTGGCCAAATTGAAGCCATTGCTGGAAAAATTCGGGCTCTCGCGTGACGGGACAGCAGCCATCGAATTCGCGATCCTGGCGCTTCCCTATTTCCTCGTCGTCTTTGCGATCATCGAAACTTTCATCGCCTTGATGGCGGAGCAAGTGGTCGTCAATGCTACCGACACGATGGCGAGGCGTCTGCGCACCGGGCAGATCAGCAGTTCGATTTCCAAAGAGGATTTTCGCAAGAGTTTCTGCAACGAAGTTTCGGTGATTATCACCTGCTCGGCTGATGAGATCAAAAAAGAACAGAAGCTTTATATAGACCTTCGCTCCTTCACCGCCTTCAAGGATATTCCAACTACGATACCTTTGAAAGCTAACGGCGAATATTACGATCTCGACACGGCGCAATTCGGCTTCAAGCCGGGTGGACCTGACACGATCAATATGCTGCGCGTCTATTATCGCTGGCGTGTAGTCGCAGATATCATCCGACCATATCTTACCAAAATACGCCCAGCCGACGGGTCAATGCCGTCGCATTTCCTCATTGTCGCGACCGATGCTTTCATGAACGAGAAATACACCACGAGCGGGGGCTCATGATGGCAGGGCTTGTTTCCACCATCACGAACGGCCGACTTCGTTTTATCGCGCTCGTTGCACGCTTCGCAAGGGATCGCCGTGGCGTGGGTGCGGTAGAATTTGCGATCGTCTTCCCGATATTGCTTGCGCTTTATCTGACGTCCTTCGAACTCACCATCGGCTATAATACCTACAAGCGGGCAAGCAGCGCCTCCGCAACGATCAACGACCTGATCTCCAAAACAAATTCCGTCGACAAGGCTTATCTGACAAGCATGCAGGACGTAACGGCTGCCGTCTTTGCGCCTTACAGCACCAAGGGTCTGCAGCTGAAGATCAGCGGCATCAAGATCGACAAGCAGAAACAGGCGACTATCGCCTGGTCCTGGAACGAGAAAAACGCGCGGCCCTATGTGGTGGGATCGCCAGTCTCCGTTCCCACACGTTTGCTTGTAGCGGACAGTTTCCTCATCCACGTCGAGCTTTCCGTGCCGCATGAGTTGTTGATGTTCATGCCAGATATTTCTTCGTCCGGCGTAAGATCGATCACGATCGCACGCGATTATTTCTTCAAGCAGCGCGACGCTGAGATAACCTGCTCCAATTGCTGATGCGCCTCAGCGCTTTGCTCTAATAAACATCGCGCAGATAACGTTTTTCGCGCTTCAGCCGGTTTACATAGTCGCTTGCCGCTTCCGCAGAGATGCCCGCCTCGTCAATAACGATCTGGTGCAGGGCATCGTCAACATCCTTCGCCATGCGGGTCGCGTCGCCGCAAACATAAAAATGGCCGCCCTCTTCGAGCCATTGATAGAGTGCCTTGCCGTTTTGGCGCATACGGGTCTGAACATAGATCTTTTCGGCCTGATCCCTCGAGAAAGCGAGATCGAGACGGGTCAGCACGCCATCGCGACTCATCTTTCCAAGTTCGTCTTCGTAGACGAAATCCGACTGCCGGTGCTGATCGCCGAAAAACAGCCAGTTCCGGCCCTTTGCGCCCCGCGCCTGCCGTTCCTGCAAAAATGCCCGGAATGGCGCAATGCCCGTGCCGGGTCCCACCATGATAACAGGTGCGTCATTGTCCTGAGGCACGCGAAACGCCTTGTTCGGAGAGACGAAAATCCCGGCACTCTGCCCCGCTTCTACCCGGTCCGCGAGATAGGTGGAGCACACGCCGCCACGCTCGCGACCTTCGGCGCGATAACGCACGCTGGCGACTGTCAGATGCACGCTGTTGTGCGCGGCCAGAGGGCTGGAAGAGATCGAATAGGCGCGGTGCTGTAACGGCTTCAGGAACGTCACGAATTCAGCAAGCTCGAATACGGGTTTTTCACCGAGACTAAGCAGGTCGAGAATATCCTTGCTCCAGAGAAAGGCGGCAAGCTGTTCCCTGTCTCCATTCGCAAGGATGTGGCTTAGTTCATCGTGCCCTGCGCGCTTGCCGATCTCGGCGACCAGTTCACGCGACGGTGTCGATATCTCGAACATATTGAGAAGCGCATCGCCAACCGGACGGTCAAGTCCGACGACTTCGCCATCCGCGCTCACTCCGAAGCGTTCGAGCAGCGCGCCTACCAGTTTCGGGTCGTTTATGGGAACGACGCCCAGAGCATCCCCCGCCTCATAGTCGAGACCACTTTCGCCGAGATCAAATTCGTAGTGGCGAATTTCCTTGGACGAAGCAGGCCCGGAAAGAAGGCGATTGACGCTCACCTGCGCGGCATAGGGATTCTTGCGGCTCCAGCCCTGTTTTGCCCGCGCGGGCGCCTCGGCGATCGCCGGCACAACCGCCACCTTATTGCCACCATCGATGGCGAGCGCGAGTGGCAGGGTCTCGCCGATCCAGTTGGCGGCGACATCTTCGAAATCGATATCGCAATCGATACGCGTCTTCATGCGTTTGCCGCCAAGCTGCTCGAAGCGGGTATCGATGAGCTTGCCCGCCTGGCAGAAGCCATCGTAACCGGTGTCGCCAAGCGCAAGCACGGCAAAGTTCATCTCATCCAGCCGGGGTGCGGCCTCCTTGGAAAGTGCCTCCCAGAAAAGCTGGGCATTGTCAGGCATTTCACCTTCGCCGTAGGTGGAGGTGACGACAATGACGCGCTTCATGACGCCCAGACTATCCATGGAAACATCGTCCAAGGCCGTCACCACAGGCTGCATGCCCTGGGCACGGGCGGCGTCGGCTATATCCATCGCCAGCGCCTCGGCATTGCCGGTCTGGGTGCCGAAGAGAATGTTCAGCACGCTGGCCGCCGCCTTGGGAGCGGCAGCGGCAACCGATGTGTCCATACCCATTGCTGCGCGGGAATGAAGCCCGGCCAGGAAGCCGGATAGCCAGGCGCGCTGGTCGCCATTGAAAGGGGCATCTTGAGGAATGTAAGGTATCTTCATCATGCTGCCCTGTTCTGGCTGGATGCGGTGGCAAGGTCGGGAATGGCACGCGCCGCGAAAGCTCCTCAAAGCCCGGCAGACGACCGATCTTCTCGATGTTTTTGCGGTCCTGCTGAATGATCCAGCCATAGGTGCCGGGACTATCCACCGACCAGATGTTACGGCGCGCAAGCGCCTGCTTGTAATCGTCGAGCCGCTTGGCGGCGATCATCACCGCAAGCTGCTCGTCATCATGATCGGAAAGCGCCTCGCGCGCATATTTCAGCAGCCGCTGCATCAGCGCATAGTCCTCCGTGAGGACGAGATTGCGCACGGCTTTTTCGATGGCGGGATCGGAAGGACCGGATGCCATCGGCAACCGTTGGAGAGCAATGGCCTGCGCCATACTCAAAACCGTGTAGTTGTTGATGAGCGCATACATGTCTTCCGTATCCGTCTCACCATAACCAGGAACGGTTCCGTTCAACACGGCCTTGCGGTCGCGATAGGCCAGCTTGAACTTCCGCACCTGATGGGCGGCAAGCGCGGATGCCAGTTCCTCCAGCAACTCCTTGCGGGGCTTGGCTTTCAGAATTTCGTCGCTGTCCTGATAAAGCAGCAGGGCGCGCGGCATGCCGTAGACGAAATTGTGCTGTTCGCTTTCCCAGTTTTCCAGAATCCATGCGGCCTTGGCCGACCCTGTTTCGTCGACATGCCAGGTCAAAAGCTGGTGAACGGCCTGATTGTGGATAGATGCCTGTTCGTCCTCGCCGGTGATGGAGCCGAGCAGGATGGAATCATGGCTCACCTTCTTCGGCAGATCGCCGTAAGGGTCATATTGATAGACGAAGCCGCCGCTCATGCCGTTGCCGAAACCCTTGCCGAAACTGCCGAGGTTAAGCACAGCGCCATTGGTCATATATTCGCAGGCGAAGTCGCCCACACCTTCGACAACGGCTGTCGCACCCGAATTGCGCACCGCGAAACGGTCGCCCGCCTGCCCTTCCACGAAAGTGCGACCGCCGGTGGCGCCGAACAATGCAAAATTGCCGACCAGCACATTGCCATCAGCATCTTGCGAACCGCCACCGGGGGAGCGCACTACAATGGTGCCGCCGCAGGCGCTTTGCCGACGCCATCATTGCAGGTACCGGTATGGACCATGACCATGCCGTCATTGCAGAAAGCGCCGAAGGACTGCCCGGCTGAACCTGATGTGTCGATGCGCACCGAACCCGCCTCCAGAAAACGGCGGCCACGGCTATCCCGCTTCACAGCCGGAAGCGCATCCGCCTCTTCGTCGGAAAGTTCGTGGTTCAGCATGCGCTCGATATCGACGGCGAGCTGGCCGCCAACACTCTTGTTGCAATTGTTGAGGAAGCGGTTGCCGCCAAGCTCGATGTTTTCCCGTCTGCTGTCGATCAGAGCCGAGCGCACGAGTTCGATGAAGGCATCGTCCAGCGCGAAGTCCTTTTCCATATAGACCGGGCTGTCGATCTTCACTTCCTCCACCACCGAAAGCATCGCCCGCAGGTCAAGCTGGCCGACGCTCGCCGGGTGATCCAGGAGGTGAAGAAGATCGGAGCGGCCCCGAGCTTCGCGCAGCGAGCGCAGCCCGAGTGCGGCCAAGATCTCGCGGGTTTCATGGGCGATGTTCATGAGATATTGCGCCAGCGCGCGTGGATCGCCGTTGAAGGCTTCCTGATTGGTGGTGAGGCCGGCGGGGCACTTGATGTTGCAGTTCTTCGCCATGACGCATTTCAGCATCATCAGCGCCGTGGTGCCGAACTCGAAGCTGTCGCCGCCGAGAAGAGCCGATTTCACCACGTCGCTCGCCGTCTGGTGCGCGCCGGAGCAGCGCAGCAGCACCTTGGCACGAAGGCCTGTGGCACAAAGTGCCTGATGCACCTCGGCGATGCCGATTTCCGCCGCGCGGCCGGTATATTTGAGGCTGGTGACAGCGGCCGCACCCGTGCCACCGGTATTGCCGGCAACATTGATGACATCCGCACCCGCTTTCGCAACACCGACTGCAATCGTGCCGATGCCTTCCGACGAAACGAGCTTGACGATGACGCGCACGCGCGCCGCCTTGGCGTCGTGGATTAGCTGGGCCAGATCCTCGATCGAATAGGTATCATGGTGCGGCGGCGGCGAAACCAGCTCGACGCCTGGGGTGCCGCCACGAGCCGCGGCTATTTCCACCGTTACCTTTGGAGACGGCAATTGCCCGCCCTCGCCGGGCTTTGCACCCTGGCCGATCTTGATCTCTATTTCCTCCAGCATCGGGTCGGCAAGATAACCCGCCCATACACCAAAACGGCCAGAGGCGAACTGCTTGATGCGCGAGGCGCGGATGGTGCCGTAACGGGAAATATGCTCGCCGCCCTCCCCCGAATTCGACATGCCGCCAACCATATTGGTGCCATGCGCTACCGCCTCATGGGCGGCTGCGACCAGCGCGCCATGGCTCATCGCACCCGAAGCGAGGGTCTTGGTGATCTCACTCGCCTTTTGCACAGCGTCGAGCGCAATGCTGTCAGGTGCGGTGCGGATCAGCGACAGATAGGTGAATGCTTCACCCTTCGCCTGAACCAGAAGCGCGCCGCCCTCTAGCCAATGGCCGGCAATATCCTCACCGAAACGATCGAGCAGCGACTGTCCTAGTGCGGCAAGCCGGGCAAGCTCATGACCGTGCGGCCCGGTCAATTCCAGCCGGAACGCGCCTTCGCCCGCACTTTCGCAGAGCAATCCGCGCACCATGAAGCTGTTGTTGCCACGTCTGGAAAAGCGCCCCATCTCGCGGCGGAATTCTTCGGCCGAACCGGCAAAGGTCACATCAGCCGGCAATTCCAGAACATCACGCAGGGCTGCCGGACGGCGGGCCCTTTCTTCGGCCATCATGCGTGCGAAGGCGCGGTAACCCGGCGTTACCTCGAAAGCGTCGATTGCTTCGGGCGTCAGCCGGTCGAAGCTGTTGTGATAATAGGCCGCATCGTTGAGGCCGAAAGCATCCTCCAGCCGGTTGAGCGGCAGGAGACGCAGCGCCTCCTCGTTGTCGGTTCCCTTGTCGAAACCGATTTTTTCCTCCGTCATATCGACGAAACCGCGAACCGCCGTCGTGCCATAGGAATGGCCCGCACCTTCGGCGCGCTCCTTGAAGAGACCGAGCAGCGGAATGTCGTTTTCACCCTTTACCGACAGCGCCTTTCGATGCCAGTCCGCTACCGCCTGCGCGATGACAGCGAAGGTAACGCCACCGACCGGTGTCTTAACATTGGGGAAATAACGCTTCAGCACAGGATCGTTGGTGTCGAGGAAGTTCGGTTCGAAGAACTCGCCGCCAATATAGCTTTCCGCCGTGCACAGCCCGACCTTGCCCATGGTCTTCATCAGCGACTTTTCAGCCGCCTTGGCAAAACGCTTGAAGGCCTTGTCAGCATCGGCACCAAATTTCTCCTCGGCACGGAACTGCACGCCGAGTGGGTAGACAGCCGAAGCCCCGAAACCAAGGCTCGCTGCGATGTGATGCGAGGAGGAAAATTGCCCACTTTCAACGATCAGGGACACGCGTAACCGCAGACCCTCCTCGATCAGCCGCTGGTTGATGGCGGAGACGACCATGATCATAGGCAAGGCCGCACGACCTGCCGAAACGTGCCGGTCAGTGACGACGGCAATACCGCCCTCCTCAGCCGCGAAAGCCACAACCTCACCGCAGAGGCCATCTATCGCCTGACG
This sequence comes from Rhizobium sp. AN68, assembly GCF_030758035.1. Taxonomy (NCBI): domain Bacteria; kingdom Pseudomonadati; phylum Pseudomonadota; class Alphaproteobacteria; order Hyphomicrobiales; family Rhizobiaceae; genus Rhizobium; species Rhizobium sp. AN68. Next base: position 93,391 of record NZ_JARWMI010000003.1, on the reverse strand, counting down.
CAAGGCCGCTTCGTTGGCACTCGCAGCATCAAAGATCGGCGTATAAAGCATCTCGAAACGACGAACTGGCGTCTCCGACTGCTCGCGAATGCGCAGCATGTCGAGATGGGTCAGGATCGGGGAGCGCACGACAATCTGGCGGGCCGCTTTCGCACCGCTATTCGGCTTTGCGCCGAGCGCCACGCGCAGCGTCATGCCATCGGCCTCACGAATGCTGTCGAGCGGGGGTTGGTGACCTGCGCAAAGCGTTGCGAGAAATATTTGGCAACCCCGCCCTCCTGATCGGAGAGCGCGTTGATGGCATTGCCATAACCCATGGCCGAGATTTTTTCAGCACCCGACGCCAGCATCGGATCCATTAGGAACTTGAAGCTTTCCTGATTGTGCGAATAGGCGACATAGCGCTGATGCCGTTCCAGATCGCCATTGTATCGAAGCGGCGATCCCTGCTTTTCGGCGGGCACCTCCGGCAAATCCGCAAGCATGACGCGCGCTTCAGACAATAGCGACGGGTAGTCCCGCCGCGCCGCCAGAAGCTCCAGCGCCTCGACGGTGGAAAAGGCGCGCCGTTCGGCGTGGTCGTAATAAAGCATGCCGCCGGCCTCGATGCGACCGCGACGAATGACGCTTTCGGCCGGAAAGGCGATCTGCCCCGCCTCCGACATGACGCAGAGATAATCGTCTGTCTCGACGGTCCGCAGCGGGCGCAGGCCGAGGCGATCAAGCCGTGCGCCGATGACGGTGCCGTCGCCGAAAATCAGCGCAGCCGGGCCGTCATTCTTCTCCTCGTAGAGCGAGAAATATTCCAGCATCGCCTTGACGCCGGGAGAGAGCGTGTCGTCGTTTTCCCAGGCAGGCGGCATCATCGAGACGACGGCGGTGACGAGGTCGAGACCGTCTTCCATCACCCGCGTCTGCAATGTCTGGTCCAGACGGCAGCTATCAGACTGGCCCTTCGGCCGGATGATGCTGGCATTTTTCGCCAACGCCACGGCCGCTTCCGATAGCCGGTTCTTCTTGTCGGTGTTGAGTTCGCCATTATGCGCCATTAGCCTGAAGGGCTGCGCCATGGAGGGGTGCGGATCTGTATTGGTGGAAAACCGCGTGTGGAAATACATCGTATGCACTTCATGGCGCGGATCGGTCAGGTCGCAGAAATAGGGCATGACCTCATGCGAGTTCAAACGCCCTTTCAGAACCTGCGTGCGTGCGCTGAGCGACAGCGGATAAAAACCGGCAAGTTCCGGCGCGGTATAGGCAAGCGCCTCGATAGCGAGCAGCGCCTTGTGAATACGCCAGTCGAACTCGGCAAGGGTTGCGCATTCCGCTGGCGCCGAAAAGAGCCATTGCCGGATCGGCAATTGATAGGAAATGGCGGCCGCGCGGATGGCCGCGTCATTCACCGGTACATTGCGGACGAGCAGGATCGAGAAGCCCTGTTCCTCCAGAGCACTGCCGATGATGCCGATCGCCTGGTCATGAAAAGCAGGGTTCTGCGGCAGGAAAAAATTGCCGACGCCGAACCGGCCGGCTTGCAAGGAATCGTTGTCAGTCAGCTTCCGGAAAAATGAGAGTGAAAGATCGAGCGACACGCCAGCACCATCACCCACGCCCTCCGCCGACATGCCGCCGCGATGCGGCACGGCACAGAGCGCCTCGTGACCGCGCTTCAGCACATCATGCGTCTGCACGCCGTCCTTGCGGGTGATGAAACCGACGCCACAGCTGCTTTTCTCAAAAGCCGCATCGTAAAGGCCGAATTTTTGCTCCGTCACGCTCAAGGTTCTCTCCTCTCGTTGCGCATTCCGCGCGGCATCGCCCTTTTCCCGAAACCCGGCGCGTCAGCCGGCACTCTGCGGGCGGAGCCGCAGACGACCTGGCTGCTCCTCTTCTTTTCTGCTTATCGGCGTTTAATGGCGCGAACGGTCGTTTTGCGGCCGCCAAACGGCGTGGCGGCATTGGCCGCTTTCTCGCAAATAATGATCGTCATCGTTCGCATTGCGTTCCCTGATGGCCGGCATTTCCGGCAGTGAGACACATTGAATTACGTCAGTATTGCTTACATAATATTTCATGATGGACCGAGTCAAGATTAAAATCGGTCCCACGCAATAAAAAAACAAAAACGCCGCGAAATCCGACAGGATTCCGCGGCGCGATGGCTGCAGAGATGTTTATATTGCCCTGCTCACTCCGAGGGCATGTCCAGCGTTCGGCTGAACCACAGTGCGACCAGTGTACAGACTGCACCCGACATCAGGTAAATGCCGACCGCAAACAGTCCGAATTTGGACGAAAATCCGAGCGCCACGAGCGGTGCAAAACCAGCGCCGATCAGCCAGGAAATATCCGAGGTGAGCGAAGCGCCGGTATAACGGTATTCGCGGCTGAAGCGGGAGGCGAGCGCACCGCCCGCCTGGCCGAAGGACAGGCCAAGCAATGCAAAGCCGACCAAGACGAAAAGATAACGCCCTATATCGCCCGAACTCAGCAGGAGCGGTGCCACGAGGCTGAAAAGACCGATCAGCACTGCGGCGAAAGCCAGCAGCTTCCGCCGGCCGATTTTGTCGGCGAGAATACCAGACACGACGATCATGCCGCCGGCGATGATGGCGCTGACGAATTGCACGAACAGAAAGTCCGAAACCCGCTGGGTGGTATTGAGGGAAACCCAGCTCAGCGGGAAGACCGTGACAAGATGGAAGAGCGCGAAGCTTGCCAGCGGCACGAAAGCGCCCGTCAGCACGACCGGAAACTGCGAGCGCAGCATCTTGAACACGGGGCGCGGCTCCAGCTCATGCTGTGCCAGCATGGACTGGAATTCCGGCGTGACAATCATGCGCAGGCGGGCAAAGAGCGCGAGAACATTGAGCGCCAGTGCAACGAAGAACGGGAAACGCCAGCCCCAGGCCAGGAATTCCGCGCTGGAGAGCTGCGTCACGAACACGATGAAGAATGCGCTGGCAAGACCAAAGCCCATCGCCGCACCAATTTGCGGCATCATGGCGTACCAGCCGCGCTGCTTCGGCGGTGCGTTCATGGCGAGGAGCGAGACAAGACCATCCCAGGCACCGCCAAGACCAAGTCCCTGACCGATACGGAATACCGCCAGAAGACAGGGGGCAAGCATGCCGGCTTCCGCATAGGACGGAAGAAAGCTGATCGCCATGGTGGAACCGCAAAGCGTGAACAGGGCCGCCATCAGCTTGACGGCACGGCCGAACTTTCGGTCGATCTGGAGGAAGATCAATGAACCGATCGGCCTTGCGATGAAGGCCAGCGAGAAGACCGCGAAGGAATAAAGCGTCGCCGTCAGCGGATCGACGAAGGAAAAGAAGACATGCGGAAAAACGAGCGCGGAGGCGATGGCGTAGATGAAAAAGTCGAAAAACTCCGTCATTCTCGCAAGAATGACAGCAATTGTAATGCGATCCGGATCGACCTTGACCGGATCGGTCCCATGTCCCTTCGCTTCCGGCGCCTGCCCAAAAGATGGAGCAGCATCAGTATAACTCATAATATCCCTCCTGCGTCATGGACGAACCATTTCCTGTAACGCGCCGGCTCCTCTTCCTTAGCGTTACGATGCGACGGATTGTCACACGCACCCTACGTAACGTCAATTGAAGTTTGATAAGAAAGGCTTGCCCCGCAAGCTCCCTATGCGATAATGCAGCCGCTCCGCCTTCAAACGCGGCTCCGCTAAGCCTATGGTGCATCGCGAAGGTTTCGCTGCACCGCGACAATATACCTCATTTCAAAAATGATGTTCGGCAATTAATCGCGGCATAATCCAAACTGTACGAGTTCAAAGAACGTGCGCATGATCAAGAAAATCACATCTGCCCTTCTGGCAATCCCCGCACTGCTGCTGCTTAGCGGCTGTAACCTCGTGGTGATGAACCCTTCGGGCGACGTCGCCATCCAGCAGCGCGACCTCATCATCACGTCCACGGTTCTGATGCTGCTCATCATCGTCCCGGTTATCGCCCTGACGCTGTTCTTCGCATGGAAGTATCGCGAATCGGCGAAGGCCGAGGATTACGATCCCGAATGGCATCACTCGACGCGCCTTGAAATGGTGATCTGGTCCGCCCCGGTCGCCATCATCCTGATGCTAGGCACGGTGACCTGGATTTCCACCCACCGTCTCGACCCCTACCGCCCGCTGGAGCGTATCGACGAAAACCGTCAGGTTACCGCCGAAACCAAGCCGCTTACGGTGGAAGTGGTGGCCATGGACTGGAAGTGGCTGTTCTTCTACCCCGAGCTCGGCATTGGCAGCGTCAATGAATTCGCAGCTCCGGTCGATGTTCCGATCAACTTCAAGATCACCGGCACGACCGCGATGAATTCGTTCTTCGTTCCCGCACTCGCCGGCCAGATCTACGCCATGGGTGGCATGCAGACCAAGCTGCACGCGGTCATCAACAAGGAAGGCGTTTATGACGGCTTCTCGGCCAACTTCTCCGGCCCTGGCTTCTCGCATATGCGCTTCAAGTTCCATGGTCTCAGCCAGCAAGGCTTCGATCAGTGGGTTGCGAAGATCAAGGATGGCGGCAAAGGCTTCGGCCGCCAGGAATATCTCGACTTTGCCAAGCCTTCGGAACGTGAGCCGGTGCAATATTTCGCCTCCGTCGATCCGCAGCTTTACGATGCCATCCTCAACCGCTGTGTCGAGCCCAACAAGCTCTGCATGCGTGACATGATGCATATCGACGCCAAGGGCGGCGGCGGCAAGGAAGGCATCGATATCGCCAAGGCGCTGAACTCCGTCGTCTGTACACCGCTTTCACCTTACGGTGTCGCCAGCGGACCCCAATCCACTCCGGCTGCGATCGAAGGACAGACTTTCGAACCCGCGGCGCTGCCGGAAACGAAACAAGTCGCTGGCTGACGGATAAGTCCCGGCATTATGCGGCGCGGCCAATGGCTGCGCCGATCTTATGTCTTAGAATCGCAAGAGGCTAAAAATGATCGTCAATTCCGATCAAACGTCATTCCTGTTCGGGAAGCTGACATGGGAGTCCATCCCGCTTCACGAGCCCATTCTCGTCGCGACCTTCGCGGCAGTGGCTCTGGGCGGCATCGCCGTCGTCGGCGCCCTCACCTATTTCCGGCTGTGGGGTTATCTCTGGAATGAGTGGTTCACGAGCATCGATCATAAGAAGATCGGTATCATGTACATCATTCTGGCACTCGTCATGCTGCTGCGCGGTTTCGCAGATGCCATCATGATGCGCGTCCAGCAGGCGATCGCCTCCGGCGGATCGGAAGGCTATCTTCCGCCGCACCATTACGACCAGATTTTCACGGCCCATGGCGTCATCATGATCTTCTTCATGGCCATGCCGATGATCACCGGTCTCATGAACTTCGTCGTGCCGCTGCAAATCGGCGCCCGCGACGTTTCGTTCCCCTTCCTCAACAACTTCTCGTTCTGGATGACCACGGCCGGCGCCGTCATCACCATGATCTCGCTATTCATCGGTGAATATGCGCAGACTGGCTGGCTTGCCTATCCGCCGCTTTCCGGCATCGACGGAAGTCCGGGCGTGGGTGTGGATTATTACATCTGGGGTCTGCAGATCGCCGGTGTGGGCACGACGCTCTCTGGTATCAACCTGATAGTCACGATCATCAAGATGCGCGCACCTGGCATGACAATGATGCGCCTGCCGATCTTCGTCTGGACGTCGCTGTGTTCGAACATCCTGATCGTGGCATCCTTCCCGATCCTCACCGGCACGCTCGCCCTTCTGACCCTTGACCGTTACGTTGGCACGAATTTCTTCACCAACGATCTCGGCGGCAACCCGATGATGTATGTCAACCTCATCTGGATCTGGGGCCATCCCGAAGTTTACATCCTGGTGCTGCCGGCCTTCGGCGTCTTCTCGGAAATCGTCTCGACCTTCTCCAACAAGCGTCTTTTCGGTTATGCCTCGATGGTCTATGCGACGGGTGTCATCACCATCCTCGCCTACATCGTTTGGCTGCACCACTTCTTCACCATGGGTTCCGGCGCAAGCGTCAACGCTTTCTTCGGCATCACCACGATGATCATATCGATCCCGACCGGTGCGAAGATCTTCAACTGGCTCTTCACCATGTACAAGGGCCGCATCAAGTTCGACGTTCCGATGCTGTGGACGATCGGTTTCATGATCACCTTCGTCATCGGCGGCATGACCGGCGTTCTTCTCGCTGTTCCGCCGGCGGACTTCGTGCTCCACAACTCGCTGTTCCTCATCGCCCACTTCCACAACACCATCATCGGTGGCGTGGTGTTCGGTGTGCTTGCGGGTATCGTCTACTGGTTCCCGAAGGCCTTCGGCTATCGCCTCGATCCGTTCTGGGGCAAGCTGTCCTTCTGGTTCTGGTTCATCGGCTTTTACTTCGCCTTCATGCCGCTCTACATTCTCGGCCTGATGGGTGTGACCCGCCGTATCAGCCAGTTCGAAGACAATTCGCTCCAGATCTGGTTCCTGATCGCAGCCTTTGGCGCCTTCCTGATCGCGCTCGGCATCGCTTCCTTCGTCATCCAGCTCATCGTCAGCTTCTTGAAGCGCGATCAGCTCCGTGACGTGACAGGCGATCCCTATCATGGGCGTACGCTGGAGTGGTCGACCTCGTCGCCTCCGCCTGCCTACAACTTCGCTTTCACGCCGGTTGTGCATGATGTCGACGCCTGGGCGGACATGAAGAAGCGCGGTTACGACCGTCCCAAGGAAGGCTTCATCCCGATCCATATGCCGAAGAACACCGGTGCGGGCGTAATCATCAGCGCCATCAGCGTCGTGCTTGGCTTTGCCTTGGTGTGGCACATCTGGTGGCTGGCGGCTCTGTCCATGCTCGCCATCATCGCGGTCTCGATCGCCCATACCTTCAACTACAACCGCGAATACTACATTCCTGCCTCCGATGTTTCGACAGTCGAGGCGGAACGTACGAAGCTGCTTGCGGAACAGGCGTAACGAATATGGCTCATACACCTGCACAAAGCGCCGCGGGCGCGGAAACACCGGTCTTCTACCTCAAGGAAGACCACCATCCGGAGAACGGCACCTCGCTGGGCTTCTGGCTCTATCTGATGAGCGACTGCCTCATCTTCGCAACGCTGTTTGCCACCTATGCCGTTGTCGGCCGCAACTATGCGGCCGGCCCTTCGGGCGCAGATCTGTTCGATCTGAAGCTTGTGGCGATCAACACCGCCTTCCTGCTTTTCTCTTCCATCACATATGGCTTCGCCATGCTGGAAATGGAAAAGCAGAAGGTGAAGACGACGCTGATCTGGCTCGGCATTACCGGTCTCTTCGGTCTCGCCTTCCTCGCCGTGGAACTTTACGAGTTCCATCACCTGATCGAAGAAGGTGCAGGTCCACAGCGTTCGGCGTTCCTTTCCGCCTTCTTCGCGCTGGTTGGTACGCACGGTCTGCACGTGACCTTCGGCGTAATCTGGCTCGTCACACTGATGTTCCAGGTCGCAAAGCATGGTCTGATCGCCGCAAACAAGCGTCGCCTGATGTGCCTGTCGATGTTCTGGCACTTCCTTGACGTCATCTGGATCGGCGTCTTCTCCTTCGTTTATCTCATGGGAGTTCTTTGATGAGTTCCGAAGCACACGCACACCACGACGCGCATGGCGACGACCATCATCACCATGATGGCGCCAGCCACGGCACGTTCAAAAGCTATATGATCGGCTTCGTCCTGTCGGTCATCCTGACGGCGATCCCGTTCTGGCTGGTCATGGGCGACGTTCTTGAAAACAAGACGCTGCTGGTCATCGCGATCATGGGTCTCGGCGTCATCCAGATCTTCGTGCACATGATCTACTTCCTGCACATGGACACCAAATCCGAAGGCGGCTGGACCTTCATGGCGCTGATCTTCACCGTCGTGGTGCTGCTGATCACGCTCTCCGGCTCACTCTGGGTCATGTACAACATGAACAAGAACATGATGCCGCTGCACATCGAGGATGTGAAAAACCTGCCCTGAGCAGCCATAGATCAACGGCCTGCCGGATTTCCGGCGGGCCGCTTTCTGCGCCAGCACACGACCCCCGCAGCGCATAACCCCATGAATCGTCGGCGCGATTTATGGGGTTATTTGCTGGAAGACCCGGATGCCGACAGCCGACAGTGTTGCCGCAGCAAACCGCATGGCCTTGCAAGGACTGTGAAACCATGACCGATCCGTCGACAACCGCCCCGCACACGCGACGCATCCGCCCCGCAGCAATCGTCGTCCTGCTTCTGACTATTGTACTGACAGGCTTCCTGCTGGCGCTTGGAACATGGCAGGTTCAACGCCTCTTCTGGAAGCTCGATCTCATCGAACGCGTCGAAGCTCGCGCCCATGCCGCACCTGTGGATGCACCGGCAGCCAGCGAATGGCCGGCCCTTGCCGATCCCGCAGAGTATGAATATCGCCGCGTGAAACTGTCAGGCACCTTCCTCAACGACAAGGAGGTCCAGGTCTATACGGTCAGTGATCTCGGGCCCGGCTACTGGGTGATGACGCCGCTGAGACGCGATGACGGATCGAATATCATCGTCAATCGTGGCTTCGTGCCTTCCGACAAACGCGATCCATCCTCGCGCCGCGAAGGGGAACCAACCGGGCAGGTCGAGATCGTCGGGCTGATGCGCGCGCCAGAAACCGGCGGGCTTTTCCTTCGAACCAACGATCCGGCAAATCGGCGCTGGTACTCCCGCAATATCCCGCAGATATCGCAGGCATCCGGCCTTTCCGGCGTGGCGCCCTTTTATGTCGATGCCGATGCGACGCCCAATCCGGGTGGCCTACCGGTCGGCGGCAAGACCATGCTCACCTTCCCCAACAACCACCTGTCCTACGCCATCACATGGTACATTCTGGCGGCCATGGTAATTGCCGCTGGATGGTATGTGCTGCGCAATCTCAACGCACCGAAATCGAAACGGGAAGAGGATTGAACAGCCGGTTTTACCGGATGGTTCATAAAATCACTTCCTTCTTCACGTTTTGCTGATCTATAACGACAGTTCGGCCTGACATTGCCCGTCGGCGCATTTTCGTTTCGGTGAGTTATGGCAAGAGCATTTCTTCTCGTTCTGGATTCCTTCGGTGTCGGCGGTGCGCCTGACGCGGAGCATTATGGCGACCTCGGCGCCAATACGCTCGGTCATATCGCCGAATTCTGCGCGGCAGGTGCTGCCGACAGGCCGGGCCTTCGGGCGGGTCCGCTGAAGCTGCCCAACATGTCTTCGCTTGGTCTTCTGGAGATTGCACGACAAGCAAGCGGCGACATTCCCGCCGGCATGGAGCCGCCGGAGCGTATTTTCGGCCTGCATGGCTCTGCCAGCGAAATATCGAAGGGCAAGGATACGCCCTCAGGCCATTGGGAGATCGCGGGCACGCCCGTCACCTTCGACTGGGGCTACTTCCCGACAGAAGGCGACGCCTTTTCTCCCGAACTGGTGGAAGCCATCTGCACGCAAGCGGATATTCCAGGCATTCTCGGCAATTGCCACGCTTCCGGCACCGAGATCATCGCGACGTTTGGCGAAGAGCATATCAGGAGCGGCAAGCCGATCTGCTACACCTCATCCGATTCCGTGTTCCAGATCGCCGCGCATGAGACCCATTTCGGATTGCAGCGGCTCGTCACGCTCTGCGAGACGGTGCGCAAGCTGCTCGATCCGCTGAATATCGGCCGTGTCATTGCCCGTCCCTTCATCGGCGAGACGGTAGCAACCTTCGAACGCACCGGCAACCGCCGCGATTTCTCCGTTCCGCCGCCCGAACAGACATTGCTCGACCGCCTTGTGGAGGCTGGCAGGAAAGTGCACGCGATCGGCAAGATCGGCGATATCTATGCCCACAAGGGTGTCTCGCGCGTCATCAAGGCAAATGGCAACAGCGCCCTGATGGATGCAACGCTGCACGCTATTGACGAAGCCGAAAACGGCGATCTTGTCTTCACCAATTTCGTGGATTTCGACATGCTCTACGGCCATCGCCGCGATGTTGCCGGTTATGCGGCGGCGCTTGAAGCCTTCGATGCGCGCATTCCGGAAATCCATCGCAAAATGGCGCCGGGCGACATCGCCATTCTTACCGCTGACCATGGTTGCGATCCCACATGGCGGGGCACGGACCATACACGGGAAAGAGTCCCGATCATGGCATTCGGGCCGGGCATCCGCTCCCGCGATGTCGGCATTCGTTCAAGCTACGCCGACATCGGCGAAAGCATCGCCCACCATCTAGGAATCGAGGCCGGTTCGCACGGCAGGAGCTTCATTTGACATCGCATTTGCTGAAAGCGGAAATTCACTGCCACCTGGAAGGTGCGGCACCCCCTGCCCTCGTCGCAAAACAGGCTGAGAAATACGGCATAGAAACCAGTAGCTTTCTGCGCGACGGCCAGTACGTCTGGTCGGATTTTGCGCAATTCATCCAGTGCTACGATGCGGTGGCGCAGGTGTTCAAGACCGATGAGGACTATGCGGTTCTGACGCAAACCTATCTGACCGAACTTGCCGAGGCCAATACGATCTATAGCGAGCTCATCATCTCGCCCGATCATGGCGACCGCATCGGGCTCGGCGCTGACGCCTATCTCTCCGGTATCGCCGAGGGCATCCGGATCGCGAAAGAAAAGACCGGTATCGAAACCCGCATCATCGTGACCGGCGAGCGGCATTTCGGTCCTGAACGGGTCATCGCGGCGGCTGAATATGCGGCACGGACGAAACACCCGCTGGTGACCGGTTTCAACATGGCGGGCGAGGAGCGCATGGGCCGCGTCGCCGATTACGCACGCGCCTTCGACATTGCCCGCGATGCCGGACTTGGGCTGACCATCCATGCGGGTGAGGTCTGCGGACCGGAAAGCGTCGTCGATGCGCTCGACCTCGTAAAGCCGTCGCGCATCGGCCATGGCGTGCGCGCCATCGAAGACGCGGCTCTCGTCGATCGGCTGGTTGAGGCGGGAACAGTGCTTGAGGTCTGCCCAGGATCAAATATCGCGCTCAACGTTTATCCCGATTTCGGCAGCCATCCGCTGAGGGCGTTGCGCGATGCCGGGGTGCGCGTCTGCATCAGTTCCGACGATCCGCCATTCTTCTTTACCTCGCTTGCCCGGGAATATGCGCTGGCTGCGGATGCCTTCGGTTTCAGCGATGCCGAGATTAACCGCATGACCCGAACCGCACTGGAAAGCGCCTTTGTGGATGAAGTCACACGCGCCCGGCTGCTTGCGAAACTCGATAGCCACTAGGCATCGGTTGGCGGGGTAAAACCGCGAAGAAGGCTTGCGAAAAGCCTGCTTTCGGTGAATTACAGGGGCACAGGATAAAAAAGGAAGGCCAGTTTCATGGACGGCGTCACAGTCATCGAACATCCGCTGGTGCGGCACAAACTTACCATCATGCGCAAGAAGGAAACCTCGACAGCCGGCTTCCGCCGCCTGCTCAGGGAAATCTCGACGCTGCTCTGCTATGAAGTGACGCGCGACCTTGAAATGACGATGGAAACCATCGATACGCCGCTCGAAACCATCGAGGCTCCGGTGCTGGAGGGCAAGAAGCTGGTTTTCGCCTCCATCCTGCGTGCCGGCAACGGCCTTCTGGAAGGCATGCTCGAACTCGTGCCTTCGGCGCGTGTTGCGCATATCGGTGTGTATCGCGATCACGATACGCTGGAGGCGGTCGAATATTACTTCAAGGCTCCCGAAAGCCTCGATGCCCGCCTTATCATCGTCGTCGATCCAATGCTGGCGACCGGCAATTCCTCCATCGCTGCGGTTGAAAAGCTGAAAGAGCGGGGCGCGAAGAACATCCGCTTCCTGTGTCTGCTGGCTGCACCCGAAGGCATCAAGAATTTCCGTGAAGCGCATCCCGATGTGCCGATCTATACTGCCGCAATCGACAAGCAGCTGAATGAAAAGGGTTATATCGTTCCCGGCCTCGGCGATGCAGGCGACCGCATGTACGGCACGAAATAACACCGTTCATCATCGCTTAACCGTTTGAGCCATTCGCCGACCAACAAGCGGCGAATGGCTTTTTTCTTTTAAGATTTCAGCATGTTTTGCGTCTATTCTGCATAGGGATAACCCTGCCTTCTCAGGAGCGACGACTTGCTGGCGCGTACGATTTTTCTGCTCATCGGTCTTTCGGTCAGCGCCACGCAGATTCCGGCGCTGGTGGAAAAATTTCAGCCGCGCCCGGAAGCCAAGGTGGAAAAAGCCGAAGTCAAATCGGAAGCCGTCAAACCGGAACCCGTTTCGCTTGGTGGCGTCAATCTGAGAGCGGACGCACGCGGCCACTTCAACGCCGCCTTCCGTATCAACGGTAAATCTTTCGACGGGCTTGTCGATACCGGCGCCTCCATGGTTGCCATCAATGAGACGATCGCCCGGCGGCTCGGTTTCGGCGTCAACAGCCTCGATTTCAAATATCCGATCTCAACCGCCAACGGCCAGACCATGGCGGCCTATCTGAAGCTCGACCGGGTGGAAATCGGCACGATCCGCGTTCAGAATGTCGACGCCATGGTGCTGAAAGATAATGCGTTGAGCAACATGCTTGTTGGCATGAGCTTCCTGAAACAACTATCGTCATTCAAGGTATCGGGTGGCGAAATGAGGCTGGTCAGGTAATTCGCTCGAGGACCACAGTGCTGGTTTCCATCGCAGTGTCAGCAACCCCATAGCAGGCCGTAATCCTTTTGACGGCAAGTTCCGCTTCTTGCTTAGAGGCCGCATGGACGCAGGCGATTGGTTCGCCTTTTTCCACTTTTGTGCCGAGCGGCAGGATATCGGAGATCCCGACCGAAGGATCGATCTTGTCTGACGGCATTCTTCTGCCGCCGCCAAGCTCGACAACGACCATGCCGAGATCGCGCGTCGCACAGGATGCCAGCCAGCCGCTGCGCTCAGCCGAAACCGGGAGAATGACCGGCGCCGATGGCAGGTAACGCGATGGATGATCGACAAAGTCCGCAGGCCCGCCAAGTGCTGCGACCATTTTCGCAAAGACTTCCATGGCACGCCCGGAGGAAAGGGCGGCCTCAGCCAGCACCTCGCCTTCATCCAGAGTGGCCGCGCTGCCCGCTTGCACCAGCATTTCCGCAGCAAAGGCAAGAACCACCTTTTCGAGACGTGTTCCCGCCTTACGGCCAGCCAGAAAGTCCAGGCAATTGACGATTTCGACCGCATTGCCTGCGGCATCGCCAAGCGGCTGGTTCATGTCGGTTATAAGAGCCGTCGTCGGCAGGCCTGCGCCATTTGCCACATCGACCAGCGCGACGGCGAGATTACGGGCATCCTCCACACTCTGCATGAAAGCGCCGTTGCCGACCTTCACATCCAGAACCAGCGTCTGAAGTCCGGCCGCAAGCTTCTTCGACAGAATGGAGGCGGTGATCAACGGGATGGAATCTACCGTCGCGGTCACGTCCCTGATAGCATAGAGGCGCTTGTCTGCGGGGGCGAGATCGCCCGTCTGGCCGATGATGGCACAGCCGACCGTCTTGACCGTCCGGCGGAACAGGGCTTCGTCCGGCATCACATCGTAACCGGGGATCGCTTCCAGCTTGTCGAGCGTACCCCCGGTATGGCCAAGGCCCCTGCCGGAAATCATCGGCACGGCAAGACCGCAGGCGGCAACGATCGGGGCGAGCATCAGGGAGACGTTGTCGCCGACGCCGCCGGTCGAGTGCTTGTCCGCCACCGGCCTGCCAATATCGTTCCAGGACAGGACATCACCGCTGTCGCGCATGGCGAGTGTCAGCGCCACCATCTCGTCGCGGTTCATACCCCGGAAAAACACCGCCATGGCAAAAGCAGCGGCCTGGCCTTCCGATATGCCGTCCTTGGACAGCGCCTCGATGAAAGCGGCAATCTCCTGCGGCGCAAGAGACAGGCCATCACGTTTGCGGCGGATGATTTCCTGCGGGATCAAGCTCAATACCCGCTGGCGGCCTTGGCCGGTTCGCCGCCGGCCAGCACGTTCAGGACATCATCGAGAACGCCGGAAGCGCCGAAGCGGAACGTGGACGGCATGGCCCAGTCGGGCGCCATGATTGTTTCCGCCAGCCGCAGATAAAGCGTGGCGTCTTCCACCGTGCCGACACCGCCGGCAGGCTTGAAGCCCACCTTCTGCCTGCTGTCGCGGATCGCCTGCAACATGATATCGGCGGCTTCCAGCGTGGCGTTGATGGCGACCTTACCTGTTGAGGTCTTGATGAAATCGGCCCCTTCGGCAATGGCGAGTTCGGAAGCACGACGAATGAGAGCCTTGTCCTTCAGCTCGCCGGTTTCGAGAATGACCTTGAGAAGAACGGGTGCGACGCAGACCTTGCGTACGGCAGCCACCATCTCGGAAACAGCCGTTTCATCGCCTGCTATGAACTTACGATAGGGGATGACCAGATCGATTTCGTCGGCACCGTCGCGGATAGCCGCCTCGGTCTCCGCCACCACGGTCGCAACATCCAGATCGCCCGAAGGAAAATTGACGACCGTGGCGATACGGATCGCATGGTCTTTTCCGAAAGCGGCACGCGCCTGGGCGACGAAACGCGGCCAGATGCAGATCGCGGCGGTATTGCCGTATTCGGTATGAGCCCTCTGGCACAAAGCAGCAATCTGCTCGGGCGTGCAGTCTTCCTTGAGGTTGGTCAGGTCCAGCAAGGATAGTGTCAGGGCAGCCGCTTCGCGCGGACGCTGGAGTTCCATGGTCACGCTCCTCCTGCGATCATTTCTTTCAAGATGGCGGCAAGCCTCTTGCCGCCTACCGGAGCCATGTCCTTGGTTTCCTCATGGCTCAGTTCAGCGCCAGTCATGCCGGCACCGTAATTGGTAATAACCGATGCGGCGGCAACGCGCATCCCGAAAAAGCGGGCGAGGATGACTTCCGGCACCGTGGACATGCCGACGGCATCCGCACCCAGCAGCCGCGCCATGCGGATTTCCGCCGGCGTTTCGAAACTCGGGCCGGAAAACCACATATAGACGCCGCCGAACAAGGGCACCGTCGCGCGGATCGCGGCATTACGCATCGCGAGCATCAGGTCCGGATCATAAGCCGTGGTCATGCCGACGAAGCGGTTGTCGCTCTCTTCGCCAATCAGCGGGTTCATGCCGGAATAATTGATATGATCGGTGATCTGCATGACCGAGCCGGGCGGTATGTCCTGCCTGACCGAGCCTGCAGAATTGGTGAGGATCAGCGACTGCACGCCAAGACCGGCGAGCGCCTCAATGACCGCGCGCATGGCGGCCGGATCGCCTTTTTCGTAATAGTGCACCCGGCCGGACAGCATCATCACCGGCTCGCCACCGAGATAACCGGCCACCAACTCGCCGGCATGGCCGGAAACGCCGCTTGCAGGGAAACCGGGAAGTTCGGCGTAGGGCACGCGGATCGCATCGCTGACCTCGTCCACAAGCGACCCCAGGCCTGAGCCCAGCACGATGGCGATGCGCGGCATCAGGCCATTCAGACGCTCCACCAGAATATCGATCAGCGTATCCGGCATCAGGGCAGCTCGGTCTTGAAGCTGAAGGGCAAAAGTTCATCCATGGTCATGACCTTCTGAACACCGGTTTCGTCACAGAGATAGACCTTGGTGTCTGGCGAGGCGAATTCGGCGATCTTCTGCCGGCAGCCGCCGCAGGGCGGGCAAAGAGCAAGCTTTTCCGCGATGACGGCGATCTCGCTTATTTTCTTTGCTCCACCCATGATCATGGCGCTGATGGCCGAAGGCTCGGCGCACCAGCCTTGAGGGAAGGAGAGGTTCTCGATATTGGCGCCCTTGTAGATTTTGCCGTCTTCAGCGCGGATTGCCGCACCGACAGGGAATTTCGAATAGGGCGCATAGGCAAAGGCCATGGCCTCCACCGCTGCCTCGAACAACTGATGGGACATTGGTTCACGGGACATGGATTTAACGCTCCTTCGCATAGGCAACGCCACCGGCCTTGGGGGGCTTGGCGACGCCGATGAAACCGGCAAGCAGGATGCAGGTCAGAATATAGGGCATTGCCTGGAAAATCTGCACCGGCACTTCACCGATACCCGGCACGGATTTGCCCTGCATGAAGTTGGCGAAAGCATCCAGGAAACCGAAGAGCAGGCATGCGAACATGACCGGCACCGGCTTCCATTTCGCGAAGATCAGCGCGGCGAGTGCGATATAGCCCTTGCCGGCCGACATGTTGGCGATGAAGGCCGCCGATTGCGCAACGGCGAGATAGGCGCCCGAAAAACCGCAGAGGAAGCCGGCAACGATGACGGCGCGGTAACGCATCCATGTCACCGAAATGCCCGCCGTATCGACCGCGCCCGGATTTTCACCCACCGCGCGCAGGCGAAGGCCGAAACGGGTGCGGTAAAGCACCCACCAGGACAGCGGCACCGCCAGAAAGGCGAGATAGGTCAGGATGTTGTTGCCGGAAATGACATTGGCGTAGAGCGGGCCGATGAAAGGCACTTCGCGCATCGCATCCGCACCAGGCAGGATGATCGGTGCGAAACGGCCTTCGCCCGGCAATTGCGGCGTGCGCCCGCCCTGCCCGAACCACGCCTGCCCCAGAACCACCGTCAGACCGGCGGCAATGAAGTTGAGCGCCACGCCCGACACGATCTGGTTGCCGCGATTTGTGATGACGGCAAAGCCGTGGATCAGCGAAAACAGGATGGAGACGGCAATGCCCGCAAGCAGGCCGGCCCAGGGATTTGCGGTGAGATAGGCGACACAAGCCGAAGCAAAGGCTGCCGCCAGCATCTTGCCTTCAAGGCCGATATCGAACACGCCCGCGCGTTCGGAAAACAGCCCGGCAAGCGCCGTGAACAGAAGCGGGATGGTGAGGCGGACGGTCGAGCCGAGAATGCTGACCAGCATATCGAAGAAATCCATATCAGCTCACCCCTTTGCCAAGCGCTGGTAGATGCGGACGATCGCCGGCCGGTACATATATTCGAGCGCGCCGGCAAACAGGATAACCAGACCCTGGATGACGACGATCATCTCACGGGTAATATTCGGCATCTCGAAAGAGAGGTCTGCACCACCCTGATAGAGAATGCCGAACAGCAGCGCCGAAAACAGGATGCCGAGCGGGTGGCTTCGCCCCATCAGCGAGACGGCGATGCCGACGAAACCCGCACCGCCGACAAATTCCACCTGCAAGCGGGCGGACGCGCCCATGACCGGGTTCAGCGCCATCATACCTGCCAGACCGCCGGAAATGAGCATGGCGATGATGACGGTGCGCGCATAGGGAATGCCGGCATAGACGGCGGCCGAGGGGCTGACGCCGAGCGTGCGCATCTCATAACCGAGCTTGGTGCGCCAGATCAGCACCCAGACGAGAAAACACATGACCAGTGCGATGATGAAGGAGACGTTGAACGGCGCCGGCCCGAGCTTCAGGCCGAACAGCGCCATCAGCCAGTCGAGCTTCGGCAATTGCCCACCTGGCAGAAAGGTGCGCGTTTCCGGCGCCATCTTGCCCGGCACGATCAGCACGTTCACCAGCAGATAGACCATTAACGCCGCAGCGATGAAGTTGAACATGATGGTGGTTATGACGACGTGGCTACCGCGTTTTGCCTGCAGCCATGCCGGAATAAACGCCCAGGCCGCGCCGAAAACCGCAGCGCCGATGATGGCGAAGGGCATCGTCACATACCAGGGCACATAACGGTCGAGCGCCAGCGCCACCAGCGCCGCGCCCAGTCCGCCAATATAGGCCTGGCCTTCAGAACCGATGTTGAACAGACCGGCATGGAAGGCGACCGCCACAGATAGGCCGGTGAAGATGAAACTCGTCGTATAAAACAGCGTGAAGCCGATGGCATCGCCACGACCTAGCGCACCTTCGATGAGCAGGCGAAGCGCCGCGAGCGGATTTTCACCGATAGACCAGACGACGAGGCCGGAAATCAGAAATGCGGTAACTACATTTAAAAACGGCAGGAGGCCGTAGGTGATCCAGTTTGGCAGGGGTACGGAAGCGGTGCTCATTCATGCCTCATGCGGCGATGCCGGCCATCATCAGGCCCAGCGTCTGTTCTTCGGCTTCCGCCGTTTTTTCTCCAACGACACGCCCGGCGAACATGACCATGATCCGGTCCGAAAGGGAACGGATTTCATCGAGTTCAACCGAAACCAGCAAGATCGCCTTGCCGGCATCGCGCATTTCGATGATGCGGCGATGGATGAATTCGATGGCGCCGATATCCACACCGCGGGTCGGCTGGCCGATGATCAGCATCTTGGGGTCACGCTCGATTTCGCGGGCAACGACGATCTTCTGCTGGTTGCCGCCGGAAAAATTGGCGGTCTTCAGCTGCGGGTTCGGCGGGCGGATATCGTATTTCTCGATCTTTTCGACCGCATCCTTGCGGATGGCCTCGGGGTTGAGGAAAGGACCTTTGCCGTATCGCTCGTCATGGTGATAGCCGAGGATGGAATTTTCATATTCCTCGAATTTCAGCACCAGCCCCATATGGTGCCGGTCTTCCGGAATATGTGCGAGACCGAGTTCGCGCAGAATGGACGGATCGGGCCGATCAACCTTCTGCCCGGCCACCCATATCTCGCCCGAGTAAGGCTTGCGGATGCCTGCAATCGCTTCGAGGAGCTCAGACTGGCCATTGCCGGCCACACCGGCGATGCCGACGATTTCACCGGCGCGGACATCCAGCGAGACATCGTCGACCATGGTGACACCGCGGCTGTCCTTGACGGTCAGATTACGGATGGAAAGGAGAACCTCGCCCGGCGTCGTCTCGCCTTTTTCCACCCGTAGCAGCACGCGACGGCCGACCATCAGTTCGGCCAGTTCCTCAACGCTGGTTTCGGAGGTTTTGCGGGTCGCCACCATTTCGCCGCGGCGCATGACGGAGACGGAATCCGTGATCGCCATGATCTCGCGCAGCTTGTGGGTGATGAGGATGACGGTTTTGCCCTGCTCACGCAGGACACCGAGGATCTTGAAAAGATGATCGGCTTCCGCAGGCGTGAGAACGCCGGTCGGCTCGTCGAGGATCAGGATTTCGGCGCCACGATACATGGCTTTCAGGATTTCGACGCGCTGTTGCAGGCCGACCGGCAGTTCCTCGATCACCGCATCCGGATCGACTTCCAGCCCGTAGTCGTCTTCAAGGCGCTTCAACTCCTTGCGCGCAGCCGCCCTGCCCTTGGCAAGCGATGCGCCGCCTTCCGCGCCCAGCATGACGTTTTCCAGCACGGTGAAATTTTCCACCAGCATGAAATGCTGATGGACCATGCCGATGCCAGCACTGATCGCAGCCTGGCTGTCGCGGATCGATACCGGCGCGCCGTTTACCCGGATTTCACCGGCATCAGCCTGGTAAAAACCGTAGAGGATCGACATCAGGGTCGATTTTCCGGCACCGTTTTCCCCGATGATGCCGTGGATCGTACCCTTGGCAACGGTCAGGTTGATATTCTTATTGGCGTGAACGGCACCGAATTTTTTATCGATGCCCACGAGTTCGATTGCTGGGTCCATACTCAAACCGAAACCTCTCCGAAGGCTGGATATGAAAAGGGCGCAAGGTGAAAAATCACCATGCGCCCCAGACACATATCATATCATTTCGGGCAGGAATTGTCCGCCATATAGTCATGAACCTTGATGGTGCCGGCAATGATGTCGGCCTTCGCCTTGTCCACGGCGGCGGTCATTTCCGGCGTGATAAGGGCCTTGTTGTTGTCATCGAGAGCATAGGCAACGCCGTCTTCCTTGACGCCGAGAGCAACGATGCCGGGGGTGAACTTGTCGTCCTTGGCATCCTTGTAGGCGTTGTAGACGGCCAGATCGACGCGCTTGACCATCGAGGTCAGAACCGAGCCGGGGTGCAGGTGGTTCTGGTTGGAATCGACGCCGATCGAGAATTTCTTGTTGTCGGCAGCGGTCTGCAACACGCCGATACCGGTCGCACCAGCTGCCGCGTAGATCACGTCAGCGCCCTGGTCGATCTGGTTCTTGGTCAGTTCGCCACCGCGCACCGGATCGTTCCAAGCCGCACCCGTGGTGCCGGTCATGTTCTGGAAGACTTCGATCTTGTCGTTGGCAGCCTTGGCGCCCTGCGCATAACCACAGGCGAATTTACGGATCAGCGGAATATCCATGCCGCCGATGAAGCCGACCTTACCGGTCTTGGAGGCCATGCCTGCCAGAAGACCGACGAGATAAGAGCCTTCGTGCTCCTTGTAGACGACCGAGCGGACATTCGGCAGCTCGACGACGGAATCGACGATGACGAACTTGGTGTCAGGGAATTCGGCTGCAACCTTTTCCATGGCCGACGTCCAGGCGAAGGACACGGCAACAACCGGGTTAAAGCCCTTGCTGGCGAAGTTGCGGATAGCCTGCTCACCCTGCGTATCGCTGGTCGGTTCAAAATCGCGGAACTCGATGCCCGTTTCTGCCTTGAACTTTTCAGCGCCAGCCGCGGCGGCTTCGTTGAACGACTTGTCGAACTTGCCGCCCGTACCATAAACCAATGCCGGCTTGATATCGGCAGCAAGCGCGGAAGCCGACATGGCGGCGAGCGCAAAAAGCGTCAGAAGGGATTTTTTCATTGTGCAGCCCTGTTGTTGCAATTGATATTTTAAGGGTCCTCCCGCAAACCCGTTGACCGGGAATGTCTGCGGAACCGCCAGCCGTTATCCCGGCTGTGCTTGGCTCATATCCTTGCATGGCTCAATGAAAAATTCATCCGGTTTTTTTGACCCGGTGGAAAAACTTTATTCTGGCGTTTTTTTGGTCTTTCCACCTGGGCAACGTGCAAAAAATCTAGTCGATATTGCAGCTTACGCCGGTTCCCCTGAGCCCGCAGTAGCCGCCCGGATTCTTGGCAAGATATTGCTGGTGATAGTCTTCCGCGTAATAAAATGTTTCAAGCGGTCCAATTTCGGTTGTGATGGCGCGGCCATGCCCCGCCTCGTCCAAAGCCTGCTGAAAAGCGTCGTGCGCCTTCTGCGCCTGCTGCAACTGGCCTTCGGTATTGGCATAGATGGCGGAACGATAGGTCGTGCCGACATCGTTTCCCTGCCGCATCCCTTGAGTCGGATCATGCTCCTCGAAGAATATCTTGAGCAGCCCTGACAGCGAGATGACGGCCGGATCGTAGACGACCTTGACCATTTCGGCGTGGCCCGTCTGGCCCGTCGTTGTCTCCTGATAGGTGGGATTGCGGGTAAAACCGCCGGCATAACCCACCGCCGTCACCCACACACCCGGCGTCTGCCAGAACAGGCGCTCCGCACCCCAGAAGCAACCCATACCCAGATAGATGATTTCCAAACCATCGGGATAAGGCCCCTTCAAGGGCCGGCCATTGACGAAATGGGTCTCGGGCACGGCAAGCGCCTCTTCACGGCCGGGCAAAGCCGTCTCTTCGGTCGGCATCGTCGTCTTTTTTGAAAGCGTATCGAACAGGAACATTCGGTCCTCCGTGCGGCCGATTATGCCGCTTCTCAGGGTTCACATCTGCGGGGCGCGCGCGCTGTCAGTTGATAAATTCAGACTGACGAACGCCTCATCACTTTGCGCTTCCTGTAACCGGCCATCCAGCAAAGCAGGGATAGCGCGAGGAAAAAAGCAAATGCCGGCAGTCCCGACAGGGCATTTTCAATGAAGCGCCACGCTTCAGGGTGAATATAGTGAGCCAAGGCCGTTTCCACCATGGTGCGCGAGGCAGGAAGAAGATAGTTCCAGACGGACAGGATGCCGGTGATATTGACCGAGGATGTGGAAACCGAGCGGATCGAATCGAGTACGCCAAGAAAAACAGCTGCAATGAGAAGAAGAAAGCTCAAAAACCGCAAAAAAGCTTTCATCAGGATACCTCGGTTGCGGCCCGTCGTTTCGACAGCCATGTTTTGAAAGATATATTGCATCGATAAAGGCGGGAAAACCGGTTTGCAATCGCATCGGAAGGCAGGAAATTGCCGACAATTCAAAAAACTGTCAGATTCGTGTTGATCCCAGCGAATTCATCGGTATATATCGCGCCGTTCCAGTGATTTGCATTCCTCAAAACATGCAGATTTGAAAAAAGGACAGGTGGCCGAGTGGTTTAAGGCGCACGCCTGGAACGCGTGTGTGCGTGAAAGCGTACCGTGGGTTCGAATCCCACCCTGTCCGCCATTTCACCTCACCTCAATGACTTTATAAACG
The DNA here is from genome assembly GCF_030758035.1 of Rhizobium sp. AN68. Taxonomy (NCBI): domain Bacteria; kingdom Pseudomonadati; phylum Pseudomonadota; class Alphaproteobacteria; order Hyphomicrobiales; family Rhizobiaceae; genus Rhizobium; species Rhizobium sp. AN68. Next base: position 71,175 of record NZ_JARWMI010000003.1, on the reverse strand, counting down.
CGCCTCCGCATCGCCATGACCGTGGCAGTCAAAGTCACGTTTTTGCCCTTCTGCAAGCCTTGATGGCTATGCTTCTGCACAGACAGGGGTTTCATCCGCTTTTTTGCAGCGCTTCACCCTCTCTTGCGCCTTGCAGCAGGAAAAATCGCTCCTTATATACGCCGCATAACAGCAGCGAATACTGCAAATCCAAGTCAAGGAGTTGTCCATGGAATGCCTCACGGGGTTCCGACAGCTCGCTTCAAGGAGAGAAGAGCATGGCAAAAGTAATCGGTATCGACCTTGGCACAACCAATTCCTGCGTTGCAGTGATGGACGGCAAGGACACGAAAGTTATTGAAAACGCGGAAGGCGCGCGCACTACGCCATCCATGGTGGCATTTTCCGACGATGGCGAACGCCTTGTCGGCCAGCCGGCCAAGCGCCAGGCGGTCACCAACCCGACCAACACCCTGTTTGCGGTCAAGCGCCTCATCGGTCGCCGTTATGAAGACCCGACCGTCGAAAAGGACAAGGCTCTCGTTCCCTTTGAAATCGTCAAGGGCGACAATGGCGACGCATGGGTGAAGGCTCAGGACAAGAACTATTCCCCTTCGCAGATTTCCGCGATGATCCTTCAGAAGATGAAGGAAACGGCTGAATCCTATCTCGGCGAAAAGGTCGAGAAGGCCGTCATCACCGTTCCGGCATACTTCAACGACGCCCAGCGCCAGGCCACCAAGGATGCCGGCCGCATTGCCGGTCTGGACGTCCTGCGCATCATCAACGAGCCGACCGCAGCAGCCCTCGCTTACGGCCTCGACAAGAAGGACGGCAAGACCATCGCCGTTTACGACCTTGGCGGCGGCACCTTCGATATTTCCGTTCTGGAAATCGGCGACGGCGTTTTCGAAGTGAAGTCCACCAACGGCGACACCTTCCTCGGCGGTGAAGACTTCGACATGCGTCTGGTCGAATATCTGGCCGGCGAGTTCAAGAAGGATCAGGGCATCGACCTGAAGAACGACAAGCTCGCTCTGCAGCGCCTCAAGGAAGCTGCCGAAAAGGCCAAGATCGAACTTTCGTCCTCGCAGCAGACCGAAATCAACCTGCCGTTCATCACGGCTGACGCTTCCGGTCCGAAGCACCTGACGCTGAAGCTGACCCGCGCCAAGTTCGAAAGCCTGGTGGACGATCTGGTGCAGCGCACCGTCGCCCCTTGCAAGGCTGCCCTCAAGGATGCCGGCGTTACCGCTGCCGAGATCGATGAAGTCGTTCTCGTTGGTGGCATGAGCCGCATGCCGAAGGTACAGGAAGTCGTCAAGCAGCTGTTCGGCAAGGAGCCGCACAAGGGCGTGAACCCTGATGAAGTGGTTGCCATGGGCGCCGCCATTCAGGCCGGCGTTCTGCAGGGCGACGTCAAGGACGTTCTGCTTCTCGACGTGACCCCGCTGTCGCTCGGCATCGAAACGCTGGGTGGCGTCTTCACCCGTCTGATCGATCGCAACACGACGATCCCGACGAAGAAGAGCCAGACTTTCTCGACCGCCGAAGACAGCCAGTCGGCCGTGACGATCCGTGTCTCGCAGGGCGAGCGCGAAATGGCACAGGATAACAAGCTGCTCGGCCAGTTCGACCTCGTCGGCCTGCCGCCGGCACCCCGCGGCGTTCCGCAGATCGAAGTGACCTTCGATATCGACGCCAACGGCATCGTGCAGGTTTCGGCGAAAGACAAGGGCACCGGCAAGGAACAGCAGATCCGTATCCAGGCTTCCGGTGGTCTTTCCGACGCCGACATCGAGAAGATGGTCAAGGACGCTGAAGCCAATGCCGAAGCCGACAAGAAGCGTCGTGCGGGTGTCGAAGCCAAGAACCAAGCCGAAAGCCTCGTTCACTCCACCGAGAAATCGGTGAAGGAATATGGCGACAAGGTTTCCGAAACCGACCGCAAGGCCATAGAAGACGCCATTGCCAGCCTGAAGACGGCCGTTGAGGCTTCCGAACCGGATGCCGACGACATTCAGGCAAAGACCCAGACCCTCATGGAAGTTTCCATGAAGCTCGGTCAGGCCATCTACGAAGCGCAGCAGGCTGAAGCCGGCGCTAACGGAGAAGGCGGCAAGGACGACGTCGTCGACGCCGACTATGAGGAAATCAAGGACGACAAGAAGTCCGCATAATCGCGTGACTTCCTGTCTCCTGTCGATACATGCAAGACATCCGGCTGCCGAAGTGCAGCCGGAAATCCATTTGCGAGGCTTGTTATCTTAATGGCGAAAGCAGACTTTTACGAAACACTCGGCGTCAGCAAGACCGCGGACGAAAAAGAGCTGAAAAGCGCCTTCCGCAAACTCGCGATGAAATACCATCCGGACAAGAACCCGGATGATGCTGATTCCGAACGGAAGTTCAAGGAAATCAACGAAGCCTATGAAACGCTGAAGGACCCGCAAAAACGCGCGGCCTATGACCGTTTTGGCCACGCCGCCTTTGAAAATGGCGGCATGGGCGGCGGTGGTATGGGCGGCGGCGGTTTCGCCAACGGCGGCTTCTCGGATATCTTCGAAGACATCTTCGGCGAGATGATGGGCGGCGGACGCGCACGCCGCTCTTCCGGCGGTCGCGAGCGCGGCGCCGACCTTCGCTACAACATGGAAATCACGCTGGAAGAAGCCTTTGCCGGCAAGACGGCGCAGATCAGGGTTCCAACCTCGATAACCTGCGATGTCTGTTCCGGTTCCGGCGCAAAACCCGGCACGCAACCCAAAACCTGCGGCACCTGTCAGGGTTCCGGTCGCGTGCGCGCAGCCCAGGGCTTCTTCTCGGTAGAACGCACCTGCCCCACCTGCCACGGGCGCGGACAGACGATTTCCGATCCGTGCAGCAAGTGCCACGGCCAGGGCCGCGTGACGGAAGAGCGTTCGCTTTCGGTCAACATTCCCTCGGGTATCGAGGATGGCACCCGCATTCGCCTGCAGGGCGAAGGCGAAGCCGGCATGCGTGGCGGCCCGGCGGGTGATCTCTACATCTTCCTGTCCGTGCGTCCGCATGAGTTCTTCCAGCGCGACGGCGCCGATCTCTATTGCACCGTGCCGATCTCCATGACGACGGCCGCTCTTGGCGGCACCTTCGATGTCACGACGCTCGACGGCACGAAGTCTCGCGTCACGGTTCCGGAAGGCACCCAGCCAGGCAAGCAGTTCCGCCTGAAGGGCAAGGGCATGCCGGTGCTGCGTTCGGCGCAGACTGGCGATCTCTACATCCAGATCCAGATCGAGACACCGCAGAAGCTCAGCAAGCGCCAGCGCGAGCTGTTGCAGGAGTTCGAGCAACTCTCGTCCCAGGAGAATAATCCGGAATCGACCGGCTTCTTTGCCCGGATGAAGGAATTCTTCGACGGCTGATCTGCGGCCGTTACCCACCAAAAAAAGCGCCGCCGTCTTTCGGGACTGGCGGCGTTTTTCGTTGAAATCAGCCAGTAAAACCACCCGCATCAAGATATTGCCGTTCCTCCGGCGTCGTTTCCCGCAGCAATATGTCGTTGCGATGCGGAAAGCGGCCAAAACGCGCGACGATATCGCGATGCTCTTCGGCATGGTGGAGATAAAGCCCGCCAAGCGGCCGGTTGAGCGTGCAGGCACGCTCCTGATCCTCGATGCTTTCCGAATGGGAAAAGGGCAGATAGAAAAAGACCCGCAAATCCTCGGTCACCGCCTGATCGTGGCCGCGACGGATGGCCTCGCTGGCGAACATGCGTGCCAGCGGATCGGTCGCATACATATGCGCTGTCTCGCGAAAGCAGTTACGCGGGAACTGATCCAGCAGAAGCATCAGCGCGAGGCTGCTTTCCGCACCGTCCAGCCAGCCATCCAATTCGCGCCTTGCAGCGGCAAAATGGGCATCGCGGAAACGGTCATGAAAGTGATCGTCGAAGGCGGCGTCCTTGTCGAACCACTTGTCCGGTCCTGCCTGCTTCCAGAAATCCACAATTTCGGCGGCAAGTGCGGCTGTATCGCTCTTCATGGGGTCTCCCTCATCAATAATGCGGCGGCCGGGTAATTGCGGGCGCGTCCAGCGACTGCTCCTCAAGGCTCAGGAACCTTTCCGTCAACCGGTCGAGCTTGGCGCGGGTCTGTTCCACCACCTTCCACTGTTCCGTCAGCTGGTCGGACAGTTCCTCTATAGTCTTGGCCTGATGCGCGATCGTTTCCTCAAGCGCAATGATCCGTTTTTCGGTTTCCGACGTCATATCGACCTCTCTTTCCCGCCCTTCCTTGGCCCTAAAAAGCTTCAAGTCAACCATATGCCGCTTCGGTGAACCGGATTCCTCACAGCGATCCCATCAACGCAGAAACGCCGGCGACATTTCCATCACCGGCGTTCCGAATATTTCGAGACCTGCTCAATCTTCTTCTACGAAAACCTCTTCGCGCTTTTTCTTCACGCTGGGCAGGAAGACAATGATCAGCACGGCCAGAGCAATAAACAGCAGGGTAGCGCTGATCGGTCGGCTGACGAAGGTCGTCGGATCGCCACGTGACAGGATCATGGCGCGTCGCAGGTTTTCCTCCAGCAGCGGCCCAAGCACGAAGCCCAGCAGCAGCGGCGCCGGCTCGCAGCGCAGCTTCACGAGCACATAACCAATGAAGCCGAAGAAGGCGACGGCGTAGAGATCGAAGACGTTGGAATTAACGCTGTAAACCCCGATGGCGCAGAAGGCCATGATGATGGGGAAAAGCACGTAATAAGGCACCGTCAGCAGCTTCACCCAAAGCCCGATCAGGGGCAGGTTGAGGATGACGAGCATCAGATTGCCAATCCACATCGAGGCGATGATGCCCCAGAACAGCGCCGGCTGCTCGGTCGCAACGTTCGGGCCGGGCACGATGCCCTGAATGATCATCGCACCGATCATCAGCGCCATCACCGGGTTTGCGGGAATGCCGAGCGTCAAAAGCGGGATGAACGAGGTCTGGGCACCGGCATTATTGGCGGATTCCGGACCGGCAACACCGGCGACGGCACCGTGCCCAAACTCCTCAGGATGCTTGGAGACGCGTTTCTCGACGGTGTAGGATGCGAAGGCAGCGAGAATTGCACCGCCGCCGGGCAGGATGCCCAGTGCCGAACCGATGACCGTACCGCGCAGCACCGGGCCGACCATGGCCTTGAAGTCTTCCTTCGACGGCATCAGGCTGCTGACCTTGGCGATCAGCACCGAGCGCGTGCGCTCGTTTTCGAGATTGCGCAGGATTTCGGCGATACCGAATACGCCCACCGCCACCGCAACGAAATTCAGCCCATCGGCATATTCACGGATGCCGAGAGTGAAGCGTGGCGCGCCGCTGTAGATATCCGTGCCGACCAAACCGAGCAGCAGGCCAAGCACGACCATGGCCAGCGCCTTGACGATGGAACCATGGGCAAGCGCGATGGATGAGACGAGGCCGACGACCATCAGCGAGAAATATTCCGCCGCGCCGAATTCCAGCGCAATCGCCGTCAAAGGCGGTGCAAAGACTGCCACGAGAAAGGTGGAAACCGTGCCGGCGAAAAACGAGCCGATCGCGGCAATCGCAAGTGCGGCACCCGCCTTGCCCTTGCGCGCCATCTGGTAGCCGTCAATGGCGGTAACGGCGGATGAGGATTCACCCGGCATGTTGATGAGGATCGCCGTGGTGGAGCCGCCATATTGCGCGCCGTAATAGATGCCTGCGAGCATGATGAGCGATGAGACGGGCTCAAGCTGAAAGGTGATAGGCAACAGCATGGCGATGGTTGCGGTTGCGCCAATGCCCGGCAGCACGCCGATCAGCGTGCCGAGCAGCACGCCAATCAGGCAGAAGAACAGGTTTGCCAGCGACGTGGCCGTGACGAAACCGAGAGCAAGATTATCAAGCAATTCCATTACGGCACCTCAAAATTTAAGCCAGGGGCCGAAGCGCTGGAATGGCAGGCCGAGACCATAATTGAACACAGCAACGGAAAAGACCGTGATGGCGGCGGAAATAATGACGGCCATGAGCGGGCTCATCTTGTGCGAGGCGAAGGCTGCGATAAGGGCGCTGAAAAAAAGCGCCGGTACGAAACCAAGCCCCCGGACCGTGAAACCGAAAAAGATCGGCGCAGGCAGGATGAAAAAATCCCCCGCCAGGCGATTGCACCGAGGGCATCGCCCTGCACGCGGGTGGCGCGAATGAATATTACCCCACCAAGCAGGATCAGCACGATTGCCAGAACAAGCGGAAAATAACCCGGCCCCATGCGGAAGGCGGTTCCGATATCCAGCCCGAAAGACTGCAACGCGAAAAAAGCGCCAAAACCGATGAAAATTGCCCCACAGGCTGCCTCGGCAGGGTCAATGAAAAACGACTTCATGAAAGATGCCCCTCCACTGCGGCCGGCCACACACCGTTCCGCGCGTTAAACTGACGGCAAGAAGCCGGCGGCAGGGTGCCGCCGGCAATTGCTTCAACCATCAGTCGGCATATTGGCCGGCGCCCTCGATCACAGGCTTCCAGCGGGCGATTTCGCTTTCAAGCTTGGTCTTGAGCGCTGCGGGCGTCGCATCGGCTTCCGGGGAAGGCGTGGTGCCGAGTTCGGCAAAACGGGCCGCCACGTTCTTGTCCTTCAGCGCGACCTGCAGCGACTTGGAGAGCTTTTCGTTGATCTCGGCCGGTGTACCCTTCGGCGTGTAGATACCGTGCCAGATACCCACCTCAAGCTTCGGCAGGCCCGATTCGGCAACTGTCGGTACGTCCGGCAGCACGTCGAGCCGTTTGGCCGAGGTTACGGCATAGGCTTTAACGGTCCCGCCCTGGATTTGCTTGGTGGTGTTGGTGGTCTGGTCGCACATGATATCGACCTGTCCGCCGAGCAGGTCGGTCATGGCCGGGCCTGTGCCCTTGTAGGGAACAGTGACCAGCGGTGTCTCGATCGCGCTCATGAACAACATGCCGCACAGATGCGAAGCAGCACCGATGCCGGCATTGGCAACGGTGACCTTGTCCTTGTTCGCCTTGGCGTAGTCGATCAGACCCTTGAGATCCTTGGTCTCGAGCGTCTTGCGCGACAGAATGGTCATCGGCACTTCCGTGACCAGACCGACATATTCGAAAGCGTTCAGGGTATCATAGGCGAGCTTGCGATAAAGCGTGGCGCTCGTCGCCATGCCGATGTGATGCAGCAGAACGGTGTAACCGTCCGGATCCGACGCCGCCACGCGGCCAGCGCCCAGCGTGCCACCAGCGCCGCCGACATTTTCGACGATGATCTGCTGGTCGAGATCCTTCGACATGGATTCAGCGACAAGACGCGCGACCGTATCTGTCGGGCCACCGGCGGCAAAGGGCACGACCATGGTGATGTTGCGCTCGGGGTAGTTCTGAGCGGATGCAGAAAGCGCAAAAAGGGAAACGGCAGCGGCGGCAGCAAGGCCGGTAACTGTCTTCAGTATTTTCATCGATTCCTCCCGGATGAAAATGTTCGCCACTTCAGCCGCGCATGCTCCTCCATGGCGGCCGGGGTGAGCCATTTGCGATCCGGGATTGCCGTTCAGCAACGGCGGTCTTGCGGCAAGGCGCGCTTTTATCGCCATCATGGGCAGCAATGGGTGGATTTCTACCCATACGGGCTCATCCATGGGTGGAAATCCACCCATTACACCTCGGTCATGTGCCGGTGCAGCTCGTATTTCTGCATTTTTTCGTAAAGCGTTTTGCGTGAAATGCCGAGGCTCTCATAGACGGATTTCAGATTTCCGCCGTGGGCGGCGATCGCGCGCGCAATAAGGCTTTTTTCATAAGCGGCGACCCTTGCGGCAAGCGCCGCCTTGCCATCGCCCTCAAACGGCAGCGAGGTTTCGGAGACATCGCTTTCCAGACCGAGAACGAAACGGTCCGCCGCATTACGCAATTCCCGGACATTGCCCGGCCACTCACGCAGGGAAATGACTGAGAGCAGATGCTGCGGAACGTCCATATCTTCCCGACCGTAACGGGCAGCAGCCTCCCCGCACCAGATGCAGGAAAAGCAGCGGTATGTCGGCACTGCGCTGCGAGAGGGACGGCACGAGAATCGTCGCCACGTTCAGGCGGTAGAGAAGATCGGCACGGAACCGCCCTGCCGCGACTTCCTGCTCCAGATCGACCTTGCTGGTGGCGATGAAGCGGACGTCGAGCTCGACTGTTTCATTGGAGCCGAGACGGGTGATCACCCGTTCCTGCAACACGCGCAGGAACCGGCCCTGCAATTCAAAGGGCATGGAGCCGATCTCGTCCAGCAATATCGTGCCGCCGCGGGCATGCTCGAACTTGCCGTAGCGCGGGCGCAGCGCGCCGGGAAAAGCGCCAGCCTCGTGGCCGAACAGCTCGCTTTCGATCAGCGTTTGCGGAAGGGCGGCACAATTGATGGCGACAAAGGGCCGGTTGGCTCTGGCGCTGATGTCGTGAAGTGCGCGCGCCACCACTTCCTTGCCCGCACCGGTATCGCCGACAATGAGCGTATCGGCATCGGTCGCACCAATGGCGCGAATGCGGTAGCGCAGATCGACCATGACCTGGGTTCTGCCGGGCAGACGCGTTTCGAGATCGTCATGCTTGCCCGCCACCGCCTTCAGGCGGCGGTTTTCCAGCACCAGTGCCCGCCGGTCGTTGGCTCTTTTTATGATGCCGGCGAGATATTGCGGGGTGAAGGGCTTTTCGATGAAGTCATAAGCACCGTTGCGCATGGCATTGACGGCAAGCTGCACATCGCCATGGCCCGTCATCAGGATGACAGGTATTTCCGGGTCGAGCTCCCGCACCTTCTGCAGCAGCGTCATGCCATCCATGCCGGGCATCCTGATATCGCTGACCACGACGCCATCGAAGCTGTAGCCGATGAGCTCAAGCGCATGTTCGGCGCTTGCCAGCATGGTGACCGCAAAACCGGAAAGTTCCAGCGCCTGCGCGGTGGAAAAGCGCAGTTCCTCCTCGTCATCAATCAACAGAACCCGCGACATGGTCATTCCGCCGCCACCTCCACACGATAGGCTGCTGCCGGTAATTCGATCTCGAATTCCGCGCCGCCGTCTTCATGGTTTCTGACACGCAGCTGGCCGCCAAAATCCTTGATGATGTTGTAGGTGATGGAAAGGCCGAGACCGAGGCCACGCCCCACGCCCTTGGTGGTGAAGAAGGGATCGAAGATGCGCTCCGAAATCGCCGGAGGAACGCCCGGACCTCGGTCACGAATGAAAATCGAAACCGTCTGACCGTGCAGCACGGCTTTCAAAGCGATGCGACGATCCTCGCGCCCTTCCACCGCATCGGCGGCATTGGAGATGATGTTGACCAGCACCTGCTGCAGCCGCACCGGCCCGGCCTTCACCGCAAGCGGCACCGGACCAAGATCAACATCCAACACCGCATTGGCGACCTTCAGCCGTGCTCCAACAATTTCCAGCGTATCGCGAAGGACAGCATCGAGCGCGACCGCAGCCATTTTCTCATTGGGTTTGCGGGCAAAATTTCTCAGATGCCTGCTGATAGAAGCCATGCGATCGATAAGGCCCGAAATACGCCTGAGGTTTTCCGTCACCTCTTCCAGACGTCCACGTTCCACGAGAAGAGAGGCGTTTTCCGCATAATTCTTGGCGGCTGCGAGCGGCTGGTTGAACTCGTGCGAAAGTGCTGCCGACATTTGCCCGAGCGCTGCAAGCTTGCCCGCCTGAACCAGGTCATTCTGCATCTTGCGCAATTGTTTCTCCGTCTGGCGGCGCTCGGCGATTTCGTGTTCGATTTCACGGTTCACCCGCGCCAGATCGGCTGTGCGCTCCTCCACACGCCGCTCCAGCTCCGCCTGAGCTTCGGCCTGGTGGGTCAGGCGTTCACGCAGGCGCCGCCGTCTTTGCAGCATGGCGGCGACCACGGCAGCGGCAAGACACAGGCAGAGGATGATCGCGATCATCGCCGTCTTGACCTGCGTCCTGAGTGAGCCGGTATCCATCAGCACGCTGACCGTCCAGCCCGCGTCGGGCATCGGCTGCGACAGGACGAGATATTCCCGGTCACCGTCGTTCTGGCTGATCGTCATCAACTGATGAGAGCCGAAATTGCCGTTTTTCAGCGGCAGTTCCTTCAGGTCGGCATTGGCGTAACGGCGGGATGCCGCCGTGCGCGCAAGCCTTTCCGGTGTCAGCGGCATCAGGCCGGAATAAAGCCACTGCGGCGTTCCGGTCATGAAGATGATGCCTTCCGGGTCCGATACGAGAATGCGGTTTTCACCATCGCCGAACGACGCCTCTATGCCTTCAATATCGACCTTGAAGACGATGACGCCCTTTATCTCCTCGTTGAAGAGAATAGGCGCGGAAAAATAATAACCGCGCTTGTGGGAGGTGGTGCCTAGCGCAAAGAAACGCGACGGGAAGCCCTTGGCGGCATCCTGAAAATAGGGACGGTAGCTGAAATTCTCACCGACGAAGCTCGTGGGTCCATCATAGTTACTGGCGGCGATGGTCACTCCGTCCAGCGTGATGATGTAGATGTCGGAGGATTCCAGCAATGTATTGATGGATTTGAGATAGATATTGGCGCGCTGGCGCATCGCCTCATCCTGCGGATGCGCGACAAGCTCCTCAATGTCGTCGTGATCGGCGATCAGGGCGGGCAGCGGCTCGAAACGGCTCAAAAGCCCGCCAAGAGCCGAGACGGCCAGCCTGAGGGTGGTGCGGCCCTGATCGGAGACTTCGCCGAAATAGCTTTCCGCAATGATGCCGCTGCCCTTGGTCACGGCGCCGTAACCGAGGCCGAGGCTGAGCAGCGTCAATAAAATCCAGCGATATTTCACCGAAGCGCCCCTCCCCGTTGCAGGCACCAGACCTGCTCTCCCGAACAGAGTGTAGGAGGAGTGATCGGATTTTCCAAGTAACCGAAAAAAGCAGCTAAACGGCCCAAAAACAAAAAACCGGCCACGAGGGCCGGTTTTCCGTAAAGATTATTTCAGAAAGCTTATGCGCTTTCCTTCGGCGTCAGAACCTGACGACCGCGATACATACCGGTCTTCAGATCGATATGGTGCGGACGGCGCAGTTCGCCGGAGTTCTTGTCTTCAACGTAGGTCGAAGCCTTGAGACCGTCAGCCGAGCGGCGCATGCCGCGCTTGGACGGGCTTGTTTTTCTTTTTGGTACAGCCATTTTTGTTACTCCACTTTAGCGGCGAAACAACGTAACCGGCCATAACCAAAGGCCGAATGTCGGGTGTCTCGATATCGGAAATTTGGCGCGCTTATACATGCCCAAACGGGCTTTGACCAGCCCTGACGCGCATTTTTTCCGATTAAGCCGGTTTGCTGCGACGGGCGGGCGGCAGGCCTTTGCAAATCATGCTTCACTTCCTATCAAAAACCACAAGTTCCCTAAAGTGGTTCATGTCCCTGAATTCACAGAAAGCTGGAGCGCGCATCTCGATTATCGGCGCTGCCGCACGCAGTTTTTCCAGCTCTTCATCCAGCATCGCCTGCCATCGCGGCAGGCACTCCGGATCGAACCAGCGCGTGACATAAGCCAGCGTAATATGGAATTGATAGGTGTCGTGATCGGGATGCCGATAACCGAAAGCTTCGGCAAATGTATCCCGCCACAGCGCAATGATCCGGTCGTCTTCGGCGGTGGCACCCTTCAGCACCAGCCCCGTCGGCTTGAGACCAGTCACCTGCATATTGAAACCAGGCAGGCCCGGAAAATCCGCCAGACGATCGCAATAATACTCCGTCATCGTGTTGATCGGAGTATCGAGTGGCATGTCTTCCGGCCAGTAGGGAAATGCACGGCGATATTCGATAATGCCCTGAAATACCGTCATATGCAGGCTGGAAACCGGCGTGAAGGCCAGCTGCGATGCCTCGGGCATATCCAGAAAACGCTGGCGTGTCCCGATGATTGCGCTTTCGGTTTTCGACCCTTCAACGAGATGGCAGACCACGGTATTGCCCGGCTCGAGCAGGAATTCACCATCCGTATTATAGCGGCGACCCAGATGGCGCGGCGGCTGATCGTGGCTGGCAGCGGAAAAAGATTCCAGATCTTTTGAAACGAGCGGGGCGTGCATGGGGGAACTCCTTTTGAGATGTTTCCCCTAATCTGCGCACGCAACAAACCAATGACAGCTATCGGTCAATGGCCGGTCAATTCCCGTCAATGCGCCTCGTCCCAGTTGTCGGCCGCGCGGGCATCCACCTTGAGCGGAACCCTCATGGAAATAGCCGGCATGGCTGCATTTTCCATCACCGAGACGACGATGGGCAGGGTCTTTTCGATTTCCCCTTCCTCGACTTCGAAGATGAGTTCGTCATGTACCTGCAGCAGCATGCGGGCAGAAAGCTTTTCCGCCTCCAGCACCGGCTCGATACGGACCATCGCACGACGAATGATATCGGCTGCAGACCCCTGGATAGGTGCGTTGATGGCTGCACGCTCGTTGAAGGCCTTCATGGAAGGGTTGGAGGAGCGGATTTCCGGATAATGCGCGCGGCGGCCGAAAATCGTCTCGACATAGCCGTTCTCGCGGGCGAAAGCCTTGGTCGCTTCCATGTAATCGCGAATGCCAGGAAAACGCTCGAAATATTTCTTGATATATTCGCCCGCTTCGGAGCGCGCGATGCTGAGCTGGTTGGCAAGGCCGAAAGCGGAAATACCGTAGATGATGCCGAAGTTGATGGCCTTGGCACGTCGGCGCACTTCAGACGGCATGCCTTCCACCGGCACCCCGAACATTTCCGATGCGGTCATCGCATGAATGTCGATGCCGTTTTCGAATGCGCTGCGAAGCTGCGGAATGTCGGCGACATGGGCAAGCACACGTAGCTCGATCTGGCTGTAATCGGCGGAAAGAAGCTTGTGTCCGGGGGTGGAGATGAAGGCCGTGCGGATCTTGCGACCTTCCGCCGTGCGCACCGGAATGTTCTGAAGGTTCGGCTCCGAGGACGACAGGCGCCCCGTGGTGGTGGAGGCCAGCGCGTAGGACGTGTGCACCCGTTTCGTCTGCGGATGGACATATCCGGGAAGCGCATCCGTATAGGTCGATTTCAGCTTGGTCAGCTGCCGCCAGTCTACAATCTTGCGCGGCAACTCAGCCCCTTCTGCCGCCAGATCTTCGAGAACCTGCGCCGATGTGGACCATTGGCCCGTCTTGGTCTTGGAGCCGCCAGGCAGGCCCATCCTGCCGAACAGGATATCGCCGAGCTGCTTTGGCGATCCGATGTTGAAACGCTCGCCTGCCAGTTGGTAGACTTCCTCTTCGAAAGCAGCCGCCTTCTGGGCGAGTTCACCGGAGAGACGCGACAGGATCTGTCGGTCCACGGTGATGCCACGCTCCTCCATATGCGCCAGTACAGGCACCAGAGGGCGCTCCAGCCGCTCATACACACTGGTCAGCCGCTCTGCGGCAAGCCTGGGCTTCAGCACCATCCACAGCCGCAGGGTGACATCCGCGTCTTCCGCGGCGTAAGCGGTCGCCTTGTCAATATCGACGAAATCGAAGGTGATGCTCGACTTGCCCGATCCCGCCACGTCCTTGTAGGCGATCGGCGTGTGGCCGAGCCAGCGTTCGGAAAGCGTATCCATGCCATGCGTGGTTTTTCCCGCCTCAAGAACGTAGGAAATCAGCATGGTATCGTCGAAACTCTGCATGACGACGCCGTGGCGCTTCATCAGCAGGTAGTCATATTTGAGGTTCTGCGCGATTTTCAGAACGGCTTCGTCCTCAAGAAGATCCTTTAAACGTGCCAGCGCCTCGGCAAACGGCACCTGTCCTTCAGCAAGCCTGATGCCATCGCTGAAAAGATCGCCACCGGAGCCGGTCTTGTGCGTCAATGGCACATAGGCAGCGCGGATATCGGTGCCTGAGGCATCCTTGCCGTTATCGGCAATCGCCAGCGAAAAACCGACGAGTTCCGCCTGCATGGGGTCGAGCGAGGTCGTTTCCGTGTCGAAGGCGACGACACCTGTTTCGCGGGCAGCGGCAACCCAACGATCCAGCTCCGCCAGATCCCTGATCGTCGTATAGGCGGTCGTGTCGATCTTGGCGGCGGAGAAAACCGTCTGCCGTGCCGTGGCGAGATCGGTGGGCGCGCTACCCTCCCCTGTCACCTTCCGTGCCGAAGCGGTGGTTGACGCCGGCGCAGCGGTCTTGTCATCAGCTGCGGCAACTGCAGGCGCGGCGTCGAGGTCTGGTCCATGGGCATCAGCGCCCCATTGCACCGGCACATTGGCGGCTTCGATGGCAGAGGCATCGCTATCGGTGGCTTCAGCTACCCGGCGCGTCAGCGTCGTGAACTCCATCGCCTTCAGGAAAGCGATGAGTTTCGGGCCGTTCTGCGGTTCGAGCACCAGTTCTTCCAGAGACTGCTCCAGCGGCACATCGGTTCTGAGCGCCACGAGCTGTCTGGAAAGGCGGGCAAGATCGGCATTGGCGATGATGTTTTCGCGGCGTTTCTGCTGCTTGATTTCTCCTGCCCGCGCCAGCAGCGTGTCGAGATCGCCGTATTCTTCCAGCAATTGCGCGGCCGTTTTCGGCCCGATACCAGGAATACCCGGAACATTATCGGTGGAATCGCCGGTCATCGCCTGAAGGTCGATCATCTTTTCCGGGGCTACACCCCATTTTTCGACGACATCGGGAACGCCGATCTGCTTGTCCTTCATGGCGTCGTACATATGCACATTGGCCGTGACGAGCTGCATCAGATCCTTGTCGGAAGAAATGATGGTGACATCGGCGCCAATCGCCTCCGCCTGACGGGCGTAAGTGGCGATGATGTCATCCGCCTCGAAGCCTTCCGTCTCGATGCAGGGAAGGTTGAAGGCCCGTGTCGCCTCGCGGATCAGGCCAAACTGCGGCACCAGATCTTCCGGCGGTGCGGTGCGGTTGGCCTTGTATAGATCGTACAGCTCGTTGCGGAAGGTTTTCGACGAATAGTCGAAAATCACGGCAAAATGCGTGGGCGTGACGCCGACATCGGTATTGCGCGCATCCTTCAGGAGCTTCCACAACATGTTGCAGAAGCCGGAAACGGCGTTGACCGGCAGCCCATCCGACTTGCGGTTCAGCGGGGGAATGGCATGGAACGCCCGGAAAATGAAACCGGAGCCGTCAACGAGGAAGAGATGATCGCCTTTTTTCATGGCGATATGGATAGCGCGGGGCCGTTTTGACGTCCACAGAAAGTTCAAACAACGCACCGCAAAGCGCACGGGGCTAAGCCGCTGGAGGCACCGGCAAAATTCGCGTGAACCTTACGAATTTGTAATAGATTTTCCCTTGAAAAGCCGCATTTGCACACACATTTCTTAGGGGACGGCGCCTGATCACGCCGTAGTCTGATTGTAGGCTCGTCCCCCGCCGCATCAGACCGGACAAAGGCCTTTCCCCCCTCTCCGGGCCTTTGTCCTCTTATATGACCGCCATGGCCGTCCCCTCCCGGCCATGGCGGTTTTTATTTGTGCCGGGTTTCTGACTGGCATAAACATACCGTGCGATATATATCCCACTATCGAAATCGCGCGATTGCGCCGACCAGATGCCAGACGGATTGATGAATGGGTTTTTCCCGGGACGAATCGGCGATCTATCTCGCCGCAAAAATGGCGAGGGAATTCACCATGGCGCTCCAGAAGAGAGCTGCCGCGCTGGGGTTTTCTCCTGGACAATTCCCCATCCTCATCGAACTGTGGCATGAGGAGGGACTGACGCAACGGCAATTGCTGGATAGAATCGACGTGGAGCAGGCGACGCTTGCCAATACGCTGTCCCGCATGGAGCGCGACGGGCTGATCGTGCGCAAATCCCACCCAAGCGACCGCCGCGCGCAGATCATCGAACTTACCCAGCGCGGCAGGGATCTCGAGGCGAACGCCATTGCCGCTTCCGAAGCCACGGAAGATACGCTGCTGGCGGATTTCCGCCGTTTCGAAAAGCAGCTTCTGCTGGAATATATGCGCCGGGCGATCGACCGCGCCAAAAAAGCGAAATAGGATTTACAACTCGAAACGCTTTCTTTGCTCCTGGCCTTCTATCGCCTGCAGCCTCCAAGGTTTTGTTTCCGCGCAGTTTAGGCGGAAAACCACTTCGCACTTTTCATGAACTGCTCTATCGTTCCGGCGGCTGCGCGCTTGCCGATTCAACGACACGTCAGCCCCTTGTTCCCACGCGATGCGCGATACCAGGATGTTTCGTCCATCGCCGGGTTGCGACAGACATGACAGGATCAGCGATGACAGACGTTTCCCCCATTCTTTCCACGGCCGACGACAACCTTACCTCCAGCCTCGAGCGATTGTTCGAACTGGTGCGCATCCCGTCCATTTCCACGGACCCCGCCTACAAGGCGGAGTGCCGGAAGGCGGCAGAATGGCTGGTCAGAACGCTTGAATCACTGGGCTTTGCGGCTTCCGTTCGCGATACGGCCGGTCATCCAATGGTGGTGGCGCATCATGACGCCGCGACAAAAGACGCGCCGCATGTGCTTTTCTACGGCCATTACGACGTGCAGCCGGTCGATCCGCTCAATCTTTGGGAAAACGATCCGTTCGAACCGGCCGTGAAAGATATCGGCGGCGGCCGGCAGGTGATCACCGGGCGTGGAACGGCTGATGACAAGGGTCAGCTGATGACCTTTGTGGAAGCCTGCCGGGCCTATAAGGCAGTCAATGGCAGTCTGCCAGTGCGCGTCACCATTCTTTTCGAGGGCGAGGAAGAATCCGGTTCGCCCTCGCTGAAGCCGTTCCTCGACGCCAATGCCGATGAGCTGAAAGCCGATTATGCACTGGTATGCGATACCAGCATGTGGGACCGCGATACGCCCGCCATCGCCGCCGCCCTTCGCGGCCTGGTCGGCGAGGAAATCACAATCACGGCGGCCGACCGCGACCTGCATTCGGGTCTTTTCGGTGGTGCGGCCGCAAATCCCATTCACATCCTGACCGATATTCTCGCCGGCCTGCATGACGAGACCGGCCGCGTGACACTTGCCGGCTTCTATGACGGCGTGGAAGAAACCCCCGCCAACATCAAGGCTTCCTGGGAAACGTTGGGCCGCACCGCCGAAGCCTTCCTCGGCGAAGTCGGCCTCTCGATTCCATCGGGCGAAAAGGGCCGCTCCGTGCTGGAGCAGACCTGGGCGCGGCCAACGGCGGAAGTCAACGGCATCATCGGCGGCTATACCGGCGACGGCTTCAAGACGGTTATCGCCGCAAAGGCCTCTGCTAAAGTGTCCTTCCGTCTCGTCGGAGAGCAAGACCCGAAAGCGGTTCGCGAGAGCTTCCGGAACTATGTCCGCTCCAAAATTCCAGCCGATTGCTCGGTGGAATTTCACGAGCATGGTGCATCGCCGGCTATCCAGCTTTCCTATGATTCGCCAGTGCTGACGAAGGCGAAAAACGCGCTTTCGGAAGAGTGGCCCAAACCTGCCGTCGTGATCGGCATGGGGGGCTCGATCCCCATCGTCGGCGATTTCCAGAAGATGCTGGGCATGGATTCGCTGCTCGTCGGTTTCGGCCTTACCGATGACCGCATTCATTCGCCGAATGAAAAATATGACCTGCAGTCGTTCCACAAGGGCATCCGCTCCTGGATCCGCATTCTCGACGCCCTGGCCGCGAAGTAGTCAAAAAGAAAGGAGGCGCCGGTTACCCGATGCCTCCCCGTTCTCTTATATTTTGGTGGTTCAAAACAAAAAGGCCGGGCAAGCCCGACCTTTCCATCCGTTTTTCGTCAGTGCCAGTACATCCGTGGTCAAAGCGTTCAAACGGTCCGATGCTCCAGAGCGCGCCAACAAAGCCGACGCTGCTTTTCACGATCAGGATCGGCTGCTTTGGTTAATCTTTGGTTAACGCAACAACAGCGGCACTTTAAAAGCACCAGCCTGACAATTCCGTGCGGAGCACTGTTGAACCCTATATTGGTATGCACTCCAGCTTTTTCAAGAGCGGCCGGACCCGGTGCATCTTCCAAAAGAAAAAGGCCGGAAAAATCCGGCCTTTCATATTCATACGAATGACCCGTTCAGGCCAAGCCGCTTATCAGGAAGCGACGAGCTCGCCTGCAGACATCTTGCCCGAGCGGCGGTCCTGAGTCAGCTCGTAGGAGAGCTTCTGACCGTCGTTGAGGGAGGTCATACCAGCGCGCTCAACGGCGGAGATGTGCACGAATACGTCCTGCGAACCGTCGTCAGGCTGAATGAAGCCGTAGCCCTTGGTTGCGTTGAACCACTTTACTGTACCAGTCGCCATAACGATTTCCTTCCGTTGGCAAATTGTATTTGCACTGCGCGCAGTGCGGTCTTGGGTCGAATTTGAAGGAAAGATCGTCGTGTGCACCTAGAAAAGGCGCCGAAGCTCTGGTCGTCAAACAAATATCGATGCGCGAACACCTAGGTTGGAAGGGCCTGAAAGTCAAGTTTCTTTGAAAAAGCCCGGCGATTTTTGTGAAGCGTCGGCAAATGAAAGTCGCGGGAAACAAGGCCTTAAACAGCAAAAACCCGGCGCGGGAGGAGGTGCGCCGGGTTCTTGAAACTGACTGACAATTGGGAGGAGGAGTATTGTCAGTCCAATCGGGCGACGCTGGGAGGAGGAGTGCGTCGCTTCGATGATTTGAAGATACAGGATCTCCGCTCAAAAAACAGACGTTTCATCGCAGCGCAGCATTGCATAAAATGCATAGCTATTTCGCGACACCTTGAAGCCTCTTGGCATACCGCCTAATAAATACGCATGACCATCGAATCCGTCAGAGCGTTTTTCACCGAAAATTCCCCCGAAGTGACCGTTATCGAAACGGAAACGAGTTCGGCGACAGTCGCTTTGGCTGCCGAAGCGCACGGCGTCGATCCCGACCAGATTGCCAAAACGATCTGCCTGAAGGCGGGCGACACAATTCTTCTCGTCGTTGCCGCCGGCACGAAACGGCTCGACAATCGTAAATTTCGCGATCATTTCGGCGCCAAGCCGCGCATGCTGGGAGTGGAAGAAGTCGTTGCGGTTACCAGCCATCCCGTCGGCGGCGTGTGTCCTTTCGGATTGCCTTCTCCCCTTCCGGTGTTTTGCGACATATCCCTGAAAAACTATCCCGAGGTGGTTCCGGCAGCGGGTGCCACCAATGCGGCGGTGAGGATTTCGCCTGACATGATGGCGCGACTGACGGGAGCGGAATGGGTCGACGTCTGCCAATGACGCCGATTTGATCCGGCGAGGACTTAACCCCGCCTTAAATTGCCGCATTTAAACTCTTCATCCTGGATTAAGGATCGCGCAGGCATAGAAGCCTGAAGTGCGAACGGTTTCGCGAATATAAGGAGCGACTTCGGCTGGATGGCAGGCAAGGGTAAATCACGCGATCGGGTAGAGCCTTCCTTCGGGGATTTCCACGAATCCGGTGACGATCTGCGTCTTGATGCCAGCGAGCGCATTGGCGGAACCGCAAAGCAGCCCGCCAGAAAACCGAAGTCCACATCCGGCCGCGCCAAACCGCAAAAAAAGGAAAAGCGCACACGCAGTTCCGGCGGTGGCGCAACAGGCTTTATCCGGTCCCTCGTTTACTGGTGCATTGTGCTCGGCATCTGGGGCGGTATCGGCGTTGCCGGTCTTGTCCTTTATTACGGCGCGCGCATGCCGAGTGCCAGCAGTTGGACCATTCCCGAACGCCCTCCGAATGTGAAGATCGTTTCGGTGAACGGCAGCGTGCTTGCCAATCGCGGCACCACGGGTGGCGAGGCTCTCGCGCTTGAAGACATGTCGCCCTACCTTCCACAAGCGGTCATGGCGATCGAAGACCGGCGGTTCTATTCGCATTTCGGTGTGGATCCGCTCGGCCTGGCCCGCGCCATCGTGACCAATGTGATGACGGGACGAACAGTGCAGGGCGGCTCGACGCTGACGCAGCAGCTGGCAAAAAACCTGTTCCTCTCACAGGACCGGACGCTGGAGCGCAAGGTGCAGGAAGTGCTGCTGGCCTTCTGGCTGGAGCATAAATACACCAAGGACCAGATCCTCGCGATGTATCTCAACCGCGTTTATTTCGGTTCCAACGCCTTTGGCGTCGAAGCCGCTTCCAGACGCTACTTCAACAAATCCGCGCGCGACGTCAATCTTGGCGAGGCGGCAACGCTTGCCGGACTTCTCAAGGCCCCCTCGCGCCTTTCACCGGCGCGCGACCCGCAGGCGGCGGAGGAGCGGGCGCAGGTCGTTCTGAGATCCATGCGCGATGTCGGGTTCATCACCGATGACGAGATCAAGACCGCGATGTCGCAGCCGCCGACCAAGGCCAAACGTTTCTGGTCCGGTGCCGAACATTACGCTGCCGATATGGTGATGGAGGAAGTTCGTGGCCTGATTGGCGACGTCAAGCAGGACATCGTCGTCGATACGACCATCGACCCCAATCTTGAACGCGACGCCGAAAAAGCACTGACCCATGTTCTCCAGGGTGATGGTAAAAAGCAGGGCGCCTCGCAAGCGGCTCTCGTTTCCATCGATGGCACAGGCGCAATCCGGGCCGTGGTCGGCGGTGCGGATTATGCCGAAAGCCAGTTCAACCGGGCTGCCAAGGCGAAACGGCAACCCGGATCGGCGTTCAAACCCTTCGTATACGTCGCGGCGCTCGAATCGGGTCTGACCCCCAGTACAATTCGCAATGACGGGCCGGTCCGCATCGGAAACTGGACACCGGAAAATTATGAGAAGAAATATCGTGGCGAAGTTACGCTTGCCACTGCGCTTGCCAATTCTCTGAACACGATCGCTGCGCAGCTGGTGATGGAAGTCGGTCCTGAGCGGGTGACGCAGGTGGCGCATCGCATGGGCATAGAATCGGAGCTGCAGAACAACGCTTCCATCGCACTCGGCACCTCGGAAGTGTCGCTGATGGAGCTGACCGCCTCCTACGCTCCCTTTATGAATGGCGGCTACAAGGCGACGCCGCATATCGTCAAACGCATCTCCGATGCTGACGGCAAGGTGCTTTATGAAAACAGATACGACAACCCGCCGCGCGTGCTGAGCGAGGAAATCGCCGCGACGATGAACGGCATGTTGTCGCGCGTCATCACCGAAGGAACAGGAAAAGCTGCTCGCCTTCAGGGTTGGCAGGCAGCGGGAAAATCCGGCACGACACAGTCTTTCCGCGACGCGCTTTTTGTCGGCTACACAAGCAACCTGACAACGGGCGTCTGGTTCGGCAATGACGATGGCACATCGATGAAAAAGGTCACCGGCGGCGGCTTACCTGCGAGGGCCTGGAAAGATTTCATGACCGCCGCCCATTCCGGGCTCTCGCCCTCGCCGCTCTTTGGTCTCGGCGCAGGCGGCGTGCCGCCGCTTGGGGAAATACAGCAACCGGCGCCCGAGAGCGCGCCTTCCTCCATCGGTGACATCATTTCCAATGCTCTCGGCGGCGGCGGAACGACAAACACCCGAGCCTATCCCGAAGCGCCCGTCTCGCCAAACGCTGGTCAGCCGGGGGTCCCCATGCCGCCTGGAAACATCCCTTCCCGCGATATCGAACCCGGCTATTCAGCCGACAATGGACCTGTGCCGCCAGCCGATATCGGCGGCCGGGCGCCGGCAACTTCCGGGCCGAAGCAGACGACCCTTCTTGATATTCTGATGGGAAATTAATTGCCTTTTGGGTAATCGGCTCGCCGGTTACCCGGCAAGCGAAGGGCCGGCAACGATCCTGTCGCCTTTCCCGCAAATACTCAATTTTCCAAAGACTTGATTACACCGAATGGGCAACCAACGCAGCCAAGAGCGGAGACCGCACTTGTGTTTGCAACATATGCGTGCATCCACGTTAACCGTAGATTGCTATTTGCGCAAAAACGATTACATTTCGGATGACTTTTTACGGTAAATGAATTATTAATCGTTCATATAAATTAATTTTCTTGTTTCAAAATAACTTTTCAGGGCTTCATATTATGCTGGGTACTAAAAGCTCATCGCATGCCGTGTTTTACGGCGCCCCTTATCCTGCGGCTGTCACTTTCGACGCGGCGGAAACACAACCTTCCATTTCAGAAACCAACACGTCGGTGTTCCTGCGCAGCCAGTTTGTGCTCAAGAGAACGATCGACATTGCAGGGGCGTCCATCGCCCTTGTCGCACTCGCGCCCGTATTGCTGACCGTCGCGGCGCTGGTCAAACTCGACAGCAAAGGGCCGGTCCTGTTCTCACAAGTCCGTTGGGGCATGAACGGGCGAAAGATAAGGGTCTATAAATTTCGCTCGATGCGGACCGAACTGGGCGATGCCACCGGCGTGGCGCAAACGGTAAAGAACGATCCGAGGATAACCCGGATCGGCGCCGTGCTTCGCCGCACAAATGTCGACGAACTGCCACAGCTCATCAACGTCTTGAAAGGCGACATGTCGCTGGTGGGTCCGCGCTGCCATGCGATCGGCATGCTGGCCGCCGGCCGTCTTTATGAGGAACTTGTTCCCCACTACCACCTGCGGCACCGGATGCGGCCAGGCATTACCGGTCTTGCCCAGATGCGGGGTTTGCGCGGCCCGACGGATCGCAGTGACAAGGCGCGTGCCCGCATCGTGTCCGATCTTTATTACGTCGACAATTTTTCCGTCTGGCTGGATATCAAGATCATGATCGGAACGGTCATTTCCGAATTGCGCGGCGGCAAGGGTTTCTGATCTTTCAGAAATCAGACAGATAGAATCAAAAAAGCCCGGCAGCGATGCCGGGCTTTTCTTATGAAATCACCATATTCCGTCAGTTTATCGGCACGGGAGCCGCAGCCGGATCCGGCAGCGGCGCCGGGTTTGCCGACAGCGTGCGCAGATAAGCGATGAGATCGGCGCGTTCCGTCTCCTTCTTCACACCCGCAAAGCCCATGGCCGTGCCGGGAACGTGTTTCTTGGGAGCTTCGATGAAGTAGCTGAGATGATCGTAATCCCAGTGCACGGAACCGCCCTTGGAGAAATCCTTCATTGCTGCGGAGTAGCTGAAACCCGCATGGCTGGCGATCGGCCGGTTGACGATATCGAAGAGATTGGGGCCGACCTTGTTTGCACCACCACTCTCTCCGGTATGACAGCTCGTACACTTCTTGAAGACCGCCTCACCCTTGGCAGCATCCGCGCTGGCGAGCAATTTCGCGATCGGGGTTGCCGCTGCAGCGGGTTCGCCTGCAGCCTCGCCGCCGCTCGCTTCCGCGACGATGGCGTAACCTTCCTTTTCCGGGGTGGGCGCATGAAAAATGCCCTCAGACGCAATTGACACCGACATCAGAACGAAAACCGTGCCCAGCAACGCCCCAACGCCCATATTTACATAAGAATTCATCTATATGCGCTCCCTCGCATCCGCTCCATATAACCGGGCATCTTGAAATTATTCAAAAGCTATGGCTTTTGCACAGCCTGCGCAACTTGAATAATATTCCCCACTCCGTGACGTTTTGACACTTTTCGGTTGGGATTTGAAGGGTGTCGGATGAAGAATCGGGAATTCGAGAAAGCTGTCGTCCTTATACCGGCGCGGATGGCATCGACACGGCTTCCGGGCAAGCCTCTCGCGGATATTGGCGGCAAACCGATGATTGTGCAGGTTGCACTCAGGGCGCGTGAAGCTGGCGCGACGCGCATCGTCGTTGCAGTCGATGACGAACAGGTATTTTCAGCCGTTAAAAATGCCGGTTTCGACGTAATGATGACGCGCGATGATCACCAATCCGGTTCGGACCGCATTTTCGAGGCGCTGCAGAAGGCTGACCCCTATGGCAACGCCGAATATGTCATCAATGTTCAGGGCGACCTTCCGACCATCGAAGCGGAAACGATCCGCGCCTCGTTGCGCCCGTTGGAAAATGCCGCCGTCGACATTGCCACGCTGACGGTTGAGATCACCGACGAGGAAGAAAAGACCAATCCGAACGTGGTGAAAGTGGTTGGTAGCCCGCTTTCCGAGACGCGATTGCGCGCGCTTTATTTTACCCGCGCGACTGCGCCCTATGGCGACGGACCGCTTTATCATCACATCGGCCTTTATACCTATCGCCGCGCCGCCCTTGAAACGTTCGTGAGGCTTCAGCCTTCGCCACTCGAGAAGCGCGAAAGGCTGGAACAATTGCGCGCGCTGGAAGCGGGCATGCGTATTGATGCCGAAATCGTTCACTCCGTGCCGCTTGGCGTTGATACGCCGCACGATCTCGAAAAAGCCCGCACTATTCTCGCAAACCGAACCCTCTGATGGATAATTCCATGACCTTGAGCACAAACCGCATTGCCTTTCAGGGCGAATTTGGCGCGAATTCCGACATGGCATGCCGCGACATGTTCCCGGATATGGAGCCGTTGCCGTGCCCGACATTCGAGGATGCTTTCAATGCCGTCGAAAACGGCGAAGCCGATCTCGGCATGATCCCGATCGAGAACACGCTGGCCGGTCGCGTTGCCGATATCCATCATCTGCTGCCGGAATCACGCCTTCACATCATCGGTGAATATTTCATGCCGATCCGCTTCCAGCTGATGGTTATACCGGGCGTGAAGAAAGACGAGATCCGCACCGTTCACAGCCACATCCACGCGCTTGGCCAGTGCCGCAAGATCATCCGCTCCAACGGCTGGAAGCCAGTCGTTGCCGGCGACACGGCCGGAGCGGCGAGACTGGTTTCTGAAAAGGGTGATCGCAGCATGGCAGCGCTTGCACCGCGTCTTGCCGCCGGTCTCTACGGCCTTGATATCATGGCTGAAAATGTCGAGGACTCAGAAAACAACATCACGCGTTTCGTAATTCTTTCGCGCGATGAGAACTGGGCCAGACGCCAGTCCCAAGGCGAAGCACCAGATGAAACCATCGTCACGACCTTCGTGTTCAATGTCCGCAACATTCCGGCGGCGCTTTATAAGGCAATGGGCGGTTTCGCGACGAATGGCATCAACATGACGAAGCTGGAAAGCTACCAGCTCGGCGGAAGGTTCGTGGCAACGCAGTTCTATGCAGATATCGAAGGCCATCCGGATGACGAGCCGGTGCGGCACGCGCTGGACGAGCTGCGCTTCTTTTTCCGAGAAGGTCCGAATTCTCGGCGTCTACAAGGGTCATGCGATGCGCGGCAAGCTCAACCAGAGCTGAGCCTGCCGCAAATCTTCATTTCGTCCATTCCACCCAGTCGCGCATCAGCCGGTGCGCGATGGCACCGCCCGGAGGCGCGGAAAAGCCCTCGCCCGCAGCAGCCTCCAGCATCGTGGCCACCTCCGCCCGCGTGAACCAGCGGCAATCCTCCAGCTCGATCTCATCGCGGGAAATATCGAACGAGAAAGCCTCGGCATAACAGCCGATCATCAGCGTGTGCGGCATCGGCCAGGGCTGGGAAGCGTGATAGCGCACGCGGCCGATTTCGACGCCGGATTCTTCATGCGTCTCGCGGCGCACGGCCTGCTCGATCGTTTCGCCCGGCTCCACGAAACCGGCGAGGCAGGAATACATGCCCGGCGCAAAATGCGCGCCGCGTCCGAGCAGGCAAAGATCGCGCTCGATATCGATCGTCATCATGATGACAACGGGATCGGTTCGGGGAAAAATAGTGTGATTGCAGGCGGCGCATATGCGCTTGTAGCCGCCGATACGCAATTCCATCGTGCCGCCGCAACGTCCGCAGAAGCGGTTATCCGCATTCCAGTGCGTAAGGCTGACAGCCTGGGCAACCTCGCTCAGCAATTCCTCATCGAGAAGATGATCGCGATAAAGGGTGCGGGCATCGGCCAGCTTATAGTGGCTCGCTAGCGTGTCTTCCGTGACGGCCACCGGCACCGCAATTCTCGGTTCGCCGGTTTCGCGGTATCCAAGCAGAACGGCATTGTCGAAATCCGGCTGCAATTCCGCCAGCTCATAGGCGGAAAACAGGGGATCTATGACCTGTTCGTCATGTTTCAGGACAAGCCGGTTGCCGGAGAAGGCAAAAATATGGGTGCCATCGACTTTCAGCGCATCGGCAACGCAGTCTTCCGTCCGCTTTTCGGCGAATCGGTTGAGGGCGTTCTTGGAAAGGCTGTCAGCAGGCTTGCTTCGGGATGGGGAGCAGTGGTTTCGAAAATAGTCATTGATATCATCAGAGCGCGCCGGATATTTTTTTCATCAAGGATTCCTTTTCGCCCGGGCCATAGGGCACTGGCGTCCCGTGACCCCAGATTGGGCCGGGCCAGCAGGTGTCGCCTTCGTTGCGGGCGATAATATGGACGTGAAGTTGCCGGACGATATTGCCCAGCGCGCCGACATTGATCTTGGCGGCCCCGGTAACGTCCTTCAGCGCGGAGGCGACGAGATTGGTCTCGAACGTCAGCACGGCCTGATCGAGCGGAGTAAGATCGAACAGCTCGCTGGCGCCGCCTCTCTGTGGCACCAGCACCAGCCAGGGCCAGCGGCTGTCGTTCTGCAAACGCAGCTCGCATAGTCCCAAACGCATTACAAGCGCACTGTCGCGCGCCAGCCTGTCGTCCAGCCGGAATGTCTCCAAGGCGTCCTCCATGTTTGTTTTCATTGTGATAGCAGTTTTTTGAAGGCTTGGCTTGCATTTGCTTTCGATATTGCCGATATGTGGCCCCGGGAGGTTGGTGGTGGACGAGCCACTCGCCAACCGGGTCAGGTCCGGAAGGAAGCAGCCCTAACGAGCCAGGCACGGGTCGCCGTGCCAGCCTCCCACCCTTTTTAAATTCCGCTCAGCTTTCGCCGGGCCGGTTCAGCCTGAAAGCGGCCCCTGCGTATCGGCATGATGTGCAGACTTTAGAGGAATAGAGCGTGCCTGATGCGTCCAATGGGACGCACGGCGCTCTAGGACAAACTGGCAAAATAAACTGGCGAGGCGATGAGCGACACCTTACCCACCACATCAAGCGAATCCCAGGGCGGGACCGGCTACCGGGTACTGGCACGCAAATATCGTCCGAAGGATTTTTCCGATCTGATGGTCGGCCAGGAGCCGATGGTCCGCACGCTGACGAATGCGTTCGAGACCGGCCGCATCGCGCAGGCCTATATGCTGACCGGTGTTCGCGGTGTGGGCAAGACGACCACCGCGCGTATTCTTGCCCGTGCGCTGAACTACAAGACCGACACCATCGACAAACCGACCATCGACCTGCGTATCCCCGGCGAACATTGTCAGGCGATCATGGAAGGCCGTCATGTCGACGTGATCGAGATGGACGCCGCCTCCCATACCGGTATTGACGACATTCGCGAGATCATCGAGCAGGTGCGTTACCGCCCGGTTTCGGCGCGCTATAAAGTCTATATCATCGACGAAGTGCACATGCTCTCGACGCAGGCCTTCAACGGTCTTCTGAAGACGTTGGAAGAGCCGCCGGAGCATGTGAAATTCATCTTCGCAACCACTGAAATCCGCAAGGTTCCGATCACCGTGCTGTCGCGGTGCCAGCGCTTCGACCTGCGCCGCATCAGCGCCGCCGATCTCGTCGGCCTGTTGACTGCCATTGCCGGCAAGGAAGGTTTCGAGGCCGAACCGCAGGCGCTCTCAATGATTGCCCGCGCGGCTGAGGGTTCCGCCCGTGACGGTCTTTCCCTGCTCGATCAGGCGATCGCCCATGGCGGCGGACGCGTGGAAGCCGAGGCGGTGCGCGGCATGCTGGGTCTTGCCGACCGGGCGCGCATCGTCGATCTTTTCCAGCACATCATTAAAGGTGATGTCGCGGCGGCACTTTCGGAATTCAACGGTCAATACGAGGCAGGCGCCAACCCCGTCGTCGTGCTGAACGACCTTGCCGATTTCACTCACCTCGTCACCCGCATGAAATATGTGCCGGATGCGT
This sequence comes from Rhizobium sp. AN68, assembly GCF_030758035.1. Classification (NCBI taxonomy): domain Bacteria; kingdom Pseudomonadati; phylum Pseudomonadota; class Alphaproteobacteria; order Hyphomicrobiales; family Rhizobiaceae; genus Rhizobium; species Rhizobium sp. AN68. The sequence goes on along the minus strand of NZ_JARWMI010000003.1, from coordinate 43,376 downwards.
CGGAAGATCCCTCGCTGTCCGAGATCGAACGCGTGCGTGGCGCGGAATTTGCCGAGACAATCGCCGTGACTGCGCTGTCGCGTATCTGGCAGATGCTGCTCAAGGGTATTCCGGAAACTGAAAATGCCTCACGTCCTGCTGGTGCGGCCGAAATGGTGTTGATCCGCCTTTCGCACGCCGCCAATCTTCCGGCACCGGAAGACGCGGCGCGACGCCTGCTCGAACTTTCCAACAGCGATGGCGGCTATTCCAATGGCGCGCCTTCGGGTGGCGGCAATGGCGGCGGCACTCGCGCCTATTCCTCAGGACAGACAGTGGCCGCAGGAAGACCTGTGGAGCTTTCCGCCCAGAGGCCAGCAAGCTCGCAGCCTTCGACCATGCTGCGCGCCGTGCCTGACAGCCGCCCGCAGGAAATGCAGGTCGCGGCACCAAAAACCGAAGAACGGCCGGAGCCGAAGGTTCCCGTCAACTCTCTTCAGGACATTGCCGACCTGTGCCAGAAAAATCGCGATCCCGTCATGCGGGCGAAGGTTCGCAACTTCGTGCGGCTGGTGCGGCTGGAGCCGGGCCGGCTCGACATGCGCCTCGGCGATGGCGCACCCGGATCGCTCCCCGGCGAGCTTGGTGTGAAGCTGAAAGAGTGGACCGGTATCCACTGGATCGTCAGCCTTAGCAAGGAACAGGGTCAGCCGACGCTGGTTGAAGCCGAGGGCAGTGCGCGCGACGCCCGCCTCGTGGATGCGAGGCAGGACCCTGACGTGGCAGCCATTCTTCAACAGTTTCCAGGTGCAAAAATCACCGACGTGCGCATTCGCGTCACCCAGCAGGACGAGCCGGACGAGATCGCCCCGCCGCCTTCGGTTGCCGAATCGAGCGAGGGCGACATCCTTCCCGGCGACGATATCGAATTTTAATACATAACAAAAACAGGAGTTTGGCACATGCGCGACATCATGGGCATGATGGGCAAGGTCAAGGAAATGCAGGCCAAGATGGAAAAGATGCAGGCGGATATCGCCGCGCTTGAAGTTGAAGGCAAGTCCGGTGGCGGTCTCGTCACCGTGAAGCTGAATGGCAAGGGCAGCCTGCTGGGCCTGAAGATCGATCCGTCTCTCTTCAAGGAAGACGACGTCGAAATTCTCGAAGACCTGATCGTCGCCGCCCACAATGACGCCAAGGAGCGCGCCGAGGCCATTACCGCTGAAAAGACCAAGGAAATCACGGCTGGCCTGCCGATCCCGCCCGGCATGAAGCTGCCGTTCTGATATTCTTACGAATTCAGACTTCCAGCATGGCGCGGAACCGGCTCGCAAGCGGGGTGCCGAGATATGCGGCACGTTCGTCCCTGGTAAGCTGCATGGGGCGGAAGCGCTGGAGAATGACCGGTATGGGCAGCTTCGTTCCCTGATAGGGTTCGAAAGCAATGCCTTCACCGGCGCTGAGCATTCCACCTTTCAGAACCCGGCAATAAAAGCCCGGCTGACCCGCCTGCCGAAAACGCGGCGCGAAGCCGGGATCGCCGAGCCGGGTTGACAGGGTGGCGCAGGGAATGCGGGCGGCGGTCACTTCCAGCACCACTTCCTCGGCTGAGAACCTGTCGCCGACATGCAGTTTTGCGCTGTCGACACCTTCCAGAACCAGATTTTCGCCGAAAAATCCTGGCTCAACCGCAAAACCCAGCGTACGCGACCAGAAATCGAGATCGACGGAGCCCATGGCGTAGATCGCCTGATCCGGCCCGCCGTGATGTTTACGATTGCAGACAGCGTCGCTGACGATGCCTTGCGCATCCACCATCACCGCGCCCTGCACGGCATGTTTGAAAATACCCGTCTTCGCCGTCTTTCCCGGCAAGGCCTTCGCCTCGCCCCGGCACACTGCCCGTATTTTCATGGACTGCCCTTCGCGCTTCATGATTCCCGTTTCCCGATTTATGCAGTAGAAAGCGCTCATGGCAAAACGAGTCACCGGTCCCGAAATCGAAAAACTGATCCAGCTGCTTGCAAAAGTGCCGGGGCTTGGGCCCCGCTCGGCGCGGCGGGCGGCGCTGCATCTCATCAAGAAGAAGGAACAGCTTCTTGGACCGCTGGGCCACGCGATGGGTGAAGCCTATGACAAGGTGAAGATATGCTCTTGCTGCGGCAATGTCGATACCATCGATCCCTGCACGGTCTGCGCCGATGATAGACGTGACCAGTCGGTCATCATCGTGGTGGAAGACGTGTCGGATCTGTGGGCGCTGGAGCGAGCAGGCGCCATGAATACCGCCTATCATGTGCTTGGTGGCACGCTGTCGCCGCTCGATGGCGTCGGGCCGGAAGATTTGAACATCAAGGGACTGATCGATCGCGTCAGCGCCGGCGGTATTCGCGAGCTCATCATCGCCGTCAATGCGACGGTGGAGGGACAGGCAACAGCCCATTACATCACCGACCGCCTAGCCGATCTCGGCATCAAGATCACCCGGCTTGCCCATGGCGTGCCTGTTGGCGGCGAGCTGGACTATCTCGACGAGGGCACATTGACGGCGGCGCTGCGCGCTCGCACAACGATCTGACGCCTTCTTTCCCTGTCCGTCACTCGAAGAGGAGACCGAATGCGAAACCGATTTGATTCTTTGTTTTGGCGCATTTCCAGACGGAAAACCGGCCTCCACTTTTCCTGGAAAAGCCTCAAGGCATTGGCCGCCATTCTTTCCGTTTTTTCAGCAACGGCCGCTCTGGCGCAATCCGCGCCGACAGGTGCCGCTGCTGCCCGGTACGATGCCGATTTCAATGCGTGGCTGAAAAAGGAAATCTGGCCGGAAGCGCGCAAGGCGGGAATTTCGCAAAAGACGCTGGAGGCTGCGCTGAGCGGCCTTTCCATCAACTGGAGTCTGCCTGATCTCGTCATCCCCGGCCAGAAGCCGCCGAAGGAACAGAGCCAGAGCCAGGCCGAATTTTCATCGCCCGGCGCTTATTTCTCCGAAAAACGATTGCAGGGGCTTGCCGCCACCGGCCGCTCTCTGGCCGCGACGCATGCCGCCACCCTTCGCAGGATCGAAGCCAAATATGGCGTGCCCGGCGATGTCGTCGTGGCAATCTGGGGCCGCGAATCCGGTTTCGGCCGTGCGAAACTGCCGCATTCGGTTGTCGATGTGCTGGCGACGAAAGCCTATATGTCGACCCGCAAGGAGATGTTCCGCACTGAGCTGATCGATGCGCTGAAGATCGTCGAAAGCGGCGATATTGCGGCCTCGCGCATGATGGGGTCCTGGGCAGGCGCGCTCGGTCAGCCGCAATTCATGCCGTCGAGCTATCTCAAATATGCCGTTGATTTCGATGGCGACGGCCACCGCGATATCTGGAACTCCGTGCCGGACGCATTGGCATCCATAGCTAACTATCTTTCGCAGAGAGGCTGGCAAAGGGATCGCGACTGGGGCTTCGAAGTATCTATACCCGGCAACGTCTCCTGCGCCCAGGAAGGCCCGGATCTTGCCCGGCCGGTGAGTGCGTGGGCGAAGATGGGGATCACCCGCATTTCCGGAAAGGCCTTTCCATCCAACGACCTCTCCGCCGACGGCATGATGCTTGTGCCGGCCGGGCGGCACGGGCCGGAATTCGTGGTCACGCCGAACTTCTACGTCATCAAGGAATACAATAATTCCGATCTCTACGCGCTGTTCATCGGCAATCTCGCCGACCGCATCTCCCATGGGGCGGGGCCGTTCAAGGGCGAATGGGGCAATGTCGGATCGATGTTGCGCTCCGACGTTCTTGCCATGCAGAAGGCACTCGTCGCCAAGGGCTATGATGTCGGCAAAGCGGACGGGCTGGCCGGCTTCAAGACACGCCGGTCACTGGGCGACTGGCAGGCGAAAAACGGTCTGTCACCGACCTGCTTTCCCGATGCTACGCTGAAAGCGAAGCTGAAATAGCAGCTTACTGGCGACGTGTGAAACCACTCCTCCGTCATGCGCGGGCTTGTCCCGAGCATGACGTCGCCACTACTTAGCCCTATCGTCTCTCAATGCTGGTCCGTATGCGGCTTGTGGAAGATATCGTCGGTCGGCGGAATGGTCTGCCGCTCGATCATCCGGTGTACGCGGGGCCGTGTCTTGCCGCGATGAAGGGCCAGCAGCCGGTCCCAGGCTTCCGCATCCGCCTGGGTGCGGCGGTGGTTGTGGCGGACATATTCCACCCATGTCAGTACATGGTAGCTTTCCGTCCAGATATCTGGATTTTCCAGATCACGCATCAGGTTCCAGTTGCGCGCGCCGTCGCGCAGACGGATGCGGCGACGCTCGGCCATCAACGGCAGGAATTCGCCGAGATCCTCGTCATGAATTTCATAGTCTATGAGAATGGCAATCGGCCCGCTGCGCGGCTTGATATCGAGCCTTAGCGGCGGTTCGACGAAACGGTTGAGCGGATCGAGATTGAGTGAAGCAAAAGCGGGCATGGCGAGTTTGAGGCCGACGACGACGCCCAGCAGCATCAGCACGCACGAACCGAGAAGGGAATAGGAAATACCGTAATCTTCCGCCAGCTCGCCCCACAGCCAACTGCCGACGGCAATGCCGCCGAAGGTCAGCGTCTGGTAAAGCGACAGCGCCCGGCCCACCACCCAGCGCGGGGCAGAAAGCTGGACGATGGTATTGAACAGGGAAAGCGCCAGAACCCAGCAGGCACCGGCAATAGTCAAAACAAGCGAGGTTACGATCGCGTTCGTGCTGACCGCCGTCACGCCGGAACTGAAGGCGAAGCCCAAAAAGGCGACACGCACGATCCATTCGCTGGACAAAACCTCGCGAAGTCTGGCGCTGACGAGCGCGCCGCCGATAGCGCCGACACCGAACGCACCGAGCATGACGCCGTAGGTCAGCGGGCCACCCTCGACCAGATCGCGGGCAACGATCGGCATCAGCGCCAGGATGGCGCTGGCGGAAAGGCCGAAGAGAAAGCCACGCACCAGAACCTTGCCGATATTCGGCGACATCGCCACATAACGCATCCCGGCCGATATGGCGGCAAGAAGCTGCTCGCGCGGCAAGGTCGAGGCATATTTGGGCGGCTGCCAGCGAACCAGCGCGTAGATGAGGGCAAAATAGCTGAGCGCGTTCACGAAAAACGCGGCCGCGGCGCCGGCGGCAGCGACGATGATGCCGCCGATGGCAGGACCGACGCTGCGGGTGATGTTGAAGCCCACGCTGTTCAGCGTCACGGCAGCGGGCAGATCCTCACGCGGCACCATTTCGCCGACGGACGCCTGCCAGGACGGATTGTTGAGCGCCGTGCCACAGCCGATCATGAAGGTGAAGAAGAGCAGCAACCACGGAGTGAGCCAGCCGGACCAGGCAAAAACCGTCAGCAGCACGGAAGCCGTCAGCATCAGGATCTGAGCGGAAATCATGATGCGGCGGCGGTCGAAACTATCGGCCAGTGCGCCTGAAATCAGCGAAAACATCATGATCGGCAGCGAGGTGGAGGCCTGTACCAGCGCGATCATGTTTTCGGAACTCGACAGCGAGGTCATCATCCACGCGGCGCCAACCGCCTGGATCAGACCGCCGAAATTCGAGGCAAGGCTCGCGATCCAGATTCGTCTGTAAGTCAAATGCCTTAAAGGCGCGAGTGGCGATTTACGGTCAGGCACGATAAGTCCACTTGATGCAACTGCGATTTGTCAAACGGCAACTATAGACAGTGCCGGAAATCATGCCACCCTTTCCGACACGGTGAAGGTGAAAATGTGGCCGCAGCCGTGACTGACGCGCCCTGCCCGCGAAAACCTTGCAATCCTGCCCTGATGGGTCTATATGACCTTTGAAATTCTTGATCGCTTGATGAAGAGTGGGGCCGCAAGGCTCCGCTCTTTTTCGTTAGGCGAACCGGAAACCACGGGCTGAGCGCCCGGTGAAAATCTAAAGACCGGAAGGCCAGATGGCAGACACCGTACATGAACCGCGACTGATAACCGAAACGGGAATCGACCAGCGCATCGCCGAAATCATCGAGCCTGTTTTGACGGGCATGGGATATCTTCTGGTGCGCGTGCGGCTCTCCAACCAGAACGGCATGACCCTGCAGGTGATGGCCGAGCGGGAAGATGGCACCATGACCGTCGAGGGCTGCGAAGCCGTGTCAATGGCGATTTCACCGGTTCTTGATGTGGAAGATCCGGTCGATAAGGCGTATCATCTCGAAGTTTCCTCGCCCGGCATTGACCGGCCGATGGTCCGCAAGTCGGATTTCACCCGTTGGCAGGGCCATCTGGTGAAGGCCGAAACCTCCATTCTGGTCGAAAACCGCAAGCGGTTTCGCGGCAAGATCGTCGAGGTGGATGCGGACGGCTTCAAGCTGGAACGCGACCAGATCGCCTATGGCGACGAACCGACAGTCACCATTCCGTTCAGCGCGCTTTCAGATGCGAAGCTCATTCTGACGGACGACCTTATTCGTGATGCGCTGCGGGCAGACAAGGCGGCAAAGGCCGCCGCCGCAAACCAGAACGACGAAAACGAAGCAGACGAAGACTAATTCCAACGTAAAAGCCCGGAAAACGGGTGATCCCCGCAATTATGCGACTTACGGAGACAAAAAAATGGCAGTGAGTGCTAACCGGCTTGAGCTTCTGCAGATCGCCGACGCTGTGGCGCGCGAAAAGGTCATCGACCGCGAAATCGTGCTTGCCGCAATGGCCGACGCTATCCAGAAAGCCGCCCGCTCGCGCTATGGTTCGGAAACCAACATTCGCGCCGACATCAACTCCAAGACCGGCGAAATCCGCCTGCAGCGTCTTCTGGAAGTGGTAGAGACGGCCGAAGACTATTCGACCCAGATTCCGCTCGAACTTGCCCGCGACCGCAACCCGGACGCCAAGCTCGGCGATTTCATCGCCGATCCGCTGCCGCCGATGGATTTCGGCCGTATCGCCGCACAGTCCGCCAAGCAGGTCATCGTTCAGAAGGTGCGCGAAGCAGAACGCGACCGTCAGTATGACGAGTTCAAGGATCGCATCGGCGAAATCGTCAACGGCACCGTCAAGCGCGTCGAGTACGGCAATGTCATCGTCGATCTGGGCCGTGGCGAAGGCATCATCCGTCGCGACGAGATGATTCCGCGGGAAAACATGCGTTATGGCGACCGTGTACGCGCTTACGTCTACGACGTTCGCCGCGAGCAGCGTGGCCCGCAGATTTTCCTGTCGCGTACACATCCGCAGTTCATGGTGAAGCTGTTCACCATGGAAGTTCCTGAAATCTACGACGGCATCATCCAGATCAAGTCGGTTGCCCGTGACCCCGGTTCGCGCGCCAAGATCGCCGTCATCTCGAACGACTCGTCGATCGATCCGGTCGGCGCCTGCGTCGGTATGCGCGGTTCGCGCGTTCAGGCCGTTGTCGGCGAATTGCAAGGCGAAAAGATCGACATCATTCCGTGGAGCCAGGAGCCGGCATCCTTCATCGTCAACGCTCTGCAGCCCGCTGAAGTGGCCAAGGTCGTTCTGGATGAAGAATCCGAACGCATCGAAGTTGTGGTTCCCGACGAGCAGCTTTCGCTCGCCATCGGCCGCCGCGGCCAGAACGTACGTCTGGCATCGCAGCTGACCGGCTGGGATATCGACATCATGACCGAGCAGGAAGAATCCGAGCGTCGCCAGAAGGAATTCAACGAGCGCACGGCACTCTTCATGGACGCCCTCGACGTTGACGAGATGGTTGGTCAGGTTCTGGCTTCCGAAGGCTTCGCGCAGGTTGAAGAACTTGCCTATGTCGATCTTGGCGAAATTTCCTCGATCGACGGCTTCGACGATGACACCGCCGATGAAATCCAGACCCGCGCCCGCGAATATCTGGAACGCCTGGAAGCCGAAATGGACGCCAAGCGCAAGGAACTCGGCGTTGCCGACGAGCTGCGCCAGATCGAAGGCCTGACCTCGCAGATGATGGTTGCCCTTGGTGAAGACGGTATCAAGACCATCGAGGACTTTGCCGGTTGCGCCGCAGACGATCTGGTCGGCTGGAGCGAACGCAAGGACGGCGAGACGAAGAAGTTCGAAGGCATCTTCTCCAAGCTCGACGTATCGCGCGTCGAAGCTGAGAACATGGTTGTGCAGGCCCGTCTTCTGGCAGGCTGGATCACGGCCGAGGATCTGGCTTCCGAAGAGGAAGTCGATGCGGAAGCTACTGAGGAGGCGGATACCGCCGAACAGGAATGACATCGCAGGTGCATGAGCCGGACGAGCTGCCCGAAACCGATGAGGACGGGCGGCTGGAAGGCAACGTCAATGGACGTATGTGCATTGTGACAAGGCAGAGCGGATCTCCAGACGAGTTGATCCGCTTCGTCGCAGGGCCGGACGGCAACGTCGTTCCGGACCTGAAACGCCAATTGCCGGGGCGCGGATGCTGGGTAAAGCCGGAGCGCGCCCTGATAGAGAAAGCCATCGCGAAGAAGATCTTCGCACGGGCACTCAAACGCGACGTCAAGGCCGGGCCGGAGCTTCTCGCTCTTCTCGACCGGCTGATGTCGCAGCAGCTTGCCGGAATGATGAACATGGCGCGCAAGGCGGGTCAGTTCATCAGCGGCGCGACGAAAGTCGATGCCGCCGTCCGTTCGGGGAATGCGATTGCCGTGTTCCACGCAACCGATGCCGCGGCAGACGGCGTGCGAAAACTGGACCAGGCCCGCAAGGCCTGGGAGCTCGGCAGCGATGCCGGCAATGAAATTCCGTCCTTCCGGCTCTTTAGCGAAGCCGAAATGGACGAGTTGATGGGCCAGAATGCTTTTATCCATGCTTGCGCGCTTGCGGGGCAGGCGGGTGAGGGTGTAGTGAAGCGCGCAAAGATGCTTAAGCAGTACCGCCTTGGCGGTCAGCCTGAGGCGGAACGCGACGCTGCCCGGACAGTACAATGACGCGGTTGCCAAACATGAACGGCCGCCGCGTTCCGATGCAGCAATTGAACGACGAGACCTGATGGATGTCATCCGGTTCTCGTCCGTAGGAACGGGAACGGAATGACCGACAACAACGACGACAAGACACTCAATGCGCCGGCCAAGAAGACTCTTACCCTGAAACCGGGCGGGATGAATCAGGGCACCGTGCGGCAGGACATGGGTCGAGGTCGCACCAATGCGGTTGTCGTGGAAACACGCAAGCGCCGCCCCCTGCGTCCCGAAGACGAGAAGCCGGTTCAGCCTGTCGTGGCGGCAGCTCCGGCGCCGAAGCCGGCAGCGCCTGCCCCTTCGGCACCGCGTCCGCAGGCCCCACAGCAACGCATTCAACAGCCGAGCAACCAACAGCAGCGTCCCGGTTCTTCCCATTCGCAGCAGCGCCCCGGCTCGTCCGCACCGCAGCAGCGTCAGCCTGACCGTCCGCGCGGCAACGTTCTGCACGACCTGTCCGCAGGCGAGATGGAAGCCCGCCGCCGTGCGCTGATAGAAGCGCAGGCTCGCGATGTTATCGAAGCCAAGCAGCGCGCCGAAGACGAAGCCCGCCGCAAGGTGGAAGAAGAACAACGCATCGCCGCTGAAAAAATCGAAGCCGAAAACCGCGCTGCCGAAGAGGCTGCTGCGGCAAAGATCGCTGCGAGCCAGCCTGTTACGGAAGCGAAATCCGATCTGTCCGGCGAAAAGCCGGCTGCGGCCGCTGCGCCGGCGCCACGCGCTGACGCCCGTCCCCAGCCTGTTGCTCCCCGTTCCGCTCCCGCCACGCCCGATGCCGCCGCTCCCCGCGGACGCCGCACCGGTGGCGACGACGAGGACGATCGCGGCGCAGTCCGTCGTGGCAGCAGCCTTCCGGCTCGTGGCAAGGTCGTGGCTCCGGTTCCGGCCAAGCCCGCAGCCCGCCTGAAGACCGAAGAAGAGCGCCGTCGTGGCAAGCTGACCGTGACCGCCGCCAATCTGGAAGAAGATGGTACGCCGCGTGGCCGCTCGATGGCATCCATGCGCCGCCGCCAGGAGAAATTCCGTCGCAGCCAGATGCAGGAAACCCGCGAAAAGGTTCTGCGCGAAGTCATCCTGCCGGAAACCATCACCATTCAGGAACTGTCGCAGCGTATGTCCGAGCGCGCCGTTGACGTCATCAAGTTCCTGATGAAGGAAGGCCAGATGCTGAAGCCGGGCGACGTGATCGACGCCGATCTGGCGGAACTGATCGCGGTCGAATTCGGCCATACGGTCAAGCGCGTTTCCGAATCCGACGTTGAAGAGGGTCTCTTCAACAAGGCTGACGATGAAGGCGAGATGGTTTCCCGTCCGCCGGTCGTGACCATCATGGGCCACGTCGACCACGGCAAGACCTCGCTGCTCGACGCTATCCGTCAGGCGAATGTCGTTGCTGGCGAAGCCGGTGGCATCACCCAGCATATCGGCGCCTATCAGGTCGAAAAGAACGGTCAGAAGATCACCTTCATCGACACCCCCGGCCACGCCGCCTTTACGGCAATGCGTGCCCGTGGTGCGCAGGCAACCGACATCGCCGTGCTGGTTGTTGCAGCCGACGACAGCGTGATGCCGCAGACGATCGAGTCGATTAACCATGCGAAGGCGGCCGGTGTTCCGATCGTCGTTGCGATCAACAAGATCGACAAGCACGAGGCAAACCCTGAAAAGGTTCGCCAGCAGCTGCTGCAGCACGAAGTGTTCGTGGAATCGATGGGTGGTGAAGTTCTTGATGTCGAAGTGTCGGCCAAGAACAAGCTCAACCTCGACAAGCTGCTCGAAGCGATCCTGCTTCAGGCAGAAATCCTCGATCTCAAGGCGGATCCAAGCCGCACTGCGGAAGGCACGGTCATCGAAGCCGAGCTGGACCGTGGACGTGGTGCCGTCGCGACCGTTCTCGTGCAGAAGGGTACACTGAAGCCCGGCCAGATCATCGTTGCCGGCGATCAGTGGGGCCGTGTGCGCGCGCTCGTCAACGACAAGGGCGACAACGTAAAGGAAGCCGGTCCGGCCATGCCGGTCGAAATCCTCGGCCTTTCCGGTACGCCGTCGGCCGGTGACCGTTTTGCGGTTGTCGAAAACGAAGGTCGTGCTCGCGAGATCTCCGAATACCGCCAGCGTCTGGCTCGCGACAAGGCAGTTGCCCGTCAGACCGGTCAGCGCGGCTCGCTGGAACAGATGATGAGCCAGTTGCAGACTTCGGGATTGAAGGAATTCCCGCTGGTCATCAAGGCGGACGTGCAAGGTTCGGTCGAAGCCATTATCGCTTCGCTCGACAAGCTCGGCACAGACGAAGTCCGCGCTCGTGTCGTTCACTCTGGTGCTGGTGCCATCACGGAATCGGATATCTCGCTTGCCGAGGCATCCAACGCCGCGATCATCGGCTTCAACGTTCGCGCCAACGCACAGGCACGTACGGCGTCCGAACGCGCCGGTATCGAAATCCGCTACTACAACATCATCTACGATCTGGTGGATGACGTGAAGGCGGCGATGTCGGGTCTGCTTTCGCCGGAACGTCGCGAGACCTTCCTCGGCAATGCCGAAATCCTCGAGGTGTTCAACATCACCAAGGTCGGTAAGGTCGCGGGTTGCCGCGTCGTCGAGGGCAAGGTGGAACGTGGTGCGGGTGTGCGTCTGGTACGCGACAACGTCGTCATCCACGAAGGCAAGCTCAAGACCCTCAAGCGCTTCAAGGACGAAGTCAACGAAGTGCCTGTTGGTCAGGAGTGCGGTATGGCCTTCGAGAATTACGAAGACATTCGCGCCGGCGACACCATCGAGTGCTTCCGCGTCGAACACATCACGAGAACGCTCTAAGCGTCTCGCCGCAAAACAGGACTTTTCTGTCGGGCGCCGGCTTCACCGGCGCTCGCTCCGTTTGAGGCATTACCCATGGCAAAAGCTACATCATCGGCCCCTTCGCAACGCATGCTGCGTGTTGGCGAACAGGTGCGCGCCGCACTGACCCAGATTCTCCAGCGCGGCGAAGTCCGCGACGATCTGATCGAAGGCACCGTCATTTCCATTTCGGAAGTGCGCATGTCTCCCGATCTCAAGATCGCGACCGCTTACGTGACGCCGCTTGGCGTTGCGGATCATACCGACATCATCACGGCGCTCAACCGCCATGCCAAGTTCATGCGCGGCCGCCTCGGCCCGCAGCTGCGGCAGATGAAGTACATGCCGGAACTGCGTTTCCGCGACGATACGAGTTTCGACAACTATCAGAAGATCGACGCACTCCTGCGGTCACCGGAGGTGCAGCGCGATCTGGGACCTTCGAACGAAAAAGACGACGAACAGAACTGAAGCATGTCCAAACCACGCAAACAGCAGAACCGCAAACCCAAGGGCCGCCCGATTTCGGGCTGGCTCATTCTCGACAAGCCGCTCGATTTCGGCTCAACCGAAGCCGTTTCCAAGATCAAATGGCTGTTCAACGCCCAGAAGGCAGGTCACGCCGGAACGCTCGACCCCTTGGCGTCCGGCATGCTGCCGATTGCACTCGGTGACGCCACCAAGACCGTTCCTTACGTCATGGACGGCCGGAAAATCTACGAGTTTACCGTCACCTGGGGTGAAGAACGCGCAACCGACGATCTGGAAGGCGAGGTAGTCAACTCCTCCGACCAGCGCCCGGACGAACAGGCGATCCGCGACATTCTGCCCAATTATACCGGCGTGATCATGCAGACGCCGCCGCAGTTTTCCGCCATCAAGATCGCCGGTGAGCGGGCCTATGATCTGGCGCGTGAAGGCGAAACGGTGGAGATTCCCGCGCGCGAGGTGGAAATTCACCGCCTGACGCTGCTCGCCTGCCCCGACGCTGACACCGCTCATTTCGAAGTGGAATGCGGCAAGGGTACCTATGTGCGGGCGCTTGCGCGCGACATGGGCCGGGATCTCGGTTGTTTCGGTCATATTTCGCAATTGCGCCGTACCATGGTCGCGCCATTCGGCGAGGACATGATGGTACCGCTCGAAACCTTGACGGCGCTCGAAGCCATCGAAGACCGCGACGAGCGGCTTGAAGCGCTCGATGCTTTTCTGATCGACACGGCGGAAGCGCTTTCATCCCTTCCCCACCTCATCATCAATGATGATCAGGCACACCGGCTGAAGATGGGCAATCCGATCCTGCTGCGCGGGCGTGATGCGCCGGCCAATCACCCGGAGGCCTATGCCACTGCGCATGGCAAGCTCATTGCCATCGGAGAGATCGGCGAGGGCGAATTCCGGCCGAAGCGCGTTTTCGGTTGAGACGAGCCTTGAGGGGCGCCGTCAATCGCCTCTTTCAATTGTACCCGGAATAGTTTATAGGCAGCGCCAGCTTGGGCTTTGCCTATGCTGCCGAATGGCCAGAGCTGGACGACATCCCGGCTCTAGGCGTCCCATTTTTCCTTAAAATAGAAAGGATCGTCCGATGTCGATTACTGCAGAGCGCAAAGCCGCCCTCATCAAGGAATATGCAACGAACGAAGGCGACACCGGTTCTCCGGAAGTTCAGGTCGCTATTCTGACCGAGCGGATCAACAACCTGACCGGTCACTTCAAGGACCACAAGAAGGACAACCACTCCCGTCGTGGCCTTCTGACGCTGGTTTCGAGCCGCCGTTCGCTTCTCGACTATCTGAAGAAGAAGGACGAAGCCCGTTACAGCAAGCTGATCGGTGCTCTCGGCATTCGCCGCTAAAACCTTATCCGGCGGGTTTCGCAACGATACCCGCCGGTTTTTATATCTGGCCTTTTGAAGGTCATCTTCAATTTCCGGGCGTTCGCCATAGATGTGGCCCCCGGACGATAAGGCAGCCCCGGATGGGCCGGTGCAGCCTTTTCAACCGCAGACCTGTCATGGGGCAGGATTGCCGGATGCTTGCACCTTGAAAGCCTCCGGCTGTCTTGCCCGTGATTGCGTCGTTCGTTGCCCCCTCGCAAGGCGGGCATACACAAACAAGGACAAGATATGTTCAATAAACACTCCGTGGAAATCGAATGGGCTGGCCGCCCGCTGAAGCTCGAGACAGGCAAGGTTGCCCGTCAGGCTGACGGCGCCGTCATCGCAACCTACGGCGAGACGATGGTTCTTGCGACGGTGGTTTCCGCAAAGTCTCCGAAGCCTGGACAGGACTTCTTCCCGCTCACCGTGAACTACCAGGAAAAGACCTACGCAGCCGGCAAGATCCCCGGCGGCTATTTCAAGCGCGAAGGCCGTCCGTCGGAAAAGGAAACGCTGGTTTCCCGCCTGATCGACCGTCCGATCCGCCCGCTGTTTCCTGAAGGCTACAAGAACGACACGCAGGTTGTCGTAACGGTCATTCAGCACGACCTCGAAAATGACCCGGACGTTCTGTCGATGGTTGCCGCATCCGCTGCGCTCACACTGTCTGGCATTCCTTTCATGGGCCCGGTCGGCGGCGCGCGCGTTGGTTACATCAACGGCGAATATGTTCTGAACCCGCATCTTGATGAGATGGATGAATCGGTTCTGGATCTGGTTGTTGCCGGCACGCAGGACGCCGTCCTGATGGTGGAGTCGGAAGCCAAGGAACTCAACGAAGACGTCATGCTCGGCGCCGTCATGTTCGGCCATCGCGGCTTCCAGCCGGTTATCGACGCGATCATCAAGCTCGCTGAAGTTGCCGCCAAGGAACCGCGCGAATTCGAACCGGAAGATTTCTCCGCACTCGAAAACGAAATGCTCGGCCTTGCCGAAACCGAACTGCGCACCGCCTACAAGATCACCGAAAAGGCTGCCCGTTACGCCGCCGTCGACGCCGTAAAGGCGAAGGTCAAGGCTCACTTCCTGCCGGAAGAAGGCGAAGCGAAGTATAGCCCTGAAGAAATCGGCGCTGTCTTCAAGCACCTTCAGGCGAAGATCGTTCGCTGGAACGTTCTCGACACCAAGAGCCGCATCGATGGCCGCGACCTGTCGACCGTTCGTCCGATCGTTTCGGAAGTTGGCATCCTGCCGCGTACGCACGGCTCGGCGCTGTTCACCCGTGGTGAAACCCAGGCGATCGTTGTTGCGACGCTCGGCACCGGCGAAGACGAACAGTATGTCGACAGCCTGACCGGCATGTACAAGGAACGTTTCCTTCTGCATTACAACTTCCCGCCCTACTCGGTCGGTGAAACGGGCCGTATGGGTTCCCCGGGCCGTCGCGAAATCGGTCACGGCAAGCTCGCATGGCGCGCTATCCGTCCGATGCTGCCGACTGCGGAACAGTTCCCCTACACGCTGCGCGTCGTTTCCGAAATCACCGAGTCCAACGGCTCTTCGTCGATGGCAACGGTTTGCGGCACCTCGCTTGCACTGATGGACGCTGGCGTACCGCTGGCCAAGCCAGTTGCCGGTATCGCCATGGGCCTTATCCTCGAAGGCGAGCGCTTTGCGGTTCTCTCCGACATCCTGGGTGACGAAGATCACCTCGGCGACATGGACTTCAAGGTTGCAGGTACTGCCGACGGCATCACCTCGCTGCAGATGGACATCAAGATCGCCGGTATCACCGAAGAGATCATGAAGATCGCTCTGGAGCAGGCACAGGGTGGCCGCAAGCACATCCTCGGCGAAATGGCGAATGCCATCACCGAGAGCCGCGGCCAGCTTGGCGAATTCGCACCGCGCATCGAAGTGATGAACATTCCGGTCGACAAGATCCGTGAAGTCATCGGTTCGGGCGGCAAGGTCATCCGCGAAATCGTCGAAAAGACCGGCGCCAAGATCAACATCGAAGACGACGGCACCGTCAAGATCGCTTCTGCTTCCGGCAAGGAAATCGAAGCGGCCCGCAAGTGGATCCATTCGATCGTTGCAGAACCGGAAGTCGGCCAGATCTACGAAGGTACGGTCGTCAAGACCGCTGACTTCGGCGCTTTCGTCAACTTCTTCGGCGCCCGCGACGGCCTCGTTCACATCTCGCAGCTCGCTTCCGAGCGTGTCGCCAAGACCTCCGACGTCGTCAAGGAAGGCGACAAGGTCTGGGTCAAGCTGATGGGCTTCGACGAGCGTGGCAAGGTTCGCCTGTCCATGAAGGTTGTCGACCAGGCAACCGGCAAGGAAGTTGCCGCAGACAAGAAGAAGGAAGATGGCGAAGCCGCTGCCGAATAAGGCAGCCTCGCCAGACCCTATCGAGGCGCGGGTTTTGCCCGCGCCTTTTTTCTATTCCATCTTGAGGACGCTCCAATGAGCCGTGATGCTGTTAAAACCCTTTTCCATCCCTTTGCCGCAGAGATGCTCGACTTGCCGAAAGAGGGCGAGCGCGTTCTGTTTCTGGGAGCGGAAGCCGGCCCGCGGCTAGACGGTTTTAACGCTGACATCGTCTCGGTTCAGAATTTTCGACCGCTTTACCGGGCTCTTCAGGCGCAGAACGCAGAGGTCACGCCGGATATTTCCGGCGAGGACTACGATGCGGCGTTGCTGCTTTGCGGCAAACATCGCGGCGAGAACGAAAACCGCGTCGCTGAAGCGCTCTCGCGCGTCAAGGCGGGTGGGTTGATCGTGGCGGCGGGATCGAAGGAAGACGGCATTCTGACGCTGCGCAAGACGCTGGCAAAGCTTGGCATCGAGGCGGAATCGACGCCGAAGTACCACGGCGTCGCCCTCTGGTTCAAACGGCCGGAAGACGTTGCATCTGCCGTGTCGAAACTCGCGCAACATTCCGTTACGGTTGCTGGCCGTTTCACCGCCATGCCCGGCATGTTCTCTCATGACCGCGTGGACGATGGTTCGGAGCTGCTCGCGTCGCGCCTGCCGACCGACTTCGACGGCAACGCCGCCGATTTCGGCGCAGGCTGGGGTTATCTCTCGGTCATGCTGGCGGAAAAATCGCCGCGCACGGCGCGTATCGATCTTTTCGAAGCGGACTGGAACGCGCTCGAATTCGCCAAAACCAATCTTCTTGAAAACAATCCGCGACTGACGGCGCGCTTCTTCTGGCAGGACCTTGCAAACGAGCCGCCGAAAGAAAAATACGACCTCATCATCATGAACCCGCCTTTCCACGCGGCAGGACAGGCGGCAGAACCCGCTCTCGGTCAGGCCTTTATCAAGACGGCTGCCGGCGCGCTTCGCAACGGTGGAAAGCTGCTGATGGTCGCCAATCGCGGCATGCCCTATGAGCCGGTGCTGGCGGCGGAATTCCGCACCAGCGCCGAGGTATGCCGCAACGCGCGCTTCAAGATCCTGAGCGCCCAGAAGTAAGCAATTCGAGCATCATCAGCTCAACAGCCATGCCCACAGCGACACGGAGAGAACACCGGTCGCCGTGGAAATGCTGATGGTGGAGGCCGCAACGCTGTGGCCGATGCCGAAGCGGTTGGCGATCAGCCATGCATTCACCCCTGTCGGCACCGACGAGGTGAGCACGAGGGCAGCTGTCCATTCCCGGCTGAGACCGAGAGCATGGCCCATGGCCCACACGCAGGCGGGCAGAAGCAGCAGTTTGAAAACCGTCATGGTGACAGCAATCCCCAGATTACCGCGAATGGTGTATTTCGTCAGCGCCATGCCGAGCGAGATGAGCGCTGCCGGTCCCGCCATGGACGCGATCTGATCAACCACGGTCTTGAGGATGGGCGTGAGCGTCACGCCTGAAACATTGGTCGAAAGCCCGATGAAAAGTCCGATCACCAGCGGATTTGTGATGAGGTTGCGGCCGACCTGCCTGAAGACAGAAGCCATGCTGCGCTTTTCGCCGCCCACCGCCTTATGCGTGGCGTTCTCCATCAGGATGGTACCGGCAATCATCATGACCGGCAGATGGATGGCCAGCAGAATGGAGAGGGCGACCAGCCCCTCATCCCCGATGGACCGCCCGACGAGCGGCAGGCCGATGAAGATATTGTTGGCAAAGGCCGAGGATATGCCGGCTATGACGGCGATGCG
This sequence comes from Rhizobium sp. AN68, assembly GCF_030758035.1. Taxonomy (NCBI): domain Bacteria; kingdom Pseudomonadati; phylum Pseudomonadota; class Alphaproteobacteria; order Hyphomicrobiales; family Rhizobiaceae; genus Rhizobium; species Rhizobium sp. AN68. The sequence goes on along the minus strand of NZ_JARWMI010000003.1, from coordinate 25,556 downwards.
ACTATCCTGCTTGAAGATGTACCGCGTGACGATATGCCCAACCGTCCAGGTTACGGCCACGCCGGCGAAATAGGTCAGCCACAGCCGGAAGGGCGATGCGCCATGAAAATTCGCCTCCGCAAGAGTGCGGAAGATCAAAGTCGGCACGGCGATCTTGAATACAAAATCGCTGAGAATCTCACCGGCATCAGCCCTGAACAAGCCGGCCTTGACGGTGAGCCAGCCGATCAGGATAAGAATGAAAATCGGAGCGACGTTCGCGGCAACGGCAGACATGGAGGGAGAGCTTTCGCGGCTTTTGCGGGAGATACTCCGCTTTAGAGCCTTTTCCAAGGGAATGGAATCGCGAAAACGCTGCACCCGGATGTTTCATTCAATACGCGACGTAGCTCCGTCAGGTATTTTTGCAGAAAGCCCCTCAAAACCGGTCACTGGATCAAGTGGCGCTGCGGTCGGTCTTTCGAGTACCGTCTATAATGAAAACCCGCTTGCGGCACTCTAGAAAGGGGCGCACCAAAGGTGGACCAAAAGAAAAAGCGGGGTTTCCCCCGCCTTTTGTCATATCCGTTATACGCCGTCAGTACATCCGTGACGGAGATAACGGGTGAGCCAGAAGACCTCATGTCTTCTATTCTGGTCCGTATTCACGCACCGTTTGCTCTGATCGGAGTGATAGCTTAACCACATTACAGGCACATGACGCGTTTCTGTCTCTGGTGGAGAACCGCATATTTCCCCTTTGGGCTTTTCTTGCCGCCAGAATTGTTTAAGACCGTTCAAAAATGTGCACCCTGCAAACCGGATAGGGCCTATGACGAAATTCGACGTACTGACTGTCGGCAATGCCATCGTCGACATCATTTCCCGTTGTGATGATCGCTTCCTCAATGATAACGCCATCACCAAGGGCGCGATGAACCTCATCGACGCGGAGCGGGCCGAACTGCTTTATTCGCTGATGGGACCCGCTCTCGAGGCCTCCGGCGGAAGTGCGGGCAACACGGCGGCGGGCGTGGCGAATTTCGGTGGCAGGGCGGCTTATTTCGGCAAGGTGGCCGAAGATCAGCTCGGCGAAATCTTCCAGCACGATATCCGCGCGCAGGGCGTCTATTTCGAAACGAAGCCGGAAGGCACGTTTCCGCCGACTGCCCGCTCGATGATCTTCGTCACGGAAGACGGTGAGCGCTCGATGAACACCTATCTCGGCGCCTGCGTCGATCTCGGTCCGGAAGATGTAGAAGAAGACGTCGTGGCGAACACGAAGGTCACCTATTTCGAAGGTTACCTGTGGGATCCGCCGCGCGCCAAGGATGCCATTCGCGATTGCGCCCGCATTGCGCATGAGAACGGCCGTGAAGTCTCCATGACGCTTTCAGACAGTTTCTGCGTAGGCCGATACCGCGAAGAATTTCTCGACCTGATGCGTTCCGGCACCGTGGACATCGTTTTCGCCAACAAGCAGGAAGCTCTCTCGCTCTATGAAACCGACGATTTCGAGCTGGCGCTGACGAAAATCGCTGCCGATTGCAAGATCGCAGCGGTAACGATGAGCGAAGAAGGCGCCGTTATCCTGCGCGGCACGGAACGCGTGAAGGTAGAAGCCTATCCAGTGTATGACGTGGTCGACACAACAGGCGCCGGCGATCTTTTCGCCGCCGGCTTCCTGTTCGGTTACACGCAGGATCGGTCTCTGGAAGACTGCGGCAAACTCGGCTGCCTTGCTGCTGCCGCCGTCATTCAGCAGGTCGGGCCGCGTCCGATGTCATCGCTCAAGGCGCTGGGCGAGAAAAACGGCCTTATTTAAAGGCCTCGCCGGGATAAGCACCCCAGATTTCACCCTGCGACACCCAGCCTGAGGCCTGACCGGCCTCGGCGCGGCACCAGTCGCCGTTGCATTCACCGATCCTGAAGACGACGCCCGGCTCCAGCCGGGCGATGACGGAGGCGCCCGACTGTGCGTCGCGGCGCATGTTCACGTAGACATCCTTGCCCTTGCCGCGCATCCACGGCGCGGCGACGGCCGTGCGCTCGCCAGAGAGTAGCGCCTGGTTAACCCAGCCTTCCGTGCCATCGGCATCGCGGATGCGTCGCCAGTTCTCATATTCCTGAATGATTTCAACCGGCATTCCCGATTTCATATACATCCAGGAAACGGCATAATCCGTGCTGGGTCCGATGCGCATGTTGACGCGCTTGGATTTCAGGCTGACAAAACGCGGCAAAGGCAGGCCGCTTGCGCCTTTGGCAGCGCCTTGCGCCATGGCCTCGTTCGCCACACCAAAGAGGCCCAGAGACAATGCAATGCAAACCATAGAAACCACACTGCGCATGCCCATTTCCGTTTCCTGCCTTCTGCAAACCGGATTAAATTCGAGGAGGCTCGTTTCCACACGCCTCAAGCTTCGGCGAGTTTTATTTGTCTTCGCCGGTGGGTCTGGTAGAAACGCCCTGATTGAAAGAAATTATCGCTCTTTCTGGTTAATGACTTCTGAACAAGGCAGCGGCAAACGATGACCCACAAGAAGAGACCGACAGTCTATATCACCCGCAAATTGCCTGACGTCGTCGAAACCAGAATGCGGGAACTCTTCGATGCCGAACTGAATATCGACGATACGCAGCGCCGCGAGGAAGAGCTTGTGGCCGCCATGCAGCGGGTCGACGTTCTGGTGCCGACGGTCACGGACCGCATCACCGCCGCCATGATCGAGAAAGCAGGGCCGCAACTGAAGCTGATCGCAAGCTTCTCCAACGGCATAGACCATGTGGATGTGGACGCGGCCGCCCGAAAGGGCATCACAGTGACCAACACGCCCAACGTGCTGACCGAAGACAGCGCCGATATCACCATGGCGCTGGTGCTGGCCGTGCCGCGCCGCCTGATCGAAGGCACGCGCGTACTTGCCAATGGCGCCGACGAATGGCTGGGCTGGTCGCCGACCTGGATGCTGGGACGGCGCATTTCCGGCAAACGCATCGGCATTGTCGGCATGGGCCGCATCGGTACGGCAGTTGCGCGGCGCGCCAAGGCTTTCGGCCTCTCCATACACTATCACAACCGCAAACGCGTCAACCCGGCGACGGAAGCGGAGCTTGAGGCAACCTATTGGGACAGCCTCGACCAGATGCTGGCTCGGGTGGATATTGTTTCCGTCAATTGCCCCTCCACACCTGCGACCTATCACCTGATCTCGGCACGACGGCTCGCGCTGATGCAGCCGACAAGCTACATCGTCAACACGGCGCGCGGCGATATCATCGATGAGGCGGCAATGATCCAGTGCCTGCGCGACGGAAAGATCGCCGGAGCCGGTCTCGATGTCTACGAGAACGAGCCCGCAATCAATCCCAAGCTCATCAAGCTCGCGAGAGAAGGCAAGGTCGTGCTGCTTCCGCATATGGGCTCGGCAACGATCGAGGGACGCATCGAGATGGGTGACAAGGTCATCATCAACATCCGCACGCTTTTCGACGGACACCGACCGCCGAACCGGGTGCTGCCGGGGCGGAACTGAACCGGTTCAGACAGCCGTGTCTGCTCGTGACATGGGACGGAGAAGCAGGCCTCTAAGCGGATCACAGATTGAGCCGTCTCAGCCGAGGAATTTCGTCATTTCAATCGAGGTCGTACGGTCGTAACCCGGATGGGCGTTTTCAGCGGTTTTGATGAAACCCCAGGCGGCGAATTTCGCGTGGTTGCCGACAAGCTCGATGCGCGTTTCCAGCCGCAGTGCCGGTAACGCCAATTCGCGGGCCAATGCTTCGGCCCGTTCCAGAAGCATTTTGCCGATGCCTTTGCCCTGCGCTTTCAGGGAGACGCACAGCTTGCCGACGTAAAGGCAGGCCGGTGGTTCCTGCCGGCAAAACAGGCAGCCAACAATCTCATCACCATCCAGCGCCACGAAAGCGGTCTCCGCCCTCGCCTTTTCCGCGAGATTTTCGAGCGTCAAACGGTGAGCGGACGATGGTGGGTCGATGACGCCGTCCATATAGGCGAAGGACGACATGATAAGCGCAAGCAGCTCCTGCCAGCGCTCGAATTCTTCGCCAATCCTTGTGACCTCAGTCATGTTTTTTTCCAGCAGGGCGGCGCTTGTAACGCACGGTTTCGAAGCGGGCCGACAGGGCGTCATAGAGAAGCAGGCGGCCGACCAATGGCTCGCCAGCAGCGGTGATCACCTTGATGGCCTCCATGGCCATGATCGTGCCGATCACGCCGGTCAAAGCGCCGACGATGCCCGTTTCCGCGCAATTCGGAATAAGCCCCTGCGGCGGTGGCTCGGGAAACAGATCGCGATACCCCGGCAGCAGATTACCATCGGCACCCGCCTCATAGGGTTTCAGCACCGTTACCGAACCATCGAAACGGCCGACAGCGCCCGTTACCAGCGGCCTTTTCGCAGCTTCTGCGGCATCGGCAGCGGCATAACGTGTGTCGAAATTATCAGAACCGTCGATAAGGAGATCGAAGGATGGCAGATGGGTGTGCGCCCAGATCTGCGAAAAACGCTCCTCAAAAACAAGGGTACGCACATGCGGGTTGAGCCGGGCGATGGCTGCGCGGGCGCTTGCCGTTTTCAGCTCACCGATCGTGCCGGTATCGTGAATCACCTGCCGCTGGAGATTGGAAAGGGAGACCACGTCGTCATCGATCAGGCCAAGCGTGCCAACACCGGCTGCAGCAAGATAATGAAGGACAGGCGCGCCGAGGCCACCAGCCCCGATTACCAGCACCCGCGCGGCCTTCAGACGCTGCTGCCCGGAACCGCCGATTTCCGGCAAGAGAATATGGCGCTTGTAGCGTTCGATTTCGTCCGGGCTCAGCGGGTCCATGTCGCACTCCATTTTTTCGCTGTCATGCCGTGATGCCCCCGTGGGAAACATTGAAGAATTGCGCCCTGTTGCCAAGGGCGGAGAACATTGCCGCATCCGTTCCGGTCATGAAACTCTGACCACCGAGCGCGTGAATGAGATCGAACAGAGCCGCCCGCCTGCCCTCATCCAGATGCGCGGCAATTTCGTCGAGCAGCAGAACCGGCGCATGGCCGGTCAAGTTGGCGGTGAGCTGGGCATGCGCAAGCACCAATCCCACCAGCAGCGCCTTCTGTTCTCCGGTCGAGCAACGCTCTGCCTCCATGTTCTTTTCCGCATGGCGCACGAACAGATCGACACGGTGCGGTCCATCAAGCGTGCGGCCTGCCGCCGCGTCTCGATACCGGCCTTCGCGCAGCGTAAGCCTATACTCGTCTTCCAGATCGACAGCCGGCCGGTTGAGCGTGTCGTCCATGAAACCCGAGAGCGCCAGCGCTGCAGAGGGAAGGCAGCATTGCCGGAACGGCCTTCGATGAGGCTCTTCAAAAGACCCAACATTTCATAGCGCGCGAGCGCCATCGAAATGCCGAGTTCCGCCATCTGCTTCTCGATACCGTCCAGCCAGACCGGATCGAAACGGCCTTCCGAAAGCAGACGGTTGCGGCCGCGCATGGCCTTTTCGAAGTCGCTTGCCCGCCGCCCATGCGCGGGATCGAGCGAGAGCACCAACCGATCGAGAAAACGCCGGCGATCCGAGGATGAACCGGTAAAAAGCCCATCCATGGCAGGCGTCAGCCACAGCACCCGCAGATGATCCGTCAATTCATCGACAGACTTCACCGATGTCCCGTTCAGCCTCAGGCGGCGCGACACTACCTCGCCGTCACCCTCGATCCCGGTTCCGATGGCGACCTCGCCGTCCATGCCGTCGACATCCGCAAAAATCGAAAAACCGGCGGCCTCCGCCCCCACTCGCGTGACATCGGACAGGGTGGCGCGGCGCAGGCCCCTTCCGGGCGACAAAAACGAAACGGCCTCCAGGAGATTGGTCTTGCCGGAACCGTTGTCACCCGTCAGCACCACGTGGCGGTCATCCAGCGCGAGCGACGCCGCCGCATAGTTGCGGAAGTCCGTGAGTTTCAGCCGTAAAAGCGACACCTTATTCGTCATCTGTACGGCCTAAAACGAACATAGCTGGATAGCAAGGTGGGGAATGCGTCGTCCGCATTGAACATAATGCAACCACACCGCAATCCAGTCTCCAGTAGCAACTTTTTGAGCGGCCGGTTATTTATGCGTGGTCCCTCATTATCGGTAACCCCATCCATGCGCCTGATTTTTTCGCTCCTCCTCGCTCTCAGCCTTCTTTCATCCTGCGCGGGCAGGCCGGGGGCGGATGTGTTGCAGGCCATAAACACCAAGACCACCGATACGAAAATCGTGACAGCCTATGTGGCGAGCACGCGGGAGAAAAACAACGAGGCCAAAAAGGGCTTTAGCGCTGGGCGGGCGGCTGAGCTGAATTATGCGCGCTTCGACATTTCCATTCCTCCCAGCCATAAAAGCGGAAATATCGAATGGTCCAAAGGTAAGCCGAACCCGAGCAAGGATTTTGTCGTCACCAAAGCCGATATGCTGACGAAAACGCGTTTCAATTCCGATCTTGGCGACGTCACCCGCTCCGGCAAGCAGATTGCGCTTTTTGTGCATGGCTATAATTACAGCTATCAGGAAGCCTTGTTCCGTGCGGCACAAATGGCAGCCGATGCCAATATGGATGGTGTGCCGCTGGTCTTTTCCTGGCCGTCCCAGGCGAGCGTCACCGGTTACGTGGCCGACAAGGAATCAGCGACCTATTCGCGAGACGCGCTGGCCACGGTGCTGACCGACCTTACCAGGCAAACACCGAAAAAAAGCATTGTCGTGTTCGGTCACAGCATGGGCGGCTGGCTGGTCATGGAAGCGCTGCGACAATTGCGCTTCGAAGGCAGGAACGATGTGCTCTCCAAACTACAGGTAGTGCTGGCCGCGCCGGATATCGACGCCGATGTTTTCCGCAAGCAGATCGAGGTGGTGGGAAGGCTCAATCCGCCGCTCACCATTCTCGTCTCCAAGGACGACCGCGCCCTGAAGGCTTCCTCCATCCTGGGGGCCGACGTCACCCGCATAGGCGCGCTGGATGTGACCGATCCTCAAGTGCAGGAAGCCGCCCTGAAAGAGGGCGTTCAGTTCGTTGACATCTCCAAGCTCAAGGCATCGGATCCGCTCAACCACGACCGCTATGCGGCACTCGCGTCGCTGGTGCCACAACTGGAGGCGAGCCGGAACGGCAACGGCGAAAACGGCATAGGCCGCGCGGGTGCCTTTGTGTTCGATGCTATCGGGGCAACGGTATCCAGCCCCTTCCGGCTTGCGAGCCAGGTCGTGAACCCGCAATAACTTTTGCGGGTTCTTGGCGACAACCGGTTCAGAAATCCCAGCCTTCGTCTTCTGTGGCGACCGCCTTGCCGATGACATAAGAAGAGCCGGAGCCGGAGAAGAAGTCGTGGTTCTCGTCGGCATTGGGAGACAGCGCCGAGAGGATCGCAGGATTGACCCGGCAAGCCTCGGGCGGAAACAGCGCCTCGTAACCCAGATTCATCAAGGCCTTGTTGGCGTTGTAATGCAGGAACTGCTTGACGTCCTCCGTCAGGCCAACGCCGTCATAGAGGTCTTGGGTATATTTGGCCTCGTTGTCGTAAAGCTCGAGCAAAAGATCGAAGGCGAAATCCTTGATCTCCTGTTTTTCCGCTTCGCCCAGACGTTCGAGCGCGCGCTGGAACTTGTAGCCGATGTAATAGCCATGCACGGCCTCATCGCGAATGATGAGACGGATCAAATCGGCCGTGTTGGTAAGCTTGGCGCGACTTGACCAGAACATTGGCAGGTAGAAGCCGGAATAGAACAGGAAGCTCTCCAGAAACACGCTGGCGACCTTCATTTTCAACGGATTTCCGCTATCATATTCGCGCATGATGAGCGCGGATTTGCGTTGCAGGAATTCGTTCTCCTCCGACCAGCGATAGGCGTCATCGACGTCAGGCGTGGAGCAGAGCGTCGAGAAGATCGAGGAATAGGAGCGGGCGTGGACCGCCTCCATGAAGGAGATGTTGGAAAGCACCGCCTCCTCGTGCGGCGTCGCCGAATCCGCCATCAGGCGCACGGAACCGACGCCGTTCTGGATCGTGTCCAGCAATGTCAGCCCGGTGAAGACGCGGATCGTCAGGGTCTGCTCTTCCGGCTTCAGCGTTCCCCAGGACGGGATATCGTTGGAGAGCGGCACCTTTTCCGGTAGCCAGAAATTCGATGTCAGGCGATTCCAGACTTCGAGATCCTTGTCATCCTCGATGCGGTTCCAGTTGACCGCGCGAATACGGGACGCGGGTTTTACGGCAATATTCATTGTCTTGTCCCTCAATTCAGAGCGTGCAGGATACGCAGCCCTGAACCTGCGTGCCTTGCAGCGCCATCTGGCGCAAACGGATGTAGTAGATGGTCTTGATGCCTTTTTTCCAGGCGTAGATCTGCGCCCGGTTGATATCGCGCGTCGTTGCCGTATCGCGGAAGAACAGCGTCAGCGACAGACCCTGATCGACATGCTGGGTGGCCGCCGCATAGGTATCTATGATCTTTTCCGGACCGATTTCGTAGGCATCCTGATAATATTCGAGATTGTCGTTCGAAAGGTAGGAAGCCGGATAATAAACACGGCCGATCTTGCCTTCCTTGCGAATTTCAATCTTCGAGACGATGGGATGGATCGAGGAGGTCGAGTGGTTGATATAGGAGATCGAGCCTGTGGGCGGCACGGCCTGAAGGTTCTGGTTATAGAGGCCGGTCTCCATGACGGCCTGCTTCAACGCTTTCCAGTCCTCCTGTGTCGGAATGGAAATGCCAGCTTTCTCAAAAAGGTCGCGGACCTTTTCCGTCGCGGGCAGCCATTCCCGGTCGGTATATTTATCGAAGTAGTCGCCCGAGGCATATTTGGAGTTTTCAAAGCCCTTGAAGCTCTGGCCCCTGTCAGTGGCGAGGCGATTGCTGGCGCGGATGGCGTGATAGGTCACCGTGTAGAAATAGATATTGGTGAAATCGATGCCCTCTTCGGAGCCGTAGAAGATGCGCTCGCGCGCCAGATAGCCATGCAGGTTCATCTGACCAAGCCCGATGGCGTGGCTCGCATCATTGCCCTTTTCCACGGAAGGGACAGACGAGATGTGGCTCATGTCAGAAACGGCCGTCAGCGCCCGGATGGAGGTTTCGATCGTCTTGCCGAAATCAGCCGAATCCATTGCTGAAGCAATGTTGAGCGAGCCGAGATTGCAGGAAATATCCTTGCCCATATGGCTGTAAGAGAGATCGTCGTTGAACTCGCTCGCCTCGCTGACCTGTAGGATTTCCGAGCAAAGATTGCTCATGCTGATACGGCCGGCGATCGGATTGGCGCGGTTCACCGTATCCTCGAACATGATATAGGGATAACCGCTTTCGAACTGGATTTCTGCGATGACTTGGAAGAACTCGCGTGCCTTTATCTTCTTCTTGCGGATGCGGCTGTCGGCGACCATTTCCTGATATTTTTCGCTGACGGAAATCTCGGTAAACGGCACGCCATAGACCCGCTCAACATCATACGGCGAGAACAGGTACATATCCTCGTTGTTTCTCGCGAGTTCGAAGGTGATATCAGGGATCACCACGCCGAGCGAAAGGGTTTTGATGCGGATTTTTTCGTCGGCGTTTTCGCGCTTGGTATCGAGGAAACGCATGATGTCCGGGTGGTGGGCATGCAGATAGACCGCGCCAGCGCCCTGGCGCGCGCCAAGCTGGTTGGCGTAGGAGAACGAATCTTCCAGCAGCTTCATGACAGGAATGACGCCAGAGGACTGGTTTTCGATCTGTTTGATCGGCGCGCCGGCTTCGCGAATATTGGTCAGGGACAGTGCTACGCCACCGCCACGCTTGGAAAGCTGCAATGCTGAATTGATGGACCGGCCGATGCTTTCCATATTGTCTTCCACACGCAGCAGAAAACACGAAACCAGCTCACCGCGGCTTTTCTTGCCAGCGTTGAGAAAGGTCGGGGTTGCCGGCTGGAAGCGGCCGGAAATGATTTCATCCATCAGATCGCGGGCAAGCTGCTCGTCGCCACGCGCCAGAGCCAACGCCACCATGCAGACGCGGTCCTCATAACGCTCCAGGTAACGCTTTCCGTCGAAGGTCTTCAGCGTATAGGACGTATAATATTTGAAGGCGCCGAGAAATGTCGGAAAACGGAACTTTCTGGCATAGGCCTCGTCGTAGAGGTCACGGACGAAATTGAAGGAATACTGGTCCAGCACCTCCTGCTCGTAATATCCCTCGGTAACGAGATAATCGAGCTTTTCCCTGAGATTATGGAAAAACACCGTGTTCTGATTGACGTGCTGAAGGAAATATTGCCGTGCCGCAAGGCGGTCCTTGTCGAGCTGGATCTTCCCGTTTTCATCGTAGAGGTTCAGCATCGCGTTCAGCGCGTGATAGTCCAGTCCCGCGTCCAGGTGTTTCTGCGCAGCGGTTACTTGTTGTTTGGCATCCGTGTTGCGCACCGCGCTCGAGGTCAGCGTGTCCAAAATCGTTCCAATCCATGATTGACGTTGGCGACATCTTCCTCCGTGCCGAGAAGCTCGAAGCGGTAGAGAAACGGCACCGCGCATTTACGCGACACGATATCTCCGGCGGATGCGAAAGCTGCGCCAAAATTCGTATTTCCCGCCGCTATGACGCCGCGAATGAGATTTCGGTTTGAGGGCTCGTTCAAAAACCGGATAACCGGTTTCGGTACAGCTCCTTTCATGCCGCCACCCCCATAGGTGGGGGTGACGAGAACATAGGGCTCCGACACGTGAGGAACGTCTTCCTCGGCGCCGAGCGGCAGGCGAAGCAATCGTCGCCCCAGTTTCTGAAGGAAGCGATGAGTGTTCTCAGACCGGCTGGAATAATAGACGATCAGCCCCATCGCATCGCCTCCTCAGCTGATCGAGCCAATCATGTCCGGACGGAAACCCGCCCAATGGCGTTCGCCGGCAACGACCACGGGAACCTGCATGTAACCAAGGCCGCGAACGTGATCGAGGGCATCCGCATCTTCGGAGATATCGACGATCTCGTAGCTGACACCGATGCGGTCAAGCGCACGATAGGTGGCAGTGCACTGGACGCAGGCGGGCTTGCTGTAAACGGTGACGGTCATAGTTTCCTCTTTCGAAGCCGCTTTTACGCACGGCTCAACATTGCCCGCCTGCAATCACAAGCGGGTGGCGATGGTTCTGTCATTCTGGCGAGGCGCGCGGGTCAGGCCGCGTAAGATCGCTGTCTACGCCGACGAGCGTAGAAACTTATAAAAATGCACTGGCATGACTTCACCCCGAAGCTTGTTCTGGAGGCGGCAGAAAAGGGCGCACGCAATTCATTTGCGTCATACACCTTCCTTCCGGACACCCCGCCCGTGGACGTTTTCGCTCAAGGCAGGTCTCCTGACTTGCGGGTCAAAACATCCATTCCCACCTTCCCGGAGCACTTAGCGCCAGTGGCTCAAATCGGAACGATGCTCACCGCTTACAGTTGCGGGGGCAGTTTCGGCATTGCTTCACCATAATGGTGTTGCGCACCGAATTCCCGTCTTAGCTCCCGACGCTTGCGAATCGAAAGAACCTTGAACACCACATATAGTATATGAGGAATTTTTTTCGTCAATAATTAGACATGCGAAAGCCCCACCCTGTGGATCAAAAAGATTCAACACATGGTCAACAAAGGCTTAACGGTGAATGCTCGATGCCGCCTACGGACGGAAGCGGCGGGTTATTCCCAGATATCGATGCGAATATCGGCGGGGCGGGAGTTCTCAATCACCCGCTTTCCGTTGGGAAGATCATTTTCGAACAGTTTGGCGTGAATCTCGGTCGCATCGAGACCATAGCCCTGCCATCTATCCCGCAGGCGTTCCTCGAGCACCGCAACGGATGGGCCTACGAAGACGGTAAGATCGAAGCTGCCGGAAAGCTTCGTCCACGGCGCCTCGCTCAACAGCAGATAGTTGCCTTCGGCAAGGATGAAGCGTGTTTCTGGCGCGATGGCGCGAGCGGAGGCAATGGCTATTTCGCGGGAGCGGTCAAAAACCGGGACAAGAACTTCTTGCCCGCCCTGACGAACTGCGGAGACGATATCAAGAAAGCCGCGCACGTCGAAGGTCTCCGGTGCGCCTTTTCGCGGCAAGAGCCCCCGTTCTTCGAGAATACCGTTATCCATATGGAAGCCGTCCATGGGCAGGACAGCCGCAGCCTCGCCGCGCGCCACGAGGGCACCGCACAGGGCATCCGCCAGCGTGGATTTGCCGGCCCCAGGGGGACCGGCAATGGCAATGATAAAACGAGATTTATCCTCTGCCCGCCGAAGAACATCTTCGACGATCGTTTCAAGCTTCAACGTCATGCGGCCAGCGTTTCCTTTGGCGCTTCCTTGGCGCCCGTCATGAAGGCGACGGCGTCGGACATGGTATAGTCCTTCGGATTGATGACGCATAAACGCTTGCCCAGCCGATGAATATGAATCCGGTCAGCAACCTCGAAAACATGCGGCATGTTGTGCGAGATGAGAACGATCGGTAGCCCTCGCGCGCGCACATCCAGAATAAGCTCGAGAACGCGGCGGCTTTCCTTGACGCCGAGCGCCGCCGTCGGTTCGTCAAGGATGACGACCTTGGAGCCGAAGGCGGCTGCACGCGCCACCGCAACACCCTGGCGCTGGCCGCCGGAGAGGGTTTCCACCGCCTGATTGATGTTCTGGATCGTCATCAGGCCGAGTTCAGAGAGTTTCTCACGGGCAAACTTTTCCATCGCCGGACGGTCCAGTGCCCTGAACAGGCTTCCCTGAATACCGGGTTTGCGGATTTCACGGCCGAGAAACATATTGTCGGCTATGGACAATGCGGGAGACAGCGCAAGGTTCTGATAAACGGTTTCGATACCAGCCTTGCGCGCCTCGATCGGCGAGCGGAACTGTACCGGCTTGCCTTCAAGCTTGATCTCCCCTTCATCGGGTGTCACCGCACCGGAAATCGCCTTGATGAGAGAGGATTTTCCAGCACCGTTATCACCGATGACGGCGAGGATTTCGCCCGGATAAAGGTCAAAATCGGCATTGTCGAGCGCAGTCACACGACCGTAGCGTTTAACGAGATTGCGTGCTGTGAGGATAGGTTCTTTTGCCATCAGCCTGCTACCTTTCTGATCCACTGGTCGATTGCGACAGCCAAGATGATAAGGACGCCGATCAACAGATAGGTCCATTGTGGGTCTGTTCCGATAAGTCGCAAGCCGAGAGAGAAGACACCGACGATCAGCGCGCCGAAGATCATGCCCATGATAGAGCCGCGTCCGCCAAACAGCGATATGCCGCCGATGACCACTGCGGTGATGGATTCGATGTTGGCGAACTGACCGGCGGTCGGCGATACCGAGCCGATGCGGCCGATGAGAGCCCAGCCCGCGAAGGCGCAGATAAGCCCGGAAAGTGTGTAGACAGTCGTCAGCATGCGCTTGACGTTAACGCCGGCAAGTTCGGCTGCGTCGGGATCATCACCCACTGCATAGAGATGTCGACCCCAGGCGGTGCGGTTCAGCACATACCAGAGCAGGGCAACCAGCAGAACCATCGCAATGACGCCATAGGTGAAGACGGCGCTGCCGATGCGGACATTGTTGCCGAAAAACTGGAGAATGGGCGCCTGTTGGACGATATCCTGTGAGCGGATCGTTTCGTTGGCCGAATAGAGGAAATTGGTGGCCAACACGATCTGCCACATGCCCAGTGTAACGATGAAGGGCGGCAGCCGCATGCGCGAAACCAGCACGCCATTGATAAAGCCACAAAATGCGCCGACTGCGAGACCGCAGATAATCGAGAGTTCGGCAGGCAAACCATAGCGGAACGTAAACTGTCCCATGACGACGGAGGACAGAACCATGATCGCACCGACCGAAAGATCGATACCCGCAGTCAGAATGACCAGCGACTGTGCCGCGCCGACGATGCCGACGATTGCCACCTGCTGAAGGATAAGGGTCAGCGAAAAGGCCGAGAAAAACTTGCCGCCCAGGGTCATGCCGAAGACAGCCAGCGACAACACCAGAACGATCAGCGGTACGGCCGCCGGGCTGGAATGCAGAAAGTGCTGGAATTTTTCAAGCAAACTCTTGTTTTGCGTATCGAAAGCAGCGACCTGGGTCGAACTTCCCGACAGCACTTTTTCAAATTCATTATGCGGTTGAGCCCGCACTGGCTGATCGCTCATGGATTTTCCTCCCGATCGCTCCATCGCATCAGCCCCGAACCCGGGATTATTTTCCGGAGGGGACAATGCGTAGATTCAAACTGTTGAGAAGCGTGCCTCAGTTACGTCCACGGACGCCGGGCGCGCTCGTTTGTTCCTGTCCGATCACCCAGATCGTTCTTTTAAACCATTCCGGTTCAAGGGCGGGGGCAAATTGCCCCCCGCCGATTTCAACGGTGTAGTATCAGCCCCAGCACTTCTTCAGGCCTTCCTTGGTGTCGATCGAATCGAGACCCTTGACCGGCTTGTCGGTTACCAGCGTTACGCCGGTGTCGAAGAAGTTCTTGCCTGCCGTCGGCTTCGGCTTTTCACCGGTGTCGGCAAACTTCTTGACGGCTTCCACGCCGAGTGCCGCCATCAGCAGCGGGTATTGCTGAGACGTCGCGCCGATCACGCCTTCCGCAACGTTCTTGACACCAGGGCAACCGCCATCGACGGAAACGATCAGAACATCCTTTTCGCGTCCGACGGCTTTCAGCGCTTCGTAAGCACCGGCAGCTGCAGGTTCGTTGATGGTGTGAACGACGTTGATGGTCGGATCCTTCTGCAGCAGATTTTCCATCGCAGAGCGGCCGCCTTCTTCGTTACCGTTGGTAACATCATGACCAACGATACGCTTGTCGTCTTCATCACCAATCTTGTTGATGTCCTTCACGTCGATGCCGAAGCCCTTCATGAAGCCCTGGTTGCGCAAAACATCAACGGTTGGCTGGGAAGGCGTAAGGTTGAGGAAGGCGATTTTCGCGTCCTTGGCCTTGTCGCCGAGGGTGCCGGCAGCCCATTTGCCGATCAGCTCGCCGGCCAGAAGATTGTCGGTAGCGAAAGTGGAGTCAGCGGCATCAACGGGTTCGAGAGGTGTATCGAGGGCGATGACCAGAAGACCGGCATCGCGCGCCTTCTGCACGGCCGGAACGATGCCCTTGGTGTCCGATGCGGTAATCAGGATACCCTTGGAGCCATCGGCAATGCATGTCTCGATCGCGGCCACCTGGCTTTCGGAATCGCCATCGATCTTGCCGGCATAGGACTTCAGCGTCACGCCAAGTTCTTTAGCCTTGGCGGTAGCGCCTTCCTTCATCTTGACGAAAAAGGGATTGGTGTCGGTTTTGGTAATAAGACAAACCGAAGTATCGGCGGCGGACGCGACGGACGCGAAAGAAACGCCGAGCGCAAGCGCGCCCAGAAGAGCGGAAACAGTCGTCTTCATTGTAATCCTCCCATTGAATGTTTGAGTACCGTGACGGTTACCCGACGATCTCGTCTCCTCCGAGAACAGCGACCGTTGACACAGATGGAACCACCAAAGGAAACGGCTGTCAATAAATAAATCCGATTGAATTATTAATTCCGTATGGCATTCTAACAAGCGGCAGGGAGGAATATCGCCGCGTCGTTTAACGTTGCGATAGCAAGATTGCCATAAAGCCTGCATGTATCGGTCGCGGCGGATATGGCGGGCGGGAGGATGAAACTATGAGACAATCTGTCGAGACGGCGCCGCCCGCGCCGTCCACCAACATGGATATGAGCGGCGGCGCCAACCAGATTGGGGTGCGTGCTTATAACGAGCGGCTTGTGCTGTCGCTGGTTCGCCGCCACGGCGGCTTGTCGAAAGCCGAAATATCCAGGCTTTGCGGTCTCTCGGCGCAGACTGTCTCGGTCATCATGCGCTCGCTCGAAAGTGACGGTCTTCTTATTCGTGGCGAAAGACTGCGCGGCAAAGTCGGGCAGCCTTCGACGCCGATGCGCCTCAATCCCGATGCCGTCTTCTCGTTTGGCGTAAAAATCGGCCGTCGCAGCGTCGATCTGGTGCTGATGGATTTCGTCGGCCGGATCAAGCTGAAGCTCCGCAGAACTTACCCCTATCCTATGCCGGAATGGATTTTGCCATTCGTCATCGAGGGTATCACGGAACTCGAATCCAAGCTCTCTCCGGCCGAACGGCAAAAAATTGCCGGTGTCGGCATTGCCGCGCCGTTCGAATTGTGGAACTGGGCGCAGGAGGTGGGCGCGCCGCAGAATGAGATGGAGCGCTGGCGCGACGTCGATATCCGTTCCGAAATTGCGGATGGCGTCAGCTATCCGGTTTTCCTGCAGAACGATGCGACCAGTGCCTGCGGTGCAGAACTGGTTTTTGGTGCAGGCCAGAACTACCCCGATTTTCTCTATATCTTCATCGGATCCTTCATCGGTGGCGGTGTCGTTTTAAACTCCGCACTGTTTTCCGGAAAGACGGGCACCGCCGGTGCAATCGGCCCCTTGCCGGTCCAGGGGCAGGACGGCAACACGGTCCAGCTTCTGAAAATCGCCTCCATCTTCGTTCTGGAAAACATGTTGCGCGAACGCGGCATCGATCCACGTCCCCTGTGGTTCTCGCCGGATGAATGGATCGATTTCGGAGAGCCGCTGGAAAACTGGATTGGAAAAACGGCCGCGGCCCTTGCGCAAGCCGTCATCGCTGCAGCCTCCATCATCGATTTTTCCAGCGTCATCATCGACGGCGGTTTTCCGGATTGGGTCAGAGCAAGAATAGTCTCCGCCACCCGTCTTGCCCTCAAACATCACGATCTTCAGGGTGTTACGCTGCCGGAAATCATTGAGGGAGCAGTCGGCAGCCAGGCCCGGGCTATCGGGGGAGCGAGCCTGCCCCTGTTTTCCCGTTATCTCATCGACCAGAATGTTCTGTTCAAGGACACGACAGGTTGAGGTTTCAGGCCCTGCCGAAATTTCCTGGCGGGACTCTTTGCCGGATTCAAATGGTCACTCGCTGGCGGCATGTTCCATGATAGCCGCCAGAAAAGCAGGGCCGTATCGTTCCAGCTTTGTGTCTCCCACTCCGGGTATCCGCGCCATTTCTCCCACAGAAGCCGGTCTTGCTGCCGCAAGCTCAATGAGCGTCTTGTCGTGAAAAATCACATAGGGCGGAACGTTCTGTGCGCGGGCAATTTCCATGCGCTTCGCACGCAGCGCCTCAAAGAGGCTGCGATCGGCCTCCGGTAAAACAGTGGCGGCGGGCTTGCGAGTCGCCTGTTGTCGCGCCGAACGGGGAGCGGACGGTATCCTCAACATCAGGGACGGCTTTTCGCGCAGGAACCGCCTCCCTTCTTCGGAAATGGACAATCCCCCGTGACCGGCCAGATCAACCTCGATCAGGCGCAGCGCAACCATCTGGCGCAGGATGGCCCGCCAGGTGCGATTGTCGTGCTCTTTGCCGATGCCGTAGGTCGTGATCCGATCGTGACCAAAGCTCGATATCCGTTCATCTTCCATGCCCAGCAATACGCGGATGACATAGGCCTGGCCGAAACGTTCTCCCGTGCGGTAAATGCAGGACAGCAACTTTTGCGCGGCAATGGCACCATCAAACAGGTCCGGCGGTTCCGCACAGGTGTCGCAATTGCCGCAGGGCTCGCAATGGTCGCCGAAATAAGACAAAAGCACCCGCCGACGGCAACCGGCGGTTTCCGCGAGGCCAAGCAACGCATCGAGCTTCCGGCGCTCCATGTTTTTGCGCTGGTCGCCCGCATCCGACTCTTCGATAAAGCGGTTGCGCAATGCGATGTCTTCATAACCGTAAAGCATAAGCACGTCGGACGGCAGACCATCACGGCCGGCACGGCCGGTTTCCTGATAATAGGCTTCGATGCTGCTGGGCAGATCGATATGCACGACGAAGCGCACATCCGGTTTGTCGATGCCCATACCGAAAGCCACGGTTGCAACCATGATGACCGCTTCACCATGCTGGAAGTGGGTCTGGTTCGCCTCGCGGGCGGCCTTGTCCATGCCGGCGTGATAGGGCAGCGCATCACGCCCCTCCTCGCGCAGCCAGGCTGCCGTCTCATCGACCTTGCGTTTGGAAAGGCAATAGACGATGCCGCTTTCGTCCTCGCGACCCGTCAGGAAGCGCTTCAGCTGTGTACGTGGATTATCCTTTTCCATGATCGCATAGCGGATATTTGGCCGATCGAATCCGGCTATGAAGGCGTCGCTTCCGTTGATCCCGAGATGACCCAGAATTTCGGCGCGGGTTGGCTCGTCCGCAGTCGCCGTCAGCGCCATGCGTGGCGTATCCGGAAAGCGCTCGATCAACGTGTCTAGCTGGCGGTACGGGGGACGGAAATCGTGCCCCCACTGCGATAGACAATGGGCTTCGTCGATCGCGATCAGCGACAGGCTGATAGGTTGAAGCGCATTCAGAACATCCGGCTTAAGAAGGGTCTCCGGCGCAGCATAGAGAATATCGACCTTGCCAGCCCGCATATCCTGCCAGAGTGCCCGCCGCTCTTCTGGGGAAAGATCGGAGTTGAGAGCTTCTGCGCGCACACCTGCCTGACGCAAGGCGGCGACCTGATCGACCATCAGCGCGATCAGGGGCGAAACAACCAGCCCCATTCCCTGACGGGCGAGCGCCGGAATCTGGTAACAAAGCGACTTCCCGCCCCCTGTTGGCATCAATACAAATGCATTGTTGCCTGCCATCACATGCCGGATGATTTCGGCCTGCTGTCCACGAAACGTATCGTAGCCATAGACGGTCTTGAGAATCTGCAAGGGATCGGCGGTCACGTTGGCTTTCTTATGAGCTGGACGGTTTACGCATCATGGTCAAATCAGGGGCTATCGCAACGCAGAAAGGCTGAATGAGTCGCAGAAAAAAGAGCGCCAATTGTGAACGATGCGAACTTATATAGGTTTGGATGTTATTTGAGGTATTTCGCAAAAGGAAAACCCCGCAGCTTAAGCTACGGGGTTTTTGTGAAGATGGTTGCGGGGGCAGGATTTGAACCTGCGGCCTTCAGGTTATGAGCCTGACGAGCTACCGGGCTGCTCCACCCCGCGTTACCAGCGTAAATCCCTATGGGATTTATCGCGACCAGCGTAAATCCCTATGGGATTTATCGCGACTGCATCACAGGGAGGCTGTGATGTATATTGCCGGAGCAAATTGCCGAAGGCGATTTGTCTCCTTTAAGGGACGCACGAGGCGTTTTCCTTATGTTTTCATGTTACGCAATGCAAAAAGGCCGCTTTGAGCGGCCCTTTGTATCGGCTGGGCCGAAGAGTTTGCTTGAGAAGATATTTGTTGCGTTTTGCAGACCTGGCAGCGACCTACTCTCCCGCGTCTTGAGACGGAGTACCATTGGCGCTGGGGCGTTTCACGGCCGTGTTCGGAATGGGAACGGGTGCAGCCGCCCCGCGATAACCACCAGGTCGGCAAAACGCAACACAGTTCATGTTTTCACATGAGTGTTGTTTCGAGAAGCTGGGAAGCTTGCGCTTCATTTAATTTAACACGTCTTTCTGCGACCTTCCCGTATGTTTGCCATACAGACCAGAGGTCGTCGCGCCCTGTGGCGCGGCCCGTCCGGAGCGCTATGCGCGTCAGGACAGAACAGATGATGCTCATCTTTGATGAGCATGAACAATGGGAACGAAGAAGTCGATCGAGCTATTAGTAACGGTAAGCTTCACATGTTGCCATGCTTCCACACCCGTCCTATCAACGTGGTCGTCTTCCACGGCTCTGATAGGGAACACTCGTTTTCAGGTTGGTTTCCCGCTTAGATGCCTTCAGCGGTTATCCATTCCGTATATAGCTACTCTGCTATGCCCTTGGCAGGACAACAGATCCACCAGAGATACGTCCATCCCGGTCCTCTCGTACTAGGGACAGATCCTGTCAATATTCCTACACCCACGGCAGATAGGGACCGAACTGTCTCACGACGTTCTGAACCCAACTCACGTACCGCTTTAAATGGCGAACAGCCATACCCTTGGGACCTGCTCCAGCCCCAGGATGCGATGAGTCGACATCGAGGTGCCAAACAACCCCGTCGATATGGACTCTTGGGGGTCATCAGCCTGTTATCCCCGGCGTACCTTTTATCCGTTGAGCGATGGCCCTTCCACACGGGACCACCGGATCACTATGACCGACTTTCGTCTCTGCTCGACTTGTCAGTCTCGCAGTCAGGCGGGCTTATGCCATTGCACTCGACGACCGATTTCCGACCGGTCTGAGCCCACCATCGCGCGCCTCCGTTACTCTTTCGGAGGCGACCGCCCCAGCCAAACTACCCACCATACACTGTCCCGGATCCGGATAACGGACCGCGGTTAGACATCCACGAAGATAAGGGTGGTATTTCAAGGATGGCTCCACAAGAACTGGCGTCCCTGCTTCAAAGCCTACCACCTATCCTACACATGCCTTGGCGAATGCCAGTGTAAAGCTATAGTAAAGGTGCACGGGGTCTTTCCGTCTGACCGCAGGAACCCCGCATCTTCACGGGGAATTCAATTTCACTGAGTCTATGTTGGAGACAGCGGGGAAGTCGTTACGCCATTCGTGCAGGTCGGAACTTACCCGACAAGGAATTTCGCTACCTTAGGACCGTTATAGTTACGGCCGCCGTTTACTGGGGCTTCAGTTCAGAGCTTGCACCCCTCCCTTTAACCTTCCAGCACCGGGCAGGCGTCAGACCCTATACGTCGTATTGCTACTTCGCAGAGCCCTGTGTTTTTGATAAACAGTCGCTACCCCCTGGTCTGTGCCACCCCATCATACTTGCGTAAAATGGGGTCACGCTTCTTCCGAAGTTACGCGTGCAATTTGCCGAGTTCCTTCAACATAGTTCTCTCAAGCGCCTTGGTATACTCTACCTGACCACCTGTGTCGGTTTCGGGTACGGTCTATACGGTGGAGCTATTTCCTGGAACCTCTTCGCCGCACATTCAATCCAGTAAGAATGTACAACACACGAGATCCGTCACTACCACCAGGCCCACGAATATTAACGTGGTTCCCATCGACTACGCGTGTCCGCCTCGTCTTAGGGGCCGGCTAACCCTGCTCAGATTAACTTTAAGCAGGAACCCTTGGTCTTTCGGCGAGGGAGTCTCTCACTCCCTTTATCGTTACTCATGTCAACATTCGCACTTCCGATATCTCCAGCAGCCCTCACGGGTCCGCCTTCACAGACTTACGGAACGCTCCGCTACCACGCAACAGTCACTACAACTGTCACATCCTCAGCTTCGGTGCATGGCTTTAGCCCCGTTACATTTTCGGCGCAAAGACCCTTATTTAGACCAGTGAGCTGTTACGCTTTCTTTAAATGATGGCTGCTTCTAAGCCAACATCCTGGTTGTTTTGGGATCCTCACATCCTTTCCCACTTAGCCATGACTTGGGGACCTTAGCTGGAGGTCAGGGTTGTTGCCCTTTTCACGACGGACGTTAGCACCCGCCGTGTGTCTGCCGACTAGTACTCCTCGGTATTCGGAGTTTGGTTAGGATCAGTAAGACGGTGAGTCCCCATAGCCCATCCAGTGCTCTACCCCCGAGGGTATTCGGTCGACGCTCTACCTAAATAGATTTCGCGGAGAACCAGCTATTTCCGAGTTTGATTGGCCTTTCACCCCTAGCCACAAGTCATCCCAATCTATTGCAACAGATACGGGTTCGGCCCTCCAGTTGGTGTTACCCAACCTTCAGCCTGCTCATGGCTAGATCACTCGGTTTCGGGTCTAATGCAACTAACTCAATCGCCCTATTCAGACTCGCTTTCGCTGCGCCTACACCTACCGGCTTAAGCTTGCTAGTTACACTAAGTCGTTGACCCATTATACAAAAGGTACGCCGTCACCCTTGCGGGCTCCGACTGTTTGTAGGCATCCGGTTTCAGGTTCTATTTCACTCCCCTCGTCGGGGTGCTTTTCACCTTTCCCTCACGGTACTTGTTCGCTATCGGTCATGCACGAGTACTTAGGCTTGGAGAGTGGTCTCCCCATGTTCAGACAGGATTTCACGTGCCCCGCCCTACTCAAGGACAATGACTGTTCTACGCGTAAGGGGCTATCACCCTCTATGGCCGACTTTTCCAAATCGTTCCGCTTTATTCATCATTGCCACTGGCCTGGTCCGCGTTCGCTCGCCACTACTTACGGAGTCTCGGTTGATGTCCTTTCCTGCAGGTACTTAGATGTTTCAGTTCCCTGCGTTCGCTTCTTACCCCTATGTATTCGAAAGTAAGATACCTTATCACAATGCTTGGAAACCCAGGCCGTTCATAAAACAGACTGGATTTTCCAAGCATTTAAGGTGGGTTGCCCCATTCGGAGATCCATGGATCAAAGCTTATTCGCAGCTCCCCACGGCTTTTCGCAGCGTATCACGTCCTTCTTCGCCTGTGCATGCCAAGGCATCCACCAAATGCCCTTAATTCACTTCTTCGTTCTCATTGTCTATGCTCATCATCTGTTGGATTTGGCAGAACCTTTCCTTCTCGCTTACGCTCAAAGGGGTGCCAAATCGGGCCATCCGGGCAAAACTCAATCTGCCGCGAAAGCCATTCCATCTCTAACGATAAAGAGAGGAACAACGGTTACGGTTACCTTTTACAACCGCAACACTAACGATGACATCGACGTGTTCGATACAATCCTCTTTGAAGGCACGCCGGTGCACTTCGAGGTCGTATCATTAAGACCAGCTTCTCGAGATATCATCCGGTGATGCGCGGTCAGGCAACATCAATCCAGCATTCCCATCAGAGGAGCAAAAGCTCCAACAACAAAAATGCCTCGGACAAGCGATCCTTCCTACCTCCAACCCCTCCACCAATTCCGGCCGACTAAGCCATCACATGGTTTCACAAGGATTGGTCTCGGACGTTTCAGGCATAAACCCAAAACACCTGGACGCTTCCAGACATATCTTCTCTTCACAATGTATTCAGAACAGGCATCTTCCTTAGCAGAAGATGCAAACTTTTATTTCTTCAAAAGGATATTCAACTTACCGATCAATCCACCCACACAGGCCGGT